>NZ_NXNI01000001.1 GCF_002494345.1 Natrinema ejinorense
ATGGAAGTCCACCACGTCACCGAGGACGCGGAGACGTTCACTTGCAACGCCTATCTGGCCGTCGGCGAGGACGGAACGGCGACGCTGGTCGACGCCGGCGCGGTCGAGGGCGTCGTCGACGAAATCAGCGAGCACACCGACGAGCTCGAGGCCGTCGTCATGACCCACCAACACGGCGACCACGTCGCCCAACTCGAAGCCGTCGTCGAGGCGTTCGATCCCGCCGTCTACGCCTACGCCGACCATCCGACGCGGACCCAGGCGATCGACGACGGCGACACCGTCACGGTCGGCGACGAGGAGTTCGAGGTCGTCTACACCCCGGGTCACGCCGACGATCACGTCTCGCTCGTCTCCGACTCGTCGCTGTTCTCCGGCGACGTCGTCGTCCACGACGACGGGGCCTTCGACTACGGCAGCTTCGGTCGCACGGACATGGCCGGCCAGTCCCGCGAGCGACTCATCGAGAGCATTCGGGACCTCCTCGAGCGCATGCCCGGCGAACGAAGCGGGGCTGCCGGCGTCGAGCACATGTACGCGGGCCACGGCGACGTCTTCCACGGCGACGTTCGCGACGTGGTGGAGACGGCACTCCAGCGCGCGGAGAAACGGGAGCCCAAGTATCCCGACGAGTAGTCGGGACTACCGAGCCCCCTCGTACCGATCGGACCACACTGACGTTTATCCGTCGTGGCGCGGCCAGCATCGTGTATGCTCTCCCACTGGCGTCTCGGCGACGCACGGTCACGGCGAAGCGTCTTTGCAGGATCGAGACCCCGAAATACGGCGTATAGAGTCGCCGTATCCCCCGAACGCGCCACAGCAACAGGACACCGAATGGATAACGCTTATGCGCGGGCTACCCATGCACGAGCCTAGAATGAGCGACATCGAGGGCGTATATGAGGACCTCGAGGCCGACGTTTCTCTCGAGGAGTTTCGCGAGGCCGTCGAGGCGAAAGTCGAGCAGATGGGTGGACTCGCGGACGAGGAGACGGCGGCGATGCTCGTCGCTCACGAAGTCGGCGAAAGCGAGGTCGGCGGTATCGCCGACATCGAGCCCGGCATGGAAGCGGCCAAGTTCGTCGCCAAAGTGATCTCGATCGGCGAGAAACGGACCTTCGAACGTGACGGCGAGGACGAGGACGGACAGGTCGTCAACGTCGAAGTGGCAGACGAGACCGGGTCGGTGCGGGCGGCCTTCTGGGACGACCACGCCGAGGCCGCCATCGAGGAACTCGAGGTGGGGCAGGTACTGCGGATCAAGGGCCGACCCAAGGAGGGATTCAGTGGCGTCGAGATCAGCGTCGACAACGTCGAACCCGATCCCGACACCGAGATCGAGGTACAGGTTTCGGATACGTACACCGTCGAGGACCTCTCGCTTGGCCTCTCGAACGTCAATCTCGTGGGCCTGCTTCTCGACACCGACAGCGTCCGCACCTTCGACCGCGACGACGGCTCCGAAGGGAAGGTTTCGAACCTCGTGCTCGGCGATTCGACCGGCCGCATCCGGGTCACGCTCTGGGACGAGCAGGCCGATCTGGCCACGGAACTCGAGGCGGGCACGACCGTCGAGGTGATCGACGGCTACGTCAAGGATCGCGACGGCAGCCTCGAACTCCACGTCGGCAATCGCGGTGCGGTCGAGGAAGTCGACGAGGACGTCGAGTACGTCCCCGAGAGCACCCCCATCGAAGACCTCGAGATCGATCAGGTCGTCGACATCGCGGGCGTCGTCCGCTCGGCGGATCCCAAGCGCACCTTCGACCGGGACGACGGCTCGGAGGGACAGGTCCGCAACATCCGCGTCCAGGACGCGACCGACGACATCCGCGTGGCCCTCTGGGGCGAGAAAGCCGACATCGGCGTGGGGCCGGGCGACGAGGTGGCGCTCGGCGACGTCGAAATCCAGGACGGCTGGCAGGACGACCTCGAGGCCTCCGCGGGGTGGCAGTCGACGATCACGGTGCTGGAATCCGAGTCCGCCGGCTCCGGGCGCAGCCAGGCGGATGCGGACGGCTCGAGCGACCAAAACGCGGGGCTGTCGGCGTTTGCCGGCGACGATGACGAGTCCGACGGGGGGATGACAGCGGACGGTCCGGGTTCGACCGACTCGACGGAATCGGCCAGCGAAACGAGCGAACCCACGGCCGAGACCGGCAACACCCCCAGCGGTGAGACCGGTGGGGACGACCCAGCCGACGGCGACGAACTCGAGTTCACCGGCGTCGTCGTCCAGGCGGGAGATCCGGTCGTCCTCGACGACGGCGAAACGACGATGAGCGTCGAGACCGACGTCGACGTCGGTCTCGGCGAGGAGGTAACCGCCCGAGGGATCGTCCACGATGGCCGTCTCGAGGCAAACGACGTGTTTTGACGCCGCGAGCAACCTCATCGCAGTCTAGGAAAAGCGTTAAGGGAGTTAGCTTCGCCTATCATGATATGAACGTCGAACTCCCGTTCGCCCCGGTGGATACGATCATCCGGCGGAACGCGGGCGATCTTCGGGTGAGTGCCGACGCGTCGAAGGAACTCGCTACACGGATTCAGGAACACGGGAGCGAACTCGCGATCGACGCCGCCGAAACGGCGACGACGGACGGACGCAAGACGTTGATGGCCGGCGATTTCGGCGTCGATCGGGTCGTCGACAAGGACGATCTCGAGCTCCCGGTTGCACCGGTCGACCGCATCGCCAGGTTGGAGATCGACGACCGATATCGCGTCTCGATGGACGCACGCATCGCGCTAGCCGATATCCTCGAGGACTACGCGGACAACGTCGCCCGAGCCGCCGCGATCCTCGCACACCACGCCGATCGGCGGACGATCACCGACGACGACATCGAGACGTACTTCTCGTTGTTCGAGTGAGCAAATGCAGTTCGGCTACAGCGAGCTCTGTCTCGCACACGATCCCGGTTCGCGCCATCCCGAGTCGCCGGACCGGCTACGGGCGATTCGGGAACGGCTGAAGAAAAAACACGGCGTCGAATACGTCGAATCCGACTCCTGCGAACTCGACACGATGGCGGCCGTCCACGAGCGGGCGTACCTCGAGTCCGTCCGGGAGTTCTGTGACGATGGCGGTGGAAGCTGGGATCCCGACACCACCGCCGTCGAAGAAACGTGGGACGCGGCCCGTCAAAGCGCCGGGCTCGCCTGCTGGGCCGCCGAACAGGCCCTCGGGGGGGCAACGGGACGAGAGACGCCGTTCTCGATCGGCCGCCCGCCGGGCCATCACGCGGTGTACGACAACGCCATGGGGTTTTGTTTCGTCAACAACGTCGCCGTCGCCGCCCAGCACGCGCTCGATCACGACGAGTACGACGTCGACAGTGTTGCGATCATCGACTGGGATGTCCACCACGGCAACGGGACGCAGGACATCTTCTACGATCGGGGCGACGTCTTCTTCGTCTCGCTCCACGAAAAGGAGCTCTATCCCGGCACCGGGGCGATCGACGAAATCGGGGACGGCGACGGTGAGGGGACGACGATGAACGTCCCGATGCCGGCAGGGACCGACGACGCCGAATACCTGGCCGCCCTCGAGGGACCGATCACTGCCGCACTGACCGACTTCGATCCCGACCTGCTGTTGATCAGCGCCGGCTTCGACGCCCACCGCCACGATCCGATCTCCCGGATTCGCCTCTCGACGGAGGCCTACGCCCTCATGAGCGACCGCGTCCGGTCCCTCGCCGACGACACCGACGCCGCGCTCGCGTTCGTTCTCGAGGGCGGCTACGGGCTGGACGTACTCGCCGACAGCGTGGCCATTGTCCACGAAACGTTCGACGGTCGCGAGCCGATCGAACCCGGCGACGAACTCGGCGACAACACGGAATCCGTCCTCGAAGACGTCCTTGAGGCCCACGATCTCGAGTCGGATCTGGGCGACTGATACGGTCTGCTGTACCGATTTATCGGCGTAACACTGTCTTGCGGTTACACCGTCACTGACGTCCAGCAGACCGTATGGACGGGTAGAACCGGTCGACTCGGACCGCGTGGCCGGCCAGTTCAGGGACGCGGGTCGAAGTAGGCCGCGAGCTCCGTTCCGAACGTTTCTAAGAGGGGAGTGACCTCGTCGTCGAGCAGTACTTCGTAGCCGTCCTCGAGTGCGGTCTCGACGTGTGCGCCGAGCCCCACGTCGAACAGGCGATCGCTCTCGAGAAACGCGCGAGCGGTGGTGAACGCCCGCTCGCGCTCGGTTACGTATCGGCCGTCCTCGATGAAGGGACCGTAGGCCTCGGCATCGTCGGCGTAGGTGTCGTAGAACCCCTCGGCGTGGTCACGAACGTGAACCGGTGGCCCCGCGTGGCGTTCGACCGCGGGGCGCTCGCTGACCGCGAGTTCGGCGAAGACGACGGCGGTCTCGTCCGCGATCGCCGTCGCTCGGAAGACGTCGAACCCGCGATCGTCCAGCCCCTGCGTGATTCCCGTCACCGATTTCTGTAGCTGCGGGTAGAGCTGATCCTCGACGAGGTCGGGCGCGTCGAACCGGATCGCAACGGCGGTGGTGCCCCGGCGCGCGAGGTGTGCGAGCAGTTCGGATTCGGACAGGGGGGCAGGCTCGTCGGGTTCGAAGAGATCGAACCGGGGCGTTTCGAGGAACTCGCGGGCGTAGTGTTGGAACCGGGCGACGTTCTCCGGCGAGCAGACGGCCGCGACGTTGCGCTCGGGATCAGTCGGATCGATGACCACGAGCGGATCGTCGAACGTCGTGTTGCCGTGGGCCTCGGGATCGAGTTCGACCGGCGGCTGCCAGTCGGCCGCGGCCTCGAGTAGCGCTCGAACGCCGCCGTACTCGCAGACGAGCAGTTCGGTCAGATAGCCGCTGAAGCCACGCGTTCGGAGATCGCTGCCGTAGACGCCGATTCCGGTGAGGAACTGCTTGGCAACGCGGACGTCGCCCGCGAGGTCGTCGTCGAGTCGCTGTTGCAGGTACCGGGTGTGGAACGGCGTCCGGTCGACGGCCGATCGGATCTCGGTGGCCGACGCGAGTCGGAAACAGGGGACGACGTCGATGTCGAATCCCTCGACCGTTCCCTTGACGTACGGATGTTCGGCGTACTCCTCGTGCCCCTCCGGGAGGGTCGCGTGGCCGACCTCGAGGCCGTACTCCTCGAGCGTTTCGCGATCGAGTTCCGGCGGGAATCGGACGAAGATGTCGATGTCGCGATCGCCGCTGATCCAGGTGTCGCGTGCGGTCGAGCCGACCTGCAACACGTCGGCGTCGGAACACAGCGCCGTCGCCGCGGTTTCGGCCCGATCCATGAGCCGGTCGGCGACCTCGCGGAGGCGTCTCCGTTCGTCCTCGTCGGGCGTGACCCGCGCCCGAACCTCGGCGACGACGTGTTCGACGTCTCGATTCCCGTCTCTCTTGGCGGGTTCGTTGCCGTCGGCGTCCTCCTCGCTCATCGGGTAGGGGTACTCGAGCAGTGCGTGAAAGGGTGTCGAACCCGATGCAGGCAAAACGAAAGCCCTATCAAATGCACCCGGCTATCACAGGATGAGCCGAAGTAGCTCAGATGGTAGAGCACCTCGCTGTTAACGAGGTTGTCCCAGGTTCGAGTCCTGGCTTCGGCGCTTCTTCGAAATTCACGGTCACGGGAGAGCCGTCCTCGATTGATTCTCGATACCGGATCCCACGGCAAAGCCGCCCGTCGTCGGCCGCACGGCCGTAGAAGCGCTTTCTGGATCGTCGACACCCGTTGCGATAACGGGACTGTCGGTCGTTCGGACTGTCCGGCAGCCGATCTGCTGCCGTTCGGGGGAGGGATTAATCGTCTTCCGGCAGTGACGTGCGTACATGTCCAGTGATAGCGACGACCGACGAAGTACCGACGACCACGGCCACGACATCATCGACCCACTCTCCGTCGGCATCGTCACCGTCTCGAGTTCGCGGGCGGGCGAGGACGATCCCGACGACCCCGGTGGGGATACCATTCAGGCGTGTTTCGAAGCCGAGGGCCACGAGGTCCAGGAACGACTGCTGGTCCGGGACGACTACTCGTCGATCCGGACCGCGGTCCGGGGGCTGGTCGCGCGCCGGGATATCGACGTCGTCTGTACCACCGGCGGTACCGGCGTCACCGCCGACGACGTCTCACCGGAGGCGACGTCCGCACTGTTCGAGCGCGAGTTGCCCGGGTTCGGCGAGCTGTTCCGATCGCTCTCGTGGGAGGAGGTCGGCACGCGGGCGATGGCCTCGCGCGCGACGGCGGGAATCGCCGTCGATACGCCGGTCTTCTGTCTCCCCGGAAGCAAAAGCGCCTGTGAGACCGCCTGCACGGAACTGATCGTCCCCGAGACCCCACATCTCGCCGGACTGGCGACGCGTCACCGTTCGAACGGAACCGATCGGTCACTGGACGAGTACGGAACCGGGGACTGAGCGATTCTCCTGCCCGATCTTTTGTTTCTGGATCGTTCCGGTCGCTCGTGAGTGTCGCCTTCGATCGATGCCAAGCGACAGCTCCGATCGATTCGAACCGTTACTAAAATAAAGTTTCACTTGTACAATCTCACTTGTGAAACACACGAATCACGTAGACGGACCCGTTCGTTGCGAGACGATCGGGAACGAGGCAGGAGACGGATCGGACGGGGAATCACCGGCAGCCGCGTGTCGAGAGCGGTGATAGTATGCCTGAGAGTCATTCGAGACGGCGCGTTCTCGGGAGCATCGGCGTCGGTATCGGTTCGATTGCGGGTTGTCTCGGCGGTTCGTCCGACGGTGCCGAAGTGACGGTTGCTCGCCCTGAGACGTCACAGGACGGTAACTGGGGCGTCTACGGCGGCGTCATCCCATACTACACCGAGGTGTTCGAGCCGCTCGTCCGAGCGAGCGCCGAGATGAAACCGGAACCGCTGCTCGCGACCGACTGGAAACGGACGGACGAGTACACGTGGCGGTTCGACCTCCGCGAGGACGTGACGTTTCACAACGGTGCGGAGTTGACGGCCGAGACCGTCGTCTCGTCGTTCGAAGCGCTGATCGACCACCACGAAGCGACTGGCTGGATCAACGTCGAACCCGACGGTGTGCGGGCACTCGCCGACCATGCCGTCGCGTTCGAGACGACCGAACCGTTTCCGACGTTTCCGGGATCGATCTCACACAGCTACTTCGGGATCGTCCATCCCGACACGGACGAGGACGAGAGCGCCGCGATCGGGACGGGACCGTTTCGCCTCGCGGACCGCGACGGCGACGACGTGACGCTCGTCCCCTACGACGACCACTGGCGCACCACCCCAACCGTCGATCGACTCCGGTTCGAGGTCGTCAGCGATGCGACCACCCGCACCAAGGCGCTCGAGGGAGCGGCTGCCGATATCGCTCTCGACCCGCCACGCAGCGCCGTTTCCCAACTCGAGACGGCAGCAGGGACGACCGTGTCGACCCAGCGAGCACCCCACGCCTGCTTCGGGGCAGTAAACATCTACGCGGAACCGACCGACGACAGGACGTTCCGGCGGGGGCTCGCCCACGCCATCGACCAGGAACGGCTCGTCGACACTGTCCTCGAGGGGATCGGAGATCCCGCCCGCGGCCCCATCTCGCCGGAGATCCCGTGGGCCGTCCACGACGACCTTCCGACACATGGGCCCGACCGTGACCGGGCCCGCGAGCTCGTCGCGGACTCGGCGTACACCGGCGAGACGCTCGAACTCTTGATCGATGGCGACGAGCCGGACGATCGGACCGTCGCCGAGCGGCTCCAGCACGTGTTCGACGAGATCGGCGTCGACAGCGAGATTACCAGCGCCGAATCGGCGGCGTTCAGGGAGCGGTTCGTCGGCGGCGAGGCCCACGTCACGATCGTCTCGTTTGGGTCGAACAGCGCCGCGTCGGACTACCTCATCCGGGCGATGTTCCACTCGCTGGGCAGTGACAACCGCGATCTGTACGAACGAGAGGGAACCGGCGTAATGAACCCCGGTCCGGAGGTCGATCGGCTCATCGAGGACGGCTACCAGGCGGACTCGTCCGAAGCGAAACGCGAGGCCTACGGTGCAGTCCAGCGACGCATCGTCGACGACGCAGTCGTGCTCCCGCTGTACTATCGCGAGTACGTGCTTGCCCACGAGACCGACATCGTCGCACCGGAACTCCACCCGATCGACAAACTGATCGACTTCACCGAGAGCGAACGGAGGCAGTAACGATGGAACGACTGGGTTTCGACACCACCACCGCGACGGCAACCGAGCCCGAGTGCCGTCGCACCATCAGCGATCCACACACACCATGAGCTACCTGCTACGGCGAATCGCGAGTTCCGTCGTCGTCTTACTCGGCGTTACGGTCCTCACGTTCGGATTAACCCATCTGACCCCTGGCGACCCGGCACGGACGATACTCGCCGAACGACACGGCCGTCAGCCCTCCGAACAGTCGGTCGCGGAGTTTCGTGCCGAACAGGGACTGGACGAACCGATCCCGCTCCAGTACATCGACTGGCTCGGGAACGTCGTGCGCGGTGATCTCGGTCGATCGTACTACGGCGACGGTACTGTCCTCGAGTTGCTGGTCGAGCACCTCCCGAACACGGCCGAACTCGCCGGCGTGTCGATTCTCGTCGCCGTCGTCATTGCGGTCCCGGTCGGCACCCTCAGTGCCGTCTATCGAGGGACCTGGATCGATTATCTCGGCCAGATCGCCGCCCTGGTCGGCGTCTCGATGCCGAATTTCTGGCTCGGCTACCTCCTCATTATCGGCGTCGCGCTCCGACTCGAGTTCGTCCCCGTTTACGGGGCCGGGACGCTCGCCCATCTCGTGTTGCCGGCGCTGACGCTCGGGAGCGGGATGGCCGCGCTCCTCACACGACTCGTCCGCTCGTCACTGCTCGAGACACTCGCGGAGCCGTACGTCGACGCGGCTCGCAGCCGGGGACTTGCCGAACGCGGTGTCGTGGTCGCCCACGCGCTTCGGACCGCCCTCTTGCCAGTCGTGACGATGGTCGGACTCCAGTTGGGCTCCGTCTTGGGCGGTGCCGTCGTCGTCGAAGTGGTGTTCCAGCGACCCGGTCTCGGCACGCTAGTGGTCGATGCCGTCTTCGCTCGCGACTATCCGATCGTTCAGGGGGCCACGCTCGTGGTCGGCGTCACCTTCGTCATCGTCAACCTGTTGACCGATCTCGCGTACCGCCGTCTCGATCCCCGCGTCTCGTTGCAGGGTGATCGCACGTGAGCGCACTCGAGACCCACCGCTCGAGCGTCTCGGCGTGGCTCGATCGTCCGACAGTTCGTGCGCTCCGGCGGAACCCGTCGGCGGTCGTCGGCGCGGTCGTCGTCGGCACGCTCGCCCTCCTCGCGATCGTCGGGCCGGTTCTCGTTCCGTCCGATCCGAACGCACAGCAACTCGCCGCTCGGCTGCAGGGGCCGTCGCTTGCCCATCCCCTCGGCACCGATCAGCTCGGCCGCGACGTCGCCACCAGGCTCCTCTATGGTGCCCGCGTCACGCTCGGTATCGCCCTCCTCGTTACGGCGGTCAGGCTCTCGATCGGCGTCACCGTCGGTCTCGTCGCGGGCTACTGTGGTGGCCGGATCGACGAGGCGTTGATGCGGCTGGTCGATATCCTGCTCGCTTTCCCCGGCATCGTCCTCGCGCTCGTCGTCGCCGGCGTGCTCGGGCCGAGTCTCACGAACCTCGCGCTCGCGCTCGCCACCGTCGGCTGGACGCGCTACGCCCGCATCGTCCGTTCGAGCGTCCTCGAGTTACGGGAGCGACCGTTCGTCGCGGCCTCGCGGCTGACCGGTGCGCCACGTCGGCGCGTGCTCCGCCGCCACGTCCTGCCGAACGTCGCCGGTCCGGTCGTGGTGTTGGCGACGCTCGATCTCGGCGGCGTCATCCTCTCGGCTGCCGGCCTGTCTTTCCTCGGGCTCGGAGCACAGCCGCCAACGCCCGAGTGGGGGACCATGCTCTCGACCGGTCGCCACCACTTGCGGGAGGCGTCGTGGCTGGTCAACGCGCCCGGACTGGCGATCGTCCTCGCAGTGCTTGGCACGAACCTGTTGGGTGATGGCCTGCGGGACGCGCTCGATCCAGCCGATCGGACCGACTCCCGGGACGTTCGAACGGAAGTGAACCGCCATGAGTGAGCCGCTGCTCGATGTCTCGGACCTGCGCGTGCGGTTCGATACCGATACCGAGACGGTCCGTGCCGTCGACGGGCTCTCACTGTCGGTCGCGCCCGGCGAGATCGTCGGGCTCGTTGGCGAGAGCGGCTGTGGCAAATCAGCGGCCGTGCGCGCGATCGCCGGCCTCCACGGCGACGCGGCACGCGTCGACGGGTCCGTCACGTTCGACGGCACCGATCTGCGCGCGCTCCCGGCCGAGCGTCGCCGCCGCATCCGCGCGACCAGGCTCTCGACGGTCTTTCAGGATCCCTCGGCGACGTTGACGCCAACGCGGAGCGTCCGATTCCACCTCGAGGAGGCGTTGCGGCTCGCCGACCGTCCCGAGGACCGCTCGCTCCGAGGGGCGCTGGGGCTCGATCCACGCGACTGGGGTGGGGCTGGTCGTTCCCGTCGCGAACGCGCGCTCGAACTCCTCGACCAAGTGGACCTCGACGATCCCGACTACCTCGAGCGCTATCCACACGAGTTGAGCGGCGGTGAGGCCCAGCGCGTCTCCATCGCCGTCGCGCTCGCGTCCGATCCCGACCTGTTGCTCGCCGACGAACCGACGACGGCACTGGACGCAACGACGCGGACGGCCGTTCTCGAGTTGCTCGCGGAACTCGTTTCCCAGCGGGACCTGGCGACGCTGCTCGTCAGTCACGACCTGCAACTCGTCGGCGAGTACTGTGACCGGGTCGTGGTTGCGTACGCCGGCACGGCGATGGAAGCCGGCCCCGCAGACCGCGTGCTCACGGCTCCACGCCACCCGTACACGCGGTTACTGCTCTCCTGTAGGATAGACGGAACGCCCCCAGGTGAGCGGCTTCCGACCATCGACGGGACGGTACCGGACCCGACTGTCGAGTCGGCCGGGTGCCCGTTCGCGCCCCGCTGTCCTCATGCGACCGATACCTGCCAAACGACGGCCCTTCCGACGGTCGATATCGAGACCGACGGTCGGGTCCACTGTCGCGAACGCACGGCGATCGAGGCCGCAACTGGAGGGCCACTCACTGGGTCGCCCTCGGCTGCTGACGCCGGCCGAGACCGCTCTCGGCCGACCGAACCGTCCGCTGGGAGGGCAGCCACTGCCGCTGGGGACCGCTCTCAGCCACCGAATCCGCGCTCCTCCGCGTCGAGTTCGCCGTCGACCTTCGGCAACGAGACGACCGATCACGAGGGGCCACTCCTCGAACTTCGGGACGTCTCCAAGCGGTATCCGGCCGACGACTCGTGGCTCTCGCGCCTGCGTGGCCACGAACGATACGTCCAGGCCGTCGACGACGTTTCGCTCACCGTCCGTCGCGGCGAAACCCTCGGCCTCGTCGGCGAAAGCGGTGCGGGGAAGTCGACCGTCATCGATCTGATCACCGGCCTCGAGTCCCCGACGGCCGGGACGATCAAGTTCGATGGCGACCCCATCGGGACAGTCGACGATCGGTCACAGGAGCACCTCGCCGCCGTCGGTCGACTCTTCCAGCACCCACGCTCGAGTCTCGATCCCCGACAGCGTGTCCGGACGGCGATCGAAGAACCGCTTCGCGAGGCTGACTGGAGTCGGGAGCGACGACGCCAACGGATTGCCGCATTGCTCTCCCTCGTCGGACTCGACGACCGCCACGCCGACCGCCGACCCCACCAACTGTCCGGCGGCCAGTGCCAGCGCGTTGCCCTCGCGCGCGCGATCTCGCTCGAGCCGTCCGTGGTCGTCCTCGACGAGCCGACGGCCGCACTGGACGTCTCCGTTCGCGCGCAGGTATGCAACCTGCTACTCGACCTGCAGGCACGGCTCGACTGTGCGTTCGTACTCGTCAGCCACGATCTCGCCGTCGTCCGCCACCTCGCCGATCGAATCGCCGTGATGTGCGATGGCCGCATCGTCGAGTCGAACTCAGCAGAGCGACTCCGTACCGATCCCGAGCGTGCCGCGACCAAGCGACTCCTCTCGGCAGCGAGCGGACTCACCTCCTCCGAACCCGACTCGTCCGACGATTCCCGTGGGTTCCCCGAGGTCTGACTGCAACCGACCCACTCGCTGCCCCGGTTTCGCTCGTGATCCCGACCACGCCGTCGCAGTACTCCGACGCCATCGTCGACGACTTCCAGGCACACTGCGTCGCGGAACGTCGACTCCAGTAGCCACTGCAACGAGTGGCACACTGAGCACACCGCTGTCGTGCGATCAGATGGACACTACCGCTCAGGCGCGACTATACGACCCCCCCCGAATGACTAGCCGAGCCACGGAGCGACTGCTCGAGTCGGTCGACTCGAGCGCAACGGAGAGTAAGGGTTAACTATATTCCATGGTTTCCCCCAAGTGCAGGGGCCCTTAGCTCAGTCTGGTAAGAGCGCTCGGCTCATAACACGATCTGACCGAGTGAGATCGTGTGAGACACCGAGTGGTCGATGGTTCGAATCCGTCAGGGCCCATCCGCAACAAACCCGAAGCGTGGCCGAATCCTATTCGGCTACGGAAGTCCATCTAAACGGGTCAAAACGGTTGTTCTCTACTCCGAACGCTCCAGCCTCTGAACCGGAACCGAACCAGCGACTGGTTCCGGGTCGCCGCAGTCATGCGAAATTAGTAGCCGAAACGGGGTGGTCGGCGTGACGGTCGCTCCCTGGCCGTCGGTCGACAACACAACGTACGAACACCGTGATACCCACGTCACTGGCCGATTCTGCCGTGTCTTCGGTGACGACGATCGCGCTCATCGGTGTGGCGATTGCGATAGCTACGCATGACCGAGTCACGGATCCGCAGCTGGCGTCGACGTTTTGGTGCGGTTCCGGGCCCAGAAACATCACCCGGTCGTCACGGAGGGGAAGCCGATGCATAGCGGGTTCGTCCCGGCGAGTCGGCTGTACGACGTCGAGAAACGGAACGAACCGGAATTCAGTAACACCCGCGAGAAGGGAGGGGGTGAGTTACGTACGACAGCGTTTGACAACGCTCGAAAAAGGGCATCGCTTCCACTGGAGAACGGCGATCGCAGAGCGAACCCGTTCGACGAGAACGGTGGGTTGCGACGAGTCGCCTCGTCGAACCGACGAGCGCGAGCGGTGTGGCGATCACCCGATTCCGATGTCGTTGTGGGTAACGGTCGTCGCGGCAGTAGGCGACCCGGTCATCCCAAGACTGTCATGAACGGCTCACGGCCGGGAAATCAGCTTGCCGCGGGCGTTATCCCCCCCCGTAATCGCGGCTACAGTTGCATCGACAACTACTGTCGGGACTGATTCGCCGGTGACCGTCGTCGGGCCGAATCTCGTCCCACAGCCTGTGATCGCGGTCGGTTGGGTGACTGTGCGCCGGTGATTCACCCTCGAGAGAGTAGCCCACAACTCGTAGCGTCGTTCTCACCGATTCGACGACTGTCAGTAGAATACTCTTTATCTGCCGGCCGTTGACCTGTGGCTATGTATCACGTCCGTGTTCTCAAACGTCTTCTCAGTGCAGCCGTCGCTCTCCTCGTCGTCGGTCTCGTCGGCACCGTCTGGCGGCAGCGTGAGACGGCCCGGCGCGTGGACGAACTCCATCAGCCTGCGAACATCGGGCGCGAAGCGATGTTCACCGAAGACGACCTAGAAGGCTTACCCGACCCCGTCCGCGCGTACCTGGCCAGCGCACTTCGCGAGGGACAACCCCACGTCGACTCGGTCCGTCTCGAGCAGACCGGCAAATTGCGCCTGGGTGACGCGTCGTCACCGTGGAAGTCGTTCACTGCGACACAGCACGTCACCGTAGATCCGCCGGGGTTCTATTGGGACGCATCAATCAAACTCGCCCCGCTCCTCTCGTTGCGCGTCCGTGACCTGTTCTGTGACTGGGCGGGCACTGCGAGCGTGTCCCTGTTCGGCGTCATTCCGCTCGACGGGGCCGACTCGAGTCCCGAGTTGGAAGAAGCAGAATTGATGCGCTATCTCGCCGAGGCCGTCTGGTATCCGACCGCGCTCCTTCCCACAGCGGGCGTCGAGTGGGAGTCGATCGACGACAGTACGGCGAACGCGACCCTCGAAGACGGGGACGTGTCCGCCACCCTCACGTTCTCGTTCAACGAGGACGACGAGGTAACCAGGGTCCACGCAGATCGGTATCGGCGCGTGGACGACGGGTACGAGCAGACGCCCTGGTCCGGCTACTGGCGGAACTACGAGACGCGGAACGGCGTGCGTGTGCCGACGGAGGGGGAGGTCGTCTGGCAGCTTCCAGACGGCGACGTGCACGCGTGGCAGGGACGGGTCACGGACATCCAGTACGACGAACGTCTCTCCCGTCGTGAACGATGACTGCCTTCGTCTGCATTTGAGACCGTACAATGACCACGTCCTCGTCACCGACACTGTACGGGTGTCGACGAGACCATCCGTCCCCTTGAGGGGGGATGTGGCCTCCATCGGGTGAACCGCACTCGAGTTCGTGACGTTTCTGGTGGCACCCGTCGTGCTTGGGACGATGATATCGGCCTTCTGAAAGCTTCGGCTCGTCGTCGAGCCGTGGGCTGGCGTCTCCGCTCGACTGCTCGCGTTGGCGCAGGAGGGTCCCGATCCGAGTCGTGTGCTCGTCCGACTCGATGGGACAGTTGCGTGGGTTGGTCTCGCCGTCCTCAGTGGACTGCTTCCGCTGTACAGTGCGATTCGGCGTCACCGGTTCGCCGTCGCTTCTGTCGGCCGTCCGTTGAGGGGCCGTCCTCGCTATCTGGTGGGCCCGCACGTTTTGGCTGTTCTCAGTCTGCCTCAAGCAAGCGTTTGCACAATTCCGAGCCAACGGTGTGGCGGAAGCGGTCGTCGATGCCCCTTCCCCCATGTGTGAACGCAGACACATGTTCGTTCGAGATGAGAACCAGATGGTATATTTCTCGCAGGGACCAACCGTCGAACGTGCCCGTCCGCTCTCGTAATACGATATTTCTGGGACTTCTCGTCGTCGTCGTGCTGGCCAGCGTCGGGTTGTTCGCCGCCGATGTCGGGTCGACGACGCCCGATCCCGTCGCGTTCGACGAGACGGTGCCGGTCGGCCTCACGCTCGAGGCCGAGTACGCGCTCGGCGACGACGTCGCGCTCCCTCGCGCACAGGTGTTCTACTCGCAGTACCAGTACGTCGTCGGCTACTACGGCGTCGAAACGTTCGTCGAAGATCGGCGCGGGCCGGACCACGAACAGCGGTTCGGCCACTCGCTGGCGGTGTACGTCACCGACTACGGCGGGACGGGCATCGAGTTGACCGACGAGGGGTATCCGGTCACGGATCGATCGCCCGGCTGGATCGAGGCCGAAGCGGCGTGGTACGTCGTCGACAGCGACGCACGAACGCCCGCCGGGGACACCGTCGTCTCGTTCGCCGATCGCGACGAGGCGGCAGCGTTCGCCCAGACCCACGGCGGTACGCTCCACGCGTGGGACTCGCTGCTCGAGGTCCCCTTCGAGAGCGACGACGCGAGCATCGCTCGCGAGCGCGTCGACGACCGGCGCGACCTGGCCGACGAGCGGGTCGAAGCGGCTGCGGGAGCCACGGAACGGCCGACATCGGTTGTCGTCGGTGAAGACGCGGACACGATCCAGGCGGCGATCGACGACGCGCCGGCGAACACCACCGTCGTCGTCCCGGAGGGGACCTACGCGGAGACGATCGAGATCGATCGTCCGATCACGCTCGCCGGCGAGGGGAACGCGACGATCCGCGGTGACGGCAACAGCACCGTCATCACCGTCACGACCGATCGGGCGGCGATCCTGGGGCTCGATATCGAGGGCGTCGGAAACAAGACGAGGGACGCCGAGGAACTCCCCGTCGAGATGGACGACGAGGCCTGGGACGCGACCTTCACGAAGTACTACGCCGGCACCGACGCCGGAATCGGGGCCTATACCGCCGAGGGCCTCCTGGTCGAGGACGTCCGAATCGACACCCCGGCGAGCGGGATCATCACGTACGACAGCACGGATGCCGTCATCCGGAACGTCACGGTAACGGGGACCGACGACCCGACCGAGGGACTCGCCGGCATGCTGTTGTACCACTCGCCGGTCGTCGTCGAGAACTCGACGGTCCTGGGCAGCAGGAACGGCATCTACCTGTATCGGTCCCCGACCGCAGTCGTTCGCTCGAACGAGATCGAGGGGAACAAGCTCGGCGTCCACGTGATGCACACGAACGACGCCCTGATCGCGGACAACGAGCTTCGTGGCCAGGAGCACACCGGGATCTATATCATGACCGGGCCCGTTCGAAACGCGGTCGTCGGGAACACGGTCCGGGACACGGGGTACGCTCTCACTACTGGCGGGAGCGATACCTACATCGCATCGAACCTCCTCACGGACTCCGACATCGGGCTTCTCGTCGGCTCGACCGCGTCGATCTACGAGGACAACGTGATCGCCGGCAACGACCTGGGGACGGAGGTTTTCTCTCTGCTCCCGACGAACCGCGTCGTCGGGAACGACTTCGTCGGGAACGACGCACACGCCGACGTGCGGTCAGGGCCGCTCCGGGTCTGGAGCGACGGCGACACCGGAAACTACTGGCAGGGTAGTGCCACCGTCGCCGACGGTGACCGGGCCGACCTGTCGTATGCCCCTACGGATGCCGTCGACGGGCGCTTGCACCGGACGGACGGTGCACCGACGCTCGTCCGGGCACCCGCGCTCAGGGCCCTCGGCGGACTCGAGGGCTCGGTCCCCGGGATGCGAACCGGCAGTATCGTCGACCAGGCACCGACCTGCGAGCCGAACAACCCGGACCTGCTCGAGCGCACCGAGTGGGCCGACGACGCCTGGACATGCTACGAGACGACACGGACGACCCCATGACTGACACACTACCGATACTCGAGGCGATCGACATCGATCACGACTACGGCGCGGTCTCCGTCCTGCGGAACGTCTCCGCGACCCTCCGTCGCGGAACCGTGACCGCGCTGATCGGCCCGAACGGCTCCGGCAAGACGACGTTGATTCGATCGCTCGCCGGCCTCCACGAGCCGACCGCGGGCGAGATCGCGTACCACGGACCCGAGACAGCACGACGGATCGGCTACTTGCCCCAACACCCCGCGTTCCGTCCCGGGTTCACGACGCTCGAGACGCTGCAGTTCTACGCGTCGCTCGTCGGTGCCGACGAAACCGTTGCGATGACTCACCTGGATCGGGTCGGCCTCGCGGACGCAGCCGATCGACCGGTCGAAGCGCTTTCCGGCGGTATGACGCGGTTGCTCGGCATCGCGCAGGCGACGATCGGCGATCCTCCGGTGGTCGTCCTCGATGAACCCGGCAGCGGGCTGGACCCGGGGATGAGCATGCACGTCTTCGACGTCGCGGCGGACCTCGCCGACGACGGGATCGCGGTCCTGTTGAGTTCCCACGACCTGGAACTCGTCGAACGGGCCGCCGATCGGGTGCTGGTACTCTCCGACGGACGGATCGTACGGCAGGGCGTGATCGCGGACCTGCAGGACGAGTTCGACGTCGACTCGCTGTGGTCGGTCTACGAGACCGCCATCGGCGGCGATCTCGACACCGTCCGGGTTCAGGGTGAGCGCGCATGAGCGGTGAACTCGGGACCTCGGAACCCCAGTCGGCCGTCCGCGAGGAGGCGAGCGAGACCGATCGCTCGCGGCCGACGGCACCCGACTCGAAACACCTCCTCGCGACGATCGTCGCTCGAGAGCTCCGAACGATCCGTCGGAACCGGACGTTCCTCGTGCTCGGGATCGCGTTCGCTGCCGTCCTGCTGGGGGTCGCCTGGGTCGGCGGGAGCGTGCGGGCCGGCTACGTCCCGACCCTGGTCGACCTGCTCACGCCGCTGGAGTTGCTCGTTCCAGTGGTCGCCGTCGCATTCGGGTATCGCGCCATCCTCGGCGACGAGCAACGCGGCGAACTCGACGTGCTGGAGACCTACCCCGTCTCGAACCGCGAGATCGTCCTCGGCGTCTACGTCGGGCGGGCGATCGGCCTCCTCGTCACCATCGTCGTCCCGCTGGCGGTCGTCGCCGCCGCGGTGGCTCGCTCCGAGGACGACGCGCTGTCGATGTACGCGTCACACTCGGGCGCTGACTCCCCGATCCTGTTTGCTCGCTTCATCGTCCTGACGGTGCTGTTCGCGCTGGCGGTGCTCGCCGTCGCGATCGCGATCTCCGCGGCGGTCAGCGGGACGCGAAGCGCGCTCGCGCTGGCGGTCGTCGCGCTCGTCGTCCTGCTGGTCGGGTTCGACCTGGCGATCGCGTTCGGGGTGTCGGCCGGCGCGATCGGCGACGCGGAACTCGTCTACTCGCTCGCGCTTAGCCCGCTCAGCGCCTATCGGGGACTCGTCTTCGACAGTGCGATCGTCGTCGCGGCGGGGACTGGGCCGGCGGTCGCCTCGCCGATCGCGAGCCTGGCGAGTCTCGCCGGCTGGACGATCGGTTCCCTCGGGTTCGCGGCGTGGGTACTGAACCGGTGACGTTCTGCAAAGAGTCAGTCGTTTCGAGTTCTAGTTCCGATCGGTGGCTCCATCCCGTCCCCGACAGCTTCGATCGCGCTCCCGGCGTGGGCGGTGGAGCGTTACATCATCGACATGACGAGCTCCTGCGTGATCTCGTCGTGATCATAGCTGTCGCCGCCGTGTTCCTCCTGGAACGCCGCGGCGTCGTCGCCGTCGCTGAACGGAACGAGCGAGTCTCCCATCGCACCGCCCACGTCGCTGCCGGCGATCAAGGTGAGCCCCGATCGGTCCCCGAACCCGTCGGCGTCGAGGTGGCGGGAGATCACGGGGCCGTCGTCGCCCTCCTCGATGTCGTACTCGAGCGTCGAGTAGTCCGTGAGGTAGCTGACCGTGGGATCGACGTCCTGCTTGAAGGTGAACGCGTACGTACACAGCGAGCTACAGAACTGGGCCGGCCGATCCTCCTCGAGCACTGCCGTCGGATCCTCGTAGTGTGCCTGCCCGGCCGGGCCGGGGTGGTTCCCGACGATCATCGTACAGTTGTCACACCCCCGATCGTCGGCGATACTGATCGGCGCTGGAACGTCTGCCGTCTCGTCCCCACCGAGGCAGCCGGCGATCGATCCGAGCGCGCCACCCCCGACGGCGCCCAGCACGGTTCGACGAGTCGGTCTTCGATCGGTAGCGAACGCCGAAGTCGGTTCGTCCATACCGGATCTTGGAAGTACCCGAGTAAACCAGATTTGGTCCGATTCACGAAACGGCGGCCGATTCGCCCTCCAGAGGGCGAATCGGCCGCGGATCGACTCGGGTGGCGACCGACTCCGTCCGGGATTGGGGTCCGAAGACCGTCCTATGGCTCGAGTCGAAATCGAACCGTCGGGGAGCCGTCGAACTGTGGGCCGCGGCCGCGTCGCTCGAATCCCAGCTCTCGAGCAGCGTTCTCGATGGGGGTGGCGTCCTGTGACGCCAGTAGTTCGACGGCCATCGACTCCCGTTCGGCGAACCGGACGGGTTCGGCCAGCAACCGTTTGCAGGCCTCGCTCGTTCCGTCGAGTTGGGTGACGTGGACGGTGTCCTCGCGAGCGTCGAAGCTAATGAACCCGAGGAGGTCCTCCGGATCGGAGCCGTCGTATTGCGAGCCCGATACGTCCGCGTTCGGGTCGTGCGTCCCGTCCTCGGCGACCCGTACCGTCCGATCGTGGACGAGATTTCGCATCACGTCCGTCGGGGAGTCCGCGATCGACGCGAGGGCGTTGGCATCGGCCTCGAGTGCGTCCCGTACGTTCATCGACGTATGGTAATGGCGCGCACAACAATAAACCCCGGTCGCGGATCGTTGGCTCGACCCGGTCGGCCCGAACCGATGGGGTGCTTGCATTCGAGTCACGGGAGCGTCGGATCAAGCGAGTCCTAAAAACGCGACCGATGGGACACAGTTATCTGCACGCTCTGGTAACTGACCGAGTATGAGTCACACCACCGTCACGCACGCGGGCAGTGAGGTG
This sequence comes from Natrinema ejinorense, assembly GCF_002494345.1. GTDB lineage: Archaea > Halobacteriota > Halobacteria > Halobacteriales > Natrialbaceae > Natrinema > Natrinema longum. The sequence continues at coordinate 20,077 of NZ_NXNI01000001.1, forward strand.
TCAGCATGCGCGTCGTAGCCAAGTTCGGCGGAACGAGCCTCGGTAGCGGCGACCGGATCAACCGTGCCGCGGATTCGATCGCTGCGGCCGTCGAGGACGGCCACGAGATCGCCGTCGTCGCGAGCGCGATGGGATCGACCACCGACGATCTGCTCGAGGAGATCAGCTTCGAGACGGACGAAGCCGATCGCGCCCAGATCGTCAGCATGGGCGAGCGGACGTCGGTTCGGATGCTCAAGGCCGCGCTGTCGGCTCGGGGCATCGACGCGATGTTCCTCGAGCCCGGAAGCGATCAGTGGCCCGTCGTCACCGACGAGTACGGCGAGGTCAACGTCGAGGAGACCCAGAAACGCGCACAGGAGGTCGCCGCGGAACTCGACGGGACGGTGCCGGTTATCACCGGCTTTCTAGCGGAGGGACCGGATGGCTCGATCACGACGCTGGGCCGGGGCGGCAGCGACACGACGGCGGTCATGATGGGCAAGTACATGGACGCCGACGAGGTCGTCATCGTGACCGACGTCGAGGGCGTCATGACCGGGGATCCCCACGTCGTCGAAGGTGCCCGCAACGTCGGCGAGATTTCCGTCGACGAACTCCGAAACCTCTCGTTTCGGGGCGCTGAGGTCGTCGCGCCCTCGGCACTGTCGTACAAAGACGGGAAACTCGACGTTCGTGTCGTCCACTACCAGCACGGCGATCTGCTGTCGGGCGGGACGAGCATCGAGGGCGAGTTCAGAAACCTCGTCGACCTGCGCGAGCGGCCACTGGCCTGCCTGACCGTCGCCGGTCGAGCCATTCGAAATCAGCCCGGTATCTTCAATCACCTCTCGGAAGCGCTCGCCGAAAGCGACATCAACGTTGACGCCGTCGCCAGCGGAATGGACACGGTCACGTTCTACATCGACGAGGAAGAAGCCGAACGTGCCGAGAACATCCTCCACCGCGAGGTCATCGCCCGCGACGAACTCTCGAGCGTCACCGTCGACTCGCCGATCGCCGTCATCCGGGTGACCGGCGGGGAGCTCCCAAACCAGCCGGGAATCATCAGCGAGATCGTCAACCCCCTCGCCGAGGCCCGCATTCATCTCCAGGACATCATCACGAGCGCGACCAGCGTCGCCCTCTTCGTCGACTGGGACGACCGCGAGGAAACCCTCGAGCTAACCCAGAACCTGTTCTAGCTCGAGCGATCCTGTTCGGTTCGTCTCACGCACTCCCGCGGGAATCGGCCTCTATAGTAGCAACTGAAAGTCATTGCACACCTGATCACACGACAGCGTTGCGATCAGTGTGTAAATCGTTTCAGTTGCTACTATAGTTTCGGCCCGGCGAATTCGGATTACAGCCGCCCCTACCAATCTATTACTTTCGTAGCCACCGGAGTATTCGATCGTTAATACTCTGGTAGCCGAACCGTAACGAAGGGGGAGAACGGTGCAGACGGGAGCATGAGTACCGATCCGACAGTAACAGATGTTTTCGAGGGCATCGATCCCGATCCCGACGCCGTCCTCGCCGAGTTCGGCGTCGACTCGACCGACGACCTCCTCGAGGACGATGCCGGCGCTCACGATCCGATCCCGGACGACGCGGTCGATGTCGACGACACGACGGCGACCGAACTGTTCGCCGACCTCGCAACCGTCGAGACGGCAGAGGCGACCGGTACGGACGGTGAGACGCCGGCGTCGAACGTCACGGACACCGATTCCAACGGAATGGGGGGAGTCAACGAGGCCGACGGCGGCACCCCGACGTGCGCGGACCTCGAGTTCGAGTTCATCGGCGACGCCGACGTGACCGTCCGGGCCGACGGCGAGGTGATCGACGCTACTGCGGCCGAACTCGGTGCGCTCACCGCAACCGATTCGAGCGAACCCGTCCCCGCCGACTCGAGCGAGCCCGACGACCGCGTCGAATCGAGCGAGCCCGACGCCGGCCCGACCCATGGCACTGCGCCGGCCAGGACACTCACCATCCGCGACGAGCGTCTCGAGGCCCTGGAACTCGTCGGCCCCGAGCCGACGAGGGAGCGGATCGCCGAGGACACCTTCGGCGGCGTCGGGATCGACACGCGCTGAGGTGGCGGACGTGAGCGACCCTGCCCGTACTGTGCCACCGTCAGACCCATTGGCGAGTTGCCCACCGATTCCGTCCATCGATGCGCCGATCCGTCCGGCGGGGGCCGTCTCGAGTCATCGACGCTCACAACCTCTCAGCTAGACTGAACACGCTGGACGGCATCGATCGGGTATGGTCGCCTACAAGTCGAAAGTCGTCGAACCGATCCACCTACCATCGAAAGAACGGCGAACGAAGGCGCTCGAGGAGGCCGGATACAACGCGTTCAATCTTCCCGCTGACGACGTTTTCATAGATCTTTTGACGGATAGTGGGACGGGGGCGATGAGCGACGACCAGTGGGCCGCGTTGCTCCAGGGTGACGAGGCCTACGCCGGCTCGGCGAGCTTCGGCCGCCTCGAATCAGCGGTTGCGGACGTGATGGGGTTCGACCGTGTGGTGCCGGCCCACCAGGGTCGCGGTGCCGAGAACGTTCTCTACGGCAGCCTGCTCTCCGAAGGCGACGTCGCGCTCAACAACACCCACTTCGATACGACGCGAGCGCACGTCTCGAATCAAGGCGCCGATCCGGTCGACTGTCCGGTTCCGGGAGCCCACGATCCGGCGACGGACGAGCCGTTCAAGGGTGACTTCTCGCTCGAGCGAGCCCGCACGGTCGTCGACGAGGTCGGGGCGGAACGCGTCCCGCTGGTTATCCTGACGATCACGAACAACTCGACGGCGGGCCAGCCGGTCAGCGTTTCGAACACCCGTCGCGTCCGGGCGTTCGCCGACGAGATCGACGCCACGTTCGTGATCGACGCCTGTCGCTTCGCGGAGAACGCCTACTTCGTGACGCGACGCGAGGACGAGTTCGCGGACGCGACGGTCGCCGAGGTGGCACGCGAGCAACTCGGGCTCGCGGACGCGATCGTCATGAGCGGGAAGAAAGACGGGTTGGCGAACGTCGGCGGCTTCGTCGCGACCGACGACGAGGCCCTCTTCGAGCGGTGTAAACAGCGTGCGATCCTCTACGAGGGGTTCCCCACGTACGGCGGCATGGCCGGGCGAGACGTCGCCGCGATGGCGGTCGGTCTGCGCGAAGCCGTCGAGGAGGCGTACATCGAGGACCGGGTCGAACAGGTCCGCGAACTCGGCGCGATGCTCGAGGAGGCCGGACTCCCGGTGTACACGCCGATCGGCGGGCACGCGGTCTACCTCGACGCGGGGGCGACCTTTCCGGACATCCCGGCCGAGCGGTTCCCGGGACAGGTACTGGTCTGCGAACTGTATCGGGAAGGGGGTGTCAGGGGCGTCGAACTCGGGAGTTTCGCGTTCCCCGAGACCGACCGGCCGGAACTGGTCCGACTCGCGGTTCCGCGCCGGACCTACCACCGGGAACACTTCGAGCACGTCGTCGAGACGGCCGAAGCCGTCCTCGAGAACCGCCACGAGGTGTCGGGACTCGAGATCGTCTCGAACCCCGCAGTCCCGGAACTCCGCCACTTTTCGGCGTCGCTCGAGCCGCTTTCGACCGATGCCCCACCCGCCGTCGACGCGGAATCCGACTGAGAAAGGGGCGCGACCGACGGCGAGTTACCGGCTCGAGAAAACGCTGCGCGCTCGCTCTCGAACCGTCTCCGGTTCGGGCTCGGACTGCCCGAATCGCCGCTTCGCGAGCGTTTGCAGCCCCTTCGAGGTCGCTTCGGAGGTTAGTACGTCGGCCGCCCAGTCGGGGACCTGGGACTCGAGTTCCTGCCGTTTTTGTGCCTTCATCTTGCTGAACCGGTGGAGCGCGACCCCGACGCCGAGGAACAGCCCGGCGTCGACCAGCTCGCGTCGGAACCGCTCGCGGTCGTTGCGGACCGCGATCGCTTTCACCAGCGAGAGAGCGCCGATCGCCAGATAGACCTTCGAACTCTTCGACGGATCGCCGCTGAGCATCCGTTGGAGCGCCATGCGACGACACGTACCACGTTCACGTCGGATAAAACTGCGCTGGCAGGCGACGGGTCCCCATGTGTGGGGTCGTCAGACGCGTCCGGCCGTCACCGCCACGCCGCGGTGGCGCTGCTCGTCGATCGGCTCGATCGAAAATCCCAGCCGCTCGTAGAACGGCCTGACGCCGTCGTCGAATCGCGCCGTGAGACGCCCCTCTCGTTCGAGCGCCCGCTCGATTAGCGCCGAGCCGATCCCGCGGCCCCGATGCCGACGACGGACGCCGATCGCCCCGACGTGGGCCCCCCGCTCGTTCTCGAGGGGCTCGAGGACGGCGGTCCCGAGGATTCGTTCGCTCCCGTCGGTGTCCGCACTCGCCGCCGTCCCGCGCCGATCGCCCGCCAGGAAGACGTCGCCGTCGTCGATCCGCCGTTCGACGTCGCCGAGCTCGAGCATCGCGCCATCGAGGATGCGCCGGACCTCGAGGGCGTCGTCGGAAGTCGCCGTGCGGACGAACATTCACACCGACGTTGGGCGGCGTGGCTCAACAACGCGTCGGTCCCGCCCGATCGAAACGGTGTGGGATCGGCTTTCGGGGCGGCGAGACGACGGTCGGCTCACCCCCAGGAGCCGCCCTTGATGAGGCGCAACACCGTCACGTGGTCGCTCTCGACGGGCTGATCTTCGGGCACTGGCCGGCCGTCGACGAGGACACTCACCTCGTGGGGACTCAACTCGACCTCGCGGAGGAGGTCCGCGTAGGTCGGCGTCGTGGCGCTGCCGCCGTCGCGGTCGGCACCGCCGGCCACCGCCTCGAGGTCGAGTTCGTAGGTGTCTTCGCCCTTGATATCGACGGTGACGCGCATAGGTCACGGTAACGAGACGATCGTCTTGAGAGCATCGCTCCCGGCTAGTGGCGGCCCAAGCCTACACTGCTGAGCGAAATCATGCGGTGGGTTCCGATTTCGCTCAGCAGTCGACGCTTGGGACGGTACTAATCCGCGGTCGGTTCGTCGCTGTCGGGCCCGGCTGGGCGTTGCTGGTCCCGGTTTCGAGCGCTGCGCCAGTTGCCCACTAGCCCACGAACGAGCGCACCCAGTCCCAGCAACAGGACGACCAGATTGATCGCCCCGCCGACGACGGGGATCGGAAGCCGGGAGAGGAGGGCACCGGCGACTAGTCCGAGGACGAGCGCGAGCCAGCGGTTCCCGACGCCCAGCAGCGAGAGGAGCCACGCGGCGACGGCGAACCGGCCGTAGATCGTCCCGACCCACAACAGCAGTCCGAACACGAAGCCACCGATCAACGACAGCGGGATGCCGACGACCGTGATCGCGAGCGCGATCAGAACCACGGGAATGCCCACGAACACGCCCAGCCCGACCAGTCCGGAGCGCAGGGGGCCGGCTGCGACGCGGTCGGCGACGCCGTCGGAGAACCGCGGAAACAGTGCGAGCAACACGGCCCCGAGCAGCAGGTTCACCGCCAGGACGTAGGCCGCGAACAGCCACGACGCAAACGGGTGAATCGTCGGCGCGACGTCGACCCCGAGCGAGGCGTCCTCCTGGATCTCGCCCGCGACCGCGTCGGTGTTCCCCTGGAGATCGCCGTCGTAGCGCAGATCGCCGGCGATTGCGGCGGTTTCGCCCAGTCGAATCGTTTCGGCCCCGATTTCGGCGTCGCCCTCGAGCGTCCCGTCGATCGTCGCGCTCCCGACGCCGGCCATGAGGGTGCCGCCGACGGTCCCGCTCTCGGTGACCGTGAGGCTCCCTGCGCCGACCTCGACGTCGCCGTCGACGGTCCCGGCGATCGTGACGCTCCCGCCAGCGGCCTCGAGGTTACCCCCGACCTCACCGGTTCGTTCGATCCGTACGTCGCCCCCGACGGCACTCACGTCGCCGGTGACGGTTCCACGGACGACGACGCTCCCGCCGAAGGCCTCGAGGTTGTCGACCGTTTCACCCTCCTCGACGACGACCGTGCCGCCGGTCTGACCGTTCGTTTGGGCGACAGCCGTCGCCGGGACGGTACCGCAGACGACGAGCGCGACCAGTAGGCAGACGACGACTCGCGATAGCGCATCATGCTCGAGCATCACGGGTAGTACTTCCTCGAGCAGGGTGTAAAACCTGTCACCACGGTTTCAAGGCCGGGAACTGTCACGCTTCGTGAATCGTTCGTCACCCGCGAGGCCGCCGGTGACTCGGTCCGACGCCGACCTTCGGTCGTTTTATCTTGCGGCCCCACCTTCGACCGGTATGAGCGAGGCCGACGCCCAGGCGGCGGAGCCCACACCCGGCAAGACCGAAGTCTGGATCGAGAAGTATCGCCCGGAACGACTCGACGACATCAAGGGCCACGAGGACATCGTTCCGCGCCTCGAAAATTACGTCGAGCAGGACGACCTCCCCCACCTCATGTTCGCGGGACCGGCGGGCACGGGGAAGACGACAGCCGCGAAGAGCATCGCTCGAGAGGTCTACGACGACGACTGGCGCGAGAACTTCCTCGAGCTCAACGCCTCCGACCAGCGCGGGATCGACGTCGTCCGCGAGCGGATCAAGGACTTCGCACGCTCGAGTTTCGGCGGCTACTCCCACCGCATCATCTTTCTGGACGAGGCCGACGCTTTGACCTCCGACGCCCAGTCGGCGTTGCGCCGGACGATGGAGCAGTTCTCGAACAACACGCGCTTTATCCTCTCGTGTAACTACTCGAGCCAGATCATCGATCCGATTCAGTCCCGCTGTGCGGTCTTTCGCTTTACCGAACTCACCGCCGACGCCATCGAGGCGCAGGTTCGCGAGATCGCCGCCACCGAAGACATCGCGGTGACCGACGACGGCGTCGACGCCTTAGTCTACGCGGCCGACGGCGACATGCGCAAGGCGATCAACGCCTTGCAGGCCGCCGCCGTGATGGGCGAGACCGTCGACGAGGAGACCGTCTTCGCGATCACCGCTACCGCCCGCCCCGAGGAGGTCGAGGCCATGGTCGAACACGCCATCGACGGCGACTTCACCGCCGCCCGCGCCGCCCTCGAGGACCTCCTGACCGAGCGCGGCCTCGCCGGCGGCGACGTCATCGACCAACTCCACCGCTCGGCCTGGGAGTTCGACCTCCCCGAACAGGCCACCGTTCGACTGCTCGAGCGCCTCGGCGAGGTCGACTATCGCATCACGGAGGGCGCGAACGAACGACTCCAACTCGAGGCGATGCTGGCCTCGCTGGCGCTCGAAGAAACGGCGTGAGGGCGATGGCTCTCGTTCGGGGCCGCGTCGGCAGTCGATCGTAGCACGGGTTCTGTACGTAGCGTCTTCCGCGGTGGAGTCCCGACCTTGAGGAGCGAACGCAGTGAGCGAGTAGGGTGGGGTCGTTTACGTTTCGTCGACCGATTCGACCCCTCGGAACGCGAAGGCGATCCGATCGTCGTCCTCGGCGACGCCGACGTTCCAGCCGTGGGCGTCGGCGATGCGTTCGACGGTACCCAGTTCGAAACCGGTCCCGTCGCCCGCTGCCAGTCGCCCCGGGACCGGGTCCGTCTCGAGTCCGTCGTCGACGACCTGCCTGTCGGCGTCGGGGTTGTGTCGGGCGACGTAGAAGCCGTCGTCGGTCGCACCCACCGTCACCACTTGCGTCGCGGGGTCCGTACGCTCGCCCTCCCCGTCTTGGGCTCCGTCGTCCGCCCCGGGAGCAGCCGTGTCGGTCGAATCGACCACGGTCCCCAGCACGTGTTCGAACAGTTCACGCAGCCGCGCTTTGTCCGCCTCGAGCACGCGGTCCGTCGTCGTCTGGGTGACGAGTCGCGCGTCGCCGGTCTCGACGGCGACCCAGGCCCGTCGCGCGACGTCGTGGATGGCGACGGGTTCGGTCTCGACGATCACGTCGTCCTGGCGAGCGATCGCGACGAGTTGATCGACGAGTTCCCGTAGCTGCTCCTGTGCGTCCTCGACCGCCCTGAAGTGCTCTTCGTCCCCGGTTTCTGCCGCGAGCTCGAGGTAGCCACGCGCGACGTTCAGGGGCGACCGAACGTCCTCGTCGACCAGGTCCGCGATCGTCTCGAGGCGGTGGTGGGCGGCTGCCAGCTCCCGTTCGTGCCGGTTCGCGTCCGTTACGTCGCTGTAGACGATCAGCCCCGCCGGGTTGTCGTCACCGTCGCTGTTCCCGTCGTCGGCGTTCCGGTCGCTCGCGCCCGCTTCGGCCGGGACCAGCGTGAGCAGGAACTCCCGGACGCCGTCGACGGTTTCCCGACGACTGACCAGTTGGCGACACTCCCCCGCCCGGAGCGACTCGAGCAGCGTCGTTCGTCTGGACTCGAGGCCCGGCGGGACGATGGCCTCGTCGACCGGCTCGTCGACGATCGTCTCGGGTGTCGTCCCGAAGACGTCGACGAACGTGTCGTTGACATCTCGGACGATCGGTTTCCCGTCGTCGATCTCGTATCGAACTGCCGGCTCAGGGACGTTCGCGAACAGTGCCTGAAACCGATCGTTCTGGGCCGCGAGTCGTTCGTTCTCGGTCGCAAGCCGATCGCGCTCGAGAGCCAATTCGTCGCGTTCGTCGGCGAGTCGGTCTCGCTCCGTCTGCAGTCGGTCCCGTTCTCGGCGCAACTGCTCGCGTTCCGTACTGTGGCTGGCTTCGGCGTCGATTCGCTCGAGGATCGCGGCGACGAACCGACACCACGCTGCCAGCCGGTCGCAGTCGCGCTCGTCGAACGCACCCGCGTTCTCGGCGGCGACCTGTAGAACGCCGGCGTCACCGACGGGGAGACAGCACAGCGATGTGACCCCGTCGAGGGGGACCGCCAGCCGGTCGTCAGTCGTGAGGTCGTCGATACGGATCGGCTCACCCGTTCGGAGCGCCTCCTCGAGAGGGCCCTCGCGTGCGACCGGCTCGAGATCGTCCGCCGAGAGCCCCGATGCAGTCGCTCGCGGTGTGAAATCGCCGAAGTGGACCGTCGAGAGCCAGCAGTAGTCGCGATCGAGTACGTCGCTCGCGGTCTCGACCAACAGGTCGAAAAGGCGGTCGCGATCGTGACAGGCGGCCGCTTCGGGAACGGACTCGAGGAGCCGGTCGGCCGGTTGGCCGTTCGTCGCTGCCCCGTCGTCGGTCGAACCGCTGGACTCGTCGTCGCCCCGGCACACCCACTCGATCTCGTCCGCGAGGTGAACGACGGCGTCGTCGGTGTCGCGGCGGACGTAGCCGTCGATTCCGTCGGTCGATCGTGCGGCCGGCGGCGCGTACGACGGGTCGGAAAAGAGCACTAGCGGCGTCGACCCACAGGCCTCGACGACCTCGAGGAGGTTGGACCCCGCGGCGGTCGTCGGCGTCTCGGCGAAGACGACGCAGTCGACTGCCGGGGCCCAGTTGCGGACGCGCTCGACCGTCGTCGCCGGTCGGATAGAGCGCTCCGGCCCCGTCTCGACGGTCTCGAGCGCGGTAGCACCGTCGCTGGCCGCTGCCTCGGTCGCGGCGACGTAGAGGATCGTTCGCGGTCGCGTTGTCGCAGGCGGATGCGTCATTGGTCGGTGGCGAAGACGATCTATATGTGGTGACGGTAATCCAGGCTAATGTGTCTACTGGACGCATCGGCCGAGACGTATAGTAGCAACGGAAGTCTTGCACAACTGGTCGCACGACAGCGTTGCGACCAGTGTGGAAACCGTTTCAGTTGCTAGTATAACGCTCTCGACAGGTGGCGTCCGAGCGCCCGGTTCGGGGAGCCGATCACGTTCGTGTCGGTCGATCGGTTCTCGACGACGGTTGCGGAACTGTTTTACGCGCTGCAGGGGCAATTGACCCGTAATGAGCGAACTAGAGGAGGAGTACCGCCTCGAGTACTTCGAGGAGGAAGGGTTCGAGCGCAAGGAGTGCCCGGAGTGTGGCGCTCACTTCTGGACGCGCGATCACGACCGGGTAACCTGTGGTGAGCCGCCCTGCGAGGAGTACGGCTTCATCGACAACTCGGGATTCGACGAGTCCTACGACCTGGCGGAGATGCGCGAGGCCTTTCTCTCTTACTTCGAGGCCAACGATCACGAGCGAATCGATCCCTACCCCGTCGCGGCGAACCGCTGGCGGGATGACGTCTTGCTGACGCAGGCGTCGATCTACGACTTCCAGCCGCTGGTGACGAGCGGCGAGACGCCGCCGCCGGCGAACCCGCTGACGGTCTCCCAGCCCTGCATCCGGATGCAGGACATCGACAACGTCGGCAAGACCGGGCGACACACGATGGCCTTCGAGATGATGGCCCATCACGCGTTCAACACGCGCGAGGACATCCCGGAAGACGAGTACGCCTACCACGGCGAGGTCTACTGGAAGGACGAAACCGTCGAACTCTGTGACGGCTTCTTCGAGTCGATGGGCGTCGATCTCGAGGAAGTCATCTACATCGAGGACCCGTGGGTCGGCGGCGGCAACGCCGGCCCCGCCATCGAGGTCATCTACCGGGGCGTCGAACTCGCGACGCTCGTCTTCATGTCCATGGAGCAAGACCCCGACGGCGAGTACGAGATGAAAGACGGGAACCGCTACAGCCCGATGGACACCTACATCGTCGACACCGGCTACGGGCTCGAGCGGTGGACCTGGGTCTCCCAGGGAACGCCGACGGTCTACGAGGCGGTCTATCCCGACATGATCGCCTTCCTGAAGGACAACGCTGGACTCGACCACACCGACGAGCAGGAGGACCTCATTTATCGGACCGCCAAGCTCGCGGGCCACATGGACATCGACGAGGCCGAGGACATGGAGACCGCCCGCGGCGAGATCGCGGCCGAACTCGGCGTCGACGCCGCGGCACTCGAGGAACTGATGGACCCTCTCGAGGACATCTACGCGATCGCGGACCACTGCCGAACCCTCGCCTACATGCTCGGCGACGGTATCGTCCCCTCGAACGTCGGGACGGGCTACCTCGCCCGGATGGTCCTCCGACGCACGAAGCGGCTCTGTGACACGGTCGGCGTCGACGCGCCGCTGGACGAACTCGTCGACATGCAGGCCGAGCGTCTGTCGTACGAGAACCGCGACACGATCCGGGACATCGTCCGCACCGAGGTCGAGAAGTACCGCGAGACGCTCGAGCGCGGCGGTCGTCGGGTCGAGACCTTAGCCGAGGAGTACGCGAAGAAAGGCGAGCCGATCCCGACCGAGGAGCTAATCGAACTCTACGACTCCCACGGCATCCAGCCGGACATGGTCGCAGAGATCGCGGCGGACGCGGGTGCAGCAGTCGACGTCCCCGACGACTTCTACAGTTTGGTTGCACAGCGCCACGACACGCCCGAGTCCGTCGGGGTGACCGAGGACGGCGACGACGAACGCTTCGTCGATCTTCCGGAAACGGAGAAGCTCTACTACGACGACCAGCAGCGGACGCAGTTCGAAGCCGTCGTCCTCGACGTCTTCGAACGCGATGACGGCTACGACGTCGTCCTCGATCAGACGATGTTCTATCCGGAAGGCGGTGGGCAGCCCGCGGACACGGGGACGCTCTCGACCGACGACACCACCGTCGAGGTCGAGGACGTCCAGATCGAGGACGGCATCATCCTCCATCGGACCGACGAGGACCCCGGCAAAGGCGAGTTCGTCAACGGACAGGTCGACGGGAGCCGACGCCGCCAACTCATGCGCCACCACACGGCGACCCACATCGTCATCCACGCCACACGACAGATCCTCGGCGAACACATCCGGCAGGCGGGTGCCCAGAAAGGCGTCGATTCCTCGCGGATCGACGTCCGCCACTACGACCGGATCTCACGCGACGACGTCAAGCGGATCGAAAAACGCGCAAACGAGATCGTGATGGATAACTCCGCAGTCTCCCAGGAGTGGCCCGACCGCCACGACGCCGAGGCCGAATACGGCTTCGACCTCTATCAGGGCGGCATCCCGCCGGGCGAGCAGATCCGGCTGATTCACGTCGACGAGGATACCCAGGCCTGCGGTGGCACTCACGTCGCCCGCACCGGCGACATCGGGACGATCAAAGTCCTGAACACCGAGCGCGTTCAGGACGGGGTCGAGCGGATCACCTTCGCGGCCGGCGAGGCCGCCATCGAGGCGACCCAGGTCAAAGAGGACGCGCTCTACGAGGCCGCCGAGGTCCTCGACGTCTCCCCCGAAGACGTCCCCGAGACCGCCGAGCGGTTCTTCGAGGAGTGGAAAGCGCGAGGCAAGGAGATCGAGGACCTGACGGAACAGCTCGCCGAGGCCCGCGCCGGCGGCACTGGCGGCGGCGAGGAAGTCGAGGTCGGCAACGCGACGGCCGTCGTCGACAGGATCGACGCCGACGTGGACGAACTGCGGGCGACTGCGAACGCCCTCGTCGAAGCGGGCAAGATCGCCGTCCTCGGCAGCGGTGAGGGCAGTGCCCAGTTCGTCGTTGCCGTGCCGGACGACGTCGGCGTCAACGCGGGGGAGGTCGTCGGCGAACTCGCCTCGAGAGTCGGCGGCGGCGGCGGCGGTCCGCCGGACTTCGCACAGGGCGGGGGCCCCAACGTCGACGATCTCGACGAGGCGCTCGAGGACGCGCCCGACGTGTTGCGGCAGGTGCTGAACGCGTAAGCGTTCGCGATTTCGTCTCCAGTATCGGTCCCGTTGGCGTGGTATTGCGACGGATGACCTCGAGCCTTCTCATCACCCATCAAGAGGCGCGATAGATTCGATCAGAGCAGGCGATCTCGGATGCGCTGCTCGATCCCCTCGACGTCCTCGACCCCCTCGAGATTCTCGAGGAACCGATCCATCTCTCGGAGACCCTCCTCCGTGAGGCCACCCTCGCGAGCGACACGGCCGAGGCTGATGAGCAGATCCACTTTGGCGACGTCGACGTCGAGAGCCATGACCTTCGAAACGATGGTTTCGTCGTCCCGATCGTCGAGGCGGACGAACGCCGGCGGGACCCCTCGCAGTAACGTCGAGACCATCAGCTCGTCGGCAGCGGCATCCGCAGGGACGTCCTCGAGCATTGCCATCATGAACGCGGCGGGATCGCCTGGATCCTCGTTGACGACGTTGCGGACGAACGCGCCGGTATCGAGCCGGCGGAGGTTTCGCTCCTCGTCGACGCGGACGTGCACCAGTTCGAGGTCCTCGTTGCGGAACTCGGGACCGATCTTCTCGCGGGGGACGCAGAGATCCGTCCCGATCGCGCCGGTCTCGAGGGCGGCGAACGGATCGCCGAAGCCGTGGTCCTGCTGTGCTCGTTCGTCGGAATCGTCGAACGTGACGGTCTCGAGGAAGTCGGCGTCGGTCGGTGGCCGCCAGTCGATCCGATCCCAGGGCTGTTCGGTTTCGACGACGACGATTTTGTCGCCCTCGAGGGTCGCGGTGTACCACGGCGGTGCGTCGAACATGGCCTCGAGGCCGCCGAACTGTTCGACGACGGTTCGGTCGTAAACGCCGATTCGGGGGTGTTCCTCGAGATTTTCGCCGATCGGGCGACCGTCGAGGCCTGCACGCCGATTTGGCGGACAAAACAGGGGTGCGTAGTCGACGTCGAGCGTCACGGAGAGCCGACAGAGGAGTTCGAAGACTGCGCTCATCCGATCTCGGAATACCCGTTCATCCGATGCTTTGGCCGGCTTGATCAGTTGCGCACAGCTGATACCGACCACCGGCTCGTTCGGGGGGCGCTCCTCGTCCGGATGGATAAATACGTTGAGCCAGCCCTCGTTGTATCGTATACGAAACTCACGGGACCCTCGCTCACTAGGGTCTCCACTGATCTCGAACCCGATCCGCTCACAGGTTTCGATAGTTTTTCCGATGATATCATCCGGGAGAGAAGATGTATAAAATGCGATCATATCACTTGCGCCACTCATATATAACTGATCGCGCTGAAACCCATGAAATCTATATATCAACGCTCCATTTTATATCTTGTTGATCAATTTAGTGAGTAGGAAAACACGGGAATCGAGAGAGATCTCACAGTACCATCGTTGTCGATTCTGGATTTCAGGAGCTGTTTTCGAGGCACTGAGATCGCATCGACGAGATCGAGTCAGTTGATAGTTTCGTCGAGGCCGGCTCGAAAGACGGCCGCATCGCGGGCGGGACCTCACGCGGTGTTCGCGGGGAACCGAAACTGTCGCCTTACTCCGGGCGCTCACTGCTCGTATGCCGACCGCATCGAACGATGGCGTCTCGCTGTACTACGACCGCGCCGGCGAGGGCGAGTCCGTCGTCTTCGTCCCCGAAGCCGGCCTCGGCGGCTGGCTGTGGGGCTGGCAACACGCCGCCGTCGCCGGTCCCCACGAGGTCGTCGTCTGGGATCTGCGGGGGACGGGCCGCTCCGACGCACCGCCGGGCCCCGACGACCTCGAGACGCTCGTCGCCGACCTCGAGGCGGTCCTCGCCGACTGTGACATCCGCAAGGCCCACCTCGTGGGCTGTGGCCTCGGCGGCGCGATCGCGCTCGCGGCGGCCCGGACCTCGAGTCGCGTCGAGACGCTGTCGCTGTTCGGAACGGCGGCTCGGGGCTCCGAGTTCGACCTCGAGCCGCTGTTCGCACCCCCGGACGACCCGGACGCGCTTCGCCGATCGCTCGAGACGGGACTCTCTGCGGACTTCCTTGAGGCCCAGCCCGACGTTCTGGACGGGATCGTCGAGTGGCGGGCGGATGGGGACGCGGATCGCGAGGGCTGGGACGCGCAGGTCACGGCGCTCCAGGGGTTCGATGCGACCGAGTGGCTGGTCGAGGTAACGCAACCGACGCAGGTTGTTTACGGGACTGCGGACGAACTGGTAGCGCCTGCTGCCGGGCGGGACCTCGCGCGAGGACTGCCCCGCGGGGAGTTCACTGGGCTCAAGGGGGCGGGTCATCTCGCGTTCATCGAGCGCTCGCGGACGGTCAACGATCTGTTGTTGGGGTTTCTCGAGGACCAAACCACGGACGACGCGTAACGGGTCCCGAAGGCGGTGAGAGTCGTGTGATCGCCGGCCACGACCGGTACCAACGGAACCGCGACGCCGGGGAGATCCACTCCCTCCCCAACCGATTCGTTCGCGTTCCGAGGCGCTCACTCCGTTCTCGCCTCGCATCGCTCACTCATCCCTCGCGGTTCGAGCAGCGATTCGCTGCTCGCTCATCGCTGCCCAGCGCGCCGTCTCGGTAGTCGTCGGGACCTTCGCTCCGTGCTTGCGACTGACCCCCGCCCTACTACGTATGCGAGCGTGGAAGCGACCGCCGTGACCCTCTCGCTGGCTCGACGGGCCGAGCACTTCCCGGACCGGACGGCAGTCGTCGACATCTCCGAGCAGCGGCTGTACGCCCCGGCGGAGACGGTCCACCAGGATCGGATCTCCTACGAGGAGCTGTCGACCATCGCGACGCGGACCGCAGGACGGCTCTCGGCGCGGGATATCGGCCCCGGGGACACCGTCTGTCTCGTCACGCGAAACCGGGTCGCTGCGCTCGCGGTGTTTTTCGCCTGTCGACGGCTGGGTGTGACGTTCGCGCCGATCTCGCACCTGCTGACGCCGGCGTCCGTCGAGCGCCCGTTCGACGCCCTCGAGCCGAATCTGGTCGTTTCGGAGCAGGCCCAGCGCGACCTCGTGCGGTCGATCCCCTTCGATCGGTCGGTGACGCTCGAGGAACTGTCCGAGAGCGATCGCGACGCCGTCGATTTCGACGAGCAACGCCCGAGTGAGAGCCCGCTCCTCGCGATCCACGGCGAGAGGGGGCGGCCGGTCGCCGACTACTCGGCGACGGCCATCGAACGCAACTGCATCACGGGCGTCGTCGCCTGGGGGCTCGCCGCGAACGATGTGGTTTCGCTGCCGACCCCGTTATCGGCCGTCGACGGTCTCGTCCGCGTCGCGCTGTCGGTGCTGTACGTCGGCGGCACGCTCTTGCTCGATCGGGCGTTCGATCCCGGCGACGCCGTGACCGCGATCATCGAGGAGGAGGCGACGCTGTTGCCCGGCCGGGAGCCGTCCCTTCGCGATATCGCGGCCGAATCCGGTTTCGACGCCGCCGCGGAGTCACTCGAGCGGGCGATCTGTGACGCTCCGGTCAGCGACGACGTGCGCACGGCCTACCGGGATCGTGGCGTGCCGGTCGCGCAGGTCTACGGCCGCCTCGAGTGTCCGACCGCACTGAGCCAGGGGTTCGAGACCGAGGCTGATTCGACGGTATCGGACACCGACGATACCGCTGTCGGTCGCCCTGTGCCGGACTGTCGCGTCCGGCTGATCGACGAGGAAGGGGCGGTCCTCGAAGGCGATGGCGTTGGACGGCTCCAGCTCTCGGGGCCAGTCGTCGCCGACGGCTATCGAACTGCGACCGCCACCGAGGCGGAACACGGGGACGAGCCAGCCGCCCTCGAGAGTGCCGAGGACGACGAGCGGGGCGACCCCGGTCGGTTCGTCGGCGGCTGGTTCGACACCGGCGAGCGCTTCCGCAGAGAGTCCAACGGGAACTACTCCCTCCAGTAACCGCTACAACGCCCGACACGGTGGTCGATGCGCTCCTCGAGAGGCGACTCCGAACCCACTGTCGTCGGTTTCGGCAACGTCGGCGCTGGGCGGAAGGTCTATTTTCACCGAGTCGCCACTATGGTGCAATGAGTCACCCCCGCATTGCCGTCCTGAACGCGGCGCATCGGGACGAGAACACGACGCGGAACTTCCGACGGGAACTCGACGCCTCGCTGGCGGAGTTCGACGCCACCGACGGGACGGTCCCGGACGACTTCGAGTACGACGGCGCCGTCGTCACCGGCTCCCGGTCGTCGGTCTACTGGGACGACGAATGGATGGAGCCGGTCGCGGAGTGGGTCGACGAGGCGATCGATCGCGGCATTCCCTTCCTCGGGGTCTGTTGGGGCCACCAGCTGCTGGCCGACGTCCTCGGCGGCACCGTCGCGGACATGGACGTCTACGAGGTCGGCTACAGCGAGATCGAACACACCGGCGACTCGCGGCTGTTCGACGGCATCGACGAGACGTTTCGCTCCTTTACCAGCCACTCCGATGCCGTTACCGACCTCCCGCCCGGATCCGACCCCCTCGCCGAGAACGATTACTCCAATCACGGCTTCCGCAAGGATCGCGTCTTCGGCGTCCAGTTCCACCCCGAGTACGACAGCAAAACCGCCCGGGAACTCGTCCACCGCAAGGAACTCTCCGACGAGCGCCGCGAGTCAGTACTCGAGGAGATCACCGAGGAGAACTACCAGGAGGCCTGCGAAGCGAAACTCGTCTTCGACAACTTCCTCGAGTTCGTCCGCGAAGTAAAGGCCGAAGACGCCGTAGTCGCGGCTGAGAGCGAGGATTCGGTGGCATCGACCGGTTGTTCCGACTGATCGCCTTCCCCTGTCGTTCGTTTTGTGCCCTGTGTTGTAACCGTACCCACTCTGTACGCCGGACTGTCCATATTCTGTCTCCAATACAGGAGAAAAGTATTTCCAGTGGAATCCGCTACTACTGCGTATGAGTACGTCGGTCAAAGTCACCGACCGGACGAAGTCCCATCTCGAGGAACTCCAGGCCGAGATCCGCCTCGAGACGGGGACGAACGTGACGCAACAGGAATTGCTCGAGAGAATCGTCACCGACACGTACGAATCGAAAGACGAACTGATCGATTCCTTCCGCGATGATCTCGAGCCGCTCTCCGATGACGAAATCGAACGGTGGTTGTCCGGCAGTTCGGACTGGGGCGTCGAAACGACCGAAGACGAGATCGATGCGGTACTGTACGGCGAATGAGTCTCCTCATCGATACCGGAGTTTTCGTCGCTGTTCAGAACGAACGTGACGAACACCACGACGCAGCGACGAACGCATTGGAAGCCGCGTTGACCGGTGAGTTCGGTGCACTATATACAAACGATTACGTGTACGACGAAGCGGTGACGCTCACCCGAATGCGGACGGACAGTCACCGTGAAGCACGGACTATCGGCGATCGGATCGCCGGACGCGGTCCGTTTCCCGATCGGATCGAGGTGCTGTTCGTCTCCGACGATCGATTCGAACAAACGGTACGCGTTTTCGAACGCTACGACGACCACCACCTCAGCTTCACAGACGCGAGCCTCGTTGCGCTCGTCGAAAACGGTGATCTCGATGCCGTTCTCAGCTTCGACGACGATTTCGACGGCCTCATCGATCGGATCGATCCGACAACGATCAGCGAGGACTATAGTAGTCACTGAACACCTGACGCACGACTACGTCGCAATCAGCGTGTAAATCATTTTAGTGGCCGCTATAGCGGTCCGACCGTTCGAATTCTCCCGTTCGATCGATTCAAAACGTGAATCGGATTCATCGGCTACCGGATCGACCGGCGCACCGATCAGTCGGCTGCGACTTCCACCTTCGCTTCGTCTTCCTTGCCGATGGCCTCGACGATGAGTTCGGCCACGTCGACGATCTCGATCTCGTCCTCGAAGTCGCCGGTCTTGCGGCCGTCCTCGTACATCGTCATGCACATCGGACAGGCGACGACGAACTTCTCGATCCCGCTGCCGGCGTCGGTATCCTCGAGTGCTTCTCGGATCCGTTCCTCGCTGGGCTTTGGCTCCTCCTCGAAGTCCATCCAGAGGCCGCCACCGCCGCCGCCACAGCAGAAGGAGTTGCTGCGGTTGCGGGGCATCTCGTCTAAGGTACAGCCGGTCGCTTTGATGAGTTCGCGCGGGGCCTCGTACTCGTCGTTGTACCGCCCGAGGTGACACGGGTCGTGGTAGGTGACCGTGTAGTCGAGTTCGGTTCCGCTCAGGTCGAGCTTGCCCTCGTCGACGAGCTCTTCGACGGCCTGCGTCCAGTGGAGCACGTCGATCTCGCCGTCCTCGTTCCACTGCTCTTCGTACTCGAAGGGCATCATCGGGTCGTCGGCGAACTCGTCGAAGTTGACCTCCGGATACTCGTTTTTGAACGTATTGTAGGAGTGGGGGTCGGTACAGACGATCTTGTCGAACTCGCAGTCTTCCCACGTTTCGACGTGGTGGCCGGCCAGTTCGACGTAGAGCAGTTCCTCGCCGACGCGGCGGATGTCGTTGCCGTCGAACTTCTCGTCGTCGAAGAGGATGCCGAAGCTGACGTCGGCCTCCTGCAGAATGGTCGCCAGCGAGCGAGCGACCTGCTTGTTGCGCTCGTCGTAGCTCGGGAAGTCGCCGACGTACCAGAGGTAGTCGACCTCCTTTTCTCGGGCGTCGGTCACGTCGAACTCGAGTTCGTCGGCCCAGTCGCCACGATTGCGCGGCGAGTCGCCGAAGGTGTTGCCGTTCTGCATGACGTTCTGGAAGACGTCCTGCATGCTCGAGGAGACGTCGCCCTGATCGGTCTGCTGGCGGTTGAGCCGGGTGAAGCTCTTGAGGTGTTCGATCTCGACGGGGCAGGCGTCCATACAGGCCATGCAGGCCATACAGGAGTCCATCGTCTCGGAGTTGATCACCGAGGTGCCGCCGTCGGCGATGATCGGTTTCTCCTCGCCGCCGGCGTCGAGGTCCTCGCGGTAGGATTTCAGGTCGAGGATGACGTTTCGGGGATCGAGCGGTCGGTCGGAAGCCTTGGCGGGACAGACGGAGGAACAACGGCCACACTTGGTACAGGCGTCCTGGTCGAGGATCTCCTTCCAGGTGAAGTCGTCGATGGATTCGGCGTTGGTCGCGTCCAGATCCGACGGGACGTTGGGTAGACGCTTGCCCGCTTTCTCGTCGCGCGTGACGACGTTCGCGAACGAGGAAATCATGTGGAAGGGCTTGGCGTAGGGGATCCACGCGATGAAGAAGAACGCGATCAAGGAGTGGGACCACCACGTGAGCCAGTGGAGCGTCTCGGCGTTGGCTCCGAGATTGGCGGACGCACTGTACTCGGGGCCGGCAGCCACTGCGGCTTCGGTGGTCGGGAGGCCGATTCCATCGAACAGCGTTGCGAGTCCGTAGCCGACGAAGCTCACGATTTCGTGGTTCGGAATCCCGGCGATGTAGATCCGGAGGCCCTCGAGGAGGAAGCCGCCGACGCCGAGCGCGAACAGCGTCCAGATGAAGAGATCGTCCTCGTTGGAGGTGTGTCGTCCCCAGAGACGGTGGTTGCGCACCCAGTAGCGTCGGTACATCGCCATCCCGATGCCGACGACGAATAGCAGTCCCAACGCGTCGACCATGAACTGGTAGGCGAGATAGAAGTCTCCGTCCCAGAACGACATATGCAGGATCTTCTGGCCGACATAGAGGTCTGCCCCGAGAATCAGTGTCGCGATAAACAGCGTCAGGAATCCCCAGAGGATAAACGAGTGCATCAGCCCGCCGTAGAGATCCCTGTTGAACTGTTTCTCGTTCGAGAGAACGATCTTGGTTGCGCTCACGATGCGGTTTTGCAGGTCGTCGATCCGTGGGAAGGAGTCGTCGTCCCCCTTGGCGTAGCGGGCGAACCGCTGGTACGCGCCGTAGGCGAAGACGAGGACGGCAGTAAACGCGAGGAGGTAAAACACCGCGTATTCGGTGCTGGATATCCCCCAGTACGTTTCCCTCGCCACGTCTGACTGTGCTAAGGCATCCATGTCCAATGACGTGGGTGGCTGTGACTTAATTCTTGTCACACCGCCCAATTCTCGCCCCGACGCTGTCTGCCGAAAACATTCCATCTATTCTTAGTTTGTAATAGATTGACATACAATAGATCTCGACGATAGATCAAAAATAATTGTATAGTTGGAAAGACGAAAACAGGCGGGCGTGGTGGCCGCACTTACAGCGGGACAGCGACGAGGTGAAACAGTCCGAGCCACGCATAGCTTCCGACGACGTACCACTCGACGGCATGCCGGACCGTCGTCGGACTGGCGCGGTTTCTCCCGAACGAGAGCGTCGCGACCAGCGTTCCGGCGAGCAGCAGTATCGGAAGGACGGTCGACGGCAGTCCCCGGTGAAAGAAGCCGAGCAGAATCGCTACCGAGACGGTGAGACTCACGGCGATTGTCCCCGCGACTGCCGTTCGCGAGAAATCGCGGCCGAGCGAGGCTATGCCGGCCCGTCGGTCACCATCGCTGTCGAGATACGCACCGATCGTATCGTGGCAAATGTCCCACAACCAAGTCGCAGCGAAGATCGCCGCCAGTCCTGCCGTGAGTCCACCGTAGACGGTCCATCCCATCACGCTGAACATCGAAATACTGGTCACCGTCACGAGCGTCGAGATACCGGTGACGTCCAGACGGTTGAAGACGAGCGGGTCCGCGATCAAGATCACGTACAGGAGCGTCGCAGCCACGAGAAACGACTGCCCGACGAGCGCCGCCAGTCCCAGTCCGCCGCCGAGCATCGCAGCGCCCATCCAGAACGCCTGCGTTTTGGTGACTAACCCTGACGGGATCGGACGGTGTGGTTTCTCGATGGCGTCGGATTCGGCGTCGAAATAGTCGTCGTGAGTGAGGATGCTACCGCGGATGAGGAGCATACTCGCGAACGCAATCCCTGCGGTGAGGTCGACTCCGGCATCAGGGGCGGTAATCGCCAGAGGGAACCCGAACAGAGCCACGTCGATAGCGAAGTAGCGGATCGGTGTCACCCGATTGAACGTCACGAACGCGCGGAACGCGTCACTTGTCGACGACGTTGACATTATCTCCCTCGATTTCGATAGCGATCGATGTCGTTACGTCGACTCCAGTTTCCTCGGCGACGCGATCGACGCCGTTTTTTCTTGTCTTTTCGACGATACAGTGGGCTTCTTCAACCGTCGCGCCCGCCTTCTCGACGGCCTCGATCATCGCGATCATCGTCCCACCGGTACTGATCGTATCGTCGACAATCGTGACCGAGTCGCCGGGTTCGATGCCGTTCAGGTAGAGATTTCCAGAAAAGTACTCGGAATCGATGTCGACCGCCGACTGACGGTCGGCATTTAGATCGTACGTGTACCAGCGAGCGACCGCGAGCGGCAGCGAGTACTCTCGCGCGATCAACACCCCGAAGGGTAACCCCTTGTCCTCTTCGACTGCAAGTTTATCGACATCGAACGCCCCTTCCCTCGAAAGCAGCGTTTTCGCTGCCTCGAGCGTCCGCGGTTGCAGTGCTGGGAGTTGGTCGGTCAACTGATTGACCGTCGTCGCGTGTTCGCCTGAGTGGGTTACCCCGGCGTCCTCGTAGATCCCCGCAATTTGCTCCGCAGCCGCTTCTATACTCATTTCGGCGTGTTTTGTTGACATTACGTTAAGACTTAAACTAGTTTTGATTAAGTATTTTTCTATATAATTCTATTAATTTGAATCAATGTATGAGCTTATCGAGATGGTTTGGTCGGCAACTGGTGAGCTGCCATTCCACCGGATCTCCGTCGGTCGTTATAATACATAATATAAAATCGAAATAATTATGCAATTATTAGAAGTGGCCTCGATGAGAACTGTGTATCGATGAGGAGGTCACACTTGAGGCGAAATACGGAAGCTGCAGCGAACGTCGCGGAGCGACCGCCTGGACCCGACGGATTACCCGTCATCGGAAGTACCTTGTCGTTCGTCCGTAATCCGCTCGACTTCGTCCGATCAATCGGTGAGTACGGAGATGTCGTGAGCTACGTGGCATTCGGTCGTGAGTTCGTGGCGATTTCGGATCCCGAACTCGTCGAGACTGTTCTTGTTTCTCGTGACGATGAGTTCTGGAAGGGGGAATTCGAGAGTAGGTTCGGTGACCTCGTTGCCCCGGACGGCGTCTTCTATGCCGAGGGTAGCGACTGGCGGCGGCAACGACGTCTTCTGCAGTCACTGTTCACACCGAAACGGATCGAATCATATGCGGCCGATATGGTCGGCGAAACGGTTCGAATGGTCGAGGGATGGACTGACGGAACGGTCGTGAACGTTCGGGAGGTGCTATCCACGTTTACCTTGGGTGTGCTGACTCGATCGTTGTTCGATCTCGACCTTAAGGGCGAACGCGCGGACGTAGTCGTCCGAATGGTGGATGCCCTCGCCGAGTACGTCGACTCGGAGATGCTCGGCCTTCGGTCCGTACTTCCGTCGTGGGTGCCGAGCAAAGCGGAACGGAAGTTCGATCGAGCGATGGCCGACCTTGACGCTCTCGTCGAATCGCTCGTCCACGAACACCGCGAGTCGGAGGGAGAGAGCGACGATCTGCTGTCGCTGCTCGCGACGGCCGAATACCCCGACGGCACGACGCCCACACCGAGCGAGGTGTCCGATCAGCTCGTTCAGTTCCTCGTCGCCGGACACGAGACGAGCGCGACCGCGCTGACTTATACCTGCTGGTTACTCGCCAACGATCCCGAGATGCAGCGTCGACTCGTCCGCGAAATCGAGACCGTCTGTGGTGACCAGAACCCGACGATCGATGACCTGGGTTCGCTGACGCTCTCGGAAGCCGTCATCAACGAAGCGATGCGTCTGTACCCGCCGTTTCCCTTCATTCACCGCCAGCCCCACGAACCGACGACGCTCGGCGGGTATCGAATTCCGCCGGAGTCTACGCTTCAGTTGCCGTTGTCCTCCGTTCATTTGGACGACCGCTGGTGGCACAACGCCGAGTCGTTTCGCCCGGAGCGGTGGCTCCCTGAGGCAGAGCAGACCGGTGACTGGAACTGCGACAGGCCCGAGTATGCGTACTTCCCGTTCGGCGGCGGACCGCGCCACTGTATCGGCATGCGATTCGCCATGACCGAGTTACAACTCTCCCTCGCGGCGATGATTCGTCGAATCGAATTCGAACCCGTTACGGAGACTCTCGATCCCACGTGGAAGGTTTCCCTTGATCCGGGACCGGTCGAACTTCGGATCCGTACCCGCGACCGGTAGCGATCTCGCGATTCGGACCGCTGCCGATCCGGCCGAAGGCGATTACGGCCGTGCGACGGGATCAGGAGAAATAAAACGCGGTCGCAAACGAGACGAAAAACACTGCGTTGATGATCGTGATAGCGCGGTCCGTGGTCTCTCCTCCGTCCCACGACCAGAGAATATACGATCCGAACCCACCAAGAAGGGCGAAAAACGGGACGACGTAGTAGACGTCGAACAGTATCGGAGTGAGAACGAACGTCGACGGGAGCGCGACGACCAGTATCTTGGTGAGTCGATCCTTGCCGTACCGGACGACGAGATTATCGATACCGGCCTTCGCATCGTGTTCTGCGTCTTTGAGGTCCTGATACGAGATCGTGAGTATAATTACGAGCGCTAATACCGTTGCTATCTGCCACGCGTCGGCCGGCGGGGAGGTTCCGACGACCGCACTGCCGAGAATCACGGAAAGGAATCCACCGATACCGAAACAGAGTAGACTCGATATCGCTCCGTTTTTCAGACGGATTGGAGGGACCGTGTATATCATCGCTGCGAGAACCCAGGCCAGGGCACTCAGGAATCCAAGGGAGTTGACGGTGGCACCGTACATGACAGCGAATACCATCAACGTGACTCCGACTACGATCGCTTCGCGCTCCGAAATGAGTCCCTGCGTGGTGGCTCTGTCGGCGTTTGCCTCCTTGTCGATCTCTTTGTCGGTGATATCGTTTATGAACCATTGACCCCAGTGGGCGAGCGTCATCGCGACGGTCACGCCAACGAGATTACTCCGCTCTACCTCCTCGAGGCCGATCGGTTTCATCGCAACCACGATTCCGACCCCGGTCAACGCGATCCACGCGAGCGTGATCGGGAGCATCTTCGATATCCGCCGAATCGTGAGCAGCGCCGTTTCCGTCGACCAGATCAGGTAAACCCCGGTGACCGCCACGAACGCACCGCTGAGTATCGCCTGATTCGACATTTCTTCCATACTTCAGTATAATAAATTAAAATATATATTATTAATGATTTCCGCTGTGCGGTCGCAGTCCGACTCAGCCCTGGTTTCCCATGTCTTTGAGAAGTCTACGGAAGGTCCTCTCGTCGACGAATCGGGGAACATCCTCGCAGTACTCCTCGTACTCGCTCCCGTACTGTTCGGCCAACCACGCTTCTTCGGGGCGAGGGTGAATCCACAGCCAGACGATACAAAGCGCCAACAGCGGAACGAGTAGTTTCGCCGCCGCCGTCGCTATCAGTCCCACGGCGATCCCAATGAACCCGACGTACTGTGGATTTCGGGTGTATCGGTACGCACCGCCAGTGTACAACTGGCCCTCGAGTCCGAGCGTTGCGGTTCGAATGTAATACGCAGAGACGGCGGTGAAGACGACACTCGCCGCGAGAACGATGCCACCGAGGTACCTGATCCACAGCGGCACTGCGAGTGTCCCACTGTTCAGAATTGTAATCGTCAGGACCGAACCGGTAAAGATCGTACTCGCCGTCCAATACGTCCAGAAACGCCAATCCCTGTCGCCCGGGGGCCAGAACGAAAAGGAGTCGCTGACTACCGTTCCGACGATGCCGACGAGTAGCACTACTTGTGCGCCGAGCCCAGCGGCAAATACTCTATGCATCCTTAGATATTAGTTAATAGGTTGAATAAATAAACTCTTTGTATTTAGCAACAATTACGCCTGCGTCGCCGTATTCACTGTGGGTCGTGTGTGAGTACAACGCCCCCGGTACGTCCTACCGGTTTCGAGTAACGAACCGGCTCGTCGAAGGAGCAATCTCGGCTACAGCTAACCTTCAAATCTCCAATAGGAACCTACGTAACGTCCACTAGTTTTTCAGGGGATGGCGTACTCAAAAATGAACTGACACGATCGCCGACGGGATCGCGACACCAGCGCGCGTTCCTGGTCCCGGTCAAACTCCGACCTTGTCCGCTCCCTTCCCAAGGCAAAACGGCAACAGGCTTAAATAGACTCCCGTCTGGAGTGTCCACTCATGAACGAAAAAACCGAGGAACTCCGAGATATCTTCACCGACGTCACTGACGGCGAGGAAACCGTCACCGAATCGCAGGAGGATACCCGGGGGTCCCTCGAGCGAGACGAACGATCGGACGCGGAGCGACTCGAGAGCGTCGTCCAGCAGATGCGCGAGCGATACGCGTTCGAGACGCCGCTCTCCGACGAGGAGTTGATCGCGGTCGCGAGGGGGTTCTACGACGACCGGAGCGACGAGGCGCTCGCCGACGAACTCGGCGTCGACGCCGAGGACGTCTTCGAGGCCCGACTCTCCTTGCATCTGGTGGGCGAGGACGACGCCGACGAAGTCGATCTCGCGGCGATCCGCGACCGCGAGGAAGACGACGCAACGCTCGCCGCGGAGTACGACGTCAGCGAGGGTCGGATCCGTCGCTACCGTCGCGTTGCGGCGGCGGAAGACCAGTCCAGGACGGCCAACGACCGGTACCGCGACGAGTTCGACAGCATTCTCGCGGACGCCGACATCACCGAGCGCATGACGACCGACGTTCGCGAGGACGGCCTCGAGGACGCGACTGAGGGGATGGAAACTGAGGTGGACTTCTAAGACCGAACTTTTTACGCGGGGTCCTCGCTCGCTCCGCTCGCTCGAACCCCGCGCAAAAACTTCGATGAAAAAGGCCGAGCGCGCCCACGGCGCGCTCGGTACGACTGCTTGCACCGCCGTTCCGAGCGCGACTTCTTATACGAAGCCGCGGCCAGACGGATCGTGACCCAGACTCCCGTCTCGTTTAGCGACCTGCGGACCGCCGCCTACTGTCTCCGGAAGTGTTACTATCAGCAGCGACTCCCGGCCGAGGATCGCGAACCGCCACCCGAGGTCGACTCGATCCGCGCGCTCGAGCCCCGGTACGAATCGCTGCTCGAGGCTCCACCGGGCGACCTCGACGCCGAACCGATCGCCGTCCCGTCGGTTCGGTACCGCGAGCGGCTGGCGGCGACCAGACGGCGACTCGCGGATGCGGGCCAGTGGGACCGTCTCCGGAACCCTCGCGGACGGGACGTCCTCGCAACCGGCCGCCACTGTCGCGGGATCGTCCACAAGGTGGTTCCCGATCCGCTCGAGCCGGCGCTGGTGTCCTCGGGAGCGCCACCCGAGAACGGCGTCTGGGAGTCCCAATCGGTTCACGCGGTCGCGGCCGCGAAGGCGTTGGCCTGGGAACACAAGGAGTCGGTCGAGCGGGCCTGGCTCGAGTATCCGGCCTACGGCGTGATCCGTTCGATAGAGCTGACGACGCGACGGAAGGCGCAGTATCGGAGCGCGTTGCGGGCAGTTCGCGAGTTAGATGGCCCGCCGGCGCGGACGACTAACCGCTCGAAGTGCGAGTCCTGCGAGTTCACGGCCGAGTGTGGGGTCAAGACGCGGACGCTGCGGTCGTTGCTCGGGTTCGGATGACGCTCTTCCACGGGCCGCTGGCTCGCGCCGTTACGAATCCTCGAGCCAGGCCTCGATCTCGTCGGCCATCGCGCCGCGGCGGTGGATCGTCTCGCTCGAGACGTCGACGACGGTACTCTCGGTCCTGCCGTCGTCAGACTCCGTCTGACGGGACGACGAGTCTCGCTCGTCGACGTCGTCGAGGACGACGGCCGCAGCCTCGCGGATCTCGGGATCGAGGTCGGCGGGCCGGCGCGCGCTCTCCCGGCCGCTGACGTTCGCGCTCGTCGCGGTGATCGGCGTGCCGGCCCGTTCACAGAGTCGCAGCGCGACCGCGTGGTCGGGCACCCGGACCCCGACGCGGTCCTGCCCCGCCGTGAGTTCGTCCGGGACGGCCGCGCGTCGCCGACAGAGAACCGTCACGGGGCCGGGGAGAAACGTGCCCATGAACTGCCGTTCCCGCTCGGTCGCGCGGACGTATTGCAGCGCCGACGGGACCGAGGGAACCGCCATGGAGATCGGCTTCGATCGGTCTCGACATTTCACCTCGAAGACCCGCTCGACGGCGGCGGGCGCGAGGGCATCCGCGGCGAGGCCGTAGACCGTCTCCGTCGGGTAGACGACGAGACCGCCGTCCTCGATCGCTTCGGCCGCGCGGTCGAACTCGCTCATTCGATTCGAACTCGGCTCATGTCGGTCAAAAAGGTATCGTTCGGTCTCGAGACCTCACTCGAGGCCCAGCTCCGCTTCGAGCTCGTCGTAGTCGGGGAAGTCGGGCCAGTCGGTTGCGACCCACGCGCCCGCGATCGTGCGGTCGTCCTCGAGCGCAAAGAAGGCGACGCGGGGTTCGCTGATGCCGGTCATACCGTCGAGCTCGTGCTCGATTCCGTACGACGCCGCGACCTCGTTGCTCGGATCGGAAAAGAACGTGAAGGGATAGCCGTTGTCGCCGAGCAGTCGCTTCACGCCGTAGGGGGTCGAGGCCGTGACGCCGACGACCCGGCCCGCGCGGTCGTCCCAGTTTCGCTCCGTGAGCTCGTCCCAGACGTACTTCGCGAGGAACGACCCCGTCATCGGGGTGAACACGAGGATGGTCCGGCCCTCGGTCTCCGCGACGAGTTCCGACAGCGTCCGGTCCTCCCAGAACTCGTCGGTGACCAGCGGCCGGGTGAACTCGGGAGCGGTGTCGCCGGGTTCGGGGTGGTCGGCCGGCCCGAGTTCGACGACCTCGAAATCGGGCATCAGTCGTCACCTCCCGCGTCCGCCGCGCCTGCGTCGGAACGGTCGCCCTCGCCGTAGGTCGACTCGAGGTAGCCCACGATGTTGGCGCTTTCTGCCATCGTGACGCCGGTGTTTTCGTCGACGATGACGGGAACGGTTCGAACCCCGGCCACGCGTTTGACGGCGTTGCGCTCGGAGTGCATCGGTTCGACGAACCGCGATCGGTAGGAGAGGTCGTACTCGTTCAACAGCCGGGTAACCCGCTCGCAGAACGGACAGCCCTGGAGCCGGTAGAACGTGATCGGTGGGGTGGCAGCCTCGCTCATGGGCGAACGTAGGGGAAACGGCCGGGTAAACGTGTCGTCGCCGGCGTCGATGACCGCGATCCGTTGTAAAATGGGAAACGGTTAACCGATCCGGCTATAACGCTGTATATCAATGGCGTTGTCTCCGCTGTTTGCGGTCCCGTTGGCCGCCTATGAGGTCCCGGTCGTGGGTGTCGGGTTCGATCAGTCGACAGTAACGGTTCTCGGAGTGGTCGCTATCGCCGCCCTCATCGCACTCTCCGCATTCTTCTCCTCGTCGGAGATCGCGATGTTCAACCTGCCGAAACACCGCCTCGAGGGGATGATCGAGGACGATATTCCGGGTTCGGACCTGGTCAAAGGACTCAAGGACGACCCCCATCGGCTGCTCGTGACGATTCTGGTCGGCAACAACATCGTCAACATCGCGATGTCTTCGATCGCGACGGCGATCCTGTCGATCCACTTCGGGGGGCTGGCCGGCGTCTTGCTGGCGACGTTCGGGATCACCGCCCTCGTCCTCCTGTTCGGCGAGAGCGTTCCCAAGTCCTACGCCGTCGAGAACACGGAAGCGTGGTCGATCCGTATCGCGAGACCGCTGAAGGCCACGGAGTACCTCCTCTTTCCGCTGATCGTTATCTTCGATTACCTCACCCGACAGATCAACAAGCTCATCGGGTCGACGGGCGCGATCGAGTCGCCGTACGTCACCCGCGACGAGATCCAGGAGATGATCGAATCCGGCGAGCGCGAGGGCGTCTTAGAGGAGGAGGAACACGAGATGCTCACGCGCATCTTCCGTTTCAACAACACGATCGTCAAGGAAGTGATGACGCCGCGGCTCGACATGACGGCGGTTCCGAAAGACGCCGACATCGACGAGGCGATCGAGACCTGTATCCAGAGCGGCCACGCCCGCATCCCGGTCTACGAGGGCAGCCTCGACAACGTACAAGGCGTCGTCCACATCCGGGATCTCGTCCGTGATCTCAACTACGGAGAGACCGAAACCCTGGAACTCGGGGACCTCATCCAGCCGACGCTGCACGTCCCCGAGTCGAAAAACGTCGACGAACTGTTGACCGAGATGCGGGAAAATCGGATGCACATGGCCATCGTCATCGATGAGTTCGGCACCACCGAGGGGCTGGTGACGATGGAGGACATGATCGAGGAGATCATCGGCGAGATCCTCGAAGGCGGCGAGGAACAACCGATCGAGGAGATCGACGAGGACACCGTCCTCGTCCGGGGCGAGGTCAACATCGAAGACGTCAACGAATCGCTCGAGATCGATCTCCCGGAGGGCCAGGAGTTCGAGACGATCGCCGGCTTCATCTTCAACCGCGCCGGCCGGCTCGTCGAGGAGGGCGAGGAGATCACCTACGACGGCGTTCGTATCACCGTCGAGACCGTCGAAAACACGCGCATTCTGAAAGCGCGCCTCAAGAAACTCGAGGTGCCCGACGAGAACGGCGACACGGAGACGGAAACCGAGACCACGCCGCTCGAGATCGACGAGAACGACGAGTGACGAACGATACGGTCCGCTGTACCGATTTTCCGGCACAACCCCGAACCGCCGTGGGGTAGCGCCGACGCTGACTGACAGGAGTCCGTATCAGGGCTCCGATCCGACGAGCGCAGCGATGTCGCGCGCGACTGCCGGCGGAACGACGATCCGACGAGGCCCCTGGACGTACTGGCCGTCCGGCTGGGCGTAGCTGAGCCTGAGGACGGTGACGTCCCCGAACTGTCGAATCGAGACGCGCTCGATGAGCGTGAGGTCGATCGCCTGTTCCGGTTCGTAGAGGTAGATCGTCCGCTCCTCGCGGTCGAGTGCGCCGACCGACTGCAGGAACGAGGCGAGGACGAGCGCGATGAGCGCGCCCGGAACGAGCAGTGCTGCCAGCCCGGTAAACGGGCCGGCACCGACGCTCAGGAGTTCGTTCCGCGAGACGTAGCGACCGATTCCCATCAGGACGCCGATGACCGCTCCCATGACGACCGTCCCGACGGCAGCGTCCGTCGCCCGATGGAGGCTCACTCCCGACGGAGCGTCGATCGGGAGCCGCCGCGTCAGCCGCTCGAGGTGGCGTTCGGTCCGACTCGAGCCGGCTATCGCGAGCGTCGTCGCGGCCAGCGAGACGATGAGGGCGATGACGACGGTTCGGCCGGTTCCCCCGGCGGCTTCGCCGGCGAGCCTGTACAGTCGCCAGCAGACGACGGTGCCGATCGCGGCGAAGAAGGTACCGACGCCGAACGCCCACAGGAGGCGTACGGTCCGGGAGGTGCTGGCGTCCCGTCGCCACTGGATCGTCTCGTCGTCCCCGCCGCTCCCAGCGGTCCCGTCGACGGCGTCCTCTTCCATACCCGAACTCACGACCCGTCGTGTAAAGACCGTTCGATGTCACACGGCTCGTCCTGCCGGCCGAACCGGTTCACGTACCGCTCGCGCTCGAGCCAGCATCGGGTTCGACGGACAGCGTCAGAGCAGGACTGCGCCCACAGCGGTGTAGCCGGCGTAGGAAACGATAATCGCGCCGGCCAGCGACCCGATCCACGCGAGGACGGTAATGCCCATTTTGCGGGGACTGACGCCACCACCGGCGCCCGCAGCGGCGTAGCCGCTCCCGATGATCGCGCTGACGATGATCTCGTTGAACGAGACCGGAATGCCATAGAAGACGGCGGCCTGCGCGATGATAAAGGACGGGATGAGTGCCGCGATCGATCGCCGCGGCCCCAGCGAGGAGTAGTCCTGCGAGATCGCCTTGATCATTCGGGGTGCGCCGGTCCACGAGCCGAGCAGGAGGCCGAACCCGCCGCCGACGAGCATCGCCAGCAGCGGGAGGTCGAGTTCGCCCGACAGGGGAATCAGCGGTCCGATCGCCAGCCCGACCTGACTGCCGCCGGCCGAGAAGGCGACGAGGCCGCCGAGGACGAGCAGGAAGTGGCGCTCACCTTGCTCCGTTCCGCTTTGGAGGTCGAACGCGATCACACCCGCCCAGACGACCGCGATCGCGAGCGTCGCGACGGCGGTGCCGGCGATCGCCGGCCCGGGAATCCAGCCGCTCGAGGCCTGTGCGATCGACGCCCCGCCGGAACCGGAGCCGAGGATCGCGAACTCGATGTTGGCGACGATCGCGCCGACGAGCGCCGCGAGGACGATGACGAGGTACTCCTCGGAGAGTGCGTCGGCGCGAAGCGCCCGGGCGACCGCGTACGCGATGCCGCCCCCGACGAACGGCGTCAACACCCACAGCGTGGCGATTTCGGTGTATTTCGGCCACGCGGGAGCGCCGCCCATGGCGAGTCCGACGCCGATGACCGCTCCCGTGACGGTAAACGCCGTCGCGATCGGATACCCCGTGAAGATGCCGATCGCCACCAGCGCGGCCGCGATGAGGAGGGCCATCGTGGCGGCCAACGACGACAGCGTGACGTCGCCGGCGATCAGTTCGGTCCCCACCGCTTCGGAGACGTTCGCCCCCTGGAGCACCGCGCCGCTGAAGCCAAGCAGTCCCACGAGAAAGCCCGCCCGCATTACCGAAATCGCGTTCGCGCCGACCGCCGGTGCGAAGGGTGTCGAACCGCTCGAGCCGGCGCCGATCGCCCAGGCCATGAAGAGACTCGCGAGTGCGGCCACGGCGAAGGTCCCGAGCGTGGCGATTTCGACCATCTATCCGGTTCATATTGGCGGCCCCTACAAGTGTGTGCCGACCTGTAGCTGTCAGCGTAGGCCCCGAGTCGGTGTGTCGGTCGGCCGTCTCAGTTCGTCGTGGATCTGGAGTTGTCGTCGGGTTCGGGTGGTGGCTCCGCACCCTCGATCGCTTCGGCCGCGTCGGTGTTTTTCTCCACTTCGACGTGCCAGCGGTCGATCTCGTCCTCGTACTCTGCGAGGCGGTCGGAGACCTCTTCTTTCAGTTCGTCGTCGTTGACGTTGACCTCGAAGACGAACTGTTCGCCGTTGTCGCCGTTTCGCGTCGACTGCTGGACGTTGGCACTGACGAGTTCGTTGTCGAAGTAGTAGGGCGCGAGCTGGGTCATCACGTTCTGATAGACCGTGTCCTCGACGCGGCGCAAGGCCTTCCGACTCGCGGAGTCGGCCGCGCGCGCGACGTAATCGACCGACTCCTTCCAGTTGTCCATCGCGGCCCCCGCGTCGTCGTCCTCGAGTTGCTCGTAGGACTCCGAGAGTTTCTCGCCGGCGGTTTTGATGTCTTCGTCGGGCTCTTTGCCCGCTTTCTCGCCTTTGCCCTCCTCGACGCTGGCCTGATCGGCGGTCTTTTCGCTGACGTCGGACTCGAGCGTTTCGTGGGCCTTGGGTCGCCACTCGTCCCACTCCTCGAAGGCGCGTGCGAAGTCCGCGCCGTCGTCCTCGTCAGGATCGTGAACGTCCACGTCTCGAAGGGCGCGCGTGATGCGCTCGCCGTGTTCGACGATATCGCCCCAGTCACCGCGAACTTTGAACCCCGAGATGCTCTCTTCCATTCGGCTGGGCGAGTCATAGCGTGCGGATCGGTATAAACTTCTCTGCCGTGACCTGCTTGGCCGGGAAATCGTCGGCCGTGGTGAGCTCTCGGAGCCGCTGCAACGGTTTCCACACTACTCGCGACGCTGTCGGGCGATTAAGTGTGCAGTGGCTTTCAGTGAGTACTCTACTGCTGCCCACCCGTTCCCTGCCCGCCACCGTCC
This sequence comes from Natrinema ejinorense, assembly GCF_002494345.1. GTDB lineage: Archaea > Halobacteriota > Halobacteria > Halobacteriales > Natrialbaceae > Natrinema > Natrinema longum. The sequence continues at coordinate 53,515 of NZ_NXNI01000001.1, forward strand.
CCTGCGTTCCCGCTCCCCACTCACGCATCATCCCACCCCCGGTTCGGTGCCCATCCATCCGCTGTCCACCGCTCGTTTCGTGGCCACCGACCAACTCGAGGGACGTCGTACTGGAATCGATCGGCCGCTCGATCACCCCGATCGTCTCGGCGACGTGGGGATGGTGCTGGTCCTGCCGGCGCTTGGGGCGGCTCTCGGTGGCCATCCGGACGACCGTGTCGGCAATCACGGGCCCGAATACGGCGTTTCGGGCGATCGACCGCGCGGTAACTCCGGTCAGTTCCGCGAGACGACACGTCGGGTCGCCGTTCGCTGCTGATCGATACTGTGAACTACCCGGCGAGTGGCCATACGGGTATGACGATCGAAGACCGCGATAACGCCTATCTCATCACGCACGCACTGGCGAAGGACACCCTCTCGCGCCTGCGAGACGTCGAGACCGAGCAGGTCAGCTTTCGCAAAGGGCTGGTCAAACTCGGCCGAATCTGTGGCTACGAGATCATCGACGGCCGAATGGAGACCGAGTACGTCGAGATCGAGACGCCACTGGAGCAGACGATGGGCGAGCGGGTCCGCGGCCTCGACGACGTCGTCATCATCAACGTTTTGCGCGCTGCGACGCCGTTCGTCGAAGGGCTGTTGAAAGCGTTCCCACGAGCGCGACAGGGTGTTATCAGCGCGAGTCGCGACGAGGAAGCCGGCCGGGCCGAGGACGGCTCCTTCCCGATCACGGTCGACTACGTGAAGCTGCCCGAAATCCACGAGGAGGACACGGTCATCATCGCTGACCCGATGCTCGCAACGGGGAGTACGATGTGTACCGTCCTCGAGCACGTCGTCGAGAACGCGACCCAGCCGGAGAACCTGATCGTTCTCTCGGCGCTGTCGGCACCCGAGGGACTGCTTCGGGTCAACGAGGCGTTCGACGAAGCCGACCTGTTGACGGTGTCGATCGACGACCGCCTCGACGAGGACGGCTTCATCGTCCCCGGCCTCGGCGACGCCGGCGACCGCGCGTTCCGGACGACCTGATTCGGTCGCTCCGGCCGGCTGTCGGGGCGGAACCGGGTGCCGACGGACTTTCGCGGATCCCCGCGAGTGGAACGTCTATGGAGTACAGCGTCGTCGATCCGGACGACCTCGAGCGAGCCGACGACCGACCGTGCGATCTCCGCCGACTGAGCGAGGCGGCCGGGATGGACAACGTCGCGATCAACCACTTCGACGCGAAGCCGGGCGAGCAGTTGCCGCTGGCCTCCCACGTCCACGACACCCAGGAGGAGCGTTCCTCGTCCTCTCGGGACCGCTTCACGTCGAGACACCTGAGGAAGACCCCGTCGTACCCGAAGGCTCGATGTTCGCGGCCAAACCCAACTCCCCACACCGAGCGTACAATCCCGACGACGCCGAGGGATCGGTCTCGGTCGTCGCGATCGGTGCGCCGCCGGTCGACGACGTCGCGCCCTACGATCTCGCCGAGTAAGCGGTCGAGCGATCTCCGGGACTGTGCGATGCTCGCGGTACTATCGACCCTATTCGCAGGTGTCGATTCCCAGCAACGCGTTCATCGGACATCGCTGGATAACCGCAGTAGCGAAGAGGTCGCTCCCGGCGATGAACAGGAGCGTACCAGCCGTCCGATTTCGGTTTCGGTACCCGATCACCAGTAACACCGCCGCGAGGACGAACCGGCCGAGCCGGTCGTATCCGCCGACGTTTTTGTCCATACCGAAGCGAACGTTCGAAAGCGGTATAGAGGTTCTCACCGATCCCCTCGCTTTCGATCGACTACCGTTCGGCCGGCTATCCCGTCAGCGGTTCGAACCGGACGAGCCGATCACTCGAACGCGAGGCCTCCGTCTTCGAGTCGTCGACAGTCGCCACTCTCATTACTATTTTAACACCACTGACCGTCCCTTCGGTCGTGACTGATCGTGACTCGAGTCGCTCGCTCGAGCGCGGCGAGGAGGCCACCGAGAGATCGGACCTGGCGTTTCGACTCGCGTTCGGGGGGTACGTCGGCGTTCTCCTCGCGGGCATCGTGGCGAGCGTCCTGGCCCTGACGGACCGCCCGTCGATCGTCGTTCTCGGAGCGACGGTCGTCGCTCTCCTGAGCGGGTGTCTCGTCGCGATCGCCCTCGCGAGGCACGCCGGCGGGCTGGCGGTGTGGCTCGGCGGAACCCGCGGCCGGCGATCGGCGATCGTTCTCCTGGCCGGTCCGTTCGGGATGGCGACTGCCGCCTCGCTGGTGACTGCGTTCCCCTCACGATTCACCAACGCGACACTCGGAGCGGGGATCGTCGTCGCCATCGTCGGGGCCGTCCTCGGATGGATGGCCCAGAGCCGCGCCGTGAACGCGGTGACGGGGGACGAACCTGCAGCGACGTGGCAGTGGCAGCCCCCGAGCAGCCCCAAACTGGACGCCGTTTTGCTCGCCACCTGGGCCCTCTTGGGGGCGACCGCCGCCGCCAGTGGCGACTGGGCGGAGTCGATGCTGTGGGCTGGTCTGGCGGCGTTCTGGGTGTGTAGCAGTCTCGTCGAGGGCCGTTGGCGGGTGGGTTCGGTGGGAGAAACGCCCGAAATCCGCGTGTATGATGCCGGTCTCGTCAAACAACGGCCGTATACCCGATCGCTCGTCTCGTGGAGTGACGTCTCGCACGTTCGGGTCCGGGAGGACGAACTCGTTCTGGATCGCGGCCTGTTCGACGTTCGCTTCGATCGTGACGAACTCGCGGAGCTCGAGGCCATTCGGGCGGAAATCGAACGCCACTTGCCTGACGGTGTTCCGAGCGCAGTCGCGGAGTGATGGAGTCGAGCCAGCCACACAGGCCCTGCTCGGGGTTCTTCGTCACTCGAGGTCGGCTCGTCCGCTCGTCGCGCTCCGAACGCGATCCCGGAACGCCTCGCCCTCCGCGAGCGGGACGCGAACGTCGAAGCTGACCGCGGCCTCGTAGTCGGCCTCGAACTCGTAGCCCTCGCTCTCCAGAATCGACCGGACGGTTCCGGAGTCGTCGTACTCGACGGTGATCGTGACCCGTTCGTGGGGTCGCTCCTCGACGATGCCGGCCGCGTCGACTGCCTCTTTCACCGCGCGGGAGTACGCTCGGACGAGTCCGCCGACGCCGAGATTCGTCCCGCCGTAGTAGCGCGTCACGACGACCGCGCAGTTCTCGAGGTCCTGCTGTGCGAGGACGTTCAGCGCCGGTTTCCCGGCCGAGCCGGAGGGCTCGCCGTCGTCGCTGGAGTACTCCCGGAGGAAGTAGCCGTCCGTCTCCTCGTCGCCGGCCCGGACGCGATAGGCTGGCACGTTGTGGGTCGCGTCGGCGTACTCCTCGCGGACCGCGTCGACGAAGGCCTCGGCGGCGTCGACCGATTCGACGGGCCGAACGTGGCCGATGAACTCCGAGCCCTGGACGACGAACTCGGCGGTAGCCGGCGCCACAACGGTGCGGTATGCCCGGCTCACGGCCGTCCACCCTCCACGTCTCGCCGCAGATGTCGCAACTCGAGGCCGGCCATAGCCGGCGATACTGCCGCCGGCGAAAAGAGCCCGTCGGTCCCGCTTTTCGGTCGCCTCGGGAACTGGTTCGGCTCCCGGGTACGTTTCGCTGGGACCCGTAGGCTATTATTACTGCGTGCGCTTTGTCCACACATGGACGGGGAAACTATCGCTTCGGAACTCGCAGATGAAATACACAGCGTCTGTCGGACGACGGTCGGCGACGAACTCCGTAGTATCACCTACTTCACCGAGGACGAGGTCGAACAGCTGTACCTCCGATCCGACCTCGAGCAGACCGCAGACCTGATCGGCTTCGCCGAACACGAACGACTTGGCTTTCGCTCGCAGTCGGCCTACCGGAACACGCAACTCGGCGAGTATCAGGCGACGATTCGCATGTTCGAAAACGGCTACCTCTCGCGGGTCATTCGCGGCCCACACGGCGTCTGGGTGACGACCGACGACATGTCGATGGAGCGATTCGAGGAACTCACGAGCGCGCTCGCGTCGGTGCTCGACGAGTACGCGGACACCGTCGACGTCGAGGGCGAACGCGACGACGGAGACAGGTAGGTGTCGCTGGGTCCCGACGCACCCGCAGGCGGGTCGCCGCTGGGTCGGCACTGACCGACAGGAGTCCGTCCGAGCAGCCGGTTACTGAATCTCGATCTTCCGGACGAACTCGAGGTCGCGCAACGCGGTGATCACCTCGCCCGGCAACTCCTCGTCGGTGATCAGGTAGAGCCGGGGTTCGTCGGTGAACTCGGGATCTTCGCTGATCGTCTGGCGAATCGAGATGCCGTGTTCGGCCAGGGTTCCCGTGACCGTGGCGACGAGCCCCTTCTGCTCGGCGTCGATCACTTCGATCGAGAGGACCGTCAGATCGAGCACGGGTGCCAGATCCATCAGACTCGGTACCTGCGAGATGTTCTGGAAGATCCGGCGCAGCTCGGGATCGTCGAGGATGACGTCGGTCGTCGAGTCGACGACCCGGCGATCGACACCGATTTCGCGGGCGATTCCCGTGTTCGGAATCTCGATTCCACCGGAAACGACCCGGCCATCGTCGTTGACCGAAAAGCCACGCTCGAGGAGCAGTCGGATGACGGCCTGCTGACTCGGCGACCCCTCGAACTTCTCCATGATCTCGTCGAACATTCGTTGCCGAGTGTACGCACGCGCCGGTATAATGCCCGGTGGTCGGCTCCGCAGCGGCGGGTCCGGTGGCGCGGGAACCGCCGGCGATCCGTCACGCCGGGTGACCGTCCGACGAATGCCTTTTTACTGTCTCCGTGACAGTCGATAGTATGCGCCAACTCCGGAGCTGTGACTTCTGTGAGGCCGACGCTGTCGGTACGTTCGAGATCGTCCCCCCGGAACTCGAGCCGACCGACGCCGAGCAGCGCCGCGTCGTCTGCTGTTCGAACTGCAAGGAGCGACTCGAGACCCTGCTGGAACCCTTGCTCGCCCGTGCCGGGGCCGACGCTGTCGACGGTGACCGCGACGCGACTGTCGATCGCGACCGGACGGGCACGGGGACTCCCGTCGCCACCGCCGACGAATCGACGGCGAGCCGATCCCGGACGTCGGCTCCTCACGCGACCGTCTCCGAGCCGACTGGTGCGTCCGACGATCGAGCCGGTTCCCCGGCGGGCGAGGACGAACCGGACCCCGAATCGGAACGCGAGTCCGGGTCGCGATCCGAATCGGTACTCGAAGCGGGGATTACCTTCGAGCGCGACGCTCAGGCGGACAGCAGTGGCGAGCGACCGGACGACGATGGCGTCGACGAGGTGGCCGACTCGAGCGCCCCGTCGGAGCCGGCGTCCGACTCGCCGGCCGAGACGGAGTCGTCGGAATCGGACCCGGCGACCGACGCGGAACCCGACTCCGAAGCCGATTCGGCCGATTCTTCGACGGCCGTGACCGAGCGGACGGACTCGTCGAGCCGGCCACCGGCGGCGTACAACAAGGTCGTCCGGCTCCTCCGAAACCGCGAGTTCCCGATGAAACGCAGCGCCGTCGAAACGTTGGCCGCTGGGGCCTACGACCTCGAGAGTCACGAGGTCGAGGCGATCGTCGACCACGCGATCGAGGACGGCGAGTTCGTCGAGAAGCGAGGGAAACTCCGCCGGACGTAGCCGATCGTTGGTGTTCGACGGAGTCCGGCTGGGGCCGATCCCCGAGCCAGTGCGTGACCTGCTACAGCGTTCCTTTCGTACTCGGCGTCCCGTCTCGGCGCTCGTCGAGTCGCGTCGCATCGTCGAGGGCCCGCGTCAGGGCCTTGAACAGCGCCTCGACCTCGTGGTGGGCGTTCTCGCCCGTGACCTCGAGATGGAGCGTCAGGCCGGCGTTCATCGCCAGCGATTCCCCGAAGTGACGCGCCATGTCGCTCGTGAACCCGCCGATCGATTCCTGGGAGAAGTTCCCGTCGAAGTAAAACCGCGGCCGCCCGCTCACGTCGACGACTGCGCCAGCGATGGCCTCGTCCAGCGGGACCCGGCGATCCGCGTACCGGACGATCCCCGATCGATCGCCGAGGGCCTCGTCCAGCGCCGTTCCGAGTGCGATCGCGACGTCTTCGACCGTGTGGTGATCGTCGATCTCGAGGTCGCCGTCGCAGGTGACCTCGAGGTCGAACAGGCCGTGGTTGGCAAACGCCGTCAGCATGTGATCGAAGAACCCGATGCCGGTGTCGACCGTGGCCGTTCCGGTGCCGTCGATCTCGAGCGTGCACTCGATCGACGTCTCGGCCGTTTCGCGCGTGACAGTTGCCGATCGCTCGCTCATGAGAGAGTGATGCTGCCCCCGGTACAAGGGGGTTCCGCTCGTCGCAGTCCACGCATCGCTGACCGACGCTCGATAGTCGGCTCGAACGCCGATCGACGTCGATTCAGCAAAACGCTCTCAGATCAAATTATAAAATGTCTAAGTATCTCTGAAGGAGTATAAAAAAGTAATTTGACGCCGATCTCGAGGGTGAAACGGATCGAAATGACGCCAATATTCAACCCGTTATATGATCGTCTGGCTGAATGTGTTATTCGAGAAGAGGTGTCCCGACCCCATGTCAAACCCCTCCACCGTGTCGAACGAATCGATCGCCCCGTCGGACCCTGAGGCAAAACTCCTCAGGGAGTACTCCGACCGAATCCGCCGCTCGCTCAAAGGCCCCGCACAGTTCCTGTCGTTCTGGATCGCTATCGCCTTACCCTTCATCCATCTCCCGCTCCTCGCACAGGGGCTCGGCGATCCGACCGTCACGCTGACGTTCGTCGTCTTGCTTGCCATCAACGTCCTCGCCCTCTACGCGGGTCACGGCTACAACAACTGAGCCGCTCCGTCGACGGTCGGCTCCCCTGCCCGATTCGGTCCCACACTTGATTCGCGTCTTCCGAACTGTTCTTCCGTTTCGCTGTGCACGTCCGGCTAGTCGGTACCGGTTCGCGTCGATTGGTCCTCGAGCCCTTCGAGACGTTTACCTGTGGTCCGGCCCGACGTGGGAGCAATGACGCTGTACTCGCGGCTCCGCCCCCTCGCGTTCAAACTCCCGGCCGAGACGGCCCACGAACTCGGCAAACGGACGCTCCGGGCGGCCCAGTCGACGTGGCCGACGCGAACGGCGCTTTCGTATGCGTATCGGTACGACGACCCCGCCCTCGAGGTCGACCTGTTCGACACCACGTTTCCGAACCCAGTCGGCGTCGCTGCCGGCTTCGACAAGAACGCCGAAGTGACCCACGCGCTCGCGGCCCTGGGCTTTGGCTTCGTCGAGATCGGGACCGTCACGCCCTACCCGCAGGCGGGTAACGACCGGCCTCGACTCTTCCGCCTGCGCGAGGACGAGGCGATGATCAACCGGATGGGGTTCAACGGACAGGGGATGGAACGCGTCAAGTCCCGACTCGAGGCCGACGGCACGCCCGACATCCCGCTGGGGGTCAACGTCGGCAAGATGAACACCTCGAGCGAGCGGGAGGCCATCGAGGACTACCGGCGCGTCTTCGATCGGCTCTCGCCGTTTGCCGACTACGTCGTGGTGAACGTCTCCTGTCCGAACACGCCCGATGAGTTCGACGAAGGGTCGCCCGAGCATCTGCGGACGATCTTCGAGACGCTCGAGGCCGAAAACGATCGGGACGTGCCGATCCTGGTCAAGATCGGCCCCGACGAGCCCGAGGAATCCGTCTTCGACCTCGTGGACATCGTCCGGGCGTTCGACCTCGACGGCATCGTCGCGACCAACACATCCACGAGCCGCGAGGGGCTCACGTCGCCCCGACGGGAGGAGTGGGGCGGGCTCAGCGGGAAGCCCCTCGAGGATCGCTCGACGGCCCTCATCCGCTCGCTGGCGGACTATACCGACGGCGACCTGCCGATCGTCGGCGTCGGCGGCGTCGATTCGGCCGAAAGCGCCTACGAAAAGATCCGCGCCGGTGCATCCCTCGTTCAACTCTACACCGGATTCGTCTACGAGGGACCCTCGACCGCCACCCGGATCAATCGCGGGCTCTCGGACCTGCTCGAGCGCGACGGCTTCTCGTCGGTCGAGGACGCCGTCGGCGCGGACCTCGAGTGAGCGGCCCCGCCGGCGAAACCTGGGGCCACGTGAATCCCGTATCCGGGTACCTCCTGCATCCGCGTAGTACTTTCAATCGAAGTGGAACCCTTCGACGCGACGGACCGCGTAGGCTGCCGAGAGGAGGCCGGCGATCGCTGCGAGCGTACACGACGCGATCGTTCCGACGATGCGGACGACGGCCTGTGACGGGCCGATCGCCGACGCGATCGCGTGGCCGACGATCGAGCTGTGGGCGACGAGCGTCGGCATCGCAACGAGGAAGACGACCAGCGAGTAGGCGGTAAACGCCAGCATGCTCGGGACGATCGCTTCGGTGCTCCGGGAGACGCTGACTTCCTCGAAGCGGGGGAATATCGCGCCGATCCCGGTGGCGATCGGACCGGCGAAGACGGTGAGTACGAGCGCACTCACGGCAAGCGTGACGACTGCCCCCATCGTGTGGGGGCTCGCTACCCCGAGTCCGACGACCGTCACGAGAGTTACCGGCCCCACGAGGAGCACACCGGCCACGACGTGTCCGACGACGAGCGCTCGGCCGGGGGCCCTGCTCAGAAGCGTCGCCGGGAGGGCGGCCCCTTCGTTCCCGACGACGTTGAGCGCGAACAACGCGCCGGCGATCCAGGGGCCGAAGCAGACGATCCAGATCGGGAGCCCCCGGCCGATCGTTCCCGTCTGGACGGCGTTCATGACGGGACTGATCAACAGAAAGAGGGGATAGACCGCGAACGTCAGCGTGATCGGGGCTCGCCGCGCTCGCTTCCAATCCGCCGTCGCGACGCCCAGTACGGGCTGTGGGAGAAGTCCCGACAGTCGGTTCCCCGTGGACGAGGATTCGGGCTCGGCTTCGTGCTCGATGTGAACGCCGTCGGCGTACCAGACTCCGGCCGCGAGTCGGGGCAACGCGGCGGCGCTCGCGAGCAGGAACGCGCCACTCGCGAGCAGTGTTCCGGCGCTGCGACCGATCGATGCCCCCGACACCGAGCCCACGAGCGCGAGGTCGCCGTACCAGCCGATCGGTGTCGGCTCGAGGAGGTGATACAGCGGCTCGAGCACGGACGCGAACGACTGCGTGAAAATGACGCCGAAGTAGGCGATCGCGAGCAGTCCGAACAGGACCGACCGGAGTCGCGTCAGCAGTTTCGATCGCACGCCGGCGTTTCTGATGGTGAGCGAGACGAGGAAGCCAGTCGTGAGCGCCGTCGCCAGCGTCGTGCAAACGGTCAGAAAGAGGAGTGGTGCCGACAGCACCGATCCGGTTCCCGCGGCGAACAGGAGTGACCCGCCGACGGCGATCAGGATGGCAGGGGCTCCCCAGACGACGCACTCTGCCAGCAGCAGGCCGGCAAGCAGTTCCCGGTGGGAGACGGTCGTCAGATAGCCCTCGAGGCGGTCCGGGCGGAGCGCCGTCGCGTACGCTCGATAGCCGCCGAAACCGGCGACGAACAGCCACGCGTAGACGAATCCGAGCCGGGTCAGCGACAGCGGCGTTTCGATCTCTCCGGACGCGACTCCCGAACCGAAGAGGTAGGTCCCGATCATCCCGCCGAGCCCCAACGGGACGAAGAACAGGGCGGAGATCCCGATCGCGATCAACTGGGCCGTGTTTCCGGACAGGACCCGCCAGCGGCGGCTGAGTTCGAGGCGACCGATCGTAACGACGTGTTCTCGCGTGCCCATCGTCACTGTACCGCCGCGCCGTGGTCGGTCGTGACCGCCAGGAAGACGTCCTCGAGCGTCGAGTCCGACTCGCTTTCGACCTGCCGAGTCAGGGCCTCGGGAGCTCCCTCGGCGACGATTCGGCCGTCCGAGAGCACACCGACGGTATCGGCGAGCTCCTCGACGACGGGGAGGATGTGCGTCGAGAGGAAGACGGTGTGACCCTCGGCGGCCATCTCCGCGATGGCGTCCATGACCGTTCGGGCGGCCCGCGGGTCGAGTCCGCTCGTCGGCTCGTCGAGGAAGAGCACGTCGGGTTCGTGCAATAGCGCCTGAACGAGCCCGATCTTCTGGCGCATCCCCTTGGAGTACTCTTCGATCCGTTTCCCGGCATCGCCGGCCAGATCGAAGCGCTCGAGCCACGCGTCGATCCGCTGCTCCGCCGCCGAAGCGGGGATATCGCGAAGCCGTGCGAAGTACTCGAGCTGTTCGTACCCGGTCAGTTCGTCGAACACGGGCGGGTCCTCGGGCAGGTAGCCGATCGCGTCGCGGACCCCGTCGCGGTCGGTCACGGGGGTGCCCACGATCCTCGCGTCGCCCGCGGACGGCCGAGTGAGAGTCGTCAGCATCCGCATCGTGGTCGTCTTGCCCGCCCCGTTCGGGCCGAGAAAGCCGTAGACGGTCCCCCGCTCGACGGCGAGGTCGACGCTCTCGACGGCGAGCGTGTTGCCGAATCGTTTCCGTAAATCGGTTGCCTCGATCGCTAACTGGGTGGCGGACATCGGGTTGTCTCTGTCGTAGTTTTCATGTGGCGAGTTGTTCGTTGAATCGAAACGATCTGCGTGTCGTCGACGAGACGATCAGCCGGGCTCTGGATCGTCGATCGCGTCGTCGAGCCCGTGGTGTTCCGCGGGGCCGACGATCTCGTCGGTTCGCTCCTCGCCCCGCAGTTCTCGCGTGCGTGATTCCTCCCGTTGGGGTTCGACGACCGACTCCGCCTCGCCGCCGGTGACCGAGAGAAACACCGACCTGAGCTGTTCGGTTTTGTCCGTTCCGTTCGTTTCGTCGTTCTCGCCGGCTTCGGTTCGTTCGTCACTCATGGCTGCCGTTCCCTACTGAGGCCGGAAGGCCGGCGTGTGAATATAAACCGGCTGCCACTTTCACGACCTGAAAACGCGCGCGGACGACGAACCCCGACGGGCCGATACCTCGAGACCCGCCTCACGGAGTGCGTGGGCGGCTAGCCGTCCGAGGCCGACGAGCAGCAACGAGAGGCACGTTCAGTCGACGTCGACGCGCGTTCCGTACCCCGACTCGCCGACGACGTCGCCGTCCTCGGCGACGACCGCGCCGCGGACGACGGTCGCGACCGCTCTCCCCGTGAACGATTCGCCCTCGAAGGGCGTCACGCAGTTCTTCGAGTGTAACGCCGTCCGATCCTCGAGCGTCCACTCCCGATCCGGGTCGACGACGGTAAAGTCGGCGTCGGTCCCGATCTGGAGCGACCCTTTCTGCGGGTACATCCCCCAGACCTGGGCCGGCCGCGTCGAGTGGCGTCGCACCCACTCCTCGAGCGTGAGCCGGCCCCGATCGACGAAGGTGAGCATGGCCGGAACCTCGGTCTCGAGGCCGACGAAGCCCGAAATCGCGTCCCAGGTGTTCCCGAACGGATCGTCGACCAGTTTCTCTGCTGGCGTATGCGGTGCGTGATCGGTGGCGATACAGTCGATCGCGCCGTCGTCGATGCCCACGTCCCAGAGTCGCTCGCGCTCGTCGGCGTCCCGGATCGGCGGTTGGACGCGGGCGACGTTGCCCTTCTGTCGCATGACGTCCTCGGTGAACCAGAGGTAGTGAGGTGTCGTCTCGGCGGTGACGTCGATCCCACGAGTTTTCCCGCGGGCGACGGCCTCGGCGGCCGATCCCGACGAGACGTGGAACATGTGGATCTTCGCACCGGTCTCCTCGGCGAAGGTGAGCATCCGCTCGACGGCCTCCCGCTCGGCGATCACGGGCCGGGAGTGGGAGTGGTCGATGGGTTCGTTTCTCCCCTCGGACTTGAACCGCTCCGTGTAGTAGTCGATTATCTCGCCGTTTTCCTCGTGGAAGCCCAGCCGCTTGCCGGTCTCGCGGATCCGCTCCATCGCCTCGAGGATTTCGCCGTCGCCTGGCGGGGGCACGTCGCCGACCGTCGAGCCCAGGAAGATCTTGTAGCCCAGCGCGCCGGCCTCGTCGATTTCCGGGATCAGATCGAGGTTCTCAGAGGTGACGACCGCGTAGCTCTGAAAGTCGACGTGGGCCGAGGCCTCGCCGCGCTCGAATTTCAACTCGAGGTGCTCGGGCCGGTCGATGACCGGGTCCGTATTCGGCATTCCGACGACGGTCGTCACGCCGCCGGCGGCCGCCGCTCGCGTGGCCGACTCCCAGTCTTCCTTGTACTCGAGGCCGGGCTCGCGGTTGTGGATGTGACAGTCGACGACGCCGGGGACGAGGACGTTCCCCTCGCCGTCGAGGACGCGATCCGCGTCGGGGAGCCGATCGCTCCGACCGACGGCGACGATGGTGCCGTCCTCGACGGCGACGCCCGAATCGGGGGAGCGACCCGCGGGCGTAACGACGGTACAGTTGCGCACGACGAGATCGACGCTCATTGGCGAGAGGTTGCCGAGGGCGGCGCATATAGCTTCCCCAAACGGCTCGTCTCCCGCCGATCGAATCTACCGGAGCGCCTGCCGAACCGCGTCCGCCAGCGCGTTCACGCGCGCGACGTGTTCGTAGGACCCCTCCCGAACACCGTTCGTCACATAGGAAAAGGCGACGTTCTCCTCGGGGTCGGCCCAGCCGACGCTGCTTCCCAGCCCGGCGTGGCCGAAGACGTGCTCGGGAGAGAGGGAGCCATACGGCGCGGTTGCGGTGCCGCCTTTCCAGAACCCGAGCGCGAACCGCGCTTCCCGGCCGAGCGTTCCGTCCGCGTCCGTCTCCGCTTCGAGGCGCGCCATCTCCTCGACGGTTTCGGGCTCGAGGAGCTGGGTTCCCTCGAGTTCGCCGCCGTTGGCGAGGCAGGCGTAGAAGCGGGCCATGTCGCCCGCGGTGCCGATCCCGTTGGCGGCGGGGATCACGGCTCGGTGGACCGCTTCCGCGTTGAACGGGGCCGCGACTTCGGCGTTGTCCCCGAGTCCCTCGCCGGGATCCCGACAGCGGTCGAACGCGTCGAAGCCGACCAGCGTCGCCACGTCGTCGTCCTCGTCCTCCCGGAGGCCGATGCCGGTGTCGTCGAGCCCGAGCGGGTCGAAGACGCGCTCGGCTGCGGCCTCCTCGATCGGCGTGCCCGTTACCCGACGAACGAGTTCGCCGACGAGCCAGCCGAACGTGAGCGCGTGGTAGGCCGGCACCTCGCCCGGCGGGTAGTTCGGCTCCATCTCCTCGAGTTTCTCGACGGCGGCGTCCCAGTCGCCCCAGAGGTCGGGTCGGTCGTCGATCTCGCCCTGGTTGAGCCCCGCAGTGTGGCTGAGTACCTGTCTGACGGTGATCTCGGCCTTTTCGGACCCCTCGTCGGCGAACTCGGGCCAGTGGTCGACCACCCGATCGTCGTACCCGAGTTTTCCCTCCTCGACGAGGGAGTGTACGGTCACCGCGGCGTAGGGTTTCGTACTCGAGAAGAGAACGTGGCGTGTCTCGCGGGTCTCGTCCGGCCCCTCGGGCCCGCTGACGCCGCCCGCGAGGTCGATGGCGCACTCGCCGTCGACGTAGACGGCGAGTTGGGCCCCGTGATGGAGTCCGACCTCGAGGTGTCGATCGAAGAGTTCGGCGATGCGCTCGCGATCCGTGTCGGAAATCCGTGACATGAGTCGGTACACTTCGGGCTGGTGCTTAATCGTTGTCGTACGAGAACATATCACAGCGACGCCCGGGCGACCGACGTTTTTACCCTCGGCACTCCAAGGACTGCTATGAACCGCAAGGAGTTTCGCGATCTCGCCTCCCCCGACGAGGCCCGCGAGGCGATCGACTCGCTCTCGCTCGAGGGCGGCATCGAGCGCGTCTCCCTCGAGGAGGCCCGCGGCCGGGTGCTCGTCGCTCGACTCGACGCCGAACTCGACGTACCGGGGTTCGACCGGGCGAATATGGACGGCTACGCCCTTCGGGCGCGGGACACGTTCGGCGCGGACGAGGCTGACCCCGCCCGCCTCGAGCTAGTCGGCGCGGTCCACGCTGGCGCGGAGCCGGCTGTCGCGCTCGAGTCGGGCGAGGCGGCGGAGATTTCGACCGGCGCGGTGATGCCCGACGGTGCCGACGCGATGGTGCCGGTCGAGCGAACTGATACGGACGGTGACGAGGTCCTGATCCGTACCTCGGTCGCCCCCGGCGACAACGTCATGTTCGCGGGTGCGGACGTCGCGGCGGGCGAGCGCGCGCTCGGCCCTGGAACGACGATCACGCCCCGCGATATCGGCCTGCTGTCGGCGCTGGGGATCGACGAGGTCCCGGTTCGGGCGAAACCCCGGGTCGGCATCGTCTCGACGGGCGACGAACTCGTACGGCCGGGCGAGGAGGTACACAGCGACCGCGGGGAGATCTACGACGTCAACAGCTACACCATCGCCGCGGGCGTCGAAGACGCGGGTGGGGAGCCCGTGCTCTACCCCCACGCCGGCGACGATCAGGACGAAATGGAGCGGATCCTCCGGGAGGCCGCCGAGGAGTGTGACCTCGTGCTCTCCTCGGGATCGACCAGCGCGAGCGCGGTCGACGTCATCTATCGGGTCATCGAAGAACAGGGACAGTTGCTGCTCCACGGCGTGAGCGTCAAGCCCGGGAAGCCGATGTTGATCGGGCGGTTGGACGATTCGGCCTACGTGGGGCTCCCTGGCTATCCCGTCTCCGCGATGATGGTCTTCCGGGCGTTCGTCGCGCCGGCAGTTCGGAGGGCGGCCGGACTGTCCGAACCTGCGGCCGCAACCGTCTCGGGACGGCTGGCCCGCCAGGAACGCTACGAGGGGGGCCGCCATCGACTCATGCCCGTCGGCCTCGTCGGGAGCGGGCCGTCGGAGACGGCCCGAAACGGAGGCGGAGAATCCGCCGAAGAGAGCGGCGACGGCGAGACGCTCGTCTACCCCGTCGACAAGGGCAGCGGCGCGACGACCAGCCTCGCCCACGCCGACGGCGTCGTCGAAGTCGGCCCCGAAACCGACTACCTCGAGGCAGGCGAGTCCGTCACGGCGACGCTGTTCTCGCCCGACGTCCGACCGCCGACGCTGTTCGGGGTCGGCGAGGACGACCCGACGGTCTCGCGCCTGCTCGACGGCCTCGAGAACCCGCGGTACCTCTCGGTCGGGACGCGGCCCGGGCTGCGTCGACTTCGAGACGGCGTTCCCGACGTGGCTGTGGCTGCGGGGCCACTCGAGCGAGATGTCGAAGTGACTGAACTCGGCCGCTGGGACCGCGAGTGGGGGCTGGTCGTCCGGGCGGGCAACCCCGACGAGATCGAGGGGCTCGCGGACCTGGTCGATCGGGACCTGCGCTTCGTCAATCGGACGACCGATTCCGGGTTGCGCTCGAGTCTCGGCGGTGCGGTCGCCGCGTTCGCGGACGAACGGGGAACGACTCGTCACGAAATCGTCGACGCGATCGACGGCTTCGACCTCGGACTGCGTGCCCACGAGAGCCCCGCTCGGAAGGTCATCGCGGGCGACGCCGACGCGGGCCTCGGCCTGCGCGAGACCGCCGAGCGGCTCGACCTGGGCTTCGTCCCACTCGGGGAGCAGCCCGTGCGAGTCCTCGCGAATCCCGATCGGACCGAGAAGGAGGGGGTTCGAGAACTCGAGCGAGCACTCGAGGGGGTATCGCCACAGTAGCGGCGAGTGCCACCGCTCAGTCCACAGACCTTCGCGATTCGATGATTCGCCACGATCGCAGCAGTCCCGTTTTCGTCTCTCTTCTCGGTCGTTCGGTGCGTCGCATCGATTCTCGAGGGCGTCGTTTTTACTCTCACGCGCCCTACCACCAGCCATGCGAATCGTCACGACGCTCCCCTCGGCCACCGAGACCGTCGCCGCGTTGGGCCTCGAGCCGGTCGGCGTCTCCCACGAGTGCGATTATCCGCCGAGCGCAGCGTCCGCGCCCGCAGTCACCCGCTCGAAGATCGACGCCTCGGGCTCGAGCGGCGAGATCGACCACCAGGTGCTCGAAACGTCCGACACCGAGGACGGCGTCTACGACGTCGACGTCGAGATCCTCGAGGAACTCGACCCGGACGTGATCGTCACCCAGGGAATGTGCGACGTCTGTGCGGTCGACGTGGCGATCATCGAGGACGCCGCGGATCGAATCGAAGCGGACCCGGAAATCGTGCCGACCGATCCTCATAGCGTCGGCGACGTACTCGATGATCTCGAGCGGATCGGCCACGCGGTCGGTCGCGAGGAGCGCGCTCGAGAGGTTCGACGCGATCTCGAGTCGCGACTTGAAGCAGTTCGGGACCGCACTGGAGATCGCTCTGCCGAGGACCGGCCACGCGTGGCCATTTTCGACTGGACCGATCCCGTGATGATCGCGGGCCACTGGACGGCCGAACTCGTCGACTGGGCCGGCGGCGAGTACGGGCTGGCCGACGCCGGCGAGCGCTCGAGGCCCCGCGAGTGGGACGACATCCGCGCGTACGACCCCGAGGTCGTGATCGTCGCGCCCTGTGGTTTCGACCTCGAGCAGACGGCACGGAACCGGACGGACCTCACCGAGCGCGACGGCTGGGACGAGTTGACGGCCGTGCAAGAAGATCGGGTCTGGGCGATGGACGGCGATCACTACCTCAATCGGCCCGGACCGCGGCTGGTGGACACCCTCGAGGCGCTGGCACCGATCGTCCGGCCCGAGCGGTTCGACGGCCCCGATCCCGAGGTCGCGGTGCCGTTCGACGACCTCGAGGGGATCGCGTCCACCGAGACCAGTGACTCGGATGCCCGTACCGAGGTCGACTCGCGACCGTGATCGTCCTGCCGACGGCCGTTCGGGAAGCGATCTTCGAGCGCGCTCGCGACGGCGATCCCGACGAGATCTGTGGGGTTCTCGGGGGCGAGTACGAACCTGGAAGCCGAAGCCGCGTGGCCTCGCAGCATCCGGCCGAAAACGTCGCCGAAGAATCGCGGACGCGCTACGAGATCGATCCCGAGGAACAGCTTCGGATCTTCGACCGCCTCGAGGACCGCGGCGAGGAGATCGTCGGCTTCTATCACTCCCACCCCCGGGGCCCGCCCCGTCCGAGCGCGACCGACACTGCGCGGGCGACCTGGCCCGATCGCTCGTATCTGATCGTCTCGCTCGAGCCACTCGAGGTGGGGTCGTGGCGGTGGCGGACGGCCGCCGACGGAGCGGACGCCCCCGGCGATCGGTTCGAAAGGGAGGAACTCGTCGTCGAGTGAGAGCCGATGGTCACGGCGAACGAGGGGCTCTCACGGAGATTCTTGTCGTCCAAGACCGGACGGTACAGGAAAAGACATGACGGGCCTGCCCCCGCTGGCCCGCCACGTCGACGATTCCCGGGAACCGTCACTCGAGGGTTGGCGCTAGTCGAATGTCATTCTTTCGCAGGTCGTGAGTGACAGTCACGACGAAGTGACAGTCTCGCCGGAGCGCAATCGTCGTCGTTCGGATACCGTACGCTGCGGTCGATACTACTCGTCGCCGGCGTCCTCGAGTTCGTCGGCCTTCTGCCTCGCCTCGGCTGCCTGTTGCCGAAACTCCTCGATCCGTTGGCTGAGCTTCTTGCCGGCGGTGTACGTGAACTCGTCGGGCATCATCCCGTACTCGATGTCGAGGGTGATCATCGTGTCACAGCCCTCGACGATCTCCGGTGCCCAGCTTCCCTGTGCCAGTTTCGACTCGTCCGTGACGACGGCTTCGCCGTCCTCGACGTCGATGAACGCGCTCACGATGTTCCAGATGTTCGGGTTGCTCGAGCTGACCTCGTCGAACAGCCCCTCGAGGCGCGACCCTTTGAGCTCCGCTTCGCGGAGTTCTTCGAGGAGGTCCTCGAGGGCGTCGGCGATCTCCTCGTACTCGGCGGCGTCCTCGCGGAGGGCGGCCGGCGAGTCGTCCGAATCGGTCCCCGTCATCGGGTCTCCCCCGTCTCGTCGGTGTCGGTGATCATAGCGGAGGGTAGCCGCTTCGGCACCGTAAACGTACGCTTCCGTTCCGGAATCGGTTCGCGGAGTCGTCTCTTCCGAGAACGCCACCGAGCGCTCTGCTATCGTTCAGACGGCAACGACGCGACGCTGTGCTCTCGTGGCGGCATTGAGGCCACGCCCTCCCCAGCCGATTCACTCGCTCCCGTCGGTCGCTCGCTCATCCCTCGCGCGATGTCATCGACCGTCCTCGTTCGCACTCGGCCGGCCGACAGCACGCGCCACCGCCCGCTGAGGACGGAATAGCTACGAGGCGTTCTCGAGGACGCCCCTCACCCAGACCCGGTTTGGGTCGTCCGTCTCGTGCATCCATTCGATCAACCGCTCGCGCATTTCTCTTCGGGTGTCCGCGTATTCGGGGTGGTCGATCAGGTTTTGCAGTTCGTCGGGATCGGCCGCGAGGTCGTACAGTTCGTCGATGTCGGGACCGTTGTAGACGTATTTGTACCGCGCCGTGCGGACCATCCGCTGGCTGTAGAGCCCGAACTCGTCGCCGTGGTACTGAGCGAACGTCGAGTCCCGCCAGTCGAGGTCCGCGGGCGGCTCGCCGCCGTTCTCGAGTATGGGAACCAGACTCCGCGAATCGAAGCTGTCGGGCGCGGGAACGTCGGCGATCTCGAGGATGGTCGCCGCGAGGTCGTGGAGGTGGACCGGCGTGTCACAGGTCGCCCCGCCGTCGACAACGCCCGGCCAGCGCACCTGTAGCGGAATGCGGTAGGTATCGTCGTACATCAGCGGCCCCTTGTTGAACTGGCGGTGGCCCCCGATGAAGTCGCCGTGGTCCGACGTGTGGATCACGACCGTCTCGTCGGCCAATCCTGCCTCCGCGAGCGTCTCGAGGATTCGCTCGATCTGGTGGTCGATCATCGTGATAAAGCCCCGGTACTTCGCGAGCGCTTCGGCCCACAGCTCCCAGTCGAAGTCACTGACGCCGCGATAGGCGAGGTAGTTCTCGTGGACCCGCGGTTTCCCGTCGTAAGTCTCCGCGTAGCTCGCGGGCGGCTCGATTTCGCTGGGATCGTACATCGAGGCGTATGGTTCCGGGACGACGTAGGGGTGGTGAGGGCCGTAGAAATCCGTCCGGTGGAAGAAGGGGCCATCCCGGTCGCCGTCGGCGTGGGTCTCGATCGCGTCGATCGTCCGCTCGGCGAGGAAATGGGCACGGGTATCCGCGACGTCGACGGCCGTCTTCGCGGCGACGAACGTCCCCTCGTCGCTCTCCCTGGGATCGTCGCCGGTGTAGAGTTCCTCCTCGAGAGCGGCCTCACCGACGGGAGTGCCCCGCTCCGTGCGGTACTCGCGGAACGCCTCGTCGATGTCGTCGTGGTGTTTGTCGCTCCCGCCGAGATACGAGAACCCGAAGTCGGCGGGTGTCCGATCGCGACCGGCGTGCCATTTGCCCGTGTAGGTCAGGTCGTAGCCCGCCGCGACGAGTTCCTCCGAGAACGTCGGCAGACCGTCGGGTACGTTCGCCCGGATCGCGTCGGGCTCGTGGCAGTTGTTCAGCATCCCGTGGCCGTGGGGGAACTGCCCGGTCAGCAGCGACGCACGAGCGCTCGAGCAGATGCTGATCGGCGTGAACGCCCGCTCGAAGCGGATCCCCTCGCTCGAGAGTCGATCCATCGTCGGGGTCTCGACGGGCGGCCCGTCGGGTGTGCTGGAGTCGTATCGTTCCTGATCGGTGAGCACGAACAGGACGTTCGGGCGGGTGTCGGCGTCAGCGTCGGCCATCGGACGTGGTACATCACCGCCGTAGTTAATGATGGGACCTGCACTCGGCCCGACGTACGAGTAGGCGAATAAGCCATCACTGTATGAACCCCATCGTTCATTAGAAGGCCGTTCGACGGGCTATTCGTGTTGAGCGCGTACTGTGGAGAGTGTGAGTGGCAGTACCGGGCCGAAGGGGACGCAACTGGCGACTGCAGCCGTGCGATGATCGACCACTTCGTCGAGACCGGTCACTCGCCGATCGAGCGACGCGATGCGGCCGCGGAACTCGTCATCGACGACCGGTTCGACCCGGTCGACGCGGCCGAGAGTGGTCGCGACCTCTCGAAAAAGTAAGGGTCCAAACGGCCTCAGCCAAGGAGGTAGCGCAGCCACGGCCGCCGTTGCACGAACTCCAGTTGCTCGAGGGTGGCGTCGACGCCGAGGATGCGGCCCGCGGCGAAGACGCCGATGATCGCGAACATGAGGAGTCCGAGCAGGTCCCCGTTGACGTAGCCGTGTGCCCAGTCGGCGTTGCCCAGGTAGAACAACGTCATGAGCACGCCGCCGAAGAAGGCGGCCAGTCGCACGAGCGCCCCGAGGATGAGCCCCAGTCCGATGAGGAACTCACCGAGGGGAATCATGACGTTGGTGAACTCGAGCAGCCAGGGCGTCCCGGCCACGAGTTCGAAGAGGCCGGCGATGGGCGAGGAGGCGTTCTGCAGGTAGCCCCCCGCGTTGAACGGCTCCCCCGCGACGAACGCGAACTTGGACCATCCCGAGTGGAGGAACCAGTAGCCGACGAGCAGCCGCACCGCCACCAGCAGGTAGCCGGCGACCGAATCGGCGTACTCGAACTCTTCCCGCCTGCCGAGCCACTGAACGGTGGCTTCCGTTGTAGACATTGGTCGTCACCTCACGACTGAGGATTGGCACTCTCGGGCGTTAATACCCCCTTTCGTTCCTGTCTGCCGGGAACCGGGTCCGATTACGCCACGCGATAGAGGGTGTTTAAACGGACGGGCGAACGCGTTCGCTACGCGAGATCGTCGAACGTCGGCCGCTCGAGATCGCCGGGGAACTCGTCGACCGGAACCTGCGTCTGGTCGCCCGACGCCATGTCCTTGATCGTGACTTCGTCGTTCGCGAGGTCCTGTTCGCCGACGATGACCACGGTCTCGGCGTTGATCGAGTCGGCGTAATCGAGCTGTGCGCCGAAGGAACGACCCGCGATGTCGGTCTCGACGACGTGACCCTGCTCGCGCAGCTCCCCGACGATCCGGGCCGCTTCCGACCGCGTGTCGCCGATCTGCAGGACGTAGTAGTCCGTCGTTACTTCTTCCTCGGGCCAGACGCCCGCTCGCTGCAACAACAGCGACAGGGTCGCGTGGCCCGGCGCGACGCCGACTGCGGGCGTCGGCTGGCCACCGAAACTCTCGATGAGGTCGTCGTAGCGGCCGCCGCCGAAGATCGATCGCGAGACCTCACCCGCCGAATCGAAACACTCGAAGACCACGCCCGTGTAGTAGTCCAGCCCACGGGCCGTCTCCAGCGAGACGGTACAGTACTCGCGAGCGCCGAAGTCCTCGGCGGCGGCGAGCACGTTTTGAAGGTTGTCGACGGCAGCGGTGACGCGCTCGGTGTCGGCGAACGCCTCTACCTCGTCGAGATCGCCGCCCGCGATGAGGTCGTCGAACTCGGCGGCCTGCTCGGCCGACAGGCCGGCGTCGATCAGTAAATCGTGATACTCGACCTGCGAGAGCTTGTCGGATTTGTCGACCGCGCGAATCGCCGCCTCGGTGTCGACGTCGGTGTCGTAGCTCTCCAGGACCCCCCCGAGGATGTCCCGGTGGGAGACCCGGAACTCGAAGTGCTCGCCGGTGAGGCCGAGGCCGGTCATCGCGTCGGCCGCCCACGCGAGGATCTCGGCGTCGGCTTCGGGTGCCGACGAGCCGAAGATGTCGACGTTGGTCTGGTAGAATTCCCGATACCGGCCCTGCTGGACCTGCTCGTAGCGCCAGAACGGTCGCGTCGAGACCC
Source organism: Natrinema ejinorense (assembly GCF_002494345.1). Taxonomy (GTDB): domain Archaea; phylum Halobacteriota; class Halobacteria; order Halobacteriales; family Natrialbaceae; genus Natrinema; species Natrinema longum. The sequence continues at coordinate 75,185 of NZ_NXNI01000001.1, forward strand.
ACTTGATCGGCTTCGAGAGCTCCTGTTGTTTCGCGACGACCATCCGGGCGACCGTCGGCGTCAGTTCGGGGGTCAACGTCACGTGGCGACCGCTCTGGTCCTCGAACGAGTAGAGCTCGTCGACGATGTCGTCGCCGCTCTTGTCGGTCCACATCTCGGCACGTTCCAGCGCTGGCGTCCCGATCTCGCGGAACCCGTACTCGCGGGCGGTGTCCTCCAGAACGTCGATGGTCGCTCGCCTGGCGGCCATCTCGCCGGGATAAAAGTCACGAAAGCCCTTGATCCGGTCGTACATGGGAACCCGTTCGGCGACGGCGGCCTTTTATCCTTCCGTTCGGCGGCGGTCGGCGATCGCCTGCCTCGAGCAGCGATCGGTCAACGGACGTTCGTGACGTACGTCTGATCGTGGTCGGGAAAACACTCCTCGATCGCCGCCGGTCCCGCTTCCTCGGCGAGGAGCGTCCGGAGCTCTGCCTCGTAATCCGCTCTGTCGATGTCCTCGCTTGGGCCAACTGTCACGTCCAGTCGCGCGTCGACGAGCCGGTCGACGGCCGACCGGCCAAAGCCCGATAGCGGCGCGATGTAGTCGACGCCGTGGCGATCCTCGAGGCTCTGGGCCTGTGCTCGCGACACCGTCGGGACGCGGTCGTCGCGCCGCGTCCCGTCCCCGATGGCGTCGAACTCGCGGTCCGCGAGTCGTTCGAGGGCGTGCTGGTGGACCAGCTGGATGCCGTTTCGCGGAAAGCCGTCGTCCCGAATCCGCCCGACTGCCTCGCCGGCGACGTCGGGATCGCACTCGAGGCGTTCGAAATCGAAGCCGGCGGCGCGGGCCGTTTCGCGGGCGTGTTTCCAGTCGTCGCTGATCCCGAAATGGGCCGTCAGCAACGTGACATCGTAGAACTCCTCGAGCAAGAGCGCGGCGAGCGTCGAGTCTTTGCCGCCGCTGTAGAGCAGTCCGAGCTCCATTACCGGCGCTGGATGTCGAAGCTCTGCGAGTCCGGCTTGAGCTCCTTGAGGAGCTGTTTCATCTTCTCGTCGTCGATTTTGCCCTGAATGCGGCCGCTGCGGGCGAGGCTGATGACCTGCCGTTCGACCTGCTCGCCGAACTGGGGCTTGCTCATCTTGACGGTGTTGAGTCGTTTGCGAGCCTCGTCGGTCAGATGCTGTCGCAGGACCGCCTTCTTCTGGGCCTCGGCCTGCTGTTGGGCCGCCTCCTGCCCGGCCTCGCCCTGCTGGGACTCGGCGCGGTCCTGTAGCTGCTCCATTTTCTTCTGTCGGAGTTCCTCGAGTTTCTCCTCGTCCGGTGAACCACTCATAGTTATACCGTACTTGTCCGGCACGCCGGAAAATGATTACGGACGACGGGAGCGATGGCTCTGGGCGGTGAAACCGACACGAAAACGGACGCTCCGATTACGCGTATCGCTCGAGTTCCGGCCGGTCGAGTTCTTCGAGGACGGTGCCGGCGGTGTCGTCGAGCAGGCTCCGGCCCTCGGCAGTGATTCGGCGACCTTCGCCCTCGGCGGTCTCGACGAGGTCCTCCTCCTCGAGTTGCTGGAGGATGGTCCGGATCAGGTTCTTCGAGCCGTCGGCGCGTTTGTCGGGCGCGACCTGGTAGCGGTTGGAGCCGCCTTTCGCGCCGCCGTACTCCGTCGAGAGTCGCTCGACGCCGACCGGACCGCGGTCGGCGACCTTGCGCAGGAGACTCGCGGCGCGGGTGGCCCAGAAGTCCTCCTGTTCGGGCGGGAGTTCCTTGTCGACGCCACTCTTGGCGAACGCTCCCCACTCCGGTTCCTCGAGTCGATCCGCGAGATCGTCGGCGAGCGCCTCGATGAGGTCGTCCGCCGGAACGTCGTACATCGTAGCCATTGGCGTGTGATTCCCGTCGGCGGCATTTAAGACCATCGTATCTGTGCAGCCGCCTGCGGCCCGGACCGTTTTTCGCCCTCGAGTCGAAACGGGGGGTATGGACGAACGAGCCGCCCTGCGACTCCTGTCGGACGAACTCGAGGGGGCCGGCGACGACGCGGCCGTCGTCGATGGACTGGTCGTCACGACGGACATGCTCCACGACCGGACCGATTTTCCGGACGGAACGACCCGCTATACGGCCGGCTGGCGCGCCGTCGGTGCGTCGCTGTCGGACGTCGCGGCGATGGGTGCCGAGGCCACGGCGGCGGTCGCCGCCTACGCCGCTCCGACGTTCGATCGCGACGAACTGCTCGCGTTCGTTCGCGGTGCGAGCGACGTCTGCGAGCTGGTCGATACCGAGTACGTCGGCGGCGATCTCGACGGCCACGACGAGTTCACCGTGGCGACGACCGCGATCGGTCGGACCGACGACCCCGTCCCGCGAAGCGGTGCCCGTCCCGGCGACGTCGTCTGCGTTACCGGGACCCTCGGGCGGAGCGCGGCGGCACTCGAGTACTTCGACCGGGCGGCCCGCAGGACCGGTGACGGCGACGACGGGGGGACCGAGCGGCTGCTCGAGCGCGCGAACGACCTCTTTCAGTTCGGTCCCCGGATCGCCGCCGGTCGAACGCTTGCCCCCCACGCGACCGCGATGATGGACTCGAGCGACGGACTCACCCGCTCGATCCATCAGCTCGCCGAAGCCAGCGACTGCGGGGTCGCGATCGATTCCCACCGAATTCCGATCGACGACGCCGTCCGGGAGGTCGCCGACGGCGAGGACGAGGCGTTCGAACTCGCGACGACCTTCGGCGAGGACTTCGAACTCGTCGCGGCGCTTCCCGAGGACGCGCTCTCGGCCGTCCGCGAGGGGACTGACGTCTCCCTATCGGTGATCGGATCGGTCCGAACGGCGACGGATGGCGTAACGATGGACGGCGACGCGCTCGTGGACCGGGGATATACGCACGGATAGACCTCCGCTGACCGATGTCAGCCGACGATCATCACGGGAATCGGCATGAAACAGAGCAAGCCGAGGCCGAAGGTGACGATCCCGAGAACGAACCGGCCCGGATCCAGCCGTTCGTCCCGGATGGGCGTCGCCGGTCCCATCGACGCGAACAGCATCGTCAGCAGTCCCCAGAGGATCCAGACGAAGACGGTGTTCAGGCTGTACTCCTGAAAGTAATAGAGGTAGCCAGCGAGCGCGAGTAGCGCGCCCGGGACGAGCGCGGCGATCGTCTCCTGGTACTCGCCGACCATCGCCCGGAGGATGTGTCCGCCGTCGAGTTGGCCGACCGGAATCAGGTTGAGGAACGTGACGAACATCCCGACCCACGCGCCGATAACGACCGGATTCACACCCCGCGTCGGATCGTTCCGGTACAGCGGCTGATCGAAGCCGGCCGCGAGCAACTCGAGCAGCGGCGGATAGCCGAGTTCGATTCGGATCGCGTCGGGGTTCTGGAGTAACGCGGGGTCGACGGTCACGGGTGGCAGGTGGAGCCCGATCACGGTCACGCTAATCGTCGCGACCAGTCCCGCGAGCGGGCCGGCGACGCCGATATCGAACAGCGCCTTGCGGTCGGGCATCCGGCCTTTCATTTTGATGACCGCACCCATCGTCCCGATCAGCGTCGGGACCGGAATGAAGTACGGCAACGAGGCGTCGACCTGGTGGTATCGACTCATGACGTAGTGGCCCATCTCGTGGACGCCGAGGACGCCGAGAATGGCCGCCGTAAACGGCCAGGCGTGGACGATCGCGGTCGGATCGGCGAACGGATCGATCTGATACCAGAACGCCCCGGCGAACAGCGTCGAAACGACGGTCGCGATCAGTAGTACGAGATTCGTCCACGGAATCCCGTCGATGCCGACGGTCGCCGGCTCCGCGACGAGCACGTACTCGCCGTGGCGCGCCTCGAGTTCGGCCTCGTAGCCGTGCTCGTGGAACGCGGGCCAGAGTTCTCGCATCACCCGTTCGGGGTGCATCAGTGGGTCGCCGTAGTAGACCAGCTGCTCCGCTTCTTGCCGGATCTCGTAGACTGCAAACACCGACTCGATGCGATCGATCGGCGGCCCGTCCTCGGGCGAGCGCCCACCGTATCCCGCCGTGTCGAATCCGGACCGGTCGACGTCCTCCATCATCGGTGGTTCATCATCCCACGGTATAAAACGACTGTCGTCGGCAGCGCCGGCCGTTTCTCGGGCGGCGCTGCTGCGTTGGCTCCGCTATCTTGGGCTCTATATAAAATCGAACGTCAGCGTGGGAACGCAACGTCCCAGGGGGATCGTCCCGGATCGCATCGGGCCTGCACCGGCACGGACTGCGGGGGACGGTCAGAGCGGCTCGATCTCGTCGGTGGTAACCGTTATGCGGGGGCGACACGCCACGTGGTCGCGCTCGTGTACGACCATTTCTCGATCTCGAGGTCGCTGACCGAGTCCGAGAGCTTGACCATCAGCGCGCCGATCTCTTTTGGCGTCATTCCCACGTCGTCCGCGATGAACTTCCCTTTGAAGTACATCTCGCCGTCTTCGGCACGCTCGCGAAGGTAACTTTTCAGGCGGCGTTCCTTGCTTTCCGTGGAGGGTTGGGCTGTCGTGCTCATCGACGACTACCCCTTGGTGGGGATATCTGTTATAAAGACGGGATGATTAGCGGCATTTCGATTGTGTTCAGCTATCTGGGGGGTAATAGACCTTTTATCCTCGTTTACCTGACTATTAACAACGGCCGCAGATCGTTCGAGACGTTTTAAAACCATCTGTAACTCATTATCGCCCCTCTCTCTATCATGGTCGATAGAATCTCGTTTTCGACAACTGTTCTTCTTGTTTCAGCCCTCGACCGGGTGGATGTAACAGTTATGGTCGATCGTGAACCCAGAACTCGTCTTCGACCGTCACTTCCTTTTTGAACAGTGGGACCTCGTCTTTCAGCCGATTGATCCCGTCCTCGACCGTCCGGAACGCCTCCGTCCGGTGTCCCGCGAGCACGACGACGAAGACGATGTCCTCACCGTCCTCGACGACGCCCGTTCTGTGGTAGAGTTCGACGTCGAGAACCCCGTCTCGAGACTCGAGGTCGGTTTCGAGGGCCGCCATTCGCTCGTCGGCGACGCCCTCGTACTTCTCGAACTCGAGATACTGGGTGGGCGCGTCGTCCTCGCTGTCTTTCGCGCGGACCCGGCCGGTAAACGTCGCGATCGCGCCCGCCCGCTCGGCTCGGGGAGACCGTTTCACGCGGGCTACCAGCGACTCGAGGGTTTCGTGGGGTTCGGCCGACTCCAGGGCCGTCACGAGGGCGTCGAGATCGAGGCCCCCGGGTCCATCGACGGCCCCGAGACACGTCTCCGACTCGCTCTCGTCGGCAGTGGCTCCCACGCTCACCGACGGGTACTGAAGCGTTGGAACGTTCACGACCACTGCGTACTCGCAGTCGGTTGCGAGGCTGTCGAGTGCGTCGCCGACGGACAACCCCGTCCCCGATGCGGTCCAGTCGCCGTCGACGCCGAGGTCGTAGGTAACGTCCCCACCGAGCGTCATCGACTCGCGTGCGTGTGTCCCGTCCGCGATCGTCGCGTCGTATCTGACGACGCCGACGCGTCCCCGTTCGGCGAGCCGGTCGACGATCCGATCGACGACCGACTCGAGCGCGTCGTCGTCGGCTCCCTCGTCTCGAACACCGAGTACGTGCATATCCGAGGTATGGTTGGGTCGGACTTTGTAGCTGTCGCCGCTGACAGTGATCCGGCTCGACGCGCACGCGAGAGACGGCCAAGCGGGTCGAAATTCGGTCGGCTTGGGACGGACCTCTGTCAGTCGGTTCCGACACACCCACAGCGGGTCGCCGATACCCAGTGACAGCAGACTGTATGAGAGTGTTTTGTCCGTCCATCACGAAGCCTCGTCTATGCCACCTCGAATCGGTTTCACGGGCGACGTCATGCTCGGCCGACTCGTCGACGACCGCCAGCGTCGCCGATCCGTCGAGGCCGTGTGGGGATCCGTCCTCGAGCGACTGCGCGGACTCGATGGACTCGTCGTCAACCTCGAGTGCGTGCTCTCGACTCGCGGGCGGGAGTGGCAACGTACCCGTCGTCCGTTCCACTTCCGCGCCGATCCCGACTGGGCGATCCCCGCACTCGAGCGCGCCGGTGTCGATATCTGCGCGCTGGCGAACAATCACGTTCTCGACTACGAGGTCGTGGCAATGCGAGACACCCTCGATGCGCTCGATGAGGCCGGAATCGCCCACGCGGGTGCCGGAGCGACGATCGACGAGGCGCTCGAGCCGGCGGTTCGAACGATCGGCGGCTCGGACAGAGGCGGCGATGGCCCGGACACAGACGGTAACGAATCGAACGCGGGCGACGGCGGACTCGACGTGGCCGTCGTCTCGCTCACCGACAATACGCCGGAGTACGCAGCCGACGAGGCGTCTCCGGGGACGGCACGGATCGAAATCGACGAGTCGCGACGCGACTCGCGCAGTCGGACGCGGTCCGACGACGACGTCGACGATCCGGAGACGAGACAGCGTGTGCACGAGACGCTCGAGCGCGCACGCGGGACGAATCCGGATCTGCTGGTCGCATCGCTTCACTGGGGTCCGAACATGGTCACCGAGCCGCCCGAGTCGTTTCGGGAGTTCGGCCGCTGGCTGATCGATGAAGGGGTCGACATCGTACATGGCCACAGCGCTCACGTCTTCCAGGGAATCGAGGTCTACGAGGGCAGTCCGATCGTCTACGACGCGGGCGACTTCGTCGACGACTATCGAGTCGATCCCGAGTTGCGCAACGATCGAAGCTTCCTGTTCGTCCTCGCGGTGACGCCCGACGGCCGGCCGATCGAACTCCGATTGCATCCGACCGAGATCGACGACTGTGCAGTCTCCGAGGCGAGCCCGGACGCGGCCGCGTGGTCTCGCGACCGGATGCGCGAGCTATCGACTCCCTTCGGCACCGAGTTCGACCGGCATGGCGACGGCCTCGTCCTGTCCCTTGAGGAGTGAGCCGAAAGGCGGGTCTCGGGACCGACGGCGGGCTAGCCTCGCCGGTGCTCGAGCGGTGTGTCACCACGACGCCCGGACAGTTGACAACCCTTAAGATAGCAACTCCGCTACACCGCGATAGTATGAAAGTGGTCGTCTCCATCGGCGGGAGCGTCCTCGTCCCCGAGCCCGGCGCGGATCGGGTGGCCGAGCACGCAGCCGTTATCGAAGATCTCATCGCGGAGGGGTGTCGGGTCGGAGCCGTCGTCGGCGGCGGCGGCGTCGCTCGCGAGTACATCGGGGCCGCACGGGATCTCGGAGCCAACGAGATCGAACTCGACCAGCTGGGAATCGACGTGACGCGGCTCAACGCCCGACTGCTCATCGCCGCGCTGAGCGAGGAGTCCGTGACCGCACCGGCCCTCGATTACGAGGAGGCCAGCGAAGCGCTCCGCCGTGACAACATCTGTATCATGGGCGGGGTGGCACCGGCCCAGACCACCGACGCGGTCGGGGCCGCGCTCGCGGAGTACATCGACGCCGACCTGCTGGTCTACGCGACGAGCGTCCCCGGGGTCTACAGCGCCGATCCCAACGAGGACACCGACGCGACCAAGTACGATCACCTCTCGGCCGGGGAACTGGTCGACGTCATCGCCGGCCTCGAGATGAACGCGGGGGCGTCCGCACCCGTCGATCTGCTGGCGGCGAAGATCATCGAGCGCTCGGGGATGCGGACGATCGTGCTCGACGGCACGGATCCCGATCGGATCGCCCGCGCGGTCCGGTTCGGCGATCACGAGGGAACGGATGTCGTTCCCGAGGCTGCCGGCAAGGAACCGACCTACTGGGCGAGCGACGAGCAATGAGTGCCGACGGAGACGCCCCGGAGTCGGATGCGATCAGTCCCTACACCCTCCAGCGCGAGGAAGCGGGCGACGCGCGACACGCCTTCTGGGCCGATACGGTCGCGGACCGTGTCGCGGAGCGAGAGCCGGCGGAACCGATCGTCATCAAGGGCGGCATCTCGCCCTCGGGCGTTCCCCATCTGGGCAACGTCAACGAAATCATGCGCGGCTACTACGTCGCCGAAGTGCTGCGCGACCGGGGGTACGAGGTCCGGCAGGTCTTCACCGCCGACGACCGAGACCCGCTCCGAAAGCTCCCGCGAACCCTCTGTGACCTCGAGGGGAACCTCGTCGATCTCGGCGAGGTCGACGCCGGCGCGCTCGGTCGGAACCTCGGTGCACCCTACACCGACATCCCGGACCCGTTTGGCTGCTGTGACTCCTACGGCGACCACTTCTCGACCATCATTCAGGACAGCGCCGACGCCGTCGACGTGCCGATCGATCTCGTTTCGAACACGGACCTGTACGAGTCCGGCGAGTTCGAGTCGGTGACGCGATTCGTCCTCGAGCACCGGGAGCGGGCACGCGAGGTCCTCTCGAAGTATCAGGACACGGTCGACGCCGAGGGCGACTACGTCCCCTTCAACCCGATCTGCGAGGCGTGTGGCAAGATCACCGAGACCGTGACGAGCGTCGATCTCGAGGGGAGCGAGGCGCGAAGTGCCTCGGACGATCGAGCGGGGAGCGAAGCGACCCGCGAGACGGAGCCGACCGTCGACTACCGCTGTACCGACATGGACGCCGGCGACCGGACCATCGACGGCTGCGGTCACGAGGGCACCGCGACGCTGCGCGAGGGCAAACTCCCCTGGCGCTTCGAGTGGCCCGCCCAGTGGCAACTGCTGGGCGTCGACTTCGAACCCTTCGGCAAGGACCACGCCGAAGGCTCCTGGCCCAGCGGGCAGGACGTCGCCCGCAACGTCCTCGAGATCGAGCCGCCGGTGCCGATGGTCTACGAGTGGTTCACCCTCGAGGGCGAGCCCTTCTCGTCCTCGGAAGGCAACGTCATCCTCGTCTCGGACGTCCTCGAACTGCTCGAGCCCGAGGTGCTTCGTTACTTCTTCGCCAAGGACCCGGCGAAGGCCCGTGACTTCAGCATCGAACGACTGGACCAGCTGGTCGACGAGTTCGACCGGCTCGAGGCGGTCTACTTCGGCGAGGTCGAGGCCAGCGAGGACGAGCGGGCCTTCGCCGAGCGCGTCTACCCGTTCGTGGTCGACGAACCGCGCGACGAGCGGATTCGGCTTCCCTACACCTTCGCCGCGGTGCTCGGGATGACCGACGATCCCGATCTGCGCGAGGAGATCGCCCGTCGCGAGGGGCACATTCCCGACGACGCGCCCGAGTGGGCCGTCGAGGGCGCCCTCGAGCGGGTCGAGCAGGCCCGCAACTGGGCGCGCCGGACGGGCAACGAGTTCGACTACGAACTCAAACGGACCGAGATCCCCGACCACGAGTTCGACGCGGACACCGAGGCCGCGCTCGCGGAGCTGGCCGACTTCATCGAGGCGGGCCACGACCCCGAGGAGATCCAGGGCGAGATCTACGAAACTGCGAGACGCCACGACGTCGATGTCGGCGACTTCTTCGCGGCCGGCTATCGGTTGTTCTTCGACGAGGACCAGGGGCCGAAGCTCGGCCCCTTCCTCGCGAAGGTCGACCGGGAGTTCGTCGTCGGGCGACTTCGCCGGGAGCGGTGAGCAGGCGTCGGCCGCCCGTCGGTCTCCTGGCGGCGTCCGAGTCGGACGGGGCGGGATCGAGGCGGATCGAACGGTCGGCCGAATAGACAAAAGCCATTTGAGAACGCCACCCCGAGATACTATCGATGGATTACGGCTCTCCCGCTGTCGTCTCGGTGCCCGAACTATTCGGCTCGGAACTCGTCACGTGGGTTCTGGTCGGCCTCCTTCTCTATTGGGCCGCAGTCGTCGGGCTCCGAAACGCCGGCAAACTCCCCGAGTACGTCGGTACCCAGGGTCCGGTCCTCACGCTCCACACCAAACGCGGCCGGGTCCTGCTCGATCGGCTCGCGCGGCCAAAGCGGTTCTGGCGGGCGTGGTCGAACCTCGGCGTCGGCATCGCGCTGGTCGTGATGGTGAGCATGTTCGTGTTCCTGATTCGTGCGGCCATGGTCTCGCTGTCCTCGCCCCAGCTCGTGTCCTCTCCCGTTCGCCAGCCGCGCAACGTTCTCGTCATCCCCGGCGTCAACGACTTCCTCCCCCTCTCGGCGACGCCCGGAATCGTCTTCGGCCTGCTCGTCGGGCTCGTCGTCCACGAAGGCGGCCACGGACTGCTCTGTCGCGTCGAAGACATCGATATCGATTCGATGGGGATCGCCATGCTCGCCGTCCTTCCCGTCGGCGCGTTCGTCGAACCCGATCACGAGAGCAGCAAGGCCGCCTCCCGTGGCGGCCAGACGCGGATGTTCGCCGCCGGCGTGACGAACAACTTCGCGATCACGATCCTCGCGTTCGCGTTGCTCTTCGGACCGGTCGCCGGCTCGATCGCAGTCGCACCCGGTGCCGCCGTCGGCGGTGTCGCACCCGACTCTCCCGCTGCCGACGCCGGCATCGAACCGAACGATCGTATTACCGCGGTCGACGGGACCGCAGTCGAGGACAACGACGAACTCGCCAACCGGCTCGAGGCGGTCGAAGGCGAGCAGGTAACCGTCGAACTCAACGGCGAGCGGACGGTTCCCGTCGATCGATCGGTGCTCGTGACCGCGGCGATGACAGACGGGCCGACGGGCCTGTCCGTCGGCGACGAGATCCGGGCCGTCGACGGGCGGACGATCGCGACGGAACGTGGCTTCTTCGATGCCGTCGGCGACAGCGAGCGCGCAACGTTGACGATCGCACCCGCAGACGGCGGGGACGACATCGAGCGCGAGGTGCCGATCGGCGCTGCGGTCTCGATCGCCGAGGACGGGCCCCTCGAGGGCGAAACCGGGCCGACCGACGAGACCTTCGTCATCACTCGCTTCGACGGCGAACGGATCCACAGCTACGAGGCGCTCGGATCGCTCCTCGAGAACAGCGAGCCCGACCAGCAGGTCACCGTGGCGGGCTATTTCGGCGACGAGCGCCGGAGCTACGAGGTGACGCTCGATGCACATCCCCAGGCCGATACCGGGTACCTCGGCATCCGGCCGCATCCGGGGACCGCCGGCATCTCGGTCGACGACATCGGCGTCCAACTCTATCCCGCGGAGGAATACCTGGCAGTGCTCGGCGGGGACGGCGAGTCCCGGTTCGGCGGCGTCGCCGACACCTTCCTCGGCAAGATCGGCGTGGTGTTGCTGCTGCCGGTCATCGGCGTCACCGGCGGCGGCATGCCGTTTAATTTCGCGGGCTTCACCGGCGGGATTCAGAACTTCTATACGACCCAGGGCGCGCTCGGCGCGTTCGGGGACGGTACCGTCTTCCTGCTGGCGAACCTGCTGTTCTGGACCGGCTGGATCAACATCCAGCTTGGCTTTTTCAACTGCGTTCCGGCGTTCCCGCTCGACGGCGGACACATCCTCCGGACGAGCACCGAGGCGATCGTCTCCCGACTCCCGATCGACGCGACCCGCGGGATGGTTCGTGTGGTGACGACGGGGATCGGCCTGACGATGCTGCTCAGTTTCGTCCTGATGTTGTTCGGGCCACAACTGCTCGCGACCTGATCGCCTCCGGAACCGATCTCCCCGCGACTCGAGGACTCGAGGCCGTCCCGACGGACGCTACTCGTCGTCCGGATCGACCCCGTGGTGCTCGTAGAACGCGTCGGGCGTTGCCTCGAGTCGCTCGAACTCGGTGTCGAAGTAGTGTTCGTAGTGGCGAACGACCTGTTCGACGACCCATCGGCTGAACGTCTCGTCGAACCGCCACTCGCCCTCGATATCGGGGATTTCGAACCGATCGTCCGTGGAAAACGCCGCGTAGACGTGGAAGAAGCCCAGAATGACGTCGGCGAAGTCGCGGGCCTTCTCCGACCCGCTCGCACGGCGGTCCGCGAGTTCCGCGTGGCCGTCGTCGGTCAGTTCGAAGTATTTCCGATCGGGTTCGTCATCACGCTCGATGCGCTCGGCCCACCCCTTCTCCTCGAACTTGTAGAGGATCGGGTAGACCGAGCCGTACGAGGGCTCCCAGTGGCCGCCGCTGATCTCGCGAATTTCCTTCAAGATCTCGTAGCCGTACCGCGGCTTTTCCTCGAGGAGTTCGAGGACGAGATAGGCAATGAGTCCTTTCGGCGGTCCACTTTTCCGCATGTGTCCGGTGGATTAAACGGACGGCGGTAAAGCGTTTCGGTCACTCCCAACGGACGAACTGCGGGGCGAGGACGACGAACGCGACCGTCGCCGAACGAGGCGTCGCCGGGGGAAGCGAACCGAAACCCGGCCCTTCTTAGCATCTCCGTCCTAACCCGCGCTCATGGACCGACGGCAACCGCCACAGACGGAGGAGGGTTGGTACGTCTTGCACGACTTCCGGTCGATCGACTGGGACGCCTGGCGAGGGGCTCCCGAACGACGCCGCTCGCAGGCGATCGACGAGGGCATCGACTATCTGCAGTCCAGTGTGGCCGTTCGGGACGCGGATGCGGGCGAGTCCGCCGTCTTCTCCGTACTGGGTCACAAGGCCGACCTCCTCGTGCTCCACCTCCGACCGACGCTTTCCGATATCGACACGCTCGAGCGGCGGTTCGAACACACCGCCCTCGCGGAGTTCACCGAGCGGGCCGACTCCTATCTCTCGGTGACGGAGGTCTCGGGCTACATGTCCCAGGACTACTTCGACGAGGACAGCGAGGTCGAGGACACCGGTCTCGAGCGCTACATCGAGTCGCGGCTCAAACCCGAGATCCCCGACAGCGACTTCCTGAGTTTCTATCCGATGAGCAAGCGCCGCGGGCCAGACCACAACTGGTACGAACTCCCATTCGACGAGCGGGCCGACTACCTCGCGAACCACGGCGAGATCGGCAAGGACTACGCCGGCCGCGTCACCCAGATCATCTCCGGCAGCGTCGGCCTCGACGACTTCGAGTGGGGGATCACCCTGTTCGGCGACGACCCCACCGACGTGAAGGAACTGCTCTACGAGATGCGCTTTGACCCCTCGAGTTCCCGCTTCGCCGAGTTCGGTCGGTTCCTCTCGGCACGGCGATTCCCGCCCGAACACCTCGAGGCCTTCCTCGCCGGCGAGACGGTTCCACAGGAGGGTGACGACGCTCATCCACACGCCAGTGGCGACGCCGAGGGCCACCACGGCGGTCACCACGACGCGGCCTCGAGTGACCACGGAGACGACGGCGACCACGCACACGGGAGCGACGACGACGATCTCCGCAGCGAACTCGAGGACATCGGCGTCTACGCGGGCCAGCCCCACGGCGAGGACGTCCACGCCGTCGTCCTCTACTCCGCTGCCGACGCCGAGGCGCTGTTCGAGGAGGTCGAGGGTCTTCGTGAAAACTTCGATCACTACGACACGCACGTGAAGACGGCCGTCTACGAGCCTCGAGGCGAGAGCAGCGAAACGGCGGTCGTCAGCCTCTGGGACACCGAACGCGCGGCGAGTACGGCAGCCGGCTTCCTCGCCGATCTCCCGGATATCGTCCGGCAGGCCGGCGACAACGAGAGCGATTCGTGGGGCACGATGGGGATGTTCTACACCGTCGAACCCGACCACAGGGGCGACTTCGTCGACACCTTCGGCGATGTCGCGGGCGTTCTCACCGACATGGAGGGCCACCGCAAGACCGACCTGCTGGTCAACCGCGAGGACGACAACGACATGTTCATCGCCAGCCGCTGGGACGCCCGCGAGGACGCCATGCAGTTCTTCCGGAGCGACGCCTTCTCGGAGACCGTCGAGTTCGGCCGCGACATCCTCACGGACCGACCGCGACACGTCTTCCTGGCCTGACGACGGGGGCACGCCTCGGCGATCACGCCGGACGGGTTCGTTGTAGGCATGGGCGACTCTCACCGGTAGCGACACGGGTTGATGGGTCCAGTTCGTAGGCTGCGTCGATGACCACGACGCAGCAATCGGTGCCGCGACGGATCTGGACGCAGTATCGTTCCGTCCCAATCATCTACCGTATCGCGGTCGCGTTCGTTCTCGGGACGGCGGTCGGCGCGATCGCTGGCGAACGCGCCGGCGTTCTCAGCCCGTTTGGCGACCTCTTCTTGCGGTTGCTCGAGATGTTGATCATCCCGCTGATCGTCTTCACGCTGCTCGGTGGGATGCGAAAGCTAACACCGTCGAAACTCGGGAAAGTCGGGGGGTTGACCGTCGCGCTTTACGCCGCGACGACGACGATCGCGGCCGTGATCGGCCTCGCGGTCGCGAACCTGTTCGATCCCGGGACGGCAGTCGAGTTCACCGGTGGCGAGGCCCAGCAGGCCGAGCCGCCGTCGGTCTCCGAAGTCGTTCTCGGTATCGTCCCCGAGAATCCGCTGGCCGCGATGGTCAACGGTGAGATTCTGGCGACGATTTTCGTCGTCATCGTCTTCGGGCTGGCGTTGGCGATCGTCCGCGAGTCGACGACCGAAGAGTCGATCGAGGACGCGATCGACGGCTTCTTCTCGTTTATCGACGCCGGCACGCAGGCGCTGTTCAAGATCGTCTGGGGCGTCATGGAGTACGGCGTCGTCGGCGTCTTCGCGCTGATGGCTGCCGCGATCGGTACCGAGGGACTGGGCGCGATCGTACAACTGGGCGCACTCGTCGGCGTCATCGCGATCGGAATCGCGGTCCACATGACCGTTACCTATCTGGGCCTGATGACCGTGGGGATCCTCGGCCAGTCGCCGCTGGCGTTCCTCAACGGCGCGAAAGACGCGATGCTGACGGCCTTCACCATCCGCTCCTCGAGCGGGACGCTGCCGGTGACGATCACTGACGCCGAAACGAACCTGCGGATCGACGAATCCGTCTACGGCTTTGGCCTCCCTCTCGGGGCGACGATCAACATGGACGGTGCAGCGATCAGGCAGGCCGTCACGGTGGTATTTGCCGCTAACATGGTCGGGATTTCGCTGGGACTCGGCGATCAGTTGATCGTCCTCGCGACCGTGATCCTGATCAGTATCGGCACGGCCGGCGTCCCCGGTGCCGGGCTGATCATGCTCACCGTCATCCTGAACGCCGTCGGATTACCCCTCGAGATCGTCGGGTTCGTCGCCGGTGTCGACCCGATCCTCGGACGGATCGCGACGACGAACAACGTGACCGGCGACCTCGCGGTCGCGTCCGTCGTCGGCAAGTGGACCGACGGGATCGACCTCTCCGCGGGCGTCTGGGGTGATGGCTCACAACCCGGTGGCGAGGAACCCGTTGCGGCCGGTGACTGAGACGGTCTCCTGTCCGTCAGCGCCGGTGGGACCGGGATCGCCCTGCGGTCCCACCGGGACATCGGGACAGCAAACCGTATGCGACGGTCCCCCGTCCCGAGTGACCGGCGACCCCACGGACCCGTCTGTGGGGGGTCGCCGGCACTGACCGACAGCCACCCGTCCGAGCTCAGATCCGGCCCGAGTCCGCCGTCTCGTCGTAGAAGAAGTAGCCGGCGATCCCGGCCAGCCCGAACGCCAGGGTGACGAACGGCCAGTTGCCGGCGTCCCGATCGGTCGCGAACGCGTGGCCCGTCACGACGATCGCGAACCCGACGTGAGCGACCAGCGTTGCGACGAGAAACGACTGTACGTCCATAGTATGGGATTTGCGGCCGGGAAAAAAGCCGTTACGAACGGATACGACTCGCCCTCCCCTGAAGTCGCCGCCGTCGGTGGGACGGCACACACCTATATTTCGCTGGATGGTGTCCGTGGGGTATGTTCCGTGTGATCCTGCCCGAGGGGCTGATCGACTGCGATCGGTACGAATACGTCGACAACGGCGTCGAACTCTACGACGAGGCCGACGAGTTCATCGCGTTCGTCCCCTACGCGACGCTGCAGGCGATCGTCGATGCGGACCGAGAGGGCGACGATACGGAGCGATCGATCATGTAGCCGGCTGCTGATCGATCGCCTCGAGTTGTTCGCGATATCGGTTCCGAACCGTCACGACCGTCGTCTGGGCGGTGTCGGCGACGGCCCGTTGGGGGATGGTCTCGTCACAGAGGAGGCCGGCCGCGTAGATGGCTGCGGCTGCGAACCCGGTCGGCGATTTGCCCGAATGGAGCCCCTGTTCGGTCGTCCGATCGATGATCTCGATCGCTTTGCTCTCGACGTCGGGACCGACGTCGAGCTCCGAGCAAAACCGTGGGACGAACTGTCGCGGGTTCGTCGGCTCCAGGTTAATATCTAGTTCGTCCGCAATGTATCGATACGTCCGGCCGATCTCGCGTTGATCGACCCGTGAAACCGACGTTACTTCCTCGAGACTTCGCGGAATGTCTTCTTTCCGACAGGCCGTATAGAGGGCGCTGGTCGCGACGCCTTCGATCGATCGGCCCCGGATGAGATCCTGCTCGAGAGCCTGCCGGTAGATGACGCTTGCAGTCTCTTTGACCGGTTTCGGAACGCCGAGGGCGCTGACCATCCGATCGATCTCCGAGAGGGCGTACTTGAGGTTCCGTTCACCCGCGTTTTTCGTCCGAATCCGTTCCTGCCAGACGCGGAGGCGATGGAGTTGGCCGTGTTTGTCGGCGGACATCGAGTGGCCGTTCGCGTCCTTGTTCCGCCAGTCGATGGTCGTCGTCAATCCGCGATCGTGCATCGACTGTGTCAACGGCGCACCGACACGCGAGAGCTCGTCGTGTTCCTGTGCGTTGAACGCCCGCCACTCCGGCCCGTAATCGATCGGGTCTTCGGTAAGGACGAGGCCACACTGTTTACAGACTTGTTCACCGCGGTCCGGATCGTGGACGATCGTGTCGGTCTCGCAGTCGGGACACAAACCAGTCTCGACCTCCGCGGACTGTGATTCGCTGCTGCGTCGATCGATGATAGACCGCGTCATTAGTACCGGAGGAAACCGTGCCGGCACTGTAAGGTGTTCACATGGTTTCGTGGGAAACACCATCTTACAGTACTGGTCGCTGTCAGTGGGTCCGCGGTTCCGTCGGTTTCAGCCGTCGGTAGCGAGCCGTCGCCGATCGTCCATCGATCTTCGACGACGGCCGACCGGAGAAAGAAAGATCAGTGTGCCGGCCGTCGGCCGCCTCGAGCGAACAGCTTCGAGGGCCGTATCGAGACCGTGTCCCATCGGTCGTATCGGGGTGAAACGACCGTTGTGTGGTCGTTCCACCCGCGCGTGGCTTGTGTTCTCTTACCACATGAAACGTCGTCATCGTTTCGTCGACTAGCTGGTATAAACAAGCTATTCATCGCGTAAATCCGTCGTTCGCCGTTGAACTGTCGCTCGACTTTATATCGGTTGGTCCGAACGGTCGCACCCAGTGCCGTGTTGCCACCGACTCCCGCTGAATCGTGCCGGCCGGACCTCCCGCCCCGGGTGGTCCTTCCGTACGCCGTCGGTATATCCACGCAACCGACTGCTACCGAGCGTCCCCGGGACCGACACGGATCACCCGTCACGGCGGCGCTCAGCCGCGGCGATAGTGCCGTCGCGAAGTCGCTCCGTACCTCCTTTGCAGACGGTGCGAAACGTGGTCGTGTTTAAGAGTATCTCTGTTGGTGTACAACCTGGTGTGTCAATCGTGATTTGGACTCGTCGTCCGAACGTACAGCGGTCGCCGTCGATCCGACGGGCCAGTGACGTGGCCCGTCGGATGCAGGGGGCACCAGCCTCGAGCGGGGTCTCCCCGACCGGAGGGTCAGAATAATGTCCTCGATCGATACGTCGCTCCCCGACGAAATCGCCTCGGTCGCCGACGCCGACGAAGACGAACGACTCTCGAAGGACGTCATTTTCGAACTCTTGAAGAATCGCCGTCGCCGGGAAGTCCTCGCGTACTTGCTGGAGGCCGACGATACGGTGACGCTTGGCGAGCTCGCCGAACAGATCGCGGCCTGGGAGAACGACCTCGAGGTCAACGCCCTCAGTTCCGATCAGCGCAAACGGGTCTACGTCGCCCTCTACCAGACCCATCTGCCGAAGATGGACGACGCCGGCATCGTCGAGTACGACCAGGACCGTGGGCTGATCTCGCTGTCTGACAACGCCGACCTGTTGATGATGTACCTCGATACGGATACCCATCGACAGGACCGCTGGGACCGGTGGTACGCCGGCCTTAGCATCGTCGGGGCGACCGTCCTCGGAGCGGCACTCGTTGGCGTCCCGCTGCTGTCTTCCGTGCCGATGGTCGGCCTCGCGGGCGTCGTCGTCGCCGCCTTCTGTTGCCTCTCGACTGCTCACCTGGTCCGGAACCGAACCCAGGAACGCAACGTCGACGGAAAACTCTCCCGGATCGAGTGACTCGGCGGTCGGGACGACGGCGGGTGCCCCTGACCGACGGTCGACAATCTGACCGCTGTCCTCGAGCGATTCGAGTCTCACCTCCCCGGCAGCCGCCCCATCGATCCGCCCGCGTTCGTCGCGCCGACGGCGTCACCGGTTCGATCGCTGAGAAGGCTTTTTGGCATCCGATTACGTACGTTCGGTCGGCTCCCGACGACCGTCATCCAGTATCGGAGCAGTCGCGTGCCAGCAGCTGTTCCCGGCGCGGGAGCCACCCTCTGACACCTGCCGAGACGAATCGAGTACCCCGAAGTACCTGGCGAGAACCGTCGTGATCGCGACCCACTGACCGTGCCGTCTTCGCCGTGACTCGCCTCGCTACCTCTGGACCGTTTTCGGCCGCACTGCCGACTCGGGCTCCCGTCCGTCGTCGCTTCGATCGTCGACCACGTCGGCACAGAACGCCTCCAGTCGGGTGGCCTGCGCCCGCCACGAGAACGGGCGGATTGCCTCGCGGGCGTGCATCCCGACCTCGGCTCGCCGTTGGGGATCCGAGAGCAGTCTCTCGAGTGCCGTCGCGATCGACTCCGTGTCGCCGACGTCGACGAGAAATCCGCTCGTCCCGTCGTCGACGTACGTTCTGATGCCCTCGAGATCGGCGGTTACGACCGGTAACCCACAGGCCATCGCCTCGATGTTCGCCATCCCGAACGTCTCTGCGTGGCTGGGGAGACAGAACACGTCGGCCGCGGCGTAGTAGCGGGGAAGGTCGCGATGATCGACCTCGCCCCAGAACACAACCGACTCCGCCAGCCCCAGCTTCCGGCACCGCTCGCGAATACGATCCTCCACTCCCGACCCGATCAGGTGGAGTTCGACCGACCGATCGAGGCCGGCGACCGCCTCGAGCAGATCGAATACCCCTTTCGATTCGACGAGGCGGCCGACGAACAGGACAACGGGCTCGGAACTCGAGAAGGCCGGGTCGATGTCGGGCTGGAAGACGTCGAGGTCGACGCCGGGGAAGACGATGTCGTCGACCTCGTAGCCGAACTCCGCTTCGACCCTCTTGGCGGTGTCCGCGGAGTTCGCGAGGACGGAATCGGTCTGGGAAAACCGATCCCGGAGCTTCGCGCCGAGCCCGACCTGATCGAAGCTGTGAAACTCGTACACCGTCGGGACATCGACGACGTTCGAAAGCATGAGATCGTCGAGGTACTGGAAGGTCAACAGGACGTCGACGTGTTCGTCGATATGTTCGACGAGTCCGTTGTAGTACCCCCACGTGGCCATCGCGACCTTCGCGTGGAACTGCCGGCCGAACGGCGAGAGCGTATCGAGGACCGATGGGAGTACGTCGTCGAAGCGCGGTGCCGTGACGACCGACACCGCCGACTGTTCTAGTCTAGCCGGCACGTCGCCGTCTCGGGTGTAGAGAAAAACGTCGTGACCCTCCGCGAGTTCGACGGCGATCCGCCGGGCGAAGATGGCGATTCCCCCCGAGTGGCGGGTTCCGGCGGCATCGTGATAGATACCTATTCTCATACATTCGGCTATGAAATGCCGCGGTATCGTTATATCCGTCCTACCGAACTGTCGGTGCGGGTGAAACGTGTGGCCGACCATCGGGGACGCGGGTCTCGAGACCGATCGCCTCGGATTTCGCGTCGCCGTCGGCGTCTTGGCCGCCGCGAGTTACACTCCGTTCCGAAGGGACCGGAAACCGTCGACGTACGGCGACGATAACAATGGTGATCTCGCGGGACGCTCACGACATGGAGAACGTAGCGCTTCGCTGCAAAGGTCGGAGCGTCTCTCGAGCGACGCGACCGCGCCGGAGATGGAGCAGGTGGCGAGGGAGCGGCCACCAAGCCCGCCCCGACGGGGCGTCGGCCGTGACCGTCGCGTCGTCCCCGACGACGCCGACACCGACACGCCCCCGTTCGGCGAACAAACCGACGAGCAGCGTGTCCGTTCGAACAGATGTCCGTCACTGACCGCATCGTCGACGGGTTCAAGGCGATGTTCGGCGCTCGCATCGTCTACAACGCGGTCAACGGGCTGTTGATGTTGCTGCTCGCACGAGTGTTTCTCACGCCCGACGAGTACGGGCTGTTGTACCTCGTCATCGCGATCATCGGCATTGGACAACTGTTTGCCGACCTCGGCCTCTCCCGATCGGCCGCCAGATACGTCTCGGAGTACAAGGAGTCCGATCCTGGGTCGATTCCGTTCATCATCAGGACGACGCTCAAGTACCGCCTTCTCCTGGTGGGCCTCGTCGCCGGTGTGCTTCTCGTGGGACGCGGCCGGATCGCGGCGCTTCAGGGCGATCCAGCGATCGCACCCCTCCTCGTCGTCGGGGCCGGCTGTCTCGTCTTTCAATCGCTCTACTCGTTCCCCGAATTCCTCTTTCAGGGGTTCAACCGTGTCCGTCTGAGCGCGCTCCTCGAGGTCGTTCACAGCGTCACTCGCGCGGTGTTCGTCGTCGTACTGATACTGCTGGGATTCGGAGTGGCGGGAGCGTTGCTCGGCTACATGATCGGCGCACTCGTCGCCACCACCCTCGGTTTGGGGATCCTGTATCGCGAGTGCTATCGGGTCTACGAGGACCGCGGCGGGTCACGGTCGCTCCGGGATCGGATCCTCAAGTACGGGGTGCCCCTGACGGCCTCGAGCGGTGCGAACGTCATCGACAAGCGAATCGATACGGTACTCGTCGGCTACTTCCTCAATCCGGCCGCGGTCGGCTACTACGTCATCAGCAAGCAGATCACCAGCTTCGTGCTCGTACCGGCGGCCTCGCTGGGCTTCTCGGTTTCCCCGACGTACGGCGAACAGAAGGCCACTGAGTCGCTGGACCGAGCGGCCCGGATCTACGAGAACACGTTGCAGTACGTGCTTCTCATGTACGTTCCCGCCGCTGTTGGCGTTTTCATCGTCGCGGAGCCGACGATCGAACTGATGCTCGGGCCGGAATACGGTGGTGCGGCCCCTGTCTTGCAGGTGCTTGGAGTGTACATGGTCTTTTCGTCGATCACTTCCGTGACGACGAACGGTCTCGATTACCTCGGCCGCGCCTCCGATAGGGCCGTCGCGAAAGGGGTGACGGCGGTCGCCAACGCGATACTAAATATCGTGCTAATCCCGCGGTTCGGCGTCACCGGCGCGGCGATCGCGACCGTCGTGACCTACGGGATATACACGTTCGTCAACATGTACATCATGTACGTCGAACTCCCGCTCGATCTCGCCCACCTCGGCCGACCGCTCGCGATCACTAGTGCGATCTCGGTCGGCATGGGGGTCGGAGTGATGGTCCTCGTTCCGTACGTTTCGAGCCTCTTCGCTCTCACGGGCGTGATCGCTGTCGGCGTCCTGATCTGGGCGACGCTTGCGGTGCTCAGCGGACTGATCGACGTTCGCGAGACCATGGCGCGTCTCTCCTGAGGGGCGATCCCGCTCCCGTCGACGGCGAGACGGGGTAGCCGACCAATACCAAAACCACTCGTCGCCGGTGGTCGATACACGAATGCAACTCGATGGCGTGCCCGTCGACGAGGCGACGATGGAGTCGTTCGTCGACCGACTCGAGGCGGGCGACGAAACGGGAGCCGTCGACGACCTGATCGATTCGGTCGACCGACCGCGACGGGTACTCTCCGCGCTGTTCGGCGTCGGCCACGACGGGTGGTGTCGGTTCCTCGCGGACGACATCGACGGGACGTGTCTCGATCTGACGGGAAAGTACGGCCGCAGTACCCCGACGCTCGGTAGCCTCGCGGACGCCGTCTACACGCCCGAATCCTCCGCGGCGGGGAGGCGGCTGATCGCCGCCCGATCCGGGGTCGATCCGGACTGCGTCGGTCCCCCGATCGAGGGCGAGGCGACGCGGCCGGACTGGCCAAACTCGTTCGATACGATCGTGGTAAGAGACGACGCGGCGTCGAACGAGGCTCTCCTCGACCGAGTCGATCGCCTCTTCGACCGGCTGACAGCGGGCGGATCGCTCGTCGTCCAACTCGAGGGATGGCCCCGCACATCGGGACTGCTTGCCGAACTCGGTCTCGAACGCGGGCCCGCTCCGGGATCGGATCGCTCGATTCGGAGCATTGTTCGCTCGCGCCCGTCACGATTCGTCTCGACCCTCGAGTCGATCGGCTTTGCGGAGGTCGAACTGTACGCCCTGTTACCGTCGGGGTCGTCGTTCAGGTGGATGGTCCCCGCGAGTGATCCCGAGGCGATCGAGTGGCTCCTCACGGTGCTCAGCACGGAAACGCCGACCGGGCACCTGTCGCGGTTGGTCGCGACCGTTGCGAACGAGGTCGGCGCGTTGCTGCACGCCTATCCGACGTACATCGCCGTCTGTCGGACCACTCCGGCCGGGACGACCGACGGTCCCGCTCGAGTTTGCCGTCGCGGGGCGAACCGAACGCTCGTCTTCGAAATCGAAGACGGGGATGTCGTCTCAGTCCGAAAGCTACCGAACCACCCCGCACACGGCGCGTACAACGAGCGTGCGGCCGCAGTCCTCTCCACGCTCCGGTCCCGATCGACCGACGTGACGGCCACACTCCCATCCGTCTCGCTCGAGCGGACGAGATGCGGTCCCGTCATCGTCGAGGGGCCGGCGAGTGCGACGCCGCTCCGAGACGCGGTCGAAGGGGCGCGGCCGTCGCCGGAGACGTTCGAGCGGGTGCTCCGGCTCGGTCTCGAGTGGATCCGTTCGTTTCAGGAGGCGTATACGGGGCCGCGGACGACGCGTTCGGCCGCCGCGGTCCGACGGGACCTCGCCGTCGACCCCCTCGGTCTCGAACCTCCTGCGGTGACCGACCCGGTGTCGTTCCCGACGGTGCCCGTTCACGGTGACTATCATCCGGGGAACGTGATGCAGGCGGCCGATGGCTCGATCGACCGCATCATTGACTGGGAGTACGCCTCGCTGACGGGGGATCCGATCGCCGACCCCGGATTGTACGCGCTCTCGCTCGCGACGTTCTCCTTCGGCGGATTCGAGGCGGGGCTCCGCCAGGCCTTTCTCGAGGACACGCCGTACTCGTCGATTCTCTACGATCGATTGGCCGCCTACGGCGACTCCATCGGCGTCTCGCCCCGGACGTTCGCGATCTACCTCGGCAGTGCGTATGCGAGGCAGGCGACGGTTCACTTCGACGTAAACGGCCCGTGGCGGTTCCACCTCACCCCTCGAGAGAAGGCCGACCGACTGGCGGTGCTGTACGACGAACGCCCAGAGATCTGCCGACGATTGGCCGCGGCGAGCGCGGACGCCCGTCGCGAGTCTTCTGGCCCCGCGGTACGTATGTAAATTCCGGCCCCGCAGTACGCACACGAATGCCGACCTGTTCCTTCGAGACTGTTTAATCCGCCAAGCGTTCGGTGCAAACTACGGGTAATATGTGACTACCAGTGCGATCGGGATGAGTAATACACTATTTATCCATGAGGAAACAGTGTAGTAATTGGACGTATATGTAGCAACTTTAGAAATAGTCTCGAAATACTACCAATTATTCACTCACAAAGCTTATAATGTGATATTGGAATTACTCGATCGCAATGGCACGCGAATCTTCGAAACTGGATGACGGCGAGTCACCGAACCCGGCCGTAGACGGTGCCGAACGGTCGAGAACGTCGAGTAATACGAAATTACTCGATCGACGGAGTTACCTCACGCTGACTGGCGCGGGCACCGCAGGGCTGTTCGCCGCAGCCTCCGGCGTCGTCGGCGCGAGCGAGCACGGCGAATACGATGTTATCGAGGCGAGCGGGCAGACGGTCACACTCGAGGACGAAACGTTCGAAAACAAACTCATCGACGTGACCACTGGCGACGGGATCACGTTCATGATTGACGGCCCGACGAAGATCCGAAACGTCGGCTTCAAGGGTCTCTATCAGGGCGGATCGTTCCTCTTCTCGATCACCGCTGACAGCGGTACCGTCGAGTTCGAGAACGTCTACATGGGTGACGGTGCCAACAAGACAGGCACCGACTTCACGCACGGTCCTGGCGCCGTCTTCTATCACCGCGACGCCAACTGCGATGTCGTCTTTCGCCACTGCCAGGTACAGGGCTTCCCCAACAACGCGTGGTACTGCTCGAACACCACCTACGGCGGCACCGCCCGTTGGGAGGAGTGTTTCGGAAAGAACAACGGCGTCACGACGTTTCGCTGTTCCGACCCGGGCGACGAACTCGTCGGCTGCGTCGCCTACAACGACGACACCGACTACTCGACCGATTACGCCGATTGGGGCGGCTACGGCGAGACAGCCGGCCGTCCGCTCTGGGTCTGGGATCCGGGCAACCCGACTGTCAAAAACTGTCACTTCGACGCGGGCGACTACCCGCGAGCGATCGCGTCTTATAACGACGCCCCGGTCACGCCCGACGGCGGGGCGGTCCGAGGCGGCGTCTCGTCCAGCGTTGACACATCGAACATGGGGAACGACCCCACTCTCGAGATCCCCGACGGCGTGCCGACCTCTGCGGAAGAGGCTGCGAGCGGCGGTTCCTCGGAGTCTCCGTCCAGTAGCGACCCCGAAGAAGGCTCCGACGGGTCGTCGCTGCTGAATACGATCGTCTTCGACGGGAACGGGACGGCGGAAACCACCAGCTACGAGTTCGTCGTCAGCGACGCGGTCGAGCCAAGCACCGACGAGAACGCGACGATCGACGAGGCCGCGACCGTCGACGGTACCCGCGCCAGCGGCACCGTCGCCGACTACCTCGATGCGTTCCGTTTCGACGGGCAGATCGAGCGACTGTCGGTGGACGGTAACGCGACCGTCCGCGTCAACGGCGTCGAGATCGATCCCGCCGATATCGACGACGTCCTGCAGAACGTCGTCCTCATCGATGGCAGCGACGAGGACGCGACCCGATACGAGTTCACCGTCACCGGAGACGTCGAACGAAGCTCGTACGATGGGGCGTCGATCGACGACGAGGACGCCATCGAGGACGGGACCGTCTACGGTACCGTCGCCGACTGGAAGGATGCCTTCCGCTACAGCGGCGAGATCGTGGAACTGACCGTCGATGGACCGGGAACCGTCTCGGTCAACGGTGAGCGAGTCGATCCCTCGGACTTCGGCGCCGATCTCCCCCACGTACTCGAGGTTCAGGGGACGGGAACGCCGGTGGCGTTCGAGATCACCGTCGACGGCGAGATCGAACTCGCGGGCGAGGAACCGCCCGAAGACGAGGCGACGACGATCTCCGGATCGACGGCCCAGAGCACCGTCACCGACGACAGCCTCCGGTTTAACTTCTCGGGCGTCCTGACCGATGTCTCGCTGACCGGCGGGACGCCGAAGATCACGGTCGACGGCGAGGAGATCGACCTCGAGGAGTACGGCGATCCGGAACTGCTCCCTCACGCGATCGTCTTCGACGGCACCGAGACGGCCGAGCCGAGTACGTACTCGTTCCGCGTGGACGGCACTGTCATGAAAGCACAGTATCGCGACGCGTCGATCGACGATGGGGACGTCGTCGAGGACACGACGGTTCGGGGCGGCGTCGGCGACTGGCTCGACGCCTACTGGTTCGACGGCGACATCGTGGACGGCCAGATTCTCGGCGATGCGACGGTCGACATCCAGTACAACGCGCGCGAGCAGTAGTTCAGCCCCGTGACGAGTCCGTCTCGCAGCCGAGTCGCGTAATTCGACCTCTTTCTCGCGATTCCCGTCGCTCGAGAACCTGATCAGTCACGATTCCCGATCCAGTGTGACGGTCCAGTAGGTCACCGCGGGAGTAATTGGCTTCGTCTCGTCGGCCGGAACTGCTGAACTGTCGCCCACTCTTTCTCGCCCCGGGTCGTTCGCAGGCGTGTGGAAGCCTCGCGTACCGACTCCGGGTGCGACTGCGGAAAGCGACGGCTCGTGTCGTCGCGCTGGTTTGCCGACCCCTGCGTTCGATGGCCGAACCGGATTCCTCGCTGGACAGCGATAGTACCGGTCCGTCTCCGCGAGGCGGTTCCCGTCTTTCGGATCGTCGTCGATCGCTGTCGTTTCGCGTTCGGGCTCCAGCGGAGTGGCCGTTCGGTTGGCCAACGATATCGAACCTCTGGGTACAACGGGTCCTCGTCGGTCAAAAGGGATCGTTCGAAAACCGATCGACGACAGCGAACGCGTCCGGCGAAGGCCACGGGACGGCAGTCCCGTGGTGGAGGTGATTCGCGTCAGCGGGGATTATAGCGCCGTGTCTTCGTGTGGTGGAGGGGGCGTCAGCGGAACCGGTAGATCGGCGGCGGGCGCGTCAGTTCCCTGCGCCAGATGCCGCTTCTTCGGGGCTCGTCGGGACGCCGTCGGGAATGTAGGCGTCGGGGTCGGTACCGACGTCGTCGCCGAGCTGGACGCTCGAGCCGGCCGCTTCGGAGATCCCGGCCTGGTCGTCGTAATCGGATTCCGTGACGACGACCTCCGTCGGGTTCCCGTTCGCACCGGCGACGATGGCGTTGTTCTGGCCGTTCATCTCGATCTGGCAGCCCTCGACCTCGACCGTGCCGGGTGCCCACGCCCAGATGCCGCGGCCGACGTAGCCCTCGCTACTGTCGACGTAGACACTCGAGTTCGTGACCTTGCTCCCTTTGGTCCCCAGTCGGAAGTGGGAGACGTAGCAGTTCGCGGCGAAGCTGCTATCGATGTGGATCGTGCCGCCGCCCTTGTTGCCGGGGGCGGAGCCGTAGATCGCGTTGTCCGCGAAGTTCTGAATGTTGACGTTTTTGAAGTCGATGTGGCCGTTGTGATCCGGGGCGACCCAGAAGGCCGTCTGGCCGTGGCCGTTCGGATTGCCGTTGCCGGTGCTCGAGCCGTCACCGAGGTAAACGTTCTCGACGGTGCAGGTGCCGCCGCTCGTGTCGGAGATGCCGAAGGTGGCGGTCCCGGTGCCGGAGGTGTTCTCGCCCTTGAAACCGACGTTTCGAATCGTCCAGTCGCTGCTGTGGGCGGTGATGACGATGTCCTGGCCGGTCGTCATGTCGATGAGCTTGTTCTCCCAGGTCTCACCGGCGTCGATCGTAATCGTCTGTCCCTGGGCTTCGATCACCTCGTAGTCGTCCTCGGCCGCAGCGGTGCCGACCCCACCGATTGCGGTCGCCGCGGTCGCGACCGCGGCGAGCGAACGAACGTAGTTACGGCGGGTTAACTCACTGTTACGGCCTGTAGTCGGAGCGGATTCCGTCTCGGACGTACGGGGGTTCTGCGCCATACATGTCCGTAACTCTGCCTTACACTCATAAACTTTTTCTTGCCATCATGTTTTGATTTTACAGACTATATTTCTAACACTGCAAAACACATCATAATATGGTAAAATAAACTCACGAATATACGACTGTTTTGATGACAACGTTCCTGCCTGTCGGCGTTCGTTTCCGGAGGAAACGACGGCATATCCAGTAGCGAGCCGGTTTCGTGGCGATTTCACCGCCAGTGGATCGGCCAGTCGTCTCCGCAGATGGAACCGTTTCGAGCGCCCAGCTTCGTCTTTCTCAGGCCGTAATCGTCTTTTACCGCGGGTGTGATGACTGTCTATCCCCGTTTCGAAGCAGGTAGCGGGAGCCGATGACGACTCCGAACGTCACCGGAGGCGGCCCAGCAGGCGGATCGATCGCTACGCCTCGCTGCTGATGGCGTACATCTCGAACTCCTCGTTCGAGACGACCTTGTTCACGCCCGGTCGGGTATCGAGCCCCTCGAGTGCGGCCTTGCGGTAGTTGAGTTCGTTGTAGACCGCGATCTCTCTGGTCGTGTCCCACTCCGTGTGGACGAAGTAGTACTCGTCGGTGGGGTAGGCTCCGCTGTAGTTGCCAGCCGAGAACGTACTGGCGTTGACCGAACCGGTGGCCGCCGACGCGCCCCCGATGGTGTCGTCGCCGCCGGCGATCCCGTTGATCCCGTGATCGTATCGGTAGGGATCGTATCCCATCCCTGCGTAGGGAACCCCATCGGCACCGCGATCGAGCCCGGTTTCGTAGCCGCTCATCATCTCGGGGGTCACGTGCTGGCCCGGGTTGTAGATCAGCGGCGACGCGAACACGGTCACCAACCCGAGCACGAGACAGGCGCCCAGCAGTAGCGCCATAACCGCGTTCGCACCCGGGCGCGTGATCACGGTTGAGAGCCCACCCGCGAACTGAGCCAGCGCGATGCCTGCGAGGATCGTGATGAGGACGTAGATGAAGCCGAGCTGTCGGAACGCCATCGTCGGGGTTCCGACGAAGTAGACGGCGAACATGCCCCCGAGCGGTAAGAGCGCGAGCGCGGTGTAGTTGACGAACGACTGCGTTTCCCAGTCGAGGCTCGTCCGGCCCAGCCAGACGACCAGGATGAACAGACCCACGATGAGGCCGACGATCGCCGCATCCAGGAACATCTTCACGAACAGTTCGCCGAGGCTCCCGCCGATCTCGGTCAGCGACCCGCCGCGCTGGCCGACTTCGGACCCTGCGCCGACGTCCTGTGCGAGCAGTCCGTACACGAGCCCCGACGCCGCGCTCCTGAACCGCTCGTTGCCCAGCGCCCAGAGGCCGAACATCCCGCCGAGGACGAGCGTCTGTGCGTACACCGTCGGATGCTCGAGCATCGGATGGTCGTCGAATCGTCGACGGGCGAGATACTGGACGCCGCCGATCGCACCGACGAGGATGACGACGTTGAACATCTGCTGGGGGTGGACCAACAGGAGCAAGAGCGCGGTCAGAAAGACGAGCACGCTGAACGGCGACAGTCCGAACGGGAGCCGTTCGATCGTCGCCCGACGCCGGAGGAAGGCGACGATCGCGAAGAGCACGGCGGGAACGAGAAACAGGGCGTTCGAGTTGGTGTGGACGCCCATGTGCGTCGCGATATTGTTGATCGGTAACACCATCCAGGAGACGATCGCGGCGAACCCGACGGCGGCCCCGTCGCCCGCCATATCGCGGACGACGAGCGGGACGAAGAGCAGGAACGGCACGAACAGAACGACCATGCCGATCAGGAGGGCCCGTTCGATCGACACGCCGCCGGTGAAGTGTAAGACCGTTGCGATGGCGTGTAATCCCGGATAGAACAGTTCGTGTGGGAGGGTCCCGCCAGCGGTGATGTCCCGCGTCCAGCCCAGGTGTGTCAGCGCGTCCCCCATCCCGGCGAAGCGATAGTTCCGGATCACCGGGAGACTCACGAGCGCCGTGACCGTCGTCGCGCCGAGTGCGATCCCGAGCCCTTGCTGGCGACCGCGACAGGAGAGGGTCGTCCCGACCGCGATCGCGAGCGCGAGTGCAAAGCCAGCCCAGACGAGCGCCGGTGTCCCCGCATAGACCGACGCCTCGTATGCGGTCGCCGGGTTCGCTCTCGCGACTGCGATTCCGATCGCGACCGCGAGGAATCCGACCGCGACCGTCACGTTGAGCGTCGACCGTCTCATGCGTTCTCACCGCACTCGTTCGGGCCGGGCCCCGCCGGGCCGGGCGTCTCCGAGCCACGTGTTTCCGGACCAGTCTCGATACGCATCTGTTGCCCGCTCTCTCGGGGCTGTCGGGGTTTGTTATACGGCTCCTACCCACGAAACCAGCTGCCGGCGTCGGTTACACCGTCCCTATGGGGTCCGGACAGTCGGCTATGGATCGATTTCTCCGTTCCCGATCGATCAACGGTTCCGATGGTTTTTGTAGCCGGTCGTGATCCCCTCGAGGAACGATCCCCCAACCTATGTCATCGCTCATCATCGATCGGCTCTCGGCCACTGACGGGACCCTCGAGTGTTCGGTTCGCTGCTCGGGTGACCTCGAGCGGTTCGTCACCGACGAGCCGTTCCGAACGAGCTACGACGTGTCGATCGCGGACGTTCCCGCTGGCGTGCTCGCGATCCCGGTTCTCGCGCAGGTGTGTCCGGTCGCGTGGGCCAACGGGGCCGACGTCTACGTCGACGAGGTCGACGCGACGTTCGCACGCGCCCTCGCGGACGTCCGGGAGTCACTGTCCGAGATGTACGACTTCATCGACGGCGGCACGCTTTACGCGCGCCGAACGATCGAGCCCGATCCCGGGACGAGCGGCGAGCACGGACTGCTCTTTACCGGTGGCGTCGACTCGACGTGTTCGTACGTCCGTCACCGCGCGGAGTCGCCGACGCTGATCAGCGTCCGGGGGTGGACGATCACCCCTGATGCGTCGGACGACGACAAGTGGGACGCCCTCCGAACGCGCGTCTCGAGGTTTGCCGACGACCACGACTGCGAGACCGCGTTCGTCGAGTCGAACATGCTCTCCTTTCTCGACCATCCCATGTTGCTGGCTCACTACAAACGCTACGTCGACGGCGGCTGGTACAGCTCCGTCGGCCACGGACTCGGACTCCTCGGCCTCTGTGCGCCGATGGCCTACGCGCGCGGGATGGACGACCTCTCCGTCGCCGCGACCCACTGGGACGGGATCGACCTCGAGTGGGGGTCCCGTCCCGACATCGACGAGCACGTCCGATGGACCGGGACGCAGTGTCACCACGACGCCTACGACCTCACCCGACAGGAACGACTCGACGTCATCGCCGAGTACGTCCGCAACGAGGACCCGACCCTCCAGCTCCAGACCTGTAACGACCGGATGGACGGGAACTGCGGCGAGTGCGAGAAATGTTACCGCACGGCCGTCGGCCTCCGCCTCTCGGGACTCGAGCCGTCCGATCACGGGTATCCGTTCGCCGACTCGGACTACGCCCGACTCCGGCGCTCCCTCGAGGGCGGTGACTGGGTTCTCGGGCAGGACGAACGACACATGTGGGCGGACATCCGCGATCGCGTCCGGGAAACGGAGCCCGTGACGCCGGCCGAGCGAGCGTTCTTCGAGTGGCTCGAGGGGGTCGATCTCGACGAGTTGATCTCCGTCTCCGACCCGCCACTCTCGCATCGGCTCCTTCGGGCCGGTGCGAGAAACGCCCCCAACGCCCTCTACAACGCCGCGTATCCGGCCTGGATCGCGGCGAAAACCGGCGTTCGGCGCGTCCGATCCGATCGGTAACGTGTCGGTGGCCCGTCCGGCGATTCGGCGACGATAGTACCCCCATGCTTTTCTTCATGCTGTGTGAATTAGTGCCATATTAGTACGATGGATGTCGAAATCGGCGATCTGGCTCCGGTCTTGCTCGAGCACGCCCAGGACAAGATTGCCGTCCTCGACGAGGCGTACACGTACGTCTACGTCAACCAGGCCGTCCGGCCCCTTCTCGAGTACGAACCGGACCAGCTCGTCGGCACGAATGCCTCGGAGTACGTCCATCCCGACGACAGGGAGGCAGTCATCGAACAGTTCGAGCGGGTCCGTGCGACGGGAGAGCTGTCGGCGACGGTCCGGTACCGTCACGCGACTGACAGCGGCGAGTGGGTCTGGCTCGAGAGCCGGTTTACGAGCCTGCCGGACGACATCCTCGATGGTTACGTGGTCAGCTCGCGTGATATCACGGAGCAGGTGGCTGCGGAGGAGGACCGCCGCGACGCCGAAAGCCGTCTTCGGACGATCGCCGGAACGGTCGGGGACGTCCTGTGGATGTTCGACGACGAGTGGGCCGAACTCCTGTTCGTCAACCCGGCCTACGAGGACGTCTTCGGCCAGTCCATCGATGCCCTCGAGGCGAACCCGCACAGCTTCCTCGAGCCCATTCACCCCGACGACGTGCCCTGCGTCGAGGACGCGATGCGGCGGGCTTCGGCCGGCGAATCGGTCAATGTCGAATACCGAATCAATCCGGAGACGGATTACAGCCGCTGGGTCTGGGTGCAGGCCGAACCGATCGTCGAAGACGGTGACGTCGATCGAATCGTCGGGTTCTCCCGAGATATCACCGATCGCCGACGGCGGGAGCGCCAGCTGGCAGTCATGGATAACCTCCTGCGACACAACCTCCGAAACGATCTGTCCGTGATCCTCGGCAACGCCGAGTGGATCGCCAGCGAGGGAGACGCCCCATCCCGCGAGCGCGCGGAGATAATCCGTCAACAGGGGCAAACCCTACTCGAGAGCGCCGACAAGCAACGCGAAATCATCGATCTGCTCACGGAGCGGTCGGTACCGGAATCGATCGACCTGGTTCCGGTCGTCACCGATGCGATCGGGACGATACAGGATCGGTACCCCGATGCAGCGATCGAGACGACGCTTCCGGACTCGGCGGTCGCGCGCGTGCTACACGAGGTACAACTCGCCGTGACGGAACTGCTCGAGAACGCCGTCCAACACGAATCGGCGGGCACACCGGAGCTGTCGGTTACCGTCCAGTGTCGCCCGGACGCCGTCGACGTCGCGATTCAGGATAGCTGTCCACCGATTCCCGAAGTCGAGTTTCGCGTGCTGACCGGCGACTGGCGAATGAACGACGTCTACCATACGTCCGGGCTCGGGTTGTGGCTCGTCTATTGGGTCGTCGATCTCTCTGACGGCCACATCTCCTTCGAACGAACGCCGGACGGGAACACGATCACCGTGACGCTGCCACGCGGTCAGTGAGACGATATCGGGTGTCCTATACCGACTATAGCTGGTCCCCGTCACCGCAAACCCGCTTCGATGCCGATCCGCCGATCACTCCATGTAGCCAAGGCCCTTCAGCCGATCTTCCACGTCGTCGAAGTCCTCGTCGACGGCGTCGTCGCTTTCGATCCTGGAGACCGACGTCCGCTCGACTTTGGTCTTCGCCGGCGTCCCGTCCTCGTCGAAGGCGTCGAACAGCACCCGCCCGTCGGCGTTTTCGGGCACCGGTTCGCCGATGCCGTGGAGCAGGGTCGG
This sequence comes from Natrinema ejinorense, assembly GCF_002494345.1. Taxonomy (GTDB): domain Archaea; phylum Halobacteriota; class Halobacteria; order Halobacteriales; family Natrialbaceae; genus Natrinema; species Natrinema longum. The sequence continues at coordinate 108,169 of NZ_NXNI01000001.1, forward strand.
CGCGATATCGACCACTCGAGCCCCGCGCAACGTCGCGCCGGCGGCGATCGAGGGGCCACGACACAGGACGATTCCCTCGCTGCGGTGGCTCGCGTCGTAGGTCCCGGTGTCGCCGAGTACGGTTTCCGACATCCCGCTTCGGGACTCGTAGACCTCCCGGCCGCCGACGACCAGATCCGGCGAGTCCTCGTCCGTCGGGAACAGGTCGTCCCCGTCGTGGACGTCGAGCAGCGGCTCGCCGTCGTCGTCGGTCGCCGATTCGAAGGTCGCTTTGATATCGGCTTTGACCTCCGGACGCTCGCTCGGCGAGACGACGCCGCTCTCGAAGCGCTCGGTGTCGTTGATATAGCAGTTGCCCGTGTCGTGAACGAACGCGACGGTACGGTCGTAGTCGACGTCGTAGAGGGCGTGATCGCCGGGAATCTGCTCGGCGACCGAGTCGACCAGCCGCCGGGGCAGCGACTGGACGAGCGTCTCCTCGGTGATCCCGACGCGATTGAGCGCGCCGGTGATCGCCTCTCGAGAGATGCCCAGACTCGCGAGCGCACCGCGTGTGCCCTCGTCCTCGCGCCGGAAGAGATACCCTTCGTTCTCGAGGATGCGGTTGACGTAGACCAGTTGCTCGATGGGGCCGAAGCCGTGGTCGGAGACGACGTAGAGGTCGGCGTCGTGGTCGTCCGTGTACTCGATCGCGTCGCCGACGATCTCGTCGAGTTTCCTGTAGTGGGCGAGCAACCGGTCCATATCCCAGACGAGGTGCTGGAACCGATCGGGTGCGGTGTAGACGAAAAAGAACAGTTGCCAGTCGTCGCCGGCCCGGTCCATCTGGAGGTCCATTAGTTCCCGGCGGTTCGCGAGCATGTCGTCGACGGCAGCTTCGAACTCCGCCGGCCGGTCGGCGTACTCGGGGTAGTCGAGGCTGATCTCGTAGTTCGGAATCCGGGAGTCGATCTCGTCCCCCAGGTCGGGCGGATGCGTCCACTTCCGGTCCTTCGAGGGGGTCATCATGCCCGTGACCATGGTGCCGTCGATCTCGCGGGCCGGGTACGTCATCGGGACGTTCCCGACGTGGGCCGGCCCGAGCTGATCCCAGAGGGCCGGCTGTGCGAGATCCCGACTCGTGTACATCTCGTGACTGTATTCCGACGAGAGGTTTTGAAAGCCGTAGATTCCGTGTTTGTCCGGCCAGACGCCGGTCGCGATCGACGGCCACGCCAGCGGCGTCGTCGGCGGCCGAGTACTGTCGAGCCGTCCGGACGCGCCCTCCTCGCGGAGCCGAGCGACGTTCGGGAGGTACCCCTCGTCGCTCCATCGTTCGATGAGTCGCCACGGTACGCCGTCGAGCCCGAGCACGAACGCTCGCTCGGAGGGGGTGGTCGATCCGCTCATGATTTGGAAGGTGGCATCTGTGACGCCTACTGTCCTGTGAGTCGCCCGATGCGCGTTTTGTTATAGAGCGGTTTCAGGCACCGCCCGGCTCGAGGCAACTCCGTTCGGTCGGATTAACACGTCACGGTTCCGCCATCGGTTCGCCGTCGCGGCAGCGTCGGTGAGCGGCCACAGCGGTGTTCGCTCGCGGTTTCGACAAGACATCCATAACAAAGCCACCCGAACGCGACCGTCCGGATATGAGACGCGTTCAATCGTGGTGGGATCCGTGGGTAGCGTCGTAATCTCCCTCGATGCCGAACTCGGCTGGGGCTTTCACGACCTCGTCGAACCGCCGTCGGACCGTGTCGAAGCCGGCCGCCGTGGCTGGTCGGTCATGCTCGAGTTGCTCTCGGAGTTCGATGTCCCGGCGACGTGGGGCGTCGTCGGCCACCTCATGCTCGACTCCTGTGACGGTATGCACGCCCATCATCCGGTGCCGGACGGCTGGTTCGAGCGCGAGCGAACCGCGTGGGCCGACCGCGACGATCTGCGATTCGGTCCCGACCTCGTCTCGGCCATCATCGAGTCCGACGTCGACCACGAGTTCGCCAGTCACTCCTTTTCGCACGTCCTGTTCGGCCGCCCGGAGACGAACCGCGAACTCGCCGACGCGGAACTCGAGCGCTGTCGCGAACTCGCGGCCGACTGGAACCAGCCCCTCGACTCGTTCATCTATCCGCGCAACGACGTCGGCCACCGTGACGTACTGGCCGAACACGGGATCACGGCCTACCGGGGGCGATCACCGACTCGAGACGGCGTTCGCGGGGTCTTCGATTCGACGATCCGGGATCGATCGATGCTGGTCGAACCGGCCACCGACGAACACGGACTGGTCAACGTCCCGGCATCGATGTTCCTCTTCGGGTTCGAGGGCCCGGCACGAACCGTCGCGGAATCGATCTGGGAGGACCCCATGGTCGCGCTGGCCCGCCGCGGGATCGACGAGGCCACCCGTTCCGATGGGCTCTTCCACATGTGGCTCCACCCGAACAACCTGACTCACGACCGGGACGATCGCCGGATGCGGGCGATCCTCTCCTATCTCGACCGCCAGCGGTCCGCGACCGAGCTGACGGTCGAGACGATGGCCGACGTCGCCCAGCAGGTCGTGGGACCCGCGGGTGACACCGAGCGGGCGACGGCGAGCTGGAACTGACCGCTCGAGCCGCCCCTGCCGATCGGTAGCGATCGAATGGTGGTGCTACTCGGCGGCACGAATCGGTATGACGACGATAACAAAGCCCGCAGCCGGCCCGCTCTCGAGCAAATGGTACGTCCCCTTTTGGATCGATTGACCGATTCGAACGCACTGTCGCTTGGCATCCTCGGCGTCGGGAACATCGGGATCGTCCACCTGAAATCGGCGGTCGCGATGCCCGATGTGGAGGTCGTCGCCGCTGCCGACGCCGTTCCCGAAAATCGCGCTCGAGCCGAACGCGCCGGCGCGTCGCGAACGTACGACGACTACGGGACGCTCCTCGAGTCCGAGGAGCTGGACGCGGCGGTCGTCGCACTGCCCCCGTTCCTCCACGCCGACGCCGTCGAGCAGGCCGCGCAAGCGGGGGTCGACGTCTTCGTCGAGAAACCCCTCGCCCGGTCGACCGAGGAAGCCGACGCGCTACTCGCGACCGCCAGCGAGGCGGACATCGCCGTCGGCGTCGATCACACCCTGCGCTACCAGCCGGACATGGTCGGCGTCAAGGAGGCCTACGATCGGGGCAGCGTCGGTCACGTCCCCTACGCCTCGATCACACGGCTCAACGACGGCCCGCTCGGCCGTCCGCCCGCCGACGATCGGCCGCCGGCCTGGCCGCTGGATCCCGACGCCGCCGGCGGCGGCTCCCTGCTCGAGCTCGGCGTTCACTGCTTCGACGTCCTCGAGTGGCTGTTCGGCGAACTCGAGGTCCGCGACGCGTCGCTGGGGCAGAGCCTCGAGATCGACGTCGAGGACGCCGCGACCGTTCTCATGGAGGCACCGGAGGCGGGCACGACGATCACGCTCCACTGTGGCTCCTACCAGTGGGAACAGTTGCCCGAAGTCAACACCCGGCTGCGCCTCGAAGGCGTCACCGGAACGATCAGTAATCGGGACCACCTGCCCGAGAACTTCTATGCGGGCGCAGCCGGGTCCGCCCTGTCGAACGTCGCGAGCCGATTCACGGGCGACGAACCGGACGTCTTCGGGCCGACGTTCTACCTGCGGGCCCACTACGACGCGCTGGCGGATTTCTGTGAGGCGATCCGTGCGGGTGAGCGGCCGCCGGTCGACGGGGCCGATGGCCGACGAACGCTGGCACTCGCCGAACGGGCCGCCGAGCTGGCTGCCGCGGAGCCGGCGGCGACGGACCGCGACCCCGACGAACCCGAGACGCCGGAGGTGAGCCTATGAGCACGGCGCGGGTCCGTACAGCCGCCGTCGACGCTGCCGAGCGCCGTGGCGGCTGGCGACCCGATACTGACCGCCGAATGGCACTGTTCGAGTCACCCGTTCGCGACGTGCTCGAGCCGGCCATCGACGCGCTCGCGGCTGCCGACCGGATCACGCTCGTCCCGGATGCACACTACCCGTTCCACCCCTCGTCGGGGATGGTCACCGACCCCGCCGTGATCGGAGCCATCGTCGCTTGGCTCGAGGGGCGGACGGACGCCGATATCGCCGTCGCCGGCGCGAGCGACGAGCGCATCTCCTTTGACCGAACCGTCCAGTATCTCGGCTACGAGAGCCTGCTCGAGGGGTTCGACGCGGACGCCGTCGATCTGGCGGACGAGCCCCGAACCGGCGACCTGTCCGCGCTCGGGGACGCCCCGGTCGCGCTCTCGGTCCCGAATCGACTCGCCGAGGGGGCCGTGATCGTCGTCCCGTCGCTGCGGGCGACCGCGGCCGGACCGGTCGCGGGCGCGATGCGAACGCTCGCCGACCTCGTCGACTGCGACGCGGCGTCCGATCGGGCCGCCGTCGCGGCGACGCGGACCGTCGATCCCGCAGTCGCCGTCCTCGACGCGACGACCGCCTACGCTGGCGATCCCGTCGCGGGGGACACGCTGTTCGCCGGCTCGGCTCCGGCCGTCGATGCCGTCGCGACATCCCTGCTGGGCCGCTCCCTCGAGAGCGACGGCGCGCTCGAGACGGTCCGCGGGGACCGCGGACCGATCTCCGTCGAGGGCGACGCCGACTTCGATCGGCTGCGAGAGCGGATGCCCGACGGCGAGTTGCCGCCGGCGGACGATACGCATCCCGCCGTCTCGACTGCGTACCGCGTCTACGCGGCAGTGGCCGGCGACGCCGTGCCGCCCCAACTCGAGGGCGGTCGATGACCGGACCGACCGATCCGCCGACCGCGGCGGTCACCGGCGCGACCGGGTTTCTCGGCTCGCGGCTCTGTCGGCGACTGCTCGCCGACGGCTGGACGGTCCGCGGACTCTGCCGGCCGACGTCGGATCGTGGCGACCTCGAGGGCGTCGAGTGGCACGTCGGTGACGTTCTCGACGGCGAGACGCTGCGGTCGCTGGTCGACGGAGCCGACGCCGTCTTCCACCTCGCGGGGATCGGCCTCTGGAGAGCCGGCCCCGAGACGATCTGGGAAGTGAACCGCGACGGCACCGAGCGGGTACTCGAGGCCTGTCGCGACGGCGACGTGGGCCGGGTAGTGTTCACCAGCACGGCCGGGACGCGTCGACCCCCGAGTGACGACGACTTCGCGGACGAGACGGACGTGGCCGATCCGATCGGGGCCTATCAGGCCTCGAAGGCCGAGGCGGAGGACCTGGTCGATCGGTACGCCGACACCGACGGAGACGCCGTCACCGTCCATCCCACGTCGATCTTCGGTCCCGGCGACGGGGCGTTCACCGCACAACTGCTCTCGATGGGCGTCGAACGGACGATGCCCGCACACCTCCCCGGCGGACTGAGCATCGTCGGCGTCTCGGACGTCGTCGACGGCCTGCTGGCGGCATACGACCGCGGTACCGCCGGCGAGCACTACATCCTCGGCGGCGAGAACCTCACCTACGACCGGGCGGTCTCCCGGATCGCCGAGACCGTCGGCGGCTCGCCGGCGCGGATCCGAGTTCCCGCGACGGCCATCCACGCCGCCGGCCCCGTCGCGGCGGTCGTCGACGCCGTCGCCGACCGCCGCGTGTTCCCCTTCGATCGGGAGATGGCCGACCTCGCGACCCAGCGACTGTTCTACAGTTCGCGGAAAGCCAGCGAGGAACTGGGGTACGAGTATCGGCCCTTCGAGGCCCACGTGCCCGAGGCGATGGAGTGGTATCGGGCGGAAGTGCGGTAGCCTGGACCGCTACGGTGGGTTTTCGTTCGTATTCAGCTTCGAGGGGTCCCGGTCTCGAGCGCGTTCCACCAGCTGTCTCCCTCGAAGGCGACGTCGAGTGTAATCTGTGCTTCGACGGGAACTCACTCGAGCCGACCGCCCCGCTGGGCTCGCCGCTTCTCGCTGCCGGTTTCGACTGTTTTCCCAGCGACTCGCTCGTATACCCCGAGCATCCGGTCGGCCGTCCGGTCGATGCTGACTTCGCGGGCGGCCTCGCGGCCGTTGGAGCGCTCCCCACGCTCGAGGACGTCGATCAACCCCCGAACGAGTTCCTCGTCGCTGGTGGCGACGCGTGAGGGTTCGACGCCGGCCAGTCGCTCCCGGACGTCGCCGACGTCGACGGCGACGACGGGACAGTTGCAGGCCAGGGCTTCTTTCACCGAGTTGGGCGAACCCTCGCTGTGGGAGGTCAACAGGAGCGCGTCGGCGGCGTTCATGTAGTCGGGCACGGCATCGTGGTCGACGCCGTAGACGGTCCGGAGCCGGACCGACCGCTCGAGGAGGTTGTCGACGACGGTCACGATACGCTCGGCGCGTGGGTAATTTTTCACCCCGCGTGCGGGCGAGTACGGGAAGAGTACGTCGTAGGCGTCCTCCCCGTCGTCCCACCCGACCCGTTCCCTGGCCCGCGCCTGTGGCTCCGGCCGGAACGTCTCGAGGTCGACGCCGTCGGGGATCACCGTACAGCCGTCGCCGATCACCTCGCGCATCTCCTCGGACATGACGACGACCGCGTCACAGAACGGCGCGGAGAGCCGGCTGATTGGGCCGACGGGGCCGTGTACGTCCGACCCCCACAGCGAGAGGACGACCGGCGTTCGGAGCTGTGCGAGCGCCATCGGCGCGGTCAACCCGTAGTGGGCGTGGAGCAGGTCGTAGCCGTTCCTCGCTTCCCGGAGGAGTCGTGGAACGGTTCGGACGTAATCCGTCGGGCTCCGGTCGGTATCGGCGTCGACCGCCCCTGCGATCGACACCGTCGAAACGGAGACCCCTCGCTCCTCGAGTGCGTCAACCTGCTGGGTCAGGAACGGGGCGTCTTCGTTCGTCGTCACCGTGAGAACGTCCATCTCGAGTCGTGCGCAGGGACGAACCGGAGCCGTTTTGTTAGCCACCTCGCTCCGGAATTGTTCTTCACGTACAGCTAGATGTGTCTCTCGTAGCCGGTACTTTCGGACCGTGGACCCCCGTAGCGATACGATTACAAAGGGTCGAGGGGGTGTAGGTGTGGCCGATGCGGATCCTCGTCCTGGCCAATACGCCCGCACACGTCCACCTGTACCGACACGCCGTCGACCGCCTCGGGCGGGCGGGACACGACGTGCTCGTGCTTACTCGGGAGTACGCCTGTACGACCGATCTCCTCGACTATTTCGACGTTCCCTACCGGGTGTACGGCGACCACGAAACGGAGGGCTACTCGACGCTCGCGTTCGGCCGCGAACTGGGTGGCCAGTTCCTCTCGATCGGGCTCCAGGCGATCCGGTTCGGCCCCGACGTCGTCTTCGGTCGCGGTCCCTACGCGGCCGTCGCCGGCACGCTCACGCGAACGCCGGTCGTGCTCGTACTCGACGACGAGCCCGGCGATTTCAACCACACCGTCTCGCGTCCCTTCGCCGACTGTATCATTTCCCCCGACGTGACCCGCCGCGATCTCGGCGCCGCCCACTATACGTTCGACGGCTTCAAGGAGTGTGCCTATCTCCACCCCGATGTCTTCGAGGGGATCGACAACATCCGCGAGTACCTCGACGTCGATCCCGACGAACCGTACGTCATCGTGCGGTTCAACGCCCTCGATGCACTCCACGACACCGCGCTCGAGGGGTTCGGACCCGACCAGCGACGGGACCTGATCGACCGTCTCAGCGAGGCCGCAACCGTCTTCGTCTCCGACGAAGGCGACGAGATGGACCTGCGAGACCTCCCTGCCCGCCCCTACGACCTCCATCCCGCCATGATCCACGACGCCATGGCCGAGGCCTCGTTGCTGGTCGCCGACACCGGGACGATGGTCAACGAAGCCGCGTTGCTCGGCACGCCCGCCATCCGCTATCGCGGCACCGACGATCACGAGTACGGCGAGTTCCAGGAACTCGAGCGCGTCGGCCTGGCCGAGCAGTTCGACGAGTACGACGCGGTCTGCGATCGAGCCCTCGCCCTCCTCGGCGACGACGAGGTCGGGGCTCGCTGGCAACGCCGCCGGCAGGAGTACGTCGGCGATCTCGTGAACCTGACCGAGCTACTGGTCGATGTGGCTCGATCCCGCGGGAACCTCGAACGACTCGAGGGCTCGACGAGGCGGGTACTCCGACCCCGATCACAGTCGATCCAATGAACAGTATCAGCACGGACGACGCTCGAGGGCTGGTATTCAGTCGTCACGAAACGCTTTTATTCACCCTTAGATAATGGGTAACTAGTCCCCTGTCCTATGAGTCTCTCCACACTGCTCAGTGAACTGTTCTCCGGCACCGATTCCGGCCCGAATGCGGCCGAGCGTGCGACGGGGAACGGCAACGATGGCTCGTCGGTCACGGTCGTCCACGAGTGTCGAACCTGTGGAACGAACGTTTCGGCCGAGACGAGCAACTGTCCGGCCTGTGACAGCGAGGATATCGTCACCCACTCGATCGACTGAGACGGTCTGCTGTACCGATGTACCGCGAACTGTCTTGCGGGTACGCCGTCGATGGTGTACAGCAGACCGAAGAGTGGCGACGACCGCCCGCAGGATCGAACCGAGATCGCGGCAGGCCCGACGCTGCGGTCACCGTTCGGGCGGATACTGGCCCGCCGCTCGATCGTCGGGATCGCGGTCCGGCTCTCGGTCGGCGTCGCGATTCCGTTCTCGGTCGCCGTCGTGGTCAGCACACGGTACCGAGAGCTCCTCGTTCGCCTCGGCGTCGAGCCGAATCGCGGTGCCAAGCGAGACGACGCCGAGCAGCGTAGCGACGAACGAGGAGATGCCAGCGGTGAAGCCGTCCGTTCCGGTCGTCGCTCGGAGGGCAGAGCGGGCCAGCCCCGCGAGTCCGCCGGCCAGGCCCACCGTACCAGCACCGTAGTAGACGATCGCGGGATCGAACGATCTGACCGCGTACTGGGTCTTCAGCCGCCAGCAGAAGCTCCGGAGCAACAGCAGGGAGACGAACCGGACGAAGGGCACGTACCTGATGCTGCTTTCCTCGTCGCCGTAGACGGCTTCCATGGGAACGTCCGCGACTCGACAGCCCGCCACGTTGAGATGGGTGAGCAAATGATTGAGGAAGCCATACTGGTCGGTGACCGACTCGAGGTCGAGCTCCTCGATCGCGTCCCGAGAGATGGCGGTGTAGCCGTTCTGTGGGTCGCCGATCGACCAGTAGCCGGACGCGAACTTCGAGAGGGCGGTGAGCATCACGTTCCCGACGAACCGGAACGTCGACATCGCGTCGCGATCCGCCGGGTCGCTGAGACGATTGCCCTTGGCGTATGCCACCTCGCCCGTGACGACCGGATCGATGATCCGATCGAGGATTTCCGGATCCATCTGTCCGTCACCGTTCATGACGGCGACGACGTCCATTCCGTCCTCGGCGGCCCGTCGGTAGCCGGTCTTGACCGCCGCTCCGTAGCCGCGGTTTTCCTCGTGACGGATCGGGACGACGCGGCGGTCGTCGCCGCCGTCGGCCACCGGCAACGCGCGCTCGGTCGCGTCGCTCGCTTCCGCTGCGTTGATCCGTTCGGCGACCCGCCGGATCACGTCCCAGCTGTCGTCGGGCGAGCTGTCGTCGATCGCGTAGATCCGATCGACGAAGTCGGGAACCGTCTCGATGACGCGGCCGACGAACGCCGCCTCGTCGTAGGCCGTGACGACGACGGCGATCCGTTTGCCCTTATACATCCGTCCGTCCGTCCGTCGTCGCGTTCGTCGGCGTCGATACGGTTCGACCGGTCTCTCCGCTTCGCTCGTCCCCACGCGGCGGTCGGCCGTCGCTCGAGCCCGCGAGGTCGTACTCCCGGTGGGCCGTCGCCGAGAGATCGATCGCGTCCCGGCCGTCGACGACCACCATCGGCTCGAGGGCCTCCCAGTCGATCCGGTCGAACGCCCCGTGTGGGGTGACCATCACGGCGGCGTCGAACGCCTCGGCCGGGAGGTCGTCGATCGTCACCGCTCGAGCACCGTACTCGGAGGGGTCGACGAGCGGGTCGATGCCCGCGACGTCCGTCCCCCGCTCGAGTAGCCCGTCGATGACTCCCAGGGCTGGCGACGCGCGAGTCTCCTCGACCCCTGGCCGATACGTCACGCCGAGAACGACGACCGAGGCCGCCGCGAGGTCCGTCCCCGCTTCCTCGAGTTCGCGCTCGAGGCGCTCGACGACGACCGCGGGCATTCCGTCGTTGACCCGGCGAGCCGTCCGCGTGACGTCCATGGGCTCGTCGGTTCTCTCGAGCAGGAAGTGCGGGTAGTAGGGGATGCAGTGGCCGCCGACGCCCGGACCGGGATCGTGCAGCTGGCACATCGGCAGGTCGTTGGCCGTCTCGATCGCTTCGCGAACGGAAATCTCGAGTTCGTCCGCGAGCCGACCCAGCTCGTTGGCCAGGCCGATGTTGACGTCGCGGTAGATCCCCTCGAACACCTTGACGGCCTCCGCCGTCGTCGCGTCCGAGACGGGGTGGACCTCGTTCGCCGAGAGTTCGTCGTAGACGATCGCCGCGGCCCGCGTGCTCTCCGAATCGACGCCGCCGACGACTTTCGGGTACTGGCCGCGGATGTCCCGGAGCGCCGTCCCCGAGGACGTTCGTTCCGGACAGAAGGCGAGTCCGAACGCGTCTGTCGAGAGCCCGCTCTCGCTTGCGAGGTGCGGGCGGAGGACGTCGCGACAGGTTCCGGGGGGGAGCGTCGACTCGGCGATCACCAGATCGCCGGGGGCCAGGCCGGCCGCGATATCGTCGGCCACCGATTCGACCGTCGTCAAGTTCGGCTCGTTCTCGTCGTCCAGCAGCGTCGGGACAATGAGCACGTGGATCCGCGCCGTGTGGGCAGCGGCTGTCCCGGCGGTCGTCGCGGCGAGCCGACCGGCCCCGACCTGTCGGGCGACCAGCTCGTCGAGGCCGGGTTCGCCGACGACGTGGCTCTCGCCGTCGGCGACCGTCTCGACGACGGCGGGATCGACGTCGACCCCGATCACGTTCCCCGTCGTCTCGGCGTAGACCGCCGCGAGCGGGAGCCCCATCTTGCCGAGCCCGTAGACCGCGACCGGCAACTCGCCGTTCCGAAGCTGGTCACGCTGCTCGTCGGGCGACTGGCTCGAGTCGTAGAGCCCGTCGCTGGGCTGGCCCTCCGTCCCCTCGTCCCCGTCGATGCCGTCGATCGGTCGCTCCACCATCAGACCTCCACCTCCCGTTCGCGTGGCGGGTCGTCGCTGTCTTCGTTCGGCCCCATGGCGAGTCGATCGATCAGCTGTACCGTCTCGAGGGCCCGGATGCCGTCTTCGGCGGTGACCGTCGGTTCGGACCCGGTCCGGACGGCCTCGACGAACGACTCGAGTTCGTTCCGGAGCGGCTCGCCGGTATCGACACGCGGTCGCTCGACGACGCTCTCGTGGCGGTAGCGCGGCTGGCCGTCGTCCGAGAGATAGGTCGGATAGGAATCGCGGTGGATCAACACCGACTGCTCGAGGTAGTCGACTTCGACGAGACACTCGCGGGCGGTGACGGTGAGCTTTCGTACTTTCTTTTGCGTGACGCGGCTGGCCGTCACCGTCGCGACGGCGTCGCCGTACTCGATCGTCGCGGTGGCGTACTGGCCGTTTTCGGTCCCCATCGCGGCGACCGAGCGGGGCCGTTCGCCGAGGAGCGAGCCGACGACATCGACGTCGTGGACCATCAGGTCGAAGCTGACGTTGTCCGTCGTCGTTCGATCAATCGGCGGGCCCAGCCGCTGGGCTTCGATGGCGATCACGTCCAGGTCGTCGATCAGCGCGTCGACCGCCTGGACCGCGGGGTTGAACCGTTCGATGTGACCGACCTGTAGGACCCGCCCCGCCTCGCGGGCCTGCTCGGCCAGTCGCTCGCCCTGGTCGACGGTTTCGGCGATCGGCTTCTCGACCAGCACGTGGACTCCCGCCTCGAGACACGTCGAGACCACGTCGGCGTGGGCGGCGGTCGGGACGGCGACCGTCACTGCCTCACACCGCTCGAGGAGCGTCTCGAGGGGGAGCGATTCGGTATCGAACGCGTCGGCGACTCGGTCGGCGATCTCGTCGTCCCGGTCGGTCACGCCGACGAGGTCGACGGTCGGTAGTTCGTCGTAGACGCGCGCGTGGTTTTCACCCATAGCGCCGACGCCGATGACGCCGGCCCGGATCGGTTCCTCGGTCGTCGCGTCCGTCCGTCGGTTCGTACTCATTGGGTGGCAAAGTGATCGCGGACTGTTTCGACGACGGTCCGTCGGTCGCGCTTCGAGAGGCCGGGATGGACGGGCACGGAGAGGACTTCCTGGGCCGCTCGCTCGGCCCGCGGCAACCGTGCCGCGGCCGTGCTGACCGTCTCGTAGGCCGGCTGGCGGTGGATCGGCGTTTCGTAGTAGATCCCGGTTCCGACGTCGCGTTCGGAGAGCGTCGCCTTGAGGGCGTCGCGCTCCGCCGTTCGGATCGTATACTGGTGATAGACGTGACGGGTTCCCGCCGGTTCCGTCGGCGTCTCGAGGGGGAGGTCGGCCAGACGCTCGTCGTAGTAGGCGGCGTTCTCCCGCCGGGCGCGATTGAACTCGGGCAGCCGCTCGAGTTGGGCGCGCCCGATCGCCGCCGCGATGCTGGTCATCCGATAGTTGTGCCCGAGGGCGGCGTGATCGTAGCCGTCGGTTCCGTCCGCCTGCCGGCCGTGGTCGACGTAACTCGCGGCCCGGTCGGCGATGTCGTCGCGGTCGGTGACGATCATTCCACCCTCGCCGCTGGTCATGTTCTTCGTCGGATAAAACGAGAAGCAGGCGGCGTCGCCGAACTGGCCGACTCGCCGGCCGTCGATCTTCGCGCCGTGGGCCTGACAGGCGTCCTCGACGACGAACAGGTCGTGTTCGGCCGCGAGGTCACACAGCGCCGGCATCGCCGCGGGGAGGCCGTAGAGATGAACGGGGAGGATTCCGACGATGTCGTCTCGCTCGCCGAGTACACGTTCCACCTCGGCGGGAGCCAGCGTGTACGTCTCGGGATCGATATCGGCGAAGACGGGTTTGCCCCCGGCCAGCCGAATCGCGTTCGCACTCGCGACGAACGAAAACGGCGAGGTGATCACCGCGTCGCCCTCCTCGAGCCCGATGGCCTCGAGCGTGGCGTGTAACGCGGCCGTCCCGTTGGCCGTCGCGACCGCCTCGTCGGCGTTGCAGTAGGCCGCGAATTCCGCCTCGAAGCGCCTGACTTCCGGCCCGTCGGCGAGCCGGCCGTCCGCGAGGAGGGCCTCGACTCGCGTGCGGGCATCGGCGCCGAGTTCCGGATCGGCGATCGGCACCGGCGTCGGCTCGCCGTCGGGGTCGATGTCCGGACCGCTCTCGGCGTTCGGTTCGGAGTCGCTCATGCGAGCTGATTCGCCCCCTCGAGTGGCTCCGGGAGTTCCTGGACGGTAGCCGGCGTCCCAACGGCGAGGCTGTCGGCCGGGACGTCCGTGGTGACGACGGCTCCGGCCGCCACGAACGCGTTCTCGCCCACGGTAACGCCAGGCAACAGGGTCGCGTTCGCCCCGATCGACGCGCCGTCCTCGATCGTCGGCCCCTCGAGCCCGTCGTCGGTTCGGACGGGATACTCGTCGTTCGTCAACACGGCACCCGGCCCGACGAAGACGTTACTGCCGATCGTCGTCCGCGTCGGAACGTAGACGTTCGTCTGGAGACTGACGTCGTCACCGATCGTCGTCTCGCCGTCGATGACGGTTTTCGTGCCGACGAGGACGTCGTCACCAATCGTCGTCCCCTCACGGACCAGCACGTCGTGTCCAGTCGCGAACCCGTCGCCGATCGTCACGTCGCCGTAGACGATCGACCCGGCCCTGATCGTCGCACCGTCGCCGATTCGGGTCGGCTCGTCGAACGCGCCGTAGCCGACCGTCGCGTCCGCGTCGACGGTACAGTCGTCGCCGCGAACGACATCGCGTACCGTTTCGCTCATCGGCGACCACCCTCCTCGTCATCGGACCCGTGTGGGCCCCTCGAGCGGACCCGACGACGGCGTGTCGTGGCGTCGGTCCGGACCGCTAGTCGATGCTGTGGTCGGTCGCATATTCGTATCATAGTGAATCGATACCCGCGTGGGCAATCGTGCTCAACCAGCCGGTAACGAGGCTTTGTTATCCCCGGCTTGAGCGTCCCGTAGCCACGAACTACAGCGTCGCCGAGACGGGCGACCGCGATCGCCCTGCGTAACCCGCGTCCCGTCGCGATAGGGGCCGCCGAGCCCGATGAGATCCCTGAAACGTCGACGGAGCCGTCAGTCATCGGCGCTAACTGGTACAATTCCCTTTCGGGTGGGTAGCAGAGTGATAGTAAAGTGTCACAGGCTGGCATCCAGAGGTGTGAGGTATCCGACTACATCCGGGAGACCGGAACGGGGTCCAATCCGATACGACGAGGGGACACATGTCTGACACCGAATTCACGCAGGCCGAACTGTTCGACGTATTTAGCAACGCACGCAGGCGGCGAACAGTCCAGTATCTGAAACGACAGGGTGGCTCCTGCGATCTCGCGCCGCTCGTCGAACAGGTCGCCGCCTGGGAGAACGAGATCGATCCCGACGACGTCACTCGGACACAGCGTCGGCGGGTCTACATCTCGCTGTACCAGACCCACCTGCCGATGCTCGAGGATCACGGGATCGTCGACTGGGATCCGGATGGCCACGAAATCGACCTCCTTCCCAGCGAGGATCGCTTCGAACCCTACCTCGATCGCCATCTCGACGAGCAGCGGCGATGGCACCGACTCTACGCCGCGGTGACGGCCCTCGGCGTCGTCGCGTTCGGGCTCTCGGTGTTCGCGGTCGGTCCATTGACGGCGGCCATCGTCGTCCTGGGTCTCTGTTCAGTCATCCTCCTGCTGTCGATCGCACAGTACGTCTCCCGCCGGCCAGGGAGTGGCCTCCCGCTTGGCCGTCCGAGTCGATAGCTCGTCGGGTCCCGTTCTGCTCCGCGCCCGGTTCAGCCGGGGAGTCGTCCTCGAGAATTACGGTTCCGTCACCGTTATCCAGAAGTGGGTCTCTTCAGTCGCGCTCTCCGTCGTCGGCGTCGCCGGCGGGTCGTCCTCGTAGAGCAACACGCTGATTCGCACCGTTTCACCCGGCTCCGCCGTCGGCGTTATCGATCGCTCCCCGCTCCCCGTCGCCCCGTCGGAGACGCTCGCCTCGATCCGTCGCAACTCCGTTCGATCGACGACGCTGCCGTTCTCGAGGACCTGTTCCTGGACCACTACCGTGTACTCCTGGTCGGTCCCCTCGTTGTTTTCGATCGCGATCGTCAGCGGGATCGATTCCTCCGGTTCGACCTCGCTCGGAAGCGCGCCGGTGACGAGTTCCCCGTCCTCGTCTTCGCTGTAGAGCGCGAGTTCGGTGAACCCGCCTCCCGACGCGGGCACCAGAAACGCCACGAGGAGCGTACTGACGGCCGCCGCGATCGCCAGGCCGAGCAGGAGCGACGATACCGTGGCGATCGCGTTTCGGTCCCCGCTGATCGACTTGAGGTTCGCGATCGGTGCGACGGTAAATCGCTCACCGTCGGGCGTCCGGAGCCGTCGGACGACGCCGAGCTGTGCAACGACGACCGTGAGGAGGCCGAGCGTCGTCGTGATGGTTGTTGCAGTCAGCGCTTGCCCCGCCAGCGGCAAGGCCAAGACGATGAGCGGAAGAGTCGCGACGGACAGCACGAACGCCAGCCCCAGCCGCTCGATGACATCGATACCGCGGGGACGTCGTTCCGCGGTCGTCGCTGCCGCCTCACCTGCGTCTCGCTCCGTCGCCGGGAACAGCACCGAGACGAGCGCATAGCCCGGAAAAAACAGGGCCAGCGGGACCGTCACGAACAGGCGCAGGAGGCTCCCACTCGGGAACGAGGTCGCGATCAGGGTGGCGAGCGCCGTGCTGATCGAGACGGTCGCGAGATCGAACGGGTATCGGCGAACGAACCCGAATCGCGTCCAGCGACTCGTTCCATGGCTCATCGACGAGACACCGGCGTTCGCTGTTGGGCGTTCGGTCTCCGTACGGACGATACGAGTACCATTCTCGTTTGATCGGTTCCCTCCTCCGTGCTTTGTTATGCCCGTGTTACCGTCACGAACCGAGCGTTCTCTCGGCTCACACCGGGACAGCGCGGATGCTATCGGACCGAGGGCTCTCCGTTACACGCCGATCGACCGACCGTCATCTACTCGAGGACGTACCACGCTCCGTGGACGCGGTCGGCCGCTGCCAACCGACCGGCTCGGCGATGTCATCTCTGGGCGCTCGAACGTCTAGAAGTCGACGTACTGGGACTCCCACTCTCGGCGTTCTTCGATCCGCTCGCGACCGGCATCGGTGATCGCGTAGTAGTTCGTTCGCCTGTCGAGTTGCCCCTTTTCGACCAGCTCCTTGTTGACGAGCGTATCCAGGTTCGGATACAACCGCCCGTGATTGATCTCCGAACTGTAGTACTTCTCGACTTCGTCTTTGACGGTCTGTCCCGACGGTCGGTCTGCACCCGTGATCACGTACAACAGATCACGCTGGAAGCCGGTCAGATCGTGCATTGTTCAATCACACGGACCGTTCTACTGAGTAGATGTTTGTTATCCGTCTCATACAGGACCGATCCGCTCGGTTTAGATCGTCTTACTCGCGCGAAATAGATCGTTCTCCTGAAAGTCACGCGGTTTCGGGACGGTGTCGTCGACTCCGTCACGCCAGCTTACACCCGGTCGAGACCGGGTCGGGTTCCGTCTCGATCGGCTGAGTAACTGGATTTCGGTCCGTTCGAAGGGATCACTCTTCGGTATCCGAAACCACGACGTCGATCCCGTCCGCATCGATCCGAACGCGGAGAATATCGACGGTCGCTTCGTAGGCAGTCGTATGCGAACCGTCGTCGTCGAACCGCACACATTCCGCGATGAGATCGCTCTCGAGAAGGTTATTGATTCGTCGATAGACGGTCGCCGACGAGCTATCCGTTCGCTCGGTCAGTTCCTTTGCCGTCTTCGGGCCCTCGCTCGTTGCGACGAGGATCGTCCGCGCGCAGTCGTCCCCGAGGACGTCGAGCTGGGCTGCTGGATTGGTAGTCGATTCCGATCGTGTGTTACTCGCTTGTGTTGACATAGTTATTCGGCTCGAGTGGATGGGCTCCATTCGCTCTCCATGAGAGGGGACGATTCGAGCGGGTCAGCAGGTTGGCCACCACCATCGTGGTTTCCACCAGTACGTTCCGGCACGAAAATCGGTAAGCGATAGTGGTATTTTATAACGATGTACCTTATCTGCGGCCGGTAGATCGTTCCGAGACGTAAGATCGTATTTCGAACCGGAAACTACGTATTTCGGCCGGTGGACGGTCCGATCAAGTCGCTGTTTGCGCTGGGAATACGATCCAAGACGACTGAACTCGGGTTGAGTCCAGCCGACAATTCGATTTTCACTTCTGCGGTTCTACCCACTCTGAGGCCCGTTAGCGGCTGGAAAGGGGTTGTTTCCAGGTTCCCAGACCCTCCCCCCTAGTGAACGGTCGACATCCTTTATTCACGTTTGCTCCCCTCGATACGATGATGCTCGGACGGGTATCGCGCCGAAACCGGGATATCCGACCGAGTACCTAGACCCATGAACGCCACACAACACGACTGGAATCCCATGGAATCGTCGACAGCCGGCGCTCGATGTCGAAACTGCGGGACACACGTAACACAGCAGTTCGCTCGTGTCTTCGGTGATAACGGCGATGTCGTCCACGGCTGTCCCTCCTGTACGACCTATCGGGAGATGCAATCCGGTGGGCACCTCCCCGGTGACTAACTCCCGCCGTCGCACGGTTCGTTTTCCGGTATCCGGCTTGGATCACACGAATACTGACGGCTTTCTCTTCGTCCCGACGCACACCGAACGGCCGACGAACCCTCGGTGACTGGTCGCCGACGGTATGCCGACCGCAGGGTATCGCTCGTCCGACAGGGGCCACCCTCGACGGTGTCGATTCCGTCATCGAGTCGCTGTGGCGACACGACCCGCTGCGATCAGCAGTCCCCTCAACACTGAGTCGCGTTGACGAGTGTACCACATCCCTACGGAGACTGCTGAACGACAGGTTCCCCCGGTTCGAACCAGGGGAGCGTGTAATCTGCAAAAGTTAAAGTTAGTGGTGAGTGAAGTGGGGCGTATATGGTCACTGGCGGTGGATTGCCACTCGAGAACTCTCGCCACTTCTCTCTGATCGATGTCAGTTCAAACGGACCGAACTGAGCAACTCGCAGAGAGCGAGGTGTTTCATATCCTCGGCAACGATAGACGACGGGCCATCGTCCAACTGCTCGCCGAGGAGGGCGGACAGATCGATGTCTCCGATGTCGCAACCGAGATCGCCGCTACCGAATCCGAGACGACGCCAGTCCCGAACAACCTTTACAAGAGCGTCTACGTCTCTCTCCAACAGACGCACCTCCCCCAGCTCGAGGAGGACGCCGTTATCGAGTACGATTCGGACGCAAAGACGATTCAGGCCGGCCGTCACTTCGACGAGATCCTCCAGTACGTCAACGGCCACGCCACCGAGCACTCGCGGGTTCTGTGGCTCCACTTCGGGCTCTGTATCCTCGCTCTCGCCCTCATCGCGGCCGCCGGACTCGACCTGCCGGTCGTCTCGCGTATCGATCCGGTGCTCTCGAGTGTCCTCATCGTCCTCGCCGTCGCTGCGAGCAGTCTCTATCGACTGCTGGGCTGACACTGGAGATCGGTACTCCCCGCGGCGGACTCGAGACTAACGCCTCTCCCGGTCTCTAACGAACGTACTCGTTCCGACAGCGAAAAGACGCGCTGGCCGTTGGGTTGCCTCCTCGCTCAGGCCAGAACGAGTCCGATCGCCAGACCGGAGTCGTCGGCCGTATCGTTCTCGTCGGTTTCCTCGAGACCGTCGTCGGTCTCGTTCGTGTCGTCCTCGTCGGTTTCGTTGTCGTCGAACGGTTCTTCGTCGAGGTCGTCCTCGCCGAGGTCGTCCTCGTCGGTGTCTTCGGTGAGTTCGAGGAACGCGACCTCACCGGTCTGGTCGGTCAACACCATGTGGACGTAGTCGCCGGCCGGGATACCGGTCGTATCGACCTCGAACTCGACGTCCGTGCTCTCGTCTCCCTCGAGCGTGAGGTTCTGTTCGGCGACCAGATCACCCTCGAGACGGAACTGAACGCT
The DNA here is from genome assembly GCF_002494345.1 of Natrinema ejinorense. Taxonomy (GTDB): domain Archaea; phylum Halobacteriota; class Halobacteria; order Halobacteriales; family Natrialbaceae; genus Natrinema; species Natrinema longum. The sequence continues at coordinate 127,322 of NZ_NXNI01000001.1, forward strand.
CTCAGTTCGTTCCTCGTCGGCGGGGTTCGTGATCGTCGCCGTCACGGTGATCGTCTCACCGACCGTTGCGCTCTCGGGTGCCGAGAGGTTGCTGACATTGAACGGCTCGGCAGTTACTACTCCGTCTTCGTCGAGCTCGTCTTCGTCAGTTTCGTTGTCGTCGATCGGTTCTTCGTCGAGGTCGTCCTCGTCGGTTTCGTTGTCGTCGATCGGCACTTCGTCGAGGTCGTCCTCGTCGGTTTCGTTGTCGTCGATCGGCACTTCGTCGAGGTCGTCCTCGTCGGTTTCGTTGTCGTCGATCGGTTCTTCGTCGAGGTCGTCCTCGTCGGTTTCGTTGTCGTCGATCGGCACTTCGTCGAGGTCGTCCTCGTCGGTTTCGTTGTCGTCGATCGGTTCTTCGTCGAGGTCGTCCTCGTCGGTTTCGTTGTCGTCGATCGGTTCTTCGTCGAATTCGTCCTCGTCGGTTTCGTTGTCGTCGATCGGCACTTCGTCGAGGTCGTCCTCGTCAGTGACGTTGTCGATCTCATCGGGGAGCTCGTCAGCGTCGATATCCTCGCCAACGACGAGAACGTAAACGGTCGTGTTCTCGAGGTTCACGTCTTCGACGGAGAGCTCCTCGACGGTGACGAAGATCGGCTGCTCGTCACCATCGATCGGCAGCTCGTCCATGGGTTCTTCATCCATGGGCTCCTCGTCGAGTTCGTCCTCGTCGGTTTCGTTGTCGTCAAACGGTTCTTCGTCGAGGTCGTCCTCGTCAGTTTCGTTGTCGTCGAACGGCTCTTCGTCGAGTTCGTCCTCGTCAGTTTCGTTGTCGTCAAACGGCTCTTCGTCGAATTCGTCCTCGTCAGTTTCGTTGTCGTCGAACGGCTCTTCGTCGAGTTCGTCCTCGTCGGTTTCGTCATCGTCGGCCGGCTCTTCGTCGTCGACTCCATCGATGGTGACCAGTGCATCGTCAGTCACCGGTTCTTCACTATCGGCGAGCGTGAACGGCGTATCCGCCATCCCTTCGCTCTCGACGAAGTCGTATTCCTGGTTGGCGTTCGTGTCGCGATGTGGCATCGCGATCAGGGTGTCCTCATCCTCGAGCGACTCGTCGAGCGTGATCTCGACGTTCTCGTAGGTGCCGGCTTCGAGATACTCCGAGGTCCCGATGACGCTCTCGAGGACGTTTCCTTCGAGAAGACTGCTATCGTGAATCGTCACGAAGCCCGGACTCGCCAGCGAGACGTTCTCGACGACGACCGTATCGTCCTCGATCGTCTGGTCGTTAAACGTCACGTACGCGCCTTGTGAGCCATCCGACTCGTTTTCGGAGTCGGCGTCGGGCTCCAGTTCAGCGTCCGTGTCGTCCGCCGTTTCAGCTACCTCCTGTTCGTCTGCCGTTTCCTCTGTCGATTCGTTGTCCGCGGTGTCGTACTCGTCCTCGCTGACGTCGTTGCTCTGATCGATGGCGTCACCGGATGTCGCGGCTACCACCATCGCCCCGCTCGAGCAAACGAGCATCAGCGCGGTAAGAACGACGAGTAACTGGTTGCGTGCGTTCATAGTTGCCCGTGTGGGCATCATCTCTGACGTGAGTAGCGCGGATAAACCGGGAGAACCATTACGTTGAGAAATCGAATACTACGATCCTGCGGTGACCTATTCAGTGGCAGCTTCGACCACGGAAACCAACGATTGTTGACATCATCGGGCGGTCGCCGACGCCACCGGTCGCTCGATGATCGAGCGTGAACGTTGGCCCCGCTCTCGCGTCTCTGAGCGATCGACCGTCGTTCGGTGCCGCTCACGCATCGGCTGTAGGATCGAACTACTCACAGGACCGGGCTGGGCATCCCCAGCCAGCTTCGACCATGGGATATCGACGCGGGACGCCAGTCCCTTCCGACGCGTCGGCTGCAGGCCGAACTCGAGACCCCCAGCCGGATTCGACTCCAGTACAGTTCTGGGACGTTCGCTAGTCGTCGTTTGCCTGTTCGGGCGATTTCGAAGCCGTCGGTTCGTACCCCGGGAGACAGACCAGGTTCTCCCGCCCGAGCCGAAGTTTCGTGATCTGGTCGTCCTCCTCGAGGTCGGCGAGCAGCCGACTGACCTTCGCTTTCGACCAGTCGACGGAATCGACGATATTCGATTGCTTCATCCGGCCACCGTTCTCGCTGAGGAGTTGCCGAATGCGCTCCCGATCGGTCACGAACTCCTCGCGGGGGTGGTCGCTCTGGTTCGCGAACGAGGGCGGTTCCTCGTATCGATTCCGAGCGACGAGTATCCCGCCGAGTACCGCGAGGGCGATCATCCCGGCGAGAGCCGCGACGTGAGCGCTTCCCTCACCCTGAAGCGGCCGCACGGCCTCCGAGCCGAACCCGAGCCGGGAACTCGCCGTAACCGCGGATGCGACCACACCGTCGGTCGACGATTCGAGCGCCTCGGTCGGAGTGAAACCCCAGCATCCGATGCTCATGGCTGTGGAGCGGTCGTATACGCGTGGTTCATGTCCTGTACCCTCGTGAGCGCTCTACAAATCGTTTTTTATACCTCATGTTCTGTTACTCTCCAGACAGTATCTCACGCCAATCCGGCATTCCGTTTCACCGACCGATTTTCGGCGAAATGTCCGCATACAGGAGACGCTGACCGGGGACCGGACCGCGACTCCGGCGTGTGGTCACTCGCGGCGAAACACGTGCCGGACATGGTACCGATACTCTTTGCTCGAGGAATCGAATAAACTCGAACGGACGTTCGGAACGGCTAGCGCGGATTTGCCCCGGATTTAGCCAGTAAAAATACGTTGGTGTTACTCTCTCCCGATCGAACACGACGGCGGACGACAACGCCTTCTACGTCATTATCCGAACCGCTCTTCGGGTTCCTCGATCCCACCACCGACGGTTTCGTCAGTCGATCTCTCCTGCCGATCATCGACCAGCGACCGAATCCCCGACTCGAGACCGACGCGAGCGGTGAACCCGAGGTCGCGCGTCGCCTTCGACGTGTCCGCACCGCTGTGTCTGATGTCACCGGCACGGGGTTCGCGATGGACGATCGGCGACGACGAGCCGGTCGCCGAACGAATCGTCTCGGCGAGGGTCAGAACCGACGTTCGCTGGCCCGTGCCGATGTTGTACGCCTCGCCGACCGCATCGGTCGCCGCCGCACGCATGTTCGCCCGGACCACGTCGCTGACGTGGACGAAATCCCGGCTCTGCTGGCCGTCCCCCTCGACGGTGATCGGGTCGCCCGCCCGTGCCTGCTCGAGGAACGTCGAGATGACGCCACTGTAGGGTCCTTGCTGGCGCGGACCGTAGACGTTGAAGTATCGCAGTGTGACGGTGGGGAGCCCGTACAGGTCCTCGTAGAGGCGGGCGTACTGGTCGGTCGCGAGTTTCTGGACGCCGTAGGGTGTGGTCGGGTTCGTCGGTGCCGTTTCGGTGAGCGGGAGCTCCTCGGGGTGGCCGTACACGGCTGCGCTCGAGGCGACGACGACCCGCGCGTCCTCCTGGCGGGCCTGCTCGAGGAGCAGCAGGCTCGCCTCGAGGTTCGTGCGATTGCTCTGTCGGGGTTCGTCGACGCTTCGCGAGACGCTGACGACGGCGGCGTGGTGGAAGACGACGTCGACCCCGCGGGCCGCCCGCTGGAGAGCGATGGGGTCTCGAACGTCGCCGTCGATCACTGTCACGTCGTCGGGGAGATGGGTTCGGTCACCGGTCGTGAAGCTATCGAGCACCCGGACCTCGTTTTGGGGAACGAGGGCGTCGACGAGGTGGCTGCCGATAAACCCCGCACCGCCGGTCACGAGCACCGTCTCGTCGCGAATCGGAGGGGAATCCATCTCCCGTCTCGACGGTGTCCCCGCTGTTTAGTATCGCACACCTACCGCGTCTCGTCGGCCGCGGGCTTCCCGTAATGCAGTGCTTACGGCTCCAGCGTCGACCGGTCCGGTCGACCGCACCCGGCACCCGGACGCCACGATCGGTCGGCCGCCACTGACCCAGCGGCGCTACGGCGCGTATTCCCAGTTCTCGACGGGAACCGTTTCGCCCGCCGGAATCCCCTCGCGGTCGTCGTCGACGACCACCCAACCGTCCGCCAGCGCGACGCTCGAGAGCACGCCCGAGCCGCTCGCACGCGTCGGGATCGCCGTGTACGCCGGTTCGTCGGCCCCGTTTCCCTCCCGATCGCCATCGCGTGGCTCGAGTTGGACCCGCGCGAACGTCCGGGTCCCCGGTTCGCTCGGGAGTTTGCGGTCGAGGCGGGCCCGCGTCATCGGGTGAGGATCGGGCGTCGTTCCCTCGAGCCAGCGCAGGACCGGCCGGAGGAACTGGACGGCGTTGACGATACAGGCGACGGGGTAGCCCGGCAGCGCGAGCACGGGCGTGTCCTCGACGAGTCCGAGACAGACGGGATGACCGGGCTTGAGGCCGACGCCGTGGACGAGCACCTCGCCGAGGTCGTCGATCACTTCCGGCAGCAGGTCGCGTTCGCCGACCGAGGACCCGCCGGTGGTGACGATCACGTCCTTCGTCAGATCCCGCTGAATCGCCACGCGCAGCGACTCGGGATCGTCGGTGACCACGTCGCGGTAGGTCACGCGAGCGCCCCACCGCTGGGCCAGCCGCGAGACCGTCAGCCCGTTCGTCTCGATCACCTCGCCGGGACCGGGATCTCCCGCGACGAGTTCCTCGCCGGTCGGGACGACGCCGACGGTCGGCTGCTGGGTAACGGCGACGCGGCCGTAGCCCGCCGACCGCAGCAAGCCGAGGTCCGACGGCCGGAGCCGGTGGCCCGCCTCGTAGAGCGCCTGCCCCTCCTCGACGTCCTCGCCGACGGGCGCGACGTTTTCCCCCTCCGCGATGGCGTCCTGGACCTCGAGTTCGCCCGCCGACTCGAGTTCGGTCACCCGTTCGATCATGACGACGGCGTCGGCCCCCGCCGGGAGCGCGCTGCCGGTGTGGACCCGCGCGGCCGTCCCGGGTGCGATACTGTCGGCGGTCGCGTGCTCGTCGCTGCCGGCAGTGTCGGCGGCGGGCTCGGCGATCCGCAACACTTCGGGCGACCGATCGCTGGCCCCGAACGTGTCCGCGGCCCGGACGGCGTAGCCGTCCATCGCCGCCCGCTGGTAGTGGGGGACGTCTCGAGCCGACGTGACCGGTGCGGCGAGGACGCGGCCGTCCGCACGGTCGACGTCGACGGTTTCGGTCCCGCAAGGGATGTCCGCGTCCGCTGCGTCCCCCGTCACTGCCTCCCTCAGAACGTGACGCGCCTCGTCGACCGGCGTCCGCACCTTGAACCCGGCCTCCGTGCGCTCGCGGTCGGCTCCTTCCATACGGTGACTCGAGTCGCCGGAGGCCAAAAACGTGGGGGAACCCGTCGTCAGATCGTGCTATTCGTGGGTGGGTCGGGCTGTCAGCGACCCGCTTTCTCGTCCCGACGAACGTTCTACAGGAGGCACAGTTACCGCAGTGACCGTCGCTATTCCCGGTAACTTCAACTGTGTGGTGAACGGAGAACATGCCGTCAGCAGGTTCGCGTCGCCGTTGGCTGACGGTTGAATACACTGCTTCGATTTCGCCAACCAACGAACGACACACCTGTTCCCTACTTCCTGAACTCGCGTTCGAAAAGTTCACCAGTCTCGGGATCGACTCGGTGTGTCCATCCTCGCCAGTCCCCCACCCAGAGCTCGCCGTCACGTAAACTGAGACCCATATACGGGTTGTCTTCGACGGACCCGAGAGGGCTTTCGGGAATCGTCCACCGTCTAGCGCCTGTCTTATCGATCCCGACTACGTTTCGATTGTGAGCTTCGTCCGGAGGGATACCGAGGCGAACGACGATCACGCTGTCACATTCGATAACGTCCTCGATCTCGTAGTCAAAAGTAATCTCGTTAGAGTCGCTAGTAAGTTTGTTATCCTCAATTGAGAGATCCGGCATATCCCAGAGTGATGCTCCCCCCAAATAAATGAGTACACCGGAAGAGGACCGCTCTGGGTCGCCACCGATGTCGAACCAGGACCGCTCCGACCGACCGTCGACGGGGGCGACCCCACCCCCTGTGGATATGGTATCGGTGACGGCTCACTCCCACTCACGGAGCCGACGGCTCGCCGCGACCGCGGGGTTTTTCGTATCGGCGTTCGAACCTGTGTCCATGTCAGCGCTCCGCGACGCGTTGCGGGACCTCTCGGAGGACGTCTTCTTCGATCTGCTCGAGAGCGACGATGCGTATCTGCTCGTGCTCGACGTGCCCGGCGCCTCCGCCGAGTCCCTCGAGCTCGCGATCGAGGACGGTCGGATCTCCATCGATGCCACCCGGGAGAAAGAGCCCGGCGGCGACTACCGCTACCTCGAGGAGAACCGCTCGCTGTTTTTCGACGTCGACCTCCCGCTACCCGACGACGCGTCCGACGCGGGTGCCGAGGCGACGGTCGACCGGGGCGTCCTCGAGTTGACGCTTCCGAAACGCGGGGCCAGCGGAGAGACGACGATCGATATCGTCGACGAGGACTCCTAACACGGGGTGACCGAGGCTGGCTTCCCTCCGCGCATACAAGCGATTCGTCATCGTCGCATGGCACTTCCTGCCGCTGTTGCTCGCCTACGCCCGCGACCGACGGCGGTTCCTCCTCTTTGGCCGGCCCCGACGGGTCGACCCCGAGACCCACCGCCACCGGGCCGAAGTATTGCTCGAGTCGCTGTTGACGCTTGGCCCGACGTTCATCAAACTCGGCCAGTTGCTGTCTACTCGCCCCGACGTCCTGCCGCCGGCGTACATCGACGTGCTCGCGTCGCTGCAAGACGACGTGCCGCCGGCGCCCTGGCCCGAGGCCAAACGGGTACTCGAGGACGAACTCGGCCCCGTCGACGAACGCTTCGCCGCGTTCGATACCGACCCGATAAGCGGCGCGAGTCTGGGACAAGTCTATCGGGCGCGTCTCGACGCTGCGACCGAGCGCACGCGGGAGCCGGCGGGCGAGGCCGGCCGTGACGTCGCGGTGAAGATCCGCCGGCCCGAGATCGAGGACCTCGTCCGGGCCGATCTGCGGGTCATCAAGTGGTCGCTCCCGATCTTGCTGTACTTCGTCGACGACGCCCGGTCGTTTTCCCTCGAGAATCTCGCCGAGGAGTTCTCGAAGACGATCCGCGAAGAGATGGACTACGAGCGCGAGGCCGAGATGCTCACCGAGATCAAGGCGAACTTCGCGGACGACGATCGGTTTCGCATCCCCAGCGTGATCGAGAGCCACTCGGGCCCGCGCGTGCTCACGATGGAGTACATCGAGGGGACGAAGATCAACGACCTCGAGGAACTCGATCGCAAGGGAATCGATCGGACGGAGATCGCGGAGAACCTAGAGCGGTCGTACCTGCAGATGATCATCGAGGACGGCGTCTTCCACGCGGATCCGCATCCGGGGAACCTCGCGGTGACCGACGACGGGAAAATCGTCTTCTACGACTTCGGGATGTCGGGGCGGGTCGACTCGTTCGTCCAGGAGAAGATCGTCGAGTTCTACATCGCCGTGGCCAATCAGGACATCGACGGCATCCTCGACGCGCTGGTCGAGATCGGCACGCTCAGTCCCGACGCCGATCGAGGAGTGATGGCCGAGGTGATGGAGATCGCCATCCAGGACGCCCGCGGCGAGGACGTCGAACAGTACCGGGTCAACCAGATCGTCGGCCAGGTCGAGGACTCGATCTACGAATTCCCCCTTCGGCTCCCGAAGAACCTCGCGCTCGTCCTTCGGGTCGCCACCGTCGTCGAAGGGGTCTGTGTCACCCTCGACGAGGACCTCGATTTCATCTCGATCGCGACCGACTACCTGACCGAACAGGGGTACCGCGAGGAGTCGATCCGAAAATACCTCGATCAGACCGGCCAACAGCTCCGCCGAACCGGCGAGTCGCTGACCCGAATCGCGCCCAAGGCCGAGCGGGCGCTCAACCGGCTCGATCGCGACGACCTCTACGTCCGGATCGGCGTCGAAGACGAACAGAACGTCTTCGAGGATCTCGCCAAGCGACTGGTCTACGGCATGCTACTCACCATGTCGCTGTTCTCGATGGGCGTCCTCTATGCCCTCGAGGCCCCCAGGGGATCGATCGTCGCCGCGGTCTTTTCGGTGATCGTCCTGATCCAGCTCTATCGCTCCTTCCGCGAACCCAAATCGCTCGGCGCGCGACCGCAGTTTACGCGCCAGAAACTGCGGCAACGCCGGCGCGAGGAGTGATGCGGTCTCCTGTCCGTCAGTCCCGGTGGGACCGCGACCACCCCTGCGGTCCCACCGGGACATCGGGACGGCAAACCGTATGAAACGTTTTTTCGCTGGCACCCGATCACCAGCTATGGAGTACGACCGGCTCGCCGACCTGTCGCTGACGATCGACGACGTATCGACCGACCGCAGGGAGCGGGAGACCTCGAGCGAGTTTACGCGCGTGACGACGACGATTTCGCTCTCGGGCCCACCACCGGCCGACGAGCGAGTCACTGGACGGGGCGAAGACGTCACCTACGAAACCGAGGACCACGACCGGCTGGCGGAGACGGGACTACCCGACCTCACCGGCGAGTACACCGTCGACTCCTTTTCCCAACGGCTCGCGGCTCTCGATCTCTTTCCGGGCGGCGAACCCGATCGAGCGGTGTTTCGGAACTACCGACGCTGGGCGCTCGAGAGCGCCGGGCTGGACCTCGCGCTCCGCCAGGCAGGTACCGACCTCGGGAGCGAACTCGGTCGCACCGTCGACCCCGTCCGGTTCGTCGCCAGCACCCGCCTCGGCGACCCGCCGACGACCGACCGGCTCGAGGCGTTACACGAGCGGGTCCCCGGCCTCGAGTTCAAACTCGACCCCACCCCGGAGTGGGACGAGGACCTCGTGGCGGCGATCGACGAGACGGTCGGGACGGATGCCGTCCGTATCCTCGATCTGAAAGGACAGTACGAGGGAACCGACGTCGACGTCCCGGCGGATCCGGCACTCTACGAACTCGTCATCGACGCGTTCCCCGACACCGTCATCGAAGATCCGGCACTCACCGACGAGACGCGACCGCTCTTCGAGGCGGAGTCTCTCCGCTCTCGCGTCTCCTGGGACGCCCCGATCCACGGTATCGAAGACATCGAGGCGCTCCCCTGGGAGCCCGACTGGCTCAATATCAAACCATCTCGCTTTGGCTCGCTCGAGTCGTTGCTCGAGACGATCGCCTACTGCGAGGAGCGGGACGTGCAGTTGTACGGCGGCGGCCAGTTCGAACTCGGCGTCGGCCGGGAGCAGATCCAACTGCTGGCGTCGCTGTACTACCCCGACGGCCCAAACGACGTCGCGCCGCGGGCGTACAACGATCCCGACGTCGCAGACGGGGTCCCCGAGAGCCCGCTCGAGCCCCCTGCGAACCCTGACGGATTCGGCTGGTAATCGCCCCGTTTGCCACCCGTCTCTCGCCGGTCGCGATTCGCGATCCGTGGGAAACGAACGAGGTTGTCCCGTCGGTGCCGTTCAGAAGAACTCGGCGTTCGCTCGCTCGGACTCGGACACCTCGCTGGAAGCGGACGACGGCTGTTCGTCCGTTCCGACCTGTTCGGCGAGCGCGGCGAGTTCCTCGCCGTCGACGAGCGTTAGATTCCGTTTCTCGGCGCGAGCCCCGATTTCGGGGGCGAAGCGGCCCGTCGTCACGAGGACCACCGAATCGACTGCGCCGACCGATACCTGCCGCTCGAGGCCGTCGTACACCCGGATTTCGTCTGGTCCGACGACCTCGCCCGGTGGAGCGCGTATCGCCTGGATCGCCGCCGTCTCGACATCGGGTTCGTATCGCGTCGCCGTCACGTCCGTCCCCGGCTCGTCCGCGTGCCACGAGCGCGTACACTCCCAGCCGACCGCCTCCCAGCAGTCCGCGACGAACCGGACGAACTCGTCTTCGGACAGCGATCCCAGCCGTGCGGTCAGTTCGGCGGCGTCCGGGTCGGATCCGGTTTCGGGGCTCGCGTCGGGGCCCGATCGCGACCGGCTGGCCCCCATCGCGTCGTCTCCCCGTTGCTCGGCAGTCGGTTCGTCCGCGGCCGTTCCGGAATCGCTATCCGCGTCCTCGAGAACCGATTTCGGCGTCGGTTTCGCGTCGACGCCCTCGAGCGAGTAGCGATCGACGAGCCGGTCGAGGCGCTTACTCATGGTCGGCACGAAGATGCTAAACTTCGCGTCCCGTCCGCGGCCGGGATCGTCCGCGTCCTGAGCGGCGTACAACCCGATATCGAGTCCCAACCGGCGATAGGTCTCGTAAACGGTGTCGGCTCCCACCGCTTGGCTCGCGAAGTCGTCGCCGCGGTAGATCGACCGCCGCGTCCGCCACACGAGGACGGCGACGAGCAGGACGGCCACGCCGCCGAGGAGCAGCCACTCCGTAGTCGTTCCCGGGAGTGGTATCTCGAACACGACGGCACAGAGACCGAAAAAGAGCCCCACGAGTAGGTATCTGGCACTGCGGACGAAGTGGAGATACCTCTTCGCTTCGTCCGCCTTCGCGAGTGCAACCGTAAGTTCGTCGTCGCTCGCGGCCTCGAGGAACGGTTCGCGGAGCCAGAGCAAGCTATCGTCACCGCGCCCGACGATATAGAGAGCACTGGCGAGTCGCTCGCTCCGGACGATCAGTGGCGTCCCGAGCGCCCGATCGAGCCGAGCGTAACAGCGCTCGAGACGCTCCCGTTCGTCGGCCGTCGGCTTTCGCCCCCAGATCACGGTGAACCGGAGCGGCGATCCCGTCGGCGGGAGCGTCTGTGTCAACTGGACGTAGCCGATCCACAGGATAGCGCCGACTCCGTAGCACCCCACCACGACCCAGTCCGTAGTAGAACGGCCGCGTACGGGGTGAGAACTATCAACGCTATCGCTCCGACGGCCGCGACCGTTCCGCGTCGTCGGTCCCGCTCGTCGATCTCGAACTCGGGGTTGATCACTGCCTCGACGGCCGGTCGGAACCCGCGGTGAAACGCCATGGTAGCGGCGATGGCCGTCACCGTCGTGACCGAGACGACCACCGCGATCCACGCCGCCGTCCCGACCGGTCCCGACGGAAGCAGTGCTCGCAGACTCGGCATTCTGAGGGAGACGGCGTGGATAACGAGCGCACCGACGATCGCGCCCATCGTGAACAGTGACCGACACCCCGTAACGGTCGACTCGAGTCTCGTCTCGAACCAGTCGATTCTCCTGATTCCGATCGCGAGGAGTCGACCGAAGCCGAACAACCCACCGATCAACGCGACCGAAAACACACCAGCACGAACCCATTCCATCCGTGCTTCACTCTATCTCAACCATTTCATCATTTTCATTTCGATACGTATAGGGTAATATCTTCTCGGCGAGACCGCAACCGATAGCATCGGTACGCTCGGTGCGTCCGCTCGGAATCGATCGAGTCCCGTCGAGAGCCGGGTCCGCCGTTTCCTGGCGACGTGACACGTCGCCACGGCGTTCCAAACGGTTTATGGCCGTCGGTTGATTACGCCGGGACATGGCGAAACAGCAGACCGAAGTTCGCGAACTCCAGGAAGGGAGCTACGTCATGATCGACGATACCCCCTGTAAGATCAACGCCTACTCGACGGCCAAACCGGGCAAACACGGCAGCGCAAAGGCCCGCGTCGAGGCCGAAGGCGTCTTCGACGGCAAGAAGCGATCGCTCTCCCAGCCCGTCGACGCGAAGATCTGGGTTCCGATCATCGAGCGCAAACAGGGACAGGTCGTCTCGGTCGACGGCAACGACATGCAGGTCATGGACCTCGAGACCTACGAGACTATCACGATGCGCATCCCCGAGGACGCCGATGTCTCCCCCGACGAGAACATCGAATACCTCGAGATGGAAGACCAGCGAAAGATCGTCTAATGTTTCCCGGGGCGGCCGACGAACGCGAATCGTCCGACGCGCGAGGGTCCGAACCCGACCGTGGAGGCGCGAACTTCGTGGTCGTCGGTGCGCCCCTGGACGCAACGACGACCTTTCAGCCGGGGACCCGCTTCGGACCCCAGCGGATTCGATCTTTTGCCGAACCGTTCGACGATTACGACCACCGGACGGACCAGCAGTTTTCGGCCCTCGGCGTCGTCGACCGCGGCGACGTTCGCGCGTGGACCGACGTCCCCGAGTACCTCGAGTATCTCACGAGCACCCTGCGCGAGGTCGTCTGGAACGACGCCGTCCCCCTGACGCTGGGGGGCGAACACACCGTCTCGCTCGCGGGCGTCCGCGCGGTGGAACCCGAGGTGTTCGTCTGTACCGACGCCCACCTCGATCTGTACGACGCCTACGACGGGGAGTCGCTGTCTCACGCCGCCGTTACCCGACGAATCCTCGAGGACGTCGACTCCGTCGAGGAGGCGATCGTCCTCGGTGCTCGCACCGGCAGCGAAGCCGAATGGGAGCGGGCGGGCGACGACGACGTGACCGTCGTCCCGCCCGAGGACGTGCGTGAGTGGACGCCCGGCGACCGATTCACGGACCGCGAGGTCTACCTGAGCGTCGACATCGACGCTGCCGACCCCGGCTACGCGCCGGGAACCGGGACCAAAGAGCCGTTCGGACTCGAGCCCCGCGAACTCCGCGACGTGGTACACGCAGTCGCACCGCACGCCAGCGGGTTCGACGTGGTCGAGGTCAACGACCGCGACGACGGGCAAGCGGCCGCACTGGCTGGAAAGCTCGTCCGGGAGTTCGTCTTTTCGCACGCTGACGGGTGACCCGCTGGTCCTGGAAAACGCTGCGGTGGCGCGCGCTGTGCCGCGGTTCGCTCACGACGAACCGCGGCCCGAAGTCGTGCGAGGGATGAGCGAGCGGTGGAGGGGTGAACAACGTGAACCCCTCGAAAGCGAACGGCGACCATCGGGAGCCGTGAGCAGTGAGCGAATCGGTTGGGGAGGGCGTGGCGATCCCCTGTTGCTACGATAGCAGACCACAGTGTGGGTGTCATAGAACGCTTCCTACGGTATTGATCTCAGCCATTGCTACAGTGAACATGCCGATAAGTAAGTGTGCGAACTTATCGAAGACGTCGGATTGTTAGCAGAGCCACTATAGGGCTGAGGAAGAGAATCAAAGTCCCTCCGATAAGTAACAATTCCAGAGGGAGAAGAAAGATCAGCAGCAGCACAAGGTTGCTAAGCAAAAGTGCGATAATCAGATTAAGGCGTAAGATGACCGGTTTATTGTTCATTGTGTGGGTGTTTTAACTATTCCATCATATATCTTGTCTGCTAACCACTTGCCCTCTACTGACCGTTCACTCCCCTTCGTAGATCGAGCTTCGACTCGTGTCGTAGCCGCGCTCTGTATCAGTACGGCTCTGCCAATATCATCGGTGGCTGAGAGAAGTGCCAGGGTTAGATTCGCATATGATATGTACCGCGTGGTTCCGTGTGATATGTCGACAGCGTTTGCTATATTGCTCTCTAACACTCATTCGAGCCTGTATCCTGGCTGCACGGAATTACCACACCTCCACCCAGCCGATTCGCTCACTGCTCACGGCTCCCGATGGTCGCCGTTCGATTTCGAGAGGTTCACGCTGTTCACCCCTCGCACCGCTCGGTCATCCCTCGCACGACATCGGCGGCCGCCCTCACTATCGTTCGGTCGCCCGACAGCGTGCGCCTCCGCATGTCGGCTGATCGATCGGTCGCAATAGGTAGCTTCCCTGTACTGCTCATCCAGTCGGCGTGTGAGAACCGATTTGAGACACTTCGAACTCACCCTTTCGAGGTCACCACTCGCGTCCAGGATGGACCCGTTCGACTCGAGCAATAACCCACGTTTTTCGTCCTCCAAACGAACTGCTGAATATGATCGAAGCGACGCTGTGTTTCCCGCTCCGTGGCGGCGACCTCACGGCCACCGGCGAATCCGATGGCGAGGTCCTCCTGATCGAGAAACGACGCGGGCTCGGGGAAGGCTGGTACAACGGCCCCGGCGGCAAGTGCGAACCCGGCGAGACGCCACGGGAGTGTGCTATCCGCGAAACCCGCGAGGAGGTCGGCCTCGAGGTCCGGGACCTCGAGAAGGCGGGCGAACTCACGTTCCGCCTCGACGGCGAGACGCACACGTTCTGTCACGTCTATCGGACGCGCTCGTTTACCGGCGAACCGACCTCGTCCGAGGAGGCCCATCCGGAGTGGGTTTCGGTCGAAGACGTACCCTACGACCAGATGTGGGAGGACGACCGACTGTGGCTGCCGGGGATCCTCGAGGGAAACACCGCGGTCGGCGAGTTCCGATTCGAGGGCGGGGAACCGCTCGACGAGGCCGATTTCGTCGATCACGACCTCGAGTGGGACGTCTCGTTTTGATCGGTTTCTGCCGTCGGCCTCTCCGACGAGTAGTACGGCAGGTTACGGCTTCAGGACGATCTTCCCGGAACTCTTCCGGTCCTCGATGTACTGGTGGGCCTCGGCTGCGTCTTCGAGGTCGAACGGCTGCCCGAGGATGATCTCGAGATCGCCGCTGGCGAAGCCTTCGGTGAGTTCGGGGACGGCCTTCATGACGCGGCTCGGGTCGCGGAACGAGGCCTGTCCGAGGTGGAACCCTTTGACGGTCTTGTTCTCGAAGAGCAGCCGTCGGTTGCTGACTTCGGCGGGGACGCCGCTGGCGACGCCGTAGGTGACCATGCGGCCGAAGTGGGCCATCGCGTCGAGGCTGCGATCGAAGACGTCGTCGCCGACGCTCTCGAGGACGAGGTCGACGCCCTGGCCGTCGGTCTCCTCGTCGACGACCTCGCGGAAGTCCGTCTCGGTGTAGTTGATCGGGTGGTCACAGCCCAGCTCGGCCGCGAGATCGAGTTTCTCCTGCGTGCTCGCGGTGCCGAAGACCTCCGCGCCGGCGTTCGACGCGATCTGGACGGCGGCCGTGCCGACCCCGCCGGCTGCGGCTTGGATCAGGACGGACTCGCCCTGCTCGAGGCCGCCCCACTCGAAGAGACAGGCGTGGGCAGTGAGGAACTGGACGGGGAAGGCGGCAGCCTCGTCGAAACTCATCGCGTCGGGGACGGGAAAGAGCAACTCCGCGTCGGCGGTGACGTATTCGGCGTAGCCGCCGCCGTCGAGCATCGCGACGACGCGGTCGCCCTCCGAGAACTCGTCGACGCCGTCGCCGACCGCGTCGACCGTTCCCGCGGCTTCCATGCCGGGTACGTAGGGTGCTTCGGGGCCGTCGGGATACTGGCCCTCGCGCTGCATGATGTCCGCGAAGTTGATGCCGGCCGCTTCGATGTCGATTCGGACCTCGCCGGCGTTCGGGTCCGGCAGGTCGGCGTCGACGACCTCGAGTGTGTCACTGTCGCCGTACTCGGAAACCTCGATTGCTTGCATGTACAATCGTTTTGTGGTACGATCGCATAAAAGCGAGAGAACAGGAAGGAACCGGTTAGCCGTTGTCGACGGGGCCGTCGACTGTTGATGCGGCTACTCGTCCCATCCCTGGTGATACGGGTGGAGGTCGGTCTCGTCGTGGTTGGAGCCGGCCTCCCAGACGTCGCCGGTTTCACCGCTCGGACCGCGGCGGGTCTTCCACTCGAATTCTCCGGGATTCTCGATCGTGACTTCCCAGACGTTGCCCTCGGTCCAGGTGCCTTCGATGCCGCCGCCCCAGTTCGTGAGTTCGTCGGTGTCGCCAGTGAAGTAGACCGACTTGCCGTGGCCGACGTCGACCGTCATCCGGAGCGTGATCTCGTTCTCGAATCCGTCTTTCCAGCCCTGGTGTGCAGGGCTGCGATCCGCGTCGGTGTGGTTGTCGCCACTCTCCCAGACGTTACCGCTTCCGTCTGCGGGACCGCGGCGGGTTTTCCACTCGAATTCACCGGCGTCCTCGATCGTAACTTCCCAGGTGTCGCCGCCCGTATTTGTTCCTTCGATGCCGCCGCCCCAGTTCGTGAGTTCGTCGGTGTCGCCAGTGAAGTAGACCGACTCGTCGGGGGCGGTCGGCGCTTGGATTTCGAGGGAGATCCCTGCCCCCTCCTCACCGACGGCGAGCGTGGCAGTGTCCGAATCGGCCGAAATAGCCACTTCGAGGTCGTACTCCCCCGTCTCGAGATCGGCGCTGTCGACCTCGAACACCACTGCGGTCGATTCCTCGGCGTTGACCGAGACCTGCTCCATGAGCGTCTGGCCGTTGTCGATCGTCAGCGTCACGTCGTCCTCGAGGTCGTTCTCGCCGGCGCTGACGGTGACATCGACACCCGTCGTCTCGCCTTCGAGGACGCTGTATTCGGTCGAATCGAACTCGACGGCAGGTTCGGTCGGCTCCGTGTCGGGGACGTACATGGCCACGCCCTCGGCCGGGACGGTAAGTTCGACCCATCCCTCGTCGTTGGTGGTGACTGGCTCTCGGCCACCGACCTGGTCGACGAGCGTCGTGTTGGTCCAGGACGTCTGGACCCACTCAGACCAGTCACTCCACTCGTTCTTGTTGATGGCCGCCAGTAGATTGCCCTCGCGCTCGTAGACGTACGTGTCGGTACTGACGTACCGGTCGATCACGTCGCCGTGGGCGTACTCCTGAGAGACCGCGACGAGGTCGCGGAGCTCCCCATCGTCGAGCTCGCTCCGGTCTTCGGGGTTAGAGCGGTAGATCATTGGCATGCCCGCGTACGTCATGACGAACGCTTCAGCGAGTTCGACCGCGCGGCCCTCGGGCTGATCTTTTTCAACGTTCGGGCCGACGGTATCGTGGTTCTGTGCGAAGGTAACCGCAACCGACGGGCGGTGGTGAACGACACCTCGAGCGGCGTCCTGAGACAGTGCTTCCATGCTTCCCCCCTCGAAAGCCTCGACGATGGCGTCGTACAGTGCGTAGTCGAAGACGGTCATCCCCGTGTCGGCGAACTCGAGCAACCGATTCACGTCGTACTTCCAGACTTCGCCGACGCGCCAAAGTCCCAGATCGTCCGCGAGCGGATTGACCTCGTATTCGAAGTACCACGGCCAGACGTGGGCCGCGGCGTCGTACCGCAGTCCGTCGGCACCCAGGTTGGCGATCCGCTGAATGTACTCTCGTTGCTCGTCCTGGACGTAGGCGAGCTCGTGATTGAACGACGGCAGTCCGAGGAGGTTACACTCGTACTCGGCGGCCTCGCCGTCCAGTTGACAATCCTCGCCGAGCGTGCCGTTGTCGTGGAAGTGTTCGTTGCGATCGAACTGCGGCAGTTCCACGTAGCCGTCCGGGCCGTTTTCGTTGGCCATGTGATTCAGGACGACGTCAACGATGACTTCGATGCCGTGATCGTGACAGGTCTCGATCAGCGACTCGAGTTCCGTCTCGGTCCCGAACGACGAATCGAGGTTCCGCAAATCGACGGGCTGATAGCCCAGCGGCGGATGTGGATCGCGGAAGCCGTACGGCGAGGTCCCATCGTAGTACCCGGGTTCGCCGTCATAAGAGAGGTCCTCCCAGTCGAGGCTGCTCTCGGCGGGCTGCTGGACCCAGATTGCGTCGATGCCGGCCTCGTCGAGCCGCGGGACGTCGGCTTCGATCTCGCTCCACTCGGCGTGAAAGTACTGATAGGCGACGGTTCCGTCTTCGACCTCGGGCTGATCGGGAAGTGCTTGCCCGGTTACTGTGCCGAGTGACGCACCACCGATGCCGAGCGCACCGAGGAGTGCACTCGATTTTAGGACCGTTCGGCGAGCGATACCAGTATCCCGGGACCGGTCTCCGGGAGTGTTATTATTTACCATTTCGAATTAGGGCTCTATGTCTGATGTAATAAAACATCGCACTTTTAATTCGAATACTATATAGCATCTCATAATGCGCTGAGGGGAAAATTCACTCTTCGAAAAGGCATCATTATTGGTAACTCTAGGTGGGATATTATCGCCGAACGTGACTCGTCGCGGCCGAACCCCAATAGCTCGACGCACCCGTCCGGTTCCTGCGGCATCGACGTGTGGTTTGGACGACGTCGACGACGACTCGATGCCGTGACCGTGGCAGGGTTCGATCAGGGATCGAGGTCCCCCTTCGATCTCGAGCGGCGAATCGAGGTTCCGTAGGTCGGCGGGCTATAGTAGCCACTGAAAGTCAATGCACATCTGATCGAAAGACGGCGTTGCGATCAGTGTCTAAATAGTTTCAGTGGCTACGATAATAGCCGAGTGCCGGATGCGGACCGCAGAACCCGTACGCCGCGGTCTCGTCGTAGTGGTGCTGTTTCCATCGGAGTGAAGCTCGTTCCGTCCGAGTTCGCTCTCCGTCGGTCGTCGCATCCAGATCGTATCTGACCGGCGTCGGCCCTTCGCATGGTTTAAGACCGCGCTGGCTGGATGACGTACCAATGAGCGACGAGAGCCAGGAACTCGGCATCACCGAGTCGAAATCGCACAAACCCGGCGAGTGGTACGCCGAGGTCGTCCAGAAAGCCAACCTCGCGGACTACGCGCCGATGGGCGGGTTCATCGTCACGAAACCGCGTGGCTACGCGCTCTGGGAGGCCATCCAGGACGCGCTCGACGGCTGGTTCAAAGAAACCGGCGTCGACAACGTCTACTTCCCGATGTTCATCCCCGAGAGCTTTCTCGAGCGGGAGAAGGACGTCGTCGAAGGGTTCGATCCCGAGGTCGCGTGGGTGACCCAGGGCGGTCACGACGAACTCGAGGAGCGACTCGCCGTCCGACCGACGAGCGAATCGATCATCGCGCCGTTCATGGCCGACTGGACCCGTAGCCACCGCGATCTCCCGATGCGGCTCAATCAGTGGTGTTCCGTCGTTCGCTGGGAGGCCACGGAGACGAAGCCCTTCTTCCGCACGAAGGAGTTCATGTGGCAGGAGGGTCACACCGCCCACGCGAGCAACGCAGGCGCGTGGGAGGAAGTCTGGACCCGGCTGGGCCAGTACGAGCGCGTCTACGAGGACGTGCTCGCGATTCCGGTCCTCCGCGGCAAGAAGCCCGAACACGACAAGTTCCCCGGCGCGGATACGACGACGACCGTCGAGGCGCTGATGCCCGACGGCAAGTCCGTCCAGGGTGCCACCAGCCACAACCTCGGTCAGAGCTTCGCCGAGGCGTTCGACATCACCTTCGCCGACGAGAACGAGGACGAACAGACGGCCTACACGACCTCGTGGGGCCTCTCCTGGCGCGCGCTGGGCGCGCTCGTCATGACCCACTCCGACGATCAGGGGCTCGTGCTCCCGCCGACGGTCGCGCCCACGCAGGTCGTCATCGTCCCCATCTGGCAGGAGGATACCAAAGACGACGTCCTCGAGTACTCCGAGGGGATCGCCGAGGAACTCGAGACGGCCGGGTTCCGCGTCGAGCTCGACGACCGCGACGAGCGCAATCCCGGCTTCAAGTTCAACGAGCACGAACTCAACGGCGTTCCGCTTCGACTCGAGATCGGCCCCTACGAGGTCGACGACGAGGAAGTCACGCTCGTCCACCGACCGGACAACGAGGAGACCGTCGAGGACCGCGACGGCATCGTCGACGCCGTCGACGAGCACCTGGAGGAAATCTTCGACAAGCTCTACGAAGCGGCCGAAGAGAACCTGGAAGACAACGTCCGGGAAGCTCACAGCCCCGAGGAGATCCTCGGGACGATCGGCAAACACGGCGGCTACGTGAAGACGCCGTGGTGTGGTGACGAGGCCTGCGAGGAGGTTATCAAGGAGAAGATCGCCGCCGAAATCGTCATGCAGCCCCTGGCCGACGAAGGCGGGCAGACGGCGGGGGAAGTCCCCGAACCCGACCACGACGAGTGTGGCGTCTGTGGCGACCCTGCCGACGAGATCGCGTACTTCGCGAAATCCTATTGACGTACTCCCCGGCCTATCGTAGCTTCTGTAACGATTGACACACTGATCGCACCGCTGTCGTGCGATCAGGTGTGCAATGACTTCCGGGGGCTACGATACGAAACCGCATCGAGGAGCCGGTTACGGGAGTTCTGTCCCGATTTCGTTGGGCCCGACTCGAGCCGAATCGACTGGCAAACGACGTGAGTGTCTCCCACGCGAACCTAATTGTTTAACCCGAGGTACCTTACGGGCGGAAAGTGTGTGGATGGATGTGGTGTTCACTCTGGTGGGTGAACACTACGTGCCTCTGACATTCCCCGCTGCCGGAAGCCGTTCTTTCCGGATCGGGGTTTTGGGTGCCACGTAACGGATCCGTTTCCGGCCGGAGTTCGGGAGAAGTGGCGACGCTGTCGAGCCGTGACGCTAGTGGGTAAGGACCTCCACAATACCTTATATCGGTATATATGTGTTAATAATACGCTTAGTCATAATGGATTAGCCTCTTATAGTTGTTTCCACTAGGGGTGTGTATGTCACAGCCACATATAGCGTCATCCACCGAGCGTTCACAGGGTCTCGCCGACCCTGCCGACGCGCGGTCGAACTGCGGTGTCGGTGTCGTCATGGACCTCGATGGGGATGGGGGCCACGACATCGTCGCCGACGGACTCGAACTACTGCGGAACCTCGAGCACCGCGGGACGACCGGTGCGGAGAAAGACACCGGCGACGGGGCGGGAATCATGCTCCAGACGCCCGATTCGTTCTTCGAAAGCGTTCTCGACGCCTCCCTTCCTGACACCTATGCCGTCGGCTCGCTTTTCCTCCCACAGGACGACGGGGCACGCGACGCGCTCGTCTCGCTCGTCGAGGACACCTTCGCCACCTACGATCTCGACGTCCTCGAGTGGCGGGACGTTCCGACGAACAACGACGACCTCGGGCAGACGGCCGTCGACGCCGAACCCGACGTCTACCAGGTCGTCGTCACGCCCGCGGACGACATCTCCGGCGACGACTTCGATCGCCGGCTCTACGTCGCTCGGCGAGCGCTGGAAAACGCCGTCGAGGACGCCGACATCGACAACAAAGAGCGCTTCTACGTCGTTTCGCTGGACGCGAAGACGATCGTTTACAAGGGGCTGCTGAAGGGCGTGCAGGTGCCCACGTACTACCCCGATCTCACCGACGAGCGGATGGCATCGAACTTCGTGATGGTCCACGAACGGTTCTCGACCAACACGCTCGGTGCGTGGCATCTCGCTCATCCCTACCGAAACATCATCCACAACGGCGAGTTCAACACGATTCAGGGCAACATCAACTGGATGCGCGCCCGCGAGACCGACATCGAGAGCGACGTCCTCTCCGATCTCGAGGCGGTCAAGCCGATCATCGACGACCCCGAGCAGTCCGACACGGCGAGCGTCGACAACGCCCTCGAACTGCTGATGCAGGACGGCCGGGACCTCGAGCATGCGCTCCGAATGCTCGTCCCCGAGGCCTGGCGCGGCGACGACGCGATGGACGCCGACCGCAAGGACTGGTACGACTTCCACGCCTCGCTCGTCGAGCCGTGGGACGGTCCCGCGCTCGTCGCGGCGACCGACGGCGAACGCGTCGGTGCCGTCCTCGACCGGAACGGGCTGCGTCCCTGCCGGTACGACGTGACGACGGACAACCGACTGATCATGGCCAGCGAGGCCGGCGCGCTCGAGACGGACCCCGAGAACATCGAGGAACGGGGTCGCCTCCAGCCTGGCCAACTCTTCCTCGCCGATCCCAACGAGGGACGGGTCATCCCCGACGAGGAAGTCTTCGACGACCTCACGGACGACCGCTACGGCGAGTGGGTCGACCAGGAGCAGGTCCACCTCGACGACATTCGCACCACGAACGACCGCGCACCCCAGAACGCGGTCACGGGGCTTCGAGACTACCAGGCCGCCTTCGGCTACACCCACGACGAACTCGAGAACCTGATCGAGCCGATGACTCAGAAGGGGAAAGACCCCGTCGGCTCGATGGGCGACGACACGCCGCTATCGGTGCTCACCGAGTTCAACCGACCGCTGTTCTCTTACTTCAAACAGCTGTTCGCGCAGGTCACCAACCCGCCCTTAGACTACATCCGCGAGGAACTGGTCACCTCGATGGAGTCGCGACTGGGTTTCCAGCGCAACTTACTCGACGAGTCGCCCGAACACGCCCGCCAGCTCGTCCTCGACTCGCCGATCCTGACCGACGCCGAACTCGAGTCGGTTCGTGACTGTTCGGCAAACGACATCACAGCCACGACGATCGACATCACCTACGAGCCCGAGAGCGACGAACTCGGCGCCGACCTCGAGGCGGCGATCGAACGCGTCCGCGAGGACACCGTCGACGCGATCGAATCGGGCAACGACGTGATCGTCCTCTCGGACCGCGGCGTCGACGAGGATCGGGTCGCGATCCCGAGCCTCCTGGCGACCGGAGCCGTCCACCACCATCTCGTCCGCAACGGGCTGCGCAACCACGTCGGGCTCGTCGTCGAATCCGCCGACCCGCGGACCGTCCACCACTTCGCGACGCTGGTCGGCTACGGCGCGGGCGCGGTCAACCCGTACCTGGCCTACCAGACGATCGAGGACATCACCGCCGGCCCCGACGGTGCCGACACCGAGGTCGCGATCGACGCCTACGTCGGCGCGCTCGAGGACGGCCTCCTGAAGATCATGGCCAAGATGGGGATCTCGACGGTCGAGAGCTACCAGGGGGCGCAGATCTTCGAGGCCGTCGGTCTCGAGTCGGATCTCGTCGAAGAGTACTTCGAGGGGACCGAAAACCGGACCGAGGGGATCGGCCTCGCCGAGGTCGAGGAGGACCTCCGCGAGCGCCACGCGGCTGCGTTCGGCGACGACGGCGAGGAATCCGATCTCGACCGCCACGGCGAGTTCGAATACCGCTCGGGCGGGATCCACCACCAGTGGAACCCCGACACCGTCGGCGCGCTCCAGCAGGCGGTCCGCTCGAACGACTACGAGCGATACCAGGAGTTCGCGGCAAAGATCAACGATCAACAGCAGAACCTCCAGACCCTGCGCGGATTACTCGAGTTCGATTCCGATCGCGACCCGGTCCCGCTCGAGGAGGTCGAACCGATCAAGGACATCGTCGAGCGCTTTTCGACCGCGGCGATGTCGCTTGGCTCGCTCTCGCCGGAGGCCCACGAGAACAACTCGATCGCGATGAACCGGATCGGTGCCAAGAGCAATTCGGGGGAGGGTGGCGAACCGCCCGAGCGGTTCAACACCGAACGCGAGTGTAACGTCAAGCAGGTGGCGTCGGGCCGCTTCGGCGTTACCTCGACGTATCTCTCGAACGCGGACGAACTGCAGATCAAGATGGCGCAGGGATCCAAGCCCGGCGAGGGCGGTCACCTCCCCGGGTCGAAAGTCAACGAGATGATCGCCCACGTCCGCAAGTCGACGCCCGGCGTGGGGCTCATCTCGCCGCCGCCGCTGCACGACATCTACTCGATCGAGGACTTAAAGCAGCTGATCTTCGATCTCAAAGCAGCGAACGAGGAGGCAGACATCAACGTCAAGCTCGTTTCCGAGGCCGGCATCGGCACGGTCGCCGCGGGCGTCGCGAAGGCAAACGCCGACGTGGTCCACATCTCGGGCCACGACGGCGGGACCGGTGCCTCGCCGCGAACCTCCATCAAGAGCGCCGGTCTCCCCTGGGAACTGGGCCTCGCCGAAGCGAATCAGATGCTCTGTGCGACCGGCCTCCGCGACCGTATCCGCGTCTCGGCAGACGGCGGGATGAAGACCGGGCGCGACGTCGCCGTCGCCGCCCTGCTCGGTGCCGAAGAATACATCTTCGGGACCGCCTCGCTCGTCACCGGCGGCTGCGTGATGGCCCGGCAGTGTCACAAGAACACCTGCCCGGTCGGCGTCGCCACCCAGCGTGAAGACCTGCGCAAGCGCTACCCCGGCGAGCCCGATCACGTCATCAACTACATGACGTTCATCGCGCAGGAACTGCGCGAGATCATGGCCGAACTCGGCTTCGAGACCGTCGACGAGATGATCGGTCAGGTCGGCGTCTTGGAACAGCGCACCGACGTCGACCACCCGAAGGCCCGCAAGGTCGACCTCTCGGAAGTGCTGGCCGACCCCGGCAGCGACGTCCGCCGCAAGATCCGCGAGCAGGACCACGAACTCGAGGACCAACTCGACCGCGACCTCATCGAGGCCGCGGCCGACGCCATCGAGGAGCAGGAACCGGTCTCGCTCGAAACGGCCGTCACCAACGTCGACCGCACCGTCGGCGCGATGCTCTCGAACCGCATCACCAGCCGCTACGGCGAACCCGGCCTCCCCGAGGACACCATCACGGTCGACCTCGAGGGCACCGCCGGACAGAGCTTCGGCGCGTTCCTCGCCAGCGGCGTCTCGATGCACCTCGATGGCAGCGCCAACGACTACGTCGGCAAGGGCCTGTCGGGCGGGAAACTCACGATTCGGACGCCCGAGACCGCGGCCTACGACCCGACCGAGAACGTCTCGATCGGCAACGTGGCCCTCTACGGCGCGACCGACGGCCAGCTCTACGTCAACGGCGTCGCCGGCGAGCGCTTCGCGGTGCGCAACTCCGGTGCCACGGCCGTCGTCGAGGGCGTCGGCGACCACGGCTGTGAGTACATGACCGGCGGCGTCGTCGCCGTGCTGGGCGAGACGGGCACCAACTTCGCGGCCGGGATGTCCGGCGGCGTCGCCTACGTCTACGACCCCGACGACGAGTTCGCGGCCAAGGCCAACACCGGCATGGTCTCGCTCCACGACGAGTTAGCGGAGAAAGACGAGCGGATGCTTCGCCGACTCGTCGAGAACCACGTCGCCTACACCGGCTCCGAGCGCGGTCAGCACCTGCTCGACAACTGGGAGCGCGCCCTCGAGGCCTTCGTGAAGGTCATGCCCGAGGCCTACTACGAGGCGATCACCGAGCAAGGGAGCGACGACGTCCGCAACGAACTGCCCGGCGCACCCGAGACGACCGTCGAAGCCGAATCCGCCAGTTTCGCGGCGAGCGACGACTGACTCGCACGGACCGCCCCGAATCGATCGGTCATCCGAGTATCTCGTTCTCAGACGGTCGATCACTCCCCGACTCCTGTGAGTGGCCTCGACGTCGGCTATAGCCGTTTGTCTCGTTGTAAATCGGTTCGGGTGCTACTATACGAATCGAGACGTCAGACGTTGGAACACAGTATCCGCCACTCGAGTCTCCTCAGTCGCCTCTCCGCGTCGCGAGCGATGGCGCGTTCGATCGAGAAACAGCGGAACGATACTATAGTAGCCACGGAAACGAACGGCACACTGATCCCAACGCTGTCGTGCGATCAGGTGTGCCAGTGGCCACTATCGGAGTCAGGAGCTCACCTGCCGACTGGCGGGTATGCCGGCTGCCCACACATGAACAGGCTGCATCGGAACCGCGCGTCGGGTTCCGCTGTCTACCGGGTGTCTTCCACCTCGCACGATTACTCCCGGTAGGTGTGATCGTCGGTGGATCTCTGTGGTGCGTTCGTTGCGTGATCACCTCCGCAGTCACTCACTTTCATCTCGTCTAACTTAATCTTTAGCCCTGTCTAATCCTTTCTGTCGGCAGCTCGATCAGCCACTCACGGAACCAGTGACGGGATCGGCTACTCACGGCCGAGCGTGTGAAACTCGTCGTTCGGCCGCATCTCGGCGAAGGTGGCCATCCGATTGCTCATGTTGTAGTAGGCGGTCACGGCCGCGATGTCCCAGATCGCCTCCTCGCTGAAGCCGGCCTCCCGGAGCGCCTCGAAGTGGTCCCGTTCGATCTCGGTCGGCCGTTCGGTGAGCGTGACCGCGACGTCGAGCATCGTCCGGTGGGCCTCGTTGATATCCGCGGTTCGGTAGTTCGCGATCAGCTGATCCGCGAGCGTCGGGTCCTCGGCGTAGATCCGCACGAGTGCGCCGTGGGCGACGTTGCAGTAGTAACAGTGATTGACGCCCGAAACCGCCACGATGATCATCTCGATCTCCTCGCGCTCGAGGGCCGTGTCCTCGACGAGTGCGTCGTGATACTGGAAAAAGGCCCGGAAGTGCGAGGGCTTGTACGCGAACGCGGAGAAGACGTTCGGCGTGAACCCGGCGCGGTCGGTCTCGGCTTCGATCCGTTCTCGCAGGTCCTCGGGGAGGTCGTCGAACGCGGGGACGGGAAACCGGCCCATCGCGTCGCCGTTGAGTTCCGGGGTGGCGTCGGCCGTCGACTCGGATTCGGGTTCTGACTTACCCATAGCTACCGTTTCACAAGCATCCGTAATAATTCAGGCGACGGGTCGAGACTACTCGACGACACCGCCGGCATCGACCGCCGCCTCGAGAACGGTCTCGACGTTCGGGAACGCAAGGAGGTGTGACTCACACTCGCAGTCCGAGGCTCCGAACTCGGGAACCAGCTGGCCGGGGAGCGAGCCCGCGAGTTCACACTCCCGATCGGCGTCGGGGAACGTGATCGCGGTCTCGAGACGCGTCGCGGCGTGACCGAGCAGGTAATCGACGTGCCAGTGACGGGTCTCGCGGTCGCCGGCGGCGAGCTCGCGGTGGCGGTCGACGCGGCTGAAGCCGCCGGGCCCGAAGGCGCTGCCGACGTACGCGTACGCGCCGGCGGCGAACTCCCGCTCGCCCAGCGCACCGACCTGGATGGTCGTCGATCGGTTCACGTCGATCACGAGGACGTACGTACCGCTCATACCGGCTGGTCGGGATAGCGGCGACAAAAACGGGGTGGTTCCGCCCGCGGCCTGCAATGCAAGCGTGGACCACTAGCGCGGACGGTTCGGCCGTGACGGATCGGTTCCGATATCGTAGACCTGTCGGGCGTCCGTCTTCGGTCCGAACGCGAACAACCCGCGGGCGGGTTCGTACTCGTAGGTGACCCACTGCGGGAGGAACTGGGCCCCGACCAGTTTGCGAACGGCGAGCTGTTTGAGCCGAGCCGACGGGGTCAACTGATCGGTCAGCCGGAGATCGACGATGCCGTCGAAGACGTACTCCACGGGGTCGTCCTCGTCGTCCGCTGCCGTCGCGGCGGCGACGATCGGGACGAACCGGGCCTTGGAGACCGTCGCCCGGATCTCCGTGACGAAGTCCTGAACCAGTTGCCCCTGGAGCAACGACTCGAGTTCGTCCAGCGAGTCGATCGTGACCAGCCCGGTTTCGGTCATCTCGAGGTCGTCGAGCGCGCCGTACAGGCTGTTCGCCATCTCGCGACGGTCGCTCGGATCGCGCACGTCGACGATGGCGTCGGCGGCGGCCTCGCCGAGGAACGCCGACCAGTCGTTGCGCTTCTCGAGGAAGTCCTCGCGGTCGTCGAGTCGATACGTGAAACAGTCGATGATCCGCAGTCGGTCGTTTTCCAGCGCCGGCAGGACGTTCCAGCCGTTCGCGTAGAACCGCTCGAGCGTCGCCGTCGGCGGATTCGCGACGGAAACGACGACGGCGGGCTCGCCCCGCTCGAGGGCGCGCCAGGCGAGTTCGATCCCCAGTTCGGCGCGACGGGTTCCCTCCTCACCCGAGAGTAAGAGCAACGAGTCGGCGGGGATGCCGTTCGGGAGCAGCGAGTCCAGGGGTTCGACGCCGCTACGGATCCGCTTGTAGGCGCCGGGATCGGACATCGTCGACTCGTCGGCGGCGGCGTCGCGGCAGGCGACCGAACAGTATCGGCCCTCGTTGCCCTCTTCGGGATCGCCCGGAATCGGATACTGACAGTGGTCGCACTCGAGTGGATACTCGGCGGTGCGATCCGTCCAGAACTGCGCTGACATACCGACCCCGTCTACGCGGAACGGAATCAAAGAACCCTCCCCTGAACGGTGTGGCTCCTGGGACGCTACCGACCGCGACCACCCCGCGAGCCGGTGGCCGGTTTGGCCGCCGATCGTCGTCGATCGTAATCCGTCGGTTCGCCACAGTTTTCCCCCGCAGGCCTGTCGGTTACGTATGGACAGCGCACTCGTTATCGGCGGCACTCGCTTTATCGGCCGCCACCTCGTCGACGACCTGCTCGACCACGAGTACGACGTGACGATCTTCAATCGGGGGACCCACGACGACCCCTTCGCGGACGACGACCGCGTCGACCACGTCGAGGGCGATCGGACGAACGACACGGCTCTCGAAGCAGCTGCGACGACGGTCGATCCCGACGCCGTCTTCGACTGCGTAGCCTACCACCCCAAGGACGTCCGCGCCGCGACCAGGATCTTCGGGGAGTGTGAGAGCTACGTCTCCGTCTCGAGCGGAGCCGCGTACGGTCGCGAGGAGATCCCAAAGCGCGAAACCGAGACGCCACTCGAGCCCTGTACAGCCGAGCAGGCGACCGACGACTCCGCCGAGACCTACGGCAATCGCAAAGCCGAGTGTGATCGAGCGGTGTTCGCGGCGGCCGAGGACGGGGTCCGTGCCATGGCGGTCCGACCGCCGATCGTCTACGGTCCCCACGACTACACCGAGCGCCTGGACTGGTGGATCGACCGCGTGAACCGGTTCGACCGCGTCGTGGTCCCCGGCGACGGGACGAACGTCTGGCACCGCGTGTACGTCGACGACGTCGCCAGCGCGCTACGGATCGTCGCCGAACAGGGTGTGGCCGGCGAGGCCTACAACGTCGGCGACCGGCGGCTGGTCACGCTCGAGGAGATGGTCGAGTTGATCGCCGAGTCGCTCGCCACCACCGTCGACGTCGTCCACGCCGGCCCGCGCGAGCTTGCGGCCGGCGAGATCGAACTCGACGACTACCCCCTTTATCGGGAGTATCCCCACGTGCTCTCGACCGCGAAACTCGCCGCGCTGGGCTGGGAATCGACGCCGCTCGAGGAGGCGATGGAACGGGCGGTCGACGACCACCTCGAGAGCGACCGGGACGGGGACGAGAACGGACCGGACCGCGAGGCCGAGGAGCGCGTCCTCGGGATCCTCGAGACGCTCTGATCAGGCATCGCGAATGCGCTCGAGCCGTCGCGCCGTCGACGGCCTCGACGCGAGCCGTTCGTGGAGTCGTCCGCGATCGTCGGCCAGATCCGCGGTGGCCTCGTACGCGCTCGCGAGGTCGTCGGCACCGACCGATCGAGCGGCGCGACGGTCGGCAGCGAACTCACAGCGCTGGAGGTACCAGGACAGGAGCGGCCAGACGATGGCGAGCGCGGGGAGCGCGACGAGCATCGATCGCCAGACGGTCAGGGTCAGGACCACTCCGAACAGCAGAGACACGACGAGTGCTCGGCGCTCGAGGAGTCGGAGGTCGTCGGCCGCGTTTGCCCGTGCACACAGTGCCGTCAGTTCGTCGTCGTCGAGGGCGTCGAACGCGTGGTCGGTAGCGTACAACCGCCGGTTCCGGAACGATCCGCCGAGGTAGGGGCCGGCCGTTTCGGTCTCCTCGCCGGGAAGGACGCCCGCGAGCGGTGCCGTCAGGTCGGCTCGGTCGGCCGCGGCCTCGAGTCGTCGTCGCTGGTGGGCCGTCGGCTCGACGAGTTCCTGTGAGAGCTGCACGCTGTACTGTGACCAGACGGAGACCCAGACCAGGAGCACCGCGAACAGGATCGGAATCAGGAACGGACTCGGATCCGACAGCCTGACGAGGACGATCAGCGGGGCGATCATACCGAGACAGAGCACCGCCATCGCGACGAGGTACTTTGCGAGACGACCGACCGCAGTTGCAGCCGAGATCTCGAGGCCGCGCCGCTCGCGGGCGTAGGGAAAGACGCCGAGGTACGTGACGAGGACCGCGACGATCGTTCCGATCGCCGTCGGGACCCAGGCGAGGGGAGCCGCCAGTCTACCGGCCAGCGCCGGATGGATCGACGAGAGAGCCGTCTCGGTTGCGTCGACGAGGCCGAATAGTGTGAGGCCGACGACGGCCGTGAGGCCGACGAGGGACAGCAATCGGTACGTTCCGCGCGATCGATGAGCGTCGCCATGGCCGCGGCCCGTTGTGTACGAGCCGTACAGTCGGCCTGCGAGGTGGCCGACGACGAGCAAGCCGAGCCAGAACGCGACTGCCGCGATCATATTCGCCGGTTACAGTTGGAAATTTTACAATCCATCGCATTCGTCACGGCGGAAGCGGACGGGTCAGCGACGCGCTCGGGTATCGCTCGCGTCGATCACATCGGGACCGATCACGGCGGGTTCGCGTCGATCGACGCGCCGACGAGGAAAAACACATGTCCCGGGGGTGTGTCAGGGCCAGTATGTTCGAGAAGTCGACGTGGATCCGTCTCCCGCGAAACGTCGTGGTCGGCCACGGCGTTCGCAGCGAGGTCGTCGACGTGGTCGACGATCTCCACTTACAGGGGCGGCCGCTGTTCGTCACGAGTCCGACGCCCCGAACCGTCGCTGCCGACCCCATCGCGGCCGACTTCGAAGCCGCGGGGATCGACCCAGCGATCGTCACGATCGAGAAAGCGACCTTCGACGCCGTCGAACGGGTGATCGAGGTCGCCGAGGCCGAGGCGGTCTCCTACCTCGTCGGCATCGGCGGCGGGAAGGCCATCGACATCGCGAAGATGGCCAGCCACCACCTCGATATGGGGTTTCTGTCGGTTCCGACGGCGGCGAGCCACGATGGGATCGTCAGCAATCGCGGCTCCGTCCCGGACGGTGATTCCCGTCACAGCGTCGCCGCGGAACCGCCGCTGGCGGTCGTCGCCGACACCGGAATTCTCGCCGACGCCCCCTGGGAGCTGACGACCGCCGGCTGTGCCGACATCATTTCGAACTACACCGCCGTCATGGACTGGCGGCTCGCCCAGCGATTGAAAGACGTCGAGTACTCCGAGTACGCCGCTGCGCTCTCGGAGATGACCGCCGAGATCCTCGTCGACAACGCCGATCTCATCCGACCGGGGCTCGAGGAATCGGCCTGGGTCGTCACCAAGGCGCTGATGTCCTCCGGCGTCGCGATGAGCATCGCCGGCTCCTCGCGGCCGGCCAGCGGCGCGGAACACCTCTTTTCGCACCAGCTCGATCGGCTTGCCCCCGGAACGGCTCTCCACGGCCATCAGGTCGGCGTCGGCTCGGTCATGACCGCCTACCTCCACGGCGGCGACCGGGGCATCTGGCGCGACATTCGGGACGCGCTGGCGAGTATCGACGCGCCGACGACCGCGGCGGAACTGGGAATCGACGACGAGACCGTGGTGGAGGCCTTAACGACCTGCCACCGGATCCGCGACCGCTACACGATCCTCGGCGACGGGATGAACGAGCGGGCCGCTCGAGACGTGGCGACGAAAACCGGCGTCATCGATTGAATCGCCGTCGGGGCCTCAGCTCAGATCGGCCCGCTCGAACCGCCAGAGGCCGAGGACGATCGGGACGACGATCCAGCCAAGCAGGATGGCGACCATCATCTCTCCCTCGAGGAACCACGGCACGTCCGATTGAACGGCACGGAAACTGTCGGGAAAGACCAGATCCGTAGCGTTGACGTACGAGGCTGTCGGACTGAGCACCGACTGAACGAACATGATCTGGTTGCCGGCGATATCGAGCCCCGCGAGGTCGTTGAGCACGTAGTTGATCGCGAGGCGAAGTGGGCCAAACAGGTTCAAGACGTTCGTCACGAAGAAGAAGCCGATCGCGCCCCCCATTGCGCGCGACCGGGACGCCGTCGCGGCCGAGATACCGATCGCGACGGCGATGTACGTCAGCGCGTAGAGGACGGTCAGTACTGCGACCCCGACGAAGGTCTCGATCTCGAGTGAGGGGTACCAGCGGACTGCGAACCCGGCGCTGAGGAGGAACGCGGCGAGGATGGAGATCGTGACGACCGCCGCCCGGGTCAGATACTTGCCGAAAACGACGTCCCGGCGGCTGTTTGGAATCGACAGGAGGTACTTGACGCCGCCGGACTCGCGTTCGCCGGCGATCGCCAGATACGCCGAGACGAGGGCGATCAGTGGAATGAACATCGCACCGATGCCGGTGAGGTTCCGCAGCGCGGTCTTGATGTCGGGGTTCGGCACGTTGGTTTGCCCGAAGTAGATCATCAGTATCATGAAGAAGGCGTAGAGTCCGGCGACGAACCAGACGATCTTGGATCGCCGGACGTCGAGGAAGTCCTTCCGCGCGACGTCGAGCGTGCTCATGCCGTCACCTCCGGGGCCGGTACCGTCTCCTCCCGCTCGCCGTTCGTGTACGTATTGAACAGTTGCTCGAGCGAGACGTCCTCGGAGACGATGTCGCGGACGGCAGTCGCCGATGCGACGCGTTCGACGACGTCGACCTTGACCGTGGGATCGGCACAGGTCGCGGTGATCGTCGTCCCATCGACGCTGACCGATCGAACCCCCTCGAGTCGCTCCAGATCGAGGCCGTCGGGAACGGCGTCGACCTCGAGCGTGATCGGTGCGCCGAGATCCAACTCGCCCTGGAGGTCGTCGGGCGTGCCGGTCGCGACCAGTCGCCCCTCGTTCATGATGCCGATGCGGTCACAGATCGCTTCGACCTCCCCGAGGATGTGACTCGAGAAGAAGACGGACGTTCCGCGGTCGGCCTCCTCGGTGATGATCTCGCGCATTTCCTGCATTCCGGTCGGATCCAGCCCCGAAGAGGGTTCGTCGAGGATCAGCAGGTCGGGATCGCCGACCAGCGCCATGCCAAAGCCCAGCCGCTGGGTCATCCCCTTCGAGTACCCCCCGGCAGCGCGATCACCGTCGCCGGCGAGGCCGACTCGTTCGAGGAGGGCGTCGGGGTCGTCGTCGGCGCCTTTCGTGTCGATGACCCACTGGAGGTGTTCGCGTGCGGTGAGTCGATCGTAGACGCTCGCTCCTTCGGGGAGGACGCCGATACGGTGGCGAATCTCGTCGGTATCGGCCTGTACGTCGAGTCCGAGCACCGACGCAGTCCCGTGTGTCGGCCGGACGAAATCGAGGAGCATGTTGATCGTCGTCGACTTCCCGGCCCCGTTCGGGCCCAGAAAGCCGAACACTTCGCCGTTCTCGACGGTGAGATCGAGGTCGTCGACAGCGAGGACGGACTCGCCGTAGCGCTTGGTGAGTCCGGTCGTCTGAATGGCGGCCATACCCGACACTCCACGACCTCTTCATGTATACTTTTTGTAATTATTCAACTAACTAGTTCGTCGATCGGCGGTCGATCAAACGTGCTCGTCGAGGAAATCCGCGATCTCGGAGTACGCCTCGATGCGGTTCTCGAGTTTCGAGAAGCCGTGACCCTCGTCCTCGAAGATCAGCTTCCGGACGGGGACGCCTTGCTCGGCCGCCTTCTCGGCGATCTGTTCGGCCTCGCCGACCGGGACGCGCGGATCGTTCTCGCCGTGGAGGACGAACAGCGGTGCCTCGATGTTCTCGACGTTATTGATCGGCGAAATATCCTCGAGGAACTCGCGATCGTCGGCGAGCGAGCCGTATTCGGCTTCCCGGAGTTCGCGCCGCCAGTCGCCGGTGTTCTCGAGGAAGGTGACGAAGTTGGCGATGCCGACGACGTCGATCCCGGCGGCCCAGCGGTCGGGGTACTCGGTCAGCGCGGCCAGCACCATGAACCCGCCGTAGGAGCCACCCTTCGCGACGATTCGGTCGGGATCGATCGCGGGGTGGTCCTGCAGCCAGTCGACGCAGGCGTCGATGTCGGCGACCGAGTCCATTCGCTTTTCGACGTCGTCGAGGCTGGCGTAGTCGGACCCGTAGCCCGACGATCCCCGCACGTTCGGCTCGAAGTAGGCGTAGCCCCGGTCGAGGAAGTACTGCTTGACGCTCGAGAACGAGGGCCGGCGCTGGCTCTCGGGGCCGCCGTGGATGTCGACGATGACGGGGACGCCGTCGCCGTCACCCTCGACGGCGTCGGTTCCGTCGGGCAACGTGAGGAACCCGGGCACCTCGAGGCCGTCGAAACTCTCGACAGCGACCAGTTCGGAGTCCTCGAACGATTCCGGCGGAATGCCTGCAGTCGGCGCACTCGTCCACTGTTCGGCCTCGCCGGCCTCGATGTCGTGCGACTGCGTCGCACTGCCCGAGGAACGTCGTTCCTCGATGTCGACGACGAAGACGTTCGTGTTGATCGTTTCACCGGTCGTCGAGAGGGCGAACCGCTCGGCGTCGGGATCGAAGCTCACGCCGCCGGAGATCCCGCCCGGCAGGTCGGGTTCGGCGAACGTCTCGAACGACGTTGGGTCGTCGGGATCGAACTCCCCGACCGTCAGATCGGTGTAGCCCTCGACGTTTCGCGAGTAGACGAACCGTCCGGTCTCGTCGTCGAGTGCGATCCCGTCGACGTTCCAGCCATCGCCGTCGGCGACCGTCTCGAGCTCGCCGCTCTCGATGTCGAGATAGGCCAGATACAGCGTGTCGGCCTCGCCGTCGTCGGTGACCAGATAGATCCCCGTACCGTCGGGTGCCCAGCTCGCGCTCTGATAGCGGACGTCGCCCTCGTGGGGTGTGAGATGCTCGAGTTCCCGCTCGTCGGCCGCGAGGTCGAGCACGTACAGGTCCTGATCGAAGTTGGAGTAGGCCTGCGAGACGAGCAGCCGGGAGTCGTCGGGGCTCCAGCCCGACAGCGAGAGCCAACCGTCGCCCTCGTAGACGAGCCGTGCGTCGTCGCCCGTCTCGTCGCGACCCTGCACGTAGACGTCGAAGACGGACTCGTCGCGACGGTTCGAGGTGAAGGCGAACCGCTCGCCGCCGTGGCTCCAGCCGCCCCAGCGGTGTTTGGCCGTAGGCATCGTCGTTACGTTCTCAATCACCCCCGTTTCGGCGTCGAGGCGGAACAGCTGTGCGCGCTCGTTGCCGCCCTCGTCCATCCCGAAGATCAGTTCCGGCCGCTCGGGCGACCACGAGGCGAAGGTCACCCGTTCGTCGTAGAAGGTCCGCTGCTCGGGCCAGGCGCGGGCCGACTCGAGGGTCCAGACCTGTGCGGTGCCGGTCGTATCCATCAGGAAGGAGAGCCGTTCCCCGTCGGGGCCGAAGGAAGCGCCGTACGCGCTCCGAACGTTCAGATAGCGCTCGATGTCGTAGCTGCTCATGCCAGAGCCGTACGGACTCGACGGCGTAGTCGTTTCGGTCGCCGGTGGGGTGCGTGGAGGCGAGTAGGTGCCGATTACGCCCGATCGGCCGTCCGTCTCGGGACTCGAGCCGGTGGCGAGTCGGAGCCCCGTCGTCGGAGCGGCACGGTCGGCGATGGCTGTGCTTAACAAAACGACCGAATCTGGCAGGGACGGTCAATGGAAGGCGAAACCGACGCGTCCCCGGTCGGGACCGTCCTCGTGACGACCGTCCTCATCCTCGCGGTCTTCGGGCTAACCGTTGTGGCCGTCGGTCCGGAACTGTTCGTGGCCGACTCGCTCGACGAGCCCGAGACCGAGGGTGACGCCGAACCGCTCGGGACGGGTGGTGACGGCTCCGGAGACGACGGTGTCGATTCCGGGAGCAACGAGTCGGACGCGAACTCGACCGCCGGAAACGAAACCGAGAGCACTGACGACGGGTCGGCCGACGGAACCGAGAGCGACGGTGGGTTCCCGTTCGATACCGACGATGAGGGGGACGCTGACGACGACGCAGAGGACGGGGACGAGACCGACGAGAGCGACGCGGAAACGGACGACGATCCGTTCGATACGGATGACGGCGAGGATGGACCGGACGAGGGTGACGCCGAACCGGATGACGGCGAGGATGGACCGGACGAGGGTGACGACGAACCGGATGGCGGCGAGGATGACGAAGGCACTACTGACGGCGAATCCGATACCGACTCGGACGATACCGACGATAGCGTTTTCGATGGCGTCGATTCGTTCCTCGAGGATCGCGGTCTCGACGACGCGACCGACGACTGAACAAGGGCACCCGCCACGACGCGACGACGACGTTGCGCCGGTACGCTGCGAGAAAAAAGTGATTTTATAGCCCGCGACTGCGTGGCGGCCGAGTATGCGCGTCGCGTTCGTCTCGTTGAAGACGGATCACCACCACGATACTGAGACGAACCAGCGGTTCCGGACCGTTCTCGAGTTGCTGGCGGAACGCGGCCACGACGTCCACTGGTACTGTAGCGGGTTCTGGGCCGGCGAGGAGACCACGTTCGAAGACGGCGAAATCACCTATCACGCGGTTTCGACCGGCCCGGAAGCCCGGAGTTCGTTTCTCTGTCGACTCCCGTTCGTCCTGGCGGCTGCGGGCCCGGACGTGGTCCACGTCGGCGCACGCCCGCCGAGCCAGGTCCTCGCGGCCAGCTGGGGCGCGACGCTCGCTCGAGTGCCCCTCGTCCTCGAGTGGTACGGCGACGGCGGCGTGACCGAGACGCGGTGGACGCGGTTCGCGACCGGGCGACCGGATCGGATCGTCACTCCCTCGGAGCTCGTCGGGACGTGGATCCGCGAACTCGGGGCCGACGGCGACGTCGTCGAGACCGTGCCGAATCCGATCGACTGCGACCGAATACGAGCCGTGGAGCCGGGCGACGCGGTCGACGTGATCTACGCCCGACGGCTCGACGAGGGTGCCAACCTCGAGAGCCTGCTGTTGGCTCTCGCCGAACACCGCGACCGCGAGTGGGAGGCGACGGTCGTCGGCGACGGCCCCGAGCGGGACGCCTACGAGGAACTCGCAAGCGACCTCCGGATCGCGGATCGCGTGACGTTCGTCGGCGACCTCGACCTCGAGGAACGGATCGCGGCGTATCGCGGGGCCCACGTCTTCGTCCAGACGGCCGACCACTGCGTCTTCCCGACGGAGATGCTGTGGGCGATCGCGGCGGGCTGTGTCGGCGTCGTCGAGTACCACACGAACTCGAGCGCTCACGAGCTCGTCGAGGGGTGGGATCGGGGATTCCGGACCACCAGCGAGGCGGAACTGGCCGAAGCGATCGTCGCCGCGGGCGACCTCGAACACCGCGAGTACGACGATACCTTCGCCGACTACGACCGGTCGGCGGTGGCAGACCGGTATCTCGAGCACTACCGCAAGCTACGGTCGGAGTACGGGTTGTTCTAGGCGTTTGCGAGCGCCGATGTCAGCACCGTCTTCGAGTAGGGTTACCTATATGTTCGATCGCAAGAAAAGCCGGCTATGGACGACTGTGAGTTCTGTCGGATCGTCGCCGGTGAGCGTCCGGCCCACGTTCTCTACGAAGACGAGCGAACCGTCGCGTTTCTCGACGAAAATCCCGCCATGACGGGACACACCCTCGTCGTTCCCACGGTCCACGAAGAGGACCTCGTCACGACCGACGAATCGACCTCCATGGCGGTCTTCGAGACGGTTCGGACTGTCGGGAACGCACTGAAGGCGGCGCTCGAGCCGACCGGCTTCAGCGTCTTTCACACCTCCGGACCCCTGGTCGGGACCGTCGATCACGCACACGTCCATCTCGTGCCGCGCTTCGCCGACGACGACGTGACGCTGTCGCTGTCGCGCGATCGGCTCGATCCCGACGAGGGGACGCGACTGCGGGACCGCGTTCGAACACAGCTGTGACCGCGTCCGTTTCGGGGCCCGACTCCCGAGCGATCGGTCTCCGGTCCGGTCGATCCGCCGATCTCAGAGATCGAACTTCGCGGCTGCGGTCTCCATGTCCTTGTCGCCGCGTCCCGAGAGATTCACGAGGATGGTGTCGTGCTCGCCGTCCTCCGCGAGTTGGATCGCTCGAGCGATCCCGTGACTGGACTCGAGGGCGGGGATGATCCCCTCGGTCTCGCTCAGTTCGCGGAAGGCCGCGAGCGCTTCGTCGTCGGTAACGCCCTGATACTCACAGCGACCGACGGCCCGAAACATGGCGTGTTCGGGGCCGACACCGGGGTAGTCCAGCCCCGCGGAGACGGAGTGGACCTCGACGTCGTCGTCGATGACGCGCGTTTTCATCCCGTGGATGACGTCGTCGGTTCCCTTCGCGAGCGGGGCGGCGTGCTGACTCGAGTCCGATCCTTTGCCGCCGCCCTCGGCACCGTAGAAGTCGACGGGGTCGTCCCGGAACGCGTGGAAGAGCCCGATCGCGTTCGAGCCGCCACCGACGCAGGCGACGGCGGCGTCGGGCAGGTCGCCCGTCCGTTCCTGTATCTGCTCGCGGGCCTCCCGACCGATGACGCTCTGGAAGTCCCGGACCATCCGCGGGAACGGATCGGGACCGACGACGCTGCCCACCAGATAGTGGGTGTCGTCGACGTTTTCGGCGAAGTCCTCGAGCGCCGCGTCGACGGCGTCGGCCAGGCCCTCGTCACCGCGGGTGACCTCGTTGACCTCGGCACCCATGAGGCGCATCCGGAAGACGTTCATCTCCTGGCGTTCGACGTCTTTCCTCCCCATGTAGATCTCCGTCTCGAGGTCGAGCAGGGCACCGACCATCGCGGTCGCGGTGCCGTGCTGGCCGGCCCCCGTTTCGGCGATCAGCCGCTCCCGACCGGCCCGCTTCGCGAGCAGGGCCTGCCCGAGACAGTTGTTGATCTTGTGGGCGCCGCCGTGGAGCAGATCCTCCCGCTTGAGGTAGATCTCCGCGTCGTAACGCTCGCTCAGATTACGCGCGTGGTACAGCGGGGTCGGTCGACCGGCGAACTCCTCGAGCAATCCCCGGAACTCGGTCTGGAACTCCTCGGTCTTCGCGACGTCGTCGTAGGCCGTTGCCAGTTCCTCGAGTGGCTCTCGAAGCGGTTTTGGGACGTGCCGACCGCCGTATCCCTCGAACTCTCCGTTGGACATATGCCGGTTGGT
Source organism: Natrinema ejinorense (assembly GCF_002494345.1). Lineage (GTDB taxonomy): Archaea > Halobacteriota > Halobacteria > Halobacteriales > Natrialbaceae > Natrinema > Natrinema longum. The sequence continues at coordinate 165,857 of NZ_NXNI01000001.1, forward strand.
TGCGCACTCATCGTCAAGTAAGTTCCGTGCTCTGGATCGCGGGTGAGGCGATTCGGTCGGGACGGGCCGAAAGTATTACCGGTATCGTCGACGACTCGGTCCGCTCCGGGTCGACCCACGAGACCGGAGCGGGCGGACCGGCGACGAACTCAAAACAGGAGCGAGAGGATGGTCAACGAGAGCAGGCTTCCGACGAGCAACGCCAGCAGCACGACGAACGCGGGCACGACGCCGGTATTCCGCACGTCGGCGAGGCGGATTTCGGTTCCGAGCCCGACGAACGCCAGCAGGAACAGCCAGTTGTACGCGTTTTCGATCGAGGCCTGCTGGGCCGACGAGAAGACGCCGAGACTCGAGAGCACGGCGAGAGCGAGAAAGCCGAGCACGAACTTCGGGAACTCCGCCCAGAGGGTTCGAACGGACGCGGTGGTCCCGTCTCCGCTCCCCGCGTAGTAGCTCGCGTATCCGAGGACGACGACGCCGATCAGGGCGTTTCGCGAGAGTTTCGTTATCGTCGCCCACTGGCCGGCCACGTCGGAGTAGGCAAAGCCCACTGCGACGGCCGGTCCGGTCGAGAACATGCTGACCCCGGCCCACGTCCCGAAGACCGCGCCGGACAGGTCCAGCAGATCGCCGACGATCGGGTAGACGACGATCGTAATCGCATCGAACAGCAGGACCGTCGCCGCCGCGTAGGCGACTTCCTCTTCCCGTGCCCGGACGGCACCGGCGACCGCGACGACCGCCGAGACGCCACAGATGCTCGCACCGGCGGCGAGCAGCGTCCCCAGCCGCTCGGACAGTCCGAAGACGTTTCGCGCGAGGAGTTCGACGACGGCCAGCGTGATCCCGGTGATCGCTATCACGACGAGGAAGACGGGGCCACCGACCTCGAGGACGGTCGCGGTCGATATCGACGCCCCCATGAGGACGATACCGGACCCCAGCCACAGTTTGTGCGTCGCGACGCCGGGTTCGAGTTCGTCCGGGAGACCGACGGCGTTCGTGACGACGACGCCCAGCGCGATGGCGACGAGCAAGTGATTGACGCCGACGACGCGCGCGAGCGATCGGGCCAACACGGCACCGAGACAGAGAGCGACGAACCCCGGAAGCAGCCGGCGAACGCCCATTACCAGGGGATCGGCAGGCCGAAGCCACTGAGGAGTGTGACGATCGTTGCACCGACGACCACGCTCTTCCAGTCGCGCTCGAGCGCTGCCCAGCGAGCCCTGACGGCACCGGCCCGTGGCCACCTACTGATCGACGTCGACATACCTTCGAGTCCGGACACGCGACAGTTAACAGTTGTCTCTCCCGTCGGAGATAGCGGAGCATGTTGCTGCCACTCGTGGCGGGGGACGTTCACCGTCGGAACTGGGCTCCCTGCGGGAGCCACTCGAGAACTCCCCGTCCGTGACCGTTCGGCCGGTCAGAAGCCGCGGTCGACCACCCTGGCTCAGCGATCGACGCTCCCCAGCACGATGTCGAGACTGCCAAGCGACGCGATCAGGTCGGCGACGTACTCGCCCTCGGCCATCTCCGGCAGCGCCGAGAGGTTGTGGAAACACGGACTTCGGATCTTGAACCGGGCCGGCGAGTTCGAGCCGTCCGCGCGGATGTAGATCCCGAGTTCGCCCTTCGCGCTCTCGACGGCGCGGTAGGTCTCGGTCCCGGCGTCCGGCTTGAGCGTTCGGGGGACGTTGCTCTGGACCGTCCGCTCGTCCTCGGGCCACTCTTCGAGCAAGTCGAGACACTGCTCGATGATCTTCGCGGACTCCTCGACCTCGCGGAGGCGAACGAGGACCCGCGCGTGGTTGTCACAGCCGCCCTCGACCACGACGTTCCACTCGAGGTTCTCGTAGTAGCCGTAGGGGTCGTCCCGACGGATGTCGTAGTCGATGCCCGACCCGCGGGCCACCGGTCCGGTACAGCCGTAGTCCTTGGCGACCTCGGGCTCGAGCACCCCGGTATCGATCGTCCGGATCTGGAAGATCTCGTTGCCGGTCAGCAGGTCGTGGTACTCGTCGACCTTGGCGGGGAGTTCGTCGAGGAAATCGCGGCACTTCTCGATGAACTCCTCGCGGGGTTCGGGCAGGTCCCAGCAGACCCCGCCCAGCCGGAAGAAGTAGAACATCATCCGCTGGCCGGTGAGGTCCTCCAAGATGTCCTGGACGACTTCGCGGTCGCGCATGCCGTATTGGAAGATGGCCGTGAAGTCGCCGTAGACGTCCAAGGCGAACGTCGAGACCGCGAGGAAGTGGCCGAGCATGCGGCCGAACTCGGTCGCCATCGTCCGCAGGACCTGCGCGTACTCGGGGACCTCGATGTCGGCGATGTCCTCGATCGCGCGGGCGACCGCCCACTCGTTGGGCAGGTTCGCCGTGTAATCCCAGCGGTTCGAGTAGGGGATGATCTGGTGGCGATAGGTCCCCTGTTGGCACATCTGCTCCTCACACCGGTGGAGATAGCCGATATCGGGTTCGACGTCGGCGACCGACTCGCCGTCCAGCACCGTCTCGAGGTGGAGGACGCCGTGGGTCGCCGGGTGGTGGGGACCGATGTTGAGGAGCATCGTATCGGACTCATCGTCGTGGCGGTCGGCCTGGAGCGGATTCGCGTGTTCGGCGTAGTGGACGAGCTGTGGCTTGTCCTGGTCGTAGTCCAGCGCGAGCGGGTGGCCCTGCCACGACTCGGGGAGGAGGATTCGACGGAGGTCGGGATGATCCTCGTACTCGATCCCGACGAGATCGTAGGCCTCGCGCTCGTGCCAGTCGGCCGTTCGGAAGACGGGTTCGGCGGACTCGCAGACGGGGTCGTCGATCGGAACGGGTACGATCAACGTCACCTCGTGGCTCCGCCGGTCGTACTTCGTCATGTGGATGAGCGACTCGTAGCGATCCTCGTACTGCTGTGGCGTGAGACACGAGAGGTGGTCGAACCCCGCCTCGTCGCGCAGGAGGGCGACCACCTCCTGGATGTCGTCCGGTCGGATCACGAAGGCGGGCGCGTTCTCGTGGTCGTCCCGTCCGATCGCGTACTCGTCGAGGAGCGCCTCGAGTCGGCCCTCGTCGACGCTGTCCTCGCGGCGGTGGTCGTACTCCGGATCGATTCGCTCGCGCTCGGGTTCCGATGGCTTGCTCATGTGGGTCCCCTCGCACGCCGACCGCTGGCGCGTCTCGGTAGCCTACAGGTGACGCGGAAATGAGGGTTTTCCCGAGCGAACGAGACTCTCGCCGAAAGTGGAACGATGCTACCGGCCGGGCGACGTCCGATCGGCCGACCGAGCGGAACCGTTTATATGTCTCGTCGGACGTAGCATGGGGTATGACTCGAGGGCTTGGCTGGTTCGACGCGTTCCGCGAGGTCGTTCCCGAGTGGGCCGTCGTCGTGCTCGGGCTGGTGACCCAGCTGGGCGACGTGTGGTTTCTGGGCGTCCTCGTCGGGACGCTCTACTGGATCGAGACCGACGACCGGGACGATATCGCCGCCGTCGCCGGACTCTTGCTGGCGGGCCTCTCGCTCATCACGGCGCTGAAACACGTCTTCGCGCTCCCGCGACCGGAGCGCGTCCTCGTAGAGGTCGAGGCGCTGCCGGCGGCCGTCCACCCGCTGTACGAAGCGACTGCGACGGCGACCGGCTACGGGTTCCCGAGCGGGCACGCCCTGATGTCGACGATCGTCTACCTGAGCCTGGCCGAGTACAGCGACGTCAGCACGCGTCGGCGGCGATTCCTCGGTGCCGCCGGGCTCGTGACTGCCGTCTCCCTCTCTCGAGTCGGTCTCGGCGTCCACTACCTCGTCGACGTCGTCGCGGGCGTCGCCGTCGGACTCGTCTTTCTCCTCCTCGCGTGGGGGCTCCTGAACCGCTATCCGACCCACCGCGGGACGATCGGGTTCGGTCTCGCCGTCGGCATCGCCGCCGCTGCCCTCGTGACGAGCAGCATGGACCCCGATGCGGTTCTCCTCTTTGGCGCGTCGCTTGGCGCGTTTGCGGGCTGGCAGCTCGCGCTCCTCGCTCGAGGGCTGGACGCGGGACAGGGGCCGATCCGAGCTGATCGCCGGCTCACCGTCAGGGCTGTCGCCGCAGGCTTCGTGATCGTCTCCCTCGTCGGTGCCATCGCCTACTATTGGCCCGTCTCGCTTCTCGCCGGGAGCGGCGCACTCGGCGTGGCCGTCGCGGCGCTCGTTCCGGTCCCCGAACTGTACCGCACCGAGCGCGTCCGGCGTCTCCGGCAGCGATCGCTGTCCGGATCGCAGTAGGCCCTGAAACGAGTTTCACACTACTCGCCACCCTGTCATGCGATTCGGTGTGCAGTGACGTTCAGTGGCTACTCTATCGGCGGCTGGTCCGCCTGTGGCACCGAGATCCGAACGACGTTCCCACGAGGTGTCTTCGCTTCGAACGAGAGTTCGCCGCCGAGTGAATCGACGCACCACTTCATTACCCACAAGCCGACGCCGGAGCCGTGGTACGTACTTTTCATCACCGTCTCATCGTCTAGCACCTCGATTTCCATCTCCGGAATCGGTGGTCCATTATCGACGATTCGGACCACACCAAAGCCCTTCTCGGGCTCTTCGGTTACTGTCAACGTCACCGTTGGCGTCTTGCTATCGTTATGGGTGACTGCGTTCTCGATGGCGTGTTCGATCGCGTACCGCAATCCTTTGTCGGCGGTTACCCAGATATCCGACGGACCGGTAACTGATATGTCGACCGCTGTGTTTTCCGACTGCGTTTCGCTAGCACATGTTTCCACGACCGTCCGAAGGTTCGTGGGTCCTCGCTCCGTTGTCCCAGGTTCGACGATTTTTTCGATCTGATCTAACGAGTCACTGAGCGTGCCGACCTCCGATGCGATATTTAAAATGGTCTCGACTTCCTCCTGCAGTTGATCGTTTTCGATGGCTGTTTTGATCCTGTCAGCGTATCCGATGAGGAGATTCATATCGTTCCGGAGATTGTGACGGATAACGCGATTTAAGAGCTGAATCAGTTGTTCGCGGGTTTTGTACTCGGTAATATCGTTGATCTCGGCGATGACACATTTCGTTTCATCAATCGTCGTTCGTGTGAGATGGATGCTGATCCACCGATACTCGCCGTTTTTCCGTTTGACTTTCCATTCAAACGTTTGTGGATCGCCACGAGCGGCAGTCCGAATGCGGTCGACGGCCTCCGTTCGCGTGAATTGCGTCGAGGGTGCAGTATACTCCTCAACTGCCATCGTCCGAAGTTCTCCCTTGGTGTATCCGTACAACTGCTCTACCCGATCGTTTACATCGAGAATTTGTCCTGTTTCCGGGTCATGAACTGTAATTCCGACCTTCATCCCATCGAATATTCCGGGTACACTCACGTTTTGCCCAACCATACTGTTCTCTACTCTCACCAGAACTCTCCGGTAGCAATAACCTTGCCAAATATATTCGGTTTTCGTTCACTTACGAGTCACAATTCGACGTACTGTTCGTCTATACGCGACCGTGAATGCAACGTCGTTCTGGGCACGGTTTCTGACGGAGTGCTACGACGTCGAAAACTGCTCGAGGTCTCTACAGTAGCACCTGAAACGATTGACACACTCGTCGCAACGCTGTCGTGCGATTCGTGTACAGTGACGTTCAGTAGCTAATCGTTATCGAACCGGTAGCTGACAGGACTTCCTCGCGTCGGCCCCTCGAGACGAATCGGACCGGCCGTCTCGTCTTTCTCGGCCGACGACTGGTGGGAACCCCGGATCCGTGCTCCTGGCGAATTAGCGGTCGCTTTCGTCGGAGTCGTCGTCCCCCGTCGCGTCTTCCTCGTCCGTTTCGGCCTCGGACTCGTCGGGCGGCTCGACCTGCTTCTCCGAGGCGTCCTCCGCGGGGCTCGCCTCGGGCTCCGTGTCCGCGGTCTGGGTCGGCTGGGCCTGTGTGGGGTCGGGCCCCGTCGCCTCGCTGGTCTCGTCGGCCATCGCCGTGTCGGAGACGTCGACCGCAATGTCGTCGGTCTCGGTCTCGCGCCGGGGCTCCGTTTCCTCCTCGCCGAGATCCGGCCGGGATCGGGACTCGTCCGCGTCCGGGTCGTCGGTGAACTCGACTCGAGAGCCCGACTCCGCCGCGTCGTCGACTCCTGGGTCCGCCGAAATCTCGCCGTCGGGTTCGATCTCGGATTCCCGACCGGAATCGACGCGGGTGGCGGCGGCAGCGGCCCCGTCCGACGTTTCTTTCCCCTCGGTTCCGCTCTCGATGTCCGGGACGCCGTCGTCGGTCGGGGACTCGCCGCTCGAGCGACGGTTGTGAAGCCCGAATCCGATCAGTCCGCTGCCGGCGATCCCCAGCGGAAGCGCACGTGGTCGGTTCCTGGCCAGTGCCCGAACGGCGGCTGCCAACAGGAGTCCGCCACCGAGCAGCGGCAGCGTCCCGCTCGCGAGCGCGTCGGACGCTGCTGATGCGACTCGCCCGGCCGGTTCGGTCAACTCCGCGGCCTCCTCGAGGTCCGCTGGTTCGTCCATCGAGACGTCCGTCGACGCGTCGTGGTCATGGTGTGTCATCGAAAACCCTCCGAGCGACGGTGCTGGTGGCCCGCTGCCGGAACGGGACACCGGCTGTCCGGTCTCGCCGCCGGTCGGGCCACTCGCGTCCGCTCGTGGAGCGTACGCCGGCCGGCCGGATGAACGTTGGACTGGCAGATGAATACCCGTTCCCGGACCGGGCTATTGTCCCGAGCGACCGGCGCACCCACGGACGGGTCGTGGGGTCGCCGGCACTGACTGGTCGGTCCGTCTGACGACCGCCGTTCTCGGATCGATATCGATCAGTGTCGAAGCGGACGGTTTTTCGGGCGAAAACCGGCGCGCGCTTCGATTAGGGCCTGCATACTCCGGGCCGGTGACCTTCCCTGTCTGCCGTTGAAGTAGTCTATCCATGTCTGACGCTAACGGACGTGAGGACGAGTCACATTGTACTGTGCGGAACGTTGTTTTCGTGGTTCTCGATACGGCCCGGGCGAAAAGCGTCGGGATGCAGCGGCTTTCGGACGGCCGAACGACGACTCCCGATCACGTCGGATTGCAATCCGCCCCCGGCGACCGAACCGGCTCGAGTAACCGTCCCGTCGGCACACGGCCGACGCCGACGCTGACGCGGCTCGCCGAGGAGGGAACCGCGTTCGAGAACGCGTTCGCGACCGCGCCCTGGACGCTGCCCTCTCACGCGTCGTTTTTCACCGGTACCTATGCCTCCGAACACGGCACGCACGGCGGGCACACCTACCTCGACGACGACCTGCGGACGGTCCCCGAGGCCTTCGCCGACGCGGGATTCGAGACGGTCGGCGTCTCGAACAACACCTGGATCACCGAGGAGTTCGGCTTCGATCGCGGGTTCGCGCCCCTTCGCAAGGGCTGGCAGTACATCCAGTCCGACGCCGACATGGGTGCGGTCGTCCGCGGCGAGGATCTCCGAGAGAAACTCGTCGCGACCCGCAGTCGACTCTTCGACGGGAATCCGATCGTCAATGCCGCGAACATCCTCTACAGCGAACTGTTCCAGCCGGCGGGGGACGACGGTTCCAGCCGGTCGACGGCCTGGATCGACGGCTGGCTCGCGGACAGGGAGGACGACCGGCCGTTCTTTCTGTTCTGTAACTTCATCGAACCGCACGTCCGGTACGACCCGCCGAAGGCGTACGCCGAACGGTTCCTCCCCGACGGTGCCAGTTACGAGGCCGCGACCGCTATCAGGCAGGATCCCCGCGCATACGACTGCGGCGACTACGACATCTCCGATCACGAGTTCGCCCTCCTCAGGGGACTTTACCGGGCCGAACTCGCCTACGTCGATCACCAGGTCGGCCGGCTTCGAGCCACGCTCGAGGCCCGCGGCGAGTGGGAGGACACCCTGTTCGTCGTCTGTGGCGATCACGGCGAGCACATCGGCGAGCACGGGTTTTTCGGCCACCAGTACAACCTCTACGACACGCTGCTCAACGTCCCGCTGGTCTGTCACGGCGGCCCCTTTACCGACGGCGACCCGCGCAACGAGCTCGTCAGTTTGCTCGATCTTCCCGCGACGTTGCTCGAGACCGCCGGTATCGACGACCCCGAGCTACGCGACCAGTGGTCGAGTCGGTCGCTTCACCCCGAGTCGGACGCGGAGCCACGCGAGGCCGTCTTCGCCGAGTACGTCGCCCCCCAGCCCTCGATCGAGCGTCTCGAGGCGCGGTTCGGCGAGGTTCCGGACCGGGTCAGAGAGTTCGATCGACGGCTGCGGGCGGTCCGTACGCACGAGCACAAGTACGTCCGCGGCGACGACGGCTTCGACCGCTTGCACCACGTCCCGACCGATCCGTTCGAGCACACCGATCGCAGCGACGAGGAGCCAGCACGGGTCCGGGCGCTACGGCGGCGACTCGAGGAACGATTCGACCCCCTCGCCGAGAGCGGCGCGTCGGGCGAGGTGGAGATGCAGGAGGGAACGAAAGAGCGACTGGCCGATCTCGGATATCTGTGAGGGGTCGACCGATCGGGGGTCGACGGGATCGCCGGCTCTCACGAGCAACGACCCGGTGAGAAAGGCGACGGAAACCGCATATCAAACGTGCAACTGTCCAGCCGGGGAGTTTCCACTCGTCGTCGGAACGTGGACTCATGGCTGCCCCACCGTCCTCGGAAGTGGCGTCGTTTCCCTTTCCCACACAGTTCGTATACGAGGGACGGGCCGATCGGTTTCGCGCCGCCGTCGATATCTCCCCCGCGACCATCGACGACGTGACGGTCGAAGTGGGCCCGCGTCGCCTTCGGATCGCGGTCGACCGTCCCGACGGCGTCGCCGAACGAACCGTCACGCCCCTCCCTCGCGACCTCGTCTTCGGCGACGAGCGAACGGCGGTCTACAACAACGGCGTGCTCAGCGTTTCGGTCGAGACGCGTCGACGGTGAGACGGCGACGCTCGTCTCACTCGAGTTCGAACGAGTCGGCGAACCGGACACCGTCGCGTCGATCGACGAGCTACGGGACACTCGCGCGCGGCGATCGATCGGCCGGTCCGACGGACGTGCCTGCAGTACGTTTTTGCTCGCTACTCCGATAGGGTGATGCGAATCGCGGGATTCGATCAATGGCCACCCACTCGCGTTCCGGCGACGGATTCGTCTCGTTTTTTCGCAGCTATACGAAGACGTGGATCCACGCGGTCGCGACGGCCGGCCTGACCGCGTTCGGAACGTTGACGATCTTCCATCGCGGGTTCATCGTCCTCGCGCTCGCCTCGTACGTCGTTCCGCCGATCGTTCTGTACGTTCGGGGCGGGTCGGATCGAGCCGGCGGTGAGTCCACGGCGGAGCGAGACGCTGCTCCCGCGGCCGACCGAGACGCTGACGGATCGACGGTCGACCGTGCGCGTGACGTGACGGCCGCCGGGCGAACGAGGGACGGGGAGACTGAACGCCTCGAGCACGCCAGTAGCGGGGGCGGCGACCAGACCGAGAGCAGTGCTGAGACCGACGCCAGCGCCGAGATCGAGGGGGATGTCGAGGCCGAAGGGAGCGCCGCGGCCGAGGGTAGCGGCGAGACCGACACCGACCGGACGAGCGAGGACGATCGCCCCCGCCGCTGGCGTCTCGTCGACGTTCCTACCGAGGCGACGCTCCGTGACGTCTGTGTGACCGAGAGCGACGCGGTCCACGCCGTGGGCGAGGACGGTCTGGTTCTCACCGGCGATCCTGCCGACGATGACGGGGCCGACCTCGAGTGGTCGATCACCCTCGCGGACGGGCCGGCCGCCGAGGGCGACGAACTCAACGGCGTCGACGCGACCGACGGCGGCCGAGCGGTCTGGATCGCGGGCGACAGCGGTTCGGTCGGTCGACTCGAGGTCGAGACGGGGCTTCACACGGACTACACGGCACCGGCGGCAATTACCGACAACTGGCTGGGCGTCGCCGTCGGGGGGCCAAGCGGCGACGAGACGGTTCTGCTCATCAACGGCTCCGGCGCGGTACTCCGCGGTCGATACAGGGACGGCGAGTGCTCGTGGGACGACCCGGTCACACCCGGCAGCGGTTCGAGTCTAAGCGGGATCGACCTCGCGGACGCGTCGGTCGGCTACTGCTGTGATACGAACGACGCCGTCTTCGAAACGACCGACGGCGGCGAGTCGTTCGATCGAGTCGGGCTGGGGGACGCCAGTGGGACCCTCGAGACCCCCGCGACGCTGGGGCTGGGCGACTGTCTCGTGAGCGCGGACGACGGGATCGTCCACCGCTACGGCGGGTCGACGTGGACGCCCGAGCGGGTCGGGGAGGAGGCGATCTGTGGCCTCGCTCGCCGCGAGGGAGAGACGATCGCCTGCGACGCCGACGGCGCGATCTACGAGCGCCCCGCGGCGGCCGGCTGGACGGCCGTCGACGTGCGCGTCCCGGAGCCGCTTCTGGCCGTTTCGATCGGGACTGCCGGCGAGCGGGCGGTCGCGGTCGGTGAAGAGGGGACCGTCGTCGAACGACGCTGAGACGGTTTGGCTGTCACTGGGTCCCGGCGCACTCCACCGGGTCGGAGCTGGGCCGGAACTGACCGACAGGAGTCCGTCTGAGCGTGGACTTTCCCGAGCCGAGACGCCGGGCGAGGAATCGGTCAGATCGGCCACTGTTATTGCCGTCGAACACGCAGTGGCTCCTGTGAGTAATCGACGCGCGGGGAACGATCGACGCGACTGCTGTCGGCTCTGCGGGACGGCGCTCCCGGAGCGCATCGACGAGGCGGCGTCGGACGGCTTTTGTTCGACCGGCTGTCGCGATATCGCCGCCGAATACGGGACGAGCGGCGACGACGGTGCCGACCGGCGCGATAGCGAGGGGGTGCCAGTCGGCTCGACCGCGGAGCTCGAGGGACCCGCGGCCAGCCGAACGTTCTTCCGGGTCGACGGGATGCACTCGGCGACCTGCGAGGCGTTCCTCGAGTCCGTCGCCGCGGATCGCGACGGCGTGACCGACGCCGAGGCGAGTTACGTCACCGAGACGGTCCGGGTCGATCACGACCCCGAACGGATCTCGGCGGACGCGCTCGAGGACGCGCTGAGTCGACTCGGCTACACGGCGTACCTGCGATCGGACGCGACCGCCGACGACGAGACCGGGGGGACCCGGCGCTCGCGCGAGATGGCCGGGCTCCGGAAGCGCCGCTCGGAAGACATGCTCGAGATGCGGTACGTGGTGGGGGTCGTCTTCGGATCCTTCCTCCTGCTCCCGTTCGTGGCGGTTCTCTACCCGATGTTCCTGACCTCGTTTACCGACTGGGGGGCCATCGCACACTTCGAGGACGCGTTTACGGGCTTTAGCGGGCCGCTGTATCTGCCCCTGTTTCTCGTGATGACGGGGGCGATCGTCTACCTGACCGGCGGCCCCCTCCTGCGGGGGGCATACGTCAGCCTGAAACTCCGGCGACCGACGACGGACCTGCTCGCGGCGCTGACGATACTCAGTGCGTACGGCTTCAGCATCGTCGTCTCCGGACTCGGGCGCAACGATCTGTACTTCGATCTGACGATCGTCGTGGCCGCAGTCGTGATGGGCGCGACCTACTACGAGGCGACGATCAAGCGCCGCGCGACCGACCGGCTCACCGACCTCACCGTCTCGCAGGTCGATACGGCTCGGCTGTACGCCTCGGACGGATCGACGACGGAGATCCCCGTCGCTGACCTCGAGACCGGCGATCGCGTCCTCGTCCGGGAGGGCGAACGGATTCCCGTCGACGGGACGCTGGCGGACGGCGAGTGTACGGTCGACGAGGCCGTGGTGACCGGGGAGTCGCTCCCGGTCACGAAACGGGAGGGGGACGACCTGGTCGGGGGCTCTGTCGTGACGACCGATGCGGCGGTCGTCGACGTCGGCGAGCGCACGACCAGCAGCATCGATCGGCTCACGCGGGTCGTCTGGAACGTCCAGAGCGCAGACCACGGTGTCACTCGCCGCGGTGACGACGCCGCGGGGACCATCGCCCCGATCGTCCTCGCCGCTGCCGTCGTCGTCGGTGGCGGATCGTTCGTCGCCGGGGAGACCGGAGTGACCGCATCGCTGGCCGTCCTCATGACGCTCATGGTGGCGAGTCCGTGGGCGCTTGGATTCGCCACGTCGTACTCCGTCGCCGCGAGCCTGCAGGCCGCCCTCGAGCGCGGGATCGTCGTCTTCGACGAGACGGTCTTCGAACGCCTTCGCGCGGTCGACGTCGTCGTCTTCGACAAGACCGGCACGCTCACGACCGGCGACATGACCGTTCGCGAGGTCGACGCGCCCGACGACCTCCTGGCGGCCGCCGTCGCTCTCGAGCGGCGTGCGGCCCATCCGGCGGCGGCGGCGATCACCGAGGCCTTCGGCCCCGATTCCGCGGCGGACGGGGCGGCGACTCGAGCGGACGGCGGGTCCACGACAGCCGACACGGCGGTCGAGGAGTTTCGAACCCACGCGACCGGCGTCGAGGGGACCGTCGATGGCCGAACGGTGCTGGTCGGTCATCCCGACCTCTTTCGGGAGCGAGGCTGGACGCTCGAGGGGGAACTCGAGGCGCGGATCGACCGCGCGCGGGCGGCCGGACGGCTCCCGGTCGTCGTCGGGCGAGACGGGACCGCGGAGGGAGTCGTAATCGTCGGTGACGAGCCCCGTGAGGGATGGGACGAGACGATCGCGGCGCTGGACGAAGCCGGAACCGATATCGTCGTTCTGACCGGCGACGACCGAACGGCCGCCGCGGTGTTCGAACGCCATTCCGGTGTGGACGACGTCTTCGCCGGCGTGCCGCCGAACGGGAAGACGGCGGCCGTAGAGCGATTGCGAGCGGATAATCGAGTGGCGATGGTCGGCGACGGGACGAACGATGCACCGGCCCTCGCCGCTGCCGATCTGGGGATCTCGCTGGGCAGCGGGACGGCGCTCGCGGCCGACGCGGCGGATATCGCGATCGTCGACGACGACCTCGGTGCGGTCGAGGACGCGTTCGCCCTGGCAGGGACCGCACGCGATCGGCTCCGGCAGAACCTCGCCCTGGCGTTCGTCTACAACGCGATCGCGATCCCCGCCGCCGTACTCGGGGTCGTCAATCCGCTCGTCACCACCGTCGCCGTCGTCGCCAGTACCCTCCTGATCGTTGGAAACGCGGAACGCTCGCTCGTCGAGGACTGATCGCTGCGAGCGGGCGGCCGTCTACGACTCGAGGTTCTCTCCCTGATAGCTTCCGTCGTAAACCTCCTCGTGGTCGGCTTCGGCGAAGACCAGCTGGGCGATCCGGGCCCCACGCTCGAGTTCGATATCGTGGTGGACCTGCAACAGACCCTCCCCGCGACCCTCGTAGCCGGCGTCCCACACCGCCGTGTTGAGCATACAGGAGTTGCGCATGAGCGACGAGCGAGGATAGACGAACCCGACGTGTCCGTTCGGAATCGCGATCCGTTCGCCGTAGCGGACGACGTAGGAGCCCTCGGGCAGGTAGTAGGTGTCGGGATGCTTCTGTTCGAGTTCCTCGAGCGGGCGGGCGATCCGGTCCCCGATCTCTTTGCCGTCCCGGCCGATGCGGCCCGGTTCGAGCTGCTCGAAGACGACGTCCGCGGTGAGATCAACCCCGTTTGGCTGGATCTGTGCGTCGGTCGTCGGCGAGACGTGGTCGGCAACGAAGGCACCGGAGCGGAACATGGCGTTGTCTGTCCACCCAACGCCTCGGCGACGAGAAAAGCGTATCCGTTCGAATCGACCCACCAGTTCGGTACCGTTCGACACGCCCTCGTTGCGCGGGACCGGTCGGCACCCCGCTCGAAACGACGTATGGGGTGGAGCGGTTCCCCACGGTGAACGAACGGTCACTCGTTGGGCAATACTCACTCGATACCCCCCGTTTTGGGCCCCTGACGGCGGTCGCCGCTCGCAGAAACACGCTGGATTTATCAGGACGGAAAGCCCAGTTCTGGGTGCTATGGGACAGACTCTCACCGAAAAGATTCTCGACGACCACCTCGTCGAGGGCGAACTCGAGACCGGCGAGGAAATCGGGATCGAGATCGATCAGGTACTTACGCAGGACACGACCGGGACCATGGTCTGGCTCCAGTTCGAAGCGATGGGGCTAGACGAGGTCCAGACCGAGATCGCAGCGCAGTACTGCGACCACCAGACTTATCAGTTCGACTTCAAGAATACCGACGACCACCGTTTCCTCCGCTCTGCAGCCGGTAAATACGGCGCTCACTTCTCCCGACCCGGTAACGGTATCTGCCACAACGTCCACCGCGAGAACTTCGCGGCCCCCGGCAAGACGCTGCTGGGTTCGGACAGCCACACGCCCACGCCCGGCGGCCTCGGCGAACTCGCCATCGGCGCCGGCGGGATCGACGTCACCGTCGCCATGGGTGGCGCTCCCTACTACATCGAGATGCCCGAAGTCGTCAACGTCCGCCTCGAGGGCGAGCTCCCCGAGTGGGCCACCGCGAAAGACATCATCCTCGAGATGCTCCGTCGCCTCTCCGTCAAGGGCGGCGTCGGCAAGATCCTCGAGTACACCGGTCCGGGCGTCGAAACCCTGACCGCACCCGAGCGGATGACCATCACCAACATGGGCACCGAGCTCGGTGCGACCACGTCGATCTTCCCGACCGACGAGCAGACCGAGGATTACCTCCAGCGCGTCGGCCGCGGCGACGAGTACGTCGAGCTCCAGCCCGACGACGACGCCGACTACGACGACGAGATCGTCGTCGACCTCTCCGACCTCGAGCCGCTGATCGCACAGCCCTCGATGCCGGACAAGGTCGTTCCCGTCAGCGAAGTCGAAGGCGAGTCCGTCGAGCAGGTCATCGTCGGCTCCTGTACGAACGGCGGCTACGAGGACATCCTCCCCGTCGCCAAGATGCTCGAGGGTCGCGAGACCTCGATGGAGACCGAGACGATCGTCGCACCCGGCTCCAAGCAGGCCTCCGAGATGCTCGCCCGCGAGGGCTGGGTCGCGGAGATGATGGCCGCCGGCGTCAACTTCTCCGAGGCGACGTGTGGTGCCTGTATCGGCATCGGTCACGTCCCCTCCTCGGATTCGGTCTCGCTGCGCACCTTCAACCGCAACTTCGAGGGCCGCTCGGGCATCGAAGACGACAACGTCTACCTCTGCTCGCCGGAGGTCGCCGCCGCGGCCTCGCTCAAGGGCGAAATCGTCGACCCACGAAACCTCGCCGACGAACTCGGCGACCTCGAAGCGCCCGGCGTCGAACTCCCCGACGAGTACGACGGCTCCAAGACGGACCTCATCGCCCCCGACGAGGCTGTCGACGACGAGCTCATCAAGGGCCCGAACATCGGCGACGTGCCGCTGAAAGACCAGCTCGGCACCGACATTCAGGGCGAAGCGCTCCTGAAGATGGAGGACAACATCACGACCGACCACATCATCCCTGCGACCCAGGACATCCTGATGTACCGGTCGAACGTCCCCAAACTGAGCGAGTTCACCCTCAGCCGCGTCGATGACACCTTCGCCCAGCGCGCACTGGATGCCGACGGTGGCTTCCTCGTCGCCGGCGAGAACTACGGGCAGGGCTCCTCGCGAGAACACGCCGCTCTCTGTCCGATGTACCTCGGTATCGAGGGCGTCCTCGCACAGAGCTTCGCACGCATCCACCGTGCGAACCTCTTCAACTTCGGGATCGTCCCGCTGACGATCGACGAGGACACCTACGAGAACATCGACCAGGGCGACAACGTTGAGATCGTCGACGACGTCTACGACGCCGTCACCAGCGGACAGGAGGAGTTCACCGTCCGCATCAACGGCGAAGACGAGTACACGGCGACGCTGGACGCCTCCGAGCGCGAACGCGCAATCCTCGCCGCCGGTGGCAAGCTCGCCTGGACGAAAGAGCAGGCCGAAGGCGGCAGCGGCGCGACGCCCGCCGACGACTGATCGTCACTCGACGATTCGGTCGCCAACCCCCCACTTTTGTTTTTTCACCGGGCTCGAGTGGCGATGCTCTCGTCGTCGGGGACCGGTCGACCGCTCGCCGTCGAGGACTGCCCACCGACTCCGGCAACGACACCGGACAACGTCACCGTCATATCGCTTGGCCCGATAGCACGACCGAATGCCTGCCGGTGGACACGCGAACGCTGGCTATCGACGCCTGTTCGATCGCGACGGCCTGACCTTCGGTGCCGGCTTTCCGCTCACGGGAGCGAACCGCTCGACGCCGACCGTCGCGGACGAACTACACCTCGCACAGCACGCCGAGTCGGTCGGGTTCGACGGGCTCTGGGCCCGCGACGTCCCGACCTACTGGCCGAAGTTCGGCGATTCGGGCCAGACGTTCGACACCTGGCCGTGGCTCTCCCACGTCGCCGCCCACACCGACGACATCGCGCTGGGGACCTCGAGTATCGTCCTCACGCTCCGCCATCCGCTCCACGTCGCGAAATCCGCGGCGACGGTCGACCGACTCTCCGACGGGCGGCTCGTCCTCGGCGTCGCCTCCGGCGACCGCGATCCGGAGTACCCCGCCTTCGACGTCGATCCCGGCGAACGCGGCCAACTGTTCCGCGAGCGCGTCGGCGCGCTCCGGACCGTCTGGCGCGAGGAGTTCCCCGACCTCGAGGGCCGGTGGGGGAGCCTCGAGGGCGACCTCGACGTGGTTCCCAAACCGACGACCGAGACGCTCCCCCTCCTTCCGACCGGCCACGCTCGCCAGTCCCGCGAGTGGATCGCCGAGCACGGCGACGGCTGGCTGTTCTATCACCTGCCCGAACGGACGCTCGAGGACTATCTTACGGACTGGCGCGAGGCCGCCGGCGAGAAACCGTTTACCATCGCCGTCCGGGTCGAGCTGGCCGACGATCCGACGGCCGAGCCGGAGCCGCTCCACCTCGGCTATCGAGCCGGCGTCGGGTGGTTCCGAGACTACTTCCGCCGGCTCGAGTCGTACGGACTCGATCACGCGATCGTCGGGATTCAAAACGACGACCGTGAGGCGGCGCTGTCGACGTTCGCCGACGAGGTACTCGATCGGTTCTAGCCGCCGTCTCACGACCGTCGTCACGTCTCTCGAGGCCGAGATGGACCGTCCCCACCAGCCGCGTTCGACCACTGCGCCGGTCGGGGACCCGTCAGCGATACTGCACCCGTTCCGCCCCTACTCCTCTCGCCGAGCGCGGTCCCGCAGTCGCTGTTTCTGGCGGCGCTCGGTCACGTGATCGATGCCGTCCGCCAGTTCGTCCCTGACGACGTCCTCGAACGCGTCGACCTCCTCGAGGAACGTCCCCGAGAACTCCTCGACGAGTTCGAACGTCCACTGGTCGCTGACCGCGCCCGCGGGGAGGTGGTCGTCCCGGAGTTCGTTCGCCCACTCCTCGCGGCCGGCCTCGCGGAGGCGATCTTCGGCCTCGCCCATCCGATCCATCGCGTGGCCGAGCTCGTGGTGGAACTCGAGCAAGGTGCCGTAGGCGCGGTAGACGTGTTCGATCCCCAACTGGAGTTCGTGGAGAGCCGCCCGTTCGGCGTCGCTCAGTTCGAGATCGGCGGGGATGTCGTCAGCGTCGGGACCGGGGTCGGCGTCGGTGTCGTCGACAGTCATGGCCACGACGACGGTCGCTCGTCGGAAAACGGTCGGCGTTGCCCGTGCCGGACGGGGCCCGATCAGAGTTCGAGGCGCGCGCCCAGGTCCGGCGCGGTCGCGTCGTAGCCGTCCGCGCGCAGTTCGTCGGTGAACGCCGCACAGCGGTCGCCGTGATTGACGAGGACTCGCGTGTCCCCGTAGGACTCGAGGAACGCGTCGAGCCCCTCCCGGTCCGCGTGCGCGGAGAAGTCGTACTGCTCGACCCGGGCGCTGACCGGCATCACTCGGCCGTCGATCTCGGCGCTGCCGGTCTCGAGGAGATCGCGACCGGGCGTCCCCTCGACCTGATAGCCGGTCATTGCGATCTTGTTCGTCGGATGGGCTCGGATCGCGGGCACGTAAGTCATCGCGGGGCCGCCGTGAAGCATCCCGCTCGTCGTGACGATGACCGTGTTCTGTTCGGCGATCCGCTCGCGCTGTCCGTCGCGACCGTCGACGAACCGGGCGTTGGCCCTCGCCCGGCGCAACAGCTCCGGATCGCGAAGGAACTCGCGGTTCCGATCGCGCAAGAACAGTTCCGTGACGCGTTTGCCCATTCCGTCGACGTAGCACTCGAGGTCGTACGCCTCGCAGATGCAGAGGACTTCCTGGGTCCGGCCGATGCCGAATGCGGGGACGATGACAGTACCGCCCTCCCAGATCGTCGTCCGGAGGCTCTCGGCGAATTCGCGTTCGATCTCCTCGCGAGGCGGTCGAGTCACGTCCGAGTAGGTACTCTCACAGACGACGACGTCGGCGTCGGGCCGTGCGGTCGTTCCGGCGAGCAGCCGTTGCTCCTCGGTGTGGAAGTCGCCGGTGTAGAGCAGGCGGGTGTCGCCGTCATCGACCAGCACGTGGGCGCTACCGGGGACGTGGCCGGCGTCGAAGAAGGTGATCTCGTAGCCCGCGGCCTCGAAGGACTCCTCGTAGCCGTGGGTCTCGGAGACTTCCGCGACGCGGGCGAGTTCCGCCTCGGTGAACGGACAGTCGTAGCTGCCGCCGTGGAGCTTCAGCGTGTCCCGAGCGAGTACCATGGTGAGGTCGTAGGTCGGCGGCGTCCAGTGGATCTCGGGACGTGCGTCGCCGGACAGCAGCGCTGGCACCGAGCCGACGTGGTCGAGGTGACCGTGGCTGACGACGACGGCCGCGGGATCGACGTCACCGATCGGAAACGACGGCGGGTTCCCCGAGTCCATCCCGAAATCGAGCACGAGCGTCTCGTCGATACAGAGCGCGCTCCGACCGATCTCGCCGGCACCGCCGAGAAACCGTACGTCCATTACCGAGCGGTAATGGCCCGGCCCGTTTGATGCCATCGGTTACCGTCCCGTCACTCGCATCGATCAGAGCGCGATCACTCCGCCCATCCGTTTCGGGCCGACGATCGACGCCCCAGTCGATCAGGCGGAACGCGAGGACACCGGCCACGCTCGGCCGGGTGGGATCACGCTCGAGAACGGACTCCGGCGGAGTGGTCACCGAAAAAGAATAGGTTCAGGTACGTCAAACGAACGCACGAATGAACAACACACTCGACGAGCGGGACATCAAGATTCTCTTTGCGATCGCTGATCGGGAGACCGACAACACGGAAGTGCTCCACGAGGAGACGGGCATCCCGAAGTCGACGGTGCATTACCGCTTGCAGAACCTCAAGGAGGAGGGCGTCATCACGAACGATCTGTACGAACTCGATCTCGACGAGATCGGTTTGGGGCTCACTGTCATTTCCGAGATCTGGGCGGAGTTCGGTGAGGGGTATCAGGAGCGAGTCGGCGAGCAACTCGCCGCTATCGAGGGCGTCAACCAGGTGTATTTCACGATGGGGGATACCGACTTCGTCGTTATCGGGCGGTTGACCTCGCGGGATATGGTCGAGAGACTCGTCGAAGACTACGAATCGATCGACGAGATCACCCGGACGAGTTCGAAGTTCGTCATCTCGACGATCAAGACGAGCGAGGGAATCGGCACGCTGCGCGATTACGGGCTCGAATCGTTTCTCGAGGCACACGGCCTGTCGGCCGACGAGGAGTAGCCCTCCTCGCGTCCGCTCGCGCCGATGACGGCGGTCCCCATCGTCGACCGCTCACTCGTAGGCGGGGATCCCGGTGAATTCCTCGCCGAGGACGAGCGTGTGGATGTCGTGGGTCCCCTCGTAGGTGTAGACGGTCTCGAGGTTGGCCATGTGGCGCATCGGCGAGTAGTCGGTGGTGATGCCGTTCCCGCCGAGCATCTCGCGGGCGATCCGTGACTGGTTGCGCGCCATCCGAACGTTGTTGCGTTTGGCCATCGAGACGTGCTGGGGACGCAGCTCCCCGCGTTCTTTGAGTTCGGTCAGACGGGAGACGAGCAGTTGGGCCAGCGTGATCTGGGTGCCCATCTCCGCGAGCTTGCGCTGTTGGAGCTGGAACCGGCCGATCGGCCCGCCGAACTGCTCGCGGTCTTTCGCGTACTGCCGGGCGGCCTCGAAACAGTCGCGAGCGGCACCGACGGCACCCCAGGCGATGCCGAAGCGAGCCTGCGTCAGGCAGGACAGCGGTCCTTTCATTCCGGAGACACCGGGCAGAACGTTCTCTTCGGGAACGGACACGCCGTTGAGTCCGATCTCGCCCGTGATCGAGGCGCGCAGCGAGAGCTTGTCGTCGATCTTGTTTGTCGTGACGCCGTCGCGGTCGGTCTCGACGAGGAACCCGCGGACCGGGTCGTCCTCGGCCGACGTGTCGCGGGCCCAGACGATAGCCACATCAGCGATCGGCGAGTTCGTGATCCAGGTTTTGGAGCCGTGCAGCACGTAGCCGTCCCCGTCGGCTTCGGCGCGGGTCTCCATCGCCGACGGGTTCGAGCCGTGTTCGGGTTCGGTCAGCCCGAAACAGCCGACGGCCTCGCCGTTGCCGAGTTTCGGCAGCCATGCTTCCTTCTGCGTCTCTGAGCCGTAGGTGTGGATCGGGTACATCACGAGCGCGCCCTGTACCGACGCCATCGACCGCAGCCCCGAGTCACAGGCCTCGAGTTCCCGCATCAAGAGCCCGTAGGCCGTCTCGGAGACGTTGGGCGAGCCGTAGCCCTCGAGATTGGGTGCGTAAAACCCCATATCGCCCATCTCCGGGATCAACTCGGTGGGGAAGGTCCCGTTCTCGAAGTGGTCGCCGATGTCCGGACGTATTCGGTCGTCGACGAACTCGCGTGCCGTGTCCCGGATCAGGCGCTCTTCGTCCGTGAGTTCCGACTCGAGGTCGAGGAAATCGAACATTAGTTGGTCCCCTCCGTGGTGGTCGCTCGAATCGCGTGACAGAGAATGTCCATCCCGACTTCCGCCTGTTCACGGGTGAGCACGAGCGGCGGTATCAGCCGCAAGACGTTCCCGTGTCGACCGGCGTTCCAGACGAGGAGCCCGTTTTCGTAACAGCGGGTCTGGATCGCTTCGACCAGGTCGGCGTCGGGGTCGCCGTCGGCGTCGACGAACTCCGCGCCGACGAAGAGCCCTTTGCCCCGTACGTCCACCAATTCCGGCGTCGTCTCCGCGACCTCGTCGAGTCGATCGCGGAGGTACTGTCCGAGCGCCGTCGCGTGGGACAGCAGGTCGTGAGATTCGATGTACTCGATCGCTCGAAGCCCGCCGACCATCGCCGGCGCGTTGCCGCGGAAGGTCCCGACGTGGCCGCCGGGTCCCCACGTGTCGAAGTCCTCGTGATAGAGCATCGCCCCGATCGGCAGTCCGGTCCCGCCGAGTGCCTTCGCCATCGTGATCGCGTCTGGAGTGACGTCGAAATGGTCGGTCGCGAACCACTCGCCGGTTCGTCCCAGCCCGGTCTGAATCTCGTCGACGATCAGCATCGCATCGTTGTCGTCCGCGATGTCACGAAGCCCCTGGAGAAAGCCCTCCGGGGGGACGACGACGCCGCCCTCGCCTTGAATCGGCTCGACCCAGATTCCGGCGGGCGTTTCGTGACCGCCGTAGGGTGCCTCGAATTTCCGCTTGACGGCGTCGAGACACCGCTCACAGGCCTCTCGGCCACCCGCGCCCGCGTCCCGCGTCGGATACGGGACGTGAACGGCGTCCGCCAGCAGCGGCCCGTACCCCTTTTTGTACTTCTTGCCCGCGGTGAGACTGAGTGCGCCGGCGGTCGTCCCGTGATACGCCCCCTCGAAGCCCAGGATCCCGTGGCGTCCGGTGTTGTGTTTGGCGAGTTTGATCGACCCCTCGATCGCATCACTCCCGCTTGGACCGCCGAACACGACGTTGCTCGAGCCGGCCAAGCCGCCGGGAGCGATCGTTCGTAGTTTCTCGATGAGGTCGATCCGTGCTTCGGTCGGGAAATCGATCGTATGTGCGACCGACTCGAGTTGCTCCTGGGTCCCCTCGAGGACGTAGGGGTTGGAGTGACCGACGTTCAGGACGCCGATCCCCGCGAAAAAGTCGAGGAACGTGTTCCCGTCGACGTCCCGAACCGTCGCCCCCCGTGCCTCCTCGAGCGCGATGGGAATCCGGCGCGGATACGCCACCGCGTTGCTATCGATCTCTCGTTGCCGCGTCAGTAGTTTCCGTGAGTTCGGTCCCGGCACTTCGTCGACCGCTGGTTCGGTCGCGAAGTGAAGGTCGTCGATCGATGGGCCTACGGCCATGGGTCGTAGTCACACTCCTAGGGTATATTTGGTTCGGTTCTGATTATATGGGCCACAAATGGGAAATTAGACAACATAGGAATTTTTATTGGATGTGGTACAGAGTGGTTGGTTGAGCGATCGTTTAGCCGATAGTCCTCGAGCAATGGTTCTCGAGCGCTGGTGGTTGCCCGCTTCCGCCGGGGAGCCCCCACCGCTGACATCCGTCTGCTATAAAATGTACAATATGGGTTGTGTAAGTTGGATTCTGACCATTATCTAGTGCTGTATTTGCTATATATACAACATCAGCGAAAAGTATAAGTACGGTCGTATTTATGCGACATATGCTACGGTATCACAACCAATACCATGTCAGAGACCACACAGAGCGGCTTGGAGAAGGCACTGGGGAGAAAAGAGATGCTGATTCTGGCGTTCGGAGCGATGATCGGGTGGGGATGGATCATTCTCGCTGGTGACTGGATCCACGAAGGGGGCCCACTGGGAGCGATCGTCGCGTTTCTCGGCGGTGCGTTCGTCGTCGGGATCGTCGCGATAATTTACAGCGAACTCGCCGCTTCGATGCCGTTAGTCGGGGGTGAACACGTCTATAGTCTCCGCGCTCTCGGGCCGATCGGCTCGTTCGTCTGTACATGGGCGATCATCTTCGGGTACGTCACCGTCGCCGCGTTCGAAGCAGTCGCGCTCCCGTCCGCGATGGCCTTCATTATCCCCGGCTTCAATGCAGTCCCGCTCTGGGATATCGCCGGCGAACCGGTGTACGCGACGTGGGTTCTCGTCGGTGTCCTCGGAACGATCGGCATCACGTACCTGAACTATATCGGGATTCGGATCGCCGCACAGTTCCAGATCATCATGACCCTCATTATCGCGTTCGCCGGTGTCGTCTTGATCTCCGGGGCGATTACCAACGGACACCCGTCACCGGATAGCGCGTTCGGTGCAGGGACCGCTGGCATCTTCACCGTCGTATTGATGACGCCGTTTATGTTCGTCGGCTTCGACGTCATTCCGCAGTCGGCCGAAGAAGCCGACATTCCGGCGCGAACGCTGGGGCTGTTGATCATCCTCTCCGTCGGGTTGGCCGCAGTGTTTTATATCGCCGTCATCTGGGGCTCGAGTCGCGCGCTCCCCGGTAGCGCCCTGATCGATAGTTCGCTGCCTGCGGCGGCGGCGATGGCCGAACTGTACGACAGTCCAGCCGCCGGCCAAATCATGGCTCTCGCGGGTGTTGCGGGCATTCTCACGAGTTGGAACGCGTTCATCATCGGCGGCAGTCGAGCCCTCTTTGCTCTCTCCGAGTCGGGAATGATTCCGGCACCGCTCTCGAAAGTCCACCCGGAACACAATACCCCGAGTAACGCGATCCTGCTGGTCGGCGGTCTGTCCGCGCTTGCGCCGTTTTTCGGCGAACAGATGCTCACGTGGATCGTCAACGCGGGCGGACTCGGTATCGTCGTCGCCTGGTTCATCGTCGTCGTCTCGTTCCTGGTCTTGCGCTATCGCGAACCCGACATGGATCGGCCATACAAAGTCCCGGCGGGTCCGGTCGTCGGGATCGTCGGGTTCGTGACGACGGCGATTTTCATCGCGCTCTATCTGCCGGGCGGTCAATCCGCACTGCTGTGGCCCTACGAGTGGCTCATCGTCCTCGGATGGTGCGTCCTCGGGGTCGTCCTGTACGCGTTCTCGGGCGAAACGTCGGTCGAAACGGCCGACGAGGTGGTGAGCAGAATAGAAGCATTAGACGAGTAACGGACCCGTCCGTGCCCGGCCGAACCCGCTCGTCGACCCCTTCTCCCTCCATCCGGTTCCACTACCGTTCCCGGTGTCGACGACGCGAACGACCAGTCTCGATGCCGTCCTCGGCACCGAAATCGTCCGCGTCGAGCACCCCTTCGAGTTCCCGTTCGAACTCCGCGTCGCCGAGTTCGCCGGCGACGTACCGCGAGCGAAGGTGTGCTTCCGGATCGACTCGGCCTCCGGACCGCTCTGGGGGCTGTGAGTCGCGTTCGGTACCGCCACCGACGAGGGACCCCAATCCGATGATCGCCAGGACGAACACGGCCAGGACGGCGACCGTCACGATCACCGAGAGGACGGTTGCGAGGACCGAGAGCGCGATACCGACGATCGTCCCGACGACGCTCAACACGACGAACGCGAGTACGAGCACGCCGATTCCCTTCAGCAGGACGGAACTGAGTCGTCCCATACGCGACGTTCGGCCGATGGATACAAAAACCACGCGGGGCGGGGAACGCGACGGGAACGGCTCGGGAGCCCGATACCGAGGCGATCGGTCACGACTTCGCGGTCGGGTACCGTTCACGCCCCTGTCGGGATCCGCTTACGTCCGCGAGTGAATCTCGTCGGGGCCGGTCGCCAGCGCCTCGGTCCGCTCGGTCAGCCCGATGAGATAGACGTCGAGCAGGCAGATCAGCAGGATCGCGAGCGGAACGGCGACCTCGGTATAGCTCACCGCGTCGAACTGCAATGCCGTCACGACGAAGGGGTCGCCCGGCTCGAGTGCGCCCGAGAGCGACCGTGCGCTCAGGAACGCGAGGGCGAGTCCGTAGCAGACGAACCAGATCACGCCGCGCTTCCACCGGCCGAGGTAGCAGTGGCCGAGCCCGGCGACGAGCGCCGACAGCGGGTACGACGGCCAGACGGGTCGTGACAGTTCGCTCATAGCCGTTCCTACGTCGTCGACGCTAATCGGTGTTGCCATCGGTACGGATCGATCATTTCCTGTACGTACGGATCCCGAACCGGTCGTAGCCGCCGTATGCTGCCTCGAGCGATCCGATCCACCAGTTCCACCGCTCCGGTGGCCCCCCGTCGGGAGCGGCCGCCAGTTCGTCGATGACGAGGTCGTTCGTCAGCGTCGTCCCGGCGTCGTCCTCGTACTGGCCGGAATCAGCGAGATCGACGGCCTGTCGGACGACGACGCGCGACCCGCCGCTCGTCCCGCCGAATTCCTCGTGCAGCCGTGTTTCGAGTCGATCGGGATCGATGAACACACCGATCCGTAGGGGGTGGACGTACTTGACTGTTCGAGCGGCCGCCGGTCACCGACGGATCCAAACGGCGACGATCAGAGCACGTCCCGGGAACGGAGGTCGTCGATCTCCTCGCTCGAGTAGCCCAGCGCCTCGAGTACGTCGTCGGTATGTTCGCCCAGCGCCGGCATCGGTTCGGCAGCGAACTCGAGGGAGTCGGAGTCGATCGGGGTACCCACATCCAGTCGGGAGAAAAGCGTTGTGCCACACTCCCTCGGTTTCCGGAATTGCAGCCCTGTTCGTTACGCTCCGAACCGATCCCGGACCCGCTCTCGGAGGACCGTCTTCTGAACCTTTTCCCCGTTTGGCCCGTCCGTCGTCGGGAACTCGTCGACGAACTCGAACGTCGCAGGAACCTTGTAATCGGCCACGCGATCGTCGAGGAATCCCTCGAGCTCCCCGGGAGTCAGGGCCTCGCCGTCGGGAACGACGAACGCGACCGGCACCTCGCCGTGGCGCGGGTGCGGGGCACCGACGACCTCACACGAGTACACGTCTGGATGCTCCTCGACGGCGGTCTGGATCTCGGGGGGCGCTACGAGAAAGCCACGTACCCGCAAGGCGTCGTCGAGGCGCGACCGGTAGTAGACGTAGCCGTCGGCGTCGGTCTCGGCCAGATCGCCCGTGTAGAACCACCCCTGATCGTCGAAGGCCTCAGCTGTCGCCTCGGGCGCTCCGAGATAGCCGTCCGCGAGGAGATAGCCCCGAATAGCGAGTTCGCCTTCCACGCCCGCCGGTCGCTCCTCGCGCGTCTCGGGATCGACGATTTTCGCCTCGATAGCCGGATGGATCGGCGGCCCGCCGACCCGCTTTCGTCGCTCGGCCGGGTCCGACGGCTCGCCGACGAAGATCTGGCTGTTGGCCTCCGAGAGGCCGTAGGGCTGGACCACCGGGAAGCCGAACGTCGATTCGATACGATCGAACAGGGCCTCGTCGAATCCCTTGCTGATGAAACCGACGACGCCTTTACCCACCGTCTCGACTCGCGGGGGCTCGAAGACGTCGTGCTCGAGCATGCGTTCGAACATCACGCCGAGTCCCGTGAGAGACGTCGCATCGTGTTCGTCGACGAGCCGGATCGTCTCGCCGGGATCGAAGTGGGTCTGTACGACGAGCGTTCCGCCCGTCGCGAGGACGCTGAAGAGGGTGTTGTACCCCCAGATGCCACAGAAGGGGAGCGTCGCGACGCCGACGTCGTCCTCGGTCACGCCGAGATGGGTCGCGACGTGGGCGGCGTGGTTCAGCAGTGACCGACTCGATTGCAGACAGCCCTTCGGCTCGCTCGTCGTCCCGCTCGTGTAGAAGATTGCCGCCGGTGCCCTCGGGTCGGTCGCGGGCTCGAACGCCGCCGACTCTCGTTGCGCACCGGCCTCGAGGACGTCGTCGTAGCCCCGAAGTGCCGGCAGGGCAGCCGACGGCTCGAGACTCACGACCGCCTCGAGGTCCGGAATCGAAGCGGGATCGAACGCCTCGGCCGACTGTTTCGCGACCTCGGGAACGGCCGTCGCCAGCATCTCGTGGTAGTCCCGTCCACGTAGCGCGTCCTGGGTGACGAGAACGCTCGCGCCCGAATCCCGGAGCATGTACTCGAGTTCGTGGGTTCGATACCGAGTGTTGACCGCGACCACCGCCGCGCCCAGCGCGGCGGTCGCGAGCTGGCAGGCGATCCACTCCGGGCGGTTGCCGAGCCAGACGGCGACGACGTCGCCTGCCGAGACGCCGAGGTCGGCGAGCCCACGGGCGAGCGCACGGCTCTCCGCGAGCAGGTCGCCGTAGCTCCATACCGTTTCCTCGAAGACGACGGCTCGACGGTCGGGATGGGACGTCGCGACTGCCGCGACTCCCTCGTAGAGCGTCTCGTCCGGCCAGGTGAGCATCTGTTTCGGACGTGGTATCGAAGACCACAGATAAAACGGTTGTGCGCTCGCGCCCGGTCGTTCGACGATGTCCCTGCTCATACGGGCTCCCGTCAGCGTCCGCCCAGCCGCGCGCCGCTGTGGGGGTGTGCCGGGTCCCGGTGACAACGGCCCGTATCAGCCGTCGTCGATCCGCTCCGCGTTCGGCCCGAACGCCGACTCGAGCAGTTCGGGAACCGTCTCGGGTGTCACGTCCGAGTACCAGGTGTTGCGGGGCTGGATCGTCATCGCGGTCCCGTCCTCGCTGCACAGCCCCAGACACGAGGTTTCGCTGACCGACACCGCCGTCCAGAACGCGTCCCGTTCCCGGAGCCACGATTTGACCGCCGTGACCGTCTCCTCGGCACCGGCCGTACCACAGCTCGCGTACTCGGAGTCGCGGTCGTTCGTACAGACGAAGACGTGTGCGTCGAGGCGTTCGCGATGTTCCTCGGTACGGTTCTTCATGGACTGGCCAGGAGGTCGTCGCGTCGATCGGTCGCCGATCGAACGCCGGCCCGCGTCTGGAGCCAGCCGAACGAGCCGGCGACGAGCGCCCAAAGTGCGGCCTGGCTCAGCACGGTCAGTCCGCGGAACGCAGCCACGAGATCGGCCGGCATCGCACCGGAGTCGACGATCGCCGGCGCTGCGACCGTGGTAATCGCGACGAGCGCGACGATCGGGACCGCAGCGGTGATGCCGCCGAGTGGTCGACTTCGCTTCGAGACGCGCTTGTAGCCGTAGATCGAGAGTACAGCGACGCCCGCACCGACGGCCATCATCCCGACGTACATCGCGATCCGGAGCGTGGGATCGAACGCCTGTTCGGCACCGGGCGTCGTCGGGGGAAGCACCAGCCACGGCGCGACCGAGGCAGTGAGAAAACCGGCCCCGGCCAGCACGTAGGTCTTTGCTCGCCCGCGGCCGGGCAGGGCCGGCTCGAGGAAGTAGAAAGCGAGCGCGAAGATCCCTCCGAGCAAGATCCCCCAGAGGACGCCGCTGCCGATACTCACGGCAGCGGTGGTCGCCTCGCTTACCGCGTGGGCGTGCTCGCCCGCTTCGTGAGCGTGGCCGCCGGCAGCGTGGGCGTGTTCGCCCGCTCCGTGAGCGTGGCCCTCGGCCTCACCACCGTCGGCGAGTCCCTCCATGTGGCCGATCAGTGGATTCGCGACGAACGTCATGTATGCTCCGTACGCGATGCCGGCGACCGAACCGGCGAGCACGCCCCGCTCGAGGTAGTCGATGAGCATGGTCTCAGTGACAGACGACGCCGGCCGCGTGTCGGAAGTTGTGCATCGAGTCGTGGGCCAGTGGCTCCTGAAGGAACAGCAGCGTAAACAGCACCGCCGCGGCGAGTGCGAAAACGGCCAGTAGCTGTGCGGTCGTGAGTTCGTTACGTGCGGTTCCGATTCGGTCGTGAACGGTTTCGGTTGTCGTCATGCAAGTTAGCTTGGTCTACTGAAACTCGGATTGTAAAACTACCGATCGCCCGCCGGCGGGGACGGATTTCATTTCTGCCGACCGTTCGGCCCGAACGGGGCCTGAATGTCACGATCGTTTCAGGGAACGGCACGGAAATGGGGGACAACTGGGGAATAACGAAATCGTTTTCCTACGGCTACCGCTTGACTCGAGTACCAACGAGTGCTATGAGTATCCAACGACGGTCACCAGGAGGGAGACGCCGTGGCGGTTGAACGCCTGCTCGTTCCGCTGTCGGACACGGTGACCGTCCGGCAGACGGTTAGCTACGCCGTCCAGTCGGGGCTCGAGGGGGCTGACTCGCTCGAATGCCACCTCGTCGTCGCGATGCCCTACGACGCCGATGTCCCCGAGAGCGACCAGTACCGCGAGGACGCCGACGGACTGCTCTCGCGAGCGCGCAACTGGGTCGAGGAGGACGCGGGCGAGGCCGACGTGACGATCGAAACGGCGCGACTCGGTGCCGACGAGTACCTCTTCGGTCCCCGCGACTACGCGGAGATCTTCGACGCCTACGCCGACGACCACGGGATCGACCGCGTCGTTCTCGATCCGGAGTACCAGCCCGGCGTCACCGCACAGCTGCTCCAGCCCCTCGAGCGCGAGCTCGAGCGCATCGGGCTGGCCTACGACGAGGCACCGGTCGAGCGATCGGCTCGCCGCGGACGCCTCACCGGCGGGACCGAGGATTTCGACCGCCTGTTCGCGACCTTCCTGATTTCCTATGGCTTCTATCTCGTGCTCGGCGATCCGACCTACTGGTTCGATCTCGTGACCGGCGCGGCGGTCGCCGGTATCGTCGCCGTCTCGCTCGCACGGGTGACGTTTACCGTCCCCCTCGATCGCGTTCAGTCTCCGCTGCGGGTCGTCCGGTTCGCTTTGTACATCCCGTATCTCCTCTGGGAGATCGTCAAGGCCAACATCGCGGTCTCGGCCGTCATCCTTCGGCCGTCGATGCCGATCGAACCCACGCTGACGCAGGTCAACTCCCGCGTGCGAAGCGGGCTACCCCTGACCGCGTTAGCCAACAGCATCACGCTCACGCCGGGCACGCTGACGGTCCGGGCCAACAACCAGCAGCTGCTGGTCCACACGCTGATTCCCGCCGCCCGCGAGGACCTCTTCGACGGCGGCCTCGAGCGCGGGATCCGGTTCGTCTTCTACGGCCGCGATTCGGCGGCGATCCCCTCGCCGCGCGAACGCGACGACGCGGAAATCGTCGGGGGTGACGAGCTGTGACGCCGACGTCGCTCGAGGACGTCTTCCTCGCTGCGGCCGGGCTGTTCGTCGTGCTGGCGATCGCGATGTTCTATCGCGCCGTCGTCGGACCGACGACGCAGGACCGGCTGCTCGCGGTCAACGTTCTCGGGACGAACACGGTCGTCATCCTCGCGCTGTTAGCTGCGGGGCTCGACCAGGCGTGGTTCCTCGACGTCGCGTTGATCTACGCCCTGTTGAACTTCCTGATGTCGATCGCCATCTCGAAGTTTACCGTCGAGCGAGGTGGTGTGCTGTGATCGAGACGATCCGGTTCTGGACGATCGTCGTCCTGCTGGGACTGGGCGTGTTCTTCACGCTCGTCTCGACGATCGGCGTCATCCGGCTCCCGGACATCTACGCGCGGGCCCACACCGCCTCCCAGACGGACACGCTCGGCGCGGGCTTTGCACTCGCCGGCGTCGCAGTGGCCTTCGGCTGGAAACAGGGGGCGATCTACACCGTCCTCCTGCTGTTCTTCGTGTTCATCACGAACCCGACGGCGGCCCACGCGATTGCCCGCTCGGCCGCGGAAACGGGCGTCGAACCGATCCTCGCAGAGGAGGGAACGGACGCGGAGACGGACGAAACGGACGGTGAAACGACATGAGTCTGTTCGCCTATTCCCTGGTGGTCTTCGTCCTCGCGACGGCCGTCGCGACGGCGCTGTTCCGGGACGTGCTATCGGTGATCGTCGTCTTCGGAGCCTACAGCCTCGGGATGGCCATTCTCTACACGTTCCTGCTGGCTCCCGACGTGGCGATGACCGAGGCCGCGATCGGGGCCGGCGTGACCACGCTCTTGCTCTTGCTAACGATCGCACGCACGACCCGACCCACGACCGACCGGCTCAGAGAGCGGATCCACCTGCCGGCGGTCGCCGTCGTCGGCGCGTTCGTGCTCCTGCTGTGTACTGCAGTCGTGCCCGAAATGTACCCGGTCGGCAGCACGGAGACGCCGGTCTGGTCGAACCTCGACGTTACCCAACACTACATCACGGAGACGTACAACGACACCGGCGTCGAGAACGCGGTAACGGCCGTGCTCGCGGCCTATCGTGGCTTCGACACCTTCGGCGAGGCGGTCGTCGTCTTCGCCGCCGGCGTCTCGACGCTCGTCGTCCTGAAACGCGAGGTGTTCGCCTAATGTCCGTCGACGATACCTACACCGAGAGTCAGGTGATCATGACCGCCGTCAAGATCATCGCACCGTTTACGCTCACTTACGGGCTGTTCATGACCTTCCACGGGGGCGACGCCCCCGGGGGCGGCTTCCAGGGTGGTACCATCGTCGGCGTCACGGTCCTCATGCTCGCCTTCGCCTTCGGGATCGAACCGACCCGCCAGTGGCTGCGAAACTCCGTCCTCGTCGGCCTTGTCACCGGCGGCGTCGTCATCTTCGGGGCCATCGGCCTCGCGATGGTCGCCCTCGGCGGGGAGTTCCTCGAGTTCTACCAGCTCAAAGAGGTCTTCCACATCAAGCCAAAGTGGGGGCTCGAGGCCGTCGAGATCGGCGGCATCTCGCTGATCGTCTCGGGGGTCATCATCAGCCTCTTCTTCACGATGGCGGCGGGCTTTACGCCCGAGCGGCCCAGCGGAACCGGCGGTATCCGCGAGACCGACACCGCCGACGAGAGTTCCGACTCGACCGACGTGGAGGTGAGCGACGATGATTGAGTTCCTTTCGAACTACTACACGTACGTGCTGATGGTCGTCCTCCTGGGGATCGGGCTCTACATGGTGATCGCCAGCGAGAACCTCGTGAAGAAGCTGATCGGCGTCAATCTCTTCCAGACGGCCATCTTCCTGTTTTTCATCTCGATGGCCTACATCGAGGGAGGGTCGGCACCCATCGTTCCCCACGAGGGCGTTCCTGGAGAGGTCATGGTCGCGAGCCCGCTGCCTCAGGTTATCGTCCTGACCGCCATCGTCGTCGGCATCGCGCTGACCGCGGTCGGCCTGGCGCTGATCATCCGCATCTACGCGGAGTACGGGACGCTCCGCGAGGATACCCTCAGGGAGGTGCGTGCCGATGAGTAGCGTCGACCTGCTGTTGCCGCTGTTGATCGTCGGCCCGCTCCTCGCGGCGACGCTCCCGATCGCGCTGGGTCTCTGGTTCGACCGGACCGGCTGGTCCGTCGCCGGGCTCACGACGCTTGGCCTGTTCGGCGCAGCCGTCTCTCTCGCGAGCGTCGTCTACACCGGTGGAGAAGAGGTGCATCACAAGCTCGGTGGCTATCCACGGACGTACGGGATCGAACTCGTCGCCGACGAGTTCTCGATGCTGATCGTCCTGCTCGTGACCGCAGTCGCCACCGGCGTCCTCGCGTACACGCGACGGGGCGGTCCGCGCGGAAACACGTTCTACACCGCCTACCTGCTGCTCGTCGGCGGGCTGCTGGGAATCTCGCTGACCGGCGACGTGTTCAACCTGTTCGTCTTCCTCGAGATCACGAGCCTCGCGACCTACGCGCTGGTCGCGAGCGGCGACGGTCCCGAGTCGGCGGTCGCCGCCCTGAAGTACCTGATTCTGGGAACGATCGCCGCGTCGATGTACCTGATCGGCGTCGCCTTCGTCTTCATGGCGACGGGGACGCTGAACATGCTCGAACTCGCCGACGCGATCCCCGCTGCGGAGAGTCAGACGCTGATCCGGACCGGCTTCGCGTTCATCGTCGTCGGCTTCGCCGTCAAAGTCGCCCAGTGGCCGCTGCACACCTGGCAGCCAAGCGCCTACCAGCAGGCCCCCGACGGCGTGACGCCGCTGATCGCGGCGCTCGTCTCGACGGCCTCCGCGTACGCCTTCGGCCGGCTGATCGTCACCGTCTTCGAAGTCGAGTATCTGGCGGGCATGTCGAACGCGGCCGCGATCGTCCTCACCGTCGGCTGCGTGAGCGTCCTCGCGGGTACGGTGCTGGCCGTGATCCAGACCGAGGTCAAACGGATGCTCGCGTACTCCTCGGTCTCGCAGTTCGGGCTGGTCATCGCCGCCTACGGGGTCGTCATCGCCGGCAGTTCCGAGACGGCGTTTATCGGAGCCGCGATCCACCTCGTCGGCCACGGACTCCTGAAAGCCGGTCTCTTCCTCGGCGTCGCGCTCGTCGCCGCGAGCTACGGAGCTCGTACCGTCGACGAGTACGCCGGCCTCGCGAAAGAGCGGCCGATCGTCGCCGGTTCGATGGCCGTCCTCTTGCTCTCGCTGGTCGGCGTCCCGCCGGGCGTCGGCTTCGTCGGCAAGTGGTACATCGCGCTGGGTGCCGTCGAGTCCCGGCTCTGGCCCGTCGCCGCCGTGATCTTCCTCAGTACAATGCTCACCCTCGCCTACGCCGCCCGCCTGCTCGAGAAGATGTACTTCACGCCGCCCGCGGCCGTCGAATCGCCGCGCGCGTCCGGCCCGGTCGCGACGGACGGCGGTGATGCCGACGCCGCGGCCGAGATTGACCGCGCAGACGCCGTTTCGGTCGGCATGGTCGCGGTCGTCGTCGTCGCCGCGCTGGGTGCCGTCGCCCTCGGCTTCTCGGGCGGTGCGTTCGCCGACCTGCTCGAGCCGTTCCTGACGGAGGTGTTCAACTAATGGTCGAAGACATCCGACCGCTCGCCGCCGTGTTGGTGTCGGCGGTCGCCATCGCCCTGATCGTCGCGTCGCATCGCCGGCCGAACCTCCGCGAAGGGTGGTCCGTGCTGGCCGCACTCACGAAGTTCGGGATCGTCGTCAGCATGCTCCCCGCGGTCATGGGCGGCGAAACCTTCCGGTGGAGCCTCGCGGACTCGACGGGGATCCAGTTCCTCGCGGGAGTCGACTTCGCCCTGCGTGCCGATCCGCTGGGGGTCTTCTTCGCCTTGCTCGCGAGTTTCCTCTGGATCTTCACGTCCTTTTACGCAACGGGCTACATGCGCGGGCTCGACGAACACTCCCAGACGCGCTTTTTCGCTTCCTTCGCGGCCAGCCTCTCGGCCGCCGTCGGGATCGCGTTCGCGGCGAACCTGGTGACGATCTTCGTCTTCTACGAGTTGCTGTCGCTGGTGACCTACCCGCTGGTCGCTCACAACGAGGACAGCGAGGCCCGCATCGCCGGCCGGAAGTACCTCACGTACACGTTCTTCGGCGGCGGGGTCTTCCTGCTCGCCGGCACGGTCATGATCTACTGGCTGACGAGCGTAGTCGGCGACCCGACGCTGGCCTTCGAGGCCGGCGGGATGGAGGCACTCGCGACGGCCGCGGGGGCCGAGCCGGTCTACGCACAGGCCGCCTTCTTCCTCCTGATCGCCGGCTTCGGCGTCAAGGCCGCGCTGATGCCCTTACACTCGTGGCTCGCCGACGCGATGGTCGCGCCTACGCCCGTCTCCGGGCTGCTCCACGCCGTCGCGGTCGTCAAATCCGGTGCGTTCGGCATCGCTCGCGTCATTCTCGAGGTCTACGGGCCCGGACTGATTCACGACCTGCCACTGGACGTGCCCGGTATCGGCGAGGTCGGGTTGAACATCCCGGTCGCGCTCGTCGCCGCGTTCACGCTGACCGCTGCGAGCATCATCGCGATGCGGAAGGATCACCTCAAGCGCCGGCTCGCCTACTCGACGACGGCACAGCTCTCTTACATCGTCCTCGGCCTCTCGATGCTCCATCCCTACGCGATGGTGGGTGCTCTCTTCCACATTCCGGCACACGCCTTTGCGAAACTCACGTTGTTCTTCTGTGCCGGTGCGATCCACGTCGAGACCCACACCGACTACATCAGCGAGATGGCCGGCATCGGCAAACGGATGCCGCTGACGATGGCTGCCTTTACGGTCGGCGCGGCCGGCATGGCCGGGCTGCCGCCGATCGCCGGCTTCGTCAGCAAGTTCTACATGCTGATCGGAGCCGGTTCCATGGGCGGCGAGTACTGGCTGTTCGCCGCCGCACTGCTCCTGTCGGCCGTCCTCAACGTCGCCTACTTCTGGCCGGTCGTCTACACCGCCTTCTTCGAGAGCGAGGACCGACACGACGCCAAACCGCTGCTCGAGTTCCCCCGAGGCGGCGTGCTCCGCTCGTACGGGCCCGGTGAACCGGACGACGGCATCGCCACGGACGGCGGTGAACAGGGCCGACGCGACCGAGAACCGTCGGACTCCTCGGCGGTGTCCGACACGGAACCCACAGGTCAACCGGACGGGGACGCCGAGTACGCCGTCGACAAATACCCGAGCGACCACACGACCGCCGACGCAGCTGATGCGTCGCCTGATCCAACCGAAGTCGCCGATCGCTCCGATGACGACCCCGTCGATCACGACGACACTGGTGACGACCACGACGACGCCGTCGACGCCGTCGACCACCACGGCGATCACGACGACCACCTCACGGGCGGGCCGCCCGCCGACGGCTGGCAACGACACTCGCCGTTTACCGAGAGCACGTGGCTCATGCTCGCGCCGATCGCCGTGATCGCGACCGGTGCGGTCGTCCTCGGGATCGGCCCCGATTACGCCGTCTTCCTCGACCTGGCGAGACAGATCGTCGAGGGTGTCTTCGGGATGCCGTTCGATAAGCTGGGAACCGCTCCCCTCGATGAACTCGTGACGGAGGTGACCGACTAATGGCACTCGACGTCCTCTCGATGGCCTACCCGCCGCTTTTGGTCTTCGCGGCGGCGCTGCTCGTGCTCGTCCTGCCACGGATCGCCGGCTTCGCCGTCGGCGCACTCAGCCTCGCGGCCGTCCTGGCGGTCTCGCTGGTCGCACCGGAGGGCCAACACCTGGCTGGAACCTTCCTGGGCTTCGAGGTCGTCCCCTTCTACGTCGACGACTTCTCCCGGATGGTCGGCCTCGGCCTTGGCTTCCTCGGGGTCTGTAGCGTCATCTACGCCTACTCGAGCGAGGCCAGCGAGACGCTGGTCGCGCTCGCGCTCGTCTACGTCGCCTCGTCGATCGGGGCGGCCTTCGCCGGCGACTGGCTCGTGCTCTTGTTCATGTGGGAGTTGATGGCCGTCACCAGCACGCTCGTGGTCTGGCACTACGGCGGCGAGGCGGTCCGAGCCGGCTTCCGGTACGCGCTGTTCCACGGCACCGGCGGCGTGCTCGTGATGATGGCGGTCGCCGTCCACTACATCCAGGCGGGCACGTTCGTCTACGACGCGGGCGGTATCGCTGACGGCATTCCGGCCTTACTCGCCGTACTCGGGATGGGCGTCAACGTCGCTTTCATCGGCGTCCACACGTGGCTGCCCGACACCTATCCGCGACCGCACATCGCGGCCTCCGTCTTCCTCTCGGTGTACACGACGAAGACGAGCGCGTTCGTCCTCTACCGGGCGTTCCCGGTCGATGCCCAGAGCGACCTCGGGATCTATATCGCGTACATGGGCGGGCTGATGGCCGTCTACGGCGCGACCTTTGCGCTATTACAACACGACATGCGGGCGCTGCTGTCCTATCACATCCAGGCGCAGCTGGGC
The DNA here is from genome assembly GCF_002494345.1 of Natrinema ejinorense. Classification (GTDB taxonomy): domain Archaea; phylum Halobacteriota; class Halobacteria; order Halobacteriales; family Natrialbaceae; genus Natrinema; species Natrinema longum. The sequence goes on from NZ_NXNI01000001.1 coordinate 202,218, forward strand.
TACATCGTCGCCGGAATCGGGATTGGGACGACGGTGTACTCCGAGCTCGCCGTCGCCGGCGCGATGAGCCACCTGTTCAACAACATCCTGTTCAAGAGCCTGCTGTTCATGGCGGTCGGCGTCGTCATCTACCGGACCGGCGAGGAGGACCTCTACAAACTCGGCGGGCTTTGGCGTGAGATGCCCCTGACCGCGATCGGGTTCGGGCTCGGCGCACTCTCGATCACCGCGATTCCGGGCTTCAACGGGTACGTGAGCAAGGGGATGCTCTTCGACGCGGCCAATCCTCACTACTACGGGGAGCCGGAACTCCAGGCGCTGTATTGGTTGCTCTGGCTCGGCGCGATCGGCACTCTCCTATCGTTCATCAAGCTCGGCTACTACGTCTTCTTCCACGGCGAGAGCGATATCGAGGTCGCCGATGCCAAACCCGGACAGACCGTCGCGATGCTCGGACTGGGCGGTGCCTGTCTTCTCTTCGGCGTCTGGTGGCAAGGGTTGGCGGACTTGGCGCCGACGATTCACGAAAGTGCGGGTCACTTCGAGTTCGCGTATCCTAGCGGCGAGAGCAAACTCCACCCCTATAGTGCCAGTCACCTCCGGACAGCGGGCATCCTGACGGCGCTCGGCCTCGTCGGGTTCGCCGTCGTCCGGAAGCCGCTCTCGAAACTCGACCTCGGCGATCCGGCGATGGTCGTCTACCCCGCGACCTACAGCGTCAGCCGCTGGACGATGCTCGCCGTCACCGAGACCTATGCTGCCGTGGACCGGGCCGTCGTGGGCGCGGTCACGCGCTGTTACTGGATCGGCAACAATCCCGTCCTCGCGGTCGACGCAGCCGCCGGCCGGCTTCCAAACTGGCTGGTCGACGGCGACGAGCGCCAACCGACCGACGGCGGTCGCCCGTCCACGATCCACCTCCGGACGGGTATCGGGACGACCGTCCTCCTCTTGACGCTCCTCCTGACGGTACTCCTCTGGCTGCTCGTCTAGGGAAACCGACCGGCTCCCACAACCCGAACCGCCGCTTCCTGTGGCTACCCGACTATCGACTCCTCCGACAGCAACCCGGTGCTTTCATCAGTCGGTTTCCGTCGACTCGTCGTGGGGCCCCGCGTCGATATCGCGAATCGACGGCTGGTCGTTCGGCACGGCGATCGACTGCTCGAGTACCGATGCCCGAAGCGTCGGCTTCGATGCCGTCGCCTCGCGTCGATACGGATCGTCGGTCTCCGCTCGACGGACACCCCGTGGCGTCAGGTAGTTCCCGTCGACGTCGACGCCGGCCCCTTCACAGAGGCGCTTCAACACCGATCGGGCGCCCTCGGTCGTGATCGCTGGGGGCGCGATCGATCGCTCGCGTGCGAGTTCCATCGCCGTCGCGTCCGTGAACAGGGCGTCGATCTCGCTCTCGTCGTACCCCCGTTCGTGCAGGCTCGCTCGCACCCGACTCGCGATCGACGGCGCGTGCCCCGTGGGAAACAGCGGCCAGTCGTTCGACGGCGGATCGAGAACGACCCGATACCGACGCAACGGCGTCCGGGCACGGGCGGGGAGGGGAACGTCCTCGAGGCGCTGGGACTTCCCCAGCACGCGGATCGTCCCCGTATAGAAGTCGACGTCGTCCCAGGTCGCACCCGTTCGTCGGTCGTCTTCGGGCGCCCGGAACAGTTCGGCCCCGCGGACGCTCGAGTGGGCGAGGACGGCCACCATCGCGTACTCGCGCAACCGCGTGCGTCGCTCCCTCGTCGAACGCGAGCCGGCCTCGAGTGCCCGCTCCCTGACGTATCCTTCGAGTTCGCGGCGCCGATCGGCCGTCCAGGAGTCGTTCGGCGATCGCGTCTCGGCCGTCGGTAGCGCAGCCTCGGCGCGGTCGCTCGCCGCGGGATTGTCCTCGAGGATCCCGCCGCGGACACACCACGAGAGAAACGCCCGCACCACGGCGTAGTAGGTGTCGGCGGTCGACGCAGTGTACTCCCCGCGTTCGGTTCGACGACGCAGTTCCGTGGCGTAGGCGTGCATGTGCTCAACCGACAGCGCGACGATCGAACCGATCTCGTGTTCCCGCTCGAGCCACTCGGCCCATCGCCGGAGGATCGACTCGGCGTTGGCGGCGTAGGCACCCGCACCCGAGCTGTCGGGATCGCCGACGGCCTTTCGCTGGAGATAGGCGTCGACTGCGTCCGTGATCGCGACCGCGGTCACGGGCCGATCACCTGCTCGAGACGGATCGTGAGCGTGCCACCACGGATCATCTCGTCCGATACTGTTTCACGAGGCTAAATCCGTGTTTCGGTCTCACGGGGTCGGAAAAATACGAGCGCCGACGGCCGGAAGCACCACACGTCCGGGCACGTTTTCGGGATCTAACACCGCTACAAACGAGATCGAAGAGAAGTCAGCTCGATTTGAGACGTTTGTACCTGAATCCGCTGGTGTAGTTCACCGACGATCGGTGATCTGCAGTTACACGACCCACCACGCAAGATTCAACAGAAAGGACGGATGCTGTGGCTCTCCGCGGGGAGACTACGGAACGTGCCTGCAGTTTCAGCCGCCCTCGCGGAGATATCGTCCGGCCGGTGATGAGCGAATATCACGGCCCATTCCGACGTTCACTAGATAGGCCGTGAGTCGCCAGAGATCGTACAGCAGTGCGACAAAGGTGAACGTGAACAACCGAACACGGCTCCACCGCTGCGCCGTCTCGAAGTCCGTTTCCCAGTAATTCCGTCCGAGGGTACAATTTTGTTAATGGTGTTGGTATGGTATCACTATCTATGGATGGAACCAATTCACGGATCCGGAACGTCCGCGTCTGGCCGGCTCACGACCGCCTCGGGTGGTGGATTCTGGGGCTTGCGTTGCTGGCCGTGTTGGGACTTGTCGTCGACCAGTACCTCCCATGGCTCGTCCTCGGGCTGTTCGTTTACTACGTTGCGCGGCCGATCACGCAGCGACTCGAACGGCGCATCGCCTCGCCGACCCTCGTCGCGGCGCTGACGCTGCTCCTGATCGTCGTCCCGATCGTGATGATGCTCGGTGTGATTTTGCTCGTCGCGCTCGGGCAACTGGTGACGGCGGTCGCTGACCTGCCGATCGACAGAATCCTCGCGCAGTTGCCGGTTCAGGTTACCGACCTCCCGAACACACCTTCGGAGGTGTACGACACCACGGCCGTTCTGATCCAGGACCCGTCGGTGCAGACCCTGCTCGGTTCCGTTGGTCAGGCGGTTGGGGCGATCGGCGCGGTGCTGTTCAACATGTTTATTTCGCTGCTGATCGCGTTTTTCCTGCTGGTCAGCGACCGCGACATCGCCGACTGGTTCGAATCGAACGTATTCGGCGAGGACAGCCTAACGACCGAATACTTCTCGGCCATCGATCGCGGACTGGGTTCGATCTACTTCGGCTACACGATGACGATCTTCGCGGTTATCATCCTCTCGGCGATCGTCTACACGCTGTTTAACGTCGTCGCGCCCGGCGGACTGGCGATCCCATCGGCGGTGCTGTTCGCCGTCGTCACAGGGCTATTCACGCTCGTCCCGCTCGTCGGTCGGTCGATCGTCTACTTCGCGATCGCCGGGGCCCTCGCGGTTCAGGCGGCGACGGTCGATCCGCGACTCCTCTGGTTCCCGATAGCGTTCCTCGCGGTCATGGTCGTCGCGTTCGACAACCTCGTCCGGACGTACATCCGGCCGTACCTCTCCGGGCGACTGCTCAACACTGGGCTCGTGATGTTCGCGTACCTGTTCGGCCCGCCGCTGTTCGGCTGGTCGGGCATCTTCCTCGGCCCGTTCCTGATGGTGTTCATCGTGACGTTCGTTCGGATGATCCTGCCAGTGTTGGCCGACCCCGATCACGAGCGCGTCGACGTCGAACCCGAACACACGCTTGATGAGTTCGCAGAGACCGTCGGCGAGATGGAAGACGTCCCTCCGTCCGAAACGGACCGGACCGACATCGGAACGGGGTGAACCGTACCCATGGGAGATTCCGTCTCCGCCCGTCGCCGAGCGACTTGGTCCCCGAAATCACGTCAACGCGCTCGCTGTGGTGCCGGGTCCGATTGGCAGCGACGCAACCACAAACGAGTGCAGGACCTATGAAAAAGAGAAAGTAACATACATATAAATGTAATAACACTAATTGCCGTTGCTGGCTTACGGTTCTCCGAGAGAAGGAGATTGATGTTGTCTATGGCGCACGTTCCGAAAAACGGGGGTGCCGGTCGGCAGAACGAATCGGGTCATGAGAGGGACGAGTCATGAGCCTCGTACAAGTACTCCCACTGGCCATCGTGATGATTGCGGGCCCACAGATACTTTCCCCTATCTTCCTCGCCACAAGCGAAAAGTGGCGAGCGAACTCGACGGCGTACGTCTTCGGTGCGTTCCTCTCGATCAGTCTCGTCGTCGGCATCGCGTACCTCCTCGGGAACAGTTTCGGTGGTGGTGGCGGATTTCTCGGTGCAAGCGCAAAACAGTTGCTCTACGTCGTCGTTCTCGTCCTCCTCTTCTATGCAGCGGTGGACACCTACCGGAAGCGGAACGTGTCTGAGCCACCGGCGTGGATGGGCAAGCTGACCACCGCGACGCCGCGGTTCTCGTTTCGACTGGGGTTCCTCCTGTTGGGTTTCTTCCCGACCGACATCGTCACTTCGATGAGCGTCGGCACCTACCTCGCGGCGAACGGCGCCCCGGTCACGGATGCGGCCGGGTTCGTCCTGCTCACGCTGTTCATCCTGGCACTTCCGTCGCTTGGCGTATTCGTGCTGGGCGAGCGAGCGGAAACCACGCTCCCGAAGATCCGCGACTGGATGAACGGCAACGCCTGGATCATCTCCGAAGCGGTGATTCTGCTCTTCGTCGTCTTGACCCTCCAGAATCTCTTCGGATAGCCGTCCACGAACCTCCGATCAACGCCTCAGGAGCGGAAAGGGCCAGAGACTAGAACGCTCCACGCCGTCCTGTCGGCGCGTTCTCCCTCTTGACTGTCCCGTAGTCGATTTCCGAACGTATTGTCACACAACAAATATGGAAAGATATATTTTAAGTAAATCGTATCGTTCTGCGGTAATCGTACGGAATCTATCTTCTAACATCGATTTATATCATATTACGTAGGTATTGTTTATCTGGGCACTGTCTAGTTCTGGATCACCTCGACTGGCGCTTTTCCATCGAGAGCTTGATGCGGTCTTTGGTGGTTGTAGTAATGCACGAACTGTTCAAGCCACTCTCGGACGCTTGACCGACTGCCCACCCATGAATTATGGAACCGGTCGATGCGCATTTTGAGGGTATGAAACCACTTTTCGATGAGGTTTCGGTCGGTATAGTTGACCCGACCGCTCAGTCCGACTCGGGAAAGGGCAGTCCGATAGCCAAATTGATCGACGAGAAACTCAGCCTCGGAGAGATCATGTTTCTCGCGGAGTTTCTGCAGAAACGCAGCCGCCGGATCGGTGCCATGTCGACTAAACAACGCAACGTCGAGAATTACTTTTGTCTCGATGTCTATTGCAGCATACAACCAAGACTACTCGCCGTTGATCTTGACAGCAGTTTCGTCGACAGCGACCCGCGACGGCGTCGCCGTCGGCGGGTCGCATCCACTGTTAGACAGCCGATGAACCCAGTTCCAAACCGCTCCGTGAGAACGTTCAACGCCTAATTCAGCGAGAATCGTTGTTGTCTCCCGAAGCGAACAACCAGTCTGGTGGAGGCGGACGGCGAACGCCCTGACGGGCGTCGCCGTCCGCTCGTTCTCCCAAGATTCTTCTAAATCCGCCGCATAGCTCTCGCTGAGCAGGTCTGCGAGCATCTTAGCCAATTCACTCAACGACCTGCTCATTTCTCAAACTGACTCAACTAGACAGTGCCTTTATCTGTATAATTGGATTATCTCTATCTTCGGAAGTGTTCTTTATATCGTTTGACAGCGTACTAACAATTGATGATGAGTATCAAATGGTCAGCTGTAATAACTGGGTTCGTCGTGACCCTCGCACTCGGGTTCATTAGCGGTCTCATATACGTGGGATCCGAAGCCTCGATGGTGGTATTGTACTCGGGAACGATCGGCGTCCTCGGTGGGCTCACCGCCGGCTACCTCGCTGGCGGAACGATGAGTTCTGGCGCGGTTCATGGCGGTATAGCAACCGTCTTCGGATCGCTAGTCGTGTTAGCCTTTGCGACATTCACGACCCTCCTCTTCGGGGGCCTCGTCGCATCGACTGGCGTGTTCATCCTCGGCATACTCGTGCTCGCGTTCTACGCTATCCCCGGTGCGCTGGGTGGCGCGATCGGCTCGTGGGCGAAGAGTCGCCGGATTGCTCCAGAACCGGCAGGCGTACGGGCCTGATAGTTGCCAGCAACGGCAACTTCCTCACTCTGAACTGGCCAAACCGCGTTCTACCCGCAGCGTCTCGCCGAACCGATGTTTCAGTGTAAAGATTTCCTCGATAACCGATAGCCGACGATAGACGTCCCCGTCGGTTAGATTCGCACGTAGTGGCCAGTGTCTTCACTGCAATAATGTTCTAAACGAAACCGTCAACAGACTCTCCTGCTGTTCTCACACAACTTGTACGTACACTGGTGGTTTGTGGATATCAATATCCCGAACTTGCCCCGAGCCGATCGGACGAGTTTGATATATCGTTATGCCATTTAGATCTGGTTCCGACGACGGTTCTCACGAGCGGGTCGCCTCACACCGAGGCGACGGTCAGGACGGGTGCTGGTGTCTGATTTTCTCCGCGGTCATCCCTGGGACCGGCGTCCCACAGTCCGTACACTTCCAGCTCGGCGTTACCGTTCCCCGCTCTTTCTCGAGGTCGTGTCTGAATTCGATGCGGGCACCACACGGACACTGGTACGTCGTGCGGGTCATACTCGTGACAACCTGGCGAGGAGCGATAAGCGATTCGACGGTCGAGGCTCACGACGTGTTCACGGCCCCATTCTCTGTGGACAGCGCTCGAGAAGCGAGACGGACCGCTGTCAGTCAGCGTCGGCAACCCCACAACTCGTCCGTGGGTCGCCGGTCACTCGGGCCAGCAACCCGTATGACGGCGGCCGGCCGTTCACGCGTCTTTCAGAATGATTCCCTCGATCGTCGCGGTCAACACGGTCTCCCCGGCCTCGTTCTCACAAACGACGTCCGAGGTGAATTCGTAGCGGTCATCTCGCTCGACGACAGTGTCGTACGTCGATCGACACGTGATCGATTCGTCAGTATAGACTGGCTGGTGGAAGTTAAACTCCATCGTACTGGCCAACACTTCGGCATCGCTCCCCATTTTCGTCGGCAGGGTCGCGGTCAGCAACCCCTGTACCATCACTCGCCCGTCCTCGTCCGGTTCGGTGTGTCGGGGTTGGTCGTCACCGGAAAGTGCTGCGAACTGCTGGACGTCTTCGACTGTGAACGTTCGCTCGAACGTTCTCGTCTCGCCCTCGATTGGCTGAGTCATTGAGATCTACGTCTCTCATTCGGATCTCGATAGAAGAAGCAACTGATAGGGAGACGAGGCCGGTTCTAGTACCCGAACCGATTCACGGGCTGGTCGCACTCGCGCGGCCAGCGAACCGAGGGCCGGCCCGTCGTCGAGAAGGAGTTCGCGAGGTTCTCCGCTTCCAATATTTGAACCCGAAGATCGTCTTCCCGATAACTCGTGGGCGGCCCTCCTCGAGGAGTGCTGGAGTGTTTTTCAGTCACGGACAGCCGAGTACTCGAGCGTGCAGCGACGCAGACGTGGTTATCGCGGTCGTTCGCCGTCGAACGATCGGACGAGCACGCCGTCGTCCTCTCCTGATAAACCAAAAGACGATATATTGAATCCGAATTTCGGCGTGGGAACTCCCGAGTAGTGACCAGACCGATCCGATCGCCGAGTCGATACCACGTCGAACGCATCGAGAACCAGCGCTACAGCGCCGCCCGTTCGACGATGAGCCTCGCTACCGATCGATGCCGTTCCGAATGCGGGTTTCGGCTTCCTCGAGCGCCCGCTCCCGGTCGAAGTCGTCGGTAATCGCTCGCAGCCGTGCCTCGTCCGCGTCCGCCAACTCGCGCGCGTGGTCGGTCACGTTGGGGATCGCACGGATGATGTTGTCGACGATCGGCACGTCGGCGACCTGTGGCGAGCGCGAGAGCGGATTGAGATCGATCACGATTTCGGTCTTCCCCATCTCGTCGAGGGCTTCGGCGCGGTCGCCGTCCTCGAGGGGGACGAGCACCACGTCGGCCTCGTAGATGCCGTCGGCGTCGACTTTCGCCCGCTTGTGATCCAGGTTCGGAATGTGCGCGTCGGCCTCGAGTCCCTTCACGTCGGCAGCGCCGTGCTCCCGAAGGTGGTCGGCGATGGCCTTGATCCGCTCGGGCGTGCGGTTGAAGAGGTTGACCTCGAGGTCGGCGTCGACGGCGTCGGCGAGGGCGGCCATTTCGCCGGGAACCAGCGCCGCGACGTTGCCGTTGATCGAGAGGACGGGGTGATCCGCCAGCAGGAGGTGGGCTGCGGCGGCCCGTTCGGCCGCGTCGGCGCTGGGCAGGGTTTCCTCGCCCAGCAGGTAATCGAAGGCGCTGCCACGTCCCTCGGCGTGCATCCCCTGGAGGTGTGTGATTCCTTTTTCGACGCCCTTCTCGATCCGATGCCGGGTGAGTAGGTCCTGATATCTGGGGTGGTCCTCCGGGATCTCCTCCTCGTGCTCGACGTCGGCAGAGACGGTGTCGTAGTCGCTCACGATCGATTACTGGATTGGGTCGATAAAAAACGGCCCGATCGGTCGGCGGCGGCCGCGAACCGCCCAGCCGATCGCTCGCGTGACACACCGCCGCGGGGGTCGGTCCGATACCAGCCGAACGCGATGGTGTCGGCCCGCTCGCAGGCGGCCGGGAGGACTGCGCGTGAGACGGTCCCCGTCCGCTCAAGCGAGCGCTTACTTCAACACCGCACCGGCCGGATGCGTCGCACAGACCGACGGATCGTACCCCGCATCGGACAGCCCCGTTCCGAGCGCGAAGACGGTCTCACCGAGCATGGCCATCGATGCCTGGCCGTCGACCGCCGAGACGTCGGTGATCGCCTCCGTGACCCGCTCCGTGAGGAGGCCGGCATCGCGTGCGAACAGCCGCGACGCATACATGAACGACAGTAGCGTCGGCTCCTCGACCAGCCGGGAGAGCGCCTCCGTCCCGGCGGCCGTCAGTTCCTCGGTCTCCCCCGAGAGCACGTCGGCCGTCGAGAGTTCGCCGAACGAGACGTATTCGACGCGCGCCCGCGACGGAATCGCGTCGAGTTTGTTGTCCTGTGGGCCACCCGGCTCGAGGCGGATCGGAACGCCGCCGTGTGCCTGGGCGACGACGTCGCCCAGTCCCGTCCCGGCCTGGACTTCGGCACCGTGGGCGACCGTCACGAGTTCGTTCGCGGAGAGTTTGCGCTCGAACACGCGGTTGGCCGCGAGTGCCGTGCCAAGCGCCATTGCACCGGAGACACCGAACCCAGCCCCGATCGGCAGCTCGGAGTCGGCCTCGACGCGGGCGGTCACCTCGAGGGTCTCGAGGACGGTCGTCACCGGTTCGACGTCGGTTTCCGCCCCGTCGAGGACGATAGTTGGTTCCTCCGCCGGTTCGACCGTTACTTCGACACCGTCAGTAAGCGTTAGTCCCGCTCCCCGTGAGCCGGCTTTCGTCGGATCCTCGTCCGGGTGCGTGCTAAAAAAGCCCGTAACGTGGCCGGGGACGAACGCCGTCGCCTCCTCGCGCATTACCGCCACGCTTTCGGCCCGACCGATATAACGTTGAAGGTTCCACTCGCCGTTTCGGCGGGCAGCCCGTCGGAAACTGTCGGCAGACCTATTAGAGAGCGATCGCCCGGACGCAGTCACCTATCGACGATCGACGCGTCGGATCCACGACCCCGGCGCGTCGAGTTCGTCGTGACTCGGCAGGTACTCGGGTCCCTCCCAGACGAGACTCGCCGTCTCGAGGTCCCGGACCGCGACGACGTGCTCGAAGAAGTTCTTGCCGCGTTCGTACTGGCGTTCCTTCAGCCCGAGCCCGAGCAGGCGACGGAAGAGCTTCTGGAGCGGGCCCCGGCCCTGCCGTCGCTCGTCGAGTTTGCGCCGGAGGTCCTCGTACTCCTCGTCGAAGGCATGATCCATCAGGAGTTCGGCGTATCCCTCGACGACGGTCATCGCCGCGTCGAGATCGCGGAACGCCTCCCGGTCGAACGAGCCCTTCGAGAGCGTCGCGATCCCCTCCTCCATGCGGGTCTCGAGGTGATCCGAGAGCCACGGTGCGGCCCCGAACTCGGCGGCGTGGGTCACCTCGTGGAACGCGATCCAGCGGCGGAACCGATCGGCGTCAACGTCGAGTTTCTCGGCGGCGTTGAGGATGTTCGGCCGGACGAAGTACAGGGCGTGATCGTTCGCGGGCGCGTCGGCGAGCAAGAGCGGATCGTACTGGCCGAGGACGTTCCGCCCGAGAAACGAGAGGAGGACGGTCATCGTCCCCGTGTTGATCGTCCGGGCGACGCCGGGGAACGCGCCGGTGTGGGTCTCGAGGGTGCTCATGACGCGCTCGAAGGTGGCGACGTTGGCGTCGATCCAGTGGTGGCGGTTCTGGATCTCGACGGTCTCGGGGACGTCGAACTCGACGCCGGAAACCGTTCGAACGGCCGCTCGTGCGTCACGGACGTCGCGTGCGTAGGCCTCGCGTTCGCCGGACTCGAGGACGAGCGACCCGGGGTCGGTCGCCGCCTTGGCGGCGTCGGCGGCCGAGCGCCAGTCGATCGCGTCGTCACCGGACGCTCCGGCGACGGCCCGAGCGCTACGATAGAGGTTCACGACTACGGGTACGGGAAGGAAGCGCAAAAGCGTTCGGCTCGGTCGGGACCCGGTGCCGTCGGCCGGTTGGCGGGCCGTCGCCGGACGGTCGGCGGTTAGTTGACGATGACGTCCGGCTCCTCTTCGGGCTCGAGTTCCGACTCCTCGTCATCGCCCCGGAACTTCCTGACGGCGGCGGCGATCCCGACGAGGACGACCAGTGCGATCAGTGCGCCGGCGGCGCTTTTTCCTTTGCCGCCGGAGTCGTCCGCGGCCACGCTCTCGTCGGGTTCGGTCTCCGTCTCGGAATCCGTCTCCGCTGTCGAACTCGTTCCGCCGATCGGGAGCGCCTCGCCGATCGTTCCGGGTCCGAACTGCGTGTCGCCGTCGAAGTGCAACTCGATGATGGTGAATTTCTTCTCTCCCATGATCAGTCGGTCAACGAGCGTACACTTAGCCGTTTGGTTCGCCAGGGGGACGATGCCGCCACCTCGCCACGCGGTCTCGGACTCGAGACGACCGTCGAAACGCCACCCGTGTCTCGCCGAGCCACGGCAGGGAGTAGCGTCCTCTCGCCGTCAGACGACGGAGTCCGGACCGGTACGATTAAGTATCCATCTCCTGCGGTGTTGCGTATGAGTGGACGACCGCTGGACGTCCTCGAGGCGTCGCTCGGCGAACGCGTTTCGGTGCGGCTCAAAAGTGGCGACGAGTACGTCGGCGAACTCGCCGGCTACGACCAACACATGAACCTGGTCCTCGAGGACGTCACGATTCCCGTCGAGGGCGGCATCGACGACGAGGCGCCAGTCGAAGACACAACCATTATACGCGGCGATAACGTCGTCTCGATCACTCCATGACTGGTGCAGGAACCCCAAGCCAAGGAAAGAAGAACAAGACGACCCACACCAAGTGTCGTCGCTGCGGAGAGAAGTCCTATCACACGAAAAAGAAAGTTTGCTCGTCGTGTGGCTTCGGCAAGTCCGCCAAACGCCGCGACTACGAGTGGCAGTCGAAGACCGGCGACAACTGATCTCTTCGTTCTCTCGTTCGGGTCACCGACTCCGAGACTCACCGCTCGCTTCGATCGCGATCGATCGCCGCTCCCCGCGTCGGACTGAGCCGTCGATGGACAACCCTTAGTTCGGAGCCGCGAACATCCCAGTATGAACCTGACAGCCGCCTTTGACGGCCTCGAGTGTGTCGACTGCGGGGCCACCGTCGACGCCGCCGAATCACACCAGTGTCCGGCGTGTGGCGGTGCGCTCGATCCGACCTACGAGTACGACGCGATCGACCTCGATCGCGAGCGGCTCGCATCTCGGCCGTTCGACTCGCAGTGGCGCTACGCGGAACTGCTGCCCGTCGCCCGTGAGTCCGCGGTCACGACGGCGGAAGGAGCCACGCCGCTGGTCGACTGTCCCGATCTGGCCGACGAACTCGGCGTCGGACGCGTCCTGATCAAAGACGAGGGCCGGAACCCGACGGGCTCGGTCACGGATCGCGGCGCGTCGATGGCCGTGACGGCAGCACTCGAGCACGGCGCGACCGACGTCGCGCTCCCCTCGACGGGCAACGGCGGCCAGGCCGCCGCGGCCTACGCAGCCCGCGCGGGACTCGAGGCACACGCGTATCTCCCTTCACGGTCCGGCTTTACGAACAAGGCGATGGTCAACGTCCACGGCGGCGACATGAACGTCGTCGGCGGTCGCTTCGACGACGCCGCCGCTGCGTTCGAGGAGGGACTGGCCGAACACGACGACTGGTACTCGCTCCGGTCGTTCGACACTCCCTACCGTCACGAGGGCGCGAAGACGCTGTTCTACGAACTCGCCGAACAGCTCGAGTGGGCGGTGCCCGACGCGATCTGTTATCCGACGGGAGCCGGCACCGGACTCGTCGGCCTCGCCAAGGCCACACGGGAGTTCCGAGAACTGGGCCTGATCGACGAGACGCCGGCCCTCTACGCCGCGCAAGCGTCCGGCTGTGCGCCGATCGTCGATGCCCTCGAGGACGGCCGCGACGAACACGAACCGGTCGACCACCCGGACACGATCTGTGGCGAACTGGAGGTGCCGGACCCGACCGCGAGCGCGCGGGTGCTCGAGGTGATCCGCGAGACCGACGGCGGCGCGGTCGCGACCGACGATCCCGACATCCTCGAAGCCGCCGTCCGGGTGGCCCAGACGACGGGCCTCGAACTGATCCCCAGCGCAGGGGCGGCCGCGAGCGGCGCGTGGGAACTCGCCGAACGCGGCGCGTTCGACGGCGACGAAACCGTCGTCATCGTCAACACCGGCTCCGGGAACAAGGAAGCCGACGTGTTGCGCAGCCACCTGATGAGTCAGGGCGTCTAGCGGCAGTCCACGCCCGTACTGGGGGGTCGAAACTGACCCGCGTGTTGTCTCGACCGTGCTGTCGGCGCTCGCGAACGTCTCAGTCCGATCGCCGTCAGTAGCCGGTGGTATCCCCGAGTATGACGGGTCGAATCGATAGCACGGGTCCACTTCGGGCGCGACGACCGAACTCTTTCACCGACAAAGTCTTGACCGGGAGACGAGTAGTTCAACCGAGTTCAAATGTGTGAACATTCACCAGAGTGTTCGAACGGGGGTACCTGCCAGCTCGTCCTCGAGAACGGAGAGACCGGTCTCGAGACCGCCGAATACTACTGCAAGGCCCACCTCGTATTGCGGATCTGGGAAGTCGAGAACGACAGCTCGCTCCGCGCTGTCAGCGCCGAACAGCTGTGACCTGACGGCATCAGCGACGCAGTGACCGGCTCTGGACCCCAGACTTCGCTGGTCCCGTCTCACGAGCACCGGTCCCCGTCTCCGCGAGGCGTTTCGATCGGTCCCGGCCGTCGATCGTGATCGGGGGGCGGTTACCCCCCACCTGTCGCCCCGAGACGTTCGACGGATCGTTTCGACGCCTATCTCGATGATGGGGCTCGGAACGGGGCCGTTCCGTAGCGTTTTTGCTGGTTGTCGGGAAACGACGCGGTATGACTACCCCCTGGGATGACTGGAACCATATTCTCAAGCTCGATCCGGACAAGGAGTTACCGGAGGGTGTGACCTACGGCGATCTCTGTGCAACGGGCACCGACGCGATCGAAGTCGGCGGCACCATGGGCATCACCGAGGAGAACATGAGCGCCGTCATCGAGGCCTGTGCCGAACACGACGTCGCCCTCTATCAGGAGCCCTCCAACCCCGAGGTCGTCCTCGAGGACGACGCGCTGGACGGCTATCTGATTCCGACCGTCTTCAACGCCGGCTCGCCGTTCTGGATCACCGAGGCCCACAAGGAATGGGTGCGACTCGAGGGGGACCTCGACTGGGAACGGACGACGACGGAGGCCTACATCGTGATGAACCCCGAGGCCGACGTCGCGGAGCTAACGGAGGCCAACTGCGATCTCGGCGCGGACGACGTCGCCGCCTACGCGACGGTCGCCGAGCACATGTTCGGGCAGGAGATCGTCTACGTCGAGTACTCCGGCATCCTCGGTGACGAGAGCGTCGTCGAGGCCGCGGCCCACGCCACCGACGAATCGACGCTGTTCTACGGCGGCGGGATTCACGACTACGACTCCGCGTATTCGATGGCCCAGCACGCCGACGTCATCGTCGTCGGTGACCTCGCGCACGACGAGGGCATCGAGGCGGTTCGACAGACCGTCGAAGCGGCCAACGACGCCTGACGCGCGCCGTCGATCCCGTTCGAGCGCGTCTCCCCCCGGTCTCGACTGTTTTGTCAGACGCCGACGCCGTCACTCTCCGTCGAGTGCGCGAGCGAGTCCCTCGAACGCCCCATCACTCGAGGACGAGGTCCCGTAATCGAGGGAGGCTGTCCGTCACGTCTTCGCGAGAGACGATGTCCGCGATCCCATCGACCGGCGTCGACTCGAGGTTGAGGATGCCGACGGTCGCGCCGGTCGATGCGGCGAGTCGCGGGAGCGAGGCTGCGGGCTCGACGACGAGCGAGGAGCCGATCGCGAGGAAGACGTCGCTCTCGCGGGCGAGCGATCGAGCCCGCTGGATGACCGCCCCCGGGAGCTGCTCGCCGAAGAGGACGACGTCGGGTTTGAACACGCCACCGCAGTCACAGGTCGGCGGCAGGTCGCCGTCGGCTGCCCGTTCGAAGATCGGATCGCCGTCCCGGCGGTTCCCGCAGTCGGTACAGCGGACCCGCTGGGAGTTGCCGTGAAGCTCGAGGACGGTCGGGTCCGTGTCGCGCGCAGTGTTGGGTTCGGCGTCGTTCGTTTCGCCGCCGACCGCCGCTGCCTCGCCGTGTAATCCGTCCGTGTTCTGGGTGAGGATGGCCTCGAGGTCGCCGTCCCGTCCCATCGCGGCCAGCGCTTCGTGGGCCGTGTTCGGTTCGAAGTCGCCGTCGAACATCGTCCGCTGTAACTCGACGCGGTCTTCCCAGAACCCCTCGGGATCGCGCTGGAACCGGCCGTAGGCGAACTGTCTTTCGTCGAATCGCTCCCAGACGCCGTCGTCGCCCCGGAACGTCGGCACGCCCGAGGGAGCCGAAATACCGGCCCCGGTGAAGGCGACGACCGTGTCTGCCCGACGAACGTCGTCGGCGAGTCGCTCGAGGTCGCCCATACTTCCACACAGTGCGTGAGGCGACAAAAAGAGGACGGACGAGGACATTTGTCGACCGATGTGGATCCCTAGCCGAACTCGTGGGAGCGCTCGAGGAGTGAATCCGATCGGCGAGACGAGCGCGACTCCGAACGACTGTGCTTAAGTTCCGCCTGCGTCAATCGGGTGGTATGCAGGATAGAACCTACACTGCCGACGCCGAGCCGGGCGACGACGTGACGGTCGCCGGCTGGGTCCACGAGATCCGCGATCTCGGGGGCATCGCCTTCCTGATTCTCCGGGATACCTCGGGCAAGATCCAGATCAAGTTCGAGAAAGACGAGATGGACGAGGACCTAGTTGAGACGGGACTCGACGCGTCCCGCGAGAGCGTCGTCAAAGTCTCCGGTGCGGTCGAGGAGGAACCGCGCGCGCCGACGGGCGTCGAAGTCACGCCCGAGTCCGTCGAGGTTATCGCCCCCGCCGACCCGGAACTCCCCCTCGACCCCTCCGGCAAGGTCGACGCCGACCTCTCGACGCGACTCGACAACCGCACCCTCGACCTGCGCAAGGACGAGGTGCAGGCGGTCTTCGAGATCCGTTCGGAGATCCTGCGTGCGGTTCGCGAGCAGTTCCGCACGTTCGACTGCACGGAGATCAACACGCCAAAGATCGTCGCGACCGGTACCGAGGGCGGTACCGAACTCTTCCCGATCACCTACTTCGGCGAAGAGGCCTTTATGAACCAGTCGCCCCAGCTGTTCAAGCAGCTGATCGCCGGTTCGAACGTCGAACGCGTCTTCGAGATCGGTCCCATCTTCCGCGCCGAGGAACACAACACGCCGCGTCACCTCAACGAAGCGACCTCGATCGACTTCGAGGGTGCCTTCTGCGACCAGAACGACGCCATGGACGTCGTCGAGGGCGTCGTCCGCGCCGCCTACGAAGCGGTGGCAGACAACTGCGCCGACGAACTCGAGGCGCTGGGCCTCGAAGACGAATTCAGCGCACCCGCGGAAGCCTTCCCGCGCATCAGCTACGAGGACGCCATAGAGCGGATCAACGCGACGGGCGAACTCGACGAACAGCTCGTCTGGGGCGACGACCTCTCGACGGAGGCCGAGAAGGCGCTGGGCGACGACGTCGGCGGCCACTACTTCATCACGGACTGGCCAAGCGAGATCAAGCCCTTCTACATCAAAGACCACGACGACGATCCGGAGCTGTCGACCGGCTTCGACCTGATGCATCCGCGCATGGAACTGGTCTCGGGCGGCCAGCGCGAACACCGTCACGAGAAGCTCATCGAGGGCTTCGAACAGCAGGGGCTCGATCCCGACCAGTTCGAATACTACACGAAGATGTTCAAGTACGGCATGCCGCCCCACGCCGGCTTCGGGCTCGGCGGCGAACGCCTCATCATGACGATCCTCGGACTGGACAACATCCGAGAAGCGGTCCTCTTCCCGCGAGACCGTCAGCGACTCTCACCGTAGCGAGGTCGCTGACCGTTGAGCGGGAGCCAGAGAGGCGAACGCAGTGAGTCTCTCGCTGTTCCCGCGAGATCGCCAGCGACTGCGTCCATGGGACGCACTCTGGGAGCGCGTGGAAACCACGAGCGCGTAGCGCGAGTCGGTTTCCTCGATATCGTCAACGTCTGAGTCCGTAGACGAAGCCGTTGAGAGCAAGCGAAACGAGTGAACCGAGTTTCGCGTGACCCCCAGCGTTTGTCGCCGTAGGCGACAAACCCGGAAGCCAGTTCGGACACGCGGTCACTCGGTCGTAATCCAGAGCAGATACCAGAGCAACGCGCTCCCGGCGGCGACGCCGCCGAGTATCGCCGCGCCGATGACCAGCGGGGAGGCGCCGCTCTGAAGGGCGATCGAGCCGCCGGAGAGTCCGACCAGCAGGACGAAGACGGCCTTGAGTTGTCTGGCCCCGTCAGTTACCCCGCTCGAGCGCGAGGGGCCGCGTCCCGAACCGCGACTCCGGCTCATAACTCGTGTGGTGCGCTGACGTGCATCGTGGTAAAGGCCCAGTCGCTCTCGCTCGAGTCGTCCGGATCGCGTTCGACTAGCGTGGCGCTCCAGCGGCTGTCGAACCGGTAGCGTTCGCCGGTCGTCGTTTTCGTCCAGGCCATCACCACCTCGTCGGCGACCGTCGCGAATCCGTCGCGTTCGGTGACGACGAGATGGCCGCTCTCGACGACCCACTCGTCGGTCGTCTCGGTCTGTGTCTCGAGGGCCGCGGCGACGTCGTCACCGCCGAACAGGGACTCGCTGATGCCGAACTTGACGGTCGAGTCGGCGTCCGAAAAGTAGGGTGAAAGCGGGTCGCCGTCGCGGAGTGCGTCGTAGTAGTCGCGGACGACGGCCTCTGCGCTTGCGCTCGGTGGCATGGCTCTACCGTCGAAGCCCGCTCCCAAAGAGTCATCGGACGCAGACGCAGGCGACGGGCGTCGCTGGTGACCTGCCGAGTCGGACCCCGCTCACATGAAGCCTCGATCGACCTCGTCGGTCTCGATCAGGTCCTCGAGTTCCGCGTTCAGCAGGTCGTCGGCCTCCTCGAACCGCTCGGCCAGTTCCTCGAGTTCGTCGGGCCGGTCGTACTGGTCGTACTCCATCGGCCCGAAGGCGGGGCTCTCGAGGGCCTCCATCACGTCGTCGAAGAGGTCCTGTGGCCGGGTCGGTGCGTCCGCGTGGGTCTCGAGGACGGTCTCGAGGCGCTTCCCGACCGTCTCGGCCTGCTCCTCGTCCTCGGGCGGGGACTGGACCGCAAAGCGCCCGCCGGAGTCGCGTTCGGGCATGAACGAGCCGATCTCGTCGTCGAGGTTGCGGGCGACGTGCGTGCCGACGCCGCGAACCTCGAAGGGGTTCTTCGCGTACGTCTTCAGGACGAAGACGCCGGCCCGAGGATGCGCGAGATACATGTCTTCGCCGACGCCGCCGGCACGGTCGCCGGCGACTGCACGCCAGTCCTCCGGATCGACGGTCCGTTCGGTGACGTCCTCGAGTATATCCTGCCACTCGCGAATCCGCATACGCGAGGGTTGGACTGCCGGCAGAATGAACGTATCGATTGCACCGAACGGAACCGGACGCGGACTGTTCGGTCTTCCAACAGCCGATTCGAGCTATGCGAATCAAAAGGAATACGTTGGCTCCCCCGAAGTGAGCGTAACCGACACTTTCCCCATGTCCGGTCGCCACTCACTCTCGTTCGTCGAACTGTTTCGGGCCACTCCCGCCAAGAGCGCGCTGTTGACGCTGGCCCCGCTCTCGCTGGCGCTCGGTCAGGTATGCAATAGTTACGTCAACGGCGTCTCGCCGGCGGTTTCGATTACCTTCGCCGTCATCATGGTCGGTTTTTCCGTCGTCGCGATGGGTCACCACGCCGCCGAACACCGCGTCAAGCGCCTCGAGACCGAGTACGGGGTCTAAGCACCCGGTCCGGATTCGGTCGCGACGGTTCGGGCTTCGCGGGCCTCGTAGGCGTTGTATCCCGCCAGTCCGGCGATCAAGAACCCGGTGGCGAGCGTACTCCAGAACAGCCCGCCGGTCATCTCGAGCAGTGCGGCCGAGACGATCACCCAGACCCCGACGAGAGCGAGCAGTGTGGCGATGCCGGCACTGAGTGGGACGTCGTTTTTCACCCGGTAGTAATTGTAGCCGGCGGCGACGACGACGACGAGGCCGACCAGGACGTTGTTCCACAGCGACGCGGCCGCAGCGTCGAAGACCAGCACCGAGAGGGCGATCCACGCGCCGAACACGGCGACGAGGAGGCTCAGGGTCGACGTGCCACGCCGGCGCTCCTCGTTTGCGACCTGGGTGGACTCGTGGCGCGGGTCGCTCCCCGTCTCGGTCCGGTCCCCGACGCCGGTGCCGGAGTCGATATCGGCGGACGCTTCTTCCCGTCGATTGGTCGGTCCGTCGGGAGCGTCGGTCCCGGTATCGACTCCCGGTTCGGACTCGTCGCTCGTCCGACGATCGTCGCCGTTCGGGTCACTCATGCCATCGAACGTAGGGTTCGCGATCCCAAAAGCGCCGTGTCCGTTCCGGCCACCGTAATCGCTCGAGCGAGATCGAAACCGTCGGTAAAACGTCGTTACCGGGATCGAACGCCGGTCGACGGACGGGTTCGAGCCGGTTACTCGATCGGGATCCCGTGACCGATAGCGTTTTTGATCGCTCGACCGTTGACGATAGCTGTGCACGTACGCGGAACCGTCGCGGGCGAGGTCGACGTACGGTCGGTAGCCACGAGCTACGGTGAAAGCGAACTCGCGGAGGTGCCGCTTCGGCCGGCCGACGACGCACGGAACGGCGAGTCACCCGCTCGCGGCGACGGCGGGACGGCGACCGTCGCGGACGGTCGCGAAACGACGACGGTAACGCTGTGGAACAAGTGGACCGAGTCGGCCGAACTGCTCGAGCCGGGGATGGAACTGCTCGTGACGAACGCCAAAGAAGAGGAGTACCAGGGGGAGACGCAGTACGCGACGACGGGCGACTCCTACGTCGTCGTCGAACCCTCCTTTCTCGTGAGCGTGACGTCGATCCGTAACTGGGTCGAGTGTCCCCGACTCTACTACCTGAACAAGCTCTCGGGAGTGCCACTGAACTACCCCGTCGTCAAGGGGACCCTCGTCCACGAGGTCTTCGGCGACCTGCTTCGTGGCCGCGACCTCGAGGAATCGATCGAGGCTCGCGTCGAGGAACGCGGGCTCCAGCTCGGCCTGCTCGGCGAGACGCCAGCGGCCGTGAAAGAGGAGATCAGGGAGAACGCGACGGCCATCGAGGGCTGGCTCGAGCAGGGTCGGCTGACCGAAGAAGACAGCTGGCGGTCGGAACAGCTCCTGATCAGCGAGACGTTCGGCATTCGGGGCCGGGCCGACGCCGTCAGACGGGGCGCGCCGGTCGAACTCAAGACGGGCAAGAACCTGAAGAAAGAGCCCCGCTTCAAGGACAAGGTGCAGGCCGCCTGTTACGCGCTGTTGCTCGAGGAACACGGTGGGGACGTCGATATCGGGACCCTCCTCTACACGAAGAACTCGGCGCTGGATCGCAACGAGGAGACCGGCGACCTGACCCCCGCAAAGGAGTTCACGATGGGCGATGGCCTCCTGAAGTACGTCGTCCGGCTGCGCAACGAGATCGCGGCGATGGAGACGGCGGGCGATATTCCGACCGGCTACGAGGCCGACGCGAAGTGCGAGTACTGCTTCGAACAGGACACCTGCATGGTCGTCTCCGGCCGGCTGGATCAGGAGTCGAAAGCCGGTCAGATCGGCCAGTCGTTGCCCGACGAGGAACTCGAGTACTTCGATCGCTTCTACCGGGCGATCGAGGACGAACGCCGGGAGGTTCACCGCGAGTACGCCAAACTCTGGGAACAGACGGCCGAGGAGCGGGCCGACGACGACCGCGCGCTCATCGATCTCGAGTTCCTCGAGAAGCGACCGCTCGAGGGCGGCCGCTGGGAACTCAGGGCGCACAACACGGGCGGCGCGAACTCGAAGCTCCGGGAGGGAGATCTGGTGCTGGCAAGCGACGGGGATCCGGTTCGCGGTAGCTCCGAACTCGCCCGAATCGAGCGGTTGGACGACGAAATCGTCATCACGGCTGACGAACCGGTCGAGGTCACCCGGCTCGACGTCTATCCATCGGAGTTGACGACCGATCGCCTGCTCGTCGCGATGCACGACGCGCTCCTGAAAGGCGACGACCGGCGAAAAGAGATCCTGTTCGGACGGGCAAAACCGGCGTTCGACACCATCGAGGAGACGTTCATCGACAACAACGACCGACAGAACGAGGCCGTCACGAAGGCGGTCGGGGCGACGGATTGCGCGCTGATCCACGGGCCGCCGGGGACCGGGAAGACCTACACCATCGCTCGGGCCATCCGCGCGATGGTCGAACGCGGCGAGCGGGTCCTGCTGTCGGCCTTTACCAATCGCGCCGTCGACAACGCGCTCGAGGCCTTGCTCGAGCAACTCGAGGACGTGATCGACGAAGATCGGGTCGTCCGCGTCGGCTCGGAAAGCGGCATCCGCGACGACATGGAACCGTACCGGCTCGAACGGGCGGGTGATCCCGAAGATCGCGTCGCGACGCTGCAGAACGCGCAGGTAGTCGCGGCGACGACGTCGACCTGCGGCTCGCGGGTGATGAAAGAGCAGGCGTTCGACGTCGCGCTGGTCGACGAGGCCGCACAGCTCACCGAACCCGGAACCTGCGCGGCGATCAACCTGGCCGAGCGATTCGTCCTCGTCGGCGACCACGAGCAGCTTCCGCCCGTCGTTCGGGCCGAAAACGACCTCACCGAGTCGCTGTTCGAACGACTCGTCGATCTTCATCCCGAAGCCGGCGTGATGCTCGATCGCCAGTACCGGATGAACCAGCGCATCCAGGCCTTCGCCTCGAACGAGTTCTACGACGGCCAACTCCGGCCCGCGACGCCCGATGTCGCGGCGCGGACCCTGGACGATCTCGAGGGCGTCTCCCGGGATCGCCTTCCCGAGTCGCTGCAGGATCCGGTCTCGTTCGTCGACGTCGAGGGCGATCGGAGCCAGTACACCGACAGCGCGGAGGCCGCGCGGATCGCGGCGCTGATCGAGGCCTACGAGGCAGCGGGCCTCGAGCGCTCGGAGATCGGCGTCATCGCCCCCTTCCGCGCGCAGGTGTCGGAGATATCGACGCACGTGCCCGACGACGTCGCCGTCGACACCGTCGATCGCTTCCAGGGATCGAGCCAGGAAGTCATCGTCGTCTCCTTTACCGCGACCGGCTCGCTCGAGGGGCCGATCTTCGAGGACTACCGACGGATCAACGTCGCCCTTACCCGACCCAAGCGCGCGCTGGTGCTGGTCGGCGACGCGGCGGCGCTGGCGTCCGATCCGGTCTACGAGCGAATGCTCGAGTGGGCTCGCCGGTGACATCCTCCTCGCGGTAAACGGGGAGGGATCGAAGATCCCTCAGGCAGTCGGGCACAGCCCGACGACGGCGAGGCTTCCCCCATAGGGAATACCAGTCAGTCGAACCCGCGACCATGAGGTATAGGTACTGAACTAAAACTCGTCGGGTCCCTCGGGACGGACGGAGGCACGTTCATGACACGACACGACGGGACGTCGACGGCGAATTCACCGGGCGATGGCTCCGACTCCGAGCCGTATACCGCCCGGTACGACTGGGACGGGACCGACCTGCCGTCGTCGTCGATCGTTCGGACGGTCGCGGCCGTCACGGGCATGGAGCCAGCCGACATGCGACCGCTGTACGACGTCGTCGATGCGGAGGCCGTGGACCGACTCTTTACGCGCACCCGGGGCCGGGCACGACCCGAACGCCTCTCCTTTCGCTTCGAGGACTGCGACGTCACCGTCCACGGCGATGGGCGAGTCGTCGTCGCAGTGTAACACCGAGACCCTCGAGCGCGTCAGTGCCGATGCGTCTCTCGAGTCCGCTCGAACACCATCGTGAGGAGCTTTCGTTCGGCAGCGTGGATGTGTTGTGAGAAGGTCGGCGACGTGATCCCGAGTTCGGCCGCGACCGCTTCGCCCGAGCACTCGCGGGGCCACTCGTAGTAGCCGGCCTCGAACGCGGTCTCGAGTACTTCGTGTTGTCGTTCCGTGAGCCGTGACCGAAGCTCCTGGTGGAACGCGATCTGACTAAACGGGGTCGTGAGCGCGTCTTTCGTACGCTTTGCGGCGAGTGCTGCCGCCGGGAACCGCTCGAGGAACGAGTCGATAACCGCACCCGTCTCGTGTTGTGGCGGTACTTCGGCGACGATGTGTCCAGTGCCGCTGTTCCCGTGAACGATCTGCGGAAGCGCCCCGAGTTCGGCAAGCGCCACCGCGGGACAGTCGATCGAAACGAGGAATTCGAAGAGCGCACCGTTTTCGTACTCGCTGAGAAGGTGGGCGTCGACGCGTTCGTGAGCCTCGGCGAGGCTGACAACCTGGGATGGGTCACCGCCGGTTACAGTGAAAAACTCCGCGTACTCTCCATCGCCGCGTGGGAGTATTTCGGCGAGATCGACCCGACAATCGATCCGCTCCGAGACGGCGACGAACGGATACGCACACTCGTCGAACGTGAATTCGATCTCTCGCACCGGTGGTGGCTCCCCTTCTTGTCTTCTGTCTGACATCGTCACCACTCCTGGTCTCTCATCCTAACGTTCTCGTCTTTGAAACCCGTTCCGAAAATTGATAACCCAGTTATGTGTTACTGATCGCTCCGGGGCCGGCGATGCAGTACGCTCACGGCCAGGAAACGCCGACTCGAGGCGACGAGGCGTTCGCTGAAACGAACTCGCGCAGACAAAACAGCTACTCGGCTACTTCTCCGGCCGACTCAGAGCGGTGCCCGTTCGCGGATCTCGGGCTTTTCTTCGGTTTGCCTGAACTGCTCGAGCAGGGGTTTGATGTCGTCGAATCCGTCCGCAAGGACGATGTCACCGCTGCGCAGGTCGTACTCGATGATGTCGTAATCCGCGAGTCGCGGCAGGTGGTTGTGGACCAGCGAAACGTAGACGCGCTGTCGAACCTCTTTGTCGATCGCGTCGGCACGGGCGTCACACTCCCAGGCTGCGACCTGCGTGACGACGTCCTCGAGGTTCACCGTTCGATCGTCGGCCAGCTGGTAGAGCAGGAACCGGCGTTCGGATTCCGCGAGGAGCGCACAGGCCGCTTCCATCCGGCTGGCAGTCGTCTGGTTCATACACTCTCCAGGTACCCGGTGATATTACACCTACTGCCAACACAGATTGGGAGTCCGGTCCCGATCGATCCGACACCGTCCGCGAGGACGTCAGTTGTGAACGTCGAACCCCTCGATTTCGTCGAATTCGGGTCGTATATACCGTCTCGAGACTGTTTCGATGTCAGATAATTGTCCGTCAGCGCCACGAATCGAGGCCGGTCGGTCGTCCGCTCGCGTCCGCGCTGTCAGACGCTCCGGCGGTGGCCGCCGATCCGCGAGCGAGCGTTCACCGACGGACAGCGAGACCCCTTCTCGACGCCCGCGTGCTCGACGGGGTCGCCGAGACGCGGTACGGTGGTGCGGTCGTGGACGCGGTACATCCCGGTGTAGTCGTGGCCGATCGGGGAGTCGAGACGGTCGGACTCCCCGGACGTTCGTCGAGGAGCGCGCCTCTCGGGACGAGTTCGTCGCACGGATCGAGTACTGGCATAACTTTAAGAAACCTACACCGCGTACTACTGGTATGGCCGCTCACGGCCGGCCCGCACTGCGGGACTTGTTCGACGAGTCGCCCACGCCCCACATCGCCCATCCCCCGCGGACCCACCATCGTGACTTCTACGTTGCTACCGACGGGTCCTTCCGGGGACCGGGCGGCGGACTGGGCGCCGTTATCGAAACGCGCGACGGCACCCGCGTCGCACGCGTCGCGACCGCGGACACGCCGCCGGACAACAACGTCGCGGAGTATCGGGCACTCCACCTCGGACTGGACGTCCTCGCCGCGCGAGCGCCACGAGACGCCTCGGTCGGCGTCCTCATCGACCACGACGCGCTCGCCAGTAACGTCAACAGTGCCATCCTCGCGACGCGACATCCGGACGGGAAGCCGCCCCGTCCCGTCTCCATCCCGACCGCGACGCGGTATCACTGGCGCGGCATTCGCGCCCGGCTCAACGGATTCGACGAAGTGCGGGCCGCCCGGATCGACAGCGATCAAAACCCCGCCCACCCGCTCGCGAACGCGCCGGACCAGTACCGCCACGTCAACCGGGAACCCGACCGCTGTGTCCTCCCCGACGTGCCGGAGCCGACTGCCGCCGAGTTCCCTCCACCGTCCCGGGCGGACCGAAACAGCGGTGGCGGCGGTCGCGCGTCCGACTGATCGCCACCGGACGGCGCTCCGTTCGCCCCCGAATCGACCGGAACCGCCATCGTTTTCTCACCGCTCGAGCAAGTCGTCTCCGATGAGCCTTCGCGTCGCGGTCGCCGCCCCGTTCATCCAGAACGGCACCCGTCGCCTCAAGGAAAACGAGTTCGTCGTCGCCCTCTCGCTCGATCGGGACTGGTTCTCCCCCGATCAAGCCAAGCGACTGATCGATATCGCGACCAAGGAGGGGCTCCTCGAGCGCGACGACGATGGCCTCGCGGTCACGTTCGATCCCGTCGGCGTAACGGTGCCCGAGGAGTTCGTCCCCGACGAGGACCTCCTGCGGGAACGGTCGGCGTTCGAACGGGTGCTCGATTCGCTGGTCGCCGAAGGGATGGAGAAACACGAGGCCGTCGGCGCGATCAACACCCTCCAGCGGGAACTCGGCCTGACGATCGAGGCCGCCGCGGTGGTCTACGCCCGCCGCGAAGGCATCGACGTCGACGATCTCGTCCCGATCGCCCGGTCGGCCGTCCGCGACACCGAAGACGGTTAATCCCGCGAGACCGAGCGACGGACATGGTCGAGGATCGGATCACCGACGGTCGCCGGATCGCCGAACTCCTCTCGAGCGAAGTCGACGGCCGCGAGGACGGCCAACTCGCGTCCTTCGCCGTGAGGAACGCCGATCGAGACGTCGAACCGACGCCCGACGGCGCTCGCGCCTACGACATCGCTCGCCGCGACGACCGACTCGCTCGCGTGTTCGTCCACGAGGATCGTGCTCGCCTCGAGTTCGAGGCCGGGCAGGAGACAGCGGCCGAGACGGCCAGGGAACTCGACCTTCGGGTACGACCGACGGCGACGACCCCGCCACGAACGCTCGTCTTCGTCGAACGCGGTGCCGACGTCAAACGCGCGACCGACGTCTTACAGCGAGTGAGCCGTCGACTCGAGGACGACGACGCGTAGCGAGGGCTCGGCGTCGCACACGGAAAACCGGGAGACGCGCCCGAAATCGGGGGCATACGGATCGTTGTCAGGCAATTCCGGCGCTCCCACGACCCGTCCGTGGAGTCGCCGGTTGCTCGGGACAGGGGACCGTCTCATTCGTTGCCACCGTCGCAATCCCCTTGACGGCGCTTCCCCTACGCCGCGATATGGCGACCGTCAGCGCGGGGGCGCGACTCCACGTCGGCTTCCAGAACCTCTCGCTCGCTCGCGATCGGCTTTACGGCGGTATCGGCATCGGACTCGCGGAGCCGCGGGTAACCGTCACCGCTGACCCCGCCGCTTCCGTCGAGGCCGACGATCCGTTGGTCCTGGAGTACGCGAACTGCGCCGCCGACATCCTCGAGGTCCCCGGCGTCGCGGTCGCGCTCGAGGAATCGCTGCCACGCCACGTCGGTCTCGGGAGCGGGACCCAGCTCGCACTCGCCGTGCTCACGGCGACGGCGCGTGCCCACGGTCTCGAGGCACGAATCCGCGAGCACGCGCCCGCGATGGGTCGGGGCGGCCGCAGCGGCGTCGGGGTCGCGACGTTCGAGGGCGGCGGGTTCGTCGTCGACGCCGGCCATCCGACGAACCGATTTACGACCGAGCCGCCGGCGGCGGGTGACTGGACGGTCCCCCCGGTCGTGGCCCGTCACGAACTGCCCGCAGACTGGCGGTTTCTGGTCGTCGTCCCCGACGCCGACCCCGGCCGCAGCGGCGACGACGAGGACGCGAGCATGCGGACGGTCGTCGAACGCGCGGATCCCGCGATCGCCGACGAGATCGCCGGCGTCGTCACTCGACGACTGCTCCCGGCCGCGGCGGCTGGCCGCCTCGAGGCGTTCGGCGAGGCGATCGCCGAGATCGGGCGCAAGAACGGCGTCTGGTACGCCGACGCCCAGGGGGGCGTCTTTCGGCCACCCGCGGGCGAACTCGTCGAATCGCTCCGGGAGTGTCCGGTTCTCTCGGGGGTCGGCCAGTCGTCGTGGGGACCGGTCGTCTACGGCGTCACCGATACCATCCACGCCGACGAGGCCACGGCTGCGGCCGAAGACGCGCTCTCGGCTCGCGGACTCGAGGGAACGGTCGTTCTCACGGCGGCGGCCGAGACCGGGGCTCACGTTCGGACGGACGAGTGATGCCAGCGGTCGGTGAAGCGGTTTCGGTCGACCCGCTCTCGACGCCCGTCAACGAAGCGGAAGTTGCCCACAACACGTAAGCGGATCCGACTGAACGGACACGTATGGAGCGGATGCCGCTGGGAATCTCGCGGCTCGATCGGATGATCGGTGGTGGAGCACCGACCGGGAGCGTCGTCCTTCTGGCGGGCGAACCCGGGGCCGGCGCGCGGGAGTTCTGTTACACGAGCGCCGCGATGAGCGGGCTCATCGACGCCGATCCCGAGCTGTTCGATCTCTACTACGGCGACCTCGAGCCCGGCACGACGGTTCCCGACGACGTCCACTACGTCTCGTTTACCGACGAACGGAGTGCCGTCGTCACCGAGATGGAGTTCGTCATGGACGACGAACTCGTCCGGACGGGAATGGACGACGTAACGTACGTCGAGTTCGCCGAGGAGTACTTCCAGCTGACGCCGGTCCCGACCGACTGGTACGCCGAGAGCATGGCCGACATCACCGAACTCGGCAGTCACAACGATCGGACCGACGTCCTCGAGGCGCTGGGGGAGTACCTGACCGACCACGCGGCGGATAGCGTGGTCGTGATCGATTCGGTCACTGACCTGGTCGCAGCGGCCGACGACCGGCTCGGCTGGTCGGACCTGACCGTCCTGTTGAAGGGGCTCAAACGCGCCTCTCATCGATGGGGCGGCCTGATCCTCCTGCTGGTCAACTCGGAGCTCCTCGAACAGACCGAGCTCGGCCGGCTCAAGGAAGCCACCGACGGGACCCTGCTGTTCGAGTGGGAAAGCGGCGGCTCGGAACGGGCCAGAACCCTCGTCGTCGAGCAGTTCCGCGGCGTGCTCTCCCGACTCGAGGACGAGGACATCGTCCGGTTCGAAACGGAGATTCACGACGGCGGCTTCGACATCAGTAACGTCCGAAAGATCCGGTGACGGCTGGTTTCGATCGGGGGACGCTCTAAACTCTCACAAACTCTTATACGGTTGATGTCCCTACTACGGGTAGATGCCGAGTCAGGATCGCGACGAGGGCAGCGTCTCCGTTCCACTCCCGCCAGGGGTCGACGACTGGGTGGTGGCGGAAGCGACGCGACGCGGCGAGAGCCGCGACGATTTCTGTCGTCGCCTGGTGACGGCCGTCCGGACCGTCGCGACCGACGACGACTTCGAGGTCGCCGACCGTGACGAACTCGAGGCCCAGCGCGACGAGTTCACCGATCTCCTCGCGGACGTCCGTGCTCGCGTGGTACAGCTCAAAGGGGAACTCGACGACAAAGCTCCGGCGGACCACCGCCACCCGGATCGAGCCACCGCGGACGATCTCGAGGCGACCCACAGGGACCTTGCGGCCCTCGAATCGACCGTGGAGGGCGGGTTCGACAACTTCGAGATCGTCCTCGACGACCTCCTCGCGGAGACGGACGGACTCGCCGACCGATCGACGCTGCTCGCTCGGGCGGTCGTGGATCTCCGGGAGCAGCGCGAGGAGCTCGCCGCACAACAGCGCCGGCGAACCGCCACGGACCGACTCAAACTGGCGGCCAACAGGCTCGGAATCACGACGGCGAACTGTGAGGACTGTGGCTCGAGCGTCGGCATCGCGTTGCTGACCGCACCCGAGTGTCCCCACTGTGCGAGCGCGTTCACCGATGTCGCGAAAAAGGCGTCCGTCTTCGGCTCCAACCGACTGCAGACGGCCGATCCGCCGGCCCTCGAGGGCCGCGTGGAGGCCGACGACGGGCCGACGACCGCGGGGGTCTTCGCGGCGGTCGAAGCGGAGGCCGAATCGGTCGACGATGACGCCGAGACGCCGGTTTCACCGACCGAAACGGAGGACCCTCTCGATGACTGACGGGTCGGATTCTGCGGCCGAGGACCGCTTCGAATTCACGCATCCCGACGAGTCGAATCCGCCGGCGGCTGGCGATTCCGACGACGAGGGCGACGATCCCGACCCGATGGCGGCTGGCGACCCAGACGACGAAGGCGATGGCGATCCCGACCCGGTGGCGGCTGGCGCTTCCAGCGGCGACACCGACGCTGATGGGAGTCGTCGATCCGCTCCACTCGGTGACCTCGCCGCGAGCGCCGAGGGAGCGGCCGACGGAACCGACTCGGATCGGTCACCATCGAGCGCGCCCGACTTCGACGAACTGTTCGACCGGCAGGAGACCGGTGAGACCGACAGCGACCGTCTGTGGGCACGACTCGAGGCCGCCGACGCGGACGGGCCATCGGGCGGGCCGGACGGTCGGGTGATCCGCGAGGTCGAGAAGCGATCCTACTGCCAGGGCTGTGATTACTTCTCGGAGCCACCCGACGTCGCGTGCGCTCACGAGGACGCCGAGATTCTCACCGTGCCCAGCGTATCGACGTTCCGCGTTGCGGACTGTCCGTTCGTCCTCGAGGACGAGGCACTCGAGGGGACGGAGTGAGTTTGCTGGTTGCCGGCCAACTGGTGTGTTTTTGCGTGCCGAGTTCGTAGACGGGAAGTATGCAGTTTTGCGACGACTGCGGTTCGATGATGAAAGCGCAGGGCGAGCGCATGGTCTGTACGAACGACGACTGCGGGGCCTCGAGCGAACGGGACCGCGAGCAGGAAGACGCGTTCGTCACGACGGAGTCCCAGACCGACGATGACGTGATCGAGTCGAGCGAGGAGGCCAACTTCGAGGGCAAACCGAAGGCGACGGATATCATCTGCGACGAGTGCGGTGCCGAGGAAGCCTGGTACACGCTCAAGCAGACGGCGTCGGCCGACGAACCGCCGACGCGGTTTTTCAAGTGTACCGAGTGTGGGTACCGCTGGCGGGAGTACAACTGACGGCCGTGTAGCGTGCACACTCGAGACCCGTTTACCCCGTCAGTCACGGGGCACAACGTTCACGTCCGTTCGGACGTATCGACGGGTAACGAATGTCCGACGGGCCGCGACTCCCGGGCGTCGAGAGCGAGGACGACGAGGATCGGATCGTCTGTCACGTCGACGCCGACTGCTTCTACGCCTCCTGTGAGCGGTTGCGCGAGCCCGAACTCCGGGGCGAACCCGTCGTCGTCGGCATGGGTTACGAGGACGGCGAGACGATCGGTGCCGTCGCCACCGCCAGCTACGAGGCCCGCGAGTTCGGCGTCGAGAGCGCACAGGCGATCTCGACGGCCCTCGAGCGGCTCCCCCGGCGCGGGGCGTTCGAGGACGACGAGGTCGACGACGACCTCGAGCGCGAGGCGACCGGCTACTACCGCCCCGTCGACATGGACTACTACGAGGCGGTCGCGAGCGACGTCCGGGAGATCCTCCACGACTGTGCCGACGTCGTCCGCGAGGTGAGCATCGACGAGGCCTACCTCGACGTGACCGAGCGGACGGCCTGGGAGGTGGCGGAGGGGTTCGCCCGGCACGTGAAAGATCGTATCCGCCGGGAGGTCGGCGTCACCGTCAGCGTCGGCGTCGCACCCACGATGAGTACGGCAAAGATCGCCAGCGACTTCGACAAGCCAGACGGCCTCACCGTCGTCGACCCCGACGGTGTGCAGGCGTTCCTCGCCCCGCTCGAGGTCGACTTGCTCCACGGCGTCGGTCCCGTGACGGCCCGCGAACTGCGGGCGCTGGGGCTGGAGACGGCGGGCGACGTCGCCGAGGCCGACCCGGAACCGCTGGTCGAGCGATTCGGCGAGCGCGGTCGGGAGCTGTACGACCGCGCGCGCGGCGAGGACGACCGGCGGGTCGAACCGAAAGGCGACCCTAAGAGTTTCTCACGGGAGTCGGCGTTCGCCGAACCGGTCGACGACCCGGCCCCGAAGTACGACCTGATCGAGACGCTTGCGGCCGCCGTCGCCGACCGCGCACGGCGGGAAGGCGCGCTATACCGGACGATCGGGGTCAAGGCCGTCACGCCGCCGTACGACGTCAACACCCGCGAGCGGTCGCTGCCCGGCCCCGTCGACGATCCCGACCTCGTCGACCGCATCGCTCGCGACCTGTTCGCCGAGTTCGATCGCGAGCCCGTCCGCAAGCTCGGCGTCCGCGTGGCGAACCTCGAGTTCGCGGCCGCCGATCAGGCCAGCCTCGAGAGCTGGGAGGGCGACCCAGCGGGCGCGAACACCGATCCGGACGGGGCGTCAGCCCCTGAGGGAGCGGCGCCGGGGTCGGATCTGGAACCGGCCCACGACGATCGGTCGGCCGGCCAGTCGTCGCTCGGGGATTTCTCCTAATCGGGGCGCGTTCGGCCGACGCGGTCGCAATACTCCCGGTTCCGGAGCGTGGAACCGACGCCGTTGGCTATGCACCGGGCGGAGCGTCGCCGGCCGGGCAGTCGAACACCTTCGATGCCGCCCGTTCGGCCGTATAACCGAACTGGAAAGAGCACCGAAATTATAACCCCTCCCCGCTAATCCCCGTAGCAGACCACATCGATCCCCCGCTCATATGACAGACGATTTCTATGATCTGCTGGAGATCCCGCCCGATGCCTCTCAGGACGAGATCAAGGACGCCTATCGCGACCAGGTTCGCGTCTACCACCCCGACCTGAACGACGACGATCGCGCACAGGCCCAGTTCACCGCCGTTCAGACGGCGTACGATATTCTCGGCGATCCGGTCGAGCGACAGGCCTACGATCGACTCGGCCACGAGGAGTACGTCGCGAAACGGACCAGCGGGCTCCCCTCACCCGACGTCTGGAAGACCGACGACGGCGACGAGGACGACTCCGACGGGACGGAACTGAGCTACTCGGAATCGGAGACGGCGTCCGCGTCCGCGTCCTCGGCGGCCGGCGCGAGCGGCGCGAAATCGGCGGCCGGGGTGGGGGGTGGGACCTCCTCCTCGGCAGCGGCCGGTTCGAGCGCGTCGACGGCCGGTACGACTGGTGGGACGTCGACCGGGACCGGTGGAACGGGGCGTCGCGGATCGGGATCGAGCAGTCAACGCGAACGCAGGGACGGCGCGAGTGCGAACGGGACCGGTCAATCCCGCGGGACGCGCTCGCGATCCGCGTCTCGATCGGACGCTGAATCCTCGATCGCGGCCTGGTGGCGACGGCGAAACCTCTCGTTGCCGTTGCTCTGGCTCTCAGTGCTCGTCTACGCGGCCGGTCTCGGTCAGTTTGCCATCGAGCATCGGGCAGCGCTCGACTCGCTTCGGGCGGCCCTGCGTGTGACCGGTGGCGATCCGGCGGCCGTCTGGACGCTGCTCTCGGAGAGCCGCCACGGTCTCGAGACACCTGTGGGGTTCGTCCGGACCGTCACGGTCGTGACCCCGCCACTCGAGGGGTGGCTCTGGTACGGCGTACTAGCGGGCGTCGTCGCCCTCGCGGTCCTTGGCCTGCTCGTCGTTCGAGTGGTTCGTCGGGAGAACACGTGGGGGCCGCTGACGATCGACGAGACGATCGTCGTCGCGCTCGTGCTGGCGGCCACGACGACGCTGATCGGCGGTCCGTTGCTCGCGGGAGCCGTCCTCATGCCGCTGTTGTTCGGCGTGATCGTCCGCCACACGAGACGCGGCGCGGGCTGGACGCCGTCGTATCTCTACGTCGTTCCAGTGCTCGCCCCGCTCGCTGGGTTCGGCGTGTCGCTGGCCGGCTCCGCCACGTTAGCCGTCGACCTCGCCGTATTCGCGTTTCTCCCCGTGGTGGGCGGGCTGGCGCTGCCGTTGCGGGCGACGGTCCTGAAGTACGGCGGTCGCTAGCGACATCCCACGGCGATCCGAGGGGAGCCAGTTCGTCGCGACATCGATCCCGGAGTCGACTCGTGGACGGGACCGGGTTTTGCGTGGCACGCTCGAGCCGACACTCGGGCGATCCCCGTGAGACGGTGTGTCGTCGGCCGTCCGTGCTACCGATTAGTTGAAATGCGACAGATGCCAAGGCCTCGCATGGCCAAATACTCGACCGGTTCGTCCGGTGGCGGTGGCGGGACGAACTGCGAACTCTGTGGTGCCGAGAGCGATTCACTCACGCTCGCATCGGTCTCCGGAGCCGAGCTCGAGGTCTGTCCGGACTGCGCGCCACACGACGACTCGAAGACACACGGCGAGGACCGGAATCGGGCGCGGAGCGAGCAGGACGCGGGCTCCGACGACGAACCGAGCCGCCGGCAGAAGGCAGCCCAGAACGTCGCGAAAGCGAACCCCGTCTGGGACGGTGACTCCAAACACTGGGAGAGCGAGGGAACCAATTACGACGACGATCCGCTGCCGTACCTGGTTTCGGACTACGGCGAGGCCCTCGTCGAGGCACGGCGGGAGGCCGGCCTCCAGCGGGAAGAACTCGCCGACGAGCTCGGGGCCTCGGAGACGGACATCCTCGCAGTCGAACAGGGGCGCGCGACGCAGGCCGGCGTCGGTGGCGGTCTGATCGAAGCCCTCGAGGAGCGACTGGACGTGACCCTCGCGGAGTAACGGGGGGTCTATTCTCGGCTCGGAGACGGTCTCGGCGGCCAGACTTTTAAGCGCCGACGACCCACTGTGACCGATGACCGGGCAACGGGCGGCAGCGGAGCCGTACGTGACGCGATTCGAGACCGAGGTGACGGCGATCGACGGCCGGCAGGTCTGGCTCGAGCGCAGTCACTTCTACGGCGCGGGCGGTGGACAGCCGGCCGATCGCGGGACGATCGGCGATATCGCGGTGACGGACGTCCAGCTCGTCGACGGCGAGGTCGTTCACGTGCTGGCCGCAGAGCCGTCCTTTCGGCCGGACCAGCGCGTCCTCTGTTCGGTCGACCGGTCGTTCCGGATGTACTGCACGCGGGCCCATACCGCCGGCCACGTCCTCGTCGGGGCCGCGCGGCGGCTGCTCGAGGACGTGACGGACGCCGGTCTCGAGATCGGATCGGAGACGGTTCGGGTCGACCTCGAAACGACCGCGACCCTCGACGACGAGACGCTGATCGAACTGGACGAGCGCGTCAACCGCGTCGTCTGGGAGTCGCGGCCGGTATCGTGGGACGACGTGTCGATTTCGGCGGCCCGCGAGCGCGACGACATCGGCTTCGATCCGGAGATCGACGCGGCCGCCGTCGAGAAGGGGCGGGTCCGGATCGTCACGATCGCGGACGAAACCGACAGAGTGAGCCGAGAGGGCGTTACCGGAACGACCACCTCGAGGGAGCCCTGGGACGCCACGGCCTGTGGCGGGACCCACGTGCGGAACACGCGCGAAATCGGCCCCGTCGCGGTGGTCGGCTGCTCGAGCCCTGCCGAGGGCGTCCGTCGGATCGAGTTCGCCGTCGGGCCGGCGGCGATCGACCGACGCACCGCGGAAAAACGAGCCGCCTTCGCGGCGATGGAGTCGCTCGAGGTCGACCTCGAGGACGTCCGCGACGAACTCGAGCGTGAGGCGAGTCGCCGGTAACGGTCAGTGACGCCGCGCTCTCGCTCGAGGAGAGCGGGCGACCGTTGCAAGCAACGGCTTCATTCGTCTCGGGTCCGATGTTCCGACCAGCGACGACACCGGTACCGCGTCCACGGGAGGTAGAAACTATTACTACCATTGGAGTGAATGTCTATCCATGGGAGTCGACTACTCACAGCTGCACGATCCGAACGCCGAGTACACGATGCGAGACCTCTCGGCAGAGACGATGGGGGTCACTCGCGAGCGTGGCGGTGGCCGGGACGTCGAGATCACGGACGTCCAGACGACGATGGTCGACGGCAACTTCCCGTGGACGCTCGTGCGGATCTACACGGACGCGGGGATCGTCGGCACCGGGGAGGCCTACTGGGGGGCCGGCGCGCCGGAACTCATCGAACGGATGACGCCGTTCCTGCAGGGCGAGAACCCGCTGGACATCGACCGGTTGACCGAACACCTCGTCCAGAAGATGTCCGGCGAGGGCTCGATCGGCGGCGTCACCGTCACCGCGATTTCGGGGATCGAGGTCGCACTCCACGACCTCGCCGGCAAGATCCTCGAGGTGCCGGCCTACCAGCTGCTCGGTGGCAAGTACCGCGACGAGATGCGGGTCTACTGCGACTGCCACACCGAGGAAGAGGCCGATCCCGAGGCCTGCGCCGACGAGGCCGAGCGCGTCGTCGAAGAACTGGGCTACGACGCCCTGAAATTCGACCTCGACGTGCCGAGCGGTCACGAGAAGGACCGCGCGAACCGTCACCTCCGGAATCCCGAGATCGAACACAAGGCTGCGATCGTCGAAAAAGTCACCGAGCGCGTCGGTGACCGTGCGGACGTCGCCTTCGACTGTCACTGGACGTTCTCCGGCGGCAGCGCGAAGCGTCTCGCGAAGCGACTCGAGGAGTACGACGTCTGGTGGCTCGAGGACCCCGTGCCGCCGGAGAACCACGACGTCCAGCGGGAGGTCACACAGTCGACGTCGACGCCGATCACCGTCGGCGAGAACGTCTACCGCAAGCACGGCCAGCGCCGCCTGCTCGAGGAGCAGGCCGTCGACATGATCGCGCCGGACATGCCCAAGGTCGGCGGCATGCGCGAGACGCGGAAGATCGCCGACCTCGCCGATATGTACTACGTCCCGGTCGCGATGCACAACGTCGCCTCGCCGGTCGCGACGGTCGCCAGCGCCCACGTCGGCGCAGCGATCCCGAACTCGCTTGCGGTGGAATACCACTCCTACGAACTCGGCTGGTGGGAGGACCTCGTCGAGGAGGACGTCATCGAGGACGGCTACATCGAGATCCCCGAGGACCCCGGTCTGGGCGTCACCCTCGACATGGACGCCGTCGAGGACCACATGGTCGAAGGCGAGGAGCTCTTCGACGAGGCGTAGGCGGAGCGCTCACTGCGGCCGACAGCACGGTCGGTCGTCGTCCGGGAATCGTGGTGTACCAATACACCACACATTTAGTTTCCGAGCCGGAAGCTATTCCATGGACTGGCGACGGCTCTGTGCAGACGGCGGCGAACCCGACTCCACTCCTCGACTCGAGAGCGGCGACGGCTCACACCACCCCGGGCCGCCGCGGTTCGTCACCGTCGACGAAGGTATCGTCGACCCGACCGGAAACGAGATGGAGGCGCGCGACGACCTCGCGCCGTGGAATCCCGACGGCGACGCCACGTACGACTGGACGGTGCTCGATTCGCCCGCGGACTCGACGGCGACACCGACCGACGGCCCGGTCGCCGAGTTCGAACCGGACGTGCCGGGCGAGTACACGCTCGCGCTCGAGGCCCCCGACGGAACGCACGAACTGGCGGTTCGCGCGTTTCCCGAGCCGGACGACGACGCGCCCCGACCGCAGGTCGAACTCGACGCGACGGTCGCGGACGGCCGGGTACACCTCTCGGCGACCGCGAGCGTCGTCGGCGACGGCAACCCAGATATCGAGTTCTACGTCGACGACCGGAACGAGGACGTCCTCGAGGCCGACGGCACGATTCCCGTCAGCGCGATCGACGAACCGACCCGCGTCTACGCCGTCGCCGTAGACGAGCGACACTCCGTTCCGGATGCGGTCGAACTGGTCCCCGACGGCGAGGGGACGGAGGCAACGGTCAGCGTCGTCCACCCGTTCGAACCGCCCGAGTGGGCCGTCAACTCGGTCGTCTACGAGATTTTCACGCGCCGGTTCCCGGATCGGGACGATCCCACGTTCGAGACGATCGCGGATCGACTCGATCACCTCGAGCGCCTCGGGATCGACGTCCTCTGGTTGACACCGTTTCTCGAGGCCGAAAGCGGGTTCGGAACGCCGATGGAGTTCGGTGGCCCACACGGCTACAACACGACCGACTACTACAGCGTCGACCCGGATCTCGGGACGATGGCCGACCTCGAGGCGCTGGTCGACGCCTGCCACGACCGGGGTATCCGCGTCGTCTTTGACCTCGTGATCAACCACACGGCGGATACGCATCCGTTCTACGAGGCCGCAGTCGACGAGACGCATCCCGATCACGACCGATATCGAGACTGGTACCGCTGGGAGGATTTCGACGAGCGGGACGCGGATACCTACTTCGGCTGGGACGGCATTCCGAACCTGAACTACGGCAATCCCGAGGTCCGAGCGTACCTGCTGGAAGTCGTGGACTTCTGGGCCGACAAAGTCGACGGGTTTCGGGCCGACGTCGCCTGGGGCGTGCCCTTGAGCTTCTGGACCGAGGTGTACGACCGGGTCGGCGGCAGCGATAGCGAGTTCTTTCTCCTGGACGAGACGCTGCCCTCCGATACCGAGATGGGTGGCGGCCGATTCCACATGCATCACGACGACGTCCTCCACGACACGCTCGAGCAGTTGGGTGAATCGTTCGCTGACGGTCGTGCCGACGACTCGCGCACGAGCGACGGGACGGACGACCCTGCCGACGAGGCGACAGCGACCGAGGAGGACGCGGTCGCCGACGAGTTTACCGACTCCGCGGCCGGGCTGGATACGACGACCGCCGACGCGATCCTCGAGGCGGTCGAGAACCGGCAGCGCCGCGGTTCCCACCCCGACTCGCAGTGGTTGCTGTACGTCGAGAACCACGACACCGATCGCTATCTCGCCGAGCACGGACGGGCGGCGCAACTGGCCGCGGGCGCTGTGACCTTCACACTCCCCGGCTCACCGATGCTCTACTACGGACAGGAAACCGGCGTCACGGGACGACGCGACCCGATGAACTGGGACGCGTTCGACGAGGAACTGCTCGAGCACTACGAGCGACTCATCGACCTTCGGAAAACCGATCCAGCGCTGCAAGCCGGGGCGGAACTCGAGCGGATTCCCTATGACGTGGACACCGACGCCGCCGTCGCGTTCGCTCGGCGGGACCCCGAAAGCGGTCGCCGCCTCGTCGTGGCGCTTCACTTCGGAGCGGGGACCGCAACGGTCGAGATCGACGAACCTGTCGTCGAAACCGACCTTCTGACTGGGTCGAACGTGGGTGACGGTGTCGACGGACAGCGGTCGCTCTCGGTCGAGACCGTAGTCGTCCTCGAGAGCGACGGGAGCCATTGAACGCCGATCTACAGCCGTCGAACGGTCGGGACGGCACCCGACGTCTCGGCATCGCTGGCGAGTTGCGGTAACGACTAGTTGCGAACGAAATGACCGCTCGAAAGCGTCCTCAGCCCTCCATGCCGCCGAAGGAGAGGCCGCTCTCGACGTAATTCTGTGCGAAGAAGTAGATGATCGCGACCGGGGAGGCAAACAGGAGCGCGAACGCCGAGAACTGGGTCCACGGCGTTTCGAACCGGCCGGATTGCGCGAGCGAGAACAGTTCGACCGCCAGCGTGTAATTGTTCGGCCGGAGTAGCGTCTGTGCGATGATGAACTCGTTCCACCCCGCCAGGAAGGTGAAGACGAGCACGACTGCGATACCGGGTTTCGACAGCGGCAGGATCACTTCCCGAATGACGTCCCACCGGCCGGCGCCGTCGACGATCGCGGCCTCCTCGTAGGAGACCGGGATGTTGTCCATGAACGTCTTGAGCAACCACGTGTTGAACGGGATCGCCCCGGCTGCGTAGAACAGACCGAGTACGAGAAGGTTGTTGCTCAGTCCGAGATTAACGAACAGCGCGTACAGCGCGATCAACGTCGCGATCGAGAGGCCAGCACCGACCTGTGTGAACAGGACGTAGCCGTAGAGGATCTTCTCGCGGCCGAGGAAGTCGCGTCGCGAGAGTGCGTACGCACCCGGGATGACGACCGACATCGACACGCTGACCGTGACGAAGACGACGACCAGGCTGTTGACGAGCGCGTCCTGGAACGCCGACTCGAAGAGGACCCACCGATAGGCCTCGAGGTTGTAGCTGGACGGATCGGCGAAGATGCCCTCGGTACTCATCAGTCCCGATCCCTGGGAGAGCGACGCGGTGAAGACCCAGTAGATGGGGAACATGAGCACTACCAGGATGCCGATCGCTCCGCCGCTTGCGGCGATCGTCTTCGCGGTATCTCTCAGGTCTCGACCGTTACTCCCGATCTGCTCGTCGACCTGCGTCTCGGTTTCGGACGATGTCATTACGCGTTCACCCCTTCGGCGAGGTCGCCTTTCCTCACCGCGAGCCACATGAACAGGCCGATGAACGCGATAGCAGTCACCATGATCGCGGAGCCGAAGGCGTACTCGTCGAGGGCGGTCGCCTCACGGTAGCCGTAGACGAGGATGAGTTCGTTCTGGCGAGAGGGGCCGCCCTTGTTGAAGATCCACGGGACGAGGAACTGTTGAAACGACGTCGCAGCGGTCAGGATCGAGCCGAACATGACCGGGCGCTTGATCGACGGGAGCGTGACGTGCCGGAATCTATGGAGGTAGCCCGCACCGTCGACCTTCGCCGCATCGTGGAGCTCCGCCGGGACGTCCTGAAGCGCGCTCACGATTATGATCACCATGAACGGGTATGCTAGCCAGACTTCCGTCGTGACGTACGCGAGGAACGCGCTCCATCGACCGCTGGTGAGCCACCCGACCGGGACGTCGGCGAGTAGTAGTTCGGGCGCGTTGATCGTCGCGAAAACGACGACCGTATCGATCGCGCTCACGAGACCCGTGATGGCACTATTGTAATAATCGAGCAACTGGTTCAGCGGGCCGAACCGAGCACCGCTGAACAGCCCTTTCCAGACCGTGATCGTAAAGACCGTCGGGAACCCCATCGGGACGATGACGACGGCCCGCATGAATCGCTTGCCCACCACGCGAGCGTGCGTGAGGACCATCGCCAGCCCGAGCGAGAGCGCGATCTTGACGACCAGACTCACGCCGACGAACAACCAGGTGGTTCCAAACGAGGTCCAGAACTGCGAATCCGAATAGAGTTGCTTGTAGTTTTCGAGTCCGATCACGCTCGAGCCGCCCCCGATGACTGTTCCGGCGTGGGTCGCGTCGGTCAGCGACAGGTAGATCAGGAAGGTGATGGGGAACAGCATGAACGAGCCAAACAGGACGACGCCGGGCAACACGAGGAGAAGGCCGAACAGATCGATCTCCGTCGCGTCGCCGGGAAGCCGCTGTTGACCCCGTTCGGACACGCGTTTGAGGAATGATGACGTTGACATGGAGTGAAGCTATTGAGCGCGGTTAGTCCCAGCGGCTGCGGATCTCTTCGGCGGCCGACGTCATCGCTTCTTTGGCACCCGCCTGATCGTTGAAGACCTTCTCGAGTCCGCTCTCGAACGTGGTCCAGAACGCCTGGTTCACTCGCGGATCGACCGGCATCGGCGTCCCCATATCGACGCTTTCGGCAAACATTGCGACGTCCTCGCCGAGATCGTCGGAGCCGGTGTACTCCTGGTGAACGGGAATCAGGCCGTGTTCGGTTGCGTTGTCCATGATGACGTCCTCGCTGGTCGCGTACCACTCCGCCCACTCCATGGTCGTATCGAACGCCGCCTCCTCCGCACCGTCGAGTTCCGACGTGAAGTACCACGTCTGCACGCCCGTGTACGGCGTGAGACTGCCACCGTCGACCTCGGGAAGTGGTGCGACAGTAGCGTCGACGCCACTGTCGCGGAAGCCACTGACCTGCCACGGACCGTTGATCGCGAACGGCGCGTTGCCGTCGGCGAACGGCGGCATCTGTCCACCGTACGTGGTATCGTCTGCGACGTACTCCCAGACGGTGTTCTCGAGGAGTTCGAGTCCTTCGATGAACGCGTCCGACTCGATACCGACGTCCCGGTTCTCTTCATCGTAGATGTTTCCGCCGAAGGCCTGCAAGAACGCGCTCACGAAGTAGCCCGTCGTCGGCGGACAGGAGAGCCCCCACGTGCTGTTTTCGGGTTCGTGGTGCTCGTCCATGATGTCGACCATCTCCGAGACCGTTTCCGGCGGTTCCTCGACCAGATCCGGATTGTACATGAGTGACACCGTCTCGGACCCGTAGGGGAGGCCGTAGACGCCGTCATCCCACTGAACTGCCGCTGCAGCGTTTTCGGTGAACGTTCCCTCGAGGTCGAGGTCGACATCCTTCGCCGCGTCGTAGAGGAAATCCTGGCTCTGATACTTCCCGATCCGGTCGTGGGCCCATGGGAAGGTGTGCGGGCCGTTCCCTGCCGGGATGGCCGTCTTGAGTTGTCCTTCCAGATCGGAGAGGTTCTCGGACTGGAGTTCGTCGTCCCGCCCCTCGTTGAACGTCTCGAGGTGTTTGTCGAGGGTTTCCTGCTCGCCTTCCGTGAACTCGTTCCAGAGGGTCGTCCCCTGGTCACCGCCACCGAGCAGTCCGCCGAGACATCCCGCGAGTGTTAGCGACGTTGTAACCCCGCCGATCCCCTTGAGTGCGTTCCTGCGATACAGTGTCATGGCAAACAGTGATGAATAATATCTTCATATATTTAATTGTTAGGATGCTGCCCCGTCAGAGGGGGAACGCATACCGTGTATCGATGTTTATCGGCTTCTATCGTCGTTTCAGGGCCTCTCGCTCGATGTACGGGCCTGTGTCGAACTGACTCTTCGACGTGTCTGCCGCCTCCCGTCCTGTCGCGCATTCGGACGAAAAGACAATAGCCGATATATTTGGTGTAATATTACTTCCCAAATTCTATCTTTTGGGAAAAGATTATACGTCGCCTAACCGAACGGACACGAAAATGGCACGAGTAACGGTCGAATCGCTGCGGAAGGAATACGACGCCGGGTCGGTCGTCGCCGTCGACGACCTCGACCTCGAGATCGAGGACGGCGAGTTCGTGACCGTAGTCGGCCCGTCGGGCTGTGGGAAAACGACGACGCTTCGGATGTTCTCCGGCCTCGAGCAACCGACGTCCGGACGAATTCGGATCGGCGACGAAGACGTTACGGACGTCCACGCGAAGGATCGCGACGTCGCGATGGTGTTCCAGAATTACGCACTCTATCCTCACAAAACCGTCTTCGAGAACATGGCGTTCGGGCTCCGGATGAGTACCGACTTGAGCGAGTCCGAGCGCGAGCAGCGGGTCGTCGAAACGGCCGAGATGATGGACATCGAGGAGCTCCTCGAGGACAAACCGGACGAGCTGTCGGGCGGTCAGAAACAGCGGGTGGCGCTCGGGCGAGCGATCGTCAGGGAACCCGATCTGTTCCTGTTCGACGAGCCACTCAGCAACCTCGACGCCAAACTCCGGACGAGTATGCGCGCCGAGATCCAGCGGTTGCAAAACGAACTCGGGATCACCGCCGTCTACGTCACGCACGATCAACACGAGGCGATGACGATGGGCGATCGAATCGTCATCCTCGATGGCGGAAAACTCCAGCAACAGGGGAAGCCAACCGACGTTTACGAGAACCCGGTCAACGAGTTCGTCGCCGGCTTCGTCGGCTCGCCGTCGATGAACTTCCTCGAGGTCGCCGTCGAACCGAAGGGTGACCGACTCCGCTTGACCGGTCCCGACGGCGGGTTCGAGTTCGAACTCTCGGCGGCGTACGTCGACAGCCACGAGGAGGGACTCCAGTCGAGTCGGTATACGCTCGGTGTCCGCCCGGAAAACGTCAGGATCGCGGACCGGGGTGCAGCCAACTCGATCACGGCGACCATCGACGTTGTCGAACCGGTCGGCTCCGACAACTTCCTCCATCTCGACCTGAGCAGCGAGTTCATCGCCCGCGTCGACTCGGACGTCGACCTCGAGCCGGGCGATCGGGTCTCGCTCACGTTCGACGAGTCGGACGTTCACCTGTTCGACTCCGAAACCGGTCGTAACGTCGTCTCTCACGAACGCAACGCGCCGCCAGCCACGACCTGATCCGGCGTCGACGCCCGGTTTCCGTTCCGAAGCAATCGAGATCCGTTAGTCCCGCACCGGCACACGCTCCTCGTCGTCGGGACGCGTCAGTGGCCCCGTCTCCGCGAGTGCGCTCGCCGTCGCGAGCCGGATCGCGTGGGGCCATCCCAGCGGCGTCGCGCTGTCGGCCGTGCCGTCGTCGAACACCTGTTCGGGGAGGTAGCCCCCGGCCCGGCGAAGCGGGCCGTCGGGGCCGACCAGTTCCAGCAGGGACCGACCGCGATCGTCGAACGTCTCGGCTTCCTCCCGGTCGTTTGCGGCCAGTACGTCACGGAGTTCGATCGCGGCGTGGGCGCCCCAGGCCGTCGTCACCGTCCAGATCTTTTCGCCCTCCTGTTCGCGTCCGCGCCAGGGGTCTCCCTCGAAGCGAGCGAGCCCCTCGACTGACCCCTCCGGGTTCCGATAGAGCCCGTCGATGGTCGTTTCGACGTGGGAAACGAGCCGATCGAGCCGGTCGTCCTCGACGCCCTCGAGTGCGTCGTATTCCGTGTGGGCCGACGCCAGCGCCAGCGTACTCCCGTCGAGTCGGTCGTCGACCTCGCCGTCCTCGATCCGCATCGCGTAGCTCCCGCGTTCGGGCACCCAGAGGTCGTCGAGGGCCTCGTAGACCGTTCGGGCACGCTCTCGGGCCCGCGCCGCGAGCGCCTCGTCGACCGGTGCTCGCGCGATCGCCGCGTAGGCCTCGAGGAACGTCGCCGAGGTGTGTGTGAACCGTCCGGTCATGTTCTCCCAGGCGTTCTGGACGCGTTCGGGGAGGCCGTCAGCGGCGAGCGACGCGTCCAGGCCGTCGACCGCGGCCGCGAGCGTCTCTCGAATCAGTTCGTCATCGGGATCGACGTGACGGAGATACGTCGCGAGAAACGCCGCCACGCTCGCGGTCTGGTCGGCCTGATACTCCGCCGACTCGCCGTTTTCGACCCGGCCGTGTGCCCAGCCGGGTGCGAGCCGGCCGCTGTGTGGCCACACTCGGTGTGGCCAGGTCCCGTCGGCCAACTGCGTTTCGGCGTAGAAACGGGCGCTCTTCGCGTGCCACGACCCGAGCCCGAGTTCCAGCCGCCGATCGGTCTCCAGTAGGAACCGCGATATCTCCGCATCGTCTCGGAACCAGGTGTAGCCGTAGCCGCCGGAATACCGGTAGAACGGGTCGAACTCGGGGCCGGCCATCCGTGCCCCCGTCGGCGCCCGTAACAACGCGAGCGCGCGGAGATCCGAGGTCCCATCTTCGATGCCGTGATCCGGAACGGGCAACTGATCCGTAGCCTGTTCGCGACCCGCCGCGAGCACGGCCTCGAGATCAGCGTGTTCGGCGACGCTGGTCCGGATGCGCTCTAGCGTGTCGGCTCGGTCGCCGTCGTCCGAGAGCAACGTCGCGACGGTCGCGCTCGGGGCCGAGCCGACAAGCTCGATTTCGGCCATCGCGGTCGGACTGAGCCGGGCTTCCTCGTAGCGGTCGTCCGCCGGCGATCGGGGGAACTCGGTCGGCTCCGCCGCGAGGAGCTCCGCGAATCGCTCGGGGACCTGCCCGCTCACGGTGAGGCCGGTCGAGGCCGCGAGGAAATCCCGCTCGGTGTCGTGGTGGACCTCGACGGCGTCGTCGTGCCAGAGCTGACCGACCCGTCCGGCTCGCCCCTCCGGAGCGAACCCTAGGCAGGCATGGAGCGTGACGTCGCCGGAAATCCCGGCATCCTCCTCGAGGACGAAATGAGTCAGATGGAGCCGCCCGATCGTGACGTCGTACTGCATACAGCTCGAGTCGCCGACGGTGTGGGCCGTTTCGACGATCGCGGTGTTCGCGAGGTACCGTTGTTCAC
Source organism: Natrinema ejinorense (assembly GCF_002494345.1). Lineage (GTDB taxonomy): Archaea > Halobacteriota > Halobacteria > Halobacteriales > Natrialbaceae > Natrinema > Natrinema longum. Next base: position 247,148 of record NZ_NXNI01000001.1, read on the forward strand.
AGCTGTCGTCGAACCAGCGAACGTCCCCATCCGTTTCGAGCCCGAAGCGGGAACGGTCGATGCCGGACAGCCCCGAGAGCGGATAGGAGTAGTCCCTGATCGATCCGTCGGCGGCGACGTGGACGAGACGCTCGTCGAGTCCCGAGAAGAGTCCCGCCGTGGATCTGCGCTCACCGGGAAACCGCCGTGGGTCTCCCTGTGACCGTTTGAAGTCATTGAGGGCGCCGTGTAGTTCCATCGTTCTTACACTCCACTCGGGGGCCAATAAACTTTGTTGAAAAATGTATTCCCACTTTGCAGACGTAGCGCGGGACGGGGCGGTGCCCAGCGACCGGATCCCGTCCAGCGGTCGCCGATCCGTTCGCAGGCGGCGGCCGGACCGTGCATACTTTACATCGACCGCTCGATCTGTGACGTACTGGATACACATGGACGACGACGAGCTTGCGGCACTGCTCGAGCGATTCGGGCTCTCCGAGAAGGAAACTGACACCTACCTCGCGATTCTCGATCACGGGGAATCGAAAGCGAGTACCATCGCCGACGCCGCCGACGTCTCGAAGCGCTACGTCTACAGCATCAGCGAAGAGCTCGAGGAGCGTGGCTTCGTCGAGGTCGACGACCACTCGGTCCCGACGGTCATTCGCCCCGTCCAGCCCGACACGGTCGTCGGTCGGCTCACTGATAGCATCGACGAGATCGAGCCGGAGCTGCAATCGCGGTATACGGCGACCGAACGCGCCGACGAACAGTTCGAGGTGATCAAATCCCGGCAGACGGTACTCAAGCGACTCGAGAACCTGCTGGCCGGGGCCGAAACGGAAGTGACGCTTTCCCTGCCCGCCGCGGTGCTCCCGCAGATCCGGTCGACGCTCGAAGCCACGGTCGAGCGGGGCGTGCTCGTCCTCCTCCTGTTAGGTGCGACGGAGGGGGACCAGGACATCGCCTCGCTGGCCGGAACGGCCAGTACGGTCCGTACCTGGGACGCGCTCGTCCCGACGATGTTGACGGTCGACGGCCAACACGGGCTGCTCGCACCCAGCAAGATACTCACGACCGCCACGAGCGACACGCGGGCGATCGCACTCACCCAGGAGCAACTCGTTCCCGTCCTCGCCGGCTCCTTCCTGGCGAACTACTGGCCGACTGCCGAGGAACGGTACGTCACGACTCCCAACGACCTTCCCTGTACGTACGAGGGATTCCGGAGCGCGGTCTTCCAGATCGCGCTCTATCGGGCGACGGACACCCGCATCGAGGCGTCGGTTACCGGCTCACCGGTCGGCGACGCCGACCTCCCGTCGTCGCTCACCGGCGAGGTCGTCGACGTTCGACAGAGTCTCGTCCGGCCGGTCACCTCGACGCTCCCGATCGAGAACGCGTTTGAACTCGAGGTCGACGGCGAGCGCTACACCGTCGGCGGCACCGGCGCGTTCCTCGAGGATTACGAGGCCCAGTCGGTCACTATCCGCAAGCTCGAGGACTGACGCGTCGGTATCCTCGATTGTCTCTATTGTGAGTAAATTTCTTGAACTCGGGGTGCGCAGTCCTCTCTGTAATGTACATCCTGTCGAAGCACGCACGGTTCGCACACGGGCGTCGAACAACGACCACTGGGGGCGGGGCAGCCGCATGATCGAGAAACGAACTGTCCGGGACCGGATCGTCGAAGGCGGCGTTATCGCCGTCCTTCGCGGTGTCGACGAGGAGCGGATCGTGCCGGTCGCACGCGCGATTCACGACGCCGGCGTCGACGCGCTCGAGATCACGGCGGATGGAACGCGCGCGGCCGAACAACTCGCGGCCGTCGACCGGGAACTCGCCGACACCGACGCCGTCGTCGGCGCGGGGACCGTCCTCGACGCCTCGAGCGCTCAGTCCATGATCGACGCGGGCGCATCGTTCGTCGTCTCGCCACACGTCGACGCCGACGTCGTGCGGACCTGCAACCGACACGGGGTCCTCGTCGCGCCTGGGGTCATGACCCCCACGGAGGCCGTGACGGCGATGGAAGCCGGCGCGGATCTCCTCAAACTGTTTCCCGCGTCGACGGTCGGACCCAGCCACATCGGCGCGCTCGCGGGGCCGCTGGGCGACGTCGACGTCGTTCCGACGGGCGGCGTCTCGCGGGACAACGTCGCCGACTTCTTCGACGCCGGCGCGGCGGCAGTCGGTGCGGGCGGTGCGATCATCGACGATGCGGCCGTCACCGACGGCGATATGGCGCAGGTCCGAGAGACGGCCGCGTCGTTCGTCGACGCGGTCGAGTCGGCACGCGAGAACTGACGTCCCGTTCTCGACCGGCACAACCCGGCAGTCCGTGGGAACGGGTTCGATCGCTGCCCATGCTGGTTACCGTTTTATCCACCTCATCGAAGTGGGATCTGGCGTGACGCCAGATCCCGACCACTGTTCTCGCAGACGGCTATTGACCGCCGCCGGGGCCGCGACAGCGTTCGGTCTCGGCAGTGTCATAACCGGCGGTGCACAGAACGACGACGCGAGTTCGAACGAGACGACGCCGGACGAACGGGGACCCGATCAACTCGAGAGCCAGTATTCGACCGTCTACCAGGAGACGATCGACTCGGTCGTCCTCGTCACCGTCGCCGGGACGGGCGGCCCCGGTCCCGGTGGCGGTGGCGGACTCGGATCCGGGTTCGCCGTCGACGACCAGCACATCGTGACGAACAACCACGTCGTCCAGACCGCCCCCGAGGACGGCATCGAAATTCAGTTTCGCAATCAGGAGTGGCGAACCGCGTCGATCGTCGGCACGGACGTCTACAGCGATCTCGCCGTCCTGGAAGTCGACGATATGCCGGAGATCGCCGCTGGGCTCTCGTTCGTCGAGTCCGGTGCGGTGATCGGACAGGAGGTGTTGACCCTCGGCAACCCGCTTGGGTTCAACGCCTCGATCTCTCAGGGGATCGTCAGTGGAATCGACCGGTCGTTGCCAAGCCCGACCGGGTTCTCGATTCCGGCTGCCATCCAGACCGATGCGGCCGTCAACGCCGGCAACAGCGGCGGCCCCCTCGTGAACCTCGAGGGCGAGGTACTCGGCGTCGTCTTCGCCGGCGCCTCCCAGACGATCGGCTTCGCCATCTCGGCGCGGCTCGCGAACCGGGTCGTCCCCGCGCTCATCGACGACGGCGCGTACGAACACGCCTATATGGGCGTCGGGGTTCAGCCCGTCGGGCCGGAGATCGCCGAGACGGTCGATCTCGAGGAGGCGACCGGCGTCCTGGTCCTGGAAATCGTCCCGGACGCGCCCGCGGACGGCGTCCTCGAGCCGGCCAGCACCGACCGACCGGGCAGTGGGGACGTGATCATCGCCGTCGATGGCCAGGCAATCCCGACCCAGGCGGCGCTCTCGTCGTATCTCGCACTCGAGACCGAACCCGGCGAGACGATCGAACTCGAGATCGTTCGGGACGGCGAACGCCAGTCCGTCGACCTGACGCTCGCGGCCCGGCCGGACGCCGAACGGGCCCGTGTCCCGATCGGTGGTCGACCGCGCGAGCGGCCCCCAGGGGCGGGACCGTGAGCGACGGACGGAACGGCCCTCGATTTTGACGAGCCGTGATCACGCCGTGCCCCCGACGAGATCGTCGTCACCCGTATCGACCTCGTCGGGGTCGCGATCGATCCGCTCGAGTTCGTCCTCGATCTCGGCTTCCCGTTCCGCTTCGTGCTCGATTGCTCCGTCGGCGTCGTCATCGGCCATCGACGGGGAGTCGACGCCGAGCCGTTTGGACACGGGGTCGTCGAGTGCGACGTCGACGCTGGCCCGACGTCGCAGTCGACGTGGCTGCCACACGGACACGAAAGACAGATAAAAGACGCCGCGCTGTGAATAGACATATATGGACGTTCCGTACGACCTCACCTCGTACGTTCGGGTGCTGAAAATGGCGACCACACCCACTAGTGAGGAGTTCCTCCAGGTATCGAAAATCGCCGGTGCAGGGATCATCCTGGTTGGATTGATCGGATTCCTCATCGGCACGATCATGCTGTTCCTGACCAGCGGTGGTGGCATCTAATGGGAATCTTCGCTGTCAAAACGACGGCGAGCCAGGAACGTACCGTCGCGGACATGATCATCAACCGCGAGGAAGCCGAGATTCACGCCGCGCTCGCACCCGATTCGTTGACCTCGTACGTCATGGTCGAGGCCGACGGCGATGCCGCCCTCAACCGTGTGCTCGAGGACATCCCACACGCCCAGAGCATCGTCCCCGGCGAGTCGGACATTTCCGAGGTCGAACACTTCCTCTCGCCGAAGCCCGACGTCGAGGGGATCGCCGAAGGCGACATCATCGAACTCATCGCCGGGCCGTTCAAAGGCGAAAAAGCGCAGGTCCAGCGGATCGACGAAGGCAAAGATCAGGTGACGGTCGAACTGTACGAGGCGACGGTCCCGATTCCCGTCACGGTTCGGGGCGACCAGATTCGCGTGCTCGATAGCGACGAACGATAGGTCGTCGGACCGTGCGAATCGTACGAGACCGGGGGTCTCGCAGACAGTAACGAGCCAGCCGACCGTATGTCCGAAATCGTCGCCAAGTACAGACGCGGAGTCGTCCCATCGGCGACGAAACCGGTACTGCGCCGAACCGGGCTGGCGCTCGCTATCCTTTCAGTTCCGTCGCGATCGCTTGCATATTCGCCTCCGACTCGATTTCCTCGAGTAGCTCCTCGCGTTCCCGGACTTCCTCGGAGCTCGCACCGTAGGCACGGACGTATTCGGCGCGGCTGTGTTCGGTAAAGGCGTGCCGAATCGCGAGATAGCCGTCGGGAACGACGGTCCCACAGACCTTGCACTCGCGGCGTTGATGTTCCGTCGCCTGATGGACCACGGCCGATTCGACGTCCTCGTAGACTGCGCCACAGCCGTCGATCCCACATTCCCAGGCCATTCGATAGTGGAATTCGAACGGCCGTCCTAATGATCTTTTCGCAGCCCGCGTTTCGGCCAGAATATACGATCGGACGGCAGCCAGCGGGGAATCGGCGACGAACCGACGGCCGTCATCGGTCGAGACGGCTGCTGGGAGGCGGCCGCCAAATCAGAATGCATAACTCGACCGTCTCGGAAGTAGTGATCGTGACCGACGGAGTGACGTTCAGAATCGACTGTCACGTGAAGGTGCTCGACGATCGCGTCGTCGAACGGGCCAAACGGGCCAACCTCGATGCGATCGTCTACGCACCCCATTTCACCCGCCTCCCGGAGATCCGCGAGCGAGCCGCGGCCTACTCCGACGAGGAGTTGCTGGTGCTTCCCGGTCGCGAGGTCTTTACTGGCTCCTGGCGGAATCGCAAGCACGTCCTCGCGATCGGCCTCGAGGAGCCCGTCCCGGATTTCATCCCGCTCGAGGCGGCGATGGCCGAGTTCGACCGCCAGGACGCGGCAGTGGTAGTCCCCCATCCGGAGTTCGCGAACGTGAGCCTCTCCGAGACGGACCTGCGGACGTACGCCGAGACGGTCGACGCCGTCGAAATTTTCAACCCGCGACACCTGCCCACGAACAATTGTCGCGCGCGTAAGCTCACCGCTGGCCTCTCTCTCCCCCCGTTTGCCTCCTCGTACGCACACATGCCGCGATCCGTCGGCGTTGCTCATACCGGGTTCGACGTGGCTCTCGAGAACGAGGCGGAGATCGTGACCGCGCTCGCGGACGGGATCGGCCGCCGTGTCGTCTACGACAACGGCCTCGAGCGCTGGCGGACGACGGCGATGGAACTCGGCCACTTCGCCTACGAGAACACCTGGAAGAAGGTCGATCGGCTCTTCCTCTCGGGCACCGAGCCGACCCACCCACACCACATCGCTTACGACGGCCGGTTCGACGACGTCGCGGTTTACTAACGCCCGAGAGCCGTTCACTCCGCCGCCCCCAATCGACGAGCGGTATGGATCCGTACTGTCGTCTTGACGAACGGCCGTCGGCGACTGCCGCCGGTGCCGTTTCGAGTCACCGCTCCGTCGCCGACTCTCGGGCACTCGAAAGCGTTTCAGCGACCCGATCCCAGTGGCTGCCACGCCAGAAGTACTGTCCGCAGTCCCGACAGCGCCACACCTCGCGGTCGGCCGGGTCGGGTGCGTACGCCGGCGTCGACGCCGTCGAAGCGACCGCCTCGAGCGGGCCGTTGCACCGCCCACAGAACTCGGGAGCGACCGCCAGCGAGAGATCGACTCCCGCGGCGGCGAGCGCCGCGAGCCCCGTCTCGACTTCGCGTGACTCGAGCAGGATCGAGTCCTCGGCACGGCCGGCGAGGTCGACGTCACGCGTGACGACCGTCCGATCCTCGTCCCGGGCGACGGCGAGCAGGTCGTCGTCGGCCTCGAGCCCGCGATCCCCGGCGTAGACGGTATCGTGGTTGCACATTCGCAGATAGGAGACGAGCCCGCCACACATGACGTCGACGAGGAGGCGCATCGGGATCGTGGTCGGTACCGAGGTCAGTGCAGGAACTCCCGAAGGGTCGCGAGCTCCCAGGTGTTGATCACGTCGCCCGGTTCGGCCCAGCCGCGCCGCGCCGTGTGGACGCCCCAGCGCATGTACTCGAGCGTCGACGGCTGGTGGGCATCGGTATTGATCGCGATTGGCGCACCCGCCTCGCGGGCGGCCTGGACGGCGCTCCCCCAGAGATCCAGCCGACGGGGGTTGGAGTTGACCTCGAGGGCGGTGTCGTGTTCGGCGGCGGCCGCCCCGAGCGCGGTCGCGTCGAACTCGAGCCCGGAGCGTTCGTTGAGCAGGCGGCCGCTGGGGTGGCCCAGTACGTCGATCGCCGGGTTCTCGATCGCGTGGACGAGCCGATCCGTCGCGGTCTCTGCGTCCTGTCCGAGCGCGCTGTGGGTCGACGCGACGACCACGTCCAGTGCCTCGATCACCGCCTCGGAAAGGTCGATCTCGCCCGCGGCGTCGACGTTGGCTTCGATTCCGGCGAAGACCTCGATCTCGGCTTCCTCGCCCACCGCGTGGATCTCCTGGACCTGCTCGAGGATCTCGGCGTCGGAGAGCCCCATGCCGCCGACGATACCGGGACCCTCCGCGTGGTCGGCGATTCCGAAATAGTCGTAGCCCCGGTCGGCGGCGGCCTCGACCATCGCCTCGATCGTCGTGTTGCCGTCGGACCACTCGGTGTGGGTGTGGAGGTCGCCGCGGACGTCCTCGCGCGTGAGGAGGTCGGGGAGTTCGCGGTTTTCGGCGGCGTCGATCTCGCCGCGGTCTTCCCGAAGCTCCGGGGGAATCCACGGGAGTCCGAGCGCCTCGTACATTCCCGCCTCGGTCTCGCCCGCGACGCGGTCGCCGACGCGCTGGCCCGTCTCCGCATCCGCGACCTCGCTCACGTCGAACGCGCCGTACTCGTTTAGTTTCATCCCGCGATCGATCGCGTAGTTGCGCAGGCTGACGTTGTGATCCTTGCTCCCCGTGAAGTACTGCAACGCGGAGCCAAATTCCTCGGGGACGACCACCCGCAGGTCCACGCGACTCTCGCCGACGCGGACGCTTGCCTTCTCGGGGCCGGACTCGATCTCGTCGTCGACCGAGTCCCACGCGACGAACCGATCGACGACCGCCTCGCGATCGTCGGTCGCCGCGAGGACGTCGACGTCGCCGATCGTCTCGCGCCACCGCCGGATCGAGCCCGCGACCTCACACCGGTCGACGTCGTCGAGGGACTCGAGGAAGGCGAGCACGTCGTCGGCGAGCGGTCGCGCCTCGCCGAGCAACTGGCGCTGGCCGACGGTACGGGCGAACTCGAGGTTGTCGCGGATGTTTTCCTCGGTCTTGGGGCCGAACCCCTTCACGTCCCGGATCTCGCCGGCCTCGGCCGCGTCCTCGAGGTCGTCTAAGGTCTGCACGCCGAGTTCGCGGTAGAGCTTGCCCGCGGTCTTGGGGCCGACGCCCTCGATCCGCGTGATGTCGGCGATGTCGATGGGGAGGTCGGTGCGGAGTTCCTCGAGTTCCTCGATCCCGCCGGTCTCGACGTACTCGACGATCTTCGAGGCGATGGCGTCGCCCACGCCGTCGATGTTCTCGATGGCGTCACGGTCACCGGCCTCGATCCGGTCGGCGATCGGCGACGGATACGATCGGATGTTCTCGGCCGCGCGACGGTACGCGCGGGGCTTGTACTCGACGTCGTCCGCCTCGAGCAGGTCGGCGAACTCCTCGAAGCGGGCGGCGAGTTCGGCGTTGGTCGTCATCGCCCCCTCCGTGCGCTGGCGTCGTCCTCCTGGCCCAGCGCCTTCTTCAGGAAGGACATCCAGCGTTTGCGATCCTGTGCCTGCTGGACCTGCTGTTCGCGTTCCAAGTCCGTCGGCCCCAGGTTCTCGAGGGCGTTCAGCGCTCGATCGATCCCGATGATGCTCCCGGCGAGTTCCTCGCCTTTCTCGCGACTGATCGTCCCCTCCTCGATCCGCTCGAGTCGCTCGAGGCGCTCCCGGCGTAGGTTCCGCTTGGCCTGCTCGACGCGCTCGCGTTCGCCGGCGGGCACCGTCTCGCGGCGCTTGATCTCGAAGACGAACGTCCGGAGATCGATCTCCTCGCCTTGAATCTCGATCGTCTCCGGGATGTCCGCGCCGACGGTCGCACCCTCGCGCTCGACGCGCTCGAGCAGTTGCTTGCGCTCGTACTCCTGCACACTCGAGTGTGGGGGACGGGGAGGCAAAAATGTACAGTCCGCGCGCGGATCGACCAGCCAGCAACGGCGCTTACCGGCGTTGACCGACAGCGGTCGTCTGAACGACGGCGGAAAAATCCCAAATCCCTTAGCGACGCCGAACATACTCCTGCTCAATGGCCAAGTGCGACGTGTGTGGGAAGGACGAAAACATGCCGTACAACTGTCGGCATTGCGGTGGGACCTACTGTGGCGACCACCGACTCCCCGAGAACCACGACTGTTCGGGGTTGCAAAACTGGAACGATCCCCAGGGCGTCTTCGACAGCGGCTTCGACGATAGCGTCAACGGCGGGGGACAGTCGCGGGTCTCGAGTCTCGCCGACAAAGTGCCGATCAATACCGGCACCGGTGGGCCGTTAGCGTACTTCCGTGGGAACGCGACCTACACGTTCCTCGCGTTGATGTGGCTCACGTTCCTCGCCCAATGGCTCGTGCTGTTGATCGGCAGTCAGTCTCTCCACCGGTCGCTGTTTATGCTGACGTCGTGGAACGTCGAGTACGTCTGGACGTGGATCACGTCGATCTTCGCCCACAGCCCGGTCAATTTCATGCACATCGTCGGGAACAGCATCGTGATATTCTTCTTCGGGCCGCTCGTCGAGCGGTACGTCGGCTCGCGGAACTTCGCGATCCTCTTCATCGTCAGCGGTGTCCTCGCCGGGCTCGGTCAGGTCGGTATCACGGTCGCACAAGGGAGTTCGACTGCCGTCCTCGGTGCCAGCGGCGCGGCCCTCGCCATCCTGGGCGTCTTGACGATCCTGAACCCCGGACTCAAGGTGTACCTGTACTTCATTCTCCCGGTTCCGATCTGGCTGCTGACCGCCGGCTATGCCTTTATTAGCGTCTTCTTCCTCGGATTCGGTGGCGGTGGCAATATCGCACACATGGCCCACCTCGTCGGGCTCGTGATCGGCCTCGCCTACGGCCAGTACGTCAAGCAAAACCGCAACGTCAGCGCGCCGAACCGCCTCGAGTTCGGCGGTGGCGGGCCCGGCGGCCCCGGTGGTCCCGGCGGACCGGGCGGCCCCGGACGCGGCCGATTCTGATCCCCACCGGCGGTCTCCCCACACGACCCCGCAACTGATTTTCGCTCGGCGTCTACCACCCCCATACAGATGCACGATCCCCGCCCCGATCTCGCACCCGACGCCGATCTCTCGCGCGCGGAGATGGAGGCCCTCCAGCGCGAGATCGCCGACGCCGCCGTCTTCGAGGACGACGTTTCGTTCGACCCGACGACTCTTTCCAATCCGCTCGAGGCGACCGCGAGCGGGGCTGAACCGCCGGTCGTCGTCGGCGTCGACCAGTCGTTTCTCGAGAACGAGGCGGGGGAACAGGACCGCGCCCTGAGCGCCGTCGTCGCGACGTGCGGCGGCGAGGTGATCGAGCGCGTCTCCGCTATAACGCCCCTCGAGATCCCCTACATCCCCGGCCTCCTTTCCTTTCGCGAAGGGACGCCGATCCTCGCAGCGCTCGCGAAGCTGTCGGTCGATCCCGACCTGCTCCTGTTCGACGGCAGCGGTCGGATTCACTTCCGGCAGGCCGGCATCGCGACGCACATCGGCGTGGTCAGGGATGTCCCCAGCATCGGCGTCGCCAAGAGTCTGCTCTGTGGAACCCCGGTCGAAGCCGTCGACGAGCTGCCGGAAGGAACGAAAATCGCGATCGAATCGAACGCGCGAGTCGATGCACCCGACGGAACCCTGCTTGGCTACGCCGTCCAGACGCGCCAGTACGACTCTCCCAATCAGTACATCAATCCCCTCTACGTCAGCCCGGGCCACCGCGTCGGCCCCGAGACGGCAGCCGATATCGTCCTCGCGCTCGCCTCGTCGTACAAACTCCCGGAGCCGGTTCGACTCGCGGATCGGTACGCCGACGACGCCAAACCCGGTCTCGACGGGTAGCCCTCGGGGGTCGTGGTCGGAGACGCTATCCCATAACGGAAACGAGCGTCGCACCGACCACCACGACGAGCGCGGCGGCGGTGACACGCCAGGTCACGCGCTCGAGCTGGCGCGGGAGAAAGAGCACGGAGAGGACGACGACGAGCAGCGGCGTGAGCTGTAACAGCGGCATGACGAGGACGACGGGCGCGACTGCAAGCGCCGCGAAGTACGCGAGGAAGGCGACGGTAGTCGAGACGCCGCCTGCGACGTACCACGCGGTGGACGAACTACGAACGGGGCCGGTGGCGAGCGATCCGGTCCAGCCCAGGTAGCCGACGAAGCCGATCGTTGCGGTCGTCGCCATGACGCCGAGCCCGGGGAGGATCGGCGTTCCCTCGGCGAGGCCGATCGAGACGAAGATCGGTTCGATACCGATACAGACGGCGGCGGCCAGGGGCAACACCAACATCGCGCCGGTTTCGCGCAGCGACTGGTCGGGACTCGTCGTCGCGGCCGTTTCCCAGGAGACGACCGCGATCCCGGCGACGATCAATACGATTCCCGCGAAGTGGCCGGCCGTCAGTCGCTCCTCGAGGATGACGACGGCGAAGACCGTCGCGAAGAGGGCGTTCGAGGCGATCACCGGCGAGGTGAGGCTCGCGCCGAGCGCTTCGATGCTCGTGAACATCAACACTCGAGCGACGAGCATGCCGGCGATACCTGCGGCTGCGAACGAGATCGCCGAGAGCGGCGTGAAAAGCGCCGCGTAGGGCGGCGCGTGCAACACGAACGCGGCCGGGACGACGAGGATCACGTGACAGAGCAGTACGACGAGGACCGCGTCGGCGACCGTCCCCTCGTCGGTTCCGAGCCGAATGCACAGGAACTGGCCCGCGAACCCGACGGCAGCGACGGTCGCCAGGAGAACGCCGAGCAACGCGTCCGGAACCGGGAGGGACATACGTTTTAATGCCGCTCGCGGCTGATAACGGCTCTGAAACCGTCCCCCCTGTCGGACCGTTCCGAAGCGTGCGCCGATCTCGTTCGAATCCGAACAGTACGATCGGCGCGACAAACCGTCGATACTTAGGTATCGTCTCTCGAACCGATCACGTATGGCCACCGCTGAGGACGTCGAAGGGACAGCCGATGACGGGCTGGACGGAACCGTCGTCGAAGACGAACGCGATCGCGACGCCACCACGACGGTCGAGAGCGACCGCTACACGCGAAAGCAATCGGTGCTCATTACGGGTTGTTCGTCGGGTATCGGCCGCGCGACCGCCCGTGCCTTCCTCGAGGAGGAGTGGCAGGTGTTCGCGACGGCACGAAACGTCGACGATATCGAAGCCCTCGAGGAGGCCGGCTGTGAGACGCTCGCGCTCGACGTCACCGACCCCGAGGAGGTCGCACGGGCGGTCGAGGAAACGGTCGATATCGCCGGTGCGATCGACTGCGTCGTCAACAACGCCGGCTACGCCCAGATGGGTGCGCTCGAGGACATCGCGACGGTCGATCTCCACCGACAGTTCGACGTCAACGTCTACGGTCCCCACCGACTGACCCGTGCGGCGTTGCCGCATATGCGCGCTCAGGGCGAGGGCCGGATCGTCAACGTCTCGAGCGTCGCCGGCCGGATCTCCCTTCCCGGCTCGGGCGCGTACTCGGGCTCGAAACACGCTCTCGAGGCGATGAGCGACTCGCTGCGGACGGAAGTCGACGAGTTCGGTATCGACGTCGTCCTCGTCGAACCCGGTCCGGTCGAGACGGGGTTCACCGAGCGCGTCGACGAGGAACTCCCCGACGAGGAACGAACGCCCGCCTACGAGTCGCTGTACGAACTCTACGACGACGCCCAGCTGATCGGCGGCGGGAGCGGCGGTCCCTTTGCCTCCGAACCGGACGACGTCGCCGATGCGATCCTCGAGTCGGCCACCGCCCGCGATCCGCCGGCGCGGTATCCGGTCGGCCCGTTCGCCCAGTACGGGCTGTACGCCCGGTATCTGCCCGATCGGCTGCGCGATTCGGTCTACGGGCTGTTGCGAAAACTGGTCTGAGCCAGGGTGTAGGCTCTTCGACCGATCATCGGTCGAGTTCGTCGTATCGCTCGGCCGCGGATTCGAACCCCAGTTCCGATCGTTCCTGGCTCCGCCGCTCCTCGAGTGCCGCGATCGCGTCGGGATCCGGCGGTGCATCGTCGGTGATCCGCGCCCACGAGTTGTGGACTTTCGCGTGGCACCATCGACAGAGGTAGATCGTGATCTCGTGGGACAGCGTCTCACCGTCGCGTTCGTAGGAGAGGTGGTGCTCCTCGAGCAGCGGCCGCTCGTCGTCGTGGGCCATCCGCTTTTCGGCGAGGCCACAGCGAACGCACTCCCGGTCGCGGTTGCGCGAGCGGAAGTGGGGACAGTCGGCCCACGACCAGTCGGTTTCGGGGTCGACGACGGGACACGCGTAGTCGTCGTCCGCGCGTTCGCTGGCGAACTGTGGGTCCTGTTGGTAGTGTTCGAAGGCGTATCGGCACTGGCCCTCGCCGGTGAGATGGTCACAGAGGCCCGCGAACTCGTAGGGGTCGTCGACGCCGACTGGGGTTCCCTGTGGCGTTTTCTCCATACCTGGTTCGGGTTCGAGCCGGACGGAATTGAATGCTCCGAGCACGCCGCACATCGCGACCGCCGACTCGTCTCCCATCCACGGCACTCGAGTGATAAAACAAATATATTTGCTGGCTGAACGTTGTGTATGACCGGATCGAAACCGATCGAACTCGCTGCGATCGTCGTCGCCGGCTGGATCGTCCTCGAGTTCGCGTTCCGTCGTGGACTCGTTTCGGCTGCTGGGTCGGTCGGAATCGACCCGCTGCTGGCTGATTTTCTGGTTCTCGCGATCGGATTCCCGCTTATCGCGGCGATCCTCAGCTGGTACGCACTTCGGCAGGGACAACCCCGCGAATCGTGGGACTGGAACTGGAACCTGCGGGCCCTCGGAGTGGGCGTCCTCGCTGCGGTCGTCGGGTACGGGTTGTCCGTTGGCGCTGGGCAGCTCGATACGGCGCTGTTCGGCCTCGGAGACGCAAGTGGGGCTCTCGGCGAGAGCCTGACGGACGCGTTCGAAGCCACACCTGCGCTCGCGCTCCTCTTTCTCGTCGGGAACGGAATCGTCGTTCCAATCTCGGAGGAGCAAGTCTGGCGGGGAATCGTTCAGACGGAACTCGTCGACGACTGGGGTGTTCCCGTGGGCATCGGGGTAACGGCGGTCCTCTTCGCCCTCAAACACGTGCTCGTCGATCTGTCGGTGATCCGGCTGACGACGTTGCTGACGCTCGGACTCGTCTTCGGTGTCGTCCGTCACCGATGGGGCACTGCGAGCAGTACGGTGACGCACGTTCTGATCAACACCGTCTCCTCGGCCAGTCTCGTCGCCGTGGCGCTTCTCTGAGCGCGGATCGCAGGCGGCCATGCCGGTCCGTCGTCGACGAGTCGGGCCAGCCACAAGCGAGAACGTTTTTGATCTCGCCGGGCGGACTCGAGGGCGTGCAACTCGTCCACGAACCCGCTACGGATGGCGATTCAGGTGCCCAACGGGGCCACGAGACGCTGGCATCGACCGTCGACACCGCGGATTCGATCGTGAGTCAGACGCGGGGACTCATGTTTCGTCGCTCCCTGCCGGACGAGTACGCGTTGGCCTTCCGGTTCGACTCGACCGGAACCCGCGACCTACATACCCTGTTCGTGTTCGTCCCCATCGACGCGGTCTGGGTCGTCGACGGCGTCGTCCAGCGCGTCGAAACCCTTCGGCCGTGGCGGGGATTCGCCCGCGAGAAGGCCGACCTGATCGTCGAACTTCCCGCCGGCACCGCGGCTGACGTCGAACCCGGCGATCGACTGCGTCTCGAGGACGGCTGATACCGTCGACGACCCGACTCGAGTCGCATCACGATACCGGAGCGCGTGATTCGGAACCGGCGGTTTTAAGAGAGCGTGATACATTGTACCGAGATACAATGGCACGCCAGACGCCATCTGACGAGGATAGAGGAAGTCGGGGCGACCCGGCTGGGCGTGAAATTCTCCGACGAACGTAACCGCAGTAACCGCAATTCACCACTCTTGCCTGTAACTCACTCCCCCGAACAGACGATCGCATCGGATCGGACAGTGCGCCTTCTCGACACGACGCTTCGTGACGGCGAACAAGCGCCGGGTGTCTCGCTGTCACCCGACGAAAAGGTCGAGATCGCTCGGTCGCTCGAGCGTGCCGGCGTCTCCGTCATCGAGGCCGGCAGCGCCTGTACGGGCGCGGGTGAGCGGCAGGCGATCTCGCGGGTAACCGACCTCGATCTCGACGCCCGCGTCACGAGCTTCTGTCGCGGGATGAAAGGCGACATCGACCTCGCGCTCGAGTGTGACGTCGACGGGGTCCACATCGTGGTACCCTCCAGCGACCGCCACATCGAAGGGAAGGTCGGTACCTCCCGCGAGGACAACCTCGAGCGAACCGCCGAACTCGTCGCCTATGCCAAAGACCACGACCTCTGGGTCGAGGTCATCGGCGAGGACGGCTCGCGGGCCGACATCGACTACCTCGAGGAGTTGGCCGAAACGTCCCTCGAGGCGGGCGCGGATCGGTTCTGTTTCGCCGATACAGTCGGCCACACGGGGCCCGAACACACCCACGAGGCGGTCTCCCGGCTCGCCGAAATCGGGCCGGTCAGTGCCCACACGCACGACGATCTCGGGCTGGGCGTAACCAACGCGCTCGCGGCCGTCTCGGCGGGGGCCGACCTCGTCCACTGTACGGTCGACGGGCTCGGCGAACGCGCCGGCAACGTCGCCTTGGAGGAGGTCGCGATCGCACTTTCTCACGTCTACGACCTCGAGACGCTCGATCTCGAGGAGCTGTACGAACTCGCCCAGACCGTCTCTCGGGCGACCGGCGTCCAGCTCCCGCCGAACAAGGCGGTCATCGGCGAGAACGCCTTCACTCACGAGAGCGGGATCCACACCGACGGGACGCTCAAAGACGACAAGATGTACGAACCCTACGCGCCCGAAACCGTCGGCCGCGAGCGTCGACTCGCACTGGGCAAACACACCGGGCGGGCGGGCGTCAAAGCGACGCTCGAGGAACACGGCGTCGAAGCCGACGACGACGAGATCGCGGCGATCGCCGACCGGGTGACCGAACTCGGCGACCGTGGCCGCAGAGTGACGGACGCCGATCTGCTGGCCATCGCCGAGGACGTCACCGGCGAGGATCGCGATCGCGTCGTCGACCTGCTCGATCTCACCGCGACCAGCGGGGGTGCCGTCCCCACTGCGAGCATCCGGCTGGCCGTCGACGGCGAGGAACGCGTCGCCAGCGGGACCGGCTCGGGCCCCGTCGACGCCGCCGTCTCCGCCGTCCGCGAGGCGCTGGGGGCGATGGCCGACGCCGAACTCGAGTCCTACCACGTCGACGCGGTCACGGGCGGCACCGACGCCGTCGTCACCGTCGAGGTGACGATGGGTCGCAACGACCGCTCGGTGACGGTCGCCCGCAGCGAGGCCGACATCACTCGCGCGAGCGTCACGGCGATGGTCGACGCGCTCGATCGACTGCTCGCGGCCGACCAGCAACCGCTCGCGCCGGCCGACGACTGAGGGCGACGGTCTAACGGCTCGATTTTCGAAGAACGCTGTCGTGCCGTCGGTCAGACTTGTCCGTGTTCGTCCCGTTCCACCCGTCGACTGCAGGTCGGCGGGGAGCAGACCGCCGGATTCGATCCCCCAGTCGGGCGTGGACTGCCACTAGCCCTGTCGGAAGGGGTCGGTAACGACGTTCCACGGATCGAACACGTAGACGGCTGCGAGGAACAAGGCCATGACGACGACGAACAGCCGCATTGCTGCGCCGACCGACGTCGGAATACCCGGCTCGAGCGTCGTCGCCATCACCGCGGCGACGCCGATCCAGATACTCCCTGCGATGAGTCGTTGACGGAACTCCATACCGATCGTTCGACTCGAGAGATATGAAAACCGTCGATAGCCGACTGCGAGCCGCCGTCGGAGTGGTGGCCGTACTCGCGGACGCTGGGCGGACCGGGGGTGGCGATTGGTATCCCGTCCGACGGTGAGACGGCGTAGACAGGTCGGTGGTGCTACTCGTCCCGGAGCCCGAGACCGACGGTTTCATCGTCGAGGACGTTCTGCCGCCGATCGACCATCCCGACGTCTTCGTAGGACGTCGGTCCGGGAACCTGGTGGGCTTCGGGACCCGGCGCGTTTCCGAGATAGGTGACGTTGGGATTCGTGCCGATGTCCGCGAGGAGTTCGAACTCCTCTTCGGGCGCGTCGACGTAATCCTCGAGTCGTTCCTGGGCGACGTCTTCCCGATCGGAGATGTCGATGTCCTGGCTCGGTCCCTCGAACCCCTCGACCGTCAGCCCGAGGCGGGAGAGGACGTTCTCGCTCTCGAGGTCGACTCCACTCCCTTCGATCGCGCTCACGACCGAGAGCACCGTCTCCTCTTTCTCCGGGAGGCTATCTCCTGGTGGCGCGTCCTGCTCGTAGTCCGTCTGCGTGATTTTGACGGCTGTCGCGAGGGCGATCAAGGTTTCCGTGAGATCGTCGACGGCATCGATGACTGCGTCCAGATTCGGGTCGACGCCCTCGAGCGACGATTCGACCGAATTCGGCGACGGGAGCGCCGTAAACAGATTGATCACCGTTCGCGTCCTGGCCGGATTGTTCTCGTATCGCTGGGGATCGCTCGCGGGGTTGTTTTTGTCGCCGAACTGGATCACGTTCGGCGGGCAGGCCTGTTCACAGGCAGTCGTTCCGATCAGTTCCTCACCCGCGTTGCCGTCCTGACGGGCCGGATCGAAGACGCACTTCGACATGACGCCGCGTGGGGCCCGCCGGCTGACCGGCCGTCCACGCTCGTCGTAGATCCCCTCTGGCTCGAGTTCCGACCGGTCGACGTCCGGGTCGTCCCACTGAAAGTAGTTGACCCCGTAGGGGCAGGCGACCTGGCAGTACCGACAGCCGATACAGACCTCGTAGTCGGTCAACACGAGGCCGCCCTCGTCGCGAGTATGGCGGGCCGTCGTCGGACACACTTTTTCACACGGTGCGTCGGTACAGTGCTGGCACGGTCGGACGAGGTAGTTGAAGTCGTGAACGCTCTCGAAATCGTCAGGCTCGGGCGACTCGACGTTGCCGTCCTCGAAGGCCAGGACGTACATCCAGTTCGCTCCCTCGTCCCAGTTGTGTTCCTGATTACAGGCGGTCACACAGGAGAGACAGCCGTCGCAGTGCTCGAGGTCGATCGTCATCCCCCACTGGGTTCCCTCGTCTGCACCCTCGACTTCCCCTGCCTCCTCGACGGCGGGCTCTGGCTCCGGTTCCTGCTGATCGACCGCACCCCATCCGAGACTCGCGAATCCCACACCGGCTCCCGCCTTTTTGAGCATTTCGCGACGGGACTCCTCGCCACGGGCGAGCCCTAGGAGCGTCGATCCGATCCCCTCCGCCTCGCTCTCGGCGTCGTCCGGACTGGCGATCGGGCGTTCGTCCTCGCCGAACTCCGCCATCACGTCGTCGTGATACTTCTCGTGGAACTCCTCCTCCGAGAGCTCCCCTTTCGTGACCCGCATGGCGTCTTTCCCCATCTCCATCCCGAGTTCCGTATCGTACTCCGTCTCGTCGAGCAACTCCTCGAGATCGTCCTGCCACGCCCCACCGAGCGGGTGAAACGGCTCCTCGTCTGCCGGCGGCTCGTCGTCCGAATTCATCGCCCCCACCGGTTCCCGCCTGCTGTTTCTCGAGTGGCGATCATGGTGACTCGTGTCTCCAACGCTATGACAAGTATTTGCATAGAGGTCCGGCTTGCGAATGATGGGAGCGCGGACGGACCGGCCGGGGCCTCAGTCGTCCCGATCACGAGGGCGATACGACGGAACCAGTAGCCTCGCTGACAGGAGCCGTCGTCCATCGACGGTGAAAGACAGCCGCATCCGCGAGTCCGTCGGACAACTCGCCCGTACAGGGATCGGCGACCGATCGACGGATCGATGGTTCCCAGGGGACTGGAGAACTCGGTCAACATAAGTACCGGCCGTCCTAACCCCCGACAGAACGCCCGTGTCGTACGATAATCACACACCAACCTCGAGGCTTCGGTCGGTGATCGATCGGGTCGGCTTTCCACACCTGCTGACCGCAACGCTCGCGCTGGTCGCCGCGACGATCCTGCTGGGGATCGCGGCGAAGGCGACGGGATCCGGGCTGGCCTGTGAGGCCAACTGGCCCCAGTGTGACGCCGGTCCGTACAACCTGTTGCCGGGGAGTCTCCCGAGTTTCTACGAGTGGTTCCACCGGTTCGTCGCGATGTTCGCCGGCTTCGCCATCATCGGCTCCGCGCTCGCAGCCTGGCGGCTCCCCGACGTCAACCGGCGGGTGGCCGGATTGCTCGTCCTCGGGATGGTCCTGACGCCGGTGCAGGTCGCTCTCGGCCGCGAAACCGTCCAGCAGTACACGATCGACATCCTCTCGTTGCACTTCTGGACGGCCGTGCTCATCTTTACGCTGTTCCTCGTCGCCACCGTGCTGGTCTGGGCACCGCGACTGACTGGAACACACGTCATCGGGGCGCTCGCGCTCGGAATCGTAGCACTGCCCGCACACGTCGTGTTGAGTCCGGTCATCGGCGCCGAAATCTCGAACTATTCGCCGACGATGCAGATGACCCAGTACGGCGTGACGCTCGTCCTGTTGGGAGCAGCCATCGTCGCCGCGATGGTCGGCCGGCGTCGGTTTACCGGCCGCGTCCTCGCCCCGCTGTTCGCGGCACCACCGCTCGTGGTCGGCGTCCTCTTTTTCGGCCGGCAGGCGATCAATCCCGCACTCGAGACGCCGTATCTCGTCGCTGCGGCCGCACTCTTCGTCACGTTCGTCGCCGGGATCGTCCTCGCTCGCGGTGCCGATGCCACGCGTGACGCGGATACTCCGCTCTCGCCATAATCGGTCCTCGTTGGTCGGCGGTGATTCTCCGTTCGGGCTCCTGAATCGGTCTCAGCCGACGGCCACGACGACCGCGGTCCCGGCGAATACGGCCCCGATGCCGCCCCCCAACAGCCCGTAGTTGGCGATGGGATTCGCTGCCGTCGTCACGCCGGCGGAGTAGCGACGACGGGAAAGCGGCCAGAACGGGCGGACTCCCATCGGCGTCAGCGCGTCGACGAGGAGGTGGGAGCCGATCGAAACGACCCCAACGAGGAAGGCGAACGCGACGAAGCCGGCATCCGCGAACGCCGAGGATGCGTCGACCAGAACGGCAGTCAGGCCGGCGATTCCGACACCGACGAGCAACGCGAACAGGATCGTGTGGGTCGGACCGCGGTGATCGATCAGTGGCACCCGGTGATCGTAGTCGGGACTCGTCGAGAGGGCGACACAGACGAGGCCGCCGACGATCGCGACCTCCACGTGTCCCCACAGCGAGGCGATGGTGCCAAGCGGCGCGTACGCCAGGAGCGCACCACCGTAGTGTCCAACCTGATACACACGCAACAAGATAGGACAGCTGACATATAAATACTCCGCCATCGAACTCGCGACGGAGAGTACGCCCGCCCTTCGAGCCGGCCGCCGGGACCGGTGGGGTTTTGATCGCCGGTCACCTCATCCCGGCCGTGCAAACCGTCACCGACAGGACGAGTAACCCGTTCGGACTCCGACCGCCGTTCGACCGTTCCGATCCCGACGATCGGACGGCCGCGTTCGGCTACGGTGACGCCAACGCCGACTTCCACGTCATCGGCGACCACCCCGGCGTTCACGGGGGCGCATCGACGGGCGTTCCGTTTACCGAACGCGAGGACGGACTCGCGGTCCAGGATGTCCTTCGGGAGGTCGGTTTCGCGGGCGGGCCGTGGGACGCCCCCACCCTCGAGAACTGCTTCTGGAGTTACCTCCACATGTGTACGCTCCCGGACGGGCGGGCACCGACGGACGAGGAGTACGCCGACCTCGAGCGCTTTTTCGACGCCGAGCTTCGCGCGATCAACGCTCACGTTCTCCTGCCGGTCGGGGCGCGTGCAACCGACCACGTCCTCCGGGAGTATACGACCCAGCGCCACCGAATCGACCTCGAGATGGAGTCGCTGCACGCCCGCGACGTTCGCGGCCGTGGCTTCCTGGTCGTTCCGATCAACGCGCCCGTCGAGTGGGTCGAGGGCGACCGCGAGGCGATCGTCTCCCGGCTCGAGGCGCTGCTCGCGAGCGATTACCGACAGACGAAAGGCGTCGCGACGACGGTCGGCTGAGGGCGATCAGTTCCCCGTCTCTTTCGGTGCGAAGACGACCAGCGCCGTACTGTCCTCGACCGCGTACGGTGAGACGTCCTGATCGCCGTCGAACCGAACGATGTCCCCCGGCTCGAGATCGTAGACGTCGTCACCGAGGGTCAACTCGACGGCACCGTCCAAAACGTGCAAGACGACGTTGGACTCCGGATGGCGATGTTTCGGGACCCGCTCGTCCGCTGTGAGCTGCAATCGAACGGTTCGTGGCGTTCGTTCCTCGAATACCTCGGCGTGAGGGGCCTTCTCGAGATCCTCGAGCGACGTGCGTTCGGGCATGGTCGACTCGAGACGGCCCGCGGAGTTGTAGCTGGGGACGAAGACGTTCGGCCCTCTTCGCCGGAAACGGCTCGGAGCGAGCGAAAACCGGACCGAGTCACGGGACCGATAGGGAGAGAACTGACTTCCGATAGCGGTCGTGACTGTCTCCATCATTAACGTATAGGTGTCTGGAAATGAAAGGTCAGGACAGCCTGATGACTCCGACACCCACCCGTCGACGACTGCTTACCCGCGGCGGTGTTGCGTTGCTCGCAGGGGTTGCGGGGTGTCTCACGAAGTCGTCGGATGGGGACCCCGAGACCGATGAGGGCCCCCATGCGGCGTCCGGGACGGCCGATAGCGCGTATACGACCGTCTATTCCGAGACGATCGACTCGGTCGTGATGGTTCGACTGGAGAACGGCCGGGGAACTGGATTCGTCTTCAACGACACGCACGTCGTCACGAACGCCCACGTCGTCGGTCGCTCGTCCGCGGCCGACGTCCGATTCAACGACGGCAGTTGGCGGTCGGGAACCGTCGCCGGGCGGGACCCGCACAGCGACCTGGCCGTGATCTCGGTCGACGACGTCCCGTCGGCCGCGAGCCCGCTCCCGTTCGTCGACGACCAACCCAGCATCGGACGGGAAGTGGTCGCGATCGGAAACCCCTTCGACCTCGAAGGAACGGTCACGACCGGGATCATCAGCGGGATCGATCGATCGATCCCGGCACCGACCGGTTACACCATCCCGGACGCGGTCCAGACCGACGCCGCGGTCAATCCAGGCAACAGCGGCGGCCCGCTGATGACACTCGAGGGCCGCGTCGCAGCAGTCATCAACTCCGGGGGCGGGGACAACATCGCCTTTGGCATCTCCGCGGCGCTGACCGAACGGGTCGTCCCGGCACTCATCGAAACGGGGCGCTACGAACACGCCTACATCGGCATCTCGTTTACCGAGGTGACGCCCGACGTCGCGGCGGCAAACGACCTCGAGGAATCGGAGGGACTGCTCGTCGCCGACGTCGTCACCGGCGGGCCGGCGGACGGCTGGATCAAGCCCAGTGACGACGTTCGCTATACGACTGCAGGACGGATCCCGATCGGCGGAGACGTGATCCTCGCCATCGACGGGCAGGAACTGACGACCGAGGAGGAGCTGGGCAGTTACCTCGCACTCGAGACTCGGCCGGGCGATACCGTCGATCTGCGGGTCACCCGTGAGGGATCCGAACGGACCGTCTCGCTCGAGTTGGGCTCTCGACCCGCGCGACGCGGGCTGTTCGGGTGAGGCGATTCCGTCACAGTCGAAACCATCGGCGATGGGGCGACCCCTCGATCCTCGCCCGGAACCATTTAAATACCTGCCGAGAACATGTTCTCGGGGAATCCCGGTTCCCGAGAACGGGATTGCCCCGTTATACGTCGGTCGTTTTTAGGTCCAGTTGTTATGAGCGATCGTATCGGTGCACCCGGACTGGGGCTATCGCGACGCGAATTCGTTGCTGCGACCGGCGGCGTGGCGGCACTGACTGGCATGGCCGGCTGTACGAGTCGGGGTGCCCAGCCGAGCGCCGAATCCACGGAGCCGTCCGAGGGGGGGACTGAGCCCTCGGGCCCAGCCCTCCCGTGGACGAGCGCCCCGGAGGTCGTACAGGTCGACGAGCAGGGCGGCAGCGTGACGCTGCAGTCGGTGACGGCCCAACACGCCGTCCATCCGATGGACTCGATGGGGGGTCCCGTGGAACTCCCGCGAGTCTGGGCGTTCAAGGCCGACGACGGGAAGCCGAGCGTTCCCGGACCGATCCTCCGGACGACCGAGGGCAACGACATCGAAGTGACCCTCGACAACACCGGGAACGACCACCCGCACACGCTACACTTCCACGGCGCACAGAAGACCTGGGAGAACGACGGCGTGCCAACGACGACCGGTATTCGGGTCGACCCCGGCGAGAAACACACCTACACGATTCCGGCGAACGTCCCGGGGACGCATCTGTATCACTGCCACTACCAGACCCATCGCCACATCGACATGGGGATGTACGGAATCTTCCGCGTCGATCCGAAGGGGTACGAGCCCGCGGACAAGGAGTACTTCTTCACCCTGAAGGACTGGGACTCGCGGGTCAACCGGCAGATAGCCGGCGAAGACGTCGACTACAGTCCCCGCAATCGCAACCCGGACGTGTTCACGATCAACGGCAAGAGCCTCCCGCGGACGCTCCATCCCGAGGAGGGCTCCCCGATCATCGTCGACCACGGCGACACCGTTCGCCTCCACATGGTCAACGCTGGCTACATGTCCCACCCGATGCACACGCACAATCACCGGTTCCGGCTCGTCGAGAAAGACGGCGGGCAGGTTCCCGAGGCCGCCCAGTACGAACAGGACGTCACCAATATCGCGCCCGCGGAACGCCACACCGTCGAGTTCGAGGCCAACGCCGACCCCGGCATCTACCTCATGCACTGCCACAAGGTCAACCACGCGATGAACGGGGACTCCTATCCCGGCGGCATGGTCAACGGCATCGTCTACCGGGACGCGATGGATACCGAGGTCTTCGCCGACCTCATGGAGTACGCGGGCTACGAATCCTAAAACCTCGAGGAAGAGCGTCCCCGGCCCGTCTCGAACCGCCGAGCCGTTCGCGCGGCGCGGATTTCAGGGTCGTCCTTCGGTACGAACGTCCGAACCGCTCGTTGCTGGTTGCACGTCCGCGAGTCGTCGGCGTCCGGTCGCGGTAATCTCGTAGCGGCGACAGCCGACCGAACGGATGCCGCCATCCTCACGGAGGCGATCACAGGCCCCCTCGACCGTGACCGGATGTTCGTCTATCCGCGCGGCGAGATCGACGGCGTAGCGGGGCTCCCCATCGGCCAGCGCCTCGAGGACGGTCCGCTCGAGTTGTCTCCGGGACATCTATCGATCACGGGCCTCCCCGTAGGCGTCCAGTAACTCCCGGTATCGGTTCCGGACGGTCACCGAACTCACGCCGGTTTCTTCGCCGATCGTTTCCTGCGTCAGTCGGTCGTTCGTGAGCCGCGCAGCACCGTAGATCGCCGACGCTGCGAGCCCGGCCGGACTCCGCCCGCTGTGGAGGCCCCGGTGCTTGGCCGCCTCGAGGATCTCTCGTGCGACCCGCTCCGCGTCGTCGCTGATCTCGAGTTCGGAGGCGTACTGCGGGAGGTAGTGGACGGGATCGGCGGGCTCGATTTGGAGGCCGAGTTCCGTCGAGAGATAGCGATACGCCCGTTGAACGGGGAGCTTTTCGACGCGACTCACCGATTCGAACGCGACCAGCGTCCGTGGGGTGCCGTGCTGTCTGGCGGCCGCGTACAGACAGGCAGTCGCAATGGCCTCGATCGAACGACCCGGTAACAGCCCGTCGTCGACGGCACGGCGATAGAGGACGCCGGCCGTCTCGCGACAGGGCTCCGGCAGTCCCAGCGCCGACGCCATGCGTTCGATCTCGCCGAAGGCCTGTTTCAGGTTCCGTTCCGCGGCGTTTTTCGACGTGAATCGCTCGTTCCACGTCCGTAACCGCTGGAGTTGCTTGCGCTTTCGTCCGGAGAGTTGATTCCCGTAGGCGTCCTCGTTTTGCCAGCCGATCGTCGTACTGAGCCCCTTGTCGTGTCGGAGCGTCGATACCGGTGGCCCGACCCGTCGTCCGTCTTCGTCGTCGAGGGTGCGCCACTCGGGGCCGTAATCGATCGCATCCGCGTCGAGTACGAGTCCACACTCCGTACACGTTCGCTCGCCGTGTTCTTCGTCGTGGTCGACCGTACCCGCACACTCCGGACACTCCGACGCCCGTCGTTCGCGGTCCGTGTCGCGCTCTCCGTTCCGGGCCAGTCCGTCGGCAGTCGTATCGACGATCGTCTGAGTCATTGATCTGTGATCGCCGGAGTCTCTGCTCCGGTCGTGTGTGTTGTCTTCTCTTGGAATGGAGGGAACGGACAGTATCAACGACCGGCGGATTCCCAGCGCGTGGGAACGGGTATCGATGCCCGTTGTCCGGTTGTACGCTCGATGGGCTCGAGAGGGGGAACGTTTATTCGCGCGCGGACGACAGCACAGACAGATGGATGGCGATGGGGACCGAACCGAGCGCGGCGACGAGGTAACTGTCGAGGCGGACGACGACCGCGTCGAACTCGGTCTGTCGCTCCTCGCCCACCTCGAGCACGAATCGCTCCCGCTCGCCGACGCCGTCGACCGGATCGAGACGGTGACGACCGATCTGACGGTGACGCGGACGATCCTCGATCAGGCGGCGCTCCGCGGGATCATCGAGCGCGACGACGGGGTCGTCCGCCCGACGAGCCGCCAGTACGTCCGCTTCGAGCAGGACGTCGTCACGAAAGACGGGGAGTTCACCTGTCGTCGCTGTGGCTCCGGACTCTCGACGGGACACTTCATCAGGTTCGAGGTGGGAGAACTCGGCCCCTTCGGCTCCTCGTGTATCCGAAAGGTAACCGGCCGAGACGACTAACGTCGATACTGGAGCGACGACGCGTCGCTCACGTCACTACCGACCCTGTCGGAGTTCCACGATCAGCTGCTCGATCGTCTGTTGTTGTCGCTCGATGACCTCGCTTTGCCGTTCGACTGCCGTCTCGAGGGCCTCGAGTCGCTCGAGGAGTTCGGGATCGGGTTGGGTCGTGGTGGCAGGAGCGGCGTCGACGGCGTCGGCGACGGCGTTGGCAGCGGCCGACTGATCCGTTTCGGTCGCTTCCTCGAAGACCGATCCGGTCTCGACCTCCGTGGCCTCGGTCGGACTCGTTCGATCGGTCGTCTGCTCGTCGGTCGTCGCCGTCCCTCGAGTCGATGACTGCGATGACTGGCCGTCGGCTCCCGTCGTCGCCGCTTCCGTCGCGGACACGCCGTCACTTCCGCCACCGGCAACTGGATCGGTCGAGTCCTGGCTCCCTGTCTCCCTTACCGCTTCACTGGTGACGTCGTGATCGTCGGGTTCGGGTGGATCAGCATCGAGGGGATCCACGCCGCCGCCGAAGTCGACCGAGCCGCCACTGTCGGCGTCTTCCTCGTCGCTCTCGCCGATCCGCTCGTTGAGTTCCTCGAGCGAGCCGACGTCGTGATAGTCGAACAGCGCCCGCTGAAGCCGTTCCCGGAGATCGTTCGCTTCCTCGTTGGGGGCCTTGATCCGCTGGGGGCGGCCGTTGGCGATGAGGACGATCTGGGTCGCGACGCTGCCGTCCTCGAAGGAGAGGCTGGTAATATCGTCGAAGTGATACTCCTCGAAGTCGCTGTCCCAGACCGCGTTACCGATGTGTTTGACGAGCCGATCGCTCGTGATGATCAGCGTCAGTTCGCTAAAGCGGTAGGTCTTGACGACGGTTTCGCCGGGGTCGGTGATCCCGTTCCCGTTTAACACGCCGGCGAGGACGGGATGGAGGACGTCGTCGGTTTTGCTTCCGGGAACGGTGATCGTCCGCTCACCGTCGAGGGGATACTCGAGGGTGAACTTGGTTTTGCGTCGGCCCTCCGAGATGGTCAATCGGTCGGCGTCGTGAGGGTATTCGTCGGCCGATTCGTCGCTCAGGAGTCCGTCGGCGCGGTAGACGATCGTTCTCGTGGGGGTGATGAAGAGCTCGTCATCGCTGCCAAGAGAGACCCGCGCCGCGATCTCCTCGCCATCGAGAGTAGAGGTGACGATACCGGGAACGCTCATGCCCCGCAGTTCGTAATACCGTGTGATAAATCCGTGGGTCCACGTTGCACGGCGACTTCGAATACAAAGGTTAAAGAAACACACCGCACTACCCGTAACCGAGCCCGGGTGGCTTAGCTGGACATAGCGCCGCACTCATAGGGTTCAGAGATTCGGTGCGGTTTCGCCTTGGAAGCCTCCGTGTCCCTCGAGGACTGCCGAGCCTCGAACCTGGGACATGCGGAGATCGAGGGTTCGGAGCCCTCCCCGGGCACTCATCAAATTCTTTACATGCCCACGTAAGAACCCCCTATCAAGGACGTGGGCACTCCGTTTCTGCTCAGTTAGCTCCTGGAGCGGATGAACCACATCCTGCGATAGAGACCTCAACAGGGGGTGTCGCAGCGTGAGTTCCGCCACCGACGGGTTCGGCCCGTTCTGCGGAGCGCTCGGCTGCACAGACAATGCCGACGCTGTCATCGACCACCCGAAGCACGGTGAGCTGACGGTCTGCAACGAGTGCGCGACGGGCTACGTGGTGATCCGCCGTGTCTAAAGATGAGCCCGACGTCCGCCCGGAGGACGCCCTCCAGGTCGCCCAACGGGCACTCTCGAAGGTCAACGACCTCGAGAGGGATCTCGGATATCTCCGCGAAGAGTACGACGATCTCACCGACGACGTGACGGCTCTCGAGTTACGGCTATCCGAAATCGACGACGAGCGCCCGTACGATGGACTGACGCTCAACGAGAAGATTGGGAAGGTTCGCGAACACGCCTTCCGTCGCGCCAGCGATGGTCACGGGAAGGCCGCACTGGACTACAACGACATCATGTGGAGTGTTTTCGACGGCGAACCCGGCGCAAAACACTGCTACAAGCTGATGCGGAAGGCTGCGGAGGCCCGTGGCTTCGAGGTCGGCAAACAGGACGGGAGCAAGAAACTGCTCGTCGATGCCGCTGAGGCAAAACGCGGTGCGGCGTTTTTTCCCGAGAACAAAACTGCCTCAGAGGGGGTGAACTGAAGATGGGTATTTTCCAGCGAGGAGTTCCACCTCCCTAAATCTCGCTGTAATCGGATGCAAGTGTAGTTGTGTAAGCAACTGTCGACTACCTGAGGGTCCGCCGAATCCGACGCCGTCCGACGCCGTCGTTGTCGGACGAAACCGGCTGATTCGGTTTTGTTCTCAGGAAAAAGACCGCGGCCACGATCGATCCCATGTCACAATCACAGCCGAAGGCGGAATCGAGCAAAGACCTCGTCGACGAGCTCGGGGACTTCCTCCGAGCGTACTACGACGATCGAGAATCTGGGCGCACCCAGATCAAGGAGCTCGCCCAGAAGTACCCGAACGAACAGCGCTCGCTCCAGATCAACTACGACGACATCTACCGGTCTGATCCGAATCTGGCCGACGACGTCCTCGAGCAACCCGAGCAGATGCGGCGGTACTTCGAGGAGGCGCTGCGGCTCTACGATCTCCCGATCGACGTGAGTCTCGGGCAAGCCCACGCACGCATCTACAACCTCCCGGAAGAGTACACGTTCTACCCTGGTGGGTTCTCCCCGTCGAAGCACCTCGGGGACTACCGCGGGATCCGCGGGGAGATCACGAAGACCTCCGATGTCTACCCCAAGATCGAGGAAGCAGCGTTCGAGTGCCAGCTCTGCAGCACCCTCAACCGGGTCCCCCAGTCCGATGGAAGCTTCCAAGAACCACACGAGTGCAAGGGTTGCGAGCGGCAGGGCCCCTTCCGTGTGAACTTCGACCAGTCAGAGTTCGTCGACGCGCAGAAACTGCGGATCAAGGTGCCGCCGGAGCTCGCCGACGGTGCCGGCCAGAAGATCGACGCGTTCGTCGAGGACGATATTGCCGGTGATGTCACCGTCGGCGACCGGGTTGTCGTCTCGGGGATTATCCACTTCGAGCAGGAGACCGAGGGCTCGAAGAAACAGCCGAAGTTCGACCCCTACCTCGAGGGGCACCATATCGAGATCGAACAGACCGATCAGCAAGATCTCGACGTTACGGACACCGAGCGAAAACGCATCCGCGACCTCGCGAACGGTGCCGAGGGATCCCCACTCGACGTGGGCGCGCAGTCTCTTTCGACGAAGATCTACGGCTACGACCTCGAGAAGAAAGCCCTCATCCTCGCGATGGTTTCGGGCGGCCAGATTCAGTACGCCGACGGCGACACCGACCGGTCGACGCTGAACGTCTTCTTGATCGGTGATCCCGGAACCGGCAAGTCGAAGCTGATCGACAGGGCCGAATCCATCGGCTGGCGGACCGTCGGTGTGACGAGCCGGCGAGCATCTGGCCCTGGCCTCACCGTCACTGCCGAACAGGACGACTTCGGCGACGGGGAATGGTCCCTGAAAGCCGGTGCGTTCGTGAAAGCGAACGGTGGGACGGTCTGCATCGACGAACTCGACGACATGGACCCCGACGTCCGGGCGCACATGCTCGAGCCGATGTCGAAGCAGAAGATCAACGCGACGATCGCCGGCGAGCAGGCGACGTTCGAAACACAGGCCTCGGTGATCGCTGCAGGGAACCCGAAACACGGGCGGTTCGATCCGTACGAACCCATCCCGGAACAGTTCGACTTTCGGTCGGACCTACTGTCCCGCTTCGACCTGATCTTCACCGTCCAGGACCAGCCTGATGAGGACGATGACCGCGAGCTGGCCGACCACGTCCTTGACGCACGCGATGCTGCAAAGCGGGATAGTGAGGTCGCCGACACAGACGAGGACGCTGCCGACCCGATCGTCGACGCGGAACTCTTCCGCAAGTGGATCGCCGTTGCGAAGCAACAGTCGGCACCGCCATTCGAGAGCGAGGCGGTCAAAGAGCAGTTGCGGGACAGCTTCCTTGAGATCCGGCGGCTGTACGATGTCAGCGACAACTCGCCGGTCCCGGTCACCTTCCGCGACCTCGAGGCGTTAGTCCGGATCGCCGAGGCCGCTGCGAAGTTCGAACTCTCGGATACCATCACCGAACGTCACGCACAGATCGCGACCGAGATGGCCGGCCGATCTATGCAAGATGTTGGCAAGAACGAGGACGGCGAGTTCGACGCCGACGTCGTCGAGACCGGCCAGTCAAAGAGTCAAAAAGAGCGTCGAAAGGTGCTCGCGTCGACGATCAACGAACTCGAGGACGAGTACAACGGTGGTGTTCCGCGCGATCGCGTGATCGAGGCCATGACTGAGGATGACGACCGCTGGAGTGCCGATCGGCTCCACTCGGACATGAACAAGATGCTTGACGATGGTGTCGCGATCGAACCCCAGACTGACCATATCCGCTACCTCGGGAGGGCGTGATCATGTCGCTACAGAAAGAGCACGACCAGACGGAAGCACAATGGCGCAAGCGCTCGAAGGAGGTCTACGAAGCACTCATCCGCGCCGTCGATCACAACTCGGGCCACTGCCAGCCACCGCTCGCAAAGAAGTCCTCGGTCATCGGGACACTGCACGGCGCGGGCTACGGGCGCTACGGCCTCGAGGAACTCCGAAAAGCGATCAGAGCCGCGTGCCGCAACGGTGATCTCTTCGAAGTCGAAGACGACGAGGGCCGGACTCGACTGGGGATCAACGACCGGTGGAAACTCCGCGAGAAGATCGAAACGAACCTCTCGAGAGTCGACGAGCCGCGAGCGGACGTGATCGGACTGGCGAATCAACGAATCCAGCAGCTTCGAGGTGACGACGATGAGTGATGAAAGCGTTACATCCACAAGAGGTACTGAGCGGTCGGGTGGCGTCCGAGACCGCCCGCGCTTCGACCGGTCGCACTGGCCGCAGACGTGGACTCAGAAATGGCGAGTTCAGGTCGCCGATCTGTTCTGCGGCCGTGGTGGTGTCGGGCGTGCTCTCGACAAGTGGTTCCCCCGTCGGATGTATTTCGGCGTGGACATACAGCCATACGGTGACGAGTATCCAGGCCAGTTCATTCAGGCGGACCTGCTCGCCGACGACGGGCCGCCGCTCGACGGCGTCGTGGCCGACGCTATTTGGGTCTCCTGGCCCTGCACCGCTTACTCGTCACTGTCTGCGACGTACTACGGGAGCGCCAAGGCGGCGCTTGACGAGAACCCGCGCATCACCGACGAGTTCCGCGAGTGGCTCCTCGACCATGCCGGTCACTACATCATCGAGAACGTGCCCGGCGCGACGAAAGCAGGTGATCTCGATGCGAACTGCCGGTGCAACGGTCTGTTCTTCGGTGAGGACTTCGACCTGGAGCGGCACTTCGAGACTACCTTCGAGGTGCCCGACGCCTACGTCGACGGCGACGCGTCGGTCACCGTGGATACGCGAGAGAACCAGTCGGTCGCCGAACTGGCCGAGGCGAAGGGCGTCCCAAAGGAGTGGGGAAAGCAGGCGGTTCGGTCCGCGATCCCATGGCAGTACGTGTGGTGGCTCTTCTCCCACTGCCCGTCGGTACCGTGCCCGGTGCCGCGGATGGAACAGCGCTCGCTCGGGGAGTTCTCCGACGAGGGCGTCGGTCGCTACCTTCGGTTCCCGGAGGACCGTCTCGGGGGAACTGATGTCGCGCCAGGAGACAGGCTGCATTCGACGGCGAAAGCAAGCAGTTCACCGCTCGCTGTCGCGGATGGCGGGCGATCAGCAGGCGCGGATACTGATCAGCCAGTCACACAATCTGAGAACTCTACGCGAAGCGAAGGAGGTGACAACCCATGACGACCGGCTACGTGGTCAACCTCGACAACGGCCACAGCGGCTACTGCGTCGAGAGCCTTGTCGGCGTCACCTACTGCGGTGAAACGTTCGACCCGGAGGCCGTCGATCGCGAACTCTATGCGATTGACCGTGGCCACGACCACCCGCATAACACGCTCTGTTTCGACTGCTCGAAGGCCGACTCGCGAAAGGTCCGCGGCGCAGTTCGAGGTGAGACGGCATGAAGATGAATCTCGATCGCGACTCCGAGACGAACCAGGCCATCCAGACCTTCGCGATCGTCAGCTGCGGGAGCAAGAAGGCCGATAAAGAGACCGCCGCCGAGGACCTCTACACGTCGGCGCACTTCCAGTTCAAGCGTCGATGGGCTGAACTCTACTGCGACAACTGGTTGATCCTCTCTGCTGAGCACGGCCTCGTCGGTCCAGGCTGGTGCCTCGAACCGTACGACACCTCGGTTCGAGATCTCGACGAGGACGAGCTCCAGGAGTGGCGGGCCGACGTCGAACAGGCACTCTGGTACCGATCGAACAGCTACGAGGGCAATTCCTGCGGGAACGATGTCGCCTGGAAGGACTTTCCCGAGGACTTTTCCCCGAACTTCGAGCTGATGATGCTCACCGGGCAGGCGTACCTCGAGCCGTTCGGCGACTTCTTCGAGGAGACGTTCCCGGCACCAGTCTACTACCCGCTCGAAGGGAAGCGGATCGGCGAGCAAAACCAGTGGTTGAAGACATGGATCGAAGCACATCCTTCCCTCGAGGACATCACCGAGGAGACCGCCGTTGCGATCGACTTCAACCACCAGGTCCTCGAAGAAGATAGCGGCGCGGACATCTACTACGCCCGCCACGAGAGCGGGCGGATCATGGTCGTCTCCAAGGACCGAACTGGCAACTGGTCCGCGGAGGTCCTGAACGACACGCCCGAGGAGGGTGTACTGAACTCGCCGGCGACAGCGATGCGGGATAACCGCTGCTGGACGATCCCGGCAAGCGAGATCCCCGATGTCGACGCCATCGAGTGGGAGGCAGAACCGACCCTCGCAGACTTCGCGGAGGGATCAGCATGAGCGTCTTCGAAGACACACATGAGCTCTGGCAGAACGCCCTC
Source organism: Natrinema ejinorense (assembly GCF_002494345.1). GTDB lineage: Archaea > Halobacteriota > Halobacteria > Halobacteriales > Natrialbaceae > Natrinema > Natrinema longum. Next base: position 279,864 of record NZ_NXNI01000001.1, read on the forward strand.
GACTCTGCTCCCGTCGCGACAGTCGACGGGCCTGCGTCACTCGAGACACTCCAGGAGGCCCGCGACCGCTTCGAGCGCTTCGGCAACGACCCCAGCGATGGCTGTCTGGTGATCGATCTCGAGATAGCCCGCGAGATCCCACAGGGCTGGGTCGAGATCACGGGCCCGGCGACCCCGCCAGGTCACGAAGAGTTCCGACCGCTCGAGGACATGGTCACGGTCACGACCCGCGGCGGCAGCCTCGAAGCGTTCATCTGCCGGTCGGACGCGGTCCGCCTGGACATGACGATCCTCGAGCCGACCGGCGTCGTCGCGATCGACTTCGAGCGAGGTGAACGGAACAATGCCTGAACAACTGCCCCCAGAGGTCCTCGACGAACCGCCAGCAACCCGTCTGGTCTACCTCGCAATCACTGGCGAGGTCCATGACCAGGATTCGCTCGTCGATGCGACGGGGCTTTCGAAGCGACGTATCCGCGACGTCGCGAACGATCTCGTCGACAAAAGGCTCATCAATACCTACCGCAACCCAGACGATCAGCGTCGGCGGATCTACTACGATCCAAGCGAGTACAACCTGATCAAGGCACAGCAAGAGTACATGTCTCAGTTATAGCTGGCAAACAGCATTAAAGAACGAATTTTAACTATTCTGTTCTGGTATCTGTGAATGTCATGGGATGGAAAGTACGCCTCGCAGGTCAGAGGAACGATTTAATCCTACTTGGGTGTATTTACACGGATGAACCGCAAATAACATTCACAGATACTCATGCCTTTTTAGAGTCAAATCGTTTTAATGAGTTTGAGGAACCCTCTACTGTCCTTGAAGAAGGAAAAAAACTGATGTGTTCTATGAGAGCATCTGTACTCGGAAGTATTGATACTGTTCATCCCCCAGCAGCAGATAATGTAGTAATCCTTCCTGATGGAAGCCCTCATGTGATCCATACATTAAGTCCATCACAACGGACAGACACCGTTCCTGTTGTCACTAATATATCAGACACTAATACAGTTCGTGACTTAGGCAGTAACTGTGAAGAGATAAAACAGGTAGAGGGTCTACCAGACCTTGAATATGAGAACCTCTATATTGATCTTCCAGAACAGGACCAGAAATCGTCAGAATTGATCCAACTTATTGATAATGGATACGACTGGGTGAATCTTTATCGTGTCTATGAATGGGTCAGGGATGAAATTGGTACGAATCCGAGCAAGAACTCATGGATTAGTGAGGGTGACGAAGACCTGTTTACTAGGACTGCAAACAGTCCAGAAGCATTAGGTACTCAGGCTCGTCATGCCGACTCCAACCCTGCCAGAGAACCTGATGATCCCATGTCCCGTGACAAGGCTGTTCAATTAATTTATGATGTTTCAAGAGAATTTTTGAAAGAGCGATATAATAGATTTGACTTATAAGCCACCCTCCCCGAGTAGATTCTGATTTTGAGATCCCCTCTCGATAACCGGAAATCTGACGCCTGTTGTTCCGTTTTTAAGATTATATATCTCCTTCAGTGACTGTAACGGCTGTCTCTACTTCGCTCCCCGATCGAGGCAACGACGACATCGGGGGGTGGCCGACAGCCAGCGGCTTCTCCTGAAACCCATGTCCACCACAGCCCACACTGTTGACGAGGTCCAGGGCCGCGACGAACCCGATCGCGTCTTCCGACGCTACGTGTTCAACAACCCGGAGATCTGCTCGAGTTGCTTTCGCCGCCTGAAAGCCAACGAGAGCCACCTTCGAGCGTTCGCAGGCGTTACTGGACACGACCTCGAGCCGAAGGCCTCCCGGGCCGAGTCGATTCGGGCCCACAAAACCAAGCCCGGGGAGATTGGCCCGGAAGGACCACTCCGCGGAACGCGGCAGGTCGACAACACGGCAATCGCGAAGTATCCCACCCGCACGGTCTGCGAGGACTGTGGGGCGATCGCTGGGCGGGCCGATTCGGATCCGCTGAGCCGGCGAGAAGCACTCTCGAGGGCGAAGAACCTCTGCAGCCGACTCCGTGAACTCGGCGAACCGGTACGGCTGGATCTCCTGAAACACGCCGTCGGCCACCTGAAATCCCTCGAGGACTACGCCAGCCTGGACACCGAGGTCTTCGAGGCCGCAACGACAGTCTGTGTCCGCCGAGCTCGCAAGCGACCATGACGGTCCATCCGATCGACGAGGGCCAGCCGGTCGAACTCGAGTTCGCCGGCCGCCGCCTCGAGGGCGTCGTCGACGAGGTCCACTGGCGACCGACGTTCAACAACCCGCGCTCGGAGATCGTCGTCGACGCCGACGGCACCACGATCACGACCGGTCGGACATCAGTCCGACCACGGTAATTCACTGATTCATCATGGAACCCAAAGACCCCGATGCACCGATCGATCCGTATAGTGAGTACGACCTCTACGATGTCCTCGAGGGCGAGATCCCCGCGGGAGAGTCCACCGAGTACGAGGGACTGCACCTCATCTCGGGCGGCCCCTCCATCACCGTCCAGCCGGACGGTCACGTCGGCTCGGTCGGTACGATTCGTCCGGACGAGTACGACGACGTCCTCGAGATCGTCGACGAACTCAACAGCTACGTGTCGCTCTGGCGCGAGCACTCGAGAGGTGATGACGACGAGGCACTCATCGAGTGGGCTGGTCCGTGGATGACGTCGGACGAGTCGAAGGCCGACGACGACCGCTACATGGTCGTTCCCGACGATCCTGCCTCGATCTAACACCGTGTCCCCGATGTGGCCCGGCGTTGCCTACTCCCCACTGCGTCGGGCCGAAGGGGACTGTCATCGCTCCCGCTGATCTCCTCGTTTCGGGGCGGGTACCATCCCGCGACTAACAGACTCCACGGGCCGCCCCGACCGCGCCGGGATCTGGTCGGGAAGACCTCCCGTGTCACCACGGGACCCGGCGCACCGCTTCCACTGAGTCCGTCCTGTAGGCAGGCCACGCTCCCGTTTCTTGTCAACTTCGGGGTAGGGGTACTCCGGGGTTTTCACGAGCGACACACCACTCGAGCGCGGGATCGGTTCGACTCCGATCACGGACGTCTTTTCCACAGATGACACAACCCGAGTGCATCGACGATCGACTCCGCAAGGGCGATCGCGTCCTCGTGCGACTCCCGATCATCGACCATCCGATCACGTACAACGAGGTCCACGCTGGGATCATCGCCGGTACGATTGCTTTCCTCATCGGTGAGCGTGGCGTCACACTCCGGACTCTCTTACACGAACCTTGGTGGGCGCTCGGGATCGGGACGCTGGCCTACGTTATCGGCCGCAAATCCGATGACCAATGACATGTCGACGCAAAAATCACAGTCACGAATCGCAGAATCGCTTCGAGAACACAACCGCCGTGTCGAGCGTACGTGCCGGCACTACAACCTTTCACTAAACATGTGGCGCTCAATCCGGTACGTGTTTTACATCGTCGTCCTCGGCGTTGTGCTGTATCTCATCGAGTACGCCAGCGTTGAGCCGATCGTCGCGATGGTCTTCGGCACGGTCCTCATCAGTGGTCCGGACATCCTCGAGTGGTGGCTGGTTCGAGAGGACTACGTCGAGTACCAGGAGGTACGCGACCGCAGCGGGGACTGACCGATGCTTTCGTTCAGAGGACAGACTCGTCGGCGGGCAAAGCGCCTGACAACGCAGCTCGCCTCGAGCCCGACGCTCCCGCTGCTCGGTCTGACCAAGACTGTCGAAACGGTTGTCGCCGGCGGCCCAACTCTGTCCTGGGCGGCGTACTCTCTGGGCGTCACACTCGTGTGGATCTTCGCCGACGACATCCAGCAGGGGATGGAGGATCTCGGCGAGGCCGCACAGGACGTCGTCGACGAAGGCGCTTCGGAGGCTGACTAACTCATGATCGAGATCCTCGTCGAACCGAACGAAACAGCCCACCGCCTTCGGGAGTACATCCGTGATCATCCCGGGGTCCGGAAGGACGGATACGCCGTCGACGGCGACCCCATCCAGGGTGCGTGCTACGTTCTCGCCGAGGCGTACTTCCACGCCCAGGGCGGCACCGATAGCGGTCTCGAGGTATACCGGCTCGACTGGGGCGACGTCTACGATAACGCCGCCGGCGCACACTGGTTCCTCCGGGACGACGAGACGGTGATCGACCTCTCGCTTCCCACACCAGCAGACGGAAAGGACGTCCCGTGGGACGTGGCCCGCCACCGGGCGTTCATCACCGGCTACACGCCATCGAACCGGTCGGAAAACGTCCTCGAGGCGCTCGATCTCGATTCCTGAAATACAATCAACCCCATGAACGACGATAGCGACTCCGGTGGGTGTCCGGGAACGAACCGGAACGGCGAGCCGTGCGGCCACCCGGAGGGTTGGGGAACTGAAAACGACTCGGGGCCCTGCAAGTTCCACGGCGGCGCTGGCGGCTCTGGCGGCGAGCGCGAGGGCGCCGGCGCTCCCGAAGAGAACACGAACGCCGTCACCCATGGGGCCTACGCCGACCACAACTCGTACTACCAGAACGTCCTTGACGACGCGCTCCGCGAGTTCGTCGACGACGTCTTCGAAGACTACCTCGAGCAGTATCGCGAGCTCCACGGTGACCCAGTGCTTGGGATCGAGTCGGAGCTGTTCCGGATCTCGGTGACCCACGCAAAGGACATCGGCCTCGATCGGTGGGCAGACGAGAAACCCGAGGGGCTCGAGAGCGGCCACCCGCTCGTCGACGAGGAAACGGAGATCGTCCCGGTCGGCGAGGGGCAGACCGAGACCCAACGACGGTACCGCGAGTCGGTCGTGCTGGCAGCCCAGAAGAAACTCAGCACTGACCGCCGGCAGTGGCTGAAAGACTTCGGTCTCCTCGAGGATCCCGACTCCCAGCTGGCTGACTCTCAGGAAGACGTCGCTGACGCACTTCGCGAGGTGCTCCAATGAGTACGACCACCGACGCCGGCGTCGATGTCGACACGATTCGGGACGTGATGGCGCAGTACGCGCCGTCGACGGGGCCGGATCGCTACGCCCGGTTCATCGAGGATCTCCTCGGTCTCGAGCGGACCTTCGTCCAGGACCGGATCCTCGCAGCGCTCCACGAACACGAGCAGGTGGTCATCTCAGCGGCCAACGGCGTCGGGAAGTCGTACATCGCAGCGGGGGGCGGCGTCGCTGCACTACACTGCAACCCGGACACGATCGTGAACGTCACCGCCGGCACGAGCGGCACGCTGAAGACGAACATCTGGAAGCCGGCCCGCTCCCTGTATCGGGATAGCCCGCTGCCGGCGATGTTCGGCGGGCGGACGATGGACGGCGATCGCGAGATCCGGACCGGCCTGGATGACGAGTGGTTCTTCGAGTGCGTCTCCCCACGGTATCCGGACGACCTCCAGGGCCCGCACAACGACCACGTCATCTACATCGTCGAGGAGGCCGACAAGCCAGGCGTCACGGACGACCACATCGAGGCCGTCCGGTCGACGGGGACCGACGCGGACGACCGCATCCTTGTCATCTCGAACCCACCGGAGGACAGCGGCAATGTCGTCCACCGGCTGATTGAGAACGACGAGTGGCATCACCTGCAGTTCCCCACCTGGGACGCCCAGCCCGTCAGGATCGAGCGCGGCCTCGAGGAGGGCGAGGAGATCGGCGGCCTCGCGACCGTCCACAAGCTCAGGAAGGACTGGCGGGAGTACCACGACGAACCCTGGCCAGGCCTCGAGCAGGCGATCCGCTGGTCGGATCCGTGGCTCGGCGCCGATCCCGAAGACAGGAGCGCAGTTCTGCCCGATGATCGCAGCAAGCTCCCGAATGATGAGTTCCGCGAGGACCTCCACTCGCTGTGGTACCGGCGCCGCTGCGGCATCGTCCCACCTGGCGGGGCGTCGGTCCTCCGGCCGATCGAGCCGGGCGACGTCCGGTCGGCATACGACCGGCAGCTCGGCCAGGTTCGGGAGACGCCCCAGTCCGTTGGGATCGACGTTGCCCGGACGACGGACAACACCGTCATGATCGGCGTTCACGATCTCGAGCTCCGCGTCCACTACGCCGAGCAGGGCGACAATCATGAGCAGCAGAAGCCCGACGTCGTCGACGGGACGGCGTCGACGTCCGGCCTCTCCGAGTGGCCGTCGCCGGACGTCGCCGTGGACAAGGGCTACGCGCCTGGCTTCCACGACTACGTCAACGACCGATGCCCCAACGTCGTCGGCTTCCAGAACGGGACGAAACCCGTCGAGGGCACCCGGTGGAAGGACAAGTGGGCCGAGGCGCTCTACCACCTCGGTGAGTTCCTCGAGGAGGGTGGCAGTATCGCGAGCCAGCAGCTCCGGAAGGAGGCGCTCGCCGCTGCCCGAGCGATCCAGTACGAGGAGCGGACGCTGGATTCGCGAGGCAAGAACGGCGCCGAGGTCTACCAGGCGACGAGTAAGGACGCGATCAAGGAGGAACTCGGCCACTCTCCCGACTACCTCGACGCGGCACTGATGGCAGTCTGGATCGACCGCGTCGACTTTGAAGAGGAGAAGCCGTCCCCTGTTTGGTGACTGATACAAAATGAGTACGAACACACAGCACGGCGAGCAGCCGGACGCCGGCGATATAGCGCTCCGGGCGAACGCCGTCATCGACGGTCTGCGGTGGTCGCTCGCGAACGAGCTCGGCGACTCCGGGCATGAAGCCCGCGACTGGTACGACACCTTCGGCTGGCCGAACCGCGGCAACAACGCCGACTGGGACGCCGACAACTACTACGCGCTCTACCTGCGGAACGCGTACGCGTACGCTGTCGTCGCCCAGAAGCCGAAGACGACGTGGAAGCACGAGCCGGAGGTTCGCGATCGCGTCGACCAGGAGGAGGACGCCCAGCGCGAACCAACCGACTTCGAGAAGAAGATCACCAAGCTCGATCGAGAACACGATCTCTGGCACTACGCCCACCGCGTCGACCGGATGGCTGGCATCGGCCGCCACGGCCTGCTGGTGATCGACTACGCTGACACGAACGGCCCGGGGGACTTCGAAGACGAGTTCACCGGCGTCGAGAACGCGTCGGGACTCGACATGATCAACGGCTACCGGGTCTACCCGGAGCCGATGATCGAGGACATCGAGTGGGGTGAACCCGGATCGGACCGCTGGGGCAAGCCGGTGAAGTACCAGATCGACCTCGGCGATGACGCCGACGCCGGCACGCAGGACGAGCAGAACACGACGCTCACCGTCCACCACTCACGGGTCGTCGACGTCCCGGCACGCGTCCTGGACGACGGCGAGACACGGGCCCGACCGCGGCAGGAGCCCGTCCTCAACAACATCCTCGACATCGAGAAGACGCTCGGGTCGACGGCAGAGCTCTCCTATCGAGCAGCGGACTACGGGCTGAACGTCAACCTCGATCCGGAGAAGGTCGACACCAGCGGCGACGCGATGGACATGATGGAGGAGGACCTCCAGAACTGGTACCACGGCCTTCAGCCGTTCCTGCGTACCAAGGGCGCTGACGTGAACCGCCTCGGCGGCGAGGTCAAGGATCCGACGGGGATCGTCGACAACAACGTCCGGGCGCTCTCCACGCAGACGGGTATCCCGCAGCGCGTCCTCGAGGGCGCATCGCTGGGCGAGCTCGCGTCGGCAGAGAAGGACGAACGCCAGTATCTCGGCATGATCGCGGAGCGCCAGCGGCAGTACGCCGAACCCTACATCGCTCGGGCGGTCATCCAGCATCATCTCGACGACGGCGTCCTCCCCGACTACGAGGGCAAGTGGTTCGACTTCATCTGGCCGGACCTCACCGAGATGTCCGAGCAAGAGGAAGCCGATGTCATGTCGACGCGGTCGGAGGTCGTGACGAACCTCCAGACAGCGGTCCCCGAGCTGCGTGGCGAGCGTGCCGAGGAGTTCGTCGAGTCGGGCGAGTTCCCCGAGCGCGAGGGCGCAACCGCAAACACACCGCTCGATGAGGATGACCCGCGAGTACAGGAGTCGTTCCAGCAGTTCACTGGGAACGCGGCCCGCTACGAGGCCGGCGACTGGGTCGACACTCCTGACGGAAAGGGCCTCGTCGACGACGCCGTCCAGGAGGGCACCGTCGATGGGATGGAGGCCAGCAGCGACTCGCCGGTGTACGCCGTCATCATGCTCGACGAGGCGACGGTCAACTTCTACCGGGCTGGAGACCTCGAGGCGACGGAGGGCCCGGACGTCGATCTCGAGGACCCGGCAGACGATGTCGTCGAGGCAAACAGCACGACCGGCACGCTCGCCGGGTGGCTGGATATCCTTGGTGCGGACCTCACGGCCAACGACTGGTCGATGCCACCCTCGTGGCGCAAGGCCGAGACGCCGGCCCGCGTGATCCTGCTGGACGCCTGGTCGTCGATGGGCGCACAGTTCGACTGCGGTGGGGCCTGCTGCATGGGCGAACTCAAGAGCGAACGGCTGTGCGGGGCTCTCAAGGATGAGGCGCTCGGCACCGAGGCATGGCGCGGGGGGTGGGCAGACTGATGAGCAGTTCCCACACTCACAGTCTGACGGCCAACCGCCAGGGCCGGGCGACGTCGACCGTCGTCGAGCAGCAGTTCCTCGAGGAGATGCGGCGCCGATGGGAACGCGTTCGCGGCCTCGTCCGCCGGACCGTCGGCTACCAGAACGACGCGTTCGGCCTCCGGGCTAACGCCGACGAGCGCGAGTCGTTCGACTTCCCGACCGATCGGGGCAAGATCAGGGGGTTCGTCCGGTGGCTCCGGCAGGCGCTTCGCGACGAGGTCCTCGAGCCGATGCCGTCCGAGGACGTTCGCGATGGCAAGCACTGGACGGCGGCATACATCCGCAGCGCCGTGGTTCGTGGCGTCAACCAGTCGACGGGCCTTCTGTTACAACAGGGCGCGAGCGTCGAAAATATCCCCGACGGCGAGATCGTCACGCGACCGATCTTCTCGAAGACGCTCGAGAAGGCGTACACCCGGACGTATGAAGATCTCAAGAGCATCGCGGAGGACGATGCCGATGACGTCCGCGAGACACTCACGGAAGGGCTCGCGAAGGGGTGGAACCCGAAGAAGATGGCCCGCCAACTCACCGGCGAAGTCCGGGACCTGCAACGGACACGGGCTGAAACGCTGGCGCGATCGGAAACGATCGAGGCGCACTCCGACGCGACCCTTCGGAACTACGAGCGGGCGGGAGTCGACGTCGTCGGCCACGGCGAGTGGCAGGCGACGCCGGACTTCAGCTGTCCGTTCTGCCGACGGCTCTCCGGCACCGAGCTCACGCTCGAGGAGATGCGAAACGGTGCCGTCGAGTGGCGCGGGAAGGTCTACCGGCTCAAACCCCCTGCTCACCCGAACGGGACGTGCGTAGTCCTGCCTTCGGTCGGCGGTTCTCCACCCACCTCGCCGCTCGCCGAGCGCGTTCCGGGCACAGTCCTCAGTGGGGCCTAACATGTCTGACACACCAGCGTTGATCGACGGCGCAGAGCGGCTGCTCGTCGACTTCGACAACACGCTCACGGCAGGCGATGTCGCCTACTGGGCTGGTGAGCGTCCGGAACCGAACGAGGACATCGTCGAGCGCGTTCGCGAGCACTACCACGCCGGCGGGACGGTCATCGTCTGGACGGCCCGGCCGTGGTCGGAGGCCAACCAGATCGCGGCCCACCTCACCGAGTGGGGGCTGCCGTATCACGGCGTCCGCTGCGAGAAGGGCAGCGGAGACGTGTACGTCGACGACAAGGCCGTCCATCCGACCGACCTCTCCTGACAGATCCACCATGCACTACACACTCATCGCCAACAGCGTCGATCCCGACCAGGTAGAAGAGCGAACGATCAACGGCGATCGCCATCTGGTCGCGAAGGATGTCACGTTCATCCGGCCGATGGAACTGGCCGGCGGGTACGTCCCCGAGCAGTCGGTTGCGAACTCGGCGCCGGACTGGGACCGCTCGCCGCTGACCATCAACCACCCGAAGAATCTTCCCGACCGGCCCTGGTACGACCCTGACCACGACGGCTTTTACGTCTCTGCCAATCGCGACGACGAGGTACGGCAACGGAAGGTTGTCGGCCACGCGGAGAATCCCTCGCGGAACGGCGACGGGTCGGTCGACGCGGACCTTGCCGTAAACGTCGACCGCGTCGAGGCAATCGCGGACGGCGAGGCCGTGGCGAACGAGGATGCCGAGGCGGCCGAGGCGCTCCTTGACGCGCTCGAGAACGGCGACCCGTTCGATGTCTCCTCGCAGTACTTCCCACAACCGCTTCCGCCGGGGACGTACGACGGAGCCCATCGAGACCAGGCCGAGGCGATCGCGAACGCTGACAGCATCGCCCTGCTCCCAACGAAGTCGGGGGTCTGTTCCCTCGAGGACGGCTGTGGCTTCAAACCCCAGCAGGCGACGGCAAACGCTGACGTCGTCCGGGCACCGGTCGCGAACGCCGATGTCGACGACTGGTCTGATGCCGCGGCCGATGACCCCGAAACGGGCGAGGATACTGTCGAAGGTAACACGAATCTGCCCGATGGCGTGGAAACACGTGACGGGAGAGAGGCAGCCAAGACGATCGCCCACTCCAACGGTGGCGCAGATTTGACCGACGGCTTAGATCTCGATAACCCCGACGACGAGACCAAACAGTCGCTCGGCGAGCGCCTCCTCACCATGCTTGGGTGGGACAGCGATGACGAAGAGACCTCTAACGAACCGGCGGAATCCGGAGTGGACGTCGGGAGCACCCCGGCGGCAAACAGTTCTGACCCGGCCGACGAGCCGGGATCTACAATGGACAACCGAGAACAACTCATCAACGAGATCACGAGCAACAGCGCCATCACGGCCGAATCGCTGGAGGATGCTTGCGACGAGCGCGTCGAGCTCATCCACGAGGACGTGACGGCAAACACTGACCCCACCGGCAACGGTGGCAGCAGCGGCGACACCCTTGCAGACATGTCGGTCGACGACCTGGCTGGCGCGCTCGCCGACCAGGGATTCGTCACCGAGGATGGCCTCGAGGACGTCGTCGCGAACGCACAGGAGCAGAGTGAGAAGGAACAGCGCGTCGAGCGCATCGTCGCGAACTCCTCGGAGTACGACGAAGACGACAAGGAGACGCTGCTCGAGACGCCCGAACCGGTCCTCGAGGACATCGAGGCCGGGGTGTCGAGCAACGCGACGCTACCCGGCGCGTCCGGCGCGGCCGGTAGGGCGACCGCGAACGCCGCGGGCGGTGACGACCTCGACGACTACAGCGACGGCACCATCGGAGGTGACCTCTGATGTCCAAGAGCATCACCGACATCGCCGGCCGGACCTACGACGAACCGCGCTACAAGGAAGGCGAGGCCGGCAGCGACCTCACGCCCGGTGAGGTCCTCGTCCAGACGGGGACGAACGCCGACGACGTACCGATCTACGACGCCGTCTCGACGGTCGACCAACTGGGGCCGGAGGCACAGTTCGCGAGGGTGCCGAAGACGCCGCCCAAGCGCGACGTCTCCGACACCGATCCGATCGATCAGACGATCTCGGCAGGGACGCTGGTCGAGATCCGAGTGTTCACCCGCGGCGAGACGGTCCAGAACGCACTCCTCGCTTCGGGCTCGGACCTCGCGACGGCGTCGAACGCGAACGTCTCGCCGGGCGACCGGCTCGGGACCAACGACGACGGCTCGCTGAAGATCACGACGACTGGCGGCGCCGCGCTGGCAGTCGCTCGCGAAGCAAACGACAACTCCGGAGCGGCCGCGGGTGAACGCGCCCGCCTCTCCGTGGAGGTGCTCTAACCGATGCAGGCTAACACTGGAACTCCCGACGATCTCGAACCGCCGACGCAACTACACCGCGCTGCGCTGTTCGGGCAGACGCCCCAGCAGCGCCAGCAGGCCCGCCGGCAGATCCGCGCCAACAGCGAGCGTGGCCCGTCCTTTTGGGACACGCTCGACGGCGCATTCACGAAGGGGTACCTGAACCCCCGGCCTGACGACGACACGTCCGTCCGGGCGAACGCCCAGCTCTACGACTACGACGAGTGGGCGAATCGCTCGGACGAGATCATCGACGAGGTCGAAGTCGAGCTGACGCTGCTCGACGACGCACTCGGGATCGACACGGTCTCCTCTGACCTGTCGTTCACCGTCTACACCGAGCAGGCTGAGAGCCAGATGCAGCAAGAGGCGTCCGTCTCGATGGACGGCCAGGCCAAAAGCGAAGAGGACGGCACGGCCACGCTGCCCGTCGGTGTCGCCCAGCCGATCATCCACGTCGACTACTCGATCGGCGCTCGTGAACAGGCCCAGAGTGAGAACATGGGCTCAGACAAGGAAGCCCGCAAGGCCGAGGAGGCCGGCCGACTGATCCGCGAGAAGGAAGACGCCATCATGGCCAATGGGTGGGGCGTCGAGATCGCCGGTCCGAACGGCGGGCAGTTCTCCGTCGACGGCTACCTCACGACCGACGCCCGGATCTCCGGCAACGCACCGGGCGCGTGGGAGGAAGCGTCGGCGTCGAACGTCCAGGACACCGTCGAGCAGATGGTCTCGGACCTCGAGACGGTCGGCTCCGACAACGACCGCAACCTGATGCCCCGCAGCCGCGGTGTCTACCTCTACTACAACCAGACGCACAACAGCGTCCTGGACAAGAAGGACCCGCGCGGCGACGGCAACATGAGCATCCGCCAGCGGCTGCAGCAGGACCACCCGTACGTCACGCTGCGGGAGACGCCGTTCATCCCCGACGACGAGGTCGTCATGGTCGTGCGTGACTCGCGCGTCATGTCCGTCGTGAACGCCCAGGGGCCGACAAACCTCTCCTGGGACCCCAGCCCGATGGCGACTCGATACAAGGCACTCTCGAGCCGCGTGCCGTTCTTCCGATCGACCTACGACGACATCCTCGGCGTCGTCAACTACAGCGGGGTCTAATCATGACTGTAGACGGTCTCCGATACGACCAGACTGCAGAACCTCGACCAATGCAGGATGCCCTGCCGGCTGATGTCAGAGGGGATCAGTCGTGAGCGACCAGTATCGGTGGGTCGGGTCGCACGCGTTCCGCGACCACGCTAACGACCGCGTCATCGAACCCGGCGAAGAGCTCCCCGAGGACATCGCCGACCAGATCGCCGCTGCACACCCGCACGACGTCGAACCCATCGACGAGGGCGGTGGCGGTGATCCGGTTGGTGACATGCCACCGTTCCCTCCTCAAGAGCGAACCGTGGAGGAAATCCAAGACACGCTCGACGAGTACGACTATCCCGAGGACGCGCTCGAAGCACTGGAGGCCGCTGAACGCGACGGCAAAGATCGCGATACCGCCCTCGACGCGATCACCGAGGCTCGCGAGTAACCACCTTCTCCAGAGATGACCGTACAACCCGACGACGTAGCCGACGCACTCGGATCGACAGATCTCTCGGACAGTCAACTACAGGCGCTCATCGACGCGGCCGGTCGGATGTACGATCGGCGAACCGAGGGCAAGAACGTCGATACCGAGGCACGCGACGACGTCGTCACGCAACTGGCGGCCCATCTCGTCGCGAGCGGTCCTGAACGCCAGATCTCGTCCGCTGGCGAAGGCGGGGGTAACGTCTCTTTCGAGGGCGAGACTGGCCAAGGCCTGTCGGCGACGACCTACGGCCAGGTGGCTGTGACGCTCGACCCGACCGGATCGCTCGCCGGCGCCGATAAGCCGAGCGCCTCGATCGAAGTGCCGGACGCCAAAGGACTTGATCGATGACCGGCTTCGATTTCGATATCAAGGGCCTCGAGGCCCACAAACGACAGCTCCGCGAGGAGCGTGACAAGTGGACCGGTGACGGCGGGACGTGGTACGTCGGTACCGCGGTCGAATACGCCGTCTACCTGGAATACGGGACTTCGAAGATGGATCCCAAGCCGTTCTTCCGGCCGGCACTTGCCGAAGCCGAGCAGGATCTCTCAGCGTTCGTTCGAGACAACACGCGGAAGACACTCTCGCAGATCGACGGCCCGCGAGAACTCGTCAAGACGATCGCGTTCGCGCTCGAGCGCCGCGTCAAGGAGATCATCACGGAGAAGGGGCTGATCGAGTCCGGAACGATGCGAGCGAGCGTCCGTGCTGTCCCGACACGGCCCGACGACCTCCCGACTGCCGACGAGGTCGACCCATCGGCGTCGGCTGACATCGAGGTGAGCGCATAGATGGGGTTGAAACACGCTTCAGCCTACTTGTACGGATTCGGTTTCGGGGCGATGACTGCGCTCACGGCAGTTGGGGTGCACGGGATAATCTCGTGGGCGATCATCACTGTGCTGTTCACGGTTGCTTACCTGCTTGATCGGAGGGCCGAGTGATGGTACAACGGATCCCCTCGCCCACCGATGGAGAGCGAGTCCTGATGCAAACCTCCGTCACCGTGAGCATGTGGAAACAACTCCATTTCCGCATGATCCTTCTGGACCCCCAGTTCGACGATGTCGAGAAGGACACGGTCCGGTTGGAGAAGCGGCAGGAGAACGACCTCGGCCAGGTCGGCGAATGGGCAGAAGTGCAGTCATGGACGCTGGAGGAGATGTAACCGATGACTCGAGAGAAAATCAGTCGAGACGACGCAAAGGACCTCATTGGCGAGGCCAAGTTCGGTGTCGTCGTTATCACCAACTTCGAGGCGAAGGACACGCTCGGACACGTCCCGGACGAGGATCTCGAGTACGAGGCAACCGTCGAATCCTACCGATTCGGCGACGAGCTGGAGGACGACGGATGACTCGAGATACCGTCAAGAGCGCACTCCGTCGCGTCCACTCGAGCACGCTCCACAACACCACTATCGAAGTGTACGAACCCTCAGTCGACTACGACCAGGGCGACGGTTGGAGCGTGTCCTACCCCGATCTCCCCAACGCGGCTTACGATGCGCGCGTCGATTCGCCGTCGGCGGACAGCGACCGAGACCGCTCGGGGACGACATCGGAGATCGACGTCATCGTTCGCGTCCGGGACGACACCGGTCAGCAGTGGACCGGCTGGGGCGAGGAAACCGATTCCCCGGTTCGAATCCGGGATGCTGCTGACCAGACGATGTACGAGATCCAGACCAAAGCCGATCAGCACAACGGGACACTCGAACTCGAGGCTGTCGAGCTATGACCAAGAAACGCCTCTCCGACAGCGCCGAACAGGTCTTCATCGACCAGGCGCTGCTCGAGGACTGGGATCCAGCCGGCGCTGTCGGCTACGATCTCTCCGTCGATCCTGGAAACGAGGCGTTCATCCCGATCGGCGAGTCCCTCGATGACGTCGGCGAGACGTACCCGTCGTTGACAGTGCAGCGGACGAACGAGACGGCGCCCGGCAGCACTGGCTACAACTTTATCACTGCCGAGGGTCCCGGCCAGGACCGTACTGGACAGCTGCTCGTTACGGCGCGGGCCGAAGCCAGCCAGGAGGGCTACACCGGCAACACGTCCCAGCATGATCCCGTCGACGCAGAGGACGTCGTCGACGAGCTCATCAACGAGGTCGAGGACGTCTGCCTCGAGAACGCCACGCCCGAGGACACCGAGTTCAACGGACTCGGCAGCTACCGGGGTGCGGACGCGCCGAACGACTACGATGCGACGCCATCGGTGATGATTGAGCAGTGCGTCGTTCTCTATTCGTGGAGCCGACTTCCATAGCACCGACCCGATGACGCCAGTTGGGGCCGAGATCCAGACCCAGTAGCGGACTACGTTCTCATGCGACTTCAGACAGACAACCAGCAGCTTCGGGAGTTCTACCGCGAGGAACTCATAGGCGACCACTACGATCCGCCGGGGATCGAGTTCTACGACTCCGGCATCTCGCAGGAAGTCGTCCAAGAGGTCGCGGAGGCCGTCGCCGACGCGGTTGACGGCATCTCGCTGTACGACCCCGACACGAAATCAGGAGATAACGAATGAGTCTCAGTGAATCCCAAAGCGGGACGACCGCCGAGGCCGGCCACTTACCAGGCCGCTACGAGTGGGTTGTCGAACCCTCTCCCGGCGAAGTCCCCACCGATCCCGAGTGGAACCGATTCAGCGACGCCATCCGGACGTTCGAGATGGACCCCGGCGTGACCGTCGCTCGACAAGACAGCGTCGGAACCGCCGACGCCGTCGATCACAACCGAGGGCCCGAAGAGCCCGAGGCGACAGTTGGCTACGACCTCCAGCAGTTCTTCGTCGACACGGACGGCAACCCGGTCGACGCCTCTGCGTACGGAATCCTTCGTGACGAGTTCAACGACCTCCTCGGGACGCTCCTCGCCGTCGGCCGTCGCGAGTATGGTGGCGGCAACGACGACGCCGGTGTTCGAGAGTACAGCGTCGTCCGCGGCGGTGGCGTCGACTCGGCCAGCCCGACGCTCGACCCGTCGGGCGACCAGCCGATCCTGATGGAACTCTCGCTGGTGGCGCGAAAAGCGCGCTCAGTCAAGATCCATCAGCCGAGCGCGTCGACAACCCTCGAGATCGTCTCCACCGAGGATACGGACACGATGGAGATCACCATCGAGAACGAGGACGCAAGCACGACCGAGACGATCGCGCTCGACGGCACGACCGCCGTCACGACGACCACCGAGTTCGCGGACATCGACGCCATCTGGCTCGCCGACAACCCGGAAGGCAACGTCGAGATCTCCGACGGCTCGGGGACGACGCTTTGCGACCTCACCGGCGGTCTCGAGTACTCGGATGATGACCAGCCCGTCGACGGTGATCGCGGCGTCCCGCCGACCGGCGCTGGCAGCCACTCCGATCCGATCGGCTCGAGCTTCGAGTTCTTCGTCGGTGATCGCTTCGAGCGCCCCGCCGGCGAGTCCGTCCGCCCCCGAATCAACTCGGCGTCCTGGACGGTCGAGAACAACATCAACACGCAGGCGCTCCACCAGACGCGAGCGCCGGCGATCGACGCCGGGAACCGCTCCGCCAGCGTCGACGCCGACGCGGCTGGATCGTTTATCAGCCACAAGTCGATGATGGAGGCGCTCCAGAAGGTCCAGGCCGACATCGAACACGAGCTCTCGGGCGGCATCGTCCGGTTCAAGAACACAACCGCGACCGACTCCGCCAGCCGGACCGTCGAAGCCGATCAGGCTGTCGCATCGATCTCGGAAACGTTCTCGGCAAGCGGAGATCCCGCCATCGAACTGGAGGCCACGAACTAATGTCTGACACAGACACTACCCCGTCGATCACGGAAGCGTCGCACGAGCGAGATAGCGATGGCGAACTGCTCGCCACCACGGAGACGGTCGAGATCCACGACCAGGAGTATGAGGTCGAGATCTATCCCGCGACGACTGGCCAGCGCAACGAGTGGACGAAACGCCTCGAGGACGAACCGGAGGAACTCTCCGATGAGCTGACTGCCGATCTTCTCGATGAGTTCGCCGTCCACGAGCCAGAGGACTTCGGCGCCGACTCCTGGGACGATGTCCGGCCAGCGGTGACTGACGCGCTCGGGAACGCCGTACTGGCGACGCTGTTCGACGCTGGCGATCCCGATGTCTTCGTCGAGGCTCTCGAGGAAGCGGCCCAGGGAGCGACCGAGGGAAATCAGGCCTGAGTCGGGCGGAGCTCCGAGCATCGTTCGACGCGTGGCTGCACAGCGAGTGCGGACTGACGTTCATGGACATCAGCCAGTATTCTCAGCAGGAGTTGGCCCGCCTCAAGTTGGGGTACATCGTCCGCGAACGCCAGCAGTCCCAGCAGTCTCAGCAGCGCACAGGCACGCGAATGTCGGCACGGAAGCGTGACCTACAGCGCGGCCAGCAGCAGGCCAGACGCGAGATGTTCGACGATCTCGGTGTGACCGCCTGACCGACGCCGAACCTATTTTCAGAATTATGCCAGGAAATCCACTCCACGCAGAGGTAAGTGCTGACACAAGCGATTATGTCAGCAGTTTAGAGGTCGCACGGGCACGTACTGACGAGTTCGGCGACGAGGCCAGTCAGGCTGCCCGGCGAGTAGACCGACTCGGCGAAGATTCGGTGAAAACAGCAGCAAGGCTCGGCGGGGTGAGTGTCGCTGCAGCAGGGGCTGCCAGCGGTGTCAGTGCATACGGCTCTGCGAGTGCGACAGCGTCGACCGCCACCACCGCGCTCTCAGTCGGTATCTCGACCGCTCTCATCCCGGCACTCGGTGCCTTAGCGACGACGCTCTTCCCGTTGGCCGCCGTCGTCGGGACGCTGGCCGCAGGGGCTGGGAGTCTCGTTGCTGTCTTCGGTGGGCTTGCGGCGACCGGTGCCGTCACCCACATGGAGGAGTTGAAGACGGCGTTCGGCGAGGCGCGGACGGAGATCATGGAGCTCATCGAGCCGTTGGGAGACGTCTTCGGACCGCTCCTCGTCGACGCCGTCGAGGCGCTCCCGACGCTCGTCGAACGGATTCTTGAGGCGATCGGGCCGGTCGACCAGTTCCGCGATGCGATGGTCGAGTACGGCGAACTCGCGATGGACGTCATCCCGCAGGTGGCGAGCGCGATCACCGATCTTGCAAGAAGTTCGCTGCCGCCGCTTCGGCGGTTCATCAGATACCTGTCGACCAACGGAGGCAGCGCCTTCGACGGGATGCTCCGCGTCACTCGCGAACTCGCGCCGGAACTCAAGACGTTCGGGGGCGCGGTGATTGACGCGATCCCGCCACTGACCGAAACGGGGACGATCGTCCTCGAGGTGCTGTTGCCAGCACTGACCAACGTTGTCGAAGTGTTGACCGGCGCTGTCGAGACGATCAACGACTTCGTGACCGAGTCGGAGGGTGTCCAGACGACTGCCGAAGCGTTCGGTGCGTTGAACGAGAGGACCGACGGTCTCGCCGCCAAGGTCGCTGCGGTCGGTGGGGCCATTGGATCCATCGGAGTTGTCATGGGCGGCGTCGTCGCGAAGATCGGAGGGCTGTCGGCTGTGATGACCGCTCTCTCGTATGCTGCAGGAGCGGTCAGCACTGCAGTCGGCGCAATCAGCGCACCGATGCTTGCCGCCGCTGCTGCAGTAGGGAGCTTCATCGCCATCGCAACCGGGCGCTTCGATGAGGTCGTCGCTGTCTTCAACAACCTCCGCAGGAAGCTTGACTCCGCGATCGGTTCGGCTGTGAGTTGGCTCAAGACATCCGGCATCAAGCTGATCGGCCAGGGCTTCCAGGCACTCGGTAAGGCGATCCGAACGGCGATTACGAATGTCACCGAGTGGCTGGCATCCGATGGGCCAAAGACGATCACCGGCAGTGTCGAGACCGTCGCCAACTATCTCGAAGAGGATGCTGTCAATGACCTCTCGACAGCAGCCAGCATCGCGTTCGACGCGATCGTCACGGCTGCCTCGAGTCTCTTGGATGGACTGACCGGACCCAATGGCGACGGGTCTGCACAGTCTTCTATCAAAACGGTTGCATCGTGGCTGCGGAACAACGGCCCCAGGATCCTCCACGCCGCTGCAAAGACGCTTTTCGGCGTGATTCTGACCGTCGCAGATACGACGATCGGCCGGCTGATTCGTGGATCCTCGTCGATCATCCAATCGGGTATCCAGTCAATCGTCGACTGGGTCTCGAGTCTCGGGCGTGACGACCTCTATAACGCGTTCTACTCTGTCGGCCGAGGGATCCGCTCGGCGGTCCTGGCATACCTGAGTGTTAACGGTAAGATCTGGAACGTAACCACACGGTTCGTCAGCGATCTGAAAACCTATGTCGAATCGGGCCAGGCCTACAAGGACATCACCGCGGCGTTCGGCACGCTCCTGGATGGTGTCGAGTCGGCAGTCAAGGCGTACCTGAGCCTCAACGGCAAGATTTGGAAGGTGACGACGAAATTCGTCAGCGATCTAAAAACGTACGTCGAGTCGGGCCAGGCGTATAAGGACATCACCGCGGCGTTCGGCACGCTCCTGGATGGAATCATCGCTGTCTTCGGCGGGCTATATGACGGCCTTGTTGGGAATAGCACCCTCAAAGACCAGTGGCAGAAGGTCGTCGACTGGGTCAAGGGGACGGCCAAAGACAAGGTTGTGTCGGCGTTCGAGACAGTCGCTGATGCAATCACTGAAGCACTGCAGATCAACATCAACTGGCCCGAACCCCCCGAGATCGTCAAGAAAGCGTATGAGGGCAACCTCGATATCGATTGGCCAGACCGCCCAAGCCTCGGTGGTGGGAGCAGTGGAGGTGGCGGTGACGATAGCAGCGGTGGTGGGGACATCGGATTCTCTGACGACCCAACGTCGACGGACGATGCGCTCGGTGGATCGATAGGCGACACGATCGGTGATACGATCGGTGGCATCAGCCCGTTCGCGAGCGGTGGCGTCGCCGAGACGCCCGGCATCGGGATGCTCGCCGAGCAGGGACCCGAACTAATCCTCGACGCGCCGACGACGGACAAGGCCCGGGACAGCGGCGTCACTGTCGGCGACGTCGGCGACGACATGGAGCGCGCCCTCGAGTCGACCGACCGGACCGACGACCTGCTGGACCGCCTCGAGCGCATCGAGAGCCGTCTCGGCGATGTCGTCGCAGAGACCGGCACCGAGGTCGAGTTCCGCGACGAGGACCGCTGGCGGGCGGTCGAACGCTAATCCTCAGACATGCTCACACTGCGAATCGAACACACTGACGGCACAGTCTCGGAACTCGACGCCATCCGCGCGTCGCGGACCGAGGACTTGGACGAACAGGCACGCGCCGAAGCGACGGTATATCGCTCGGACTGGAGCAACGTTGAGGACGATCTCGACGAACGCAACGACAAACTGTTCGTCGCAGCCGGCGGCACGGATGTCTTCGGCGGTCGCTTCGAGGACAGTCAAAGCGAGGGCGGGACCGTCTCGGTCCAACTCTCGAGCCCGGAGACTGACGCTTCCGACGCCGAGCCGACGCCGGCGAACCTGACGTATCAGAACGTCGCGGACAGCACGATCGTCACCGACGCGATCACGGCGGTCGACACGCTGTCAGCGGGTACGATCGAGACGGTCGCCTCGGCGATCTCCTACTCGGCGAGCCACGCATCGCGAAGCAAGCAGATCCGCGACCAGCGCAAGGCCACCGGCGCGGAGATCCGGTACAACGCCGACTGGACGGTCGACTATCTCGACCGGCGTGGGTCGGATCGCAACATCACACTCGGGCCCGCGGAGGGCAACATCGGCGACGGCTTCTCCAAGACGCTCGACATCCGCGAGGAAGTCACGCACGTCCGCGCACTCGGCGCGCAGGACGGCCCGGACCAGCGGACGGCAGAGGCGGTCGTCTCCGGCTACTCCGCCGGCGAACGCCCCGTCTGGCGGCGCGTCGAGGACAAGGAGATCATCGATCAAGACCGGCTCGAGGAACTGGCCCAAACACAAGTCCAAGAGTACGACGGCGAGCCGCGGGCGATCGAGGTCCAGGCGACCGTCTTCGGCGTCGACCTCGCGCTCGGCGATCGTGTCGACGTCGACTACCCCGAGGAAAACATCTCCCGCTCGCTTCGTGTGGTCACGCTGACGACGCGCTGGGACGGGCAAGGCAAAACGCAGCAGGTCACGCTCTCGAATCGCTTCCGGACGCGGTCGAGCAATCAGGGCGACGCGAAGCGAAACACCGATCTCCAGAAGTTCAATCGCGGGTATCAGGGGTTCGTCGATAGGAGCCAGGCCACCTCGGGGTGGAACCCGGCGGAAAGCGGCACACCCCAGACGCTCGAGATCCCAAACTGGCCGGACGACATCGTCAAAGAACAGACCGTCGAACTGACCGTCCAGGGCCGTGCATGGCGATCGCCGGTCGAAAGCGTCGGACACGAACACAAGTTTAGCTGGCGGCACTCTCACGGCGTCGACACGACGAGCTCGAACAACAGCGACTACCAGACGGTCGTCGCGACTGGCCGGGCCGGTTACAGTTCGCCACAGACGCTCGACGACAGCTGGTCGACTATCGGCTCCGTTCCGACCAGCGGTTCGTTCAGTGTCGATACATCCGAGGTGGCGGTGGTTGCGGCCCTAACACCGACGAACAGCCCAGGCGGGATGGGCGTTCGGAGCCTTTCCGTGCGGCTCAAAAACGACTCATCCGGTGACTACTATCCAGACTCCGACGGCATCCGTGTGCGCGAGATCACCGAATCCCCCATCCCTTTCCCGGCACTCGAGGCTCCCGAAAACGCAAACGGAGACTCCTACTCGCTTGAAGCCACTACGGATTTCACCAGCGAATACGGATCGCTCGACATCGCAGTTGCGGCAGGCTACTGGGCCGACGGCCAACACGTCCACGGAGTCGACAGTACAACCACCGAGGGCGGTGTCAACCAAGACACGACCTCGAGCGAGGCGGCGTTTCAACCTGGCGTGACGACGACGTTCAACGGCTCCGAGTACTACCCCAGCGACATCACGATCACGGTCAACGGGACTCAGATCGCGACGATCTCCGGCGACAACACCACAAGCTGGGAGGAGACGATCAACCTCACTGGGGAACTCCAAGCGGGGTCGAACACGATCACGGCCGAACCCGCTGACCGAGGCGAACTGAACCTCGTCCTCTCGTCGGAGCTGTTCCGCAGAGGGCGAACGAACTAACCCTGAGATAGACCCATGTCAAACTTCAACGCAGCAGGATTCACCGACCTCAGACAGTACATCACATCGACAAACGGCTGGACACACGTCGCGCTGATCGACGACGCAGGCAACGAAGAAACTCGTATCGATATCCACAACGACAGTCGCGCCAGTTGGAGCGACGCGAGTACGAACCCGACCGATCTCACGATCACGCTCTCGGGTTCGGACAGCGACATCGCAGCCCCGGTTACGCTCGAGCGCGCAGAACTGCATCCGAGTTCTTCGTCGACGACAGCGATGCATGACGGGCCACTTCAGGGCGAGATCGACGGGACGCTGCAGGCTGCAGCCGTCACGATCGGCTCGGATACCGACGAGGGGACAGTGACTTACACTGTCGAACTACCGACGCAGTAAATCCATGCTCGAGAACCCGGAGGATCTTGTTGATACCGACAATCAGCACACGGGGACGTTTCTGGACACTGACGGCGAGATACGCAACACGTTCATCTTCGAGGTCGCCACAGAACACTACGAATTCGTGGAAGCCGCCGAAGACGGCCTGATCTTCGATGCTGACCTGCGATTCGATCGGACCGCGTTCGGCGATTGGGTCCTCGAGCAGCATCCTAACTGGGACAAACTTCCAGACCATGCTATCGAGAATATCTTCGACAGCAACCGCTGGGATCTCGCAGACGACGCCAGCGACACGGCAGTCGAGTTCCTGGTCTCGGACATGGATGAACCGCCTGTCGAGGCGGTCAAAGGCCAGCTACTCGAAATCGGCTCGACGACGCTGAACCTCCGGGACCAGCAGTCAGCGACGACATCCGTTCGAGTCAAGACGACCGATCCAGAGGGGCCGTGGGAGAGTCCGGGCGTTCGACTGCGATTTGGCCATGGGTCGACTGACTGGTCTCTCTCACAGACGCTTTCCGAGGCGAACAGCACGAGCTACGCGACCTCTTGGTCCCCGAACGGGTCCTACCTCGCGTATGGGGAGTACGACGGGAACGTCTACGTCCACTCGATGAGTGACTGGTCGCTGGCAACGACCCTGTCGGCGGCAGGCAGTTCTATCGAAGATATTGGCTGGGCACCCGACAGTTCATATATTGCGTACGGGTCAACTGACGATAACGTCTACATCCATTCTGTCTCTGATTGGGGGCTTTCACAGACTCTCTCTCAAGCCGGGAATAGCGTCTACGGAGTGGACTGGTCGCCAGACGGAAATTACATTGCGTACGGGTCAACTGACAATAACGTCTACATCCATGCTACGAGTGACTGGTCGCCAATAGCCGACAGCCCCCTCTCCCAATCTGGAAATAGTGTCTACACGGTCGCTTGGTCGGCGGATAGTAGTTATATCTCATATGGTACTAGCGGGAACAGCGTTCACGTCCACACGACGAACGACTGGTCTCCGATAGCTGACAGCCCCCTCTCTGCGGCGACTGGGGTCGTCCGTAGTATTGATTGGGAACCAAACACGAATTATGTCGCGTACGGGTCAGATGATGAAAACGTCTACATCCACGCGACAAGCGACTGGTCGCCGATAGCCAATAGCCCGCTCACTCAAGCGACGCGTAGAGTCACTTCGGTGGCCTGGTCTCCAGATGCGAGCTATCTCGCGTACGGCTCCTACGATAGCAACACCTACGTCCATCTGACGAGCGATTGGACGCTGGATGTGACTCTCACTGAAGCAAGTGGATCCTACCCCTACGTCAACTCAGTTACCTGGGCCCCAGGGACCGATAATATCGCCTATACTGGCGCATCTGACCTCAACACCTACGTCCACAACGCACCATCGGCCGACTTCGTCGTCACGGTCTCGTCGACGAACAGTCCCATCGACGAGAACGAGACGCTGACAGTCGACACGCAGATCGATAACCAGGGCGGGAAGGCCGGCGAGCAAGAGATTACGCTCGAAATTGGGGGAACACTCGAGGACTCGCAAACGGTCAGCCTGGATGCGAGCACGTCGACGACGATCGTCCTCGAGTGGCCGACCGAAGTCGGGGACCACGGATCGAAGACTGCGACCGTCTCGAGTAACGATGATAGCGATTCGACCAGCGTCTTAGTTCGGTTCGATCGGACGGTCACCGCCACCGGATCAGGCTCGGCGACCGTGTCACGCGAGTGGACGAGTTCGCGATCGACAACGGCCAGTGGGACCGGAAGTGCGACGATCTCGCGGACAGCTACGGCGGATCGGTCTCTGCTGGCGTCCGGCACCGGCGGCGCGGCGATCTCGCGAACTGCGATGTCCGATCGTACGGTCGTGGCAACCGGCACTGGCAGCGCGATCGTCCGATTCGACTTCGCCGGCTGGGCGATCGGTCGCCGAATGATCCAGGCGACGGAACCCGAACTCTCGCCGAAGACGCTCTCGTTGTCCTTCGAGGCCACACGTGATGATATCGACCACTGGCGACAGTTCGACCGCGCTGGCGATGTCGGCATTCAGGTGGGCTACGGCGGCCAGTTCCGTGCGATCGACTCCGCCGGTCGTGATAACCCGACGATCGTCGAGGCTCCTGACTCGGAGCAGCCCCCATTCCAAGCTGGATCGGAGTGGTACATCAATAGCTACGAGGAAGAGCAAGTCGCGGCTGACCGCTTCCAGCTTACGCTGACGTTCCAGCGCCTCGAGCCGCGATCGCCGGCGTTCGACCCCGTCGACGAGGCCGGCGGATTCTGGACGATCGATACCAACCGCGGTACGATCGCCCTCGAGGACCGGCAGGTTGGACAGGTCTCGCGCTCCGGGACGACGACGGGCGGGACGACTACACTCCCGCTGCGACTAACCCCCGAGCAGGCGGCGATGCTCGCGGACACGGCGACCGTCCCTGATGCGGTCGTCGAGCGGATCGTCCCCGATGGCCCGGATCGTCTCGAAGACTCGAGCAACGGCCAGCAGACTGTGACGATCACGGCCCCCAGCGGGACGGGGTTCGAGAGTGGCGATTATTTGCTCCAGAACTGGTCACTCTCTCACGGGGGTTATCAGGAGCACCGGTGGCGGGTTGATCTGGAGATCGCCGAGAGGTGAGTGCTACTCGAGTCGGAAGGTTGTGGACTTGGTTTCGCTGACCTCTCCGCTGTTCTCGTCCTTGACAGTAACCTCTGCACGGTACTCGCCAGCAGGCCAGTCACTTCTTGGGTTGAGATAAACGCTCTGCTCATAGCGCCCCCACCCACTTTCCCCAGTCAGTTCGGAGTTTGTCTCAGAGATATTCACGCGCCGTATGTCATCGGGCCCATAGAGATCGTACTGGTATGTGTACTCAAGCTCACCCTCATCGATGTAAATTGTAAACTGGAACGCACTCCAGTTTCGTTCACCCAACGATCCAGACTCGATCGCGTTGTCTTCCATATCACCTGGCTCCTGCCACTCGCTGACGAGTTCGATCTTCCCCACCTCCGGTGGGCCTGGTTCTTCGCTACTGCTTGGTTGCCCCTCTCCCGTATTGCCCTCTTCAGGACTCTCAGACCCATCGTCACTGTCAGGGTCATCACTGGTTTCGTCGCTCGAGCAGCCGGCGAGGATCGTCGAAAGTGTGGCACAACCTCCGAGGAGGACGTTCCGTCGGTTCATATCACGCTGATTGGACGGTTTCGTGATAAGACTGTCGCGCTATTCGCCGATCTCGAGCGCGTCGACGGCCTCTGCAGGCCCGACATCGTGATCGACGAGCCGATCGGCGGCCAACTGCCAGGCGCGCTCGGCGAGCTCGGGATCAGCTTGCTCGTAGTGAACTGAGAACTCGGCCAGTGCGACGGCGATCAGGAGGTCCTCTCGTCGATCAGTGAGCATCGCCGGCGTTGGCCGGGGCTTCGGATAAAAAGTCACGGCGCTTCACATCAGATCACGGGGATACTTCTTTGTAGAGTCCATCAATATGTTGGAATATGGAGTGTGTTATCTGCGGAGAAGATCGGAGGTCGAAAGGCTCGCTTATGGAGATGGGGCCGCCAATGGAGTCAGTTGGCGTAATTTGTCAACGGTGCTTTCGGGGTCTGAAGAACAACCGACCCGATTCGATGGGGTGTGGCTACAACACCGAGGACAAGCCCTGTTTAAATGAAGCAGACTATGCCACGAAGACACTCGAGCGTCTTCGGAGAGTAGGAGAAGTTACCTCAGAAGCGACTGAAAAACCAGACGAACTCCTCCTCTGCGAAGAGCATTTCGAGAAAATAGAGAACGGTGAAAAACCGCTCTGGCTGCCAGACCGAACAAAGAGATTCTAATCAAGTAGTACGTCCCGCGCCTGCTTTAGCTTCTGAAACCGTCTGCTCGAGCCGCCCGTATCGGGGTGGCCCTCGAGGTCTTTCACCTGTGTCTTGAACGCCGCCTGGACGATTTCATCCGGCGCGTCCGGTGCGACCTCGAGGACCTCGTGTGGTTCCTCGTCGAGTCCATCATCGTTGCTCGAGGCGGGCGGCGCGGCGATCGCCTCTTCGTCAGCTGGAGGGAGTCGGGCGGTCTCGACTGTATCGGCGGCAGTCCGGACCCCGCAGCGCTCGGCCAGGCGCTGTCGGCGGGCCCAGAGTGCAATCGCTCGTGCGTTCTCGCGCTGGGTCTCCCAGCAGTCGCACGAGACAGCGAACTCTTCGTCGGCCGTCGCCTTTTCGCGCCGGAAGTACGCCGCGACGCCGACGTCGTCGGGCCTGTCGTGTTGGTGGGGGATGTTCGGTCTGTCCACGTAGTGCTGGCTCGCCGTCTCGATCTGGACGCTGCCCTCGGTGGCTTCCCACTTCTCGAGCTCGTCGACGATCGACTGGAACGACTCTTTGCGCGTCGGTGAGAGATCGCCCGGGTAGGGTTCGCGGTCGGCTGGGTCGGTTCGATCGTGGCCTCGAGGCCAGTCAATAGTCCGCTCGTCGGTGGACTGGGTGCTACTCATCGGGATCACCGTCCTCGCGAGGGTCTTTGACGAACTTGAACTCCCGAGTCGGTTCGTGGGTCAGTTCAACGAAACCTGCAGCTTCGAGTACCTCGAGGCGGTTGTAGACACTGTTTCTCGAGAAATCGGTTTCGTCGACGAGACGCCCCTTCGTTGCAATCCCCCACGGCTCGTCGCCACCGCACCCCTCTTTTAGCACGTCGAGGATGGCACGATCCGTCCGTGTCAGGTCATCCGCATCCATGTCTTGAGGTGTCTGTGCAGTCGCCATGTGCATAAGTCCCAGTTGTGCGCACTAAGCCCTTGCGGTGTGGATTGTCATAATAGATGTGCAAGATGCACAATATTTATGCCAATGGAGAATAGAGTAATGACTGTGAGGCGCAGGGTGGTCGGGAAAACCGTTCTCGGCCCGGTGCTTGGAACACCGGACCTGTGTCCTCCGGGTAGAAGGACAATGCAACGCTACAACGCAGTTCCGGAAAACGGTATCGAACACGAACGTACGTGCGCCCGCTGCGACGGCGAGGCCATGAAGGGGTCGCGGTTCTGCAGCGACCACGCGACGGTCGCGACCGACGGTGGCGTCATGGCGGCCAGGACGAGCGATGACTCGAGTATCGAAGCGGACCAGGCACAGATCGACGACGTCGTCCTCGAGCGCCGCTCGTGGAACTACGGCTACATCGGCGAAGACGCCCAGCAGCGACATCATCACGTCGACCGGAAGCGCGACCGGATCGTCGTCACGAAGGCCAAGGCCGACCGCAATGACTCGGGCGCGGTCCCCGTGTTCTCGCTCGAGGGGCCGATTCTACACGCCCGCCGGCTGGCCGACCACCCGGAGGCTGACAATGCGAACGATGGTCTCAAGATTTGGCTTCAGTTCGTCGACGAAGAGATCGGCTGGGACGAACGGCCAGTCTCGGCAGTCGACCAGGCTCGCGAGGTCCTCGAGGAGGTGTTCTAAGATGCCGGTTGTACTCGAGACCGGCACCGGCGAGCAGTTCGTCGACGCGACGACCGAAGAGGGGGAGACGGTCCTAATCGAGGAGCTCGCCTCAGGCGACTTCGGCCGATTCGGGTGGACCATTCTCAGGTTCGGAGGTGTGTGCTGAGATGGCAGCGAGCAAGAAGCACGAAAGTCTCCGCGGCGATCGGCTCGAGCGCGAGGCCCAGGAGGACATCCGCCAGGGTAAGATCGCCGCAGCGGTCGCCGGGCCCGAGCTCCGGGCCGACGGCAGCGGCGATAGCGAGGAGGACAGTCACGCAACGAGTGCGGACGACCAACTGCAGGCGGACGACACCGACATGACCGACGACACTGACATCCAGACCGGCGACGTGTGCATCGATCTCGCGCAAGGGCGGCCCGTTCACGTGGTCGAAGATACTGGTCAGACGGCCCTCGACTGGAGCAACGAGAATGGCTACGACCTGCTCGAGAACTACGGGAACCGACGCTTCGGGTCGGCGGCAGACGACCGAGTCTTCAACGTGGTCTACTTGCTCGAACGTCAAAAGCGAGCCGTCGAAGACGTACGCATTCCCCGAGAGTCGGTTGATGCGGGTCGAGACCGAGGCCGCTGACGATGGTCGCCAGATCTACGACCGGATCGCCGTCGACGTCCTCGAACAGCTGTTCCAGCGTGCCGGTCGCGACGACGAGGGCGCCATGAACGTCCTCGAGCAGTACGCGACCGATGTCGGGATCGACGCCGACGCTGTCAGCGAAGCGCGTGAGGTCGCCGAAGCCGCGCAGTTCGGAGGTGGGGAGTGATGCCACGACGAAGCTACCGCGGGAACGAGGTCGTCAAGGAGAAGGTCAGCGAGCGCGTCGACGAGTTCGACTCGCGAGTCCT
This sequence comes from Natrinema ejinorense, assembly GCF_002494345.1. Lineage (GTDB taxonomy): Archaea > Halobacteriota > Halobacteria > Halobacteriales > Natrialbaceae > Natrinema > Natrinema longum. The sequence goes on from NZ_NXNI01000001.1 coordinate 309,230, forward strand.
CGAGGACTGGATGCACACAGTCGACGACGGCGACGAGCTCGTCTACTACTTCGCCGAGGCGATCGGGAACGCCTGGTACGCGAACGACGAGGCCGACGGCCGCTACGGCTGGGACGACGAGATCGCGGAGGCGGTCGGCGGCGCGGCCGAGGAACTCGGCGACGCGTTCGACGCACACCTCGATGTCCTCGTTGCCGAGACCTGCGCAACGGTCGCGCTGCGTAACGGCAAGTGGGTCGAGCACCACGACGACGAAGACATCGAGGCCGCCGTTCACGAGGCCCGCGAGTGGCTGCAGGAGCACTCCGAGGCCGCTGAACGCGCTGGCGTCTGGGAAGAGGTGACCGCATGAGCGTCCAGACTGCCGACCCCAAGCGCGCTGCCGAGGCCGTGCCCGATCACCCAACCGTTCACGACGCCCGGCTCGTCGATCGTCGTGACCAGGGCGGCCGGCGCGTCCTCGAGGTCGTTCTGGGGCCGGATGTCGATCGCGTCCCGCCTGGTGTGTTGCGGACGCTCGCTGACGCCGACTGCGGGATCACGACCGTGCAAGAACAGGGCACGTTTCTGGTCGCGGTCGTGACGTAGTTCCCTCTCTTTTCACAGTCAGCTCCAGCGAACCTCCCACTCTTCGCCGGCTTCGTAATCGCTATCGGTGTGGTACAACTCAAGGTCCGATATGTCGGCACTGTCGGGAACCGAAAACGGCAGGACGCCACTTTCGCCAGTTCCGCTGGGGAGATCGTTCAACCCGCCGTATCTATCTTCGCGTTCGTACTCGACACCAAGTGGCTCGTACAGCGCGCCATCGTAGATAAGCTCGAAGCTCAAGCGGTTCGACGATTCTCGTGTTTCGCTACCTACGTTGTCGACTGTCAAATCGATAAAGGCAAACTGTTCGCCAGATTCCGCCTGCTTCGTTTCTGTTTCACCGGACCAATTCTCATACTCGTAGCGGTCTGCAAGTCGTGGGTTTTCTGCCGTAAGCTCGAGATTAGTCGGTGTTTGGAACGTGTCACCGAACTCGGTATCGGGCAGTTCGACTACCGTTTCGTGGATGTCCTCGTCGGAGTTGTCCGGCCCTTCCACCCAAAAGCGCCATTCGATGGTCCGCGGTTCGTCAAACGAACCAGTACCCGATTCGGAACTCTCCGATTCACCGGGCTCGAGCTCGATTGTTTCCTCAAACAGCGAGTCTGTGGAACCGCTTCCCCTGTCCGTTGCCTCCAGCCCAAACCGAGCTTCGCCATCTCCCGTGCCATCGCCCTCGTTCGAAATCGTCACCGAATACCGATACTCTTCACCAACACGCAGCTCTTCGGGGACGTCTCCTTCGATCGCGTATTCTGACTCGGAGGTTTCCGTGTCGTCGCTATCATCCGACGGTTCAGTCTCGCCCCCGCTACTGTCTGTGTTGCCGTTCCCGTCCTCGTTTCCGTTGCCATTCCCATTCCCGTTTCCAGCGTTGGTCTGGTCACTCGAGCAGCCAGCAAGGCCGACAGTGAGTGTGGTACCCACTCCAAGGAATAGTTCTCGCCGATTCATGTCGTTTCGATTGGATGGTTTCGTGATAAGAGTGTCGGCAGATCTGTTTCGAAACGGAGCCCATTACGGCTTTTATGACACCCATCGAAACAGTCGCGTATGATTGAATCCCGGTGGGTCTTCGACGACGATTACGATGCCCAGATCCTCCATCGAAACACCGAATTACAGTCACTCTCCCACCTGCTCAGACCAACACAGCACGGGCGGCGAGCACAGGATGTCCTGATCTACGGGCCGAGTGGCGTCGGGAAGACCGCGTCGGCCCGCTGGATGCTTCGCGATCTCCGCCAGCGGTATGCCCTCGAGTCAGCCGTGATCGAATGCTCGGGCAAGACACGGAACATGATCCTCCACGAAGCCGTGACCAAACACGACGATGGGGGCGTCGTCCATCAAAACCAGCCGCGGGAGAAACTCGTCGATGCCCTCGAGGCTGCCGTCGACGGCCAGCCGTACGTCCTGGTGCTTGACGAGGCCGATGTCATCCCAGACCTGGACGTCCTCGAGGATCTCTTCGCCGTCGACGGCGTGTCGGTCATCGCGATCACGCACCAGCAAGTCGAATGGCTCAATCGCGTCGATCGCGATCTCCGGCCCCACTTCCACGGCGAGTCCCAGATCCAGTTCGGCAAGTACGGCGTCGACGAGCTCGTTGATATCCTCGAGCCCCGCGTCGAGCATGGATTGACCGGTGACCCGACCCAGAACAACCACCTCGAGTGGATCGCCGACGAGACTGGCGGGGTCGCTCGGTGGGCGATCAAGTCGGTACTCTCCGCTGCGGAGTTGGCCCTCGAGCGCAACCACGATCACTTCTACGACGAGGATGTCGCGGATTCGTTCGAGCATGCGATGCAGAAGATTCGGAAGGCGAACCTCCGGTCGCTGCCGCTTCCCCACCAGCGGCTGTACGAAATCGTTCGAGCGATTGGACCGGCCTCGGGAAACGAAATGCGAGCGGCCTACAGTGAGCACCAGGATGCGATCTTTGAGGGTCGCGGGCACAATGTCGTGGGCTGGCGGCGTGCGTGGGACTATCTGAGCAAGATGGCTGATTACGATCTCATCAGGATGCCCGGCGAGACGAACGCGAAAGTGTACGAGGTCGTCGACCCAGAGTTAGAAGCGCCGGTCGAGTTTGGTCCTCGAGAGACTATCAAACATGATACATAACACATATTGGCAACAGCAGCCTACTCTGCACCAATGAGTGAGCGCGTCACGCTCCCACAGTTGGTCTTCCGATACATAGTCAACGCCACGACTATGACCACCACCAGCTGTGTGTGGTCGCTCACCTACACAGTCCCAGTTCTCGTCCTCGCTATTTTGACGGACCTGGTAGTGTTTTATTCAGTTGCTATCATAGCGTTCGGGTTTTCGATGGCGCAAATAATCGTTCGTGATGCGAAACTGGAGTACAGTTGGACGGGTGGATCGTCCACTGAGAAGTCGAACGACGAGATGGCAAGCCGGTTCATCACGGCGCTCTACACCAATATGATGTTCGCGATGGCCATCGCGATCGGGAGCGTTACCCTCCAAACCACAGGCAACGCTGCGGTAGCACTCCTACTTGCAGGGTCGTATCCAATAGTAGACACACACCTCCAAGACCTCCGCTGGTGGCTCAGTCCGTCGATGATCCCACCGGCGATCGTGATGGTCTTAGCTGGTCATGTTTCCGAACTATCCAAGTACCGTTTCCCGCGAAGAAATTACGGCCAGGAAATACTCACCCGACTCCTTCGCCGTATTGGATAGGGTGCTCACTCAGGAGTGTGGCGAGTTGTGAAACAGTATTCGACCGAAAAAGCGTAGCCGGTTAGGAGCGCCCAGATCGCACCCATCCGAAGGTCCGTCGGAACAAACCCTCCTACTGGAAACGCAGACAGCACAATGTAGAGCATCGCCGTCGGGACTATAGAAACGAAACCAAGTGCTGGGCCATCAAGGACGAACAGTTTGAGGCCGATCGCTAACAAACGATCTCGTAACCGATCCGATTCATATTTTTCGACTAACCACTCCTGCCGTGTCTGGGTAGTTTCAGAATCAGATTTGTGAACGCTCCGCAGCCCCATCCAAAACCCTCAGTCAGCTGTCGCTGCCGTCGCCGTCGAATCGGATGTCGAGTTTCCCTCTACCCACTCTTCCATGAGGGTCCGAATGACCTCGCTCCTCGAGGCGTCGCGGTCAATCTCCCCCTCCGCCTTTAGCTCGAACACCTTGTCGTCGAAGTCCTCGAGCAGTTCGTCGGGGACAGTGATCCCAGTATTTGCCATACTACCGGATTGGTAGCTTGGTACCATAAATGCTAGTGGTCCAAACAGTCTGGTGAGCTACCAAACCTTTATGCTGGTACACTGGTAACGTGGTGATGATGGCATCTCCAGGGGTAAGCCTCCCGGACGAAATGATCGATGAGGTCGACGAGATTGCCTACGAGCGTAGCGAACCGGGCGACTCGGTAAGCCGCTCGGAGGTTATCCGAGAGGCGATCGGGGAGTATCTCGATCGTCACAATCGTCGACCAGATCAGTCGGCCGATGACTCGGTCGATGAAGCACCAGCTACCAACTAAACTGCAGTGAGCCGGGTGTCACCAGCACCCGACTCGCGATAGAACCACGGTACGCATGATCCACGACAGCACACGCGGCCATAGTAAACTGGCAGCTACAGCGGGTAACAGCGGTAGTAGAAGCCGGTTACTCGCCAAACGCTGTTTCGAAACGACGCGGATCACTTTTAGTGTACCGTGGGACCAACAGCAGAACCAAGCACTCGCGGCCATCGCCGGAGCGCGCCAAGGTACCAACTCTCGCGCCCCGGCTGTCCGCGGGTTACAGACGACAACCATCCGGGGCAGATTCCCGCCCCGGCACATCCGTAACCATGTACGCAGACGACAACCATACAGAAGACGATAACGGATCGAATAGTACCAACACCACCCTGCCCGGAGTCGTCCGTGGCTCCCTCGAGCGCCTCGAGGACGGCGGCGTCGACGAGGCGGTCGCACTCGTTCGTCGCCTCGAGACCGCCAAGCAGTTCGACGACGCCGAGGCCAACGCCGACACGCCCGAGCTGCTCGAGGGCGGCCCGATGGCCGGCGCACACCGCTACTGCATCGAGGGCGAGAGCGACGACGCGTGGCTCGCGAGCAACTATACTGTCCCCATCGGGTTCGACGGGGGTGACGTCTGATGGCGAACGTTCTCACACTCGAGCAGTACCGCCAGTGGGTCAACGACTACCTAGACGCGATCGAAGAGGCCACCGAGGAGGAACAGGTGGTCGTCACGGGAGACCTCGAGGGCGACGTTAACGTCTGGTCCCCGTCCGAGAAGTACGACTCCAAGCGCATCGACGGCTCGCTCGGATACCCCAGCGAACTTTGGAGCGTCCGGGGAACGATGCCGCTGCGGGACGTCATCGCGGGCTCGATCGAACGCGACCGACTCCTCGGCTCCGCGATCGTCCCGCGCCGGACGATCTCGACGACTGCCGAAGAGATCATCGAGGAACAGCAGGGCGATCTCGAGAGTGCGCGGGGTGAGTCGGCATGATCGACGGCACGCTCGCGTTCCTCCAGGAGACCGCTGACGAGCCCCTCGCGAACTACCACGACACGCACCGCGCACTCCACGTCGAGTCGGCGGTCAGCTACCTCGACGACGAGCTGACCGTCCAGCGCGGACAGGTCGCTGGCCGCGTCCCGAAGGAAGAGGAGATCGTCGGGATGGACGGTCACGAGATCGAGGTCGAACGCGAGACGCGCAAACGCACGGTCGCCTCGGACTGGATCGCCGACGTCCAGGACGGCGGGTGGGTCGTCTCCGAGCGCACGCACACACCGCCGAAGAACGACGAACACCTCGAGGTCGACTGGCCGTTCACGGAGTTCGTCAAACGGACTGGATTCGGGATCGACCCCGTCGGGTTCTCTCCCGCAGAGTTCGTCCGCCAGCAACGCGACGCGGGCCGAGACTACACGATCGAGATGGCCTCCCGCGAGTACAACATGGACGATGTCTCGATCGAGTGGGGCAAGGGCGCGCTCAAGAAGGACGGCGTCAAGTCCAACGTTGGCGTCGCCTTGACGACCCACTGGCGGGACATGTTCGTCCGGCTGGTCGTCTACGGCTCCGGTTACTTCGCGATCTGGGAACCCGAGGGCATGACCGTCGAGGAGTTCGCCCGCTTCGTCGACGAAGAGATCGTCCCGGTCGCGTACGTCCTCGAGGACGAGGAGAGCGAAGAGGAGACCGACCAGGACACGCTCGAGCGCGAGCGGGTGGAAGCATGATCGACCCGGACGACGCCGGCGACTACGACGAACTCGGCGACGTGATCTCGATCTACCAGTGTCCCGGGTGCGGGGCCGATCTCCGCGTGGAGTTTCGGGAGGACGTACCCGCCCACGCGATCGGGCTGGCGTGCCCGCACGGCTGTGTCGGGCTGCCGATCCGAGTCCGGGACCCTGCTCGGCTTGACGAGGCGTTCGAGACGCGCCGTCCGCCCACGTGCTGGGAGTGTCACGAAGAAATCCACAGCGGAGAGCACCCGACGACGGAAGATGGCTACCCGCTGCACTCCGGCGAGTGTACGAAGGCGTACCACGAACAGAAAGAGCGGCTCGAGGCACTGCAGGGTGATTCGGCATGACCGCCCGCTACGAAGTCGTCGGAGCGCTTGAGCGGTCGGCTGCCGAGCAGATCGCGGGCGCGGCGTCGACGATTGGCGACGACATGATCCTCGTCGACGACGGTGACGAGGAAGTCCTGATCGCGCAACCTGCGGGTGGTAACGATGAGTAGAGAGTGCACGCAGTGTGGGCTGCCGACTGCCCCCGGCCGTCGCGTCTGTAAGGACTGTTCGCTTGAGGACCGCCACGGTGTCCCCTCGGATCATTTCGACGCCGACGCGGGCATCGTCTGCTGGGTCCAGGACATCGATGGCGACTGGCACGCCTCGATGTACTTCGAGGGAAGCGAGCACGTCAGCGCTTGTGGCGAGATCCTCGAGACACCAGTCGCCGACGTTCGTGACGACCCGCGCCGACTCGCCGAGACCCACACTTGTGACGACTGCGAGGTCGCCCTCGAGGCCGACGAGGAAGAGACCGTCCCTGACGGTGGGGAGTTCTCGAAGGCGAGCAAGCTGGTGACCGACGGCGGTCACGATCCCGACGACCTCGTCGTCCTCGTGTGTGAGCCTTGCGACTACCAGACGGTCGTTGCCCGCGGTGCGATCCCGGCGACGAGCTGCCCGGACTGCCAGGGCGACCTCGAGATCGACGACAGTCGGACCGCTCACAGGTGTCCGGACGCGACCGACATCAACCACGTCATCGTCGAGACGGGCGAGCGGTGTCCGCTCTGCCAGACGGTCCAGCAGCGGGCCGGCGTCGTCGCCGACGGCGGCCTTGAGGAAGTGTTCCGCCGCGAGACGATCGTCGCGACCGACGACGGCGTCGCGATCGGCGAGGACGCGGTCCCGGATCGGGGTGATCGCGATGTCTGAAGCAGCTACCACCAGCGATGTCGTCGACACGCTGCTGTCGGTCCACGAAGGCGACCGAATCACACTCGAGGCCGAGGGGTACGAGTGGGCGTCGCCGTTCGAGGTCGCCAAGATCGACGAGGAACCATTCGAAGCGCCGAACGGCGGCGTCTGGAAAGCCCGCCGTGTCACGCTCGCGTCGACAGCCAGGCAAGGCTCCGACCGGGAGTTCGACGTCTACCCTGCTGCACCGGCCCCGGATGTCGGGCCCGGCTACGGTCGTCTCGTCAGTGCCGGCCTCGTCGACGAAGCAGGGAGCGGCACCTCCACCGAGGACACACCCACCAGTGATATCGACTCTGAGTCAGAGGCAGAGACCGATGTCCTCGAGGAGGACGCCGCGGACGACGCGCCGGCCGACGCCGGCGACGACGTCCAGGAAGAAACCGGGACTGACCTTCCCGCTGGCGTAACTGAAGACGACATCGACGAGCTGACCAGCGGCGGGATCGAGATGGGCGATCTCGCAGACGAGCTCGGTGTCCACCGCAACCGGGCGCGATGGATCGTCCACGATCTCGGTTACTACAAACGTGTGCGTGAGGTGTGGCGCGATCGCGAACGAGCGAGCGTCGATCCGCGACTCGGCGGTGTACTCGTGATGGTCCTCGGCCTCGTCACGATCGGCCTGCTCGCAGTCGGGGTGACCGCCCCATGAGCATCGTCGAGAGCGACGTCGACGTGACGCCGACGCCGCGCTACGAGGACCTCGAGGTCGATCCGCACTTCCCGGAGCGCTGGACCGAGCGATCGCCGCGGCCACAGCTGAACCCGGCGGTCGCGTGGCTCGAGGCGATCCCGATCGACTACCCGTCGGCTAGTCCGCCAGCAGAGTGCGTCCGACTTCACGAGGTCACGGAGATGATGCTGCTGGCCGAGCCCAACGGTCGGCTCGTGACCTGCATCCCGCTGGAGGATCGCCCGCAAGACGAACAGCAGTACATCCGATCCCAGATCGACCAATGAGTACCAAAACCCCTGACCCCGAGACCGAAGCGAAAGAGACCGTCGAAGAAAAGCAGGACCTGTTCGAGCGGATTGCCGAGGCGGACCTCCCGATCTCGGACGATATCGAACGCGTCCTCGAACTTGTCGATGCCGACGGAGGTGACGAATAGATGTTGGCGTCGTCTTCAGTCGTCGCCGAGGAGCAGCTGCCGGAGGGCCGCGTTATCGTCGACGGCGTCTTTCGCCTCCATGATGTCGTCGAGGGTGAGATCCTCAAGGTCGGCGACCTCGCCGGCGCTTTCCATCCAGCGGCGCTCGAGTTCGTCTTCCTCGTCGATAGCCCGCTGGGAGAGAGCCTGCCCGCACCAGACACAGACATCGTTTTCGCGGGGCGTCTCCCGGTCGCAGCGGGGGCACTTAAGCGGAGCGAGGTCGTCGTGTTCGTCCTCCTGGACGTCCTTCCCGTGGGCCTTCGCGATCTCCCGGTCGTTCGCCTCGGCGAAGACCGAGACGTACCGAGCGGCGATGTCCGAGCCACGCGTCCAGCCGTGATGGTCCTCGAGGTGGGCCTGGGAGACCCCCTGACTGGCGAGATGGCTGGCCGAGGACTTCCGAAAGTTCGAGGGCGTGACCGGCCGGTCGACATCGGCCTTTCGGGCCTTCTCTTTCAGGATGTCGCGGACACGGTTGTTCGAGATCGAGTCGCCGGAGTTGAGTTTGCAGAACAGCGGATCACTCCCGCTGCCTGGATGGACCTCGAGCCAGCGGTTAACGTAGGGGACCGACGGGATCAGGACGGGCGACCGACGGCCCTGCTTCCCGTCGACGGTGACCTGAAGGCCGTACTTGTGGTCGGAGATCTGCTTCGGCGTGAGGTCGAACAGTTCGTACGGTCGTGGGCCGAGGTCCCAGGCCAGCGCGATCAGCGCGCGATCGCGAAGGTTCGAGCAGGCGTCGATCATCGGGAGGACGTCCTCTTCCCAGCGGAGCATGTCGCCGGGATCCGGCGCCGGATCGTAGTTGCTGGGGTACCCGCCCGGGACCCACTCCAGACTCTCGGGGATCTCGTCGACATCGTCGTCGCTGGCGAGCTTGCCGAACTGCCGGAGAGTAACGCGATAGTCCTTGTTGGTCTCCGGCGAGTCAGCCTTCTCAGTGTTGATCCAAGCGACGAGGCGCTCGGCCGCGTCGCGATCCTCGAGGGCGTCGGCGAGGCCGCCGACCTCCTGGGCCATCTTGACGCCTCGCATGAGATACTTCTCGTGAGCGAAGTCGGAGTACTTCGACGGGCCGAGGATACGGATGCGATCGGACATCCGTCGGAGCGCATCGGCGTCGGCCTCGCTCATGTCTTCGGCCTCGTCGATTCGTTCGCGGAGGCGCTTGATCGACTGTTCCGGGTTCGCAGTCATGCTGACTTAACATTCAAGTATGGGCATGTAAAGATCGGGTTCGGAGCCCTCCCCGGGCATGCTTCTCACGAACGTCACGAGTCGAAGACGAGTGACGACGCCGTGAAAACGATCGAGGGAGGGCCCGGTGGTCTTCGCCGAGCGAAGCGAGGGCTCTCTGTGGTCGCGTTTCGGACACGCTGGCTACTGACGAGTGGTCTGGCATAGCGGTTCGGCCCAACATCTTGGTGAAAGTGGCTTCTGTCGGTACGCCATTGATCTACTCCCGCGGTTTCGGAGGAGACAATGGACGAGAAACGGATGACGGCCGAGAGAGACGAACCGTTCGTCGTATTCCTCATCGGGATGTGCATCAACAGCTACTGGAAGATACACGAGTGGCTCCCCATCGCGTTGACGATGCCGCGGATGATACGGGAACTCGAATCTCAGGACGATTCCGGGCTCGTGAGCTACGAGACTACGTTCAACACGCGCACGATTCTGATGGTTCAATACTGGGAGTCGTTCGACAGGCTCCGAGAATACGCCCGCGATGCGGACCAGAAGCACGTCCCTGCGTGGGTCGACTACAACCGATCGAGTGGACGAACCGGAGATGTCGGGATCTTCCACGAAACGTACCTCGTTGACCAGGACGATTACGAGACCGTCTACAACAATATGCCAGCCTTCGGACTCGGCAAAGCGGGAACGCTGAAACCAGCGGACGGGCCACTCGAAACGGCGGGCAAACGGCTGGGAACGGACGACGACGGCCCTGTAGTCTCTGAAGACGGCTCACTCACCGGCCCGATGCCCGATACCACGGAGGATTGCGACCAGTGACTCACCGCCCCAGTGCCGTCGGACTCGAGCAGCCGGCGGTCGATCACCGCTCGGTCGTCTCGTCGACCGGCTGTCGCCGTCCCGGAGCACGGCATGGTCGTCTCACTCGAGGTCCGCGAGGATCGCTGGCACCGCAGTCGCGATCTCGTCCTGGTGGACGGAAGCGGCTGCGCGCGGATCGGGGTCGGGGCCGCCATCGAGCAGGACCTGAATCGCGGCCATTCCGGCGTCGGTCGCGCCGCGAACGTCGGCCTCGACCTCGTCGCCGACGTAGACCGCGTCGGCGGGGTCGACGCCCAGTTCGGCCGCGATCGCTTCGAACGCCCGCGGATCCGGTTTGCCGGCCTCGAGTTCGCCGGTGACCAGCGCGGCGTCGAACGTACCCTCCCAGCCCAAGGTCTCGAGTTTGTCTCGTTGGGCGCGGACGGGACCGTTCGTGAGCAAGCCGACGCGATACTCCTCGCGGAGGGCTGCAAGCATGGACTCGATGCCCGGCAGCGCCTCGAGGTCGTCGGCGATCGTCTCGCGATAGGCCGTCGCGACGGCGGCCGGATCGGCATCGCTGTCGGTGTCTGCGAGCAGGTCGGCGAAGATGGGTTCGCGCGTCTCGGTGGTGAGGTTCCGGCGGTGGGCCTTAAGGTACGATTCGCGCGTGAGCGAGGGCGCACCCGCCGCGGTCGTGGCTTCCTCCAAGATGGTCGCGCGATCCCGTCCGGGAACGGCGAGCGTGTAATCGAGGTCGAAGACGACCGCCTGTGGCATAGGTGTGAGAGAGGGCTCGAGCGAGTTGAAGCTATCCCTTCCGATCCGAACCGTTGGCCGTCACGCCGTGTGTGACTGGGTTCGACGGTTCCAAGCGTTCAGTCGTTCGTCGATCGAGTCGCCCCTGTGCGTCGCCGCTCGAGCAGCGAGACGGCGACGGGTTCGATCCGGCTCGAGTACTGCATGAGCGACGTGCCGAGGATGCTCATGACGAGGACGTAGCCGACGGCAAAGGCGTAGAGGTCGGTGGCTGTGCCGGTCGCGATACCCGTGCCCGCACCCGACAGGACGAGGCTCGCAATGATCAGGGAGAACTCGCCGCGGGTTGCCATGCCGAAGCCGACCCGGAGCGATCGGCGGTCGTCGAGGTCGTAGATTCGCCCGCCGAGATAGCCGCTGATGATCTTCGTCGGCGTCGTCACGATCACGGCGGCGACGATCAGCCCGAGAATGGGGAGCGTGAACAGTCCCGGATCGGTGACGAGTCCGATCCAGAAGAAGAAGATCGCCGCGAAGGCATCGCGGAGCGGCTCGAGCAACCGTTCCAGGTCGTGGACGTGATCGGTCGCGGAGAAGGTCATGCCGACGAAAAACGCGGCGACGGCCTCGCTGACGCCCAGTGCGAGCGCTGCTCCGGCGACCAGGATCGTGACGCCGAGTGCCCGGACGACCACGAACTCGTTCGTCTCGGCGTCGAGAAAGCGCTGAAAGGTACCGGTTCCGTAGGTGACGAGCGCGAGCAACGCGAGGATGACGCCGATCGCGATCGCGATCTGCCCCATCGCGTCCCCGAGATCCCCGCCCCCGAGGACGAGCGCGGACACGATCGCCAGATAGACGGCGATGAACAGGTCCTCGTAGACGAGCGTCCCAAGGATCGGTTCGGACTCGTCGTTTGCGATCCACCCCAGATCGATCAGCGACTTCGTGATGATGGCACTCGAAGAGATGTAGACGATCCCCGCAGTGAGAAAGGCCGCGAGGAAGCTCCCGAAGACCAGGTATCCGAAGCCCAGCCCGATACCGAAGTTGATGACCAGATCGATGGAGCCGGCCTTGCCGATCCGGTCCTTGCTCGCGATCAGTCGATTCAGGTTGAACTCGAGCCCGAGGAAGAACAACAGGAGGACGATCCCGATTTCCGCACCGACGACGATGAAGTCGGTTTCGCCGAGTGCGAGCCCACCGAGCGCTGCGAGGAGGTCGACGCCGCCGACGGCGAGTTCGGGAACGGTGACTGCGAGACCACCGATTCCGATCTCGCTGCCCGCGAGCGTCGGAAGTTCGCCGAGCACGTTCGACCCCAGCAAGACGCCGGTGACGATGTAAAACGGGATCACCGACTGGTCGATCCGACTCGAGAGGACGCCCGCGAGTGCGACCGCGATAAAGAGAATCCCGACGTCGACGAGCGCCGTTTCAGTCGCCACTAGCGCTCACCTCGACCGAGGGCATCTGTCGCGATCACTCTTCGAGACCAGCACCGAGCAGGTTTTCGAACTGGGCGCAGTCCTCGCGGTCGCCGATGACGACTACGGTGTCGCCGACCTCGAGGACGGTTTCCGGCGTCGGCGGCGAGATCAACTCCTCGCCGCGCTGGATCGCGACGATAGAGACGCCCGTCCGATCGCGGATATTCGACTCGGCGAGGCTCTGGCCGGCGAATTCGGCGCTTTCGGCGACGCCGTACCACTCGAGGTAGGTGTCGTCTGAGAGCATCGTCTCCACCTGTTCGGCTTGTACCGGCTGGAAGTACGCTCCCTCCAGAATCGTGCCGATTTTCCGGGCGAGGCGGTCCGACGCCTCGAAGATCTTCTCGCCGTCTGCGTCCCCATCCGGTTTCAGGTACACCTCTCGTTTCCCCGTATTGTGGGTCACGATGACGAGCCGCTCGCCATCCTCGAGTTCGACCTCGAATTTCTTCCCGACGCCGGGGAGGTCGCTCTCGTATACTGTCATACCAGTACCTTCGAAGCCGACGCATTAAATAGCGTTCCCGTCGCAGAGACGGAATCGGTTTTCAATCCGGACCGATCGCGCCTCGCCGACAGCTGACGGCTACTCTGCCAATCCCTCGATGAGGAACTCCGCGGAGGCGAGGTTCGTCGCCAGCGCCGTGTCGTGGACGTCACAGATCCGCAGCAGCGCCGAGATATCGGGCTCGTGGGGCTGGGCCCGGAGCGGATCCCGAAGGAAGACGACCCCGTCGAGGTTTCCCTCCGCGATCTCCGACCCGATCATCAGGTCGCCACCGAGGGGGCCGGACTCCTTGCGTTCGACCTCGAGATCGGTCCCCTCCATGAGCCGTTTCCCAGTGGTTCCGGTCGCGATCAGCTCGTACGTTCGGAGTTGCGCTTCGTGGGTCTGTGCGAACTCGATGAGATCGGGCTTCTTCTCGTCGTGGGCGATCAGCGCGACACGTGTCATACTGACCCATCACCCTCGCGAAAAATAAACGCTCGTCCGGGGGGGCCGATCGCGCTCGCTCGAGCGTCCGCGTCGGCTCCGGCGGTCCGGACCGATCAGAACTCCTCGACGTGTGGCCTGACGTCGAGTTCGAGCGTCCAGGCCGACCGATCCTGCGTGACGAGGTGCCAGTAGGAGTCGGCGATCGCGTCCGGATCGAGAAACTCGTCTTCCTCGCGGTCGGGCTGTGCGTCGCGAACCGCCGGCGGTTCGATCTGCCCGTCGATCACCACGTGGGCGACGTGGATCCCCTCGGGGCCGAGTTCTCGAGCCATCGACTCGGCCAGTCCACGGACGGCGAACTTGGCGGCACTGAATCCGACCGCGCCGCCGCGACCCCGAACCGCGGAGGTCGCTCCAGTGAAGACGATCGTGCCACCGCCCTCGGCGAGCATGTCGTCGACGGCCGCCTGTGAACACAACAGACCGCCCTGTGCCGAGACGCGCCACGCCCGTTCGAACTCCGACGGTGAAATGTCCCGGATCCCCTTCCAGGACCCGCCGCTCGCGTGATTGACGAGGATATCGACGGGGCCGAAGGCGTCCCGAACCGCTCGAAACCCCGCCTCGACCGCGTCGGGATCCGTGATGTCCGTCGGAACGGCGAGTGCGTCGTCGCCGAGGTCGGCCGCCAGTTGCTCGAGGAAGTCCGCCGAGCGGGCGAACAGTCCCACGCGACAGCCCTCGGCGACGAATTTCCTGGCGATCGATGCTCCGAGTCCCGGACCGACGCCGGCGATGACGGCCGTCCCTGCCATGTCGTGTTTCACGGTGACACGATACAAAACCGTGTTCGTGGCGGTGATCGACAGCCACACGGACCGCTTCGGTGCACGAACCGGCGACGGAGGGCGGGTGACGTTTATATTAGCACGGTGCGAGTCGAGACGATCACCCGAGAGCTATCCGCGCTCGCACCGACGGTTCGGTCGAATGTCGTTCGATCCTGACCGCGTCACGACGATCACGTTCGACTCTTACAGCACCATCGTCGACGTCGATGCGGCCATGCAGGCATTGGCCGATCGCGTCGACGATCCCGAGCCGGTATCGACCCTGTGGCGCCACCGGTCGCTCGAGTACACGCTCGTCGCGAACTATCTCGACGCCTACCAGCCGTTCTACGAGATGAACCGCGACGCGCTCCAGTACGCGCTGGACGTGTTCGGCGTCGACATCACCGAAGCCGAACGCGACGAAATTCTGGCGGTCTACCACGAACTCGAGGTCTTCGACGACGTGCGAGACGGAATCGAACGGCTTCGGGACGGTGGCTACGACTGTTATGTCGTCTCGAACGGCGATCCCGACATGCTGTCATCGATGATCGACCACGCCGATATCGACGATCTCCTGGCGGACACGATCAGCGCTGACGAGGTAGCGACGTTCAAACCCGCCGCCGAACTCTATCGTCACGCGGCCGCGAGGACCGGAACGCCGATCGACGAGATGGTCCACGTCACCGCCATCTGGTACGACGTCATGGGTGCCAAACACGCCGGCATGCAGGGTGTGTGGGCCGATCGAAAGGGACGACCGTGGGAATCGGTCGCCGGTCGGCCGGATCTAACCGTCGAATCGTTCCACGAGCTGGCCGACGCGCTCGGGGTGTGATCCCCGCTGCCCTGTTCGGTCCCCCGGTCGTCCGGACAACGGTTGTGCAGACCCGATGCATTGCAGAGGATCATTGAAGACGGTCCGTGGCGAACGCCCGGTACATGACTGAGCAGGTCGTTCTCACGTCGACAACCGCGCCGGCTGCCGTCGATGACGTTCCGCCGAGCGCCAAACTCGTGTTGACTGTCCTCGCACACGAGGGATCGCTGACGCAATCCCAACTCGCCGAGGAGACGTTGCTCCCGACTCGAACGGTTCGCTACGCGATGAACAAACTCGAGGACCACGACCTCGTGGACTCGCAGATCTCCTTTACGGACGCCAGACAACACGTCTACTCCCTCAACACCGATCGCTTTGCGGACGCGACACAGGAACTGCAGCCGTAATCGACTCGAGCAACGGCGCCCGGCGACGCGAATCCGTCCGCATTCCGACGGACGCCAATCACTAATGTCACCGGCGTGGCAGCGCGACACGGCATGGAGTACGAAACCTGGTCCGAGGCTCAAGAGACGACGACCGTTACCGTCGACGACCACGACCTCGAGGTGGCCTACAACGACGACGGCGACGGCGAGCCGGTGGTGTTCTGCCACGGCATTCCGACGTCGTCGTTCCTCTGGCACGAGGTCGCACCGCCGCTGTCGGACGAGTACAGAGTCATCGCGCCGGACATGATCGGCTACGGCAACTCGGCGATGCACGACGGCTTCGACCGTTCGATCCGGGCACAGGAGGCCATGATCGACGGCCTGCTCGAGGAACTGGGACTCGAGACGATCACGTTCGTGGGACACGACCTCGGCGGTGGCGTGGGGCTGCGGTACGCCGCTCACAATCCCGACGCGGTCGACGATCTCGTCCTCTCGAACGCGGTCTGTTACGACTCGTGGCCGATCCAGACGATCGTCGATCTCGGCCTCCCCTCGACGATCGAGGGGATGAGCCCCGACGACTTACAGGAGATGTTCGAGGGGCTCTTCCGGGATACCCTGGCCGGCGAACCGGACGAAACGTTCGTCGAGGGGATGCTCGCGCCCTGGGACTCCGAGGAAGCGGTCGTCTCGCTCTCGCGAAACGCGATCGGGACGAACACGAGTCACACGACCGAGATCGACCCGAGTGAGATTACGGCCCGGACGCTCCTGCTGTGGGGTGCCGACGACGAGTTCCAGCCGGTCTCCTACGCCGAACGACTGAACGAGGACGTCGCCGACGCGGAACTCGTCGGACTGGACGATGCGAACCACTGGGTCATGGCCGACCGACCGGACGCCTACGGTGCTCGCCTTCGCGAGTTCCTCGAGGCGGTGTAACCTGAACCGGTTCACCGTCCTCGCCTCGGCCGGCCGCGGGATTATTCCACTCGAACCGCGTACAGGCTCGTATGCCCGCGGACATTCCCGGCATCCACCACGTAACTGCCATCGGCAGCGATCCCCGCCGCAACCTCGAGTTCTACACCGAAACGCTCGGACTCCGGCTGGTGAAACGAAGCGTGAATCAGGACGACGTCGCCGTCTATCACCTGTTCTACGGGGATCACGGCGGGAGCCCCGGAACGAGCATGACGTTCTTTCCGTATCCCGACGCCCGACAGGGGCAGGTCGGCACCGGCCAGGCCAGTGCGGTCGCCTTCCTGATTCCCGAGCGGGCAGTCGAGTTCTGGACGGATCGGCTGGCAGCAGCCGGCATCGACGCCGAGGAACACGACCGGTTCGGCGACACCGTCGTTTCCTTCGAGGATCCGGACGGCCTCCCGATCGAACTCGTCGCTCGAGGCGACGCACCTGCCGGTGATCTGCCCCAGGGGCCGGTTCCCGACGAACACGCGATTCGGGGCTTCTTCGGCGTGACGCTGTCGCTGGCGACGGCCGGGCCGACCGAGGGCGTCCTGCAGACGATGGGGTACAGCGAAACCGGCGCCGACGGTAGCCGCCGCCGATACGAGAGCAGCGGTGATCTCGGATACGTCGTCGATGTCCTCGAGGAGCCCCAGGCACCCCGGGGCCAGCCCGGTGCCGGGACCGTCCATCACGTGGCGTTCCAGACGACTGCGGAGGACCAGTCCGAGTGGCGCGACGTCCTGTCCGGACAGGGGCTCCGGCCGACCGAAATCATCGACCGGAAGTGGTTCGAATCCGTGTACGTCCGCGAACACGGCGGCGTTCTCTTCGAATTCGCCACCAAAGAGCCAGGGTATACGGTCGACGAGGACCTCGAGTCCCTCGGTGATCGACTCGTCCTCCCCGAGTGGCTGGAAGACCGACGCGACGAGATCGAAGCGGGGCTGCCGGAGCTGTCAGCGGAGTAACTCGCTGACGACGAGCGAGATGCCCCAAAATCGACCTGTTCGGACGACCGGCCCGCAGACGGAAGCGTTTTTCACGCGCGCTCGTACCACCTGACAATGGCAGATCTCAGTACCCATCACGTCGGTATCACCGTCTCGGACCTCGAGGAGACGCTCGCGTTCTACCGGGACGTCCTCGGACTCCCGGTCGCCGATCGGTTCGGCGTCGGCGGCGAGGCGTTTTCCGACGCCGTCGGTGTCGAGGGTGCAAGCGCCGACTTCGCCCATCTCGAGGCGGACGGAACCCGGATCGAACTCGTCGAGTACGAGCCCGAGGCGCGGGGCTCTCCGGCGGCGGGACTTAACCAACCGGGCGCAACGCACGTCGCCCTCTCGGTCGACGATCTCGAGGCGTTCGCCGATGCCCTCCCCGCGGACGTCCCGACGATCAGCGGACCCCGGACGACCGAGAGCGGGACGACGATCATGTTCCTGCGCGATCCCGAAGGAAACCTGATCGAAGTACTCGAGCCGTCCCAGTAGATGACGGTTTCGAAGACGGCGGTATCGACGGTCGAGTGTGTTATCGGTCGTTACAGGAAAGGGTGGACCGAACCTGGTCGACTTCCGTCTCACACTGGGAGCAAACGCGCTTCTCGGTGGCGATATAGACGGCACTGCACCGAGAGCAGTGAAACAGATTGCCGTGCGACTCGACCGCGGTTTCCGCCTCGTCGTCGGGGTCCGTTCCGTTTCCCCGTTCGTTTCCGGGGCCGCGGAGCGTCGACCGGACCAGTTCACGGAGTCGGCGTGAGAGCGACACCGCGTTCTGTCGAATTCCCATACGGTAGTCGATCACGATACGAATGAAGTAGCTGCTGTCTAAAGGATTTGGAACGGCCACTGTTCACAACGCTCACGAGTGATGATCGGTGAGACGGTCGCTCCATCGTCGAGCCGTCTCGTCCAGCGGTATAGCAACCTTTTCGACCGTCGGGAGGCCACTTCCGGCATGAACTTCTTCGATCGCTTGCACGACCGCATCCGAACGGTCGACAGCGTCGTCTCGGTCGGCCTCGATCCCGACCCGTCCCGTCTCCCCGACCACCTCCGGGAGTACGACCTTCCCCGGTGGGCGTTCAACCGCCGCATCATCGACGCGACCCACGAACACGCCGCCGTCTTCAAGCCGAACGCGGCCTTCTACGAGGATCCCGACGGCTGGGCCGCCCTCGAGGAAACCGTCGCCTATGCCCACGGCAAAGACGTCCCCGTCCTGCTGGACGCCAAACGCGCCGACATCGGCAACACGACCAGACAGTACGCACAGCTGCTCGAGACGGTCGACGCGATCACCGTCAATCCTTACATGGGGCGGGACTCCCTGCAGCCGTTTCTGGCCAACGAGGAGTCGGGCGTCTTCGTCCTCTGTCGGACCTCGAACCCGGGCGGGGCCGACATCCAGGATCTCGAACTCGAGACGGGCGAACCCGTCTACGAGCGCGTCGCGGCGCTGGCGGATCTCTGGAACGAGAACGACAACGTCGGCCTCGTCGTCGGCGCGACCCAGCCCGAAGAGCTCGAGGAGTTGCGCGAGCAGGTACCGGATCTCCCCTTCCTCGTCCCCGGTATCGGGGCACAGGGGGGCGACGCCGAGGCGGCCGTCGAGTACGGACTGGCCGACGGCGTCGGGCTGGTCAACTCCTCGCGGGGAATCATCTTCGCGGGCGAGGACGACGGCGAGGAGTTCGCCAGCGCCAGCGGACAGGCCGCAAAGCGACTCAAAGAGCGGCTGAATCAGTATCGGTAGTGGCTTCGACGGCGGCTCGAGTTGCCGGATTCGACGAGAACGCTCTCGGTACTCGAAAGCGTACCGATCACGAGTCACAGAGCGACTGGTTCGTCGACATCGTTGCGTGGATCTCGTCTTCCGTGATCCGGTAGTCGAGTTGGAGACAGGTCTGCTCGTCCCCCTGTCCCAGTAGCGTTCCGGATACCTGGTTGTCGCCCGCGACGGCGTGAAATCCCGCCCACTCACGCTCTGATTCCGGTTCGATAACGACTTCGCGGTACCCAGCGGCAGCGAGTTCGAAATCGTGCCACTGGCCGAGACCGTCGTCCGCTTCCAGCGCGAAGTGAAACGTTTGCGACTCGTCTGTCCGATTCGACAACACCAGATGTACTTCCTGGAGCGAGTCGGCATCCATGGAACCGCTACAGCCGGCGGTTCCGAGCAAAGAGACGGTGCTGGCAAGAGCGAATCGACGACGGCTGAAGGGCATAGTTATCACTGCAGTAGATCGAACAAAAAGTTGACTGTCTGTCCGTAATCGCCGTTTCGACACGAATTCGCCGAGTAGAACCGGACATTACGCGTCCGTTCGTCCGCCCGTCTGCGAGTCAGAGCCGCGATAGGCGCGGTCTCGGTTACGAGGGCGACCCGGGCTCACGTTCCGCACTAACCACTCGCCCGACCACCCGACCGTCGACCACTCGAGCGACGATTTCGACGCTGACCGGCTCCGTCGGCGGCCGCTCCTCGAGCCGCTCGAGTCCCTCGACGACGGCGATGTCCAGCGGACTCGAGTCGTTCGGATGGGCAGCGACGAGCCGTCCGTCGCGCTCCTCGAGTCGGAGGCGATACGTCTCGCCGACGCCGAGGGCCTCGCGAAATCGGTCACGTATCGAGGTCATGCCGTGGATTCGTCGCTCCGGATCAGAACCGGTTGATCTCGACGTCGTCGTTTCCGGGTCCCGGCTGGGCTTGCGAGGCACAGTCGGCACAGAGTCGCAGGCTCTCGTCGAAGTGGGCCTCGCACGCGAGCGTGCCGCAGTTGGGGCATTGCTTCTCTGCGGGCCGGGACTCGCAGATCTGACAGAGACCGCTGACGCACATAGGGGACGGTACGAACTCGAGGGGCTTGAAAGCGAGCCTGGCACGCTCGGACCGCTGGTCGTCGTCGAATCAGCGAACTCACGAACCGGCTGGCTGACGCGGTCGACGGCGTATTTCCCGATTCGAGAGCCGTAGTGTGGTATATTGTGGCAACCCACGAGAAGCCTTTTGCCGTGTGCCCGTCTACCAGGGGATATGAGCCGTGACCGGGCCCTCCTCGAGCGGGCCCTGGAACGTGGCGAACAGGACGGTGGTAACGTCGAGTTCAAGGAACGACTGTCACGAGACGTCCACCTCGAGGGTGGGCGACGGGAGAGCCTGGCCGCGCAACTGCGACACCGCCTCCTTTCGGGCGACGGCGAGGCGACGTACGTCGTCGGCGTCACCGACGACGGCGGCCTGGCCGGGGTCGATCCCGACACGTTCTCCGAGACGATGGACGTCCTTTCGCTCCTCGCGGAGGAGGCCGACGCGCACATCGAAGACGTCCAGACCTGGGGCATCAACGACGGGTTGGTCGGCGTCGCACAGGTCCGCGAGGGGGGCGTCCTCGAGACGGACGACGAACACGTCGTCGTCGGGACGGCGGGCCACGTCGACCACGGGAAGAGTACCCTCGTGGGGTCGCTCGTCACGGGCAAACCCGACGACGGGGACGGCGCGACCCGCGCGTTCCTCGACGTCCAGCCCCACGAGGTCGAACGGGGCCTCTCCGCCGATCTGTCCTACGCCGTCTACGGCTTCGACGACGAGGGGCCGGTCCGGGTCCGGAACCCCAACCGCAAGGCAGACCGCGCGGAAGTCGTGCAGGAAGCCGATCGGCTCGTTTCGTTCGTCGACACCGTCGGCCACGAGCCGTGGCTCCGGACGACGATTCGCGGGCTCGTCGGACAGAAACTCGACTACGGCCTGCTGGTCGTCGCCGCCGACGACGGGCCGACGCGAACGACTCGAGAGCACCTCGGCGTGTTGCTCGCGACCGACCTCCCGACGATCGTCGCGATCACGAAGACCGACACGGTCGACGAAGAGCGCATCGAAGAGGTCGAACGCGAGGTCGAAGGACTCCTCCGCGAGGTCGACAAGTCGCCGCTGCGGGTCGCTCGTCACGGCATCGATGCCGCCGTCGAGGAGGTCAGCGAGCGGGTCGTCCCGATCGTCGAAACCAGCGCGATCACCATGGACGGCCTCGCGACGCTCGACGAACTGTTCGACCGGCTCCCCAAGACGTCCCAGGACACCGGCGAGTTCCGAATGTACGTCGACCGCAGTTACTCGGTCACGGGCGTCGGCGCAGTCGCCTCGGGAACGGTGATGGCCGGCGAGGTCGAGGCCGGGGACGAACTCCTGATCGGGCCGATGGCCGACGGCCGCTTCCAGGAGGTCGAGGTCCGGTCGATCGAGATGCACTACCACCGGGTCGACCAGGCTCAGGCGGGCCGGATCGTCGGCATCGCACTCAAAGGCATCAAAGAGAGCGCGATCGAGCGCGGCATGGTCTTGCTGCCTCGAGACGCCGACCCCGATCCGGTCCGGGAGTTCGAGGCCGAAGTCATGGTGCTCAACCACCCCACCCGAATCGGTGAGGGGTACGAACCCGTCGTCCACCTCGAGACGATCGGCGAGGCCGCCGCCTTCTATCCCGAAAACGGCCGCCTGCTGCCGGGCGATACCGGCAAGACCACCGTCGAGTTCAAGTTCCGACCGTATCTCGTCGAGGAGGGCCAGAAGTTCGTCTTCCGCGAGGGTCGCAGCAAGGGCGTCGGGACGGTGACCGACGTCTCGCCGATGGAGTGACTGGTGGCTCGGAACGCGATTCCCAATCGGTAAGCCGACTCGGCCAACCGCCCGTCGTTCGACGTGCTCACGGCAACACGTCCGCAGTTTGGCCCATGATACGTATCCATTAGACGATAACACATATACATTAGACGCGACTAAACCGCGACGTGATCGGTGACATCGCTGTGCGACAGCATTCCCACAGCACCTTTCACGCATGACCGGCTGGCTCGAGATCCTCGTCGCCGCGTTCGTCCTGCAGCTGTCGGTGCTCCCCGGCGAGAAGGTGCAGTTCATCATCGCGGCGCTGGCGACACGATACGATCCTCGGATCGTGGTCGCCGCCGCGGCGAGTGCCTTCGCCGGCTGGACGGCCCTCGAGATCCTCTTCGGAGCGGCGATCCAGGGCGTGTTGCCGCCCGTCTACCTCGACGCGGTCACGGCGGGGTTGTTCCTGCTCTTTGCGGCGTTGCTCGTCAGGTCCGCCCCCGAGACGAGCGCGCGGCCGGCGGTGGCCAACGGCGGCGCGGCGACGGCCGACGCGATCGAGATCTCCCTTTTCGGCTACGACGTGCCGCCGTACCTCCGCGGGTTCGTCCCGATCTTCGCCCTGATGGCTGTCGGGGAGTTCGGTGACAAAACGCAGTTCGTCACGATCGGGCTCGCGGTGCAGTATGGTGCCCATCCCGCGATCTGGGCCGGCGAGATGCTCGCGATCGTGCCCGTGAGCGCGGCCAACGCCTACTTCTTCGATCGGTTCTCCCACCGCTTCGACGCCAGGCTGGCCCACCTCGCCGGCGCGGGACTCTTCCTCTTTTTCGGGCTCGATACCGTGTTGCAGATCCTGACCGGGATTTCGGTCTGGGAGACGATCGTCGAGGGGATCTCCTCGGTGCTTCTCGGATTCGGCCGAGTGTGACTGCGGGGGATCGAAACCAAAGTTGGTATGTCTCCCTCGGTTCCTCACCCTAGACAAGATGGTACAGACGAGCGTTATCGGTTGTGGCAACATGGGGAGCGCCCTGATCAAGGGCCTCTGGCGGGCCGGGAACCACACGGTGATCGCGTGTGATCTCGATCCCGACGCACTCGAGTCGGTCGCTGACTACGTCGACCGGACGACGTCGGACGTCTCGGAGGCGGCCGACGCCGACGTGGTGGTCGTCGCGGTGAAACCGGACATCGTCGGCGCGGTGCTGGACGATCTCGATCTCTCGCCCGAGCAGACACTTCTCACCATCGCTGCGGGCGTCTCGACGGACTACGTCGAAGCGCGGACCGACGCGAACGTCGTCCGAATCATGCCGAACCTCGCGGCCGAGACGGGCGATATGGCGGCGGCCGTAACCGGCGACGACGTTCCCGACGAGGTGCGAACGCTGCTCGACGACGTCGGCGAGTTCGCAGAGATCGACGAGCGTCAGATGGACATCGCGACCGCGGTCAACGGGAGCGGCCCCGCCTTCGTCTTCTATCTCATCCAGGCGATGGCCGAAGCGGGCGTCGATGGCGGCCTCGAGGCCGACGACGCCGAGACGCTGGCCGCACAGACGTTCAAAGGGGCGGCCGAGACCGTCCTCCGCTCGGAGCGGAGCGTCGACGACCTGATCGACGCCGTCTGTTCCCCCAACGGGACGACCATCGAAGGGATGGAAGTCCTCTGGGACAGCGAGGCCAAGGCGGACGTCGTCGAGGCGGTAACGGCGGCCGAAGAACGCTCCGCGGAGATCGCGGCCGAATTCAACGATGAGTAAGGGGCTCGAGGAGGCGGCCGTCGCAGAGGCGCGACGGCTGGCGGCCGACGCCGATCGCGTGATCGTCAAGGCGGGGACGAACTCCCTCACCGACGCGGACTCCAATCTGGACGACGAGAAGCTCGACAAGCTCGTCGACGACATTGAGGATCTCCTCTCGCGGGGCAAGCAGGTGATCCTCGTCTCGTCGGGCGCGGTCGGGGCCGGGATGGGGCGGATCGCACAGGGCAGCGAGACCCTCGAGGAGACCCAGGCCCTCTCGACGGTCGGCCAGAGTACCCTCATGCACCGCTATACCGAGAGCTTCGCGCGATACGATCGGACGGTGGCCCAGCTCCTCCTGACCCAGCACGACCTCGAGAATCCCGAACGGTTCACGAACTTCCGAAACACCGTCGAGACGTTGCTGGACTGGGGCGTCGTCCCGATCATCAACGAGAACGACGCCGTCGCGACCGAGGAGCTCAGGATCGGTGACAACGACATGCTCTCGGCGGCGGCGACGATGGGCGTCGACGCGGACTTGCTGGTCACGCTGACCGACGTCGGCGGCGTCTACACCGGGAACCCGAAAGAGGATCCCGACGCCGAGCGCATCGAGGCCGTCGGACGCAACTACGATACGGTTCAGGACATCATCTCCGAGAGTACGACCGACGGGTTCGGCGGTATCCAGACGAAAGTCGAGGGGGCGCGCGACGTCAGCGAACACGGGGTTCCGGCCGTCATCGCGAAGTCGACCGAGCCCGACGTGCTCGAGCAGATCGCTACTGCCAAACCCGTGGGTACCATATTCGTCCCCATCAACGGTGTGAGCGATGACTGAGACCGACATCGAACGCGACGTCGACGAGGCACAGACCGCGGCCCTCGAGCTCGCGAAACGCTCCGACGAGGAGCGGAAGGCGGCGCTTCACGAGATCGCCGACGCGATCGAAGCCCGCACCGACGAGATCCTCGCGGAAAACGAGACGGACGTCGCCGAGGGCGAACGACTGCTCGAGGACGGCGAGTACACGCAGGCGCTGGTCGACCGGCTGAAGCTCTCCGAGTCGAAGATCGAGAGCATCGCGGCGATGGTCCGCAGCGTCGCCGAGCAGGCGGACCCGCTCGGAAAGACGCTCTCGGCCAGAGAGCTCGACGAGGACCTCGAACTGTACAAGGTCGCCGTCCCGATCGGCGTCGTCGGAACGGTCTTCGAGTCCCGGCCCGATGCGCTCGTCCAGATCGCCGCACTCGGCCTGAAGTCGGGGAACGCGGTCATCCTCAAGGGCGGCAGCGAGGCGCTCCACTCCAACCGAATCCTCTTCGAGATCATCGAGGAGGCCGCGGCCGACGCCGGGGTCCCCGACGGCTGGGCCCAGCACATCGAGGCCCGCGAGGACGTCGATGCGCTGCTCGAGATGGACGACGCGATCGACCTCCTGATGCCGCGGGGCAGCTCCGAGTTTGTCAGCTACATTCAGGACAACACGAGCATCCCCGTGCTGGGCCACACGGAGGGGATCTGTCACGTCTACGTCGACGACGAGGCCGACCTCTCGATGGCCGAAGACATCGCCTTCGACGCCAAAGTGCAGTATCCCGCGGTCTGTAACGCCGTCGAGACGCTGCTGGTCCACGAGGCCGTCGCCGAGGACTTCCTGCCCGCGATCGCCGACCGCTACGAGACCGCCGGTGTCGAGATGCGCGGCGACGAGGCAACTCGCGAGATCGTCGACGTCGAGGCCGCGACCGACGCGGACTGGGACACCGAGTACGGCGATCTGATCGTCTCGATCCGGGTCGTCGACTCGCTCGAGGCCGCGATCGATCACGTCACGAGCCACGGCTCGAAACACACGGAGTCGATCGTCACCGAGGACGCCGACCGCGCGAGTGCGTTCATGCGAAGCCTCGACTCGGCGAGCGTCTTCCACAACGCCTCGACCCGCTTTGCCGACGGCTACCGATTCGGCCTCGGTGCCGAGGTCGGGATCAGTACGGGCAAGATCCACGCTCGCGGCCCCGTCGGCCTCGAGGGGCTGACCACCTACAAGTACCACCTCGAGGGCGACGGCCAGCTCGTCGCCACCTACGCCGGCGAGGACGCCGCGCCGTTCATCCACGAGGAGTTCGAGGGCGAGTGGTCTCCCGGCCGGCTCTCGGACGAGTAGCGCCTCGAGAGGTTTTCCTTTCTCTACTCGCCCGCCCGACGGCCTCGACGAACTCGAGCTCCGCGGGGGGTTCCGGAACCGGATTGAACTGTCCGGCTACAGGTCAAAGGAGTCGACGAGCAGCTCCTCGTCCGTCTCGCCGTGGACGTAGGTCGGGCCGCCGATCACGTCGATCGTCACCGCTGCGGGCGCGAAGAGGTCCGAGGGAACTTCCCCGAAATCCCAGTCGAGATCGTCGAAGACCGCACCGAACGGTCGGCCGTGATCCTCGGCGGCGGTCGACGGCACCGAGTCGAAGAGATCGGCGTCCTCCCGAACGGTGAGGTGTGCGCGTCCGCCGTAGGCGATCGCGTCGTTCGTCCGCGCGATGGCCGTCCGCTCGTCGTCCGCGACGGGCGCGACCGGGGCGCGACCGGTCGCCGAGACGATGTCGAGGGGATCGTACCCCAACTCGGCGAGCCGGAACGTCGCGAGCTCGGCGGTTCGGGCGGCGTTCGTGATGCTACCGGCGAGGCTCGCGGTCCGGTAAGCGAGCAGGAAGACGCTGCTCGTCTCGACCTCCGCCAGTTCGGCGACCTGCTCGGCCGCGGATTCGGTCGGTTCCTCGTCCGTCTCGACGGCCAGCGCGGTCAGATCGAAAGCGTCGGTGTAGCCGACGCGCCGGAACTCCTCTTCTTTGGCTACCAGCGCTCGAGCGGGACCGCTTCCCAGGCCCTCGAAGTCCTCGGTCGTCAGCTCCCAGCCCGCCTTCTGGGAACACAGCAGCGAGAGCGCGGGCTGGTCGGTCGAGAGCTCGACGTACGGGAGCGATGCATCGCCCAGCTCGCCGAGCTCGTAGCTCGGCGTCGCCATCCCAGCCGTCTGGATCTCGGTCAACAGGAGTCCGGCCTCGATACCGCCGTCGAACTCGAGGCCGAAATCCAGTACCGTCGCGTCGTTTTCGAGGTCGTAGCCGCCGATGTTCAGCTCCTCGGCGTAATCGAGGGCCTCGTCGACCAGCTCGATCGCCATCCGATTGAGACTTTCCATGGGCCGTGATTCACCCCCCGTCGTAAAACCGTTTGTCCGTTCGTGTCTGACCGATGTCTGACGGGAGCCATCGCCGTATCCCGTCTCCTGTAACGATTTCCCGCCGACCCGTGAGCCGGCTTGCGGGTACACCGCCAACGATTTACAGCAGACCGGATACTCGTCACTCCTCGCGACTTCGGGCCGGCCGACCGAGGTGTTCTTCGACGACGTCGACCTTTCGTGCTGCGTCGACGTCCCGCGTTCGTTTGTCGTCGATCTTCAGGACCGTACTCACGCGGTCGGCGTCGACGGCGTCGTGGGCCGCCTGTGCGGCCGCGAAGAGTTCGTCCGTCGTCTCGGCTTCGATCACCGTCCCCATCGGGTTCGTCTCGTAGCTGACATCGTAGCCCTCGAGGGCGTCGACCGCTTTCGCGACCTCGCCGGCCATGCTGTCCTCGATCACCGGTGCGACGCTCAGTAGTGCGACTACCGTCATACCGTTCGATAACGCTCGGCGGGATCCTAAACTCGTTCCATACGACTCGTCCCGATCACTGCCTCGAGCGGGGACAACTGGCCGGCGCTCGCGGTGGGCGGTAACGGTCGTGGCAAAAACGATCAGTGCTGACTCGGCGGCGGCGACCGGGCCCTCTCAGTTCGTCGTGGGCGTCCGAGGCGTCTCCGCGGGCGGGTAGATGATAACATCACCGTTCGCGTAGACGTACACCTCGTGCTCCAGGGCGGTAAACGCGATGTGGCCCCCCGTCCGGTCGGTCCCGTCCGCCTTCGGGCTGAAGACGCGATCGAGCGCGTCGGGATCGACGCTATCGTACAGGGAAAACTCCCCCTGTGAAACGTCGGTCTCCGCGATCGAGGCGAGCGCGTGGACGATCGTGGTGGTGATCGTCGCAGTACCGTCACTGTCGTGGTGGAAGACGTAGCGGTCGTTTGGCTGGTCGTACTGGAGGTCGTCCGTGCCGTCTGCGGGTGTAGTTTCCGTCTGCATTGCTATATCTGATCGTTCAATCGTGTATTAGACTGTAGTTATCCAGGGTATAAAAGCCACTCGTAAGCGACAATGGTAATCGTATGTGAAGTAAAACTCGGCATGAGTGTGGATTAATAAATACTGTGGCCGTCGATCGGTCACGGTCATCGCGTTGCTCTCATCCCGCTGTTCGCGAGGGAGCGCACGTGAGGGTGTCCGACGACAACACGAGTTTTTGTTCGCTCAATTAGTGATTCACTCGTCGAATCCGATACGGTAACCGGGAGGCCTGCCCCAACAGTATGGCTACTCGGTTCCCACGAATCGGCTTCTCGAGGTAGTCCGGCCGGCGCTCCGGATCGAAGGTCCGTCGACCCCTTGCCAGGGCCGCCGCGGGGCTTATTCACGTCCGCCGTCAATCGGTACGTATGACCACCGACTCAGCCGCACCCATTCGTTCGGAACTCGAGTCCTTCGAGGGCGACCTCCCCGCCGGCGTCGACGAGGCGGCGATCAAGCGGATGCACGTCGTCGCTCGCGCGCTCGACGAGGGGGTTCGCGTCCCGGGAACGGGGTTCAAGATCGGACTCGATCCGCTCGTCGGGATCCTGCCGGGGGCCGGCGACGCCGCTGCGGCGGCCGTCTCACTGTACATCGTCGTCGAGTCCGCTCGCATGGGCGTTTCCCGGTCGACGCTGGTCCGCATGCTTGCGAACATCGGCGTCGACGCCGTCGTCGGCTCCGTCCCCCTCCTCGGCGTCCTCTTCGACGCCGTCTGGAAGGCGAACAAGTGGAACCTGCGACTGGCGCTCGAGGACCTCGCCGACGGGAGCGGCGAGTCGCAACGCGGGTCCGAGACCGTAACGATCGACTGAGCCGTCGGTTCGCTCGAGCCGATTGGTTCGGCAGCATGGCCGTCGTAACGTGTCTCGAACGATGGTACAAACGCTTCACGCTGATCGCGACGCCATCGTGCCTCGGACGTGGATTGACTTTCAGTGGCTACTGTCGCGTGGATAAGCGAGTCCGAGCCGGCCAGGCCGACAGTCGTGACTGGCGATTCGTGGCGGTCGAACGGGAAACGCGCTGGCTGGGATTTGAACAACGCGAAGACGTTCCTCTCACTCACTTCGTTCGCTCGAGGCTGCGACTTCTCTCGTTCAAATCCAGATCCGATTTCTCTGAACGCGGCTACTCGCGTTGCTACGCAACGCTCGTAATATTGTGTTCAGAGAAATGCGCTGGCTGGGATTTGAACCCAGGTTGTGACCATGGCAAGGTCACGTGATACCACTACACTACCAGCGCCCTGCTGCACTCATACCTACTGCCGGACGGATGTATAAGGGTTGCGAATCGGACCGGCATCGCCATGCTGCAGCATGGCGATTCTCGAGTAACCAGGGAGACAGTTTCCGGTCAGAATCGGCAACATGGTCCGGATACTATCTCAGACGATCGTGACTAGTCGTCACACGCGAGTGTGTGTCCGTTCGGCACGAATTCGGGAGTGTGAGCGGTTGACAGCCGGAATCGAATCCGCTATTCTTTTAAGACCCTCTCCGCAATACATCGCTACAGTCTAGTGACGCGGCGCCGAAGCGTCACGGCATGACTGTCAGCGTACTCGTGCCGTCGTCGCTCAGCCGGGAAGCCGAGGACAAACGCGAGGCCACTCGCAAACTCGGATACGTCGCCCGCGCGGCGACGATCTTCCGGGCGGATCGCCTGATCGTCTATCCCGATCGGGACGGCGAAACAGGGCGATTCGACGGCGGGTTCGTCACCACCGTGTTGCGGTACGCCGCAACGCCCCCATACCTCCGCAACGAGGCGTGGGGGATGCGGGACGAACTCGAGTACGCAGGCGTCTTGCCGCCGCTCCGCGCCATGTCACAGACCGGCTCCGAATCTACCGGTTCGGGGTCGTCAAGACAAGGAATCGTGACCGAGGTCGGACCTGAAGGACGCGTCCGGGTCAATTGCGGACTGCAACACCCGATCTCCCTCAACGTACCGCCGAACATGGCGGTCGAGGAGGGGGAGCGCGTGACCGTCAGGATCTCTTCGCGACGACCGGTCCGGGCGAAGCTCGAAGACGTTCCCCTTCCGGGGCTCTCGATCGAGCAGACGGACCTGCGGGCAGCACTCGGCCGTGAGGACGCCGGCGTTCGTATCGCGGCCTCCCGATTCGGTGAGCATCTCACCGTCGGGCGGCTCGAGACGCTGGCCGGACGCGTCCAGCGCGATGGGATGACCGTCGCCTTCGGCGCGCCCGAGAGAGGGCTGCCGGCTATCCTCGGAATCGAGGAATCGGCCATCGACGCGTCGTCCGGACAAGACGGCGCAGTCGAACCGTCGTCCAACCGGGACGACGCAGCCGATAACGGAGTCGAACCCACCGCCGATCCGGGGTTCGACCTCTGGCTAAACACGGTTCCGGATCAGGGAAGCGAGGTCGTGCGAACGGAGGAGGCTCTGTTCGCGACCCTCGCTCCCCTCTCACTGAGAGAGTGATAGAATGCCACAAGCAAATACACCACGCAAAGGCTCACTCGGGTTCGGCCCACGAAAGCGTGCGACCAGCGAGGTCCCACGCTTCAACTCGTGGCCGGACACTGACGGACAGCCGACGCTGCAGGGCTTCGCGGGCTACAAGGCCGGCATGACCCACGTCGTCATGGTCGACGATAAAGCGAACTCGCCGACCGAAGGGATGGAAGAGACCGTCCCCGTGACGATCGTGGAGACGCCGCCGATGCGCGCCGTCGCGCTGCGAGCGTACGAAGACACGCCGTATGGTATGAAGCCGATAACCGAGGTCTGGACCGACGAGTTCGTTCCCGAACTCGATCGCGTACTGGACCTTCCCGGTGACGACTACGACACCGACGCCGCCACGGACGAGCTCCGTGGCCTCCACGAGGAGGGCCGCGTCGACGACGTCCGCGTCATCACCCACACGGTTCCGGGGGACGTTCCCTCGGTGCCCAAGAAGAAACCGGACGTGATGGAAACGCGCGTCGGCGGCGGCTCCGTCGACGACCGCGTCGACTTCGCCCTCGAGACAATCGAGGACGGCGGCGAACACGTCATGAACGACGTGTTCCGCGCCGGCGAGTACGTCGACGCAAGCGGCGTCACGAAAGGGAAAGGGACGCAGGGCCCCGTCAAGCGATGGGGCGTCCAGAAACGCAAGGGCAAACACGCCCGGCAGGGCTGGCGTCGCCGTATCGGCAACCTCGGCCCCTGGAACCCGTCCCGCGTCCGCTCGACGGTCCCGCAGCAGGGCCAGATGGGCTACCATCAGCGGACGGAACTGAACAAGCGCCTCGTCGACATCGGCGACGGCGCGGACGCGACGGTCGACGGCGGCTTCGTCAACTACGGCGAAGTCGACGGACCACACGCGTTGATCAAGGGCTCGCTCCCCGGGCCACAGCAGCGTCTCGTACGCTTCCGCCCGGCGATCCGACCCGGAGACCAGCCGCGCCTCGATCCCGAGGTGCGCTACGTCTCCACCGCATCCAACCAGGGATAACACATGGACGCAACAGTACGAAACCTGGACGGCTCGGACGCGGGCACGGTCGAGCTCCCGGCGGTCTTCGAGACTACCTACCGCCCGGACTTGATCGGCCGCGCCGTGCGCGCCGCGCAGGCAAACCGAAAACAGGACTACGGTGCCGACGAGTTCGCCGGCCTTCGAACGCCGGCCGAATCGTTCGGTAGCGGCCGCGGGATGGCCCACGTTCCACGACAGGAGGGTCGCGCTCGCCGCGTTCCCCAGGCCGTCAAGGGACGCAAGGCCCACCCGCCGAAAGCCGAGAAAGACCAGTCCGAATCGATCAACACGAAAGCAAAGAAACTGGCCGTCCGCAGCGCGATCGCTGCGACGACCGACGCCGAACTCGTCGCCGAGCGCGGCCACGAGTTCGACGAAGACGTCGAGATTCCCGTCGTCGTCGACGACGAGTTCGAGGACCTCCACAAGACGCAGGAGGTCGTCGACTTCCTCGAGGCAGCCGGCCTCGCGGACGACATCGAACGCGCCGACGAGGGTCGAAGCGTTCGCTCCGGTCAGGGGAAAGCCCGTGGCCGCAAGTACAAGACGCCGACGTCGATCCTCTTCGTCACATCCAGCGAGACCGGCCCGTCCCGTGGGGCCCGGAACCTCGCCGGTGCCGACGTGACGACGGCCGCGGAGGTCAACGCGGAGGATCTCGCGCCCGGCGCACAGCCGGGACGGCTGACGGTCTGGACC
Source organism: Natrinema ejinorense (assembly GCF_002494345.1). GTDB lineage: Archaea > Halobacteriota > Halobacteria > Halobacteriales > Natrialbaceae > Natrinema > Natrinema longum. The sequence goes on from NZ_NXNI01000001.1 coordinate 341,529, forward strand.
GAGAGCGCACTCGAGGAGGTGGCCGACCGATGAGTTCGGCCATCGAACACCCGCTCGTGACGGAGAAGGCGATGAACGACATGGACTTCGAAAACAAGCTCCAGTTCGTCGTCAATCCGGACGCGACCAAACCCGAAATTCGGGACGAGGTCGAAGAGCGGTTCGAGATCTCGGTCGAGAACATCAACACGCAAATGACGATGAAGGGCAAAAAGAAAGCGATCGTCCGCCTGAGCGAGGACGACGACGCACAGGAAGTCGCTTCGCGAATCGGGGTGTTCTGAGAATGGGACGACGCATTCAAGGACAACGACGCGGTCGCGGGAGCTCCACGTTCCGTGCCCCGTCACACCGATACAAGGCGAAGCTCGAGCACAAAAAAGAGGAAGACGACGACACCATCCGAGGGACGGTCGTCGACATCGAACACGATCCAGCCCGATCGGCGCCGATCGCGGCCGTCGAGTTCGAAGACGGCGATCAGCGCCTCATCCTCGCACCCGAAGGAATCACCGTCGGCGAGGAGTTGCAGGTCGGCGTCTCCGCGGAGATCAAGCCGGGCAACACGCTCCCGCTCGCGGAGATTCCGGAAGGAGTGCCGGTCTGTAACGTCGAGGCGAACCAGGGCGACGGCGGCCGGTTCGCCCGCGCCTCGGGGACCAACGCTGACTTGATCACCCACGACCGCAACGCAGCGGTCATCCAGCTTCCCAGCGGCGAGGTCAAGCGCCTCGATCCGCAGTGTCGTGCCACTATCGGCGTCGTCGCCGGCGGCGGCCGAACCGAGAAGCCGATGGTCAAGGCAGGGAACAAGTATCACAAGATGAAGGCCCGGGGCACGAAGTGGCCTCGCGTCCGCGGTGTCGCGATGAACGCCGTCGACCACCCGTTCGGTGGCGGCGGCCGACAACACCCCGGCAAACCCAAGTCCGTCTCGCGGGACGCCCCGCCGGGACGGAAGGTCGGTGACATCTCGTCCCGACGCACCGGTCGAGGTGGCGACAAATGAGTCAGGAGTACCGAACCGGCCGTGAAGGTGAGTTCACCTACCGCGGCCACACGCTCGAGGAGCTGCAGGAGATGGAGCTCGACGAGGTTGTGGAACTGCTCCCCGCACGACAGCGGCGAAGTATCCAGCGCGGTCTCTCCGTCGAGAAGCAAAAGCTTCTCGAGGAGGCCCGCGAGAAGGGCGAAGAAGAGACGGCGAACGACCCGATTCGAACGCACCTGCGGGATATGCCGATCCTGCCTGAGTTCGTTGGTATTACCTTCGAGGTCTACAACGGACAGGCGTTCGAGCGCGTGCGCGTCGAACCGGAAATGATCGGCCACTATCTCGGCGAGTTCCAGCTGACACGGACCTCCGTCGAGCACGGACAGGCCGGCATCGGCGCGACCCGATCGTCGAAGTTCGTCCCACTGAAGTGATCATCGTATGGGAATCAACTACTCAGTCGACGCCGATCCCGACGCCACCGCGAAAGCGATGCTTCGGGAGCGTCACATGAGCAACAAGCACAGCAAGGAGGTCGCACGCGAGATCAAGGGCCGAACCGTCGGCGAGGCCCAGGCGTACCTTCAGGACGTAATCGACGAGACCCAATCGGTGCCGTTCAAGTCCCACAACGCCGGTGCCGGACACCGCTCCGACATCGACGGCTGGGACGCCGGCAAGTACCCCGAGAAAGTCTCCAAGGAGTTCCTCGACCTGCTCGAGAACGTCGAAGCCAACGCGGATCATCAGGGATTCGACGGCGAATCCATGGAGATCGTCCACGTCGCCGCCCACAAGGTCGGCGAGTCCGTGGGTCGCAAGCCCCGCGCGATGGGGCGGGCGTCGGCCTGGAACACGCCGCAGGTCGACGTCGAGATCGTCGTCGAAGAGCCCGAAACCGAGGAGGACGATAACTAATGGCTGACGAACACCAATTCATCGAAAACGGCCTGCAGCGGTCCCAGATCGACGAGTTCTTCCAGGAAGAGCTCGGTCGTGCAGGCTACGGTGGTATGGACGTCGCCAAGACGCCGATGGGCACGCAGATCGTCCTCAAGGCCGAAAAGCCCGGGATGGTCATCGGCAAAGGCGGCGAGAACATCCGGAAGGTCACGACGGCCCTCGAGGAGCGGTTCAACCTCGAGGACCCCCAGATCGACGTCCAGGAGGTCGACGAACCCGACCTCAACGCACGGATCGTCGCGGACCGACTGGCCAACGCACTCGAGCGTGGCTGGTACTTCCGGAAGGCCGGTCACACGACGATCGACCGGATCATGGAAGCCGGCGCGCTGGGCGCGGAGATCGTCCTCTCGGGGAAGGTCACCGGCGCACGATCGCGCGTCGAGAAGTTCAACCGCGGCTACATCAAGCACAACGGCGAGCCCGCCGAGGAGGTCGTCGACCACGGCCAGGGCGTCGCGGTCATGAAACTCGGCACCATCGGTGTCGACGTCAAGATCATCCCGCCGGGCGCGGAACTGCCCGACGACTTCGAGGTCAGCGAGGACATGGATCCGGAAGAAGTCGTGCCGGACGCCGTCGAAGTCAACGCGGAAGGCGGCGTCGAGGAGCTCCTCGAGGGCGAACCCGAGGAAGCCGAGGCTGCCGAGGCCGAGGCCGACGCTGCGGACGCCGACGAGCCCGATGCCGAGGCTGACCTCGACGAAGACGTCGTCGAGGAGGTCATCGAGGAAGAGGTCGAGGCCGACGCCGACGAGGAGTTCGAGGAAGTCGAGGTCCCCGGCGGCGACGAAGACGTCGAGGAAGAGCTCGAAGAGCTCGAGGAAGACGTCGAGGCCGAAGCCGAAGACCTCGTCGAAGAGATGGAAGCGGAAGAGGAAGCCGACGCGGACGACGCGGACGAGGGAGGTGACGCCTGATGGCGATCCTCCACGTCGAAGAGATCCGCGACATGACCCCCGCCGAACGGGCGGAGGAACTCGAGGAACTCGAGACCGAACTGCTGAACCAGAAGTCCGTCCTCGCGGCCGGTGGGGCCCCGGAGAACCCGGGCCGCATCGGCGAACTGGGTCGCACCGTCGCGCGGATCAAGACGATCCAGCGCGAGGAAGGCGACCTCGAAGACGACGAATAACACAACAATGGCACTGACACCCGAGACGCTGCCACGACACGAACTCAACGGGCTCCCCGTGCGAGTCGTCGAGAGCGACGACTCTTCGCGGGTCGGCCTCGAGGGGCGCGTCGTCATCGAGACGACCAAGACCCTCTCGATAGAGGTTTGCGTTCCGCCGGAGGCGGAACGCTGGCGAGGCGGTGCAACCGCCGAGCGTCGCGACGGCGAGTCTCGGGTCCTGATGGTGCCGAAGTCGGGCTCGACGTTCGAGTTCGCGATCACAGATGACGCCGCCGATCTCGCGAAGGGATCGGGGACTGCGTCCAAACTGGCCAACACTGAACCCGCTGTGGCATCCGAGGAACGATCCTCGACCGCTGCGGACCGAGCCGGCGGCGACGCCGCCGGCTGTCGCGACGACGACCCTACCCGGGACCGCCGTCGCGCTGCTGGCGAGGACGTAGCCTACGTTACGGTCGATGGATCGCGGCTGCTCTCACGGCCCGCCCGACGCACGGAAACGAATGGTGACTCACCATGGCAATAGGACTAGACGTTGAAACCCCTCCGGAACCCGAAAACCCGGAGGAATACGACTACGAGAAATGTCCGTTCTACGGCGAACTCTCCGTTCGAGGGCAGATCCTCGAAGGGACGGTCGTCTCGACGGACATGGACAAGACCGTAGTCGTCGAGCGAGAGTACGATGTGGCGGTCCCGAAGTACGACCGACACATGAAACGACGCTCGCGCATCCCGGCACACGTACCGGGCGTGCTCGAGCCGCTCTCGGTCGGTGACACGGTCAAGATCGCAGAGACCCGACCACTGTCGAAGACGAAATCGCACGTGGTCGTCGAAGTAACCCAAGAAGCAACCGCGGAGGACGTCGCTGAACTCACGAGCCAGGCCGAGCCTGAGCCGGAGCTTTCCGACGAGGACCTCGCCGCGGCCGCGGACGAGGGTGATCAGTGATGGAGGCGATGAAAGCCGACGTCACGCAGGGCCTGAAGAAGGGATCCCTGATCACGTGTGCCGACAACACCGGCGCGCGTGAGCTGAAGGTCATCAGCGTCGCGGGCTACCACGGCACCAAGAACCGCCAGCCGAAGGCGGGGATCGGTGACAAGGTGACCGTCTCGGTTACCAAGGGTACCCCGGAGATGCGCCGCCAGGTTCTCGAGGCCGTCGTCGTCCGCCAGCGGAAGTCGATCCGCCGGCCCGACGGCACGCGGCTGAAGTTCGAGGACAACGCGGCGGTCATCATCGACGAGAACGAAGAGCCCCGCGGCACGGAGATCAAGGGGCCGATCGCCCGCGAAGTCGCAGAGCGCTTCGGAGCAATCGCCAGTACGGCGACGATGATCGTATAGATATGACTGAACAACCACACAAACAGCGAACGCAGACGAGAAACGCGCCGCTGCACGAGCGACAGAAGCAGCTCCACGCGACGCTGTCCGACGAGCTCCGCGAGGAGTACGACACCCGTCGAACCCGCGTCAACGCGGGCGACACGGTCGAGGTCATGCGCGGCGACCACGCCGGCGACGAAGGCGAGGTCATGCGCGCGATCCTCGAGGATGGGACCATCCACGTCGAGGACGTGACCGTCGAGACGGCCGACGGCGAAGAAGTGCCACGGCCGCTCGACCCCTCGAACGTCCGGATCACCGAGCTCGATCTCGAGGACGAGCGTCGCGAGGCGCGTCTCGAAGGTGATAGCGAATGACGAAACACCAGAAACGACTCTCAGTACCGAAGTCCTGGCCGGTCGAGCGAAAGACCGAGACCTTCACGGTCAAGGCCGACGCCGGTCCCCACGGCGAAGACGGCGTGCCGCTCGTCGTCCTCCTGCGGGACGTGCTCGGCTACGTGGACTCGCGCAAGGAAGCACGATACGCGCTCTCGGAGGATGCGATCCTCATCAACGGGGACGCGATCAACGACGAACAGCGCCCGATCGGCATGTTCGACATCGTTGCGTTCCCCGGACGGGACGAGTACTACCGCGTCTTCCCCGACGAGGGCGGTCGGCTCGCACTGACCGAGATCGACGAGGAGTCGGCACAGAGCCGCCTCGGCAAGATCGTGAACAAACAGCAAGTGCCGGGTGGCGACACCCAGCTGACGCTGCACGATGGCACGAACGTCATCACCGACGGCGATTACGATCCGAAGGATTCGATCGTCGTCGACAACGACGACAAGTCCGTCGTCGCGCACTTCCCCTACGAGGACGGCGCACTCGTGACCGCCGTCCGTGGCAACCACGGCGGCAAGGTCGGCGAGATCGACGCGATCGACGTCACGCCGGGCAGTGGCTCGAACAGTGTCGGCGTCTCGACCGACGACGGTGGCTTCGAAACCGTCGAAGAGTACGTCGTCGTCATCGACGAGAACTTCACTGGTGATGACGATGAGTGAAGCCGAATCCGGAGAGTTCCACGAGATGCGCGAACCACGCGTCGAGAAAGTCGTCGTCCATATGGGCGTCGGCCAGGGTGGTCGCGAACTCGGCAAAGCCGAGGACATCATCGAGGAGGTAACGGGTCAGGAGAGCGTCCGGACCCAGGCGAAAAAGACCGAACCCGACTTCGGCATTCGCCAGGGCGATCCGATCGGTACGAAGGTCACCCTTCGTGGCGACGACGCTCACGCGTTCCTCGAGAAGTCGCTGTCGCTTGCGGACGTATCCCCGGCGCAGTTCGACGACACGGGGAACTTCAGCTTCGGTGTCGAGGAGCACACCGACTTCCCGAGTCAGGAGTACGACCCGAGTATCGGGATCTTCGGGCTGGACGTCACCGTCAACCTGGTGCGTCCGGGCTACCGGATCGCCAAGCGCGATAAGGCCACCCGATCGATCCCGTCGAAGCACCGATTGACTCCCGAGGACGCCATCGGGTTCCTCGAGGCCAACTTCGACGTGAGCGTGGAGGCAGACGATGAGTGAAAGCGAAACGGAAGAAAACGACCGCACGGGCGAGCACGCGGCAAAGCGGACGGGACAGATCGAGTCCTGTCAGCGCTGTGGCCGCGAGCAGGGACTCGTCGGGAAGTACGACATCAATCTCTGTCGGCAGTGCTTCCGCGAGATCGCCCGCGACATGGGATTCAAGAAGTACAGATAATATGACCGGAAACGATCCACTCAGCAACGCGCTCTCGGGACTCGATAACGCCGAGAGTGTGGGTCATCTCACCCACGAGGTAACGCCCGCCTCGAACGAAATCGGCAGCGTGCTCGAGGTCTTCTACGACCGCGGGTACATCGACGGCTTCGAGTACGTCGACGACGGTAAAGCCGGTCAGTTCGAGGTCGAATTGAAAGGAGCGATCAACGAGTGCGGCCCCATCAAGCCCCGCTACGCCGTCGGCTCCGAGGACTTCGAGAAGTGGGAGAAGCGCTATCTCCCCGCTCGAGACTTCGGTGCGCTCGTCGTCACGACGAGCAGCGGCATTATGAGCCACTACGAGGCTCGCGAGCAGGGTATTGGGGGCCAGGTGATCGCATACGTCTACTAATCATGCGAGTCGAACTGGAAATCCCCGAGAACGTAACCGTCGAGGTCGACCGTTTCGATGTGACCGTCGAGGGCCCGGAAGGCAGCGTCACGCGCCGCCTCTGGTACCCCGACGTGACCGTCGAGACCGACGACGACCAGGTGGTAATCGAGAGCGGTGCCGAGGACGCGAAGACGAATTCGACCGTCGGCACCTTCGAGAGCCACATCACCAACGCCATCCACGGCGTGACCGAGGGCTGGGAGTACGAGATGGAAGTCTTCTACTCTCACTTCCCGATGCAGGTCCGCGTGGACGGCGACGAGGTCGTCATCGAGAACTTCCTCGGCGAAAAGGCACCGCGACGAACGACTATCCACGGTGAGACCGACGTGACCGTCGACGACGAGCAGCTCGTCCTCTCCGGTCCCAGCAAGGAAGACGTCGGCCAGACGGCCGCCGACATCGAGCAGCTGACGAAGGTCCGCGGCAAAGACACCCGAATCTTCCAGGACGGGGTCTACATCACCAACAAACCCGCCAAAGGAGGTGCCTGATAGATGGCAGACGATCAATCGAACGACGAACCCCAGGAACTCGAGGACATCAGCGGCGTCGGCGCGAGCAAGGCAGACGCGCTTCGTGACGCCGGCTTCGAGTCCATCCAGGACGTCAAGGAAGCCGATCAGGACGACCTCGCCGAGGCCGACGGCGTCGGGAACGCACTCGCCGCCCGTATCAAGGCCGACGTCGGTGACCTCGAGGTCACCGAGGAGACCGAGGCCGAAATCGAAGACGAAGGCGTCGAGGAGGAAGCCGAACCCGACGAAGACGTCGAGACGGAGCTGCAACCCCGCGGGCTGACCGAGAAGACGCCCGAGCTCTCCGACACCGAGGAACGACTCCTCAACCGTCGGAAGAGCGAGGGGAAACCGCAGTTCAACCGACAGGACTACCACAAGAAAAAGCGGACGCCGGAATCCTGGCGTCGACCCCGCGGTCAGCTGTCCAAGCAGCGCCGCGGCGTCAAGGGCAAGGGCCCGAAAGTCCAGGCCGGTTACCGCACGCCCAAAGAAGTCCGTGGGAAACACCCCAGCGGCTTCGAAGAGGTCTACGTCGAGAACACGGACGACCTCGAGGGCGTCGACGGCTCTCGCGAGGCAGTTCGGATCTCCTCCTCGGTCGGTGCGCGCAAGCGCGAACGGATCGAGGAACTCGCCGAAGAGCAGGACGTTCGCGTCCTGAATCCGACCTACGAGGAAGTCGAGGTGGAATCCAATGACTGATCTCTCAGCACAGAAACGACTCGCTGCCGACGTCATGGACGTCGGGAAGAACCGCGTCTGGTTCGATCCGGAGGCGCAGGGAGACATCGCCGAAGCGATCACGCGCGACGAGATCCGCGAACTCGTCGACGAGGGTCGCATTCAGGCCGACGACCCCTCGGGCAACTCCCGGGGCCGCGCTCGCGAACGGAACGCGAAGCGCGCCTACGGCCACCAGAACGGACAGGGCAAGCGCCGCGGCAAGAAAGGCGCACGCCAGAACGAGAAAGACGAATGGCAGAACAAGATTCGCGCACAGCGCCGGAAGCTGCGCGAACTCCGCGACAAGGGCGAGCTGACGCCCACGCAGTACCGCCAGCTCTACAAGAAGGCCGGCGGCGGGGAGTTCCGTAGCGTCCGGTACCTGTTGAACTACATCGACGACAACTACGGTGACCAATAATGGCGACAGGACCACGATACAAAGTACCAATGCGGCGTCGCCGTGAGGTCCGGACGGACTACCACCAGAGGTTGCGCCTGCTGAAATCGGGGAAGCCCCGCCTGGTTGCTCGCAAGAGCAACAAGCACACTACGGCGCAGCTGATCACTCCCGGACCTCAGGGAGACGAGACGCTTGCAAGCGCACACTCGAGCGATCTGGCGGAGTACGGCTGGGACGCACCCACGAGCAACATTTCCGCGGCGTATCTGACCGGCCTGCTGGCCGGTACACGGGCCGTCGAGGCAGGCCTCGAGGAGGCGGTCCTCGATATCGGTCTCAACACGGCCACGCCCGGCAACAAGGTGTTCGCGGTACAGGAGGGCGCGATCGACGCCGGCCTCGAGATCCCGCACAACGACAGCGTGCTCGCGGACTGGTCGCGCACGCGCGGCGAGCACATCGCCGAGTACGCAGAACAGCTCGACGAGCCGCTGTACAGCGGCGATTTCGACGCAACTGACCTCCCCGAACACTTCGACGAGGTACGAGAGGCGATTCTCGAATGAGTGGAAACAACTACAACGACAGCGGATGGGAACCCGTCACCCGTCTCGGCCGGATGGTCCAGGAGGGCGAAATCGAGGACATGGAGACCGCCCTCAACTCGGGCCTCCCGCTGAAGGAACCCGAACTCGTCGACCAGCTCCTGCCCGGACTGGAAGACGAAGTGCTGGACATCAACATGGTCCAGCGGATGACCGACTCCGGACGACGCGTGAAGTTCCGTTGTGTCGTCGCCGTCGGCAACCGCGACGGCTTCATCGGCTACGCGGAAGGCCGCGACGACCAGGTCGGGTCTGCCATCCAGAAGGCGATCGGTATCGCGAAACTGAACATGATTCAGGTGCCCCGCGGCTCGGGCTCCTGGGAGGACCGTTCGGACCGGCCACACTCGCTGACCCGACGGACGACCGGCAAGGCCGGCTCCGTCGAAGTCGAGGTCATCCCCGCCCCCGAAGGGCTGGGGCTGGCCGCCAGTGACACCGTCCGTCACGTCCTCGAGCTGGCCGGCATCGAGAACGCCTGGACCAAGAGTCACGGCAACACTCGAACGACGGTCAACCTGGCGAAAGCCACCTACAACGCGCTCGAGAACGCCTCGCAGTCGCGCCACCCACAGCGACGACCCAACCGAGAGGAAGCTGAGGTGAGCGAGTGATGAAGGCGATCGTTCAGATTCGCGGCGAAGTCAATCGACAGGAAGACGTACAGGATACCCTGAAGATGCTCAACATCCACAACGTCAACCACTGCGCGCTCGTCCCCGAGACCGACACCTACGAGGGGATGATCGCGAAGGTCAACGATTACGTCGCCGTCGGCGAGCCCGACGCCGACGTCCTCGAGACCCTGCTCGCGAAGCGAGCCGAACCCCTCGAAGGCAAGCAGGCGGACGTCGACGGGGAGTGGCTCGGAGACAACACCGACTACGACGACTTCGGTGCACTCGCCGAGGCGCTCCTGGCGGAGGAGACGACGCTTCGTGACGAGGGGCTGTCACCGACGCTTCGACTTCACCCACCGCGGGGCGGTCACGATGGTATCAAAAAGCCGACCGTCGAGGGCGGCCAACTCGGAAAGCATACAACCGGGGAGATTAACGACCTCCTAGAATCGATGCGATAACCATGACGAGCAAAAAACGACGCCAGCGCGGATCGCGAACCCACAGCGGCGGTTCCCACAAGAACCGACGCGGTGCGGGCCACCGTGGTGGCCGCGGCCGTGCCGGGCGCAGCAAACACGAGTTCCACAACTACGAACCGAAGGGCAAACACGGCTTCAAGCGACCCCACGATATCCGCGAGACGGTCGCGGAGATCGACGTCCAGAAGCTAGACGAGGACGCGATCCTCTACGTCGCCGAGGACCTCGCCGAGGAAACCGACGGCGGCTATCGACTCGACGCACGCGATATCGTCGAGGACGGCCACGAGGTCGACAAAGTGAAGGTCCTCGGGTCCGGCCAGGTCCGGAACACGCTCGAGGTAACGGCGGACGCCTTCTCCGATGCAGCCCAGGAGAAACTCGAGGCTGCCGGCGGTGAGGCGGTCATCTCGGAGCGTGCGCAGGCGGAGGACGACGACGAAGCCGAATCCGAACAGAACGAGGACTAACATATGGGATGGAAGGAAGCCGCTGAACCGGTCTTGACGCGGATGCCAGCAGTGCGCCGTCCGGAGGGACACGTTCCCTTCAAGCGGAAGCTGATGTGGACGGTCGGCATCCTCATGTTGTACTTTTTCCTGACGAACATCACCCTGTTTGGCCTGCAGGCCGGACAGGCAAACGACCTCTTCGGGGAGTTCCGTGCGATCCTCGCCGGCTCCCAGGGGTCAGTGTTGCAGGTCGGTATCGGCCCGATCGTCACCGCGAGCATCGTCTTGCAGCTGCTCGGCGGTGCGAACCTGCTCGGACTGGATACGGATGACCCGCGGGATCAGGTCCTCTATCAGGGCCTCCAGAAGCTGCTGGTCGTCCTGATGGTGATTCTGACCGGGCTCCCGATGGTGTTCGCCGGCGGCTTCCTGCCAGCCCAACAGTCGTTACAGCTCGGAGGGCTCACCTTCGGTCAGACGCAGGTCCAGATCCTGATGTTCGCCCAGGTCTTCGTTGGCGGGGTCCTCATCCTCTACATGGACGAGGTCGTCAGCAAGTGGGGCGTCGGCAGCGGGATCGGTCTGTTCATCATCGCCGGCGTGAGCCAGCGACTGGTTACCGGGTTCATCCAGCCCGCTCAGGGTGGGTTCTTCTTCGACTGGTATCGCATCCTGACGGGACAGGTCGACGTCGGGTCGCTGCTCTCGACTGGCGGTCTGCAGACGATGTTGATCGGCGACGGGCACATCATCGCCCTCCTGACGACGCTCCTGATCTTCGGGATCGTCGTCTACGCCGAATCCGTCCGGATCGAGATCCCGTTGAGCCACGCCCGGGTCAAGGGTGCGCGCGGTCGCTTCCCCGTGAAGCTCATCTACGCGAGCGTCCTGCCGATGATCCTCGTTCGTGCAGTGCAGGCGAACGTTCAGTTCCTCGGCCAGATCCTCAACCGACAGTTGGGGAATATGCCCAGCTGGCTCGGCACCTACTCGGCGCAGGGCCAACCCACCGGCGGGTTCTTCTACTACGTCGCGCCGATCTACTCACCCAACGACTGGATGTGGTTCTCGGCGAGCGTCGCCCAGGAGTGGTGGCAAGTGCTGATTCGCATCAGTATCGACGTTACCTTCATGGTCGTCGGCGGCGCGATCTTCGCCATCTTCTGGGTCGAGACCACTGACATGGGTCCCGAATCCACGGCGAAACAGATCCAGAACTCCGGGATGCAGATCCCCGGCTTCCGACAGAACGTCGGCGTCATCGAGAAGGTCATGGAGCGATACATTCCGCAGGTGACCATCATCGGCGGCGCGCTGGTCGGTCTGCTGGCCGTCTGGGCGAACATGCTCGGTACTATCGGTGGCATCAGCGGAACCGGACTGCTGCTGGCCGTCTCCATCACGTACAAACTGTACGAGGAGATCGCCGAGGAGCAGATGATGGAGATGCATCCGATGATGCGCGAGATGTTCGGCGGCGACTAACGCCTCTCTCGTCCGTTCTTCTTTCGAGCCGTGAACGCGGCCTGTTTCCGCGAGAGGCGTCACGAACAGCGTTACGAGGCGCGTTCGCGTCGTAAGCGACGGACTCGAGGGAGCTGTCGTGGCCAATTCGGGCTCGAGTCTATCGATCCGGGCACGGACGAACGGCGGCTCTCATCGGCCCACTCGGGTCTCATCGCGTTCCTGTACACGAACTCGTGACCGATGGGACAGTGCTGTCTCGGGATCCGACGACGATCGGTGGCGACTACCGCGGAGCCCACCGGGACGATTATCCAGCACCCTTCGCGGGCGCACCGTCGTTCGAGACGGTATCGGCGCCTCGAGGGATGTCGCCGTACCGACTGTGCCCGAGTACGGCACAGTCGCTGTCGTCGAGTCGGTGCCCGTGATGGGCCTTGAGTGCTACTGGATCACCGAGTGCGAGGCTCGCGATCGCTCGAGCGACGAGAGAGCAACGGACTGTAAGACCGAAACGGCGAGAAATCGATTCGAGGGCGCCATCGGACGGTCGAGACCGTCGCCGTGCCCTACTGGATCGAGTACCCTGCGGCGAGGGTCAGCAGGAACACCATGAACGCCGCGGTGAGCATCAGGTAGGTAACCGACCGCGGTTCGTCTTTCAGGTGCTGGAAGTAGCCGGCGATCAGCGAGACCTTGATGGCTGCTAAGATCAATGTGCCGCCGACTGCTACCTGATAGTTGAAAATCTCCGGGAAGTGGAAGAAAACGAACTTCCCCGTCGCTAACAGTATCAGTGCTACGTAGATCAGGCTGTACGTCCGGATGCTCGCCATTGATTTTGAATGTGGGTGACGGATACTTATACCTTCCTCATACGATCGTTCCGGCGGTCGATTCGCACGGAAGCGACACGTAGATGGGCCGCGAGGACGAATCACCGGCAATGAGTGTACGGTCGGCTCTCGGTCGCCGAGCCGGTATCGGTCTCGCCGTCTCGCTGATGGTCCTCGCGACCGGCAGCGGTGTCGTCGCCGCAAGCAACGTCGCAGCTGGCCTCACCGGAGGTGGGTCCGACGTCAGCGTCCCGACGTGGCTCTATCTCGCGACGGGCGGCGGTACCGTCGGGGCGTCCGCCCTGTTGACGATGCTCGTCACCGACCGCGACGTGATCGGCAGCTACCACGACCGCACCCTCGAGGCGTCCGTCGACCGACTCCTGTCTGCGGGCACGTTATTGCTGGGCGTGGTCGGCGTCCTCGGGTTCGGAGTGATCGTCGTGGCCGGTATCGCCGGACCGAACATCGGGCTGGTCAGTGCGACCGTCCTGGTGACGTTCGTCGGCGGGCGCGCGCTGTTGACGATCGTCACCTACGCGGTCGGGAACCCGTGGCCGGCGCTCAACCCCTGGCGACGGATCGCCGAGGCGCTGCCAACCATCGACGAGCCCTACCCGGATGCGTACCGCTCCTGGCCGGCCGTCGTGGCACTGTTGGTTTTCGTCTGGCTCGAGATCGTCGCACCCCTGACGTCGTCGCCACGGGCGTTGCTGCTCGTCTTACTCATGTATTCGGTGGGGACGATCTCGAGTGCGGTCGTGTTCTCGCCGGCGACATGGTTTCGTCGCGGTGACCCACTCTCGTTGTGGTTTCGGCTCTACGGGGCCGTCGCGCCGATCCAGCGGACCGACGACGGCTTCGAACTCCGGTATCCGGGTTCCCGGTTGAGCGAGGCCGACCTCGTCGTCGACGGCTCGCTCGTAGCCTTCGTGCTCGCGTTGGTCTGGGAACTGACCTTCAGCGGATTCATCGTTACGCCGGTCGGCGTCCGGACGATCGAGACGCTCGTCGGAATCGGCCTCCCGCCGGCGCTCGTCTATCTGGGGCTGCTCGTCGTCGGGTTCGCCCTGTTCTGGAAGATCTACTGGCTCGCCATCGATCGAACCCGCGAGCAAGCCGAGACGTACCTCTCTCGAGAGTACCTCGGGCTCAGACTCGCCGCACCGCTGCTGGCGATCGCAGCCGGCTATCACTTCGCACACTACGTCGGGTTCGGGCTCTCGCTGTGGCCGTCGCTGCTCGATGCCGTCGCGATGCCGCTGAATCCGCCGCCGAACCCGACCCGGTATGCCTTGCCGGGCTGGTTCGGCTACGTCGAAATCGCCGGCATCCTGCTGGGCCACGTCCTGGCAGTCTGGGTCGCACACACCGTCTCCTTCGAGCTGTTTCCCGGCAAACTCCAGGCGATCAGGAGTCAGTACCCGTTGATCGTCGTGATGGTCTTCTTTACCATGGTGAGCCTGTATCTCGTCTCACAGGGAACGATGAGTCCGCCCTACGTTCCGAGTTAACGACGAACCGCCAACCACTTGCTCGCGCCGCCACAACGATCGATCGAATGGCGACCGATCGCGCGCTCGAGCGAGAGTACGAGGTGCCCACGGACGAAGCCCCCGGCGCGACCTGCCCGTACTGTGGCCGGCCGTTCCGTTCCGAGCGGTACGCCACGTTTCACGTCGGCGTCGACCACGCCGAGGAGTGTACCGACGGCGAACGCGAGGCCTTCGACGACGAACGCGACGACGAGGAGTACGAACTGTTCACCTTCCACTTCAAGGCGGCCATCTCCGTCTTTCTGGTGTACTTCCTGTTTACGTTCATTTACGCGCTGGTCTGGGCGGGCTGAGTACGCGATCCGCGTACACTGATCGCGTTCCGTGTCGATCGAACTCGCTCCCGTCGTCCCGGGGTGGCCGCCGTCTTCGTCGACAATCTCCCGATCCAGAATTTCTTTATTCCGTGCTGTCTCAGTGACACCATCATGGCACCTCGCCGCCCCAGTCCGGTATCCCTCCCCGTTTTCGCAGTCGTCGTCTGTCTGCTACTCGCGTCCGTGTTCGCGCCGGTCGTGCTCGGTCTCAGTGACGGTTCCGTCCTAGAAACCGAATCCGCGGACGACGCCATCGTCGTCGACGATGCCCTCCCCACGAACGGAACGACCGTCGAGGCCGTCGTTCGACTCGAGGAGGCGACGGTTCCCGAGGGCATCGGCGAGGCCGCGGCCGAACGACGGCTCGAGACCCACGCCGAGTCGACGCAGGAGTCGCTCCTCGAGCACGTCAGGGAGACTGACAGGCTGTCCGTCGAGGAGACGTTCTGGCTGACGAACGCCGTTCTCGTCGAGGTCGACACCGGGGCCGTCGACTACGAGACGTTCGAGCAGTTCGGCGCGGTCGAAGCCGTCCACGAGAACTTCGAGGTGTCGATCCCGGAACCCCCGCGGCGAGCGAACACGACGGGCTCGGTCGGATCGTCAGGGTCGACAGTGGGCGAACGGAACACGACGGCCGGCGTCGCACAGGTAAACGCACCGGCCGTCTGGGAAGAGTACGACACGCGCGGCGAGGGCGTCCGCGTAGCGGTTCTCGATACCGGGGTCGACGTCTCCCATCCCGACATCGACCTCGCGACCGACGACCCGTCGGACCCGACCTATCCCGGCGGGTGGGCGGAGTTCGATGCGAGCGGCCAGCGGGTCCCCAGGTCGACGCCACACGATACGGGAACGCACGGGACACACGTCAGCGGAACGGTCGCCGGCGGGGCGACGAGCGGCACTGCGATCGGCGTCGCCCCCGAGGCCGAGTTGCTCCACGGACTCGTCATGAGCGAGACCAGCGGCTCGTTCGCGCAGGTCGTTGCGGGGATGGAATGGGCCCTGCGGTCGGACGCCGACGTAATCAATCTCAGCCTCGGGGCGACCGGGGCGCATCCGGCACTGATCGATCCAGTGCGAAACGCACGCCACAGCGGAGCGGTCGTCGTCGGGGCGGTCGGTAACGAAGGAGCGGGAACTTCTGACTCTCCCGGCAACGTCTACGAGACGATCAGCGTCGGCGCAGTCGACGGGGTCGGGACAGTCCCCCCGTTTTCCGGCGGTCAACGGCTCAACCGGACCGACTGGAACGGGTCGCCGGCCGACTGGGATGCCCCATCGTCGTACGTCGTCCCCGACGTCGTCGCACCCGGCGTGGCGGTCACGAGCGCCGGTCCCGACGGCGGCTATGCGACCATCCCGGGGACGTCGATGGCGACGCCACACGTCTCAGGGACGGCTGCCCTCCTGTTGTCGGCCGAACCCGACGCCACGCCCGACGAAATCGAAACGGCGCTTACCGAGACGGCTCGAGTCCCCGAGAACCGTGTCACGGAGCGCGATGTCACGACTGACGACGGTGACGGGCGGCTAGACACCCGGTATGGACACGGTATCGTCGACGCCAGCGCCGCCGCGGACGCGCTCGTTGCTGTGCGGGGCTCGATGGATCCGACCACGGTGCGATCGAGCGATGTCGACACGACCGACGATCCCAACTCGACGTGGCCTCCCGTTTTTGCCGCGGGTATTGCCCTCGTCGGGGTTACTTTGACGCTCGCCCTACTGGCCCGGCACCGATTCGGCGAGCGGTGACTCGTTCGATTCGATTCGAGCCGTCACCCTGGGCGCGGAACGACCGTCCCCAGGCGAGTCTGGGAGAGCCAAACCGAACTGCTATCTGTCGTGACAGCGGGCCGGCCCTGACGCTGGATCGGACGTCGACGGTACGGGTTGCACACTTCTGTTACCGCAGTTGGCAGACTGTGAGCGGGCCCGTGGGCCGAGGAATCCCGTTCGAGCAGCGCATCTCGGCGGTTCTGTCGCGTTCGATCTCGAGCGTCGTTTCGTCCTCATCGACGAGAAGGGGTACCGGAATCCCGCCGCTCATAGCGGACAGGACGGTATCATCTCGCCTGGTTTTCCCGTCGAACCACGTACTCGAGTCGAGAGATGAACCGGAAAACAGCGGATCGAAACCCGTGTAGCGGCGGGCCGCTACATCAGGTAGAACAGTGGGAACAGGAAGACCCACACGATGTCGACGAAGTGCCAGTAGAGACCGAAGTACTCCACCGGCATGTGATCCTCGAGATAGGCGTCGATCGAGACGACTCGGTAGATCATGAACAGCGCAACCAGGAGGCCGAGGATGACGTGCAGCGCGTGCAGTCCCGTGGTCACGAAGTACAGCGAGTATTCGATCCCGCTGAACCAGTAGTGACCGTCCGAGAACTTGCTGCTGTACTCGAAGGCCTTGACGCTCATGAACACGAGTCCGAGCAGGACCGTCGCGCTCAACATGCCGAGTAGCCCCTTCTTGTTTCCACGTTCGGCCATCACGTGTGCGAGGATGACCGTGAAACTCGAGGTCAGCAACACGTACGTGTTGAACAGTCCGGCATTGGTGATCGTATCGAGATGCCAGCTCCCCCAGCCCATGTGGATACGCATGAAGACGTACGCCCCGATGGCGGCACCGAAGACGACGACGTCCGAGGCCAGGAAGATCCAGACGCCCAGCTTCTCGTTGCTGATGCCGCCAAAGGGCCAGCGTTCGGCGACGGCCATCTCGGGTGCGGTGAACTGCTCGCGACCGAACTGGAACAGCGTGACCGCGAGCATCCCCAATCCGAGTGCAATGAGGATCGGGTAGATGATGTTCTGTGCGGGTGCCGAATCGAGCGTGACGAAGTTGCCGACGCCGCTGTGAATGTGTGACTCGACGAACGAGAAGACGTACGGCGTGACGCCGCTAAGTCCGAGGAAGAAGGTAAACGTCGCGAGGCCGATGCCAACCGGCCAGATGCTGGCGTGGTCGGCGTGTTCTTCCTCGTGACTCGCGGCCGCCGTGGCGGTCGCTTCCTGTGCGACACCGCCGTCGGTCGCGGTCGCGGCGTCGTCGACGAACTCGAGGCGGCCGCTGGCGTAGCTGGGCCGGTCGGGCCAGTTCTCGAGGGGCGGTGGCGAGGGGATCGCCCACTCGGCGGTCCGCGAGTACGTCCACGGGTTGTCGGGGGCGTCGGGGCCCGAGACCAGACTCTTCCCGAGCGTGAAGAACATGATCAGGAAGGAGGCGCCGAAGACGAACGCGCCGACGGTTGCCAGCTGGTGATAGATCTGGGCACCCTCGGCGTAGTGGAAGACGCGCCGTGGCGTCTCCCAGGCCATGAACATCGGGAAGTACAGCAGGTTGAAGCCGACGAAGTAGACCGCGAAGTTGAGCTTGCCGAGTCGCTCGGAGTACATCTTGCCGGTGAGTTTCGGCCACCAGTAGTAGATGCCACCGACTAGTGCGGTGACTCCCGAGACCATCACGTAGTGGAAGTGAGCGACGACCCAGTACGTTCCGCGGAACTCGTAGTCGAGGACGACGGCCCCGAGGAAGACGCCGGTGATGCCTCCCAGGATGAACAACACGAGCGCGCCAAGCGAGAACAGGAACGGCGTGGTAAAGCGGACGCGCCCTTTGACCATCGTATAGATCAGCGCGAAGACCATCAGGTCGAAGGGCAGCGAGATACCGATCGTCGTCGCCATAAAGAGCGTCTTGATCGGGAGGTTGATCGTCGACAGGAACATGTGGTGCATCCAGACGAGGAACGACTGGACCGCAACGAGGACCATCGCGATGATGACCCACTTGCGGCCGACGAGCCGTCGGCCGGTGAACGTCTGGAACGTCTCGAACATGATTCCCAAGGCAGGGAAGAAGACGATGTACACCTCCGGATGGCCGAAGAACCAGAAGATATGTGCCCACAGTAGACTCGATCCCTGATCGGTCGCGAAGTACTGCGTGAGGAACAGCCGATCGACCGAGAGTAACAGCACGGCTGCCAGCAGCGCCGCGAACGCGAACAGCATCATCCAGGCGGTCAGCAGCCACGACCAGGAGAACATCGGCATGTTCCACAGACCGAGCCCCTCGGCACGGGATCGGTGCATCGTGGTCAGGAAGTTGACCGTCCCCATCGTGATGGAGATACAGAACAGAACTAAGGCGAGAACCATCGAGTTCCCGCCGGTCATCGCCTGCATCGCCGGCGTATACGTCGGCACGTTCAGCGGGGCATACATCGTCCAGCCGCCGGAGAACGAGCCACCCTGGAAGAACGAGATCCCCATCAAGATGCCCGAGAACAGGTAGAACCAGTAACTCAGTGCGTTCAGACGGGGGAACGCGAGGTCCTTTGCGCCGATCTGGAGCGGGACGAAGTAGTTCGCGAACCCGCTGGCGATCGGTGACAGGAACCAGAAGACCATGATGAGCCCGTGGCCGGAAACGGACTGGTAGAACTGATCGTTGGTGAGCAGCCCCGTCCCGCCGGCTTTCCACAGGTGAGCGCGGAACAGCAGTGCGAGGGTCCCTCCGAAAAGCAGGAAGAACAGCGACGTCGCGATGTAGAGGATGCCGACGTCCTTGTGGTTAGTCGTGACCAGCCACCGTTTGAGCGACCGCATCGGTGGAAGATCACTCATCAGTTCTCACCTCCGCCGTTCGTTTCGTTTGCATTGGTCTCGGATTCCGTTGCGTCTAACTCGAGCGTGTAGGTCTCGCTGACCGGACCGGTCATGTCGATCTGCTCCTCGATCGGTTCGAACTGCCCGTCCGTCGGCTCGATCGACACGTTGTACTGGCCACCTTGCTCGATATCCGTGATCTCGATCGATCCGTTATCGAACTGGTCTGCCGTGTAGCTCTCCTCGAAGTCACTCTCTTGGTGCTCGAGGGTCAGTACGTAGCCGTCCGTAACGGGGGACTCGTTTTGGTCCTCCATCGTGAACGACATCGTCAGTTGATCGTCCATCCACTGGTCGTACTTTTCGGGCTCCATGACCTCGAGCGTGCCGACCATCGAGGTATGGTACTCGCCACAGAGCTCGAAGCACTCGATCTCGTACTGGCCGGGTTCCTCGGCCTCGAACCACGTTTCGTCGTACTCGCCCGGAATCGCGTCGGCTTTTACCCGTTGTTCGGATATGCCGAACGCGTGCCAGACGTCGCCTGACGTCACCTGTATCCAGATCCGTTCGTCGGCGGGGACCCGAAGGGTTCCCGTCGATTCGATCCCGTTCTCGTACTCGAAGAACCAGGCGAAGCTCTCGCCGGTGACTTCGACGTTGAGCGCTTCTGCTTGCTCGTCCGTGCCGTCGGCTGGGTCCTCGACGTACAGGAGCATCGCGTACGTCCAGATCACCAGCGAGATGACGATTACGGCGCTGATGCCGAACGAGAGAAACAGTTTCTTGCCGCCCTTTCCACCTGTCGGTAACTCCCCGACGGAGGGCAGATCTTCGTCGTCGTCGGCCTCACCGGTATCACGGTACTTGTACGCGTTGTACAAGGTGTACGCGATCACGATGACGCCGACGAGCGCGCCAAGTCCTAAGAAGACCAGGAAGATCTGCTCGAACACGTCGACACGTGTCCCCTGCATCGGGGTCGTCAGTAGGTTGCTGATTGTGTTCACCTCTTTTGAACTCCGGTTATATGTCGGATGATGCTTGCTGGGTGCACTTATCTATTTGGAAACCGCCCGACTGATGCTGTCTGTCGGGTGACTGGTATGGCAGGTATCGTCTCGCGTTCCATACCGAATGGGGTGTATCGGTCCGGTGCATCACTGTTGCGTTGGGCCCGATACCCTTTTTTCTGTCGCTGTTTGGACCCCGGTCGTGTCCGCCCCCGAACGCATTATATATAGTGTGCCGAACCAGTTCGTCTCGAGCCGAACCCGACACGAACGCGCGGTCTGCTGTCAGGTGGATGCGGCCGGAACCGGTCACCTGCCGAGCAGCGATGGAGAGTGACCGGCATAAGCGCCGACAGCCGACGAGCCACACGAGCTGGTGCGCGTTATATCCCAACGGCCCAGACGCGGACCGACGGCGGCAGATCGTACACCTCGAGGAAGACGTCGTCGACGAACTGGGCGATCCGGTTTGGATCCGCTTTGGCGCTGATCCGGACGTTGACGCCCTCGGCTTCCTCGGGTCGATTTAGGTCGTCGATCTTGAACGCAGGGAACTCATCGAGAACGCCCTTCAATACGTCCAACTCAGCATCAGTACAGTCGAGATTGATCGTGCCGTCACTGAACTGGACCCACGGGGTCCCCAGTTCGGCAGCCGATGCAGCGGCCGATTCGCCTTCGGAGTCACGGCCGACAGCCGTCTCGTCGTCGGCCTCGAGCGTGAGAAATCCACTCCCACGCTCGCGGTGGGCGGTAATGGCATCGACGTACAGTTTCCGACGGTCGGCGGGCTCGGCTGCGTCGAATCGAGTCATGGTGATATCGACGGGGCCAATTCTTTAAGCCTTTACGTGCCGCCCCTGAACGGTGGCGTATGGCTCAGCCACGAATCCTGATCCTGGGCGCGCCTGGGGCAGGCAAGGGGACCCAGAGCGCAAAGATCACCGAGGAGTTTGACGTCGATCACATCACGACGGGGGACGCGCTCCGAGCGAACAAGGAGATGGACATCTCGGATATGGACACCGAGTACGACACGCCGGTCGAGTACATGGACCGGGGCGAACTCGTCCCGGACGCGGTCGTCAACGCGATCGTCGACGAGGCGCTCTCGCAGGCTGATGGCTTCGTCCTCGACGGCTACCCGCGGAACTTAGAACAGGCCGAAGAGCTCGAGGACATGACCGTCCTCGACGTCGTACTCTACCTCGAGGTCGGCGAGGAGGAACTCATCCACCGGCTGACGGGGCGGCGGATGGACCCGGAAACCGGCGACATCTACCACGTCGAATACAATCCCCCCGAAGATCCCGAAGTCGAGGAGCGACTCGTTCAGCGGGACGACGACACCGAAGAGACGGTCACGGAGCGGCTGTCGGTCTTCCACGAGAACACCGAACCGGTTATCGAGTACTACGAGGAACAGGGAGCTCTCGAGCGAGTCAACGGTGAGCAGGCGCCCGACGAGGTCTGGGAGGACGTGCGGGCGACGATCGAAGACGCGGCGTAAATCGGTTCACTCGTTTTCGACGTCGAGTTCGTGAACGCCGATCGAGAGGTAGGTCAGCCGCGGCGGAAGCACGCCGTGTCGAACGTCCGGGTCGAAGCCGGTGAGCTCCGAGTCGTGTTTGACGTCGAAGTTGTTGTCGACGTACATCGGTCCTGACATGATAGTGCCATACATTTGTGCTGCCCCGCCGCCACCCTCGATACACACGTCCGGTTCCGTTCCGTTCACTTCGTGTGAGCAGTGGTCGATCCCTTCCGTCTCCGCGTACCCTTCGTCCCTGGGAGCGTACAGGATCCCCTCGAATTTCGAGTTCCCAGTCCCGACATGGACGAGCATCGACGACGTACCGTATATCTGCAGGTCTTTGGCGTCTCCGGCGGCGTAATCACACGCGTTGACACACACCTCCTGGTTGTCCATGGACATGTTTCCGGTCGTGAACACCTGGAACGAGGCGTTTTCGTCGGCGGCGGCGGCATCCACAGTGAGGTCGTTGTTGGTGAAGTCCATATCGCCGTCGACGACGAGCGTCACGTTTCCGTCCTCCAAATCGACGGTGACGTCGTTTTGCAGGTCGAACCCGTGGGGATCGTAGTAGATGTTACCGCCCTCGAGCGTCGTCTTGTTATCGCCCAGCGCGATCCGTTCGCCCTCTCCTCGCTCGGCGTCCTCGACCTTGGACTCGATTACGCTATCGAACGACGGGATGGACGTATCGGTGTTCGTCGTTTCGTTGCCGGTAACAGTGCCGGCGCCGTGTATCTCGCCGTCCGTGGTCACGTTCCCGTCGATCTCAGCGTGGTGATGTCCTAATTCGATTCCGCCGCCACCGGCGTACACTGCTTGACTGAAGTCGCCTTCGACCTCTGTTCGTCCGAGTTCTACGACCAGCGTGTCGTCGGATCCACATCGCTCTCTGATCGCCTGTCCCTCGGCGTTCTGGGTCTGGCCGTCGAAGTACGTCTCCCAGCCAACGCAGTACTCGCTCGTGATTTCGATCGTTACGGTACTCTGTTCGACGTACGTTGCGTTTCTGTACGCTTCCGTGTTCGCGTGGGACATCCGGATGTCGCCCGAATTGAGCTTCGAGTCGTCGTTAACCTCGGTAATCGGGAACGAGAACGTGTTATCGTCGCTGTCGTAGGAGACGGGCGGTGCGGAGACGACCCGGGTTTCGTTGCCCGTTTCGCGGAAGACACCACCCGCCTGATAGGCGATTCGGGTGCCGTCGTCCCCCACGTATTCGACGGCCCCGATCGGAATCTCGATGGGGTCTTCGAGTCCCTCACTGGAAATATTGATCGTTCCGGTATCCGTCATGACGACCGCGCCGCGTTCACCAGCGTCGAACTCCATCGACCGCGTGGTGTCGTTGTTCGACGAGGCTATCACCATCTGCTGGCTCATCTCGACGAACGATTGCTCGACTCGCTCGTTCTCGGATTGCTGTTCCACGGTGGACATTACGTCCCCGGCGACGAGAAGAATACCGACGCTGATGGTTGCAACCATCCCGATCAACAGCACGAGACCGAGCACCGCGGATACCCCTCTTTTCGACAGCATCGCACCTCCGTCATCGCGTCGTGAACCCATCTCTATCGACGGTTCATTGGTGAATCTGCATGATAAAAGTCCCGACCGATCAAACAGTTTATATCGTCGATCGAATCGAGAACATTACAACCGAGATGAGTATCTCGATGGCTGATTGGTTCCGTGCAGTATGGGCCCGACCACCCTCCAACGAACAGCGTATGGGACCCCTACCCCGTCTGACTCGAGGGACGTGTGGCTACCGAAGAAAAACACTTGTATACCGGACGGACCCTAGCTTCGAGCAGATGACGCGTACAGCCGAGAAGATCGACGCCCTCGTCAGCGAGGATTCCTCGATGGCGGCTGCCCTCGAGGCCATCCGGGAGGAAGCCGATAGGAACGGCGGCGAGGTCCAGTGGGCCGACGTCAGCGACGAACTGACGAGCGGCCAGTGGGGGCGGTTGATCGAGAAAGGTGTGTTAGTCGACGGCGACCAGGGGTTCGAGATCGCCGACCGCGAGGCCTACGACCGGGCCCTCGACGGTGACGGTGATGGCGGCAGTGCTGCCGCCGATGTCGACATCGACGAGGAGGAATCGAGCTGGTCGCAATGGGACAAAATAGCCGCCGTTGGTGCCCTCCTGTTGATGCCCGGCTACTGGTTCGACTCGATTCAGAACGTCGTCGGCAGTACGGTCAACGCTGTCCTCGGCCCGCTCGATGCGGCATTACCGTTTTACGCTGTGATCCTCTCGGTCGCACTGATCACGGGCCTCTACTCGTCACTGCTGCAGGCGAACCTGATGAACACGGAGGTCATGGGCAAGTATCAAGAGCGGATGAAAGCAGTCCAAGAGGAGCAAAAGGAACTCCGTCAGGAGAAGAAAGACGCCGAGGAACGTGGCGCAAGCGACGCCGAGATCGAGCGCCTCGAGAACGAGATCGAACGCGCCCGCGAAGAGCAGATGGAAGCCATGGCGGACAACCTGGGAATGTTCAAAGAGCAGTTTCGCCCGATGGTCTGGATCATGCTGTTGACGATCCCGCTGTTCCTCTGGATGTACTGGAAGATCCGAACGGGCGGCATCGGCGGCGCAGAAGAGACCGTCGTAATGCCCCTCGTCGGCGAGATCGAGTGGCAGGACGGCGTGGTCGGTCCGATGCAGGCCTGGATCGTCTGGTACTTCCTGTGTTCGATGGGGTTCTCCCAGCTGATCCGGAAGTCGTTGAACATCGACATGTCGCCGTCGAGCGCCTGACCCGTCTCGGCTCCTCGTCGCCGATGGCGTTTCGGTGTCCGTTCCGCTCGCTTGCGGATTCAAAACCCATTTTACCTGCCCCCTCGCAAAGCGAGTATGTTAGTTACCGTCTCCGGCCCGCCGGGAAGCGGGAAGAGTACGACCGCGGAGTTACTCGCTGAAGCCTTCGATCTCGACCACGTCAGCGGCGGTGACATCTTCCGGGAACTGGCCGACGAACGCGGCTATACCCCACTCGAGTTCAACAAACTGGCCGAGGAAAACGACGAGATCGATCGGGACCTCGATCGACGGCTGCGTGAGATCGCCCTCGAGGCGGACGATCTGGTCCTCGAGTCGAGACTCGCGGGCTGGCTGGCCGGCGAGCAGGCCGATTTCCGCTTCTGGCTGGACGCACCGGCACGGGTTCGCGGCGAGCGTATCGCCGAGCGCGAGGACAAGGATCCCGCGCGTGCGACCGAGGAGACGAAGGCCCGCGAGGCCAGCGAGGCCCAGCGGTACGAGGAGTACTACGGGATCGACATTCAGGACCTCACGATCTACGATCTCTCCGTGAATACGGCCCGCTGGGAACCCGACGCCGTCCTCGATATGCTCGTCACTGCCGTCGAGCGCTACGACGCCGACGGCGACGAAGGGAAGGCACTCGTCGACCTCGAGACCGGGTTCTAATGACTCTGCGTGGCCCACCAGAGGAGCGCTCGCCCGCCGAGTTGCTCACCTTCGGCGTCGTCAACCTCGACAAGCCCCCCGGTCCGTCCTCCCATCAGGTCAGCGGCTGGCTGCGAGACGCCGTCGCCGAGACGATGGCCGAGCGCGGCGTCGAATCGACGATCGATCGCGCGGCCCATGCCGGGACGCTCGATCCGAAAGTGACCGGCTGCCTCCCGATCATGCTCGGCGATGCGACTCGACTCGCACAGGTCTTCCTCGAAGGCGGTAAGGAGTACGTCGCCGTCCTCGAGTGTCACGCACCGGTTCCCGCCGACGCCGAATCCGTCGTCGCGGAGTTCGAGGGCCCGATCTATCAGAAACCCCCGCGCAAGAGTGCCGTCTCGCGTCGACTCCGCGTGCGGGAACTCTACGACCTCGAGGTACTCGAGACCGAGGAGCGGCGACTCCTCGTGCGGATTCGCTGTGAGAGTGGAACGTACGTCCGGAAGCTCTGCCACGATCTGGGGTTGGCCCTGGGCACCGGCGGCCACATGGGCCACCTGCGTCGCAGCGCGACCGATCCGTTCGACGACCGGACGCTCCACAGCGCCCACGACGTCCTGGATGCGCTCGGATTCTGGCTCGAGGACGACGATCCCGAACCGCTGTACGACGTCGTCGATCCGGCCGAACGGATTCTCGAGGGGATTCCGAGCGTCGTGATTGCGGAAAGCGCGGCCCGCGAGGTCGCTGAGGGTGCGCCCGTCTACGCACCGGGAGTCCTCGAGGTCGACGACGGGACCGATCGGGGAGCGCTGGTGGCCTGTTACACGCCCGACGACGCGGCGGTCTGTCTCGGCGAACTCGTCGGCGACGGCGATGCCGACAGCGGTGTCGTCGTCGACCTCGAGCGCGTACTGGTCTAGGAGTTGGTATCGATCACCGTCGGGTGGACCGCCCACCGATTCGGCCCCGACCGGTGTCACTCGAACGGATCGTGCCTCGGGATCACAAACCATGTCGCTGATGCTCCGTCGCCGGTCGGATCGCCATCCGGCGGGTCGAAAACGACATCCTTAAACGGTGGACGCCCATCGGTCCACGTGTGGGACCGTGGGGTAGTGGTATCCTCTGCGGATGGGGTCCGTAGGACCCGAGTTCAATTCTCGGCGGTCCCACTCGAAATTATCTACGTGTTCAACTCCTAGCGTCTCATACCCCTGAGACGGCGGAAAATCCAATTCTCGGTTTCGGTATATTACCACGCAGTCGACAGACCACTCGGAGGTGGTCGGCGTGACGGTCGCACCCTGGCCGTCGGTCGACAACTCGACGTGCGAACACTGCGGTGCTCACGTCACTGATCGGTTCCGCCGTGTCTTCGGTGACGACGACGATCGCGCTCATCGGTGTGGTAACTGCGATACGTACGCGCGACTGAGCCGCGGCTCTGCAGCGGGAATCGACGTTTCGGTTCCGGATCCGGAAACGTCACCCGGTCGTCACGGAGGTGAGGCCGATGCGTAGCGGGTTCGTCCAGGCGAGCGAACTGTACGATGTCGACAGCCGGACGCCCATCGCCCATCCGGCCCATCAAGCCACCGACGAGGACGTTCGGCAAGCATTCGACGATCGCGAGATTCGCGCTGACGGTGGACACTCTTCGAGCGGGATCTATCGACTGGTTTCCGAGAATACAGCTACCAACACGACGGCAGTTCCCACGATACCGAGTACTAACCCTGCTAACGGATACGGGTATAGACCCTCGAAAAAGGTCACGAGTAATAGCCCGACGACCGTCAACTGGATTCCGAGGATTCCTGCTTCAATTGTCTCCATAGCTGAAAAGACACCAATACGATCAAAAAAGCGGTGGTCAGTTCATACGGGCAGTGATCACAAGGACGGTGGTTCGCGATGAGCCGTCTCCTCGAGGCCGACGAGTGCGAGCGGTGTAGTGATCGCGTCGACGCACTTCGCCGGCTCTGCCCCGAGTGTACGCGCGCGGTTCGGAACGCGCGGGAGGGGCCGCTATGAGCGCTGACGCCAATCGGACCGACCGCGACCTCGAGGCTGAGCTGGCGAGCGCGGCAGCCGGTCAGGTCGGCGTTCCCGTCGACGCTGTCTGCGTGGGCTGTGGGCGGACGCGCGTCAAGCGCGCGACTCTCGAGGCGATGGACTGCGATCCCGGAGCCGACCCCACGACACTCGAGGCGACGGACTGTACGTCGTTCAAGCACGTCTGCTATCCCTGCCAGGGTGCGACCTGGTGGAATCCCGTCGCGGTACTCACCGGCTTGCTCGAGAGCGAGCGAGAACGGGAGCGCAAGCGAGGTGAGTAGCGGTGTCCCAGGTCGAGACGACACCGCACGAGATCGAGGGGCGATGGAAGTGGCCCGACTGGGGTCGCGGTCCGTATGACGCGCTGTCGTCGGTCATGCTCGGACCGCCCTTCGAGGGCTACCTCGAGATCACGACCGAGATCGACGGCGAGCCCTGGCACCTCGAAGTGAGCTACAGCAAGTCGGGGTTCGCTCCCCGGCTGTCCGACGGGATCAACGCCGAACGACTGTACGAGTGGGACATCAAGGGACGCGGTCGTGGCGAGCGGAAAGCGTCGTACAATATCTCACCGCGGTTCCCGAACATGCGCCACTGGGAGAGTGGCGAGCGGTTGCAACTCCCCTGGGAGAATCAGGTCGGCGAAGTCGACGGCGTCGACGTCGAGTTTCACACCAGCAACATCGAACCCGACCGCGGTCTCGAGTTGCTGCCGGAGTTCTTCGTGGCGATCTTCGAGCACGCCGGCGAGCGCATTCATTCGGAGTACTTTCGAACGACCCCGCACTCGGCAAGCCGGATGTGGGCATACGAGCGGTACGTTCGGATTCGCCGTGAATGGGCTGAGAAGCTCTCGTCGGCGGGTGTTCTCCAAAAGGTCGCACACTATCTCTCCGACCTCGAGGGAGTGAAAGCGGAACTCCATATCGACAACGAGGAAGTCGTCAACCACCAGAATCGGCTGTTCTTGAACCCCACGTCGGCCAGTGAACTGCTACCCGGTCACACCTACGGGCGGAAGTTCGAGATCTACCAGCTGGCCGATCCGGATGCGGTCTCGAAAGATCACCCGTCGTACCATCCGAAGGTGGAGGTCCTGGTAAACAAGTCGATGAACGATAACGAGGCATGGGCGTGGGCCGATCGGCACGAGGTGACCGTGCAAATAGAGGAGACGCTGTTGAACGCGCTCCACTGGGAAGACATCCCGCTCGGTCCCGACGGCAGCAGCGTCTACGTCGCAGATGATCACTTCGATGCGGTCGCTCGGGACGAGCCGGTCGAACTGTACGAAGATCCGACGCCGCGCCTCGAGGCGAAGACGGATCACCTGTTGATGACGACGCTGCGTGATATGGGCGAGACCGCTCGCGACGTTTCGGAGACAGTCGCAACTGACGGCGGTGCGACCGTCGACGACCTCGCCGACCAGCTGGGGAAACATCCCGCGACGATCTATCGCGCGATCAACGATCTCGGCGAGATCCTCGAGTTGGACCAGGGCGACGTGTCGTTCCGGGCCCGGAAGTACCGCGAGGAACTGCGAGCGCTCGTCGAGTCCGCTGAGTACGCGATCGAGAGTTACGCCGATCGGATGCAGCATATCATGGGCTTGGCCGATCACGTCGCCGAGTCCTCTCCCTTTCAGGAGTGGCTCGCGAAGAACGGCGCCGACCTCGAGTTCGATGATCAGGGCGAACCCCGACGGATGCGGATCGATACGGTTCTCTCTCGACTGAAGGCAGATAGCTTCGAGAACATCTCGACGATCGCCAGTGAAGCCCTCGAGAAGTGGTCGCGGTCGGGGAACGATCCGACTGCCCTGCGCGGCGTCGAGCTGACCTGGAAGACTCCCGGCGGTGGCACTGAAACCGGATTCGTCGGCGCAGTCGCGGATCGGTGAACCGGCCCGCATAGTGGCAACACTCTCGTTTTCACTGTTTTCTACAAGTCAGCTTGACTAACAGCCTTGCTTAGACAAATCTGGTTGTAGCCCGCGCCTCGAGGGCGGGGTCGGCACCGCGATCGCACCGCAATGCCTGCGGGGTCGTTTCGCGCTTCGCGCGAAAGCCCCCTTGGCGGGTGTCCCCAAGGGGACAGCGCCAAAAAATTACAGCGCCCCACCTCTACCGCTGCACGCAGATCTCCAGTTGATGCACATGAAATAGAGGTTACGCAGAATTTTTCTCAAGAGGAGTTGCAAACTCTGAACGCAAGTTTCCATCATCGTCAAAGTTAGCGAATAGCGGCACTGTCTAGTTGCGTCAGTTTGAGAAATGAGCAGGTCGTTGAGTGAATTGGCTAAGATGCTCGCAGACCTGCTCAGCGAGAGCTATGCGACGGATTTAGAAGAATCTTGGGAGAACGAGCGGACGGCGACGCCCGTCAGGGCGTTCGCCGTCCGCCTCCACCAGACTGGTTGTTCGCTTCGGGAGACAACAACGATCCTCGCTGAATTAGGCGTTGAACGTTCTCACGGAGCGGTTTGGAACTGGGTTCATCGGCTGTCTGACAGTGGATGCGACCCGCCGACGGCGACGCCGTCGCGGGTCGCTGTCGACGAAACTGCTGTCAAGATCAACGGCGAGTGGTCTTGGTTGTATGCTGCAATAGACATCGAGACAAAAGTAATTCTCGACGTTGCGTTGTTTAGTCGACATGGCACCGATCCGGCGGCTGCGTTTCTGCAGAAACTCCGCGAGAAACATGATCTCTCCGAGGCTGAGTTTCTCGTCGATCAATTTGGCTATCGGACTGCCCTTTCCCGAGTCGGACTGAGCGGTCGGGTCAACTATACCGACCGAAACCTCATCGAAAAGTGGTTTCATACCCTCAAAATGCGCATCGACCGGTTCCATAATTCATGGGTGGGCAGTCGGTCAAGCGTCCGAGAGTGGCTTGAACAGTTCGTGCATTACTACAACCACCAAAGACCGCATCAAGCTCTCGATGGAAAAGCGCCAGTCGAGGTGATCCAGAACTAGACAGTGCCCGACCACTGAAATTCTTCGCTCATAGTATGTACTGAATTGAGAGCCGAGCTTATTAAACTTGTAAAATAATCAAGTTTACTTGCCAATGTATACAAGCTGGTACTCTACGGAGATAATTTCGAAAGGAAATCTCAGTATGAGTCCCTGGGGTTGCACGTCAACAGAATCCATTTCCCGAATATGCACACGAGCCGCGACTCGCCGTGTGCATATCTCGAGACGATCGGTCGTTTGAATCACTGTTTGTCTCCGAATGAGTGATACGTTCCGCCGATTGTGGGCCGAAATGGGCCGTTCAGTGAGTCGAAAAAACTAGGATTTCGGGGGTCGTGTGTACGAGCATGCGAATCAGAACCGACGGCGACTATGCGTATCGACGGGATGCGATCGAACGCGCAGCTGACTTCTACGACTGTAACAAGACGAAGGCAGTCGTCAGCGCCTGTGACGACGTGCCGAAGTTCGTCCAGGCCATCCGCCAGGTCCTCGAGCGCGACGACCTTACGCTTGAGCAACGCCGGGAGATCGCCGAGACACTATCGACTCGAGCAGTGACGTTCACTGTTGAGACCGAGATCACTGTTACCACTGATTGACTCTATCTATTTATTCGACATTCTGGGAGGTGAAATAGCCGTTAGGTGGGTATGCTTACTGAGCGACTGCCACAAGCTGTCTCTCACTTAATCAAAAACCGGAGTGGTGTGAAAATCTGTAGTGTTAATCCGTATTCGAGACATCAATTCTACTATGCCCAACGGAGAGATTGAACGAACACTCGCTGCATGTCGCACCTGCGATTCCGTCTACGCGTCTCGAAAATGGAGCGACGGGACAATTCAACCGATCGGGAGGCCTGGCTGTCAATGTGGATCAACACAGTTTCGAACAATCAAAAATACGGGTACACCCGTCATCCCAGAGAAGAAAATTAAATGATCGCTATTGGTTAAACCTGAGCATCGTCTGAATCTACCTGCTGTGTTCCACATGCCGTTCTTAATACAGACTCAGTAGGTTACAATCCGTATCATTACATCCTTCACCTATACTTATCAATTCTGTCGAGCACAAGCTATGACCAGAAAAGGGCTCTTTGCGACCCTGATTAGAAAATCGAATCGATCGAAACCTTCGCCTGTTCGGTTCCGCGGTGATCACCACCACCGTGCCAGCGCATCAACGGGAGCTCACTCGAGCGGACCATCTTGTCATTGAGGATCGTACAGCCGCTTCGTCCGTGGGGTCGATAGACGACGAAACAGTACCAGCCGTCGTGCCGCCGGAGTTTCTCGTGATACTGGCGATAGACCTTCCAGTTCCCCGGCTGCCCATCACTGTGCTCGAGCATCGTACTCTTGATTTCGACCGGCGTTCCGTTCCCGAATCTCGCGTCGTGCCAACTCGAGCGCTCGAGATCGAAGCGGCGTTTCTTCGCCATCCGCTTTTCGCAGATCGTCCCGAAGTGGTTGGCTCGCTGTGAGCGATTCACGCGGACCACGCGCATCGCGCGCCGATATATATACTTCTCCGCTGGTGTCTCGCCGCGATCGCGAGCGATGGGCGAAGATTGTGAGTAATTGAGCGTGAGTGAGCGCTGGGCGTTGGGCCTGCGATCCCCCTAAACGGGGGTCGATTCCGGTTTACAGGTTTCCACCCCGACGCTCTCATGCGATCACCTGTTCGACCGTGTTAACCCAATCGGCCTTTTCGCCGCCCTCATCGATGTCGTTCCACCAGTTCGAGACGGTAGCGTGGCTGTAGGGAACGTACTCGGCGGTTTCGCGCGCCGACATTCCCTGTTGTCTGCAGGTTTCCATCGTCCAGGCAGCGACTCGCTTGACCTCGCTTTCGGCGATTTCCGGCCCGCTGTCGTCGCTCGCGGGAGCGGACCAGGACCAGTCCGCTTCGTCGTTCGTGTGAGGTTCGAAATCGGCTGGCGGAATACCTTTCAGTGGCCGCGGATCGACGTCTTTCAGCTTCCCGCCAGCGATCCGCTCGGCGATCAGGGCTTTCCCCTTGTTGTTCCGGTCGGGCTTCTTGAGAATCGTACCGACGCGCCACAGGAGCGGATGGATCGAACTCTCGTCATGACCGATATAGACGAGTGCGCCGTTGTACTTGCGGATTTTGAACACGAGCGGCCCCATCAACTTCCGGACCTTCTGGCCGTCTTTTCCGGTGCCGCTCCCGTTCGTACTGAACTCGTCGCCGATGAACAGCTTCGGCTGTTGGGGGTTCGTGACCGGGTCACCGTCCTGGCCGACCCATTCCTCGAGGAGCGGGTAGTTGGGAATCCAGCCGTCCTCAATGGAACCATCGTCGCGAGTCCAGTCGTCATTGCGATCCAGCGTTCGGATGTTACTCGCGACGCGGAGATCGCCGTCGACCCAGCGGTCACGCAACTGCGTGACGAGACACGCGAGGTTCGTTTTGCCAGCTCCCATTTCGCCGAGGATCACGATCACCGGCGCGGGTCCCGCGACGATCTGCCGGAGCCGAGAGATCGCTTTGATACCGGAGAGGTCTGCCTCTTGGCTCGGATCGCCGATGTAGTGTTTCAGCGTCAGCGTGTCGCCGTTGTCGAGCGCTTGGCGGGCCGTCGCGCTTCCCTCTGCTTGCAGGATGTCTCGGTTCTTCCCGACGCTTAGATAGTCCGCGGCGGCCTTCCCCTCTCAGCGGTCCGGGTCGTGATGAATCGCCCGCATCGACATCTGGCGGTCGATTTGCTCGTCTCTCACGAACCCGGAGTGGGGAAGCACCTCGTCGGGATCGCGCTCGAGGTTGTTAGCTTGGAACTCTCGGAAGCCGCCGACCGTGTAGTTATCTTGCTCGTCACTCATCGTGACCACCGTCCGCTCGAGCGGGTGAGTCGATCCCGTCGACGGTATCGTACAGTCGGTTCGGACGGGGTCGCGGCGCGTGCTCGCCGTGCCTGCGGATGTACTCGTCTTCGTAGCCGTCGATGTCTTCGATGTCTTCGCGAGCCTTGTCCTCGACATCGGATTTGGCCGCGTCGAAGCGGTCCTTGACCGTCGTTTTCGGGTTCATCAGGCCGCGCTCGTCGGCTTCCGCTTCTTGATTGATCACGTCGCTCTGGATCTCGAGCCCCATTTTGGAGATACGTCCACGGAGTCGATTCAACTCGAGGAACGCGTCGACGAGGTCGCCGTGCACGTCCTCGAGCATGGCCTTACTCGTGACGAGTTTCGAGTCGGCCATCTGACTCATGTAGCAGCCGGTCACTCGGAGTTCGTCCATGTCTTCGAAGCGCTCGAACTCGCGCACCTCGTAGGCATCGCCGTCGTTGACGACGTACGGGCTCGGTCCGTCAACGGTCTTTTGCTCCCACAGTTCCGGTGCGACGTAGTACTTTTCGCGGGTATCTGTCACGCCGTTGATGTGGTACACTGTTTCTCTGTGCCGGTTGCGGAGCTTCTCGGCACCGACCGCGAACAGGCCGAACAGCGGCGGCCCGAGTAGCATCAACGCAACAGCGATCCCGACGGCGATCGGCGGCACGCCAGGGACCGACGGACGGACCAACAGCAACAGGATACCGATCGAGATCGCGATACCGATCACGAGCAACTGTGCCTCTGCAACGATGTACGTGAGTCGGTCTTTCCAACTGCCGAACGTCGTACTCAGGTTCCGGTCACTCATGCTTTCTCGACCCCTTTCGATTCGGTTTTGACGACGTAGAACGCCGCCAGCGCGGCGAGTCCGACCGTCATTATCACGCCCGTGAACAGTCCCGTTGCCCCGCCGAACGCTTCGAACGGATCATTGCTTCCCGACATGCCGCTTGAGAGTCGGACGGTGCCGCCGCGAGTCGAGACGGACACCGCTGAGTCGCCATTGATCGACGCGACGGACAGGGAGATCTCGTTGCGTCCCTCGCTCAGTTGGTATTCTTTCTCGGGGACTTTGGTCGCACCCTCCTGTTCGATCCCCGCGAGCGCGTCGCTCACGATCATTGGCTGTGGCTCCTCGCTTTCGATCACCATCTGAGCGTCACCGTCGCCGACTTCGAACTCGACAACCCGCGTTTGATCATCGATCGCGATCTGCTCGAGGGCGGTCTGGTTGCTCTCGTTGGCTGGAGCGCTCTGGTTTCCCCCGTCTTGTGCGCTCACAGGCCCAACGCCCATGCCCATGCCCATGCCCATCACCGCGATTGCGACGACCGCGAGCGCCAGCACTACTCGCACACTTGAAAACGCAACACGAGACATGGTTAGGGCCCCAATTCTCCCGCGAGGTTGGTTACTGCCGATGCAACGATCGCGATGATCGCGATGAGGAATGCAGCTGCGAGCCACATGTCGCCGCTCCCGTTCTCGGGGAGCCAGCCGCCGGCCCCGCCGAGGATTCCGTCACCGGAGCCATCATACGTTGATGTGATCGCGGACCGCTCGGAGTCGGCTTTATCCGTCACACGCTGATACTCAGTGGCGTTGAAGGTTCCGTAATCGGGTTTATCAGTGATATCAGTCTGATTTACCTCGTTTCCGTCACCGTCTGTCATCTTCGTGATCGTCATATTCCCACGGTAAAACACCACGTCTGAGGTGTTTCCGTCGGCCCCTCCGGTGACCATCCTTTGGGTGCCGTTGAGGTTCGACACGTCGTAGGTCATGCCCGTCTCGAACCCGCCAGCGGGTGTTTCGTCAGTGAACAGCACGCCCTCGTAGGATTTGTTAACGCTATTGTACTCGTACGTCACTGCTCCCGTGCTATTATTGACCATCCGAGTCCGCTCGGTTGCACCCTCGAAATCGACAAACATGGTCGAATTGAGCGAGGTCCGATCCATGTCCATCACGCTCCGCAGCGCGTACTGGTAGCGTTGGTCGGTCACATTCCCATCGCCGCTTAGATAGCGGACCATGCCCTCCGCGCCACGCAGATCGTTGGTCTCTATCTCGCCGCTGTCCAGCGCGGTGTAGAACTCTTGTGCCGTCCCAGAGTCATAGTTTGCGACGACCGTGTCCGATTGATTAGCAATCTCATTGAAGCGGTCTTGAGTGAGGCGGAAATCGTAGATCGTCTTCGCCTCGAGGGAGCCGGTATTCAAGAGGTGAACACTACCGTCGAGATATCCCCAGGAACTTCCGATGTCAGACACCCTGTAGCTATTCGGATGTTCGTGGTCCTCAGACTCACGCTCCATTTCAATGAGGTTAGGCGACTTCGCAGCAGTTGATCCGTCCGCAGCGGTGACCTGGAACTCAGGCAACGTCACATTGTGAACACTACCATTTGCCAGAGTCACCTCATGTTCGGTGGTATTCCCGGTTAGTGGTGCGGAATCGTACCCAGCAGCACCGTACACGAAACCATCCAAGATTTCAGCCTCTTTTTTCGAGGTATTCGCGTAGGCAGCCATCTGGGTGCTGTGAGACGATGTATCTTCGAGTAACTGAATCTGTTTTGTTGCGTAATAGTTGTTGATGGCCTCCTGAGCCATCGTGTCGGCAACTGCAGGGTCCGTCTCATTTTCGTACGCGCTTGCGAGCGTATTCCGCGCTTCCATCGACGCGATCGAACCAGTATCTTCCAGATAATTCTGAATGACCTGATCTGTCTGATCTTGGGACGACTTGATGCCAGACCCTCCGATATGGATGTCTTTCTCAATCTCCGACGCCGCTTGGTCGGCATCGACCGTTTGCGGGTTCTCATCAGTACAGTCGAAAATCCACCAGTTGACCGCATCATACATGCACTCATTTTCGGGTGAGTCGGTCTGAGCCGCGACCGTCCCCGTCGCCGCGATCGGAGCGAGCAGCGAGCCGACCAGGAGCACCGCGAGCATGGCCGCAAACACGCGGTGGGCTATGGGCCGATGGGCCGACATTTCAGAGACCCCCCGTCGCGAGCAGGTGCGCGAGCATCGCCAGCTCGTACAGCGCGATCGCGACGATCGCCGCGACCGCGATGGTCAGGGTTGCCGACGCGATCCGATTCACGATCGAGGTATCGGTTTTGATTGAATCCGTCATCGTGATCACTCCGTGTAGGAAATCCAGCCGGTTACGAACGTGACCAGGACCGTGCCGCCGATCAAGAACCAGTCGTTGCTCGAGAGCAACTGATTGAACGCGGGGACGAACTCGAAGACGACTGGGAATAGGAGCGTCCCGACGATCGACCATTTCTCCATGTCCGAGTAGTTCGAGCCGTCGAACTCGTTGGTCCAGAGGATCCACAGGACGGATGTGGTCGCCCCAATCAGGGGAACCGAGAAGTTCACACCACCGGCGCTGTAGAACGCCGAGTTGAAATTGTAGCCACCCAGGACCTCGAGGTTCCACGACCAGACCCCGAAGACCATCGATGCAAATGTGGGGTAGACCCACAGCGCCGCGTAGTCAATTTTGTCGATAACGTCTCTTGCCATTGTGCAACGGTGAAGCGGATTACCGCTCTCGCCGAAAATGTCAGCTAATCCTAGGTTCAGCAACCTTTATGCCAAGGCGGGTTGCCGCCCGTTCCATGGCGTTGAACAAACTCAGAGAGTTAGACCAGAACTCGGCAGGCGTGACCCTTCCGAAAGACGACCTCCGCCTTGAGGGACTACTCGACGAAGACGGAGAGATCGACGGTGAGCATCACGTCCATATCCGTCACGTCGACGACGGCCAGTGGTCGCTCAAGCTCGTCGAAGAGATCGACGCGTAACAGAGTCACGATACCCTCCTTCCTTGCTGATTTAGGTTGGAATCACATCTATTTGAGTGGTGATCGCTACCGAAAAATTTGAAAATCAAATTACAGCGTTAGCTGTAGTCGAAGTCGAATTCTTCGCTTGCAACTTGGGTCTGTGTATCGTCCTCCGCGATGACAGCAATAGCGGTTACGGTTCCGCTAATTTCTGTGTCCGTAGCACCCGAGTCAGCAGCAGCGAAGTGGACATCAGCACCATCATTACCATCACCAATAGTGACAGAATCCCCAACTGTTAGCTCTTTCATCTCGTCTACTTGATCATCTTTCGATGTACCGTCTGGGTGTGCTGCTAGGTTGCTTTTAACTGCAGCACCAGATAGGTTTACATGGTCTGCGTTCCCAAGCGACGTAATTTCCACTTGGATCTCCTGGGTACTATCATCGACTTCCATCGTCACACCTGCCTGTGCTTCCTGGCCCACGCTCCCACCAAGGTCAAGCACGAAGGCAGCAATCACAGCTGCGAGAATGACCGTGATAGCAACCATTAGTATCACTCCGATCACAGGTGATACTGCCCGTTCTTGGTCACCCCCAATCAAACGACTTCTGTATTTTTTAAGATCCATATATTACTCCGAGATGATCTTAGCTGAAGTCCCACTCTTCGCTGCCAACCTGCGTTTGCGTCTCGCTCTCGTTGATTACGGCAACAGCGGACATTTGTCCGCTTTCAGCGATATCGCCACTACCGCCATCGTACGCATAGGTGACAGCATCGCCGACCTTCATATATTCTGCAGAACTTGGCGCAGAACTACCAGACCAGTCACTCGACGTGAGGTTCACGTGGTCTGAATTCCCGAGTGACGTGACTTCGACCTGCACTTCATTAGCAGAACTGTCGACCTCCATCGACACACCTGCCTGAGCTTCTTGCCCGACACTCCCACCAAGGTCGAGCACGAAGGCGGCGATGACTGCAGCGAGAATAACCGTAATCGCCACCATTAGAATAACCCCAATAACAGGTGAGACTGCGCGTTCGTCGTCCGATCCTATCAACTTCGGTTTGAGCGCTTTCAAATCCATAGTGTTCTCACGCATCGTGCAAACGGTAAGAAAGCTTATCCGCCCCCTCCCCAAACGGCGAGGTGCGGATTAGGGGATTTGGGAACCAACCTTGCGTCCCCGCTTTCTTGGACGTTGCCACCGATGCTAATTCGTTGGAGGTTACCGGATACATATATATTTACCTGATAGTCAGGATTGTTCTAGAAACAATGACTTTCAAAACTGAGAATCAGCCCCAACTGGAAAACTCACAGTGGTGGCTTGAAGCTTCGTTGTCTGGCGATTTCGCCATCATATAACAAACCGGCACAGATTTGCCAGCCTGGACATATAAACGACTCATGAACGATCCAGATACGCTTGTCACTGAACGAGCCTTTGCGCGCACCTACGACGGTGGCGACTACGACAATACGTGGAGTGCGGTCAAACAGTATCGTCGCGCGGTCACGTTCAGCGTTGATAACCCAGAGACGAGTATTGGTGACATTGCCTCTGCGGCGGATGCACCGACCGAGCGGATCCGGCCATGGATTGACGAGGGGGCAGTACCGCCTGTCATTCAAGGACTGTACAGCTCACATTCCCATGACTGGATCGGTGTCACGTACGATAATTTGACGCCACTGAACGTGCTCGTCGCGAACGTCTATTCAGGTGGAACAATTCATACCAATCACACACCGAAGTTTACTCTCAATGACGACGGACACGACGCAACCGTTATTAAAGCCCTTGAACTGGCCGGTACTGGCTACCGGACGGAAGAATCAGGAACGAGTCAGGCAGTTGTCCCCGGCGAGGATGCGATCGCGCTTGGCCGTGTGCTGACTGTTCTCGGCGCACCGATGGGAAGAAAAACAGAGATCGAAGGGCTATCGCTGCCATGGTATCTCGACGACTCTCCGGAATCGGTCCGCAAGCGGTTCGTCGACTCCTATCTCGAAAACCGGGCACTGACTGACCCGACGACCGATTCGATCCAAATCATGGAAGACCGGTCACAGTCTTATCGCGAGGAACTGGCCGAGTTGATCGAATCTGTCACCGGAGAAAGGGTGACGGTCGGTGACGAGTCTGTGACGCTGTCCGCCGAAGCATCGCGGGCGCTTGGCTACGAACGCGCGTAGATTGCTTGATGGATTAGATAAGGGAATAATCAAATCAGATTCTACTGTTTTGATCATCTTTCAAGGTAGATCTCACTCGTCAGAAATTAATAGGTAGTACAGTAACTACCGATCATGATTTCGGACGCTCGAGCCCTCCGCCCTTCTCATATCCCGAGTGACCTCTACCATCGGGATGCGAAAATTGAACAGTTGGCCGACGCACTCCGGCCCATTGCGGACGGAGACACCGGAGAGAACGTGATCATCTTCGGTCCGAGCGGGACGGGGAAGACGACTCTCTCGAGGTTCGTCGTTCGCGAACTCGAGCACGAGACGCTCGATTTCCGCTGGGGCTACCATAACTGTATCTCCGGTTCATCAAAAGCCGAAGTTCTCTATGGAGTCATGCGCGATGCGGATTTGGGGGCGGATCTCAAAAAGATTGGATCACCGACGAGCGCATTTATAGATCGACTCCGTGAGAGCGACAAGCGAATCGTCGCGATTGTCGACGAGGTCGACGTGATCGAGGACGATACGACGCTACAGGCACTCATCGATATTCCGAATGTGACGATCGTTGCGATCACGATTGACGAGGACGACCTCTTTGCCCACTTCGACTCTCGCGTTCGCAGTCGACTCCGGAGCGCAGAGACGATCACGCTGGATCGGTTCACCCACGCGCAACTGGTTGATATCCTTCAGGCGCGGATCCAAGCCGGATTGCGCCCTGGGACGATCTCGAGCGACGCGATCGACAGTATCGCTGATATCGCTGCGGGAGACGCTCGTGAAGCCATCGGGATACTCCGGAGTGCAGCGCGAGCTATCTCGAGAGATGGCGATCGATCCCAGATCACTGTCGAGGTCGTCGACGATAACCGGACAGCGGCTCTCGAGGAGATCCACCTCGAACGTGTCGAGGATCTCGGCACACACAAGCGCCTGCTATACGATATCATCGAAGCCTCGGGGAAGGTTCCTAGTACAGAGCTGCACGATGCCTACGAACAGCGGGCACAGAATACGAAGGCGAAGAGCACCCGACGACGGTACCTTACGAACCTTGAGGAAAAGTACGGACTAATCGAATCGAACGGAAACGGGAAAGGGAAGGTCTACGCTGTCCCCGACTTCTGAGCTTTCCGTTCGTTCCGTTCGTTTTCCGTTCACTGGTGTAGAGGCTCTGCCTCTCCAGTTATTGGCTTCGAGAGCTATTTTCGCCCATTTTCCGTTCACCTCCGCTCTGGACTTATCTACGGCTGTGATCTTCATTCGCTCATGTCTGTCCAAGCAGACCGTTCAAGGTCGAGTGAATCACGATTGAGTAGGAAACTCGAGGATGGCCGAGTCGTCGACATCGAGATCACTGGATCGCCGGAGAACAAGAAGCGGATCGATGTTCGCGTCGAGCGTGGGCGGCACTGGGTATTTGCAGTCCAGAATCAAACCGCTGGGCTGATAATGACGCTGAACGCGGACGGGCAGCGCGTTGATGACGAGATTCCCAGCTGGCTCGAGCCGTTACTCCGACAGATCGGACTCGAGGGGGTCGAGAAATGAGCCTACCTGTTATTGTCGATCCACTCGCACCAGGCACGGAAGTCCTCTGCACCGCATTGATTAGCAATCGATCGCATCGTCCCGGTCGGGATCTTGTCTTCGGAATGCATCGGAACAGTGACGGTCCGTACCTCGTCGGTTTCGGGGTGTTCGTATCGGAGCTTCAGGTGGCTTCCCGTTCGGTCGATTGGACGGAACCCGTGATCCTGAAGAACCTTCGCGATTTCCCGTCCGGAAAACGTCGTCCGAACCATCTACTGCATGAACTCGGGGAGTTCCTTGTCACCGGTAGCGTCGGGATCGAGCCCCCATTCTTCGAGATCTGCGTCTGTGACCGGCTCACCGCCGCCCTCGTGCAGTTCGAGGGCTTCCGCGAGCATCGACAGTGCTTCGGCCT
Source organism: Natrinema ejinorense (assembly GCF_002494345.1). Classification (GTDB taxonomy): domain Archaea; phylum Halobacteriota; class Halobacteria; order Halobacteriales; family Natrialbaceae; genus Natrinema; species Natrinema longum. The sequence continues at coordinate 382,637 of NZ_NXNI01000001.1, forward strand.
TGGAGTCGCCGAACGATGCAACACCGGTCTCGAGATCGACGGCGGTAATACTCCCGTTGTCTTCGTGGACGAACTCGACGCCCTCGTTTCGGTCACGTCGTGTCGCACTCGCCATATACCGCCACGTAGGAGAAAGACGCTGATAAGCGTTCGCTCCGCACCGACGAGACCCGGACACCGATCACTCGGTATCCGGCTCGAGGTCGTCCGCGTCGAGATCTCCCTCGAGATAAGCTTCACCTTCTGGAGTGATTCGATAGTAACCAGCGTCGTCGACCTTTTCGATGAGCCCGTACTCGACAAGCACGGGAAGCCGTTCCTGAACGGTTGTTCTTGCCTTTCCGATATTGTGTGCGATAGTCGACGGTTTAAGATCCAATCCGGTGGTGAGGGCTTCCAGAATCTGGTTATCAGTTGGAAGTTGCATCCAGCCACCGGGTTGCTTCATCAATTGTCAATCACAGACTGTGCTTTTGAAAGAATCGCATGGCCACTATCTTCAGACTATATAGTTCGAAAAGGCGTACTATCTAGTACGAGTTTTTATTGTGCTGGAGTTAAGACTGGTTGGATAACGCGAGTTTCACGTGGACCCGACTGTCCGTTGGGTCCGCTCGGAAAATGCGGGCCGGTGATGGTGACACCGGGTCCGCGCGGCTCGCGTAGATGTGGTACGCAAGCCATGTACGACGACACTTCGCGGGGTCTTGAAAGCCCCGACACGACAGACGCATCGACCCTTTCTGACCAGCGACTCGTGGCCGACGGCGGCACGACGTGGGGTAATCTCACTGGGTTCCAGCGCGACGCCCTGGAAGCGATCGCTCGTCTCGAGCGCGATGACGAGACCTGCTACGGACTCGCGATTAAGAATCAGCTCGAGCCCAAGTATGGTGAAGTGAATCACGGACGGCTGTACTCGAACCTCGATGCGCTCGTCGAGCGCGGACTCGTCGAGAAGTCGGCCCTCGACAAGCGCACGAACGAATACGTTCTCACCAGCGATGGGCGTGGGCTGCTACGCCAGCATCTCGAGCGGCTCGCGGACGCTTGTGGACTCGAGATCGCCGCGACCGACGGTTCCGGAGATGGTGATCACGATGGGGAGTGATGAGTTCCTCGCCCTCGAGGCGCAACTCGAGGTGTTCGAGCGCCAGGCCGACGCGATGGAACGACAGACCGCGGCCCTCGAGGCGATCGCCACGGAACTCCGCTATCAGAACGCGGCGCTGGTCGAGATGATCGCGTGTCTCGACGATCTATCGGCTCGCGTCGACGACCATCATATGCCGGACCACCCGCCACACGATCGGTCCGGACCCGCGTTGCAGACGTGGCTGCAGGATCGGCTGTTCGAACGCGACGAACTCGAGGACGATCACCCGCGATTCCGCTGGGGCAGTCCGGAGAACTGGTCCGGTGGTGATCGGGATGAGTGATGATCTCGAGCCGATCGCACCGCGCGAGGCGGTAGACATGTGGCTCGATCGGCTACAGTCCACGCGGGCCGATGAAACACTCAAGAGCTATCGTTACCGACTGAAGCCGTTCGTTCAGTGGTGCAGTGAACAGGGGATTGACAACCTGAACCTACTCACGAGTCGCGATATCTTCCAGTACGACTCGAGTCGTCGAGCGAAGGGGCTGAAGGTGTCGACACTGAATAACCAGATCGGGACGCTCAAGCAGTTCATTCAGTTCTGCGCGCGGATCGACGCGGTAGACCAGGACCTTCCTGCGAAGATAGAGGTTCCATCCGTTGACCTTGCCGATCGCGTCAACGAGGAACTGCTAACTGCCGAGCGTGCGGAGACGATTCGTGAGAATCTCCGCCGGTACGAACGCGCGTCGCGACGCCACGTGATATTCGAACTGATGTGGCACACTGGGTGTCGACTCGGTGGGCTCTGCTCGCTTGACCTCGGGGATTGTTTCTTCGAGGAATCCGACCTTGAGCGGCTCCAACATCAGGATGATATCGATTCGGAGGCCCTCGAGTCAGTCGAGTTGCCGTTCGTGTACTTCCGTCACCGCGAGACGACACCGCTGAAGAACAAGCGGGAAGGCGAGCGCCCGGTCGCGCTTGCGGAAGACGTCGCGGAGTATGTTCGCGAGTACATTCGTATCAATCGCGTTGAGCGTGCTGATGTCGACGAGCGACGGCCGCTCCTGACGACGGAGAAGGGGAAACATCCCCGAATATCGAAGTCCCATATCCGGCTGGAGATTTACACTATGACTCAGCCCTGTCAGTGGGGTGGGTGTCCCCACGACCGGGATACCATGAACTGCGAGGCCTTGGAGCATGGACAGCAGGCACGGTGTCCCTCGAGTCGGTCTCCCCATCCGATCCGAACGGGTGCGATCACGAACATGCGAGACCGGGGCTGGCCGCCCGAAGTCGTCGCGGAGCGAGTGAACGCCACTCCCGAGGTGATTAGGGAACACTACGACCACCCCGACCCGATTCGGCGGATGCAGTCTCGTCGCGAGTTTCTGAATCGAGGTGATTCCGAATGAATTCCGATAACAGCCGGTACAGCGTTCGAAATGGTGGTATCGACCACCTCGGCGGTCCCATTCAACGTTTTGTTGGATGAAAATTACTACAGGGAGAGCACCCTGTAGTTCCAACGTTCACTGCAGATCACCGTGGGATAAACACCTCTCTTTAAGTGCGAGGTGGTCGGCGTGAGCTCCGATACTGAGGAACTTCCGCCAGCGGTGCATGTGTGCCGATTCTGTGGCTTTGAGATCAGTGAGTCCGGCCAGGAGTGCGTCGCGAAAGATGAGGGGGTGTGCCAGCCATGATGCGCCTCAGTGTTGGGACGGAACCCGGCCGCTGCCTCTGCTGTGGCTCGCATGTCACGCCGCAGTTCCGACGCGGGTACGGCGATGAGGACGACCGTGCCCATCGCTGCCGCCGATGTGATGTCGACGAGCGGCTTTCGGCTGGTAGCGCTGCTGGGAAAGATGTCCCGAAGCCAGACCCGCTCGAGGATCCGTCTCGGTTCCAGCCTGCTTTCGAGGACCTTCCCGAGAACGTGAAGGCAGTGTGTCAGCCCGTCGCAACTGATGGGGGTGAGGTCGATGGGTGACTCGACGAAGAATCCGAATCACGCCGACGGCGTGTACGGCATCGTCCAGCAGGCCTACAACAAGGTGTTGCGGCCACGCCTGCCGCGGACGATCGGGACTCTCGCGGGCGTCGAAGCCCGCGCTCCGCGGCTGCTCGACGTGAACAAAGATCGGCCGGGCTACAAGCGTGGCATGGTCGACGCGATTCGAGCGCACGTCGAGCCAGGGATGATCGTCGACGAGATCGGCACCGGTCGCGGCGTTCTGACGGTTCACTGTCTGCGCGAGGGGGCGAGTCACGTTCGTGGCTACGAGGCCGCAGAGGAGATGCTCGAGATCGCCCAGGAGACGCTGACCCGTAACGTCGGTCCGAGTTGGAGTGTCGACGTTGGTCTCCATCACGCGATCGTCGGTGAACCCGGCAACGTCTACGGTGAGGCCGCAGAGACGGTCGTTCCCGCACACGACCTCTCCTGTGCCGACGTGTTGATCATGGACGTTGAAGGGGCGGAGCAGCCGATCCTGCGTGAATTGGGAGTCGCTCCCGAGACGGTTATCGTCGAGACGCATCCCGAACGCGGTGCGCCGCCATCGGAGACGCGCGAGTTGCTCGAGGACATCGGCTACGAGATCGACCGTCGGCAGTACGAGCCGGGTGTCGATATCGAAGTCAAACCTGTCCTGGTCGGATCGCTGGAGGGTCACGATGACTGACGAGAGCGTCACATCCCCGATCGGGATTGACCGGTGGGTAAATGATATCCACCAGGGAGATGCTACTGACACTCTTTCCGAACTCCCCGAATCGTCGGTTCACTGCGTGATGACTTCACCACCATACTTCGGACTTCGCGACTACGGCGTCGAGGGTCAGATCGGTCTCGAGGAGTCACTTGACGAGTATATCGACGCGCTGCTCGAGGTTGCCGCCGAACTCCGACGCGTCCTTCGCGATGATGCCAGCTGGTGGCTCAACCTCGGGGATACGTTCGCCAACAAATCGAAGATGCTCGTTCCGCATCGTGTTGCGATCGCGCTTGAGGACGCCGGCTGGGTCGTCCGTGCTGACGCAGTCTGGCACAAACCCAGCGGGATGCCCAGTTCAGCGCATGACCGCCTGAACGAGACCAAAGAGTTCCTCTTTCACCTGACGCCGAAACCGGAGTACTGGTTCAATCTGGACGCGATCCGCGAGCCCCACGATCCCGTGTCGATAGAGCGCAGCACCAGATCAGACACCCGTCACCAACACTCGCAGCGACAGAGCGTCGCGAGCGAGGAGACGTTGAACCCGAGGCAGTTCACCCATCCAAACGGGAAGAATCCGGGCGATGTCTTTGAGATCAACCCTGCGCAGTTCCCAGACACGCACTTCGCAGTCTATCCCGAGGTACTGTGCGAAGCACCGATCAAATCCTCATGTCCGCCAAAGGTTTGTGCGGTGTGCGGGACGCCCTATGAGCGCGGGGTTGAGAAGATTGATCCGTGGGAAGTCGAGGATCCCGACCGCGAGCAACTTCGGCGCGCGATCAACATCTACGAATCCTCGGACCTTACCGAAGAGCATCTCGAGGCGGTCCGTGCTTTCGGTTTCGCGGACACAGCGGCCGGGAAAGAACAGATTCGGTCAGGACTGAACACCGACGACGTCGAGAAACTCGCACTCGAGGCCAAGGAGGTCCTCCAGGGCTACTTCCGCGAGTTCACGACCACGTTCGAACGAACACTTGGCTGGAAGCAGGCCTGCGACTGTCCGACGGTCGGGGAGTACACCGAACCGGGGATCGTCCTCGACCCCTTCGGCGGCGCAGGGACGACTGCACTTGTCGCAAAGCGTCTCGGGCGCCGATTCATCGGGATCGACCTGAATCCGGAGTACGTCGCGATGGCGCAGAAGCGTGTCGGGCTGACTGTTGACCAACCGGAGTACCTGCTCGACGAGGTCGAAACGTCTCTGACAGCATACACGGATGGAGGCGATCAGCAACTAAGCGCGGGCAGTGATCGATCGGAGGGGTCGCGATGAGTCTTCCCAAGCAGTCTCAGCTTGCTGCCTCGAGGCAGGCAGGCGATCGATCCGAGACGGTCGTCCTCGAGCGGGTTCCCGAGCTGCGCTACGTCCCCGACACGGAGTCCCAACACTACGACGCGATCGCCGAGGCTCTCGTCGAGCCCAGCGCCGAGTTGCCGTTCGTCGGGATCGTCGTTCTCGAGTCTGGCACACCGGTCGAGATCAAGAGCGTTGCCGTCGTCTACGGCGAAGGACAACGCCGCGGACGCTTCCAGCCACGTCGCGAGCAACACGAGGCGTTGCTCGAGGCCGGAGGCGTCTACCTGTTTGCCGTCTGTGCTCCCCACAATCGGGAGTTGATCGCAGCGAAGATCGTTCCGGCTACGCAGATCGATCATCTGATCGATGTCGTTACCGACGGATGGCGATCAGCCGGCGAGGATCGGAGCGAGGAGTACGTCCAGTTCAGCTGGGCGCGCATCTTCGAACCCGATGAGATCCAGGACGGTGGTTCGCCATGAGTGTCGATCGGGACGATCGCGACCTCGAGGCTGAGCTCGCGAGTGATGCTGCAGGTCAGCGCGGAATCCCATTCGATGCGATCTGTACTGGCTGCCAGCGAACGCGTGTGAAACGTGCTCAGCCCGAGGATGTCGGCCAGCATCCACAGATCGATCCGATGTCGCTCGATGCATCCGAGTGCACGTCGTTCAAGCACGTCTGTCACCGCTGTCAGAAAGCGACGTTTTGGAACCCGCTGGCAGTGCTCTCCGGGCTGAGCGCAAGTGAAGACGGTGGTGACGATGACACGTGAGGATCGCGACGACCTCGAGGAGGCTGCTGATGAAGCGTTCGATCTGCTCGATGCTGGCCGTCCGGTCGACGGTGCCGACGACGAGATCGAGACGGCGATCGAGCAAGACGAGATGCCGACAGCCGGCGGCGACGATGCCGACGGTGGCGTCGAACTCGAGTATGACGAAGAGCGCCAGGTCGACGACGACGCACGATCGGCGTGTCGGTTCTGCCAGACCGAGTTTGGAACCGTCGTCGCTGAACGGCGGCACCACTCCGAGGATCGGTGTGACGAAGGATCGCCGATGTTCCGACCTGATGGCCGACCGCTGATCGATCCACAGGTCCACGAGCTTCGGGCGAACTTCCTCTTCGAGCCGAAAGATGAGGATCTCCACCCGAGTCAGGATGGGCTCGCGCCATACTTCGCCGTCGTCAGTCAGTGGGACCGCTGTCTCCAAGACGAGACTGGCCAGGACGATGTCGGGACGCTCGAGGCAGCCGATGATATCTGGATGCTCAACCACGAAGAGAACAAGATCAGTTACCGCGACGAAGAGGCGAAGATCAAGACCCGACCGAGTGACAGCGGTGACTCGTACAACGAGTACGTGATCGGCGTCGTCGCGTGCGATGAGGTTCGCGAGAGGAAGGTTACCTTTCAGTTCCGCCCATCGCTTCCGAACGCGAAACACTGCGAGACCGGCGATCGCATCAAGTCGATGCCGGAGGACCTCCCGCTCGGGATCCGCGTCGAAGCCCAGTCATCGAACGTCGAGATCGACGAGGTTCTCGAGGTGCTGCGAACGCTGATGGACGAACTCGATATCGACACGCGCTATTTCAAAGACGAGTGTATCCACGACCACTCACGTATCTGGGGACTGGGACTGTACGCTCGGATCCAGCGTGAACTCTCCGAAGAGCGCTTTGTCGACAAGAACGGCGTGATGGATCGGCTCGCACAGTTCACGAGTATCCGTCGCGGTCGCGGGGAGTACAAGTGGGACAACGAAGAGATCATCGGGCATCGCCACGCGGTCGCGATGAACGAAACCTCGCTCGAGAAGCTCTACGGCGATCACAACGTCGGGAAGTTACTGAAGAGCTACCTCCCGAAGCAGCCCGAGAAGCATCCGTCGGGAGCGTCGACGCACCATCCGAAGATCGAGGTTCAGTTCAACACCAGCCACAGCGACTACCTTGACGGGAATGCTGTTCCCTACGAGTCCAACGATGAGTTCGACTACCAGGACCTGAAAAGCGAGCTCGACGAATATCTACTGTTTGCGCTGAATGCTGCTGGCCTCCCGTTACACGCTGATCCGAGTGTCTATGTTCCCGACGAGTACTGGGATGCCGACGAGCGGGCGCACGATGTACCGATTCACTCCGATCCGACCGAGGAGCTTCGCGAGGCGGAGGAAGATCTCACGCGAGCTCAGCTGGCGCGCGAGGATCTGTCCCCGACTGATCGGGCTGTCGTGAAGGCGCTGGCCGATGGCGGCCAGATGCACTACGAGCAGATCGTCGAGGAGACCGAGACCTCGAGCAGCAGTGTCTACCGCGCGATCGAGAAGTGGGGCAGCCTCGTCGATAAGGTTGGTCGCGGAACCTACGATCTGGCTGACGATGTCGTCCGCAACAAGATCGAGGATGTCTTCGCCGCCCTCGAGGACGTGACCGAATGGGTCGAGAACGGCATCGATGCGATCGTCGATGGCAACGACGAGATCGCCGACGACTCGCCGCTCGCGAAGTGGGCCCGCCGGCACGGCGCGATCCTCCAGGAGAACTACGACGAGTTCGATGTCGAGTTGACCGGACACCACAGCAAGCGCGAGCTCCGACACGTCCTCCGGTCAGGCCTCGAGGCCGCTCGCAACACTGGCTCGAGTGTCGCCGCCCGTTTCATCGACAGCAGCTTCACCTACCGGCTCAACGGTGATCGCCGAGCTGGGCAATATCCGTTCACGACATCTGGCGGTGCCGTTCTGATTCTCGGAACGGCCATGGCGTGACGACCGCTGAGTGGCAACGCTGTTCGGCACCTACTTTTCTGAAAGTTGATTTTCGCTCACAGCTGAGTTTCACAACCTCAGTTGTATCCAGTCCCTCGAGAGACATCGACCGGGTAGCTACAGCCACTATCAAATATGTTTTACTTCCCGCGTCGTGGGCAGGGGGGCTTACCGCGTGTACCTAACGGTACATACTCTAAAAAACCGCGGCAGCTGTTCGGCTGGCTGTTCCAGTTGATCCAGAAGAAACGCACCCCCGCCCGAAGGGCGGTGCGCGAAAATTAGGCCTCGAGGACGGTCGCTATGCTTGGATGGAGGGCACGCTTGTGCGTCTCGAGTGCTTCAGTCACGCTCTCGTGATCCGTCGCAACGGGGATGCGATCACCACAGACCGGGCACTCGATGTAGAGCCAGCAGGACATACTCGATTGATCTTCAGAGCCGAATTGGATTGTATTCCGCATAACTTCAGTATGAACGTGTCGAACTCTCCTGTCTGGTATGAAAGGTCACGGAAAGATGTGTATCTGATGCTCTACCCCGCCATTTCTCATCCAGACGGTACGACGATCGCCCAACGGCACTTTGTCAGATGCAGGACAGTCTTCTCCCCCGCAAAAACTAGGGTTCTGGAAATAGTGTGTTGAGGTATGGCAAGGAGAAGAACCCGAATAAAGGAGACGCGGGAAGACGTTTTCAAGGATATGAAAACGGGGGAGCTTGACGACCCAGGCCTCTCGTTCCAAGAGTTCAGTGACAGAGTTGATGAACAACGTGAAAGACTTCCAGTGGACGACGAAGGGGCAGCCCTCTCTGTACTTCAGGGTGCAGATTCGTCTTCGCCAGTAGAGCGAGAATTTGAAACAACGACAGACGACCTGTACAACGCTCGGCAGGTTCACGAGTCACGGTCTGAAAGAGCGCAAGCTATTGACGAGTCCCAAAAAGCGCCAATAACGACGGACTTCGACGAGTGGGCTGACAATCCAGACGAACTCGATTTCCCCGGAATAGATTCGACCAAGGACATCGGGCCGACATTCTAATTGGTCTCGAGAGCACCTTTCTTAACGATCGCGGAACAGAGAGCGGTACCGTTATCGTCTCTATGAGCGCGTAAGGCACACGGATTGTCGGACTCTCCTGTCGTCTCTGCCACTAAAAACCAGAAACGAAATCAAAGGACGTAGCGACGCCAGACTTCCATCGCGCCTGCAACTCCACCGATGATCATGAAGCCGATCCCGGCCTGCTGGAGATCGCCCGGCACCATCGTCATCAGGACGCTGCCAAGCAGCAGTGAGATTACGGTCGGCATCGCGAGATCGTCGTTGTAGAGATAGAAGGAAACCACGAGCACGCCAGCAGCGACCATCCCCACGACGGGCTCGCCGAGAAGCGACGTATACGGATCGAGGATCGTATCCATCCACGTGCAGTCCTCCCGATAAAGGCAGTCCAGTTCTCCGGAGTCAGAGATGTTGCCGTCCGTCATCGGATCGCATCCCCCAGCCAGGCATTGGCTAACGTCACTCCGATCACGATCTGTGCGCCGTGGCCGGCAGCTCGAGCGAAGGGCCACGGGAAGCCGATCGAGGCAAGCGTCGACGGCAGGAAGACGACCAGGTGGAGAATCCCAGCGACCTCGCGAACCGCGCTGACCGTGAAACTGATGAATCCACCTTCTCCAGCCTCGTTGGGATCGATCTGTGATTCGTTCTGTTCTTCTGCCGTCGACGCGACTTCGTCTTCAACCTGTGTCTGGGGTCCGTTGAACATGTCCGTCACACCGAGCGCTCCGAACATCCCCAAGACCAAGCCGAACGATACGACGAGCGCGATAATGGGCATTCCTCTCATGATGGGTACCCCGAGTCTCCGACTTTGAACATGATCGCGACGATGCCGGCAGTCACCAACAGCGGGTAGGGGATCGCGACGAGTCCCAGGATGCGCATCGCCCAGGCCGCCACGACGATTACGACCGCTCCCGTGCGTGACATCCGTCCGCCGAAGAGCCCGCCCAGCAGGATGATCCCGCTGAACCCGAGCGAGTGCAACAGGAGATCAGAGACTGGCGGGTTGAGTTGTCCGACCGTTCCAACTGGAACAGTGCCACCGATCTCTTCACCGGCCCGCTGGGCCTTCCAGGTGACCTCGAGCGTCTGGTTTTCGGACTCAGGAATATCCAGCACTGCCGAATACTCAGAGACATCCTCAACGGTCACAATCTCGTTGATGACATCTTTGTCGTTGCCAGCGGCGTGCACGTAATAGGTAAGTCGGTCCGTCTGATTGGCGTCGTCGACGTACGTCACTCTCACCTTGTTTTTGCCATACTCGTCTTCGTTGGCCATCCGCGCGTTGAACGCCGCCCCGCCATCCTCTGGCTGTACAATCCTAATCTCCCCGATCATGAGCTCGACCGTCTCGGATTGAGTTGCGGTAAATCCGCCGAGGCCGCGCATCTGACCGTCGTCGTTCTCGACGGTCAGCCGGTAGCGCTCGTCTTTGTTCATGATCACGTCGACGCGGTTGACCGTCCCAAACCGCTCACTGTGGATCTCCGCCTGTGTTTGGTTGGTCGTTCCGTTGACCGTCTCGTTGGTCGATCCATTGACTGCTACGGTCCCGTTGACTCGCAAGACGGTCTCCTCTGGAGGGAACTCGCTAGTACGATCGGAGACCGTGAACCGGACGGTGACCTTGCTGTCGTCTTGCTCGGGGTCCGGAGAGTCGGTGGGATCGTCATTGGTTGGATCCGACTCCCAGTTGGGACCACGCTCGAGGTAGACATCCTGATCGCTGGTGATCGACCGGATCTCGATCGTCCGCGAGTAGTAGTCCTTCGCCTGGATTTCGATCCGTCGCGTGTCTTCCCATTGGGATAGTTGCGAGAGATCGAAGCGGCCGCTACTGACGATCTCCTCGAGGTTCTCTCCCGTCGACGTGACCTCGACCGAGACGTTCCGATCAGTGATTCGGTCGCCGGTTTCGGCGTCGCGGATTGCAATTTCTCCCGCAACATCGAACGAATAGACCGCCGATGTCGACGAGTGCCCGTAACTGTCCTCGGCGTAGACGTACCACTGGCGTTGATTTGCGTCCTTGTACCAGGTCGTACTGACGGTGCCATTGGAGTCCAGCGTCTCTTCGTGAATCAGATCATCAGCGTCTGGATCACCCGAAGAGTACTCGAGCAGCCGCACGGTGACGTTGTCTTCGGGGAAGTCGTGGTCATCGACATCGACGGAGAGATCGACGGTCTCGCTGTCCACGATCTCGTCATGCGGGTCTGCTGATCCACCGTCGATGACTGGCGCGCTGGTCGAGACCTCGAAGGTCTGAACCTCGCTGATCGTGTCGTTCGTGCTGTTATACTGATCGCTCGCGACCGCGTACCAATCATATGCCCCGAGATCGCTGACGTTGTTCCACGTCGTCGACGCGGTGACCGTTCCGCCGTTCTCCGAACTGGCCACAGTGTCCGAGCCGATCAGCACGTCGTTCGCTTCGGTCCCGTCGATGTATTCGTAGAACTCGACAGAGACCTCGTCACTCGGGAAGTCATCGTCAGTTACGTCGACCGAGAGATTCGCGCCATCGGCGTTGGAGCCGATCGAGGAGCTGCCAGAGGGAGATGCGTTCGTGATCTCGGGATCACGCATCTCGATCGTGATGTTATAGCCCTCGTTATTGGGCAGCTCCCAGTTATTGTCCCAGCGGACTTCGCCACCGACAGAGACTTCGACGTTGTAGGTCTGCGTCTCATCGTCGGTCGAGATGGTGTCGATGGTATACTGCCCGTTCTGGTTTGTCGTCGTTTCTTCAATGAGCGCATTGTCGAACTCCCTTCGGACCTCGACCGTCGCGTTCGGGACCAGGGAGCCGGTTTGGTCTTCAACAGTACCGATAATTTGTTTGGTCTGTGGGACAGGAGTCGCTATTGATTGGACATCAGTACTTGTCGCAAAATCCCACTCGTTAGATCCGCTTGATGAATTATATTTTCCAGACCATGAGTCATACCCACCAGCATAGATACCACCATCAACACCGACGTTGACTGTATAAACCGATCCGGGAGTTGCCGATACTAATTCAGAATTTCCAGAATGATCAATAGCTGTTATTTCATCAGAGTTTGATCCAATGTAGATGGTTCCGTTTCCATTAGACTGAATGGTGTTTGCGGAAACAGACAGTTCATTCCAGACAACTTCTAGAGATCCGGTGTCAATTTTCGTAACACCAGCACCGTTCGTATTAGAAGCGTAGAGATTCCCATCGGAACCAGTTACCAAACCAGTCGCTGGTTCCGTGAGTGTTAGCCTGTCTATCTCATCGCCGGTCTCAGCATCTAATTCGACCACATCATCCGAGTTGGCAATATATACAGACCCCTCATGATGAGTAGTAGCGCGTATTTCACCTGATTGGAGACTAACGTTCCATTCGGCCTCCCCTGTTTCGGTTTTGATTTTGGTCAGATTGTTATTATCATTATCAGCAGAATAGACATGCGAGTCATCAAATGCGAACGCTCTTGATGGATTACCAGAGTACACCCAATCAGCTTCACCAGTTCCTGGGTTTATTTTGTGCAGCCCTCCATCAACGGAATTGTCGCCCACGTATAGATATCCATCATGGTATTTGGATACCTCAGTTGATCCAATAGATCCGCTGTAGTCCCATGTTATCTGTTCTCCCGTTTCTCTATCAATCTTGTAGATATTTCCATTCCCGTCACTGACAAACACGTAGTCAATCACGTCACCGGAACTCTGGGCAGCGGCGGTTCCACTATTTCCAAACCCAGTGAACGCCAGTGGCATCGCAATGACACTGGCAGCGAACAATATCGCAAGCGAGACCGCCCGGAACTGACCACGGCTGATAGGCGGCATAAATCGGTTTCTCATCTCCCTCCCTCCGTGATCTGTGCTCGAGCAGCCAGCCGCAGCGCTGAGGCTGTCCGCTGTCCTTGAGCGATTTCCTCGAGTTGGATGCGGCGGAGATCGTCGACGCTCATGGCAACCTCCGCATCTGTTCTTCTCGGCGTTCTTCGCGCACGGGACTCCAGAGCATCCAGATCGTGATTCCGAGCAGCAGGAACGGGACGATCACCCAGACGAGGTTCTCGGTTAGTGAGAGGACGGGCTCCCAGGGCCCCTGGTGAACGTCGTAGTCGTACGCGAGATCGATCAGTTCTCCACCAGCGGAGTCCATCACTAACCCGAGGACCATCACCGCGAACATCGACATAATGCCGATCGCGAAGCGCTGGATCCCACGGAAGACCATTATACCTGCCTCCGTGCGACCGCGCCAGCGAGTACTTTGATTGCGATTGATCCGAAGACGATCGCAGGGAGCCACGTCAGGAACTGCTCAGCCCAGTAGGCGTTGCGCGAGTTGGGGTGCATTGTGTGATCGGCCATCGTCGTCAGGACAGGGTCCGCGGCGATCGTCGCGACGAGGACGATAAAGCCGCCCGCGGCGGCAAGGATCAACGCGCGGAAGAGAACCCAGAACATCTACCCCCACCACCCTGTATCCGTGTCGTCGTCGAAGACGTCCTCCGGCTGGAGGAAGCCAGTCTCCCAACTCGTGTCCTTGAGGGCGAAAGATCCGGAGTTGTCGTCAGGCCATCCCTCGGAGTCAGATAGGTCAGGGCCTCTGAACCGGGCCCGGATGTCAAGGTCGCGAGTCACTGGCGTTGCCTCCCGCACCATCCGACTGGTTTCCATTGCCTCTGATCCCGAATCAGCCTGAAGCGACGCAATAACAGAACTATCTGCAACTGCTTCTAGGTCCGTTCGAATTGCTTCTTCCGATTGCAACCCGGACTGGAATCCTTCATCGAGGCCAGTGGCCATCTCAGACCCCATCACTTCTTGCGATGCCAACCTGGACTGCAGATCCTCGTCGAGATATGTCGTAGTATCTGACTCCTGTCCGAACACATCTCCCGCTGCAGCCGCAGTTAGCTCGTCTGGCTCTGGATTGGCTTCAACCTCAGCCTCAGCCGATCCGTCTCCAGGATCCTGCGTAGAGGTTATCGCAGTCTGCTCGAAGGACCCATCTGGATCGAGATCCAGAGCCGCTTCTTCCATCCCACCACCGGGATCCTGACCAGTTGCTACGGCAGTCTCCTCGAGAGGATCATCTGGATCCACATCCAGAGTCGCTTCCTCCAATCCCCCACCGGGATCTTGCCCAGCAACAATGAGATCATCGGATGGGCGATCTGGCTCAGAGTCCAGTACGGCTTCAGCCGTCTCGTCTCCAGCCCCCGCAGTATTGGATGCCTCGGATGCTTCTACGGCTGTCTCCGATGCCTCTTCATTACCAGAGGGAGTTTCCTCGCGTGCGTCCTCATACGCCCGTCGGTAAGCATCCTCAGACTCGAAACGGTCTCGGCTGGGGATCCGCTGACGCGCCTGTTGAGCGCTTGGATCTCCGATGCGGATGTTCTCTTCCTCGGCGATTCGATCAGCCATCATCTCGCGCTCGCGTCTGAACTCCTCCGGAGACGAGAACTGGTCTCGTGAGGGGAGCTCGTCTTCTGCGCGCTCTGTCAAGATCGCCCGTTGGCGCTCTCGTTGGAATTCGGCTTCAGAAGAGAAGCTCTCTCGCGACGGGAGATTTTGTTCTGCACGTTGCTCGGGCGAGAGATCGTCGACGGTCCGAGATGACTGTGGCCTCTCCCTTGTTATCGTCAGCTCCATCTGGCCACGATCACTGCTCCGGATCATCTGCCGAGTTCGGGCTCCCCGAGTTGGTGCTGCCCTAAGCAGCCGATTGCCAGCCGTCGCTGCCCCAGACGGCACGACGACGGAGCCCACACCGACACCAGCACCTTTTGCGATAGTGAGTCCAGGATCCTCTCCGAGAGACTCTCCGGAGGCCCTCAGACTGCGCATCGCAACATCGGATCCTTCCTCGACACCGACTTGTGCTCGGTCCGATGTGTGTTGAAGAGGGACGGTGCCGCCTGCTTCAGCCCCGAGAGTAAGAGCCTCTCGAGGGTCCTCTATGACACCTCGTGGCCCAAGCTCACCGAGTTTCCTTGTTGCCTCGAGGCGAGCATTGACTGCTTTTGCTGCTTCGTTCTCTGCCCATTTGGCTGCATCTCCTGCCGCCAGAGCGCCGGCAGCAGGATCAACAGCTTTGATCCCGCTCTCGGTTCCTTGTCCGACTACCTCATCAATTGGTGGAGTTTCGACAGCTACGCCCGGAACGGTCGTCACGTAGTATGTCGATTCAGGGGCGACTGATTCGGCAGCGTCACCGATTTTTGACGCACCTTTCTGCCAGGCACCGGAGGCATTCTCCAATGCCCGGCCCACCTTCGAATCCCGTTGTTCATCGATTTCAGCCTGGATCTCCCCATCTTCTCGAGTAACCTCGATATCTGCATTAGGATGCTCTTCCTCGAGTTGTTCTCGGGCCAGACGCATCTCTGCCTCTGGGTCGACATCGACATTGACATCCTCTCCATCGTCACCGAACTCCACATTGATGTCGTCCGCCTCGAGGTCCTCGTTCTCCGCAGCGACCTGCTCTCGGACGCGATCGCGACGAGCCTCTTCGGTTAGTTCGAAACTGGTCTCTTCTTCGCCTAGCTCGACGCGGTCGATGTCTCCAGGCTCGAGATCGTCTCGCTGCTCGGCGATCTGCTCGCGTGCCTGCTCGCGACGTGCTTCCTCGGTGACTTCTGCCTGAATCTCGCTGTTCTCGACAGAGACGTCGATGTCTTCTGGGTCATAGCGATCGTCTTCTGCTGCGATCTCCCGAGCGGTCTCGCGCTCGACCTCGCGGCGGCGCTCGTCACGAACATCCAGCCGCTGGACTTCTTTCCTGTCTCGAGGGGCATCGAGGCGATCGCGGACATCATCTGCCATTTAGATCACCCCGAGCGACGTGACGAGGTTGATCATGATCGGGATCGCCGACCCGCCGCCATCAGATGCTGCAGTGCCTGCGATCCGCGAGGCGAGCGCTGGTCCGAGCAATCCCAGCGCGAAGCAGCCGATCGCAATGATGACCATCCGGATCGCGCGACCGCGATGGGCCTCCGGATCCATCTCTGCCAGCCGTCCGCGCGTCTCCTGCATTTTCATTTCCTCGCTCGAGGACTGCGACCAGTGGAGTTCGTACGCCTTGTCCATGCTCACGATCCAGCCGGCAGTGCTCTGTAGTGGGTTCCGAGCGTCGACCCACACGTCGTCGAACGGCTCGCGGAGGCCGCTCTCGCCGCCATCAGCGACTGTTGTCTGTGGATCGGTGTACTCTGTTGGCGAGATGCCGTCTGCAGTCTCCTGCACTGTCTTGACTCGCCGCCAGTCCGAGTCGACTGCCTCGGCGACTCGAGCGGCTACCGGAGACGCGAGCTCGTGATCGTCCGCAACTCCAAAGGCGACTGGCGCTTTGCCGATTCGGACGGTCGAGATATCCGTGAGCGTCCACTCTTCGCCGTTGGCCGTCTCGACTTTGCCTTCGTCACTGTTGACCTGCGCGGGTCGAGGGACGGCGACACCGTCGCCGTAGATCGTCATGACGATCAGATTCGCATCGGTTGTTTTCCACAGCCCCTCGATGCCCGACTTGATCAGCCCCTTCTGGATACGGGACCGTCCGGGGATTCGGCGGCTGATCCCGATGATCAGCTTCGCAAAGAACGCGAGCAGTAACTTGATCGGGAAGTACAGAACCGCTGCGACGGAGTCGCCTGCTGTTTCTGCTGCTTCGATTTTCTGTGCCTCGGTATCCTCGTCGTCCCACGAGAACTCGTCGTCGAAAATGTCGTTGTCCGTGTTGTCGTTGTCAGTCATCAGTCGAACACCTTGTTGAGTGCACCGCGAATGCGACCGCTCGAGCCGCTATCCCCTTCGTCAGTCTTCTCGAGTCTGCTCGTGTGCACGGCCTCGGTAACCGATCGAAGACCGCGAGCCTCGATCCCGAGACTCTGCATCGCCGTTTTGGCAGTCTCTGCCTCGCGAACGTGCCGTCGCTCCTGATCGGTCTGGCCGATGCGGGGTGCCTGATCGGGACGATCGTGGACTCCCTGAGCCAGCTCGAGCAGCGGACCACGACAGAGTCGGCCGGGGTCGTGCTCGCTGACGATCCGCTCTGCCCGGTTCTCGTTGAGCCACCGATGCCGACGGTAGTCTTCGCGACTCTCGTTGGCGATCGGGAACATCTGAGAGAGCTCTGGACCGAGCTCTTCCTCGATCCAGTCGGCCATATCGGCGTCGCGAAACTCTTCCAGGAACTCTTGGCTCTGCGTTTCCTCGACCAGTTGCTCCGCCTGCCGCGAGGCCTGTTTCGAGGATGCTGACCGCTCCTGCAGTTCTTCTCGCTGTCTTTGCTGTTGCTCTCGTGCCTGTTTCTCTGAGGTCATGATATCGAATCTCGCTGGGTATCGATGTCTGGTTCAGCTGGGAAGACGCCCAGCAGCGCGCCGATCAGTGCGATCGCGGATAAGAGAGCAAGGCCGGTGAAGATCCAGCGGATGGGGCCGATCTGAACCGGCACCTTGCTGCCGTTGGAGATCACAACGACTTCCGGGATGAACGCGAGCAGCAACCACGTCGTCGTCGCGATCGCCGTCGAGAAGACGACGGCTTCCTCGAGGACCCCGTAGATAACGGTGAACAGTGTCGCGATCGCGATGGTCGCGAAGAATACGCCAGACCACGTCACCAGGACCCACCTCCGCTGGGAAGCCGCGCGATCCAGAGGAGGATCGTCCCAACCCCCGCGATCAGGGCAGTCCACGCGATCGGCACTGCCAGCGGCTCGACGACAGCCGCGATCGACTCTGTCTGGTCATCGGTTGTCGTGTACTCGTAATCGATAGAGACGGTCGCGCCGTCGTACTCCGTTGATGACGTAATCTCGCCACTTTCGTTATCGAGGAAGTAATCGGTACCTCGCTCAAGTTGCTCGCCGGTCGCGTTGCTCTCGACAACATCGCTGCCCTCGACGAAGTGATACCAGTCGTCGCTGGCCTCGAGGACGATCGGCTCGGTCTCGTTGAGCGTGTGCAGTTCGTCTGTAACGTTCTCCGTGACCGTCGCACTCTCGTGTTGCGTGCTGACGCCGAGAAACAGCACGCCCGCTAAAACCACGACTATCGCAACGGTCCAGATATTCCCATTCATTGGTTGCTAAAAACGCGGATTTGGGTGGACCTCAACGGGATCCGAAGCCACCGCCGAAGTAGCGCATGATGGCGCTTGCTGCGACGATCAGGAGGCCGACGACCAGCAGCGACAGTGCTGCAACGCCGGTCGTCTCGAGATCGGTGACGATCTCGGCGAAGGGGCCACTATCGACTGCTACAGCTCCGTGGACTTCGGTAAGTACGAGGGCCAATATCAGGATCGTGATTAGTGCCCCGCCGATGAGTTGAGCCTCCTGCATGACCCCGCGACTGTCCATGTCCAGCCGATCGTTGACGACCGACTGGGCCGCGTCTCGATTCTTCTCGACTTTTTCGCTTTTGAGTTTGTCTAACATTGTCACCTGTTGCCGCCGAATCCGCCACCGAAGTAGCGCATGATCGCGCTTGCTGCAACTACCAGTAGTCCGACAACGAGCAGACTCATGGCAGCGACGCCAGTTGTTTCGAGGTCGCTCACGACCGACCCGAACGGGCTGTCATAGGTCCCATTCGTCTGTGAGAAGTCAACCGCGTTGTACACCTCCGTGAGTACCAACGCGATTATCAGGATAGTGACCATTGACCCGCCGATCATTCGAACCTCGCCTAAAATCGCCCGGTCATCCTCATCCAGCGATCGTGAGGATCGGAGCATTTCGCCCCCGATCTTCAGTGTCTGGGTAATTTGGTCTCTTTTCGATCCCATCGCTAAATCGGCCGGCAGTCAATCAGTTAAAAATCCGTAATATTACAGATATATGGTATGCTAGTCAGACAGTAATATGATTCAACTATGACGGTAACCGGATTATAAGTCAACAAATCGCTATGGCCGAGATATGGCACAGTCATCAAGCCATCGAACAGCCTCGGATGACGGGGTCGAGACGGCTGATATGGATGTCCTCATGCGAGAGGCAGAACCGAGGACGATTCAAGAGAACAATACGGGCTCGCTGTCCAGTACGCTAAATAGAGACTTCTGTGAACACATCGGGATTCATGGAAGTTCCGCGGTCCAGTTGTTAGTTCACAGCGGTGCGGTCCCCGTCCTCGTCGACGAACAGTGTATTATCATCCGACCGCATCCGGAGGGGTCCGATGAGTAACGACGATATCCCCCAGCGGTCGCGACGGCCGACCCAGATGGTCAACGACGCCCTCGAGGAGATGCATCGTCGCCGGGCCGAATACCGGCGCGCAAAGGCTGTTGGGGCCGTTACCAAGCAGCTACAGGCCAGTTTTCAGAGTGCCGTCGTTAGCGTCTACGACGAGTTGCTTCCCCATCGCGACCGCGTTGAGGAGACGTGGGAGGATTACAACCTCGATCAAGTCCACACGCTGGCAAACGCCAAAATCACGAATCAGAAGGTGGACACGACAGGCGGTCGGATCAAGCAGATCAGTGAGAGCAAGCCCTACCGGATCCCGTGTCAGAAGCTCCTCGAGTGGTCCCACCAGTTCGACGAGATCGCTGGGGAACTCGGATTCTCGTCATCGGTCAAAGACCGGGTAGCGAGGAACGATCCCGATAAAAGCGATCTGCGGGGTCTGCTCCGAGATCGTGGCCAGTTCGAAGCTGCCGAGCAACTGCCGGGTGGTGACGAATGAGTACTGTCGATTCTGGGGGCCCGGAAGTCCGGGAGCCGGATCACGACATCCCAGTTGATAAGGACTTCAGCGGCCCGTTCTTTCAAGAGATCGGTCGCCGGAAGCTCGAGGGTCGAGACGCGAAGATTCTCGTTACGGCAGACGACGCGCAGACTGGCGTTGGAAAATCGAACCTCTGTGACTTTCTGGGCTACGTTCTCGATACGACCGAGGACGGGTTCTCGCCGGACAAGATCGCGATCGACCCGCCGGAGTTCTTCCAACTCTACGGCGTCGTCGAACCGGAATCGGCGATCGTCCTCGAGGAGGGAGAGCAACTGGACTCCCGTCGATCGATGAGTCACGAGAACGTCGATGCCAGCCAGACCTGGGCGATGGAGCGCGTTCGAGAGATCATCGCGCTGATGAACTTGCCGAGTCCGGAGATGATCGACGGGCGTCTCGAGATGCTGGCCGACTACTGGGTCAACGTCGAGATCCGTGGTCGGGCCAGGATCTACAAAAAGAAGATCAACCGGATCAAGCGCGTCGTCTACTACGAGACCCTGCAGGTTCTCGAGTGGCCGAACATGGATGGCTCCGAGACGTTCCGGACGATGCAGGACCTCAAGCTTGATCGCTTGGACGACAAGGAATCATCGGACAACTGGATTCGGCAGTCCGACCACGAACAGCAACTCGAGAAGGCGCGCAAAGAAGCCGATCGGAAACGGCGAGACGAGTTACTCGCGTCGATCTATGAAGAGAGTGAACTGTCCGCGAACGACATCGCGAGATGCTCTGCCGTCGAAATCTCTGATGGACGTATCAGACAAATCGCCAATGATCAGGGCTAACGATTCGATACCAGAAACCGCAAGACGGCGATGTGGGTTTGCGCTGTTAGTAGCTCCGACAGCACTATACATACTGTTGCACGCCCAAAGCCAGTTGACGGACAGGATTGGTAAACTCGGAGGCAGGGGGTGCGGGGACGATCGTGATCCCGAGTTGTGGAGATCGCGATCGAGATCGGCGTCGACGTCAAGTTCGATCTGGATGTCGCGACCAGTGGATCACGATGGAGGTCGGCGATGAGACGGCAGCTCGTTCAGGAGTGGATCGTCCAGGACCGGTGTGCGTGTGACGACTGTTCGGTCGAGAACTTCGTCCGGTTGCGAGCGCTGGCTGTTTGCGTTGCTCCAGCGATCGCGCTGCTGGTTGCACTCCACGTGATCGGCGTGCCGGCTCCAGTGTTCGTGGCAGTTCCCTTCGTCGTGGTACTCGGCACTGTCGAGTGGATCGGTCCGGCGATCAAGGAAGCCGTACCGTCAGAGTGTCAGGCTGGGGAGATGGGCCAAGATGCCCCGATGAGTGGTGTGGAGTTCACTGCGTTTCTTACTGCGATCGTGTTCCTCATCGCTGTACAGCAAGGGTCATCTCAGATCTTCCTTGCCTCGGCGATCGCGTTCGTCACGTTCATGATCGAGGCCTCGGGGCTCCTTGAGGAAGAGACGAGCGGAGTGGACGCATGAGTCTTCTCGAGAAGTTCCATGAGGAATACGAGTGCGACGGAGATCTCGTGTTGTTCCGCTGCACGGAGTGTAGTCGTACGTCGTTGAGTCTCGGCTCGATACATGCGCATTGCGAGAAGCATCGCGGATACACCCAGTTCAACCACCAGCTGCCGTTCACGAAAACCTCGATGGTAGACTTCGATGCCCTGATAGAGTATACCGAGGTCCTTTGTGTCAAGCAGACTCATGAAATCAGCTTGAACGAGGTCGAAGGCATGTGAGTCTATTCGATGAGACTGCGTTCTACGGACTCGGTGGCACAGGGAATCTGCCGCGACCATCCGATGCATTCCCAATCGATCCGGCGATAGTCGCCACGCTCTGTTTCCTCCCGATGGCCGTCGAGATCGTGAAGGAAACCCTTGTCCGAGAACCCCGTCTTCGAGAACGATTCTATTAGATCATTCCAACACCTGAACGCCGACTATCTCAGTAATTGACGACAAATTCATTGCTGTAGGATAGTAATCAAACCTGATGACTGAGGATGACGATGATAGCAAACTGCCCGACAGGCGGAGCGTTATCACTCACATTGTAGCCGTTATTTTTGGTTGGATTTTAGGTGCCTTTCTTGACCCGTTTAGACGGTTTGTGAATAGCCTGATTGCTAGTACTCCCCTAGGAAGGAAAGCCGAGATCGCCTTTGGATATTCATCAAGCTCAGAAATAGAGGGTAAGGGGTACATGATTCGTATACGTAATACTGGAGAAGAGACTGCTGAAAACCTGGCTTTCCATATTGGTTTTGAAGAGAAAATAACGGCTGTAAAGGGCGAGGATTGGATAAACACACCTCCAGCGCCTGATCTTGATATCGCTATCACTGATGGAGGTATCGCTAGAATTGATGTTGCTGCAGTTAGACGGGATTTCCAAGAGCATTGGAATCCTCTAGAAATCCATTTTTCTGTTGAGGAAGGATCTCAGAGCGACTTCGCTCATAGAATAGATGATGACGAAACAGTCTTCATGGCTTATAGATATTCTTGGACGTTTCTGGGAGAACAATATTACGAGTCTACAGAACATCACTTAGCAAAAACGAATTAGTTCCATGTCCGCGAAGCCGGTCTTCGAGGATAACTTGCCCCGAGATCGAGGCTGATTGCTGTACTGACAACCCAATCCATCATGGTTTGTCGGGGAAAACTGAGGATTGAGGACAGCGATGAGACTCAAGTCGTTCACACAACGTGAGGGGAAGCGCATGTGGTTAAGTGAAGTTGATCTGCAGGTGTGGACTGCGCCGCTGCGAGGTGCAGATCACATCTGCTGATATCGTAGAGACACCAACGGAGACACACCTGCACGTCTGGGAGAACGTTCCAAAACAGAAACACTACCATGAGCTGCCGGTTCGCAATCGACTAACAACGTACATCGTCGCCCGCACCGACGCGGCCGGGATCGCACCGGCAAGCCGATTTTCGCCGTTACCAACAAGATGGTCTACCACTGGATGCAGTGAGCTGCCGAACGACTGCAGGCCGCATATTCGCAAAACCCTTTACAATAGCTTGTAATGGGCACCGTATGTCGAACTCACGGGAGTCAGAGTCTGGTAGATATCTTCCAGAATACCACCACTCTCAGATTCTCCTATCAATTTCTCTAGAAGGTGCCGAGCGTACACGCGATATCGAAGACCACCTCGGCTGTTCGAACAAAACAGCCCTTAACAAACTCCATGAACTCCACAATGCAAATGTCCTCACTGCTACTAAATGGGGAACCGCATACCGCTGGCAACTCAATACAAACCAACCGACACCTCCTGACTCACCCACCGACCTCACTGGTCTTCAACTCCCACAACTACTTACGCAAGTCATAGAGCAACTCACTGAACACTATCTCACCCACTACAAACCACTTACACTCACAGACAATGTCTCCGACTGGCTCGACAAACGCGTAAATACTGACCGCGTTAATCCAGGCCACTACGCAACCAATAGTGCCCTATTCAATCGATTCCTCAAAGCCACTCTCTATGCACTCTACCAACCAGAAGCCAACTCCCTCGAAGCTTTGAGCCCGGGTGCCGACTGGAATTCCCAGTTCGAAGCCGCGGCCAACATAACTGACAACCACGCCTTCACCTCCTCTATAGATACACACCTCCCAGAGCATCCACAGCCAATTGACTCACTCTTGCTTGCGCTCCGCCACCTCGTCGTCCAGACCACCAACCCCTCCGAGGTTCTTGCAGACGTGTACGAGCAACTCATCTCACAGGCCGCCCGCCGAGACCTCGGCCAATTTGCCACTCCGAATCATGTCAGCCAGTTTATGGCATCTTGGGCAATCACCGACCCAGATGATACCATTCTTGACCCCGGCATCGGCGCTGGGCAACTCGCCTATCAAGCCCTCCGCTGCAAGATGGATCAGGGCTGTCAAACTCCGATGCCAGATATCACCGGTATCGACGTCGACGAGATCGCGATTACCATGGCTGCCACCGCACTAAAGCTCGCCGACGGTCCAGGGTCTCCAAACCTCTACCAAGACGATTTCATCCACTTCAGTCCCGTCTACTCAGGCACTCAATCACAATTCAAGGCCTACGATGTGATCATCGGTAACCCTCCTTACTCACGTCATCAGGCTGTCGACAACCAATCAAAAAACAACCTCAATACCATTATCTCAGAAGAAACCGGCCAGAACTTCTCACGACGCACCCCACTTTATGGATATTTCCTGATTCATGCCGCCCAATTCCTCCGGGAAGGTGGCCGTGCTGCTTTCATCATGCCATCACAGTTCATGGCCACTGACTTCGGCATCGACATGAAATCATATCTACTTGAACATTTTACCATCCATGCAATCATTCAGCTTGATGATAGCGTCGACATCTTCGACGGCGTAAAAACAACTCCCAGTATCCTCCTTCTCGAAGCCGGTACCCCCACAGATACCCACGAAATATCGTTCCTTAAACTCTCATACTGGCCCACCGACATCCCAGTCGCGACTCTTCTCGACCAACCCAGTCAGCGAGACTCCCATCAGGCAGTCGCCTTCCACGCTACGGTCGCACAACAAGTTCTCACCACCACCGAACGCTGGACACATTACTTCCATGAAACCGACATCCAAGATCATCCAGAACTCGTCGAATTCGACACCCTCGCTACCGTCAAACGTGGTATCGCCACCGGCAACAACAGTTTCTTTTGTCTCTCGCAAGCAGACATCGACGCCCACAACATCCCTCCCGAGTATCGAGAGCGAATCCTGAAAACTGCTCGCGGACTTGATAAACTCAACATCACTACCGAAGATTGGAAGCAATGGCGAGATAACGGCGATGATGTCTGGATGCTGTACTGCTACGATGACGACGGTAATATCCAACAGAGTGATGACATCGAAAGCCAAGCCGTCAAGGATTATCTGAACCATGGCCGCAAAACCGGGGTCACCGAAGGAACACTTGTGTCTCGGCGCAATCCCTGGTATCGCGTCGACAGACGCGACCCTCCGGACATCTTAGGCAAGTACATGAATCGGAATGGGTTTCAATTCTACCGGAACGACGCCGATCTACTCACCACCAACAATACTCACACCATCTACCTCAACGACGAGGACACACTCAACGTGTTCCTTGCTTACCTCAACAGCAACTTCATCCGCGGGATCCTCTCCAAACGCAGCCGGAACTACAGCGGCCTCCAAAAACTCGAAATCAGCGACCTTGAAGCCGCCCCTGTCCTCGACGTTGCATCCATCCCTCAATCTCTCAAATCGCATCTCAGCACACTCTTCAACGACCTCTGCGACGCCCGCCGCGACCCAAACGCCGACGATACACAAATTCTCCAGCAAATCGATGAAGCTATCGAAGCCCACCTCGAATTCGACGCCTCCTAATCCAACCCGAGTCCCTCAATCTACTTCTCTCCGTGACCACACCGCGGGTTGTACTCCAAACTATCGCATCCTTTCAGCGAAGAGTTTGGGAGTGATGGCTTGAGGTCCGTTTCTCCGTCTCCTCGGGAAGCGAGTGTCGTTCAAGAGGGGAGTTTAACACGGTTGAGGCTAGAAACTAGGCCAATGTCTCAGCAGGACACCCCCGAGGTTCTCAAGACGGATGCAGTCTCTTTCTCTAGCGACAGTAAACTATTATCTGAAATCGGCGAACGACTGATCGCCACCTCTGAAATCGCACTCTCAGAACTCATCAAGAACGCTTACGATGCCGACGCCACAAAATGTAATATCTGGCTCTCCGACGACGAGCTAATCGTTAAAGATGACGGACACGGCATGACAGAGACCGAGTTCCGAAACTACTGGATGACGATCGCCACTACAAGCCGACTCCAACAGGAAACCTCCCGTCGATATAATCGCGAATTGACCGGTGCCAAAGGTGTTGGGCGATTCGCTGTCCGCAACCTTGGTCTCGAGTTGGACCTCGACACTGTCGCCTACTATCCCGAGGTTGATGCTTATCGACGGCTGGTGGCGACCTTCCGCTGGGGTGACTTCGAAAGCGGCGAAACACTCCAACATGAAGATGTCGAATATCGAATCGAGGAAGCAACCGAAGAGGAAAGGGGCACCGAACTCCGGATAGGTGCGCTCCAAGACGACTGGACCCAGAGCGACCTCGAAGAAGTCTCCGGCGAAGTCTTAGATATCATCTCCGCTCCCTACCAAGACGTCCGATCCGAACTCGATACAACTGAAGAACCGACAACGGACAGGGAGGGTATGGACCCTGGTTTCAGAGTCTATTTTGCACCGCCAGGGGAGGGCTCGCCAACAAAGAGTGCAGCCCAAGAAATTTATGAACGATATGTCGGTGAAGTCGAAATCACAGTCGATGGTTCAACACTCACCTATCACTGTGAGTACCCGTACGGATATGATGATGGTGAAGCAGAACACCGTGAATATCGATTCACTCTCGATGAAAATCTCGTGGGAGACATAGACGGTCAAATCCGGTATTTCAACCAAAATTATGCCGGAGTATTCCGAGGAATGGATACCATCGATGGTCGCTCCGCTCCGAAGTGGTTGCGGGATAACGGTGGGATCCGGGTCATTGATAAGCATTTCCGTGTGCCACCGTATGGTGACCAAGGTAATGATTGGCTAAATATTTCAGAATCACGCGCACGACGTGAGCGAAGATGGCGGTCGTCGTTTGTTTCGGAGCTTTTCCCTGGTGACGAAGAAAACGAAGAGAAGGTTCGAAACTCGCAGTTGAATCTTCCAGCGAAAAATCAGGTTCTTGGGGCGGTGAATGTGTCGAGTTACCGGCCCGGTGAAGATGAGACTGATAGTGAGACAGACCGCCCGAATCGATTGGTGCCAGCGATGGATCGCCAGGGATTCGTCGAAAATGCGGCTATGGAGCAATTGATCGATATCACGCGGGGGGCCATGGAGATTATTGCAGTCTTGGATTATGAAGAGACGCTCCGGCGTGAGCAGG
Source organism: Natrinema ejinorense (assembly GCF_002494345.1). Lineage (GTDB taxonomy): Archaea > Halobacteriota > Halobacteria > Halobacteriales > Natrialbaceae > Natrinema > Natrinema longum. The sequence continues at coordinate 409,347 of NZ_NXNI01000001.1, forward strand.
AGGAAGTAGAGGAATCTGCGTCGGACCTCAAAGAGGAGATTCAAGAGCAAAAAAAGGCGCTTGAGGAGGAAGTCGACAATTTTGTCAACGGATTAACCGAGTCAGAGACAGCTGATTTATCATCAAACACCGCGAGTACAACGGGGTCGAGTGACGATGGTCAATTCACTTTCGACGACTTAAGAGGTGAGTCCAGTAGCGCTGGATCTAGCTCGAACGCCGATGACGACGTGGCGACGGAGTCGGAAAATCTTGGAGAATCAGCGTCGTCTGAGCCATCGTCTTCAGTTGGGAGTGAAGTATCTACGGAGTCGCCATCGGTTTCCGAGTCGTCGACGAGTAGCGCGGGTGAGCCGACGGATGTCCGAGATAGATTTCGGACGGAGTTGAAGCCACAGATTCGAGAGTCCTACACAGAGTTGCAAGAGAAGGTCGAGAAATACGAGCAGGCACGTGAGGAGTTGCGTGGGTCCGTGGAGTCGATGTACTTGATGAGTGCAGTAGCGGCTTTCATGACGCATGAGACAAGTGAGTTACTTCGGTGTGCGGATGAGATGATTGAGGTCTGGGAAGACGTGCCAGAGTCGGAGCGGTCGCCTGAGTTAGAGGAGCGGTTAGCAGTGACGCGGGAGGCCCGTGAGAAGTTCGAGAAGCAACTTGGGTACGCCAAGCGGTTCATGTCTGGGTTAGAGGAGAACACGCAGAGTGAACTGTATGTGCATGGGAAAGTGGATGAAGTCGTTGAACAGTTCGACCACTATACCGACAGGAAGAATATTGAGGTAGAGTATGCGTTCGAGAAGCGCCTCAAAACGCCGAAATTGAATCCGAGCATTTATACTGGTGTGCTGATGAATCTGTTTACGAATGCGATGAAGGCAACCCTTGATGTTGCGCCCGAAGAACGCGGGCGACACATCAGATTTAACGCCGAGAACACGGAAGGGTGGCATAAACTTCGCGTAGCGGACACAGGGAGCGGGATTCCGGAGGGTGTCGAAGAGAGGATTTTCGATCCACTCTTTTCGACGACAGATACGCGCGAAGATGATCCACTCGGCGGTGGCGTCGGCCTCGGCTTATATGTGGTACAGCGAGTTGTTGAGAGTTCAGGTGGCGAAATCGAAGTTGTAGAAGCACCCGACGGATTCGAAACGTGTTTTGAAGTGCGGTTCGAGCGATAACCACGCCCATGACATATCAGATCTTGGTCTTCGAAGACAATGACTCGAACTACGAATCACTCAAACAGCCATTGCTCGAGGATCTGGATACGGAGATGTATACCATCGACCACTTTGAAGGAGATACGACCGCTGCAGATGGTGAGGACGACGCATCGTTTGTAAAACGGCTTCTTGAAGAGACGGGGGAACCCGGGTACCCGTTGGTGGTGATTCTCGACGCAGAATTGAACGAATATACGTTAAGTACAGTGCGGCGGCCGGATGTACGTGATGCTTGTGGTGATCTTGGAATTCCGCTTTGCGTATATCACCGGGATGAGGGTGAGTATGCAAATCCCGAGAGTGTGAAAGACTCGGACGATCAGATTATTCAGTTACGGCCGGTTGACGGGGGCCATCGTGGGATGGCCGCCGAGTGTGCTGGAATTATCGAGGGGTTCCGATCTATCCGTGAACACTTGGTGGCACGCATGGAGGATGCCGATGCTAAGGAGTTGCTAGAGCGACCGTCGGAGTTCTTGACCGATATGGCAGATGTGCCTGTGAGTGCGAAGCCTAATTTGGACAAGTACTCGTGGGGCCAATCTGAAAGTCTATCAGTACTCACTGAAGACGAAATGAAGGAGGATGCGATTCGACGGAAGGGAACAATTCTGGGATATTGGATGTATAATCAGGTACTGGAATATCCCGGAGTGCTAGTAAACTCGGTTGCGGCAGCATCGTATTTGGATGTCGATGTTAAGATGTTCTGTGAGTCTGATGAAATTCAGGCCTTGTTCAGTCAGGCAGCGTATGAGGGCCCGTTTTCAGGGGTACAGCAATGGTGGTGGACTGCTGAGTTAGATAGTGTTTTGACGAGAAATACGACAGTCGATGATGAAGGGACAATCAGTGCAAGAGAGTTTATCAAGCGTGAAGAATTTGATATTGATCCTGTAGAGTGCCTAGAGGGCCACAAGGATGCAGGTTATTATTGTGTATTGAGCAAGGAACCTGTCTGTGAGGAACATTCAGTCAGTCCTGAGGCATGGATTCCGGCTGGGGCGTCGCTCACACGGATTTCTGAGGAGGAGTACATGAAGCTGAGTGGGTGGTGAATTTTATAAATGACCTGGGAACGAGTGGACGGCCGTGACGTGGATAAGATAGAGGCAGCGTTTGCTACGTTTTTGAATAATTTGTCGCGAGAAACAGAATCTGATGGGGCTGCATCTGCCAAGTTCGAAGCCGATTTTGTGGACAGCAAGACGATCTCTGTGGAGACGTTTGAGGGAGAGGCGGTGAGGCTCGGCCCCGTACCATATGAACCCGGTGATAGGAGTGTTACCGTTGAGGTGTATATTCAGTTTGGGCTGACTGTACGGAAACGTCGGGCTGACGAGGGTCCCGAGTACCTTATCACCAAGTCGTCTACTGAGATGGTGTATCTACAGGTTACCGAGGATGACGGATCAGAATCTCGAGAACGCGTGCAAGGCCTGCATTTTGATTTTGATCTACATGCTGAGCAGGCGAACGGTGAGAATGGCGACCATGATGCGAACCATCCGGTGTTTCATGCACAGTATAATCCAAATTGTATTGATACAGTTGCATTTGAGCATTGGGAACCGCCAGCGCATGAGCAAACGTACCCCGACTATCCCCGAATTCCCTGTGCACCATTCGATGTCGTTGCTGTCGGCTATATGGTTCTCAATGACCATCTCCCCGAACAGGTCATTGCGAACCAGGGTTGGCCGAGCGACGAGTTCCTTGCCGACAACTTGCCTCAGTTCCCCGAAGAAGCATTCAACAGTCCAATGCCTGGGAGATTACATTCCGAAGCGTGGTATGTACATCACTGTACACCGACCGACGGCCGGCCCCTTGTTGACCCGAACAATCATCGGCGCGTCTAAGAAAGTCTCTGGAGAGGTCCGGGAATTGTTGAAGTAGTCATCTTATCACAATATCCACACCTCATTGAGTCTGTGTCCGAGATTTCCTCCAAAGTCGGATAGCGACCCCGTTCAATACAGAGCCTGTACTTATTTTATGGCAAGAATTGCGAAGCAGTTAGCCAGGATAGTATAAACAGGATTGTCGCCGTCCATTTGTTGATGCGAACGCCAAGGGTATCTCCCATTATTTTTCTTGTATACGGCGATCCGATGATACCCCCAAGTAGCAGCAGTACGCCGACCGCAATATTACTTGATATCAAATGTAAGACTCCGAGCAACAGCGCGATTCCACCGAAGAGATATGCTACTCCTTTCAGTAGTAGACCGCCCAGCTCAGGGTTTTCATCATCTTCAGGTGTGCTTGCAGTATCACCTTCTACTACTGCTTGTGCGTCGTCAATAATCCCGCTCAAATCATTCACTACAAAGAGTTCGCTCTGGCCATTTTTGCGCTTAATGCACAGACGGTCTCGTAACCCACCTCCTCTTAAAGTATCTTGCAATCCATTGCTGAACTTTTCTTCCACACCTACGCTCTCAATATCTTCTACTGGAATGCGCAGATCACTCCTGCTAGTTAGTTCATCTATTTTATTCGGTGAGAATTTGATTGCTTCAGGTGTGATTGTGAGTCTACCACCAATAGCCCGGTCTTCGGACTGCGTGTAGTTCGCATTAATTTCTCTCACTATTGTTCCCTCATTGCTCATTTTCACCCTGCTTCAAACTCTCACTACTTAGTATTGATTCTGTAAACCATATTATGGGTGTTTGTCAATAATTTCGCACACGTGGGTAACACCACTTTCGAAACCAAACTTGGTGAAATCATCGTCCGAGAGATCTTCCAAAGTCGGACAAGAGGTGTCCGTGAATCCACTCCTCGAGGACATCTTGAACCGAGAGACGGCTAGTACGTGCGCCCTCTGTCCGACCCTTCATGTTCTGTAGACTCAAAACTGGAGATCGAGGACACTCGAATCCAGTTCAGTACAGTGGTAGCTCAGCTCGACTCCTTGATTTCGCTAACAATCTCGTCACTGAGACGGTGACTTTCGACAAGATCGGTTTGGAGAAGCAACTCAACTAAATCAGCAGCTGCGAACAACCGAACCGGATAGGTGGTCGAGTTCTCTTTTTGGGCACTGTGAGTGAAGTGGGATGTAGTAAAAAACAATCCAATCTCACCGTCATCGATTCTAGAGGCCAATCTGCTGAGTTCTTTCCCAGAAATACTGCTGGCCGTATTTTTTGCCTGGGCCTTGAAATCGACTGTTGTTGCAGTTCCACTCAGATGAGTATCTGTGAGGAGATCGATACTGCCTGTGAGATCTACGCCCCTGTCACCGCTTGGGGGAGTCAACTCTACATTAGTGAATGTGGGTAGTTGTTCGAGAAGAAATCTGAGGAGATACTCGAGTTGGACTCCCTTATTCGGACCGTCGAGACGGTTCCGGATATCATCGAGCAGTTCTTTCTCGTGTCCGTCTGGGTATTGAGTCTCCTTTGCGCGGATGCTGTCTTTGTATATGGAGTACCGTTGTATCCGTCCGTCCGACACCCACTGATTCCAAGCGTCAGGCCCGCCGGTATCGACACCAGTCCGGGCTTTTCGATGAATCCATTCCAGACTAACGGCATCGGCATCGAGAATCGCAAGCTCGATTAGATAGTTGACAGCGGTTTCGCCCTCATCTTTGTGACGTTCGATTCGGAGATCAGTAATCACGCACACTCCACGGAAGGTGACTTCACCTGACTCTGGCTGTTCGAATAACAACACTGGTGGCGCGTCTGCACGCTTGCCCTGAGCGTAGGTTTCCGTATAGTCTGTTTTGACCCAGCCATTACCCTTGGGTGCGTCTGGATCGGGACGATGTTTTGCTTTAGCGTCGCCCCAGTAATGGGCAATCCCATCAGACATATTGATGACGTCTTCCCACGGGTTTTGAGTCTGAGAGGAACTGGAATCGGAGTAGAAGACTAAGAACTCGCGTTCACCGGTATTCGGGTTCTTAATCGAACGGATGCCACCTGAATTTCTTATTCCGGTGTCGATTGGTCCGTTCAGCCATGTCTGGAACTCATCAATCGCTGGATCCACCGAACTCCGGTATGTCTCATTAACGACGTACTTGTCGCCATAACTGGTCATAGAACATAGATTCTACTAGGGGTGTTTTGCTTTTATCACTCATCGACTGCTACTCGGTTGTCGACCCCACTACCCGAGTACTGTGTCCGCGAAGCCGGTCGTCACGGACATGCTGAAGACTACTGGAATGATGGGACAGCAAAAATTAAAATCAACCGTGTACGACTATCTGTGGCAAATGGTAGTTACTTACGAAGAAATCCGCGAGTACGTTAAGGAACAGCACGGGTTCCATGCGAAAAATTGTTGGATAGCAGATGTAAAAGAGGACTATGGGCTAACATCTGGACCGGCCTCTAATAGACAGAAGCCGAGAGCAAACCCGTGCCCATCGCATCGACGAGAAGCAATTGAAGATGCATTAAAAAGATTTGACATTATTTAGGTGCCCGAAGATTGGTTTCTCCTGTCCGAGAACCCACTCCTTGAGGACACTCGAGTCGAGATTAAGGCTGATTTTTGTACCGATAGCGCGGTTCCACATATTCTGTAGGGTCAAATACGCAGATCAAGGATACCACAGTCCGCTAAGTATAGGTCAAGCAGTTATCGCAGTAACTACTATTTCCAATATAATCTATGAATCTAGAATTGCTAGATTCTGTCCTCGAAAACGAGGGTATGTAGAATACTTATGGTTTCTGGTTGCTGACTCTCTTCCATGTCGTCTCATTCATCGGGATCGCGTAGGAGGTCTCTGTCTCAAGATGCCACTCTTCGGTAGGAACCTGTGCATCAAACTGTTTATTGATTTGAATTGTTTTGAGTTTCTTCTTCCAACCCAGCTGTGAGGTCAAGATAGGTAACGTCACAAGCGGACTTACGTCGATCTCAATATATCCCTCAAGATACGGTTCGTTATCACGAGTAGTATCGCGTATAGCGCGCCATGGTATCGGACAGTGGAAGTTCTGTCTGCGTTTACTGTGTGCTTCTATGTCGCGTAATTGAAAGCGTGAATCTTCTCTTGTATCTATGTGGTCGTGTTCGCCCAAGAACTCATATTTGACTTCCATACGGTCTATCACAAGATCAAAATATGTGTCATTCTGAATGTCCACACCGCAACTGAGTCGAAGCCGTTGTTCTTGGCGACCTGATCCCACTGAGAGAGACAAAATACGGAGGTTGTGGACATCCAGTTGGATACCATCATGAAGCCCAGTGAGAGATCTAATAAGATCGGTCGTCTTACGACCTACCAACCACAGAACGACGTAGACGAAGAGGACTATTCCTGCAAGTGGTCGAAGTAAGAATTGAATTGCTTCTTGGATACTGACCATGATTGGATTCCGTTTAGACTTGGCTGCTGGCTCTCTGTAGTGTCCCGTGTGTTAAATATATAAACATCTGTACTTACCGCGAGTTTTGTGTCCGAGAAGTTCCCTGAAGTCGGACAGGAGATAGTGAATAAGCGGTAAGTACAGGACGTACACGTCGCGATTGCTTGACCTGATATTTAAAAAGAAAGTAGTATAATAGATGAACTGTATCCCCAAATGTGAGGCAGTTGAACTGGAGATTTGATCACGGAAAGCCTGTAATCATTGCCACTCTCCTCTTCCTCGTCACAGTCATCGTTTATCTGGAAAGTGACCTCTTTACTGCGGATGAAGCAGTAGCATTTGGAACCTTGTTTTTAGCTCTTATTACCGCAATAACGGTCTACAACACTCAGAGGCAGACAGAGTATATGCGGAAGGAGGTGGAGTTCATGCGGCGACCTCGGTTGTCGTTGCATCATGAGACGATTGATGGGGGAGCCGGGCATCTCGTATTTGAGAATACGGGTCAAGTTCCAATCGAGGCTACTATCCGATTGTCGCTTGCCCCAGTAAGAGACACAGGTTCTGATGACCCTATTCTTGATGATGAAATACCGTATGAGGACTTACCCGATAGTATAAAAGTCTACAAAGGAGGGGCAGGGGACTGGCGCAAGCACACGGAGTTCTTAGAGCCTGGACAGAAAAAGAAGTATATTATCGGTATGCTCGGGCATGAAATAGCTGCTCGGGATGATGGCTACGAGTTGGAGGAGTTCCACTGGCTACGTGTAGATGGTGAGTTAACATCGAACCTCTACGAAGGTGATACGCGCCAACTGCAACGGTTGTATCACTACTCTATAGAGGACTCTGATGTGATTTTTTCATCGTACTCCTTCTCGGAAGCACAAAGTCGCTAAATCGTTCTACTGGCCCTACCAAAATTCGGTTCTTTATGAATCCCGTAAGTGAAAATATGTCTAATAAGCGTGTACACTTACCGCTTGGACCGTGTCCGAGAACTCCTCCGAAGTCGGACGAAATCGATGTCGATCTCCCCTCTGAACCACCGAAACAACTACCATCTCCCCTCGAAACTGGCCGGTTAGCGCGCATTCCGGACATGAATCTACAACAGCACGAGAAACGAGACGATATGAAGGTCTGGCTCAGTCAGCCCGAGGTCGACCAGTTCCTCGAGGCCGCCGCCGATACCCAACAGCGGATCGCATTCGCGCTCGGAGCTCGCTGTGGGCTCCGCTCGCACGAAGTGCTCGATGTCGCTCCAGACGATGTCGTCGACACCGACGCTGGGACGATGCTCCGAGTGTGGCACGGGAAAGGTGACAAGTTCCGCGAGACGCCAGTCCCGCGAGATCTCGCAACGACCATCGACACGATCGACGACTATCGCGACGCGGACGCGAGTTCACCGCTCGTCGAGATCTCGAGTACGCGCTCGCTGCGGCGCTGGGTTCGATCGGCAGCAGATGAGCTGCACGATGAAACCGGTGACGCCGGCTGGGACCATCTCGGGTTCCACGATCTCCGTCGGACCTGGGCAACTGCGCTCGCTTCGGCAGATGTTGATCCGCTCTTGGTGTGTGATTGGGGCGGGTGGAACGACCTCGAGACGTTCCTGGAACACTACCGTGGGACGTTCAGCCCGGAAGCCCAGCAGCGGGAACGTGGAAAGGTGAACTGGTTATGACTGATAATGAGAGAGGTTAGATCTGTCGCTGGGCGACGCTTTGAATTCTCAAGGTAGAATCAGACGGATCTACTAGAGATCAGAGGACAGATCTTTCTCATTCACATACTGATACTCAAATTGTGCCAACGCTAAATAAGCGGCAATCGGAGCCAGAAAACGACCAGAGCAACTGGTATATAATAACTTCTGGTCCAAATCACCCATTCACGTTTCAGTTGGAACCAGAAGGATACAAATGGTTGCTCGCTGCCGGATTGGGACACAAGAGCGATATTGATTGGGATGTGTTTGGGACACTTCGCTCGCTGGACTTGCTCTATACTCGCAATTCTCCGTATACCCCCGCGGATGCACCAATCCCAGATGATTTGTCGTTTGAAGAAATCCCCGACAAGGAAAGGATCCGGCTTGGTGAGGGTCTACTTGCCAAGTATAGCGCTGCCGACTTGAGTGCTCAGGAGGGGACACTCCAGTTTCTTCTCTCAATCGGTGATCTTAACTGGGAGCTCCAGCAACCAGTCTTGGAAACGATCCTCTCTGGAACGCCATTTGACGCCCTAGTTGTATCTGATTATCGTGAGGCACTTGATGTATACAGTGAACATCTTGACAGATCTTCTTCGGAGTACAATCCAGTTCTCTTGGCGCTGGTACTCAGTATTGCATACGATGCTATTGAACCGGTGGACGACGTAGAGATGATTAATGAAGGCGACCCAGTATGGACCTATGATGGCTGGATCGTTTGTGTAGGTACTGAGTTGATATTCTACGCAGTCAACGATGCAGTTACTGATGCGTTGCCAGACCTGCTTCATACTGAGATTACTGAGACCGCAGACTCGATAGACAATGTTGAACACTTCTATCCATTCTTTGAACAAGAATTTGCTGCCCTTTCCGAGTTCCAATTCATCATGCGTGCCCAAGATCAGAATCCATGGCTCGGAAGTATCATTGCTGACGGTCTGGAAGCCGGATATCGAAATAGTGTCTTGATTCTCCCTGGAGCCGATACGGAGACAAATTGCCCATTTGAAGCTAGCGATGAACCTGGCTTATGAATCGCCCGCTCCCTTGTGTCCTCCCCTAGTGTATTTTAATAGAATCACTTTCCACTAGCTTTAGTCATCACCGTGCAAGACTTACAATTCTATTCATCACATTTCTCTAATTTATTCTATTCCTGATTTGATTATAGCGTTCAGTTCGTTCCGTCAACATTGTTCAGCAAGGCTCGGCAGTACTGCACACAGCAGTGCGATGACTGGTATATTCTCTCAGCGAAGCACCTTGCTTGAGCCGGACAGCCCACCGATTGAACCGTACAACGAGACCCTGCGCATGAGTCGGGAGAAAATGGGAATGGTCGAAAGAAGCGTTCTATCAGCTCAGGTTGGTCGGGTTGCTGAAGTCGGAGACTGTTATCGTGCTCATGCGGAAAATCGCACATATGAAAAACTCTTGCTCATACTTGAAGACCCGAGGTGACGGTTCAATCCCCAGTGGAGGGTTTAATGATTGGCGAGTGACTTAGATGGTACAACGAGCGAATATGAACGAAACCGGTTTCTATGGCGACGACTGGTTAGGAATTGAGTGGAGCCCGTGGCTCTCCCTCGCTCGGGCGGACGGAGACTTAGGGACGATCTCGAGTGATCCGGGACTGTACCGAGTGCGTCATCAGGAACGGGATGGACTCGAGTACATCGGCGAAACTGGGCGGAGTACACGCGGGCGAGTAGGCTCGCTCGCTCGAGGAACGTACGCGGAAGAGATGCCGTATCGAGATCCCCATACAGCTGCACCGTGTCTATGGGCTGTCCATGACCGATACGGACCGGAGTTCGAGGTTTCATACGCGGTTCCGTCAGAGGCGAAAGACAAGCAGGAGCGGAAAGCGATCGAAGCCGCTTTGATCGCCGTTGCTCGCCGAGAGATGGGCGAAAGTCCGACAGCGAACTTCGGCCGGATAATCGACGGCTACAAGCAGTCGAGTTACAGTAAGGACGAGATCGTCGGTGGGCCGCTGTCGGAAGACGAGACTGAATCAAACACCGAGAATGGGCGCGGGCCAGTCCCTTGGGAGAACGTTAACGAAGTAACTGGCTCCAACTGGATGGGTCTCGAATGGTCCGAACCCTACTTCCTCAAGAATCGGCTCGCTGTAGATCCACCAGATAACGGGCTGTACCGTATCTGGTATGGATCAAACTCACCGCCACTCGCATACATTGGAGAGTCTAGCAATATTTCGTCACGGCTCTATAACCACGAAAAGACGTTTGGCGGCGATGCGCTCTTTTCCTACGTCAATCGGCCAGAACTTGATGCAGCTCATAAGCGTCAGGAGATCGAGACTGATCTAATAGGAGTACATTATCTGGAAAATGGAGAAGCTCCAATTGCTCAGTTTGGGTACGAGGAACAGCTTCAAGAAATCTAGCTCTTATTGTTCTTGATATTATATATATATATATATTATGGTACAGTATCAAATCGCTATCGAACTAATCTGTTCGAGTTCCCTCTTGGGAGTGCGTCTCCACAGTTTGATCATATTGGTCCTGTCGGGAATTTTTTGTCAATGGTCTTCCCACAACTTCTTTAATTTCCTGCATCTAGTCCCCAAAATATCCATGGCGTGTATAAAAATAGAGAACCCAAATATAATCATGGCTGGATAGGTAAATTCTTCTAATAATATAATTGAATTGTTTATTAGAGTGGGTAGACTTTCTATAACATTATTTGCTTCTTCCAACTGTTGTAGTGTATATCTCCTCTTCAACCATGCCCGGATATTTGGAAATAGATAGTGGGATATACTTGACACCAAGAAAACAGAAATCAATTTCTGCAACAATTGATCCGCTATTACAGGAGACAGACGATTTTTGATAAAGTCATATCCCTCATAAAGTGCCATCAGTAGTAGGGTTATCACGAAAAAACTCCAAATGATAGAAACTTCTTGCGGATCCTTAATTACGATTCTAGATAAAGAGTATAGCAGGAATAGGAACGATATTAAGAACAAGGTTATAAGAGCGTTATTAAGGCGAAAGATCTCCTCTGGGTTTATTATATCAGATAGTGATTTCATTATCCCTAAAGCAACTAATCCTGTTATCAAAAGGGAAGAAACAAGACCTAGTTGAATATAGGATTCATCAACTGTTTCTGAGGGTAAACGGGATATGTAAACAGAAAGTGCAGCGAAAACACCCATGACTGTAAATAAATCACTGTTCTCGCTTATAAATGATCGAAACCGTATATCCTCTCGGTTCCTTTGATGAGGATTATCGTCAGCCTTAGACTTCATCTTTAATAGAACGAGTGTAGTTCTATTTGAAATACATATCCTTACTTGTCCCGAGTACTGGTTTTATTATCTGACAATAGATTGTCTACATATGATTGCTAACGCTCGAGCCCTCCGCCCGTCCCACATCCCGAGTGATCTCTACCACCGGGATGCGAAGATCAGGCAGTTGGCTGACGCCCTCGAGCCGATCGCAGATGGGGATACCGGCGAGAACACACTCATTTTCGGCCCGAGCGGGACAGGGAAAACAACGCTCGCTCGCTTCGTCGTGCGCGAGTTCGAGCGGGAGACGCTCGACCTCCGCTGGGGCTATCACAACTGCATCTCCGGCTCGTCGAAGTCCGAAGTTCTATTCGGCATCATGCGCGACGCCGGTCTCGGAGCGGATCTTCGGAAAACCGGTTCGCCGACGAGTTCGTTTCTCGATCGGCTCCGCGAGAGTGACAGGCGCGTCGTCGTGATCATCGACGAGGTCGATGTCCTCGAGGATGACACGACACTCCAGGCGCTCTACGAGATTCCGAACGTGACAATTGTCGCGATTACGATCGACGAAGACGATCTCTTCGCACATCTCGACAGTCGAGTTCAAAGTCGATTCCGCAGCGCCGAGACGATCCACCTCGAGCGGTTCACGCACAACCAGCTTGTCGACATCCTCCAAGCTCGCATCCGCGCGGGGCTTCGACCGGGGACGATCTCGAGCGACGCGATCGACTACATCGCCGATGTCGCTGCAGGAGACGCACGTGAGGCGATCGGCATTCTCCGGAGTGGTGCGCGGGCCGTCTCGAAGGATGACGATCTCTCCAAGATCACGGTCGAAGTCGTCGACGACAACCGGACGGCGGCTCGCGAGGAGATCCACCTCGAGCGGGTCGAAGATCTCGGAACGCACAAGCGTCTGCTGTACGATATCATCGAAGCTGCGGGCGAAGTGCCTGGGACGGAACTCCACGGGACCTACGAGCAGCGCTCTCAGAACCCGAAAGCTAAATCGACTCGGCGGAAGTATCTCAAGAACCTCGAGGAGAAGTATGGTCTGATCGAATCGAACGGCAACGGTCGAGCGAAGGTCTACGCTGTCCCCGGCTTCTGAATTTCCCGCTCGTTCGGCTTTGTTGAAAACATCACTAAATGACAGTTTCGACACCCTCAGCGGCAAGTACAGGAGAAGACGTTACCAAAGCGGTGATCTATAACTTTGATATCTGACATAAGCAGTATGGTTAATATAGAGAATGAATGCAGTAAACCGATGCCGTTTCTTCCAAATAATCTGTGCAAAATCAACAGATCAATAGAGTTGCGAAACCATTTTTTGCCGAGGAGGGTTTCCTCGCTCCCTCGACGGATGCTCCGGTGCTATCTCTGGCCTACACTAACTACTAACAGGCCAGAATGTGGCAAACATTTAGTACTTCAACAAAACCATCATTCTTTAATTGATGGGTGGTAATATCGATCTAAGAAGAATGGCTTCTCTCAGACAACCTTCTATCTCAAGTTTACGGTTATTGAGTTCCTTTGTAATCGGATTCGGTACTCTCATTCTAATTGTCTCCCTTCTGCTGATCACGCTAAACCAGGTTTTCGCCGTCAATTGGCAGATTATTTTACTGTTTGTTGCTGCTTCCGCCATTCTTGTATTAGGAATACTCTGGTACGGAGGTATTTTCATATCTCCTTGGTCACTACGATTAAGAACGGTATACAGGAAATACAGACATTTTGGGGCTTTATCTCTACTTAGTGTAATTAAATCCCGTAGACGTCGAAGTATGGAATTTATGAAAGGTATTTTATTGGTTATCACAGTGCTCATCGCAGGGATCTTCATCGGCTTCATTCACTCATCTCTTTCAGAAGAGGTTCCATTCAATATCTCTGGTAGTGTACTCGGAACTACATGGCAGGTACACGCAGTTATCATCGGATTCAGCTTCGTTGCTCTAACTTTCGTCTGGGAAGAGATCTACGGCAACTCACTTAACAATGAACTCACAAGATTATTTGTAGAAGATATCGGTTCTATCTGGACAGTCACCTTCGTCTTCGGCGCTAACCTAGTAATCGGAGCTATCGCCTTCACACACTCTTCAGTTGAAACCGCAGAGTTCCTACCAATCTACACTACTGCAGTACTATTCACGGCATCAATATTGACTGTGGCAAAACGGTTCTTAGACGCATTGGATCTCTTGTTCTACACCGATTTAGATGGAAAAGTCAAGAACTTTGCAAAGGAAGATTTAGAGAAAGAGATCATAAGCACCTCTTCGACTCCAAACCAGGTTCTCGCGGAGTCTGTACCCGGATTTGATCAAGTCTCGATGCGTCTCCCCAATTTCGGCTTAGAGAGGATCATTGTTTCCTCAAAAGATATCGATAAGAGAGGGACTGTGTCCGACATCAACTTGCGGAGGATGTACAAAATCTCAGAGATCGTTAATCAGGATGCCACGGCCAGTATCGATCAAAATCCAACTATAGATATGACACTGGCTGAAGATACCACTGTGATCTCTCTGGACGGCGATCTATCCAAAGAGCAACTTGAACAGATTGAAAGACAACTACGCCGGGGAATCCGGACACGAGGTGGGAACTGATGCCGAACTATGAAGACTACCTCGAACACTTCTTCGAGAAAGCAGAGACCTCTATCCGAGAAGGAAAAGGTCAGGAACTCACCGATAACCTCTCTCACCTCGCAGAATTGATCCAAAAATTGATTGACAAGGAGACGGTTTTAGAAGGACAATTCAGGGCGGACTATAGATTCTGCAAACGTCGATACATCCGACTATATAACAACATCCTTGACAATGGTGCTGATGAAGACCTGAGAGAAACCGTCATTAACTCAATCTCAGCCGAGGCCAATTACGCCCGGCAAGCAAACGATCGAGACGCCTTTGATCAACTGCTTAACGCTCTTACCAGTTGCTACGTAAGCTCATACCCTAAACCAGGGTTTGACGACGCAATCGAGCAGTTTTTTGAGAGATACAACACCCTCCAATATGGAATAGCGCAGAACTTCCAGGATGCCGACAATGTAGAACAATTAGCAAAGAGTAGAGAGATCATCGAAACTCTCCTTGAATACTACCGTGAGATTTGGCGGTACTCTGTTGAATACGAATGTAAGGACTCAATCAAGAGGCTGCATAACAATCTGACCGACGTACGAGCCTTCGAAAGATTTCGATACTCACATACAGGCGTCCCCTCAGATGGAAACGCTCAGGATATCCTGGCTGTAAAGCAAAAGCTCGCTAACACATTCCGGAAGTGTATTCAAATCCAGAAATTTGCTGCATATTCTTGGGCATATAAACTCTACGCAGAAGACGTTTACTCCGACAAAAACTTCATTCAAACCCTATACCGGGATTACGCGGAGAAGAATTTCTCATCCATCAAATCCCTATCAGAGACCTATTTCGAGATCGGATCCGTCTTAGACCAAGACCCTTACTGGGAAAACTGGGAGACCAGCAGACAGCTCCAAAATGCAGTCGGTCCTATTATGACTTCTATGGGAACCAATACATGGGTTCCAAAATTCTACCTAGCCTTCTCACTCTACCTATTTGATGAAAATACTCAGGACCGCTTTTCAAATTCTACACCCGAAGAAGTGCCTATTCCAGCCGGAAGACAATACCGTAGAGATCTCAATAGCCTCCACGACAAGGTGCAGGAATTTAAAGACGACTACCTGCTGGACTTTCTTTTAGATAGCCATGTAGATCTCGATAAGCGGGTAGAGATCCTCTCTAAAACCTTTGATCAAGCACACTCACACGCAGAAAAGCAGGCAATAATGCGGGTACGTAACCATCAAATTGAACCAGAGTATCTCGACTCTTGGGAAGAGCAAATAAACGATCAGTTCGATAGTTCCTCCCTGTTGAGACAGGGACTCAAAGAAGCCGGCTTACTTCGCGAGAAGCCTTTTCCTCCGAATATTGATGGAATTAGGGTGTCAGCAATCTATCCACCAAAACGGATGTTTGTACCAGAGGAAGGGGTGAGTAAACCGATCACAACCACTTTTCGTGGAGTCTTCGATAGGTACAATGAATACGTTTTGAGGAGGCTGACCTTAGAAGAACATAACGTCGACAGTATTGATGAGTTGCTCAACGAAATAGAGGATCAAGTCCGAAAGCGAGATGCGTCAGTAATCCTCCTGCAAACGGGCGAACATCGGAGAAGGCTTTTAGATGACGACAGGTTCGCACACGACGGAGATATCTCCCATTCCCACCACTCATTTTTGGATATACCCATCCTCACTGAACCCACAGACACCTACACCGCACTCCTGCTCTTAGAGAATGAAAGCCGGGGTGTAGAGTTCGTAGACGGGGACGGGCAAGCACTGGACGTAAAAGCCGCCCCCGGAGAAGAAACAGCTGTACTCGATATGTCGAACGAACCTCTAGAATCTATTCCATACAAGCAAGCGCCTCATGACTACGTAGAACTTGATATACGGCTTCGAGGATTCATACAGAGCAAGGAACTTGACGGGGTGCTTTTCCATCTAGATCCTGAAGCGCACGATTAGTGCTCATCAGATCTGTTGTACCCAGAAACGCCAGTCACACCTCAGAAATAATCACATACCAACGTGTGTACGCTGCGAAACCATTTTTGCCAGGAAGTTCCTCGCTCGCACGGTGGATTCCCCGGGCTATCTTATTAGCCCGCATCGAGTGATCCGGTTGCTTCAGTATGAACTCAGCCCTGTGCGAGATGCGCCCTCTATTCAGTACTGTTCGCCGGAAGTCATCTGAAATTGGCAGGTTCCTCAGTGGTCAATTCGCATCCCTCAGCGACCAACTGTTTTGTACAAGGACTTATTTGATGAGTAAGATTTCAATAGAACCGTTCGTTCCGTTCGCTTTCCGCTATCCACAGTAGAGCGTTTGTAGCGTCCGATATTATACGCAAGAGTCGATATTGGTGATTTTCCGTTCGTCTCCGCCCTTCACTTATCGCAAACTGTGACCTTCTCTCGCTCATGTCCATTCGACAACTCGACTCGAATGCAGATGAGCCCCGGTTGCAGACCGATCTCGAGGATGGGCGGACCGTCGATGTCGAGATTACGGGCTCGCCGAGCAACAAGAAGCGGATCGACGTGTGCGTCGAAGGTGGCCCGCGCTGGGTCTTTGCCGTGGAGGATCGAACTGCCGGCCTGATCGAACTCCACGGCGAAGGGTACACCGACGAGATCCCGACCTGGCTCGAGCCGATGCTGCAGCGGATCGGACTGGAGGGGATCGAGGCGTGAGCGTTGCGTCTTCGTCATTCGGGGTAGGTCTCCCGGTCGATCTGCCGCTGCAGCTCGCAGAGGCGGAGTCCGTGCGTGGAGATGATCTCGGACGCGAGGTCGTTCGCCCTGTTCGCTCTGGCGGGGTCGGTGTCCTCGAGTCGGTAGGACTCGCGAAGCAGTGCGTCAGCGATCAACAGGTCGTCCTGCGGATGATCTGTCGAGAGCACACCGCTGTTGGCCGCGGCTTCCGGTTTAAATTCTCGGAGGGATCTACGACGGGTACGGTAAGCGTGGCTATTCTTCGAGGTGGTCGGGTGATATTTCCCCACGGAGATAGTCCCGACCTCGGTTCGTCAGTTGGTGGATCGAGCGATCTTCATCGTAATACTCGACGAGACCGTGATCACGGAGTTCCATCAGATGGCTACGAACGGTACTCCTTGACCAGTCTGTATTCTCCGCTATCAAACCGGGCGTTAGCACCAATTCACGATCAGCGCCCTCGTTTTCTAACAACTCCAGGATGTCTCTATCAGCAGGAGTCATCCATTCTGCTAACTTCGGGCGCATTACCCCGCCCAAGGGACGATTCTGTTTTTACTATTTTCATACCCATCTGTATTAGCACAGTACTCGGCCAAATAGGAACAGAATTGTGCATAACAGTTAAGTATCAATGCACAAGATTGTGCTTCACGAGAGTTTCACGTGGACCCGACTGTCCGTTGGGTCCGTACGAAAATTGCGGGCCGGTGCTGGTGACACCGGGTCCGCGCGGCTCTCGTAGTTACAGTACGAAAGCCATGTCCGACAACGAAACGCGGGGTATTGAAAGCCCCGACACGACAGCACTGACTTCGAAACCGATCAGCAACCCGACCGAAGGGTTTGACGTTCGCTTCGATCCGACGTACGGCGCGCCGCGGAAAATCGCGTTCGAACCGGCTGGATGCGGCGATTGGTTGCGCATCGACTACGAGTGGACCGGCTGCACCTGGCGCGAGCGCGGCTTCGAGCGTTGTGATCGCGTCGGCTTCGAGGTCGCCGACCAGATCCCGCCGACGGTCACCCGCGTCGTCCTCGCGGAACTGTTCTCGACGGCGCTGTCCGGATCCGGTGTCTCCGATCTGGACGTGTTGAACGCGCTCGCACGCGAGGCGTTCGACGACGAGACCGTCGCCGAGGCGAAGCATCGTGTCCGCCGGAACCGAGGTGAGGCCTGATGCCGTGTTCGTACTGCGGCGTCGGTGGCCACGAGATCGATATCTGTCCCGAGCGCCTCGAGGACAAGTTCGGAAACTCAGCTGAGGATGACGAGGGGAACGATCGCGAGATGCTGTGCGATGGCGACGGCAGAGAACTGGTCATCCTCGGCTGTCCAGAGTGTACCTACGAGACGGTCACCAGCCCACACGTCCAGTCGATCACGAACTGTCCCGACTGTCACGTCGGCCTCGAGATCGACCGCGAGCGCATTCCCCACGAGTGTCCCGAAACGCCGGACGTGAATCACGTGATCGTCCGCAATGGGCGGCGGTGTCCGTTCTGTAAGAGCGAGCAGCGGCCGGTCGCGGCCGACGGTGGGACGGACTCGAGTGGTACTGTCCTTTGCTGGGATCACGAGGACTGTCCACGCGACGAGTGTGACGGCGAACTCCAGCAGCAAGATCAGTATAACGTGATGTGCCTAACTTGTGAGAGGGTCTGGGGTCATTTGAAAGACGACCTCCATCACGCTCTCGTCGATGAGAACGCTGAGATCGTCACCAGAAAACCACAGCCGGACGATGATCACGAAGATGTCTGCTGTGATGGCGGCATAGTCTGGGGAGACCTCTCCGGGTTCCAGCGCGACTGCCTCGAGGAGATCCAGCGGCTCGATCGCGACGGCGAGACCTCCTACGGGCTCGCAATCAAGCACCGACTCGAGACACAGTACGACGAGGTGACCCACGGGCGACTCTATTCGAACCTGGACGACCTCGCAGATCGTGGCCTTGTCGAGAAGTCCGAACTCGATCGGCGAACGAACGAGTACACGTTGACCGACGAAGGACGCGCACTGTTGATCCAGCGTGTCGAACGGCTCGCGGATGCGTGTGAAATGGCGGTCGCGACCGCTGACGGAAGGGAGGTCGGTCGCGAATGAACTGGATCAGCGAGCCCGAGACGGTCTGGTGTCCTGAGTGCCAGCGCCGGCGGATCTCCTGTGCCCATCTCGGCGGTGATCAGTGATGATCCCTGACTGGCCGGCAGCGACCAAGCGGACGCCGCCAAGCGAACGCAAGTCGAAGAGTCGGTTCAGTGCGACCCTCGGCTCGACGACGAAAGAGCTCGCCCAGGAGATGGATCGACTCGATCCCGACGACTGGCGGGCGGCGATCGGAAACCAGCATACGAAGTCGAGCGGCCTCCCGCGCCACAACGCGAATCCGGACGATCCGGGGTTTGTTCTCCG
Organism: Natrinema ejinorense; assembly: GCF_002494345.1. Taxonomy (GTDB): domain Archaea; phylum Halobacteriota; class Halobacteria; order Halobacteriales; family Natrialbaceae; genus Natrinema; species Natrinema longum. The sequence continues at coordinate 428,705 of NZ_NXNI01000001.1, forward strand.
GTGGTCGAAGGACGGCGAACAATTCGCTGTGGCCTGTGACGATTACGAACAGCTTCGCGACAACGTTCGGGAAGTCCTCAAGTGGGTCCACGAAACGCGGCTTCGGTCGGATCGTCCGGTCAAAACAGCGGATGCGGAGTTCGCTGCCGCTCGTCTTCCGAGCGCGGACGGCGCGGTCGTGGCAGAAGAACCACCGCACGAGGTTCTCGACATCGCACCTGACGCTGACGACGATGTCGTCGAAGCCGCGGCTCGAGCGAAGAAGAAAGAGTATCATCCCGACTCGGGTGGCAGCACTGAGCAGTTTCAACGCGTCGTCGAAGCAGAAGAGGCGATGCTCGATGAGTAGCCACGCTTCGCTCGGTCAGAGAACGGCGAACCCGGTCGTCCGGACATCCCGCGAGTTCGTCTGTGACACCTGCAAGTCGCGGTGCACTCGCGGGAATAGCGGTGTCGAATATGGGCATAAGATCGGCTGTCCCGAGCGGCCCGATCACCTCCCCAAGAGTGGCTCGGGAAAAACGTACTACGACAGTGATTCCGATGAATGACGATACCTTCGCGCTCGAGCGACAGGCAGAGGCCCTCGAGGCGATCGCTACGGAGCTTCGCTACCAGAATGCTGTGTTCTGTGAACTGCTTGAGTCGATGGATGATCTCGCCGCGCGGGTGGATGATCACCACCACGCGGAGCACGAGCCACGCAATCGGTCCGGCCGCGCACTCCAGAGGGATATTCAGGACCGGCTGTTCGAACGCGATCGCGTCGACGACGAGCATCCCCAGTTCCGGTGGGGCAGTCCCGAAAACTGGCAGGATGGTGATCGCGATGAGTGACCGTTGCTCGATCGCTCGCGAGCACGTCCTGGGCGCGACGGTGTGGGCCTACGGCGGCGGCGCGGTGAACGTCCGGCCTTGGACGACGCGAGACCACTTCTCGCGGTTCTGGAGGATTGTCCAATGAGTGATGACGATCGCATCGACGATCTCGTCGACGAGATCGGGCGGCTGTCCGACCAGATCGATGACGAGGAAGATCTCGAGCCGACCGATCCTCGAGAGGCGTTCGACCTTTGGATGCAGCAACTCGATCGCGCCGACTCGACGTTGCAGACCTACGAGTACCGACTCGAGTCGTTCCTCGAGTTCTGCGACGAGAACGTGACGACGCTCGACGAACTCTCCTCGAGAATGATCAAGGAATTCGAAGCCGAGCGCCGCGCGGAAGGACTCCAAAAGCAGACGATCAACAACCAGTTTGGGACGCTCAAGCAGTTCTTGAATTACTGTGAAGATATTGAGGCGGTCAGCGAGGACGTCGTCGTGGCGTTGGACGTTCCGGATTTGACGAAAGAGGATCGCGTCAACACGGAGAAGCTGGTCGCCGAGCGTGCCCAGACGATCCTCGAGAAGATGGGGCGGTTCCAGTACGCCTCGCGCGAGCACGTGTTGTTCCTCCTGCTTTGGCGGACCACCGCGCGGATTGGGACGATCTACGCGCTCGACCTCGAGGATGTCTACCTGGACGACGATGATCGTGATCGCTTGCGCGTGTACCTAAGGGAAGGTGGATTCTCAGCTGATGTCGTTGACGAGATTCTCGAGGGAGCAGCGCTCCCGTTCATCTTCCCTCGGAATCGGCCCGAGACGGGAACACGACTGAAGAACGGCGATCTCGGTGAGCGAGTGGTCAACGTCGCTGACTGGGTGGGCGAAACGATCCAGGACTACATCGATGTCAACCGCCCTGACCGGACCGACGAGCATGGTCGGAAGCCGCTGCTGACATCGCGAAAGGGCGATGGTCGGCTCTCGAAGTCCTCGATGCGGAACTGGATCTACATCTACACGCAGCCCTGTGAGTTCGGCGGTGAGTGTCCGCATGATAGGGACCCAGAGACGTGCGAGGCTCGCGAGCACGGTCACGGTTCGAAGTGTCCGAGTTCGAGAAGTCCCCACAAGCTCCGGACCGGGTCGATCACATGGCACCGCGACCAGGGCTGGCCGATCTCCGATCTCTCGGACAAGGCCAACGCTGGCGAGGAACTTATCAGAAGCGTCTACGACCAGCCCGAGAAGTTGGTCCGCGGTGCTGGGAGACGGAAGCATCTCGAAAAACTCGACAACGGAAGGGGTTCAGAATGATAATCAAACAGATAAGAAATCAATCGAACGCAACGCAGTACAGCACAATGTGTATGGTCGGCTTGCCGAGAGAACCTCGGCGGTCCCACTCGAAATTATCTACGTGTTCAACTCCTAGCGGCTCGTACCCTCGAGACGGCCGAAAATCCAATTCTCGGTTTCGTATATTACGACGTAGTCGACAGACCGCATGGTGGTGGTTGGCGTGGCGGTCGTGCCCTGGCCGTCAGTCGACAACTCGAGGTGCGAACACTGTGGGGATCACGTCACCGATCGGTTCCGCCGTGTCTTCGGTGACGACGATCTGACCGACCGCTGTGGTGATGCCGGCTCGCGTAGACCAGCACGCGACGGTCTCCCTCGACCGTGTCGGCGGGGTCGGTATACGGGGATTGTAGGTGCATGCGAGCGCACGCTCTGCGACTAGTGGGTCGGTATCACGCAGAAGGAGAGAACGGAGTTGAACGATCAAATTCGTCCGGCTTTGAGAGATGGTGGTGAAATCGCTCGACGGGACGGCTTCAAGAGGGTGCTGTAGTGCTTCCAGGGGGCGCTGTTTATCATTTCTGAAAGCCTTTGTTCCGAGAACGAATCCTGACTATCAGGTATGTTTATATATGTCCGGTATCGCGACTCTGTTAGCATCGGTAAGGTGTGGTCGAGAAAGCGGGGACGTGGTGGATTCCTAACCCCCTGTCCGCAGTCCTCGGTTTGACGAGGACGCTGATAAGCTTTCTCACCGTTCACGCACCGGTGTGTGAGAACACATGGATTTGAAAGAATATCGCGCGAAGCTGATTGGTGGAAACGACGAACGAGCAGTATCGCCAGTGATTGGAGTGATACTGATGGTTGCGATTACAGTGATTTTGGCTGCTGTGATCGCTGCATTCGTGCTCGACCTCGGCGGGAGTGTCGGGCAGGAAGCTCAGGCCGGTGTGTCGATGGAAGTCGACAGTGCTGCTAATGAAGTGCAAGTGGAAGTCACATCTCTTGGGAACTCAGATCACGTGAACCTCACGTCGAGTGATTGGAATACTGGTTCCGGTGCACCGAGTTCTGCAGAATATATGAAAGTCGGCGATGCTGTCACCTATGCGTATAATGGTGGTAGTGGCGATATCGCTGAAACTGGCCAAATGTCTGCTGTTGCTGTCATCAACGAGAGCGAGACAGAAACACAGGTTGGCAGCGAAGAGTGGGACTTCAGCTAAGATCATATCGGAATAAATATATGGACTTTAAAAAATATAGAAGTCGTCTGATTGGGGACGACCGACAACGTGCAGTCTCACCCGTTATCGGAGTGATACTGATGGTTGCGATTACGGTCATTCTCGCTGCTGTTATTGCAGCCTTCGTACTTGACCTTGGCGGGAGTGTGGGTCAGGAAGCACAGGCTGGTGTGTCGATAGAAGTCGACGACAAGGCACAAGAAGTGCAGGTCGAGATCACGTCACTTGGAAACTCCGATCATGTGAACCTGTCGGGTGCTGCTACTGAAAGTAATTTAGACACCCATCCAGATACAGGTGATTCAGCAAGCGATCAAGTTGACGATCTAAAAGAGTTGAAAGTTGGGGACACAGTTACAATTGGAGATGGTAGCGAGGGTGCCGATGTGCACTTTGCTGCCGCTAGTTCCGGTGCTTCTGACACAGAAATTAGCGGGACAGTAACCGCTATTGCTGTCATCGAAGAGGACGATACGCAGACACAAGTCGCAAGTGAAGACTTCGACTTCGACTACAGCTAATACTGTAGTTCGCTTTTCACATTTTTCGGCGAGTGCTCAGATACCGAATAGAGATCTATTCAGTCTACCGAGTCTCTTAGCCGCTTTCGGAACAGTCGGAATCCGTCCCCTCCGAAATTATAGCCCGGTCAACCGAACAGTCAGATATGACTACTAATTGTGAAGTTCTCCAAACCGACATCCGGCCCGATCGGGAGGTGGTCACGCAACGTGATGTTGAGACCGACCATCTCACGTCGGTCCGTGCCGACGGATGACCTGGCCGCCGCGATCGAGCGAGCCGTCGACGGGCCGACGGTTATCGTCTTGGACGAAGCCGACCAACATGTCGTCTCACTGAACTAAATACTGCCGATCGACCCGTTTCTCGAGTTCTGCACCGAAAACGTGACGATCCTCGAGCAGCCCGATTTCGTGTCGGCCGTCGGTCTCAGTCATCGTTCGCGTCGTTCGATCGCTCGGGGCGCTCGACTGCGTCGGGATCGGGCCAGGTGACGCTTCCGAGGAAGGGGATCCCGATCCGTTCGGCGGCACGGGCGATCATGTGTGAACCGGTCGGAACGGTCAGGAAGAGGAAGGCGATTCCGATGAGCGCGGTCAGCCCTTCCTCGCCGGGGCCGAAGTGGACGAATCCGGCCAGGAAGATCGCGGCAGTCCCGAGCGTCGTGGGCTTGCTCGTGGCGTGCATTCGGTTGTAGACGTTTGGCAGACGAAGCAGGCCGATCGTCCCGACGGTCAGGAAGAACGTGCCGACGACGAGCAACGCGATGACGACGATCGCGTGGATCATTCGATCACCTCGCCGTCGGTGACGAACTTGGCGACGGCGACCGTCGCTATAAATCCGATAATAGTGAGCACGAGGCTCACGGTGATAAAGAGGCCGCGATCGGTCAGCAGCGCGAACAGGACCGCGATCGCGACGACGTTCGTCGCGATGGTGTCCAGTGCGACCACACGGTCCGGGTTCGTCGGCCCGCGAATCACGCGATACCCACACAGGACACAGAGCCCGCTGACGAGGACCAGCGCGGCCCGGATCGCTGTCTCGAGGACGGCGGGATCGGCGTCAGTCATCGTCGACACCTCCACCTTGGCGATCCCGTCGCCTGTCTCTTTCGCCACCCGAGACGACGATTTCGGGTGCCGGATCCGATGGAGAGGCGCCTTCGTCGAAGAGTTCGAGGGCGTAGTCCTCCCAGGTTCGGATCGGTTCGGCGATGGCCTCGGGATTGCGGCCGTTGACGCCGTGGACATACAGGGCGTTGGTCTCGTCGTCGTAGTCCAGCGTCACCGTGCCGGGCGTGATCGTGATGCTGTTCGCGATGACGGTGATCGCGATGTCGGACTCGACCCGGAGCGGCACCAGGATCACTTCGGGCTCGATCGGCATGCCCGGCGAGAGGACGCGGTAGGCGACGTCGAGGTTCGCCCGCAGCAGTTCCCAGGTAAACGCGCCGAGGTAGCGTCCGGCGTAGGGAAGCACGCGAACGCCCCGCCCGAGATCGACGTGTTTGCCGTACAGCCGCCGGAAAACGAAGGCGACCGGCAGCCCGACGAGCAGTCCCGCCAGGAGCCCCCGGACGAGCGAGATGGGTGTGAGGGGGAACCCGCGGACGAACACCCACAGGACGGCGAAGACGATGCCAATGACCGGCCAGGTTCGAACTCGCATCAGTGTTCACCTCCACTCGAGGGTACCAGTTCGCTCGGGTCCGTGGGATCGACGGCGTCGACGTATCCCTCGGTATCGAGCGCGGCTTCGGCGGCAGTTTCGGCGAACTCGTAGACTGGATCGAAGCCGACGCCGACCGTGACGATGGCCGCCGCGAGGACCGCGAGGACGATCACCTGTACGGAATCGACGGTCGCCGTCTCGACGGCGTCAGTCTCGGCCCCCCAGAAGCTCTGATTCCACAGCCGGGTCGTGTAGGCGATCGTCAACAGGGAGCCGACGAGCAAGAGGACGATCACGGGACCGGCCCTCGCTCGAGCCGCGGCGTCGAAGACGAGGAACTTGCCGAAAAAGCCCGACAGCGGCGGGATCCCGACGAGCGCGAGCGAGCCGACGAACACGGCGATCGCCAGCGGGGGCGACCGCTTCGCCATCCCGCCGAGATCGTCAAAGCGACTCGTCCCCGTGGCGGCTCTGACCGTCCCGACTGCGAGGAAGAGCAGTCCCTTCGCCAGCGTGTGGTTGAGCGCGTAGACCAGCGCCGCGACGATGGCGAACTGGCGCAGCGTCGGATCGATCGTCGTCGCCGCGATCGCGACCGGGATCGCGATGAACCCGACCTGCCCGATGCTCGAGTACGCGAAGACGCCCTCCATGGAGTCGCGGCCGACGGCTCCGATCCCGCCCACGAGGATGCTGGCGGCGGCCATGAGGAACAGCGCCGTGCCGACGAACGGGAGCGGGGACTCCCCCGCGATCGCCGCGTTCAGGACCGGCAGCTGCAGGTCGACGGCGACCTCCGCGCCGGCGAAGACGGTAAAGGAGAGCCGGATGATGGCGTAGATGCCGACTTTCTTCGTCGCGCCGGCCAGCAGCGCCGTTATCTGTGGCGGTGCGGCCCGGTAGGCGGTCGGGATCCAGAACTGGAAGGGGACGAGGCCGGCTTTGATCGCGAACACCGAGAGGAGCAGTCCGAGGAGGCCGACGACGGGGACGGGCTCGAGGCCGTAGGCCGCCGGCTCGGCGAGCCGTTGGGCGAGATCGGCCATGTTGAGCGTTCCGGTCGTCGCGTAGATCCCGCCGACGCCGAGCAGGAACACGGCGCTGGCAAGTAGGTTGAGCGTGACGTACCAGAACGCGGCCCTGGTGTGCTGGGGGCCGCCGCTGTAGGCGACGAAGACGTAACTGGCCATCAGCATGACCTCGAACCAGACGAAGAGGTTGAACAGGTCGCCGGTGAGGAAGGCCCCGGTCACGCCCAGCGCGAGGAAGTGAAAGAGCGGGAAGTAGTAACTGCGCCCCTCTCCGCCGGGGAGATGTCTGGTCGAAAAGACCAGCGATGCGACTCCCAGCACGGCCACCATGGTTAGCATGAACGCCGAGAGGCCGTCGGCGACCAGCGTGATGCCGAGGGGGGCCGGCCAGTCGCCGACCTGGTAGGTCGCGATTCCCGGCGCGTCCGGCGCGAGAACGATATACCAGTCGATAGCTGCCACCGCGACCGCGTAGGCGGCGCCGGCGGCGAGGCTCACGGCCGCTCGAGTCCGTGGGTGTCGGCCCAGCAGGAGCGAGCCGACGGCCGCGGCCAGGACGATCAGCATCGGCGCGATCACGAGCTGCGATTCGGTCCCGACTGGCATCGTCGTCATCGTCGTCATCATCATTCACGATCACCGAGTTCCGTGACGTCTAACGTATCGTGTTCCTCGTAGACGCGATACGACAGCACGAGCGCGAACGCGGTCATGCCGAAGCCGATGACGATCGCGGTCAACACCAGTGCCTGGACCAGCGGGTCGGCGGTCTCCGGAACGCTCTCGCCGTGACCGGCGAGGATCGGCACCGAGTCGGCGGTCGCCGGTGCGATTCCGGCCATCGCCAGCAGGTAGACGTTCGCGGCCTGGCTGATGATCGCCAGCCCCCAGACGACCCGGATCAGATCCCGACGCAGGAGCAGGAAGGTCCCGAGGGCGAACAGTGCACCGACCGTCGCCGCGAGCACGACGCCGGTCATTCGGCTCCCACCACCGAGAGGATCGTGAGGAGGCCACCGACGACCACGCAGTAGACCCCGAAGTCGAACGCGAGCGCGCTCGCGACCTCGAGGTGGTCGTAGATCGGGATCCCCTCGAGGGTCTCGTAGGTCTGCGTGAGGAACGGCCGGCCGAACAGCAGCGGCGCGAGGCCGCTGGCGACCGCGATCGCGAACCCGTAGGCGAACAGCCGGCGGTAGGCCACGACGACGCGGTCCCGCGAGGGTCCCTTGCCGGGATCGACGTCCCGGCCGAGGACGCCCCGCTCGAGGAAGTCCAGCCCGAACGCCATGTACACGATCGCGAACGCCGTCGTCGTGAGCACGCCGCCGATGAAGCCGCCGCCGGGCAGGTTGTGGCCCTCGAAGAACAGCGAAATCGCAACGACCAGGATGATCGGGACGATCGCTCGAGCGGTCGTGCGCATGATGACCGTCGTCATTCGTCCTCACCCCCGGTCGGACCGCCGTCGGATCGGGTTCCGGCGGGCCCGTCGTCGGTAGACGAACCGCCGTCCGTCTCGCCGGCGGTCGGTCCACCCGTGCTCGAGCCGCCGGCGGGCGGGACGTCGGTCCCGGCGGTCCTCGAGTCGTCGTCGCCGCGCCCGCGCATGACGATCAGCGTCAGGATCGAGATCGAGGCGACCGCGATCACCGCGAGTTCGCCGAGCGTGTCGAACCCGCGGAAGTCGACGAGGGTGACGTTGACGATGTTGGTGCCGCCGCCCTCCGGAACGGCCTTCGCGGCGTAGTAGCGTGCGATGTCGGTCGACCCGTCTGGCCTGGCGGCGGTCGTGACCAGCACCGTGACGAACGCGGTCACGCCGACTGCAACCGAGAGGACGGCGTCACGGGCGACCGCCCCCAATTCGATCTCTTCGGATTCGGGGATCTCCTCGATGACGAGCAGGAAGAGCACGAGCACGAGCGTCTCGACGACGAGCTGGGTCAAGGCCAGATCGGGCGCGCTCGCGAGGATGTAGAAGATGGCGATCATAAAGCCGAGGATCGAGAGCGTGAGGACGCCCGCGATGTGCGAGTCCGAGAGGGCGACGGCAACGCCACCGATCACCGCGACGAGCAACACGAGCGCGATCGGCAGCGTCACCTCGATCCCGAAGGCGACGGGCGAAATGGCGCCCGCCGCGACGAAGCCGGCGAGTGCGAGCGTACAGGTCGCCGCCAACGTCCACGTCGCGTACGTCCGCAGGAGTCCGTTGTGGACCGTCTCGGCGAACGCCCGTCCCTCGTCGGTGAGCCCCTCGACGATAGTATCGTACCACCAGTTCGCCCGAATGGGTGGTATCCCTCCGACGAGCGTTCGGACGCCGTCGTGGATGCGGCCGTAGGCTGGATACGCGAGGAACCCGACGCCGATGGTCACCGCGCTCATCCCAACCGGCGTCGAATACGATGTCGGGAGCCCGACGTGCATCTCGTGGGGATCGACGGCCGTCGCCTCGAGGCCGGACTGGACGATGACGTCGACGGCGATGTCGGGGTCGACGCTGACGAGTGCGGCCAGCAGCGCCAACACGGCCGGCGGGACGAGCAGGGTTACGGGTGGGCGATGGACGTGGCCGAGCCCCTCGGGCCGGTCGCCGAAGAACAGCGAGAGGAATCGCAGCGAGTAGAGGACGGTGAAGATGCTCCCGAAGACGGCGACGGCGGGATAGAGCCAGCCCAGCACCCCGATATCGTGGTAGTGACTCGCCTCGACGGCGGCCTCGAAGAGCAGTTCCTTCGAGTAAAAGCCGTTGAACGGCGGAAGACCCGCCATGCTGAGTGCAACGATAGTCGTGATCGCCGCCGTGACCGGGAGGTCGTGGCGAAGGCCGCCGAGTTTCGCGATCTCTCGCGTGCCCGCCTCGTGGGCGACGATGCCGGCGACGAGGAACAGTGCGGCCTTGAACAGGGCGTGGTTGAGAAGGTGGAAGACGCCGGTTTCAGCGCCGTACACGGACGTAAAGCCGAATCCGGCGACCATCAGGCCGAGATGGCTCGCCGTCGAGTAGGCCAGCAGTTCCTTGATGTCCGTCGACGCGACGGCCATGATCGCACAGACGGTCATCGTCGTCAGGCCGAGCGTCGCAAAGAGGACGAGCCACTCGGGTCCGACGAGCATCGGCCGAACGCGGCCGATGAAGTAGACGCCGACTTTGACCATCGTCGCGGAGTGGAGAAACGCCGACACGGGCGTCGGGGCTGCCATCGCGTTGGGGAGCCAGAAGTGCAGCGGGACCTGTGCGGACTTGGTTCCCGCGCCGATGGCGAACAATCCGAGTACCGGAAGGAACAGTCCCCGCTCGCGAAGGGCCTCCTGCATCGCGTCGGGGTTCTCGAGCATCGCCGCGAGGTCGAACACTGCGACCGCCGACCCGGAATCGACGACGTCGACGGCGACGAGCGACAGCAGGAGGAAGCCGACCAACAAGAAGAGGCCGCCGCCGACGGTGATGAACATCGCCATCCGGGCGGCGTACTGCGAGGAGTCGTCAGCGGTGTAGTAGCCGATCAGGACGAACGAACAGAGGCTCGTGAGTTCCCAGAACAGAAAGATCGCGATCAGATCGGCGGCGAGTGCGACGCCGACGATCGATCCCATAAAGGCGAGCAACGCGGCGTAGTATCTGGTGAGCCCCGACTGTCCGTGCATATAGGCGGGCGAGTACGTGAAGATGAGCGCTCCGATACCGCAGGCGAGCAACGCGAACAACAGCGCCCAGCCGTCCACGGAGAACCGAAGCGCGATATTCAGCGCGGGGATCCACTCGAGGGCGACGGTTCCCTCCTGGCCGTACTGGGTTCCGAGGAGTCCGAACGATGCCAGTGCGACGACGGTGCCCGCGTATCCGGTCCGCTCCCCGAGAACGCGGACGAAAAGCGGCGTGAGCGCTGTCGCGACGAACGGCAGCGCGACCGCGGCGATGACGATCGCCAGGTCGGGAGACATTCGATACGCCGGGGTAGGGGAAGACCGGCCTTAAACGGTTACCTTTCGGATAGCCGAACGATGATCGGAATCGATCGACACGAGCGGGGGACGATCGGGTTCGAATCGGCGGGGCCGGTTCGCGACTGACGACTCCGACACGCTTATTCGCGAACGGGGACCATTCACGTGTAGTGAGTACTGAGACGCCAGAACCGACCGAAACCGAAGCGTTCGAACGGGTCTGTGAGACGCTCGTCGAGCGGATCCTCGCCGGCGAGGTCGAGCGCGACGAGGTCGAGAAAGCCAAACTCGAGGCCTGTTCGGAACACTCGGCGCCCAAGGTGCCGAAAAACTCCGAGCTGCTGGATTACGCGCCCGAGGAGCACCGCGAGGATCTCGAGACCGTGCTCCAGCGCAAACCGGTTCGGACGGCGTCGGGCGTCTCGCCGGTCGCGATCATGACCTCGCCCGAGCGCTGTCCCCACGGGAAGTGTCTCTACTGTCCGGGCGGTCCCGATTCGGAGTTTTCCTCTTCGCAGAGCTACACGGGCGAGGAGCCCGCCGCCGCTCGCGGCGTCCAGAACGAGTACGACCCCTACGGGCAGGTGACCCTGCGCCTGGAGCAGTTGCGCCAGATCGGTCACCCCGTCGACAAGGTCGAGCTCATCCTGATGGGCGGGACGATGACCGCCCGCAGCCACGACTATCAGGAGTGGTTCGTCAAGCGCGCCCTCGAGGCGATGAACGACTACGACGTCGACAAGGAACCCGAGCCGGCCCAGGGGGTTAGCTTCGCCGAGGATCCCGAGGAGTACGAGTGGCAGTACCTCGAGGACGTCATCGCGGAAAACGAGACGGCGGACATCCGCAACATCGGGACGACCTTCGAGACGAAGCCCGACTGGTGTGATCCCGAACAGATCGATCGGATGCTCGAGCTTGGCGGGACGAAAGTCGAGGTCGGCGTCCAGACGACCTACGAGCGAATCAACAGGGAAATGCACCGCGGCCACGGCGCTCAGGCGTCGATCGACGCCAATCAGCGGCTGCGCGACTCGGCGTTCAAGGTCGGGTTCCACATGATGCCGGGCCAGCCCGGGATGTCGAAGGAAATGTGTCTGGAGGACTTCCGGCGACTCTTCGAGGAAGAACAGTGGAAGCCCGACTACCTGAAGATCTACCCGACGCTCGTGGTGCGGGGCACTGCGACCTACGACTGGTGGCACAGAGACGAGTACGATCCCCTCTCGAACGACGAGGCCGCCGACCTGATCGCGGAGATCAAGGACATGATCCCCCGGTACACTCGGCTCCAGCGCGTCCAGCGGGACATCCCGGCGGACTTCATCGACGCGGGCGTCTGGAAGTCGAACCTCCGCCAGCTCGCGCGCAAGCGCATGGACGAACACGGCTGGACGTGTGAGTGTATCCGCTGTCGCGAGGCCGGAATGCACGACGAGGAGCCCGAAACCGTCGAACTCGACGTAACCCGCTACGAGGCCTGTGGCGGCACCGAGCACTTCATTTCCGTCGAGGACTTCGACAAGGACCTCCTCGTGGGCTTTTGCCGGCTCCGGTTCCCGAACGATCCCGTCCGCCCGGAACTCGAGAACGCAGCGCTGGTCCGGGAACTGCACGTCTACGGCTCGGAAGTCGCAATGGGTGACGACGGCGCGACAGACCAGCACCAACACCAGGGCTACGGCCGTCGGTTGATGGACCACGCCGAGACGCTCGCCGCCGACGCCGGATACGACAAGGTAAGCGTCATTTCCGGCATCGGTGCTCGAGAGTACTACCGGAACAAGCTCGGCTACCATCAGGACGGTCCGTACGTCAGCAAACGAGTGTGAGTGGACGGTCCGTACGTCAGCAACCGCCTGTAAGTCGGGCTCGTGGATCGTGTCGTCCGGATCGCAGCGCCCGCTTGGGCGGTGTCTGACTCCGATGTCGTATTTATTGGCGACGGTGTAGATCTGGATTATAATCGAAAAATTTATTCGGGTAATCCCACAATTATCCGCTGCCGACAGTGGTCGGCACCGTTGTCAAACCCCCCCACTCCGACAACGCCACACCACATCACCGTCCGATCGAGTGCGTCGAACGCCACTCATCGTTCGATTCCTGGTGCGGCCATCTCGGCGCGCTCGTCCCCGGACCTTTCTGTGTCGTCGCCATCCCGTCAGTTTCGTTCTCTCATGCGCTCTCGGGTAGCCAGAGCGGTGCGTCCACGGTGTGACGGCCGCCGTCGACGACCGTCTGCGAGAGAAGCCAGTCGGTTACTCCATCCTCGGAAGTCGGAAGGTGGTGCTGGGCCGTCCGAGGGCGGTGCGTTCGTAAACGCCGGTCGTCCTGTCGTGCCGACCGGGGTACAAACCAGCACACAGCCCAACCGCGGGACGGGACGCCTCGCCGTCCTCGGCGAAGCGGTCACGCCTCGCGCGCCCTCCGATAGCCGATCCCGCCCTCGTAACAGAGGTAGCCAAGCGCCACTCCGCCGGCGAGGAGGCCGAGGATCGTTCGGTCGGTACCGTCGGCGACAGCGAGAAACGACAGGAGCAAGGCGAGGCTGACCAGCGCTGCGGTTCGAATGCGAGTTCGCGGCGCGTACTCGCCATCGCCGTCGGTCACCGCGAGGTACAGTTGTGGTCCGAGAATCGGGATCACGACGACGACGAGCACGCCGAAGAGGACGTGCTCAATCTCGAGGATCAGCCCGATACTCAGTCCCGCAACGAAGAGAACAGCCGCGATAGCGAGAACGCGGTTCTCTCGTGAGAGCATAGAACACATTCGGGCGCTGATAGTATATCCTTTCGGATGGCTGTGGAACGAAGTCGTCGACGTCCGGGTCACGACCGGCGAGAGCGTCAGTCGATCGTGACCTCGAGTTCAAGCAGGCCGAGGTGGGGCGGTGCACCGCCGCCGTTCGTGCGGAACTCCTCGGGCGTCGAGTTGACGACGTTGTAGAAGTCCGACTGGCTGGTCGGGACGAGCATACTGCCGTCGTCGCGCTGGAGGAACGCCGGGGTGTCGGTGCCCTCGATGAGTTCGAGTTGTTCCTGCCAGTCCTCGTCGGCGTAGATGAAGGTGCCAAACGAGAACCGCCCTGCGGCGAGCGCGTCGTGTTTCGACAGGAACAGTCCGGCTTCCTCGGCGTTGTACTCCTCGTCGCTCACCCAGGCGATCGCCGCGATGCCCTCGGCCTGGAGGAGGTAGAAGTCCCAGGAGAGCGTCGCGTCGAACACCGCCCAGACGCTGCGCGGGCCGACGGTGTGGAGCTCGACGCTGAACGCGGGCCGCAGTCGATCACCCTCCGGTTCGGGGACGAAGGTGGCGTCGTAGCCCGGCGATCGGATCCCGCGGTCGTGATAGACGACGCCGTCCATATCGATCCCCGCGTCGATCCGATCGACGATCCCGCGGACCGTCGCGCCGCCCTGCTGCTCGAGGTGCTCGAGGAAGTCGGGAAATCGAGAGACGTCCGTCCAGGGTTGCTCGTCGTTCGCGCTCATACTTCGTGCCCTCCGCAGGCGGTGTGTGATCGACACTGGTCCCCGACACACGACAGCGGCCTGCCCACATCGGCCGTGGGGTTCCCGGTAGCCTCGTCCATAGGTCTTACTGGGTGGTGGCGCGGATTAGGCTTTCCGACCTCGAGGCGGTACCCCGCGAGTCGGGCGTCGAGTCACGGCCGCCGGGATCCGGTCGGTTCGGGCGCTGGTGTCGGAGCGACACGTCTTTTTGACCGGGCCGGGCAGTGTGAGGTATGGATTCAAAGCGGGAACTCACCAGCGTCGACCTCGCGGCCCTCGTCGGGGAACTCGGTACCTACGAGGGGGCGAAGGTCGACAAGGCCTACCTCTACGGCGACGACCTCGTCCGGCTCAAGATGCGGGACTTCGATCGGGGCCGCATGGAACTGATCCTCGAGGTCGGCGAGGTCAAGCGGGCCCATACGGTCGCCGCCGAGCGGGTGCCCGACGCCCCCGGGCGGCCGCCGCAGTTCGCGATGATGCTCCGAAATCGATTGTCGGGTGCCGACTTCGCCGGCGTCGAGCAGTACGAGTTCGACCGCATCCTCGAGTTCGTCTTCGAGCGCGACGACGGGACGACGCGGATCATCGTCGAACTGTTCGGCCAGGGGAACGTCGCGGTCACCGACGGCGAGTACGAGGTGATCGACTGTCTCGAGACCGTGCGCCTGAAGTCCCGTACCGTCGTTCCGGGCTCGCGCTACGAGTTCCCCGACACCCGGACGAACCCGCTGACGGTCTCCCGGGAGGCCTTCGACCACGAGATGGACGACTCCGATACGGACGTGGTCCGAACGCTCGCGACCCAGCTGAATTTCGGCGGGCTCTACGCGGAGGAGGTCTGTACCCGTGCCGGCATCGAGAAGGGGCTGGACATCGACGACGCCGACGAGGACGTCTACGACCGACTCTACGAGACCATCGAGCGACTGGCACTCGACATCCGAAACGGGAACTTCGACCCGCGACTCTACGTCGAGCGCGACGACGAGGGCGACTCCGAAGAGGGCGATGACGGCGGAAGCGATGGGCAGGCCGTCGACGTGACGCCGTTCCCGCTCGAGGAACACGACGACCTCGACGGCGAGGCCTACGACTCGTTTCTCTCCGCGCTGGACGACTACTTCTTCAGGCTCGAACTCGCCGAGGAGGAGGAGCCGGATCCGACCGATCAGCGTCCGGACTTCGAGTCGGAGATCGCCAAACACGAGCGGATCATCGAGCAACAGCAGGGCGCGATCGAGGGGTTCGAGCAGGAGGCCGATTCGCTGCGCGAACAGGCTGAACTGCTCTACGCCGAGTACGGGTTGGTCGACGACATCCTCTCGACGATTCAGGGGGCCCGCGAACAGGACCGCTCCTGGGACGAGATCAGGGACCGGTTCGAGGAGGGTGCCAAGCAGGGTATCGACGCGGCGGAAGCGGTCGTCGACGTCGACGGCAGCGACGGCACCGTCACCGTCGGAATCGACGGTGAGCGGATCGACCTCGACGCCCAGCAGGGCGTCGAACAGAACGCGGACCGACTCTACACCGAGGCAAAGCGCGTCGAGGAGAAAAAAGAGGGTGCGCTGGCGGCCATCGAAAACACTCGCGAGGACCTCGAGGAGGCAAAGCGCCGCCGCGAGGAGTGGGAGGCCGACGAGAGCGACGGTGCGGACGAGGACGAGTCCGAGGGGGAGGACGACGACGAACGCGACTGGCTCGCAGCGCCGTCCATCCCGATCCGCGACAACGAGCCCTGGTTCGATCGGTTCCGTTGGTTCCACACCAGCGACGGCTTCCTCGTGATCGGCGGCCGCAACGCCGACCAGAACGAGGAACTCGTCAAGAAGTACCTCGAGCCGGGCGACGTGGTGCTCCACACGCAGGCCCACGGCGGTCCCGTTACCGTGTTGAAAGCGACGGACCCGAGCGAGGCCTCCTCGAGCGATATCGAACTGCCCGACTCGAGCATCGAGGAGGCAGCCCAGTTTGCCGTTTCCTACTCGTCGGTCTGGAAAGACGGTCGCTACGCGGGCGACGTCTATGCCGTCGACTCCGATCAGGTCTCGAAGACCCCCGAGAGCGGCGAGTACCTCGAGAAAGGCGGGTTCGCGATCCGGGGTGACCGGACGTACTACCGCGATACGCCGGTCGGCGTCGCGGTCGGCATCCAGTGTGAGCCCTACACGCGCGTGATCGGCGGTCCGCCGTCGGCGATCGAGACGCAAGCGGAGACGACGATCGAACTCGAGCCCGGCCGATACGCTCAGGCCGACGCGGCGAAGCGTCTCTATCGACGCTTCCGCGAGCGGTTCGCCGACGAGTCGTTCGTCCGAAAGATCGCGAGCCCCGACCGGATCCAGCACTTCATGCCACCGGGCGGCAGCCGGATCACGGACGACTGAGACGGCCTCCTGTCCGGGCTGACTCTCGTCCCGCTCCGGCTGACGACCGCGGCGCGATCGCTGGCCGCCATCGGCGGAGTCGTCGGCTCGCTGCTCGAGGGGAGGCTGCATCTGCCGGGGCCGCGATTACACGGCGGCTCGTGGACGCGCTCGTATGGTCGAGATTGATGCCGACACCGAGACGGAGCCGGAGCTGGGCACCGCCACGATCGTGTACGAGCTGCCGGGAGAAGACGTCGAACGCGTCACCGTCGACAACGACCGGATCGCTTACTTCCAGGACCACTGGCTGTTCGCGTACGGGACCGACGAGGACGGTAACGACGTCGTTCGCCGCGTTCCCAAAGCACGCGTCCACTTCGTCGAACGGTCCGTCGAGGAGGTCACCGAAACGTTCGAATCCGGCCTCGAGAAGGCGAAGGCGAAACTCGAGGACCTCCGCGAGTGAGGCTCGGGGTATTCGTGGAGACGGGAGGCAGGAGGGGTGGCCTCGAGTCGGACGGCTCGAGCGGGACGACCACACTCGAGTAGCGCTGTGGCCAACGTGGTGCTATCGACGTTCGGCGGTCGTGTCGTCGGCGTGCATCTCCGGAATCGAGATGCGGATGTCGGACCCCTCGTCGTACTCGGCCGTCGGGTGACTGGACCGGTCGGGCCTGCCGCCCTCACTGTCGCGTTCGACGTTGCGAGTCACGCGGCGCTCCGCGGCGTCGTACGACGACCCCATGGCGATCAGGAACCCGACCATCGCGGTCACGAGCGCGATGACGCCGATCGCGACGGCACCGATCGAGGCCACGGTCCCCGAGAGGACCTGTCCGGAAACCAGCAACGAGACTGCCGTGACGGCTGCGATCAATCCGAGTAGTCGCGCGAGTCGACCGGTATCGAGGCCGCGATAGGTCTTCTCACCGGTCGTATCGGACAGGACGGTGAGGATCCCATTGTAGGAATCGTCGGTCCGGGCGTTCCCGAGCGAGTGCGTCGATTGTGCGACCCAGACGCCCGCCGTGAAGTTGAGGAACGCGACGAACGAGACGAGTCCGATCTGGCCGTCGACGAACAGTCCCGACACGATCGCGCCGGTAAACGTCACCGCCATGATCGCGTGGGTCACGAGCGACCGAGTGCCGAAGTCTTCGAGTTGTGCGAGGTGTCCCATGTTCATGCCTAGCAGAGGGGGGCGACGAGGATAGCGTTGGTCCCTACGTATGTCAATTGTTTACAACTATCACGACTGTCGGCTTCGACGGACGGATTCGATCGGGTAGCCGGCTGCTCGAGCGCGAAGCGTCGCTCAGTTCGGCCACGAGTCGCGACTTCGGCGGGGGTACACACGCCGTGCTGTCGTCGGAACCACGCGGACCCGACGATTTCGATCGGTTCCCGCCGATTACAGGACCCGGTCGGGTTAGAGCAAGTTGTTTTCAGCGATCGGACCGATAACGGGGAAACTCGTCCGGTTCCCCTGGAACGCCATGATCAAGAGGTAAAGCCAGATGAGCAAGAGGGCGAACCCGATCCCCATCTGCGAGAGGAACGAGAGGATCCCGATCAGGAACCCCAGCACGTCGCCGACGAGCATCGCCACGACCGTCGTGAAGACGTTGAGCGCGATGTATATCGCAGTCGAGGCGACCCCGAAGACGATGCTCTGGGCAGCGTGGAAGCGGGCGAACTCGTTTTCGTCCTCGAGGAGATAAATGAGGATCCCCGTCAGCGGCGAGAACAGGTACGCGATCGCACCCAGTACGTTCCCGTCGGGACCGAGGCTGGTTGCTGACGATGCGGCTGCTGTCGTTCCGGTTGCTGATTCGTTTCTCGTTGACATCGGTGATCCACCCCATAGACCGGGATGAGTACTTCCCTGTATTGGATAGGCCTTACATAAAAATACCGTTTACCGTCGTAAAATCAAACGTATGCGGATCTCGGATCACTGTCCGCGAAGGGGTTACCAATCGGTTGACCGCGACCCCGAGCACGAGCGACCGTCGATCGGATCGCAGTCCACTTACCGCCACCCTGCAAACGAACGTCCATGCAGATCAAAGACCGGGAGCAGGTCGAGGGCGGCCGCGAGCGGGTCACCGTCGTCCCCGAGAGCGTCGACGACCTCTGGCACCTGCAGTACGTCCTCGAGCCCGGCGATCGCGTCGCGGGCGATACGACTCGACGGATCCAGCGCAACGACGACCAGATGCGGGACACGGGCGGGGAGCGCGAACACATGTGGGTCGCCATCGCCGTCGAGACGATCGAGTTCCACAAGTTCGCCAACCGGCTGCGGGTCGGCGGCGAAATCGTCGCCTGCTCGCGCGAGGACCAACTCGACTTTCACCACACGCTCAACGTCGAAGCGCGCGACGAGATTTCGATCGAAAAGCGATTCAAGCCCGATCAGGTGGCCCGCCTCGAGGAGGCCGAGGAAGCAACCGAGAATCCCGACGTCGCGATCGCTACGGTCGAAGAAGGACAGGCCCACGTTCACACCGTCGCCCAGTACGGTACCGAAGAACGAGCGACGATCACCGGCACGACCGGCAAGGGCGAGTACGCCCGCGGGCGCTCGGAGTTGTTCGAAGAGCTCGCGACGGTCCTCACGCGCCTCGAGGTCGACGCGATCATCCTCGCCGGGCCCGGCTTCACGAAGCAAGACGCCTACAAGTACCTCGAAGACAACGAGCCCGAGGTGGCCGATCTGATCACGATGGTCGACACGGCGGCCGTCGGCGACCGGGGTGTCCACGAGGTGCTCAAACGCGGCGCAGTCGCGGACGTCCAAGAGGAGACCCGGATCGAAAGCGAGGCCGAGTACATCGACGAACTCACGCGGCGCATCGCGGACGGCGCCAAGGCGGCGTACGGTCCCGAACAGGTTAAAAAGGCCGCGGAGTTCGGCGCGATCGAGCGCCTGCTCGTGCTCGACGATCGATTACAGCGTGAACGCGGTCCGGACGGCGAGTGGGCGATCAGCGTCGACGAAATCGTCCGCACGACCGAGCAGAAAGGTGGCGACGTGACCGTCTTCTCGAGCGAGTTCCCGCCCGGACAGCAGCTTTCGAATCTCGGCGGGATCGCGGCGCTGTTGCGGTATCGACTCGAGTGAGCCGACTGCAGACGGCTCGCCGTCCCGGTCACTCGACGCGCAGTTCCTCGCTGGCTTCGATCAACTGGATCAGGACGGTGGCAAACAACGATCCGGAACTCCAGATCGCCGTCTCGCCGTCCCCACCACCGAGAACGCTCACGAGGATACTATCGTCGTCGCCGATGATGATCCGCCCCGACTGTTGCTCGTCCGCCCGATGGCCGGGCGGGCGTTCGACGATGACGCCCTCGACGTCGGCAAACCGATCTCGAACTCCCGGCGCCCTGCTGACGACGATCACCGCGACACCGTTTCGTGCCCGCTCGGCGAGGGTCCGTTCGATCGCGTCGGTGAGGAGATCGGTGCGGCGGGTCCCGAAGACGATCCGTTCCTCCGCCTGCGAGAGGATATCGACGGTCCGGTCGTCGACGCGGTCGCGGCCGCGAACCGTCCAGATGTCTTCCTGGGTCTCTTCGCCGGCCGGTTCGCTCTTGACGGTTTCGACGTAGTCGAACGCTCGGTCCTGTTCGTGCTCGAATTCCTCCCGGAGAATCTCTCGTGCCTCCTCGACGCTGACCGGTCGGTACCGGATCGGCTTCGACTGCTGGACCTCGAGGAGCCCCCGTTCCTCCAGGCTGTCGGCGACGCTGTAAACCTGCGATCGGGGGACGTCGGTGCCGTCTGCGACGTCTCGTGCCGTTCCTGTGCTCAGCCGATGCAGTGCGATGAACACTTTGGCCTCGTAGCTGGTAAGCCCGAGCTGCTCGAAGGCGTCGACGGCCTCGGCTTCGTCGCTATTCACTTCTCGTCACCTCCCTGGTAGTCGGCGTCGGTCCCTCCATCGCTCGCAGTTGAGGTCCCCGTCCGTCTCCCGGGGGTGTCGAACGAGACGTCCGGCCCGAAGTACCGCGTCCACATGACCAGCAGCGTCGGCAGGACGACGACGCTGGCCAGGAAGGCATACGTGATCGTCAGCGCGGTAATGATCCCGAACTGGCGGAGTGCGGGGAGGATCGCGAACGCGAGCGTCCCGAAGCCGCCGACGGTGGTCGCCGCGCTGCCGAGCAACGCGCCGCCCGTCCCCGTGACGGTCGTCCGTAGCGCCGACCAGACGTTCCCCTGGCGCTCGAGCTCGAGCGTGTAGCGGGCGCTGACGTGAATGCTGTAGGCGACGCCGAGTCCGACGGTGAGACTCGTGATCATCCCCGTAAGCACGTTGAAGGGCATCCCGATGAGGTACATCGTCCCCAGAATCCAGCTGACGGAGAACGCGACCGGCAACAGGGTCACGGCACCCAGCGAAGCACTGTTGCCGGTCACCCAGTACGAACCGGTGAGGAACAGGAACACCGCCACGAGCGTAATCAGCAAGCTCTCGAGGACGGTATCGAGCAGGTCCTGTTCGACGATGTGATTGACGATCGGATCGCCGGTAGCGATCGCGCTCCAGCGGCCGTCGCTGCCGTCTTCGATGTCGCCGGCGATCGTCCGCATCTCGCTGGTCGTTTCGCTCGTCGTGGCATCGCCCAGGGCGACGACCAACCGTGCGGATTCGTACGCTCCGCCCTCGGACCGGTAGAGAACCTGGTTCGCGGCGTCCTCGTCGATCTCGTAGAGCTGATCGTACAGCGCCGAGACGTTCTGTTCGGGAACGCCGTCGTCGTCGGTATCGGCCGCAGTGAACGACTCGTTGAACGACTCGTTTTGCGCGGCGATCCCTTCCATCGTCGTCAGCGGATCCTGTACGTCGGCCTCGTTCGTCGCGAGCGTGTACGCGATCTCGCTGTCGGCGGCATCGTTCCGGGCGTCGTCGATTTCCTCGAGTACGGCGGGGTCGGTGACGGTGCCCTCGACGAGGATCTGTGCCTGCTGGTCCTCTCGCTGGAAGTTCTGATTGACGTACTCGAGGTCGTCCTTGGCGTGGTACTCGCCGG
This sequence comes from Natrinema ejinorense, assembly GCF_002494345.1. Taxonomy (GTDB): domain Archaea; phylum Halobacteriota; class Halobacteria; order Halobacteriales; family Natrialbaceae; genus Natrinema; species Natrinema longum. The sequence continues at coordinate 450,202 of NZ_NXNI01000001.1, forward strand.
GACTCATCCCGCCCGGGAGGGTTTCGGTCCACGAGGGGGGACTGTCCGCGAGGAAGTCCTCCTCCTGGAAGCTGGTGTCGACCTGGGTCGCACCGTATACCCCGCCCGCAGTGAGCAACGCGACGACGAGGAAGACGACCAGGGGAATCCGTCTGGCGGCGGTCGAACCCACCGTCAGAAGGTCGCTGAAGCGCCCATCGCCGGTCCCGAACGCACGTTTCCGTCGATCGATGCCGCGGGACTCGAGGAACTCGTCGATCTCGACCTTGGCGGCCGGGATCAGCGCACCGAAGACGATCAGTGCGGTGACGATCCCGACCGAGCTGACGATGCCGAACTCCCTGATGGGGCCGATGGGACTGACGAGATTCGAAAGGAAGCCGATCACGGTCGTGGCCGTCACCCAGACGAGGGCGGTACCCACGCCGGCCAGTGCGATCCCCATCGAGCCGCGGACGGTCCCGCCAGCGCCGTCCGCCTCGCGTTGCTCGCGGTGGCGCATGAAGACGTGAATCGCGTAGTCGATCGACAGGCCGATCAGGAGGACCGGCACTGCGACGAACAGTTGGTTGAACGCGATCCCGGTCCAGCCCATGAAGCCGAACGTCCAGACGAGGACGGCGACGATGCCGGCGACGCCGAGGACGATATCCAGCGGATCGCGGTAGGCGATCAACAGCGCGATCACGACGAACAGCAACGCCAGCGGGCCGACGATGGCGAGGCTGTCGGCCATCGACCGGTCGATCTCGTCGGTGATGATTCCGCTCCCGAAGACGAGATACGAATCGTCGTAGTCGGTTGCCAGCTCACGGATCTGGAGTTGGCTGTCGACGATCCGATCGCTGACCGCGCCGCCGACCCCACCCGTTCCGTCGTCGGGAGTCGACTGGACGACCGAGGTTACCCGTGCCTCGGCGTCGGTACTGCCCTCTTCGTAGGACGCCGACAGGAGCGCGAGCGCGGCGTTGTCCTCGGAGTCGTTCGTCGACAACGTCCGCTCGAGCGTCCGCTCGAACGCCGCGTCGTCGAGCTCCTCGATGGCCGCGATCTGTTCGTCGAGTGGCGGTCGATCGTTGCTCTCCAGGGCTGCGTACTCCGCTTGGAGGACGCCGGCCGTTCCCGACCGATACGCCTCCTCGAGGTCGGCGGTGAGTTGCTGGTAGTCGGGGTTCTCGCGTGGGTTCGCCGACAGGGATTCGATCTCGTAGCGCTGGGATTCGATCTCCCTGACCTGCTGTAGTGCCGACTCGTAGCGGGCCGTCTGGGTCTCGTTGAGTCCCCTCGTCGAGCGCTCGGAGACGACGTCGAACTGTCCCTCGAGTTCGGCCGCCCGTGGCTGGTACTCCGACCGGTTGATCGAGCCGCTCTCGAGGGACGCGTTGAGCTGCTCGTACTGGCGCTGGAGTCCGGCCGTCTCGTTGAGCCCGTCTTCGAGTCGTGCGCTGGTTTCGTTCACCCGTTGGGCGTCTTCCGTTCTGATCGCCGTGATGGCGACCAGATTCTCGATGCCAGTGATCGGCTGCTCCTCGGCGAGGGTCGCGTTGATCGACTCGTTGGCTCGCAGTTCCTGCTGGAACTCGAGGGACGCGAGCAGCGACTCTCTCGTAAGCACGTCATCACCGCGTGCGATTACCTGGACGCGGGTCGTGTTCTCCTGTTGATCGCTCGTAAAGTTCCCGTCGATCCGCTCGAGAGCCTTCGCTTCCTCGGATTCGGTCTCGAACTGGGAGAGGGAGGAATCGTCATCGACCATCGGTGCGCCAGCCCCGACGAGCGCCGTCGAGACGAGGAGGATCACGAGTACGATCCGTGAGTGGGCGGTGATGGCGCGTGCGATCCGTTCGGGGCCGCTCATCCGTTCACCACCGGGTTCGTATCGGAGTCGTCGTGCGGGACCATTCTGTTGTTATGTTCCTACAAACAGGCTCGTATTTACGTGTTCGGAATGGCTGGCTTTTTGAAACGTTCGGATCTCGCTCGAGGCCCGGAGCTCACGAATCGGACGCGAACGCACGGTGCAGCCATAGCAGTCGCCCTTGCAGGTACCGCGGTTTTGTGAAACGAGAAGCACCACCGCGACCGTTGATGTGACCCACTATTCGGCGACTGGGTTCACAGAGTCGATCGACAACTCGGGATTGGTCATAGCCCGGAGGCCCGCGTCAGATCTCACGTCGGCGTTTTCTGATACGTCTGGAGTCGGTAGATAGTGCGGCCTGCTCCGAGGAGGACGATGGCGGCGAACGCGAGCGTGACTGTCTCGGGCAACGATGTAACGGCAGCAAACAGCCCGAATACGATCGTTGCAACTCCCACTCGGATCGCGAGATTGCCGACGATATTCGCTGCGACTTCTTTCGGGACGTCCGTCGATGTATCGTATCCAGCGATGAGGAACGTCCATTCACGATACTTGATCAGATACCCGAGGAGGGCGGTCCCGAGTCCGACGATCACCGTTTCCGGCGATTCGGCCAGTGACTCGTCATACGTGTTAGTACACTCACCTGCGACGTAAAACTGTCTAGAAAACAATTCGAACGGACTATTCACTGTCCGCGTAAGCTTCGAACGGCATGGACTTGCCGTTGCTGGAAACCCGGAACCAACGGAAAGAAGGCGTGTGGAGTTCGCGGACCGGGATTTGAACCACGCGAAGACGGTCTCGCTCGTTTCACTCGCGAGCGTGCGTCTCCTCTCATTCACCTCCCTCTTGCGATTGCTGTTGCTCGCGGTATTGCTCGCAACAGAAATGCGCGGACCGGGATTTGAACCCGGGCCATGAGCTTGGAAGGCTTCTCTCACAATCCGTGTGATTTCATCCATCAAACAGGGTTCAATTCATCACAGAATGACACAGATTCAATACTGACTTCGACAGCCACCCCGTCTCCGTCTTGCATTTTCTCTCGTCAACGTTCCCGGTTTCCTCATCTCGTAATACTATCTAGAATATTATAAATACCCGTGTCGTGAGCTTCAGGGCTTACATCTATAACACGTACCATTCGGTCTACCGCTGTTTTCAGTCGGTCACGATTTCTCACCGCTACGGGTGGTTCTCAGTGATCGATCCGAACGATTACCCGAACGCGGAGGCATAGTACGTGATCGCTGATCCTGATTTCCCGCCCGACGACGAACTCGAGGAAATGACATCTGATGCGGTTCGTGAGCGATTGCTGCGGTTCATCGGGAGACGCGAGATGGACAGTCACTAGGAGATCTACGACGCAATAGCTGACGAATATTAAAACTCCGTGTCAGGATCGTACCGAGCCCGGATGATCCTCGGAAGTCGCGTTCGCGTCACTTCCCACAGTAGTCCGACGGGAGTTTTTTCCAGAAAGTCGACGCCCTGGTACTGATAGTCGCTCTCCGGCGAGGCCCGCTGCTGAAAGTGGTCGAACGGGATGTCCGATTCCTCCGGATGCGGTTGTCGGTGCCAGCCGCAGTCGTAGCCCGACGACTCGACGTAGTGGAATTTGAACTGGTCGCCGATCCCGTCAGGGTGCGTCCACCAGTTGATCTCGAGTCTGGCTTCGTCCGCATCGACGAGTCCATCGACCAAGATCTGCATATCGAAGCGAGCGACGAGTTTCCGGTCTTTCTGGTCGCGTGTCGGTCTGACGACTACCGTCTCAGTCGCAGGATGGTGGTTCAGATTGATCCGTAACTGCTCGAAGATTCGCCCCCGACGACCGGATAAATCGCTCGGGTCGGATCCGCCATCAGCCAGCAAAGCGCCGAGATACATTTATACGGCGGAATCGACCGGCGGTCGGTAGCGGTGACTGAATTTTTCGTATCGCTCGAGCGCTTCCTCCGCTATCGAGACCATGTGTGCGTGCGTGTCCCACTCGGAGGCCCTTTTGAAGTACTTCCGCGCCTCCCTCGAGGATGTGTCTTCGGCCGTCGCGAGTTTCCGCAACTCATCTGCGCTCTCAACACTGTACGTTTCCCTGAGTTCCTCGATGTCCTCCTTTGCGGTGACCGCTATCGTCTCGATCTCGTCGCGAGTGTGTTCCTCGATCAGCTGTGACACTTCTTTGAACCGCTGGTACGCGGCATCGGGGTAGTACGTCTTCGCACCTCGCTGTTCGACCGCACTCAGGATATGCAGATCGACCAACCGCTCGAGGTGACTCCGTGCCGTCGTCGGTGATACCTCCGCTCGCTCCGCGATCCAGTCCGCCGTCCGCGGTTGTTCGACCGTCAACGAAACCGAAATCACGCGGTCGACTCCCGGCATCTCGTCCGTCCATTCGTCGGTATGTTTTGCCTCGTCCCCGATTTCGATCGCTTCGGGCGGTGCCAGAGATTCGTCGTCAGCCATATCTTGGTCTATTATTTGGTCTCGAGAACAATAGCCTTGTGTGTACACTAATTATATGCTCTCCACATGTCTTTTGACTGCTAACTACTCGCGGGTACTGTGTCCGCGAACCCTACATAGGCGAATGTCAATCCCATCGATTCGGTTCGCCTTATTTGAATAGTAATCAACCCATCCGTTCGAGTGCCGCTTTTCGCCGAGTCCTCTTTCGGAATCCGTACTACGCCGTTCGACGCGTCTATCCACGATGTTGTCGCTCGCCGCACTTCGATCGGACGCAGTCCGACGTCCAAGGTCGTCCACAGAAGGGACGGTATTTTCCAACTGTTCGTGGCTTTCCAGTCGTCTACCGTCACGTCTGCCTTCGCCTTGCCCAATCGCTGCGCGAGATACCGCCGCCAGCGCTCGCGCTCATCCGGCGTGACGGTGTCGTAGTTGGGAATCCCTCTATATTCGAGCGCGGCCTCCCGGACATGCTCTCGTTCGCCACGTGTGAGAAAATCGCGCGGACTGTGGCGCGGTCGCGATGCAAACGATGGTTTTTATTCCGGTGGTCTCGGTAGGAGACGCACTGTCGAGGGTTGAGGTGTTTCGCTGACGGTTCGGGTACGAGGACGATGTTCTCGGTTTTTTCACTCATAGGTCGATGGACCGCGTACTGTCTACGTGAGGAAACCCGGAAGCCACGAGTTACGTCTCGTCCAGTTTCGCGTGAACCCTGTTCGTTGGTCGCTGGCTTACTGCACTGAGATGGTCTTCGCTCGAATGGGCGCTGACGATGCGGAGAACGGTGATGCGCGGACCGGGATTTGAACCCGGGCCATGAGCTTGGAAGGCTCAGGTCCTACCACTAGACCATCCGCGCGCAGTTCCGGATTTTCGTTCCACGTTTAAGGCTCTTCCTTTTCGGTTCGATCCCCCGCTAGCGATCAGCGCCACCGGCGACCTCGAACGACGCGGGAAAAAACGGACGCAGTACTCGACAGCCGATTCGGATCGAGCGGGCACGAGCGCCCGACGACGTCGATCAGTCGGCGGTGCTCACCGCTCGAGCCACGGTCGGACGTCCAACAGCGATCCGACCCCTGTGGCGAGACGGTGGCTACGCGTTCGATCCGGTGGCGGTCACTGTCGCGTAACAGTTCCCACTCGAGAGTTCCACCTCGCAACACTCGAGGGTGCTGCCGGCGAGTTCGGCCTCGAACTCGTCGGGAGCATAGATGTGGTAGAACCGGTCGACCGTCTCGCCGCCGGGAAGGGTCCACTCGATCGTCGTGTCGAACCCCTCGGTCTCCTCGAACTTGTCGTGGGCAGTCGACCACGCGCTAACGAGTGCACGGCCGCCCGGACTGAGCACGCGCGCGAGTTCGTCTAAGCTGGCCGTGCGGGCGGTCCGCGTCGGCAGATGGTGCAGCGTCGCGACGTAGACCGCCACGTCGATACTGTCCGTCGCCAACGGAAGCGCCGCGGCATCCCCCTGAATCAGGTCGACGGCGAAGCCACGCTCGAGGGCCCGTGCGTGCCCCGTCTCGAGTAGGCCGCGGCTGACGTCGAGACCGACGACGGACTCGAGGTCGGCAGCGAGGAGTTCGGCATGGCGGCAGTTGCCACAGCCAAGGTCGAGCCCGACGCCTGTGCCGTCGCTCGCGTGGGTCTCGACGAACGCCTCGACTTCGGGCCAGGCGTACTCTCGCGTGGACGCGAAGTGGTCCGCGATTCGATCGTAGGTGTCGCGTACGTCGGCGCGACGGGTTCCCTCGTCTCGGCTCTCCGTTCGGTCTCGAGCCCGATTCCGGTCCTCGGCCATCGTCTGGTGTCGGCGGGGAACGCGCAAAAAGCGTTCGCAACCCGTTCGAGGGCCCCGCGTCGATCGGTCACGGTCGCGTGTCGACGGTGAGAATGTGGCACCGTGACGGGGACTCGAGGAATTCGAGGGGTTTATCTATTCCCGACGGGAACTGTGGGATGCGTACGAGGGCTCGTAGATCAGGGGTAGATCACTCCCTTGGCATGGGAGAGGCCCCGGGTTCAAATCCCGGCGAGTCCACTCGAAATTAACTGTTATCTCGAGGGTTTCCAAAACTCGAGTAACAACGCTGTCCGTCCAGATATCGGAGGAGTCGCGTTTTTCGAGCCGTCCATCTTCGACAGAGTTCACCACGGCTCCGTTCGGACCCCGCCGCTGTCCGGCGGTCAATAGAGGGAGGTGGGCAGGCGTGTGGACTGACCGTCCGTTCCGTTCTGAAACTTCCGCTACCCGAAGATAGCGACTCACAGTCGGGTGAATTCGGGTTCACAATCAATCATCTGGCTCGGGGGCCGATGGCTGGTCGTCCGCCGGTTCTGGCTGTAACTGGCGGACGAGATTCAAATGCATGAGGTGAAGGTGCATCCCGATTCCGTACAGGATGGTACCTAGTCCGACGAACGTGAGCGGCATCAGTATCGCTTCGATCGCCTGTGATGGACTGTCGAGGTTTGCGGGAAGGACGACACTAACGGCTAATAGAAACGCACTTAGAATGATCACCAATCCTGTACGGACTGCCCGGGAGTACTTCCCAATCTTTTGAATCCGTTTTTCGATCTCCTCTCGAGAGGGTGACGCCGTCTCACGGGCCATAACTTACGCCTCACTCGTTCTACACATCGTTCTCGCTGCGAGTTCGGTCATGATCATCTGCATCGGATACTGTCATCGCTCACCATTCGACCATCTGCGGCGTAAAACGAGGGCCGGAATTGGCAACCCGACACATGAAACGCATGCCAAGCTGCTGTAACGGTTACTGGCTACGGACTTGCCTGCTGATCACAGCGATCGTCTTTTTGCCGACGCCGACTACTGCTTCGAGCGACCGTTAGCAGCACCATCGATCGAACACGCCTGTCGGGGCCTAGTTCTCGGGTCTGGAACGAAGTCGTCGCCGAAAGAATTCGACGAGTTCACTCACGTAGCCGGTTCCCCAGATTGCGACGATCACTGCGCCGACTGCGTTGAACACGAAGTCGGTAACGATGTCGTCGATGCCATAGACAGTGACCACCGTGCCGCCGAGAGCGAACTCCAGAACCTCCCAGATGACACCGATCGCGAGGACGAAGACGACGATGAACACGGAGCGAAAGGTCGACGGGACGTTCATCTCGTCGGTGTGGAGTTCGAACGCCCGGAAGGCCGCATACCCCAGTCCTGCGATGACTGACGCCGAGACGGTGTGTGCGATCTCGTCGTACCATTGGTACGCTTCGTAGAGCCAGAGCGATCCCATCGTGTGAAGGATCACGGCGGTGGTGGTCCAGAGGACGAGTCCGGCGTCCATCGAGTACCCGTACTCCCGGCGCAACCACGCCGGCAGGAGCGTTATCCCGAGGGCAAACCCCGCCGTTCCGGAGATTCCGAACTGAAACGTCACGACCCCGTAACCGAGGAGCGCGACGAGTCCAAGTTGCAGGCCTCGAACGAGACGGCGCTCCCGAGCATCCGTCAGCCCCAGCGCGTCGCCGAGCGTCATGGTGAGTCCGCTCCGTTCGCGGCTCGAGCGACGGCACCCGCCGGCTCGAATCGGCCGGCGTACCACTGGAAGAGTCCGCCGAGCACGAGTCCCACGACGGTGACGATGACGAAATCCCACTGGAGTTCGGTCTGCGAGCGCAGGTACTCGGTCCCGAGCCACCGATCCGAGTAGAACTGCGCGACGGTCCAGAGCGCCTGGAGCGCCATCGTCGTCAGCACCGCAAAGACGACGGCGAACCGACGACTCAGTTCGACCGAGGCGAACGTCTCAAGCTCGACGACGACGACGAGCGCGAGCGTCGCAACGGCAAGATACACAACGGTCTCGGACGGAAATCCGGCAACACCGGCGACGACAGAGAGCGTAGCGACTGCCAAGAGCGGCCAGGAAACCATCGCCGTCCAGTCGCCGGTGATCAGCGCTGGTGCTGATACCGTAGCGACGATGGCTAGCTCGAACCCACCCCAGAGTAGAACGCCCGTAAGAACACTCTCGATGGCACCCAGCGCCACGATGCCCATCAACGACCATCCGATGATGGCGTTCATCCGCTCGTCGCGGACGAGTTGCTCGAGCGTCACAGAGCAGTAACTAGGTTCGAGAACACTAAAACCCACAACCGAATTTGCAGCTATCCAAAGGGGTGAAAGGCTGTATGGACCGACAGACGTGATCAGGGGCCACTGGTCAACAGGTCCGCTCTCGGTTCTCGAGAAGAACGAACCAATTGATCGTTCATCACTCCTCGACTCCGATCCAGTCCTCCTCGAGCGCTGCGCCGACCACTCGCTTCTGCGACGACCACGCGATGATTACAGTCATCTCTTTTAAGACCGACATTTTTCCGATTTGTACCCGTGCAATTGACCATGGCCGTTTTCGACGGATGGGACGGCGAGCGACTCCTCTGGGTTGGATTCGGCTTGATTATCGCGGCACTGATCGGGATCGCACTCTTCAGATACGTGGGGACATTACTCTTCGCGATATTCGTCTACTACGCGACGCGTCCACTGTATCGCCAACTCGATCGCGTCATCGACCACCCGAACGTGACGGCGACGGTCACGATACTATTCGTCGTCGTCCCCATGGTAGCCGTCATCGCCTACGCGGGCGTCGTCGCACTCCGGGAGTTGGATCAGTTCCTCGCTTCGAACGAACTCGAGACGTATCGATCGCTCTTCCAGCCGTATTTGCGATTGGTCAGGGAAGGCAACGTCGACGGACTCCGAGACGCACTCACAGCTGGTTCCGGCACCCCGATCACTGGCGCCCTCCGCCAAGGCGTTCCGAGCGCACTAGGACGACTACAGTCGTTCGCCGGATTCGTCTTCTCAGTTCTCGCTCGATTCTTTCTCATGCTCACGTTTCTCTTCTATCTCTTGCGTGACGACCAGAAGTTACGACAGTGGTTCTACGAGAGCATCGACCACGACGACGAGATCGTCTCGTACATCGAGTCTGTCGACGACGACCTCGAAACGGTCTTTCTCAGTAACCTCGCGGTCATTGCGGTCGCAGCCGTAACCGCCGCAGCAACGTACACCGCTCTCAACTACCTCGCACCGAGTGGGACTGTCGTTGCAACGCCGGTGTTACTCTCACTACTTATCGGAATCGGGACACTGATACCGGCCGTCGGGATGAAACTCGTCTATGTCCCGTACGGACTGGTTCTGGCTGGACTCGCAGTGACGACGTCAACGCCGTTCTGGCACCCGATCGCGTTCTTGGTTCTCACGTTCGTCGTCGTCGACACGATCCCCGATTTCTTCGCACGGTCGTACCTGTCCGCGCGAAGCGGCGTCCACATGGGGTTAGTTCTCCTTGGGTACTTCCTCGGGACCCTCGCTTTCGGCTGGTACGGACTCTTCCTCGGCCCAATCGTCGTCGTCATTACGGTCCACTTCGCGCATATGATCTTCCCCACCCTCGGTAGCGCTCTCCTCGGAGAGTGACCGCGACCGACGGAACGCCCTGGCCCGTCGATTCCGTCACTCGTAACGTGAGTCACGGTCATTGCGTCAGTGACCGTCTCATTCGCCGAGCGGTCGTCACGCCGGAAGACAACGGGACTGGGAGTGTGTGCAGACACCGCGTTCGTGGTGCGTAGGCCGTCCCGCGGGTCATAGAGCGCCGACTCGATCAGTTGGGATACCACGATCTCGAGCCGGCAGTCCCCCGCGTCCCGACAGTACACTCCCTGTTGCTCGTACCGTCGAGCGGCCGAGTAGCGAGCCGAAGCAGATCCGGGGTTCCCGCGCGGGTTCGTCCGGTTCGTATGCGACGCGGACGAACGATTGGTCGTTCCGGTCACCGATTAGTTGCTTCTCGCTGTTTCCGGTCGATCGGACCCTCGAGATCGCCCATCATCGCCTCGAGCAAGTCGGTCATGGTGACGAGTCCGACGACCTTGCCATCTTCGATCACCAGTGTGTGTTCATGATTCTCCGCCTCAAACTGGTCGACTGCATCGCTGACATCTGTGTCGGGGGAGCGCGTCATCGCCGGGGCCGCCAACTCGGCGATGTCGAGATCGCCGGTGGGCAGTTGCTTGCGGCGTCTGACGAGGATCGGCGTATAGAGACTGTCCCCGAAAATCGGTCAGTTCGCCTCCGACCAGTGGATACCGCATCTTCGGGCGTCCCTCCATCCTCTGTTGACATCGTCAACTGATGACACGCTCCTACGGCCGTGCAAGATAGAGAGGGTGCCTCGATCATAGCATGTCTGTTTACTTCCGAATTGCCTCTCCAGAATCGACCGTTAGAACGAGACTGCGAACCGCCCGTTGCTGTCCCTCTTAGATTAGTCGTCCCACCCGATTGCATCGGCGATCTCCCGGAGAATACCACCCAGCGCATCAAGTATCCCGTCGGCCGACTCATTGGGTGAGGGGTCAGTCGCCGTGGTTGTCCCTTCGGTGGGCGTCCCACTGGCGGTGGGGGGAGCAGCCGTGTTCGCTGTTGGTGTCGTTGTCTCGCTCCGTGCTTTGGCAACGTTATCGACCCTCTTGGTTACCGTCGCAGAACCACCCGCGTCGTCGACGACCAGCAGTTCGATGTCGCGTGAGGCCGTCCCTGAAGCGTCGTAGGTAACTCGCTTTCCCGTCATCACCGTCTTGTTCTCGAAGAACCAGACGTATTGGGTGATGGTTCCATCCTCGTCGGTGGAATCGGTCGCGTCAAGCGTCACGGTACCGGCCTCCCGGTCGACCGATGAGGTGAACGAGGCAGTCGGCCGCGCGTTCGGAGTAGTGACGGTGACGGTCTTTTCTCGAACGGCGGTATTTCCGCCGCCGTCGGTGACAGTCAACTGAACGGTGTAGTTCCCGTCACTCGCGTAAGTGTGTGTCTGCGTCGACCCACTTGCACTCGACCCATCCCCGAACTCCCAGCGATACGAACTGATCGGCCCTTCGGCGTCGGTCGACCCGCTGGCGTCGAACGACACGGGCTCGCCAGTCTGCGAATCGAACGTGCTTGGGGCGAACGCGGCTTGCGGTGACGTGTCTCTCACGGTGACCGTCCTCGTCGACGTATCGGTGTTGCCGTCGCTATCCCGGACTGTTAGCTCGATGGTGTACGTCCCCGGGCTGGCATAGGCGTGTGTCCGACTCGAGGTTGAGAGTCGACCCGTCGTGTTGCCGTCGCCGAAGGACCACTCGTAAGTCGTGATGTTACCGAGGAGACTGTAGGATTGTCCCGCAGTCAGCGTCATCGGTTCGCCGACGGCGACGGCCGACTCGCTCGTCTCGAACCGCGAGGCCACGAGCTGGACATCTTGTATCTGGCGCAGCTCCGTTTCGAGTGCCGCGTCGGTCAGATCTGTGTTCGTGACAATCAATTCTGGCTCAGAACTGTTGTTACCCGTCGTCTCAGTCGACGTGTCGGTCGATCCGCTGGGCGATGTGTCGTCGAATGACGGTTCAGTGACGCCAGTAATCAGGCTATCGTTCACGAGTTCAGTCGAGATGGTATCGCCGGCCCTGACGCCGGTGAACTGGCGTGGGGCCTTCCCATCGGCGCTGATGAACACGTCGTACGACCCTTCGACCCACCGCTCTCCACTCCACGGCGTCACTCCAACGACCTCGCCGTCGACGAAGACGGTCGCCCCCGGCGTCGCAGTGCGGACCGTTATCGGCTGCTCGATCTTCGTCAGCCGCGTGTCGATGTCGCGTGGCTCGGCCATGCGGCGCGTCTCCGGGAGGTATCCCCGGTCAGCCACGGTGACGCGAACCGAGCCGTCTCTACCCACGTCGGTCGGAACCTCGCCAGTCCACGGCGTTGTCCCGACCCGTTCTCTATCGATCGTGACAACCGCTCCGTCGACGTTCGACGTGACGGTCATCGTCTCGGTGCGGTCCTGTTCCGGGGACTCGACTTTCAGTGGTTCGTCGGGCGTGAAAATAAACGGAGGGGTCCCGTAGAGTGAATCGAAGATAGCAGCGAAGCTTTCGTCGGGGATATCCGTCGGCTGGAGACAGGCGTCGAAGTCCTTGCCTGTCAGCGACCCTCTCGCTTCGGGGTCCCAGCAGGCTTCGAGCGTTATGCGTTCGATGGTCGTTCGCTCCTCGTCCGGCCCGAGGAACCGCGACATTTCGACGGCGTGACTCTCGTGTGCCCACACCTCGCCCTCGCGTGCGGTCCCGACGTACAGCGGTGTCTCGTCGGCTTCTTCGCCGGGGCCGAAGTACCGCTTTGGCCCAATCGGCCGGTAGGTCCCGACGTCGCGGGTTCCATCCGCGGTGGTCGCGCTCATTACCTGCCCGGGAGTGAAGAACTCGTCCGAGGCTTCCTTGGTGAAGAAATTGTGCACCTTCTTGAATGGGCCGCCGACGAGGACCGAGAACAGTTTGGCCGTTGATCGTCCGGCCTTGCTGTTCTCCTTCGGGTCTTTCGGGCGCGTGTCGCTAACCACCTTGAGCTGGAATCCCGAGGCGTAGCCGTCGCCATCACGGTCGATACGCTCGACAACGACCAGTTCCTCTACCGCTCCCGAGCCTTCCGTCTCGAACTCGACTTGCGCAGTCGACGACACCGCTCCGCCCATGTCTACAGGAGGGACCGTCTCCAGTGACGCTTGTTGATCAGCGGGACGAGGTGCCGGTATGGTCGCCCCCATCGCTGGGCCGGCGGCGAAAACGACCATGACGACGAACAGGAGTGTTAGCGTGGCGTGAAATAGGCTGTTCATGTATTGTTCAAATGTTATACTGTGTCGAACTATCTAGTATATATTTCTATGGGGTAACGGACAGCAGTGGCCTCTCCGCGAAACTCTCGAAGGACGCTGAAACACGTCTGTAGGTCCAGTAACGCGACTGAAGCGGGTTCTACGTCGTAGATAATGGTGTGAGGATACCCGATGGTGAGCGTGACGACAGCTTCGAGGTGGGGTACTCGACTGGCGCGGACGGAACGGGCTTCGAACTACGACTCGTCAAGCAGATTGTTACCGATCACGGCTGAGTGGTACAGGTTGCCGACAGCGACGACGGTAGAGCACGGTTCGAAATCACTGGGATCGAGATCTTCGAGTGATGGATGAGCGCCCTGGGTTGACTGATTCCCGGAGTATCGACCAGCAGATCCCGCCGGGGTCGTCGCCATCGCTTCGCTTTTTGGAATACGACTGGACGAAAGAGCCACCGCGGTTCGAGGCGCAATGGGCTGAAACGCGGCGTTACGTTCGCTCGAGGTCTGGAACTTGGTCGAGGAGAGCCGCTTTCGATATCATGCGGTGGGGGATCCCGTGGCTACTATACTCCCATTCACTACTCGGTCGTTCGTCGACAGCACACGATCGAGCACACGTTTTTACGGGCCGGTGCTCGTCTCCTCGTAAGAACCGATCGAACGGGGAAATACTATGAAACGGGCTATATCCGAGACGATCGATAGCGTCTCGAGACGATCAGTGTTGACGATAGGGGCTACCGTCAGCATCGGAACGGTCGCCGGCTGTCTCGGTGAGACGGGTGGGAGTGGGGAGAACGCGGAAGGGGAGGCCGACGACGATCACGGGGGCGACGTCGGAGCTGACGTCAGTGCAGAAACGAGCGCGCTCGCGGCGGAGATGGTCGAAGCGATCGACGACGATCTCTCGGTACTCAAGTGGCAACTACACGATATGTTCGTCCCGCAGTACACCGACAGCGCGGGTATGGACAGTGATATCCCGATTCTCGGAGACGCCTACGCCGATATCGTCGACCAGGGGTTCGACCGTCGAGCGATGCCGACCCTACTCGACGACAACGAGATCCCGGATTCCATGGTCTTTCTCGAACCCGAGTGGGCCACCGCGTATCTCGACGGTGACTGGTCGAAAGAAGAGTACTACGCGGAGATCGAAGCCTCCAAACACTGATCCCGAAGGCGCTCGTTGCGCCCGACGGCGAGATTCGCGGCCAATCACGCCACCGGGGTTGTTGCCAGTCGTCGCATCGACACCGGACGGAACGTCCAGCGACAGCACCGCGGTCGCCGCGTCTTCGGCCCCCGGCGATCGGGGACTACTCGTCGTGGGCGACCGACTGGACGTGGCCGACGACGTCGCTTTTCAGTTTCACGTGCGGGCCCTCGAGTTCGTCGCCGTAGATCGCTCCGACCTCGCCGACGTTCGGTTCCGTATCCTCGGAGTGGGGATCAGCGTCGTCCTGAACGATGGACGTGGCTGGAGGTGGATCGGGTCTCTGGAAAAACGTGGTGCCTGCAGTGGCGACGATAGCGAGCCCGTCCCGTTACGTTTTACCCCCGTGGGGCCGAATCGGTCTCCAATGACTGCCCAGACCGTCCAGCAGGGCGACCTCGTGACCGTCATCGGCCTCGAGGTCCACGTTCAGCTGGAGACCGACACGAAGATCTTCTGTGGCTGTTCGACCGAGCCCAGCGACGAGCCAAACGACAACGTCTGTCCCGTCTGTCTCGGCCTGCCGGGTGCCTTGCCGGTACTGAACGAGGCCGCCGTCGAGGCCGCCGTCAAGATCGGGAAGGCGATCGACGCAGACATTCCTGAGGAGACTCGCTTCCACCGGAAGAACTACTACTACCCCGACCTGCCCAAGAACTTCCAGATCACCCAGTACGACGAGCCGATCTGCCAGGAGGGCTCACTCGAGGTCGCCGTCGAGGGCCAGCGCCGTACGATCGAAATCGAGCGCGCCCATCTCGAGGAAGATCCGGGCAGCCTCCAGCACGTCGGCGGCGGTGGCGGCATCGATTCGGCGGAGTACACCCTCGTCGACTACAACCGTGCTGGCACGCCGCTGATGGAGATCGTCACCGCGCCCGACTTCCGCAGTCCGGGCGAGGTCCGAGCGTTCCTCGCCGAACTCGAGGAAGTCCTCGAGTATCTGGGCGTCTTCGACGCCGAACGCGACGGCAGCCTGCGGATCGACGCCAACCTCTCGATCATTCCCGAGGGGGATATCGACGGCGACGACTCCGACGAGATCGGGATGGACGCCCTCGAGGCCGCGAACCGCACGGAGGTCAAGAACATCTCGAGCCACAAGGGCGCACAGAAGGCCCTAGCCTACGAGGAGACCCGACAGAAGAACGCGATTCAACGCGGGCGCGCGGTGGAACAGGAGACCCGTCACTGGGACGAGTCCCGCGGGATCACGGTCTCGATGCGCTCGAAAGAGGAGGAGAAGGACTATCGGTACTTCGAGGAGGCCGACCTGCCGCCCCTGCGCGTCTCGGGCTGGAAAGACGAGATCGCGATTCCGGAACTCCCGTCCGCCCGTCGCGAGCGATTCCAGGCGGAGTACGGTCTCAGCGAAGAGGCCGCCTCGAAGCTCACCTCGACGAAACAGGTCGCGGACTTCTACGAGGACGTCGCCGGCGAGTTCGACCCTGACCTCGCCGCGACCTGGGTCGCCGACAACCTGCTGGGCGAACTCAACTACCGCGACATCGCGATTACCGGGATCGAGGGGCGACTCGAGGAGATCAAACGGCTCGTCGAACTCGTCGCAGACGACGAGATCACGGCGAAGAACGCCCGTGAGACGGTTCTGCGATCGATGCTCGACGACGGCCGGACCCCCGACGAGGTCGTCGCCGAGGAGGGATTGGGTAAGACCGGCGAGGACGAAGTCCAGCAGGCCGTCGTCGAAGCCATCGACGAGAACCCCGACGCCGTCGACGACTACGAGAGCGGCGACGACGGCGCGATCAACTTCCTCGTCGGGCAGGTCATGCAAAAGACCGGCGGCAGTGCGGACCCGGGTGACGTAAATCAGCTTCTGCGGGCCGAACTCGAGGGCTGATCGGTGCTCGCGGGTCGTCTCGAGTGACCGGAGCACAGCCGTTCGTCGCTGGTTAAAATCTACGGGACGTGTGCTGGCACTCGGATCGGAACCTGTCGCGGTTGCTGTCTGATCGCGGAGTGAGACGGTGGCAGGCGGTAGCGCTCGGTGTCGCTGGCCGAACGACGATGTGGCCAACCGACGACCTCGCAGAACTTCCCTCCGCAGTTCGCCGATGGCGACCCCCGTCACAGCGCGCGCCACCAGATACCGGTTATTTTGCCCGGCGCGATACGTCAGCCCTGTACTGAGCGATGCTCACGGATGGACGAGCTGATTGCCCGCTGTCGTTCCATCGCCCGATTGCCGTCCCGTCCGCTATCGCGTCAATTATTAGCGGGTAGCATGTCGGTAGCCGACATGGACCGCATTTCACTTGGCAATGACGAGTTCGAGGGCCGAAACAATGCGTACGTCCTCGCCGACGACACCGACGACGAACTCGCGCTCGTCGATACCGGCGTTGCCATCGATCCAGTCCGCCAGGACCTCCGCGAGGGCCTCGCCGAGCGTGGCTACGAGTTCGCCGACGTCGACGACATCGTCCTCACGCACTTTCACGTCGACCACGCCGGACTCGCCGGCGAGATCCAGGCCGAAAGCGACGCGACGGTCTTCGTCCACGAGGCCGACGCGCCACTGGTCGCCCAGGACCCGGACGCGGTCGCCGCCGTCGAGGATCGCCGCCGCGAGCTCCTCGAGCAGTGGGGCGTCCCCGAGGCTGCACGGGACGAACTCCTCGGTTTCTTCGAGTCGGCCGACATCGAAGGGCAGCCGGCCGATCCGACGCCGATCGCGGACGGTGACGTTCTCGAGGTCGGAGGTCGAACCCTCGAGACGGTCCACGCACCGGGCCACGCGGCGGGGCTGTGCTGTTTCGAAACCGAGTCCGGCGACGAGGCGGTCGTCGGCGATGCCGTTCTGCCGGTGTACACTCCCAACGTGGGCGGTGCGGACGTGCGGGTCCAGCGGCCCCTCGAGAAGTACGTCGCCACGTTAGAACGGCTCGTCGATCGAGAGTACGATCGCGTCTGGCCCGGACATCGCGATCCCATCGACGAACCGACCGGCCGGGCCGAAACGATCCTCGAGCACCACCGGGAGCGAGCGGACACGATCCTCGAATTGCTGGGGAAGCACGGCCCGGCCGACGCCTGGACGATCAGCGAACGACTGTTCGGAGCCCTCGAGGGCATTCACATCGTCCACGGCCCCGGAGAGGCGTTCGCCCATCTCGATCATCTCCGGCACGAAGGGATCGTCGCGTACGAAAACGGCCAGTATCGACTTCAAGACGGTTCGGTGGCAGTTACGGACCTCTTCTAGGGGTTCTCGGCCTCGAATCGATCGACCGCACGGTGGAACTTTTCATGCGTGTATTATTCACAGGTGCCTTGCTAACTTCCCTCATCTTTATTAAGTGGGAATCGAAAGGGAGGGATGAGAATCGGTAACTCACTGACTTACAATGGCTAACGAAGATAACGATACTCTCGAAACGAGTACATCTGGAAACGGGGTTGTGGGACGACGAACATTTCTCGGTGCTGCGAGTGCGGGTGCGTTGACGACGACGCTCGCCGGCTGTATGGGTGGCGTCGGCGGTGGCAGTGGCGACGGGACGTTCAAAATCGGCCACCTCGGCCCGACGGAACTCCAAATGGGGCGCGGGGCCGAACGGAGCGCGGAGCTCGCGGTCTCCGAACTGAACGACAACGGCGGTATTCTCGATCGAGACGTCGAACTCCTCTCGCGAGACACCGGCGGCGCACCGTCGGAGGGCGAACGGGTGACCGAAGACCTGGTTCAGTCCGAACAGGTCGACCTGCTCGTCGGTACCTTCGTCAGCGAGGTGACCCAGGGAATCATCGACTTCGTCGCGGAGATGAACGTGCCGTTCGTCATCACCGGCTCCGCGGATCCGGCGACGATCACGGACAATCACGGCGAAGACTACGAAAAGTATAAGAATATCGTCCGGACCGGTCCGATCAATTCCGATCTACAGGCGGAAGGGATGGGCGGGTACGCGAGCTACCTCAACGAGCAACACGGCTTCGAGAACTTCTCGATTCTGGCCGACGACGCCGCCTGGACCGGCTCGTTCCGTGACATCCTTCCCGGCGAAATCGAGTCGAACAGCGATCTCTCCGTCGTTCATCAGGACAGAATGTCGGTCGAGACGTCCAATTTCAACCCGTTCCTCGACGCCGCCGCCGAGGCGGACGCCGACGTCGTCATGCGATTCATCGCACACGGCGGTGCGGCGGCCTTTACCAGTACCTGGGCACAGAACGAGTACCCGTTCGCCCTCGAGGGGATCAGTGTGCCGGGAATGTCCCCCGAGTTCTGGGGCGCGACCGAAGGTGCCTGTCTGTACGAGACGACGTCCCAGTCCGGTGCAGGTGGCGTCGCAGATCTGACCGACCGGACGGAGCCCTTCATCAATGCCTACGAAGAGGAGTTCGGTAGCGGAGACCCACCGAGCAAACCGATGTACATGGGATTCAACTCGTACGACGGGATCTTGTTCTACGCGCAGGCGGCCGAAGACGCCGGCACTGCCGATTACGAGAGCGATCTGGACGGCATCGTCGAGTCCATGCTCAACCTCGAGTTCACCGGCGCTGCGGGCGAAATCTCGCTCTACGGCGAGGACTCGGACTACCCGAACGACGTGAGGGAGACCAGAAACGACGACGACATCATTTCGAATTTCCCGATCACGCAGTGGCAGGAAGACGGGGATGGTGGCGTCGTCGAGTGCGTCTACCCCGAGCCGGACGCGACTGCAGAACACGTCGTTCCCGAGTGGATCTAAGCGGGCCCCGAACGAATGATAGGACAACTACTCTCCATACTGGTGTTAGGGGCGATGATCAGTGCCGTCTACGCACTGATCGCGATCGGGTTCACCATGATCTTCGGCGTCGGCGGCGTCCTGAATCTCGCACACGGCGCACTGATCATGCTCGGTGCCTTCACGTATCTCGCGTTCACGTCGACCGCTGGCGCGCTTTCACTGCCACCGATCGTGGGGTTTTTGATCGCGGTCGTCGTCACAGCCGCCGCATCGTACGCGCTGTACGCGGGACTCGTCAAATACATCGAGGACAACATCGTGATCACGTTCCTCGCGACGGTCGTCGTGGCGCTCCTGTTGACCGAACTGATCATCATCCAGTTCGGCAGCGCGCCGTCACAGCTCATTCCGGTGGTGTCGGGGACGATCTATCTCGACGCAGTCGGGACACGGCTCCGGTACGTCCAGCTGTTGGCGTTTGGCGTCTCCTGGATCGCGATCGGGTCGCTGTGGTATTACGTGACCAAAACCGACGAGGGACGGTCGATCCTCGCGACCTCGATGAGCACGCGCGGTGCGGAGCTTACGGGCGTCAATCTCCAGAAAGTCAAGTCTCGGACCTGGCTGATCGCCGGCGCGTTCGCCGGGATCGCCGGGGTGTTCATCGGAACGCTGCAGTCGACGTCGCCCCAGATGTGGCTCAGTCCGCTCGCACTCGCGTTCATCATCGTCGTGATCGGTGGCATCGGCAGCATCAAGGGGTCCGTCATCGCGGCGTACCTGATCGGCTACCTCGAGACGGCGTCGGTCGAGATCCTCGGCCCGAGCTTCCAGGGGGTCCTGTCGTTAGTCGTCCTCGTCGCGATCTTACTGATGAGACCGAACGGCCTCTTCGGGAGGGAGCTCGTCCATGAGTAGTGCGACGGATCGGTTGAGCACTGCGACGGGCCGTATCGATCGGTCACTACAGCCGCTTGCGGGCGTCTACAACCGGTTGTTCGGTGACTACTTCGGTGAAATGAACGGGCTCCAGTTCGTGTTGATCTTCGGAACGGCCGCCGCGCTGTTGACGGCGCCGTTGTGGGGGAATTTCGGGCTCGTCAGGGCGATGACCGTCGCAGCGATCTGGGCGATCTTCGCGATGAGCTGGGACATCCAGAGCGGCTACACCGGCTACATCAGCTTCGGTCACTCCGTCCTCTCGGGTGCCGCGGGATACACGACCGCGATGCTCATTCACAACGTGAACCCGGAGCTGTCGATGATGATCACGATCCCGGTGTCGGTCTTCGCTGCACTCGTGGTCGGGCTGCTCGTTGCCCTGCCGTCGCTTCGGCTGGCGGGACCGTACTTCTCGTTGATCACGTTCGTGTCCGTGTTGATCTTCTATCGATTGATCCCCTCCTTCAGCCAATACACTGGCGGAGAAACGGGAATCCAGTCGGTGGAGGTCTTCACGTACGATCCGTTCGCCCGGTACTACTACATGATCATCCCGATGTTCCTGATCGCGATCGTGCTGACGCTGATCGCTCGCTCGAACATCGGATTGATCCTCATGTCGATCCGCGAAAACGAAGCCGCAGTCAACGCTGCCGGGATCAATGCGACGAAATTCAAGATCTTCTCGTTCGCACTGAGTTCGATCCCGATGGGGATCGGCGGCGTGTTGCTGGTTCACTTCGGCGGCGGCGTCGATCCGACGACGTTCATCGTCGTCGACCGGAGTATCGAAATGATCGCGATCGCCGTCCTCGGTGGGATGAGTTCGATCCTCGGGCCTCTCGGCGGGGCCTTCTTCCTCATCGTGCTCCGGGATTACGTCCTCACCGAGATCGCGGGCTTTTCGTCCCCGATTCGATGGACGGTCTTCTGGGGGCTCGTCTTGGTCGTGCTCGTGTTCGTCCGCGACGGGCTGTTCCGGAAACTCTGGCACGGCCTCGATCGATTCGGAGGTGATCGCCGATGAGCCTGCTCGAGGTCGACGGACTCACCAAGAAATTCGGCGGCCTGGTCGCCGTCGACGACTTCTCGTTCGAAGCCGACGAGGGCGAAATCGTCGGCCTCATCGGACCGAACGGATCGGGGAAGTCGACGGTCTTCAACTGTATCATGGGCCGCTACGATGTCACCGAGGGCTCGATCCGATTCAACGGGAGCGACATCACCGACGATGCGACCCACGAAGTCGTCAACAAGGGGCTCTCGCGGGTCTCACAGGAGTCGAACCCGATTCATGAGATGCCGGTCGCGGGCAACATCAAACTGTTCACGCTCCCGAACAAGCTCACCTCGTTCTACGGCGGCGCGACCGACGAGGAGATCTACGAATACGCCGCCCGAATCGACATCGAGGACAAACTCCAGGAGATGCCGGACGAACTGCCCCACGCGGACGTCCGCCGGCTCGAGATCGCCAAATCGCTGGCGACCGAACCCGAATTGATGTTGCTCGACGAGCCGTTCGCCGGGATGAATCAGGCCGAAATCACGGAACTGGCGGACCAGATCGAACGCTTCCGTCAGGAAGGAATGACGATGGTCGTCGTCGACCACAACATGGGCGGCCTGATGGACCTCGTCGATCGAATCGTCGTCCTCAACAACGGCGACTTCCTCGCGGAGGGAACGCCCGAGGAGATCGCCGAGAACGAACACGTCCAGGAGGCATACCTCGCTGGGGAGGGACTGTAATGACCGATCCACTACTCGAGATCGAGGACCTCAACGTCTACTACGGGAAGTCACACGCACTGAAAGGCGTCTCGCTGTCGATCGACGAGGGCGAGATCTACGGCGTCATCGGGCCCAACGGGGCCGGCAAGACGACCATGCTCAACGCAATCGCCGGCTTCGTCGACTACGACGGGTCGATCCGCTACGACGGAACCGACCTCGCGACCGTGAGTCCACAGGAGATCGTCAGGGAGGGCCTGATCTACTGTACCGAGGACCGGGATCTGTTCCCGTACTTCTCGGTCCACGAGAACCTCCTGATGGGTGCGCAGTTCCGCAACGACCGCGATGCGGTGCAGGCGGACCTCGACATGGTCTACGACCTGTTCCCCCGGCTGGACGAACGCCGCGAGCAGGAAGCCGAGACCATGAGCGGCGGCGAACAGCAGATGCTCGCCGTCGGCCGCGCGCTCATGAGCGATCCCGACATGCTGATGCTCGACGAACCGACGCTCGGGCTCGCCCCGGTCATCATCCAGGACATCAGCGACGCGCTCGAGCGACTCTCGGATCAGGGGCTGACGATCCTGCTCGCCGAACAGAACTCGACGTTCGCGCTGCGCCACGCCGAACGGCTCTCGCTGATCGAAACCGGTGAGATCGAACTGGCGGGCACGTCCGAGGAGTTCCACGGCAACGAGTACGTTCGCGAAGCGTACGTCGGGGTCCACTGAGGTTCCCCGCCCCTCGAGCTTTTTTCGACGGAGTGGCGACCACTCCGCATACGGTCTCCTGTCCGTCAGTGCCGGTGGGACGGGAACCGCCCTGCGGTCCCACCGGGACATCGGGACAGCAAACCGTCTCAGTCGCTCGACTCGAGACCGCCCTGGAACGCCGCGACCGCGTCCCGGAACTCGTCCGGGATGGCGATCGGCTCCTCGGTCTCGAGGTCGACGGCGACGTGGGTGACCGACCCCTCGACGAGGGGCTCGCCGTCGGATTTCCGTCGCGCGCGGTAGTCGGAGGTGAAACTCGACGTTCCCATCTCGGTGACCGCCAGTTCGTTGACGATGGTGTCTCCGAACTCGGCACCGGCACGGTAGTTCAGTTCAGCGTTGACCACGTGCGTCTGCCAGCCGCGGTCGTGCATCTGTCCGTAACTGTAGTCGATTTCCCGGAAGAACGCGGAGATCGCCTCGTCCTGAAAGGTGAAGTACTCGCCGTAGAAGACGATCCCCTGCTGGTCGGTCTCGGCAAACCGGACGCGGTTCTCGAAGACGGGCTGGAAGGTCGGCCCGTCGGGTTCGTGCTCCGGATCGGTCGTGTCGGCATGTCCCATACCAGCAACGCCGTCGCGACGAGCAAAACCGTACCGGCCACGGCAAACGGTCGGGGCACCATCTCTCGCCTCGGAGACAACTCGGTTTCCCACCGGCGACCCCGTGACGGTCTCCAGTCGGTGGACGCACGACTCATACGGTTTGCTGTCCCGATGTTCCGGTGGGACCGCAGGACGATCCCGGTCCCACCGGCGCTGACGGACAGGAGACCGTCTCAGTCCGCGTCGCCGATAGCGACCTGTTGGGCGCGCTCGGAAATCTCGGCTTCCATGTCTCGCATGAACGCATCGACCGTATTTCCCATCAGCATGACCGGGTACTCCCCAGCCAGCATCTCGTCTAGAACCGCACCCGCGTTTTCGTCCCGATCGTGAGTCGTCACGGGAACGTCCACGTTCGCCGCGAAGATGTCCGTGAACGCCCCACCGGCCCGTGCCCGCTGGATCAGGTCCCGGTCTGCGAGCGTATTCAGGTAGTCCGCAAACGAGGCGGTTCGACTCCGCCGATCGGCCCGGAGGTAGACGAACGGGAGAACGTAATTCTCCCCGGCGAGTGACCGACGGATCGCCTCCGTACTTTCGATGTCGTTGATCTCCGCTCCGTTGAAGACTTGCCCGCCGGGGAGACGAACCCATTCGGGTTGGATCGCATCGAGATACTCGTTGAGTTGCTCCTCGGGGACCGGCGTCATGTCCAGCAGACGCAGGACGTCGTTGACCGCGTAGACCGTTTCGGCACCGATCCGCCCGCGCTGGTCGTCCGGTATCGTGACCTGTGTGAACGTTCCGCCTGCCCGTGTGATCTCCGCCGACAGATACTCGTGCAAAACGGGATGGAGTTCCCCGCTCACGACGTCCGTGCCCGGTGGGACCGTCCGAGCGAAAGCACGTGCGATGTCGCGTCGGGTCTTCCCGAGCGTATCCTGATGATCCTGTCGGATGTTCGCGATCACGACGACGTGGGGTTTGACGAACCGCTGATTGAACAGCCGCGTCGTGTATTCGGTAATCCCCTGGTTCTCGAAGATGGCCACGTTCTCGGGCGTATACGACTCGAGAATCGGGCTGAACTCCCGAAGCACGTTGATGTTTTCATAGAGCGTGGTGTACGGCCCCGGTCGATCGATCGGGATGACGTCGCCGTTTCGGATGAGCGCCGGCTGATTCCCCGTGATCTTCGTCAGCACGTCGTAGCCACGCCGATTGAACACGTCGTCGAGCCGTTTGACCGTCGATGACTTGCCACGGATGCCGGACACGACGATCCGAATATCGGTGTCCTCGATGAACGTTCGATGGTGCCGCCCTCGGGTGAGAAGTGACCACAGCCGGTTTCGAAGGGTGCCACGCCCAACGGAGAACGGCTCATACGAGACCGATTCGTCCTTCGCTCCAGTCAGGTAAACGGACATCGACCCGACTGCGAGCTCGCGGAACCGCCGTGCTGCGTCGACTACGTTGTCCCGCGTCGTGTAGGTGTAGCTCGGAACCGCGAGCGTCTCCGCTCCTTGCTCGAGTGCCCATTCGAAGATGCCGCTGCGTTCCTCCCCTCGGATGTGAATCCGAGAGCGTGCGCGATCGGTCGGGTCGACGGTGAACTCGAACGCGTCGAGCTGTTGGACTTCGGCGACGGCATCTCGAACCGCATCGACTGCGTTCCGTGCTTCCTGTGACGTTTCGGATGGGGCTGGAGCGACTGCGAGTGGGATATCTCCGTCGTAGAACTCCCAAATCCATCCATCAGACGTTGCGATGACTTCGAAGTGGCCCTGTTCGATCACGCGTCACCGCCTCCCGAAAGGATCGATGCCTCGAACACGGCCTCCTGATCCGGACGGTCGACGGTCCGCCACTCGACGAAAACCACACACGCGACGACGCCGACGATCATCGCGACGATGGCGGGGATCCCGAACACCTGTGGAATCAGCGTCGGACGAACCAGGCCGATGAGTTGCGTCGTGGCGAGTAATAGGAGGAACGATCCGATCTGTAACGGGACGAATAGCGCCCGCTGTGCGGGAGCGGTGACGTGCCAACTGTAAGCGTTTACGCCGGCCAGGATAGCGACGAAGTAGGCCGATAACCCGCGAGTGATCGGGAGCGAAAGTGCAAGCGGGACGACGGCGATCAGCGCCGTGCCGGTCGCCACGGAGATCAGAACGCGCCCGTACAACAGTGTGACGTAGTGGACGGTTTTCAGCCCGAGATACGCGACGACCAGAACGGCGAGATACAACGCGAGCAACCACGTGTTGGCGAGTGCATACAGCGAGAGCAGCGCCATCGCAACGAGACCCGTCCGGACGCCGTACCGGTTCCGAACGCGTTCCGCGAGCACAACACCGATCAGAAACACGACGACTGCGACCGGGCGTGCGAGAATCGTCGGGTCCAACTCCTCGAACACGACCGCGCCTTTCAGGACGGCCACGTCGGCCGTCGGACTGTATAGAACTGGCGGGGTGAGGGTACCGAGCGTCTCCGTAAGCGATGGGGCGACCAGGAGCCACCCGATCGCGACGAGAACGACGAGCAAAACCGCCGTCGTTAGTAGATCACGGCTGCGGTACTGTGGTTTGATCTGGTGGTAATTGTACGCCGCCAGTCCGGGAAGGATGCTCCCGATGAAGACCACGCTTCGGAGCGATTCCGGGAGGAAATGCCAGACAGCGAGCAACACCAGGAGGGGGACACCACTGCCGATCGCCATCGCCACGAGGAGTTCGTCGCGTCCATAGATGAGGGTGCGATGCTTGACGGCGTAGAGGCCGATATACGCGATGAGCGTGCTGATGAGGAAAATCGGCAACATCAGCGCATTTTTTAGCGTATACACGGCGAGAACCGGAACTGCGATCGTCCCGCCGGTCCGGTAGCCAAACAACTGCGTGATGAGTCCGACGGCGAAGACACCGAGTGCAGTAACGGTGACAGCAATGATCATTTCTATGTAACGTTCCGAGAGATCCATTCTAATGCCCATTATAAACGAGTTGCGAAGGCGGAAGTCGAGGCGGAATCTCTCCGTTTGATGCCGGTCAAATCGCGCTCTACGCAGGTTCGGTTGGCCAACCACATCGTAATGAGAGCGATAAATCGTCGTTATGTGATACTAATGATTATCGGACACCATCGAGTGAGACTCCTTTCTGCACAGTTAGGACAGCTCCTTTATACGTCACCGACCGACGTTCCACTATGCGATCGACTCCGCAGGTCGTCGTCGCTGGTGGCGGGTTGGCCGGACTGGTCGCCGCGCGTCACCTCGCCGCCGGCGGCACTGACGTGACGGTGTTCGAACGGGAGCAGACGGTCGGTGGCCGCGTCCGAACCCTCGAGCGCGACGGCTATCGGTTCGATCGCGGCTTTCAGGTCCTCTTTACGGCCTATCCCGCGGTCAAGCGTGAACTCGACCTCGAGCCCCTCGAGTTACGTCGGTTCGCCCCAGGTGCCACCATCGCCGGCCCGAACGGCCGGTCGACGCTCGCGGACCCGCTTCGGGAACCGGGGACGATTCCGTCGACGTTGTCGAGTCCGTCGGTTTCGCTCGGGGACGCGCTTCGAGTCGCCCGGCTGTGGTGGGACCTTCGGCGGACCGATCCGGCGGAGATCTTTACCGGCGACGACGAACGCATCGACGACTTCCTCCGCGAACGTGGCTTTTCGGAGGGATTCATCCGTGGCTTTATCGCTCCGTTCTACGGTGGGATCACGCTCGATCGGTCGCTGTCGACGTCCAGGCACGTCTTCGAGTACACGTTCCGGACCCTCGCGGCGGGCGGAATCGCCGTTCCGGCGGCCGGGATGGAAGCGATCCCGTCCCAACTCGCCGACCGGGTTCGCGAGGCCGGCGGGACGATCGAACCGGGAATCGAGGTCACGTCGGTGACGCCCGGCGACGACGGTACCGACACCCCCGTCACGGTCGACACCGACGACGGGAGCGTCGACGCCGACGCCGTCGTCGTCGCGACCGATCCGCCGACCGCTCGCGACCTCACCGGCGTGTCGACGATCCCGGCCGATGCGCGGGGCTGCGTTACTCAGTACTACGCGCTCCCTGCGGATGCCGACCTCGAGACCGGCCGACGGCTCCTGTTGAACGGGAGCGAAGGGGGGCCAAACCACGTCGTTCCCCACAGCGTCGTCGCACCCGAGTACGCCCCCGCGGGAACGGCCCTGATCAGCGCCACCTATCTGGGCGAGCGCGAGGAGAGCGACGCGGAACTGGCCGATCGGACCCGCCGGTCCCTCGAGTCGTGGTACCCCGATCGGCGGTTCGACGACCTCGAGGCGCTGCATACCGAGCGCGTGCCGTTCGCACAGTTCGAGCAGCCGCCTGGGATCCACGACCGGCTTCCCGACGCTCGCGATCCCGCGGGCCCCGTCTATCTGGCCGGCGACTACACGCAGTGGTCGTCGATCCAGGGCGCGATGGAAAGCGGCCAGGAAGCGGCGAAGGCCGCCATCGAGGACCTGTCGCGGTAACCAGTCCTCGAAACGGCGACTCGAGCCCTCGGGTCGTCCGATCGTGGCGATCCGCTCGATCGCGACACTGTCTCGAGACGAGGACAGTCCCGCGAGTCACGGAGAAACACTAACCGCAACGAGAGCCATTGGTCGGGATACGGAGAGCAGCTATGGCTATGGACGAACTCCTCGAGGGGACAGCGCTTACCGGTCGACAGGCGGCGATCATCTTCTTCAGTTTTCTCTGTTTGATCTTTCTCGCTGCGATATTGCTCATCGTCTTCAGCGACTTCTTCAGGGGGCTGATCGCGATCGATGGTTCCCTGCGGACGGTCGACCCCCGTCGGGTGGTCGCTGTCCTGTAGCGAGGACTGTCCTCGCGATCGCCGTCGATACCGCCACCTCACAGCAGTCGTCGACACGCTCCCAGCGGCGGGAACCACAGGACCTCGCCGCTCGAGTCGTCCCTGACTGCGGGGTGGAAGGCGTCGGCGTTTCGGACGAGCGGCGTCTGGAAGTCACTGCCGTCTTTCCCGTTGACGGTCGACCCGGCGGCAAGGCTGGTAAACGCGGGGAGCAGCAACACGTCCGTTCCGTCGTCGGTCGCCGGCCCGTAGAGGAAACACGGTCGCTTGCGACCGTCGATCGAGATCGCCGGATGGTCGTGGCCGACGATGTACCGATCGGCGGCCGCCTCGGGCTGTGCGTGACCGTGACAGACCACCGTCTCGCCGTCGGACAGCGCGTACTCGGCGGTCGTCTCGCCGTCGAATACGGTCTCGAGCATCGTATCGTGGTTGCCGGGCGTGACGAGCAGGTCGGCACCGGCCCCGTCGACGGCGTCGACGAGTCGGTCCACGTCGCGTTCCACTCCGCGTGGAATCCGCGAAAACGAGTGTAACAGGTCGCCCGCGATCACGACGGTCGCCGGCTCGGTGTCCGCGAGGAGCCCCTCCAGGCGTTCGAGGGTGTCGGTACCGTCGTCGAGTGGGACGTCCACCCGCGAGGCGGCCGCCTTCCCGAGGTGGGTATCGGCGAGGACGAGCGTCTCGGCGGCGGGAACGAAGACGGCGCGGTCGTAAAGGAGAAACGGAACGTCGACGTCGACAGCGGTCATCGATCGGTCTCGGGGTCGGACGACGCGTCGGGACCGGCGCCCGATTCCGTCCCGGTCGCGGCCGTCGCCGTCCCGCCGTCGGCTCTCGTCTCCTGGCCGAGCGCGTCGGCGAGGTCGTACTCCGACCCCGTCAGGATGTAGAGGACGTCCTCGAGGGGCTCGAGGACTTCGGGGAGACGACGGACGACGAGATAGGTGATCCCCAGCAGGGCGACGATCGCCAGCGCCTGGGAGATGAAATTGTGCGCGACGATGTAGGACGTTCGATCCGCGGGGGCCCCCATGAACTCCGTGGCGACGTAGACGAGCGCGTCCTGCTGGAACCAGCCCCACGGGGATGCCAGGCCGATGAAGACGTTCCGGACGAGATTGAGAACCCAGATGACGGCGATGGCCATCACGAAGGGAACGACCTTCCGCTTGAGCGGGGCTTTGACCGCGGCGATGAGTCCCCCGAAGATCGCCATGCTGCCGATGCCGGTACAGGACATGACGATGTACGTCGTTCGGCCGGTGACGGTCTCGTCGGAATCGAACGCAAACCGGCTCTGGTAGCCGTTTGCCCCCTCGTTGATACCGGGACTGTGTCCCAGCAGCTCCATCCCGAAGTGAGTCTGCGCCGCGGTCGTCTCGATCAGCCAGGTTCGGACGAACGGAATCGTCTCGGCAGGCAGGTAAATCAGCCCCATGAACGCGACCGCTTTCGACAACAGGAGCAGCGACTCGCGCCCCTGGACGAGTAGGTAGCCGGTGTAGGCACACAACGGCAGCGCCGCGAGCGTCAGCAGGGTCTCGATCGGGCTCTTGATCTCGAGGTAGTAGTGGGGCACCATCTTCAGCCAGAAAACCCCGAAGACGACCCACGCCGCTGCGGCGAGGTATCGCGCCGGATCGACGGCACCGTACCACTCGAGGATCATCGCCACGACGAACACGCCGATCGCGATCCACGCGAGCGAGTCTCCGAGCGGAATCGAACCGATAGTCATCGCGACCGTCGCTGGAAGGGCCGGCATACTCACGTCATTCCGACGGACTCTCCGGCTATCAACTTGACGCCTCGAGACGGGAGGAGTCGCCGACCGAACGACCGCGTACCTTTTTGCAACGCCCTCGAAAAGGCTAGCCACATGGTCGACGTCCTCGACAACAAGCGGGCTGCGACGCGATTCCGGATCCTCGTCCAGATCGCCGAGCGCCAGCCCGCGGTCAGCCAGGGTGAGATCGCCGGGGAAGTCGGCGTGACGAGCCAGGCCGTCAGCGAATACATCCGCGAACTCGTCGACGACGGCCTCGTGGAAAAGGAAGGGCGGTCGCGCTATCGCGTCACCCGCGAGGGTGTCGACTGGCTCTTCCGCGCGGCCGACGACGTCCGCCGGTTCGCCGACCACGTCACCGGAGACGTGCTGGGAGCGATGAGCGAGGACGCCTACATCGCGACCGAGGACATCGAAGAGGGCGAGACCGTCTCACTGACGGTCAAAGACGGATTGCTCCATGCCACGCCGGGCAGCGAGGGCCCGGCAACCGGTATCGCGACCACCGACGCCGAGGCCGGTACCGACGTCGGCGTCACCAGCTTCGAGGGCGTCATGGAACTCGATCCCGGCTCCGTGACCGTTCTACAGGTCCCCTCGATCCGCACCGGCGGGAGCCGCGCGATCGACGCCGGAACTGTCACCGAGGCCTGCGACGGGGCCGATGTCGTGGTCGCCGCCGGCGTCGAGGCCGTCGTCGCCTGTCGACAGGCGGGGACCGATCCCGACGTTACCTTCGCCGTCGGCGAGGTCGCAGCCGACGCCGCGAGCCACGGCCTCGCGGTCACCGCCGTCGCCACGACCGACGCCGTCGGCCGAGTCACCGATGCACTCCGGGACGCCGACGTCTCCTACGAAGTGCTCGAGGGCTGAGACCACCCATGGCACTCCGACTGGTCGCCTCCAGAACGTCCTCACGAGCCACCGCTCGTCGTTCGACGGAAAGCCGAAAACAGCTCGCGTCCCTCGTGACCGACACGACCCGTCGTCGCGGCGATCTCAACCGATATACCGCAGGTCGTCGTCGGTCGGCACGTCCATCGCCTGTTGTTGTTCCATCTCCTGAATCTTGCCGATGACTTCCTCCATCTCGTCGGCCCGCTCGTCGAGGGACTCGTAGTCGAGATCGAAGCCGAGTACCGCCTCGAGCACCTCGAGGACCGACCGAGCGCTTTTCGGGTCGACGAGGTAGCCGCTGGTTTCGCCCATGAGACACGCCGCCTCGAACCCGCGTCGATCGCCCAGTCCTAACAGGAGCCCGGAGACGCCGACGATACCGCCAGCGGGCTCGTCCTCGCGGAACTCGACGCCCGCGTCCTCGAGCGTCTCGAGCATCGATTCGTCGCTGACGGCCCCGACGACGGCGTACTCCTCGATGAGTTCACCGGTCGGAACGCCGCCGAGCGCGTACACCTCGCTCACGCCGAACTCCTCGGCGATGTCGAGGAAGGCGTCGGTCAGCGTGTAGTGACCCGCGTTGCTCTGGGCCTGATGATCGCCGGTCAGGAGCAGCAAATCCCGGCCCTCGGGCACGTCGATGGCGTACATCTCCGCACAGGTCAGTTCCGAGACGCCGTCCTCGACGCTTACCTGCGGCGGGAACTCCCGGGAATAGAGCCGCCGGACGAGCGTGCTCTCCCCTTCGAGTTCCTCGAGCAAGTGCTCGACGGCGAGGGTGCCGACGTGACCGACCCCCGGCAACCCCTCGACGAGAACGGGGTCGTCCAGTTCGACCTCGGCGACGACGTCGATCTCGAGTTCGTCCATACCGTATCAGCGGTTGCGACGTTTAAGAGCGCGTCGGTACTCGCCGTGTGGGTCGGTCGGATCCAGCGGTGCCGGGGCGCTGTTTACCGTCTCCGCACCACACGACGGGCAGGTCGCAGAAAGGGAATACACCGGACGGTCGTGGGCCTCGCGCCACGCCGAACACACCCGGATGTCGGATTTCATTACTCGTCGTCGGTGCGGCGTTCGCGGTGGTACTCGCCGCTGCCTCCGTGACCGGCGATCGCGGCGATCGCCCGGTCGGCGCTCGCCTCGAGCGCTGATTCGGCGGTCTTGTAGTTGGGTGCCTGCACCTCGATGCGGTACTCGGGCGCGCCGACGTAGCTCACTTCGAGGTCGACTTCTTCGGGCACCTCGCCGTTGCCTTCGGCCGCTTCGAGCGCCTCGCGGATGCCGTCGACGCCGCTTGGCGACGGGTTCTCGAGGTCGACGTAGCCGGTGACGTTGACGTAGGGCACCGAGACGTTCTCGCGGGCCGTTTCGACGATCGCGTCGACCTCGTCGTCGTCGAGATCGGTGTCCTCGAGGGCTTCCTCGCCGTGGATCGCGGCCTGCTTGAAGCCCTCGTAGAGCCCGCCGTGGATGGCGATC
The DNA here is from genome assembly GCF_002494345.1 of Natrinema ejinorense. GTDB lineage: Archaea > Halobacteriota > Halobacteria > Halobacteriales > Natrialbaceae > Natrinema > Natrinema longum. The sequence goes on from NZ_NXNI01000001.1 coordinate 482,206, forward strand.
AGTTCGTTGGCGATGGCGGTGTAGTCCTCGTCGGCGATCTCCTCGCCGAAGGCCAGTTCCATCCAGTTGTCGGCCTTCTGCTCGTTTTTCCACTCCTGGATCTTGTCGGAGCGCTGGTGGTCGTTGACGTCCTTCAGGGAGAGGTCGATCTGCTGGGACCCCTTGTCGACGTCCAAGACCTTACAGACGGCGATCTGGCCTTCGCGGACGTGATCGCGGACGTTCTTGATCCACCCGCTCGCGACTTCCGAGATGTGGATCAGACCGCGTTTGTCCTCGTACTCCTCGAGATCGACGAAGACGCCGAAGTCCTCGATTTCGTCGATCTTGCCGACGACGAGTTCGCCGGGATCGGGCCAGCCGCTGTACTTCATCGTGACTCGACTGTTTCGAGGATCTCGTGTTCGATCTCGGCTTTGCCGCCGGTCGGTCGCACGAGCGTCGTCCCACAGACGGCGCAGGCGACCTCCGAGGAGGCCTTGCCGAAGACGGTCTGTTCGTTCTCGCAGTCACTGCATCGAACGCTGTAGAAATTTCCTGCCATTGGTATCACTCCTGGAACTCGAGTCGGCCGGCGCGCCATCCCTCGCGGAGGTGGGCCTTGCCGCATTCGCTGCAGCGGTATTTGAGGTCGGTCTTCTTCGTGGGCTTTTCGCCGCCGGGCACTTTCGAGAAGCGACCGGAGTTCCCGATGGTCGAACTGTTCCGTCGGGTTCGGCGAGCGTCCCACTTCATGCCGCTCGAGCGGCCGGTTCGGGACTTCTCGACTTCGTGTTCGTGGTGTTCGTTGCAGTGCGGACAGTACGTATTGAATCGGCGTGGCATCTGCATGGTTATCTCACTTGCTGTGGGCTAAGATAGCGCTGTTTAAAAAGCGTTTGATCGGCGGTTTCCACCGCCCCGAGTCGCGGGACGACGGTCGTCTGGATCGCACTCGGCCGACACTGCCGGGGTCTCCGAAGCGTTTAATCCGCTCTCCTGTGAATCACCGGCCATGAAGCAGCTCATCATCCACGGCGATCCCGGGATTCGCAACGGGGCCATCATCCGATACGAGGCCGACGAGGGGGAGGCGGAGGTGGTCTGTTTCGGGATCAACAGAAACGGCGAGTATCACGGTCCCGATCGGGTCCAGCTGTGGTGTACCGTCGGTCGCGAGGACGAGTACGAGGACTACGAGAAGCGAAACTTCACGCCCCACTTCCTCGACGTCGACCGTGTCGACGCCGAGGACGTCGAGGTCGTCCGGGCGAAGAGCGATCTCGCGATCTAGTAGCGGTCCACGCCTCCACTGTGGGATCGAATCCGGCGGTGTGCTCCCCGCCGACCCTGCAGTCGACTGGTGGACCGGTACTAGCTTGGCGGGGTTTTCAGACGGCGTCCGTTTCTGGGGACCGGAGACGCCACTGAGCGGACAGCGAGCCCAGCAGCCGACAATCGACGTGTCATCACACGTGACGACCACAAACGGGAAATTCGAGCCGCCGAGAGTGACGAATACGCTCGAGTACGACCACGACGATGAGTGATTCCCTGTCAGAGGCGGTCCGGATGCGAGCACGTGCGTTGCTCTCGACGACGCGGTTTGGCCAGTTCGCCGGCGTCGGGACCGTCGGAGCGGCCGTCGACAACGCGGTGCTCGTGGTGCTGGTCGAGGCGACGGTCCTCGGGCCGATCGTCGCCAAGGTACTCTCCTGGGAACTCGGTATCGTGATCATTTTCGCGATCAACGAACGCTGGACGTTCGCGGAGTACGGGACGGGTGGTATACGGTCGTTGGGCAGCCGATTCCTGCGGTCGAACCTGGTCCGATTCGGAGGGTTCCTGGTAACGCTGGGGGTACTCGCCGTGCTCGTCAGACGGTTCGACGTCTGGTACGTGGCCGCGAACGTGATCGGGATCGGCATCGGCTTCTTCGTCAACTACACCTGTGAGAGTCTCTACACCTGGCAGGTCCACCAGGAGTAGCGGTAGAAATCCGCATACGGCACCCGAATCACAACCCTTAACTAGCACACTCGGGTATGATGTGGTAGCGGGATGGGATAGCCAGGAGATTCCGGCGGGCTCATAACCCGCAGACCGGTAGTTCAAATCTACCTCCCGCTATGTTTTGGCGCGAACAAATCCGTGAGCGCCATCCATAGCATCCGAACCAGGGAGCAACTTCGCTGCGACCGTGGTTCAAATCTACTTCCTACCGTTTTCGAGGCGCACACCAACGAGGAACGGAGTGAGGAGTGCCTCGAAAATCGTCTCGAGTCGCTGTGAAGGAGACGACGAGGGACCGAAGTCGGCGTCGTTCAAGTCTCCCTCCTGCCACTTTTCAGGAACGTTGATTCGATCGACAAAACGGCCCGCAGAGCCGTTTACGCGTCCGCAGCGAGATAGTCACGCAGCCGTCGTCCCTGCGGATAGGTGAACGTCACCGTTCCGTGCAGGATCGATGGCGTCGAGAGCGGCTCGACGGGTGCGAACTCCTGAAACCGCGACCCTTCGGGGAACTCGAAGTCGACGCGGTCGACCTCGGCCTCGTACAGTTCGCTGACGAAGGGGATCGGGAACTCGAGCAGTTCGCTGACCTGTGCCCGGCCGCCCGCCGGGTCCGGGAACTGGCGGTGTGCGTAGTAGTGGAGGTGGCCGGTGAGCGTGTCGATTTGGTCGTCACCGACGCTCGCTTCGGCCTCGATGACCGGCTCGCCGTCGACCGAGAGCGTCGAGACGAGTTCGTCGCCGTCCTCGTCCCAGGTACACGACCCGTCGAGAGCTGGAACGCCACCGTTCTCGCGGGTGTAGCGCTGCATCTGCGCCGAGTCAGTCCAGTAGCCGACCCAGAACCGGCCGGGGACGGGAACCTCGCCCTGTGCACTACTGATCGCGCGGCTGTCGTGATCGGCGACTTCGACCGTCAGGTAGGTGAGCGTGTACGGATCGAGGTGACTCGTCCGATCCGCCGACGGCACCTGATACATGTTCAGCTGCACGAGCGTGTTCGGGTGGGGCTCGAGTCCGGGCGGCAGCGCGGCCTCGAGGACATCGGGGTCGGCCTCGTAGCCGACGATGAGCATGCGAGCGTCCTTGATCAGCTGTGGCGGCGAGACGGCCGTTCCGTCCGGCATTCCCGTGTACGTCTCCGGAGTGAACTGGTGGTCAGTCATGGGTGTGTCAGGCTACTTGTTCGCTTCGACGCCGAAGTCCTCGGGCGCGAAGACCTCGGGAACCGGTTCGTCTCGGACGCCGCGGATGTCGTCGAGGACGGGCTTGATGTAGGCCCGGAACAGCTCCGGGCGCTCGCTCATCGGGAAGTGACCCGTCGCCGTCATCTCGTGGGCGGTCGCGCCGTCGCCGATGGCCGCGGCGGCCTTGCGGGCGTCGTCGGGGTTGGTCAGGTAGTCGTACTCGCCGTTCATGAGGTACATTCGGACCTGTGTGGCGTCGATGTCGTCGGCGGAGTCGCGATAGTCGTGGTCCATCGAGTAGTAGTGGAGGTCCCCCTTGAGGACGCCGTTGGCACCCTGTTCGTACAGGTACAGCGTTTCGCGGCGCGCCCACTCCGGTCCGTGCGGGGCCATCAGTCCCCACGTCGCGTGGGAGTTGACGTCGTTCGCGTTGACGTGTGGGTGATCGAGCCACTGGATGTAGAAGCCGGGCGTGAATAGCCCCGCCTCGAGGCCGATCAGCGCCCGGAACCGCTCGGGGTACCAGTCGGCCAGTTCGAGCGTGACCGTCCCGCCCATGCTCGAGCCGACGAACACGGGTTCCTCGAGTTCGAGCGCGTCGGCGATCGAGACGATGGTGTCGGTAAACCGCTCGGCGGTGAGGTCGTACTGGTCGGCCCACCAGGATTCGCTCGACGGCGGCACCGATTTTCCGTGGCGGGGCAGGTCGTAGGCGACCACCCGGAAGTGCTCCGTGATTTCTGGATCGTTCAGCACGTGCCGCCACTGCTGGTTGTTACAGCCGGCCGTGTGCTGACAGAGCAGCGGGATGCCGTCTTCGGGGCCGGCCGCCTCGTAGTAGATGCGGTGGTCGACGCCGTCGAGGTCGACGGTGACGTACTTGCCCGTGATGGGCTCGTCCGTCGCCTCCTGTGGCCGATTGGTGCCTGCAGTACGCGGTTCGTCCCCGTTGTGTGCGGTCCGCATCAGGTCGAGTGTCCGCTGGAACGCCCGGAAGTTCTGGAAGATCTTCTTGTGGTTCCCGATCAGGTCGAAGTAGCCCTCCTCGCCCTTGACTGCGGTCCGGTAGAAGGAGGCAAACACCTCGTTGTGGTGGGCCGGTGGGACCTCGCTGACGAACTGCTCCCAGGCCTCTCGTGGCCCGACGACGCCGAACGACCACGCGTCGTCCAGCCCCGGCGTCCGAACGTCCTGTATCTCGCCGCCCTGCATCTCGAGCAAGAAGTGCTCGTCACCGATCCCGACGAGGAAGTCGTCGTCGAACGCGTCCCTGCCGTGTCGTTTCAGCTCCGGATCCGCGTTGACGGTCTCTCGATACTCGCTCCACCACGCGTCGCTGGCTAGCGTGTTCTCTGCCATCGATCGGTCTTCGGTCTTCTCCCTAATAGTGTAGTATGGTAACTATCAACTATATTGGTGGGATCCGCGCCGCCGCTGTCCCTATTCCAGGAACGGTGGACGGCTACTCACTCGATGATCTCGAGTTCGGTGCGATCGACGAGTCCCCGAGCGCTGGCGTCCGCGCGGGTCACACCGACGGTAATCGTGTAGGTGCCGGGACCGACGGGCTCCCACTCGTCGTCGGCGACCTGGATCCGCTGGGGCCACCGGCGTCGGAAGCGTTTCCGTTCGTTTCGTGCGAACGAAAAGGTCGCCGGCCGATCGGGAACGGCCCGCGGGACCCGGGAGGCTTCGCGAAGCCCGTCGACCCGCCACCGCCAGCGGTTCGGCGACTCGGTCCGGATTCGGACGGGGATCGGGAGCCGATTCCGAAACTCGATGCGGAGTTCGACTGGGTCGCCGGGTTCGTACCGGCGTCTCTCCGTCGAGACGGTGACGTCGATCGCCCGGTGGCGAACTGCCGTCGGAGTGATCGCGTGGCTGAACGCCGCCCAGTCGATCGTTCGAGCGGTCGGCTCATCGTCCTCGAGGCCCCCAGGGGTGAACGGCTCGTCGTCCGCGCGCTCGAGCGCGCGAGACTGGTAAATCCGTCTCATCGTCGGCCGTCTCCCCCGCCCCGGTTGTCGCCCTCGAATTGCTCGTCGAACCGATGGCAGGCGATCGGGTGCTGGGCCGCCCCCGCGGTTAGCTCCGGCTCGGTCGTTTCGCAGGGCGTCTCGAACGCTTCGGCGAGACGCCGTCGTGCGGCCTCGAGATCGCCGTCCATCGCGGGCTCGAGGGCGTTCGTGAGGGCGACCTCCGCGTTCGGGTCGGAGAGCCGCCGGGGAATCCCGGTGGCGTCCCGGAGCGCCGCCGATCGGTCCTCGGGGCCGTCGGATCTCGAGTACAGTGCGTCGAGGTCACCGTCCGCATCCGCCTCGGCGAGTCGGGTTCGAAGCGCCATGATCGAACGGACCGTCTCACCATCGACATCGTACGCCGCCGGCGGGACGAGCTTCGGACAGCGCGTGTGGAACCGACAGCCAGAGGGAGGATCCGTCGGCGACGGCACCGCCCCCTCGAGGACGATCCGGTCGCCCTCCCAGCAGGGGTCGGGCTCGGGGATCGCCGACAGCAGCGCCTCGGTATAGGGATGGGACGGCTCGTCGAAGACTTCGGGGGTCGTCCCGGTTTCGACGATCTCACCGAGATACATGACGGCGACCCGGTCAGCGATGTGCTCGACGACGGAGAGATCGTGGGCGATGAACAGATACGAGAGCCCGAACTCCGCTTGCAGGTCGGAGAGCAGGTTGAGGATCCGCGCTTGCACCGAGACGTCGAGCGCGGAGACCGGTTCGTCACAGACGACGAATTCGGGTTCGACGGCGAGTGCACGCGCGATGGCGATCCGCTGGCGCTGGCCCCCCGAGAACTCGCGTGGGTATCGAGTCGCGTGGTCGGCCTGCAACCCGACCGTCTGGAGCAACTCGCGCACGCGCGAGTCACGTTCCTCTGGAGGAACGATGTCGTGAACTGCGAGCGCCTCGCCGACGATCTCGTCGACCGTCAGTTGTGGGTTCAGGCTCGCCATGGGGTTCTGGAAGACGTACTGGATCTCGGTCCGCAACGCCCGGCGTTCCGACCGGGAACGGTCGGCGAGGTCGGTCCCGCGATAGGAGATCGTGCCGCCAGTTGGCTCGAGCAGTCCGACGAGCGCTCGGCCAAGCGTCGTCTTCCCGCAGCCGCTCTCGCCGACGAGCCCGAGCGTCTCCCCCTCGCGGATTTCGAGGTCGACGCCGTCGACCGCCCGGACCGTCTCGCCGCGGCCGAGCAGCCGATCGAGGACCCCGTCGGTCGACGAATAGTATTTCTCGAGCCCCTCGGCTCGGACGAGTGTCTCGTCGGTTGTCGCCGTCATCCCGACTCACCCCGCCGTTCCGGGCCGGTATCGGTTCCGCCGCCCTCGTCTCGGACCTGAACGTCGTAGTCCAGCCCCTCCTCGAGGTCGCCGGTGTACTCGAGGCAGGCGGCGAGGTGCGTCTCGGGACCGGCGTCGGCGGCTGGCGTTCCCGAGTCGGTCTCGATGAGCGGCGGCGTGCGTCTGGCACACGCCGTCTCGGCGTAGGGACAGCGGGGGTGGAACCGGCAGCCGGTCGGCGGATCGACGAGGGATGGCGTCGTTCCGGGCACCGTCGTGAGACGCTCGCTGTCGTCGCCCAGCCGGGGGATCGAGGCCAGCAATCCGACGGTGTAGGGGTGTTTCGGATCGTAGTACAGCGCTTCGACCGGTGCGCGCTCGACGATTTCGCCGGCGTACTGGACGACCACCCGGTCACACAGCTCGGCGACGATCCCCAGGTCGTGGGTGACCAACTGGATCGCCGTCTCGGACTCCCGGGCGAGGTCGTCGAGCAACTCGAGGATGCCGGCCTGGACGGTGACGTCGAGCCCGGTCGTCGGCTCGTCACAGACGAGCAGGGCGGGATCGCAGGATAGCGCCATCGCGATGACGACTCGCTGTTGCATTCCCCCGGAGAACTCGTGGGGGTAGTCCGCGTACCGCGTCGCCGGGTTGGGGATGCCGACCCGCTCGAGGAGATCGATCGCCCGCTCGCGGGCCTGGGTGTCGGTAACGTCGTCGTGGGCACGAATCGCTTCGGCGATCTGTTCGCCGACCGTGTAGACCGGATCGAGCGCCGCCTCGGCGTCCTGGAAAACCATCGCGATCTCGTTGCCCCGAATCGCTCTGAGCTCCTCGGCCGAGCACTCCCGGACGTCCCGTCCCTGGAATCGGATCTCGCCGCTCACGATCTCGCCGGGGGCCTGGATCAGGCGAAGCAAGGCGAGGCTGGCGACGCTCTTGCCGGCACCGCTCTCGCCGACCAGCCCGACCGTCTCGCCGGCCCGGATCTCGTAGCTGATCCCGTCGACCGCCCGAACCACGCCGTCGTCGGTGTAAAACTGGACGACGAGATCCTCGACCTCGAGCAGCGCCATCAGCGCATCCGCCTCCGGTCGTCGCTGCCGTCTCGATCCGGATCGAGCGCGTCGTTGATCCCGTCGCCGACGAGGTTGATCGCCAGCACGAACAAGAAGATCGCCGCGCCGGGGAAGACGGTAACGTGCCAGTACCCCTGCACGAGCGTGTCACGACCTCGCGAGAGCATCGCACCCCACTCCGCGCTCCCGGGCTCGAGGCCGAGGCCGAGAAAGCCAAGCGCCGCTGCCGTGAGGACGACCGTGCCGACGTTGAGCGTCGCCTGCACGACGACCGGCGCGATCGCGTTCGGCACGACGTGTCTGTGAATGATCCGCCGATCCGGGACGCCGAGTGCTCTGGCAGCCGTGACGTACTCGCGTTCCCGCACCGAGAGGATTTCGCCGCGTAACAGTCGCGCGTAGCTGAGCCAGCCGGTGATCCCGAGCGCGATCACCACCGTCCAGATACCCCCGCCGATGATCGGCACCGGCTCGAGGATCGGGACGATCGCGATCGCCAGGACCAGAAACGGGAAGGCGTACAGCACGTCGACGAGCCGCATGATGACGTCGTCGACCCAGCCGCCGAAATAGCCCGCGACCGCACCCAGGGGAATCCCGATACACAGCGCCACCGCGACGGCGACGAGGCCGATTCCAAGGGTGTAGCGGCCGCCGACGAGTACGCGGGCGAACTGATCGCGTCCCGCCCAGTCGGTCCCGAACGGATGCGACCAGGAGGGGGGCGCGTTCGCCGGCCCGACGAACGGCTCGTGGGGGTCGTGGGGAGCCAGCGCGAACGGCTGGAGCGTGAGCGTGTACTCCGCCGTCGACACCTCGATCGGCCGGCCGAAGATCGCAAGCACTGCCATCACGCCGAGCACGACCAGCCCACCCATCGCCGCGCGATTCCGCCGGAACCGAACCCATGCTTTCTCGAGGCGACCGTGTCCCGTTTCCGGGGAGTCAGTCTCGGTCGTCGTTGCTGTCGTCGCCGAACGCGACTCCGCGTTATCGAAGCCGACGATGCGGATCCGGCCGCGTTCGGTGGTGGATTGTCGGTCACTCATAGCTCAGTATCGAATGCGTGGATCGAGTACCGCGTAGACGACGTCGACGAGGAGGTTCGCGAGGACGATCGTGACGCCGATGAGCAAAACCCCGGCCTGGATGACCGGGTAGTCTCGCTGCAGGATCGATCGGACCAGCAGCCGTCCCATGCCGGGCCAGGAAAAGATCTGCTCGACGACGACCGCACCGTCGATCAGGAACGCCAACTGGATCCCGGTGACCGTCACGACCGGCAACAGGGCGTTTCGCAGCACGTGTTTCAGGATCACGGTTCGCTCGCGTAATCCTTTCGCGCGTGCGGCCCGGACGTACGCCGCGTCGAGTTCCCGTCGCATCGATGATCGAAGCAATCGCGTGACGAACGCGGCCGAGGCCGTTCCGAGCGTGAGCGTCGGTAAAATCATGAATTTCGCCATCGCGAGACTCACGAGCGGCGCGTCGGGAGGAATAACCCGGAACCAGCCCAACCGGACGCTAAAGACCAGCAACAAGACGAGGCCGAGCCAGAAGTTCGGCGTCGCGATGCCCGCGAGTGCAGCGAGCCGACTCAGTTCGTCGGCCGGCTCGCCCTGTCTGACCGCGGCGACGATACCGGCCGGCACGCCGATCGCGAGCGCGAGCAGCCACGCAGCTCCTCCGAGCGCGAGCGTCGCGGGAAGCCGCCGGCCGATCGTCGCCGCGACGCGCCGGCCGGTGATCGGTGACCGCCCGAACTCGAGGGTGAGGGCGTCCCACAGCCACAGCAGGTACTGTTCCCACACCGGTCGGTCGAGGCGATACTCGGCCCGAATCGACGCTTCGGTCCCGGCTGCGACGTCTCGGTACCCGACGATCGCGTCGACCGCATCGCCCGGCAGGACGTGGACGAACGAGAACGTCAGCGCCGTGACGCCGACGAGGACCGGAACCGTGACCAACAGCCGTTTACAGACGTATCTACCGAGCGACATTAGTTGTGATTAGTTCGGACGGACGTATTCGTCGGCGATCGTCTCCTGGAACGCTTCGTCGCTGTACGCTTCGAGCAGCGGCGAGATCGGCGTATAAGCCAGTTGACCGAACCCGTCGTAGACGGTCTCGAGCGTTTCCGTACGCGGGAGCAACATATTACAGCCCCGCCGGACTTTCGCGCTGGTAAACGGTGCCCGGTAACAGGGATAGATCACCATATCAAACCCGCCGCCGATGTGGCGACCGACGCCGTACGCGTCGTCGTTTTCGAACTCGGACACGTTTGCCGACGGGAGACCGTAACTGAAGTCGATGTTTCCGGCTTCGAGTGCGGCCTGTCGGGACGCCGTCTCCGTGATGATCTCGAGCGTAACGGTTTCGACCGGTGCCGTCGCCGGAACCGTGTCGTCTCCCTCGAACCAGTGATCGTCGAACCGTTCCAGTCGCCAGTGGCTGCCGCTGTCGTAGTCGCCGAATCGGTAGGGGCCGGTTCCGACCGGCTCCGACTCGAGGTCGTACTCGCCGTCGATCGCCGCCATCGGGACGATCGGGACGTTGAAAAGCGCCGTCTCGAGGGGCCCATACTCCCGCCAGCATTCGATGTCGATGGTGTGTTCGTCGACGATCTCGCTTCGCTCGTACCAGTCGTAGACGTCCGTCTCCCGGATCGTGCCCTCGTAACGGTCGAACGAGCCCGCGACGTGTGCTGCGGTGAGTTCCTCGCCGTTGTGAAACTGGACGCCCTCCCTGAGGTGCACCCGAACCGTCGTCCCATCGAGTCGTTCCCAGTCGGTGGCCAACAGCGGCTGGCTCTCGCCGTCGAAATCGACGGCGACGAGTTCCTCGTAGACCAGTGCCGTCGCGTGACTGGACACGGTGTCGGTCATCGAGACCGGATCGGTCGTCGCGATGTCGCTTCCGAGATCACCGACGAACTCGCTGCCCTCGTCGAGTTCCGTGTAGGTCCCGGCCCAGGGGGCGTACACGGCGTAGTACGCGCCCGGCTCGAGGGGATACGTCTGCCAGCCGCTGACGGTGTCAGCGTCCCAGACGTGTGTGGATTCGCTAAACCGGACGAACGATATCGGCGAGTCGGCAACCAGGGTTTCCTGTAGTCCCCGGTAGACGGAGATCCGTTCGTCGGGGTCCGTTTCCACGAGGCCCGCGTCGATGCCGTCGTCGACGGCCTCGTTTGCGTAGTGGCCGACGTTGAACCCGTCGGGGGTATGGTTGTCGGAGTGAAACAGCATGTTGACGTAGCTGTCCGGGTCCCACCCGCCAGTCCAGCTAGCGACGAACAAGGCGTTTACGTCGTTGGAGGCCGCGTTCCGCATCAGATCGACGTGCGATCGGAACTCCCGGCTGTCGATCGAGACGTCGAAGAAGCCGGTTTCGTCGAGCGTCGCCTTGAACAGCTGTGCGAACTGCTCTCGCTCGTCGTTCTCGGTGATCGCGATCGTCGTCCGGAACGGCGGTTCGACCCCCGTCTCCGCGAACCCCGCTTGGATCAACTCCTCGGCGTCCCCCTCCGCTTTGATCTCGTCGGTGGAACGGATGCAGCCGGCCAGTCCACCGATCCCGGCCGCGCCGACTCCTCGCAAAACCGAACGCCGGCGGCACCCTCGTCCCCCCAGTCCGACACTATTCCCTGCCATAGCCGTGTGGTTTAGATCCTGACACCATATTCCTTGTGCTGAATCGACCCTGCCCGGTTCGGAAACCGGCCGCTCCGTCCCGGAGACGGCATCTTTTTGCAATATTCGCCCAAATCCCAATAGCAATACGTTCGTGAAACTACTCCGGCGGGAAACCCGTCTCGGTTCCGGGCTGGTTACTGGTCGCCTTCCTCGTCGATGATGACGACCTCGCCGTCGACGACATCGACGTTGATCAGCGTCTTGACATCGTAGCCGGCGTCGTCGACCTTGTTTTCGCCGCCGACCTTCTTGATGACTGCGACCGTATCGACGACTTCGGCACCGATCTCGCCGAGCGCGTCGAGGACCGCCGCGAGCGTGCCACCCGTCGAGAGGACGTCGTCGAGGACGAGCACGCGCTCGCCCTCGCGTACGTCGTTGATGTACATCTGGTTCTCCGAGTAGCCCGTCTTCTGGGCGATCGCGACCTCGTCGTCAAGGCCGTACTGGCGCTTGCGGATGACGGTCAACGGAATGTCGGTCATCAGCGAGACGGCAGTCGAGATGTGAATGCCCATCGCTGCGGGGGTGACGATCCGGTCGACTTCCTCGAGTTTCGCCTTGCGGATGATTCGGATGACGATCTCGCGCAGCAGGGTCGGATCCAGCTTCGGGACGCCATCGCTGATGGGGTGAACGAAGTAATGGTATCCGTTCTTCTCGATGATCGGAGCCTCGAGGAGAGACTGCTTTAGTTGATCCATGTCGACGGTCGGAGGGTAAGGGAGTAAAAGTTGACGATACGACCGGGGCGAACGGAGCAATCCCGTCCGTCACTCGATCATTCCGTCAGTCGTCGGTGCCGTAGCTGAGTTCGGGCGGCTGATCGCCGTGCCCCAGCCGCATGTTCCGCTCGTGGTAGATGTGTGCAACTGCGGTAATCGTGACCGTCGCCGCGATAATGGCCATCCAGACCAGGTTCGACAGGTACGTCAGCGGATAGATATCCAGCCACAGCGCGGCAACGAGCGCGCAACTGATCGCACCCAGCGAGAGGTACAACTCTCGCCACGCGAACTCTCGACCGGGGACGATCTCGAGATAGACGCTGATGTCTCGCGTTCGCTCGGTCACGGTGATGACGCCCGTATCGGAGTCGAAGCGAAGGATCCCCGACGAGTCCATCTTCGGGAGATGTGTCTGCTGGAGGGTCGTATAGACTCGCTTGCGCTGTTCGGGCGTTACGCCATCGAGCGTCGTCTCGTACTCCCAGGCGGCGACCTGCTGCGCGAGATCGCCCAGTTCGACCGGCCGCTCGTCTTGCTTGAGATACTGGAGGACGTAGCGCCGTCGCTGGTTCCGCAGGAGTTCGAATATCTCGCCTTTGGAGAGTCGTTCGTCCGCGTCATCATCCACGTCGGCGTCGTCACCCGCGTCGGCCTGGTCACCCTTGGCCCCGTCGTCGGCGTGCTGTTGTTGCGCCACGGAAATCACCTCGAGACACCGGCTACGGCCAATACTGTGGTCGTGTTCGAATCCAGTCGGACACCCATTAGTTCAGTCGAATGAACCCCACCCATATAACTCTCCTGACGGACTCGTCGCTGTATTAGTCCGCCGTCATCTCTGATTCGAGTATTGTTGCGATCGAATCGGCGATTTCCCCGCCCAGCCCAGCTTTCGTCCCCTCGTAGCGGGCGGCGTCGTTCGCGTGGACCAGCAGGGCGCTCGTCCGCTCTGCACCCATCACGATCGCGTCGTTGGCGACGACGAAGGCCAGCTCGGCCCGCTCGAGCGTGTTTCTCGCCTGCTCGATCATCGCTGCCTCGTCGCCGGACGTTTCGGCCTTGAACCCGACGATCGGCAGTTCGGGGTATTGGGAGCGGATCTCGTCGATGAGCTTCGGCGTCGGCTCGAGCGCGAGCGTGAGCTCCTGTCCCGATCGGATCTTCTCGTCGCTTTCCGCGACGGTGTAGTCGCTGATCGCCGCCGCCGAGACGAGCGCATCCGCGTCCTCGCAGGCTGCGCTGGTGGCCGCGAGCATCTCGCGGGCGCTCTCGACCTCCCGGACGGTGGCGTAGGGAACGTCCGGTCCGTCCTGGACGAGCGTCACGTCCGCCCCACGGACGTAGCAGGCTTTCGCCACGGCCCGTCCCATCGTCCCCGACGAGCGGTTCGTCAGCACGCGGACCGGGTCGATCGACTCGCTGGTCGCACCGCTGGTGACCACGACGTGGGCTCCCCCGAGGGGGCGGTCGCCGGCCGTGCGGGCGACGTCACAGACGATCGCCTCTTCGCTTGCGATCTTGGCCTTCCCCTCTTCGACGCGCGGATCGACGAACTCGACGCCCCACTCCTCGACGGTCTCGATGGCCTCGAGCACGCCGGGATGGTCGTACATCGGCTCGTGCATCGCAGGGGCGACGACCATCGGCGTCCCCGCTCCCAGCGCGGTCGTCGCACACGTCGTCACGGTCGTATCGTCGATCGCACCCGCGATCTTGCCGACGGTGTTCGCGGTCGCGGGCGCAACGAGGAGGACGTCGGCCCAGCCGTCGTTCCCACAGAGTTCGACGTGTTCGACGCCGCCCGTGATCTCGGTGACGACCTCGTTTTCGGTCGCGAACTCGACGGCCCACGGGTGGACGATCCCCCGTGCGCTGTCGCTCATCACCCCGCGAACGTCGGCCCCCTGCCGTCGCAACTCGTGGGCCAATTCGACCGTCTTGACGGCCGCGATCGACCCCGTGATCCCGAGCGCGACGTTGACTCCCTCGAGCATATGGATTTCACTTCGGATGGGGACCTTTTAGGGTTACTGTCGGCCGGCGTCCGCGGGGCGTCTCCGCTCGCCACGGGACGGTACTCGAACCCCTCACCGTAAACTGTTAGTTGCTGTGAGCGAACCTATCAGCAATGCAGTCGCGTCGCCTCCCGTGGGACGAGCGTGCGGTATCACCAGTGATCGGAACGGTACTACTCGTGGGGATCGTCGCCATGACCATGACACTTCTCGGGACGGCGCTTTTCGGCGGCGGGCTATTCGAACAATCGTCGAGCGCCGAGTTCACGTACCAGACGGAGTCGGGAACGGTGAAAATCGGCGTAACCGACGTTCGGGGCCTGTCGGCCGACGACACCGAGATCCGGATAAAGGGTGGACCTAGCTGTGGCACGTGGGACGGGAGCGGTTCGATCGAAAAGGGCGACGTGACGGAGATCGATAGTACCGATTGTTCGTTCAGCAACGGCGACGTGATTCAGATAGTCACCCCGGACAGACTGCTCGACACCTACGAGGTGCGCGGTACGTAACGAAGTCGACGAACGCGGAAGTTGACGGGCCGAACACCGTCAGTTACGTGCCCGACTGCATCCGTGAGACGAGCTATTTCCCCTCGACGCTCGGATGCATCGTCGGTTCCTCGTCGAGCGGCTCCGAAAACGCCTCGAGCAGGCGCGCTCTCGCCCGTTCGTCGCGCTCGAGTCGCTCGGCCTCGCCGATCTCTTCACAGCCCGGCGGCACCTCGCGGCCGCGGCCGGTGAAGTAGCCCTCGGGGGCGACCCAGTCGTGATAGAAGTTCGCGTCCGAATCGTGAATGACCGCGAGGCCGACCGTCGCCCCGTGGCCGGCCGCGACGATCGCCTGGTGGGGTTCGTCGGCGAGTCGGCCCGCAGCGTAGATGCCGTCGACGGCCGTTCGTCCCCCGCCGTCGACCGAGACGAAGTGTTTGCTCCCACGCTGGATCCGCCCGACGTCCAGCGGGACGAGATATTCGCTGTCGGCCCACGACGCCGCGATCACCCGCCGGGCCTCGAGTGGATCGCCACCCGCCGTCTCGAGGACGAACCCCGCCTCGAGAGCCGTCTCGTCGATGGGCTCGGTACTCGTCACTCGCCCGAGTTCGAACTCGGCACCCGCGGTTCGGGCCTGTTCGCGGGTCAATCGCAGATACTGGCGGGCGTCGACCCCGTACGGAAAGCCGGGGTAGTTCTCGAGGCTGGCGTTCCGCGCGAGGATGGACTCCCCGCCGTCGCCGGACTGCGTCCGGCTGCTCGGAGGGCTTTGTCCCCCGGCGTCGATGACGAGGGTATCCAGTCCCGCACGGGCGGTAAAGATCGAGGCGGCGAGGCCAGCGACGCCCCCGCCGACGATACAGACGTCTCGCATGGGTCGTGGTTTGCCAGCGCCCGTATAGAAGGTTGCCGTCGCCGGGCCCCGACCGCCAGCTACCACCGTCCACGTCGACCCGGGTACCTCAACCCTTTTATTACCGCTGTTCGTTGACTGGGACATGAGCGAAGACGAGGGCACGAACACGTCCGCCCAGGGTGTCCCGTCCGAGGAGGAATCCGACGACGGCGAAGCGGCCGACGTGAACTCCGCGGAATCGACGGCTGGGGAATCGGACCCGAGCCCCGAAACCGACGATTCGAGTTCGGAATCGCCCGCGCCGGATACCGACTCGAGCGGCGACACGGCCGGGGGTGCTGAGGCGGAAGCGACGGGTGACCCGGCGCCGGCCGACGGCGCGTCCGGTGACGGACCCGAAACGGGCGAGGACGTCCAGCGAGTGCTCGATCGGGTCACCGAGTACGACGACGAACTCGCTCACAAGGTCAACTCGATCGTCGAGGAAGCCCAAGCACTCAACGGGACCGTCGCCCACCAACGCGAGGAACTCGAGGATCTCACGGAACGCATCGAGTCCCAGGCCGAGACCATCGGCGAACTCCAGGACGAACTCGAGGAGTACGAGCAGGCACTGACCGACCGCGACGACCGACTCGAGGAGTACGAAGCGGAGGTCGAGGACCTGAAGAGCCGGCTCAAACGCAAACAAGCGGACTTCCAGAATTACAAGAAGCGTGCGAAAAAGCGCCAACAGCAGATCAAAGACCGCGCCGCCGAGGACCTCGTCGAACGGCTCATCGGCGTTCGCGACAACCTGAAACGCGCACTCGAGGAGGACAGCGGCGATGCCGAGAGCTTGCGGGAGGGCGTCGAGATGACCCTCCGGGAGTTCGACCGCATCCTCGAGGACGAGAACGTTTCCGAGATCGATCCCCAGCCGGGTACCGAAACCGACCCGCAGCGCCACGAGGTCATGATGCAGGTCGACAGCGACCAGCCCGAAGGGACGATCGCGGACGTGTACACGCCCGGCTACGAGATGGGCGACAAGGTCATCCAGAACGCACAAGTGACCGTCTCGAACGGCGAACACGCCGACTCGAGCGGGGACGACGAGGACGCTGCTGAATCGACCGACCATGCCGGCGGTGCTGGGACCGACGACAGTACGGCCGACGAGGACGACGCGGCGATCGAACTCGGCGGCGAAGTCGACAGCGACGACGAGAGCGTCGACACCCCGGCGGACGAAACGGACGACTGATCGTCACAGTCGGCTCTCCGATTCTCGCCGACGAAGCGGATATCGTAACCACTGAAACGATTGACACACTGACCGCACGACGGCCTGCGGTCAGGTGTGCAGTGACGTTCAGTGGCTACGATAGCGCGATCGAATTCGGTTCCGACCCGACGGCTTGTGCTCGATCGTTCCCGCGTTCGCGGACCACCAGTTCGAATCCGAACGGCCGTTCTGTTATGAATGTTAACACTTATGTTTTCGAGGGAAAACGTCGAGATATGAATGATCGGGCTGCGTTTTTCGCCCTCTCCGTGGCCGCTCTTTGCGGGCTCGCTGCCCTCCTGGTTCTCCCGCTGCTCGAGTACGTACTGGCTGCCGGCTTGTTCGCAGTCGTCCTCCGACCGGCGTACGACCGACTCGAGCCATGGCTCGGTTCGCGGATCGCTGCCCTCGTTCTGACTGGGAGTACTGTCACTGCCGGGATCGTCCCGCTGGTTCTCATCTCGCTGGTCGTCCACCGGTCGGCCGTCTCGGCGATCGAGTCGGTCGACGGCAGTCAGCTCCTCGCGAACGGCTACGAGATCGCTCGAGAGGACCTCGGCGTCTCCGACGAGTCGATCGCTGCCGTCGAGGCTGCCGCCCGATCGGAACTCGACGGGACGCTCTCGAACGCCGTGGAGCTGACGCTGGCCCGGACGGTCGATGTCGTGGCGATCGGAATCGACGTCGTCGTCGGGGTGGTCGTCCTCGTCGCCCTGCTGTACTATCTATTGGTCGACGGCCCAGCGCTCGTCGACTGGCTGCGGAGGGTCACGCCGCTCGAGTCACGTGTGCTCGAGGTCCTGTTCGCGGAGGTCCACGGCGTCATCTGGGCGGTTCTCCGCAGTCACGTGTTCGTCGCGATCGTCCAGGGCGTACTCGGCGGGGTCGGACTCGCGTTGCTCGGCGTCCCGTACGCGACCACGCTGGCAGCGATCCTCGTGTTCGCCGCGTTTCTCCCGACGATCGGCGTCTGGCTCGTCTGGGGACCGGTGACGATCGCTCACGGGGCTGCGAGCGATCCCGTGCGCGGCGTTCTCCTGTTGGGATACGGGATCGGCGTCCTCACCGTCGCCGACAGCTACCTCCGGGCTGTTCTGGTCAACTGGGGGTCCGACCTTCATCCGGCGCTCGCATTGCTCGGCGTCATCGGCGGTCTTTCCCTGTTCGGGGTAATTGGCCTGTTCGTCGGCCCCGTCGTGCTCGCGGTCCTCAAAGCCACCCTGACGGTTTTCTATCGCACTGAGCGATTCGGCCCGGAGGGGGACGCCAGTCTCGAGCGAGCGAACGCGTTCGCGGAAACGGAGTAATCGCTGCGCAAAAAGGGAACCGGCGTAATCCACCACGCTTCCCCTCGGTCCACTGGAATCGGTCCCACGAGTACACAAAAGAGTCGGACGGACCACTAGCGGCGGCCCACGCCTCCACTGTAGGGTCGAATCCGGTGGTGTGATTCGATTCGACCCTGCAGTCGACGGGTGGAACGGTACTAGGCGCCGGCCCTCCCGTCGGTTTCTGCGCTCCGTGACTCGGATTGGATGCCCCGGTAGGCCAGTGCGGCCCCGACCACGAACACGAGCGTTGCGAGGTAGATGGGGCCGAGGTGTGTCACCCAGTTGTGAGCGAAGAGATCGCCGTAGTGCATGGGAAGTGCGATTACCAACCCGACGACGGCAGCGACGATCGCCGTCGTCCACGCCCACAGTTGCCCGCTTCGGACGCCGTACCATGCAAGCGCCGTGATGGCGATCCCGGTGGCGATAATAAACCCCGCAGTAGCGACGTGGAGGTGGTTGATATAGTGCACGACGGCTGGATCGACCGCGTTGAGATCCGCCGGGGTGACCCCGTTCAGGGTCGCGACGCCGAGTTCGAAGCCGGTGCCGAAGAACGTTCTCGCGAGGAAGACGATCCCGTAGCCGACGAAGGCGATGCCCGCAAGCGCCATCAGGAGCGAGCCGATTCGCCCTCCCCGTTCGAGTTCCCGGGCAGTCCCGTGCCGGTCCGTCGTTGATCGATCGACGCTCATTCGCCCGTCCCGGCTTCGACCTCGATCTCGGTCACGTGTCGGTCGTCGATTTCCTCGAGGGAGTATTCTTGGCCGTGTTGTTCTTTGACGTGTTCGCGCGCGATCTCCAACAGGCGGTCCTTGTCGTCTTCCTCGGTACGCATGCGGAAGACGCACCCGGAAACGGCTGTATCACACGCGACTTGTAGTGCTGTCCTCCTCTCTTCGGATTGTCCGTCGTTCGTCATGGTTTCGTTCCCCGCTCGGCGAGAGAGGATACGGGACGGGAGGTTGTGTAAGCATCTAGTGATATCTGCGCAATCGCTGTCAGTCGTGCAACGGCTGCAACGTGGTCGTCGACTGCAATCGAGCGTCCCGTTCGCGTCCTGGATCATCGCGTCACCGGGACGGTGACGTCGTCGGGTGCCACTGACGGCACCACAGCTACCGAACAGAGCCACCGTGACTGAATAATCGCCGGGAAGGTATCGGTTACGTCGACGACAGCCGTCCGATTCACTCTCCGATCCGTTCGACCCGGAGCGGCCGGGCCTCACTGCGATACGACTCGTAGGTCGAGTCCGCCCACTCGCGGGCCGCCGGCGCGTCGGTATCGATCAGCACGCGAGCCGCTCCGCTCTCGGGATCGTGGCCGCTGACTCCGATTCGCCGATCGAAGATCCCGATCCCGTAGGGGGGCAGCTCGTCGTGTAGCCAGACCGAAACATTCCCGTTCTCGAGGGGTTCGGAACGGTGTTCTAGGTACGTCGAGAGGATGTGCCTGGCTACGTGTGGTGGGTCGATGATCTCCGTGTCCATCCCGTCGACGATTCGGCGGGCGAGTTCCTCCTTACACGGTTCGAGCAAGGCCAGGTCGAACCCGACGAACCGAAACCGGTCCGTCTCCCGGAGCAGCGACTCGAACCGGTTCACCGGGCGGTACGGATCGTCTGCCTCCGCGACCGTCACGACCGCGTTGGATCCCATTTCGATCGTGAATCCGCTCGCCTCGGCCGGAAGCCACTGCCAGACGTCGCGGAGCTTTTGTTCGGTCTCGATCCGTTCGACTAGCTCTCGCATTCCCGAGGCGACGAAGGCTCCAAGCTGTGTCGCCTCGTACTGGTGTCCCTCCCGGCGGATCCAGTGGCGGTCCTCGAACTCGCGCAGCGTTCGCCCGATCGTCGACTGGGAGACATCGGTTAGCTCCCGGAGGTCCGCCCGGCTTTGGGGACTCCTCGCCAGCGTCTCGAGCGTGGTCACGCGGTGCTCCGACCGTGCGAGGAACTCGATGTCGTCGAGGGGCGAGCCTTTGGTATCTAGAAGCATGGTAATCGTACACGTGCCAGCACTATAGCTATGCTCCCCCGCCGTCGGCCGTCCGCTCGTGACCGAAAGGCGCCGAATCGGCGGCGGGCTTCGGACGACGCCTCGAATATCGTCGACGCGCTCGAGGACGGCGACGAAACTATCGCGTCCATCGAACCTCGGTCGGTCTACAGTTCGTCGCGACGCGAGTGAGCGATCGTGCCGTTTCGATGCCACCGAACGGGCCTCATCGTTGGAAGACGGTCGCCGACTCGCCGACGACGAGTTGGATCGCCCCATCGGGGGGTACTGGGCACCCACCACGAACGCCTCGGGCGTCCGCATCAGCGGGGACTCGCTCACTCGTACTCGCGCTCCCGATCGTCGGAGCGTTCCCGATTGCCCTCCCGGGTCCACTCCCGGGCGTCCTCGACGGTTTCCGTCCCCAGCAGTTGCTCGAGTTTCCGTTCGAACTGCTCGTCGGTCAACTCGCCCGCAGCGTAGCGTTCGCGGAGCGTCTCGAGCGCGTCGCGCGTGCCACCCGCATCGCTGGGGGAATCCGTCCTCGTCGGGTCGGATTCCGTCCTCTCCGACTCGTCGCTCCATTCGTGGCCCTCCGTCTCGTCGCCAAACAGAATTGCGACGACCGGGAGAACGACGGCGTAGCCGACGACCAGTACGGGGAGCCACCACGTTTGACCGGTAAGCAGCCCCCCGAGCCAGATCGCCGTCACGAGCAGGGAGACGATGCCGACCACGTTCTCGCGAAGTCGCGTCCACGGATCGTCCGCATCTCGTCGGTGATCCGTTCCCTCGCTTGCACTCATACGATTCCTTTCGCTCGGACGTGGAAAGACGTTGATGGTCCGGGGTGTTGGCTCACCGGTCCCGGCCGCCGACGACCCACGGCGCTGTCGCTTGGCACCCAGCGGCCGACGGAGAAGAGCGAGCCCTACGCGAGCGTCTCGCCGAGCGCCTCGAGTGCGGCCTCCCGAACGGCATCGCGTTTGCCGGGCAGGAACTCGACGTGGCCGTCCTGACCGCCGACGACGCTGACCCCGCCGTTGGGAACGCCCTCGGCGATCGCGTCACCGAGGTCGCGCACGTTCACGGGTTCGGTCGCGCGGACGTGGAGTTCGTCGTCGCCGACGCCGAGCGTGACGTAGGGTGGGTCCGCCCGGTCGCGTTCGGTCCGGTGGAGCGCGTCCAGCAGCAGGATCGTCGTCGGGAAGTTGTACCGGTGGGTGAAGGCGTCCGTGTCGAGCACGGAGACGGTAACGCCGTCGACGCCTTCCACCGTGAGGTTTTCGCGAGCCGTCTCGAGTTCGGTCTCGAGCTTGTCGCGGAACTGTTCGGAGACGTGGGCGGCCAGGTCGCCGTTTCGCGGCCGATCCGACTCCTCGCCGTCGCCGAACAGCAGGTCGATCACGAGTTCGCGTTTGTCCTTGTACGACTGATAGTAGGCCTCGAGCGCGACGGCTTCGCGGCGCTCGGAGACGCCGGTCTCGTCGTAGCCGGCCTCGGTTGCGAGCTCGAGATACGCCTCGGGCGTGTTCTCCCAGTAGCTAACCGCGGGGAGGTGTTCCAGATCGGCACGGACGTCGTCGTTGACGTGGGCGGCGACGTTGGTAGCCAGTGCGGTCGAGGTGACGTCGGTGACGTCAGCGCCGGCGAGCGACGGTGCGACGGCGACGTCGACGGCGTCGGCGACCTCTTCGTCGGCGCGACTGTCGTCGATGACGAGCGAGTCGGCGTCGTACACCGAGAGCAGGTCGTAGCCGTCGACGGATTCGACGGTCGAACCGGCGTCGACCAACACGACGAGGGGCAGCTGTTCGCCGTGGCGATCGCGGGCCTCGAGCATCGAGGTGACGTCGCCGGTGGCGGCGTCCATGTCGTAGACGCGGCCGTCGAGCGGGCGGCGCTCGAAGTAGTGGTACTCCGCGTCCTCGCGCGTGTGTTTTTCGCGAATCAGCGGGAGGACGGCGCGCTCGATGGCCGCCCCGGCGACGTAGCCGTCCGCGGTCGCACCGTGGCGGACGACGATCGGCCGTGCTTCCATGACGGCCCGTCGGATCGCGGTCGCCGCGTCGGCGATGCCGTCTTCGACGGCTGCGACCGCTTCGTGGTCGGCCAGCAACGCGACCTCGGCCGGGCGAGCCTCTCGTTCGATCGCGCTCTCGAGGCGGTCGACGACCGTCTCCCGCTCCTCGCCGTCGAGGATGTCGAGGGATTCGGTTTCGACCTGCAAGTCGCCGTGGTGGCGTTCGACCTCGCCCTCCAGGGCGACGACGTCGTCGAGTTCGACGTCGGGGTAGGCGCGAACGCCGGCTTCCTCGAAGGCCGCGCATTCGACGGTCGCGGTCTCGTCGCGCAGTTCGAAGACCGTCGGGCCGCTGGTCTGGCGAACGCCGGTGATCTCGCCCTCGAGGCGGACGACGCTGCCGACCTGATTCTCGATGGCGTCGATGGTCGTCCGCTTGAGCGTGGGTTCCGATTCGGCCTCGGATTCGGCGTCGGCGGCATCGTCGGTTGCCGGCGCCGAGGCGGCGGCGGATCCGGTCGCGACGGAGCCGCTGCTCGTCACTGTCCCGGTGGGTTCCGCGGCCGCAGGCTGTCCCTCGTCGACGGACTCGGTCTCGGGTTCGGACGCGGGCTCGGTTTCCTCGGCGGCCGCCTGCAACTCGCCGGCTTTGGCCGCGCGGTCGTCGGTCGGCTCCCGGTCGCTTTCGTCGGCCGTCTCCGTCGCCGACTCGTCGTCAGTCGATTCGTCGTCGACGTCCTCGGGACGGTGCTCGTCGTCGGCCGTTTCGATCAGGTGGCCGCGGAACTCGCGTTCGCGCTGGCGGATCGACCAGCCGAGGTCGACGTTGCCGTTGTCCCGAACGTCGAGTACCTGGACGAAGACGTCGTCCCCCGGTTCCCAGTCGAGACTTTCGAGTCGTTGGTCGAGTTCGCTTCGATGCAACAGGCCGGTGACGTGGTCTCCGATGTCGACGAAGACACCGAAGTCGGCGTAGCCGTCGACGGTTCCCCGGTAGTAGCGACCGGGCGTAAGCTGCGAGGCGGACGTGCCGCGAAATTCGAAAACGGCATCCTCCTCGTGGCTCTCACAGATCTCGCCGTCAACGGGTGTGCCGCAGATGATACAGTTACCCATCTACTCGAACCAAGCGGTTTCGCCCTAAAACTGTTGTCGAAATGCGTTCGCCACACGAGCCACGGTTCCACCCGCGAAAGAGCGCCGCCGTCAGTCGAAAACGGGCGAATCCTCCTCGAGCGACTCGATATCGTCGACGAGTTCCCGAACGTCCTCCGGGAACAGCGACACCTGGATCTCGTTGTCGTCCTCGTCCTCGAAGACGAGTTTCAGTCGCTTGTCGCCGAACTCCCTGGCCTCGGCCGAGTCGACGTCGAACAGTTTGACCGTCGCCGCCTTGTTGTTCGGACCGACGTTCTTGATCGCGCCGTCGTTTAGCTCTACCATGAACTCCTCGAGCGTGAGTGCGAGCATGGGTGTCGTACGGACCCCGGGTAAAAAACGGCACGGCATCGCCGGCCAGTGCGGCGACTGCGCGCGGACGCGAGTCCCGCAGTGGTGGGTCGCCAAACGGGATGCGATCCCGGACCGCATGCGTGATGTGTCAGGGCGCTTGCGGCATCCGGTCGTACCGAGTACGAACGTATAAATATTGGTGATCGTACACGTCCGCCCTGGACCGACAATCGATCATTGATTTCACTACGAGTGCGTCAGAAACCGGGTTGGCGGCCGCAGATCGGAGGTCGACGACCCCGCTCACTTTTATGGTGGATTCGCACAAACGCACGGGTGGTTATGGAACTCACCTGGCACGGCCACTCGACGTGGCACGTCACCGTTGGGGAAACGGCCCTGTTGATCGACCCGTTCTTCGACAACCCACAGACCGACCTCGAACCGGCCGACCTCGAGACGCCCGACTACGTCCTGTTGACACACGGCCACGCCGACCACATCGCTCACGCGGGCGAGTTTGCCGACGCGACGCTGGTCGCGACGCCGGAGCTGGTTTCCTACTGTGAAGACGAGTTCGGCTTCGAGGACGCCGTCGGCGGGATGGGGATGAACCTCGGGGGGACCGTCGAGTGTGGCGACGCCTACGTCACCATGACCCGTGCCGACCACACGAACGGGATCATGACCGAAAACGATGCGAGCGGCGGGATGCCGGCCGGCTTCGTCATCTCGGACACCAAACCGACGCAGGTCAGCGACGAGGAGTCGACGACGTTCTACAACGCGGGCGATACGTCCCTCATGACCGAGATGCGCGAGGTCATCGGCCCGTACCTCGAGCCCGATGCCGCCACGGTGCCGATCGGCGACCACTTCACGATGGGGCCGATGCAGGCAGCCATCGCCGTCGACTGGCTCGACGTCGATCACGCCTTCCCACAGCATTACGATACGTTCCCGCCGATCGAGCAGGATCCCGAGGACTTCGCCAGCGAGGTTCGCGGGACCGGCAGCGACGCCGCGGTCCACGCCCTCGAGGCCGACGAGCCGTTCGAACTCGAGTCCTGAGCGTCGATATCGGATAGAACGGACGGCTTTCGACGGTTCGAGCGGACGAAAGCGTCTCCCGCGGGGCCTTACTCTTCACTCGGCGCACTGTACCGGCGCTCGCCGGTCTCCGTTCGGGCACCGATCCGATAGCGCGTCTCGAGTGGGTACCGCTCGTGTCGAGCGAGCATCAGATGGAGGCCGACGGCGACGGCAAGCAGTCCGAAATTCCAGATCGGCGAGTCGTAGTAGATGACGTCGACGATTATCGCCTCGGAATAGACGGGCCAGAACGGCGAGAGCGGGGCCGCGATATCGGGTGCGGACAGGATGTCAGCAAACAGGTGGCTGATTCCGCCGACGATCAATCCCGCCGTCGCGAAGACGAACACCGTCTCGCCCGCGATTTCGGAGCTTCGGATCCTGCGGTTGGCGTTGAACCAGTCGGTGAGGTACCTGGCAGCGAGTACCCCCGCCAGGATGCTCATCAGAACGACGAACAGGACGGTGTGGGTCACCCCGTGGTGGGTGACCGGGAGGTACCCCTGGAGGACCAAGTCGGTATCCGGGAGCATCGCCGTCGCTAACGCAAATCCCGTGAATGCGAGGGAGCCGCGTCGCCCCCAGACCATCCACGCCGGCGCGGCGAACAACAGCGCCATCCCGAGGTGGCCAGTGACGTCGACCATCGATCGCTCGAGCTAGCGGAGTCGCCGAATCAGTCGGAGTAATAGCGAGGCGGCCGTCCCGAGACCGGGAATTCGGGACGAGAGCGCGGCTGCCCCGAGGAGCAACACGCCGCTCTTTCGATGCCCGCGCCGGAACTCGATCACGCCGTCTATCACCGTCGAAATCATGCTGAGCTTGGTCGCCGACTGCCTGTCGAGAGTCGTCATCGTCCACGAGGGTTCCGTCGGGACCGACAAATCGGATCGCGCTGCAAACGCAGGGCGTGGTACCCGTGCCATTCCGAGGACGGCGCTCGCCACCAAACGTTTACAGCACCGCTCGTGGACGTCTCGACTGCCATGGCGAAACAGGTCACTACCGTTTCCGACGAGGGGTACAGCGCGACGAACGAGATTCGGGACTTCGAGACGACGATCGACGCCAACGGCGAGGACGCTCCCGACACGCTCGAGACGCTGCTGGCGGCGTACGGCTCCTGTTACGTACCCGCGCTGCGGGTCGGTGGCCAACAGCGCGGGGCCGACGACCTCGGGCGGATCGAGATCGAAACCAGCGGCGAACTCAACGACGACGACAAACTCGAGTCGGTCGCGTTCGACATCCGCGTCGAGGCGGACGTCGACGACGAGACCGGCGAGGAGATCCTCGAGCGCGCGTTCGAACTCTGCAAGGTCCACGACGCGCTCAAAGAGAGCCTCCACGCCGACGCGAGCTTCGAGGGCAACGCGTTCTGAGAGCGGCGACGCCGACTCCGAGCGGTCCGGATACCTGCGATGGGGGGTGGTGGGTCCCGTCCCTTTTTCACCCACTGGGCACCGTCGGCCGGCTTCCAATGATGCCCATCGACCCGGCCGCAATGTGTTAGAAAAAAGCACTTTCAGACCCTCGTGTGGGCCAAAACGAACATATCCACAGGGTGCCTCGGGCCGGAACACGATGCGACGAACCGCGCTGGTCGTGGCGGTCGCCGGAGTACTCGTCCTCGCGGGCTGTAGCAGCGGGTTCGACGATTCGAGCGGCACCGCCTCGCCGACGAGCGATGTCAGCGGTGACCTCGAGATCCACCACATCGACGCCGGGCAGGCCGACTCGACGCTCGTCGTTACCCCCGCCGACGAGACGATCCTGATCGATACGGGTTCGTACCGCGACGACGGACAGGCGGTCATCGACTACCTCGAGAGCCGCGATATCCAGCGGATCGATCATCTGGTCGCGACTCACGGCCACGCCGATCACATCGGCGGCCACCCCGAGGTCATCGAATATCTCGAGGAAGAGGGCGAGGGAGTCGGCGCGGCCTACGATTCCGGCGTTCCCCACACGACGGCGACCTACGACAGTTATCTCGATACGATCGAGGCCTACGACGTCCGGCTCTTCGAGGTCGTCGCGGGCGATACCCTGCCTCTCGAGGACGACGCCCTCGAGGCGACCGTTCTGAACCCGCCCGAGGACGGGCAGGGAGATGGCGTCGACGAGAACGGCGTCGTGCTGTCGGTTGCGTTCGGCGGGTTCACGTACCTGACGAGCGGCGACATCGGCGCGAAAACTGAACGACGGGTAGTCGAGGACCACGGCGACGACCTCGCGGCCGACGCCTACCAGGCGGGCCATCACGGCTCGTCGACCTCCTCGAGCGCACCGTTCCTCGAGACCGTCGATCCCGCCGTTGCGATCGTCTCGAGCGCGCACGACTCCCAGTATGGCCATCCACACGACGAGGTCCTCGAGGCCTTCGACGACCGGGGGATCGAGACATACTGGACGGGCGTTCACGGCGATATCGTCCTCACGAGCGACGGGAGCGATATCTCGGTCGACACGGAACGCGACGCGCCGACCGACCCGGGTGCCCTGCTCGAGCGAACGGAGACGCAGTCCGCACTCGAGGGGCCAGCGGTCGACCGCGACCGGCCATCGATTGATGGCGCTGCCACTCCTATTGGGGGGTGAGAACCGATGAGCGACACTCACATCGGGGTCGTCGATCGCATCATCGACGAGACGGCGGTCCTCCTGCTGGAGGACGACGGCGACGTGATCGACGAGCAACTCGTCGCCCTCGAGCGCCTGCCCGAAGACGGCCGACACGAGGGTGCCGTCTTCGAGACGGTCACCGACGCGGGGACAGTACGCGAGACGACTTATCGCGCGGACATCGAACGGGAGCGGCGGGAATCGACCCGGGAGCGGTTCGACCGACTTTCCGAGCGATTGTCGGATCGGGATCGAACCGACGAATGAGCAGTTTCAAGACGATTCTCGAGCCACCAACGGTTATGCTACGATCGTTCGACGGGACCGAACCCCAGGTTGCCGACTCCGCGTACGTCGACGACGCCGCGGTCGTCATCGGCGACGTCGTCGTCGAAGCCGACGCGAGCGTCTGGCCAAACACTACCCTTCGTGGCGATCACGGGCGGATCGTCGTCGGCGAGGGAGCCAACGTCCAGGACAACGCCGTCCTCCACGAGACGGCCACACTCGAGCCCCACGCGACGGTCGGTCACAGCGCGATCGTCCACAACGCCACCGTCGCCGAGCGCGCGCTGATCGGCATGAACGCGGTGGTCCTCGATGGCGCTCACGTCGGTGAGGGGGCGGTCGTCGCGGCCGGCAGCGTCGTCACCGAAGACACCGAGGTCCCGGCATCCACGCTCGTCGCCGGGACGCCCGCGGAACCGAAAACCGAGATCGACGACCCGGCCCTCGAGGCGACGGCCGATCGCTACGTCGAACTCGCGAAAGAACACGCGGAGACGTCGGAACGCATCGACTGAGACGGTCCCCTGTCCCGACGAACCGACGCACCCGCGACCCGCCCTGCGGTTGTGCCGTCACTGACTGACAGGAGTCCGTCTGACGCCGTGATCGGCTCACTCGACGTGCTCGCCGGCGGCGTCCGCACCGAAGACGACCTCGCGAACGTCGTCGACGCCCGCTCGGCGAACCACGGCCCGGACCGGATCCCGTGCTCCGTCGAGGTTGTTCGAGTCGCCATCGAGGACGAGCAGCCGTGCCTCCCGTCCGGGTTCGACCAGCCCGTACTCGAGGTCCGCGATCTCGGCACCGTTGATCGTGGCCATCCGGAGGATCTCGTCGGCGGGGAGCGTCGAGAGCTTCGCGAGGAACTCCATCTCTCGGAACATCGACGGCGAGTTGAGCATCACGTTGTCCGTCCCCAGCGCGAGCGTCGTCCGCTCGTGGAGTTCCTCGTACGGCGACAGTCCGACGTCGGTCACGAGGTTCGAGCGCGGACAGACGACGATCGGGATCTCGCTGTCGGCGAGCCGCCCTAAGTGGACCCGTTTGGGGTGAACCATGTGCACCAGGAAGTCCGGGTCGAGGTCCATGGCCGGATTGATATCGCTTTCGTCGACCTCGCCGGCGTGGATGCCGAAGGGTTTCCCCGCCTCGCGGGTCGCCTCTCGTTCCCGATCGAAGTTCGCATCGTTCGCCCCGCTCGCGCCGAACCCGTCGCCCGCATACATCGCGTCGACGGATCCGCGAGCGAACGACAGGGAGTCGATCCCGAGCCCGTCAGCGGCGTCCTCAAGCATGCGAACGCCCGCGACGTCGCCCTCGCGAAAGTCCAGACAGGCGGCCGTGCCGGCGCGTTGCATGAACCGCAGTGACTTGGTCATCGCGTCCACGAGTTCGTCTCGAGACGCATCCCGGAGCAGTCGGTGTTTCAGCCCGTCCGGCGGGGCGACGAGCTCCTCGAGCGTGAGGCCGCCGCCGGCTTCCTTGGCGATCGAGTCGCCGATGTGGGTGTGAGCGTTGACGAACGCCGGGAGAACGATGTCGTCGCTCTCGACTGCTACTTCTTCGATGGCCTCGATGCGGCCGTCGTCGTCGATGACCACTCGCCCCTCGACGGGCTCGAACTCGCGGCCCCGGAGAATGGTCCCCGTTCGTTCCATACGCGTCAGTTCGCGGTCAGTCCCTTCAACCGTTCGGGGTGAGGTCGATCCCGGACGAGAACGCGGTCCGAACCGTCGGCGATCTCGAGCAGTTCGGACGGACGGCGATCCGGGGAGCGGGGGCGAACGAGCTCGAGTGGCGACGTCATCCGTCCTCGAGGAACTGATCCAGCGTGGCGTCGAGCCCGTTTCGGACGTCGCTGACCAGCGCACCGTCGATATCCAGGCCGAGGGTGTCGACGGCTGTTCGGCCGACCCGATCGCGCAGGTCGGGCGGCGAGTAGACGCCGAGTCGCCACTGGGAGTACTGGGCTGCACGCAGCGCCTCGACCAGCGGCGACTGCTGGTCGAGCCGACGGATCTCGCCGTTGACCATCACGCGCGAGGTCGACTCCGTCATCGACGGGCGACTCGGCACGTCGAGGATCACGTGTTCCGGATCGACCGCCGCCGCGGCAGCGATCTCGCGTTCGAACTCGCGGATGGTCCCGTGATCGGACTCGATGATTCCGCCCGGAACGTCGTCGATCTCGGCCCACACCGCCCGTTTGAACAGGTCGCGGTGGTCCAGCCGTCGGGAGAACTCGCTGGTCGCGTCACACGACCGTAACGCGACGATCAGATCCGGGTCGTCCATCCGCTGGAGCGTCTCGGCGTCGGGAGCCGCGGCAGGGGAGTCGAGCAGCCGTTCGGACGCTCGCCGAAGCATCGCCTTGCTGATTCGGGCGACGCTGTGGCTGTAGACGGTCGGGTTCATCAGCGCCCGCGCGACCAGCAGGCTCTCGGCGGTCTGGACGTTCCCCTCGTCGAGAACGAGTTCGCCGTTGGCGAACGTGAGCTCCCGGACGAGTCGGCCGTGGTCGATCGTTCCGTAGGGAACGCCGGTGTGGTGGGCGTCCCGAACCAGGTAATCCATCCGATCGACGTCGAGTTCGCCCGACACGAGCTGGCCGAACCGGCCTTCACCGGCGACCAGATCCGCGACCGCTGCCGGCTCGAGGTCGTGCGCTCGCAACACGTCGCCGACCGCCCCGTCCGCGAGCAGGTCGTGTACGTCGTCGTGGTAGCGTCCCGTCCGGCGGTAGGTCAGCGACTCGAGGTTGTGGCTGAAGGGGCCGTGGCCGACGTCGTGGAGCAAGGCCCCAGCGCGAACGCGCTCGGCTCGCTTCCCCTCGACCCCGAGTTGCTCGAGGGCTTCGCAGGCGAGGTGATAGACGCCGAGACTGTGCTCGAAGCGAGTGTGGTTCGCGGAGGGATACACCACCGAGACGGTGCCGAGCTGGCTAATGTGGCGTAACCGCTGTACCGCCGGCGTATCGAGGAGGTCGCGAGCGACGCCATCGACCTGGATGTGGTCGTGGACGCTGTCCTTGATAATCTTCATTGGTCGCCATTGGGCCCGTTCCCACAAAAACCGTCGTCCGAGAGCCGCGTCTCCGGGTCGGGAGAGCGGTCGATCGTCGGCCCCGACAAGTTATCCCCTCGCCTGCCGTACGCTCGAGCAACGAATGCAATTCGTCGAAGAAATCGTCGTAGACGAGTTCCTTCCGACCGTCCGGTCGCTCCTCGCCGGCGATCTCCGGGATCGGGGGTTCACGCAGAGCGAGGTCGCCGAGGTGCTCGGAATCAGCCAGAGTGCCGTCTCGAAATACGCCCACGGCGAGGTGACCGTCAACGATCGCATCGCCGCGGACGAGCGCGTCCAGGACCTCGTCGACGCGCTCGGAACGGGGCTAGCGGCCGGCGAGGTCTCGCCGGTCCAGGCGTTGATCGAACTCGAGATCCTGATCCGCGACCTCGAGTCCGGCGGTGACCTCCTCGCACAGCTCCACGAGGAGGCGGTGCCGGAACTCGCCGATCACGGCTCGAGCTTCCGGGTGCACGACCCCGAGAGCGACCTCCGGACCAGCGAACGGGTCCTCTCCTCGCTCCGGCGCGGGTTGGGCATGCTCGAGACCACGAGCGGATTTACGGGGCTGATCCCCGCCGTCGGATCGAACCTGGTCGCCTGCATCCCGGATGCGGAGGACGTCGACGACGTCGCGGGCGTCCCCGGGCGGATCTTCGACGTCAAGGGTCGGACGACCGTCCCGGCGGATCCCGAGTTCGGCGTCTCCGAACACGTCGCTCGAGTGTTGCTGGCTGCGCGCCGACACGGTGGGGCTGCCACGGCGGCGATCAACATCACCTACGAGCCCGAACTGGTCGACGAACTGATCGAGCGGGGCCACGTCGCTGCCGAATTCGACGAGTCCGGGGACGTCGCCTCGAGCGTCGGCGCGGCGATCGAGGACGAACGCGACGCGACGGTGCTCTACCAGACCGGCGGGATTGGGATCGAGCCGCTGATCTACGTCCTCGGGCCGGACGCGGAGTCGGTCGCGGAGACGATTCGCTCGCTCGTCTAATGTGGTGAGTACTCGATGGCCGAATCCACACAGGAGTTCTACGGCCGCTGGGCCCGCCTCTACGACCTGATCGCGCGCGAGACGCCGGGGATCGCCCGCCTGCGTCGACGGGCGGCTGCCGCTTGCCGCCTCGAGCCCGGCGACACCGTCGTCGAGATGGGCTGTGGGACCGGCGCGAACCTTCCGTATCTCCGCGAGCAGGTCGGCCCAGCGGGGACCGTGATCGGGATCGATTTCACCCGACCCGTGCTCGAGCGGGCGCGAGCCGCGACTGCCGACGACGACAACGTCCACGTCCTGCAGGGGGACGCGACGCGGCCGCCGGTCGATGCGTCCGTCTCGACGGCAACGGACGGAGCCATCGATGCCGTGCTGGCGACGTTCGTCGTGGGGATGCTCGCGGACCCGGCCGGCGCGGTCGACGACTGGTGTGACCTCGTCGGTCCCGACGGCACCGTCGTCCTCGCGAACGCCGCCCGAAGCGAGGCGTGGTACGCACCGCCGGTCAACGCCGTCTTCCGGGCGATCGTCGTCCTTTCGACGCCGCCGACGGCGAAACTTCGCTACACGGACGCCCCCCACGTGCGTCTCGACGAGAAGATCGACGCCGCACACGCCCGCCTCCGCGAGCGCGCCGTCGCCGTCGCGGACGAAACCCACGTCTTCGGCGTCGTCCGGCTGACCGGCGGGCGACTCGAGTAACGAGTCCTCGGACCGTCATCGAACGCTTCTCGGTTCCCGTCGTGCTCTCAGAGAGTCGGTCAGTACAGACGACGGCGTTACTCGAGTGGCGATCTCCCTCTCCGATAGCCGGCAAAAACAGCGTGCTGAACACAGAGCGGCTATTCAGCGGAACGATTCCGACAGTAGAGTACAGTTATCAGTATCGGCAGTGTGTATCGATCCATGCCCGAAGAAGTGCTGTTCAAATCGGAACGCGATCAGAGTCGAAAGGAGATCGCCGCGTATCTTCGCCGTGTCGCCGAGAAGTTGGAACAAGGGGAACCGATCACGCTAACATCGGGGGCCGAGTCCGTGACGATGGAGCCACCGGCTCGTACGACGTTCGAGGTTAAAGCCGAACGTGAGGGGCCGACAGGAGGATCCGGTGCATTGAGTATCGAGTTCGAACTCGAGTGGGACGAGAACGGCAGTGAGGGTGATAGCGGGAGCGGCCAGCTAGAAATCGAGTAACAAACGAGCGCCGTGTACGGGGCAGAGCCGCTGAAACCGAACACGGACTGAGGATCCAAATAACGCCATTCCGTTCGAGTTACTCGTCGTGTCTAACTGTGATGACGGGAACCGGCGCTGAGCGGGCGGTCTTTTCGGCGACGCTCCCGAGTAGTATTCGATCACTTCCGCGCCTCCCGGTCGTTCCCATCACGACGGCGTGGATATCGTTCGATTCGATAGTGTCGAGTATCACCTCGATCGGGGATCCGCGTTCGACGTACCGGACAGCGTTCGAAATGCCGCGTGTCTCCGCCTCGGACACGAGCTCGTCAACGGCATCGGTCCCAGCCTGTTCACTGTTCCGTCCCGAAACAGTCGAGCGAACGTCCAGTCCCAGCGACGTATCGTCGACGACAGACAGCACGTGAACAGTCGCATCGAGAGCCGCTGCGAACGAGAGTCCATGCTCGGCGGCACGAGTTGCAGTAGCACTCCCGTCGGTCGGTAGGAGGATGTCCTCGTAGGGGAACGCCAATCGTTCATCGGGCTGCATCCGTGCCGTCAGAACGGGGACGGAAGACAGACGGATGACTTTCTCCGTGACACTTCCGATGAGGTATCGTGACACTCCCTCCCGACCGTGCGTCGGCATTACGATCAGGTCGTGGTCGTATCGCTCAGCGTATTCGACGACCGTCGGCGCTGGATTCCCCTGGACGACGTCGGAATCGTAGTCTACACCGAGTGTGTCCAGTGTCTTTTCTGCTTCTTCGACGATGCCCTCGCCTTCCCGAACAAGTGCGTCAACGACCCGTGTTTCGACGACGGTGACGCTATCGCGTGTCGTATCCGCGACGAACAGAACGTGGATCGTGGCGTCGGCCCAGTGTGCGATCTCAGCAGCGTGATGTAGCGTCTCCGCAGCACCATCGCTTCCGTCGAACGGGAGCAGAATGTCCTCGTACATATGTACGAGTAACTACGTGAATCACCGTCAAATGGTTTGTCACCCACCGGATTTCGGCTCACGAACACACACCACCGGAACTGGTAACCGTTTGAGCGATCTCCATACCCACGCCACCCGTCATGTCTCGGTCGAAATCCGTCTCGCCATGCGTATCCACAATCGTGACCTGTGTCCGCGCGAGATACACAGCGCATATCTCACACGGCTCGGCGAATCTAACCAATATCTGCCAGAAACTCTGGCGTTTGGCTTGCACGCCTACGTATCGGTCGGTCCTCCGAAAACCGGACGAGACGAGCCGGTTATAGTAGCCACCGCAGGCCACTGTGCACCTGATCGCACGACGGCTGTGCGATCAGTGTGTAAACCGTTGCAGTTGTTACTTTCAGTTCGTTTTACGACACCCCCGACGGTCGACCCGAGTACTACGAGCGGTATCCCGCCGTTCTGACCGATCACGCTACGACCTCGAGCCCCTCGTACTCCCGAATCCGCTGGGCCATCGCGTCGGGAATCGGGCTCGGACGCTCCGTCTCGGGGTCGATGTGGACGATCGTCGTCTCGGCCGTCGCCGCCACGTCGCCGTCGACGCGGACCTCGTAGTCCATCGTACAGCTCGAGTCGCCGAGCCGGGTGACCGAGAGCGCGACCGTGGGGTCGTCGCCCTTGGTGATCGGCCGCTCGTAGGAGATCTCGAGGGAAACGATGACGAAGGAAATCTCCTCCTCGGCGAGTCCAGCCACGTCCCGGAGGTAGGCGGTCCGGCCGGCCTCGAGGTAGCTCGCGTAGACGGCGTGGTTGACGTGGTTCATCGGATCGAGATCGCGGAAGCGAACGGGTACGTCGACGGTAAACTCAGCACTCATTGTACGTTGTCGAAGACGAGTGGGACAAAAGTACGCACCGATTCCATTGTGGAGACGCTGCTCGGGCGTACGCTGGGCGAGGCGGGCGCTACTCGGGGGAGCCACGAGAACGGAGTGGAGAGAGCGAGAACGGGACCGAATGGAACGAGCGCCCTGCTCTCGTGGCAACAGGGGCGTGCCGCGTCCTCCCCAGCCGATTCGTTCGCGACTCGAGGGGATTCACGCCGTTTACCCCCACTCGTCGCGCTCTCATCCACCGAAAGACGTGACGCGTCTTCCGAGCCGTCGCCCGCCGCGATTCAGCGCACGCCACCGGACTCGAGCGATCCAGCGGTGCGACTTACACCTCGTATAATCGCGCGTGCTCGGTGCAAAACGCCGGCTCGCGAAGCTGTGCGTCGATCAACTCCTCGTGGTAGTGGGCGTTGAACAGCCGACACACCTCCCGATCACAGAACGCCTCGCCCGTCTCGAGGTAGTGGTACGTCTGCAGGACGTAGCCTTTCAGCGCGTCGGTCGTTCGCGGGTCGTCCTCGACCAGGAAGTCGCCCTCGACCTGATTCTCGAGGACCTCCCGCGGCGGGGCGTCGCCGGAGAGGAGGGCGTGTCGTTGCTTTTCCTTGTAGTAGGCCTCGGGCTTCGCGGGGGCCTCGTAGAGGCCGGGCACCGAGACGAGTCCCGGCTGTCCGAGGACGGTGACGCGCTTGTGCCAGCGGCCGTCGTGGTCGCCCCACGTTCCGATGGCCCGATCGAGGATCGGGACGTGTAGCGTCTCGAGGCCCCGTTCGTCTTCGGGGAGTGCGGCGTTGAGTGCCCGCTGGATCCCCACGCCGTCGTAGAGGACGCCGCCCTCCCGTTCGGGGTGCTCGAGGGCGCGCTCCTCGTACCGGATCGTCCCCAGCATCGTGGTGCCGGTTTCGCGCTCGTAGGGCGAGGGGACGCGCGCCTCGGCGAAGCGTTCCGGGAGGTCGTCGGTGCGGTGGACAGCGAGGAACCGGTCGCGGACGGCTACGTCCGCGTCGATCCGCGCACCCAGCCAGTCGGCGACCTCGTCGACCTCGGCGACCGTCGACGGCGCGCGATAGCAGATGATTCGCTCGACCATGCGAAACGGTACCGTGTTCAGTCGTCGGCCGGTGCGGCCCGCGACGTCAACTCGACGGGATCGGCGTCGACCTCGAGTTCGTCGAGTGCGACCTGCGCGGCGCGTTTGCCCGAGACGAGCATGGCACCGAAGGTCGGACCCATCCGCGGAAGCCCGTAGGTCGTCGCGGTCGCCATCCCGGTCGCGATGAGGCCGTCGTGGACGAGGCCGGTGTGCTCGACGACGGCGTCCTCGCTCTTGCCGACCCACATCGAGTCGTGACCGGGCGAGTCGTGGCCGGGTGCGCCGTACGTATCGGCGTCGGTCTGGTCCATTCCCGTCGCGGATTCCTCGGCGTCGGCGATGCCCGGCGCGTCGAGGACGCCCCGTTCGTCGAGTTTCTTGACCGCCATCGCGTCGTGGCCGGTGGCGTCGATGACCAGATCGGCCTCGACGGCGATCGGGTCGACGCAGGTAATCTCCCGGGGCAGCGCGTGGACCGGCGTCCAGTTCATGACGATACCGGACACCTTGTGGTCCTCGCGGATGACGATGTCCGTGAACTCGGTCATGTTCTGCATCTTCGCGCCCGCGTCACAGGCGGCCTTGATGAGGCCGGAACAGGCCTCGGGGCCGTTGGCAACGTAGAGGTCCTCGCTGTCCTGGGACTCCTTGTAGGAGACGTCGAGTTCGTCGAGGACCTGCTGGGCGGGATCCCGGACCGTGACCTTGTTCATCAGGAAGCCGCCGAGCCAGAACCCGCCGCCGAGGTAGTTGTTCTTCTCGACGACCATCACCTTCACGCCACGTTCGGAGAGTTCCTTCGCTGCGGTCAGCCCTGAGGGACCCCCGCCGACGATGATGACGTCCGAGTCCGAGAAGTCCATGAACTCCTCGGTCCACTCCTGTCCGATCGCACGAGTCACGTCGGCTTCGCCGACCTGGCTGAACTGCTCGAATTCGCTCATACAACTAGGTGGTATTACTCAGTAGTGTTAAGTCTATCGTAGCCAGTATCGGAGATATAATCAACTTTCGTGGGCTTCTCGCGCGGGAATACGTTCGGCGATGACCGCGTCGGCATCGTCGTCGGAGACCCGAGTTCCGCCGTCCGAGGACCGACTCGACGGTTCAGTCGTCGACGAAATCCGTCTCGCGCTCGGTGCCGGAGGCCGGCCCGTCTCGAGTCCCGTCACCACTGGGGGGCTCGGTGCTGCCATCGTCGATGACGCCTTCGCTCCACGTTCCGAGCCGGAACCAGGCGACGGCCACGACGAAGGCCGCGACCATGCCGACGGCGAAGGCCCACCAGATCCCCGCGACGCCCCACCCGAGGGCGGCGACCGTCACGCCGGTTCCGGGGAGCGTCACGGACCACGAAAAGGCGAGGACGACGACGAGGGGGATCCGGAAGACCCACCGCGAGAGAATCGAGAGGGCCATGGCCTCGCGGGTGTTTCCGGCACCGCGGAACGCGCCCTGGATGACCATCACGCCGGCGAACAGCGCCCAGAAAGGGGCGGTGATTCGCAGGAAGTCGATCCCCTCGGTGACGACGGCGGGGTCGGCGACGAAGAGTCGCAGAGCTGCCGCCGGGAACGCGTACAGAACGGCCGCGACGACGAAGATGAACGCCATCGTCGCCGCGGTGGCCGTTCGCGCGACGGCGACCGCTCGATCGGGCGTCTCCGCGCCGAGGTTCTGGCCGACGCCGGTCGCGGTCGCCTGGCCGACGGCTCCGGCGACGGCCCACGTCACCGACATCAGCCGGATGCCGATCCCGTACGCCGCGGTGGGCGCGGCCCCGAAGCGGGCGACGAATCCGGCCATCGCCACCGCCGCGAAGCTGCGGGCCCAGCCGTCGAGCGTGGCCGGGTAGCCGATGTCGACCAGTCGCGTGAGAAGTGTTCGATCGGGCGTGAGATCCCCGAGTCGTAGCCGAACGCCGAATCCCCCATCGAGGAGAATCGCGATCCCCGCGGCGGTCGCGAGCCCGCGCGAGAGGAACGTCGCGATGGCCGCGCCCCGCGTCCCCATCGCGGGGAACGGGCCCCAACCGAGGACGAGGAACGGATCGAAGACGACGTTGAATCCCGCCGAGACGAAGACGAGCCACATGGCCGTCTTCGTATCGCCCGCGCCCTGCAGCGAGGCCCGGAAGGCGAAGAAGAGGAAGGTAAAGGGCAAGGCGAGGAAGATCACTTCGATGTAGGCGAGCGCCTCGAGGAAGACCGGGCCTCGAGCGCCGATCAGGGAGAGCAGCGGTCGTCGGGCGGCGAACCCGAGGAGGGCGAGGACGATCGAGACGGCGAGCGTGAGGAGGATCGTCTGGGCGACGATGCGGTCGGCCGTCCGATCGTCGCCGGCACCGACGTACTGGGAGACCAGCGCGATGGTGGCGGCGGTAATCCCCATCGCGGTCGAGACGAACAGCCACGAGAGGGGAAACATCAGGGAGACGGCGGCGACGGCGTCGCTGCTCACGCGGCCGACCCAGAACATATCGGCGAGGTTGTAAACGGTCTGGAGGAGGTTCCCCAGGACCAGCGGCCACGCGAGGCGGAGGAGTTTGGGGGAGATCGCCCCCGTCGTCATGTCGACGCGCGTGCGGTCCCGATTCGGCGCTGCCACGAGTGACTCTCCGTCGAACCTCGATCGCACGCAGTAAAAGGGCTCGGCCCGCTGGCGTGGATTGCCGGCTCCGCACGGTCCTCGCGTACACGCGACCGCACCCGCTCACGCGAGCCCGCGACCGCACGCACACCCGCGCTGTCTGCCGGTTTTGGCGAAAACGTTATCAATAACTCAATCGTAACGGGCCACGATGACCGACACTCGCCCGCTGTCGCTGCGACCGCAGACTCGAGGCCCGGGAGGTGAGCCGCGGTGGAGCTGATAATCACGGAGAAGGACAACGCGGCCCGCCGGATCGCCGACATCCTGAGCGGCGGGACCTACGACTCGAGCCGCGAGAACGGCGTCAACGTCTACGAGTGGGGCGGCAAGCGATGCGTGGGGCTGTCGGGGCACGTCGTCGGCGTGGACTTCCCCTCGGAGTACTCCGACTGGCGGGACGTCGAGCCCGTCGAGTTGATCGACGCCGACGTCGAGAAGACGGCGACGAAGGAGAACATCGTCGCGACGTTGCGGCTGCTTGCCCGTCGCGCCCAGCGCGTGACGATCGCGACTGACTACGACCGCGAAGGGGAACTGATCGGCAAGGAGGCCTACGACATCGTTCGGAACGTCGACGACGACGTCCCCATTCGCCGGGTTCGGTTCTCCTCGATCACGGAGAACGAAGTTCAGAGCGCGTTCGACGAACCCGACGAACTCGACTTCGACCTCGCGGCCGCCGGCGAGGCCCGTCAGATCATCGACCTCATCTGGGGGGCCGCGCTGACTCGCTATCTCTCACTGTCCGCGGGCCAGCTGGGCAACGACTTCATCTCCGTCGGCCGGGTGCAGTCGCCGACGCTGAAGCTGATCGTCGACCGTGAGCGCGAGATCGAAGCCTTCGATCCCGAGGACTACTGGGAGATCTTCGCGGACCTCGCGAAGAGCGAGGCGCAACGCGCCTCGGAGACGTCGAGCGGTGAGGAACCGCGAGACGACGACACGCCCTTCGAGTCCCAGTACTTCTACCGCGACGAGGACGACAACGAGGCCGAGCGCGTCTGGGAGGAAGCCACCGCGGACGCGGTCTACGAGACGCTCGCCGACCGCGAGGCCGCGACCGTCGTCGACGTCAATCGGCGGACCCGCACCGACACGCCGCCGGAGCCGTTCAACACGACCCAGTTCATCCGCGCGGCCGGTGCCATCGGCTACTCGGCCAAGCGGGCGATGTCGATCGCCGAGGACCTCTACACCGCCGGCTACATCACGTATCCGCGGACCGACAACACCGTCTACCCCGACGATCTGGACCCCGAGGAGCTCTTAGACGAGTTCGTCGGCCACTCCTCGCTCGGGGAGTCCGCCGAGTCGCTGCTCGAGGCCGACGAGATCGTTCCGACGGAGGGCGACGAGGAGACGACCGACCACCCGCCCATTCACCCGACGGGCGAGATCCCGAGCCGCGGCGACGTGGGCGACGACGAGTGGGAGGTCTTCGAACTCGTCGTCCGGCGGTTCTACGCGACCGTCGCCGAGGCTGCGGTCTGGGAACACCTCAAGGTCGTCGCCGAGGTCGACGACTACCGGCTCAAAGCGAACGGCAAGCGCCTCGTCGAGCCCGGCTACCACGACGTCTATCCGTACTTCTCCACGACTGAGAACTACGTCCCCGACGTCGACGAGGGTGAGGAACTGACGCTCTCCGACGTCGAACTCGAGGCCAAACAGACCCAGCCGCCCCGTCGCTACGGCCAGTCGCGGCTCATCGAGACCATGGAGGAGATGGGGATCGGGACGAAGTCGACCCGTCACAACACCTTGGAGAAGCTCTACGATCGGGGCTACATCGAGAGCGATCCGCCGCGCCCGACCAAACTCGCGATGGCCGTCGTCGACGCGGCCGAGAACTACGCCGACCGCGTCGTCAGCGAGGAGATGACCGCACAACTCGAGGCCGACATGGACGCCATCGCGAACGGCGAGGCGACGCTCGACGATGTGACCGACGAATCGCGCGAGATGCTCGAGGAGATCTTCGAGAACCTCGCGGACTCCCGCGAGGAGATCGGCGACCACCTCCGGAAGTCGCTGAAAGACGACAAGCGACTCGGCCCCTGTCCCGAGTGTGGCGAGGACCTGCTCGTGCGCCGGAGCCGCCACGGCTCCTACTTCATCGGCTGCGACGGCTATCCCGACTGTGAGAACACGCTGCCGCTGCCATCGACCGGCAAACCGCTCATCCTCGAGGAGGAGTGCGAGGAACACGGCCTGAACGAGGTCAAGATGCTCGCGGGTCGACAGACGTTCGTCCACGGTTGCCCGCTCTGTAAGGCCGAGGATGCCGGTGAGGGGCCGGTGCTGGGCACATGTCCGGAGTGTGGCGACGAGCACGACGGCGAACTGGCGGTCAAAACGCTCCAGAGCGGGTCGCGGCTCGTCGGCTGTACGCGCTACCCCGACTGTGAGTACTCGCTACCCCTGCCCCGGCGCGGCGAGATCGAGGTCACCGACGAGTACTGTGAGGAACACGACTTGCCCGAACTCGTCGTCCACAGCGGCGACGAGCCCTGGGAACTGGGCTGTCCGATCTGTAACTACCAGGAGTTCCAGGCCCGCGAGAGCGAGTCGGGCTCCGATCTCGAGGCGCTGGACGGCGTCGGCGCGAAGACCGTCGAAAAACTCGCCGACGCGGGGATCGAGGACCTCGAGGATCTGACCGACGCCGACCCCGACGCAGTCGCGGACGACGTCGAGGGCGTCAGCGCCGATCGCATTCGCAGTTGGCAGGCGAAGGCGTAGGTTCGGATCCGCGTTTTGACGGTTTGCACCCTCTCTAGGAGAAGACGGCGGGCAGTTGCGAGTAGCGGGACCGCGTCACCATGACGAGGAACGCGGCCGAGCCGACGACTCCGAGCGCCTCGACGGTGTCTCGCCGGATGCGAGTCGATCGGCGCGCGAACCCAACGGGATCGCTGGGCCGTGACTCGAGCCGGGTGAACTAAGCGGATCTCGGCCGTGTTCGGACCCGTGACTGACCCACGCGACCGGTGGAACGAGCGATACGAAGCGCCCATCGCCGAACTTCCCGACGATCCCGTTCCGGAACTCGAGGACCGAGTGTCGACGCTTCCGGACGGTCGCGCGCTCGACGTCGCGACGGGAACCGGCCGAAACGCCGTCTTCCTCGCCGAACACGGCTACGTGGTGGACGCGGTCGACGTGTCCGACGTGGCACTCGAGCGCGCCCGCGATCGGGCCGCCGACCGGGGCGTCGACGTGAACTGGATCCGTGCGGACGTGGCGGATTTCGATCCCGGCTGCCAGCGCTACGACCTGATCACCGTGAGTTTCTTCGCCGCCCTCGAGTGGCTGCCCGATCTCAAGGACGCGCTCGCCCCCGGCGGCGTCTTGCTCACCGAACACCACCTCCGTTCGAGCGACCCCGTCGCCGGCCCCTCGAGCGATCGCTACCGGTATCGATCGAACGACCTGCTGCGGGCGTGTCTCGACCTGACGGTCCTCTCCTACGAGGAACGACGGCGGCCGATCGCGGGCGACGGGGACGACGCCGACGAGACTGTCGCCGTGGCGACGCTCGTCGCGCGACGCTCGAGCGGTGGTCGGCAGTCGTATCCGAACGAGTCCGTCGCTGACTCGGACGGCACGTCCCGGTGAGACACGCCGTTCCACGAACCAGTTTCCGGACGGCGAAGCGCTGGACCGTTCTTTCGAGAGCGCTCTCACGAGCGGAGACGCGACGATATTTCCGCCCCTAATGGCGTTCTCAGGGCAGTTCGCTGCGTTTTTCACACACCGGTGCCGAGATCGAGATCCCATGGCGTCCCTCGTCGTCACGGCACTGGCTGGCGTGATCTTCGGCCTCGCACTCGCGGCCCCGCCGGGGCCGATGAACGCGATCATCGCCGAGGAAAGCGTCGTCCGGGGCTGGCGGGCCGGCTTCCGGGCCGGGCTGGGTGCGATGCTCGCGGACGCGATCTTCTTCGTCCTCGCGCTGGCCGGCATCGTGGCCGTCCTCGATCGCGTTCCGGCCGTTCGACCCGCGCTCTACCTGGCCGGGGGCTGTCTCATGTTGTACTTCGCGGTCGGTGCGATCGGCGACGCGAGGGCTGCCACGTCGTTTACCGACGCCAGCCGGGCCGCAGCGACGGGGTTTCGCAAGACGTTCGTCCTCTCGTTGACCAACCCCTACCAGATCGGCTTCTGGCTCACCGTCGGCGTCGGCCTCCTCGAGCCGGGAACCCTCGACGTCCTTGCGTACGCACCGGCCGTGGGGCAGGCGCTCGCCGGGACGTTGGTCGTCCGGACCGGGTCGCCGGCGCTACTGATCGGCTTCTTCGGCGGGATCGCCGTCTGGATCGTCACCTATCCGGCCGCCCTGGACGCGGCGGGTCGACGCGTCGACGCCTTTGCGCCGGCCGTTGCCGCACTGAGCGCGGTCGTCCTCGTCGGCTTTGGTCTCCTCTTTCTCGCGTTGGGGACGCTCAGACTCCTCTGATACGGTCTCCCGTCAGTCAGTGCCAGTGGGACCGCGACCGCCCTGCGGTCCCACCGGTCGATCGGGACAGCAAACCGTATGAGCGGGACCGATGGCACGACCGACTGCGTCCGGCGGCTACTCGCCGAGCGCGGCGATCTCGTCCTCGAGCCACTCGCGGAACCACTTGACGCGTTTCAGGCGCTGGTGGGCGATGCTCTCGGCGGTATCGCTCTGGACGCGCGAGGCGGCGTCGTACCCGCGTTCGAGGACCCGCTCGATCATCTCGTCGCAGTCCATGTGGGTGCGTGACTCATACCCCATCCGCAACAGCATCAGTGCGGTGCCGTTCGCGCCGACCTTGTCGAGCATGTCGGCTTCGATGAGACACTGCGTCTCGAGTGCGACGTCGGTCAGATCGCCCTGATAGGAGTGGTGTTCGATGGCGCGACACACCTGCTGGATGAACGATTCGGGGTAGTTGGCACGGGACTCGAGGTACTCGCGGGCGACGCGAGCGCCGGCCTCGGCGTGGAGTTCCTGATCGGTCTCGAGTTTGGCGACGTCGTGGAAGAGGGCGGCGACGCGGGTGACGTCGACGTCGGCACCCTCCTTCTCGGCGATCTCCGTCGCGAGATCGACCACGTTGAGGATGTGGTTGTGCCGGTATTCCGCGGAGTGCCAGGGGTACCAGCGCATGCGACCGCCTTCCTCTTCCTTTTCGACGCTGGCGGCGAGATACTCGAAGACGAACCCTTGCATCTCCTCGAACTCCGCGTCGGTCACTCGGGTTTCCTTTATTTCAACGCCCACGATAGATCCCTCCGCAATAGACGAACGATAGTCATTAACGGAATGTTCGGTCGTTTCGTTCTTTAGCCTTTGGTTCGGGCCGGTTTCGATGAGACGTGATAGTCACGTATGAATATGTGACGTGGCCGACCGACAGCCACTCGCCGTCCAGTTGTCGGTTGGCACTCGAAAACCCGCGGTCCGACCGTCGCAATCCCACCATTTTCCGTTAAAGTCAAACAGTCGGCTCTGGAACGGAGAGGTATGAGCAGCGAACAGGAAGCGGAGTCGATCCGATGTCTCGTCGCCAAAGTGGGTCTCGACGGTCACGATCGCGGTGCCCACGTCATCGCTCGAGCGTTCCGGGACGCCGGGTTCGAGGTCATCTACTCCGGATTGCACAAAGCCCCCGACGAAATCGTCCAGGCCGCGGTCCAGGAGGACGTCGACGTGCTCGGCATCTCCATTCTCTCGGGTGCCCACGATACGCTCGTCCCGAAGATCATGGACGGACTCGAGGAGTACGGTGCCAAAGAAGACACGCTCGTCCTCGCCGGGGGCGTCATCCCCGAGGAGGACCGTCCGGGGCTCAAGGAAGCCGGTGTCTCGGCTATCTTCGGCCCCGGCACCTCGATCGAGGAGACCATCGAGTTCGTCCGCGAGAACGCGCCCCAGCGATGAGCATGGATTCGGACGACGAATCGTTGCTCGAGGCGCTACTGACGGGCGAACACCGCGCGCTCGCCCGCGTCATTTCGAAGATCGAGAACCGGGCGCCGGGATACCGCGACCTCGTCTCGGAACTGTACGCCCACACGGGCGACGCCGACGTGATCGGGATTACCGGCTCGCCGGGTGCGGGCAAGTCGACGCTGGTCGACAAGCTCGCAGAGGAGTACCGCGACCGCGGCGAGACGGTCGGAATCATCGCGATCGATCCCTCCTCACCCTTTACCGGCGGGGCCGTCCTCGGCGATCGGATCAGGATGGCCTCCACGGTCGGTGACATGGACGTCTTCGTCCGGTCGATGAGCGCCAGAGGCACCTTGGGCGGGCTCTCGACGGCGACGGCGGACGCGGTCAAGGCGATGGACGCCTTCGGCAAGGACAAGATCATCATCGAGACCGTCGGTGCCGGGCAAAACGAGATCGACATCGTCCGGACCGCCGACACCGTCGCCGTGCTCGTTCCGCCGGGGTCGGGCGACGA
Source organism: Natrinema ejinorense (assembly GCF_002494345.1). GTDB lineage: Archaea > Halobacteriota > Halobacteria > Halobacteriales > Natrialbaceae > Natrinema > Natrinema longum. Next base: position 526,918 of record NZ_NXNI01000001.1, read on the forward strand.
CATCCAGACGCTGAAAGCGGGCATCCTCGAGATCGCCGACGTCTTCGTCGTCAACAAGGCCGACCGCGATGGAGCCGACCGGACCGTCCAGGAACTGCGGGAGATGGTCCACCTGGGCGAGGAAAGCGGTCCCGGCGGTGGCGGTGGCGGCCACCACGGCGTCGGTGCGATGGGCGGCGGTGGTGACGACTGGGGAGCCACCGACGGAGACGACGAAGACGAGAGCTGGACCCCACCAATCGTCGAAACGGTCGCGACGAAGGGGACCGGCGTCGAGCACTTTATCGACGAACTCGCGAATCACCGAACGTACCTCGTGGATTCGGGCACCCGCGCGGAGAAGGTCCGCCAGCGCTACGCCGAGGAGATCCGCACGCTGCTGCGAGAGGACGTCCATTCCCTGCTCGAGACGGAACTCGCCGACAGCGGCGGCGTCGACGAACTCGCCGAAGCCGTCCGCCAAGGCGAGACCGACCCGTACTCCATCGCCAGCGACGTACTCGCACCCGTCGAGGCCTGCGTCGAGCGCCTCGAGACCGGCGTCGACGGCTCGAGCGTGGAGTAACGGTCCCGTCCAGACATCGATCACCGGGGATCACGCGCTCGAGCGTGCCCTGCTGTTTTCGCTGCCGTTATCGTCCGAGATCGAGCCCGAACGGGCGGGCGATGGACTCGGATGTTCGTTCCGGGACCAGTTCGTCCGGCAGGACGTCCCAGTCGAGTTCGTCCTCGCCGGGGACCCCATCGGTCTCGAACGCGGGGTCGTCCGCAGGCGGCAGGTCGCGGGCGTCCGTCGGGGGTGCGTCGTGTGCGTAGATGCTCGCTGGGTGATCGACGGTCCAGACATGTAACATACAGGGCGTCCGACAGGGAAACTCGAGGTCGCCCTCCTCGAAATCGCGTTCGTAGGCCTGTCGGTAGTACCACCACGCAAACCGTCCGGGAAGGCCCGTGTGTGCGTGCCACGGCGAACACAGCTCTTCGGACTCGTCCGTACCGTAGACCGCCGGCGGTTCGACCGGCTCCCCGCCATCGGTCGCAATGAACATGACGCCGATCGATCGCCAGGAGTCGTTGTCGACGAGGACCGACTCCGGCCGCTCGGGATCGAGCACCGCGTCGTCCCCGATGTACTCCGGACTGAGCCAGTGTGACCAGCTGTCGTCCCCCGTTTCGAGCGTGTCGAAATACGGCTTGAACCCCGCATCGATCAGCGCGTCCGCGTCGGGGTACCGACGCTCGAGTGCGTCGGCGACCGCCGACTGAAGTTCGACCGTCGCCGGGTGGTCGTCCGCACAGCCGTCCATGCTCGCCCCCTCGCAGTGGGTCATTCCGGGCTCGATGGTCGCGTCCGGGCAGTCCCCATCGAACCGTCGGGCCGTCTCACCTCGGCCCGCACCGTCGTCGGCCCGGACACTGTCGACGGCCCCAAGTGCGGCCGTTCCCGCCGACGCCCGCAACAGTGCCCGTCGGGACACGATCGAATCGTCGCCGCTGTCGTACATACCAGCACGTCCCACACCGACGACCGGCATGAAACCATGTTGCCGGTCGGACTGACAGTCCCTCAGCGGGACACAGCCGGCACCTCGCGGATCGGCTCCGCTATGACAGCGTCGACTCGAATTCCGCTGCGATCCAGACGGCCGGAGGTACGTCCTCCTCCTCGACGAAGCGAGTGATCTCCCGGCCGTCGTCGTCTTCGACGACGATCGTCGGGATCAACTCGATGTCGTACTCCTCGACGCCGGGTCCTTGTTTGTCCTCGTCGAGGGCGAACTCCTCGATTCGGTCGTCGGGGACGGCGGCCGCCTCGAGGGCAGCGCCGAAATCGGGTAACAGGGCGCGACAGTCCTTACACCAGTCGCCGCCCCATATCTTGTATCGCAGTTCGTCGTTGTGTGCCGTGAGCGTCTCGACCGCCGCCTCGTAGGACGCCGCGTCCCAGGTCGGGTTTGGCCGCATCGTCTCGAGACTCATACGGCGTCGTTACGGACGGACGGGCTTAACAACCGTGTTCCGGGCCGTTCGTATTCTTGTACGTCTTCGGACGGTCGCCTCCAGCCCTTGGCACGCACCGGGAACGCACGCCCCGTCGACGGAGAAAAACCGTTTCGTCGCGTTATTCGGCCGGCTGTATGATGCTCTGGCCGCTCTCGAGTGCGAGCCCTCCCTCGAGCGTCCGGACGGGGTAGGGGATGTCGATTCCTTCCTCGTCGAACCGGCGTTTGACTGCGGTGACGTACTCCCCGCGTGTCCGAACGAAGTCGGCGCGGGAGGGATTCGAGATCCAGAACCGCGACTGGAGGCCGACGTCGGAGTCGCCGAGTTCCGTCAGCCGGACTGAGGGTGCGGGATCGTCCATGATATCCGGATGGCGCTTGGCTTCGTCGACGATGATTTCGGTTGCGCGGTCGATGTCGTCGTTGTAGCCGATCCCGAAGACGAACTTCAGACGGAGCTTGTTGGCGTCGACGGGGTTCTTGAGAACGCCGTCGGTCAGCGCCGAGTTCGGGACGGTCAGCAGTTCGTTGTCGAACGTTCGCACGCGGGTCACGCGGAGGCTGATGTCCTCGACGGTGCCAGAGTACGTGCCGTCGTCCCACTCGATCCAGTCGCCGATGCGGAACGGCTTGTCGGTGTAGATGAACACGCCGGCAACGAAATTAGCGATCACGTCCTGCATGGCGAACCCGACCGCGAGCGCCCCGGCCGCCGCGATGCCCGCCATCGAGACGAGGAAGTTCCCGTAGCCAGCGAAGCTGAACGCGACCGCGAACGCGAGAAACGCGATGCCGAACTTGGTAAGCATCAACAGCGGGTTCTGGGCGTGTTCGTCCAGCTCCCGCCTGTTCATGGCCCGCGTGACGAGTGGCACGACGAGGAGCCGGCCGACGACCCAGATCGCGACCAGCGCGATGACGAACCGGATCGCTCCCTCGGCCGTTCCGGCCTGTGCTGCGGTCAGCCCCGCGTTCTCGAGTGCGCTGCCGATCGGACCGAGCTCCGTCGCCTGCAGCGGGGCGGACCCGGCCCCGACGCTCATCGGTAGACCACTGCCGTGTGGCCGCGCGTCTCGAACAGTTCGGCATTGACGCGGTCAGCGAGGTCGGCCGCCTTCTCCTCGGTCGAACTTCCCGCTCGAGCGGCACGGAGGAATTTTACTTTGACGAGGTCCCGATCCGAGAGTTGAGCGTCGAGCTCGTCGACCACCGACTCGATGCCGCTTTTCCCGACCCAGACGGTCACATCGAGATCGTGTGCTCGTTGCTTGCGCTCCTGTGTATCCATGGCCCCGAGTAACGAATCAAGCGGCTTCAATCTTCCCGATTCGGACGCTTCAACTCGAGAGACCGATCACGTCGACACCGACCGGACGCGTGGCTCACTCCTCGTAGGGGTATCTGGCGTGGGCACCGCAGTCACAGGTGATCACGACGTGGCCGTCCTGCAATCTGACGCGAGCGTTCGCTCCCGGCCGGAGGTACGCATCACACCGATCGCAGGTGAATCGGCGGAACTCCCGTGGGAGCGTCAGCCGGTTTCGCTCCGCGACTCGCCGCGCGAGACGGACGTAGTAGCGAGCCCGATCGTCCGCGCCGTCGGCTGCCGCCGCTCGAGCGAGGTCGTGAAGCCGATCGATTCGCTCGGCGGCAACCTCCATACCCGTCTTTTCGTCGGTCCCCGTATTGATGTTGCGCTCCCGGGACGAAATCGGATCGCTGTGGAGAACCGACGGTGAGGAGCAAGCGTCTCCCCGTAACCGGCAGCGTCGGCAACGGGCGCCGTTCGCCCCGCTTCGTTTATTACGCCTTTCCGCCGGGCGGTTCGAGGACGGTAGGTGCCGTGGGACCTAATATCAGGCGGTAGTCGGTATTAAGGCGATGTCATCAGTGAGTGAAAACTTTCATTACCCTATACGTCGCTGTTCGTAGTACGCAATATTGATATATATAATATGAATGGAGGTGCTACAACCCGCTATGAATTGGACCCCCTCTCCACCTGATGCCGGTATCAGCAGACGCTCGTTCCTCGCTGCCGGAGCGACGGGAGCCGCCGTTACCGCGGGCGGCTGTGTCGATCGCGTCCAAAGCGTCGTCGGTCAGGCCGGGAGCAATCAACTCTCGGTGTCTATCACGACGGTTCCGGCGGACGCGGACAGACAGAACGTCAGAATCGCCAATCGACTCAAGGACCACCTCGAGCAGGTCGGCATCGGCGTCTCGATGGATATGCGGTCCCGATCGGAGATGTTGAGCGCGGTCCTGATCGACCACGATTTCGATATCTACGTCGGGCTCCATCCGGCGGATTACGACCCCGACTTCCTCTACGAGGCCCTCCACTCGACGTTTGCCAGCGAGGCCGGGTGGCAAAACCCCTTCGGCTTCACCCGTCTGTACTTCGATCGGCTCCTGGAGGAACAGCGCCAACTCGATGGCGAGAAACGGAACCGACGCATCGAGTCGATCCTGTGGGGACTGGCACGCGAGAAGCCGTTCGAACCGATCTGCGTTCCCGACGAATATCGCGTCGCCAGCACCGATCGGTTCGAGGGCTGGGAAGACGGTGATCTCGCCACCCGATACGGCTATCTGGGGCTCGAGCCGGCCGAGGACGTCGACGACCTCCACGCGCTCGTGACCGACAGCCGGCTCACGACGAACCTCAATCCGCTTTCGGCGCCGTACCGGAACCGTGGGACGACCATCGACTTGCTCTACGATTCGTTGGGAACCGAACACGGCGGCGAGGTGACACCGTGGCTCGCCACGTCCTGGGAGTGGACCGAGGAGTCGAGGGACGCAGCAACCGCCACACCGGATCGAGCGGCAACGCGGACGGCGACGATCACGCTTCGCGAGGGGTGTCAGTTCCACGACGGCGAACCCGTGACCGCCCACGACGTTGCGTTCACGTACCGATTCCTCGCGGACACGTCGCTGGGACGGGCCCCGATCCAGTCACCAGCGCCGCGGTATCGGGGTCACGTCGACATCGTCGACGAGATCACGGTCGAGAGCGACAACGAGTTGACGATCACGATCGCCGGCGAGCAAGCGGTCGGCGAACGGGCATTTACCGTTCCGATCTTGCCCGAACACGTCTGGAGGAAGCGAGTCGATCAGTACGCCAGTGACAGCGAATTCACCGCACCGCAGGGGGAGTGGGCCGTCGTTACTGCGGACAATATTCCGCCCGTCGGCAGCGGCCCCTTCCAGTTCGACGAGCGGACCGAAGAGGAGTCCCTCGTTCTCACGCGATTCGACGATCACTTCACGCAACGGGACGACGTCGCGTTGCCCGAGGCAACCGTCGACGAACTGCGCTTTACGGTCGATCCGGGCAGCGCCGCTTCGATCGGTCGGGTAGCGGACAGCAATGCAGACGTGACCGCATCGATGCTGAGTACCCACTCGCTCCCTGCAATCCCCGATTCACCGGCCGTCAAACGACTGCAATCGCCGTCTCGACGGTTCTATCACGTCGGATTTAACGTTCGCAATGCGCCGTTCAGTAACTCGCATTTCCGCCGGGCGATCACACAGTTGATCGACAAAGAAGCGATCGTCGAGGAGGTGTTCTACGGGAACGCGACCCCCGCCGCGACGCCGGTCACCGGCGAGTGGATCCCGTCGAGTCTCGAATGGGGCGGTGAAGATCCGGTGACGCCGTTCCCCAGCTCGGATGGCGACCTCAACGTCGAAGCAGCGAAGGCAGCGTTCGAGCGCGCCGGGTTTCGGTACGATGATAACGGGCGGCTGCTTGAGGACTAGTAGATGCGATGCTCGCCGAGGTGCTGACTCAGCTCGTTATCGTTATCGGGCTACTGCTCCCGATTTCGATCGCCGTTTTCATCGGTCGTGAGCGCCTCGTCCGGACTCACGCCGAGTGGCGAAGCCGACTCAGGACGTCCGCGCCGACGATCGCCGTGTTGCTCGTGGTCTTGCTGATCAATCGGGTCGCCAGACAGCGAGCGCCGCGACTCTCCCGAGAGATCGGACGCCATCTGACGGCGACGTTCTACAATATCGAGGGGGAGTTCATCCTGATCTTCCAGTCGATCGCGAACCCGGAGACGACCGCATACTTCTCGAGTATCTACGTCTATGGCTATACGTTCCTGCTGATCTTCCCGATCATCCTCTACTTTACCCTCTCCGATACACGGATATTCCGGCGGTTGTTGACGGCATACGCGCTCAACTACGCAATCGGGCTCGTCCTCTATATTCTCGTCATCGCGTACGGTCCCCGAAACGTAATGCCATCCGAAGTCGCGGAAACGATGCTATACGATACGAATCCGCAATATCAGTACCTGACCCGGGAAGTCAACAGCAACACCAACGTCTTCCCGTCATTGCACACCTCGCTGTCGGCGACGGTCGCGACGTTCGCAGCGATCACCCGATCGACGTTCCCGAAGTGGTTCCTGCTCGCTGTCGTACTGGCAGCCAGCGTCGCGATTTCGACGATGTTCCTGGGGATTCACTGGGGGATCGACGTGGTCGCAGGACTGTTGCTTGCGGCGCTCTGTGTCGTGCTCTCGGATCGACTCGTCGGTCGCTGGTCGCTGTCGGAACTGCTCAGGGACCGGTTACAGCAGTTCGAGGATCGGATACGTGGGCTGAACGGAAACGAGTGACGACCGAGCCTCACCATCGGCGTCCGTTACGGCCGTCGACTCGAGCGAGGGCACCTCGAGTCGAGCGCAATACTGTTATATCGCGGCACATCACTATGATAGACGAACGAAATGAACAGGAGACGGGTCGCCCCGAGCCACCGTAGTCGCAGCGACGACCGCGGCCCCCTCAGTCGGCGGGCGATGCTGGCGGCGACGGCCGGAGCGACACTCTCGACCAGTGGCTGCCTTCGACAGGTTCGAGACGTCGTCGTGCCGGACAATATCAAACAGCTCTCCGTGACGATCACCACGCTTCCAGCGGATGCCGACAGACAGGGCGTTCGGATCGCCGGTCGACTCGAGGACGCCTTCGAAGCGGTCGGAATCGACGTCTCCATCGACGTCCGCTCGGAAATCGAATTTCGTCGCACGGTCCTGTACGACCACGAGTTCGACATCTGCGTCGGTTGTCATCCGGGAGGAACCGATCCCGACTTCCTCTACGAAGCGTTGTACTCCCGGTATGCCGACGAATCGGGGTGGCAAAACCCCTTCGGATTCGCCGATCAGGATGTCGATGAACTCCTCGATGCACAACGGAACGCCGACGGGGACGACCGTCGCAAGGTCGTCACCGAGGTTCTCGACGCGATCGCAACTGACCAGCCGTTCGTTCCGATTTGCATCCCCGAAGAACATCGGGTGGTCAGAACGGATCGATTCGACGACTGGGAGGCGGGTCATCTCGCGACACGCCACGGCTATCTCGGCCTCGACTCGATAGCGGCCGCCGAACAACTGAACGTTGCACATACGGACTCGAGACCGACTGAAAACCTCAATCCGATCGCAGCCGACTACCGCGGTCGCGGGACGATCATCGAGTTGCTCTACGATTCCGTGGCGACACAAAACGGGACGAACGCACTCCAGCCGTGGCTGGCCAGTTCCTGGGAGTGGGACGGCAACACGGTTAGTATCGACCTGCGCGAGAACTGTACGTTCCACGACGGTGAACCCGTCACTGCAGGCGACGTCGCCTTCACCTATCAGTTCCTGCAGGACATTTCCCTCGGGAATCACGAAGTTCCCTCTCCGGCCCCTCGGTTCCGAGCCCAAGCCGACGCGATCGAGACGATCGACGTCGTTCATGCCAACCGCCTCGAGATGACGATGGATACGAACCACACGGTCGGCGAACGCGCGTTTCTGGTGCCGATCCTGCCTGCACACGTCTGGCGAGAGCGGGCGAGTGACGTGATGGGTCCCGGTGGACCGACTATTGCCCAGGGCACTACCGAAGGCGTCGTTGCCAACAACGTTCCCCCAATCGGGAGCGGCCCCTTCCGATTCGAACGGCGAACCGAGGGTGACTTGCTGGTACTCACGCGGTTCGACGACCACTTCACCCGCCGCCTGGACATCGATCTTCCGGAGCCGACGGTCGGCGAGTGCCGCTTCAGGATACATCCGGACAGCACGGGGGCGACTCGGGTCGTCCAGGAGGGTACTGCCGACGTCACGAGTCTGCCGCTGCGTGCGTCCCTCGTCGATACCGTCTCCGAATCGGACGACGTTCGGTTGCTCGAGTCCCCCTCGTGGACGTTCTACTTCCTCGGGTTCAACACGCGCAAAGCGCCGTTCGGGAACTTTCAGTTCCGTCGCGTCGTCGCACAACTGATCGACAAGGAGTGGCTCTGCAACGAGATATTCGACGGTCGTGCCCGCCCCATCGCGAGCCCGGTCCCCGACGAGTGGACGCCGGCTGAGCTCGAGTGGGATGGATACGACCCGGAAACGCCGTTTCTGGGCTCGGATGGGGAGGTCGACGTCAGTTCGGCCAAAGCCGCGTTCGAAGCGGCGGGGTTCAGATACGACGATCGGGGCCGGCTTCGGGCCAGACAGTGAGTCCCGTCGATCCCGCACCGAACCCCGGCTGTCTCACTGGTCGTGAGCGAAAACGCTGAAAAACGGAACGGGTCGTCGTTACTGATCCTCAAGCGCGTCGGCGATGCGCTTTAGCGCGCGGGTCTGGTCGCGCATTTCGTCCCGGAGCTGTCGGACTTCGCGGACGAGTTCCTCGTTGCTCTCCTCCTGAGCGCTGGGACCGCCCGCACCCGGGCCGCCCGCGCCTGGACCGCCCGCACCCGGACCACCGGGGCCACCGCCCATCATCCCGCCCATCATCTGAGCGAACGGGTTCCCACCCATGCCACCGGGGCCGCCACCGCCGCCGCCGAACGGGCTTTCGGGAGGCTCTCCCTCGCCCTCTCCTTCTTCGGCTCGCTTCTCGCGGATTTCCTCGACTCGCTCGCGGAAGGATTTCTCCTCGCTGTCGTCGCCTGCGTCTTCGTCGGTGGATTCGTTTTCGTCCGTCATACCAACGGATTCTGTTGCGTCGGGGAAAAGGGTTGCCATGTCTTAGATGACCGTGACGGTTGCTATCGTGACACGATGGCCGTCGGGGACCGCCGTCGGAAACGATCGGCACGAGTCGACTCCTCGGACTATGGCCGTGATCCGAACGATCCCAGCGACGACTGGAGGTCGCGATCCGTCCGTCCCGCTTCGAGGTCGTGGCCGACCAGCTCCCGCATGTCGACGGCGTAGGTCGTCCCGCCGTTCTCGAGGACCAACAGCCGTCCCTTGACGCCGACGACCCGTCCCGACGCGATCGTCTCACGGACCGGCCGAGCCTCGAGGTCGATCCCGTAATCGAATCGGAACCGTTCGATCACGTCGAACTCCGCGAGAACGGACGTCCAGGCGGGCTCGTCGACCGTCGCCGCGAGCGACGCGACCTTCGGGCCCGTTCGAACGCGGTCGGTCAGCCGCGTCGCGATTTCGCCCTCGAGTTCCCGGGCGATTCGGCCGTTCGAGACGGTATGGACGTGGGCTCCACGATCCGCTCCCTGTTCACGCAAGCGGGTCTCGAGGCGCCGGTGCTTCGTGACGCCGACTTTGAACGTGTCGGGTGCGAAGGCCGCGATGTAGACCGCGTGGTCCTCGTAACAGTCCATCTCGTCTTTCAGGCAGGTGCCGGTACACCGGGCACAGACCCACGTGCTCGTGTGATACTCACAGTAGGGAGTCGACGGCCGGTCACAGGAGACGTGTTCGCCGTCGTCGATGGTCCCGGCACAGTGACGGTCCCCGAAGGCGTAGGCGAGGTCGTTTCCGGGCTCGAGCGGGCGGCGGTCGATGTCGCCACTGCCGGCGCTCGTCAGCAGCGACGATCCCCGACCGCTCGGCTCGTAGCCGACCAGTTGCACGGGGGCAGGTAGGGACCAGGGACGGATAGACGTAGCGCTCTCCAGCGACGGCTGGCCGATCACGGCCGAGGGAAGACCTATCCGCGAGGGAGTCGAACGTCCCGATATGACTCTCGAGGGAACGCTCGAGACGGCCGGCGACGATCCCAGAGACGCCGTGTTGTTCGTCTTCACTGTCACCAACTCGGGCAGCGAACGAGTCACGCTCCAGTTTTCGGACGCTTGCAACGCGGAGTTCGTACTCGAGGACGGCGACGAGGAAATCTGGCGGTTCAGCGACGGGCGAGTATTCGCACAGATGCTCAGTTCCGAAACCCTCGCGCCGGGTGACGAGACGACCTACGAGGCGGAGTGGTCCGATCCAGTGCCAGGGGAGTATACCGCCGTCGCGGCGTTGCGAGCGCGAGACGGGACCTGCGAGGCGAGGACCGACGTGTCCGTCCCGTCGTAGTATCGACGCTTGCACGCACCCGTCAGGGGAACGCACACACGTCGTCGCGTCTCGACGGCCCACAGGGAGTACGGTCACGGGGCAGTGGATCTGGCGCGAGTCCCGTCACGGTTCCAGTCAACTCTACCGACAGGTGTCTCGTCGAGCCCCGAACTGTTCCGCAAACGAAACTGTCTTTCCGGCTTGCACACAACGATCGGTCGATGGTAACAACTGGAGACGCTGCCCCCGACTTCACCGTACCGCTCGCAAACGGCGACATCGAGGAGTTTTCGCTGTCGGAGCGCCTCGAGGCGGAAGCACCGATCGTCCTCGCGTTCTTCCCCGGTGCGTTCACCAGCGTCTGTACGACCGAGATGTGTGCGTTCCAGGACAGACTGACCGGCTTCAACGATCTCGATGCCACCGTCTACGGCGTCAGCCGTGACTCGCCGTTCACGCTCAACGAGTTCCGCGAGCAAAACGACCTCGAGTTCGGCCTGCTCAGCGACTACAACCAGGACGTCATCGACGACTACGGGATCGCGATGGACTTCGCCGATCTCGGCGTCTACGGCGTCTCCAAGCGATCGGTGTTCGTCGTCGACGGCGACGGCCAGATCGCGTACTCGTGGGTCAGCGACGACCCCGGCGTCGAACCCGAGTACGACGAGGTCCAGGCTGCAGTCGAGGACCTCTCCTAACGCAGCACCGATACCGACGACCACCTTTCCCCGCCCCCGTCGCAGGGCTTTTTTAGTCAGCAACCGAGGGTCACGTATGAGCGACTCTGCCGCCGATGAGGCCTCCCGCCGCGTCTATGCTCCCGACGCCGATCACAATTTTCCCGACGACAAATTGAATACCGTTCTCGAGTTCATCGAAGACGACGAGGAGATCGCGACCTACCTCGAGGCACAGAACGTCAACGCGGTCGATCGGATGCAGTACAACGATCACGGGACGAAACACATCGAGATCGTCCGCAACCGGGCGCTGTGTCTCTACGACCTGCTCAAGGCGGGCGACGTCGATTTCAACGGCGCGCGCCAGCAGGGGCTCGACGAGGAGGACGAATCGGTCATCATCGCGCTCGCGGCCACCTTGCACGATGTCGGCCACGTCGTCCACCGCGATAGCCACGCGTACTATTCGATCCCGCTGGCTGCGGACATCCTCGATCGAGTCCTCCCCGAGTTCTACGACGTCGCCGAGACCGTCCGAATGAAAGGCGAAGTCCTCCACGCCATCCTCTGTCATCACACGGCCGAGACGCCACTGACCACCGAGGCGGGCGTCATCCGCGTCGCCGACGCCCTCGACATGGAAAGCGGTCGCTCGCGGATCCCCTACGAGTACGGCGGTCGCGGCATCAACACCCTCTCGAGTCAGGCGATCAAGCGCGTCTCGCTCCAGCCCGGCGACACCACCCCCGTCATGGTCGAGATCGCGATGACCAACGCCGCCGGCGTCTACCAGGTCGACAACCTCCTCAAGGCCAAACTCGAGGACTCCGGGCTCGAAGACCAGATTCGCATCGTCGCGCTCAACACGAACGAAAACCACGAGCAGTTAGTCGAGCGGATCGAACTCTAAAGCAACGAAATTATACCGAGAGCGCGACGTAGTCGCGCTCGCAGCGTAAAATTTCGATCAAAAGCACTCCTCCTTCCGTTCCAGGCGCTCGTCGAGCGCCTTCCACATCAGTCGTCGGCCCGCTTGCTCCCCTCTGGTCGCTCGCGGTAATGGTAGATGCCTGCCCTCCCCCGTTGAGCGGACACTTCGTTTCCGCGATGTTCGGAAGGGCTTGCTCTTCCGTAGAGTCGCGAGTTCCTCGCACTGCTCGGAACTCGCACCCGGCCGTTCGGCGTGGGTACTTTCCTCTCAGGCGATCTCGTATCGCCCGTTTTGCCGCTCGAGATACCCGTGGTCCCGAAGCGTGCCGGTAATCGAGAGGACGGTTCCCTTCGTCACCGCCAGATCGTCACGGAGCTCGTCCGCGGTTGCACCGTTTCCTGCAGCCACGTACAGGTAGACGAGTTTCGCTCGTGCGGAATCGAGATCGGTTGGAATCGATACGTCGAGGTCCGTCGTCGCTGTTCGATTCATACTCCACGCCTGTCCTTCGACGATAATAAAAGTCATCTACAACGATCGTCGAAAACCGGGCAGGACAACGGCTTCTTCGCGCGTCGATACGAGATGCGTCAATCGTCGAATGTCCGCCGGAACTGCGAGCGGGCCTCTCGAGTGGCCGGTCTCGGGTATAGGCAATCGTCGTGAGGAGGCAATTCGTGCTAACTCATCACAATCCCACTGTACGGGGGTGACTCGGACGGACTGCTTTTGTGGACTCACTCGAGAACACTAGCGCACGCAATGTCGACCCAAATCACTGTTCTCGCGCTGCTGACTGGGTTGCTGACCGGCGCACTGTTCCGGTTCTTCAACGTTCCGATCCCTGCCCCACCTGAACTCCCCGGAATCATGGGTATCGTCGGGATCTACGTCGGCTACAGGATAATCGAGTATTTCGATATCGGCGTCGATCTGCTCGAGGTGCTCGGACTGTAGGGATCGAGTGGTGTCCGCTGGCCGCGTCCTCAGGCTGCTTACTCGCTACTGAAAAAGAATTGCATGAGCATCCAGAGCGTCAGCAGGACCGCCGCCGGCGAGAACACTACCGCTATGAACAGCAGCGGGCCGGCCAGAACGGAGTTGCCCAGGAAAGACGCGACGACGAGCAGTGAGACGGTACTCATACGGATGGCATGAGTCGGGAACGGTTTAAGGGATTCTACTCGCAGCGAGCACCGGTTCGATTACTGGAAAACGAAAACGGCTGCGCCGTCGTCAGTAGCTGCGCTCTTTCGGCTCGTAGGTCTTGTTCTGGCCCTCGAGAATGACCGGGCGGTAGAAGATCGAGGGTTCGCCGTCGTCCCAGGAGATGAGCGTGTGCTTGAGCCACTCCTCGTCTTTGCGTTCCTGGTGTTCCTTGCGCCAGTGTGCGCCGCGGAACTCGTCGCGCACGAGCGCGCCGAGTGCGATCGACTCCGCGACGTCGATCAGGTTCCGTGTCTCGATCGTCTGCTGGAGGTCCGTGTTGAAGGTCCGCGAGGGGTCGTCGACGTAGACGTCCTGGTACTCCTGGCGGCACTCGCGGATGATCCGCAAGGCTTTCTTGACGCCCTCCTCGGTCCGGAAGACGTTGACGTAGTCGGTCATCGCCTGCTGGAGCTTCGCGCGGATCTCGGCGTGTTGGACGCCGTCGTCTTTGTCCATCAGGCGGTCGACGCGCTGACGTGCGGTTTCGACGGTTCGTTCGAGAATCCCCTCGGCGTCGGCAGTGACGCCACCGTCCGCGGCGACGCCACCGCTCGTTCCGAGTCCCGCTTCGCCGGGCGCGACGGGGAGTTCGGTCTCCGTTTCGTCCTCGACGTCGTCGCCGTAGCCGGTCCGAATCTTCGGCTCGCCGAGGTCGTCGCCGGCGGCGTGGCGGCCGGCGCGCTTGCCGAAGACGATCAGTTCCGGCAGGGCGTTCCCGCCGAGTCGGTTGCCGCCGTGGACGGAAACGCAGGCACACTCGCCGGCGGCGTAGAGGCCGTCGACGCAGGTCTGGCCGTTCTCGTCGACTTCGATGCCGCCCATCGCGTAGTGCTGGCCGGGCTTGACCGGCATCGGCTCGACGAGGCCGTCGACGCCCTCGAAGTCCTCCGCGAGGTGGAGGATGTTCTCGAGGCGGTCCATGATGCGTTCCTCGCCGAGGTGGCGCATGTCGAGGTGGACGTACTCGTCCTCGACGCCCCGGCCCTCGTCGACCTCGGTGAGTTCGGCGCGGGCGACGACGTCCCGCGAGGCGAGTTCCCCGGAGTTGTTCGCGTAGCCGTGTTCGAACATGAACCGCTCGCCCTCGCTGTTGTAGAGGATACCGCCTTCCCCGCGGACCCCCTCGGAGATGAGGACGCCCGTCGACGGCAGCGAAGTGGGGTGGAACTGGATGAATTCCATGTCCTCGAGCGGTGCACCCGCCCGATAGGCCATCGCGTGGCCGTCGCCGGTACAGGAGACGGCGTTGGTAGTGTGATCGAACGCCTGCCCGGGGCCGCCGGTCGCGAGGACGACGCCCTGATTCGCTTTGAAGCCCTCGATGTTGCCGGATTGAACGTCGTAGGCGACGACGCCGTGGCACTCGCGGTCGTTCGGGTCCGCCTCGTCGGTCGTCGCGAGGTCCATTACGTACCACTCGTCGTAGACCTGAATGCCTCGCTTGACGACCTGCTCGTACATGGTGTGTAGCAGGTGGTGTCCCGTCTCCGCACCGGCGTAGGTCGTCCGCGGGTACGAGAGGCCGCCGAACGGTCGCTGGGAGACCCGGCCGTCCTCCTCGCGGGAGAAGGGCATCCCCCAGTGCTCTAAGTTGATCGTCTCTTCAGGGGCGTCCTGGGCGAGGGTCTCGACTGCCGGCGCGTCGCCGAGGTAGTCCGACCCCTTCATCGTGTCGTAGGCGTGGAGTTCCCAGTCGTCGCCCTCCTGGAGCGCGGCGTTGATGCCACCTTCGGCCGCGCCAGTGTGGCTGCGGACGGGGTGGAGCTTCGAGACCATCGCCACGTCGGCTCCCGCTTCGTGCGCTGCGATCGCGGCTCGGAGGCCGGCGCCGCCGGCGCCGACCACAATAACGTCGTGTTCGTGCATAGTTACCAGAATTTCAGGTTCTTCTTGACTGCTTCCCGCTTGAGCTCCTGAATGTGCTCGGTGAGCGGAATGTCTTTCGGACACACCTCGGTACAGGAGAACTGGGTCTGGCACCGCCAGACGCCGTGTTCCTGCTCGAGAATGCGGAGTCGGTGCTCTTTGATCTCTTCGCCCTCGCGGTCGTCCATCGCGAACTTGTAGGCCTTGTTGATCGCTGCGGGGCCCAGATACTCGTTGTCGCCGGCCGCGATGTTACAACTAGACATACACGCGCCACACCAGATACACCGGGAGGACATCTTGATCTTCTCGCGGTTTTCCGGGGTCTGGCGCTGCTCTTCGAGATCATCGGTCGGGGGGGTGTCCTCGTCCTGGAAGTAGGGTTCGACCGTATGCATCTGATCGTAGAAGTGGTCCATGTCGACGACCAGATCCTTGACGACCTCCTGGTGGGGAAGCGGCTCGATGCGAACCGGCTGCTCGAGGTCCGAGATCTGGGTCTTGCAACCCAGCCGCTGCCTGCCGTTGACGAAGAAGGCGTCGGAGCCACAGACGGCCTGCCGACAGGAGTGTCGGAAGGTAAGCGAAGAATCGTACTCGTCACGCGCGTACATGACCGCGTCGAGGACGGTCATCCCCTTCTCGAAGGGGACGTGGAAGTCGTCAAACCGGGGCTCTTGCTTGTCCGCGACCTCCGGATCGTAGCGGAACACCTTGATGAGGACCGTCTCCCCCTCGAGTTCGGCCGTTTTCTCGGCGCGTTCGTCAATCATCCCGTCGTCTTTCTCCTCGAGTCGCCGCTCCTGGGGCGACTCCGCGCCTTTCATCTCCGGGTCTTCCGGTGCTTCTTGGCTTTCGGGTTCGGCTTGTTGTGTACTCATATTAGATCATCCCGTTCATCGTGAGTGCGACGTAGGTTCCCTGCGCGACGAGTCCGACGCTGACAACGACCAGCACTGCCAGAACGGCCTTCTTTTGCGTTCCCTCCAACCCCTGGTTGACCAGCGCGTTGTAGACGCCGTTGACACCGTGGAAGGTAGCGGTGATCAGGAACAACACCATTGTCAATAGGTACCCAACGTTTTGCATTCGGGCCTGAGTACCCAAGAAGCTTACCTCGTAGGCGTGGTTGACGAAGTGTAAGAGGAAGAAGTGGAAGGCGAGAACGATCACCAGAAACGCCGCCGTGACCCGCTGGAGGAACCAGCGCGTGCCGCCGGGCGTAAACGAGGAGTAGCGTTCCGCCATCAGATTCCCACCCCGGAGACGAAGGTCGGGACGCTCGCGACGGTAATCGCACCCGTCAGCATCACCGAGGCATAGAAACTCTTGTCTTGACTGTCCAGACCGACACCTAAGTCGACCATCAACAACCGGACACCGTTCAAGATGTGGAAAACAGCGACAGAGAGTAACCCGACCTCCATCAGTCTGATTATGAAGAGGCCCTCGAGTCCCCGGACTGTCTGCGTGTAGACGTCAGTCTGCTGTTGGATCGCCGCTGGATCGCCGTTTACAGCGCCGATAGACGTGCTCAACACTGGAATATGCATAAAAAGATAACCAATGAGAATCCACCCACTGAACTTATGAAGAATCCATGCCCACATTCCAGCGGAAAATTCTTTCCACCTGCCGAAGTCCTCAACCACTCCGCGGTTGTAAGAATTACTCATGCGCTCTATCCGGGGTTTGGCGTGGAAGTAGTATAGTAGTTACTGTTCGCACTACTCGTAAAGACGTTACTATCGGAATATCGACCGCCAGCGCCCATCTAGCAGCATCGGATTAAACTCGTTTTGTCTGCCTGTTCGAGGCCGGTTTCCACGGGCTAACCGGTCGGAACTTTCACTGATTCGGTGACTCAATTTCGTTCGAACGGTTCGGGCGAGACCGGTCGTTTTCGTGGGGTCGAGCGCGTATCGGTCAGCCGGCTTGCCACATATTGTACTCCTCCCCTAATAAATAAACTAGGCCAAATATTTATTTATTCAATCAGTACAATGTGTTAACAGAATGCGTAACGAGATACCGAACCCCAGCACGTTGCCCGAACCACCACAACCGAACGGCTATCCTGTGATCGGAAATGCGCTTGATTTTGTCGGTGCAAGCGATCCGATTCAGTTCCTAAACGACGCGTGCAGAGATCACGGCGATCTCGTCAAATTAGAGATGTTCGGCAACGAAGTCTACATCACTCGCAGTCCTGAGGACGCTAAACGGGTATTCGACACGAACAACGCCAATTATGAAAAATCGTCTGCACAGCAGGAAGGGTTCAAGCGGATTATGGGGGAAGACATTATTATCAGTGAAGGAGAGCTCTGGCGACACCAGCGAAACGTCCTCTTACCGGTAATTTCCCGCGACCGAGTCGCCTCTTTCAGTCCCGATATAACCGACTACACCGAAGAGATGTTGGACTCCTGGACGGAGGGGGAGGTAATCGACGTAAACAGGGAGATGATGGGACTCACCGCTCGAGTAATGTGTAAGGTGATATTCAACTGGGAAGCCGACGGCTACGGCGAGACGATAAGTGAGAACCTGCGAACCGTAACTACCTATCTGTTCAAGGACTCAGTTGGAGTCACTGCGCCAGAGTGGCTCCCAACGCCACAGAACCGCCGCTTCAAGGACGCACTCGAGACGTTGAACGCTATCGCAGACGAGATCATCGCGACTCGTCGCCACGCCGACGACGACGTCGACGACCTCATCACTCGAACTCTCGAGATGAGAGACGACAGCGACAGGGAACTTACGAACGACATCTTGCGGGGAAAAGTGATGACGATGTCCTTCGCGGCACACGAAACGACGGCACAGGGGCTGACGTTTACGCTCTATTTGCTCTCGCAACATCCGCACATACGCCAGCGGCTCCAGGAGGAACTCGATGCCGAGCTCGATGGTCGAAGTCCGACAGCGGAGGATCTCTCCGAGTTGGACTTCCTCGAAGCCGTTATCAAAGAGTCGTTCCGGGTGTATTCACCGGGGTACAGCATAAATCGAGAGGTGATCAACGACGACGAACTCAGCGGCTACCACATCCCCGCAGGTTCAATGGTCATCGTTTACCAGTGGGGAATTCACCGGAACCCCCGCGTGTGGGACAGACCGCATACATTCGATCCGGATCGGTGGCTGGAAGACGGTCAGCCGGCGGATAACGAGTTCGCCTATATACCGTTCGGAGCGGGTCCTCGACGCTGTGCGGGACAACAGTTCTCACTCCTCGAATCGAAACTGGTTCTTGCGACAATCCTTCAGGAGTGCGATCTCGAACTCGTCACGGAACCCCCGATCGATTTCGACCTCGCCGTCACGACCCGGCCGAAAAACGGAATCGATATGATTCCGCACTCGCGGTGATCCCGCAAACGGGTCCCAGACGCCCGTCTGGATACGGAACAGTCCGAATCACGGCCGATGCGGTAGTCGCTAACTCGATGTATGGCTGTCAGAGCCTAGAACAATGTTCGTCGGATCACGCTGGGGCGTACCAATGAGAGCGGGTCTTTCTCCATCGTCGATACCCGCAGAAAGGCGTCGGTCAACGTCCCATCCGATTGCGCTCCCTGCCGTAATCGAGACAGGTACCAGCCGAGTAGTTTCGCTTTCCGGGGCGTTGGGTCGTTCGCCTGTGGATACTCCAGATCGGCACCGATCGCGATCGTCCAAGCCGTGTCGATAACTGACGCGACGCGGCGAAAGAAACGGGATGACAGCGATTCACGCTGGCCTGCAGCGAGCGCGTGGTGAAGTTCCAACGCATCCAGAGCGGCTACTGACATCCCCTGGCCGTAGAGCGGATTGAAACTAGCGATCGCATCCCCGGTAACGAGAAGGCCGTCCGGAAACCTGTCGAGCGCTTCGTATCGCCGCCGAACGTTCGATGGGAACGGATAGTGACGGACTTCGTCGCCGAGCCACTCGTGGGTCTCGAGCAGTTGTGCCACTTCGTCGTTCGGCAGGCTGTTCGCAAACGACACGACCTCGTCGGGATCGGTCGGGGCTCTCTCACCGTGTATTCCCTGAACGGTCACGAGCCACCGGCCGTCTTCGATCGGAAGAACGGCCCCACCTCGAGTGCGAGGTGGGGACGGAGGAACGATGATGGCATGTCGTTCATCGGTCGGCCGGTCGATGACGACGGTGCTGTAGGTCACGTCGACCTGTATTTCCTCGACTGGCGGGGGACGGTAGCCGTGCTCTTTCAGCCAATTCGGTGTTCGGGACGTTCGTCCAGTTGCGTCGACAATCAGGTCGGCGTCGAGTTCCGTTTTCTCGGCGTTCTGGCCGCGTACTTCGACACCGTGAATTCTCGTCGTATCTTCGGTGAGATAGTCGATGAGGGTCGTCCTGGTCCGGACGGTGATCTCGTCGATGGCCGTGACGCGGGTGCGAAGCGTCCGTTCGAACAGCGGTCGGCTTGCACAGTACATCGGTATTCGCTTCGGTCCATTGGCCAGATATCCACCGTCGTAGTAGTAAGAGAGGTCACTGGCTGCGTCGATCAATAGTCCGCCGGTCGAAAGTAACGCTTCACCGTAGTCTGGAAACAGATCTTCGAGCGTGGCTCGACCTGCCTCTTGAAGTACGTGAGGCTGGCTCGCCTGAGGGACGCCCCGTCGTGTGCTTGGCTCGTCGGGTAGCGGATCCTGTTCGATGACGATGACCTCCGTGAACCGGTCGGCCAGAACGCGGGCCGCACACAGCCCGGCGACACCGCTTCCGACGACGATTGCTCTCCCCTGTTTCTGAGAAACCCGACTATCATCGTACCGAGTAACGGCTTCCAGTACCATTAAATCGCACTGTATTCGCGGTTGTATTATAAAACCAACCATAACTTTTGATGGAAAATTTTAAATGGTCTCTATATGATATTACTAATATGGGAAACTCGAAAAAAACGAACGAAGAGATACAGAAATTCTTCACTGATGCAGGTGACGTATTTGACACGTATATGGAGGAGAAGGGTCATAGCAACATTCATTACGGCTACGCCGCCGAGAACGGCAATGCGAAGACCGACGGTGATGGGACGAACGAGTTGAACAGGAAACTCGCCGAAACGGTCGATATCAGCGCCGATAACCGAGTGCTATTCTGCGGGTGTGGCGTTGGCGGACCCGCGATCTGGGCCGCGAAGAACCTCGGAACTGAGTCGATCGGAATCAACATCGTCGGACACCAACTCGAACAGGCCCGGGAGAATGCGAGGGAAGAAGGTGTCGCGGACCGGACGGAGTTTCGGTACGACGATCTAACGAAAATGCAGACCGTCGAGGACGACTCGATCGACGTCGTTTGGGCGATCGAAGCCGTCGTATACGCCGAAAACAAGGGGGATTTCCTTACGGAAGCACGGCGCGTTCTCGGTGACGATGGTCGCCTCGTGATCGCCGAGGGGTTCAAAGCGAAGCGATATCCCTCAACCGAGGAAGAACAGATGTTGAGACAACTCGAAGAGGGATGGTCCGTCCCAAATATCGTCTACATCGACGACTTCACTCGAGATATGGAATCCAAGGGCCTCCAGAACGTCGAGGTCGAGGACATTACGGAAAACATCATGCCGTTCGCAAAATCGAACGCCCTCGGTCGTCACTATCTCTACTTGATAAAGTTACAGAAGAAACTCAACCTGATGCCGGAAAAGAAGGCGAACCACCTCCTAAACCTTGCTAACCAGTATCACGTCTTCAGGCGACGTATCTTGACGTACAATATCGTCTCGGCTACAGTTTAGTTCGGATGACAGTTCAATCTAGCTTTCGTGTCCCGTTCAACTCCGAATCGCGTATTCGTCCCGAGCGAACGGGGACCTGTTCCGATTTGGAATGAGATGTCCATTGCTCCTCCCGCCTCGACTCAGTTCTCGAGGTGTCTTAAAAGAAGGTCGGTGACGCGGTCTGGGATTTCGTGGTGGAGCCAGTGCGTCGCAGTGGGGATTCGGACGAGAGAACCGTTGTTGCAGTACTCGATACTTTTAGAAGCCAGTTCTGGTAGCAATGCCCGATCGTTTTTTCCCCAGATTACCAGCGTCTGATTCGAAATTCGATCGCGAGGTGACCCTTGATCGTGGCGTATCCATGCACGATACCAGTTAATCATCGCTGTGGGGGCTCCATCTTGCTTCCACGCGACACGGTACAACCGCTCGTCCGCGTCGGTAAACTCCTCCGGGCCGAGGTCGTCACGAATCGCGTTACTCCACATCCGGTAATCGTTTCGCCGTCCGATCCATTCGGGGAGTCGGGGTAACTGGAAAAAAAAGACGTACCAGCTCTTACCGAGCTGTCGGACGTTCGAACGGAGGTGTTGCCAGTACGCGGCTGGGTGAGGCGCGTTCAGAATAGCGAGCCGATCGACGCTGGCCGGATATCGATGTGCGACGTTCCATGCTACCATCCCGCCCCAATCGTGTCCGATGACGTGAGCGGATCGATGCCCCGTCGACTTGATCAGCCCCAGGATATCCCGTGAGAGTTCCGTGAGTCGATAGGATCGGACACGTGGTGGCTTTTCACTCAAGTTGTATCCCCGTTGATCCGGGATGAGCACTCGATATCCAGCGTCGACGAGTGGGTCAACATAGCGGTGCCAGCAGTACCAGAATTCAGGGAATCCGTGAAGGAGTACGACGGGCGGATCCTCTTGGTGTCCTGCTGTGACTACATGTAACGTGGTACCGTTGACATCCCTGTATGTGGATTCGGCTGAGCGGGTATCCACCAACGATGCGTCGACCGATGGGTGATCAGCCATCGTAGTCACCGCCCCAGTCCTCTACCGTCGGTATCATTTCTTCGGACGAATCCGTTTCCGTCTCGAACGGTACCGTTTCTGACCGGTGACGAGCCGCCGGTGCCGACTTCTTTCAGAGAACGTTCACATTCCGGTCGAAGTGATGACGCTTCCGAGTTGGCTCTTTCCAAGACGTCCCTATCTAGCCCGGGACGAAAGGGGCTATCGACCAGCGTTAGACGGTGCCAGTGTATAGAACACGTATCGTCCTGCAACTCACTGTCTCCAGAGCCGAGGTCTGTCGTCCACCACGCGAAGTCCGGTATCGGGATCATTGGTCTCTGCCAAAAACCTCATCTTGATCCTACTTAAACTCATATATAATATCATAAAGATATTATTAATAGAGAATTGGAAAACATAGCTCGTTCGCCGGGGAGAGAGCGCCGCGTCAACGGATAGGTACCGTTCGACACTGTGGTATCGTAATCGCTGAAACGAGTGATACATTGACCGCGATGTCGCCGTGCAATGACTTCCAGTGAGTACTATAGCGATGCCAGATCCAAACGGTCTGATCGGCGAAAGAACCGAACGCACTCCTCGAGCTCGAACGGCCTGCCCACAGCACCTGAGATTCGAGCGCTCTGGCTAGTGGGAAGCGACAATCAACGAGGACAGGTCGGTAATCGTACTCCCTACCGCCATCTCAAAAGGCTGCTGCCTGCCAACTCTCATCAATACTAGCTTCCCTTATTTAACATCTCTACGTACTTTTTATATGAACAAAGAGTTGAAATAGATAGGGTACGATCTGATGTTATGGGACAACAACCGGCGTACACGGAACCACACTTCGATGGATTGTTCCCACAGAATTTCCACACCCCAAATATAGATTTCGAGAAGGGAGTGGGAGAAACGATAATCGATGCTAACGGCAACACGTACATCGACGTTGCCTCCGGTAACCAGAACGTCACTATCGGACATGGGAGAGAAGAAATCGCAGAAGCCGCATACGAACAACTCTCCAGCCTCGAGTACATACCGATGCAGCAAACCACGGAGTCCGTTCGCTCCTTCGGTGAGACGATAACGGGTTTCATGCCCGACGGGTTCGAACGTGCGTGGCTCGTTTCAGGCGGATCGCTCGCGGTCGAAAGTACGATTGCGATGGTTCGACAGTATCACACAGAACGAGGAAACGAACGGAAGCACAAATTCATTACTCGGCGAGGGAGCTATCACGGAACTACACTCGGTGCCCTGTCTGCGACGGGATTCGAGATGTATACCACTCATATGGATCCATTGCTACAGGATTTCCCAAAAGCTCCTCGAGGCAACCAGTATCGATGTACGCTATGTGGTGGTGGTGGCGGAAGCGAATGTGGAAGACGATGTGCGGACATGTTCGAACAGCTCGTACTGGAACACGGACCGGAAAACGTAGCCGCATTCATGGCCGAACCGGTCGGTGGCAGCCAGAGTCAGGGTGAACGGCCCCACCCGGAGTACTTCGAACGGGTCCGAGAAATCTGCGACGAGTACGATATATTGTTCGTCGTCGACGAAATTCTCACCGGTATCGGGCGAACCGGAACCAATTTCGCGATCGAGCAGTACGATATCACTCCGGATATTATCGTCACTGGGAAGGGGGTAACAGCAGGATACGCCCCTGCCGGTGTCGTTATGCCCCACAACCGAGTTGTAGAAGTGTTCCGAGAAATCCCGCACGGATTTGCACACGGGTACACGAATTGTTTCCATCCGGGAACCGCCGCAATCGCCAAAGCCGTTCTCGAATTCACTCGTCAAAACGAACTCGTCGAGAACGCCGCTACTGTGGGCAGTTATTTGGGTGAGCGATTGACATCGCTCTACGATTATGATGCGGTTGGTGACGTCCGTGGCGTTGGACTGTTACACGGGGTTGAGTTCGTTGCGGACCGAGAAACGAAAGAGCCACTCGATGTTGATTTCGAGTTGCAACAGGCGCTCGTTGAAGCAGGTCTTGACAACGGCGTCCTGTTGTCGACCGAGGGTGGCCACCTCGACGGAAAGAACGGGGATCTCCTCGTTATCGCCCCACCACTCACGATCGAAGAAACGCAGGTAGATGACATGGTCGACCGGATCTATACCGCCGTCGGCGACGCATTAGCTCGAGTCGGTGTTGCGTAACCGACCAGTCGGAGACAGCAACGACTCGGTAGAATCGGAAGACGGCTACTTCTCTGCAGTTGTTTCGTTCGGTGAGCAGCGGACAGTTGCCTACGAGTCGGTTCCGCCGACCAATGTCGACACTGAACGACCGAGTGGGAGGGACACGCTCTTCGCTGATCAGGATCTCGTACCGGACAGACGTTATCCGATGTCCGTCACTGTCGTCGTTCGCCCGAAAACGGACTTCGAAGCGGCCCCAGCGCCTCTTCCTATAGTTCGAGGGGGTAAATCGATCAAAACGCTATTCAGCGCCGGTATGGGATCATATCGATACCGTTTTTCGGCCGAGTCGTGACAGCCCAGTCTAACTCGATCGGAGGCTCCGTGTCGAGTTCCAGATCGTACTCTTGTAGAACTTTTGCCAGAATCAATTTCGATTCGACTTCTGCGAACCCTTGGCCCAGACAGCGGCGCGGACCCATGGCAAACGGCACATAGCCGTACTCGTGATCGCACGGATTGCTTTCTTTCATCCACCGATCTGGGTCGAACGCGTAGGGGTCGTCCCACACGCGTGGATTACGCTGAATCCCCCACTGGAAGACGATGACTGGTCTGCCTGCGGAGATGTGGTAGCCGCTGAGTTCATCGTCGTTGAGCGGCTCTCTGTTCACGCTGTACGCCGGCGAATACAATCGCAATACTTCTTTGAAAACGGCATCGAGGTACTCTAAATTCGGCAGATCATCCGGTGACGGCTCCTGACCGTCGATCTCTTCGTCGAATTCGTTTCGGAGCCTTCGTACCACTTTCGGATGACGTGCCAGAAGATAGAGCGAAAACGTCAGCCCCTGTGCCGTCGTTTCGTGACCGGCAAAGAGCATCGTTTTGACCTTTTCCCGTAGCACGTTGTGGTTGATATTTCGGTCCACTTGGTCTCGCATGTCGAGACTCCGAGTGATGAGATCGTCGGCGTCGTCGTCGGCCAACTTGCGAGTTCGAATGATTTCGTCGGCAATCGAATCCAACGTCTCAACAGCGTTCTGATACCGTCGATTCTGTGGTGTTGGAACCCACTCCGGAACGGATACGCCCATAGAGTTCCTGAATAGATGGCTAGTCGCGACTTTCAGGTTGTGTCCGATGGATTCGCCATACTCACTGGCATCCCAGTTGAAAACCGCCTTACACACTACTCGAATAGTCAGCGCCATCATCTCTTTGTGAATATCGACGACTTCCCCATCGTTCCATGACGCCGTCATTTCTTCCGTGTATTCCATTATATGGGGGCCGATAGACTTCGCCTTTCCTTTAGAAATAAGCGGTGTGAGGACGTCTCGCTGGTGTTGCCAGAGGTCGTCCTCGCTACTCAATATGTCCTCTCCCCAGAAATTTTCGAAGACTTTCTTTTGCCTCTCGGACTTCATATAATTGTCGTTGTTGTCGTGGAATATGCGTTGGGCATCGTCTGGATTACGCGTGATGTAGTATTCGGACCCAAACATTTCCATTTTGAGTATGTCCCCGTGCTCTTGGCACATTTTGTTCAAGAATCGGACTGGATCGTTCGCTCCGACAAAGGTAAGTGCATTTCCGATGACGGGATGTCCGTCGGGCTGTGGCGGTTCGGGGAGAGCACTCGAATTCGAATTACTAAGTGCCATGAAAGTGCTATTGTGCTCATAAAATAAAAACCTATTCGTATAATAAATGTGCTTAGCAATATAAAATAAATACTGAGACGATAGGATTCATAGTAGCGAGATCCGTAGCCGAGTAAACTCTGAAGGGAGATCTACCACTGATCTCTAGGAAATAGAACGTCTACGTCAAGACGAGGATCGGTCCGAGGATCCCGAGCTATCTCCGGTGTGTTTTCCAGTCTCTGAACAGAAACTCGAACCGGTGGCTCTTGTGATGATTTCAGCGCAGAACGTGAGCTACGAGTTGTCGATGAGAGGGAATACTCTGCTAAGAACGTTGTACAAAACCGGAGTAACGGTTGAGTAGGGTAGCTCACCCGGGTTGTGATGCACCGAGAGGGCTATCCTCCCGGTGTGGGGCGGTTACCCCCACGAAACTGCATCGATAGCAGTGACCATTTTCAGTGTGTCCTGCTGGGGCCAGATATCCACGAGTTTCCCGTTGGAGGTTCTGTGGATGTTGTTTCCTCGGAGTTCAATCTCGGCACCCGTTCCACCATCGATCTCGTTCGGAAGCCATTCGCCCTCGTGCGTGGCAGTCATGGTCCACCGGACTGCGACAAGATCATCCTCGGTGAAGATATCGTGGATGGTGAATTCGGCGTCGGGCCATGCACTGTTGAACGATTCCGCGAACCATCGCGCACCTTCACGCCCCTGTTTATCGCTCGCACCGAGGCTTTCGGGGCCGTGGAACGTACAATCCTCTGCGATTATTTCGTCGATTACGTCGGGGTTGTTCTCGTTGAACACTTCGACAAACCATCGCTCTGTCGCTTCGAGGGCTGAATCAGCTTCTGACATGATCCATTCTCTAGTACTACGTTAATAATTAAAAGTTTTTCTATAGTTAATATATTGTTGAAGCGGTAGTAATCTCGGAGGTTGCTGAGACATCCATTCGCGGGAGGGTCGGGGTTCGTCCGAACCCGAAAAGCGGCACCGAAGAAACTCGTCGCTCGGCCGCACTTTACTTATAGCCCTCGCTGATTAGATGGTAGATCATTACCATCTTCATTCCCTCGAGGAGTTCGTCGAGGTCAACTGAGGCGGCCGTTAGCTCGTTGTCCGTGAGTTCTTCGTACGACGAGATCCACCGATCCATCAACTCGGTTTCGACCTCGCTGTGACGAATCGCCTCGATCGCGGATTCGGGCCGTTCTCTGAGGTCCTCCGGCTCGACGATTCCGTCTCGCAGCGCCCAGACGACGACTCCCGACGAGAAGTCACCTTCCCGAATTTCGCGTTCCCATGTAGAGACCCAGTTTCCGATCCGTGCCAATCGTTGGATCTTCCAGAGGAGTTCCCGGAGCGGTGCGAGATCGCTTCGTTCGAATGTCGGCGAAGCCATCAGATCGATGCCGATGTACGGAAAGACGACCATGTTATGGGGGCCGTAATGAATGGCACCGCTCCGTGTCGCCGTTTCCGGCTGTTCGATAAGAAGCCGTGAGTAGTCTATCGAATTAATAGACTGCCTCGTGTCGTAACGGAAGAGTTCGGTAAACTCGTCGGCACGTGGCGCGTCGTGAATCTCTCGACGTAACTCATCCCAAACGTTCCGTGCCATAGACACCGATGCCGAGTCGACACCGTCAGTAGTGACAGTCTCGTCAGGAAACGGAATCTTTCGCGCCTGTCTGAATGTCGTCCGATCGTGATTTACCTCTGCGATGTCGTCGAGGATCGTGATGAACATCGTGAAGAGGGTCTTTCGCGTCCGTGTGGCCTCGAACAGTTCCTCGGATACGGTATCTAGCGTACAGTATGGGAACAATTCGTAGATCCACTTCCAGACGAATTCGTTTCGGATTCCGATCCGGTCGTCGTACTCCGCCGCAAGTGACTCGACCGGCGATGGAAGCGTAGTGTTATTGATTCTGTCTATAACTGTGTCGGGATCTAGCGTATCAACCGCGTTCTCGTCGACAGAATCATATAAACATTCTAATAATACGGTTGGTGTCTTTCTATCAGCCTCCTCTAATTCATGTACATCCATAGTATTTATTACCCAGTAATGGATATAAATTTGATGGTAGTGTGTCAGTCTGTGACATAGTTGGTGCTGTTCTATAGGAGTGCCTGAAAGGCATTGCACACCTGATCGCGGGGCAGCGTCGCGATCAGTGTGTCACTCGTTTCAGCAGCTACCATAGCGACTCGACAGTTCCGTAATCTCGGTTCTCGAGCGCAAAAGACGAGGTGGGTGATGTGCACTAGCCCGTGTTGCCGGATATCCGACGATACCGGTGAATCTATAGTTCGGAAATTTGATGTTTGGCGCTCCGGTCCTGGAACGGCGTCGGATGTGTTCCAGCGAGCGTGAGGTTTGCGGTTAGGCGTCAGTTTGCATTCGTGAGGATCCGAAACCGGCTCGAATGCTCTCCTTGCGGCTACGGAACGGGAGTGACCGTCGGAGACTGGAACGGAATCGGTCGGAGACGACGTAAACCGAATCCCGGAAATCAGTACAGGACGGCACCGAGAAACGAACGTAACTGGGCCCATCCGTTCGTGCGAAGCGCTTGCGTGAAATTGCGGCGTGCGTTCGCTCGGAGATGGTACAGTTCGGCGGACGCGCGGGAGTCAATCCCGCGACCGTGACCGACGATGATTCGAGCAGGTTCGACATCAGCCAGCGGCTCTAACCATTTTCGCAATCGGACCAGCAGGTGCATTCCGATTCGCTCTTTCGCAACCGTGTACAGTGTCGCCGTTCCCAGAACGTCCGGCACGTAGAGCGTCCTATCTGATTTTCGGAACGCGATCCCCTCCCGCCAGCCCGGGAGTGGCTGACACCCATCTACGATAAAACCCGAGTTACCGAGTCGGGCGTCGTACCTCTCTATAGAGTGAGAAATGCGTGGTTCGACACGACTCATCCACGTCGGAAGGTAGACCGGGACATCATATCGATGTGCAAATATGTCGGCGTCACGAGAGTGGTAGTTCGAGAGGACAGCGACGCCAACTACGTCTCCGAGTTCGTCGATCTCTTCGTCGATCCCCGATGCGTCGATCGGATCGAAGAGCCAGACGCCGTCGTCACCCAGGAGTGCGTGACTCGCTCTTTGTGTCAACTCTTCTGGATGAGCGATCCATCCGAACCCCTCTGGCCATTGATCGATCACCTGATAGCGGTCCGAACGATTCCTTACGTACGGATCCATACTGATTTCTGTCGGCGTTTTTTCCTCCGACAGCTCATTCTGACAACAGGGGATTGAGGGCCGCTCTCAGCGAGAGGAACCCGAGCAAGCCCGTGGCTACTGCAACCAGTAACACACCGATTGTGAGAAAGATCGCAGAGCTCGGTAAAAATGTCGCCACGTCCCACAACAGTTCGCGTAAGTCATTGATGTTCTCGACGACAATATTCAGACCGAATTTCCACTGGCCGGGCATAATATTCAGTTCGGTACAACATGGTTTATATATTTTGGATTTGCGAACGAAGGTTCGCCAGTGAGGAGCCAAACCGGATCAAAACAGCGGCTATTCCGTCGATCAGTTTAACCTCGCTGGTGCCACCTTTGGGTAGTCAGAAGAACCCGCCAGGTAATCCGGTCAGGAAGTCGGCTCCGGCGACCACAATACCCATCAGGACGAACGATACGTCCCAGGAGATGCTGAGATATTCTGCCCACCCTTCGCGACAGAACAGGTACTCGGCGGTTGCTGTATAAACCAGTATCGGCAGCACCACGAGGACTGCGATTGGGGTTTCGACGGTGACGAGGAGATACGAAAGTACGAGTGCCGAAAGTATCTCGAGGCCGTACATGATCCGTCGAGTACCATCGATTCCGTACTTGATCGGAACCGAATCGACGTTGGCGGAAATGTCGCCGTGTATGTCGGGAACGTTCGCGACCTCCACGGACATGAACCATCTGACGAAAATGAACAGTCCGGCGGCAATAGCGGTGTCAAGTGGTACGTGATTGGTCGTGAGCGCGATAGGGAGCGCAACGACTTTCACTACCCACGCCCCGGCGACGATGAACGAATTGAGTACGAGCACTTGCTTCAAGCGTTTTATTTCCTTGAACGGAAGCCAGGCGCTCGAATAAACCAGCTGTGCGGTCAGCGGGATGAGACTGAGCAACCCAGCGACGAGGCTGCCGTAGTAGAACGCGATTCCGACGCCGACGAAGTGGAGGACAACGCTCAGAACCCCAATGAATCGATTCCAGCGGCGGGAGTACTGTGAGTTCCACGGTTGATTCACGAAGTCCTCTTCGCTGTCAGTGAGGTTGTTGATCCCATAGACCCCAAACGCTAGCAGCGGAGCGATACCGACGGCGGCGTTGAGTTGGATCGAAAGAAAGACGCTGATGACGTATACCTGTGCGATAGCTGCTAACGATACGATGAACGTTCCGTTTTTGAGAAATAACGATAACTGTTTGACTGTACTAACATCCTGGGCTAGAATTTCGTTTGTGTAACTCATTTCACGTTCACCCCTCGCTGTGACCGACAGCCGTCCGAGCGATCATCGTATTCTGCGGTCGTTCCCGTGTCGAGTACAGGCTTGACCGACCCGATTCGTCGATAGGGACCGTGGTAGCTGCCGCAATCGAGCGCCCGGTATTTCGGCTCAACTGCAACTCGACTCGAGGCTCGCTTTAGGATTTGATTTCTCCCCATCACATCTAAAATTTTATTGCGTTATAATATATGTGTTATGGTAAAGGAAAATGGAATGCAGCTCAGGGACCGATGGATTCTCCGAAGGCTTTAGCCGTGGGTAGCTCAACCTGCAGCAATTGAAGACGAGATACTGCTACGGGAAGGGTACTATTCTGAGATGTATTAATTAAATTTTAGTCTCTAGAATTTATACCTGCCCTGGATGACGCTATCGAAATTCGGGCGATATGACGGCAACCGCGTCGACGAGAGTGGTGGGAAGGCAGTCGTTCTCGGCGCGGGTATCGCCGGACTGTGCGTGGCCCGCGTGGTAGCCGATGCGTTCGATCAGGTCATCCTCGTCGAACGCGACTCGTTGCCTGAGAACGCGGTGAAACGCGGAGGTGTTCCTCAGAGCGCTCATCCACACGTGCTTTGGGAAGCGGGACGGGCGACGTTGGAGGACTTCTTCCCAGGGTACGGGGAAGAACTCGTCTCCGCCGGCGGGCTGTTCATCGACGTTACTACTGATTTCAATTATTACATCGAAGAGGGTTTCGTTGCAGACGGGCGAAGCAGCCTCCCGATGTACGCCGCGAGCCGGCCGCTCTTCGAACATCTCGTCCGCCGGCGTGTTGTTGCACGAGATGACGTAGAAGTATGGTCGAACTGCCAGTTCGTCGAGTACCTGCTCAGCGACGATGCAACGGCAGTCACGGGGGTGGTGGTTGAGGACGAATGTGGGCAAACTACACTATCCGCTGCTCTCGTCGCAGACGCCACCGGCCGCACGTCCCAGACACCCACATGGCTGGAAAACCACGGTTACCCATCGCCACCTGCCGAGGAGATTCGCGTTGACGTCTCTTACAACACGGTCGCGATCGAACGGCCGCCGACCGACCGCCGACTATTCGTCGTTTCTCCCTCCCCGTCCCGAACCTCTTACGGCGGACTCTTTCCCGTAGAGGACGGTCGGTGGCTTGCGATCCTCGGAGAGATGCATTCCGACGGGCCACCGCCGAACGCTGAGACGATCACGTCGATCGCCGAGAATCTCCCAATCCCTCACGTCGAGCGACTCCTCACTACCCAGCCGTGGATAGATCGCGAGGTCCGGAGTTACTTCTTCCCGTCGAACGTTCGCTGGCGTTACGAGGATATCGATTCGTTTCCCGACAATCTCGTCGTCGTCGGCGATGCGATAGCGAGCTTCAACCCTATTTACGCACAAGGCATGTCAGTGGCGGCGCTCGAAGCGCTACTGTTACACCACCTCCTCGCAGACGGGATACCTGACGACATCGGGCTTCGATTCTTCGAGCAGGTCACGGCGGTCGTCGATATCGCGTGGCAGTTGGCGGTCGACAGCGACCACCGGTTCCCCCAGACATCCGGTCCGTCGCCCAGAGGTTCCGGGTTCCGCAACCGATACCGTTCTCGAGTAATCCGTAGCGCTCACTCCGACCCGACGGTAGCTGACGCGTTCTATCGGGTACTCGCGATGCAACACTCCCCTACGTTACTGCTACGCCCTGGTATCTTGTGGCGTGTCTTGACGTAGACGTCGTTCAGTATCGCTACTTCGTCGCGACCACCATCGTTTCGGGGGTCGGAAGGTCCCGCACTTCCGTCTTCGAGAATCCCACCTCTCGAAGCCAGGTCTCACACTCCTGTGGCGTGTAATCGAAGCCATCCGCCGTCTCGACGAGCGTGTTCAGACTCACCAGCAGCCCCATCTCGTTTTCGCGACGTTCGTTATCGATCATGGTCCCGTAGACGAGGAGCACACCGCCCTCCGGCAGGGCCTCGTAGGCACGTTCGAGTATCTCTTTTTTACCAGATAGTCCCCAGTCGTGGATGATACGGCCCAAAATGAACACGTCGTGTTCCGGGAGGGGGTCCTCAAGGAAGTTACCGCCGTGAAACGAGACCCGGTCGTCCATTCCGCGTTCCGCGATGAACTCCATCGATATCGGTTCGAGTTTCGGAAGGTCGAACGCGGTCGCCTCTATATGGGGATTTTTCTCAGCGATTGTCACCGGCACCTGCCCCTCGGCAGTTCCGAGGTCACACACCGTCTCGTACTCTTCCCACTCGAAGGTTTCCGCGATAACGGTGGCGACCGCGAGACTGAATCCCGTCATCGAACTGGCGAACCGCTCGAGACGCTCGTCCGCTTCGTAGAGCGCGTTGAAATACTCGTCGTCGTCATCGAGGTCGACTTGAGGTTCCCCGGTTCGAACTGCGTCCGCGAGGTTCATCCACGCCGGATACATTCGATTGTTTCCCAGAGCGAGCGCATCTCCCACGTAGGTTTCCTTGTTCTGGTCGAGGTACAGATCGGCATCGGGCGCGTTTCGGTACAGTCCGTCGTCACGTTCGAGAAAGCCCAACGCGACGAGGGCATCGAGAAAATCGGCCGATGCTCGCGGATGGAGATCGAGCCGCTCTTCGAGCGCCTCTCGCGTCAGCGGTTCTTCCGCTAACTCGGTAAATACCCCCAGTTCGACGGCGGCAAAGAGCGCTTTTGATGCGAGGAATCTGAATCCCGTCTGAATGATACGATTCGGCGTGACGTCCCCAGACATAAACACAACAAATTATCGAAGCCATTAATAATTTACTGAAGTATATAATATTTACTTATACTATCGCTACATAATATGCAGAGCGCGATCCCACTCCCGCCTTCATCGAATAACTAGGTTGTCCCCTGATTATCTCGACGCATCGACGGACGTGTCGTGTGACCGATTCACTGTCTCTGTTACTAAGGCGGCGAAAACAGGAGGCCCGTAACGACCGCGCTCTCTCCCGTACGGTGGGGCCCGACTCGAGTCAGGAATGGTCCGTGAGTTCGACCGACGAGGGAGAGGGCTCCCGCTCACGGTCCGCGATTTGCGTCTTGCAGCCGAGTCGCCGTTTGTCGTTGACGAAGAAGGGCGTCGGAGCTACAGACGGCCTGCCGACAGGAACGACAGAAGTACGCGAGGAGTCGTACTCGTCGCGGGCGTACGTGACCGCGTCGAGGACGCCATCTCCTTCTCGAAGGGCACGTGGAAGTCGTCGAAGCGGTTTCTGCTTGTCCGCCACTTCGGGGGCATAGCGGAACAGTTGACGAGGGCCCTCCGTATTAGATCATCCCGTTCATCGTGAGTGCGACGTAGGTTCCCTGCGCGACGAGTCCGACGCTGACAACGACCAGCACTGCCAGAACGGCCTTCTTTTGCGTTCCCTCCAACCCCTGGTTGACCAGCGCGTTGTAGACGCCGTTGACACCGTGGAAGGTAGCGGTGATCAGGAACAACACCATTGTCAACAGGTACCCAACGTTTTGCATTCGGGCCTGAGTACCCAGGAAGCTTACCTCGTAGGCGTGGTTGACGAAGTGTAAGAGGAAGAAGTGGAAGGCGAGAACGACCACCAGAAACGCCGCCGTGACCCGCTGGAGGAACCAGCGCGTGCCGCCGGGCGTAAACGAGGAGTAGCGTTCCGCCATTAGAGCGTTACCCCCGCGAGGAAGGTCGGAACGCTCGCGACGGTGATCGCGCCCGTCAACACCAGCGAGGCGTAGAAACTCTTGTCCTGTGACTCGAGTCCGATCCCGAGATCAACCATCAGCAGGCGGAGGCCGTTCAGGATGTGGAAGACGGCCACCGCGAGCAAGCCGATCTCGAGCAGCCGGATCAGGAACAGGCCCTCGAGCCCCTGTAGCGTCGTGGTGTAGACGTCGTTTTGTGCTTGGATGACTCCGGTACTCTGACTTGATGCGCTGATAGACGTGCTCAGCACGGCGATGTGAGTGAACAGGTAGCCGATCAGGATCCACCCGGTGAACTTGTGGAGGATCCACGCCCACATGCCGGCCGAGAACTCCTTCCAGCGACCGAAGTCCTCGATGAGACCGCGATTGTAAGACTGACTCATGCGCTCGTGTGGACCGTTTGACCGGGGCGGTATAGAAGTTCCTCTTATCTCACTTCACCCGATTTCCCTCCCGCTGAATCGCTACAGAAAGAAATCAGTTCGAGCCACGGGCACCCGAACTCGTTCGGGAGGCAGCCACCGAGCGGGGGAACCCAGCGATCGGTCAGTCGTTTCGCCGGAGTTCCGACCGCGATCGCTCCGTCAGCCGCTCGCGCTCGAGGGCGGTGAGTGTATCCGGCGAGAGGCCGACGAGGTGACAGAGCGGGTTCCCCGGGTAGACGACGGGGTTCTCGAGGACGCCGACGATGAGACCGGTAAACGGTGCCTCGACGGTGACGATGTCCTCCTCCTCTTTGAACGGGTTCGTGATCGTACAGATGACTTCTCCCTCCTCGACGAGTGCACCGCGGCCGCGTTTCATGTCGACGATGCCGCCCGCGTCCGCGCGAAGCCATGTCTTCTCGTTGTCGTCGTCGATGACGGTTCGCCAGCCGGGCCAGTGGACCGAGGAGTCCCGATGGAGCCCGAACTCGGCGAGCACGCTCGCGACGCCGGTGAGTGCCTGATCGATCAGGCGTCGCTGGAACCGGTGGGCTTCGCCCATCTCGATGGTGATCGTGGGGATCCCGTCCTCGGTCGCTTCCCGGCGGAGCGTGCCCGAGGGCCCTTCGCCCGCGATGATGACGTTGGAGCTGAACGCCTTGGCGAGGCGGGCCACGTTGGAGCGCTCCATGTTCGCCCGGACGTGAATCATGTTTGTTCGCCCGCGCGTGGAGGTGTGGAAGTCGAGCCCGATGTCACAGGGTTCGATGAAGTTCGTGTAGATCTGGTGGGCCATCCGCCTGGCGCTGGTCGACCCTTCGCGGCCGGGGAACGATCGATTCAGATCCCGGTCGTAGATCGGCAGATACCGCTCCTGAGCGAGGAATCCGGGGACGTTCATCACGGGGAGGCAAACGAGCGTCCCGTGGAGAATCGAGTGATCCCAGTCGTGGGCGACCTCTCGGACGACCTCGATTCCGTTCAATTCGTCGCCGTGGGCCGCCGCGGAGAGGAACACGGTCGGTCCCGGTTGCTCGCCGTTGATCACCGTCACGGGAATTCTGACGGGATCGCCGAGATACGTTTCGCTGATCCCATAGCGGATGTTCGCCGACTCGCCGGGGTCGACTCGACCCCCGTTGTACGTGAACGCCTCCGCCATCGGTTCGGAGCTATCAGACTGATCGGGCGGCTCGCTCGCCGCGTTGTCGGTCATATACACTTCTCCGGGGCAACCACCGTGAATCTTCTCCCTCGAGTAGCTCCGAGAGTGGCCCGTTACGCGTGCTCGCATCGTCAACATGTCGGTTTTTCCGGAGAACGCCGCGTTCGATCGAACACCGGCAAGCAAAATCTGGGACTGTGGGCATACGTTTTGTATCTGGCAGTGTTACACTCACCCATGGAAATTCGAGAGGCCACCGACGCCGACGTCGAAGCGATTCGCTCGATCGCTCACGATTCGCTCAACTCCACGTACACGGCCTTCCTCGAGGAAGCGACCATCGACGATGCGATCGAGCAGTGGTACGGTGACTCCATCGCCGACGAACTCGCCGACGACCGGTCGCTCTTTCTGGTCGTCGAACGCGACGGCGAAATCGCCGGCTTCTCCCAGAGCGAACTCGTCGGCCAGCCGGCTCTCACCGGCCACCTCCTCTGGCTGCACGTCCACCCCGACCACCGCGACGGCGGAACGGGCGTGCGACTGCTCGTTCGCACTCGCGAGCGGTTGCTCGAGGAGGGCGCAACGGGGATCCAGTGTTTCGTCCTCGCGGACAACGAGGGCGGCAACGAGTTCTACCGAAATCACGGTTTCGAGCAGGCCGGCCAGCGCGAGGTCGAGATCGGCGACGAAACGTTTACCGAGAACGTCTACGTCGAGCGTGACCTCGAGGACGACGGCGAGTGGGGCGCGATTGACGAGCTCACGGTCGACGGCGAGACGATCTACGTGAGCTACGGAGAGGCCGCCCGCGGGAGTCGATCGCCGTTTTACACGGCCTACAAGAGCGAGGACCGACACGACCAGTACGCCTGGTTCTGTGGCAACTGCGACTCGATCGACAACGCGATGGACGCGATGGGCCGAATCGAGTGTAACAACTGCGGCAACCGGCGGAAAGCGACGCGGTGGGACTCGTCGTACCTGTAGGGTCGAGCCGCCACGTTCCCCCCCCTCTTTCTCGTCGTTCGGTGTGCCAGTTTCCCCCTCCGTACGGGCAGTTTACCTGCTGTACGGACGCCGTTCGGCTAGCTAGGTGAGGCTACGACCCAGTTCGCTCCCACTCGTACCGGGATTTCCCCGGTAGAACCGCCCGTTCGGTGGCCAGCCGTCCTCGGTCCTGTTACGTGTGCCTTCGCGCTGTTGTCCCCCCATTACAATTGATCGATCGCCCGATTCTACGAGTACGTTGGCCGCTTTCGACCGCTGCGTCGACAGTCACGAGTGTCCCATCGCCGAACTATGAACAGGGAGGACCACATCGTCGACGGCTTCAAAGCAACGCTCATTGCGCGCGCGACCTACATGCTCTCGAGCGCGCTCTTACTCTTCGTCCTGGCACGGTATCTGCTCGATCCGGACGGCTACGGCACGCTGTACTGGGCCATCGGCGTGTTGGCGATCGTCCGGCTGTTCGCGGATCTCGGGCTCTCGCGGTCCGTCGCGCGGTACATCTCCGAATACCGGGAGGAGGATCCCGGACAGGTACCACACCTGCTCAGGACGACGGTTACGGCGAAGCTCGTGTTGATCACGGTCGTCGGGTACGTGCTGGTGCTCTTCCACGAGCGGATCGCGCTCGCGCTCGGTGAGCCGGGAGCTGTCCCGTTTCTCGCAGCGGGAGCCCTCTATCTCCTGGCATTCTCCGCGAGCACGTTTTCGCAGGTCGCACTCCAGGGATTCAATCACCTCGGCTACAGCGCCATCGTTCAGGCCGTCAGCGGGATCGGCAGGCTCGTCTTCGCCGTCGCGTTCGTCCTCGCCGGCCTCGGCGCGCTCGGCGCGTTCTTCGGGTACATCGTCGGCTACGCCATCGCCGCAGCTATCGGAGTCGGAATCCTCTACTATGGATTCTACAGACGGTACGAGACGGCCGAGGAATACGAGGAGGGCCTCTCGCGCAGGCTGCTCGAGTACAGCGTCCCGCTGACGGCGACACAGAGCGCGAACGTCATCGACAAACAGATCGATATCGTTCTGGTCGGTTTCTTCATCAATCCCGCGGCGGTCGCGTTTTACACCCTCGCGAAGCAGATCACCGACTTCGTCCTCGCACCCGCCGAATCGCTCGGGTTTACGATCTCACCGAACTTCGGCGAACAGAAGGCCGCCGGGGAGCTCGAAAGCGCCCGGCAGATCTACCAAACCTCGCTGACGAACATCCTGTTGCTCTACATCCCCGCGGCGGTCGGCCTGGCGATCGTCGCGAGGCCGTTCCTGACGCTGGTCTTCGGAACCGACTACGCGACCGCGGTACCCGTGTTGCAGGTCCTCGCCGGGTTCGTCGTCTTACAGGCGATCACGAACCTGACGAGCGATAGCCTGGATTACCTGGGGCGCGCTCGAGCACGCGCGATAGCCAAAGGCGGGACGTCAATCGCCAACTTCGGGTTGAACGTGGTGTTGATTCCGACGATCGGGGTCGTCGGCGCCGCGATCGCTACGGTGGCGACACACTCGGTCTACGTGGCGGTCAACCTCTATATCGTCCACACCGAACTCGGCCTGAACGTCGCGCGGATCGCCCGCAGGACGGGACTTATCTGTGGGATCACTGGCGTGATGGCCGTCTCCGTACTCGTGGTGACGCCGTTGGTTTCGAACCTGCTCATGTTGTCCGGAGCGATCGCCGTCGGCGCGATCACCTGGGCCGTCCTGGCCGTGCTGAGCGGGTTGGTCGATCCGGGACAGGTTCGATCCGTCATCAGCTGACACATACGACGTATTACACTTACTCGGTGGGAGCAACTGTCACAACCGACCGAACTGCCAATACTTATCCGACGGGTTGGCGTTTATGCCGTATGGCCGGTGCCGATCCCGTAACCGTCGGGGTATTGAGTCTTCATACAAGTAAGGAAACCAAGGCGATTCTCAACGCCGTCGAAGAACTCGGACACGACACCGAGTGGCTTCGCAACGAGAACACGTCGGTCAGCGTCGCAGACGGAAGCCCCGTCCTCGAGCCCGACGTCGACGTGATCGCGAATCGAATGTTGCTGTCGAACACCGAACAGCCTGCGGAGGAACTCGGGCTCGCCAACACGTTCTCTCAGCTGGTGCCGACGCTCAACGAACCGAACGCGGTGTTGACCGCGATTCACAAGCTGTCGACGGCGACCGCACTGGCGGCGAACGATATCAGGACGCCCGACGTCACGCTCGCGCTCAGCGGCGATCGATTGAACGCCGCACGGGGACGGTACGGCGAAGAGGCGGTGTACAAGACTGCGATCGGGACCCACGGCGGCGGGACGTGGAAAGTCGGCCCCGACGATCCCATCAACGCGAAGGTGGGCAACCGCTATGCCTTCCTGCAGGAACTCGTCGATATGGAAGACGTCCGCCACCGCGACCTGCGCGTCTACGTCGTCGGGGACCAGGTCGTCGCCGCGATGTATCGCTACGCGCCGGACAACGACTGGCGAACCAACGTCGCACTCGGGGGCTCCGTCGAGGACGCGACCGAGGAGCTCCCCGAGGAGGCCCGCGAGATGGCCCGCAAGGCGGCCGACATCGTCGGTCTCGATTACGCGGGGGTCGACCTCGTCGAAGGGGACGAAGGCTGGTTCGTCCTCGAGGTCAACCCGACGGCGGGGTTCAAGGGGCTCTACGAGGCAACACAGGTAAGCCCGGCACCCTACATCGCGAAGCTGGCGATCGAACGTGCGGGCGGCGAAGTCGACGACTCTCGAGTACGGGATATCTCGACCGTCCTCGACGACTCCCGACCGACCGCCCAGCCCGCAGCGATGACCACGGAGACGGAGCACGCGGTGATCGGCTACACCGAAGAGGTCGTCCTCTCGGGAACCAGCGGCTCGAAATCGGTGCTCGCAAAGTCCGACACCGGTGCGACGCGGACGAGTATCGACACCGGCCTCGCAGCCGACATCGGTGCCGGCCCGATCAAATCCATCACCCGCATCAGATCCGGTAGCAGCAAGCAATCGAAAAGCCGCCCCGTCGTCGACGTGGTCGTCGGCGTCGGCGGCAACCAGCACACGGTCACGGCCAGCGTCGAGGACCGCAGCCACATGGACTACCCAGTCCTGCTCGGCCGGGATATCCTCGAGAACTACCAGGTCGACGTCAGCCGTCGGATCGACAGCGAGGCAGCCGACACGCCGGAAGAAGAAGAGTAATCGGCTGGACTGATCGGTGAGCCGATTTCGGAACGGCGGCTCGCGAACCGACGCCCGAGGGTCCCGGATCCGATTAATTTATTGACTTGTTGTCCGAACGTGTACTCGCATGACAACGGTCCTCGCCTCCACGCTCTCCGAGACGCCAGTGATGGGAGCCGACGGAACGGAGATCGGTACGGTTCACAACGTGACGATGAACGTCGAAACCGGAGCGCTCCGACACGTACTCGTTACCCCAACTGCCGATACCGTCGGCGGGTTCGACAGGAACGACGACGGAAAGATCGTCGTCCCCGCCCACTGTCTGAGCGATATCGACGATTACCTGATCGTCGACCGGACGAAACGCGACTGAATTGCCTCGGGGCTCGACTCCGAGCCACCCGCCTCGGACTCCCGTCGAATCGACCCGTCGAGTCGCGCTGACGGTCGCGTCGAACGCGAGTTAGACGATGGTCGGCCCACTCGAGAGCGGTGGCGGTGGTGAAAACGTAGCAGCGGACTGTCGAGAGACGGCCAGCCGTTGCCCTCGTTCGTCTCATACCGCGCGGTACCAGCGACGAATCCGAGCGGATCGCTGGCCGTGATCGACCGGCTCTGTTTCCCATATCGAAAATATAGTATCCCAAACCCAAAACTGAGGTTCCCATCGATACATCTATTATTCCACAATCCAATCTTCCCATCGTAGGCAACTGTTCATGTCCGACGACATACCAAACCACATCACGGGCGATCCCGACTCGCCCACCACGGATGCCGAACGCGATTGCGAAGCGCTAGCGACGAACGCCGAACTCTCGGAGGGGGGCCGATAATGGAGGAACGCACTCACGACTGGTGGCCGAATCAGTTGAACGTAAAGATCCTCGACCAGAACGCCCACGACCTCGGGCCGTACGGCGATGACTTCGATTACGCCGAGGAGTTCCAGGAACTCGACCTCGAGGAGGTAAAGGCTGACATCGAGGACGTGATGACCACGTCCCAGGACTGGTGGCCGGCCGACTACGGCCACTACGGGCCGCTGTTCATCCGGATGGCGTGGCACAGCGCCGGCACCTACCGCACCAGTGACGGGCGCGGCGGGGCGTCGGA
Organism: Natrinema ejinorense; assembly: GCF_002494345.1. Taxonomy (GTDB): domain Archaea; phylum Halobacteriota; class Halobacteria; order Halobacteriales; family Natrialbaceae; genus Natrinema; species Natrinema longum. Next base: position 567,667 of record NZ_NXNI01000001.1, read on the forward strand.
GGGCGCACAGCGGCTCGCGCCGCTCAACAGTTGGCCCGACAACGCGAACCTCGACAAGGCACGCCGCCTGCTCCTGCCGGTCAAGCAGAAGTACGGCCGCAATCTCTCCTGGGGCGACCTGATCATCCTGGCCGGGAACGTCGCCATCGAGTCGATGGGCGCGAAGACGGTCGGCTTCGCCGGCGGGCGAGAGGACGCGTTCAAGCCCGACGAGGCCGTCGACTGGGGGCCCGAGGACGAGTGGGAGGCCTCCGAGCGCTTCGACGAGGACGGCGAACTGCAGAAGGGCCTCGGAGCCACCGTGATGGGGCTCATCTACGTGAACCCGGAGGGTCCGGACGGTAACCCCGACCCCGAGGCGTCCGCGGAGAACATCCGGGAGTCGTTCAGCCGGATGGCGATGAACGACGAGGAGACGGTCGCGCTCATCGCCGGCGGACACACGTTCGGGAAGGTCCACGGCGCCGCCGACCCCGACGAGCACGTCGGCCCGGAGCCCGAGGCCGCCCCCATCGAGGCGCAGGGTCTCGGCTGGGAGAGCGACTACGGCACCGGCAAGGGCAAAGACACCATCACGAGCGGCATCGAGGGGCCCTGGACCCAGGCACCGACCCAATGGGACACGGGCTACCTCGACAACCTCCTCGAGTACGAGTGGGCGGCCCAGAAGGGCCCCGGCGGCGCTTGGCAGTGGATTCCGGTCGACGAGGACCTTCGGGACTCCGCGCCGGACGTCCACGACGACGACGAGAGGGTGACGCCGATGATGCTGACGACGGACATCGCGCTGAAGCGCGACCCGGACTACCGGGAGATCATCGAGCGCTTCCAGGACAACCCGATGGAGTTCGGCATCAACTTCGCGAAAGCCTGGTACAAACTCACCCACCGCGACATGGGGCCGCCCGAGCGGTTCCTCGGCCCGGAGGTTCCCGACGAGGAGATGGTCTGGCAGGACCCGCTGCCAGCGGCCGACTACGACCAGATCGACGACGCGGACGCCGCCCACCTCAAGGAGGAGCTTCTGTCCTCCGACCTGACCGTCCAGCAACTCGTCAAGACCGCGTGGGCATCGGCGTCGACGTACCGCGATAGCGACAAACGCGGTGGCGCAAACGGTGCGCGTCTCCGCCTCGAGCCCCAGAAGAGCTGGGAGGTCAACGAGCCCGAGGAGCTGACGACCGTCCTGCAGACACTCGAGGGGATCCAGGAGGAGTTCAACAGCTCGCAGTCCGACGGCACGCGCGTGTCCCTGGCCGACCTCATCGTGCTCGGCGGCAGCGCAGCCGTCGAGCAGGCGGCGGCCGACGCTGGCTACGACGTCGACGTCGACTTCGAGCCGGGGCGCGTCGACGCCAGCCCCGAGCAGACCGACGTCGACTCCTTCGAGGCGCTGAAACCGACGGTCGATGGGTTCCGCAACTACATCGCCGACGACGTCGAGGAGGAACCCGAGCGACACCTCGTGAACGAGTCGGAGCTCCTGAACCTGACCGCGTCCGAGATGACGGCGCTGGTCGGCGGGATGCGCACACTGGGCGCGACCCACGAGGACTCCGACCTCGGCGTCTTCACCGACGAGCCGGGGACGCTCACCAACGACTTCTTCGTGAACCTCCTGAGCATGGAGACGGAGTGGGAGCAGTCCGAGGAGTCCGAGGACGTCTACGTGGCCCGCGACCGCGAGACGGGCGAGGTCGAGTGGCGGGGCACCCGCCTCGACCTCATCTTCGGGTCGAACTCCCGGCTGCGCGCCATCGCTGATGTCTACGGCTCCGAGGGCGAGGAGGAGACGTTCGTCCACGACTTTGTGGACGCCTGGGAGAAAGTGATGCGGCTCGACCGCTTCGACCTCGAGTAATCGAGGTGCCGCGACGAGGCTGATCGAGGGGCCGCCGACCGCTTTCGCTGCCCCATCGGTCGAACGGTCGGCCCGACCGGAGTCTCGCGTTACTCGCTTCGGATGACGATCTCGTCGTCCGTGATTTCGGTTATCTGAGCCGAGTCGACGGGATAGTCGTCGTCACCGTGGCTGCCCCAGTCCAGCCGCGCTTTGAGGCGGTCGGTCAGCCCGGGTTCGGGATCGATGTAGGCCGTCTGGCCCTCGACTTCGGCGACCATTCCGATCTGCTGGCCCGATTCGTCGACGACGTCCTTTCCCTGATCCTCGTGAGTGAGTTCGACCGACGACGCCATCGGTTCCTCCGTCGCTTCCATCTCGGCGTCGGATCCGGTACTCGTCGTCGCCTCGCCACCCATGGCTTCGGTGGAGCCGGCGTCCATGTCGCCCCCCGCCATCGCTCCGTACTCCTCGATGTCGATGATCTCGCCTTCGAGAACCTCGCTGGCGATCACCTCCGACTCGATCAGTTCGGACTCCTCGAGCACGTATTGCATCCGCAGCTGCTCGCGTAGCTCCTCTTCGATCGTCCTGCGTTCGATGAGTTCGCTGTGAACGGCGTCGCCTTCGGCCCGCTGGCTCTGGATCACCTCCTGTTCGACCACGTCGTCGGGCGTCACGCTCGAGCGGATGATGTCGCTCTCGAGGATCGACCGCTGGACGCTCTCGAGTTCGATATTCGTCTCGAGTTCGTCGCGCTCGAGTTGCTCGTCCTGTTCGATGTCGACGTCGACGACGCGGCTCTCGACGGTGTAGCGTTCGATCTCCTCGATCGTGTCCAGGCGAGTCTCGTCGACGGTGACCTCGATTATGTCGTCGGCGACGAACTCCGTCTCGACGATGTCACGGCTCAGCAGTTCGGAGTTGACGACCTCCCGTTCGACCAGATCCGTGTCGATCACTTCGCTCTCGATCGTGTCCCGCTCGACGATCTCCCGCTCGACGACTTGCGTCTCGACGATTTCGGTCGTTACCGTCTCGCCGCGGCGCAGCGAGTCCTCGAGTTCGTCCTGGCCGAGATCCGCCCGATCGAAGGCCCGCTCTCGGTCGACGATCTCGAAGAAGCCCAGCCCTTCCCCGGTCGGTTCCTCCTCGTGGTAGACGAACACGAGGTCCTCGTCGTCGAACCGGTCCTCGAACTCCTCCCAGGTATACTCCTCGTGATCCGCACCCAGTTCGTCCCGGTGAGCGAACGTGTGACCGTGGCCCTCGCTGTCGCTGATCCTGACCGGGACGGCATCGCGAGCCTCGGCCCACTCCCTGATTCGTTCGGGATCGGCGGTCATTCGTCGCTGCTCGGCGGCGTCCGTCTCACTCGAGGATCTGTCGTTTGCCATCTCGGTCGGTCTTGCGACCGACCTGTACTTCAGTCGTCGGGGTCATCTCATCCGGTCAGTGTCTCCTTTCTCGAGTCGCCGCGTATTACCTGCATACTCCGGGGGGTAATCCGGTATTGTGACCGATCCGTCCGTTTCGATGGGGGCCGGCAGCGGTTGCAATCGGCTATTACGCAGGCAGAGCGGTCGCTCAATCGGACTCGTACTCGGCCCAGATGTACCGTGTCGCCACCGATCGGTACGGACGCCACGACTCGGCGATCTCCCGCATCTCGGCACGTGTCATCTCCCCCGTTTCGTGACCGTCTCCATACAACTGCTCGATCCCACGGCGGACGGCGAGGTCTCCGAGGGGGAGGACGTCCTCACGCTCGAGTACGAATACCAAGAACATACGCGCCGTCCAGTCCCCGACGCCTTTGATTTCGGTGAGGGTGTCGACGACTTCGTCGTTGGAGTATTCCGCAAGCCCGTCCCGAGTGAGGTCCTGTTCCTGAAACGCCCGAGCGGCGTTGCGGATATACTCGATTTTGCTCCGGGAGAGGCCGGCGGAGCGGAGTGGCTCGTCCGCTGTCTCCAGGACGGCTTCCGGAGTGACTTCGCCGCCGAACAACTCGAATACCCGCTCCCGAACTGCGTTGGCGCTCGCCGTCGAGAGTTGCTGGTTGATAATGGAAATGCAGAGTCGCTCGAACTCGTCCCACTCCGCCTCAACGTACGGGTCGTGCGTCTCGATCAGTCGCGCCATCACGGGATCCTGTTGCAGGACAGGTTCGGCCTCGTCTATCATTTCGTGGAACGAACGATAGGACCGAGACGGGAAAGGCATCTCGATAGTGGTTCGCGTTCACACATTCGAGGGCCGAGGGGGTGGCGGCACAGCTTTGAATTCGATCGCGGTACAGTCGGATTCGATCCGAATACGCTGTGGTGTGAATTTCCCTCATCGCCGCCCTCGAGCGCCCCGACGTGGTCTCATAGGGACCGCTCGCGGTCCGTCGCCGGCGATCGGAACGGCGGGTCCGACGGACCGGGCTCGAGAACTGGTGCTTGGCGACCCCGCTCGCGTCGGCGCTACCGACGGATTCAAGTCGAGTTGTACGAACGCAAGTACAATGAGATTAGTGGAGACGGCTGCCATCGAACACCGACTGGCTTCCGGGACGGTCGCCTGGGCCCCATCACGACGGCCATGAGGGGGTTCGTCCTCGGAGGCGTCAGTTCCGGCGTCGGGAAGACGGTCGCGACGCTGTCGATCGTGCAGGCACTCGAGGATGCCGGCTACGCGGTCCAGCCCGCGAAGGCGGGTCCGGACTTCATCGACCCGAGCCACCACGAGGCGATCGCGGGTCGTCCGTCCCGGACGCTCGATAGCTGGCTCTGTGGCGAGGACGGTCTCCGCCGGAACTACCGACGCGGGGAGGGCGACATCTGCGTCGTCGAGGGCGTGATGGGGCTCTACGACGGCGACGGTTCGAGCACCGCGATGGTCGCCGAATCGCTCGGGCTGCCGGTCGTCCTCGTGGTCGACGCGAAGGCCGGGATGGAGAGCGTCGCGGCGACCGCGCTCGGGTTCCGCGAGTACGCCGACGCCATCGGCCGCGATATCGAGGTCGCCGGCGTCGTCGCCCAGCGGGCTCACGGCGGTCGCCACGCACAGGGCATCCGTGACGCCTTGCCCGACGGGCTCGAGTTCTTCGGCCGAATCCCGCCGGACGACGACCTCGAAATTCCCGACCGCCATCTCGGACTCGAGATGGGCGAGGAGGCGGCGTTGCCGACCGCGGCCCTCCGGGAGGCGGCCGAGTCGCTCGAGGCCGATCGGTTAGCGGACATCGCGCGCGAACCGCCCGTTCCCGACTCCTCGCTCGAGCCCGGAGCGCCGGTCGACGCCACGATCGCCGTCGCGAGCGACGCCGCGTTTTGCTTTCGGTATCCGGCGACGGTCGAGCGGTTCCGCGAGCGTGCCGAGCTGGTCACGTTTTCGCCGGTCGCGGGAGATCCCGTTCCCGCGTGCGACGCCGTCTATCTCCCCGGTGGCTACCCGGAACTCCACGCCGAGACCCTCGAGGCAGCCGGCACGCTCGCGGATCTCGGGGAGCTGGCGAGCGAGGGACTGCCCGTTCTCGGCGAGTGTGGCGGGCTGATGGCGATGAGTCGATCGCTGACGACCACGGACGGAACGCGAAGCGAGATGGCCGGGGTTTTGCCCGCGGACGTGACCATGCACGACCGCTACCAGGCGCTCGATCACGTCGAACTCGCGGCCACCGAGGGGACGCTGACGGCGGCCGCCGGCGAGGAAATCCGCGGTCACGAGTTCCACTACTCGAGCGCCGACGTCGACGGCGACGCCCGCTTTGCGTTCGAAACGGTTCGGGGCGACGGCATCGACGGCGACCACGACGGCCTGACCGCACACGAATCGCTCGGCACCTACGTCCACGTCCATCCCGAGAGCGGGGCCTTCGATCGGTTCCTCGAGCGGGTCTCTTCCTGACCGGACTCGGGATCGAAGCCGACGAGAATCAGCCGTCGGCGTCCGCCCGTTCCCAGAGCGGATAGAGGTCGTCCTCGATCGGCTCGGTGATCGATGCACCGTCGAGACGGAGTTCGCCGTCGCCGCCGTCGTAGTCCCGAACGGTTCCGATCACCGCGGCCTCGAGTCCTGCGTCCGCGAGCGCCCCGAGACAGTCGTCGACCACGCTTTCGGGGACGGTCGCGAGCAACGCGCCGGAGCCGAAGATCCGGAGCGGGTCGACGCCCGCCGCGGCACACAGCGTCGCGGTCTCCTCGCGGATCGGGACGGCGTCGCGATCGACCTCGAGTCGGACGCCCGACGCGCGGGCGACCTCGAGCAAGCCGGCGGCGACGCCGCCCTCCGTGGGGTCGTGCATCGCCGTCGCGTGTTCGCGGACGATCCGGGCTTCGGGAACGACGCTGATCTCCGCGAGGAACCCCTCGGCGCGCTCGCGGGTTTCGGAGTCGACCCCGAGTTCCTCGCCGAAGTCGGCCGCGAGGATGGCCGATCCCTCGAGCCCCGCCGCCTTGGTGAGGACGACGGCGTCGCCAGGTTCCGCGCCGCCGGTCGGGACGAATCGGTCGGTCGCCCCCATCGCCGTCAGCGAGAGGATCGGGCGCTCGAGTTGGTCGACGTACTCCGAGTGGCCGCCGACGATCGACGCACCGATCTCGCGGGCGGCTTCGTGGAGGTCGTGTGAGATCTCCTCGAGGAGCCGGTCGCTCGGTCCGCCCTCGTCGCTCGGCAGCAAGACGACGGCCGTCAGCCAGCGCGGGTCGGCCCCCGAGACTGCCACGTCGTTGGTGGCGACGGCGACGCCGAGGGTGCCGACCTGGGACGCAGCCAGGGAGATCGGATCCGAACTCACGACGAGCGTCCCCTCGCCGTCGGGCCAGTCGATCGCGGCGGCGTCCTCGCCGTCAGCCGGGCCCTGTAGTACTGTCTCGTCCGTCTCGGCCGCCCCGGTTCGCTCGAAGACGTGCGCGAGGAGGTCGTCCGGACTCACCTTGCCGGGCATACCACGAACTGGGACGATGCGCCGTTTGTAGCTGTCGAAGGATCGGTACAGGATTTCGGACGCACAACGAGACGCTGAGCAGAATCGCCTGAAAGCCCCGATGTCGCTTGTATTTCACCCGAACGTGGGTTGTCGGGGTCGCTATCGTAGTGGCAAGGACCGCGACGGAGAAACGGAACCGATTTCGAGCCCGGTCAGACGGACTCCTGTCAGTCAGTGCCGGCCCAGCCACGACCCGTCGCGGGCGGGCCGGCACATCGGGACAGCAAACCGTCTCAGGCGTCGGGCGCGACGGCTTCCATCGTCTGTCGAACCTGCTCCTCGCTCGCGCCACGCGGGAAGCTGACCGCGATGGCGTCGAGGCCGTCGACCGCCTCGTAGCGCTCGAGTTTCTCGCGAGCGGTTTCGGGATCGCCCGCGGCACAGAGGTCGTCGAGGATGTTTTCCTCGACCAGCTCGAGGGCGTGTTCGCGGTCGCCGTCCTGCCAGGAATCGTAGATCTCGGTAGCCTCGTCGTACCCCTGTCGCTCGAGCGCATCGCGGTAGAACGTCCCCATCCCGCCGACGTAAAAGCCGATGTGCTGGCGGGTGAGTCGCCGGGCCTCCTCGGGATCGTCGAGCGCACAGCAGGTGACGCCGGTGGTGATCTGGATGTCGTCGGGATCGCGGTCGCCGAGTTCGGCACCGCGCTCGATGTCCTCGAGGCGGTCGTTCGTTCCCTCGGGGGTGAGCATGATGCCGTGCCAGCCGTCGGCGAAGCGACCCGCGAGTTCGACCGCTTTGGGACCCATGCCGGTGACCTCGATCGGCGGCGGCGTCTCCGGCGGCTCACAGCGCAGCCGGAACCCCGAGAGGTCGAAGTCGTCGCCGTCGTAGTCGACGGTCTCGCCGGAAAGCACCTGCCGGACGATTTCGACCGTCTCGCGGGTGCGCCTGAGCGGGTTGCCGTACTCGACGCCGTGCCAGTTCTCGACGACGACCGGGCCGCTCGGGCCCAGTCCCAGTCGGAATCGCCCCTCGGAAACCTCCTGGAGCGTCGCCGCGGTCTGTCCCAGCAGGGCCGGCGACCGCGAGTAGGTGTTGAGGATGCTCGAGCCGATGTCGATCGACTCGGTTCGTTCGGCCATCGCCGTCAACACGGTCACGCCGTCCCGACCCCAGGTCTCGGGGAGCCAGGCGCAATCGTAGCCGCCGTCTTCGGCAGTCTGTGCGTAGTCGACGATCGAGTCGATCGTCGGCTGTGCGGCCACCGGCAGGTGGACATCTCTGTCAGTCATCGTCAGACACAGACGAAACGGGCCCTTTTGGGTGTATGGGAACCGGAGGCAGGATTACGATCGTTTATACGTGGGCTCGAGACGCACCGCTGTGGTGGCACGCGCCGGTTTTCCGACGCTGGAGGCGATGAGTCGTCCGGACCCTGCGATTCGGTGACTTCCCGGACACGGGAACGGGATAGTTCGCTGACAGCCTGCTCGAACGGCTACTGGCGAGCGATGGCGGCATCCTCCCGGTCGGATTCCGTTATCGAGTAGTTTAAAAACGGCGGGCGGGAAAGAGGGGGTATGAGTACGATCGAGGAACAAGAGACACGCTCCTGTGTCTCCTGCGGGCTCAATATCGCGGGCACGAACGCCGCCGCGTTCAAGTGTCCCGACTGTGGCCAGCAGATTTACCGCTGTGCCAAGTGTCGCAAACAGAGCAACCTCTACGAGTGCCCCGACTGCGGGTTCACCGGACCCTAATACACGACAACCATGGGAAAAGTAGCTGCCAAAATCAAGGTCATGCCGGACAGCCCCGAAATCGATCTCGATGCGCTCCAGGAGCGCCTCGAGAGCGCCCTCCCCGAAGGTGCGAAGATCAACGGCGTCGAACGTGAGGAAGTCGCGTTCGGGCTCGTCGCGCTCTACCCGACCGTGATCGTCCCCGACGGGACGGGCGGGACGGAGACCGTCGAGGAGAGCTTCGGCGACGTCGACGGCGTCGAAAGCGTCGAAGTCGAGAACGTCGGCCGGATATAAGACGGCCGTTTTCGCGTTTTTCAGTCGGTCGCTATCGCTCGAGAGCCTGCTCCGTGCGATCGACTGTCGCTCTTACGGCCTTCGAATCGAGGTCGGAACGCAGTCACGTCGGCACTCGAGGCCCGCTTCACTGCAACCGCTCGAGGGCGTCCCGACCGACCGCCGTCGACTCGAGGCGCTCGAGGAGGGTCCGGGCGGTCACGAACGCCAGGAACCCGATCACCACGCCCACCACAGTATCGGAGAGGTAATGCGTTCCCAGGTAGATCCGCGAGAACGCGATCAGTGCGGCGAGGACGGCGACCGGTTCGAACGGGAGCGTCTCCGAGTGACGGGCAGTCATCGTATACGTCGCGACGGCGGCCGCGTGGCCGGACGGAAACGAGTGGGCGACCGTTTCCGCCCCGCCCGTCATGCAGACTGGGTATGGCGGGAACGGTCGCTGGACCGCGGTCATCAGCGTACCGACGACGATGCCAGCGAGTGACAGGGCTCCCAGCGTCTGCAGGAACTCCTCCGTCCAGCCCGCCAGATAGAACAGGCTCAGGAAGACGAGCCCGGCCGAGGCGGAGCCGAGACCGGTAACCGACGTAAGTAGTTTCGTCGTGATCGGATGTCGCAGTGTGAGGACGAACTCGACCGTGCGGTCGTCGATCCGAAGCACCTGATCGACGAGTTCGCCGATGACGTGTTCCATGTGCGTCTCCCGGAGGATACCGACCGACGATACATGGTCCCTCTGGCCCATGTTGGCCATTGTCATAATATGGGCGTTTCGGGACGACGGGGCACCCTCCATCCAGCGATCCGTCTCCGAAGCGGTGGCGCCCCACCCCGATCAGCGGCCCTGCCCGACGAGCCGCCGTCCGGCGGTCCGTTCCTCGAGGAGGATCGCTCCCAGGACGAGCCAGACGCCGATCTCGAGGAAAAACGACGGCGTCCAGAGGTAGTGGAGAACGAACGAGCCGGGCGGGATCCCCAGCGGATCGGACGGGACGACGATCGGCCAGGCGACGAAGAGGGCATCCCCGGGGCGGCCGTTGACGACGACGTGGAGAGCATCGAGCAGGAGATGTGACCCCCATCCGACCGTCGCCGCTGCCCCGGCTCGGCTGTGCAGTGCGAGCGGGAGCGCCACGATCACCAGGATGGCGCTGTGGCCGATCGAGTGATAGAGCTCGACGACGCCGACCATCCCGAGGGGTTTATCGACAATATCGGGAAGCGCCGCTCCGACGACCAGCCAGCGGGACGACAGCGTCGTCGCTCTCCCGACGAGTGCGGCCGCGACGAGGTGGGTCGGGAAGAGCACGAGTGTCACTACGGTCGCGGTCGCATATCAGTTCTGTCCGCCCGGGATCTCGTGGGGGAGTCGGCCGCTGACGGTGAGGTAGTCTCGAGCGAACACCGCCAGCGACGGCGCGAGGACGACGGGCGCGAGGGCCCAGACGAGTGCCGCCGGCACCGCGGGAGCGAGCGCCATCGTCACGAATACCATCTGTCCGCCGGCCAGATACTTCCCGAGGTTACTGTCGGGCGTGTCGAACACCGGTCGACCCCGTATTCGTCGCCAGTAGACGCCGGCGAGAAAGACGTAGCGGGCTGCCGACAGTGAGAGGTACCAGACGGGCAGTTGGCCCCACAGCACTGCCACTACCGGTGCGGCGACGAAGCCGAACGTATCGAACGCCATATCGAGGCGACGGCCGAGGGCGGTTTCTCGCCCGACCGTCCGGGCGACGGTGCCGTCGAGTTTGTCGAGTACGACCCCGCTACCGTAGCACAGCGCAGGCATCCACGCGAGATCGGTGGTCGCCGGGACGACGGCGAACCCGGCGACGACCGCGTAGAGCCCGCCCCGGAGCAGCGTCAGCGTATTTGCCAGTCCGAACGGGCGACGCCACGGATCGCGGGCGACCCGGTTCGCGTCGATGCTCCGACCAACGTACCAGAGCTGGCCCGTCCAGCAGAGTCCGGCGACGGCTGCCGGGTGGAACACCCAGCGGGTCATCCCGGCGGCGGGAAACAGCTCCCGAAACAGGGCGGCGAGACAGAGCGCACCGACCAGCGGAAAACCGAGACGGAGCCACCCGTGTGGCGACTGGTCACGCTGCCGGCCGGCCATCGATGCCCCCTGATCCGTATCGCCCCCGGTGTCGGTACTGGCGGCGCGCGTTCGCCGGCCCGAACCGGGTCCTTGCACGGAGTCCGTTCGAATCGCTCATTCAGAAGACTCGTCTCGTGGATTGTGACCGTATCGCATTAAAAACACGACCAAACTACGCAGCGGTTTTCCCACCGCTCTGACTCGCTACCGCAACAGTACGACGAGAATCACGACGAGCACTCCCTGTGCGACTTTATCGACGGCACCGAGCGTCCCGACGTCGGCCGGGAACGATTTCGACCCGGCTGCGAAGTTGACCCAGTACCAGAGGAGTATCTGAACGAGGGTATAGACCACCCCCACGGCGTAGACCGTTCGCCGCCGGTAGTCGAGTAGCAGGAGGCCGATCCCACCCAGAAAGCCCAGTCCCGCGAGGACGAAGCTCCCTCCCATCGCGGACGGAAGCATTCGGACGCCGAGGAAGAGGTGTACAGCGGCCGTGACGAGCGTCGCGACGACGCCGATCCAGTGTAGCCCACTCAACGACTCCGTGTGAAGCGCCGTCCGCTGTGTCTCCGCCGTTCCCATACAGTGCCTTTGTGTTTTGGTCACATAGGTGTACTGTTGCCACACCTCACTTACCGTTCGAAATCCGGCTTCCGGAGCGTCTCGAGACGAACACACTCCTCGTCGCTCAGTCTCTGGGCGGCCGCGGCTAGGTTCGCGACGACGTGTGCCCGCGTCGTGCTGGCGGGGATAGGAACGACGCCTCGGGTCACGTTCCACGCAAGGACGACCCCGGCCGGCGAGAGGTCACGATCCGCCGCGATCTCCTGCAATACGGGCTCGTCCAGCAGGCCGGGTGCGGACAGCGGGGAGTGGGCGACGACCCGGATCCCACGCTCGTGGCAGAACGAAACGAGGTCGCTCTGTGGCTGATAGGGGTGGCGTTCGATCTGGACGAGTGCGGGCCGGACGGTTCCCGCCTCGAGGATCGTCTCGAGTTGCGCCCGCGAGACGTTACAGAGGCCGAGGCGACGCGCCCAGCCGCGGTCGAACACTGCCTCGAGGTTTTCCCAGGCCGTCTCGAGGGGGATCTCCGTCGTCCGAATCTCGCCGTCGTCGTCCTCGGGAAACGTCAGCGACTCCTGGCGCTCGACCGGCTTCTCGGCCAGTCGGTCCAATCGGCCCCGATGCTCCCAGGCGTCGGGCCAGTGGAGCGTGTAGCAGTCGAAGGCGTCGATGCCCAGCTCTGCCCGGCTGCCCGCACACGCGTCCAAGAGATGTTCGCGGCGGTGGTTGGTGCGCCAGACTTTCCCGACGAGAAAGAGGGTCTCGCGGTCGGGGGATCCCGGCGCGGCCAGCAGGTCGCCGATTCGGTGTTCGTTGCCGTACAGTTCGGCGCTGTCGAGCAGCCGGTAGCCCGCGTCCAGCGCCGTCGCGATGGAGTCCACCCGGTCGACGTACTCCCCGTCGCGGTAGCGCGAACAGCCGAAGCCGATGGGCGGGAGTCGAAGCGAGTGGCGTCCCGTCGCGCGCCGGACGCGGTCCGACGGCGCGACGGTCGGCTCGGGAACGGGAGCGCTCGTCGCCCCGTAGTCGGGAACGGCGATCGGGCCGCCAGCGTCGGCGGCCGCCTCGATCGCGTTGCAGACCGCGACGACGTGTGCACCGCGACAGCCGGTGTCCCGAGTCGGCTCCCCGGTCGCGACGCTCGCCGCGAGCCCCTCGAGGGCGTCGACGTAGGCGTAGGGCCGGCTGGGCGACTGTGGCGGTGCGTTCGTGTAGTCTCGCCCCGCGCGGCCGAACTGGACGTCGTCGATCGCGGTGTCCATCGCGCCGGTGCCCTGCAGATACAGCGATCCATCGTCGCCGTGGAGTTCCAGCCCGTAGAACTCGCGGCTGCGATGGGGCGCGTAGAAGCTGGCGGTCAGCCGGACGATGGGTCCCGCGGCGAACTCGAGCGTCGCCTCGACGTGACTCGGGGCCGCCGGCACCCGTGATTCGCGGTCGGGCCAGACGTCGAGGCTGTCGGCGATGCGAACGCGCTCGACGGGACCGAACCACGAGACGAGCAACGCAAGCGGGTAGACGCCGCCGTCGTACAACGGACCGATCTCGAGGAACGAGTCGGGCCGGTCGTGCCAGTCGGTCACGCGGCCGACGTGAGCGTGTGCAGCGCCGAGTCGGACGGGGCCGAGTCGGCCGTCCGCGAGCAGTCGCCCCGCTCGCCGCTGAGACGGTGCCCGCGGCGTTCCGGGTGCACAGCCCAGCGCGAGGGTCCGCCGCCGTGCCATCGCCAGCAGTTCCTCGGCGACGTCGGCCTCGAGCGCGAGGGGCTTTTGCGAGTAGACGTGGCGGTCGGCCGACAGCGCCGTCCGCGTCACCGGCGCGTGGGCGGCGTGGCTCGTCAGGTTCACGACGAGGGGCGCGTCGACCGCCGCGATCGCCGTCTCCAGATCCGTAAACGACGGACAGCCGTGTTCCTCCGCGAGGCCCGCTGCCCGTTCGCCGTCGAGGTCGCAGACGCCGGCCAGCGAGAGCGGACGCGTCGCCAGACCGGCCGCGTACTCGGCTGCGATCGCACCGGCTCCCACGAACAGACAGTTCACAATCCTACCGGGACGGCGATCCACATATGTCTCCCGGCGGTGCCGTTTTGTCCGCCCGGCCCGAACGACGGGCGTGACGGAACCGGGAATGAGCCGGCTCGGAACGGCCTACCTGCGGTGTCTGCAGGCGGTGGGCCGTCGGCTGGCGTACGGGACGAACGTCTACGACCGCGAGTGGGACGTCCTCGTCGTCCTCGACGCCTGCCGGGCGGATCTGTTGCAGTCGGTCGCCGCCGAGACCGATGTTCTCGAGGACGTGGCATCGATGCGTTCGGTCGGCAGTTCCTCCTCGGAGTGGCTCGAGAACACGTTCCGGGGGAATCCCGGGACGTCCCGAACGGCGATGGTAACCGGCAACACGTGGACCGATCGGTATCTCGAGGCCGACGCCTTCGCCGCGCTCGACGAGGTCTGGAAGTACGCCTGGGACGACGACCTCGGGACGGTCCCGGCGGCGGCGATCACCGACCGGGCGGTCGCGCTCGCACGCGACCGCGATCCCGAACGGCTGGTCGTCCACTACATGCAACCCCACCATCCGTTCGTCCCGGACCCGCTGACGGGCGACGACGGCATGGCCCGTACCGGCAGCCACAGCAACGACGAGAATCCGTGGGTATTGCTTCGCCGGGACGCGGTCACGAGAGAGCGGGTCTGGGAGGCCTACGAGGCCAACCTCCGGTACGTCCTCCCGGAGGTGGCGACGCTGGTCGCAAACGTCGACGGCCGGGTCGCGATCACCGCCGACCACGGGAACCTCTTCGGGGAGTGGGGGTTGTACGGCCACCCGATGCAGACCCCGGTGCCGGCGTTGCTCGCCGTCCCGTGGGCGGAGACGACGGGAACCGACCGCGGGACCCGCGAGCCGACGCGTTCCCCGCCGGAACCGTTGCCGGTTTCGCGGATCTACGGAGCCGAGACCGACCGCGACCGACTCGACGCACTTGGATATTTATAGTAAGCAGGGAGTACGCTTTTAGTTGGGAAAATCTTGCGTACAAGACGTGCAACGCCAGCTGAGCCCCTCGCGCTGCTACCCGTGCGGCATCGGCCCCCCGTTCGGTTCGCCGACACTACCCCGGAGACGCCGGCTCGAGCCATGACCGGTCGGGCGCTGTATTTCACCGGCCCCACGTCCGTCGCCGTCCGCGAGCAGTCGGTCCCCGTCCCGGGTCCCGAGGAGGTACGGGTTCGCGTGGAACGCTCCGGAATCAGTCCGGGAACCGAGCTGTTGGTGTATCGCGGCGAGCTGTCGCCGGAGATGTCCGCCGACGAGACGATCGACGCACTCGAGGGGACGTTCTCCTATCCGCTCCAGTACGGCTACGCCGCCGTCGGCTGCGTGACGGCCGCCGGAGACGCCGTCGACGACGAGTGGCTCGATCGACGGGTGTTCGCGTTCAATCCCCACGAGAGCCACTTCGTCGCGGAGCCCGAAACGCTCGTCCCGACCACGCTCGAGCCCGAACGGGCACTTTTCATTCCGAACACGGAGGCAGCGGTCAACTTCGTCATGGACGCACGGCCGCGGGTCGGTGCGCAGGTGGTCGTCTTCGGACAGGGGCCGGTCGGATTGTTGACGACGGCTCTGCTCGCCGAGTTTCCCCTCTCCGAACTCGTCACGGTCGATCAGTACCCGAACCGCCGTGACCTCTCGCGGTCGTTCGGTGCCGACCGGGCAGTGGCTCCCGAAGACATCGACGACGCGGTCCCGGACGGTGCCGACATCACGTTCGAGCTCTCCGGAAACCCGGTCGCTCTCGACGACGCCATCGAGGCGACCGGCTTCGCGGGGCAGGTCATCGTCGGCTCGTGGTACGGGACGAAAGACGTCGAGCTCGAGCTCGGGGAGAGCTACCACCGGAGCCACGTCCGGGTTCGAAGCAGCCAGGTGAGCCGCCTCGATCCGGACCACGCCGACCGCTGGGACAAGGACCGGCGGATGGCGTACGTCCGGTCCTGGCTGGCCGAGACCGACCTCTCGGCGCTGCTCACCCATCGCTTCGAGATCGATCGGGCGGCCGAGGCCTACCGCCTGCTCGCGGAGCGTCGAAACGAGGCGGTTCAGGTCGCGTTCACCTACGAGTGACTGCACGTAGCGGACGCCCACGGCGTTCGCCGGGGGAGGACGGCAAGCCGCGAGCACCCTCTGGATTTAGGTGACTGTCGACCGATACTGTGGCTGTGTACTCGACCACGGTCGCGACCGATTTCGTGGCACAGCACTACCTCACCGTCCCGAACCCGGGTCCGGAAGGCGAGCCCCACTCCCATCACTACGAGGTAGAACTGACGTTCAGCGGCCCCGAACTGAACGAGTACGACTACCTCGTCGATATCGACGACGCGGACGCGGCGCTCGCATCGCTGGCCGACCGCTACCGCGACGAGTTGCTCAACGATTTGCGGGAGTTCGAAGGGGACAATCCCAGCGTCGAGCGGTTCGCTCGCGTCGTCTTCGAGCGCGTGACCGACGCCGTCACCGACGACACCGTCACCGAACTGACCGTCACGATCTGGGAGGACGAGGAGGCCGCAGCCACCTACGACGACGCCGTATGAGGGTGGGGCTGACGCTGTACGGGAGCATCGACGAGCGATCCGGCGGGTTCCGCTACGACCGGAAGCTCGTCGAGGGGCTCCGACGAGCCGGCGACGCCATCGAACTCGTCGAACTCCCCTGGCGGGCGTATCATCGCGGCCTGCTCGACAACGGTTCCCGGACGCTTCGAAACCGGCTCCACGTCGACGTCGACGTCATGCTCCAGGACGAACTCGCTCACCCCTCGCTGGTTCACACCAATCGGCAGCTCCCCTATCCCGTCGTCAGCATCGTCCACCACCTGCGGGCGAGCGAACCGCGGTGGCTGGCCCCGCTGTACCGCACGATCGAACGCCGGTACCTCGCGACCGTCGACGGCGTGGTCTGTAACAGCGCCGTCACGCGCGCGGTCGTCACCGACCTCGGGGTCGATCCCGACAGGACCGTCGTCGCACCGCCAGCAGGTGACCGGTTCGACCCGTCCGTCGACGCCGAGACGATCGACAGCCGCGCTCGAGCGGAGCCGTTACGGGTGATATTCGTCGGCAACATCGCTCCCCGAAAAGGACTGGACACGCTCGTCGAGGGACTGGCCGCCGCCGAACTCGACGCCGAACTGACCGTCGTCGGCCGACCCGTCGACGAGGAGTACGCCGCGTCGGTTCGTCGCAGCGTTCGCTCGCACGGCCTCGAGGACCGCGTGTCGATGACCGGCGAACTCGCCGACGAGGAACTCGAGGCCGCGCTCCGGTCGAGCCACGTCCTCGCGGTGCCCTCGCGATACGAGGGCTTTGGCATCGTCTATCTCGAGGGGATGAGCTTCGGGCTTCCGGCGCTCGCGTCGCGGGCCGGCGGCGCGACCGATGTCGTCACCGACGGTGAAACGGGCCTGCTGGTCGATCCCGACGATCCGGCGGCCGTCGCAGCCGCGTTGCGGACCCTCGCGAACGATCCCGACCGACTGGCCGCGATGGGGCGGGCCGCCAGACGGCGCTACGAACGCCACCCGGGTTGGGAGGAGACGACCGCTCGCGTCCGTCGCCTGCTCGCCGACGTCGCCCCGACCGCGGAGGTGGTGACGTGACCGACGGGTTTCAGCGCTACCTCCGGGCGAAACGCACGGTCGACGACCGTGCGCTCGATCGACGGCTGGTCGAGCAGCTACGCGAACGGCTGGCGATCCGCAACGAAGCCCGCGAGGGTCCCTTGTGCGTCCTCGAGATCGGTGCCGGAATCGGGACGATGGTGACTCGATTCCTCGAGTGGGACGTGCTCCCCGTGGGTGAGATCCGGTACACCGCCGTCGACCTGCAGTCGGACAACGTGACGGAACTTCGCCGGCAGCTCCGCACGTGGGCCGACGACCGCCCCGTCTCGGTGTCCGGGACCGACGTGCTCACGCTCGAGGGGCCCGATCGACGCATCGAGGTCGAGCCCGTCGTCGCGGAGGCGGTGACCTACGCCGATCGCGCGGCGACGGCGTCCGACCTCCTCGTCGGCGCGGCCGTGCTCGATATTCTCGAGTTGGAAGGACTGGGACCGCTACTCGGCGCGCTCGCTCCCGGCGGACTCTACTACTTCCCCATCACGTTCGACGGGGCGACCCGATTCCGGCCGCCCCATCCCGCCGATCCCGACGTCGAACGATACTACCACGACCACATGGATGCGAAACCGGGCGGCAGCAGTCGGGCCGGGGAGGACGTCCTCGTCCGACTCCAGGGCATGGACGGCGTCTCGCTTCTCGGGGTCGCGGGCTCGGACTGGGTCGTCCGCCCCGTCGACGGCAGCTATCCCGGAGACGAGGCGTACTTCCTCCGTCACATCCTCGCTACCGTCGAGGAAGCGGTCGGCGAGATCTCCGGCGAGGAGTTCGAGGGACTCGAGGAGTGGCTGGCCCGTCGCCGGGCCCAGGTCGACGCCGGGGAGTTGCTCTATCTCACGCATCAACTGGACGTGCTGGGGCGTGTCGACGAGCCGAGTGGTGTCACCGATACCCGACGGTGACGGCGGTTTCGACTGGTTCTCGAGCGAGTCGCCGTTCGCTACAGGAGGTGGTCTCGGAGCGCGTTATCGATCGCGATCGCGGTTTGCACCCAGATCGGCCTGGGAGACGATCTCCGCGCCGACGGGCGAGAGGTCGATCGTCACGTCGTCGGTGACGGCCTTGCTGATCTCGTCCAGGTTCCCCGCAAGCACGGTCAGCACGTCGTCGGGGCTGGTGTAGACCAGCATGTTCCCGTCCTGGCCTTCCGCAACGAGTTGCGTGTCGTTCAGGACGACCTGGTCGTTCTGGATCGTCGCCGAGACGACCGGGAGCGCCGCCGGCTTCCCCGGTTCGTCGTCCCTGACTTTGCGGATGTGGACCGCATCGAGGTCGATGACCTCCTTGTACTCCTTGATCCGTTCGGCACAGTCGACCATGTCGTTGAGGAGCGCGGTGCGGCGCTCGTTGCCGTGATCGCCGTCGAGACAGTGCTGACAGACGCGGAGTTCGATTCGCATTAGCCCTCGATTGGGGTTGGATACCGATGAGAATTCCGCTTCTGCCCGTCCGTTTTGGAACGCACGGTCGCGATCCACGACGGCGAAACCGGTGTGCCCGACTGCCTCGAGTTAAGCTCGCAACTGCTCGTGAAGCTCCCGAATCCGCTCGGTCCCGCGATCCACGTAGCCGCCGTGATAGCACACGGTGTGCTCGATTTCGAGTGCTGCCAGAGTGTCGACGGAGTCGACCGCGCGTTCCATCTCCGGCGTGAAGCGTGGTTTCGGTCCCTCGAGCGGTTTCTCCCCGTCCGCGACGAGCGCATCGCCGGCGACGAGCAGCTTTCCCGTCGGGAAATACAGCGAGACGTGGCCGGGCGCGTGGCCCGGCGTGGCGACGACCGCCATCGGCCCTGCGACCGTCGGGAATCGAACGCCATCGGTGAGTTCGATATCGATATCGACGGGTGGATACCGGCTCCCCTCGCTTTTGATCGGCTCCCGCTCGCCCGACACGTACGGCGCTTCCTCGCGGTGGGTCGCGACGACCGCGTCGACTCGCTCGAGCAGTTCCGCGAGCCCGCCGGCGTGATCCCCGTCGTGGTGGGTCAGGAGGACCAGCCAGATGTCATCGAGGTCGTACTCGAGGGCCCGGAGGTGCGTCTCGAGCCCGTCGACGGCACCCGGGGGACCGACGTCGAGCAGTACGAGTCCACGGTCGCTTTCGACGATCGTCGGCGTTACCGTCAACTGCTTGCCGCCGTACTCGACCGGAATCGGCAGCACGTGAACGCCGGCGTCTTCCTGCATATGACGCCCATTCCCTGCCATTCACGAAGGGTTTGGGTATCCCGGTCGTCGTCCGCAGCTGAAACCGTGTACTGATACTCATCTAGGACTATATATAATAATTACCAACGGTTTATTACAAAGGAATAGTAAAAGTACGTTGATGAGAACTGAGCGTCAGTTCGCAGCCCTCGAGGCTACCGACGAGTCGCTTGCCCGGGTCCGAGAACAGGAACTTTCCGAGACGATCGATCCACTGATCGACGCATACGACGATATCGTCGGTGACAGGGATCGGTTCATCTGGCACTGGCTCGCATACCTGTTTCCGTCGGTTCGACTCTCCTGTGTCGATGTCGATCGCGAGCGCGCGGTTCACGACGCGAAACTGCTCGCGTCGATATTCATCGTCGTGGCCGACGACGTCGCCGAACGACACGGGGATCGGGCGACGTTCGACGAACTGGCTGCGATCCCGTTCGATCATCGACGCTCCCACCCTGACCGACCCGCCGTCGACGGTGCCGTCGTCCGCTACCTGCAGGACGTCTGGGAACGGTTCTCGACGATATACGACGCCGGTCCCCGATCGGCGGAGTTCGCGGACCTCCTGGCGTTCGATCTCAAGCAGGCCCTGCGGGCGATCGAGTACTCGTATCTCGCGAACCAGTCTCCCGACCTCGTCTCCGAACACGAGCTCTGGCAACACGACGTGCACAACATGCTGATACTCGTCTGTGCCGACATCGACTTCGCGAACGCCCGGTCGTTCGACTCGACGGAGCTATCGAAGCTGCGGGAGGTTTGCGATCGGGGCCAGCGGATGGCCCGGATCGGCAACTGGATCTCGACCTGGAAGCGGGAACTCGCCGAGGGAGACTGTAGCGCCGGAGTCGTCGTCCACGCGCTCGAGGCCGATATTATCTCCGACAAGCAGGTACGGCGGATTCGACGGACTCCGACCGACGAAGCCGTCTCCCCTGTCGTCGAGGCCATCAGCGAATCCGGCGTCGAGGACTACTTCCTGGAGCGCTGGCAAACTGAATACGAGGAAGCCAGCCGGCTCGAGTCCGAGATCGAGAGCGTCGATATCGGGGCGTATCTCGAGGGATACGAGACGGTGTTGCAGTACCACATCGCAAGCGAGGGGAAAAAGTAAGCACGCCTCATCGTCGGCGACCGAAACTGAACCGTTCTCACGCTGCGTAATTCTCGAGAGAACATATATCTGCTATTATCGTGGCTCCGAACATGCGTGTTCGACACGTCAAGTCGTCGACGGTCCTCGTCGAATCAGGAGAGACCGCCGTCCTCTGTGACCCCTGGATCCTCGACGGCGCGTTCTACGGTGCCTGGGCACACTACCCGCCCGTCGAGTTCGAGCCCGAAGATTTCAACGACGTCGACTACATCTACGTCTCCCACATTCACCCCGACCACTGCCACCGCGAGACGTTCGAGCGACTCGACTCCGAGGTTCCCGTCCTCATCCACGACTACAACTGGGACTTCCTCAGACACAACGTCGAGGCCGCCGGATTCGACGTCCGCGAACTGCCCCACGACGAGCGGATTCACCTCGGCGACGACCTGTCCGTGAACGTGCTCGCGTCGGACGACTGCGACCCGGCGGTGTGTGGCAATCACTTCGCCTGCCCGTGGATGGCCGAAGACGCCAGCACGCAGGGGATCGACGGCTCGACGCAGATCGATTCCATGGCGGTCTTCGACGACGGCGAGCACACCGTGCTCAATCTAAACGACTGTCGCTGGCCGATGTCCCAGCACGCTGCCGGCCGCGTCAAAGAGCAGTACGGCGAGATCGATCTGGCCATGCTGCAGTACACCTTCGCGGGGGGGTATCCCCAGGGCCGGATCGACTACTCCCACGAAAAACTGCTCGCGGAACGCGAGGACCGCCGGCTCCAGTCGCTGGAAAACGCCGTCGGCTTCCTCGAGCTCCTCGAGCCCGACTACTACATGCCCTTCGCCGGCAGCTACACGCTCGCGGGCGATCTCGCGGACCTGAACGAGTACGTCGCGCGGTCGACGCGATCGGAGGCGCGAGACTACTTCGAGGACGACGAGCGGGTCGCCGACGGCTCGGAGTGTATCCTCCTCAACAGCGGGGAGTGGTTCGACGTCGCCACGGGCGAGCAGTCCGCGCCGTTCTCGCCCGTCGATCAGGAGCAGCGCCGGGAATACATCGAAACCGAGCTCGCAGACCGGGAGTTTACCTACGAGTCGGATCCGATGCCGACGCTCGAGTCGTTCGAGGAGTACGTCCCGACGGCCTACGAGAACTTCGACGCCAAGCGCCGCGGGATCGGGTTCGAGTCGGAAACGGAAGTCCTCCTCTCGCTGGTCGACGACCACTACATGCGATTTACGGCGGACGGCGGCGGCCACGAGATCGTCGACGGGCTACCGGACCGAACCGATCGCCGACGGGTTCGAATGGAAATGGATCCCCGACTGACGCTGCGAATCCTGAAGGGGCCGCGGTACGCCCACTTCAACAACGCCTACATCGGGTCCCATCTCGGCTTTTCGATCGAACCCGACGTCTACGAGCGGTCGCTGTTCTACTCGATGAGCTTCCTGCACGCCTGAGCAGGCCGCGGGCCGAGCATCGTCGCCCCCGCTGGACGGGTTTTGTGGCAGATTCGAGGGCGACACTGCCGCCCGAAGAGCCCGTGAAAACCGGTGGGTGGAATACGTGTGTTTTATAACCGTCACCGGACAAAGCGGTCGTACGACTATGCCGAAATCTAATGGCCCTCGTCAGGGAACCCGGAAGAAGCTCGCGAACGATCCTCGAGACCGCGGTACCTCGCCGCCACAGCGTGCGATTCAGGAGTACGAGGAGGGTGAGAAAGTCCATCTGAAGATCGACCCAAGCGTTGCGGACGGTCGCTTCCACCCACGATTCGACGGTCGCACCGGCGAAGTCGTCGGCAAACAGGGCAGCGTCTTCAAGGTCGCGATCAACGACGGCGGCAAGGACAAGACCCTGCTCGTCGCCGCGGCCCACATGCGCGCACAGAATCAGGAAAAGAGCCGGATCTAACCGCAGGATGACGATCTTCAAAGAGATCGTCGACGAGGAGTTCCTGACGGTCTCGGAAACGAAGGAGCTGCTCGCCGACATCGAAGCCGAACGCGCGATGGACGAGGATCGCGAGTTGCGCTACGAGCTCGCGCGAGCGATCGAACACGCCAATCGGTTCGCCGTCCTCGAGCCCGAGGAGGCCCAGGCGCTCGTCGACGACCTGCTGGCGCTCGAGAAGGTCGACGAAGCGACGGCCTACAAGATCGCCAACCTCCTGCCGCGGGACCGGGACGAGCTTCGGTCGGTCTACGCACAGCAGCGCTACTCGCTGTCGGGAGACGAACTCGACGAGATTCTCAACGTCGTCGCACAGTACGCCTGAGACGGGCTGCCGTCGCTGGGTCCCGGCACACCCGCAGGGCGGGTCGCCGCTGGGCCGACACCGACTGCGTCCGTACGAGACGATCGACCGGGCCGATTCGACGCGATGCAGGGGAACTGCTCGTCGACGCCCCACTGGCGTCTGTTCGGTCCCCTGAGAGCGGGGCGACTCTTTAAGTACGCCGTTGCCGTATCGGGACGTAATGAGCGAAGCCGATGGCGACGAGACGGACGTTCGACGCGCGGTCGTGTTGGATTATCTCGCACACGGGCTGTCCGACGACAGCCGACCACAGTACGCGAAGTCACCGGCAGGCTACGCTGTCGGCATCGAGGATTTCCAGCTCTATCAGGTCGCGTTCGACGAGGAAGAGCGCCTGACCATCGGCAGCGAGGTCGTCGTCGAGCCGTCGGCCGAACGGGATATCGTCACCGAGTGCCACCGCGTCGAGTACGACGATCTCTCCTCGGGCGCGCAGTCGGAACTCGAGTACGTCGTCGAAGATCTCGTCGAGGAGCACGAAGAGCGGTTCGTCGACTTCTACAACGATGCCCAGCCGATCACGCTGCGGCTCCACCAACTGAACCTGCTGCCGGGGATCGGGAAGAAACTCCGGAACGGCATCTTGGACGAGCGAAAGCGCAAACCCTTCGAGAGCTTCGAGGAACTCTCCGAGCGGGTCTCCGGGCTCCACGACCCCGACCAGATCCTCGTCGATCGGATCCTCGAGGAGCTTCGCGACGACGACCTCAAGTACCAGACGTTCGTCGGGCGACGCGAACAGGAACAGAACCAGTAGCGATCACGATAGTCCGGCCGTCGAGCGGTGGGGAGGCGTCGTCGAAACGGAGCCCTGAGAGGCGTCCTCGAGGGCCCGGCGAGGGACATCGAGCGCACGAGACGGTGCGTTTACACGCACCCCGGCCAAATCCTCGGCAATGAGAGATCCAGACGGACTGATCGCCCGGGCCGGCGTCCGCGGCGATCCGGATCGCGACCAGCACTTCCTCGTCGACGACCGCGTGCTCGATCGGTTGCCGACCTACCTCGAGGAGATCGACGCCGACACGAGCCACCTCCTCGAGGTCGGCGGCGGAACGGGCGCGCTGACCGATCGGCTGCTCGCGGTCGGCGACGAGGTCACGGTCGTCGAGCGGGACCGCGACCTCGCCGCGTTCCTCCGCGAGGAGTTCGCCGCGGAGATCGACGCCGGCGAGTTGACCGTCGTCGAGGGCGACGCCCTCGAGGTCGAGTTGCCCGATTTCACGGCATCCGTGTCGAACCTCCCCTACGGCGTCTCGAGCGAGATCGCCTTTCGACTCTTTCCCGAGAAGAAGCCGCTAGTCTTGATGTTCCAACAGGAGTTCGCAGAGCGGATGGTCGCCGAGCCGAACACCTCGGAGTACGGCCGGCTCTCGGTCTCGAGCCAGCACTACGCGGAGATCGAACTCGTCGAATCGATCCCGAAAGAGGCGTTTTCGCCGCCGCCGGCGGTCCAGAGCGCGGTGATTCGAGCGGTGCCACGCGAGCCCGACTACACGGTCGCCGACGAGGACTTCTTCCTGCGGTTCGTCAAGGCGCTGTTCACCCAGCGCCGGAAGACGATCCGGAACGCGATCCGGAACACGGCCCACATCTCCGGACTCGCGGAGCCGGAGGCGGTCGTCGACGCGGCGGACGAGGCGGTGCTCCGGAAGCGAGCCGGCGCGATGGCCCCCTCCGAGTTCGCCGCCCTGGCACAGCTCGCCTGGGAAGTCGGTGATCCCGACGACTCCTGACCCGCGACTCGAGGTACTCGGCTGACTGGCGTTCGAGCCGCGGTCGCGCGTGCCGGGCAGCGACACAACCAACGGATACTCAAAGCTGCACGGCCGAGGGGCTCAGAGACGAACGCATGTCCGGACTACTGACGGGGCTGGACTGGCTGTCGGAGGTGGCTCCGACGGCGGCCCACAAGCTCGCGGTGTCGTTCATGGCGGTCGGGCTCGTCGTCGTCGTCTTGCTCTCCTACCGGCGGCTTCACGAGTGGGTGGCCGACCGTGTGCGGCCGCTGTACGCCGACATCGTTGCGGTGGCGGTCCTCGTTGGTGCGTGTCTGCTGAGCGCCGCCGTCGTGACGGGGATCTGGGGACGGACGGACGAAATCCAGCAGTTCTACGCCGGACTCGATCTGAACAGGGATGCCGTTCCGCGCGCGGTCTTTTCGTTCATACTGGTCGTCGTGACGGTTATCGTCAGGCGGTTCGTTCGCCGAATCATCACGGAGGTGATGGATTCGACGGCGGCCGTCACCGAACATCAGCGCCAGGTCACCCAGCGGCTGTCGCAGGTGATCATCTGGTCCGTTTCGGTCGTGGTCATCCTGGGGATCTGGATCGAGGATCTGGGCAGCCTGCTCGTCGGGGCCGGCTTCCTCGGGATCGTGCTGGGGATGGCCGCCCGCCAGACGCTGGGGACGATGCTCGCCGGCTTCGTCCTCATGTTCGCCCGCCCCTTCGAGATCGGCGACTGGATCGAGGTCGACGACAACGAGGGCATCGTCACGGACATCTCGATCGTCAACACTCGCGTCCGCTCGTTCGACGGCGAGTACATCATGATCCCCAACGACGTCATCGCCTCGAGCATGGTGACGAACCGCTCGAAACGGGGTCGCCTGCGACTCGAGGTCGAGGTCGGGGTCGACTACGGGACGGATGTCGATCGCGCGGCGGAACTCGCGGAAACGGCCATCGACGAGGTCGACGAGGCCCTCTCCGCACCGTCGCCACAGGTGGTCGGCAAGTCCTTCGGTGACTCGGCGGTCTTGCTGGGCGTTCGCTTCTGGATCGACAAACCGAGCGCCAGACGCTACTGGAAGGCCAGAACCGCCGCGATCGACGCGGTCAAGCGGGCGTTCGAGGACGAGGGCATCAAGATCCCGTTCCCGCAGCGCGAGCTGTCCGATCGGGCCGAAACCGGCGGCTTCCGGATCGCCGACGAGGACCGCAGTCCGCCGTCGGACGACCGGAACGCCGGCGGTACGGAACACCGAATGACGACACCGGAGGAGAACTAGATGGGACTCGAGGAACGACGCGACGAGGAACCGGACGTCTACCAACCCGCCGAAGATTCACACCTGCTGGCCGAGGCGGCTTGCGAGCGCCTCGAGGGGGACGAGCGCGTCCTCGAGGTCGGAACCGGCTCGGGCTACGTCGCCGGCCGGATCGCCGACCGGACGGACGCTCGCGTGATCGCCTCGGACCTGAACCCCCATGCCGTCCGCCAGGCCCGCGGGGCGGGCGTCGAGACGGTGCGGGCGGATCTCGTCTCGCCGTTTCGGGACGCGACGTTCGACGCGGTGGTGTTCAACCCGCCGTATCTGCCGACCGATCCCGAAAACGAGTGGGACGACTGGATGGAGCACGCGCTGTCTGGCGGCGAGGACGGCCGGGCCGTCATCGATCCCTTCCTCGAGCACGTCGGCCGCGTACTCGCGCCCGAGGGCAGCGTCTACCTGCTCGTCAGCAGCCTGACGGGGGTCGACGAGGTGGTCGAAGAAGCCGGCGAACGCGGATTCAGCGCCGTGGCCGTCGCCGACGAGTCGTTCCCCTTCGAGACGCTGACGGTGCTCGAGTTGCTCCGCTAGCGGCCGAGATTCGGGTGACGGGATACGTCGTCCGAAGGTTCTTTTCGAACGAGTGAGAGGCATCGAGTGATGCCCTCTACCCGACGAACGCTGCTGAGGAGCGTCGGCGCGACCGGTGTGAGCGTCGCCGTCGCTGGCTGTTCGCTGCTCTCGCGAGCCAGGGATCCCGACGAGCCGCCGCCGTCGGGCGTCGACGACTTTCCGAACCCCGAGGACAGCGCCCGCGGGGCGAACGGTGAGTGGTCGACGTTCGGCTGCAACGCGGCCAACACCCGCGCGGTCGGCGACGGTGAGGCACCGGTCGACGGCGTTACCGAGCGCTGGCGCGTGGAGGTCGCACAGACCGCGTATCAGGCACCGGTCGTCGCCGACGGTCGCGTGTATCAACTCGACGTGGACACGCTCCGGGTCCTCGACGCCGCCGATGGGTCGAAGCTGTGGACGGCCGAGGACGTCGAACGGGTGCCCCTGGTCTGGAACGACGCCGCCTACGTTTCGACCGGGACCGCCATTCGCGCGCTCGAGGCTAAGACGGGCGAGGGGCTGTGGGAACGAGGATTCGAGAGGCCCGGCCAGGTGACGACGCCGGCGACTCATAGCGGGGAGCAACTGATCTGTGGTGTGGGTGAACGCGTCGTCGCGCTCGATCCTGCCGATGGAGCGATTCGGTGGGATCGAGAGGTGTTCGGACAGGTACTCGACCACCCTGCCGTTTTCATGGGATACTGGTTCGTCGTTGCCACCCAGGCTGGGATGGGTTACTTGCTGGACAGAGAGGGAATGGGTGGACGTCGGTGGCAACTACCTGCCGAGCCGACGGCGCCGCCCAGCGCGGACACTGACTCGGTCTACGTCAACTGCCGAAACGGGACTACGTACGCACTGATGGACGACGGTCTCTCGGATCCGACGCGACACTGGGCGGTCGATACCGGCTGGGCGGACCGCGGTATCGCGGTGGCCGACGGGCTCGTACTCGTCGCGAACGGGCAGGGACTCCACGCCGTCGATACCGAATCCGGCGACCGGCCCTGGGAACACGAGATCGGAGACTGGCGACACACCGCGCCGGCGTACGGCCGCGACACCGTCTTCGTCGGCGGGGACCGCCTCCAGGCGCTGGACCCGACGCCGGGTGACAGTCCGGACGGGGGTCCCGCGGTGCGGTTCGAGCGCGAGTTTGGGGGTCGCGTGGGACCGGGACCGGTCCTCGACGACGGAACGATCTACGTCGTCGCACAGGTCGACGACGAGACGTACGCCTTGCTGGCGCTGGACTGATAGGAGACCGTCGAGTCACGAGCCACTCGAGTCGAGTCAGTGATCGAGAGCGATCCGCCTCCGTTTCGTTCTGCCGGGTCATCGCGGCGGAGGCGGCCTGTGACGTACGTTCACATTCATCGCAAACCCCCCTCTCGGAATCGATCCCTACCCGGGAACATTACTGCAGTGTATTAGTACGGATGGAAAATATTAAGCGTCGGTATAGCCTAGCCGGGGACACGATGACTGAGTACGTTTCGACCACGCCGGGGCTGTATCCGCTCCCGGACTGGGCGAAAGACGACCTTTCGGACCTCAAGGGCCACCAGAAGCACGACCTCATCAGCGGCGATGAGAGCGACGAGATTACCGCGGCCTACGAGGAAGCCCGCGAAGACGTGATCGCCGTCCAGCAGGATGCCGGCCTCGACCGCATCGTCGAAGGCCAACTGCGGTGGGACGACATGCTCGCACACCCGCTCGCTGTCGCCGACGCCGTCGAGACCCACGGCATCGTCCGCTACTACGACAACAACAACTTCTATCGGGAGCCGGTCGTCACCGACGACCTCGAGCCCACGGGCGACGTCGCCGCGGAACTCGAGGCCGCCACGGCGCTGACCGACGGGGACGACCTGCAGGCCGTCCTCCCCGGTCCCTACTCGCTCGCCGACCTCGCCACCGACGACCACTACGGTGACGAGGCCGACTTCCTCGGTGCGATCGCCGACTTCCTCGCGGGCGAGGTCGACGCCTTCCCCGAGCACGAAACGCTGTTCCTGCTCGAGCCCTCGCTGGTCGAGTCGGCACCCGACGACGGTGAAGACGAGCGTGCCAGCGAAGCGATCGATCGGGTCGCGGGCGCGACCGACGCCGACGTGGTCGTCCAGCCCTACTGGGGCGCACTCGAGGAGAAGGTCTACGCACACCTGCTCGACGCCGATATCGACGCGGTCGGTTTCGACTTCGTCGCGAACCAGGACGACAACCTCTACAACATTCAGGAGTACGGCGCGACCGACGACGTCGCGCTCGGCCTCGCCGACGGCCAGAGTACCCTCGTCGAGGATCCGGAAGCGGTCCGCGACCGGGTCGACTGGGTCGAAGGCCAACTCGGCGTCACCGAGTTCGAGACGGTCTACCTGACGACCAACACCGAGACGTTCTACCTGCCCTACAACAAGTATCAGGAGAAACTCGAGGTCCTTGCGGACGCCGCGGAACTCGCGGAGGTGAAAGCAGCATGAGCACGAACGACAACAAAGATCAGTTCCGACCGGACGACCACGAGAACGACCACTTCCTGCTGACGACCGTCGTCGGCTCCTACCCGAAGCCCAAGTGGCTCAACCGTGCGAAGGAGCTCTATCAGGACGACGATCACGACTTCGACGAAGACGACTGGCAAGAGGCCAAAGACGACGCCGCCCGACTCATTACGAACGAACACGAACGCGCCGGCCTGGACGCCGTCGTCGACGGGGAGATGCGGCGCAACGAGATGGTCGAGTTCTTCGCCGCCCGCATCGAGGGCTACGAGTTCAACGGTCCCGTCAAGGTCTGGGGCCACAACTACTTCGACAAGCCAAGCGTCGTCAGCGAGGTCGAATACGACGATAGCTGGCTCGTCGACGAGTACAAATTCACCGCCAGCGCCACCGACCGCCCCGTAAAAGTCCCGATCACGGGTCCGTATACGCTCGCGAGCTGGGCGTTCAACGAGGCCTACGAGGACGACGGGGAACTCGCCTACGCCCTCGCGGACCTCGTCAACGAGGAGATCGAGAAGCTCGTCGACGCCGGCGCACGGTATATCCAGATCGACGAGCCCGCGCTCGCGACCACGCCCGACGACCACGCGATCGTCGGCGAGGCCTTAGAGCGCATCGTCGCCGACATCCCCGAGGAAGTCCGCATCGGTCTCCACGTCTGTTACGGCGACTACTCCCGGATCTACCCCGAGATTCTGGAGTTCCCCGTCGACGAGTTCGACCTCGAACTCGCCAACGGCGACTACGATCAGCTCGACGTCTTCAAAGACCCCGAGTTCACGAAGGACCTCGCGCTCGGCGTCACCGACGTCCACGTCGCCGAGGCCGAGTCCGTCGACGAAATCGAGGAGAACATCAAGAAGGGCCTCGAGGTCGTCCCGCCGGAACAGCTGGTCGTCTCGCCGGATTGCGGCGTGAAGCTGCTCCCCCGCGAGGTCGCCTACGGCAAGATGGCGAACATGGTGGAGGCGGCCCGCAACGTCGAAGCCGATCTCGATGCGGGCAACATCGACGTCGAGCGCGGTGCGCCGACGCCGGCCGACGACTGAACCGCTCGAGCCGGCGGCGCGACCCCGTTCTCGCTCTCGCCGTCCGATCACGAACGCGGCTCACACGAACGCACCACAAAGGGATAACTGCGGGGCCGGTGAACGACCGTCCATGCCACTCGAGGTCGGCGTTCTCGGCTATCGGTTCATGGGGAAAGCACACGCGAACGCACTGGCGCGGCTCCCGATGTTCTTCCCGGACGCGCCCGCGGTCGAACGCAGCGTGCTCGTCGGTCGGGACGAAGACGCGCTCTCGGATGCCGCCGATCGTCTGGGCTTCGACGCCACCGCGACCGACTGGGCCGACATCGTCGACGACGTCGATGTCTTCTACAATCTCGGTCCGAACCACGTCCACGCCGAGCCGTCGATCGCGGCCCTCGAGGCCGGAACGCCTGTCTTCTGCGAAAAGCCCCTCGCGCCGACGCTCGAGGGGGCCGAGGCGATGGCCGCGGCCGCCCGCGACGCCGGCGACGACGTCCCCGCCGGCTGTGCGTTCAACTACCGATTCGTGCCGGCGATCCAGTACGCAAAGGAGTTTCTCGAGGCCGGCGAACTCGGTACCATCCGCCACGCTCGCGGGCGCTACCTCCAGGACTGGCTGGTCGATCCCGACGCGCCGTGGTCGTGGCGAAACGACGAGGAGCTGGCCGGATCGGGCGCGCTGGGCGACCTCGGCGCGCACACGGTCGACCTCCTGCGATTCCTCGTCGGGTCCGACGACCTCGCGGGCGACATCCAACGGGTCAGCGGCCACCTGCGGACGTTCGTCGACGAACGACCGGTCGAGGGAAGCGACGGCGAGACGCGTCCCGTCACCGTCGACGACGCCTACTCCGCACAGCTCGCGTTCGAACACGGTGCTATGGGCACCCTCGAGGCCTCCCGCGTCGCTGCGGGCCACAAGAACGACCACACGATCGAAATTCATGGCTCCGAGGGGAGTCTGCGGTTCTCCCTCGAGCGGCTCAACGAACTCGAGGTCCACCGCGACGGCGACCGGGGCTACGAGACGATCCTGGTCACCGACGAAGACGATCCCTACGTCGACCACTGGTGGCCGCCGGGCCACGTGCTGGGCTGGGAGCACACGTTCGTCCACGAGAACTACGAGTTCCTCAGCGCGGTCGCCAGCGGGGCGTCGGAGACGCACCGAACGTTCGAACCCAGCTTCGAGGACGGACTCGCCGCCCAGCGAGTCCTCGACGCGATCGAACGCAGCGACGACCGGGGCACGTGGGTCGGACTCGAGTGATCGCGCCGAGTTACAGGACCGGCACGAGCATCGAAGCGAACTCGTAGGTGAAGACGTGGTTGAGCAGGACGTAGGTGACGACGCCGAGGAAGAGACTCAGGATCCACGCGCCGGCGGCGATCCGGCCGACCCTCGCGTGGGCGGTGTTCCGGAGCTCCGCAGGGGTGTGAGTGAGTCCCAGCACCAGCGCATAGAGGACGACGGGGACCGAGACGATCGAGAGGATGATGTGGATCGCCAGCATGACGAGGTAGGGGTAGTAGACGGAGTCAGGTCCGACGAACTCCTTCGTGCCGCCGCCGCCGACCTTGAGCAGGTAGACGACCAAGAATCCGAGGATCAACACGAACCCGCTGACCATCGCCAGCCGGTGTTTCTCGACCTCGCCGGCGCGAATCCAGTACCAGCCCAGTGTCAACACGACCGTCGCGGTCGTGTTGATGACCGCGATCACGTGTGAGAGCAGATTGACCTGCGCGTTCGTCAGGTCGGGATAGATCGGGACGTCGAGCAGGAAAGTCCCCAGCACCAGCGCGTATCCGACGATCGTCAGGACGATCGTTGTACCCACCGGTCGCTCCCGAAGCCGCCGTCTCGCGTCAGCGGTTGCCATTATCGGCCGTTAGGAGTACCATCGTATCATCCTTACTGTTCGACACCCGCAGAACCGAATCCGCCACCGGTGACTCCTCGAGCGATCCCGTCGTCGAACACGGGCCCGACGGCGTCAACTGATCTGGATCGCGGGTTTGCCGGGCCGGGCTTTGGTCGCCTGCTCGCCGTCGTCGGTCGCCCGGCGGACCGTCACCTCGGCACCGAACTCGTCGGTGACGAGCCACGACGCGCGGTCGAGAATCGCACGTTCGCGATCCGCCGCGAGCGCGTGCCCGCTGTCCCCGCCATCGCGGGCCGCCAGTTCGCCGACGAAGGCCCCGACAGCGGCCCGGTCGGCATCGATCTCGAGCGTCTCGTCCGCGAGCACGCGATCGACGATCGCATCGACGTCGACGGTGCCGGCTCCGTCGGCATCGTCGGCGGTGACGGCCTCGTCGACCAGTTCGGCGGCCCGGTATTTCCACTCGCGAGCGACGACCAGTTCGATCCGCTCGGGTTCGTCGATCGCCGCCACGTCGACGATATCCCGGACGTCCTCGAGGGTCCGATCGACGAGTTGGCGTTCGCGCTGGTAGGCCGAGGCGTCGCGGTCGGGTTCGGGCCAGTCGGCTTCGACGGCGAGGCCCTCACCCCGGAGTTTGTTCCAGAGTTCCTCGCCGAGATGGGGTGCCATGGGGGCGATCAACGCAGCGAGCGTCAACAGGCCGCGCCGGTAGAGCTCTCCCTGTGGCCGGTCGTACTCGCGATACCGTCTGAGCAGGCGGGCGAGCTCCTGAATCTCGGTCGCGGCGCGGTGGAAGCGGAATCGCTCGTACTCGTCGGTAACTGCAGCGATCGTCCGGTCGATCTCTCGGGCCACGTAGTCGTCGTGCTCGCGCCGCTCGAGGCGGGCGTCGCCCGCCTCGACGAAGGCGGTCGCCATCCGGTAGAGGGTTTGCTGGAGGTCGTACGCGCCCCGAACGTTGTTCGCGGTCCACTCGAAGTCCTGTTCGGGGTGGGCCGCCGAAAGCACGAACAGCCGCGTCGTCTCCGCACCGTACTCCTCGGGCGCGACGACGTTCCCCCTGGAACTGGACATCTTCTCGCCATCGTAGAGCACCGTCCCCTGGCTCATGAGCTCCCGAATGGGCTCCCGTCGCTCGAGGAGGTCGAGATCGGCCAGTGCCTTCGTGAAAAACCGGGTGTACAGCAGGTGGAGGATGGCGTGTTCGTCGCCGCCGACGTAGACGTCGATGGGGAGCCACTCGTTCGCGAGGTCGGTGTCGAAGGGGGCGTCCGCGAGGTCGGGCGAGAGAAAGCGCAGGTAGTACCACGAGGAGTCGACGAACGTGTCCATCGTGTCCGTCTCGCGGCGTGCCGGGTCGCCACACTCGGGGCAGGTCGTTCGGTTCCACTCCTCGGCCGCGTCCAGCGGGTTCCCCGTCGTCCGGACGAACTCCGGAAGCTCGACCGGGAGGTCCTCGTCCGGCACCGGAACGCGCCCGCAATCCTCACAGTGGACCATCGGGATCGGCGTCCCCCAGTAGCGCTGCCGGGAGATCAGCCAGTCCCGGAGCCGGTAGGTGACGTCGTCCTCGAGCGCGTCGTGGGCTGTCACGAGCCGTTCGCCGGCCGTCTCGCTCTCGAGGCCGTCGTACTCGCCGCTGTTCTCGAGGATTCCCTCGCCGGTGTAGGCTTCGCGTTCGACGTCGGTCTCGACGGATTCGTCCTCGGGGACGATCACGCGCTCGATCGGCAGCCCGTGTTCGCGTGCGAACGTGTGGTCGCGCTCGTTGTGGCCGGGAACGCCCATCACGGCACCGGTACCGACGTCGTCCAGCACGTAGCCGGCCACGTAGACGGGCAGTTCCTCGCCGGTCAGCGGGTGGATCGCGGTCGCGTCCGTTTCGACGCCCGAGAAACCGACCTCGTCCGGATCCCGCTCGCGGACCGTCTCGACGTACTCGGCGACGGTCTCGCGGGCCGCCGGCCCGTTCGACTCGTCCGCGGACCCGCTGTCCGTCCGTTCCTCGTCGCCCTTGGCCAGCGATCGAGCCAGTTCGTGTCCCGGCGACACCGCGAGGTAGGTCGCGCCGTAGATCGTCTCCGGGCGGGTGCTGAACACGTCGACGAGGTCGCCCTCGTCGCTACCGGCAGCGTCACCGACCCCGGTCACTTCGAACGTGATCCGTGCTCCTTCCTGCCGGCCGATCCAGTTGCGCTGGATCTCGCGGACGCCATCGGGCCAGCCCTCGAGTTCGTCGAGTCCGTCGTGGAGCTCCTCGGCGTAGTCGGTGATCGTGAAGAACCACTGGTCGAGTTCGCGCCGGCCGACGGGCGTCTCACACCGCCAGCAGACCCGTTCGCCGTCGCTGTTCGCGGCGTCGCCGCTCTCCCCATCCGAGGACGCTCCCTGTTCGTCCTCGCTGCTCGCGGCGTCGCCGCTCGCCCGATCCGAGGACTCGCTGCGCTCGTCCTCGCGATCGACGACCTGGGCGTCGGCCAGCACCGTCTCGCAGTCGGGACACCAGTTGACCGCCGCCGCCTCGTACTCGACGAGCCCCGCCTCGTAGAGGCGCTTGAACAGCCACTGATTCCACCGGTAGTAGTCGGGCTCGCAGGTCGTGATCTCTCGAGACCAGTCGTAGCCAAAGCCCATCGTCTCGAGTTCCTCGCGCATGCGCCGGATACACGCCTGCGTCCAGGACTCGGGGTCGGTTTTGCGCTCGAAGGCGGCGTTCTCGGCCGGCAGCCCGAACGCGTCCCACCCCATCGGGTGGAGGACGTCGTCGCCTTGCATGCGACGATAGCGCGAGTAGGCGTCCGTGATCGCGTAGTTGCGGACGTGCCCCATGTGGAGCGTGCCCGACGTGTAGGGAAACATCCCGAGGACGTAGGTGGGATCGGCGGCGTCCTCGTCGAGTTCGTAGACGTCGTCGCGCTCCCAGACGTACTGCCAAAACTCCTGTATCTGCGCGTGATCGTAATGACTCGTCATTGTCGGCGAGGTCCGTTGGGTCCCACTCTGTGGGCCGGCTATATCATTGTTCGGCCGTCCACGTGATTCTCCGCTCCCTACGGAACGCACCGTCGGGTTGCCGGTCGATGCCGCCTCGAGCGACACGTGGTTCGTACCCCAGTCACGAACCGGCCGTGCGGTATTCAAAGAACCCTCCGCGGATCGGGCTTATCGCGTTCCGGCAGCCGTTCCTCGCGGCACGTCGCGGCCCGCAGTGTAGGCGATGTACGCCGACAGCGCCGCGCCGAGAAGTCCCGACACGACGTTACTCCAGGCAAGTCCCTGGCTGGCGGCCTCGAGGCCGTCCATCGCGAACTGGCCGTCTATCGCGAACTGCGAGACCATCATCCACAGCGCCAACAGCGCGACGAGGGACATGACGCCGGCACTGGTCGCATACCCGTTCGTGATCCGATAGTAGTTGTATCCCGCGAGCAGGAAAATCGCGCCGCCGATCAGCAGGTTGTTCCACAGCATGGACTGTGCCGCCTCGTAGATGAACGGCGAGACGGCCAGCCACAGGCCGATCAGGGAGACGACGCCGCTCAGCCACTTTTGCCCCGCCGGCTCGCCCTGCTCGCGAGCGTGCGGTTCACCGGTCGCCGGGTCGTTGGTCGTGGATTGGCTCATGCTGTCCTCGACCGTCACTACTCCGATCGCGCTGATAAAGCGCGACGACTGTTCCACCTAGCCGCCGGAAAATCGGCTCCGAGACAGCCCGTTCCTGAACCCGTCAATGACAGGTGAGAGGGGCCAAAACCGTCTTTACGATCCCCAATCGGCGACTGGCGAGACCCCGTCAGAGAGTGTAAACGAGTATTACCGTACGCCTGCTCGCACAGCCGAGTATCCTGCCGGGACCGCCTCCCTGCCGTTCGCCGTCCGCGGGCGGGTCGCCCCTTCCTCTCGCGCATCAGCGATGGCACCCACGGTGTCCGACAGTCGATATCCGCGGGCTGAGAGGCGTCGAATAGCACCTCTCGATTCGGGATGCCCCACCGATGGAGCGTCCTCGAGAGTCGTCGATTTCACACGCAAGGAGTGGTTCCCGCTGTTTCTCCCGTCATAAACGACGGATACCGAGCGCGCTCTCCCGCTCTCGTGCTCGGATCGCCGCGGCAGACGGTTTCCCCTGCTGAAACGGTTTTATCGTCCGTATAGTGAACGCCGAACGGCGAAACTATCTCGTAATGAAAACGCTCGTACGTGATCGATCGAACTCCTGGGCGACCGGTCGCTGCAGGCAGCGGGGCCGGCAGCGCACCTCGGGGCAGGCCCTGGCTCGAGCGCCGCCGGACGAGATAGCGTTCACGACCGAGAACGGAGAGACTGACAGCCAGTCGATCACGACCCGACCGAAAGCGGCGGTATCGAACGGAAACGAGACGGCGCGCACGTAACAGCAATTTTCGACTCACAATTCTCAATCATGCGTCGTAATGTCCAAGGACAGCGGACGAAGACCCGATCGATTCAGCGTAGCGTTCAGGTGTTGCTCACCGTCAGTGGCATCGTCTTCCTCCTGGCGGGGCTGGTTCTCGCTGCGAGCGGAGCCTCTGTCGGTAGCGCCATCGGGTCGGTCACTGACCGATTTGACGGCTCGAACCAACCGGCTGACGACGGTATTGATTCGTCGGATGGCGACGCTACGGACGTTGGAAGCGGAAACGAGACCGATGATACCAGCGGAGAGAGCAGCGATAGCGACGATGGAGCCACCGCTGACGCCAGAGATGGCAGCGATAGCGACGATGACGGCGACGATACGGACGGAGATGACAGCGACGGCGACGACGGAAACAG
The DNA here is from genome assembly GCF_002494345.1 of Natrinema ejinorense. Taxonomy (GTDB): domain Archaea; phylum Halobacteriota; class Halobacteria; order Halobacteriales; family Natrialbaceae; genus Natrinema; species Natrinema longum. The sequence continues at coordinate 604,320 of NZ_NXNI01000001.1, forward strand.
CAGCGACGGCGGCGACGGAAACAGCAGCGACGGCGGCGACGGACCACACTCGCTGACTGTGACCGTCGAAGATCAGGACGGCAACACGATCGAAGGGGCCACCGTCAGCCACAACGAGTCCTTCGGCGACGAGAAAACGACCAGCGGAGACGGCGAGGTCGAGTGGGAGGTCGAGAACGGTACCTACAGCGTCTCCGCGAATGCGGACGGATACCAGTCCGCGGAGGATAGCGTCGAGATCGACGGCGGCGACGAGCCGCTCACGCTGAGGCTCGAGGCGGAAGCGGGCAACGACTCGAGCGACGACGGTAACACGGTGACGTTCGTCGTGGAAGACCAGAACGGCGACACGCTCGACAATGCGACCGTCGCACTCGAGCGGGAAACGCTGGGGGGCATTCGCGGAAAGGAGGAGAAACCCGTCGATCAGGACGGTGAGGTCGACTTCGAGCGCGAGAACGGCGAGTACTCCTTCACCGTGACCGTAGACGGGAACGAGTCGAACGAACAGACCGTCGACGTCGATGGCGACACGAGACAGCCCGTGACGTACGAGACGACTGACGGCTAGAGACGGTTCTGGCCGGTCGCGTTCTCCTGCTCTTTTTCCGCGGTTCCCGGAGTTGATCGTTCCCTCTGGGTCGTCGACCGACCACCTGCTCGAGCGTCGATGCGCCTCCGGACTCGTTCTCGTGCCGGCAGAGCATCGCTTGGCACTTCGGTCGCTGATCGGAGGTCGAACGCGAGCAGAGTCTCGAAGCGTCGCAAAGCCCAGGCGGCACTCGTTCCGTCGGCCCTCCGGTTCGTCGTCCGATCACTATCGGGACCGTCGATGACCGAATCTAGACGTCGTTGGTCGGAAGCATCGCAGCGGCAGTGCAAACGGGTGCCCCTATCGGCCCCGAGGGAGCATCCGTGACCGGAATAGCACGGTCGCGAGGATCGTTGCTCGCGACCGCTCCAGCGGTGTGCCATCGTGTACTCGGCGCGTGACAGGCCGGCCTCGGCGCGGTTACGGAGATCGCTGACGCGCTCGAGCGAGAACGGTGCGGCGTCGCTCGGACGGACGAGCGACCGGTCGCTTGCGATGCCCTCGCTTCTCGAGGGCTCTGACTGACCGTTCGCCGGGTCAGACTATCACTGTTCGCCGGGTCACAGTACCGTCCTCCCCCTACCGGTTCGAGAACGGACGGGCGGTGTCGAACGGACGCGTCAAAAAGGCGTTACCTGAAAACCGAGCCGATCATTCGACCGTGACGCTCTTCGCGAGATTACGCGGTTTGTCGATCGGGCGGTCGAGTTGCTTCGCGGCGTAGTAGGAGAGCAACTGGAGTTGGACGTTCGCGAGCAGACCCGCCCAGACGGGATGGGTTTCGGGGACCGACAGGTGTGCGTCGGCGATGTCGACGAGGGGCTGCTCGTCCGGTCCGACGGCGACGATCGGCGCACCACGGGACTGAGCCTCGATCGCGTTCGTCTTCGTCTTGTCGTCGTCGTCACCGCCGGTCGCGATCGCGAATACGGGCGTCTCCTCGGTCACGAGCGCGAGCGGGCCGTGTTTGAGTTCCCCGGCGGCGAACCCTTCCGCGTGCTCGTAGGTGATCTCCTTGAACTTCAACGCGCCTTCGAGCGCCACCGAATGCCCGAGCCCGTGCCCGATGAAGAAGTACGAATTGCTGTCGAACATCTCCCGAGCGAGCGTCTCCGCCCGCACCGTCTCGAGGACGGCTTCGACGTGTTGTGGGAGATTCTCGAGCGCCTGGAGCATCGCCGATCGGTCCGCGACGGGAGTCGCGTCCGGAACGTCTCCGGCGATGCGCTGGGTGAGCAGGGCGAGCGTGACCGCCTGTGAGGAGTAGGTCTTCGTCGCCGCGACGCCGACTTCCGGGCCGGCGCGGATGTAGACGGCGTCGTCGGCTTCGCGTGCAGCCGTCGAACCGACTACGTTGGTGACGGCGAGCGTCCGCGCGCCGCGTGCGGCCGCTTTCCGGACCGCATCGAGCGTGTCGGCGGTTTCGCCGCTCTGGGTGACCGCGACGACGAGCGTGGTCTCGTCGACCGGCCCGGACGTGGATTCGTACTCGCTCGCGCGGAGGACGTCGGCCCGCACGCCCGCCTCCCGCATCAACTGCCCGCCGTACATCGCCGCGTGATACGACGTCCCGCAGGCGACGAACTGGACGGACTCGATACCGTCGAACGAGCCGGGTGGGAGGTCCTCGAAGGCGACGTCCCCGTCCTCGATCCGACCCTCGATCGTGTTCGAGAGGGCCGTCGGCTGCGTCTCGATCTCTTTGAGCATGTAGTGGTCGTACTCGCCTTTCCCCGCGTCCGCCGGGTCCCAGTCGACGGTGTCGACGGACCGTTCGATCGGCGTCCCGTCGAGGTCGGTGATCCGGTAGGAGTCGGGTTCGAGAACGACGAGGTCGCCGTCCTCGAGGTAGATCACTTCGTCGGTGTGATCGAGGAACGCCGGCACGTCGCTGGCGAGGTACCACTCCTCCTCGTCGAGACCGAGGACCAGCGGAGAGCCCTTTCGCGCCGCGTAGACTCGCTCCTCGCCGTCGACGATCGCGGCGATCGCGTAGCTCCCCTCGAGCGTGTCGACGGCCTCGCGGACCGCCTGTTCGGTATCGTCGGTCGTCGCCAGGCACTCGTCGATGAGATGCGGGATGACCTCCGTGTCGGTGTCGCTCTCGAACTCGTGGCCCCTCGCCGTGAGCTCCGTCCTGAGCTCGTCGTAGTTGTCGATGACGCCGTTGTGGACGACCGCCACGTCACCCGCCGTGTCCGTATGCGGATGGGCGTTCTCGTCGGTCGGTGGCCCGTGCGTGCTCCAGCGGGTGTGGCCGATCCCCATGTTTCCGTGCGGGTCGCTATCGAGCGACGATTTGAGGTCGGACACTTCGCCGGACGTCTTGTGGACTTTCACACCCGATCCGTTCTGGACGGCGATCCCCGCCGAGTCGTAGCCGCGGTACTCGAGGTTCTCGAGACCCGAGAGGAGCGTCTCCGCCGCACTTCCGTGGCCGATACGGGCGATGATACCGCACATCAGCCCAACACCTCCCGAGCAGCGGCCATCGACCACGGTGTCCCATCTGACGACCGCCGTGCGACGCGGGTGACGATGGTCGCGTCGGTCGTTTCGAGCCGATCCGAGACCGCTGCCTGAACTGCAGTACTGGTTCGTGTCATGGGTAGTTCCGACCCCGTCCGCCAGTACCGGCGACGGCCGGGGCTTCACTCTCACCACGTGTGACAGCGGCCATTACTATAGCACGAATAAGTCAGTACTGCGAATACGACCGGCCCTATCGGCCGTCTAATTCCCCATTCGGCCCTCGAAACCGTCTCTGTTCGTCTCAGCCGGGTTGCAATCCCGACGTCCCCTGGGGGTTGTCCGGTTCCGGCTATCGGAACGGTACCGATAGTAGCCACTGAACGTCACTGCACACCCGATCGCACGACGGCTTCGCGATCGGTATGTAACCCGGTTCGAATGTTCCCGCCGATCGTTCGGCAACGACCGATCGGATCGTGTCCTGACGAACCCGCTGGACGCCGTGACGGCTCCCATCTCCGCTCCGAACTGTCGCTCGGACGTGCGGTCTCGAGTTCGAGACGGGGGTCGTCGCAGCCGGACGTCTGATCGGCCTCGAGCGGGTAACTAGTGGGTGAAAACGGGGAGGGGGTGACTGGTGGGTAAGAACTGGGATCCGGTACGTGCCTACGGCAGGGGGTTATCGACTTCGTCGGACTCCCCTTCTCGACTCGGCGGTCGATCGGCCAGCGTGATGACGTTCTCCCGACCGACGGATTGCTTCTCGATCGTGCCGTCGGCGTGCATCTGCGAGCAGATCCGGCTCACTTTCGACTTCGACCAACCGGTTTCTTCGGTGATCCGATGTTGACGAATCTGGCCGTGATTCGCGACGAGGAGCCGGACCACTCTTCCTTCGTCGCTCAGGAGTTGTGGCGGCGTGTCCGGTGAGAGATACGACTCGTAGGCCCCGCGGTCGCTCGCTCGTGTGCGGCCCGAGTCGTCTTCGTCAGCTCCCGTCTCCGGCACCAGCACGAGCGACGAAACGTCGATATCGCGCTCCGATAGCACGTCGGCCATGCGGAGACCGACGAGTCCGGTGATCAACAGGAAGAGAACCGCGATCAGGGCCCATTCCCAGACTGACGTCACTCGAAGCAGTTGTACCCCAGACAACGATCCACCGGACCGGTCGCCGATCTGTGAAACGGCCGGTCCCGATGCGATCGCGTGGACGTCGTACCGCTGTATCGAAGCCGGAGCCATGTCGATCGAGATGCTGCTCTGCATCGATGCGAACCGTGCTCTGACTCCGATCTGGGGCGTGGACACCATGATTCGCGGTTCTGATTGCAGTCGGTGCGAGACCGAGTCACGAGCGTCGTGACCTCGCCGACTGCATCGGATATCCGATCCACGCCTCCTTCATTATAGAGCAATACAGGTGGGTTTAACAATGGTTTAAGGGCTCGGACGAGCGACTCCCGGTCCGCTCAATCCGTCAGCAGCGTTCCCGACCGTCGACGCCCGCTCGTTGTCGCGTCTACACTGGTTTATTCGAGGTATAGTAAACCCCCTCAACCGACTCGTCGATTCTACGGGACGCCCCGCGAATTGCGGGTGCACGGATTCCGGAGTCACCGTTGCACGCGGTTGTGCGACGGGTCAGCGACAACGCATCACCCATGACCACGATAATCAGCGACACGGAGACGCAAGCCGACGATCGGGAGAGCGACCAGCACGCACGAAAATCGAGTAGTCACGACGGGACCGCCCTCGAGCACTCGAACGCACAGTCGACGCGTGCGGCGACGATCTGTGTCGTCGGACTGGGATACGTCGGCCTCCCGCTCGCAGTCGGGTTCGCCCGGTCGAACTACCGCGTCATCGGCTACGACGTCGACGGCGTGACGGTGGATCGACTCCAGAAGGGTGTCGACACGACCGGCGACCTCTCCGACGACGCGATCCAGGACGGTGACATCTCGTATACCACCGACCCGACCGAGATCGGTGCGGCTGACTACGTCATCATCGCCGTTCCCACGCCCATCGACGACGACGATCGGCCGGACCTCGGCTACGTCGAGAGCGCGGCGACCACCGTCGGTTCGAAGATGGATCCCGGGACGACGATCGTCCTCGAGTCGACGGTCTATCCGGGCACGACGCGCGAAACGCTCGTTCCGGTACTCGAAGACGCCTCCGGTCTGACCGCTGGCACGGACTTCTTCGTCGGGTACTCTCCGGAACGGGCCACGCCGGGCGACGAGGAACACGGCCTCGAGGACGTCGTCAAAGTCGTCAGCGCACAGAACGAGTCGGTCCTCGAGGACGTAGCGACGCTGTACGAGTCGGTCGTCGACGCGGGCGTCCATCGCGCTCCGTCGATCGAGGTCGCCGAAGCCTGCAAGGTCGTCGAGAACGCCCAGCGGGACCTCAACATCGCGTTCGTTAACGAGCTCTCGATGGCCCTCGACAACATGGACGTCGACGGACAGGCGGTCCTCGAGGCCGCGGGCACGAAGTGGAACTTCCACGACTATCGGCCGGGGCTGGTCGGCGGCCACTGCATTCCGGTCGATCCGTACTTCTTCGCGTACCGATCGGCCCGGGAAGGGTTCGACCCCGAACTCATGCAAACGAGCCGGCAGGTCAACGAATCGGTGCCCGACCACGTCGCCGAGCAGACGATCAAGGCGCTCAACCAGTGTCACAAGACGCTCCGCGACAGTCGCGTCCTGGTGTTGGGGCTGGCGTACAAACCGGGCGTCGGGGACATCAGAAGTTCGAAGATCGGCAACGTCATCGACGTACTCCGGGAGTACGACATCGACGTCGAGGGGTTCGACCCGTTCGCGGACGACGATGCGGCCCGGGAGTCGTTCGGCATCGAAGTTCAGGAGCGACTCTCGTTCGAGGGCTTCGACGCCGTCATGCTCGCGACGCCGCACGCGGAGTTCGAACAACTCGACCTCGAAGCGGTGGCGGGCGAACTCGCCGACGATCCCGCACTGATCGACGTGACCGGCACGGTCGACGAAGACATCGCCGCCGATGCAGGACTCGTCTACCGGAGGTTGTGATACGATGCGAGAGCAGCGGTCCGTCTTCGATGAACCAGTCGTCCGGGCGGTGGGCCGATCACCGTCGGGAGCAGTCTCCGTCTCGAACTGCCGGCCGATCGCGGAGGTAGATCGACGATGCGAGCGATGATAACGATCCAGCACCCCGGCCACGTCCACTTCTTCCGGAATCCGATCGCGGAACTGGAAGCGCGAGGCCATGACGTCTACGTCTTCGCTCGGGAGAGCGGCGTCGCCGTCCGACTCCTCGAGGCGTACGACATCGATCACGAGGTACTGGCCGGCGAATCCGACTCCCTAGTCTCGCTGGCGGCAGTGCAGGCGACGTACGAGTGGCGACTGCTGCGGCGAGCGCATCGGATCGATCCGGACGTAATCACGGCGATCGGCGGCGTCGCTGCCGCTCACGTCGCGTCGATGGTACGAACGAAGAGTCTCGTCTTCTACGACACCGAACACGCGACTCTCATCACGACCCTCGGCTATCCGTTCGCGGACGTGATCGCCACGCCGGCGTGTTATCGGGACGATATCGGCCCGAAACAAGTGACGTACCCGGGCTATCACGAACTCGCCTATCTCCACCCCGAGCGGTTCGACCCCGATTCGACGGTACTCGACGACGTCGGGATCAGCCCCGAGGAGTCGTTTGCTGTCGTTCGACTCAGCAGTTGGGACGCCTCCCACGACGTCGGCCACGGCGGCTTCGACGACCCCCGCGAGGTCGTCGACCGACTCGAGGACGCGGGCGTCCGGGTTCTACTGACGGCCGAAGGAGAGCCGCCGGCCGCCCTCGAATCGTATCAGTTCGAGACGTCGCCGGACCGGATGCACGACCTGCTCGCATACGCCGACGTCGTCCTGAGCGAGGGGGCGACGACCGCGGCGGAAGCCGCGGTGCTCGGCACGCCCGCGATCTACGTGAATCCGCTTTCGCTGGGCTACACGACGGAGCTCGAGGAAGAGTACGGCCTGCTGTTCGAATACAACGGCGACGGGAGACACGCACGCGGGCTCGAGCGGGCCAGCTCGGTCGTCGAGGAGCCAGCCGACACGTGGGCACGGCGTCGCGAGCGCCTGCTCGCCGATCGGATCGACGTTACGGACTACGTCGTCCGACGAATCGAAACGCTCGCACGGGCACGTACGGCGGGACGATCGACTCCTGCAGCCGATGTTAGCCACTGATGAAGGTACTCCAACTGGTCACGTCGCCGCGGCCGTTTTTCGACCAGCAGGTGTCGGTCCTCGAGGACCGCGGCGTCGACTGTACGGTCCTGGCGGTTCCCGGCGAACACAGCGGGGATGCGGGCCGGTCGGCGGTGGATTACGCCCGATTCTACCCGAAACTACTCTCGGCGGTCCGATCGACGTCGTACGACCTGGTGCACGCGAACTACGGGCTCGTCGCCCCCTTCGCGCTCGCCCAGCCGACGCGGCCGGTCGTCGTGACGCTGTGGGGAACCGATCTCATGAGCGAGCAGTCGTGGCTCCGATCAGTCAGTCGCCACAGTGCCCGCCGATCGGACGCCGCGATCGTCCCGAGTCGAACCATGTCGCGCGAACTCGAGACCGAGCACCGACTGATTCCCTTCGGCGTCGACACCGAACTGTTTCGACCGATGTCGAGAGCCCAGGCGCGCGAATACATTGGCTGGGAGATCGACCGACCGGTCGCGCTCTTCCCGTACGACCGGACCCGCTCGGTCAAGGACTTCCCACGGGCCCGTCGGCTCGTCGAGCACGCGGACGTCGACGTCGAACTCCGAACGGTCTCCGGCGTCGCTCACGAGGCGATGCCCTACTACATGAACGCGAGCGACGTCCTGCTGGTCACGTCGAAACGCGAAAGCGGCCCGATGGTCGTCAAGGAAGCCGCCGCGTGTAACCTGCCGGTCGTCTCGACGGACGTCGGATTCGTCCGCGAGACGGTCCGCGGCGCGACCAACTGCGTCGTCAGCGACAACGACGGGGCGCTCCTCGGCGGGCTCGAGCGGGCCATCGAAGATGAGGGGCGTTCCGACGGTCGCGAGTCGATCGACGGACTCTCCGTCGAGTCCCTCGGGGAGCGTCTCCACGGATTGTACGGCCGATTAGTGGACCGGGACGAAGAGCTGAGCCATCCGACGGGGGTCAGTCATGACGTATAGATCGCTGTCGGAACTGCGACCGTTGCGACTCGACACCGTCGCGGCGATCGGCGGATTCCTGCTCGCGGCGGTGCTGTTTCCGCTGCGATTTCTCATGTCGCAGATTTACCTCAATACCGTTCCGGTGATCCTCGGCACCGCGTGTGCGTTGTATCTCCTCTCCCTGTATCAGCGGGACGACTCGCGGGCGTTCCCGACCCTTCCGTCGGCGGTGTCGATGGCGCTCCCGAGTGCCGTTCTGGTCGGACTCACGGGGCTCGTGGTGCTGGCGGTCGTTCAGGGTGCGCGAACGCACCTCTTCTTTGGACTGGCGAGCGTCGTCGGGACGCTCGTTATCGGCCAGATCATCTTCGCGGGCGATCGCGACCTCCACCCCGGCTTGCTGCTCCTCCAGATCGTCTGCTTCGCGTTCGTCTTCCGGTTCACCGCGCTGTACGCGACGCCGGGATACATCGGGATCGATATCTGGACGCACCAGGAGTTCGTCGACGCGATTCTCGCGGAGCAATCCCTCAGCGCGATTTCCCACGACAAACACTACGGATCGCCGTTTTACCACCTGCTGGTCGCCGCCTCGTCGCTGCTGTACGACGTCCCGATTCGCGCCGCGTTGTACCTCTCCGTCGGGCTCGTGATGCCCCTGTCGACCTTGCTCGTCTACGCGACCACGAACCTGCTCGTCTCGCCGCGATGGGCGGTGCTGGCGACCGCGTTCTACGCCTTCGCGAGCCACGTCGCGAGGTGGGGAATGCAGCTCATCCCCACGAGTCTGGGGCTCGTCTTCTTCCTCGCGATGCTGTACGCGCTGATCCGCGTGATGCGGATCGAGTACACGATCCGGGACTTCTCGCTCCTGCTCCTGTTGAGCGTCGCCGTTATCCTCACCCATCAGGTGTCGACGTTCATCATGCTCGTCCTGTTGCTCGCGGCGTTTCTCGCACAGCTCGTGTTCGTGATCGGGCCGCTCGGGCTCACCCGGCTCGACACGAGCGTTTTCCGGACGAAAAAGCCGGTCAATCTCGTCGGGCTCGTCGTCTTCAACCTCGGACTGACGATCTTCGTGTGGTCGCTGACACCGTATCGTCAGGAGTCGTTCCTCGCGACGGTCCTGAGTTACTTCACGCAGACGCTCGAGGAGAGCGCCGGATTCCTCAATACCGCGGGTGACTCGTCCGACGGGGCCAAAGCGGGGGCAGAGGCTGCGCCCACGCTGATCGAACAGCTCGTACCCTATGTGGACAACCTCGGATTCCTGCTCCTGCTCGGTGTCACGTTCGTCGGCTGTCTGTACGTCGTCCACAGGAGACGCGCCGAACAGTCGGTGTTCACCCTCCTGCTGGCGGCGGCGTTCATGCTGGTGTTCATCCTCGGACTGCCGATGTTCGGCATTCGGAGCTTCATTCCGACGCGCTGGTTCGCGTTCCTCTACGCGCCGATGGCAGTCCTCGGCGCGATCGGAGTACGGACGCTGAGAGGGAACATGACGCCGGCACTGGTCGTTTCCGTGTTACTCGTCATCGTGCTCGTCTATCCGGGTGCGATGGTCCTCGCCGCCGAGAGCAACGCCGAAAACCCGGTCTTCGCGAACCAGCACGAGCGCCTCGCGTACGACGAATCGGAACTCACCGCGGCCGAGTCGATCGGCGAGCTGACCGGTTCGCCCCGGGGTGAAGAGATCCGTCCCGATCAGCAACTCCACACCGATCATCCCTATCAGACGTTGTTCAGTCGGACCGGCGCGTATCCGTCGACGACGACCGCGACGGTTCCCGAGGACGGCGTCGCGGACCACGACTACACGGTCTATCGATCGGCACAATCGACCGACGCGACGTACGTCACGGATAGTGACGGCGAGGCGCGGATCGCACAGCTCGCTCGAGGGCAACTCTGTCGGCCTGACCAGGCCACGGTCTACACGAACGGGGATGTGACGATGTGTACGCCCGCTCCGTCGAGTAGCTGATCGTCCCGCCGTCGTCGACCGTCCGCTTCTTCTCGAACCACTGGAACGGGCTGACTGTGCGTGGACCCGTCGATCTCGTTCCATTCGGCGATGGTGTAGTCGACCACCGGTCGTCCATCGGCTGGGTCTCTGACGACCGTCCCCGGATCTCAGCGGCTCCTCGAGGCGGACACGACCGTTGGTCCCTGTACTCGATTACGACGATCGACACCGTTCTCTGTGCGATCCTCGACGTACCCGTGACTCGAGTCACGCTCTGTGCCCCGAATGGGACACCACCCTTCGACTGGAGAACATCACGCAGAACGGTTACGAGAAGCACACAGTGAGGACTCAGACGTTTGCGACCGGCGAAGTAGATTACTCTCGTAGTGTCCGTGCAGACCCGCTTCTTTAGCGGTTGATCGACGATCAGCGATGTCGCTGTGCGCGGAGCAGCCGCCAGACATCACCGACGATCGGCGCACCGTCGAACAACCAGAGCGCCAGCACGGCGAGACCCAGCAGGAACTGGAACGCGATCTGTACCGTCAGCCCGCCGGTAAGGAGTTGGTGCACGTATCGGACGAAGTATCGAGCGAAGTGGTCGAGGAATCCGCCGTGAGAGGTCGCTGGCGGCGATGCAATCGGCCAGAGGACGATTCGGGGGTCGACCACCCGTCCCCTGAGCAACTGGCTGAACAGGTCGGCAAGCGGGTGTGAGACGTACGCGAGTGCGAACGCACCCGAGAGGGCTCGCTCCCCCCGCCGGACGGCCATCGCGTACACCGCGAGGCAAACGAACGGAGCGACGAACATCGAGTGTCCGATCGAATAGCCGACGTCCGTGATACCGACCGTCCAGGCGAGCGGTTTGTCGATGAGGTCCGGTAGCTGCGACCCGACGGCGACGGCGACCGTCTCGCGAGCGGAGGGCGACGTCCGAAAGATCACGTTCGTCGTCAGCGAGTACAGGACGTACGCGAACGCGAAGTGCTCCCATGGCCACATCTATTCCACCTCGATCGGAAGACGGGCGACGCGATAGGCGTTGTCGGTCGTCGGCTCCGCCGGCGGTTCATCGTCGTATAGCAACAGCAGCAACCGAAGGTCGTCCCCTCGCATCGTCGGCGTGATCTCGAGGGTCTGCCGGTGCGTGTCGCCATCGGAAACCGTCGCCGTCTTCCTGTCTAGCTCGGCCGATTCGCCGACGGTCACGTTGGTCCCGTCGTCGCTCACCCGCTGGAGCAGCACCACGGTCGTGTAGGTCCGCTGTTCGTGTTCCCGATTCGTGATCGTCGCCTGTAGCTCCTGACGCTCTCCCGCGGTATAGGTCGACTCGTACATCGTTCCTGTTTCTCCAGTCACGTTTTCCGATTCGACCGATAGTTCCGTGAACCCGTCGTGCTGCGGCGGGTTCACGAGGGCGAAGCCACCGCTCGCGAGCAACAGGAGCAGCCCGATCCCGACGGCCACGTTGTACGGTCGGTAGCTGATTCGCTCGTACGGACTCGGACGATCCCGAGCAAAGAACGGTGAGACCGACGATATCGAGGGTGTGAACCGCCGATCGGGCGGACAGCGGTATCGAGAACCGATCGCGAAGAGTGCGAGGACGACGGTGATCACTGCCAGCCCCGAGAGTACCGGTTCTAGCGTCAATCCCCCCGGGGTTACGGCCGCGAAAAGGGTGATCGCGGGGACGATCGCAACACTAAACACGACTGACAGGACCGCTCGTTCGATCGGCTCGAGTCCACCACTGACTAGCAACGGACTGCCGAGTCCGGATTTCTCGTCGTCGAAGGTCCGATAGTCGTCGTTTGGCTCGTCCGGAAAGAGGGCCGAGACGAGCGTATACCCGGGAAGGAAGAGAACGAGCGGAATCGTCAGCGCGATTCTGACAGCTCCGCCTATGCCTGAAACAATGCCGAACGTGAGGGCGCCAGTGACCGCGATGACGACTGCGAGATCGAAAAACCACCAGTGAGTGTCGCTCATTTCCTCATCATGAGGGACAGTAGCGGTTTATTATCGCCGGGATAAGCCCCGATTCCACGGGGTAGTCCGGCGGTCGTCCGCCATCGAAGTATAACGATCTCGACACCGAATTTGCTTAAGTCACTTCCGTCCGTTCTTGAGAGTCATAGAACCGTGAATGAACGTAAATTCTGAACGAAGGTAAAAAATATGCGCGCTATTATTCTAGAAATAAATATCCGTAGACAATTCCAGTACTCGGGTATTTGGGCCTCTGGTGCCCGATATTTCGGTATAAAAATGGCGGAAAATGATATAGGAGTTCGTGAAAATACGTAAAGTATGAAATTCAGGGATACACGGTATCCATACTTTATTACCCTCTCCTGAATAGGGGTGATTGGCGCAATGAAAGCGAAACATATCAGCTCCGAAGAGAAGGATAAGGCCGGTGTGATCGACGACCGTCAGGGTGCGGATGAGGACGCTGATTGCCTCTCCGAGGAGCCTGCGTTTTCGAAGGACGAAATCTTTCATCTCCTGCAGAACGAACGCCGTCGGATGGTGCTTCGGTATCTCCGAGGAACTGAAGGGCCCGTACGCATGCGCGATGTCGCAGAGCAGGTCGCCGCGTGGGAACACGATACTACCGTCGAAAACCTCACGTCGACACAGCGTCAGCGCGTCTACATCCCCCTCTATCAGTCCCATCTCTCGAAACTCGACAAGGCGGGCCTGATCGAGTACCAGCAAAACCGCGGACTCGTCGAGCGAAAGCCCCCTGCTGACCGAGTCGACCGATACCTCGAATTGGACTCGACCGAGGTCTCGACCGATGAGCAACGCTCCGAGAGCCCACAGTGGGACGATTACTATCTCGGTGCAACGGTCGTCTCCTACGCGATTCTCCTCGGTGCAGTGATCGAGTTGCCGTTCGCCTCGCTCCTCTCGGGGATCGGTCTGAGCGCGCTCATCCTCACGGTCTTTACGATGGTCACGATCAAGCGACTCGTCAACTGATGTTGACTCCCACGCACGTCCCGACGCAGACCGAACCGACGACCGGAGACAGTATCCGTCTGCTCGTTACGAAATCAGGACGGAAACCGAGACGAGCGCGATGAACAGGAGCAACAACCCGATCGAAATCGTTGCGAGCACGGCCGGTGAGAATCGCTGACCTCCGCCCGTGTGAGTAACGGACCGCTCGACCAGCCCCTGTGTCTCGTCGAACTCGATGGCACCCGACTCGTCGAGTGCTGGCAGGCGCTCCTGATGGAGTCGCTCGTGGATGGATGCCCACGTTTCGATCGACGTGTAGGCCGGTTCGATCAACGCATCGGCGACTTCGTCGACGGTCACGGGTGTGTTCATCTCGTTGATGACGTCCACGAGCGCGTCATCGGATTCCGGAAGGAACCGCTCGACTCGAGTATCGGCTTCTCGGCCCGACGAGAAATCACTCCCTGGAGCGTAGATCATCGTCACGCCCGAACACGTATCCGAAGCCCCAGACCGCTCTTCGTCGGATTCGTTGGACGAAGAACGCAACCAAGACGGCGTCAGACGCATATTCCGCGCTTAAACGGCGTGGTATATAAGGCTTCTCACGGTTTATTCCCCGTGAACGGAATAAATAGCACGTAGAGTGACTTTCACGGATGATCGCCACCGTGAGACCCCAGCAACGATCGTACTCACTGAAAGTCGATGCAGACGATCGCGCGACGGCTGTTCGATCGGTGTGTCAATCGGATCAATTGGTACTCTATTCTCTCTCCGGCCGGATCGGACCGAGCGCGTTACGTGACCGTCCGCTCCGGTGGCCACAGCCACGACTGGAGTTGGTCCCGTGATCCCGACCAGCACTCGAGCCATCCGCGGAGATCGGTGAGTCTGAGTTTGTGCCTGGCCGGCAGGTGATGGACGTGCTCGAGGTCACCCAACAGCCGTCGGTCGAAGTCGTGTCGTTCGAAGAGCGTCTTGCGGTCCGGCCACGGCGGTTCGAACGACGAGAGAACCGGTGTCTTCCGACGAACGAAGCCTTCCACCTCGTTGAGCAGCGTTGCATCGTGCGGTCGATCGGGCGGTCGGTGTCGCAGGATGTCGTCGTCGATTTGCTCACACGCCTGGAGGAACGTGCCCGTCGTTCGGTCTTCCGGTGGTGTCAGGAGGTGCCAATCGATCAGGTCGCGATCCGTCGCCAGAAACGAGGTCACGAAGTGATCGGACAGGTGATTGTGGAAGGGCATCGACGGCTGATTTGCGATGCCACAGCAGGTGAGCGCGTTCTGGACCGTCTCCGCGCGGCCCCGTCTGGCCGCGAACTCGTCGCCGATAGCGTCCCTGACGAACGCGTCCGGAGCCACGTCGAATGCCGTCTGTTCGGCGAGTTCGAGGCTGGCCTCGCGGCTGTAGCCCAGTTTCTCGAGGAGTACCTCGACGGGGTCGGGATCCGGATCGAGCCGGCCGGTCGGAATGCGTTTATCGAGGAGGTCGATGGTTTCCGAGGCGGTGAAATGGCCGCGAAAGAACGTGTCACAGAGGAGGCCGTGATACATCGTGTCGACCTCGATGTCGTCCGTGTAGCCGGCGTGGTGGATGTGCAGGGACTCTTTGATCCCCTGTGAGTAGCGACTCTTCGACTCGTCGGGCCGGAGGTAGCGCTCGTCCGGTGGGAAGGCAGTGTGGCTCGCGCCGTACTGAGCGGCGAGCGATCGCGCGCCACGGACCTCCTGTGCCTCGAGTGATCCCACCGTATAACTGCAGCCGATGTCGTCGACTTGCGAGAGGAGGATTCGCGAATCGTAGCCGGCCGAGAGGAGCACGCCCTTTCGCCCCGGGAGCGACGATCGCCGTCGGAGTGCCCGCTCGAGTCGATCGGCGAGTTCGTCGACAGCGTCGAATTCCTGTGGCGGCTGTGGGTCGTAGACGAATCGATCGAGCGAGTCGATCGACGCGGGCGTGAGACGGCTGTCGATCGGCAGCCGATGGAGTTCCGTGACGGTCGTCTTCTCGCCGAGGACAACCCCGAGGTGGAGGAATTCGAGGACGCCGTCCCGAGAGAGCGTCGGCTCCGCGATGGTGCGGCCGATCGCAGCAGCGTCGGTTCCGAAGACGCGAGTCCCCGAATCGTCAGTATAGAAGCACTCCCGGGATCGAATGGGGTCAGTAGCGACGAACGCGTCATCGCTCGACTCGGCATCGACGACGGCCAGATACGACCCATTGAGCGCCGTCAGCGCATGCCGTCCGTCCGTCTCGTAGCGCTCGAGAAGCCAGCGTGCGGCGTTGGGTTCGTCCCCAGGGACGTACGCCTCGCCCCAGACGAGACAGCACCCCTCATCGCCGGTGTACGCGGCGCTCCAGCCGGGTGCGCCGAGATCGGAATCGCTGATTCCGACCGTAAGCATCGATCCAGCGAGCACCTCGTCGAATTCGTCGCTGGATCTGAACCGCTCGAACGCGTCTATACCGCCGAATACGCCGAAGAGTTCCCTGTTCATCGTCGAAACGTCCTCACAGACGGCGTACGGTCCCGCGGGGAAGAATCGCGTTCCAACCGATCTTCGTGTCCGTACGCCTCCGTGGGCCACCTTCGGACGAGCACTCAATTACTATGCTACCCTTAAGCGTCGATGCGACGGATTCGAGGCGAGTCGGACGACTGTCGCTCCGGACTATCGGATCTATAATAATGGGATCGCTGTCGGTAGCTTCGGATCGTCAATGTCACGGAAACGCGCGACGCGACGTCGGTTCCTCGCACTGTCGGGTGCGGCCGGACTCACCGGTATGGCCGGCTGTGCGGATCGGCTCAAGTCGGCGTCCGAGGAAATCAACGGCGATTCAGCGGACGAACCCCCGGCCGGTTCGGACGGCTCGACGCCCGGACTCACGGACGGGATGCCGCCGCTCGAGACCGAATTCGACAGTCGAGAACGGTATCGCCAGCCGGGCGAAGCGCTCGACGATTTCGGTGATCTCGATGCCTGGACCGTCAGTCGAGGATCCGGCGAAGCGGACACGGACGTCGTGTTCGACGGTGAGCAGAGCTTCAAGCTCCAGTCGAACGGCAGCGAGAATATCGTCGCGGAGCGGAGCCTCGAGGGGGAAGACCTGACGGAAACGGACCTCTCCGTGATGGTCCGGACGACGACGCCCCAGAGCATCGCGATCAACCTGCGTCTCGTCGACCAGTTCGGCACCGAGAAGGTGTACTCGCTTCGGGAAATCAGGTACCGCGCTCCCGACATCGGCTGGTTCCGGACGAGTCCCGGCGTCTTCCAGCAGGACGAGGTCGGACCGTCGCTGGACTATCTGGATCGGCTCGAGATTCAGGTGCTCCACTCCATGCCGGAGGCGGAGGTCTGGGTCGACGATCTGCGGACCCACGAGACGCCCGACCAGGGGTACGTCATGTTGAGCTGGGACGACGGGATGCTCGACTACTACGAGACCGCCGCGCCGCTCCACGACGAGTACGGGTTCCCGGCGGTCCAGGCACCGGTGCCGCGGTGGGTCGAACAGGGACGAGCGGGAGTCATGTCGCTCTCGGAACTGCAGGAGCGCCAGGAAGCCGGCGATCAGATCGTCGTCCACGGGACGCACGATCCGATTCACGAACTCGACGACGAAGACGTACTCGAGGAACGGCTCAGGAACGACAAACGGTGGTACATCGATAACGGCTTCGAAGGGGCGAACTACATCGTCCATCCCCACAACAGTTTCGACAAGACGAGCCTCGAGCAGACGACCGCCTACCACTACTGTGGCGGCTTCAATCAGTCCGGGAGCGTCAACACGACGAGCGTCTACGGCTTCGATCCCCTGGCGTTGCCGCGGACGATCGGACACGACCTCGGGATTTCGAAACGGAGCGTCGATCTCGCCGCCCAGCACAACCAGTGTACGATCTTGAACTTCCACACGTTCGACGCCGACAACACGATGCCCGAGGGCGACTACGAGACGCTACTCGAGCACATCGACAGCGCCGACGTCGAGGTCATTACCTTCGACGACCTCTGGCGACTGCGAGCGGGCGACCGCTGATTTTCGGTTCCCGTCGGCGCCTCGCTTGCAGTCCGTGGACGACTCCCCGAAACGACCGACGCTCCGGTAGCGACGGCTCCCCGCTCACGAACCAGAAGCGATGGGGCTCCGTTCACGAGCTGGGAGCGTCGGTGGGTACCGGTGAGTGTCGCCACGGTGGACGGCAGGACTCGACGATCGAGTCAGCAGTTCGCCGAGAGCGTGATCCGATCGATATCGGTCGATCCGTCGTCGTCGACGACGCGCAACGCGACCGGATGATCGCCGTTCGCACCGATCGTCACTTCGATCGTCTCGCCGGCCGCCTCGAACGAGCCGTCGGCACCGACGCACCACTCGTAGGCCACCAGTTCGCCGTCCGGATCGCGCGACTTCGAGGCGTCGAGGGTGACCGTCTGACCCGGCTCGAGAACCGTTTCCGTCGCCGACGCCGGACGGGTCCCGATCCGTGCGATCGGCGACTCCGCCTCGGGGCTCTCGTCACCGTCCGCACCGTCGTCGACCGGCTCTTCGGGTTCGGGCTCGGGGTCCGCCGGCTCCTCGTCGACCGGTTCTTCGGACGGACTGCCGTCGTCGGCGTCGAGCAGGAGTTCGTCTTCGAGGAGCCGCTCGACGATCGCCGTGTGCCACTGAACGCGGGTCTCGAGTTCGACGCCGGTCGAGAGGGTCTCCGCCAGGAACCCATCGGCGTCCAGATCGCGGGCGGCCTTGTGGGCGAGCAGGCCCGCCGGGTCGGTGTCGGGTTTGGAGAAGGGACCGGTCTGGAACGCGAGAGCGGGATCGTCGACGTGATTTCTGGTGACGAAGTCGGCGGCGTCCGTCGCGGCGTCGGCCGCTTCGTCGCCGCTCGAGTGGAAGATCGCCTGTCCGACGCCGTCCGCGGGATCGCCCGCGTAGATACCCGTCGACTCGTGGAGATCGATCAGTATGTCGGGATCGGACTCGCTGACGACGTCCCAGAGTTCCCGCGCGAGCCGTGTGTCCGGCGTCTCCCCCTCGGGGAACTGGCGGTTGAGGTTGGTCCCCTCGTCGTCGTTTCTGGTCCCACGCTCGATCGCGACGGCGTTGGCCTCGGGAACCGTCACGAGCGTCCCGGCGTCGATCGTCAGATCAGCGATCCGACCTGCGGCCGCGTAGCCCGCGACCTCGTTCCCGTGCATGCCGCCGACGACGACGGCCGTCGGACCGTCCGCGCCCCCGGTCGTCACGGACACGGTGGTCTCTTCGTCCGTTCCCTCGCGAACGAGGATGGAGTCCCGATTGACGCCCTCGCCGTCGTTTTGCGCCGTGTTGCCAACGACGCTGGCGACGCTGGTGCTGATGAGCGTACAACCGGCTGTGGCGGCCAATAGAGATCGTCGTGAGAGTGTATCGCGTCTCATCCGTCAGTTCAGTCGGTGCCGGTCGGTTTTACTACCGATACGATAACCGGCGGAAACGGTCTCGTTCCGCTTTTGCAACGATCTGCGCCGCGAGAACCCGCTCACCGGGCGTTTCGGATCGGAACCGATCGGCGGCGAATCGGTGTACTCACCGGGAGAGTACACGCCGACCGACCGCCGTCGCGACGAGCAGGACGACGAGCGTCGCGACGACCGGACGTGGCCGCCGTCGAACACCGACACCGGCGACCCAGCCGACGCCGGGGTACGCCCGCGGCGACGCTGCGGCCTTGCGGAAGTGCCACGCGCCACGCAGGAACCGCCCCGCCGCGAAATACCGCTTCGCGAGGACGAGTTCGTGGCTCGAGCGGATCTCGTAGCCCCGGTCCTCGAAGCGATCGATCTCGGCCGCGTACGCCGAGCGGTACCGTTCGCTCGCGTTCGCGACGACGGCCGCCGACGGGTGACCGGTATCCTCGCGCCGGACGAGCACCTCGTCGACGTAGGCGAGTTTCCCCTGTTCGAGCACGCGCAGACAGAACTCCGGATCCTGGAACCGGTCGAGGTCCTCGTCGAAGCCGCCGGCGTCCCTGGCGACCTCGGTCCGGACGAGTAGCGTCGAGCCGGCTCCCGGCTGGACGTTGTCCGCGAGGATCTCGCCGATCAGTTCCTCGTTCCCCTCCCGCGTCGGTTCGTCGTCACCTCGAGCGAGGACGGCTGCGGCGGTCGAACGGAGCCGACCGGTCGTTCCGGACAGGTCGTACGCCGAATCACAGTAGGTCCCGACCCAGTCGCTCGAGCGATCCTCGAGGGCCGCAAGCTGGCGTTCGAGTTTCTCGGGGTGCCACTCGTCGTCGGAGTCCAGAAAGGCGACGTACTCCCCGCGTGCGTACTCCAGTCCCGTGTTCCGAGCGACGTTTGCGCCCCGATTGGTGGCGTGCACGACCGGTCGGACCCGTGGGTCATCGTAGGCCGCCAGCACCGAGTCGGTGTCGTCCGTCGAGCCGTCGTCGACGACGACCACCTCGAGGTCGTCGACCGTCTGCTCGAGCGCGCTGTCGATCGCGATCGGAAGCGTCGCCGCTCTGTTGTACGTCGGGATGATGACGCTGACGCGAGTCATTTCCCGGTACTTCCGGGTCGTCAAGGATTATTATCGCCTGAATAAGCGTCACGTCCCGGCGTCACCGGCCGACGACCCGACCGGTCGCCGCCGTGGCGTTCTCGAGCCACACGGCGAGAGCAGCGACGAACGCACTAACGCCCGTATAAGAAAGGGCGGACGGTTCGTCGACGCGGTCGATGACGAATCGAAACCGACGATCGTTCGTAACCGCGGTTGCAGCGGCGGGAACGCTCGGTCTCGCCGGCTGTCTCTCGCAGGTGCGCGAATGGCGCGGTGCGGGCGGCGAGCCGACATCGGTCCGGGCGGGAGACGAGTCCCCCGCGTCCGGAACCGGCAGCCGTCCGGACGGGCCGGGGAAATCGATCGACCGCTTCGAAGACCTCGACGAATGGACGGCGATGATCGACGCCGGCGAACTCGAGGTCGGGACGGACGACCCCTACGCCGGGTCGCAGTCGGCTCGCCTCACCGCCTCCGACGAGACCGACTACGCGGCCGTCTACAGGACCGTTCCTGACGGACTGGATCTGAGCGATCGGGCCCTCTCGCTGGCCGTCGCCTTCGACGGTCGCGACCAGCTTCATCTTACGCTCGAGTTGTTCGCGCCGAACTCGCGCAACGTACACGCCATGCAGCGGACGCTCACCGGACCGACCGATCGGTGGGTACGCGTCGACTTCGGTACCGACCGGATCGACGCCCAGCCGGATCTCACGGACGTGCGTCAGATCCGGTTGATCGCCCGCCGACGCGGTGACATGACCGGACCGATCGACTGCCGGGTCGACGACCTCCGGGCGGTCGATCGGCCCGAAACGGGGAAGATCGTGTTGCTGTTCGACGGGACCCTCGAGAGCCATCACGCCACCGCGTTCGAACGCATGGACGCGTACGGCTTCGCGGGCGTCGAAGCAGTCATCCCCGAAGCCATCGACGGCGACGGCAGGCTCTCGCTCGAGCAACTCGGCGAACTGGACGATGCGGGCTGGGACCTGGCGGCCCGTCCGCGAACCGGTTCGCGGTTCCTCCACGAGTTTCCGCCCGAACGGCAGGCGGAGTTGATTCGGCGGACGAAAGCGTTCCTCGAGGAGCGCGGCTTCGAGGACGGCGCGAGGCACTTCGTCACGCCGCGGAACGTGCTCGGGTCGACGGCCAACGACCTCGTCCGGGAGTATCACGACCAGGCCTTCCGGTTCGGCGGCGGCCCGAACGGGTTGCCGCTGACCGACCCGCACAACGTCGGGTTCTTCGCCGGCGATGCGGGCGACGAGACGGAAACGTACGTCGACTACGCCGCCGAGTACGACCAGCTCGCCGTCTTGCACTTCGAACACATCGGCGGGGACGGCATGAGCGAGCGAGCGTTCACGGCCCTGCTCGAGTACATCGACGGCCGGAACGTCGATGTCGTCACCGCCACCGAACTGCTGGAGGTCGCATGATCGCGACCGATCCGAACGCCGTCGATGCCAGCGTCGTCGATCGCGCCGCCGTGATCGGGGGTGACCGCTGATGTACCGGGGCGCGAGCGTCGGCGTCGTGATACCCGCCTACAACGAGGAGGGGTTCGTCGGCGACGTGATCCGCGGGATGCCGGCGTACGTCGATCGGATCTACGCGATCGACGACCGGTCGACCGACGGCACACTGAACGAAATCCTCGAGGCCGCGCGGACGGACGCGAGCGAGAACGAGGGCCCTGCCGGCGAGACCGTCGAGCGGCTCGCGGCCGACGGCGGTGCGTCCGCACTGGCGAGTCGGGCCACGGTCCGCGACGCCATCGGTCGGGTCGTCCCGATCGAGCACCGCGAGAACCGCGGTGCCGGCGGCGCGATCAAGACCGGCTATCTCGCCGCGCTTGCGGACGGGGTGGACGCGACCGTCACCGTCGACGCGGACGGCCAGATGGACCTTTCGCGGATGCAGCGACTCCTCGATCCGATCGTGGAGAACGAGGCCGATTACACGAAGGGGAACCGGCTCCTGTCCCGGGAGTACCGAGCCGCCATGCCGCGGTTTCGGTTCGTCGGCAACGCGACCCTGACGTTCCTGACGAAGATCGCGTCCGGGTACTGGAAGACGATGGACCCCCAGAACGGGTACACGGCGATCTCGCACGACGCGCTCGCGGCGATCGACGTGCCGGCCCTCTACGAGTATTATGGCTACTGCAACGACCTGCTGGTCAAACTGAACGTCCACGGAATGCGCGTCGCCGACGTGGCGATGCCGGCCGTCTACGGCGAAGAGGAGTCGAGTATCACGTACTCGCGATACATTCCGAAGGTGTCCCTGATGTTGCTACGCAACTTCCTGTGGCGGCTGCAAACGAAGTATCTCGTGCTCGACTTCCACCCGCTCGCACTGCTCTACCTGTTCGGCGCAGGGACGGCTGCGAGCGCCGTTCTCGGCGCGGGAACGTCGCTTGTTTCCGCGCTCTCGAGTGGCGACGTTCCGCCCGTTCGGAGCGCGACGAGTCTGGTGCTGTTCGTCGCTGGAACCGCGTTCCTCCTGCTCGCGATGGTGTTCGACATGGCTGAGAGCGAATCCCTCGAGACGCAGGTACGATAGCGTCGTGGGTCGCAGCCGTCGCGTGTTCCGTTCGGCTTTTCCCCCTAATTCACCCCGACGTAGCAGCGGTGAGAGCCCGCGTCGCGATGTCGTGATGAGTGTGATCTCGTCTCGCTCGAGCGACGGCTGCGAAAAAAGAGTGTCCCCCGGCCGAAGAACGACGACCCTCGATCCGTCTCGCGTCGGGGAGCGGTGCTCACACGCCGGGGTCGAGTACTCCCAGTGCGAGCCCCGAGACGAGTAGGGACAGCCCGGCGACGAACAGGAGGACCTGCAACCAATTACGAGTGGATCCATCGCTCCCGGCACCCGCGATTCGACTGGCGATCACGTCCGCCGTCGACCCGATCGGGTCCGGAAACGCCGACAGCACCTCGAACGGTTCGGCGGGATCCAGTGCACCGATGAGGAGCGCGAACGCGACGAAGATCGCGAACCCGACGGGCGGGACGACCGCGAGCGCGAGCCACGGGTTCGTGATCGCCGTCGAGAGGGCGACGATGGGAACGGCCGCGAGGACGGTCGTCAGAACCGAGCGTCCGATTCGGGCGTCGTCGAGCGGATCGAAGCCGACGAGTCGAGCGCTCCAGCAGTGGAAGACGAACATCGACCCGTATCCGACGCTGGTCGCGACGGCCGCACCCTGCATCCCGTAGCGCGGAATGAGGGCGACGTTGAGTACCAGGTTGATCAGCGCCGCGCCGCCGGTAGCCACGACCGGATACCGGAGCGTCCCTTCCCCCTGCGATACCGCGAGAATCGGTCGTGCGAGGGCGAAACCGAGCGCTCCGGGGAGCAAGAGCAACAGGGGCGTGATCGCCGGCTCGGCCTCGGTTCCGAAGTAGATCGGGACGGCGACGTTTGCCAGCGCTGCGAGCCCGACGGCCATGACGGCCGTCAGCAGAAACGTGTAGCGCGTCGTCCGCGAGGCGAGCGCCGAAATCTTCCCGTAGCGGTTCTGCGACCACAGCTCCGACGTCGAGTGGACGAAGACCGTCTGAATCGCCATCGGGACGAACCAGAGGAACTCGGCGAGCGTCAGCGCCGCCCGATAGTTCCCGACCGCCGCGTCCGTCCGGAACCGGTGGAGCATCACGATGTCGATGTGGTAGAGCGACATCAGCAGGAAGATCAGCGCGATACTCATCGAGTTGAACGCGAACATCTCCTTTCGGGGAAACCGCGCCGACGGCTTGGTGAACACGCACGACAGCGGAACCCGTCGGTGAACGAGGACGAGTCCGACCGCGGCGACGAGGACGCTCGCGAACACGTGGCCCGCGAGCGCCCCCATCACGCCGACGCCGACGTAGGTCAGCGGGATCGCGACCGCGACGAAGCCGAGTTTGTCGAGGACCTTGAGCGGTTCCGAGTACCGCTCGAGTCCGAACCCCATGAGCGTCTTCCGTGCGTAATCGCGAAACTGGGCCGAAACCACGAGCGCGGCGAGGACGTAGAAATACGTCGTCAGTTCGGACCCGAACACGAGGGAGACGATCCCGAATCGGGTCGCGACGACAAGCACGAGCGCGCCGAGAACGGCGAGGGAGACCGCCAGCCGGAAGTAGAAGCCGACGACGTGCTCGCTCCAGTTCGCCGCGGCGCGGTCCTCCGCGAGGAATTTCCGTACTCCGTCTGTAACTCCGGAACTGACGAAAATCATGTAAATCGCGAAGACGGACAGCAAAAACGCGTACTCGCCGAACGCCGATGCGCCGAGAAACCGGTAGAGCAGCGGCGTCGAGAGCGCAGTAACGACGAGAACGACGACCTTTGCGCTGACTACCGAGACGACGCCGCTCGCGATACTTCTGTTCACGGGTTCACCCCGAACTGGTCGAGTTGCCAATCGACAGCGTTCATCCCCGACGATCGGTCACGATCCGACGTACTCACTGTAGCAACACGGTGCGGACAGCGTGGCGTTATTATACGGAGGGTAAACGGGTCCGAAAGACGAATCTTTGGAGCGCAGTCTCCGATATCGACGACGCTGTGGGCTACTCGTAGGTGTTCTCCCAGGTCGTGACGCCGCTCGCGCCGAGGTCGCGAATCCCGTTCACCAGCCGGTTCTTCTTGAAGCTCGGATTCGTCGACGACGAGTAGAGACAGACGGCCTCGTGGCCGGCCGACGACTCGAGCGTCGAGTCACGGACGAGCGTGCCGGACCCGAGGTCGACGTACGGATACTGACTGGCCCGCAGTTCGCCCTCGTAGACGGTCAGATCCGCGCCCGTGTTGACGATGGCGTTTCGATCCACGCCGTCGCGCCCGCGCTGCGTGATGTCGACGTGACTGAACCGACAGTCGTCCCGTTCACAGCGAATGCCGTCGCGGAAGCCGCTGGCATCGCCAGCACGCCCCGAAATCGTGAGGTGCTCGCAGAGCACCTGTCCGGCGCTGTCGCTGTCCCGGATCCAGAGCGGATAGCCGCCCGCGGTTTCGTGGGTGATCTCCGTGTCGACGATCGTCGCCTCGCCGCACTCGGGCGAGAGGACGATCCCGTGATTCACTTCTCCTCCCGTGATTTGCAGGCGGGTATTCTCGATTCGAGCGCTTTCGCAGGTATTCATCACCGAGATCGCGTGGCTGGTCGGTTTGGGAGAGGTGATCTCGACGGCGGCACCGTAGACGTCGATGTTTCGGCCGTTTTCGATCCGAATGCCGCGCTGGGATTCGTCCTCCGGTCGGGTCGAATCGACTTCGACCGTCGGCCACCGAATTTCACTGTCCCGGCCGCCGACGCGAACGTTCGCACCGTTGCTGTTCCGGTAGAGGCCCCCGTTGACGACGATCGTCCCGTCGCCGCCCGCCGCGTAGAGACCGTTGTTCGGAAAGCCACCGAGCCAGCAGCGCCTGAACTCGAGCGTTCCCGCGTTTTGATTCGCTTCGATGCCGATCGGGCCGCGCCAGCGGTTGCCCGCGTTCGGCGTATCGTTCACCCACGCGCCGCCGTCCGGTGCGCGGAACCGTTCGACGATGCCTCGGCCGTCGGGGTCGGTGACGTTGAACAGTCCCGGCCCCCAGGTCCCGCTGTCGTGGTAGCCGTTGATCGTCACGTCGCGGACCTCGAGTCGGTCGTCGGCGTAGGCCTCGATCGTCCTGATCCCGGTGTCGGGTGCCGTCTGATCGACGTCGAACCCCTCGAAGCGGAGACGTCCCCCGGGGCTGTACGAGACACCGAGGCGGAACAGTCGATACTGTGGGCCGTCGAACTCGTGGTAGTTCGCCGGGATCAGCGTCGCGTTCTCGCCGACGACGCCGAAGTTATCGAAGCCCGTGAACCTGAACTGTTCGTCCATGTAATACTCCCCCTCGGGGAACACGAGCAGCGTCTCGTCACCGCGGAGTTCCTCGAGAACGGGGGTGATCGATTCGGTCCCGGTATCGTCCGCTCCCGCCTCGGTGACGTCCACGACGGTTTCGTAGTCGTCGTAGTAGTTCCCGTAGGGCTCCGAGGATGCACTGGCAGTCGAGGTCAGTCCGATTCCGGCGGCACACGCGGCCACAGCCCCTCCCATGAACGTCCGTCGCGATCGCGTCTTCGAAGCCGACTCGTCGAGAGATGATCGATCCGCGTTCCCACCGATCGTCCGAGAACGACGAGAAACGTCGCGATTCGACCGCTGCATACCACTTCGTTCCGACATTGAGATTCGTTTCAATATGAGTGATGATGGGGTCCAGTATCTATGGATTCGGATAGCAAGCTTTTAAGTTCGAATCGCCGGACGGCGCGGCCAGGGTGGCCACCACGTTCCCGATTGACGGAACGGTTGCACGAATCACAATCGGCTGCTTCGACCACAGTATCGTCGGTTTTTCTGCGTTCCAGACGTGAGCTTAGTAGCCTGTTAAAACCCTCGTATCCGGACTCAACCGTCCTTCGAGCGAGTCACCTACCGGGAGATTCGGGCGGCCGGTAGGGGAGTTGCGAGTCGGTCAGACTTACCCGTATTCGTCGGGTGTGCGATCGTTCTCGAGCGTCGTGGCGATCAGTTCGGAGACGGCCCGCCGAATCCGCTGGGAGACCGCCGAATCCGAGATCCCGAGCCGATCCGCGAGGTCGTCCTGGGTGACTCGCCGCGGCACCTCGAAGTAGCCGGCATAGTACGCCATCGTGAGGATCTCGTGTTGTCGTTCGGTCAGGGAGTAGGTCCGGTCGTCGGTCGCCGACGAGTCGTACAGCTGGGTCACGTGAAACGAAATGCCGCGGTCGCGACAGTGCGTCCGGAACGCGGACAGCGCGTCTCGATCGGGGAGGTGGATCCGTGCGATCCAGCCCCCGTCGCAACTCGTTACCGTGAAGACGAACAGCCCGTACTCGACACACCGATCGGGAACGATCTCGAGGTCGCTATCGACGGCGACGCGATAGACCGCCCGGTTCTCGAACGTCGCGACGCGAGACGGGTCCGAGACGGTCGGATCGGCAGCCATCGCGTCCTCGAGGACCACGTGCTCGTCGCTGAAGGCCGATACGAACTGCAGACGTCGCTCGGCGGTCGTCGTCCCGTATTCGTACCTGAGCGTCACGTCCGAACAGCGTTGTATCGTCGGGACCAACGGAAGCTCGTCGTGGACGAGGTGGACTGCTGCGATAAATCCCATTGCGATCTCGATGTCGTACTCCGTCGTCGGGACCGGTGGCCCATACTTATAGCGCGAATAAGCGGATTGCAGCGGCGCGAACCGATCCGGATCCTGCGGTCCGCGGTTCAGTTCATGTAGCCGAGGTCGGCCAGTCGGTCGGTGACGTCCTCGTCCGTCGCCGGTCGGGTCTCGTCGGCACCCCCCTCGTACGCTGGGTAGGACATCGGTTCGATCGAATCGACGACGGGAACGACGCTGCCGTCCATGCGGTCGCTGTAGGGGACCCCCATCGCGGCCATGATCGTCGGCGCGACGTCGAAGAGGTGTGCCCGCTCGAGCGCGGCGTCCTCGTCGATTCCATCGCCCGCCGCGACGAAGACGCCGTCGAGCTTGTGATTCCAGGGTTCGGCCGGGCCGAAGTAGTCACCCTCGCCTACCTGCTCGGAGAGCATGTGTTCGAAGTCAGCGGGAATCGTGACGATGTCGACCGTCTCGTCGATGTTGTCGCCGTGGAAGTACTGCTCGCGGGGCGCGACCGTCTCGAAGAACGGCTCGCCGTCGGGCGTCTCGATGGCCTGTAGCGTCCGGATGAGTCCCTCCCGGACCTCCTCGTACTCCTCGGGTGAAACGACACCCGTCGGGTCACGCCCCTCGAGATTGATTCGGACGCCGAGTTCGGTCCGCGCACGGACGTACGCTTCCGATTCGGCGAAATCGACCTGCTCGTTCGCCGTTCGAGAGACGCCGCTTGGCGCGTACTCGATCGCGAGGTCCGCCAGCCCGACCCGCTCGAGTACGGTCCGGATTCGACGGGCGGTGACACCGAATCGTGCGGCGACCGACGCTGTGCGTGCGACCATCCCCGGCTCCCACGTGTCGTACTCCTCGCCCTCGCGGAGGCGTCTGCGCATCGGCGTCCACGACGGCATCCCCTTCCCGCCGGTCGTCGTCTCGAGGTAGCCCATGTCGCGGAGGAACTCGTTGATCCGGAACTCGTACCCCTCGTACTCGCCCATTCCGTGGTCGCTCACCAGAAAGACGCGGTCCGGGTCGCAGTCCTCGAGAATCGCCCCGATCTGTTCGTCGGTCGCCTCGTAGACGCGATCGACGTGTCGTTGCTCGCCGCTGAACTCGTGAAAGACGGTGTCCGTCTTCTGGAACTGGACGAAGCCGAACTCCGGTTCGTACTCGCCGACGAGGTAGCGAAACGTCTCGCCGCGCAGCCGGACGAGTTCCCGATACTCCTCGATCTTCTCACCGTCGGAGAGCGAATCGTCGTCCCGCGTGTAGTTCGGATAGACGCGATACTCCCCGATCTCGTCGCGAATCTCGTCCAAGAGTCCGTCGGGGTGACACGGCGGGTCCTCGGGACCGAGGAATCCGGGAACCACCGCCCCGTCGAACTCGCCCGGGGGATGCGTGACCGGCGCGTTGACGATGACGCTCGAGCGGTCGTGGTGGTCCAGCAGCGTCCACAGCGGCTGCTCGCGGACGTCGTCGTTGCTCGTCACGTGCCAGTCGTACCCGTCGTAGCCGACGAAGCCGACCACGCCGTGTTTGCCGGGGTTGACCCCGGTGTAGATCGACGGCCAGGCGCTCGGCGTCCACGGTGGGATCTGTGACTCGAGCGGTGCGGTTACGCCCTCCGAACAGAGCCGCTCGATAGTCGGGATCCTGTCGGCTTCGAACAGTCGCTCGAAGACCGGCAGACACCCCGCGTCGATCCCGATAAGCAGTGTCTCCAATCCCGTCGATTCGCGTTCGGTACGTCCAGTCGATGTCGCGCCGTCACGGGGAAACGTCCGAGTCATCGGTTCATCTGTGTACTCAGTCCTTTCGTTCGACCGCTACCGATAGCCCACGGAAGCGGTATCGTTCGTTGCACCACGTATCTACACCCAGCGTAGCGGACGAAACACTTCATTATCGATCCGTTAAACGTAGCTGCCGGAACGCGGGTAATCCGCCAACTCGCGGCACAGAGCCCCCGGATCCACGACGGTACTATCCCGCGACCGATCACGTCCGAGCCGGGAGAACGGTCCGACGTCCGAACCGACGGTCACGGTCTGATTCCCGACACCGTTTCGATCGCGTTCTCGAGGAGTCCGATGGCGTCTGCCTCCAGGCGCTCGGCTCGAGACTCGTCTCGCGCTTCGGCCGTGAGGCGGACGACCGGTTCGGTGCCGCTCGCACGCAGGAGGACCCAGCCGTCGCCGACGTCGACGTAGACGCCGTCGAGCGTGTCGACGTCGTCGTATCGCTCGGTGGCACACTCGCGAACCCGATTCATCACGGCAGTTTTCTCTTCGACCGCGACCGACGTGCGACGAATGGGGTACGTCTCGACGTCCTCGACGAGCGACGACAGCGGTCCGCGGTCGGCGACGAGTTCGACGAGCTTGCACGCGGCGAGTGGCCCGTCCGGACACGGCGCTTCGTCCGGCCAGATCCACGCGCCGCTCGGTTCGCCGCCGAAGATGACGCCCGGCCGCGTCGTACGGTCGGCCACGAAGGTGTCACCGACCCGCGTTCGACTCACCGTCGCGCCGACGGCCGCGAGCGCATCGTCGACGGCCATGCTCGTCCCGACCGGCGCAACGACGCTGTCGCCGTCGGTCGCAGTTTCGCGCGCGAACAGGGCGAGAAGCACGTCTTTTGGAACGAAGGTCCCCGTCTCGTCGACGGCCAGCATCCGATCGGCGTCGCCGTCGTGAGCGATCCCGAGCCGCGCGTCCGTCGCCTCGACCAGCGCCGCGAGATCACCGAGCGTCTCTCGAGTCGGCTCGCTCGGCCGTCCCGGAAAGCGCCCGTCTCGCTGCCCGTTCAGCGTAACGACGTCGCAGCCGAGGTCCGAGAGCGCGCGTGCCGTGATCCCGCCGGAACCGTTCCCGACGTCGACGGCGACGCTCGGCGGGTCGGCCACCGAGACGGCTTCGACCAGTTGCGTTGCGTGCCGATCGATCGCGTCCGCAACCGGTTCGATCGAGCCCCCTCCGTTCCAGGGTCGCAGGTCGTACTCGTCCCGGTCGACGCGAGCGGCGATCGCGTCGCGCTGGTCGGGCCCGAACGCCTTCCCGGACGACGACCAGAGTTTGATCCCGTTGTCCGGTGCGGGGTTGTGAGACGCCGTGACGACGATACCCGCCCCCGCGTCCGTCCGTGAGACGGTCCTCGCGACCGTCGGCGTCGACGCGACGCCGACCTCGAGCACGTCCGCGCCACACTCTCGGAGCCCGGCGGTCACTGCATCGATCAGCATGGCTCCGCTCTCTCGAGCGTCTCGACCGACGACGACGCGGTCGTAGCCGTCGGACGCGACGGCGCGACCGATCGAGAGCGCCAGCGCAGCCGTGACGTCTTCACCCACCGTTCCTCGGATACCGCTTGTACCGAACATGGTCGCTGCATCTGATAGTGAATTGATTATTATAGAGTTATTAGAACGGGTCTAACGGCGGTTTCGCCGCAGGACCGGGACCCAGCGCTCTCATCGACTCTCGAGCGGTTCGGGTCCGACGCCGATCACTCGGTGGTGGTGAACAGGGGACTCGAGGCAGCGACCGACGGAACGCAGGACGAAAACGCGTTCACGCCGTCGGGACGCGGCGAGGATCGGGGTTCGATCGGGAGAAACAGCCATTCGGGCCTCGAGATACGAGACTCTGCGATCCGGCGTATCTGCGTGCGCGTCCACTCGGGCCTCGAGTGGACTGTGTCCGGGGACGTTACGATCGAATGGGTTCCGTATCGCCGAAAACAGAGTATTACTTCGAGTAATTATAGTCCCGGGCGGATTCGTGACAAAACAGTACGAATCCTATAGGTCCAGTAATAGCGGGGCTTTAGTCCACGTGAAGTGAACCAGTAGACATGGTTGAAATCCCAAGAGATGAACTAGATGCAGAGTATGGATACCAACACGATTTCGCAAACAAAGTGGAAGGATGTGTGGGTGGCCAAAAAGAAGGTCAACTATGGAAGGTTTGTCGGGAAATCGAAACCACAATCCACGAGACTGACTCTGAGACAGCAACTGTTATTCTACAGGTGACAGAGAAAAAGACTATCATTGAATCTCCCGACCAACTGGGACCAGAAGACGATAATACGGAGACTGTGGAGTACCCGGAGTTAGTGGAGTTCCAGCATTCTGAGGTCCCCCTGTACAATGCCGATGCAAAACCACAGAAATTGGCTCAGTCGGACGATGACTGGCCATTTGCAGGCGAAATGCTAGTTCCGCTTGTCAAAGACTGGCACGAAGAGAGCGCCCTTCGAATTGACACTTCTGATATAGAATAATAACCCTCTCCCGGCCTATTATTTGACTTACACGAGATTGGCAAGGTTCGAAATAATAGTCGAGCTGGCAGACCTCGGCGGTGTTCAGATAAGGATGAAGGATGAGGCGGTTCGTTTTCTGAGTGATCTATGCCCGAAAACGACCGCCTCAACGGTTGTTTAGACGAGATCAACTTAGAGTTTGTTGAACGAGAAGCGACACCGCGATTGCTGATGAAGCGGCTGCGTTGAATCACTAGATGGCGTCGGGGAAGGTCAGTAAATCGAAGGAGTTGAAGCGGGAAAATTTGGTTGTCCATGACACAAATCTCCCGCTTCACCGAGCGTTGCGTCTCGATTGCACAAAGAGTTACGGGTGAACGAGGCGAATCCGCCGCCCCGACTGGTGGCGGCGGATTCGCCGACTATGCCCTCATTTCGCTGCATTGCCTCCGGATTTACCTCGATACGTCCTACCGGATGACGATCGATCTGTTGAAGGAAATGCCGCAAATAACAGGGGATATCGGCCTTGACGTGGCCGATCTCCCCGCTCCATCTACGCTGTGTAAGGCGTTTGATCGGATCGAAATGAGTGTCTGTCGAGTGCTACTGCACCAGTCGGCGCAGTTGCACAACCCCTCTGAACACGCTGCTATCGACGCAACATTCTACGAACGTGATCGTGCGAGCCGCCACTACTGCCACCGAACCAATTACCGCGTTCAAACGCTCAAAGTTACAAAACTCGTCGATACAGCAACGCAAGCTGTTCTCGATCTTCACTGCTCAACGACGTTAGAAGGAAGCGACGCAGACCTCGCCGAGCAGATCGCCCGCCGGAACGCGGGCGATCTGCGATCCCTTGCCGCTGACAAGGGCTACGATAAGCAAGCGCTCCGCGACCAGCTCCGCAAACTCGACATTCGCCCGCTGATCAAACACCGGATCTTCGCTCCCTACGATCACGCTCACAACGCTCGTATTGACGAAGATCGGTACGCTCAGCGATCAATGACTGAAACCGTGAACCCCGCCATCAAGCGCTCGCTCGGCTACGCCGTGCGAGCGCGTACCTGGTATCGAGAGTTCCGTGAAATTACCCTGATGTGTATCGTCTATAACATCAAGCGGGCTGTCAAACAGTGAAATCCACCGCTGTATGGCGATTCAACACAGCCGATGAAGCTCAGTATTCAACTGCACCTCGCTGGACTTTCGCTTTCGAATACTGTCTCTGTTCTTGAGGTATTCGGTGTCAAACGCGCTCGGTCTACTGTTCACAATTGGGTACACAAGGCCGATCTACAGCCCGAATCTGGCCGGTGTCCGGATCACGTTGCGGTTGACGAGACCGTGATCCGACTGAACGATGAGCAGTATTGGCTGTACGCCGCAATCGATCCAGAGACAAACGAATTGCTCCATACAAAGCTTGAACCGACAACAACGAAGGTTCTCGCTCATTCGTTTCTTACGGAACTATCCGAGAAACACAACGTCTCTGACGCCGTGTTTCTCGTTGATGGGTCGCACTCGTTACAAGATGCATGTCAGCGCCACGGCTTCGATTTCAGATACGAAAAGCATGGAAATCGAAATGCTGTTGAACGTGTCTTTAGAGAGATAAAACGACGAACACTCTGCTTCTCAAACTGCTTCAGCAACGCCGAAGCAGAAACTGCCGACGACTGGCTCAGATCGTTCAGCTTCGCATGGAATCAGCTTATCTGAACACTACCCAGACCTCCGACCAAATATTCAAGTAAAGAAATCTCGTCGCCGCTGATATGTCCGTAAACGACCCTCACAATTTCAGCGAACGCCTCGACCGACTCCTGTTGGAGGACATCCCTGAACTCGAACACGAAATGGACGAGATACTCATAGAGACATACGTCGAGAAGCTCAGAGACGACCACGCAGAAGGGACGCTATACGGGAACGCGATGAAGGTGAAGACCATCATGGAACATATCGACGGCCCGCTCCTCGACTCCACCACGCGTGACATCGAACGCGTTATCAAGAAGTTAGCCCGCGACCGCGACTGGTCCACCGGCACCAAACGGAACTACGGGAAGGCCGCCCGCGCCGTCATCGGCAAGGTCCCAGAGAAAGACGACGAGTACAAATGGGACTTTAGCGCAAACCCGGGATACATCTCCCTCGCGTCCTCGAATTCGCAGAGTAAGATTGGCGAGGAGGACGTATTCTCCCGCGAACAGATACGGATTATGGTCGAAGAAACCGCCCGGAACGAGCGGGATAGAATGCTGTATGGGCTCCTCCTCGACATGGGACTCCGCGTCGGGGCTATCTGTACCCTCCGGGTGAGAGACTACGAGTTCGATGAGACCGACAAGGTCGGCAAGCTGGAGATTAACCCTGATGCCATCGGAACCAAGGGAGCAGGGGGGAACAAACAGGTGACAACTTGGTCGACGCCCTACATCCAACGCTACCTCAGCGGCGACCACCCGCGGCCGAACAACCCGAACGCACCCCTGCTCCACAAGCACACCTGGGACGAGGATGACCCAGATGACGACGGGTCGTTCGACCCGCCGGTCGTCCGCAAGCGCCTCCGCCGCCTCACCGCTGACCACGATGAGATACCGGACGACAAGATGAGCCCGCACACGTTCCGGCACACCGCGATTACGCTCTGGGCCAAACGCGGACTCTCAGACCGAGAAATCGTACACCGAGCGGGCTGGAGCCGAGAATCGGGGCAGCTCGAAAGATATGAACACCTGACGGACAAGGATGTGAACGACAACATCCTCCGAGCGCACGGTATCGAACCTACCGAAGAGGAAATGCCGCTACTGGCCGACTGCCCCACCTGCGGCATGACGGTGGAGCCAGCAATGTCGTTCTGTGCAAATTGCGGCCAAAACCTCAACATCATCCGTGAGAAGCCGCAATGGTTCGAGGACATCCGAGAGGAACTTGGAGACGACGACGACCTCGTACAGTACTTCCTCGAAAACCAATACGAACTCAAAGAGGACCCCATCGAGTTACCAGCGAACCTGTACAGTCGACTGCAGACCCGCCTCGACCGGCACGTCCAAGAAACAGGCGACCCTGTAATCGGGGAGTCGTTCATCCACTCGCGCGCCCCGGAGGAGGCAGTCCTCGAAGGACTGGAAGAGGCCATCGACGACTTCGAGGCGGAGGGGCACGACCCAGACCTTGACGGCAAGACGGCAGAAATCAACCTTGACAACTGTACGTACAGTGTACCGGCGGAAGATGTGTGGGACATCCGTGACGAGATTGTGGATTTCAACAAAGTCACTGACACCGAGTTCGTCGCCATCGGTGAGGACGGGTCCGCACTCCGGGTCATTACCATCCTCGAAGAGCGGCCAGCAGGCGCGGACTGAGACAGACAAGGAGCGGGGCCGAGCAACGAGGGAACACCCGCTCCCACCGGCGCTGGTGGAGAGTTGCTCCCACTGGCAGCGGCGCAATAGAAAATTTGTTTTTTCGGCGGGTTGACGGCGGTCCGTTTCGCCGCGGAGATTGTCGCAACCTACGAGCGGGCTGTTTTCAGCGGTTTCAGCGGCTGCGGTCGCACCGCTCTGCCGCCGCCACCGCTACCCTACTATACCCTATCTCTAACTAATTAACACTAAACCTTCTACTTACTACCCCCCGACTGCCGCCAACTCACGTAGTAGCGTGAACAGACATTTAGGGAAAGGGTGAGTATATCTCAGAAAGATGATTGATTCGACACTGTACGTCGAGGACGACGCCGAGCGCAAACAGCCGACAATGGTCAAGTGGGCGGTCGACGCTCTCAGCGGCGATAACCAACTGACGAAGGGGCTCAAGGCTAATGAGGCGATTCTCTTCGACCCAGAACACGACGGGGTTAGCGACGAACTGACCCTCGTTGAAGAACAAACTGTCCGGTCGATGGAACGCTCTGCTGGCCGACCCCTCCGCGACCTCCTCGAAAAAATAATTATTGAGTCGGAGGAGCGCGGCCGGCGAATCCTCCGTGGGACTTGCTCCCTCGAAAACCCGAACGAGAGGGTACCGCGTGTGTCTGTCTATCTCATCATGGACCACATGCCGGACGGCCGCGGGCTAGGAGATGCCATTGCCACATCCCTCGCCCGCCTCGTCGGCTCCCCGTGGAACAGCCGCTCCGACCGCATCCACGACCTCCAGCGCTTCCGGGAGATGATTGAGGATGGCCTGGACGCGGTAGCGTACGAGGACAGCGAATTCCTGCGAGCGGTCGTCGAGGGCGAGAGCGAGCATTGGGACGTTAGCGAGCTGCACCACCTCGTCCACGACCGCGAGTTCTGGGAGCGGGATGACCTCACGGTTGAGATGCTCCGCGAACACCCAGACCGCATCCCCGAGGGCTCCAAGCGGCCGGCCGCGCTGGAGACCGCGCTCTGGAACTCGGAGAGAGGGTGGACAGATGACGAGATTCTCGACCTCATTGACGAACTATGGTCGCCGAAGACCCCGTCCACTCGTAAGGGTTACCTCGAAGCCATCTCCTACG
The DNA here is from genome assembly GCF_002494345.1 of Natrinema ejinorense. Taxonomy (GTDB): domain Archaea; phylum Halobacteriota; class Halobacteria; order Halobacteriales; family Natrialbaceae; genus Natrinema; species Natrinema longum. The sequence goes on from NZ_NXNI01000001.1 coordinate 640,078, forward strand.
AGCCGGAGGAAGTTGACCTCATCTCGATGGTGGACGAGAAAGTTGGGGAGGTGGTCTCCTCGGTTGAGGATGACGACCGGTTCCACGAGGAGAAGGCGTACGACGAGCTGGGAACCTACTGCCCGCCCGCAGAAATCGAGTCGTGGAAGGTTGCTGGCCTATCGGGTGACCCAGAGACTATGCTCCGGCGCGTCGACCGAGCGACGGTGGTCACCGAGGAAGAGGCGAAGCAGGCAATCTCCTTTCTGGAGTCCAAGTTCGAGAGTGACCCGAACTGGTCGCTGGTCGAGGAGGCGCAGGAAGAATTCTCGAAGAAGATGATGCAGCTGCGGGTTAACATCAGGGACGAGTTCTAACTACTCGTCGGCGATTGCGCGGTCGACTTTGTCGAGACCGCCCGGGGTCTGGAGCGGGCTGGCCCGGGTCGCCAACCCCCATGTTTCGCCAGGGTGGTCGCATGTACCAGACCCATACGAGCTACGTGGGGAAACATGGGGGAGACCCCCGCTAACGACACCCCTCTTGTGGGGTCACCGGTTAGAGAGCAGGTTACCCTGGGTGCGTGAGGGAAGAGTGGAAGGGTACTGTAAGTGCGAGGGCCGGTTGGCGCGTCCCGACCAGTGAGGCGAGCGGGCTGCAGGGAGCTCCTTTGGGGTCTTGTCAGACAGGGACAAGTATGACTCAGAGAGTTGGCCGGTCTCTGGATGTGAAGTCTCAGGCGTTCCTGCGGGTGGTCTATGCTGACGGCGGGCGCGCGGATACAACGCAAATCCGAAAGAAGACCGGTATGGACCAGGGCGAGCGAGATTATCGGTTTGGGAAGCTTGAGGGACACGGCCTCATCGACATCGAGAAAATGGATGAGAATGAACCGTTTGACGGCCCGAACCCGCCGAAGGTGGCAGTCCTCACTCCGGCGGGGGAGCGGCATGTAGACGAGGGCCTTTCTGACGCGGCGGATGAACTCATCGCTGAACACGAGCAGGATGACCGTGTTGACGAGCTGGAAGAGCGGGTAGATATGTTGGAGACGCAGGTCCGCGACCTCCGCGACGATGTGGACACGCTAGAAGAATGGCGCGACCGCCTCGGCCGCCTTCTGATGGAAGGGGATTAGCAGAACATCCTTTTTGGGGGGCGTCTAACCCGTTTTTCAGCACTTTATGGTATACTATCGTATAATAAAACCGATGGGGTCCAGTGCCATATTAGGGTGTGGGTTTTCAGGGAAGGAACATGACCATTCCCCGCGCCCCCGTACGACCGTCCGTCCGCACGGTCACATGACCGCGTGACCGTTCACTCGACCCTTTCCTGGACCCCAGGCAATATGTAGAGGTTATCTCGTGCTCTCTGATAGGGCATGAAGACCAACCGAGACAAAATCTGGAACGCTACCCTCGAAGAACTCGTCGCCCGGGGACGGTTCAAGGCCATCGACATAATGAGCAAGCTGGATATGGACGAAAGCCAGCGCCAGACCGTCCGCCGAACGCTTAACGCCCTCGAAAAGGACGGCTGGCTCGAACGGGAGAGTAAGCAGTCCAGCATCTGGCGACTTGGCTGGAAGGGCCGAATGCTGCTCAACGTATCGGAAGAGACAATCGAACGGGCGCGCGCCTAACCTAGTCATATCTGTGCATCGCTACTTTTGCCACGGGGATTAGTCCTATTTCGCCAGCAAACGCTCCATAATCTATGCCATATCGAGCGATGACACTGGACGAGGAGCCTTTAAAACCACATGATGTCCCCAAAGGGGAGAGAGTCTATTGCCCCGAGTGTACTGCCCCGATGTACGTCAGAGACCCAGATGGCTGCGACAGACACTTTATGCATGTCGAGACTTCAGACCATTGGAGAGCAGTCCGCGAGATAACATCGGAGATGAAAGACCTACTTGGAGTCGATTTTCAGGTTGACAATATCATGCTGGGCAACCGACCTCAAATCGGAGATAGATTCCCGGATGCGGTCGCCAATTTCGCGCGGGAACGGGATGGTCTCGGCCGCGGAATCGCCGTCGAGTGCGCAATCTACAACCATAGGTCAGACGCAAAAACAGAAGAATATCTGAATGCAGGGTATTCGGTGCTCTGGATAACTCGGGACGACGAGGGGACTGTTATTGAGGAGGTAATCACTCCACAGTAACGTAGGCGCTCTGAACTGTTTTCCCGACCAGTGCCCGAAGTACGCAGGCAACGACGAGGTCGCCGAGCGGCTGCGCGCCAGTGGTCAGCGATGAACAGCGACAGAGTGCCGCGCGGGGTCGTACCCCCTAAGGGCGATACCCTCCGCATCTTGGTGCGAGACCAGCGGGCTGGCCAAGATGTAATAGATATTTAGAGAAATCCGACATTAGACTCGAACGCTCCGGTCTGGACGAGATAACCCTTGGTTGCGTGAGTACTTGCCTGGTCGGCGTATGCGGTGGTGATGGGGAGGCGCGCCGTCGAGTTATGGACCTGGATATGTGACTGGGAGAGCAGGTAGACTTGGCGAGTGAGCGTCTCGATGTCGGTCTCGCCGGCGACCCGCTCAATTTGGATTGGGCGGGGGAGGCCGCCTCCATCGCGCGTCGCCAAGTATTCGGGTGCGCCGAAGCTAGCAACCGTGGCCCGTGGCTCGTTCTGGTTGATAGCGGCGATGCTCTTCACAGGCGTATCGTACTGCACATCAGAGACTGCCAGCAGGCGTGTCTGGGGCTGTTTGCAGATTTCGACGATGTCGTACTCGACACCTTGTTCATTGAGGAATTCCGTGGCGGGGTCAAGGTCCTCGTTCATGAAGCCGTCCCGGTGGATGACGATATGGGTCGGCGACTCGCCGGTCACCTGCTGGTAGCCGAGGATGGCATTCTTCATAATGTCACGAACATCCGTCGACTGTAGTTTCTCTCCGAGCTGCGGTCGGGTGGACGAGTGGCCGAGGATAGTGCCGTCCTTGTAGACGGCGGTCGCCGTCGCGGCAATGTTTATCTGGCCGCTAGCACCGTCCTCGGGGTAGCTCCGAGAGACATCAATTCCAATGAACATATCTGTGTCGCCAGGCATCGCATGTTCGGTTGTGAATGCGACGCCGCCAGCAGCTGCCAGCAGCCCGAGTGCCACGTTACGAGTATAGAATATTTTCGCGTCGCGGAACCGGTCGAAGTACGCCATCTGGCTGTAAATGCCCATGTTGGCAAGCGACTTCTTCAGCTCGTCGTACGTCCCCGTCGGGCTGGCGAGGTCTGCGAATCCGTCTTGGTCCGGTGGGAGGACGACGAATGCCGCGTCTACCTCGCTAGGGTCGATGGCTCCCGCCACGTTGAGGCTGATGCTCTCTGGCGAGGAGAACGCATCGTATTGGACGGTCTCGCTCTGTGTCGGTGGCGCGCCGGCTTGGCTGAGGAGGTCGGCCATATTGTCCCACTGTGCTTTGCAGGTATCTGCCTGCTGCTCAGGCAGTACCACGGCCACCTTGAACGGCTCTGGTGGATTGACGATACCCTTCGAGAATGTCTCGTCAGGATGCGCGCCGCGCGCCCCGTCGCGGAACGTCAGGACCGACTCACCATTCTCGTAGAGGAGGCGCAGTTGCTGCTCGTTGTTCCCAGTGAAAAACTCCGAAGAAAACTGTACCGCGTTTCCGTTGAGACGCACTGGGTTGAGCCGCTCGGCGAACGCTTGCGCTTTCTCGCTGCAGCGGGAGGCCGAGAGACGCGTCTTCGAGCGGGCCTGCTGATGGAACCCGTCGGAGGCGAACTGCTTGACTTGGCGCGTGTTCGGTTCGACCGCAAGCAGTTCTTGTGGGAACGAGACAGCATCATCGCCGTGTCCTTGACGTCGAGTTTCGACGACTCGCCGGTCCGCGGCCTCAATAGCGTTGAGGAGGTCAGCGTCGATAGGTGTCTGCTTGTTGCGGTGGTACGCGACAACGGACTGGTTTCCCAGCGTGTTAAGCGAGTCGGTGGCGCACTCGTCCCGCAGACCCCAGACGATATGTCCTCGGCGGGGGCTGTACGTCGTCTTCACCCTGAGCCCGGGATAGATGTTGTCATCATCAATGTCTGCGAGCGTCAGCTTCGGGAGGAACCGGTGGCGGAAGTTGACATGAAGATACGCCCGCCCGCTGTGACCGACTTCGACAGAGAGGTCGTACCGCTCATGTAGGTCGAACTCGTCGCAAGTCAGCACGGGCTCCTTCGAGAGGACTTTATCGATGCCGCGAACGAGGTAGTCATCCCAGAGGGAGCGTTTGAGCCCCTCTTCGACGAGTTCGCGGGCGATGGACCGGTCTTTGGCAGTGGTGTAATCGAGTGTCTGTGTCTCGTCCGCCTTGACCCGGACACCGCAATCAAGGTCAAGCGGGGTCTCGCCGAGTGGCTCTGGCGTGAGAAGCATTAGCCCGTCAGTTGCAATCGAAGCCGCATTGTGTTCGGTATAGAGTTCCCGCCGTACCGTGTATGCGAGGGTTCGTCGCGCGTACTCCGTGTCAGTCTTTGCGCCGTCCGTAGCTGTTAGCGTATACGTGTGCAGCGTCCACTCGGGGAGCTGGTCGCGGGAGGCGAACGATGTCATCACATGTCCCGAGTCGCTCTCTGTCTCCGCGTCGTCTGGCGTCTCGTTAAGCGCGTCGTCCAAGTGATGGTCGAGCGGCTCGCCGCCCGCGAACGTCTCGTCCTCGTCGGTCGTCCCGACTTCCTGAGCGGTAGCGTTCTCGACGGTCGTCTGGTACGTCGCAGTCAGATTCTCGTAGTCGTTCTTCACCTCGTAGTCAATGTTCGTGAAGACGTACGTCGAGCCCGTGGCGTAGTCGTATGTGAAGACATCTTTGGGTGTCGCGTTCTTCCACAGGGTAATGTAGCGCCGCTCGCCGTTTTCCTGCTCGAATGCGAGCGACATGCGAGGATGCTGCTCGTCGGTGTTATCGTAGACGCCGGTGAGCGTGACCGAGATGTCGTACGTGCGTCCCGATGTCAGTTCGTCTGCGGTGGTGGTCGAATCGAGGTCAATAACTGTCATGCGTTGGCGGTATCGGAGCGGGTGGTATCGTAAAACAATGCGTCAAGGGTGGGTTGCGTCATCGACCGTGATTGTCAAAGTCCGTCCCTTGTGGTGACTGCTTTCGAACGTGAACGTGTCCAGCGCGAGAGCTCCACCGCGGATGGCGAGGAGCGTTCCCGTCTTGGTTTCCCCCGCATCGAGCAGCGGGCGCGATGCGGCGGCGGCATCGTTTAGCTGCTGGCAACCGGGGTACTCCAGGTCGATGATTCGGTCGGCGAGTTGCTCATCACTGACACCAGTGGTGGCGCTGCAGGACTGAACGCGGTCTGGGATGTGGTCCTCACAGCGGCGGGCGGCCTCAACCAGCGCGGTCTGCGGGTTCTCAAGCGGCTCGAACCAGCCCTTGGGGGCGCGGTCGGTGACCGCCTCGGTGCAGCACTGTTCAATAATACCCGCAAGCTTGCGGTTCTTCGCCCGGGCGAGAATCAGAGCGTGGGTCGCCCCTTGGTCGCGGAAGCGATTTATCCGGCGACCGCCCCGAGTAATCCCGACCTTCACGCGGTCCTTTGCGACGAGGTACACCTCGAAATCATGGCTACAGTTCTGCTCCCGAAACTCGGGGAATGGACAGTCCTGATACGTGCAGACGTTCCCTGGCGAGTAGACACACTGGGCGTGTGGTGGGGTTCCGCGGCACTCCGTGCAGGGAGAGGTCTCGCTCTTGACCCCGCAAGCCGTGCAGACGCGCTCCTCGTGGAGGGAGAGGGTGATAGTGTGCCCGAGGAGTGCACCGAGGTCAAGACCTTCCTCCTCCGTCGTGAGATATAGCGTCGGAGATGACCCATGCCACGCTATTGAGGAGAGAGGAGCGTCGCAGAGCGCTCGTTGTTGGAATGCGTCCAACGTCTGCTGACCTGATACATCTGTGTTATTTGGAGTGGACCGATTCACGTGACAAAAATGTTCTCAGAATCCTATAATAAACGCTTCGCTGTACACTTGCCAACTTCGAGCTCAATTGATACTGAGCCGGTTGGAAAGGGCGACGAGAATACTGTAGACTCCGCTACCCAGCGGCGTGTTCAATTCCGCAGTGAATTTAATCCACTATTTTTATATATTCTCTTTTCAGTTGTACATACCAGATAGATGCTGCATTCCTTGGAGGGGTAACAAGTGACAGATTACAAATTTGTTGACTTGTTCGCGGGTATTGGTGGCACTCGCGCCGCGTTCTCCCAAGTGAATGGGTACGAAGGAGAGTGCGTATTCTCGTGTGAAATCAGCGAGGAAGCGCAGGACGCCTACGAACGCAACTGGGGGGAGCCCATCACCGAACACGACATCCGTGACGTGGACGCCGATGCGGTACCCGACCACGATGTGCTTCTCGCGTGCTGGCCCTGTCCCTCGTTCAGCCAGATGGGGAAGCAGGACGGCCTCGAAGACGAGCGCGGGATGCTCTTCTTTGAAATCGTAGACATTCTCAAGAAGAAGCAACCGAAGGCGTTCCTGCTGGAGAACGTGAAGAATCTCCGGTCTGTCAACGATGGTAGCGCGTTCCAGACCGTCGAATCCCATCTCTCTGCGGCAGGCTACCAAGTATCCGACGAGGTGCTGAACGCACTGGATTTTGGGTTGCCGCAGCACCGAGAGCGACTCATCCTCGTTGGCTTCCGCGAGGACATCGCCCGCGCGATGGATAGCTTCGAAATCCCTACGCAGAACGGTAATCCGTTGGATACCGAAGAGAAGCAGCGCGCGGCTCTCGCTGAACTGCTTGAGGACGACCCCGACGACCGCTACGAGGCTAGCGAGAAAATCAAGCAGGACCGGCGCGAGAGCGTTGAAGACCCCGACGCGATTCCCGAGCCCTCGGTGTGGCACGAGAACCGCAACGGCGGCATCAAACCACGCCCGTACTCCTCGGCACTCCGGGCGTCTTCCTCGTGGAACTACATCCTCATCAACGGCGAACGCCACCCCACCGTGAGTGAGATGCTGCGCTTGCAGGGCTTCCCTAAGTGGTTCAAGATAGATGATAGCAACCGCTCGCGAGCACGCCGCCTTACCGGGAACACCGTCCCCGTACCCATGATTCGTGAACCCGCCGCTGCCCTTCTTGACGAAATCTAAACCATAATTGTTTAATGTGTTTGATAGCTAGCTGAAATGTGGGGGATATAGCATGGACGCGGTGAGGCCCTACGCCAACGCATGTGAGGAGAGGACGTTCCTCGCAGGGTTCCTGCAGGGCTCCATCGAAAACTCCGGCGACCCATTTCACCTCGGAGACACGGAATTGGCCATCGTCGAGGCAGCTCTCCGCGCCTTCGAGCAGCAGAAGTCGGTCGTCATCTACAATCCCTTCCCGTCCGAGTCGCTTTCCGTCGCCATCTGCGCCGCTTACGCTTACTCGCAGAAACCCACCACCGGCGGCCCGAACCAGCCGATGCTGGTCCTCCCGTCGATGGGGTACGTCACGCGGTTCGACGATTTCCACCATTCGCGCACGTTGAACCCCGACTCGGACGCCGTGGACTCGCTCATCCGCCGCGAAGTGGTGCGCGCCACGTCCGAGGTCGAAGACCGCTGGGGACTGTACACGGCCCTGACCAACGACACGCTCGTGTTCGATGAGGACTGCCCCCACCTCGGAGCGATGTTCGTCGATTTCCGTCGCCCCAGGTGGGCAGAGCAGTCGTTCGACCGCATCGAGAAGTTCTGTGAGAACCACCCGGACGTGCCCGTGGTATACTACACCGACGAGGAGGACGCCGCCTTCGAACTCACATGTGACCGACTGGGCGTCGAACCCTTGCGCGTGACCAACGACTTGCTCTCGACCGCCAACGTGTCTGACGACCCTGAGAACGGCGAGAGCGACCTGACCACCCAGCAGCGAATCTTGTCGAACGGCGGCGTGAACGTCACGTACGTCTCCGTCGTGGACGAGGACTTCGGCGAGTTGCTAGAGGATTTCACGATGCTGAAGAACAAGCTGCAGGAGCGCGACATTGCCCCACTCGCGGTCGGGCGCGTGTACAACCTGCTGACCAAGCAGCCATTCAAGCCGAAGTACTGGACCGAGCGCGTCAAGGGCGACGGTTTTTACAGCGATGTGCCTACCTACCTCGACCTCATCCGCACGAAGTCCGACCAAGCGGATGGCGTCGGGGGCGACCTACTCTCGAACTACGCGCGGGTCGCCAACACCGTGCAGGGTCACCTCAACGACCACCACGCGCTCCAGAACAACGTGTTCAACGCGATGCAGAACGCCGCCCGCGACGAGCGAGACACGGTGTTTGTGGTCTCGAACACGGCGGAGCGGGACGCGCTGATGAGTGCCGCTACGAGTGAGGGATACGCGATTCCCGAGAACGTGCAGTTGCTGGAGATGGGGCAACTCCAGCCGAATCCCGACCAGCACCACATCTTCCTGTTCCCGCCGTACTCCGAGTCGTACATCTACGAGTTCCCGCCGTCGAAGCACATCGCGTACGTCCACAACGCGATGTGGCACCGCTACGTACAGACGAACTCGAAGCGCAAAATGAACGGAAAGGCCACCCACGAGTCGCAAGCGGTCGGTGGCAACGGCGGTCCCGGCGAAATCACGGACTTCGTGTTCGACATTGATGAGGTCGAGGACGACATTGAACGCCGCCTGCGCCAGAACCCGCTCTCGCTCATCACCGACGACACCGGCGGCGAAAGCGACGACGGGGGCAACGGCGGCGGACAGGCCCGTCCGACGCGCCGCTTCTACCTCGACAACGACGAGACGCTCGACGTGACCGACCGACAGCATATTACCACATATGACAGTTCAGAGGCGGCCATCAAGCGGAAGGTCGGGAAGAACGTCTCCGCAGGCGACGAGATTCTGCTGGTTGATTCGGCCGCGGGCGACATCTACGACGTTTTGGTGGACTCAGTGGACAGTCGTGAGACAATGCGTGAGAACTTCAATACCGTGGAGAACTGGCGCGAGATGCTCGTCAGTGAGATGGAGGCGCGCAACCTTGACGACGACGACGTACTGGACAAGCTGCAGGAACGAGGCTCCGACCTCGAAGACGACCGCACGATTCACGACTGGAGGACGGGTGACCGTTACGGTCCCGGCGACGCCGCCGACGTGCGGCGAACTCTCCAGATATTTCGCCCGCAACTCGAAGACGCGACGTTGGAGCAGGTTCACGGCGTTGTCTGGGAATCGCTGAAGACCATCCGCACTGAGCATCGCCGCCTCGGGCGCGACGTGCGTCGTGCCATTGAAGCCGAGGTGAATCCCTCCACCAGCGCAGAGTTCAACGCAAGTGTTAACGAAACTATGATAAAGAACGTCACGAGAGACATAGAAAAAGTCACAGTGACGAAAATTACCAAACTCAAATACACTGAGTGAGCAGGGCGCCTCACCGCTCCCTCCGAGGGTGGCATCGGCACGGAACCAACAAAAAGTCAGGTCACAAACGTGTTCAGCACGTCACAACCGGGGCATGACAACCCCTACGACGCCATCGGAGCATCGATTCTGAACGAAGCCCTCACGCGGGCCCGAGGCCGCCATCAGCCGTACTGCGTGGCCGAATCCCCAAAGAAGGCGTACTACGTCTCCAATCTCGCGCCCACGCACGGCACTGACGATGACGATGATTTCGTCTCCCAAATCAACCCGAGCGCCATCACGCTCGACTTCAAGCCGAAGGACCCCGACGCCACGCTCCCCGTGGCCATCGAGTTCGACCTCTACTACCCGAGTCACCCGACCTACGACGAGTACGATACGCTCGTCGAACGGTCGCGCCACGTGGCCGACATTAACCAGCTCGGTACCTCGCCCGAGGCCGACGACGCCGAGGTCGAGGCCGACGGTGGCGCGGAAGCCGCCGCGTCCGACGCTGACGGTGGGACCGGGACCGACGCCGTGAACGAAGACGACCTCTACGCGCTCGACAAGTCGTTCTACCGGCGCGTCACGGTCGAGTACGAGCATGACCTCGACCTCTCCAACCCTGACGCGGCTGACCAGTTCACACGCGGCATCCAGCAGGCCATCGAGAACGCCATCGACTCGGCCACCAACGAGGTGAAGATGACGCGCGAACAGCCCGACCCCGAAGACTATCCGAACCTCGACCTTCACGACCTCGACGAGTCGGAGTTCCAACGGGTCATCGACGACCTGCCTGAGGCTCCGACCGAGGCCGTCCGGTGGAACGTCACGTTCGGCGTCGTCCAGCACAACGACGAGGTGGCTCTCCGCCTGATGAACGAACCCGTAGGTGTCGGCGACGACACGGAGAACGCCGACGAGCCTCACGTGTTCAACCCGAAAATCGAGGTAGACGCCCGCCTCAACAAGTACAAGTTCGACCTCGGCCCCGACGACTACCGCTTCGACCAGCACATTTGGGCGAAGGGCCACAACTGCTCGACTACGGTTGAGCCCATCGACGAGGCCGCCGACGAGTACCACGTTGAGACCACGGCCACGCCGCGCAGCGAGGTCTACGAGTTCGAGTTCAACCAGGACCACGACACGCGGTTTGACGCGCTCGCGGGCAACGTCGCGGAGAAGTCCACCACTGACGTGCTCAAAGCCATCGCCGACGACATGAGGGACTACGCCGAGGAGTGGTACACCGACCACCTCGACGACTTCCTCACCGAGTACAACGCTGAGAGCGCGTGGCGCGAGTACAGCGACGACACGCGACTGGAGACCGTCTTCTCGCTGGCCGAGGAGGACCCGAACGACGACGCCAGCGCGTGGAGCGGGCCGGGCGAGGTCATCGAATATACGCGCGCCATCGTCAACTTCCTCGAAGAGGTCGAGCGGTTCAGCAAAGGCATCGAGGTCCTTGACGAGCAGCCCGATGTGCTGCGGTCATTCCAGTGGATGAACGAGGTCAACCATCGCGTCCATTGGGTAATGACGCCCGAAGACGAGGGGTTCGACGGCTGGCGGCTGTTCCAGTTGGTGTTCATCGTCTCGAACCTCCCCAGCATCGTCGCACGCGACCCCGCGCCAGAGTACGAGCAGTACGCCTCCAAGTACGACGACATGGCGGAGGTGCTATGGTTCCCGACGGGCGGGGGCAAGACCGAGGCATATCTCGGGCTCGTCCTGTTCAACCTGTTCTTCGACCGCCTGCGCGGAAAAAAGAACGGCGTCACTGCGTGGATTCGCTTCCCGCTGCGTCTGCTGTCCCGTCAGCAGAAGTCGCGGTTTATGAAGGCGATGCTCGTCGCCGAGGACATCCGCACCACGCCCGAGGAAGAGGGCGGCCTCGGCAACGCGGGCACCGCGTTCTCGCTAGGTTACTTCCCCGGCAGCCGCGACAGCCCGAACGCGCTCGGCGGGCGGAGCAACAACTTTGACGAGACGTTCGCGGCGGCGGACACCAGCGACGCCGCCCAAGAGACGCTGGAGAACATGTGCCAGCACCTCGACGAGTGCCCGCTGTGCGGCAGCGAGGTGACCGTCCACTACGATGAGACAGCCAACAGCGTCTACCACCACTGCTCGGGCAATGCGCTTGCAGACGGCGAGGACTGCATCGACCGCATCCCGCTGTACGTCACTGACCGCGACATCTACCGCTACACACCGTCGGTGCTGCTCGGGTCGCTCGACAAAATCGCGGTTATGGGGATGCAACCCCGGTTCGCCAACCTGTTCGGCAACTTCACTACCGAGTGCCCGATTCACGGACTGGGCTACTCCGACCGCTGCTCGGAACACGATAGCGTCTGCGACTTCGAGAAGGGCTCCGACGACCTCATTGAGGTCGAGCCCGGAACCCGCGACCCCGCCAAGCGCGGCGAGGTTGAGTACTTCGACCCCATCCCGACGCTTCACCTCATCGACGAGGTTCACCTGCTCAACGAGGAGCTTGGCGCGTTCGCCAGCCACTACGAGACGACGTACCTCTCGCTGTGCGAGAAGATTGGCGACGCCCAACCGAAGGTCATCACGTCCACCGCGACCATCGCCGAGTACGAGCGACAGGTCGAGAACCTCTTCCAGAAGGAGGGGATGCGCTTCCCCGAGGAGGGGCCGGAACTCGGAGAGACGTTTTACGGCAAACTCAACGAACAAAAGGTCGAGCGCGAGTACCACGGCCTCACCCCGAACAACCGCACCCACCTGTACGCGGTGCTGGACCTCGTGAAGCGGTACCACGAGGTCATCCGCGACTACTACGACAAGGACCCGGGCGACCTCGCCCGCGAGGTGGTGCGCGCATACCACGAGCGCAACCCCGATGCCTCGCCGCTCGACCCCTCGGACGAGAACGACCTCGACGACCTCGTAGACCGCGCGGGCTGGACGGACGCCCTTGACGCCGACGAGAAGGCAGAGGTGCTGGAACTGTACGAAACCTCGCTCGTCTACTTCACCAACAAGCGCGAGAAGGACACCTACCGCAAGAACATCGGCAAGCAGATTGCCGACGAGATGACCGAGGACGGTTACGAGGTGCCGCTTGAAGAACAGCAGTTGACGGCGGACACCGAAGACACAGGCGTCCTCGACCGGCTCGAAGACCCCGAGGGCGATTGGCGCGACCGCATCGACACGGTGCCCGCCACCAGCTTCGTCGGCCACGGCATCGACGTGGACCGCTTCAACTTCATGCTGTTCTTCGGGTATCCCAGCCAGACGTTCCAGTACATTCAGGCGTCCTCGCGCGTCGGGCGGCAGGACGACAAGCCCGGTCACGTGCTGGACGTATTCCGCCCGTTCGACAAGCGGGACCGCCACCGCTACAAGTACTTCGAGAAGCTCCACGAGTATCTCTCGCGGACGGTCGAGCCCGTCCCCATCGACCGCTGGGCGAAGTTCGCCGTCGAGAAGACGTTCTCGGGCGTGCTGATGAGCATTCTACTTCAGTACTACCGCCCGCTGCTGTTCCGCAAGCGGGACGCCGACGGCGACCCATACACGCTCGGGTCGGGCAGCAATGAGCAGCGGGTGAACCTCCAGAACGCCGACCACCTCTACGAGGCTATGAACAACGACCGGTGGTTCCCAAAACTCACTAAGGACAAGCTGGCCGAACATCTCTCGGACGCCTACGGGCTCGACAACCAGTTCTACACGAACGAGCACTTCCGCGAACGCGTCATCGAGGGGTCGGCGGAGGAGGCCAGCCGCCTCGACGACATCTGGCGGTACTGGAACGACCGTCTCGACACCGAGATGGACTACCCCGAGTTCCGCGACGAGCACAAGCCGATGATTAACCTGCGTGACATCGGCACCAGCGGCGACGTAACGTCCTACACGAAGACGGGCGACTCTGACTTCATCGAGGCACTCACTCAGAACTGACCATGCAGCAAAACGACATCCACGGACGCACGCACCACCCGCCGACCAGCCGCAACAACGGAGGTGACGTGCGATGAGCAGCGGGCCGAAGAAGATGACGCGGCGGCAGTCGAAGTTCATCTACGAGTTCCTGCCCTACAACACGTTCAACCACGCCCACTGCAACATCAGCGGGCGGATTATGACGCTGTACCACGAGCAAGACGACCGAGGCCGCGACGTGGACCCCGGCGTCCCAAAGAACTACCTTATTAACCGCATCCACCGGCGCATCTCCAAGTGGCCGAACGCGGAATCGATTCGTGACGACCTCTCGTACTCCGTAACCGAACTCGTCGTCCCCAACGGCGCGGGCTATCACCTCTATCCCCGCACGTTCGAGTGCGAACGCTGCGACTCCATCACAACGTTCACCCGGGACGACGACATCGAGCCCACTGCCGACGAGAACGTTGACGGTGCCGACTACACCCGCTGCAAGAACTGCGGCGCGAAGCTGTCCGACCGCGACCAGCTTCCGTTCGTCGGCATCTGCGAGTGCGGCGGCATCAACGAACTCTACGTTCCCGACTGCTGCGACGTGGGGATGGAACTCCACCGCGAGACCACCCAGATGGCCAACTGGTACTTCCAGTGCGCCGACTCCAATTGTACGGAGGGTAGCGGCGGGTCGCGCAACACCATCCCGTTCTTCGCCGTCGGCACGCACTGCCCACGTGGGGAGTGCGATAACGAGGAGATGGACATCATTAACCACACCGCCTCCCGCGCGTTCTACCCACAGGTCTACAACCTCATCAACGTCCGCCCCGAACTCGACGACCTCCACGAGAGCGACCACTACCGGGGCCGCATTATCAGCGACTACCTGCGCGGCACGGACGACACCGGGCCGAGCGACCAACAGATTCGCCGCAAGGCCGATGAAATCCTGCAGACCGAGTCCGGCGCGGGTCTACTCTCCGCCGACGAGGACGAGGCTGACGGGGCGATGGAGGACGCCCGCGAGGAACTCGGCATCGACGTGCAGGAACACCGCCGCGAGACGAACCGCTGGCTTCACAACCAGTACGACGGCGACGAGACGGACCTCGCTGAGAGCGTATACGAACACCTCAGCATTACCCACCCTGATTACGAGCCCCAGGGCGGCATCAAGGCCACGTCGTATCAGGAAATGGTGGACAACGGGGCGACCGATACCCACCTCGACCTCTCGGTCGTCAAGAAGTACAACGACCTCCGCAAGTCGCTGAACTTCGATGAGATGCGGCTCATCAAGAACTTCCCCATCACCACCGTCACCTACGGCTACACCCGCCACGCGCCCGAGCCGCCGGGAGAGCAGCGCGACCCCGCCGAGGTGGACACCGAGGAAGCCGGACGCCTCGGCGAGGAGGGGGTCACTGACGGCGAAGGAGCGAGCGACGACGCGGACGAGGACGGCCCCGACCGCCCTATTCAACTCAACCTGTTCAAGCGCGGCGACGACGCCGAGCCCCAACTCTACGTCCAGACCAACGACGCCGAGGCCGTGATGGTCAAACTCGACAAGGAGGCCGTCCTCGACTGGCTTGAAGCGAACGAGGTCATCACGCCCGACGAACGCCCAGACATGAGCGACCCCGAGGACGTGCGCCGCTGGTTCCTCACCCACATCGACGAGCCCAGCCGCTACGAGTCGCTCCCGGACCACGGCATCCAGAACTCTACGGAGGCCATCTCACGGCACTGCTACACGCTGCTGAACACCAGCGCCCACCTATTCATCAACGCGATGGGCGCGCTCGCAGGCCACCAGCGCGAGTCGCTGGTCGAGCGGCTGCTGCCGCACTCGATGACGTTCATCATCTACAAGCGGCCTGACACCGACTTCACGCTCGGCTCGCTGTGGACGCTGTTCGAAGAGCAGTTCGACGACTTCGTGAATCATCTCGACGAACTCAACGACTGCTCATACGACCCTGTGTGTATGCACGACGAGAACGGGGCGTGCGAGGACTGCCTGTACCTCGCCGCTATCTCCACGGAGAACGCCAACCACAATCTTGGACGCGCCACGTTCTACGGCGGCCCGTTCGACGGGTTCCGCTCGCACGACGCCGACGCGCCGCGCGACGACCTCACTGGCTACCGCGACATCTAACCGGTTACGCGCCCTGACGTCCTCCCACGGGCGTCCTTATACCCCGACGCTATGCCCAACTCAGACCTCACCCCGGACACGCTCTACGCCACGGCGGAAGCGCTCGCGGAGACGGTGCCAGTGGAGCATCTCGACGGTGTTCGCGCCACGCTAGAATACCTCCATCACGCGCCGCGCAACATCTCCATCAAGGCTCTCCGAAACCTTAGCCCCTGCGCGCTCACCGAACAGGAGGCTCAAATCGTCATCCTGCGGCTGGAGACCGAGGGCATCCTCACCGACGACCACCTCGACGACTGCGCACTCCACCTCGTGTTCGGAGCCGCCCGCTTGCTCGCCACCGAGGACGCGCCGCTTGAGAACACCGTGGTCGCCACCATCCCGTATGACGACCGCGCGCTCAACCAGTCGATGTTCGAGGCACTCCACGACAATATGCTGTCGCTCATCCGGTCGGCGGAGGACGACCTCGTGCTGATGAGCCCGTTTCTCAGCGAGCGCGCCTACCGGCGGCTGCGCCCCGCGCTGCATACGGCGACCGACAACGGGGCCGATGTGAGGGTCATCACGCGCTATCTAACCTACGGTGGCGATGACGGTGAGTACAACCGCAAATTCGTTACCAAGGTGCTGGAAGACAGTTATCTCGGCGACTACACGACCTGCTATGAGTATATCGATGACGAGACGTGGACGACGTTCCACGCCAAACTTGTCCTTGCGGATAACCACACGGCATACCTCGGCACCGCCAACATCACGCACAAGGGGCTCGGCGACAACCTCGAACTCGGCGTGATATTCCGCGACCGCACCACCGAGCAGTTCGCCGCGCTCGTAGACGCGCTTCAAGAGTCCGAGTTACTCCACCAAGTGGCCCGTGACTCCGGGCAGTTCATTCGCATCTGATGCGAAGTACCTTAACCTCGCCGAGTAGCACGGCGTGGAGGTTCCCGACCTACCCGCGGTCGCTACAGATGGAGGTAACTAAGCTGTTCTAAGTGTATCTACCACATCTTCTGCACACTGTTTCATGTCTTCCCCATGTTGTTGAAACTCATCTGTACTCCAGCTCGTGTTCTCAACCCTTTGGCAATGTGTGAGTAATTCAATTAATTTACCCTCTGTATCATCGTCTAAATCCGGGGGAGATGCCCGTATGCGGTTGTGCATTTTCGTCTTCGTTGTACGGAGATTGCTGTGTACTGTTTGCCCCCATTCACGCTGAGCCTCGTGGGTTGACACATCCTGGTTTTCGTACTGTGTTTCCCAAGTGAGGGCAGCATCTTTAGCTAACTCGATTGCCTTTTCCCTCCACTGCTGAACTGCGTCCTCGTTCTCCCTTTGGCGTTCTCTCCACGTTTGGACTTCTTCCACCAGGAGATTCACAAAGGGGCCAAGTATGACACTAATGAGGACCGCAATGACTGCAGTAGGAACATCAACTGAAACCATATCCAACCTGTACAGATTCTCATTGATTCAATCTTGTGTTCATTGTAGGCGTGATATAGAAATATCCGAAGTTACTCTTCCTTCGGACGCATAAACGACCTTTGTTTATTACTGGCGGTGAGAATTCGCTTGATTTCTTACCACCTGAGCCGGTGTTCATCTCCCAAACTTACCCGTCCTCCTCGCTGAGGTCGCCGACCATCGACTCCCGGGTACTCGGGAATGCCTCCTCGCCCCACTCTTCTTTGTCACTCGCCGCGTTCTCCAGCCCACTCGGCCGCAGGTCGCGCCAGCGAAAGTCCATCTCTTCCCCATTGTCAAACTGTACACGATAGAGAACCGAGTCCCGCTCATCCCCCGTCTCCGAGCCCGCGTCGTCCTCAATAACCTCTACGACCTCACCGTGCCGACCGTGCCACGGGTCGAAGTCAGGGTCCTCAGTATCCGGGATTTCCACCCGCACGCGGTCGCCGGTGTCGAAGCACCGAACCAAACCTATGTATTTCGAGTCCACCCTCGTGAGCGTTATCAAACAAAACGGACACCCAGTAAGCTACAAGGAGCCAGTGTATCAACACGACTACCTAAGGTCATCAACGCGTCAGCGAAACCCGCGAGAGCACCACGCTGAGCAACTTCAGTTAGCAGGATACATCTTCTCAGGTCTGCCTACTCAAACACCCCGGGGAAATACCGAGCTAACTATCTGTTCCCCGCCTCCCGTGCATCCACCCATGCCCCGTCTTCATAGACCTCCTCAGAGAGACCTCCATGATGACGGTTATCGCCGCATTCCGGGCACCGCTCTAGCCCTGGTCCGTGGTCGTCAATTTGACCAGTCCACCCACAGTTGTAGCACTGATAGTGTTTCTCGTATACGAGGTCATCATCATAGAAAATACGGATGGTCTGACCGTTTACATCTTCCTCAGTGCGTTCTTTGGATTCGTCGTACGTCATACTCTCCAGTAATTGTCCCAATGCAATAAGTTCTATGCGCAGACAGGACTGCACCATACCTCCGTACCAAGGGGAATTCAGCACGTACCACGTGCTCCTCGTGTCATAAAAGACCTCAAGCGCGACCTCTACAGCTTCGAGACTGTCCAAGGTACACGTGACCGGGTCGCTCGTTGACGTGACAAAGCGGAGTGAGCAGATTGGGTCACCGACGCGGCCGATGACCTCGCCAAGGAAACCGGTAACGAGGACTGGTATCACGTCTTGGCCCACGACCTCAGGAGAACGTGGGCAACGAGTACGTACTGGAAGCTCTCGGCAACGGACGGGGGCGAAGTCTTTCTTGATTCGATAGGGCGGATGGAGCGATGAGCAGACCTTCGAAGCAAACTATCTGGGCCGCGAGCCCGACCACGTCGCTGCAGAGATGATGGACGAAGCAGGACTGCGCTAATCCTCGTACCGCCGTAGTGCGTACTGGTACAGCCGAATATCAGCTTCAAGAGCCTCCCACGTGGAAGCAACGTTCTGCATCTCCTGCTTGTCGTCCGGGAGGTCGCTGGCAGAGTCGACATCATAGACATCCCGCAGCTCCTCCCGCTCGCCCAACATTGCCTGCAGTTCGCTCTCCAGTTCGCCGCGGTCGTGGTTGTCGACGAGTCTCTCGATGTCCTCGCGGAACAAGTTACTAACGTCGGGCCGGACGTGCGGCTCGCCATCGACTTCCTCGAATCTTACCAACGCCTCATTCTGCAGGCGGCCCAGCTCGCTGTCTACCTCTTCACAGGACACATCAGCCCGCTCCGCGACCTCCTCGACAGTCGTCGGCTCGTCCAGTAACTCAACCACGGCGCGCACTCGCTCATGCGCCGTCATCTCCTCAGTCCACGCTCGTAGGTCGAAGGTCGTCATACTCACACCCTACGACATCTATCCTTCAAATATCTATAAGACGCCGTCCTCCCCGCGCTAATGGACGAAGTAGGGCTATATTGAACGTACATTTCCGTTGTAAAACCCCTCTTTTCCGAGGTATCAGAGCTTGTTCGTAGAGGTGCGTCTGACCAACCCACGACTATCACCTGAGCTCGACAATGTCGTCCCACACCACTACGTCGTGTGTCTCAGCGAGGTCAAGTGCGTGAACACATGCCTTCTCGGCCGACCCGAACGAACCCCACGACTCCACGACCTTACGGTGCCCATCCTCGTCCTCAGCCTCTCTGAGGACGACATCATGCGCTGACCCGCCCTCAACGAGCATCTCGTCATCCTCTGGAATACGATAGACGATAACGTGGATGCGGTCAGCCACCTGCTCGTCGACAATGTGGTCGCTGAATATGTGGTCTAAGACACGGCCAGTGACACCTGCGGTATCCAGCGTCATGACTCACTATTCTGGCGAATCGACAATTAAACTACTGTAGCCGAAATACGCTCAATGTCCATCAGGTCAAGGTCGTCCTGCTCGGTTCTCGGAGGGGGTTCAGAGCCTGCATATGCACCAACGTGGGCAAGAACACGGTTGATGTGAGGGCAGCGTCGGTCACCGGGTGATACGTCCTGATGACGGGCCCATGCATCGCAATCGCACTCCGCACCCTCTAACCTCACGATGGGTTCTCCTTCAACCGGGGCGTACCAGAGGTGAACTCTAAACGGTCCAACCCACCAGTACAGACTCACTCGTTCCTCCATTCAGTGACACTTTATCACCCCAGGATATATCGCCTGAGACAAAGTACAGAGAACCGTGATGGACGTCGTTCGGATGTGCAGAAGCTGTTGGTTCTCCAACATAAGAAGCGGTCCGAAAGAAGGATTCGAACCGTTTTGACCATAGTCCCGGGCGGATTCGAACCGCCGTCATGGGCTTGCTTCCGTGACGGAATGAACCGAACACGTCCAAAGGCCCATATGATTGGCCACTACACCACGGGACTTCTCACTCCGTTCGAAGCCCCGTGTCGCTCGTAAATCCTCCGGATTTACTCGCCACCACGGGACTTCCCGTTTCGCTCGTCACCGCGTCCGGTTCGCAAACCCGTTCGGATTTGCTCACCGCCGCGGGCTTCACTTCCGGTATACGGAACCGCCGCACAATAGTGTTACTTTTCGCCGTCGGGCGAGACGGCTATCCGTCCCTCTTCCGCGCGTCGATGACAGCTTCGACAGAGCGTCACCACGTTCGCCAGCGTGTGTGCGTCCTCGGGATCGTCGAACGAACGGACCGGTTCGAGGTGATGGACGTCCGGGTTTCGCTTGAGTTCGTCTCTGCCGACGCCACAGTGTTGACACTCGTAGTCGTCTCGCTCAAGCGCGCGTCGTCGAACTCGCCACCACGATCGGCCGTATTCGATCGGTCCGCTCTCCCACTGATGGTGGGCCGGGCCGACGACGTTCGCTGACAGCCAGTCGCCGTAGCACGCGAGCGTACAGAAGAACCCCCGCTTTTGCTCGTCGATCCGTGCCGGCCGCACCTCGAGGTCGTCGCCACACGACTGACAACTGACCGTTACTCGCTCCCCTTTTACCGACGGGTTGTCGGGGAGCAGTCCCTCGGCGGCTTCGACGCAGTCCGAACAGTAGACGCCCGGTTTGTCGGACGGATAGTACTCGAACGTCGATCCACAGCGTTTGCAGTCGGTCAGGTCCGTCGCGTCGCGCCAGTTCCCGTTGTGTTCGCCGGCGTTCGGATCGCAGTCGTCGCAGTATTCACAACGTGCCTTCGAATCGTAGAACTCGAGCCCACAGCCGCGACACGTCCGATTCGGAAGCGGATCGCCGTGTACCTTCGTGTGATGCTGTCGCATTCCTCGTTCGGTAGTCAGGGACTTCCCACACGTCGGACAGTCCATGCGGGCGGTGGCCTCGCCTTCGTATATAAAATCGCAGCTGCTCAGGAACGAGAGAACGCCAAATTGCGTCCGATCGGTCGGGAGACGTTACAGGTAGCCTTCCTCGGCCAGCCGCTCGATCCCTTCCTCGAGTCGCTCGTCGCTCGCCGCATACGAGATCCGCGCGTAGCCGGGAGTGCCAAAGGCGCTTCCCGGGACGGTCGCGACGTGGGCGTCCTCGATCGCACCCTCACACCATGCCTGATCGTCGTCGTCGACGGGAAGCATCATATAGAACGCGCCCTCGGGCACGGCGACGTCGACGCCGTGATCGTCGAGGAGGTCAGCGACCAGATCGCGGCGGCCTTCGAAGGCCTCGACCATCTCCGTGACGGCGTCCTCGGTCTCGAGGGCCTCGAGACCGGCGTGCTGGACGAAGTTCACGGCCGAGGAAACGGAGTGGCTGTGGAGTTTACCCGCCTGATCGATCAGGTCCTCGGGGCCGGCGAAGTAGCCGAGCCGCCAGCCGGTCATCGAGTAGGCCTTCGAGAAGCCGTTGACGGTGATGGTGCGGTCGGCCATCCCCTCGAGCGTGCCGAGGCTCGTCGGCTCGACGCCGTAGGTGATCTCCTTGTAGATCTCGTCGGAGATGACGGTGATGTCGTGTTCGACGGCCAGATCGCGGACGCCCTCCAGCGCCGCGTCGGAGTAGACGGCACCGGTGGGGTTCGACGGCGAGTTGACGATCAGCAGTTCGGTCTCGTCGGAGACGGCGGCCGCGAGGTCGTCGAGTGCCGGCTCGAGCTGGAACTCGTGTGCGGAGAGGTCGACCCGGGTGAGATCGCCGCCGGCCATCTTGACCATGGCCTCGTAGGAGACCCACGCGGGATCGAGCAGGGCGACCTCGTCGCCGTCTTCGACGAGCGCCTGCACGATCTCGTAGAGAGCCTGCTTCGCGCCGGGCGTGACGATGATCTCCTCGGCGTCGTGATCGAGGCCGTCGTCGGCCAGTTTGTCGGCGATGGCCTCGCGCAACTCGAGGATGCCCGCGGAGGTCGTGTAGCCGGTGTGGCCGGCGTCCATCGCGTCCTTGCCCGCTTCCACGATGTTCTCGGGGGTGGGGAAGTCGGGTTCGCCGACGGAGAGGTCGACGACGTCTGCGCCCTCGGCCTCGAGTTCGGTGGCGAGTGCGGAGATCGCAAGCGTTGCGGACGGTTCGACTCGGCTGACGCGGTCGGTGAATTCCATCGTCATTGTTGGGAATCGGTCGCTGGAGTGGGATCGGGTAGTTCGTCGACGAGATCGAGCGCCCCGTCGACGGCCGTGGCCGCGTTCTCGACGCGTTCGCGCGATTCGGCGGCGGACATGCCGGGCCCGGTCACGCCGAGGGTCACGGGCGTGTCACGCTCGAGACTCACGTCGGAGAGTCGCTGGGCGGTGGCGTCGGTGATCACCTGATCGTGATTCGTATCGCCGGTGATGACGGTTCCGATCACGGCGACGGCGTCGACTCCCTCGCGGCGAGCGAGCCGGTCGGCTGCCAGCGGCGCGTCGTACACCCCCGGCACGTGGACCGTCTCGTACACCTCCGCACCCGCGGCGTTGGCCGCCTCGAGTGCCTCCTGCTCCATCTGCTCGGTGATCGGGCGGTTGAACTGCGCGACCACCAGTCCGAGCGTGGTCATAGGCGAGCGGTGGGGAGGGCGGGTAAAAGAGGTACCGTTCTCGGGTGACCGCTCCGGTATGCGCACGACGACATGCCGTCGGCGGAGACGACTCGTCGTCCGCGTCGAAACGAGCACTGTCGACCGTGTTACGCCGTCGCTTCGGCCTGGGATCGGACTGTGACGTCGCCGTTCGTCGTCTCGACTCGGAGGCGACGCGTCCCATCGCCCAGCGTCACGTCGATCGACTCGTCGCTCGAGGCGTTCGAGTCCTCGACTCCCTCGAGGGACACGTTCCCGTTCGTCGTCGAGGCGCTGATCGTCGCATCGATCGAGGCCGGAATGGCGACGGTAACCTCGCCGTTGGTGCTCTGGGCGAACAGGTCGCCGTCGCTGTCGCTCTCGACTGTGATCTCGATATCCCCGTTGGTCGTCTCCGCGCGAACGTTGCCGTTGACGCCGGCCACCTGTACCGAGCCGTTCGTACTCTCGGCGACCAGTTCGCCGGTCACCTCGCGGACAGCGATCTCGCCGTTCGTCGTCGCTGCGCTGGCCACCCGGACCCCCTCGGGGACCGTCGCCTCGAGGTCGAATTTGGGGTCGGGACCGAACAGAAACGGCGTGTCGTCCGTCTGTCGCGCCTCGATGTCGAGGCGACCGCCCTCGCGGCTCGTCTCGAGCGTCAGGGACTCGAGGCTGTCTTCGGTTGGGGCCGCCTTGTGGCCGCGAACCTCGATCTCGTCTCCCCGTCCCCCCTCGACGGTCACCGAGCCGTTCTCAGCCGAAAACGAGACCGCATCGAGGTCCGCGGTCTCGTACGTTTCCGTTACGGTCTCCGTTTCTCCCCGCCCGGTCGCCAGACAGCCGGCGAGCGATGCGAGGAGGCCGAGACCCCCTCCAGCAAGCACTCGCCGCCGCGAGACGCTCGATTTCATGAGCGTGTCTATCGGTTGCCAGGTATGTATACGACATCGGCCAGTTTCCGTGTCGAGTGTTCTGCCCAAGGTTTTTATACCACATCGGCACCCCGTTCGGTAGTTCGCTCGAACCGTCGATCGCGTCTCGATTGCCCGCCGAACGACGGGCCATTTGAGAATTCTTAAGCGCGAGTGACGACAATCGCCACGCAATGACGACGTTACGAACGCCGGGACCGACGATCGGCGTAGTCGGAGGGGGACAGCTCGGGCGGATGCTCGCCGAGGCGGCCGCACCGCTTGGCGTCGAGGTGGTCGTCCTCGATCCGACGCCGGACTGTCCGGCCGCGCCGGTCGTCCGCGACCAGATCGTCGCCGGGTTCGACGACGAAGCGGGGATCCGCGAACTCGCCGCACGCGCCGACGTGCTCACGTTCGAAATCGAACTCGCCGATCAGGACGTGATGGAGCGCGTGAGCGAGGATACCGGAACGCCCGTCCACCCCGACCCCTCGACGCTCGAGACCATCCACGACAAACTCGTCCAGAAGCGCGAACTCGAGGCCGCCGGGGTTCCAGTACCGCCGTTCCGCGAGGTCGAGGACGCCGCCGACGTTCGGGCGGCGATCGACGACTACGGCGCGCCGGTGATGCTCAAGGCCCGGACCGGCGGCTACGACGGCCGGGGTAACGTCCCCGTGGAGTCGAAAGCCGACGCCGTGGACGCCCTCGAGTCGGTCGCCGGCCCCGCGATGGTCGAGTCGTTCGTCGACTTCGAACGCGAGGTGTCGGTCATCGCGGTCAAAGGCGAGGACGACGTCGCGACCTTCCCGATCGGGGAGAACGTCCACGAAGACGAGATCCTCCGGGAGACCGTCGTTCCAGCACGCTCGAGCGACGCCGTCACCGAGCGAGCCCACGCGGTCGCGCGCGATGTCCTCGAGGTAATGGACGGACGCGGCGTCTACGGGATCGAACTCTTCGAAACGAGCGGGGCGCGTAGCGCCCCGGATGACTCGAGCGGGCGAAGCCCGCGAGAGAGTGACGGCGAGATCCTGCTCAACGAAATCGCACCGCGCCCGCACAACTCCGGCCACTGGACGATCGAGGGGGCCCAAACCTCCCAGTTCGAACAGCACGCTCGTGCCGTCCTGGGCTGGCCGCTTGGCTCGACGGAACTGCGCTCGCCGACCGTGATGACGAATCTCCTCGGCGACGTCGACGCGGAACAGTCCGCACGGCTGGAAGACATCGACGAAATCCTCGAGACGCCCGGCGCGGCCCTCCACTGGTACGGCAAGCGGCAGGCCCGTCCGCTGCGTAAAATGGGGCACGTGACGCTCTCGGCGGCCGAAGAGAGCGAATCGGTCGACGAGCTGCTCGAGCGTGCGCGCGAGCTCGGGGACGCCGTGACGTTCCGACCGTAGCGCCGGCCGCGAGTTCACCAGTCGCTCGTCTCGTTTGCCACCGTTTCAAGTCGGTCGCCCGACCACCTCCACTTATGAGCGACAGCATCACCGAACTGATCGACCGCCTGCACGACGAAGCGACGCAGGACCGTCCGTCCGAGGAAACGCCCGACGTCGGCATCGTGATGGGCAGCGACTCCGACCTCGAGACGATGATGACAGGCGGCAAACGCCCCGGTGCCTACGACGCCTTCGTCGAGGAACTGGGCTTCGCCGAGCAAACGGATTTCGAGAGTCCACCCGACGAGCGGTTCACCTTCGAGACCTACGTGACCTCTGCCCACCGAACACCCGACTTAATGACGGCTTACGCCGAGACGGCCGAGGATCGGGGCCTCGAGGTACTCATCGCCGGGGCGGGCGGCAAGTCTGCTGACCTCCCGAACATGACCGCGTCGATCGCGTACCCGCTGCCGGTCATCGGCGTCCCCGTCCAGGAGAAATCCGTCGACAGCGTCATCGGCATGCCGACCGGTGCACCGATGGTCGCGGTCGATGCCGGCAAGTCGTTCAACGCAGCGTTGTCGGCCGCCCAGATCCTCGCGCGGCAACACGACGAGATCCGGGCGCGACTGGTCGATTATCACGACGACCTGCGCGAGGGCGTCGGAACCGTTTCTCGAGACCTCCACGATGGCGGGACTCCGGCGTTTCGGAACCGCGAGCAGTAGCTCGAGGCTCCCGCCGAGCGGACGATCGATCGCCGGTCAGCCCCCGCTCGATCGCTCGAACGGCGGTTGTCGGCGTATTTCGGCGTCGCGTAACACCGTCTTACCGATTCGTTCAGGGGTTGGACTCTTACAAATAGTATACGGTGATTATTCACGAGGGTCCACTCGGGCTGAACTCCCTTCTCGGCCCGTGTTTCCCCGAAAAACGAAGAATCAACCCTTATGTGCGTGCGGTCTGAAGCCTCGAACGTTACCGAGATGAATGATTGGATCGCCATCGGGGCGCTGGCGCTCGTCGGGGTACTGATACCGGTCGGGATGATGTCGGTATCGTATCTCCTGCGGCCCACCGTGCCCGAAACGAGCAAACGAGCCACCTACGAGAGTGGCGAGATTCCGACCGGCGGAACGCGCATCCGGTTCAATATCCAGTACTACATGGTTGCGCTGCTGTTCGTCGTCTTCGATATCGAGACCGTCCTCCTGTTCCCGTGGGCGGTCGCCTATCAGGATGCGCTCGCGGCGGATATTCCACTCGTCCGTGCGCTCGGGCCGATGCTGTTGTTCGTCGCCATCCTGCTCGTCGGACTCGCGTGGGCGTGGCGCACGGGTGCAGTACAGTGGGCACAGACACCCCGCCAGCTGGAAACTGACAGATCATGAGTAGCGAACAACCACGCAAGCAAATCTACGACAGCACCGCACCGTCGACGGACACCCGCGACTCGCGGATCGGCGAGGGTGCCGACGACCGCTTCAACTCCAAGCTCCGCGAGGCCTTCGGGTCGACCCCGTTCATCCTCACGAAGTTCGACAAGTTCATGAACTGGGTGCGGGGCAACTCGATGTTCATGCTCCAGTTCGGGATCGCGTGTTGCAGCATCGAGATGATGCACACGTACGCGATCAAACACGACCTCGACCGCTTCGGGGCCGGGGTCCCGCGGGCCTCGCCCCGACAGGCCGACGTAATGATCGTTCCGGGGACGATCGTCTCGAAGTTCGGCCCCCGAATGAAGCGGGTCTACGACCAGATGCCCGAACCCAAGTTCGTCGTCGGCATGGGGTCGTGTACGATTTCGGGCGGTCCCTTCCAGGAAGGGTACAACGTCGTCAAGGGAGCCGAGGAGATCATCCCCATCGACATCCATGTCCCCGGCTGCCCGCCACGGCCGGAGGCGCTCGTCTACGGCATCGTCAAACTCCAGGAGCGGATCCGCAACGGCGAGTCGACTCCGGTCGTCGTCAAGCCCTACGAACTCGAGGAGTTCGGCGATTTGCCCAAGGACGAACTCGTCCAGAAACTCGCGGACGACATCGACGAGGAGGACCTCGTCATGCGATACAACTGGGCTGATTCGCCATGAGCACGGGACTCGAGCGAGGACAGCAGCCACCGGTTGAAGTGTCGGCAGACGACCTCACGACCCTGATCGGTGATCGCGCGCTCGCACGCGACGATCACCTGAACGCACCGGGGTTCGTTATCCGGCCGGACGACGTCCAGAGCGTCCTGAGCGACCTGCGGGACGAGGCGGGGTTCGATCACCTCGCCAACCTCACCGCACAGGAGTACGCCGACCGGTACGAATCGATCTACCACCTCCGAAAGTACGCCGATCCGACCCAGGAGGTATCGGTCGTCGTCCCGACGACCACCGACAACCCGGTCAGCCAGACCGCCGAGCCGGTCTTCCGAACCGCCGACTGGCACGAGCGGGAAGCCTTCGACCTCGTCGGCATCGACTACGAGGGCCATCCCGATCCCCGCCGGATCCTCCTGCCCGAGACCTGGCAGGGCCATCCGCTCTCGCGGGGCTACGACCAGGAGAAACCACAGCTCGTGACCCTCTCGGAGCACGCCAATCCGGTCCAGCCGGACCACCACGACGACGAGTCGGACACGATGTTCCTCAACATCGGTCCCCACCACCCGGCGACCCACGGCGTGCTCCACATCGAGACGGTGCTGGACGGCGAGACGGTCGTCGACGTCGACCCCGACATCGGCTATCTGCACCGCTGTGAAGAGCAGATGTGCCAGAACGGGACCTACCGGCACCAGATCATGCCGTACCCGGACCGCTGGGACTACGTCTCCGCCGGCCTGCTCAACGAGTGGGCATACGCGCGGACGGCGGAGGATCTCGCCGACATCGAGGTCCCCGACTACGCGCAGGTCATTCGAACGATGGGGGCCGAGCTCTGCCGGATCGCCTCCCACATGCTCGCGCTTGCCACCTTCGCGCTGGACGTCTACGGCGACTTCACCGCCATCTTCCAGTATGGCATGCGCGACCGCGAGGTCGTCCAGGACATCCTGGAGGACCTGACCGGCCAGCGGCTCATGTTCAACTACTTCCGGCTCGGTGGGGTCGCCTGGGACCTGCCGGAACCCCGCGAGGAGTTCTTCGAGAAGACGCGAGACTTCCTCGACGGGCTCCCCGCGAAGGTCGACGAGTACAACGATCTGCTGACCGGCAACGAGATCTTCCAGATCCGGTGTCACGACACCGGGATTCTCGAGCCCGAAGTGGCCAAACAGTACGGCTGTACCGGGCCCGTGGCCCGGGGTTCGGGCATCGATTACGACCTCCGCCGGGACGACCCCTACGGCTACTACGAGAACCTCGAGTGGGACGTCGTCACCGAGGACGGCTGCGACAACTACTCCCGCGTCCTCGTGCGCATGCAAGAAGTCGAGGAGTCCGCGAAGATCATCGAGCAGTGTGTCGACTTGCTCGAGGACTGGCCCGAGGACGAGCGGACGGTCCAGAGCAACGTACCACGGACGCTCAAGCCGGACGCGGACACGGAGATTTACCGCGCCGTCGAGGCCGCGAAGGGCGAACTCGGTATCTACATGCGCTCGGACGGGACGGACAAGCCGGGTCGGTTCAAGATCCGGAGTCCGTGTTTCCACAACCTCTCGGCGCTGCCCGAGCTGTCCGAAGGGGAGTACATCCCGGACCTGATCGCGTCGCTTGGCAGCCTCGATATCGTGCTCGGGGAGGTGGACCGGTAAGATGTCCGGCATGGCGTCGGTCCCGCTGCAGGATACCGTCTTACTTCCCGAACGATTGGGGAATCTGACGGGGCTCGACCAGTTCGGGCTCGCCGGCGAACTGCTGGCGACTCTCATCGGGGCGATATTCGTCGGCTCCCTGATGCTCACGATGACCGCTCTCGCTGGCCCGTGGGCGAAGCGAAAGATTACCGCCTCCTTTACGGATCGAATCTCGATCAACCAGATCGGTCCCGCCGGAATCGGGATCATCATCGCCGACGCCGTTCGGATGCTCTCGAAGGAGTTGATCGTTCCCGAGAACGCGGATCGACCAGCGTGGGATCTCGCGCCGATCGTCGTCGTCTCCTCGGCCCTGCTGGGCTTTGCCGTCATTCCGATGGGGAACGGGATCCAACTCGCGGACCCCGAAGTCGGACTCGCCTACGTCTTCGCAGTGTCGGGAATCGCGAGCCTCGGACTGGTGATGGCCGGCTACGCGTCGGCGAACAAGTACTCGATGCTCGGCGGGCTCCGCGCGGTGGCACAGAACGTCGCCTACGAGATCCCGCTGGTCGTCACCGGGATGTCCGTCGTGATCTTCGCCGGCACGCTGCAGATGGGCGAAATCGTCGCGGCGCAGGGGGAGACGTTCGTGACGATCGTGGGGATCGACGTTCCGCGGTGGTACGCGCTGGTCAATCCCTTCGCGTTCGTCCTCTTTCTGGTGGCGAACTTCGCGGAGGTCGGCCGCAACCCCTTCGACACGCCTGAGGCACCGACCGAGATCGTCGCTGGCTACCAGACCGAGTACTCCTCGGTCTACTTCGTGTTGATCTATCTCGGGGAGTTCCTCCACATCTTCCTCGGCGGTGCGATCATCGCGACGATCTTCCTCGGCGGACCCGCCGGTCCCGTCCTGCCGGGCATCGTCTGGTTCATCATCAAGATCTGGGCGGTGTTCTTCGCGACGCAGTGGCTGCGCTCGGCGGTTCCCCGCGTCCGGATCGACCAACTGATCGAGATCGGCTGGAAGGGGCTGCTCGTGTTGGCCTTCGCCAATCTCGTCTTGACCGCGGTAATCGTGGGACTGATAGCATGATCGGGATACTCAAATCGATGGCAACGACGATGAAGCACGCACTGGACGGCTCCACCTTCACGGTGGAGTATCCGGAGACCGCACCCGACGTCTCGCCGCGCTTTCGCGGCGTCCACAAGTTCAGTCAGGAGCGGTGCATCTGGTGTCGTCAGTGCGAGAACGTCTGTCCGAACGATACGATCCAGATCGTCACGAACGACCAACGACAGGGCGAACAGTACAACCTCCACATCGGGCAGTGTATCTACTGCCGACTCTGCGAGGAAGTCTGTCCCGTCGACGCCATCCTCCTCACGGAGAACTTCGAGTTCACCGCGGACACGAAACACGACTTCGTCTACAACAAAGAACAGCTGAAAGCCGTTCCGTGGTACAAGGACATCGACCCGCTCGCCGCCCGCGAACCCGATCGGGACGCGTGGGTCGGTGAAGGCGAGGGAGAGGTCGACTACCAGTAACGGGTCCGCCCGTCCCGCAAACGGGCACTACTAACAACCATGAACTACGAGCTGATCGCGTTCGCGCTGTTTGCCCTCGTGACGCTGGCCAGCGCGATGGGTGTCGTGCTCATGCAGGACCCGTGGCATTCGGCGCTCCTGCTGGGCGTGGCGCTGCTTAGCGTGGCGGTCCACTACGTGATGCTGGCGGCGGAGTTCGTCGCCATGATGCAGGTCCTCGTCTACGTCGGCGGGGTCCTCGTCCTCATCACGTTCGCCGTCATGTTGACCCAGCGCGACGACACCGACGCTGACACAGAGGTGGTACAGGCATGACGACCGGTCCGAAACTCCGACTCGGCAAGACGCTGGTCCCGGGACTACTCGCCGTCGGTCTGTTCGCGGTGATGGCGCTTATCACTCTGAACACGACGTTCGAGCCGATGACCCGGGCTGCGGGGGCCGGTTTCCCCGAGAACGTCTCGATCACGGCCGAACTCGGGTACGCCCTGTTTGGCTTCGACGAGTTGCAGACGATCGGCGGCACCGAACCGTTCCTCGCCGCCGTCTTGCTCGTCGCCGTCGCACTCGACGCCGCACTCGACGCCTCGCTCGTCCTCGCGAAACGCGAGGAGGGCGGCGAACCCGTGTCCGCGCTCTCGAGCGCCGGCGAGGCCTCGAGTGGCAGTGAGGATGCAACGCCGGCCGTCGCCGACGGCGGTTCCCGGTCGGACAGCGGTTCGACCGAAACCGGAGGTGAGAGCCGATGACCGTCGACGTACAGTACTACGTACTGTTGTCGATGGCCGTGTTCTGTATCGGCCTGTTCGGGGTGCTGACGCGTCGCAACGCACTGTTGTTCCTGATGTCCGTCGAACTCATGTTGAACGCCGCGAATATCAATCTGATCGCGTTCGCGTTCTATCACGGCAACCTCACCGGCCAGCTGTTCGCGCTGTTTACGATGGCGCTGGCTGCCGCCGAGGTCGCCGTCGGGCTCGGGATCATCCTGGTGTTGTACCGTAACTTCCGTGACGTCGACGTCACGGTTCCAAGGACGATGAGGTGGTAAGATGGCAGCAACAGCAACAGGACCGTTCGGATTCGCACCGGCGATCGCAGTGTTCCCGCTCGTGGCCTTCGTAATCGCGCTCCTCTTCGGGAAACGCCTGCCGAAAAAGGGCGCGATCCCGGGTATCCTCGCGACGGGGGGGTCGCTCGTGGTTTCGCTGGTTATGTTCGCGGCCGTCGCGGGCGGCGACGTCCATCACACGACGCTCTACGAGTGGACGGCCGGCGCTGCCGAGAGCGCCACCGGGGTCGAGACGATCGCGTTCTCCTTTGGGATCCTGATCGATCCGCTCTCGGCGCTCATGCTGGTGATCGTCTCGCTCGTCGCCTTGCTCGTCCACGTCTTCAGTCTCGGCTACATGAACGCCGAGGGAGAGACCGGGTTGCCGCGGTACTACGCCGAACTCGGCCTCTTTACGTTCAGCATGCTCGCGTTCGTCTTCGCGGACAACCTGCTGATGGCGTTTATGTTCTTCGAGCTCGTCGGCCTCTGTTCGTACCTGCTGATCGGGTTCTGGTTCCGGACGGAATCGGCCCCCTCGGCCGCGAAGAAGGCGTTCCTGGTCACCCGCTTCGGTGACTACTTCTTCCTGATCGGGGTCGTCGCCATCGCGGCGACGTTCGGCACGGTCGGCTTCGCCGGCGAGGAGTCGTTCGTCACCGCCGCCGAGACGGCGATCGACGACGGCACGACCCTGTTCGGCTTCGACGCCGAGACCTGGGTGACGATTACCGGACTGCTCGTCCTCGGCGGGGTGTTGGGCAAGTCCGCGCAGTTCCCCTTCCACACCTGGCTGCCCGACGCCATGGAGGGTCCGACCACCGTCTCCGCGCTCATTCACGCGGCGACGATGGTCGCGGCCGGGGTCTACCTGGTCGCCCGGATGTTCGGCTACTACGCGCTGAGTCCGACCGCGCTGACGATCATCGCCTTCGTCGGCGGCTTCACCGCCTTGTTCGCCGCGACCATGGCCGTCGTCAAAGACGACATCAAACAGGTGCTGGCGTACTCGACGATCAGCCAGTATGGCTACATGATGCTCGGTCTCGGCGTCGGCGGCTACGTCGCCGGCGTCTTCCACCTCATGAACCACGCCTTCTTCAAGGCCTTACTGTTCCTCGGTGCCGGTGCCGTCATCATCCTGATGCACCACGAACAGGACATGTGGGAGATGGGCGGCCTCAAAGACAAAGCGCCCGTCACATACTACACGTTCCTCGCCGGCGCGCTCGCGCTCGCGGGGATCGTCCCCTTCTCGGGCTTCTGGTCGAAAGACGAGGTGCTGTTCGATGCCCTGGCCGTCGGGTTGGAGCAGCCGATCATCCTCGCGGCCTACGCGATGGGGCTGCTCGCCGTGTTCTTCACCGGCTTCTACACGTTCCGGATGGTCTTCCTGACCTTCCACGGCGAACCCCGGACCGAGACGGCCGCCGATCCCCACGCGGTCGGCTGGGCCGTCAAGGTCCCGCTGCTCGCCCTCGGGACGCTCGCGGCCGTCGCCGGCTTCGCGAACCTCGCACCCGTCGCCGAACTGCTCCACGCCGACATCACCTTCCTCGAGTCCTGGCTCGACGGCGAGTACGGCGCCGTCGAGGGGCTGACCTACCACGCGTACCACGAGACGGTCGCGTTCGAGGAGGGCGTCATCGGCTCCGAGACGACGACGATGCTGCTGAGCGCGGGGCTGTCGCTCGGCCTCGCGCTGGCCGGCGCGTTCACGGCGCACACGCTCTACAACGTGCCCGAGCCGTCCCGTCACACGGCGAAACTCGGCGGCGCGTACCGCGTCCTGAAACACAACTACTATCAGGACGAGTACCAGGTCTGGCTCGCGGAGGGTCTGACGCTGCCGCTGGCTCGAGCGGCCGATCGGTTCGATCAGACCGTCATCGACGGGGTCGTCAACGGCACGTCGACGGTGAGCCTGTTCGGCAGCAGTTGGATAAAGCGGCTGCAGACTGGTATCGTGACTAACTACGCGGCGTTGCTGGTGGCCGGATTCATCGGCTTACTGTTGCTGCTGGGCGCTCTCGGAGGGTGGTTCGTATGATGATCGAAGCACTGATCGCGGTCGCACTAATCGGCGCGCTGGTAACCTTCATCGCGCCGAATCGCATCGCCGGCAAGCTGGCCTTCGCCATCAGCCTCGTACCGGCGGCGCTCAGCCTCTGGCTGTTCGCCGCCTTCGACGGCAGCGGGAACGCCCTTCGCGACGGCGAACTGGCGTTCGAATCGCAAGCGGCGTGGCTCGAGGTCGGGAACTACTCGATCTCGTGGTTCGTCGGCCTCGATGGCATCAGCCTGCCGCTGGTCGTCCTGACGACGATCCTCTGTACGCTGGCGATCGTCAGCTCCTGGACGCCCATCGACGAGCGCGAATCCCAGTTCTACGGGCTCATCCTCTTCATCGAGGCGAACCTGATCGGCGTCTTCGCGGCGCTGGATTTCTTCCTCTGGTTCGTCTTCTGGGAGGCGGTCCTGATCCCGATGTATCTGCTGATCGGTATCTGGGGCGGCCCACGCCGGAAGTACGCCGCGATCAAGTTCTTCGTCTACACGAACGTGGCGTCGCTGGTGATGTTCGGTGCCTTCATCGCGCTCGTCTTCGGGCTCGGTGACTCGGTCACCTCCTTCGCGTTGCCCGAAATCACGACTGCGATGCTCGATGGCGGTCCCGAGGGCCTCTTCGGCCTCGGCGGGACGACGCTCGCCTCGGTCGTCTTCGTCGCGATGTTCCTCGGCTTCGCGGTGAAGGTGCCGATCGTCCCCTTCCACACGTGGCTGCCCGACGCCCACGTCGAGGCGCCGACGCCGGCATCGGTGTTGCTCGCCGGTGTCTTGCTGAAGATGGGGACATACGCCCTGCTTCGATTCAACTTCACGATGTTCCCCGATCAGGTGGCGACCTACGCGGTACCGATCGCGGCGATCGCCGTGATCAGCGTTATCTACGGCGCAATGTTGGCACTCGCCCAGACCGACCTCAAACGGATCGTCGCCTACTCTTCCGTGTCGTCGATGGGCTACGTCATCCTCGGGCTGGTCGCGTACACCCAGTTCGGGGTCGGCGGGGCGACCTTCCAGATGGTCTCGCACGGCCTGATCTCCGGGCTGATGTTCATGGCCGTCGGCGTCATCTACAACGCGACCCACACACGGATGGTTACCGACATGTCGGGAATGGCCGACCGAATGCCGATCGCAGTCGGTATTCTCATCGCCGGTGCCTTCGGCTATATGGGACTGCCGCTGATGAGCGGGTTCGCTGCCGAGTACTTCATCTTCTTCGGTGCCTTCGGGTCCGGAATCCCGTACGCACCACTGTTTACCGCGCTGGCGATGTTCGGCATCGTCATCGTCGCGGGCTACCTGCTCTTTGCGCTCCAGCGGACGGTGTTCGGACCGTACCGACTCGAAACCGACTACGAGGTGGGCCGCGCGCCCGTCCACGACGTCGCGTCGATGGTCGTGCTCCTGGGACTCATCATCGCCCTGGGCGTGGCTCCCGACCTGATCTTCGACATGATAACCGACGCAATCGATCCGATCGTCCAGGGAGGTGAGTTCTGATGGCGGTTCTGCAACTTCCCGAGTGGACGGCACTCGCCCCGGCGCTCATCCTGGCAGGGACGGCACTAATCCTGTTCCTGATAGATAGCATCGACCCCCACTCGACGAATCGCACGCTGCTGGCCGGCACCGCCGTCCTCGGCTCGCTGTCGTCGCTGGCCGTCGCCGTCTGGTACACCGCCGCCGGCGTCGGCGCGACGGGGATCGACAACTATGGCGTCATCGACCTGCTGGGCGGCCAGTTCGTCGTCGACCAACTGGCGCTGTACTTCATGATCATCATCGCGGTCGTCACCGCCCTCGTCGCGGTCGCGAGCCACGATTACCTTCGGGATCACACCTACCAGGCCGAGTACTACTCGCTGGTCATGCTTGCCGCGACCGGGATGTCGACGATGGCCGCCTCGAACAGCCTCGTGACGATCTTCATCGCGCTCGAGTTGACGAGCCTGCCGTCGTACGCGCTCGTCGCGATCTTGAAGGACAACCGCGGCAGCGTCGAGGCCGGCCTGAAGTACTTCCTGATCGGGGCCGTTTCCTCGGCGATCTTCGTCTACGGCGTGAGTCTCGTCTACGGCGCGACCGGCTCCTTGCAACTCACGAATATCGCTGCGGTTCTCGAGAGCGGTGACGGGGCCGTCGCCGAGATGGACGGCCTGCTCGGACTCGGCATCCTCATGTTGATCGGCGGCATCGCGTTCAAGACCGCGAGCGTGCCCTTCCACTTCTGGGCCCCCGAGGCCTACGAGGGCGCGCCCGCGCCGATCGCCGCGTTCCTCTCCTCGGCCTCGAAGGCCGCCGGCTTCGTGCTCGCCTTCCGCGTGTTCACGACGGCGTTCCCGCTCGAGGCGACGACGGCCGTCATCGGCGTCGACTGGACGCTGGCGTTCGTGATCCTCGCGATCGTCACCATGACGGTCGGGAACTTCGCGGCGGCGACCCAGGAGAACGTCAAGCGGATGCTCGCCTACTCCTCGATCGGCCACGCCGGCTACGTGCTGATCGGGCTCGCGGGTCTCTCCGCGGACGGCGGCGAACTCGTCATGGGCGCGGCCATGATGCACCTGCTGGTCTATGGCTTCATGAACACGGGCGCGTTCCTGTTCGTCGGGCTGGCGGAGTACTGGGGCGTCGGCCGGGCCTTCGAGGACTACAACGGCCTCTCGACGCAGGCTCCGTTCGCCTGCGGGGCGATGGCGATCTTCATGTTCAGCCTCGCGGGCGTCCCGCCCTTCGGCGGCTTCTGGAGCAAGTATCTCCTCTACAGCGCGACGCTCGAGGCGGCCGCGGACAACACCGTCTTGCTCGTCCTCGCGGCCGCGCTGGTGATCAACAGTGCGCTCTCGCTGTACTACTACTCGCGGCTGGTCAAGGCCCTCTGGATCGAGGAGCCGATTCTCGACCGGGACTCCCTCGCCCAGCCGACGGCGCTCTACGCGGCGATCGTCGCCGCCGCCGTGATGACGGTAGTCATCCTGCCGGCGTTCGGCCCGATCGCCGACGCCGCGACCGAGGCGGCGGCCGCGATCGTCACGCAATAGCTCCTGCCAGTCAGTGCCCGCCCAGCCACACGGCGGGTCGCTGCCGGGCCGGGTCCCAGTGTCAGCGGACCCTACGAGGTGCCGACGAACGACCCGGTAGCTTTTACCGGCCGGGGTTGCAAGCCGCGATAAATGGGTTTCCGGCTGGTGCTTGGCTGCGGGACTGTCTGTCGACAGGTGACGGAGCGGCTGCCAGATCGCGACGGGGATCGATCGCTCGTCATCACCGACGACGAAAGCACCGTCGAGACGTTGCGCGAGGAGAGCGTGCCGGCCCGCGACGCCGACCCCACCGATCCCGCGACCATCGCGAACGTCGACCGGCCGGACCTGATCTTCGTCGCCAGCGACCGTACGGACGTCAACCGGGCCACGCTCGAGGCCGCTCGGGACCGCTTCCCCGAGGCGGTGATCGTCGCCTATCTGGGCGGGAACGCGACGGCTACGGATCGCGATCGGTTCGACGAACTCGCCGACGCCGTCGTCGATCCCGACGGCGCTATCGCCGCGCAGGTACTCGACGACGCGGCGAGCCCCTCGGCCGAGGCCGCGATCGAACTCCGGGAGTACCTCACGGGGATCGACGGCCGACTGGCGGTCGTGGCCCACGACAACCCGGACCCGGACGCGATCGCGAGTGCCGTCGCGCTCGTAGACATCGCCGAGTCGGTCGGCGTCGACGCCGACGCCTGCTACTTCGGCGAGATCTCTCACCAGGAGAACCGGGCGATGGTCAACCTGCTCGACCTCGACCTTCGAAACCTGGCTCCCGATGCGTCGATCTCGGAGTACTCGGCCTTCGCGCTGGTCGATCACTCCCGCCCCGGCGTCAACGATCAGCTCCCCGAGGACCTCCACGTGGATATCGTCATCGATCACCATCCGCCTCGAGGCCCGGTTCCCGGCGAGTTCGTCGACCTTCGGCAGGGAGCGGGCGCAACCAGTACGATCCTGGCCGAGTACCTCGATCGGTTCGACCTCTCGTTCGACGTCTCGACCGCGACGGCGCTGCTGTACGGGATTCGGATCGATACGAACGACTTCACTCGAGAGGTCTCTCCCGACGACTTTCGGGCCGCGTCGCTGTTGTGGCCCCACGTCGATAGTTCGCTGCTCGATCAGATCGAACAGCCCTCGCTCGAGGGCGAGACCCTCGAGACGATCGCCAAGGCGATCAAGAACCGAGTCCAGCGCGGGTCGGTTGCGGTCGCGAGCGTCGGGCGCATCGGTGATCGAGATGCGTTACCCCAGGCGGCCGATCAGTTGCTCACGATGGACGGCATCGAAACGACGCTCGTCTTTGGCTTCAACGACGAGATGGTGTTCCTGTCGGCCCGGTCGCGGGCCGCCGACGTCGATCTCGGAGAGACGCTTCGGGACGGATTCGACCGGATCGGCAGCGCGGGCGGTCACGCCGACATGGCGGGTGCACAACTCGAGATAGGCATCTTGGGCAGTGCCGACGACGAGGGGGAGGTCGAGTCGATCGTCAGCGTGGTCGAAGAGGTGATCACGAACCGCTTTTTCGAGGCGATCGACACGCGGCCGGGGGTTCCGGTCGGCGCGTACACCCAGACCAGCGAGTGGCTGTTCACCCAGCGGGGCGAGCGAGACGACGGCGAGTCGGCGTAATCGGTGTGGGTGCCAGCGGCGCGGACCGTCAGTGACAGTCCTTTTGCGCGGGGCTCTCGTAGTTCGGGTATGGAAGTCGCGTCGGACCGGACGAAGCCGAAGGTCGAAGACTACATGACGCGTGACGTGGCGACGGTGTCGCCCGACGAGACCGTCGGCGACGTTTCGACGCGGATCGCCGAAAGCGAGGAACACAGCGGCTTTCCGGTCTGCGATCGACGCCGCGTCGAGGGGTTCGTCAGCGCCCGCGATCTGCTGCTCGCGGACGACGACGATCCGATCTTTACCGTCATGGCGACCGATCTGCTCGTCGCCCATCCCGAAATGAAGGTGACGGACGCCGCACGCGTGATCCTGCGGTCCGGCATCCAGAAACTCCCCGTCGTCGACGACGCGGGCAACCTCGTGGGGATCATCTCCAACGCCGACGTCATCCGCAGCCAGATCGAACGCGCGACCCCCGAGAAGGTCGGCAAACTCATGCGAACGCTCGAGCAGATCCACGAGATCGAACTGACGGAGGAGCGACGAACGGTTCCCCTCTCGGAGCTGACGCCGACGCAGGGCCGGGTCTACGCCGACGAACTCGAGGGACGGCGGTACGAACTCGAGCGTGGGCTGGCCGAACCGTTAGTGGTAATCGACAACGATGGCACGCTCCTGTTGGCGGACGGCCATCACCGCGTGCTCGCGGCCGACAGGTTGGATATCGACGAGATGGATGCCTACGTTATCGTCATCGACCAGGAGATCGATCTGGGGATGGCACGGACGGCCGAAAAGGAGGAGCTAGAGCGGATCGACGACATCGACGTCGTCGACTACGCGCGCCATCCGCTGGTCCAGACGACGAAGCGACTCCAGTCCAGGAGCGGAAGCGACGACGACGACGGACTGGTGTAGACGAGAGCGATCACGACGCGTCTCGAGGGGTTCCGCGTCGGAACGGCTGGTGCTACTCCCGCGTCCGAGCAGTGTTCACGGTCGGTATCTCGCTTTCGCTGTCGTCGCCACAAAGGTTTAACTCCGCGCGAACCCTCCTCCTGTACGAGTAGACACATGAGTTCCGACGATACTGACGAGCATCCGGTCGACGGGACAGAGGAGGACGAGGAACCGATCGAGGGACCGGACGACTTCTTCGCAGACGACGGGGAAGGCGTCGGCCGAGCGCCGACCGCCGAGGAACTCGACCAGCGAATCGTCGACCTGCTCTCGTGGATCTTGGACACGGAGACCCGCGCGAAGATCTACGTGTATCTGCTGGCAAACCCCGGGAGCACTTCCGAGGAGGTCGCGAAGGGGACCGGTCTCTACCCGAGTACCGTCCGCGAAGCGCTCGCGGAACTCCACGACGAAGACCGCGTGACACGAGAGAAACGGGCCAGCGACGGTGCCGGGAACAACCCCTACGAGTACGCGGCGATCCAGCCGAGCGAACTCGTCGGCGGCGTCGTCGACCAGGTCCAGCACGAACTGAACACCATCTTTCGGCTCGATCGCGTCCTCGACCGGGAGCCCGACCGGGAGTCGAGCCCCGACCTCGAGGACGACGTCGAACCGGTCACGATCACCGTCGACGACACGGCTCCGACGGCGGACACCGATGCCGATTCGGACGATGAATCGGGGACCGACGGCGACGTCATCGAGTTCGACGACGACGGCGATGCCGACGACGATCACAGTCAACCGACCTGATCCGGTCGGTCGGTTTCGGATTACTTACTCCTCGAGTTCGAGGACCGTCGGCCGCTCGAGTTCACGGTCGCGGCCGACTGCCTCGACGGTCGTCGTCGGCCAGCGGTCCGTCGCCGTCAGGAACTCGATTTCGTCGTCGGTGACCAGTGCGGTGTCCTCGCTTTTCGCCCCCTGAACGGACGGATTCCACGCGTAGGCCATCGGCGATTCGACCGGCGCGTCGTGGTCGGGCGTCGCGATCCACTCGCGTCCGGCGAAGCCGGCAGCGCCGCCCTGATGGTGATGTTCCCACTCGCCGTCGTAGCCGACCGCGTCGTAGGCGTTCTGGATCGCGGCGAACACGTCGCCAGCGGTTTCGCCGTCGGCCCCACTGCCGCCGCTCGTGGCGGCCGCCTGGGTCGCCGCCAGCGCCGTCGTCTCCACGCGAGCGGCGGCCTCGTGGCGCTCCTCGAGCCACGATGGCGGATCGAAGGCGACGGTCCGAGTACAACTCGCGTGGAGGCCGGCCCGCTGGGTGGTCACGGAGACGAGCGCGTAGTCGCCGAGTTCGGCTTCGGTCGGCGTGTAGTGACGATACTGCTGGACCCGCTTTGCACCCCCCACGAGCACGACGGGCGTTTCGATGTTCCGCGCCGAGAGGGCGACTCGAAGCGCCGACGCGACCTCGTGTTCGGTATCCTCGGGGCGCAGTTCCCGACAGACTGACTCGACGGCGGACGCCGTCTGCCCGCCGAGTTCGCGGTATCGCTCGCGGTCGCGGTCGGTCAACGGCTGGCGCAGTGACGTCGGGTCGATGCGCGTGAACCCCGGAATCGAGACGTCGGCCACGGCCCGGTCGTCGCCGTCGACGTGCGCTGCGATCGCTTCCTCGAGCGACGATGCGTGCCAGGGAACCTCCACGATCGAAACCTCGCTCGCCTCGAGATCGGGGAGCTCCTCCGCGACGAGCCGGTCGGCTTCGATGTTGTCCGTCACGAGGGACACCTCGTCCCCGTCGTACCCCACGGCAGCGACGCCGGTATCGGCTTCGCGGTCGACGACGTTGCTCCCGCCCGTGAACCACGCAAACGAGTTGGGCCGGGCGAGCCAGATCGAATCGAGGTCGTGGGACTCGAGGGCAGCCTCGAGTCGCTCGCGTTTGTCCATGTCGGGTTCTGGCGAGGATCGTTCTTGAATCCGGCGAACGCTTCTTTGGTGGCCAACCGAAGCGGGCTGTCAGGACGTGGACGAACCCATGGCCCTGTCGAACCCGATCGGCTTCCGCCCCGTTAGCGCTCGAGTCGCCGTTCGATCGGCCGGTCGTGGAGGTCGACCGTCGCGGCAAAGACTGTTCCGAGGACGACGCCGAACAGGGCGTGACCGAGCAGGCTGCCGGCAGCGGTCGTGGGAAACTGCTCGGTGCTACCCCCGACTGCGGTCGCCCAGACGGGGAGGACGAGCAACGGGAGAACCGCCCAGACTGCGATCCCGTAGACGAGACCGGCACCGGTCATCCGGGAGGGGACGCCGGTTCGAGAGAGCGCATCGGTTTCGACGTCGGTCCACAACACGCCGAGGACCGATGGGCGCGTGACGAGGAAGCCGAACACGAGTCAGAGGACGATTCCGTGAGCGACGTGGATCGCCCAGCCGAGGGGACCGGCTGGCTCGAGGCCGTAGATCGCGGGGATCGCGGCCTCGAGGACGTCCGGCTCGAGGAGCACCATGACGATCCCGAACGCGATCGCGCCGACCGCGCCACCGAGCGCGCCGCCGACGAGCCAGCCGGCAGGGCCACTCACTCCGAACGCGGCTGCGGTGTCGGATTCGCCACTCATCGTCGGACGGCTACCACGAAGGAGTCCAAAAGCGTTGGTGGGGTCAGCGATTCGGTATCTCGGCTCCGGGTGACAGTTCCGAGCCCGAGCATTGTAGTGGCTCGCTCGCGAAGCAATCCCGTGGAGTACGAACTGCTCGCGTGGCCGCCCGACGGACCCAAACTCCGACTCGACCACGAACGGTTCAGCTACGCCGGCAAGTTCGTCATGACGAACACCGGCAAGGCGGTCGCCCGCGCCGACGACGGCCGGCTCGTCGGGGCCGTCGCGTTCAACGAGGATCGCACCGACGGCGACGTGCTGTGGCTTCGCTACGTGACCGTCGACCGCGACCGCCGCGGCGAGGGGATCGGCCCTGCGCTCTGCCGGCGAGTGCGGGATCGCGCCCTCGAGCGCGGCTACGACCGACTCCGGATCGCCGTCAACAACCCCTACGCCTACGAGGCGCTCTATCGGACGGGATTTGTCTACACCGGCGAGACGACGGGTATCGCCGAACTGATCCTCGAGTATCCGACGTCGACCGACGAGCCACGGTGGGACGAACGGGACCGGTATCAGGCGGGTCTCGACGAGTTTCGCGACCGCGACCTCTCCGAGGCGGAGGAGACCTTCCTTCGCTCCCGGCGCGAGGCCGAGCCCCCCGCCCTCGAGTCCGGCGAGTAGCGATCTCGGCTTCGCCGTCGACTGCTCCGCGTTGTGTTCAAGCACCCGATTCAACTCGCTCGGGGGCGAACGCGATGGTATGGTCGATGAGCCACTCGACAATCTCGACCGCCGTATCCTGCACTTGCTCCAGGTGGACGCCCGCGGTGCCAGCGACACGGCCATCGCCGACGAAACCGACGTCACAGGGACGACGATCAACAATCGGATCACGCAACTGGAGGAGAAGGGCGTCATTCTCGGCTACAATCCCGAGATCAATTACGAGGCCGCGGGGTATCCGATGCGCGTCCTCTTCATTTGCTCGACCGACCTCTCCCGGCGGTCGGAAATGGCGGAGCAGGCACTCGAGGTGCGGGGCGTCGTCAACGTCCGGGAGATGTTGTCCGGCGAGGAGAACCTCCACGTGGAGGTAGTGGCCGAAGCGACGACGGACATCAAGCAAAGCACCGAACAGTTAGACGAGCTGGGGCTACAGCTCGTGAGCAGCAACATCCTGGCGGAGGAACACGTCCAACCGTGGAATCACTTCCACCAGGAACTCGTCGGCGAGCCCGACGCGCTCTCGGAC
Source organism: Natrinema ejinorense (assembly GCF_002494345.1). Taxonomy (GTDB): domain Archaea; phylum Halobacteriota; class Halobacteria; order Halobacteriales; family Natrialbaceae; genus Natrinema; species Natrinema longum. The sequence goes on from NZ_NXNI01000001.1 coordinate 682,654, forward strand.
CGCGAGTCCACCGAAGAGTAGCCATCGAAGCCGATATTGATTGGAGTATTGAACTGTTACCGGCGAGTCTCCGGCCGAATCGCCCCCGTTCGCTTGAAAAAACCAATCGGCCAGCGGTCTCTCCACAGGATTGTAAAGTATGCAAAGTTATCGCAAAAAAGAGGTTAAGAGGGGCGAGACCAATCGATACGTGATGGCAGGACCGCATACGTCACGACTGACCGAAACGTTCGATCTTTTGTCGCATCCCTACCGGCGCTACGTGCTATACTATCTCACGAGAGAATCCGAGGCGGTCGGGATCGACACCCTCGCAGCCGTGATCGCCAACTGGGACGGTGACGGGACGATGACGGCTCCCGGGAGCGGTCACGGAGACGTCGAGACCGCGCTCCGTCACACGCACCTCCCGAAACTCGCCGACGCCGGCATCGTACTGTTCGGCGCGAACGCGGACGCGATCGAGTTCAGGGCAACGGACAGGTTCGACCGGTTTCTCGAGGAGACGGCACGTCTCGACGGCTACGTGCAAACCGCCACCAGCGAGTGACTGTGAGAAGCGCACGCGGTCGACTGGATCGTTCAATCGTAGCGGATCGTCAATCCATCCTCGGTGATTCGAATCCCGTAATCGGCGATCGAAAACGAAATAACGAGCCGACTGTCGGCGGTAACGAGCGCATCGAGTGCTTCGGGATCGACGTAATCGTAGAGGGTGTTGTCCAGTGTCGTCGAGAGGTCGGCCGGTGTAACCTCTTCTAAGGACGCGATCGCTCCGATGATAGCCATACTCGGCTCGGTGGTCGCCCAATCGTAGTGATGGTGGACGGTCTCGGAGTAGGTAGAGCAGTCACCCATAGCCACCAGTAGCGCTGAGTTCGCTTATAATTGCCGTGCCGTGTGAACGAAAGCGACCCCCGCTTGGACGGTCGCTGCCGCTGTGGGGTCGCCAGTTCCGTCGCCGGGGGTCCGGAAGGGTGAGGACGGTTCGCTCGCTGACCGAACGCGGATCCACGGGGATGCCGACTGCGAAGCCAACGATTCAAATCCCAGTCCGCCTAACTGCCGCCAATGGGAAACGCTGCACTTCGGGACATCGCCGTCATCGAGGACATCCCCTTCGCGGACATCGAGGGCGTCGTCGCCGTCGACGCACACAACTGGCTCTATCGATACCTGACGACGACGGTCAAGTGGACCGACAGCGGCACGTACACGACCGGCGACGGAACCGAGGTCGCCAACCTCGTCGGGATCGTCCAGGGACTCCCCAAGTTCTTCGAACACGACATCACGCCGGTGATGGTCTTCGACGGCGGTCCCTCGGAGCTCAAAGACGACGAGATCGAGTCCCGGCGCGAACAGCGCCGCAGCTACGAGGAGCAACTCGAGACCGCCCGCGAGGAGGGCGACGCAGTCGCGATCGCCCAACTCGAGTCTCGTACCCAGCGACTGACGCCGACGATTCAGGAGACCAGCCGCGAACTCCTGCGACTGCTCGACGTCCCGATCGTCGAAGCGCCGGCGGAGGGCGAGGCTCAGGCCGCCCACATGGTCACGCGCGGCGACGCCGACTATGTCGGCTCCGAGGACTACGACGCCCTGCTCTTTGGCGCGCCGCTGACGCTACGTCAGCTGACGAGCAAGGGCGACCCCGAACTGATGGACCTCGAGGCCACGCTCGACCACCACGAGCTCACCCTCGAGCAACTGATCGACGCGGCGATCCTCATCGGGACGGACTTCAACGAGGGGGTCTCCGGCATCGGTCCCAAGACGGCGATTTCGGCGATCACCGAACACGGCGACCTCTGGAGCGTCCTCGAGGCCCGGGGTGCACACATCGAGTACGGTGACCGCGTTCGACAGCTGTTCCGCGACCCGGACGTGACGGACGACTACGAGGTCGACGCGACAATCGAGCCCGACCTCGAGGCCGCACGGGCGTACGTCACCGAGGAGTGGGGTGTCGATTCCGACGAGGTCGAACGCGGGTTCGAGCGCATCGAGGAGAGCGTCACGCAAACGGGGCTGGATCGCTGGACGTGATCGGCGGGACGGACGTTCGCAGCCGCGTTCGACCCGCAGACCCGACCGCGAACCCCTCACTGATCGCGCTGCAATCGATCCGGAACGAGATCCCGATACGCGAGTTCGGCCGCGTTTCCGGCGTCGCTGACGGCTGAGAGGTAGCCGAGCCCGACGGTCGTCTTCAGCGCCCGTGCCGGTCGTCCCGTCACTACCCGCGAGCCGATCGTCGCGACCGCGCCGTCCCCGACGCTGACGACCCAGCCGGGCGATTCGAAGGTGAACCGCTCGAGGGAGGGGCTCGCGCGTTCGATATCGCCACCCGCTGCGACGAGTGTGGCGACGTTTTTCGCGACCGTTCGCGCCTCCCGCACGGCGGCCTGTGCGCTCGCCGGGACCGGCTCCCCGTCGGCGTCGACCGCGCGAACCGCATCCCCGAGCGCGAACGTCCGCCCGTCGAGGCGGAGATCGCTCTCGACCGTCGGCCGCTCGCCCCCGAGTGCGTCCGCGCCCCGGATCCCGCCGGTCCAGACGAACTGATCGTAAGGGACGCGGTCGCCGGACTCGAGTGTGACGTGGGTCTCGTCCGCTCGGAAAACGGCCGCGTCGGTCCGCACGTCGATTCCCTGGGCCTCGAGTGCGGTCCGAACCGCTCGCTGGAAGTCGGCGGGAAAGTTCGGTGCGACGCTGTCGAGTTGCTCGAGGATCGTGATCGTCGCCGCACGACGTTCCTCGCGGGCGAGGGCCGCGAGTTCCCCCGCGACCTGCACCCCGGAGAGGCCGGCACCGCCGACGACGATCCGGGGGTCGTCCGAGCGGAGGGCCGTGAGCGTCCCCGATCGAATTCGATTCGCGTGTGACAGTCGCTTGAGCGGGGTCGCGTGTTCGCGAACCCCCTCGAGCCCGTAGTCGGCCGTCCGTGCGCCGAGACAGATCGCCGCCACGTCGTAGGACAGCGAGCCAGTAGCGAGGGAGACGACTCGCTCGCTCCGGTCGATCCCCTCGACGCGGGCGATCTGAACGGTGGCCCGCTCGAGCACCTCGGGCAGCCCGACCGTGATCGCGGCGGCCAGTTCCGGCCGGCGTATCACCCGATGGAGTTCGTGCTGGACGAGGTGGTCCGGCGACTCGTCGACCAGCGTGATCGCAGCCGTCTCGGGGAGTTGTCGCTCGAGGAGTCGCGTCAGCGTCAGCCCCGCGTAGCCGGCACCGAGGACGACGACGTGCATACACGAACTAGACAGCGCTGGAACATAATTTCTCGGCGGATTCGTCGGGGGTGTGGCTCCGCCGCGCCCGCGAGAAACGGATCCGTCGTCAGAACAGGTGGTCGTCTTCCTCGAGCAGGCGAGCGGGGCCGCCGACGTCCCAGACGGTGGTGGAGACGCCACAGTCCGAGACCACTTCTTCGACTTCCTCGGCGTGTTCCTCGGTGGTGTTGACGTAGACGCTGGCACCGGTGTCCGTCGAGAAGTAAACCGGAACGTCCTCCTCCTCGCGGAGTTCGCGCACGGCGTTGAAGACCGCGAGGGTGGCCGGCTGCCAGTAGACCCACCCCGAGGGGCCGGTCATGGTCGTCGCGGCCAGCGACAGCGAGTCGTGTTCGGCGCGTTCGAACACGCCCTCGAAGTCGTCGTTTCGCAGGGAGTCACGCATCTTCGCGATCTGTTCGTGGATGTGGGCGTTGCGGGCCTGGAACATGTGGCTGTCGGCGGCCTCGCGGTGGGCGTCGTCGGTGTCCTTGTGGTAGGGGACGAGGCCGACGACGATCTTGAGGTCCTCGTGGAGGTTCGATGGGATCCGCTCGGAACGACAGTCCTCGTCGTTCATTCCGGTGCGGAGATGCGAGAAGGCACCGGTGACCGCCCGCGCGGCCGAGGCCGACCCGACGCGAGCGATCGTCGAGATCTCTCCCTTGGAGGCGTCGAGTTCGGCCGCCTCGGCCAGGGCCATCGCCGCGGCCGCAAAGCCGGAGGAGGACGATCCCAGCCCGACGTTGGTCGGGAAACTGTTCTCGCTCTCGAGGCGGACCGGGTAGACGGTGTGGGCGGCGTCGGACTTCGAGCGGGCCTTCTCGACGACGGCTTCGACCCGTTCGTACGCGCGCCCGTCGAGTTCGTCGCCGTCGACGACGAAGGTGTCCTCCTCGTAGTCCATCGAGAACTCGACTGTCGTCCGGGTGTGGCTGGGGGCCGTACAGACGCTGATACTGTCGTGATAGGGCAGCCGCTTGATGTCGTCGCGCATCCCGTGATACTTGACCAGCCCCTGAATGGGGTGGGCCATGGCCGTGGCTTTCATACCCACATAGGTGGCTGAGGGCCGCTTAAAGCTCACGGCATCCGGCGACCGGTTTCGGTCCGGGACTGACTCCCACGTTGGAAATTCGCTACAGCTAACATTCCGCGGCCGACGCTCGAGTCGCGAGACCAACGCCGAAGGCAGATTGCGTCCGTTCCGCCGCCGAGCCTCTCCGGAATCCGAACGCTAAACAGAACCGGTTCCCACCACCCTCCTATGGGAACCCCACGCGAGACGCCGCAGGCCCAAGCCGAGGCGGTAGTCGACCGCCTCGAGGCGGAGTATCCCGAGTCGACGATTTCGTTGCGGTACTCGAACCGCCTCGAGCTACTGATCGCGGTGATCCTCTCGGCGCAGTGTACGGACGAGCGGGTAAACAAGGAAACGAAGCACCTCTTCGAGACGTACGACGGGGCCGAGGACTACGCGAACGCGGCACAGGACGAACTCGCGGAGGATCTGAACTCGATCACCTATTACAACAGCAAGGCGGAGTACATCCGCGACTCCTGTGCGACGATCCTCGAGGAACACGACGGCGAGGTACCCGATACGATGGACGAATTAACCGAACTCTCGGGTGTCGGCCGAAAGACGGCGAACGTCGTCCTCCAGCACGGCCACGATATCGTCGAGGGGATCGTCGTCGACACGCACGTCCAGCGGCTCTCGCGGCGGCTGGGGCTGACCGAGGAAAAGTACCCCGAACGGATCGAGCAGGATCTGATCGAGATCGTCCCCGAGGCCGATTGGCAGCAGTTTACCCACCTCTGTATCGACCACGGGCGGGCGACCTGTACGGCACAGAATCCCGACTGTCACGACTGCGTGCTGGCGGACATCTGCCCTTCGGAGAAAGGCGACAGCGAGATCGACCTCGCCTCCGGCGACCCCTGGTAATCGGCGAGCAGACGGCCGGAAACGGCACGATCGGTACGCCGACCTTCGCAAGCCCAACGCCCTTTCGGTAGCCGCCGATACCCCACGTCGGGATCACTATGTCCGACACCACTGACGAACACGAGACCACCGACAAGGACGAACACGGCCGCGACGTTCAACTCGAGAAGGAGCAAACCGATCCGGAGGAAACGCGAGACGAGGAGGGGCTCACCGAGGAAGAGAAGGAAGCCCGAGAGCGACGGGACGACGCGCAACGCCGTCAGGACATCGAACAGCAATCCGACGACCGGGAGGACGACGCCCTCGAGAATGCGAATCCGGACCACCACCGGGACGAGGAGCCGTACAACAGCTGAGACGGTTTGTTGTCCCGATGTCCCGGTGGGACCGGGACCGCCGCGACCCCACCGGGACTGACGGACAGAAGACCGTATGAGACGGTCTGTCGTATCCCCTCGAGTCACCGGCTACGATAGCCGCTCGTCGGGGACGCACAACGTCGAGAGCGTTCCGTCGGCGGCGACGACAACCCGCGACTCGGGCGTTACCATCCCGGCCGATCGCCCGTCGACGACGAGTGTCACGTCGCCTTCCTCGCGTTCGACCGTAAACGTCGACTCGTCGTGTGGAAGCACCCATCGGCGCGTCTGGGTGACGAACGGCCCGATCGGCGCGACGGCGATTGCGTCGATGGCCGGCGAGAGCTGTGGTGTATCGATAGCACTCGCGTAGCCGTGGCTGCCCGCCGGCGTCGCCGCGACGACGCCATCGGCGCGGAAGGTCGCGACGGGCTCCCCACGGCTTCGGACGCCGTACTCGGAGATCCGTGCCGGTTCGTCGGTGATGAGCGTCACGTCGAACAGGGCACGTTCTCGGTCCACGACACTCGCGGGCTCGCCGTCGCGCGTCGACTCGAGGACGACGTCCAGAACTGGGTGGGACCGACGGACGCTGTCCCCATCGAGGACGGCCGCAAGTGCATCGGGAAGTCGATCGCGATCGATCGACTCGATACCGGAGACGGGACCGACCGGCAGGACGGGGGAGTCGACGCCGGCACGGGCGATCGCCGACAGGGCTCGTTCGCCGGCCGTCACCAGCACCGACGGGTCGGCCGCCAGAACGTCCTCGAGGTCCCCGCTACTGATCGTCCCGCCGGCGTCGACGATTGCCGTCTCGAGAGCCTCGCCGATCCCGATCGCGTCGCTGGCCGCGTCCTCGGGATCGACGACGCCGACGACGGGAGAACTGCCCGCGCTCCACGCGCCATCCATGGCCGTCAGTTCACACGGCCCGCTCAAAAGCGTACGGTTGTCGACCGCGTGCCGGCGGTCGATCAACCGATACGAGACCGTCGGCGATTGCATCGGGGGATCGGCTTCCCGATGGAAACGGGACCCGTCTTCGACGGCCGGTCACAGTCGTAGCGAACGGCCCGCCTCCGACGGTCTCATACGGACTCCTCAGTCAGCGCCGGCGCAACCACACGGCGGTTCGCGGTTGCGCCGGGAGATCGGGACAGGGGACCGTATCACTCGTCGTAGGGCCAGTCGCCGGTAACCCGCATCCCTTCGGCGAGATCCTGGGACTCGAGATCGGCCGCGATCGCCTCGGGATCCCTGTGGTCGACCGTCAGTTCCGTCCGAGCGAGCGCGACGACGTACTCGGTCAGGAGGATGGCCTGCTCGCGCAGCGTTCGGGGCTCGAGTTTCTCGATCGTATCGGCGAAGGTGTGTCCCCACCCCCGTCCCGGACCGTCGGCGATCGACTTGACGTGACAGCCGGGGACGCCCCACTGGACGAACGACCAGTGGTCGCTGTGGGGCCCGACCTTCGGGACCGTCCCGATCGGGTGATCGTACCGGTCCGCGATCTCGTTGGCGACGTCTCGGAGTTCGTCGAAGCCGTGCGTGATGATCGAGAGCGTCCGATCGCGGACGACGCCGTCGTTGTTGACGACCGCCGTGATCGCGTCGTGGTCGGCGTCCTCCGCGTAGCGCGTGGATCCGATCAGACCGACCTCCTCGGCCCCGAAGGCGACGAACTCGACGCGAGTCTCGAGGTCGTCCTCGCGCGTTGCGAGGGCGTTCGCGATCTCGATCAGCATGGCGGTGCCGGCGCCGTTGTCCATCGCGCCCTCGGCGATATCGTGGGCGTCGACGTGACTCGTCACGAGGACGCGCTCGTCGGTGTCGGGACCGAGTTCGGCGTGGACGTTCTGACTTTCCGCAGGGTGAATCGCCGCGTCGACGGAGACCGTGATCGACTCGCCGTCGAACCGTCTGGCGAGTCGTGCGCCGACCTCGCTCGAGACGCCGACGGCCGGAATCGGGCCGATCGGCTCTTCCTTCCAGCCCACGCTGCCGGTCGGGGGGAGGCATCCCTCCACGTGGTTTCGGTAGACGAACCCTGCTGCCCCGTTCTCGATGGCGTAGTGGTATTTCTCCCGGCGGTGGAGGTACCGGTCGTAGTAGTCGGGAACGTCACTGCGGACCATGACGATCGCGTCCTCGACGTCGGTGTCGTCGAAATCCTCGGGCAGGCCGTAGCCGAGATCGACCAACGGGGCGACGACGCGGTCGTCGGGGCTGCGCGGAAGGGCGATACAGTCCTGACTGGTGTCGCCGGCCAGAATCGCGCTCTCGCCTCGCGTCCAGCCCTGTATCTCGAAGGGCTCGAGGCGGGCGTTTCGCGCGCCAGCGTCGGCCAAGGCGTCCCGGGTCAGTTCGGCGGCTTCCCGTTCGCCCTCGCTGCCGGCCATCCGGTTGCCGATATCGACGAGCCCCTCGAGGTGAGTCCAGCCACGGTCGCTCTCGAAGACGGTTCCGATCCAGTCGGTCATAGTTCGACCGTGGAGCGGCGGCCGGGTAATTGTACCGCCCGATCGCGGTCGCTGAGCGGAAACTGAAATTATGTTGTAAAGTGTTGTTGACACGCCGACTACGAATCTTTTTTACGCCGCTCCATCTCGGAGTCGATATGCGGGAGACGCTTGCCGACTGGCGGCCGGCCATCGACGAGGCGATCGCCGATCTGGTCCCACGCGAAATCGACGCCGACTATCTCGAGTCGTTTTTTGGATCCCCGACCTACGAGTACGATCCGACCGGCATCCAACGCGCGTTAGCGACGCCGCTGTGGGACCTGCTCGACCGGGGTGGGAAACGATGGCGCGCAGTGCTCTTTCTCGTCCTCGTCGAGGGATTCGGCGAGGACCCGGCCGAGTACTTGCCCTACGCTTGCATCCCGGAGATCCTGCACAACGGGACGATCATCGTCGACGACGTCGAGGACGGGGCCACGATTCGGCGCGGCGAGCCGGCGCTCCACCGGATTTACGGCCGCGATATCGCGCTCAACGCCGGCAACGCGATGTATTTCCTGCCGCTGAAGATCCTCACGCGGGATCCGGCCGACCTCCCGGCCGAGCGGCGGCTAGCCGCCTACGAAATGCTCATGCACGAACTCAACCGGACACATCTCGGCCAGGGGATGGACATCTGCTGGCACAACGAAACCGAGGTCCGGATCGGCACCGACGAGTACCTCGAGATGTGTGCGTGCAAGACCGGGTGCCTGGGTCGGATCGTCGCCCGTCTCGCTGCGATCATCACCGACCAACCCCCCGAGGTCGAGGAGGCCGTCGCCACGTACGCGGAACTGACCGCGATCGCGTTTCAGATCGGCGACGACATCTTGGACGTCGAGCACTCGCTGGGTCGAGCCGGCGAGTTCGGCAAGGCGTTTGGCAACGACATCCGCGAGGGGAAAACGACCCTCCTGGTCATCCACGCGATACAGGAGAGCGAGCCTGACCGCGCCAGCCGGCTCGAGGAAATCCTCGCGAGCGAGGACAACACCGACGACGAGATCCGCGAGGCCCTGTCGATACTCGAGGCGGCCGGTAGCATCGAGTATGCGCGCGAACGTGCGCTCACGCTGTCCGCACGGGCCCGCGAGGCGATCGACGGGCTGGCCTTCGACCCGGAGACGACCCGCAAATTAAACGAGTTCACGGAGTTCGTCATCGAGCGCGATACGTAGCGGATCGAACGCCACTGGGATCGAAAACGACGACTGTCTCCGGTGGCCCGCAGTCGCCGCGACCGGGGGCTGTGGTCACCCCAGATCCTCGTCCCGCTGGGACTTCCGGAGGATGAACGGCCCCATCGCGAGCGTTCGCTTCGCGACGGTCACGACCCGGAGGACGTAGACGGTGAAGACGACGAACGGCGTGATACCGACGATGAACCCCGTGCTCGTCACCCAGACGAGGTTGTCGACGCCAAGCGTCGTGCCGGGAAACGTGCTGGCATCGACGTACATCAGCATGATTCCCGTCAACAAGAGGGCAGGTATCGACGCGTACAGCAACGCCCGTGAGAGATTGATCAGTTCCCACTGGAAGTACAGCGTCTTGAAGTGCTCCCGAGCGGGGCCGAAGAGCTTCAGGAGCGAAATCATCTCGTCGATCTCTTCGTCGGCGTCGGCCGACAGTTCGTCGTCGTGATCGGCACGGAGCTTGCGAGCGTCGTAGATCTTTCGGGAGTAGTTGAATTTGAGCGCGTTCCAGATCACCTCGAACGTGCCGAACTGGGCGCCTTCGAGGTCTTTCTTGACGCTCCGAGCGTTTTCGGTGATGTCGTCGACGTAGCTGTCGACTTTCCCCTGGAGGTCGTCGCTGTGGCCGGGCTCGGCCGCTATCGCCGACTCGAATTCGTTCGCTTCCTCCTGGATGCCGTCGACGAGTTCGTAGAGGAAGGCGGCGGGTTCGGGCGGCGTCACGTCCTCCTCGAGTTTCCCTTCCAGATCCTGGCGAAACTCCATCGCCGCTTCCATCCGTTCGCGCTGGTCGCCGACCGCGCCGAGTTCCTGGGAGAGCACCAGCTGGTTGATCGTGACGACGATCGACGTTCCCGTGATGACCGCGCCGATAAAGGCCGAGAAGATCCAGAAGGTCCCGTTGTTCGACGCGACGATCACGCGAAGCGGGGTGAGCCCGACCTGACTGAGGCCGACGAGAACGACGAACACGACGACGAGTACGATCCCCGTCAACGCCCAGCGGTTTATCCGAAGCAGGAGATACAGCCGCGGGCCGGCAAGCCGTCCGCCCCGGTTCTCGTCGGCGTCCGAATCCGAGATATCCATTCGGCGATCCGAACCGACCACGACGGTGGACAAAAGCGTCGGGCCGGGAGACGACGGGTCGGTAACGGTCCGGTCTCGAACGGTGCCCGCGTCCGGTCTCGTGCGAACGACGGAAACGTTTGTCCGAGCGCTCGTGATAGCAGCGGTATGAGCGACCGTAGTGGGTCTGCGAGCGACGAGACGGCCAATACGATGGCGGATCGCGTTCACGGTGGTCGTCCAGTGCTGTGGTTTCTCGTCAAGGGGAACCGAATTCTCGTCGCCGGCACGATGCTCGTCGTCGCCTACGTCGTCCTCATCGGCCTCGGCCAGTTCGGCCCCGGTTCGATCGCGAAGCTGTTCGAACCCGACCCGGTCTTCGCACTGTTTACGCCGATCATCATCGGGATCATCATCGGCGTCAGTCTCGTGTTGACGTTCAATCAGCTCGTACTCTCCGCAGAACTCGGTCCGATCGGCGACCAGCGCGAACGGATGACCGACGCGCTCGACTTTCGCCGGGACGCCGAAGCTGCCATCGACCGAAACACGAGCCCGCCGGAGCCCTCCATCTTTCTCCGGGGCCTCGTCGAATCGACCGAGGAACGGGGGCGGGCCCTCCTCGAGTTGCTCGAGTCCGACCCGGAGATCGAGGAGCGCGCTCGCGAGGACGTCCGCGAGTACGCCGCGGGTCTCGTGGCGGACGCCGAACGCGTCGCGGCCGACCTCGAGGGCCAGCAGTTCGGCCGGTTCGAGGTCGTCCAGGCCGCCCTCGAGTACAACTACTCGTGGAAGATCTACACCGGTCGCCGCGTGCGAAACCGACACGACGAGACGCTGCCGGCGGCCGTCCTCGAGCGACTCGAGGAACTGATCGGGATCCTCGAGTTCTTCGGACCGGCCCGCGAGCACTTCAAGACGTTGTACTTCCGGTGGGAAATCATCACCATCTCGCGGGCGCTGGCGTATATCGCGTTGCCCGCGCTCTCGGTCGCTGCGTACATGATCCTGATCTTCGAGACCGGCGATGTCGCCGGGACGACCGCGGGGTTCGACCACGGGCTGTTGGTCGTCGGCCTCGGCTTCGCAGTCGGTGTCACGCCCTTCGCGATCTTCCTGTCGTACATCCTTCGTATCGTGACCGTCGCGAAGTGGACGCTCGCGATCGGGCCGTTCGTCCTCCGGGAGACCGACCGCGGGGCCGACGTCGAGTGGGAGTAACTACCCGTCTTCCCCATAGGTCACGTCGAACGGCCCTTCGTCGGGTTCTTTCTGGTGCACCATCGGGCCGACCGACGCGGTTCGGCGCGTAACGGTCGCGGTTCGAAGGATGTAGGAGACGAGGAGCGCAAAGGGTGTGAGGACGACCACGATCAGGACGCTCACGACGTAGGGCAGCACGGCAGCGCTGACGCTCGCTCCAGTGACGTCGGCGTACAGGAGGCCGACGAGGATCGCCGACAGGATCGACGGCACGCCACAGTAGATCGTCAACTGCGAGAATCGGGTGAGCTCCCGCTGCAGGTAGGTCGTCTTGAACTGCTCTCGAGCCACGCTGAACAGTTTCAGGGAGTCGACCAGTTCGTCGAGCCGTTCGGTAGCGGTCGGAGACAGCGCGTCGGCGTCCTCGCCGCGGAGATGCGTGCCGACGTACAAGTGCCAGGACTCGTCGTACGTGATCGCCGCCGAAACGGCGGTAAACGTGTCGAAATCGGATTGCTCGATTCGGTCCTCGATCCGATCCGTTCGCTCTTGGACGCCGTTCGTGTACCGAACGACCGTTTCGCGGACCTCCTCGTCGTGATCCGCAACGGCGTCGGCGAGCGCGGCGGCGTCGTGATGGATCGACTCGACGATCAGCTCGAGTACTCGCGTCGGCGACGCCGGGCTCGCGGGAACGGCGGCGGCGTCGGCCACGTCCTGGCGGAATTCGATGACTTCCTCGAGTTGATCGCGAGCCTTGCCGGCCGCAGCGAACTCCTGGGAGAGAATGAGCTGGTTGACCGAGACGACGAGCGTCACGAGCGAAAACGTCCCCGCGATCATGCCGCTTGCTACCCGCGTTACGGAGTTCGGGTTGGCGAAGTTGATGACGCCGAGTTCGTAGAGTCCGATCACCAGCACCAAAACGAGGCCCGAGAGGGCCCCGGCGACACCTAACCGATTCCCTTTGACCAGCACCCACTCATGGAACCGCGTCAGCAACCCGACCTGGCCGCCGATATCGGCACCGTAGGACTCGAGCGTCTCGTCGCTCTCGGAGGTCCCCATGGTGAGAGCATCAATGGAACCGACAATAAGGGCCTGCGTTGCACAGTTCGCCACGATTCGAACCGGTGGCAGATGCGAGGGCTACCGCGTGGCTCGTCCCGGAACGACCGAGACGTCGCCCGGAAACGAGAACTGCCGCTTCAAGGCCTACACTGAAATGGATCGGCGGTGTCGGTCCGGTGTATGCTCGGTGAGGGAACCAACTCGCGGACGATCGGTCGCCGGCCATGACCCGTTCGGAACCGACGAGCCGACGGCGAGTGCTCGCGTCGGTGGGGTCGGGGATCGCAGCCGCGGCCGCCGGCTGTCTCGGCGGGGGCGGGCTCGACGGCCAGCCGGCCTACGAGGACGGAAACGTCGGCGACGTAAACGCCAGCAACGTCTCCAGCCGGTCGGCGACCCAGCTCTCGGCCGCCTCGGCACTCGCCCAGCAGGAACCCACTAACTCGGTGACGCCTCTAGATCCGCTCGAGTTGGTCGAACACGAGTTCGTCGTCGAAGACGGCTACCTCGGCTCGACGGTACAGGGGATCGTCGCGAATACCGGCCGGAATCGGATCCAGACCGTCGAAGTACGGACCCGTATCTACAACCGTTCGGGGAACGTGCTCGGCCGCTATTTCGCCAGTACCGGCGACCTCGATGGGGGGTCGTCGTGGGAGTTCCAGGTCGTCGTCCTCGAGGCCCCATCGGACGTTGCCGACTACGATATCACCGTTCTGGGAACCCCGTCGTGAGTGTCGCGATTCGGTCGCCGGTTCGCGTCTCTGTACGTCGGAGGCTCGACTCCCAGACGATGTCGCGATCACGTCGACCTCGATCCCATCTCGAGGACGTTTTTCACCGCCGTTAGCGCCACGGCGTGCCCGATACCGCGATTGGCTGTTCAGGTGATAGAACCTCACGTATATCCGTATTCGCGCCGAACGGTGGAGTAATATGGAGGGTTTCAGTTCGAGATCGGCAGCGAGCCGAGCGGCGGTGGGAACATCGTCGGCTCCGTCCCCGCCGATCGACGGGTTCGATCGCGCTGGCCACCACCTCAAACGCGGCGGCGAAACCACCACCCGATGAGAGACTCAGACACCGCCGGCGCAGAACCGGTCCGCATCCTGCTCGTCGAGGACAACCCTGGTGACGTCCGTCTTACCGAGGAAGCGTTCAAACAAGGTCGAATCGAGAACGACATGTACGTCGTCTCGGACGGCAACGAAGCGCTGGATTTCCTCACCCAGCGTGGCGAGTACGCCGACATGCCACAGCCGGATCTCGTTTTGCTGGATCTCAACCTGCCGGGGAAGGACGGCGAGGAGGTTCTCGAGGAGCTGAAGGCCGATCCGGCGCTTCGATCGATTCCAATAATCATCCTGACGAGTTCGCAGGCGGAGGAGGATATCGCCACGTCCTACGAACTTCACGCGAACGCGTATCTCACGAAGCCGGTCGATCCCGATGAGTTCATCGAAACCGTCCGGGCCTTCGAGAAGTTCTGGTTCTCGGTCGTCCGACTCCCGCCGGGGGTCGATAGCCAATGAGCGAGACGGATGCCCGTATCGGCAGCGAGCACAGCCAAACAGCGACCGATACACTCCACATTCTTCTCATCGAGGACAACCCCGGCGATGCCCGCCTGATTCAGGAGATGCTGCGAGATTCCGAGGAACTCGCCCAGCGCGTCAGCCAGGGGACGGCCCCGGGTCCGACGCCCGAAATCAGCCGTGAGAGCCGCCTCGAGGACGGGATCGAGGCGGTCCGCTCCGAGCCGACGGACATCGTTTTGCTCGACCTGAACCTCCCCGATAGCGAAGGGGTCCAGACCCTCGAGACGGTCCACGAGGAGGCCGAAGAGACGCCGATCGTGGTCCTGACTGGCGTCCGCGATCAGCAGGTCGGCGTCGAAGCGATCCAGCGCGGTGCACAGGACTTCCTCGTCAAAGACGAGGTGACGAGCGAACTGCTCGTCCGGACGATCCATCACGCGATCGAACGCGCCCGCCAGCAACGCGAGCGTCGCCAGCAGCGCGATCACCTCGAGTCGCTCAACCGACTCAACCGGATCGTCCACGACATCACCCACGCGGTGATCACGACCGAGACGCGAGCGGAACTCGAACAGCAAGTCTGCGATCGCCTCGCCGAGTCGGACGCCTACCGGTTCGCGTGGATCGGCGGCGTCAAACCGGGCAGCGACCGCGTCGTCCCGAAGGCAGCGGCCGGCGTCGAGGACGGCTATCTCGACGAGATCGAGATCACCGCCAACGAGGACGAGCAGACCGGCCAGGGGCCAGCGGGGGTGGCGGTCCGAACCGGCCAAGTGAGGGTCACCAACGACACCGAGAGCGACCCCGATTTCAAACCGTGGCGCGAGGCTGCCTACTCCCGGGGCTACCGGTCGTCAGCAGCGATCCCGATCGTCCACGAGGATCTCGTCTACGGCGTCTTGAACGTCTACTCCTCGTCGCCACGCGCGTTCGAGGGGCCGGAAGCCGGCGTCCTCGATCGGATCGGCGACATCGTCGCCCACGCGATCACGGCGATCGAACGCAAGGACGCGCTGGTCAGCGACGCCGTCGTCGAACTCGAGTTTCGCATCGGGGCGATGGCCGAGGAACTGGTCGAACTCTCGGCGGCGGAATCGTGTACGATCGAGTTCGAGCAGTTGGTCAGCGGTGACGAGGCCTTGCTCGCGTACGGCTCCGCACACGGCCTCTCCAAGGAGGAGTTCACCGACGCCATCGACAGGACCGACGGGATCGAGGACGTCCGGTTCCGCTCCGTCAGGCGGGACGAACTCGAGTTCGAACTGATCGCACCCGCGGCCGTCTCGCTGTTCGAAACGATCGCCACGCACGGCGGTCGCGTCGCGTCGGCGACGATCGCCGACGGGGAGTTCCGGTTCGTCGTCGAACTCCCGCGTGGCCGGGACACGCGGCGGATGATCGAGCACATCAAGTCCCAGCGCGAGGACGTGACCTATCTCGCTCAACGCACCACCGAGCGGGGGACCCGAACCGATACGTCGACCCCGTCCGTGCTCGAAGACGAGTTGACCGACAAACAGCGGGCGGCCCTCGAGACCGCCTACTTCGCGGGCTACTTCGATTGGCCACGCGGGAGCACGGGCGAGGAGATCGCCGAGCGGCTCGGAATCGCGCCGGCGACGTTCAACCAGCACCTTCGGACCGCCGAGCGGAAGTTCTTCGATTCGGTTTTCGGCGAGTAGCGGGGCCGACGTTTCAGACGGACCGCTGTCAGTCAGTGCCGGCGACCCCGCGACCCGTCCGTGGGGTCGCGGTCGCTCGAGACAGGGGACCGTCTTAGAGCCCGACGCCGTCCGCGAGGAGTTCGTGAGAGCGCAGGACGTCGTCGTGATCGGCGATGATGTTCTGGACGATGACGTCGTCGACGCCGACCCGATCCGTGAGTTGCTCGAGCAACTCGGCTACCGTCTCCGGACTCCCCGAAATCGAGCGCGGCCAGTCGCCGTCGGGAAGCGGGTTCGGCGTTGGCTCCGGGACGCCGCCGAGTTCCTCGATCGCCGCCTCGACGGACGGTGGCGATCCGACGACGCCGCGTCGCATCCGCTTGTAGGACGCTTCGGCGGTCGCTCGCAGCCTGGCCGCTTCGTCGTCGCTGTCCCCACAGGCAACGTTCATCGCGAGCATTCCGGTCGGTTCGTCCGGGCCAGCACCGAGCGGCGACGGGTCGAACGTGTCGCGATACGTCTCGAACGCGCGCTCGGCGAGAGTCGGTCGGATGAACCCGGCAAAACAGTACCGGAGGCCGAGTTTGCCGGCGATCTCGGCGCTCGAGGGGCTCGAGCCGAGGACCCACACCTCGGGAACGTCGTCCGCGGATCGGGGAAGCTGGAGGTCGGCGTAGGCGTGGTCGTCCGGGAACCCGTCGTAGAGGTGGCTCACGGTCGCGTCGATCTTCTCGGCGTGGTCCTCGTCGGGATTTCGTTTCTGTCGGTCGGTCCCCAGCGCACGGTCCGCGGCCGGGATCCCGGTCGCCCGCCCGAGGCCGAGATCGACGCGCCCCGGAGCCAGCGCGTCGAGGGAACTGAAGGTCTCCGCGACCTTGAACGGCTGGTAGTGGTTGAGTAAGACCGTGCCGGAACCCACTCGGATCTCGTCCGTTTCGGCCGCGAGATACGCGATCAGCGTCTCCGGGGTCGTGCTCGCGATCGAGTCCGTCATTCCGTGGTGTTCGGCCATCCAGAACCGCGTGTAGCCGAGTTCCTCGGCCAACCGGGCGAGCTCGACCGTATTCTCGTAGGCTTCTGTCGCAGTACCGCCTTCCGGTACGGGTGCGAGGTCGACGATAGAGAGATCCATATCGACCGCTGGGAAGCGAACGCTCAATAGCCGTTCGATTCGTCGCAATCGTGACTGTGCAAATCACCGACGATCGATCCACGTGAGTTCGACGCCACACTGGTGACGGCCGATCGACGAGGGATGTCGTCATCGAAACGGCCGCGAGCGATTTTTAGGTCGTGCGAAAAAATATAACTAAATTGAAAACTTATATGGGTGAGCAAGTCGTTCTAGAGACTGTGATGAACACGCAGAAGACCGTCCAACAGGAAGCCGGCACCGTCGAGGAGAACGCACTCAGGCTCGAGCCCGAGAAGGCAGAACAGATCATCGAGGCGCTGAACAGGGACCTCGCGGATGCGTACGTCCTCTACCACCAGCTCCACAAGCACCACTGGAACGTCGAAGGCGCGGAGTTCCTCGACGTCCACGTGTTCCTCCAGGAGGTCTACGAGGACGTCGAGGCGGCAGCCGACGACGTCGCCGAACGGCTGCAGGCCCTCGGTGGCGTTCCCCACGCGAGCATGACGACGCTGGCCGAGAACGCCACCGTCGAACCCGAAGACGAGGACGTCTACGACATCCGGACATCGCTCGCGAACGACCTCGAGATGCTGGGCGACATCATCGAGAGCTACCGAGAGCACATCGAACTCGCGGAAGGGCTGGGCGATCACGCGACCGCCCAGATGCTCCGCGAGCAACTCGAGACGATCGAGGAACACACCCACCACATCGAACACTACCTTGAGGACGATACGCTCGTCCTCGAGTCGGCGACCAACTAACTGCCGATCAGTCGCGGACGGCATCATTGCTCCGACCGCGACGGCCGATCGTCACGTCGGGTGCCGTCTTCCGGGCGGCCGTTATTTTCGCGCTCACCAGCGCAATCACTTCCCCCTGTCGGCTGATCGTCGCCGCTGAACCCAGGAACCGCTCGCTCGCGAACCAGCAACCCTGCGCTGGATCAGGCGGAGACGTCCACGGCGTCGATGTCCTCGGTCTCGAGAAGGGTTTCCGCGACCCGTTCGGTGACGAGGGCACTGACGTTCCCCGCGAGCGCCATCGCTTCCCGCTCGGGTGCCTCGAGTTCGAGGACGTCCCGAAAGAACGTCGACAGGACGACGTGGGTTTCGTACAACTCGGCGGCCTTCTCCCGTCCGTGCGCGGTGAGCGTCGCCCCGTCGTACGGTTCGTAGGTGAGATAGTCGTGGTCCTCGAGTCGCTGGAGCGTTTCCGTCACGACCGCCGGCGACCGGTCGAGTTCGTCCGCGACGTATCCCGGTGGGACCGGTTCGCCCACGTCCTGAACGGCGAGATAGCACACGAGCAGGTACTGGGAGGCGTCGGTCATGCGTGTCGAGTGGTACAATCGCGGACGAATCGCTGGTGGTGGGCACGACCCGCGTCGATATCGGGGACGAGCGACGCGGCGACCGACTTCGTCGACCTGCGATCCCGTTTCGGATCGACTGCCATACGATTTAGGCACGCCTAAAACATTAAAACAGTTGCGGATAGGTGTGATCGTTCGAAACGACGAGGGGCCTCGAGCGAGAACGGACGAACGTGACCGATGTCGGCGAGGATCGTTCCGACGGCGATCGAATCGAGTACCGCGAGTGTGAGCTCTGTGGCGACCGGGTTCCCGCCCCGGTCTATCGCGAACACGTGCTCAAGGAGTGCCCTGGCCGCTGACCGTGGTACCCCTCGAGTCGTTTTCTCGTAGCGAGACGCGGCGAAACCCCTATCCGACTCGTCGAAATCACAGGGAGGTAGTGACGAGACGGGTACGACCGAGGATCTGGCAGTGTCCGAAGTGTGGACGGCGCGTCAACGGGTTCGTGAACGGCAGTCGGTGTCCGACCTGTCGGGAGGCGGTCTTCGACGACTCCGAACACGACGATCGGCGTGACATCGACGGGGAGTGATCCGTTTCCTCCTTCCTCCGCCGCGTCACGTTTCTTCGACGTGACGGATCTCGCAGGCGATCCCGCGGCTACTCTCGGCCATCTCGCGACCGAACATCTCGGCGCGGCCGACGGCGAACGCCTTCGGTCCCTCGACGACCACCTCGTCGCCGACGCGGATGTCCTCGTCGGCGTCGACGACGCCCGGTGCGAGCACGCTGCCGTGGGGGACGAAGCCGTCGATCTCGACCCGTTTGGTCGGCGCGTCGCTCTCGAGCCAGCGGCGCGCGCCTTCGAGCGTAAAGGACAGCGTCCCGTACTGGGGGACCATGGTCGCGAGCTGCGCGTCCTCGGGGTCGCGCACCTGGATCTTGGGATACCGGCTCGTGGTCTGGATGTCCGCGAAGAGTTCGTCGCCGGCCCCGTCGCCGAGCAGGTAGTCCGCGATGGCGCGGACGGTGTTGTGCTCGCGCTCGCGCTTGGAGTACTTCAACTCGCCCGACAGCGCACTCGAGAGGTTCGCGAGCGACTCGTCGTCGGTCGGATGGTCCGCGACGGTGTAGGTGATATCCAGATCGAGCGCCTCCTCGACGCGCCCGACGATGTCGCGGTAGCCCTCGTCGGGGACGTGTGCGATGATGGACGGATAGTCGTTGCGCTCGAGGTAGCGCTCCAGCACCTCGGCGACGAACTGTTTCTCGTCCTCGGACCAGCGACCCGTCACGACGGTGTCGTAGTGCTGGGCGGGGTAGGTCGTCTCGAGTTCCTGGGGGACGACGCCGATCGGACTGGTCATCGAGACGAGGTGGGCACGCCACTGGATGGCGTCGTGGAACTGGCGGTGGCTCTGGGATTCGCTGTAGGGCTTGGCGGCCGAACAGGGGACGAGTACGAGCGGGTTCTGGAAGCGATTGCGGTACCGCGTCGTCACCCGGTCGGCGAAGCGCTGGATCTCCACGCGGCGGAGGGTGTCCGACGTCGCAGCGTCGATCCGGGCGTCCCGCAGGATCGGCGTCCGCTCCTCGAGGTAGCCCCACTGGGAGTCGAGTTCGCGCACCGCGGCGGTGAGCCACTGGTCGTGACGGGCCTGCCCCTCGATGTAATCGCGAAGACGGCCGTCCCGAATCCGGCGGCGGACGATCGCCAGTTCGGCCTCGAGAGCGTTGACGTTGTGTGCGGCGCAGTCCTCGCGGGTAAACTCCTCGCGGGGCCCCTGGCAGGCGGGACACGAGCAGGGGAGCTCCTCGAGGTCCTCGAGGAAGTACGCCTCGTCGGTCGTGAGATAGCGACCTTCGGTACCCTTCACGACGGCCGCAGTCTCGTCGAAGAGGTCGACGCCGGCGTAGGCAAGCAGGGCGACGTTTCGCGGGGTGGCAACCCCCGAGAACAGCAGGGCGGTGTCGGTAGGGATCGCCTCGCGAACGTTCACGACGGCCTCGACCAGCGCCGCGCCGTGGCCCATCACGGACTGGACGTTCGAGACGGCGTAGGCGTCCGTCCCGTGGTCGTCGGCGCTCTCGCTCGAGACGACCGCGACGCTCGGATAGTCGACGTCGGGGGAGTCGACGGCGAACGACTCTCGAACTTCCTCGGCGGTGCCGCCGGGGAACGCTCGATGGGGGAGTACCGTGAGTTTCGAATCGTCGCCGTCGGGGAGCTCGCGGTCCTCGCTCCAGAGCGAGCCCGCGTCCTCGAGGACGTCGTCGACGAGTGACGGCGTCGAACGCGGCGACGAGAGGCGGAGTTCGCCCACGCGCGCGGCCCCGTCGCGCTCGTGTACTTCGAAGTGATCGGTCATACCCGATATGATCGGGGCGGGCGAAAGAGGGTGTCGATACGCGGGGCCGGAGAGCGCACCGGTTGACGCGATAGCGGACGCGTCTCTACCCTCGAAAAGTGGATCGAGACGAGATCCGGCTTCGTACGGTCGACTCAGAAAGCGTCGTATCGAGCGTGTGCTGTCCGACAGCGTACCAGTCGTTCATCCTGACTGTTAGTCGCTGCATTGTTCTCGATGGGGGCAGAAACCATTCCCGGATATTTGGGAAAATTAACCTTTATGCCTCTCCAGTGGGAGGTCAAAGTATGCCATCGGAATCAGAATCGAGATTGCGATCAGGAGGCGGCTATCGGGCATTACTCGCCGTCCTTCTGGTTGCTGCAGTCGGAGTAGCGACGATCGGAATGCCGGTCGTCAACAGTGGAATGACGACGACCGCTAAAGCGGCGGAAGCGCCGGAGATCGCCGAATCGTACGATTCGGTTTCGCAGGTCGATTCGGACCGCGACCCGGCCGACGAGGTCTACCTCGGTGAGAACGGGAGCGCCGTGCTTCAGTACGACGACGACGAGGCCGACGTCAACCAAATCGACGTCGGCATGGATGTCAGCGAAGGGCTGGCCTACATGCTGGTCGTCGACGATATCGAGAATCAAGACGGGGAGTTCCAAGAAGCGAACTTCTCGGCAGTCCTCGATCAGAGCGGGTTCTCCGGCGACGGCTCGTTCGTGATGAAACAGCCCGAGGAAGTCGAGAACTTCGAACTCGACGCCTCCGGCGAGGTCACCGACGAGACGAACGAGTTCGAGGCGACCGCCACCGGCACGTTCGAAAGCCAGGGTGGGGCCGCCGGCACCGTCGATACGGACGGCCAGATTGCTGCGACCGCGGATCGCTTCGAGACGAGCGGCTCCGTCTCCGCCGACGGCGCGGCGGGCGCGATGACGGGAGCCAGCAGCGAAGGAGAGAACCTCGAGCTCTCGCTCAACGATACGAGCGACGGCTACACGCTCGACGTGACCCAGGAGCGGGGCGTCTACGACTGGTCGGCAAGCCAGTGGGAAACCCGTAAGCAAGCCGAGAAGACGCTCCAACAACAGTACGGCAGCCTCGCCACGGAGCTCGGTGGAACGAGCGAGATCGAGATCTCGAACTACAACTTCGAAGAACGCAGTTCCGGTCAACACAGGCTCGAACTCGAGTTTACCGTCGAGTACACCGGAATCGACGACGGTATCGAACAGCAGCTCACGACCGTGCTGGCCAACAGTGAGGAGTACGACCTGAGCCGGTCGGAGGCCGCGGAGGTCGCCGGCACCGTCACCGACCTCGAGATCCAGACCTTCGAGTTCTCGATGGCCACGAGCGGCGGTTCGATGAACGCCGAGTGGGACATCGCCATCGACAACTACGGCGAACTCTCGCTTGCGATGATCGATCTGATGGAGGCGTCGTCGATGAGCGAGGAGATGGCCCAGGAGGACATCGACGATGCCCGAACGGCGCTCGAAGCCCAGCAGGCAGTGAATCTCAAGTCGGAAATCAAGTGGAGCGCGTCGGTCGAGCAGACCTCCGATCAGAAGATGGAACTCGACGCCGAACTGTCGAGTAACACGGAAAACTGGGCCGCCTACATCGACGAACTCGAGGCCAACGACGTCGACCCACAGAACGACGTGACCTTCAGCCTGACGGCGAACACCGACGGCGACGAACTCGCGGTCGACGCACAGTTCGAAATCGAGGCCGAGGATATGGCCAGCCAGGCGATCAATTCGTGGGCCAGTTCGGTCCAGAACAACCCGACGACGATGTCCTCGGACACCGACGAGTTCATGACGGCACTGTCGGAGTCCGAACTCGAGGTCGCCCGGGTTGACGGTAACATCGCCGACGGGACGGTTCGCGTCGAAGGTGGAGCGAAGTTCGAGAACATGAGCAAGGTTGCGGGTACCTTCAGCGACAGCGTGTCCATCAGCGGGATGGCATCCGGGTCCGCCGGTAACAGTACGTCGCTGTACGTCTACGTCGACGACATGGGTGTCGACACCGAGTCGGCCACCAAGTCCGACATCGAACACCTCGACGTGGTCGGTTCCGAGACGACGGTCCACGAGGCCGGCGAGTGGGACAAAGAGTTCCCGGAACCGGACACTGACGCCATGAACGAGTACCTCGGCGTCGCCTCCCAGAGCAGCGAAAGCAGCGAAAGCAACGAAAGCGGCGACGGAAACGGCGGCAGCGATACCGTCCCCGGCTTCGGAGTCGGTGTCACGGCGATCGCAGGACTGCTGACGGCGCTCGTGCTCCGGCGGCAGGCCTAACACAGCGGACGACCGTCACGATCGAACCGAACACGTATTTTTGCGAACGATCACCCCCCAGAAGTACCGACAGTCTCGGTCCTCGCGTCTCAGACCGTCTCGAGACACGTCGCCGTCGCGGACGTCTGACCGCGATTGAACGACAGGATCTTGATCCGGAGCATGTCCGTCGGTTCGCAGTGGTCGGGGACGTCCTCGACGAAGACGACGAAGCCCTCTATTTTCCCGACCGCACGTCGCTCCCCGGAGTGATGGTCCGTGAATTCGCGGATGGCGACCTCCTCGACGTCGCCGATATCGATCGGTGGCTCGCGTTCCTGGGCCTCTCTGTGGCGTTTCCGAGAGCGCCGCTGGTCCGCGGAGCCGCCGCGGACCCGTTTGAACAGCACCGATACGATCACGAGGGCGAGGACGACGCCACCGGCGAGTGCGACTTGCCCGAGCATACCGCTACCGGCTGCCGCCTGGGTCTTCGATGTTCCGGTCCCGGTCGGCCGTCGACGGGCGAGCAGTCGCCGAGTAGGCGGTGACACCATAGTAGCTACTGAAAATCACTGTACACCCGATCGTACGAGGGCTACGCGAGTAGCGCGTACATCGTTTCAGTGGCGACGGTCAATCATGGACAACGTCTCAAACGAGATGGTATGGAAAGCGTGTTCTATAAGAGTGTAGCAAGCAGTTTCTGCTTTCTCATCTACGAGTTAGTGCTTCTGGACACAGTTTCCAAACTCCGTCGCCTTCCGCGGGAAGCTTTCTATGACACGCTCGGAGCGACTCTATTCACACACTGTGAAACCCTGCGGCCGGCGCAGGGTCGCTGGCCGCGTCGCGAGCGGGCGTTCAGTGACTGTCACCGACTGCGATCCCGGTCGTCCGCAGTGAGATCGACGAGCGCGACGCCGTCGGGAAGCCGGTCGCGAACGCCCGCCGGCCAACCCCGATGGGCGAGCGTCACGGCAGTCTCGGGGTTCGTCTCGACGAGCCGTGCGACACCGTCGGCCGCGGCCTCGAGTGCAGCCCGATCCGTCCGTGCGGGAACTTCGGCGGTGAGCGGATAGCTCTTCGAGAGCGCCCGCGGGAAGGGGCCAAACGGCGGCTCGACGCGCCAGGCGTCGTCGAACTCGTCGCCCCGCGGGGAGTCCCCTTCAGTGAGCAGCAGGCTATCGGGGACGGACAGCCGTGTGAGACGGTCGTGGTGGCGAACGACTTCGGGCCGCCGAGCGCTCTCGTGGGAGGTGTAGAAAAACGACCCCTTCGAGACCGGATCCGAGCGCTCGAGTTGTGCGGCGTGATCGAGCAGCGTGCGGTAGCCATCGAGCATCGTCGGGTGGGCGCGGGCGCGTTGCTCGACGAGTTCCAGCAGGTTGCCGGCGCGGATCGCTTGCTTGATCCGGCGGATTTCGGCGAAGGTGACGTGGAGGTTGTGCGCGGCGAGTTCCGATTCGCGCTCGCGGTCGGGAAGCCCGCGGAGCTCGGCCGGCGAGTGGTCGGTACAGACCGCACAGGAACAGGGGAGGTAGTCGAGGTCCTCGAGGGCTCGCGTCCCACGGACTGTCAGGTAGCGGTCGTCTCGTGCGTAGAGCGCGTACGCTGCCGAGTCGAACAGGTCACAGCCCATCGCGACGGCGAGGGCGAACATCATGGGGTGACCGGCGCCGAAGAGATGAACGGGCGCGTCGGCACCGAGTCCCCGTTTGGCGGCAGCGACGACGTCGATCATGTCGTCGTACCGGTAGTCGTTCATCAACGGGACGACCGCGCCGACCGGGAACACGTCGAGCCCGGTCCCGTCGGCGTGGCGGCCGGCTCGCTCGCGTAGCTCCGGATACGTCGAGCCCTGAACGGGGGCGCTGACGAGCATCTCGCCCGTGTCGGCGGCGTCGGCGATCTCGAGTCGTTCCTGGGTGGTCTCGAGGTCGGATTCGGCGCGCTCGCGGGAGACGTCCGGTGGGGTCGGAATGTCGACCGGCGTGGCGATGTCGGAGCCGATCTCGCGCTGAAACGCGAGGATCTCCTCGGTCGTGACGTCGATCTCGCCGTATTCCGACAGCTGGAACGACCCGGAGTCGGTCATGATCGCGCCGGGGAAATCCAGGAGTTCGTGGAGTCCCTCCTCGAGGGCGCGCTCACGGAGGTCGTCGTCGCCGTGGATGATGTAGGAGTTCGTAATGAGGATCTCCGCGCCGAACTCCGTGGCGAGTCGGCGAGGGCTGAGCGTATCCAGATTCGGGTTGATAACCGGGAGGAGGGCCGGGGTTTCGACGGTGGCGTCGGCGCGGGGAACGGTGAGCTCCCCGATACGGCCGCCGGCGTCGGTGTCCCGGACTTCGAAGCAATCGCGCATCGACCGTCCGTTGGGTCCTCGGACGTAAGTCAATGAAGGTTTCCGGCCGATCAGCCATCGAGATCGCCGAATCCGTCGTCCGCGGTACGCGACCGCGTATCGATCCAGGGTGAGCGTGGTCGACCCGCGTCGGTCGTCCCCGTCGGGATCGCTCACCGCCATTTGCTATCGTGTAGACTGTCCAACAGCACTTTACTCCGCGACGGTGACGGCCCGAATATGATCGCTGCTGGGATCCTCATCCTCGTCCTCGCGGTCGGTCCATACCTCGGCGGGCGGGCCTACGCCCGGCGCGTCGAGTCGATGAACGAGCCGGTCGAAGACCGGCTGCATCGACTCGATCGGGTTCAGCGGGCGGGGGGATTCGGGCTGCCGATCGTCGCCGTCATCGCGCTCTACGCGCTCGGTGTGGTCGATCGGGTGACAGCTCCCGTCGGGACGGCTGGCCCCGACCTGTTCGGTTTCGCCGTTCTCGAGTTCGCGGTGATCATGCTGGTGGTTTTCGGGATCGTCGCGCTCCCGATCGTCTCGATGGCCCTGGGAACGTATCCGGTGGTTCGCTCGCTGCGGGGGACCTCGGCATCGACGTGGCGAGTCATCAAAGGCGTCGTCGCCGTAATGGCGATATCGCTCGTCTCGGTGGCAATCGCGGTACTCGGGTTCTTCGCGATCACGTCCGTCGTCGGCTCCTCGACTCCCGTTCTCGTCGCCGGGCTCGGCGTGATCGTCTTCGCCACGTTCGGGCTCTCGCCGTACCTGATCGTACTCTTTCAGGACCGCGTCCCGCTGTCGGGGGAGCACCGTGAGCGCGTCGAACGGGTCTGTACGGAGTTGGGCTATCGCCCCCGCGGACTCTACGTACTCGAGGGCGAGTCCACCAGAACCGCAAACGCCATCGTCGCGGGGACGCTTCCCGGGTTTCGGTACGTCTTCCTGACCGACTACTTGCTCGACGAATGCGACGACGACGAACTCCGTGCGGTCGTCGCTCACGAGTTCGGCCACGTCGCCGGCCGTCACCTCTGGCAGCGGGGCCTCCTGACCGTGGCCGTCTTCGGTGGCTGGGTATTCGGCGCCGAGTACGTCGGGTTCGGCCCGCTCGTGGAGCGGTTGGATTTTCTCGGAATCTTCCTCCCGCTTATGGGACTTTACGTGCTGTACCACGTCGGCTTGCTGGGCGGGCTCGCACGCTGGCAGGAGTTCCGTGCGGACGCGTACGCGGCACGGGAAGCCGGCCGCGAGGCGATGATCGGGGCCCTGGAAACGCTCGCCGACGCCAACGACGTGCGCCGCGAGGCGGGCCTGCTCTACAGTCTGGCGACACATCACCCGCCGATCACGGATCGCATCGAGGCAGTTCGAGCGGGGCGTGGCGAGGACGACTGGTCGCGGGCGACGACGCGCGAGTGAGCCACTACCCGCCGATAGTATGGCAATCCTTACTTTCGAACGGCTCCTACGGCTGGTGTGGACAGAATTCTCCTCAGTACGCTCGCCCATCGGTCGCCCGAGGAGGTCTTTCCGTACGTGCGCTCTTTCACCGACTACCCTCGCTATACGGACCACCTGCGGGAGGTCCGGGTCAACGGCGACGGCGACGTCGGCTCCGTCTACGACCTCGAGTTGGCGTGGTGGAAACTCAGCTATACGGCTCGCTCGAGGGTGACCGATATTTCGGCCCCGGAATCGCTGTCGTGGCAGTTGGTCAACGATATCGACGCCCACGGCGAGTGGCGCGTGAAACCGGAGCCGGAGGCCGCGCCGCCGGACGCGGAGACGGCGAGTCGGATCTTCTTCGAGGCTCGCTATGACCCCTACTCGGCCGACAAAAACGCGATCTCCCTCCCGCGGTTCGTTTCGCTGGACTGGGTCATCGAGAAGGTCGAGCCCAAGCTACTCGAAGAAGCCCGGACCGTCGTCGAACGACTGGTCGCGGATATCGAGGGCCGCAAGCGCGAGGTCGAGTTGACGGTTCACGAACTCCCCTGAATAGCCGCCCCCGACGACGGCTCAATCAGGCACAATTCACTTGCTGTTCGGTCGTGACGCCCCCAGTATGACCGATCGAAGAACCGGCTCACGGCTGCGATATCCGCGGGTGAGCCCCTGATGCGTGTGCTCGTCGTCGGTGCGGGCGACGTCGGCTCGAACATCGCGGCGAGCCTCGACGACGATCACCACGTGGTCGTGATCGATACGGACCCCGATCGGGTTAGTTCGATCACCTACTCCCACGACGTACTCGCGATGGAGGGTGACGGCACCTCGATCGAGACGCTCAGGGACGCCGGCATCGAGCGCGCGGATATGGTCATCGCGAGCACTGACATCGACGAGACCAACATCGTCGTCTGCGGTGCGGCGAAGGCGGTCAGCGATCCGTTCACGATCGCTCGGGTCAGGAAGACGACGTTGTTCGGGACCTGGACGCAGTCCAAGGGGGCGTTCGGCGTCGATTTCATGGTCAGCACTAACCTGCAGACCGCCGAGACGATCGTCCGGATCGCCGGCCTTCCCGGGGCACACGACGTCGAAACGTTCGCCGACGGGCTGGTTCGGATGGCCGAGTTCGAGATCGGACCCGACAGCCCGATCGCCGGTGAGACGGTCTCCGAAGCCGATCGATTCGAGTCACTGACCTTCGCCGCCCTGCTGCGTGACGACGACGTCATCGTTCCACAGGGCGACACCGAGATCAGGGACGGCGATGCCGTCGTCGTCATCGGCTCCAAGGAGAGCGTCCGCGCGTTCGCGGGTTCGCTATCGCCCGAACCGACGGTCGAGGATGCACGCGAGATCGTCGTCGTCGGCGGGACGGATATCGGCTACCAGGCGGCGCGACTCTTCGAGGCGGAGGGACTCGAGCCGCGACTGGTCGAGCGCGATCCCGGGCGGGCGCGGGAACTGGCCGAGCAGTTGCCGGAGACGCTGGTCCTGGAAAGCGACGCGACGGATATCGACTTTCTCGTCCGGGAACACGTCGACGACTCCGACATCGTCGTGGCAGCCCTGGAGAGCGACGAGAAGAACCTGCTCGTCTCCCTGCTGGCAAAGCGGATCGGCGTCAAACGAACCATCGGGATCGTCGAGTCCGGCGAATACGTCGACCTCTTCGAGACGGTCGGGATCGACGTGGCCGTCAATCCAAGGCTCGTCACCTCCGAAGAGATCACTCGATTCACCCGCAAGCAGCGGACCGAAAACGTCGCCATGCTTGAGTCCGATCGCGCGGAGGTCCTCGAGATCGAGGTCGACGCCGAGAGCGTCCTCTTCGAGCGGCGAATTCAGGACGCGATGGCCGGCCTACCCGCCGCCGTGGTCGTCGGCGCGATCAGTCGCGACGGCGAGTTGATTACCCCGCGCGGCGAGACGATAGTCGAAGCCGGCGACCACGTGGTCATCTTCGTCGATACCGACGTGCTGGAGACGGTAATCGAGGCGTTGTGACCGTTATGCGTTCGATATTTGCTCGGCGGTTTCGATCCCGTTCCGGAGCGCTGCGTGGAGTCGCGCCTCGCCGGCAACCCAGTCGCCGAGACAGTACAGCCCCGCCGCCCGAGCGCGCTGCAGGGGGGCCTCGGGGACGCCGGCCTCGGGTAACGCGTACCGCCACCCCTGGTGGTCGGTCCAGTCGGGGTCGCGCAGGCGCCGGTCGTCGAGGAGGTCGGCGGTCAGCGCCGCGAGGCGCTCTCCGTTCGCTGCCGGCGGTTCGTCGTACCGATCGACAGACCACTCGTGGTTGGCCTGGACGATCAGCAGCGACTCGCCGTCAGGGACGTGGCCGGGTTTGCACTCCTCGCGGCCGATCCAGCCGATTTCGTGGTCTTTGTCGGTGTTCACGAGCGCGTAGTAGGGTCGATCGAGTTCGAAGGGATAGTGAAAGACCCCGGTCCAGACCGTCCGATAGGGAACCCCCTCGACGGCCTCGGCAAGGGAATCGCGTTCGTCGGCGTCCCAGTCGGCTGAGCGGAGGAGTTCGGCGGTCTGTGGTGCTGGCGGGTTCAAGAGGAGCGTCTCGAACGGGCCCCAGCGGGTCCCGTCGGTGTCCTCGAGGTGCCAGACGCCGCCCTCGCCCTCGGCGGTTCGGTGCAGCGTCTCGATCCGGGTCTCCCGGTGGATGGTCGCGTCGGTTCGATCGAACAGCCGTTTCGCGATCTGTGTCAATCCCTGTCGGTAGGTCCACTTGTGCCCGTGGCGGTCGTCACCCGGCGAAACGTCGCCGTCCCGGTCGAACGTCCACACCGGGTCGGCGATGTCGACCAGCCCGTCAGCGTCGACGGTTTCGGTCAACAGGTCGACGACCCGTTCGTCGTCGGACGTGACGTAGTTTGCACCGTAGTCGTAGACGACGTCGTCCCGACGCCTCGTCGCGGCCCGCCCGCAGAGCCCGCGTGATTTCTCGAGGACCGTAATCTCCGTCTCGGTCGCCGTTCTCTCGAGCCGCTCGGTTGCGGCCGCGGCGGCCGCTCCCGCGCCGACGATTCCGATTCGTTCCATAGTCGAGGTTCGGACTCGAGCCTTGAAATATCGTGGTTCGAATCAGCCGATTTCCCCGCTCGCTCCGGGTATGACCTCAACGCAGAAAGTTCCCGATCCAGCGATACGGGAGGGGGAGCCGGAGGTACCGTTTCTGTTGGGCTTGCACCCAGCCGATGGTCGTGAGTGAGCCGGCGATCAGCGGCGCGATCGATGCGGTCCCGGCGATGAAGACGTTGCTGCCGACGATCGCGACGGTCGTCGCGGCCCCGGCGAGAGCGTAGGTGCGCGTGTATCGAACGTCGGTCCCGCGCCGCCAGGCGATGCCAAAGAGGACTGACCCGACTCCGAACAACGCGACGAGAAACGCCGTATGCAGCCAGTAGCCGACGTTGGGTTCGATCACGGTAAAGGCCAGTGTGGCAGCCGTGCTCCCGGGAATCTCCCAGTACAGCGCGTGCGCCGGGTTGGTTATCGCGAGCGCGATCTCGAGGCCGGCCAGCAGTGCGACGAGCCGATAGACCGTCCGTTGTGCGGGAAGCGCCGGCGTGCTGCTGGCCGTGCTGGCGAACAACAACCATCCCAGCCCGGCCAAGACGGCACCCAGCGTCGCGATACTGAAGAAGAACCCTTTCACGACCGGGCTCGGATCGAGGACCTGTGCGGCAAACAAGCCGTTCCAGACCGCGACGCCCATGAGAAACAGAATGTACGAGAGGCCGTTGTCGCGGTCCCGGTAGGCGATCGCGGTCGCCAGATATGGATAGGTCGTCAGGACGACGAGCACAGCCCCAGTTGCGAGCACCACGGGCGTCAACTGGGTAGTGTTCATACACCCACTCTCAGTCGAATTGACTTGTATATTCTGGCAGATGGCTGGGGAATTCGAGGGCCGGCCCGAAGCCGGCGGCCCACGCGAGTCGATCGATCGAACGGCTTTTGCAACGTCGGCAGGTAGGAGTGGCCGATGGACGTACTGATCGTCGGTGCGGGCGCGATGGGACGGTGGTTCGGGGCGGCGATCGACGCCCGAATCGCGTTCGCCGACATCGACCGGGACGCGGCGGCCGCCGCAGCCGAGTCGGTGGGCGGCGACAGCGCCGATCTCGAGGGCGAGACGGCCTACGACGTCGTCTGCCTCGCGGTGCCGATGACCCACGTGACCGACGCGATCAGCGAGCAAGCCGGGCGGGCACGACAGGCGATCGTCGACGTCTCGGGCGTGATGGAGCCCGCAATCGCCGCCATGGAGCGACACGCGCCGGCCCTCGAACGGGTGAGTCTGCACCCGCTTTTCGCACCCGAACGGGCACCCGGATCGATCGCGGTCGTTCGCGATCAGTCGGGGCCGGTCACCGACGAGTTGCTGGCTCGACTCGAGGCTCGAGGGAACGGGTTGCTCGAGACGACGGCCGCGGAGCACGACGAGGCCATGGAGACGGTCCAGGCGGCGACCCACGCCGCGGTCCTTTCGTTTGCGCTCGCGGCGGAGTCGGTGCCGGAGGGGTTCGAGACGCCGATATACGAGGGGTTGCGACGGCTCGCCCGGCAAGTGACCGGCGGCACGCCGCGGGTGTACGCCGACATTCAGACGACGTTCGACGGTGCCGACGCGGTCGCCGACGCCGCAGCCGAGATCGCGGCCGCCGACGCCGACGAACTCGAGGCGCTGTATCGGGAGGCGGCGGCGACCTGGCACGCGGGAAGCGGGGACCGACGCGACGACGAGACCCAGGGTGATTCGGAATGAGCGATCAACGCGAATCGATCCGATCGAACGCGAAGTATCTCCGTCACGTCCGACCGATCGATCCCGACGAGATCTGCGAGTACGTCGAGGGGAGCCCCCATCCCGCCGTCGTCCGCCAACACCTCCGAGAGGACGCCGCGGCCCTCGGGCTGATCGAGCGCGACGACGGCACGTTCGTTCCGGTCGACGACGAGCCGGTTTCGCCCCGTCGGGGGCCGGTCGAGCGATTCCCCGCCCCCTACGAGCGACGACTCGAGGACGTACTCGCCGACCGGTACGGCCCGAACTGGGAGGCGGGTGCCTCCGGTGACCTCCTTCGGTCGACGATCCGCCGGTTCAAGGCCGACTATCTCGACGGCCACTCCGTCGAATACGACGCGGACGTCGCGGCCGGCTACGCGATCTACCACCTACCGGGCTATTACGCGGCGATCCAGTACGTGCTCGACGACCTGGCGGATCGCGGACTGCTCGGTCGGACCCTCCGCGTGCTCGATATCGGTGCCGGTGTCGGGGGTCCCGCGCTGGGGCTGTGTGATTACCTCCCCGACGATGCCTTGCTCGAGTACCACGCGATCGAGCCCAGCGCCGCCGGGGACGTACTCGAGGAACTGCTCGCGGAGACGGGACGGAACGTCCACCCGACGATTCACCGGACGACTGTGGAGGAATTCGACCCCGAATCGGCCGTCAGTGGGACCGACTCGGCCGACGGGTTCGAGCCGACCGCGCCCGACGACGGGTTCGATCTCGTCCTCGCCTGTAACGTCCTGAGCGAACTCGACGACCCGGTTTCAGTCGGTCGATCCGCCCTCGAAGCGCTGGCTCCCGATGGCACCGTCCTCGCAATGGCCCCTGCGGACAAGAACACCAGCGTCGGACTGCGCGAGGTCGAACGCGAACTCGAGGGGGAACGCCGCTGGGCACGTGCGGCCGTCGACTTCGATGCGGCCGCCGCCGGGGACGCCGAGCGGTACCGACGCGGCGAGGTGACGGTCTACGGGCCCACCGTTCGGCTCTGGCCCGGCGAAACGCCCGCCGATCGGGGCTGGTCGTTCGACGTGCGGCCCGACCTCGAGGTGCCGACGTTCCAGCGCCGCCTCGACGAGGCGACGCCGGACGGCGACGACGACCACGCGCCCGGCGAGTTCGTCAACGTCGACGTCCAGTTTTCCTATTCGCTGCTCCGGCTCGATGGCCGACGGCGGATCGACATGGCCCTCGGGACGAACGAGTGGGCGAAGATGGCCGAGATGGAGCGCCACGTCACCGAGCGGATCGACCTCGTCGCGGCGAAGCTCAGCCGATCGCTGAGCGACGGCGACGGGAACGGCGATCGCGGGAGCGGGCGGTCGAACCCCCTGTTCAAGATCAGCGACGGCAGCGAGGACACCGACCACTACGCCGTCGTCACGAACGAAACCGCGCTCAACCGACCGCTGCTCGAGGCCGACTACGGCGACGTCTGTTCGTTCGAGGGGGCCCTCGCGCTCTGGAACGACGACGAGGGCGCCTACAATCTGGTCGTCGACGAGGAGACGATCGTCGACCGGATCGCCTGAATAGCGTCCGGAAGCGGTGGGCTTTTCGCGCCGCCGGCCAACCGACACGACATGAGCGACGACCTCGAGATCCTGTTGACAAACGACGACGGGATCGACAGCACCGGTATCAGGGCACTGCACGACGCCCTCTCCGAGCACGCCAACGTGACCGTCGTCGCTCCGGCCGACGACCGGAGCGCCTGTGGCCGCTCGCTCTCCCACGAGGTCCAGGTCGACGAACGCGAGCTAGGGTATGCAGTCCACGGAACGCCAGCCGACTGCGTCGTCGCCGGCCTCGCCGAACTCGGCCCCTTCCCCGACCTCGTCGTTGCGGGCTGTAACAAGGGCGCGAACCTCGGGGAGTACGTCCTCGGTCGGTCGGGGACGATCAGCGCGGCCGTCGAGGCCGCCTTCTTCGACGTTCCCGCGATCGCGACGTCGCTGTACGTTCCCGTCGACGACACCCCCTTCCAGGAGATCGATGTCACGGCCGACGAGTACGCCGAAGCGGCCCGCGTAACGTCGTATTTCGCCGAACACGCGCTCGAGGCCGGTGTCTTCGAGCACGCGGCCTATCTCAACATCAACGTCCCGCTCCCGGACGGCGAGCCCGCTCCGATCGAGATCACGCAGCCCTCGAAACGCTACGAGATGGACGCCGAGCGTGACGGCGCTCACGTCACGCTCCACGACCGCGTCTGGGACGACATGGATCCCGACTCGCTTCCCGATGCAGCGGGAACGGACCGCCGTGCCGTCGTCGAGGGTCGTATCAGCGTCTCACCGCTGACGGCACCACATTCGACGAACCACCACGAGGTACTCACCGAACTCGCCGACGGGTACCTCGAGACGGTCGCGTCGGGCGACCGCTGACGACCGTTCCGACTCGAGTCGCGGTCTGTCTCCGCGGAAATCGGAGACTACCGCAGTATCGGACGGTTGGCAACTCTCGATCGCTCGGTCAGCGGTGGTCGACGGGTCTGTCGATCGCCGGACGTGATGACTGACTTGCGGGTCGCAAGGTGGCCGCTATTCGATGACGGTACCGTCAGGATAATCACAACGTAACCGGTGGAACCCAATCATGTATTATAGTAAACATAAAATCAAGGTAGGTGGGCGTTCAAGCTGTGGTAGTTCCAATGGAGCGTGATCAATAGATGGTATTCAATACACTCTGGACCCGCATTTCGTCTCTCTGGAGCAGTTCGGGCGAGGACTCCCGTTCGGGTGAGTCCGCGGCGACATCGAGCGAGGAATCGAGCGAGCAAACGGACGACGAGACGTTAAGCTACGCCGAAGAGATCGAGTACGGCGTCGACGAACGCGAACTCCCCGACGAGGACAAGATTCTTCGATTACTCGTCAAACGCGGCGGCCGCGTCGACCAATCGACCGTCCGCGAGGAAACCGGCTGGTCCCAGGATCGCCTCGAGGAGGTCATCGACCGCATGGAAGACGACGATCAGATCAGCGCGATCACCGTCGGTCGCAAACGCGTAATCTGTCGGCGCGGGTTCGAACCCAACGGCTATCGCGGCCACCTCAACGAGTAACGCTCCGGCCAAGCGCCGCGACGGTCTCGCTATTCGACGCTCGGAATCCCGTCAGGGGAGCCGACTGCGGTTTCCGTTCTGCCACGCCCGTCGTCGAGTCGCGTCCGC
The DNA here is from genome assembly GCF_002494345.1 of Natrinema ejinorense. Lineage (GTDB taxonomy): Archaea > Halobacteriota > Halobacteria > Halobacteriales > Natrialbaceae > Natrinema > Natrinema longum. The sequence continues at coordinate 717,407 of NZ_NXNI01000001.1, forward strand.
GTGCCGCCGACGGGAAGTGTGTCCCTCCTCGGAACGATCGCCTGCGCCCGGCTGTCGGACTCGGTTGCCCGTCGTGACGGGTCGGCTGACGTGACCATCATATTTATGGAAGCGAGTTGTGAAGCCAGCTAGCATGCCTTCAGACGAGTTCCTCGATGGAGAATCGCTCACTGGACGACAAGCAGCGGTCATCTTTGCGGGATTTCTCAGTTTCATTCTCCTCTCCGGCCTCGCGCTGGTCCTCTTCAGAGGGCTGTTCTGACGGTCGGCTACCGGCGGGTTCCTGCGCTCTCGGGATCGGTCTCCCGGTCGCAGTTTCCGGTCAGTCTCGAGTCGAAAACGCGTTCAAGTTCGACTGCAAGCCGGCCGCGAGCGCCGATTTGCGCCGCAATCGTGCCTCCGAGACCGGCAACTGCGTCGCGATCGTCGACACGGCCTCGTGGAAGGTCTCGGCTTCGCCGTACTCGCCGGCGAGCGACCGTCGGTCGCCGCCGGGAGGGCCGTCGAACGCGTTGCGGACGCTCTCGCGGACCTGCCAGACGCCGACCGGAGCCCAGTAGTCGTCGGACACCTCGCGCAAGACGAGACACTTCGCCTGCCGACCGATCGACTCGAGGTGCTCGAGGACGCCCAGTCGGGCGGCGTAGTACGCCCCCGCGGTCTCTTCGACGTAACTCGAGCGCCCCTCGTACCCCTCCGCGGCGCTCGCCATCCAGACGTCGTCGTGGGGGTCGGGGTTCCAGATGCTGCCCGGTGCTTTCATCTCGACGAGCTCGAACTCCCAGTTACCGGGCGTGAGAACGATCCAGTAGCGGTTGCCGACGTACTCGTTGGCCCAGACCTGCACCTCGTCGATGCTGGGCGCGTTGTGGATGCGACCGCGCAGGAACTTGCCGATCGCGTCGTCCACCGCGGTGATCGACCACCGCGTGGGTACCAGCCGGCGCTGTTTGGTCTGCCCGAGCGCGCCCGCCGAGAGGATCGAGTTGATATCGTAGATGTCGAATCCACGCCGGTAGAGGTAGGTCATCGCCCCCTCCGCCCGCCAGTCGTCGTCCTCCAGGGTCTTCTTGATCGGGCGGGGAACGTAGGGGTTCTCCCGCAACTCCGCGTTGCTGGCAGTGGCCCGAGGCCCACGCGGCGTCGCCACGTCCGTTCCCGCATCGAGCCCGAGGTCCGGTTTGCCGTCCAGCCCGATCTCGAGGTCGACCGGCCGATCGGCGATGGCGACCTCGCGTTGGACGCCGACGAAGCCGTCCCAGACGTCGTCGACGTTCGGCGTCAGCCGACTCGCGATGGACGGCGACTCGACGTTCGCACGCTTGCTCGAGTTCAGGAGACCGGTCCGCCGCTGGAGCACGTCGTCGATGGCGTACCCCTGCTGGTACCAGTCGCCGTCGGTGACGTAGTCCTCGGCGGCGGCCTCGTCGCCGACCGGCGAGAGCAGTCCCACGGGAATGTCGGGATAGTTCGACCGGCCGACGAAAATCGAGGGCGAGGTCGAGCCGACGAGCGTGTCGCCACTCAGGGCGTCGTCGAACTGGCGTTCGAACTCCTCGAGGTGATCCGTAATCGCGTAGGACTTCTCCTTGGCGAGGCGTCGACGCTCGGCTTCCGCGTCGGGTTCCAAGTCCTCGATGTAGTCGTCGAGGCGCATTCATCGATACCACGCGGGGCACGGCTTTGAATGTTGAGTTCTGGAGGGCCGACGACCGTCAGTCACCGACCGGGGAAGATGTCAGAGGCAGAGGTTCGGGTGGGCGTCGGATCACCGAACCTCACTCCTTCGTTCGTACCGGGTGGTAAAATACCCGTCAGCGCGTTTTCAGAGTCGGAAAACGCGGTGGCGCGCCGCCGCTGACTGTCCATAGCCACGCGACGCTCGAGGCGTGTCCGCTGCCGCCACGTGCACCATTATACGTCCCTGGTACGTTCTCGCAACCAGTATGCGTGCTGTCCGTCTTCACGAACACGGCGACGCGGATGTACTGCAGGTAGACGAAATCGACCGCCCGGAGCCCGCCGAGGACGAACTCCTGGTCGAGGTCGCGGCTGCGGGGGTCAACCCCGTCGATACCTACTTTCGGGACGGATCGTACGAACCGGTCGCCGTTCCCTTCACGCCGGGCGTCGATTTCGCGGGCGTCGTCGCGGACACCGGAGCGGCCGTCGACGACTTCGAGGACGGCGACCGCGTCTACGGTACCGGGATCGGAAACGCCTCCTCGCAGGGATCCTACGCCGAGTACGCGACGGTCCCGACCGATCGGGTCGTCGAACTCCCCGCCGACGCCGACCTGACCGAAGCGGGGGCCGCGGGCGTCGCGGCCGTCACCGCCTGGCGCGCGCTGATCGATCACGCCGACCTCGAGCCCGCCGAGTACTGCCTGATCCACGGGGGGTCGGGCGGGGTCGGGCACGCCGCCGTCCAGATCGGTGCTGCCGTGAGCGGCCGGGTGATCACGACGGCCGCCGAGGAGTACCACGAGACGCTGGTCGATCGAGGGGCGGAAACCGTCCTCGACTACGCCCGCGACGATCTCGCGGACGCCGTTCTCGAGGCGTCGGACGGCGGCGTCGACGTCGTCCTCGATCACCGGCTCGACGACTATCTACAGTTCGATGCGGACGTCGCCGCGCTGGGCGCTCGCGTGGTCGGCATCGGGGAGCGAAGCCCCGATCCGGGCTTCACGAACGACGGTGCCGCCCGGTCGAAGGACGTCTCCTACCAGTTCATGAGCATGTTCAACACGCCGGACCTGCGCGTTCCCCTCCGGGGGATCGGCCACCTCCTGACCGACGCGGTTTCGATCGACATCGCGCGGACGTACGACCTCGAGGAAGCCGCCGACGCACAGCGTGCTGTCATGGACGATAGCTTCCTCGGAAAACTCGTCATCGAGCCCTAACGATCGTCGGGCCGTGGCCGATCTACCGCGATCACTTTTATATGGGTTCGGAAACCGCGTTCTGTCGATCGAGCAGCGCCCGTCCGCGATCGCGGAGCGTGACCGTTTCCGTCTCGGTTGCGTAATCGACGACGTCCGCGTTCGCCAACTTCGGGATGTGAGTGTGGTGCAGCGAGATGCTGACGGCCCGTCGGTCCCTCGAGGAGACATCGGCATGGTCCGAAATTACGTTCGGCTCCGTGCGCGTCTCTCGAGTCGCGATCTCGACTGCGAGCTCCGTGAGCGTCGCGGACCCACCGACCTCCTCGAGGTATTCCAACACTGCGCGCCGTCGCCGATTCGCCAACAGATCCAGTGCCGTCTCTACGGCGTCGGCACGCTCACCGAACGTCGTGAGGCTTTCGGGTGAATTCAGTAGCGGGATCATACACCCGGTAGGCCCCGGTTCGTATATATACAGCGTGTGAGTGAGATCGAAACACTACGTTCCGTTGGCACTATCGGGGATCGTCGCGTCGACCACCTCTCCCGTGCGATACCGCGACACGAGGGCAAAACGGGGACGCGTCGTACGGGCTGGTGTCCGTCGTTGACGGCGCAACCGCGACCCGTCTTGGGGTTGGACCGGGGCATCGGGCAGGAGACCGTCTCAGGACAACTCGGCGACTGCTTCCATCGTCGTCCGCTTGTCTTCCTCGGTCATTCCGTTGACGAAGCCGACGCGAACGGCGTCGACACCCTCGATTTCGCTGTATTCTTCGACCCACTCGCGGACTTCCTCGGGAGTCCCCGCGGGAGCCAGTTCGTCGAGCACGTCTTCGGGCAAGGCCGCGGCCATCGCGTCGGTATCCCGTTCCTCCCAGGCGGCCCGGATCTCGTCGACGACGTCGGGATAGCCCTGCTCGGCGACCGAGTTCCCGTAATACGGGCCGTAGGCCCCGAGCAGGAAGGCGATAGTGCTGCGGGCCTTCTCGCGTGCTACTTCGCGGTCCTCCGAGGCGATCCCGCGGACGATCGGGGCCACTCGCAGCTCCGAGAGGTCTTTTCCGCCGAGTTCGGCGCCGCGTTCCAGGTCCTCGAGTCGATCCCGGAGCCCGTCTCGCGTGAACAGCTGCGGTGCCCAGCCGTCACCGAAGCGACCGGCCATCTCGGTGGCCTTGGGCCCGAGCGTGCCGACATCGATCGGCGGCGGGTTCTCGCTGGGTCCCCGTTCGTATCCCAGACCGGGGATCTCGAAGATCTCGCCGTCGTAGGCGGGGTTGCCCTCCTCGTAGACCGCGCGCATGATCTCGATCACCTCGCGCGTGCGGCGAAGCGGCCGGTCGAACTCCTGGCCGTGCCAGCGTTCCGTGATCGCGGGCGAACTCGGGCCGATGCCGAACCGGAACCGACCGTCGGCGGCCGCCTGCATCGTCAGCGCGGTCTGGGCGAGCATCGCCGGCGTCCGCCCGTACGGCGAGATGACGTCGTTGGAGATCCCGAGGTCCTCGGTCCGGTCGGCGGCCAGCGTCAGCGGCGGCACGATGTTCCAGCCCGTCGTCTCTCCGACCGTGATCCGGTCGAAGCCCAGGTCCTCCGCCTGCACGGCCCGGTCGGCGACGCCCTGTGGCCGCTCGTAGTCACCGAGTCTGACCAGCAGATCCAGTTCGGCGTTCACAGTGCTCCCCTCCGCGTCGGCGCTCGAGTCGCGTCTTGACGTATCATCATCCTTGACCGCGTCACGCACTCACATAAAATTGTAGCGTTTCCGTCCAGTCACGGATTCGGAGACGAACCGATCGGTCGCGAACTCGTCTCACTGGGTTCCCAGTCGACGGGTCAGGGTTCGCCTTCGATCGTCCAGTCCTCGCGAAGCAGTCCGTACTGGATCGTATCGATGTACTCGCCGTCGACGAATCGGTCCTTTCGGATCCGGCCTTCCTCCTCGAACCCGAGCGATTCGAGCAACCCACGAGAGGCGTCGTTGAAGTCGTACGCCACCGCACCGATGGCCGGCGTATCGTACGTTCGGAAGACGTAGTCGACGACCAGCGAGACGGCTTCGCTCCCGAACCCCTCGCCGTGGACCGCTGGGACGAGCCAGTAGCCGAGTTCGGGACGCCGCCAGTCGGCGTCCGCCACGGAGACGACGCCGATCGGTCGGACGTCGTCGGCATCCGTCGGCTGTCCGGGACCAGCACACTCGTCGTCGAGACAGACGAGGAACCGATCCGTGTCGTCGTCCTCGAGCAACTCCTCGAGGGTCGACTCGTTCCGTACCGGCGTTCCCAGCGGGTAGCGAAGCTCGGGATTCGCTGAGGCCCGCTGTAGAAAGCCGATGTCCTCGCGCTCGACCGTTCGGAGCGTCACTCGAGGACCGTTCGTAATTCGGGCTCCCGGCACACTCGCTGCCGACGGGAGTAATCGACATATGTTTTCTGCACTGAACGATGCGTGGAGAACAGTACCTGCGGCTGCCCTCGAGTGATGGGCAGGGTCACGAACTCGTCGGATCCCCCCGCTCGTTGCCCTCGAGAATCTCCGTACAGAGCCGCCGGGCCGCCTCAAGGTGTTCGCGAGCCTCGTCGTGGGCCGGTTCGTCGGCTTCGGAGAGGAGGTCGCTGACCGTCTCGACGCGCTCGCGAACGATGTCGGCCTCGAGGTCGCTCGTCGCGGCGTCGCGAGCGACCGCTTCGGCCTCGCCGAGCCAGCGGCTCGTCGCTCGCTCGAGGGGCAGTTCGGCGGTCGCCTCGAGGTGGCGGGAAAGCGAGCGGGTTCGGTCTTCGAGGGATGTCGACGCGTCACTGTCGGACGGAGCGGGGGAGGAGTCGTCGGTCACAGTCGGACGTTCGGTCGCGAGCACCGTGATGGTTTCCGCTATCGACCCCGTCCAGAGCGCCCGTCGTTCCGCCACCGTTCGAACTGGTGGGAAACGTTGATACTGGTCGTGACTAACGTGGTCCTATGACACATGATTGTTCGTTCCTCGAGGACCTCGACCTCGCGGACGAGCAGCTATCGTTCGCGGACGGGCGACGGGAATCACACGCGGCCGACTGGGGGACGGAACACAACGACGGCGACGGCGTCGTTCCGGACGCCGTCGTCTGGCCCGAGAGTACCGACGACGTCTCGGCAGTGCTCGCTGCTGCACAGGATCGTGGTGTCCCGGTAACTCCGTACGCTGCGGGGACCGGACTCGAGGGCAACGCCGTCCCGGCTCACGGGGGGATCAGCCTGGATCTCACGCGCATGGACGACGTCGTCGACTACCGGCCCGAGGACTTCCAGATCGACGTCGGCCCGGGGATCATCGGCTCCGACGTCGACGAGTACGTCGCCAGCGATGGGCTGTTCTTTCCGCCCCTGCCCTCTTCGGGCGACATCTCGACGATCGGCGGGATGATCGCGACCGACGCCAGCGGGATGCAGACCGTCCGGTACGGCGAGATCGCCGACTGGGTGCTCGGACTCGAGGCAGTGTTGGCCGACGGGACCGTCATCGAGACGGGATCGCGGGCGATCAAGACCTCGAGTGGCTACAACCTGACCGATCTGCTCGTCGGCAGCGAGGGGACGCTGGCGGTCGTCACCGAGGCGACGTTGGAACTCGCCGGCCGGCCCGAACAGATCCGCGGCGGGCGAGCCATCTTCGAGACGCTCGACGACGCCGCCGAAGCGGTCTTCGACGCGGTCCGGACCGACGTCGGCGTCGCCAAAATCGAACTCGTCGACGGACTGAGCGCGACGATGGCCAACGAGTATCTCGGGAGCGAACTTCCCGACGCGCCGATGGTCTTCCTCGAATTCCACGCCAACCACGGGGTCGACGAGGAGATCGAGCTCTGCCGGACGATCTTCGAGAATCACGACGTCGTCCGCTTCGAGATGAGCGACGACGACAGCGAGATGGACGACCTCTGGCAGGCCCGTCGTGAACTCGCCTACGCCGTCGCGAGCTACGATCCTGACCTCGAGCCGCTCCATCCCGGCGACGTAACGGTCCCGATCAGCTCCTACCCGGAAATGGTACACGAGACGAAGCGGCTCGCCGACGAGTCCGACCTCCTCGTGCCCTGCTTTGGCCACGCAGGCGACGGCAACCTCCACTACAGCGTCCTCGTCGACCCCGACGATCCAGAGCAGGTCGAGCGCGGTGAGGAGCTGTATCGGACCCTCGTCGACCTCGCGATCGAACTCGGCGGAACCGCGACGGGGGAACACGGCATCGGGCAAGGCAAACAGGCCTACCTCGAGCCGGAGCACGGTGCCGGCGCGGTTGAGGCCATGCGGACGATCAAACGAGCGCTGGATCCGTCCGACACGCTCAATCCGGGGAAGATCTTCCCCGAGACGGCCGACGGCGAGCGGATCCGCGACCCCGAGCAATAGGGTTGTACTGGATCACCGGCCGCCGTACGGTGCATGCCGACCGTAACGCAGTTTTTATTGAAGATCCGTGATTCCGATCGGGTACTCACGCACGGGCGGCACATCGACGAGGTTGTAGTTCGCTCGAAACCCGATATCTATGAGACACAGGATTCGCGTCGATGTCCGGTCCAGTTGTAGCCTCGTCGGAACCGTACTGAAGTATCTCTCGTTGACGCTGCTGGTTCCGACCGTCGTCGCGCTGTACTACCGGGAGAGCCCGCTGCCGTTCCTCGTCGCCCTTGCCGTTGCCGTCGCCGTCGGCACTGGGCTCGAGCGTCTCGAACCCGATCCCTCGCTCGAGCACCGCGAGGCGTTCCTCATGGTGGCGCTGACGTGGCTCGTGGTTCCCCTCGTCGGAACGATTCCGTACCTCGTCGCGGGGACGGGAACGATCGCCCATCCCGTCAACGCCTTCTTCGAGAGCATGAGCGGGTTCACGACGACCGGCGCGACGGTCATGGGCGAGATCTCCGTCGAGACGCACTCGCGGTCGATCATGCTGTGGCGACAGCTCACCCAGTGGCTGGGCGGAATGGGGATCCTCGTACTCATGGTCGCGATCCTCTCGGAGCTCTCCGTCGGTGGGACACAGCTCATCCGCGAGGAAGCGCCGGGCATCCAGGTCGAGAAACTGACGCCACGGATCAGGCAGACCGCGCGGGCGCTGTGGCTGATTTACGCCGCGTTCACGCTCGCCGCCGTGGTCGTCTACTACGGGCTCAATATCGTCGGAATGGCTCCGAAAATGACGTTCTACAACGCCGTCGCCCACGCGCTCACGACGCTGCCGACCGGCGGCTTCTCGCCGGAGGGGCGCAGCGTCGAGGCCTTCGAACCGATCGTGCAGTGGGCGTTCATGCCCTTCATGATCATCGCCGGGACGAACTTCGCCCTCTACTGGTACGCCTGGCGCGGCGAGCCCAGGCGCCTGACCGACAACGCCGAGTTTCGGTCGTACATCCTGTCGATGGGGATCGTCGGCGGCCTCCTCTCCCTCCTGTTGTTCCTCGGGGTCGGCCTCGCGACGGTCCCCGAAAACGTCGGTCTGATTCCGGGGAGTCTCGAGCGCTCGCTGCGCCACGGCCTCTTTCAGACGCTCGCGATCGTGACGACGACCGGCTACGCCAGCATGGACTTCAATACGTGGAGCGAATCGACGCAGGTCATCCTCCTGTTCGCGATGTTTCTGGGGGGCTCGGCCGGCTCCGCTGCCGGCTCGATCAAGATCATCCGCTGGTACGTCGTCGGCAAATCGATTCGGCGCGAACTCTTCACGACGATCCACCCACAGGCTGTCCGTCCGGTTCGGATGGGCGGGGTCGGCGACGTCATCGACGAGGAAGCGATCCACAGCATCTTCGTCTTCGTCGTGCTCTTTCTGGCCCTGTTCGTCGTCTCGACCGTCCTGTTGTTCCTCGATGCCTACAGAACTCCCGACCTCTCGCTATCGGCGCTCGAGGCGATCAGCGCCACGATCGCGACGCTCGGAAACGTCGGTCCGGGCGTCGGCGTCGTCGGCCCGATGAACAGCTACGACCCCTTCTCTAGAGCCGCGAAGCTGTACATGATCGTTCTCATGTGGATCGGTCGGCTGGAGATCCTCTCCGTGCTGGTCGTCCTGACGCCGGCGTACTGGCGGTCGTAGCGGCACGCCCGCTTGCAGAGACGCCATTCGTCCGCACCGGAATAGAAGCGACTGCACCGCCCGTCCCACCGCTCCGCGTTCGGATCACTCGACACCGGTGATCTCGAAGCGCACACCGGCCGCCGCGCTCTCGAGCGCCGTGATCTCCCACCCGTGGCGGTCGCAGATATCCGCGACGATCGAGAGGCCGAGTCCCGTCCCGTCGTCGCTCGTCGTGTATCCCGACGTGAAAATCGACGACGGATCCCCCTCGAGTCCGGTTCCCGAGTCTGCGACGTAGAACCCGTCCTCGAGCGCGCCGACAGTAACGGTGAGCCCGCTCTCGTCGTGGCGGGGTTCGGTAGCGTTCCGCGAGCGCGGGTCCGACAGGTCGTGGTCCACAGCGTCCTCGTGGGTGCACGAAGGAGAGTTCCTCGAACCGTGTTCGACGGCATTTCGGAACAGGTTCTCGAGCAACCGGCGGAGCTGGGCCCGGTCCGCTTCCACTACCCGTTCGTCGACGATCGTTAACGTCGCCCCGTCGGTCTCGACCGTCGACCAGGCGTCGCTCGCGACCGCCTCGAGTGCGACCGGGTCGAGTTCGATGGCGACCCGCCCTTGCCGTGTGAGCGTCAATACGTCCTCGATCAGGTGTTCCATGCGTTCGTGTGACTCCGCGATCGTTCGGACGTAATCGGGATCGTACTCCTCCTCGAGGAGTTCGAGATACCCCTTCGAGACCGTCAGCGGGTTCCGCAGGTCGTGGCTAACCACGCCGGCGAACTCGTCTAGTTTGCGGTTCTTGCGCTCGAGTTCGCGTTCCCGTCGGACGCGCTCGGTCACGTCGTGGATGACGACCGTCCACCCGATCGGCCGGCCGCGGCCATCGTCGATCGGCGAGGCCGTGAGGTCGTAGTGGCGGCGATCGGGACCGTTCCCGAGTTCGAACTGGCCGGAGGGGCTGTCGGCGGTGGATTCACCGGCGACAGCATCCACGTCCTCCTCACACCAGGTTTCGACCCGTCCCGCCACCTCACCAGCATCCGCCCGGCTGGCGTCTTCGATCACCGACTCGATATCGACCGCGGGAACGATCGACGCGATCGGCTCGCCGACGAGTCCGTCCCGAGGCCGCCCGAAAAGTGCCTGTGCGGTGGGATTGCTGTCGACGATTCGGCGATCGCCGTCGACGACGAGCACCCCGTCCTCGAGGTTCGCGACGACCTCGCTGCGTGCGATCGGCGCGATCTCGAGGAGGCGGTACCGATAGAGGCCGAACGTGATCGCGAGCCCGGTGACGGTAAACCCCATCGGCGTCGTGCCGATGATCTCGAGCGAGGAGGAAGACACCACGGCCGTCGCCCAGGGCACCGCGATCGCGACGAGCACGACGACCCCCTGCCAGCGGTAGAGGCGTTCGCTTCGCACGACCAGATCGAGGACGAGCACGGACGCGGCCGCGAGACAGATCGTCGCGTATCCGAGGTGGACGAACAGCCCGACGTTCGGCTCCGAGGTTGCGACCGTCGCGGTCGACGCCCACCAGCCGCCGAGCGAGACCGTCTCCTCGAACGCCGATCCCCAGAGGACGCCGGTCCAGTCGTTGATCGCCAACAGCCCCACCATGAGCAGCGGTTCGATCGCGAGCAGGCCCCGCCGGCGACGGGTCAGCCATCGGTCGTTGCCCGTGTACTGCAGCGCGAACACGAGAAACAGGGTCGGAATCGCGGCGGCACACAGCCACTGGACGTCCGCCCAGCGCAGTTTCCAGGCCAGCGTCGTCGATTCGATCTCGAGGACGTGTGCACCCAGCCAGACGGCGACGCTCGCCATGAGTGCGGTCAGCGCCGCCGAGCCGGCGGCTGGACGTGTCCGCCACGCGGCCACTGCAGTGCCGACGGCGACGACGAACGAGAACAACAGGACGATGCTGTAGGGATTGATCTCCCAGCCCATCCGTTCGTAGCTACCCTTGCACCAACGACACCCAAGTGTCTACCGGCCAAACGGCGACCCAAAAGGGGTAGACGGACGAAAAGAGTGAACCGGGCCCTGCTCGGGGCGGCGACGGATCAGTCGTGGACCAGCACGTCGAGCACGTCCGGGCCGTCGCGATCGAGCGCGCCCTCGAGTGCCCCCTCGATTCCGTCCGGCGTCTCGACGCGTTCGGCGCGCGCGCCGTGGCTCTCGGCGTTTTGCACGAGGTCGACGGCGGGCTCGAAGTCCATGCCGACGAACTCGTAGTCGTCTTCCTCGCCGCCCATGATGGAGAGCGTGTTGTCCTTCAGGATGCGGTAGTTGCGGTTGTCCGAGATGACGACCGTCAGGTCGAGATCGTACCGTGCAGCGCTGTAGATCGAGTGGGGGTAGTACTGGTAGGAGCCGTCGCCGATGAAGCCGATCACGTCGTCGGGATCGTCCCGCTGGGCCTCCGCGACGGCGGCACCGACTGCCGCCGGCAGCCCGTAGCCGAGGCCACCGCCCTTGTTCGAGATGTACTGTTCGGGAGCGAGATCCCAGCGGGTCAACATGGCGTACTTCGAGGTGACTCCCTCGTCGACGATGGCGGCATCGCCCGCGACGCGCTCCATCGCGTCGACCAGCTCCGCCTTCGAGGCGCGGGGATCGTCCTCCGCGTCGCCTTCGCCGTAGCCGGCCATCTTGGCTTCTGCCAGCTCTTTAACCTCGGCGACCGCCTCGAGGCGATCGGCCACGACATCGTCCGAGAGTCGCTCCTGAACGCGTTCGGTGATCCCCTGCATGACGAGGCCCGGATCGCCGATCACGGCTGCGTCGGCCGGCTGGTTCTTGCCCACCTGCCAGCTGTCGTCGCTCAGGTGGATGCAGGTCGTCTCGGGATCGACCAGCGCCTCCTCGTGGCGGGTCAGCGTCGTGTTCGTCGAGACGCCCGCAAAGCAGATCGTATCGGTATCCATCAACATCGCGGCCAGCTCCTCGCTGGTCGGCAGGTAGGAGACCCACTGCTCGTGGTCGGTCGGGAAATCCACTTCACAGGAGAGAATCTCGCCGTGGACGCGGGCCCCCGTCGCCTCCGCGAGGTCGACCGCCGCGGCGACGGCGTCGGCTCCCGAGCGGGCGACGTGGTCGCCGACGACCATCACCGGGTCGTCGGCTTCGGCAAGCAGGTCGGCGGCCCGCTCGAGTTGGGCCGGATCGCCGCTGCCGCCGTTCGGAATCGGGCCGAGCCGTTCGGGCTCGGCGTCGGTTTCGCTCATCATCACGTCGAGGGGGAGCCCCAGGAAGACCGGACCGGTCGGGGGCGTCATCGCGACGCGGAAGGCCCGCCGGAGCATCGCCGGCAGCGCCGAGACGTCGAGTACCTCGTCGGACCACTTGCAGAACTCCTCGGCCATATCGACCAGGTTTCCCGAGAGAATGGGCTCCTCGTGGCGGAAATCCGTGCTGTGATTGCCCGCCGTCACGACCAGCGGCGCACCGGCGATCTTGGCCGCATAGAGGTTGCCGAGTCCGTGGGCCAGGCCGGGCGCGATGTGGAGGTTCGCCACCCCGACCGGGGTAACGGAGTCGTCGTGGTGTGCGTGATACCGCCGCCGCTGGGCGTAGCCGCCGGCCATCCCGACCGCGATGTCCTCGTGGAGGCCGAGCCGGTACTCGAGGTCGCTCTCGCCGATCGCGTCCATGATCGGGAGCTCGGTCGTCCCCGGATTGCCGAAGACGTAGTCGACCCCGTAGTACTCGAGCGCGTCAGTGAAGAGATCCGCACCGGTGTAGCTATCCGTCATGCACCCTCGTGATAGGCCACACCACATCAAACTGTGTGTTTCGGAAGCCCGAACGCCGTCTTTCGGATCGTCGCCGTGGCATGGGTCCCCCACCCGAGTTATTATACGTCAGTTCGTTGTCGCTCGGGATATGCCCCTCGCGAGGGACGGCTCCGGCATCGATGCGACGGCTCGAGCGTTCTGGTCGCAGGTCCATCCCGTCTTCATGACGCCGCCGCTTGCCGCGTCGCTGTTCGGAGCGATCCTCGCCGGAAGCGTCGATCCGCTGCTCGCCGGGGTCCACGTCGTCGCGATGTTCGCGGCGGTCTACACGGCCCACGTGAAAGACGGCTACGTCGATTTCCACGTTCGAGGGGAGGACGACGACCACCCCTTGACCGAACGCGGCTGTCGGACGGCACTCACACTGTCGACGGCAGTGTTCACGCTGTGTTGTGCCGTCCTCGGCGTCCTCGTCGGACCGATCGCGGTCGCGGTGACCCTCCCGACCTGGCTGATCGCCTACCACCACGCGCCCCAGCTCGACACGAATCCGGTGACGGCGACGACCGGCTACCCGCTTGGCATCGCCCTGTCGGTCCTCGGTGGCTTCTACGTCCAGGCCGCGACGATCACCGCCGTCCCGCTTGGCTTCGCCGTCGTCTTCCTCACGCTCCTCTCGGGGATCAAGGTGATCGACGACGCACAGGACTACGCCTACGACCGCTCGATCGAAAAGCGGACCGTCGCAGTGGCGGTCGGTCCCGATCGCGCTTACGACGTCGCGTACGGACTCATGACCGTCGCGTTAGGGGCCGTCGTCGCCTTCGTGGCCGCCCGGGTATTCCCCATCACGGCGCTTCTCGCGGCCCTCGCGTTCGCCGCGGTCGCCGGTATCGCGCGGCGAGCCGAGCCGGAACTCGCGACGATGTTGCTCATCCGCGGCTCGTACGTCTTCTTGGCCGTACTCGTGGCGGCGGTCCGGTTCGATCCGATCGGCCGACTGCTGTGAGCGACACCGTCCCCGACGAGGCCGTCTCGAGTCGGTCTCACAGCGACTGGCCGTGTCCACACTTCGGACAGTACATACGGCCCGCTTTGACGAGCGTGAAGCTTTCATCACAGTGGCCACACAGACAGCCGACCGAGACGCCGACTTCTCGGCCGAGTGCAGCGACCGTATTCTGGAGTTGCCGTTGCCGACGCTCCGCAGCCTCGAGGCGGTCGTTGAGGACGGCTAACTCTACCGGAGTCGCTCGGTCGCGCCGGGGACCTGAAACACGGGTTGGACGAGGGGTCATGGCACCTGTAGGAGGCCAACAGTCAAAAGCTACTCTCTACCCGATAGAAGGCCTGATACTGCGAAAAATAGTCGGATACACTCCTCCGGACACTGGCCGTTGACCGCGTCGCCTCTCGGTTCCGAATTCGCCACGACTGCAACGAGCAGGGCTCCGTGAGCCCCGATTCGCCGTCGCCAGTCGCTTTCGCGGTGTCTCTCCGGTGGAATTCCGAAGTTGCGTTTACCCGGCTCTGTTGAAATCCTCAGAGGGTTACAGATTCGCCCGGTAGTCTAATCGGATGAAAGCCCTCCCGAAGTCGCGGTTACTCCGGTTCGTTGAGCAAGCGATGCACTTGGCTCGGCGAGCTGTCACTCGTTACTCTTCTAAGTTCTCGAAACAGCGGTACACACTTCACCAGCACATCGTCCTGCTTTGTCTCAAGGTTCGGAAGAATACGACGTATCGGACGATTCTTGACGAACTTATCGAGATGCCTCGGATTCGGAGCGCCCTCGATCTTGAAGAAATTCCGGCCCCTTCGACGTTGTGTAAGGCGTTCAGCTGCCTTGACATGGCTGTTTGGCGGGTTCTTCTCAATCTCTCAGTCACGCTTCTCCCAACCAACGGTGTCGTCGGAATCGACGCCTCCGGCTTTGATCGCAGTCACGCTTCGAAACACTACACCAAACGAACTGAACTTACGATTCAGCAGCTCAAAGTGACGCTGTTGGTTGATGCGAAGGTAAACGTAATTCTCGATTTACACGTGACGACGATACGAAAACACGATAGCCAGATCGCTCCATCGTTGATCAAGCGCAATCCCGAGAGTATCGATATTCTGCTCGGTGACAAGGGGTACGACGACCAGAAGATCAGACGACTTGCCCGTCAATATGAGGTTCGTCCACTGATCAAGCATCGTGAGTTCACATCGCTCCATAAGGCATGGAACGCGCGCTTAGACGCTGATCTCTACGGCCAGCGGAGTCAATCCGAGACTGTCAACTCAACGCTCAAGCGGAAGTACGGTGCGTTCGTCCGGTCACGACGCTGGTGGAAACAGTTCCGTGAACTCACCATCGCCTGTCTCATTCATAATGTAGACCGATCACTCTGAGCGGCACTGTCTAGTTTAGCACCTCGGCGGGAGTCTGTCCGTTAAGTGACTGGTGCGGTCGTTGTGTGTTATAGTAGTGTACAAACTGTTCAAGCCATTCTCTGACGCTCGCCCGACTGCCCACCCACGAGTTATGGAAGCGGTCAACTCGCATCTTCAAGGTGTGAAACCACTTTTCGATCAGGTTTCTTTCGACGTAGTTGAGCTGACCGCTCAATCCTAATCGAGAGAGGGCAGTCAGATAGCCGTAGCCATCGACGAGAAACACCGTGTCAGAGCGATCGTGTTTCTCGGTCAATCGATGGAGGAACGCAGCGGCTGGATCGGTGCCTCGGCGTCCAAAGACTGCGACATCGAGAATCAACCGTGCGTCTAGGTCGATTGCAGCGTATACCCAAGACCAATCGCCGTTAATCTTGACAGCGGTTTCATCAATGGCGACCCGCGACGGCTTCGCCGTCGGCGGGTCTGGCACGCTGTCAGCCAGCCGATGTACCCAGTGACAGATCGCTTGATGAGAGCGTTTTACGCCGATCAAGCGAAGAATCGCTTGTGTCTCTCGAAGCGAACAACCGGTCGCGTGAAGACGGACAGCGAACACCCTGACGGGCGTCGCCGTCCGCTCACGCTCCCAAGCTTCATCAAATTCCGCCGCGTAACACTCGCTGAGCAGGTCTGCGAGCATCATCCTCAACTCACTCCATGACCTGCTCGCTTCTCAAACCGCGCTAACTAGACGGTGCCTGCTGACCCGATTCTTCGTAAGGGAGAGACTCTCAACTCCGGGGAGTACCTCACGATTTGTTACGAACTCCATCACGTCCTACTTCCCGAATTATCGGATGAGGGGTTCGTCGAGTTCGACAGGTTCGAAGACAAGGTACGGCGAGGAATGAAATTCAACGAGGTACGTCGGTTTCTTGAACAGATCGATGACGATCATGACGAGTAACCTGGTCCTGTAATCGATTTGCTACTGAATGCGCGCTTTGGGCTTGCACGACTACTTGAACAACTATCAGAACTGGCAGAACCCTCAGCGATCGATACGCAACTCTCATCGACCGGCTGTTTCAGGCGATAGTTCATCTGAAGAATGGGATTTCAACAGAGCCGTTTACCCCTTCTCTCGTTTGATCGTGAGCGTGACTGTGTCGATACCTGCTCCAGTATCGACTCGGGCCACCTCGAGATTATCGTAGATTGTTAGTTGGTACTCACGATCTTGATCACGTCGCCTTCCTCGAGTTCGTACTCCTCGCCGATCTCTCGATTCGACTTGGCGTTGACCGCGTGGAGGTAGCCGTCGCCGATATCGGAGTGGACGCTGTAGGCGAGATCGACCGGCGTCGAGCCCTCGGGCAGCAGGAAGGCGTCGGGCAAGACGTTGCCGCTGCCGTCGGACCACTTCGAGGCGTCCTCGACCGGGTAGGCGGTGAGGTGCTCGAGCAGGTCGTAAACCGCATAATCGAGTGCCGTCTGGACCCCGGTGCCGCCCCACTCGGCCATGGTGTCCGCGAGGCCCGTTAGGGCCTCCCGTTGGGCGTCGTTGACGTCGTCGCCGATCGCGATCGTCTCGTCGCCGGGGTCGTACTCGACGAGTCCGTTGTCGGCTGCTCGGCGGAGCGCGAGTTCGCCCTCGGCGGTCGTGGGAATCACGGGTTTGTCCAGTTCGAGCAGGCGATCGACGTTCTCCTCGGGTGCGACGTCGATCTTGTTCGCCGCGACGACGATCGGTTTGGTCCGCCGGCGAACGTCACGGGCCAGCGCTTCGCGGTGCTCGTCCTCCCACTGGATGGGATCGTCGGGATAGTCGAGATCCCGAAGGGTCATCGCGATCTGTTTCGGCGACGCGCCAAAGCCCGAGAGCATATCCGCCAGCGCGTCGTCGATGTCGAAATCGGGCGAGCGGGACTTGCGTTCGACCGACTCCCAGTTACGATCGACGATGCCCGCCAGCCAGAGGTCCATCTCCTCTTCGACGAAGTCGATGTCCTCGAGCGGGTCGTGCTCGCCGATGTCGACGGGTTCGCCCTTCTCGTTCGTGCCGCCCGAAGCGTCGACGACGTTGACGATGACGTCGGCGTTCGTGAGCTCGTCCAGAAACTGGTTGCCGAGCCCCTTCCCTTCGTGGGCACCGGGGACGAGCCCCGCCACGTCCAGGAGTTCGATCGGGACGTAGCGCTTGCCGCCCTCGCAGTTGTCCGCGTTACAGCGCTCCTCGCGCTCGAGACAGGGGCATTCCGTCCGGACGTAGCTCACCCCGCGGTTGGCGTCGATCGTCGTGAACGGATAGTTGGCGACGTCGACCTCCGCCATCGTCGCCGCCGTGTAGAACGTGGACTTGCCGGCGTTTGGCTTCCCGGCAAGCGCGATCGAAAGCATACCGGTCCGTAGCCCCGTCGACAGGAATTGTCTTTCGATTCCGCGAATCCGACGGGAGCCGTCGTGGTGGAGTCGGCCACCGGTTCCCGTCGCGACCGTCGCAGGGGTCGATCCGACTCGTTAGTCTCGGAGTTCGACGGCCATCATCACCTCGTCGACGTAGTGGCCGTCGAGTTTGTAGTGGTCTTCCCGGATCGCTTCGGTCTCCCACTCGTGTTCCTCGAGGAACGCGATCGCCTCGTCGTTGGTCGAGGGAACGCTCTGGTAGACCTTTTCGTACCCGTTAGAGCCGGCCCACTCGAGGCCCCGCGAGAGGAGGTGCGAGCCAAGGCCGTGGCCCTGATACTCCTCTAGGACCCCGACGGTGAGTTCGGCGGTGTGGCTCAACTTCTCGAGTTCCGGCGCGTGGAGGTGGACCCAGCCGACGACCTCGTCCTCGACCGTCGCGACGAAGAACATCCGGGACTGGAGTTCGTTGTGCCGGAGCAGGGCGTCCTCGTGATCGATCTCGTCGGCGACGCTCTCGGCCACGATGTAGGTCTTCTCTTCGGCGACCCGCCGGATCGCGCCGACGATCCCCGACAGGTCCTCCTGGCGCGCCGGCCGGATATGGAACTCGAGGTCGTCGGAGACGTACTCCTCCTCGGCACCGGCGTCGATCGTGACTCTGAGCTCCCCGTCGTCTTCCTCGAGACGGCCGTCCCGCTTGAGGATCGCGACGTGATGGCGGAACCCACCGGGGTCGAGGCCCAGGCGGTCCCGTGCCTCGTCGGGGTCGACGACCCCGTGTCGCTCGACGTACTCGTATATCCGTTTCCGGTCCGTGTGACCGAACTCGAGCGTATCTGTTGACGCCATGCTACTTGCTACCACTTTCCAGTACTTAATCTTTGGCCGGCTGAAACGCTCGAACTCGCCGCTCTCCCGAGCGGACAATTAAATCGAAAACTGGTGCAGGCGGAAGGGTTTGGGCTGGCCGTTCTTCGGCCCGAGCGTGCGGGTCGTCTCCGCCTCGGCGGGCTCCCGAGGGGTGTGGCTCTCCGGTTCGATGATCGACGCGAACGTGGTGGTCGCTGGCTGTGCGCTCGTCCTCGCGGTAGCGGTCGGGTTGGTTGCCCACGAGTGGACGCACGCGGCGGTGCTTCGACTCGCACGCGTCGAGTACTCCGTTTCCTACTTTCCTGGACGTTCCGACGGGATCCTCGGACTCCTCGTGGCACGTCCCTGGGCCGTCGTCTCGCCCCGGCCAACCGGCAGCGAATCTCCCTGGGCGCTCCGTCTGGCAGCACTCGCACCGTTCGTCCTCGCGGTTCCCGTCTTCGGACTGGCCGGTGCCGGCTACGTGACCACCGAGACACCGATCGTCGCCACGGCGGCTATCGGCTGGCTCGCCTGTGCGCTCCCGAGCCCGCAGGACTTCTCGGTCGCCTTCCACGTCCATCGACTTCTCGAGGAGACCGCCGAATCGAACACCGTCGGCCCCGCTCGCGCCGATTGACGATCGTCGGTTCTGTCCCTCAGCCGGCTGGCGACCCGAACCTACGCGTGGAGCCAGCCCGTCGACCACGCATGTGCGCCCGTAACGATGGACATCGCGACGAGAACGATCCCTGTGGTGATGAGTCCGGAGATGGGGACGAGCCCTGCAGCGGTCGTACCGACCAACAGGGTACAGAGGGCGATCGTCGCCGCGTACCGCTGTGGCCACTGATCGGAGGGAGCGGGCTCACGAGCGGGATCGAGATAGGAGTCGAACTGTGCCGTTTGCGGCGTCGCTTCGACGACGCCACGGTCCTTGTCGTAGTTGATGATCCCGTGATTGTCGAGTTTCGGAAGGTGGGACTGATATAACGAAATGTAGACCCGCTGGCGTTCGTTGGAACTGAGACTCTCGACGCTCGTTCCCTGCTCCCAGGCGGCGACCTGTTCGGCGAGCTCCCGCAACCGGACCGGTTCCTCTCCGTCACGAACGTAGCGAATCACGTCTCGACGGCGTTTCGTCTGCAGGAGATGGTAGATCTCGTCCAGCGATAGTTCCGGGGGGCTCTCGACCTCGTCGGACGCTCGCGCCGACTCGTCGGCGGTATCCATCCGGTTGCGTCCGATCACATCGAATCTCGCTGAACAATATTCTCGTCGAACAAATAAAACTACCCACTATTTACGGGCGACGTTCCGACAGGGCAAAAATCGAACTCCGGGCCGTGAGACGGCCCGTTATTGGCCCGATAGTGAAGCGGTCACACAGCCACGAATGACCGCGTCACGATGCGTGAGCACGGGTGATCCACCGGCGTTCACAACGCTTCGGCGTGTCGGGATCGGCATCACGCCGACGTTCTATTGTTACTACGTTCACTAATAAAGCTATTCATTGCCTCAAATTCGAGCGATAGATGGAGAATAGATTGTTTCCGTGCAGTAATATGCCCGTACGTTGTACGGATTGGCTCGGAGAACGGTTACCGAGACGGATCCGGATCGGGTTCGCAACGCGAGTCGACGACGAGCGTTCGATTCTCAGGGATCGATCGTCATCGGGGCGGTTCCATCGGACAACTCCGCGCTGACGAGCGCGGCGTGACTCCGACGGAGCCGTTCGGAGAGCGCCTGATGTGAAATATCGAGTTCCGCGGCCAATTCCTTGAGTGTCACCCCTCTCGGGACGTCGAAATAGCCGAGTTCGTGGGCCTTGCAGATCGTTTCGTACTGCGTTTCGGTCAACGGTGTCCGTGCGCTCGCCAGGTCGTTGACGCCGCTGATTCTGGTGACGTCGACGCCGAATTCGTATTGCTCGAGGAGTTCGTGACACGTCGAGACCGACGCCCGGTCGTGAAAGAGCAGCTTCAGTTTCCAGCGACCCTCTCGGCCCTGGGCCGTCAGGATCGCGCCGTCGTTTTCCGTCACGATCTCCTCGAACAGCTTCACGCCGTCACCGAACTCGAGTCGGAAAAGCCACCGGTCGTGCTGGCCGATATCGGCTGCGTCGTCCGTCGTGGCGTTCGTCCCGTCAGCGGCCACGCTCGCGAGGACGTCGACGGACGGATCCGCCTCGAGCGCCCGCCTGAGGGTGTCGCGATCCGGACCACTCGCCCAGACGAGCGGCGGCGATCCACCGATCATGCCGCCGATCTGGAACTCGAACCCCGACACTCGATCGAACGTGCGAGCGAATCCGAGTCGATCGGTCGGAACCTCGAGTTCGACGACTGTAGTCATCATCGGGTTCCACCACAAAGACGTATAGACGGATTTGGTTTCCGGTAGCCTTTCCCGCAACCCAATTCCGATGACTGTCACTTCCGGGTGAGCCTCAGCTATCACAACCGATTGCACCACAGGAACGTCGAGACTGCTATTGACGACCGAAGGAGAACGGTCCGTAGCCCCAATATATAAATTCACAAACAAGTCTCGTGACTCCCTCCGGACACCACCCGAGCATCGGGGCCGATCCATCGCGTTCTCACTCCCTGCGACTCCCGGCCAGAGACAAGTACGATCCCGGTCTTCGTCCGGCTGGCCACGGGTGAGCGATCGACCGACAGGGACTGCACGGCATCACTCGCGTGGCCGCTTGCGTGGGGTGGGTGCCGACCGGGGGTCGAAACCGCGAGCTTCGTCGCTGCCTCGACCGTCACCGTGTTATGCGGTCGATTCGCACGGCTCTCTTCGGAAAGCAGGACTTTTAGCCACTGGTGGACTGGGATTCGTCATGATGACTCGCGACTCGCTCGAGCGGAGGTGGCAGCGATGACGACCGACGTGACCGAAATTACGGTGATCGGAGACGACGACACCGGGCTGGTTGCCAACGTGACCAGCCTCCTGTTCGAGCGTGGGATCAACATCGAGGACCTCGATCAGGCGGTCCGGGACGGCGTCTTCCGGATGTATCTCGCCGTCGACACCAGCGAGATGGTCTGTACGGAGGAGACGCTCCGCGAGGACCTTCACGACCTCGGCGACGACCTCGGACTGGACGTCCAGGTCCGGTTCCCCGCCGACCGCGAGACCCAGCAGATCGCCGTCCTCGTCACGAAGGAGAGCCACTGCCTCGAGGTGCTGTTCGAGGCCTGGGCCAACGATGAACTCGGCGCGGACATCGGGGTGGTCATCGGCAACCACGACGATCTGCAGCCGCTGGCCGAACACTACGACGTCCCCTTCCACGACATCGGCGACGAGGGCGGCCAGCAAAACGAGGACCGACTCCTCGAACTCCTCGCGGAGTACGACGTCGACCTGATCGTCCTCGCGCGGTACATGCGGATTCTCAGCCCCAACGTCGTCTTCCGCTACGAGGACCGCATCATCAACGTCCATCCCTCCCTGCTGCCGGCGTTCCCCGGTGCGGAAGCCTATCGGCAGGCGATCGAAGAGGGCGTCCGCGTGGCCGGCGTCACCGCCCACTACGTCACGACCGACCTCGACCAGGGACCGATCATCACCCAGCGCGCGTTCGACGTCCCCGACGACGCGGATCTCGAGGGCATGAAACGCCGCGGTCAACCACTGGAGGCCGACGCCTTACTCGAGGCCGTCCAGCTCCACCTCAACGGCGACGTCTCCGTCCACCGCGGTCGGACCTCCGTCCGGGAGAACGGCACCCGCTACCAGCTCGGTCTCCCCGAAGAGATCGAGGAGTTCACGCCCGATCGACCGGTCGACGGCATCGGCAGTGCGGTCGCCGACGACCAGTAACGGACACCCCGCGGAGAGCGAGTCACCGCCCACGAACTACCGGTTACGACGAGTCGAGGACGGCACCCGTTCCCGGCCGTTCGAGGCCGGCGAGATCGATCCGGCCGTCGGGCATCGGGACGCCGTCGGCGGGATCGTCGGCCAACAGCAAGGAGCCGTCGAGGTCGGCGTAATCGAGCAGCGGCGCGAGGTGACAGGCCGCCGCGATCGAGGCGTTCGATTCGGTCATACAGCCACACATGACCTCGAGACCGTGGGCACGGGCGGCACTGATCATCCGTCTGGCTTCCCGGAGCCCGCCACATTTCATGAGTTTCAGGTTCGCGATGTCACAGCGGTCCGCGATCTGCGGGATATCCGCGAGCGTCACGCAGGACTCGTCGGCGGCGATCGGCAGCGCCGAGCGCTCGTAGACGAACTGCAGCCCCTCGGGATCCTCCGCGGGGACCGGCTGTTCGACGAACGCGAGGTCGAACTCCGCGAGCCGGTCGATCTTCGTGAGCGCTTCCTGGGGCGTCCAGGCCTCGTTCGCATCGACGAACAGCCGGGCGTCGGGCGCAACTGACCGGATCGTCCGGACGATCTCGAGATCTCGGCCGGTGCCGAGTTTGACCTTGAGCGTCCCGTAGCCGCGGTCGACGGCCGTCGTCGCCTTCTCGCGCATCGTCTCGAGGTCGTCCAGCCCGATGGTGTAGGACGTTTCGAGGGTCTCGGTCGGGTCGAGTCCCCAGTATCGATACAGCGGGACGTCGAACCGTTTCGCGACGAGATCGTGTAAGGCGATGCTCACTGCGGTCCGAGCGGCCGGATTCCGCCGGACCGTCTCACGCATGCGACGCTCGATCCGCTCCAGTTGGTGAGGATCGCCGATGTCTTCGACGATCGCACAGAGGTCGGGCAGGACGGCCGCGACGGTCGCGGCAGTCTCACCGTAGTGTGCCGACGGCGCTGCCGCGCCGACGCCGGTCGTTCCGTCGTCGGCCCGGATCCGGACGAGCACGATCTCGGTCTCGGTCGTCGTCCCGCGGGCGATCCCGAACGGATACTCGAGGGGAAGCGAGCGACGTTCGACGGCGGTCTCGAGGGACATCTCAGCAGAGCACCTCGAGCAACTCGTCGGTTCCAAAGCGGAGCACGTCGCTCGCGGGCGTGCCCAGCGCGTCGGCGTACTCGTCGACGGCCGTGCGGGCGTGTTCGTCGTCCTCGAGGCCGGCGGTGTTGAGCGCGCCGGCGACGACCTGACTCTCGGCGACCGGCGCGGCGATGCGCTCGTAGAGGTCGACGTACGTCGGGATCGACGGCAGCGAGAACGACTCGTAGCCGTGGATTTCCTCCCGGCCGGCCTCGTGACAGAGCACGAGGGCGTCGGGCATCGACCCGTGGAGTATCCCCAGCGTAACCGGTGAGTACGCGGGATGAACGATGCTCCCTTGCCCCTCGACGAACAGGTAGTCGTGATCGTCACCCTTCTCGAGGATCATCGCTTCGACCGCACCCGCCGTGAAGTCGCTGACGACCCGATCGATCGGGTTGCCCCAACCCTCGATCACGATCCCCGTCTGCCCGGTCGGGATCACGGCGGCGTCGTGGCCGGCCCGGCGGGCGTCGCGAGCCAACTCCATCGTGGTCGTCATCTTGCCGACCGAGCAGTCCGTACCGACGGTGAGGATCACCTCGGCGTCGACCTCGCCGGCGACGCCGTCCGCGACCGTGAGATCGGCCGGCGGATCCCGAATATCTCGGAGCTCGCAGTCGTTTTCCGCCGCCAGTCGGGCGAACTCCTCGTCGTCGGCGAGGAAGTAATGCAGTCCCGAGATCACGTCACAGCCGACCTCGAGAGCCGTTCGGACGTCTTCACGCCACTGTTCGTCGAAGCCGCCGCCGATCGGAGCGATCCCGATCACGAGCGCATCGACATCGGTCGGGTCGAGATCGGCCATCCCGGCGACGATCGGTGCGTCCTGGACGTCGGGGACGAACTCGGCGACCCGTCGGCCGGTATTCGCGCGGTCGAGAACGGCGACGGCTTCGTGGTCGGAATACCGGAGCACGCCGAGAGCGGTCTTGGCCTGGTCGGGAAACAGTTCGTGGGCGAGGATGGCAACGCGCATATCCGAACATGAGCGAGGGGCTACTTAACGATAGAGACACGGAACCGAGAGCAGGGAGACGACCCGGCCGAGGAGGCGACTGCTCGGCGTCGTGGTTCGGATCACGTCGGATACTGTAATGAGTGCCGAACTGTTCGATACCGTGATTGTCTCAGCTGCTGAGTGCATATTTGAGGGAGTATCGTATTAGCATAAATATATCAATTCGCCGATACCGAAACCCTCATTCCAATTACTCACCGATTCGGTTGCAACGAAATGGTTCACCAGTTCGGACAGGCCGATCTCGCCCCGCTCTTCGGCACGTCCGTCGTTGCTCGGTGGAACCGCAGTATCGTGACGAACCGCCGACCGGTGGAGTAACTGGATATATATGGCAACTGATTCCTCAGTCTCGAACGTCGTGCTCGTGACGGTCGACTCCCTGCGGGCGGACGCGATCGGTCCATACGATGCCGACCGCCATACGCCAGTGATGGACTCACTCGCCGACCGTGGAACCGTTTTCGAACGAGCGTTCGCGACCGGCAACTGGACGCCGTTCTCGTTTCCGTCGATGCTGGCTTCGCGCCCCGTATTTGGGGATAGTGGACGGATCGGCGTCGAGCATTCGCCGACGCTCGCGGAAGCGGTCTCCGAGGCGGGCGTTTCGACCGGTGGCTTCAACGCCGCAAACGGGTTCCTCACGACACACTGGGGATACGACGACGGGTTCGACGAGTTCGACTCCTTCGTCGCGAACGTCGGTTCCAACGTCTACAGCCGGTATCTCGCGACCCACCCCACCGTCGAGGCGTGGCTCCAGTTGGCCGCGTCGCCGATCCGACGGGTCGGCTCGTGGCTCCGTGGGGAAACCGACGACCGTCCGTTCCTGGACACGTCACGGATGTTCGACGTCGAACACGCCGCGTGTTCGTTCGTCGAAACGTCGGAATCGCCGTTTTTCCTCTGGGTCCATTACATGGACGTCCACACGCCGTACGTCCCTGCGCCGCGGTACATCCGTGAGGTTTCCTCCGATCGGCTCGGGACGCATCGAATGCTGCTCGCCCATACCCGGACCGGGCTGGGATTGGACGTCAGCGATCGAACGCTGACGGACCTTCGAACCCTCTACCAGGCGTCGGTTCGGCAGGTCGACGCGAGCATCGGACGGCTACTCGAGACGCTCTCGGCGAACGGACTCGACGACGAAACGGCCGTTATCGTGGCCGGAGACCACGGCGAAGAGTTTCAGGAACACGGTCACCTCGCGCACTACCCGAAGCTGTACGACGAACTGATTCGGGTCCCGCTGATCGTCGACGTGCCCGGTGCCGAGGGGAGACGGGTAGCGAGACAGGTCGGGCTCGATGCGCTTCCACCGACCGTCACCGACTTGCTCGACGTCCAGCCATCGGATTCTTGGACCGGCGACACGCTCGTTCCGAGCGTGATCGGGGGTGACTCGCCGACGGACGAGCCGATCGTCTCGGTCACCGTTCGTGACGACTCCGTGACGGCACAGCCGATTCCACGATCGCTCGCGGACGGCGACCTCCTCGTCAGTGTCCGGGACCGGGACTGGACGTACATCGAAAACGTCGACACGGACGAAACCGAACTGTATTACCGGCCCGACGATCCGCGCCAACAAACCAACCTCGCTCCCGATCCGACCCCCGAGCAACGGGACCGAGTCGACTCGTTCGCACCGATCGCGACGGAGCATGCGACCATGATACGGGCACAGGACTCCGAGGAGACGGCCGACGATGGGGCGGTCGACGAGGACCTCGAGGCCCGATTGTCGGCCCTCGGCTATCGATAATGATCCGATCGTTCCTTCGCAGTCTCCACGACGGGCCGTTTGCCCGCCAGCTACGCCGGTTCGTTATCGTCGGGGCCGTCGCCGCCGGCGTACAGTTGGTGTTGCTGTGGGCGTTCGTGGACAGTGCCGGGCTGCACTACCTGCTCGGTGCGTTGCTGGCAATCGAGATTACGATCGTCCTCTCCTACGTTCTCAACAACGCGTGGACGTTCCAGCGGTCTCAAAACACCGGGACCGTCGACTATCTCGTCGGATTGCTCAAGACGAACGTCGTCCGCGGGACGGCGATCCCGATCCAGATCGCCGTGCTCTTCAGCATCGTCGAGTGGGCACACGCGCCGTATCTGGTGGCCAACGGGATCGCCATCGTTCTCAGCGGCGTCTATCGGTACGTCCTCGATGCGCGATGGACGTGGGGGACGTGACGGCTCGGATCCGTCTCGACTCGGTAGCGTCCCGATCGCGACGACGTATCGAACGATTAAACGGAACGGAAGTCGAGTATCCGACAAACGATACAAGCAATGGTCGCGATATCCGTGGTCCTCATCCTCGATGGGTTGACTGCCCTCCTCGCCGGAAGCACCGAGACGATCGTCGATTCCGCGACCGGTTGGCCCGGCATGGGAATCGTCTTCCTCTACTCGTTCCTGATCGCGTTCGCGCTTCCCGGCCCCAGCGAGGTCGTCCTTTTCGCACCGATCGACCTCGGGTTCCCGCGGTGGCTGGCGCTCTCGAGCATCATGCTCGTCAGCGCGATCGGAAAGGCAGCTGGCAGCGTTTTCGCGTTCCATATCGGGCAGGAGGTCAAGCAATCCGGGCCGGTAACTCGGTGGCTACGGCAGTCCAGATGGGACGTCCTGGGGTGGTCGGAAAAGCGCTCCCTCCAGCTCGCACGACGCTACGGCTACGGCGGACTCGCGATCGCCCTGTCCGTGCCGTTCTTTCCCGACACGATCTCGATATACGCGTTTGCCGTCCTCGAGCGGGATTACCCGAAGTTCGCCGCGGCCACGTTTCTCGGGAGCCTCGGACGGCTCGTCGTGACGGTCGCCTTCGTCGGCGGTCTCGCGAGCGTGTTTTGAGCGCGCCGCCGGGTCGACCGCTGGAACGGTTCGGCTCGAGACACATATCACCAGTGTTTACCAGTTCGCAGCCGACCGCTACGTAATGACTGACCGCTGGCTCGTCGCCTGGGGGCTGGGCTCGGTCGCATTCGGGGGCGCATCGCTACTGGTCCCCCTCTATATCGTCCTGCTCGGTGCATCGCCCGTACAGCTCGGGGTGTTGGCCGCGACGGCAGCCATCGTCGGCGCACCCGGTGCGATCGCGTTCGGTCGACTCGCGAACCGTGTCGATAGCCGTCGACCGCTGGTACTCGTGACGCTGATCGGCGTTTCGGCATCGCTCGTCGTCATCCCGTTGCTGTCGTCGATTACCGCGGTCATCGTCGCGAACGCGGTCCTCTGGCTGTTCGTCTCGTCGGTCGGCCCCGTCTTGACCATGCTCGTCGTCGACGATGCGCCGGAGTCCCGCTGGAGCGAACGGATCGGGCTCGTCAATAAGTATCAGGGCTACGGCTGGGCCGGCGGCCTCGTCCTCGGAACGGTCTGGCCGTTCGTCGGGAGCCGACTGCTCGCAGCCGACGCGGTGACCAGAACCCTGTTCTGGGTACTCGCAGCCTGTGCCGGCGTGAGTGCGGTCCTCGCGGCACGAACGCTCCCGCGGCCCGCACCGTCGGACCACGTCACCGACGATCGTGCCGTTCGACGGATCGGTCGACTCCTCACGAGTTCGGGTCGTGGCATCAAGGGTGCGACGTTCGTGTTCGCACCGAACCGGCTCTACTGGACGACGCGTGGGATCGATCCACGACGGCTGGCCACTCGTTTCGATCCGGCACTGACGACCTACTTCGTCGCCGGACTCTTCTTCTTTACCGGCTCCGCAGCGTTCTGGGCTCCGCTCCCGCTGTTTCTGACCGATGTCGGGTTCGACTCGGGGCAGGTGTTCGGGCTCTATCTCGCCTCGAGTCTCGGCTCCGCGGTCTGTTATGAGGGCGCTGGCAGTCTCTCCGCTCGATACGACCTCCGGCACCTGCAAGGGGGGGTATTGGCCGCGAGGGCGGTATTGTTCCCGTCGATTGTCGCCATCACGGGGCTGGGAGTCTCCGTCGCCTTCGGCACTGCGGGCCTCGCTCTGGCACTCGTCGGGGTCACCTGGGCCGGAATCGCCGTCGTCGGGACGGCGATCGTCACCCGGCTCGCACCGCCGAGCGTCCGCGGCGAGATGCTCGGGGGCTACGTCGCCCTGGGGGCGGTCGGCGGCGGTCTCGGGGGCGTTCTCGGCGGCTGGGTGGCGACTCTCGGCTATCTCGCTGCGTTCGTCGTCGCCGGTGGACTCGTCTCGATCGGTGCGCTCCTCGTCCTCTCGCTCGAGGCGATCTCTCCGAGCGATCCCGTTGGGTCGCCGTCAGCGTCGAGGGCTACCGAGAGTGTGGAGAGCGACGCCGCGCCTCCGGACACCACCCGGTGAGCGGTGTTCGCCGTAGAGAGTTGCAACGCTGTGATCGATCATGGTCGAGAAAGATCCCAGCCATCCGATCGCCGTTCAGTTCGCCTCGAGGGCACACGCTGGCGAACAGTACCCTCTCTGGGCTGCCTCGGTGTCCGGATACGCCTCGAATTCGTCACCACACTGCGTACACGAGATGGTTTCGAAGGCAGACGTACGCACTCGACCGTTCGTCTCTGAGAGCGAAAAACGTGTTCGACCCCTCTCGGGACGTGTTCTTGGCGTCCATTCCGGTGTAACGGACGATGCGCTTATGCTTATGCGCCGTGATACCGTGGAACATGAATGGGGTCCTTAACGAGACGACGAACAAGATCCACAAGTACGAATCCGGTCAGTCGGACTTTCAGACGAGTTGCGGAGCGACGTCCCACGTCGCCCACGAACACCTCCGGCTGGTTCCCGTCGAGCAAGCGATCGACGGCGGCGACGCCGACAGGTGCGGGCGCTGTTTCGACGAGGGAGGTGGCTACTGAGACCGACGGGGTCGACCCCTACAGGACTCGCAGTTCGGTCGTCCAGAACGAGTGAACGGCCTGTTCGAGCGCCGGTTTCGGATCGCCGGTCGCGTCGACGGCCGCCGTCGCGCTCGGCTCGAGATCGGATTCCTCCACGAGCGCGTCGACGATGCCGCGCTGGCCGACGAGATACAGCGGCGTGTCGGCCCGGTCGCCCCCGGTCTCGTACTCGGCGAGCGCCTCCCGACAGCGCTCGAGGTGGTCGTCGATCTGTCCGTCTCGAATCCGTTCGAATCGAGCCTGGGAGAACCCACCTTTCGAGTGGCTCCCCTTGACGTCGCTCTCGAACCCGCGATAGGCGACGCGGTCGTCGTCCTCGTAGGTGCCGAGGGCGAACAGATCCGTCCGGACGAGCGCGATCGCATGTCGACCGGTCGGCAGGAACCACTCCCGCTCGAGTGCGAACCTGTCGCACCAGACTGCGTCCTGCTCGGGGACGAGAGGGGGCTCGAGGGTCACCGCGAGAAGTCCTGCATCGTCGACGCAACACAGACACGGTGTGGCGTCCTCGAGGAGTGCGATCCGATCGCCCAGGACGTCGTCGAGGGCAGCCCGAATCGAGTCCGAAACCTCGTCGTCCACCCCGACAGTCAGTGCGCCTTCGGGACCCGTCCGATACGAGGAGAGTCGCTCGAACACCGCTTCGAGTTCGCCGCCCCGGAGTCGATCACGGCGACGGACGGTGAGCCCGGAGTCCGCCTCGGGTTTCCGTTCGAGTTCGCCCTCGAGTTGGGCGATCCGATCCTCGAGTCGGTTGATTCGCTCCTCGGCGTCCTGTCTGGCGGTCGCAGCGTCGGCCCGCCGTTCGGATTCGGCCTCGTAGCGCTTTTGCAACCGCTCGTTTTCGTCCTCGAGTTCGTCGATTCGCTCCTTGAGCGATGCGCGGCCGAGCAACTCGTCGAGCATCCAGCCGAAAACGCGAAGCGAGCCTACTTCTACGTTCCGACGTTTCCTCGGTCGTCTGACGGGCGGGTGTGGCCCCGCTCCTGCCAGTTTCCGGTAAACTCGAGCAACTGCCTGGCACGTTCTCGACGGGCGAGGAACACCTCTCGAAGCGAGGGTGGGTTCCTGATTTCGGTCCCCTCGAGTATCGATTCCGGAAGCGCGAGCGTGTTCGTCGGGACGGTCGCCGACCCGTGAACCGGGAAGTGCCGGGATTCGAGTTTCATCACCAGCGGGGCGTCGAGTCGCTCGAGGCCCGTCCCGCTCGCGTACACCGCCTCGTTGATCCGCTCGTGTTGGGTCCGATCCATGAGTGCGCGATCCCCGTCGGTCGGGGTCACGTAGAGGCGTCCGAGATAGTAGCCCTGTGAGAACACCTCGAACATGCTAACTAATAGCACGGTATGGATCGGTATAACTGTTTGCCGAGACGTTTAAATCGGCGCGCTATCAGACCGTTCGCTCGAGGCGGCTTCCGGCGTCGGTGATCAGTCGTCGGCCGCGATCGCTGTCCTCTCGAGTCGACGAATCGGACCGAGGCTGATTTTCTCACGGGCTCAACGGCGGGATTTCGGGCTGTTGACGCTGTAAGCAACGGTCGGACGATCCGAGAGACGATTGTTCCCGAACGAGACCAGTCATGGGAACTGTGCCTCTCTTGAACGCTCAAAAGCGTTCTCGACCGCTGAACGGACGGTGTAAACGGTTCGAACGAAGCTCCGCCTTTTTAGTACGTTCCGGTCAAGGTCAGAGTCGATGACAACCACTCGGTCGGTTGCCCTCTTCGTGGCCCTCGCCGCCCTCGCACTCACAGCCGCACCGCTGGTAAGCGGTGCCGGCGTGAGTCCGTTGACCGGGGCCCAACTCACCCAACCCGACCACGCCGAGACGGGAGCGACGAACGCGTCAGTCGGGGCGTTGATGCAAGCGAGCGCAGCCGATACCAAACAGACGGTCGATGCCGAGATGTTCGACGCAGCGTACGACGCTGCGGACAACGACAGCCAAACTGCGCTCGTCGACGAACGAACGACCGACCTCGAAGCGCAGTTGCGAGATCTCGAGGCGGAACGCGCCGAACTCCGAGAGCAACGTGACAATCTTTCCCGTGGGTCCTATCAGTCTCGAATGGCGACGGTGACGGTCGAAATCGCGGCCCTCGAACGATCGATCGATCGAACCGAGCGCCATGCTGCCGAGACGGGTGGTACCGAAACCCGACTCGCTGCGCTTCGGGAGAACGCAACCGAGGCCCGACGGAACGCCTCGGAACAGGCAGGTCCCAGCATCGAGCCGGTCGCTCGAGGACTGTCCGAGCCGAACGGTTCGGCCGGTGTCGGCATGGGACCACCGGCCGATCGTGGCGGGCCCGCCGACAATGGCGGGAAAGGGCCTGATGGCACCCCCGGAAACGCCAACGGTGAGTCAGGGCCTGAGAGCGCACCCGGAAACGGCAACGACTCGAACCCCGAGGGTACACCCGGAAACAGCCCCGGTGGAACGGATAACACGCCCGGGAACGGTGCTGACTCGGGACCAGAGCGTACACCCGGAAACAACGGAGATTCGGGACCAGAGCGTACACCCGGGAACAGCGGCGACTCGGGGTCCGAGAGTTCGCCCGGGAGCAGCCCTGGTGGAACGGATAACACACCCGGGAACGGCGGTGAGTCGGGACCCGAGAGTACACCTGGCAACAGCGGTGACTCGGGACCCGAGGGTTCGCCCGGAAACAACGGTGATTCGGGACCCGAGAGTTCGCCCGGAAACAGCGATGAGTCGGGACCCGAGAGTTCGCCCGGAAACAGCGGTGAGTCGGGACCCGAGAGTTCGCCCGGAAACAGCGGTGAGTCGGGACCCGAGAGCACGCCCGGAAACAACGGTGAGTCGGGACCCGAGAGCACGCCCGGAAACAACGGTGAGTCGGGACCCGAGAGCACGCCCGGAAACAACGGTGAGTCGGGACCCGAGAGCACGCCCGGAAACAACGGTGAGTCGGGACCCGAGAGTTCGCCCGGAAACAGCGGTGAGTCGGGACCTGACAGTGCGTCCGGGAACAGCGCTAGTGAGCCTGGATCGGATCCGACACCTGGGAACAACGGCGGTGAGTCGGGGCCCGAGAGGACGCCCGGAACCGACGGTGAATCGGGGGCCGGGAACGGGGCTGGAAACGGTGCGAGCGGTGAGCCAGCATCGAATAGCGGCTCCGGAAACGGCGGTGGGTCAGGAAGCGGGGCTGACTGACAGCACCTGTCGCCCGCCAGTCACCGACACCGTTACAATGCGGCTCGTTTTCGAGCGGTCGACCGGCTGTCAGTAGGGCTTCCCATCCCGTCCGGGTGGCTCAGCAGCCCGTCTCAGGTCTGTACCTGTCCCTTATACGGGCACCTGTCAATCAGCGCCGGCCCAGCCGCGACCCCCTGTGGGGTGGCCGGGACCCAGTGACAGCAGCCCGTCTCAGGAGTCGCCTCCTCGAGTTCGCTCGCGCTCTCGGCAGTGGTGTCGGCGGTGGCTGTGCTCTCGGGTACGATTTCGTCCTCGCGAGTGGTATTCGCGCCCGATCCTGAGCAGCGACCGAACCCCGACCGGTGGTCGCGGTCCCGCTCGCGTGACCACGACCGACGATAGGACAGGTCTGGCCCCGAATCGCGATCCACGAGTCCCCGTGTATGCTGGTCGAACGGACGACTCGATCCGAAGGGGCGATCCAGCAAGGTATTTCCGCGTCGGGGGGCCGAATTCGGGTATGGATCCGGCGCTTGGCCCGCCCGAGGCGATGGCCGCAAAGCGCGACGAGCTGACGCCCATGATGGCGCAGTACCACGATCTCTGTGCGCGCTACGACGACGCGATCGTCCTCTTTCAGGTGGGTGACTTCTACGAGACGTTCTGTGGTGCGGCCGAACGGACCGCTCGCCTGCTCGAGATCGCCCTGACGAGCCGCGAGGACAGTACTGGCGAGTACCCGATGGCCGGCATCCCCATCGACAACGCCGAATCGTACATCGAAGCGCTACTCGAGGCGGGCTACCGGGTTGCAGTGGCCGATCAGGTCGAAGAGCCCGGCGAGAGCGCGGGCGTCGTCGAACGGGCAGTGACGCGCGTGATTACGCCCGGAACGCTCACCGAAGACGAACTCCTCGCGAGCGACGACAACAACTTCGTGGCCGCCATCGCTCGCGAGCGGGCGGCCCGAACGGGGGACGACGAACTGGCACTCGCTTTGCTCGACGTCTCCACGGGCGATTTCCTCGCGACGAGTTCCACCGCCAGGGAATCGATCGCCGACGAAGTGAGCCGCTTTGCACCCGCCGAGGCCGTCGTCGGACCGGACGCGCCCGCCGACCTCGTCCCCGAGGACTGTATGGTCACGCCGTACGACGAGGCCGCGTTCGACCGTGCCCGCGCCGGGACGAAGCTTTCGACGTACTTCCGCAACCCCGACGCCTTGCTCGCGAGCGACGCCGAAATCCGTGCCTGCGGCGCGTTGCTTTCCTACGCCGAGTACGTCCGCGGCGGGACACACGAGGGCGAAAGCGGCGAGACGAGCGACGACGAGACGAGCGACATCCCGAGTTCCGAGGGGGGTGCCCGCCTCGAGTACCTCACCCACCTCACGCGGTACGATCCCCGCGAATACCTGCTGTTGGACGCCGTGGCGCTGCGCAGCCTCGAGCTGTTCGAACCACGCGCCGTCCACGGGCGCGAGGACGCGACGCTCGTCGGCGTCCTCGACGAAACCGCAAGCGCACTCGGCGGCCGGAAACTTCGGGACTGGCTCCGGCGGCCGCTGCTCGAACCCGACCGCATCGAGGCGCGACTCGACGCCGTCGCGGAGCTCACGAGCGCGGTCCGGACGCGCGAGCGACTGCACGAGCGTCTGCGGGACGTCTACGACCTCGAGCGGTTGATCGGCCGGATCTCCCGCGAGCGAGCGAACGCCCGGGACCTGCGGTCGCTCCGTGACACCCTGGCCGTGGTCCCCGACGTTCGCGAGGAACTCGCCGATGCGGAGTGCGATCGGCTCCGGGAACTGTCCGACGATCTCGATCCGCTGACGGCGGTCCGCGAACTGATCGACGACGCGATCGTCGCCGATCCGCCGATCGAGATCACCGAGGGCGGGGTCATCGCTGAGGGGTACGACGGGGACCTCGACGAGTTGCGTGCGACCGCCAGGGACGGCAAGCAGTGGATCGACGATCTCGAAGCCCGCGAGCGCGACCGGACCGGGATCGACTCGCTGAAGGTCGGCTACAATTCGGTCCATGGCTACTACATCGAGGTGACGAACCCGAACCTCGATGCCGTTCCCGAGAACTACCAGCGCAGGCAGACGCTGAAGAACTCGGAGCGATTCGTCACGCCGGAGCTCAAAGAGCGCGAGGACCGGATCGTCGGCGCGGAAGAACGCGCGGACGAACGGGAGTACGAACTGTTCCGTGACGTTCGCCGCGAGATCGCGGCGGAGGTCGAACGCGTGCAAGGGCTCGCCGAGGCGCTCGCGACCCTCGATGCCCTCGTCTCGCTGGCGTCGGCCGCCGCCCAGTACGACTACTGTCGGCCCGAAATCCTCGAGCGTGACGGGGGTCAGACCCTCGAGATCGAGGGGGGTCGCCACCCCGTCGTCGAGCGGACACAGGAGTCGTTCGTCCCCAACGATGCCCGCTTCACCGACGATCGGCGGCTGGCGGTGATCACGGGACCGAACATGTCGGGGAAGTCGACGTACATGCGACAGGTAGCTCAGATCGTCCTGCTGGCACAGGTCGGGAGTTTCGTCCCGGCAAGCGCCGCCCGGATCGCGCCGGTCGACCGGATCTTCACCCGCGTGGGAGCCAGCGACGACATCGCGGGCGGTCGCTCGACGTTCATGGTCGAGATGGACGAGCTCGCGACGATCCTCCGAGAGGCCGACGAGCACTCCCTGGTCCTGCTAGACGAAGTGGGCCGGGGTACCTCGACGGCCGACGGGATGGCTATCGCACAGGCCATCACCGAGCACCTTCACGACGAGGTCGGCGCGACGACGCTCTTCGCGACCCACCACCACCCGTTGACCGAACTCACGGAGGACCTCGGGGCCGCGTTCACGCTGCACTTCGAGGTCGAGCAGGCCGACGGCGAGGTCGTCTTTCACCACGAAATCGCGCCCGGCGCGGCGACGGGCTCCTACGGCGTCGAGGTCGCGACCGCGGCTGGCGTTCCCGACCCCGTGGTCGAGCGGTCGCGGAAGCTGGTCGGGGACGCTGCCGAAGAGGGCATCGAGACGGACGGCACCGGCGCTGTCGGCTCGAGTGGCGACCCCGTTTCCGAGCCGACGGAGAGCGCTACGGAAGCCGCGACCGCGGACGGTGGGGACGTACCGACGGACGTCGCCACCGAACTCAGGGCACTCGATCTCGCTCACCTCACCCCAGTCGAGGCGCTGACGGAACTCGACCGACTGAAGCGGTTACTCGAGGAGTGACGACCGACTACCCATCGTCGGCGATCGATTTCCGATAGAAGATCAGTTCGAAGGGATCGTCGAAGGCTTCGAACCGCTCGCGACACACCGCTTCGAGTCCTTCCGTATCGTACAGTCCGCGGGCCGCGGTTTGGGTCGGCCTCGTATCGAGGACGACCTGTTCGAACCCCCGCGATCGGGCGCGCTCCTCGAGTTCCCGGTATATTTGCCGTCCGTAGCCGCGGCGCTGCACGGCGGGATCGACGCGCAGTCGAGTCACCTCGACCGCCGCGTCGACGAGATCGGGGACGAACGTCGCGATAGACGCCGATTCGTCGACCGGTCGAAACGCGCCCATCGCGACGATCCGATCAGCGAGTTCGCCGACCAAAAACTCGCCGCCGGTCTCGAGAAACGTCTCCGTGACCGACTCGAGGTCGTCGTCCGGAACACCCGGGACGTAGGCGTCGGCGTCGCGCATGGCCGTTTCGTGGAGGTCTCGAACGCGGGGGCCGTCGTCAGGTCGATACCGACGGATCGTGAGTTCGTTCGCCATGTATAACGCTCTGTCACTTCGAGTCAAACAGCTTCGGTTCTGGGGACTCGGTCAGGTTGCGAGGACCGGCACAACGCACAACCGCCTCGGCGAGAAGCTAGCGGTATGACATACCGAACGACGATCGGGTGGTCCTTCATCACGTCGGGTATCGTCACGCTGTTGCTCGCCTTCCTGCCGGGCGATTCGCTCTGGTGGGGCATCGGGCTGTTGGTCCTCGGGATCGCTATATTCGTCGGTCGTCGGTAGCTACTCGCCCGCCGTCTCGTCGATGGTCAGCGACACGTCAGCCAGTGACGCCGCCGTTCGTGGCACCGCGTGTAAGTTTCTTCTCTCTCGGCGGTGAACGCTCGAAACGGGCGCACACGGAGCGTGAACAACATGGGTGACCTCACACTCGAGAGTCAGGCCTTCGACGACGGCCAACGGATCCCCGAGGAGTATGGCTACACGGAGACGAACGTCAACCCGCCCCTCGAGATCCGCGGGGTCCCCGACGACGCGGAGACCCTCGCGTTGATCGTGGACGATCCGGACGCGATGGAGCCCGCCGGCAAGGTGTGGGACCACTGGATCGTCTGGAACGTTCCGCCGGAGACGGGGCCGATTTCGGAGGACTGGGACGCCGCGGACGCAACCGAGGGAACGAACGATTTCGGCGACCGCGGCTACGGCGGCCCGAACCCGCCGGACCGGGAGCACACGTACCGATTCAGACTGTTCGCCCTCGAGACGTCGGTCGACCTCGGACCCGATGCGGCCGCCGCCGACCTCGAGTCGGCGATCGAGGGGCACGTGCTCGAGCAGGCGCGACTCGAGGGCACGTATCCTGCCTGACTGACGGGGCCTCGGAGAGCAGCTCTGGCTCCCGTCCCGTGCGAGCCATCGAATCGCTTCGTACAGTAGACCGATCGACCGCTGGCGGCTGATTCAGTTATGGGTCGGTCGGACAGGGGGTTTTTCTCCGAAGCCTCCGGATACTCGACGGAACGGATGACTCATTCACGAGGTCGAGCAATTGCGTGTGAACTGGAGGGGGCGGTACCGTGAGCTACGTGTTGTGGGCGCTGCTGGCGATGGTCTGTTACTCGTTCGCGTTCCTGTTTATGAAAATTGCAATCCAAGACTTGCCGACGTTTACTGTCATGCCGATCGCGGTCGGCACGCTGGCCTGGGAGCGACGACCGTGGCGGCCCTGTTCGGAGAGTGGTCAGTTCCGTCGGTGACGAGCCGGCCCGTCGGGTTCGCACTCGCGGCAGGAATCTGTCTCGCCGGTGCTGTCGTCGGCTATTTCCGTGCGCTCTCGACTGGCCCCGTCAGCATCGTCGTTCCGATCTTCGGGATGTTTCTCGTCGGTGGTGCACTCCTCGGCATCGTCGTCTTGGGAGAGCCGGTCACGGCGAAGAAGGCGCTGGGAATCGCGTTCGGTGCTGCCGCGGTCGTCCTCATTGCGACGTGATGGCCCGCGTCTCCGCACTCGTGGCCTGAGCAAGTCCTGAGAGAACGGCACGATACGCACGTATACGTGCCGGGCCTGTCATCGGAACGGAATTCGAAATCACGGCCGTGAGTGGACCCTCCGATACCGTTCGAGTGGTCGATGGGGTCATCCGACCGTCCGCGACGCGATCACTCGGCGGGGGGCTCGAGCGAGACGAACTCGAGGCCGTGTTCGGTCAGCAATCGACTCGCGCGGTCGGTCACCGACGGCGCGACCAGGATGCCCCGAACGGCGGCGTCGGCGTGGAGGTCGCGCTCGAGGGCGTCGACGTAGCGTCGGAGCTGGCCCACCGCGTCGGGACCGACCCGTCGGCGTTTCAGTTCGACGACGACCGCTCGACCGGCCGCGTCCTCGCCGTAGATGTCGACCGCACCCGCGGGCGTGTCGCGCTCGGTCGCCAGCGGGGTAAACTCGGCCTCGAGCAGGGCGGGGTCCTCGAGGATCCGCTGTCGGAGGTCCTCTTCGGTCCCGACGAGGGCGAGGTCGTTCTCGTCCGACCCCGAGAACGCCGACACTTGCAGGACGTCCTGAAACCGGACACACAGCCGTTCGGCCGGCGTCGACCGCACGCTCTCGAGGACGAGCGCGCCGTCCGCACAGAAGACGTCGTGTTCACACCCCGGCGGCTGCCAGTTGACCGGCTGCTGGCCCTCGTCCGTGTGAACGAGCGCCGCCCCGTCGGGTTTGAGCATGACGTGGCGATCGCCCGCCTCGAGGCGACTCGAGGCTCGACCGTCGTAATCGACCGTACAACGGCCGTAGACGGTCACGATCGCGTCGCGGTCGATCCCGTCCGCGATCACGTCGCGTGCCGCCGCCGGCGTCGGTCCCTGGAGGGTT
Organism: Natrinema ejinorense; assembly: GCF_002494345.1. Lineage (GTDB taxonomy): Archaea > Halobacteriota > Halobacteria > Halobacteriales > Natrialbaceae > Natrinema > Natrinema longum. The sequence continues at coordinate 755,889 of NZ_NXNI01000001.1, forward strand.
TCCGTTCGCTGGCCGTGCCCTGAATCCGTCACTGGGGCGAGGTAGTACCGGGGCGGATAAAAGGTGCCCGCTGTCGGGTGAATCCCGCGTCGATTCCGCGGTCGCTGCCCGCGCCGGGCGGAACGCAGAAGGTATATTTTCGTCCGTCCCCGCTCGAGAGACACGATGTCGAATCATCCGACCCGTCGTGGAGTCCTCGCACTCGCCGGCACCGCCACAGCCGCGTCGCTGGCCGGCTGTTCGCAACTCGATTCTCTGTCGCAATCGGGCGGCGGTTCGAACGACGCGGTCACCCTGGCCGTCACGCCGGCCCAAGCGGAGTTAGCGGCGCTCGAATCCGAGATCCGCTCCGAGATCGAGAACGAGACCCTCAGCGAACGGGAGGCAGCACAGGAGTTCCGCGACGGCCGGGCTGAGTTGACGGCGGAAGCCACGACAGCCGTCGAAGAGTCCGCCGGCAGTGATCTCACGATCGAGGAGTCGGCGCCGGAGTACGGACTGCTCCGTGCGACGGGCACCGACACGGCGATCATGGAAACGCTCCGAAGCGGCGACGTCAGGGGTATCTACCCCGGCGAGCAGTACGATCTCATCATCCAGCAACGGCAACAGGAGGAGCAACGACGGGCGATGCTCGAAGAACAACAGCAAGCCCAGGACGCGGACAACGCGACCGGCGACGCCGGGACGGAAAACGCGACCGATGACTCCGGAACCGAAAACGAAACCGACGGGTAGCGGCGATACTGGCTGGCGGTCTGATACGTTCCACCAGTCCTACCGCTCGATCGAGAACGGACTCTCCCGTTCGGTCCAGTTCCACCCGGGCAGTCGCTCCTGAAAGCCGGCCGCGAGGGCCGCCTCGCAGTCGTCGATGCCGGCGTTTTCTCCGGCGTCGCCGTGGACGTGAACGTCGGCGTAGTGGAAAGTCGCCTCCCCGAGGGTCCGAAGGGGCTGGCTGCCGGCGATCGTCCCGGCCAGTTCTCGACCGAGGATCTCGTCGACGACGAACCCCGGATAGTCCCCCTCGACGTCGAGATCCCTGAGGATCGCGACCATGGCGGCGACGTTGACTGCGAGATCGCCGTCCGCGAAGACGGCGTCGACCGCCTCGACGTACTGGTCGTCGGTGACGGCATCGACGTCGGTACCGAAGATCTCGCCGAGATCGTCGCGGACGTCGTTGATCAGGGGGACGACCGTCTCGGTACGATCGACGACCCAATCCCGCTCCTCACGGACTCGAGCAGCTGTCAGATGCATTTGCGACCGACGACTACTATCTCCACGGCCCTGGTTTTTGCGAAGGCTTTTATACCACGCAAAGAATAGCCCCGAGTAAGCGGGTTCTCCCTGGAATTGTCCCGCACGGACCAGGATAACCGATCCGGAAGCGTGTTCGTCAGGCACGGAGTAGGATACGATGAATCGGGAGACGAGATGGAGTGTACGCTACGTTGTCCGACCTGGACGACGGCGCTCGCTATCGGTTTCGACGCGGCAGACGCCGTTTGGAAACCATCGACGAATCGCGAGCCGGTTCCGATTCCCACTCGTCCCTGCTCGACCTGACGTCGTACGTGGTTCCGGACGGTGAGTTCACGCAAGCCACATTCGGCGATTATGAGCACTGTAGAGCAGCAACTCGACGATCTCAAAGCACAGATCACGAGCGAGTTACCGAGCGATATCTCGGTCTCCTCGGTGAAGTACGAAGGCCCCGAACTGGTGGTCTATACGCGCGACCCGAAGAAGTTCGCCCAGCAGGGCGACCTCATTCGGCAGCTCGCGAGCAAGCTTCGCAAGCGGATCACCGTCCGGCCCGACCCTAGCGTTCTCTCGCGACCCGAACAGGCTCGCGAGGAGATCATGGACGTTATTCCGGACGATGCAGGCGTCACCGACCTCGACTTCCACGCCGACACCGGCGAAGTCGTTATCGAGGCCGAAAAGCCCGGCATGGTCATCGGCCGGCACGGATCGACGCTCCGAGACATCACCAAAAACGTCGGCTGGACGCCCGAAGTCGTCCGCACGCCGCCGATCGAGTCCTCGACCGTCTCGAACGTCCGGAGCTTCCTCAAACAGGAACGCGACGAGCGCCGAGACATCCTGGAGAAGGTCGGCCGACAGATCCACCGCGAGGAGATGTCCGACGACGAGTACGTCCGCATCACCACGCTGGGCTGTTGTCGCGAGGTCGGCCGCGCATCCTTTATCCTCTCGACGCCCGAGACGCGGATCCTCATCGACTGTGGTGACAAACCCGGCGCGGAGGGTGAAGTACCGTACCTTCACGCCCCCGAAGCGCTCGGCGCGGGACCACAGACCATCGACGCCGTCGTCCTGACCCACGCCCACCTCGACCACTCCGCGCTGATCCCGCTGTTGTTCAAATACGGCTACGACGGCCCGATCTACTGTACCGAACCCACGCGCGACATGATGGGACTGTTGACCCTCGACTATCTCGACGTCGCGGCCAAGGAAGGTCGAGCCCCGCCCTACGAGAGCGAGCAGGTCCGCGAAGCGATCAAACACACCATTCCGCTCGAGTACGGCGACGTGACCGACATCGCGCCGGACATCAAACTCACCTTCCACAACGCCGGCCACATCCTCGGCTCGGCCGTCTCGCACTTCCACATCGGTGACGGACTCTACAACGTCGCCTTTTCGGGCGACATCCACTACGAGGACACCCGCCTGTTCAACGGCGCCGTCAACGACTTCCCGCGGGTCGAGACGCTCGTCCTCGAGTCGACCTACGGCGGTCGCAACGACTACCAGACCGATCAGGAGGACTCCGAGGAGAAACTCAAGGAGGTCATCAACGAGACCTACGACAAGGGCGGTAAGGTCGTCATTCCCGCGTTCGCGGTCGGTCGATCCCAGGAGATCATGCTCGTCCTCGAAGAGGCGATGCGCAGCGGCGACATCCCCTCGATGCCGGTCCATCTGGACGGGATGATCTGGGAGGCGACGGCGATCCACACCACCTATCCCGAGTACCTCCGGGACGACCTTCGGGACCGCATCTTCCACGAAGACGAGAACCCCTTCCTCGCCGAGGAGTTCAACCACATCGACGCCGGCGAGGAGGAACGACAGGACATCGCCGACGGCGACTCCTGTATCATCCTCTCGACCTCCGGGATGGTCACCGGCGGTCCGATCATGTCCTGGCTCTCCCACATCGGTCCCGATCCGGACTCGACGCTCGTCTTCGTCGGCTACCAGGCCCAGGGGACCCTCGGCCGACGCATCCAGAACGGCTGGGACGAGATCCCCACCAGCGAAGTCGGCGCCATGGGCAACGGCGGCGGCCGCGGCACCCTCTCGCTGAACATGGACGTCGAAACGGTCGACGGCTTCTCCGGCCACGCCGACCGCGCCGGTCTCGAGAACTTCGTCAAGACGATGAATCCGCGCCCCGAGAAGGTGCTCTGTGTCCACGGCGACGAGCGCTCCACGCAGGACCTCTCTTCGGCGCTCTACCACGACTACGACATGCGGACCTTCGCGCCGAAGAACCTGGAAACGTTCCGCTTCCTCTGAAAGCCCTCGGCGAGCGCTGGCGCGCTCGCCTCGCCCTTTTCATGTCCGCCAGGACCGCTCTGGCGCGGCGCGCGGATCCGCGCGCCGCGCGGTCGGCCTGCCCTCCCCCGTGACTCGAGTGCGGCAGGTCATTCCTGGAGCGGTGCTGGACGCTCCCGTGTCGCCCCGGCTTTCGGGAGTTCGACGACGAACGCCGCGCCACCTTCCTCGGCAGTTTCGACCCACACGTCGCCGCCGTAGCCCTCGACGAGGGTGTCGACCAGGTAAAGGCCGATGCCGGTGCCCTCGCTCTCGAGGCCTTTCTGACCGCGCCCGAAGATTTCCTCCCGTTGCCCCTCGGGCACACCAGGACCGTTGTCCGCGACGCGGATACCAACTGTTTCGTCTCGGTCCTCCATCGAAAGCACCACGCGTGGGGCGTCCGCGGTATTGTGTAAAACGGCGTTGTTGAGGAGGTTCGTGAACACGGAGGACAGCATCTCGTTGGCCTGAACCGTCACGTCAGTCGGCGGCTCACCATCGACACGGAACGCCGCGTCGGGGTAGCTGGTTCGCGCCTTCTCGAGTTGGTTCCAGACGACCGGCATCAGGTGAACGGGCTTGAGGTCCAGGTCGCCGTCGGTAGTCAGCGTTTCCACGAGGTCGCCGATGACCTGCGTGAGGTCGATGACGTGATCGCTGCTCTCGAGCATCAACTCGAGGTGTTCCTCGCCGTCGGGATTGACGTGGTCGGCGAGGAGTTCGCCACGACCCGTGATAACGTTCATCTCGTTTCGGATGTCGTGACGGACGATCCGATTGAGGACGGTCAGTTCCTGTTCTCGGTTTTTCAGTTGCGTCACGTCACGGAGAACGATCAACCGGCCCGACTGTCGCCCTCGCGAGTCCGTTAGTGGCGACAGCTGGATGGCGTAGTGTCGAGTCTCACCGTCGATTTCGAACGTGCATTCGGTCTGGGCGTCGGCGGTGTCGTCGAACTCCGGAAACCGGGACGAGGGGAACGTCTCCGCGAGGGAGTCCCCGACCGCCATCTCGCTGCCGACGAGTCGTTTCGCCGAGGGATTCGCGTCGACGATCCGATTCGCCGCGTTGACGACGAAGACGGCGTCTTGCATGTTGTCGATCACCTTCGTCCGCGCGACGGGGACGATATCGAGGAGCTGTAATCGGTCCACTGCGACGTAGAAGCCGACGACCTTTACCGTACTCGTCAGGGCGAGCGTATCGACGGGGACGAACCCGAGCCACCAGACGATCAGCCCGACCGTGACGAACAGTATCGTCGCAATGAGGACGCCCGCTTGCTTTTCGAACCCCGGAAGCGAGCGGAGCAACCGGAACAGGAGGGAGACTGCGAGACCCAAGTACGCCATCATCGTCACGGCGTAGATCCAGTACAGCGGTTCGAACGTGGGGACGAGAAGTCCAGTCGCCGGATCGATCGACGCGGTGTACAGCCATTCGTGACGATCGTTCGTCCATGCCACAAACTGGGTCAGGACCGGGACGGCGGCGAGTGCCGCCCCGTTTCGATACGTGATGTACTCCTCGTTGTTGGTGTACTCGATCGCCATGAGCAGATAGCCGATCCCCATGAACGATCCCGCGACGAACCGCCAGTTCCACCAGAAGAGTTTCGTCGACTCCGCCGTCGCGAACAACTGAAGCGACACCGTCACGGAGAGGATGATCACGCCAGTGATGTCCAGAAGGAACCCCTTCGCTCCCCGCCGATCGCGGTGTCGCCAGATCGTGCTCAACAACACGGTACAGACGACCGCCGCGGCGATGTACGGGAGCGCGATGGGAGTGAATTCGTACGTCATATCCGGGTGACGCCGCGGTGTTGACCGGATGTGCCCCCTCGAGGGAGGGGTTTCTGCCGCGTGTTTCTACCGACCGTCCGGCAGCGCTGGCCGTCTCTACGCGGACAAACTCGCGGTGTACCGGCCGATGGAAGAGACATAAAATACTGTATCCTTCGTATGACATAACTTATCAGTGTTCGAATCTCATTAACGTTGTGGCGGAGACGGGGCTGCACCGGGTGCTCGTGGCGGTCGAATTCGACCGTCAGTGGCTACACCGACGGTGTCTCGGCGACCACTCTCGTCTATAGTAGCACCTGAACGTCATTGCATACCCGACTCGCACGACAGCGTTGCGATCAGCGTGTAACTCGTTTCAGGTGCTACTATAGGTGTCCACTGCCGGAAGGCGACTACCGTGGCTGCGATTCGGATCGGGGGCTCGGCCCGTGACCGCGACCGTTGTCAGCGCCACCCTCGCAGACAGCGTCGGTCGTCCGATCCGGATTCCACTGTTCCTCGTGGACGAGCGTCTCGACGTCGAGTCGGTCGCGCCACCCCTCCCGTTGGAGGACGGGTTCGTCGGGGAATCCGTCCGCCGGATACCCCAGACAGAGATACGCCACGGGTTTGATATGTGGTGGAATCCCCAGGACCTCCCTGAGTTCGTATGGGTAGAGAACGCTTACCCAGCCGACGCCCACCCCCTCCGCTCGAGCAGCCAGCCAGAGGTTCTGTACGGCGAGACACGTCGAGTAGACGTCAGTTCGCCGCATCGAACTCCGACCAAGGACGTGTGGCGCGCCTCGCGTCGGATCACAAGTCACGCAGATATTGACCGGCGAGTCGCGGATTCCCTCGAGTTTCAGCTCCGCAAACTCGCTTCGGCGTGGTTCCTCGTACCCCTCTCGTGCGGCCGCGATGGCACGCTCCGCGATGTCGGCGATGTCGGCTTTCGTTTCCTCGTCCTCGACGACCACGAGATCCCACGGCTGGGAGAAGCCGACGCTCGGCGCGTGATGTGCGGCCTCGATGACGCGCTCGAGGAGGGCGTCCGGGATCGGCTCGTCGCGGAACCGCCGGATGTCGCGTCGAGCGCAGATCGTCTTGTACACTGCATCCCGTTCCGCATCGCTAAATCCAACCATAAGTTCACGAAAGCAACCTCAGTTGTATAAAGGACCTGACTGACCGTCGAATCACCGGTTCGAGCGGGGCGACTCGGGAGTGGCCCCGTCACTCCGCCTCGGGAGCCTCGGCCGGGTCGACGACCTCACCCGTCGCGGGGAAGACGCCGACCTGATCGCAGACGTCGGCCATCGGGCAGGCGTCGGGGTCCTCGAGACAGGCCGGCGTGCGCGCCCGGCAGTACTCCCGGCCGAACTGGATCGTCGCCGTGTGTCCGAAGCCACACTTGGCTGCGGGCACGTCGCGCTCGAGGACGGCGCGAACGGCCTCGTGATCCGCGTCCGGGCTCGCGATTCCCATGCGGCGGTAGATCCGATGGACGTGCGTATCGACGGGGAAGACGCCGCCGCGACCGCCGGCGAAAAGCAGGACGCAGTCGGCGGTCTTCGGACCGACGCCCCTGACCTCGAGGAGCGTCTCGCGGACCTCGGCGGAGGCCTCGTCGCTGACGAAGGCGTCGAACGCGGCGGCCGAGCCGAACTCCTCGAGAACCCACGCCGCGGTATCGATGAGGGTCTCGGACTTCTGATTGTACAGCCCCGCGCCGCTGATCGTCTCGGCGAGCGTCGATCCCTCGGCGCTCGCGAGCGATTCGGCGAGGTCGATACCGTCGCCGTCGTATCGTTCGATCAGCGCGTCGTGAGCCGGCTGGCTCGCCTTGTCGCTGGTGTTCTGGCTCAGGATCGTTCGCACGAGGCAGGTGAAGGCATCGCGGCCGCCGTACTCCTTTTGCCAGAACAACTCGCCCAGTCGATCGACGACCTCCTCCGCGCGGGTTTCCGCGGTCGCCGGATCGAACTCGGTCGCCGCCCCGCCGCCCGCCGTACCACCGCTGATATTGACCGATGGTTCCGGATCGTCGCTCATGTCCGTCCGTTAGGACTACGAGATCAAAACCGCGACGGACTATCGGCCGACGGCCATCGCGGCTCGAGGGCCTCTCGGGCCGATGCCACGAAACCGCCTACTCGACGGTAATCGTCACCGTCGCCTCGGCTCCGTCCGCCAGCGCCGCGACGAGGTCGCGATCGAATCCCTCCGCTGCGAACGCCGCCCCCACCACGACGGTCCGTTCGTCGACGTACTCGCTCGTACGCCCGACCGCGCTGCGCTCGCTGGTGAACTCGAGGTCGGGATCGCCCCGTCCCGTCACGGACTCCGTGTAGCCGTCGGCTTCGATGGTGACCGTGATCGTCGCGTCGGTGTCCCGGCACGCAGCGACGAACTCTGGGTCGAAATCAGCCGGCGCACGGTCGGCCTCGATCGCGAGAATACAGTCGCCCGCGGTGGTGAGGTAGTCGTCGGTCGTCACCTCGAACGTGCTCGCGTGCTCGGCGCTGACGTGCTCGTGGCCGCGAGCGTGGATAATTTCTTCCATGGCCGTCGGTTCGGTGCCGAGCGGAAAACGCCCTCGAATCCGGCTCGGCTACTCGTGTGCTCCCAACTCGCGATCCGCGGAGTGATCGGTCGGGTGGGGATCGGTCCCGCGGTGACTCTCGTCGGAGCGCCCACGGTGCCAGCGGGAACGCCCAACTCACGACCCGGACCGATAGCCGGCCCGAAACTCCCGTACGCCGGCCCCGAGCAGGTTCCCGACCACGACGTACACCAGGAGTACGATGAACCCTGTTCCCCAGTCCGCGTGCAGCGAGCCGCGGACGAGACCGACGAGGACCGCGATCGCGCCACCGGCGACTGCGAGGGTTGCCAGTCCGAGTTGGAGCAAAGACCCGCTCGTTCTGTAGAGCAGATACTGCGGGAGTCCGATCCCGACGGCCAGATAGAGACTGATACCGGCCGAAGTAACGCCCAGAACCGCGGCGCTTTCGGTGATGGCGCTTACGAGTCCGGCCAGCAGAACCGCCGCGCCTAGACAGCCGACGACCACGAACGACCGTTTCATACGCAAATTTTTGTTTGAAAACTTAAGCGTGTTGTGGCGGCCGTGGGATCGACCGCGACGTCTCGAGGTCTAGACCAGACTCGCGCCGTCGAAGTCGCTGCGACTGTACTCGACGTCCATCAGATCGAGGATCGTCGGCGTGATGTCGAACAGGTCGGCGTTGTCGATCGTCGCGTCGGGGTGGTCGATGTACAGCGACGTGTCGTCGAAGCTGTGCATCCCGTTTCGTGGGCCGGTGTCGAAGATCTCGGCGTCGCCCTTGAAACCGGATTTGAGGTCGAAGCCGTTGTTCGGGATCGCGACCAGATCCGGTGCGATGTCGTCGTGGTCGCCACGGAAGGCCTCCTCCTTCTCGACGACGCGCTCGACGACCGGGTCCCCGTCGGGCCCCTCGAGCGCCTCGAGGTCGGCTTTGAGTTCGTCCCGGACCGCGTCGTACTCGGCTTCGGGGACGGAACCGCGGGGCTCCCGTCCCTCGAGGTTGATGTAGAAGCGACCGGGGATGAACGAGTAGGCCGTCGTGTCGTCGGCGATGTCGTCCAGTTCCTCGGGGTCGTCGGTCCGGAAGGAGAGCCAACCCTCCTCTCGGAGCCACTCGTTGAAGTGAACCTCGTAGTCGAGGCTGGTAAAGCCGTGATCGGAGGCGACGATCAGCGTGACGTCCTCGGGCAGCGAGTCCCGGAGTTGGCCGATGTAGTCGTCGATTTTCTTGTAGAATTCGATGAACTCGTCCCTGTATTTGCCGTCGCGCTCGTAATCCTTGAACAGGAAGTGGTTGACCCGGTCGGTCGTCATGAAGACGCCGAAGAACAGGTCCCAGTCGTCCTCCTCGATGTAGTGCTGGAAGGCCTCGTACTGGGCGTCGACCGTCGCGTGGGCGTCCTCGATGAACTCGGCTTTGTCCTCCTGGTGGCCGAGTTTCGGGTTGACGTCGATCCGGTAGTCGAGCGTCTCGAGGTAGTCACGAACGTCGTCGGGATAGGCCGCCTTCTCGAGGCTGGGCGAGAGAAAGCCCGAGACCATCCGCTGGACGTTCCGTTGCGGGGGGAAGGTGACGGGGACGTTCATCACCGTCGCCTTGCGACCGTTCTCCTGGACGCGGTCCCAGACGCGGTCGGCCTGGACCTCCCGGCCCATCGGAACGTAGGTGTCGTAGGTGCCGACTTCTCGGTCCTGAAAGCCGTAGACGCCGGTTTCGCCGGGGTTCATCCCGGTCGTCAGCGACGGCCAGCAAGCGCTGGATTCCGGCGGGACGATGCTCGAAATCTCCTCGGCGGTCCCGTCGTCGGCGATCGCAGCGAAGTTCGGAAACAGTTCCTCGTTCTCCGAGAGGAGACTATACGGCACGCCGTCGACCCCGATGAACGCGACCCGGGGGTCACCGTCGCCCCGTAATCGGTCGAACAGACCCATGGACGGACGTAGTTCGACCGCATACAAGAAGGTTCGTTTCGAGACAGTCTTTTGTGAATGGCTGACACTCGAGAGCCGGTGCGATAGTCACCGCCGGTGGCGAACTCGAGTGGGAGCCACCGAATCGGCGCGACCGGGCGAAGGGCGAGAGCTGGTCCGAACGGCCCGTGAGTGGCTACGCGTCGTGCTCGCCCGCGGCTTCGGGATCGAAGTTGGTCGGAACGACCGTGAGGTGGGCCATGCCGGCGGCGGACTCGGTCGAATCGTCGGCGGACGACGTTCCTGGGGAGTTCGATGCTGCCATACAGCGAGAGATAGGGCAGGATCGGCCATAAAATTACCCATGCTCATAACGCATGTGGTCGACGGGCGTGGATAACTCTCGGGTATCCGCTCGTCCGCTCGAAAACGGAGCGGACCACACCGCGGCGACGACGTGGGTTAGAAGTTCTCGTCGTAGAGGTCCTGAGCGTGCTCGATCGCGTCGTAGGCGGCCTGCTTGTCCTCCCAGCCCTGCGTCTCGACTTCCTTGCCCTCCTCTAAGTTCTTGTAGGTCGCGAAGAACTCGTCGATCTCGTCGAGTTGCTGCTGTGGAATGTCGTCGAGATCCTCGATGTGATCGTAGCGCGGGTCCTCGCTTGGCACGGCGATGACCTTGTCGTCTTGCTCGCCGTCGTCGTCCATCTTCATCAGAGCGACCGGTCGGGCTTCGATGACACAGCCGGGGAACGTCTGATCCTCGACGAGGACGAGCACGTCGAAGGGGTCCTCGTCGTCGTAGTACGATTGCGGAATGAAGCCGTAGTCGCTCGGGTAATGGACGTTACTGTGAAGCACGCGGTCCAAGACGACGCCGGGGACGTCCTTGTCGTACTCGTACTTGTTGCGCTCGCCCTTGAGACATTCTACGACGGCGTAGATCTCTTCTGGCGGATTCGGTCCGGTCTCGAGGTCTTCCCAGAGGTTGACCATGTATCTGAGAGTCCGCGGTCGATCAAAAAGTACTTTCGTAATCGAGTGTCTGTATCTACGTGACGGTTGCCAGATACCAAACAGACACGAATCGGGCACGTACACCAGTGTCCGGCGGTGTAGCGGTCGGTTCGGGCATGTCCGACCGACTGATACGAAGGATTAGTTGACAAGTCTTAAATAGTCTGGTGACATTTACCCACGTATGTCAGAGGCACAATCAATCACCGGCGAACAGAGCATTGCCCGCGAACTTACAGCGTTCCAGAACAACATCCTCGTCATCCTCGCCAAGGAGCCGATGTACGGTCTGGCGATCAAACGCGAACTCGAGGACTACTACGGGACGGAGGTCAACCACGGACGACTCTACCCCAACCTCGACGAACTCGTCGATCTGGGGCTGGTCGAAAAGAGCGAACTCGACAAGCGAACGAACCAGTACTCGCTGACCGACGACGGCTACGACGCCGTTCTCGACGGGCTTCAGTGGAGCCTCTCGAAGGTCGTCACCGGCGATGACCGCGCCGACGAGATTACCGAGATCGTCGAGAACAGCTACTAACGCTCGCCTTCCGGGAACGGCTCTCCAGCCGTCTCGAAGACGAGTTCGATCGACTCCGCGAGCAGTTCTCGTTGTCTTGCCGACGGCCAGGCGTTCCTGACGACGTACTCGTCCCGAAACTCCGTGAGTTCCTCGCTCGTCAACGACTCGATCGGTTTCGCGTAGTGATTGCCCGCGAAATCGGCAAGCATCGCAGCGTTGTCCCCGTGTGCGTCCCCGTGAGCATCTCTGACTGCCCCGACGAGGTCCCGATTCCGTTCGTCGACCGCTTCCCAGTCGTCCGGGTCGTCCGTTCCCTCGAGTGGGATCTCGACGCCGCGATCGATGTTCTCGATTCGGTCGGTCCGGATGACGCCGTCCTCGTGCCACTCTTCGGGATGGCAGACGAGGACGTCGTCGCCGTCGTCGTCGCGGATACGGAACGTAAAGTCGTGCTCGTCGAGTAGTTCGTCGCGGCGGTCCTCGTAGGCCTCGATCTCGTTGTCGTCGACCGCAGCGCGTTTCAGGCGGGTCAACCGTTCGACTTCGTCGATAACTCCTCGAGGAAGGTCCCCGTCGTCGGTCGCTACGCCGTCACCGTCCCCATCGGCGTCTATCGCGTTCCCATCGGTCATAGGAGAGCGTATGCACGCGAACGGTTTTCCCATTGCCGATCCGATCGCGGCGGTCGTTGCCCGTCGTCTATGCCTGATCGAGTGCCTCGTTCACGAGGCCGTCCGCGCGGTCGTTGACCGCTCGAGGGACGTACTCGAGGGTCCACTCCTCGAACTCGCGAAGCAGTTCGTGCACGGTCACGCGCTTCTCGCGGAGTTCGGGGTTGTTGGTGTCGTACTCGCCGCGAACCTGCTTGACGATGAGTTCGGAGTCCCCCCGGACGTGAACCTCGTCGTAGCCGTAGTCGCGCGCGGCCTCGAGGCCCGTGATCAGCGCCTCGTACTCGGCCTGATTGTTCGTCGCCGTCCCGATCGTTTCGCCGCCTTCGGCGACGATTCCGTCGCCGGTGACGATCACCCAGCCGATCGCGGCCGGGCCGGGGTTCCCGCGCGAACCACCGTCGAAGTAGACGTGGGCTCGGCCGCCACCCTCTCGGAGCAGTGCCTCGAGGTCGCGGGGATCCGAGCCCTGAATCACGACCTTGTCGTCGTAGGCCACGGCGGTCGCACCGCCGCGGCTCGCTCGCCAGCGTTCGTGGGCGGTGTTTCCAGAATCGACGGCGACATCCGCCTCCTCGAGTCGTTCACGGGCGGCCTCGACGTCGCACTCGATGACCGGCATTCGTCTCCGTGATCGGCCGGAACCGGATAAATGCTTTCCGGTTCCGAATCGTAAACTTCGCCTTTCACCCCCTGTAACGGGCGTTATTCGGGGGTATGACTCAGTAGCGCGAACCACTCGCCAAAGGTTTATATAGCATGGTGATACTACTATAAAAGTGCGATGACACGGTCCACCCGCCAGCGGGAGCGAACGCGCGAGACGGACGAGACCGAGGATCAGGAGGGGGTACGTGCCTGCCCCGAGTGTGAATCGGATAATCTCGTTAAGGACTCCGACCGGGGTGAGCTCATCTGTGAAGACTGTGGGCTCGTCGTGGAGGAAGAACAGATCGATCCTGGCCCGGAGTGGCGGGCGTTCAACCACCAGGAACGACAGGAGAAGTCCCGCGTCGGCGCGCCGACGACCCAGACGATGCACGACAAGGGACTGACGACGACCATCGACTGGAAGGACAAGGACGCCTACGGACGCTCTATTTCCTCGAAAAAGCGCAGTCAGATGCACCGGCTGCGCAAGTGGCAGGAACGCATCCGCACCAAAGACGCCGGCGAGCGGAATCTGCAGTTCGCGCTCAGCGAGATCGATCGAATGGCCTCCGCACTGGGAGTCCCACGCTCGGTCCGTGAGGTCGCGTCGGTCATCTACCGGCGCGCGCTCAAAGAAGACCTCATCCGTGGCCGATCGATCGAGGGCGTCGCAACGTCTGCGCTGTACGCCGCCTGCCGAAAGGAAGGGATTCCACGAAGCCTCGAGGAGATCTCGGAAGTCTCCCGCGTCGAACGCAAAGAGATCGGTCGCACGTATCGATACATCTCGCAGGAACTCGGCCTCGAGATGCGTCCCGTCGACCCGAAAAAGTACGTCCCGCGCTTCTGTTCCGAACTCGAACTCTCCGAGGAAGTCCAGACCAAGGCCAACGAGATCATCGAGAAGACGGCCGAGGAAGGGCTGCTTTCGGGCAAGTCACCGACCGGCTACGCTGCGGCGGCGATCTATGCTGCCTCGCTGCTGTGCAACGAAAAGAAGACCCAACGCGAAGTCGCCGACGTCGCACAGGTGACCGAAGTGACGATCCGGAACCGGTATCAGGAACAGATCGAAGCGATGGGCATTCACGGATAACGTCGCCGCGCCGTTTCGAACTCGCTTTTTTTATTGCGTCCTCGCTCGATCAGCGGTGCTCTCCGATACAGAGAGCAATCGTCGGACGAGTGCCGTCGTCGCTCTATCGTGGCCGAGAGCCGTTATTCTTCTTTGCCGACGCTGATGACCTGCAACAGCGAGTAGACGGGGACGCCCTCGAGTTCCTCGAGGCCCTGTTTGTCCGCGAGGACGATACAGGCGAGTGGCGTGCCACCTTCGGCGCGGATCGCTTCGATCGTCTCCTCCATCGTGGTTCCGCTGGTGATGGTGTCGTCGACGATGTAACACTCGCGGTCCCGAATCCCGGCGAAGTTCCGCGAGAACGTCCCGCCGAGTTCCTCGATGTCGCCTTCCTCCCACTGGTGTTTCGCGGGGGTGTAGGTCCCGAGATCCGTCTCGAGTTCGCGGGCGACGAGGGTGGCGATGGGACCGCCGGCCTTCTCGATGCCGATCGTCAGATCGACGTCTTCGCCGTGTTTGGCGAGCATGTCGGCCATCGCCTCCGCGATGGCGCTCATTCGTTTGCTGTCTCGGCCGATCGCGGACCAGTCGACGTGGATGTCCTGTGGACCGCTGCCGCCCGCATCCGGCTGCGGTGGTGCTTGATCGGTCGGTTGTGGCGTCGTGTTGCTGCGTTCGACGAGCCAGCTCGCCGTCTCCCGGGAGACGTTGAGCTCGTCAGCGATTTCGCCCTTCGAGAGGCCCCGAGTCGCGAGCTCGGCTGCGCTCTCGATCAGGTCGTCGACGTTTTTCATATAGGTTCGAATTCGAGCGCGGTTTTTATAGTCGTATCGTCATCCGTATCCGTCGTCGATCCGGAGCCAGCCGTCGGGACGGGTGCCGTCGCCGCCGGGAACGCGCGATCGAGGGCTTCGAGTCCGTAGACGCCGGTCACGAGCTCCTCGAGGACCCACTCCGGAAGCGCCGCGAGGGTATCGATGGCGCGTTCGAACTGCCTGCGATTGGAGTTGACGCTGCCGACGAGGGCCTTGTTGTGCAAGACCAGTTCGCGGTGGAGTCGGCCGCCGTTGATCTCGAACGACCAGTCGTCGGGAACGCCAAGCAGCGCGGCGACGCCGTTCGGGGCGAGTGCCTCGATGCATTCGAAGGCGTGTTTCGCGTAGCCGGTGGCCTCGTAGACGACGTCCATCGGCTCGTAGACGTCCGGAATCTCGGGGACCGACGTCTCGCGGGAGTCGATATACGTCGCGCCCAGCCGTTCGACGATGTCGATAGACGGATCCGGGCGGTCCCGCCGCCCGAGACAGTAGACACGATCGTACCCCAGCGTTTCGGTGAACATCGCGACGGTCAACAGACCAAGCGAGCCGTTGCCCAGGACGAGCGCGGACTCGGGCCGCCAGTCGAACGCGGAGCGAGTCGCCCGGGCGTGCTCGAGTGCCTTTTCCGTAATGCTGATCGGCTCGACGAGAAATCCCCATCGAGCCAGCGCCTCGGGAATCGGAACGAGACAGTCGGCCGGGCTCGTGATGTACTCGGCCATGAACCCGTGTGCCCCGACGATCCCTCGCTCGACGTATTCGCCATCGGGTGCCATGTCCGGCTGCCCCCGCTCGAAATACGCGTTGGTCTCGACTCCCGCGGGGGGTCGGCGAACCGTTGGGACGACGTATTGGCCCGCCTCGAGTGGCGTCCCGTTCGGGTCGTCGACGATCCCGACGGCTTCGTGACCGAGAATCAACTGCTCGTCCCCGTCGGGGACGCCACCGTGGCTTCCCTCGATGACCTCGTAATCGGTGCCGTCGACGCCCACGCGGCAGATTCGAACGAGCGCTTCGCCGGACGACGGCTCGGGAACCGGCCGCTCGACGACCTCGGGGACGCCCGACCCGGGAACGACTGCGATGGCTTTCATACTCCTCGGTAGGGACCGCGAAGGTAAATATTTATTTCTAATCGAGTAAATACCTCGACGGCCGACAGAGCGTCCCCGACGCGTCGCTACTGGAAACGATTATCCGACTGCCGATGCCTGTAGCTCACATGGAACGATACGATCTCGTCTATCAGCTCTACGACGAGTACGACACGAAGACGTTACAGGAGTTTCAGGAGTTCGTCGACGTCTTTCCGGCCGTCGATTCGCGGGTCGCCCTCGAGCACTGGCAGGGCGCGACCGAGGAACTCGAGGATCGCAAGGACGAGATCCGCTCGTCGTTTGCGGCCGGCGAAACGTTCGCGGAGATCGCCGCCCGGGCGACCCGCGATCAGGCCTTTACCGCGCTCGACCTCGAGGCGAAGTACGGTCGCGCGGTGAACGTCCTCGTCCTCGACGTCGACGAGACGCTGCGGTCCGCTGGCGGCACCGACAACGAGATTCCACGGGACACGCTGCACGTCTTGACGGAGTTTCACGAGGCCGGCGTCCCGATCGTCATCTGTACGGGCCAGACCTTGGAGAACGTCAAGGGGTTTGCCATCCAGGGACTGGGCAGCGAGATCGTCCACTCGGGAGAGCTCTCGATCGTCTACGAAGCGGGGACGGGCGTGTTCACGCCCGGCCACGGCGCGGCGACGAAGCAACTGCTCTACGACGACCTCGAGGAGGAGATCCGGACCGTCTTCGACGACGTCCGGTCGCGCGTGCTCCCCGAAGCCCCCGAGGACCTCCGACGCGGTTGTCACCTGCAGGGCAACGAGTTCAACGTCACGATGAAACCGAACTACGAGACCGGCACCACGGACGCCCGCGACATCATCGACGAGGCATTGGTCTATCTCATCGACCTGCTGGCGGACGCCGTCGGCACCACACTCGAGGGAGACGACAGCGATTCGGCGACCGATAGCGCGGCGGACAACGGTACCACGACGCTTGCCGGCGAGACGGTCGTCGACTGGACTCGTGCCTTCTACGCCGCACAGGACTCCGAGATCAGGGCCGTCCTCGAGGGCGAGGGGGCCTATCCCGACCTCGCCGTCGACGACGTCCCCGAGACCCTTACCACGGTGCTCGATCGCATCGACGTCGCCTACTACGAGGCGGATGCGGCCGAGATCGGCAGCCTCGAGTTGAACAAGGTCGTCGGCGTCGAGCACGCGCTGGATGTCCTGGGCGTCGACGACCCGTTCGCGCTCGTCATGGGGGACTCAAAGAGCGATCTCCGCGTGATGGAGTGGGTCGCCGACAACGACGCCGGAATCGCGGCCGCCCCGGAACACGCGTCCCAGGACACCTTAGAGCACGTCCTCGAGACGGACGAGCTCGTCTTCGATCGCGGGAAGAGCGTCGACGTCCTGCGAACGGTGTACGCCCTGAACCGACTGGCCCATCTCGGGTGAGCGACTCGGAGCGCTCGCGGACCCGTCGCCACCACCGTTCCACAACGTGATTTTGACCGTCGGTGGCGGCGACGAACTCCCTTAAACGGCCGGAAAGGGAAGGCCCGTTCATCAACCGTACTCGAGTCGTCCCTTCTATCAGCACGATCCGGGCGAACGTAGTCGTCAACACCAGTTTCACGGCCGTTCGGAGATGGCCGTGGCGACAGGTGGTCGATCGGCCCGATACGTCTCGGACGGATCGGGTTCACACGCTATGACGTCGGTCTCGTTCCCCGATCGAACTCGAGCGACCACTTCGAGGTGAGTATCCAATGACGACGATCGCAGAACTCTCGCTTTCGACCGACGCGTTCGCGCTCGCAGAGACCCTTCAGCAACGACCGGCGCTCGAGGTCCGCGTCGAAAGTGTCGTCGCGGAGGGGCCGGATCGAACGGTCCCGCTCGTCTGGTTCTCGAACGTCGATCGGAGCGAACTCGAGGCGGCGCTCGATGCCGACTCGACCGTCGAGGAGTACCGGCAGTTGCTCGAGACGACCGAGGACGGCCAGTTGTTCTATCGGCTCCAGTACTCCGAGGCAGTCAGCTCGGTCTGTTCCTGTGTCTACAGACACGGGGGGACGGTTCTCGACGCCCAGATCTCCGACGGTCGATGGACGCTCAGGCTCCTGTTTCCCCATCGGGAGGGGCTCTCGGATGCCGTCGCTGCCATCGAGGACCACGGCGTCCGGATCGACGTCAAGCGCATGGTCGAGGCCGGCAAGGGGGAGGACCTCGAGACGACGGCGGCACTGACCGAGCCCCAACAGGAGGCCATCGCCGAAGCCTATCGCCAGGGCTACTACGACGTCCCGCGGGAGATCTCCCTCGAGGAGTTGGCGAACGAACTCGATATTTCGCATCAGGCGCTCTCCGAGCGGCTCCGCCGGGCAAACCGCGTACTCGCCGGCGAACAGTTAGACGAGCCCACAAGCGAGATGGCAACCACCGACTGAGACGGACTCCTGTCAGTCAGTGGCGGCGCACCCGCGAACCGCCCCGGGGTTTCGCCGGGACATCGGTACAGCGGACCGTCTGACGGGCGACGTTTTTTGTTCGTGCCCGGTGGACGGTTCCCATGGTCGATCAGGACCCCGGCGCTGCCGATCCGCTGTCGCTTCGTGGCGTCGTCCCGCCGACCGTCACCGCGTTTCACGAGGACGAGTCCGTCGATTACGACCGCACCGCCGACCACGCCCGATTCGTCGTCGACCGGGGAGTCCACGGCGTCTTCCCGCTCGGGACCAACGGCGAATTTCCGCTGTTGTCCGGCGACGAGCGCGACCGGGTCGTCACGGCCGTCGTCGAGGAAGTCGGCGACGAGGTCCCGGTCATCGCCGGCGTCGGCGCGCCGAGTACCTACCGGACCGTCGCCCACGCCGAACACGCCGAGTCGGTCGGCGCGGACGGACTCGTCGTCGTCACGCCCTACTACTACCCGCTGGATCGCGAGGGGACCCTCGAGCACTATCGCCGCGTCGCCGACGCCGTCTCCCTCCCGGTCTACGTCTACCACATCCCGAGCAAGACCGGCAACGAACTGCCACTCGAGACCCTCGCCGAACTCGCCGAACGCGACGTCGTCGTGGGCGTCAAAGACTCGAGCAAGGACGTCCCCTGGCTCGCACAGGCGATCGACCGCAACCCCGAGTTGACTTTCCTCGCGGGCTCGGACTCGCTGATCTTTACCGGGCTCGAAATCGGCTGTTCGGGCGCGGTCAGCGCCGTCGCCAACGCGTTCCCGGAGCTCGTCGTCGAGTGCTACGAGGCCTTCACCGACGGCGACGAGGATCGCGCCCAGGAACTCCAGAGTACGATCTTCGACGTTCGGGACGCGTTCAAAACCGGCGGCGCGTACATGTCCGGCGTCAAGACCGCACTCCGGATGCGGGAGTTCGATGTCGGCCCGCTGCGGAGTCCCCTCCGGCTCAAGGACGACGACTCCGCCGCTGAACTTCGGGAGCGCCTCGCGGACCTCGATGGCGTTCTCGACGGGCGCGATGGGAGCCACTGACGGCCGCTGCACACCCGACCGCGCGACGACTGTGCGATCGGCGTGTAAATCGTTTCAGTCGTTACGATTGATATTCGGTCCTGGCGAACGGACGATCGCGCTCGTTCGCGCCGTCCCGGTGAGCACGAGGACGGATCCGGCGTCGTCCGATCGCTCGACCGCATACTCCTCGAGCGTGGGGAAGGCGTCGTCGTCGACGTCGCGGTTCGTGTCGACGAACTCCCGTAGCGCCTCGAGATCGGCGTCGTCGGCCGACTCGTAGTGGACGACATCGGTGAGTTCGGTCGTCGCGCCGTCGACCGCGAGCGACCGCGCCGTGCCGACCAGCCCGGTTTGCCACTCCCAGTCGTAAGCCGGTTCCTCGATCGGGTCCCGCGGCGGGAAGACGGCCCCGTCCGCGAACTGGCCCGACCCGCGCTCGGCGAGGAGAGAGCCCGCGCGTTCGTCGTCGGCCCACCGGCGACCGCCATCGGTCCCGCCCTCCTCGGTCCGCGCCCAGCGGGCCTCGAGGACGTACTCGAGTACCGCATCGGGGTCGATCCAGAGGCTGCCGAGCGTTCGTACCAGGCAATCGTCCCGAACGGCGAACCTGGAGCTCCCGAGCGTGTACAGATCGAACCCGCGTGTCGTCCCGTCGGCGGTCACGTCGCCGTTCGAATCGTCCTCGAGGTGGGCTTCGATCTCGTCGGGATCGAACGACCCCGCGAGGACGTGGATCCCGGGCTGGGCCGTTGTTTTTTCGACAGCCGCGCCCGTGTCGGCGTTGAAGAGGTCGAGCCACCAGTCGACGTACTGGACGAGTTGCCACTCGAGGTCCATCGCGGGAACGTTGACGGCGTCCCGCACCAACCGCCCCCAGAGATCGTCGTAGGAGAGCCGATCGTCGTGTTCGAACACGACCGAGGGATCCTGATACCGGAACCATCGCGCTCGGAACTCGCGGTTGCGAACCTCGTAGGCGTCGGTGACGAAATCGGCCGGTTCCGGATCGGCGAGCCGACGGTCGTCTCCGGGTCGGACAACCGATCGATCGGCCTGTCGGTGTCGCGACCGAAGTTCCTATTCCGGTGTCGCTCGTATCCACAGTCGTGACCGAGTACGACGCAGTCGTCTACGATCTCGATGGGACCCTCGTCGATCTCGACGTCGACTGGAACGCCGTCGCCGTCGACGTCTCCGCCGTCTACGAGCGTGCGAACGTCGAGCCGCCCGGCGACGGACTCTGGGGGATGCTCGAGACCGCGTCCGACGTCGGACTGGCTGCCGAGGTCGAGTCAGCGATCGCCGCCCACGAACACAGGGGGGCACGGACCTCGACTCGGCTCACGCACGCCGACGAACTTCTCGAGCGAGCGCTGCCGGCGGGCGTCTGCTCGCTGAACTGCGAGCGGGCCTGCCGGATCGCGCTCGAGGAACACGCGCTCGCGCCGGCAGTGGCTGCCGTCGTCGGGCGTGACACGGTCGGGACGTGGAAGCCCGATCCGGAGCCGTTGCTCGCGACGGTTCGTCGACTCGGAGTCGAGCCGGAGGGGGCCCTCTTCATCGGGGATTCCGAGCGGGATCGGCGGACGGCACAACGAGCTGGTGTCGACTTCGAGTTCGTTGGCGACGGTCCGTCGGGCGTTTGAAACATTCGAGCGCGATCGCGGACGGTCGGGTTCGGCACGGTAGTCGAATCTGTCACGTCCGTTTTCGTTTCGCGTAGGCGAACACGACCAGAGACGTAGCTAACCAGACGGGGGCACCGATCCGGATCGCGAACTCGGCGCGATCGGCCCAGGTCGGCAGGGTCGCGGTCGTCGACAGCACGGCGACCAGCGGTGCTCCGACGATGATGGTTGCGACGAACGTCGTCTGCATTACCCAGCCGTAGTCGACCCCGTCGGGCGAACTCGTCTCGACAGGTTCTGGCACGTCCGTGTATGGCGGTCCATTCGTCTTAAGCGCGCCGAGTCGCCGCGAGGGGAACGCGGTTGGATCGACGGCGGTCGAAGAACAACGACGTTTAATCGCCGGAGACTAACCTGTGGGTATGCCTAGCGTGCGGGATATCAGGGCGAAAGCGGGCGAGGAACCGATCACGATGCTGACGGCCTACGACGCACCCACGGCGTCGATCGTCGACGAGGCCGGCGTCGACATTATTCTCGTCGGGGACAGCCTCGGCAACACCAGCCTGGGGTACGAGACGACGCTTCCGGTGACCGTCGACGACATGGCCCGTCATACCGGCGCCGTCGCACGGGCGACCGACGATGCGCTCGTCGTCGCCGACATGCCGTTTCTCTCGATCGGCGTCGACGAGGCAGCGAGTATCGAGAACGCCGGCCGGATGCTCAAAGAGGCGGACGCTCACGGGGTCAAACTCGAATGTGGACCCCATACCGTCGATCTGACCGAAAAGCTGGTCGAACTCGGGATTCCCGTGATGGGCCACCTCGGGCTGACGCCCCAGCACGTCAACCAGTACGGTGGCTATCCCCGACAGGGGACGGACCAGGAGGCCGCCGAACGCATCCTCGAGTTAGCACAGGCCCACGAGGCGGCCGGCGCGTTCTCGCTCGTCCTCGAGCACGTGCCGTCGAACCTGGCGGCCGACGTGACGACGGCACTGGAGATCCCGACGATCGGGATCGGTGCCGGCCCGGACTGCGACGGACAGGTGCTCGTGGTCGACGACGCGGTCGGGCTCAGCGAGTGGTCGCCGTCGTTCTCGAAACAGTTCGGGAACGTCCGAGCGGAGATGGAATCCGCGGTCGGCGAGTACGTCTCGGCGGTCGAATCCGGCGAGTTCCCCGCTGACGAACACAGCCACGAGGAGAGCGACCTCGAGGAGATCTACTGAGCCGAGGGTCGGAGCAGAGCATCGTCTCCGGCCTGGAAAGCCGGTTCGATCGGGCTGGTATCGCCCCGGCAGTGAACCCGTTCGGCGATCCCGTCACGAACACGGAATACTAGGGAAATAATATAGTATATAATTCCATTCTGCGTTCAGTGGCAGTATTTATATGACATGCAGGCATAAAACGAAACTGAACGGCGGAAACCGATACCATGTCACACTCATCGAGGAACACCTGCGACCGCGACTCGGAGGCCGATCACGCCTCGGGGCTACAACACGTGACCGTCGAACGGGCCGACATCGCAGTCTGTACGATCTTCCCGCGAGCGGTCGGCGAAGACGCGACATCGACGCAGTGGATCGCGGCAACCGCCGATTCGTTCGTCGCTCTCGAGGGGAGCAGGTAACCCGCCGACGGTGGCTGTCCGTCGCTCGGAAGTCTACCGTGAGGGCACTGGAGATCGACCCGCGTTGATACTGCCCGTCAGCCGCGGGAACGGCTCGGTCGCCTCCGCACAGTCTAGTACCAGTCTCGGTTCCGATCGGCATTGAGTCCCGACAGAAACTCCTCGACGATTCCGTTGAACGCTGCAGACTGCTCGATCATCGCCAGATGTGCCGCGTCCTCGATTTCGGCCAGCCCGGCATCGTGGATTTCGTCGGCGAGATACTCGTGAAACCACGGCGGCGTCAGCTGATCGTACTCCCCGTACGCTACGAGCGTGGGAGTGTCGATCTCGTCGACACGATCGCGGACATCGAACTGGTGGCAGGTCAGGAAGTCCCGACGTGTGACCGCCTGTCCGCAGTCGACCATCCGTTCCATCGATCGCTCCCGGATCTCCGGATCGGGGTCGTGGAAGAGTCGATCCGGGCCATGCAGGAACTCGACGGCCCGCTCGAAGTCGGACTCGAGCCACGCCAACAGATCGTCCAGGACGCCGAGTCGCGCGCCGGTTCCCGTCAGCACGGCTGCTTCGGGATCGAACGGACGCTCGAGCAGGATCTGCAGGACGACGGCACCGCCAAGCGAGTTTCCGACGAGGATCTCCGCGTCCGTCGCCTCCGCGACGGCCAGTACGTCGTCGGCGTACGCCGACAACGTCGTGTATCCGGCGCTTGCGTTGATATCGTCCGACCGGCCGTGACCGCTGAGATCGATCGTGACGATCGGATGGGTCTCTGCGAGCGCCCGTTGTCCGTTCCACATCTCTCCCGATCTCCCACTCCCGTGAACGCAACAGATCGGGGGGCCCTCACCACCTCGATCAACGACGTCGTATGCCGTCTCTCGACCGTGCTGTGATACCGTCTCCATACGGAGTCTCACGACCGGGGCGGGTATAAAGACTCGAGACAGTTGCGACCGGAACACGCCAGCAACGAGGATACGATCCTTCCGATCCAACGGTCGCTATCTCCGCATAGCTGCCCGCGAATCCACTGTGAACCACGAACAATCAGCTTCGTATCGACTACCGTTCCCTCGTGCGATCAGCCTGCGAAAGATTTATATGCTCTTGGTGCTTACTTTGGGTTAGTTACAGCATGACTCTCGACCAATTCACCCCCGAAGAGGGGCAGGTGGCCCGTCGGTACGAGTACGACGACAGCACGGTGATGGCTGTCGACTTCGGTACCGACGCGGCCGACGCCTCGGTCGATCTCGTCGACGATACGGTTATCGTCGTCCTCGCTGACGACCAACACGAGATCGATCTCCCTGCGAATACCGAGAACGCGCACACGTTTATGAAAAACGGCGTTCTCACTATCGAACTGGAGGAAGACCGATGAAACTTACTGTAAAACCACTAAAGCAAAAGGACGCGGGTCGCGGACTGGCCGCGATCGACCGCGTCTCGATGACCGAGCTCGACCTCGAGAACGGAGATTACGTCGTTATCTCGGGCAACGGCGACGGACAGGCCGTCGCTCGCGTCTGGCCCGGCTACCCCGAAGACGAGGGACGCGGTATCGTCCGCATCGACGGCCGCTTGCGTCAGGAGGCCGACGTCGGGATCGACGACAACGTCAGTATCGAACCGGCGGACGTCAAACCCGCCAAATCGGTTACCGTCGCACTCCCACAGAACCTGCGGATCCGCGGCGACATCGGTCCGCTCGTTCGCGACAAGCTGAGCGGACAGGCCGTCACTGAGGGGCAGACGGTCCCGTTCTCGCTCTCCTTTGGGCCGATGGCCAGTTCCGGTCAGTCGGTTCCGCTGAAGATCGCGAGCACCTCGCCGTCGGGTACCGTCGTCATTACGGACTCGACGAACATCGAAGTCTCCGAGACGCCCGCCGAGCAGGTGAGCTCCGGCGGCCCCGCCTCCGCCGACGGCGTCCCGAACGTCACCTACGAGGACATCGGCGGCCTGGACAACGAACTCGACCAGGTTCGCGAGATGATCGAACTGCCGATGCGCCACCCCGAGCTGTTCCAGCAGCTGGGCATCGAGCCGCCCAAGGGTGTCCTCCTGCACGGCCCGCCGGGAACCGGGAAGACCCTGATGGCCAAGGCCGTCGCCAACGAGATCGACGCCCACTTCGAGACGATCTCCGGCCCGGAGATCATGTCGAAGTACTACGGCGAGAGCGAGGAGAAGCTCCGTGAGGTCTTCGAAGAGGCCGAGGAGAACGCCCCCGCGATCGTCTTCATCGACGAACTCGACTCCATCGCAGCCAAGCGCGAGGACGCCGGCGGCGACGTCGAACGACGCGTCGTGGCCCAACTGCTCAGCCTGATGGACGGCCTCGAGGAACGGGGCCGGGTGACGGTCATCGCGGCGACCAACCGCGTCGACGACATCGATCCCGCGCTCCGGCGTGGTGGCCGATTCGACCGCGAGATCGAGATCGGCGTCCCCGACAAGGAGGGCCGCAAGGAGATCCTGCAGGTCCACACCCGCGGGATGCCCCTCGACGAGGGGATCGACCTCGAGCACTACGCCTCCAACACCCACGGCTTCGTGGGAGCCGACCTCGAGTCGCTGGCCCGCGAGAGCGCGATGAACGCGCTCCGGCGGATCCGCCCCGACCTCGACCTCGAGTCCCAGGAGATCGACGCCGACGTCCTCGAGTCCCTGCAGGTCACTGAAGGTGACTTCAAGGAGGCGCTCAAGGGCATCCAACCCTCCGCGATGCGGGAGGTCTTCGTCGAAGTCCCCGACGTCACCTGGAACGACGTCGGCGGCCTCGAGGACACCAAAGAGCGACTCCGCGAGACGATCCAGTGGCCACTCGACTACCCCGACGTGTTCGAGCAACTGGACATGCAGGCCGCCAAAGGCGTCCTCATGTACGGTCCGCCGGGCACCGGGAAGACCCTGCTCGCCAAGGCCGTCGCCAACGAGGCCCAGTCGAACTTCATCTCGATCAAGGGCCCCGAGCTGCTGAACAAGTACGTCGGCGAGTCCGAGAAGGGCGTCCGCGAGGTCTTCGAGAAGGCCCGGTCGAACGCACCGACCGTGATCTTCTTCGACGAGATCGATTCGATCGCGGGCGAACGCGGCCAACGCCAGGGCGACTCCGGCGTCGGCGAACGCGTCGTTTCCCAGCTCCTGACCGAGCTCGACGGGCTCGAGGAGCTCGAGGACGTCGTCGTCATCGCGACGACCAACCGGCCGGACCTGATCGACAGCGCCCTGCTGCGACCCGGTCGCCTCGACCGCCACGTCCACGTGCCGGTTCCCGACGAGGACGGTCGCAAGAAGATCTTCGACGTCCACACCCGCGACAAGCCGCTGGCCGAGTCCGTCGACCTCGAGTGGCTCGCGGGCAAGACGGAGGGCTACGTCGGTGCCGACATCGAGGCGGTCTGCCGCGAGGCCTCGATGGCCGCCAGCCGCGAGTTCATCAACTCGGTCGACCCCGAGGACATGAACGAGACCCTCGGAAACGTCCGCATCGGCCGCGAGCACTTCGAACACGCGCTCGAGGAAGTCAAGCCGAGCGTCACCCCCGAAACCCGCGAGGAGTACGAGGAACTCGAAGAAAAACTCCAGCAGGCCGAACCCGGTGAGGGACAGGACGAACAGCTCGGTCGGACCTTCCAGTAACCGGTCGGTCCGTTCGGTCACGGGAAACGGTTCCGGCTGACGCCACGAGCGAGGAGACTGCCTCGAGGACGAGATCGGTCGCTTACACGCGATTTTTCACCGGCTTCACTCCCGACAGCGGCGGCTTAGCCGTCTTTCGGTGACAGCCTCGAGCGATCGGATCCGCGGGTGCGCCGGGACAGCAGCCCGTTTCAGTCGTCGGTATTCAGTTCGACCAGTTCGAGCGACCGATCGAGGTGACAGACCTCGTGTGGCGGCTCGCCGATGATCGCTTCGATGCGATACTCCTCGTCGAACTCGATGCCGTCGGGTTCGCAGTACTCGTGGCTCGGACACTCGACGTAGGGACAGGGACCGGGAAGACTCGTTTTGCTGCCGGCGAACGCGCCCTTCGAGGTGATGTTCGCACGCGCGGTGACCGGTTCGACCTCCACGGCGCGAACCCCGCCGTCGTGGATGGCACACTCGAGGGTCTGGGCGTTCTCGCGGATGGACGTAACGCGGTATTTCGTCCCCTGAGAGAGGTTGAGACACTGGCTACGGTAGGGACAGCCGGCACAGGCGTCGGCTTCGCCCTCGTAGACGAACTCGGTTCCCGGTTCGGCCAGCCGAGAGCCGATGAGCGTAACGGTCGACATGGTTCCCGGTAGTTGCCACCGGCGGTTAAGCGTCACGTCCCGCCGGCCGTCACGACCGTATCGTTCGCTGATCGTCAGAGTCGCATCTCGTGTCGACCGGCGGGGCCGCCTTCCTGTCCCTCACGGACGACGTTGTCGACGGAGACGACTCGGATCACTCGCCGCCCGTGAGTTCGTCGAGCCGATCGAAGTACGCCTCACGGGGGACCTGATACAGCTCTCGATACGCGATCTCGCCGTCGTCGAACGCCCGCGCGAGTTCCACGGTCCGCTCGAGTGCCGCCCCCCGCGTCGGGAACCGCAGCGTCTCGTCAAGCGAGACGTCCGGCTCGAGATAGAGGGTGACGAACCAGTCCTCGGCGTCGGCGGTATCGGCGGGGTTGACGCCGGGGCGGCGGGTCCGCTTGCCGTGGGTCAGATACAGCGTGGGCAAACACGCCGCGGGAAACTCCCCACCGTCGAAGACGTCCGGGCGGTACGCGAGAACGAGTCGTCCGTGCTCGCCCTCGCTCCAGACCGTCCAGCCATCGGGTAGCCTCGAGCGGTCCACGCCGTCGTTTGTCGCCGGGTCCGACATGGCCGTCCGTACGACCGCCGACCGTAAATTCCCGTCGTCACCGCAGCCGGTCGACAGCGCGCGCGAGCCGACGTGGACGCTGCAGGCCGGCAACTTATGCCCGCGTCCATCGAATGTGGTGCATGTTACACTACATCAATACATTATTCTGCAATTGTCGGGCCGGAATGAAATTCTGGTAAATACCTTTTGGGGCTAAGGTTAAGTGGCTGGATTACTCACTCATTAAATACTATCGGTATCCGTTTGCCGGACCGATCCACTCCGCGCCCGTCCCCGGCGCATCGTTGCTCGAGACCTCGAGGGGTGTCGCGCAACGTCACGTGGTGAGAAACGGCATATGACACGACAATACGCCGCCCGCGATTGGGTTACGCTCCTCGGACGCCCGTTCGAGGAGACCGACGAGTACTGCGCGTTCACGCCGGGTGACGCGAGGCGACGGATTCCGACGGTTCGGCCACGTGGTGCCACGGCTGGTCGAACGACTACACCGAAGAGGGGGGACCCCCGCAACCAACGATACCATGACCGGTGATATCGAAACACTCGAGCAGCTCAGTACGGACTACAAGGAATCGATGCCCGCAGACCTGCGGGAGACCAAGTCCTTCGACTGGTACCTAGAGGAGGTCTACGAGGACCCGAAGGTGGCCCGCAACGCCCATCAGCGCGTCGCGGACATGTTCGACTACTACGGGACGACCTACGACGAGACCGAGGGCATGGTCGAGTACCAGCTCGCGAGCGAGGATCCGTTGAACGACGGCGAGAACACCTTCTACGGGAAGGTAATTCATCAGTCGATCCACGAGTTCGTCAACAAGGTGAAATCGGGAGCCCGCCGACTCGGGCCCGAGCGCCGGATCAAGCTCCTTCTGGGTCCGGTCGGGTCGGGGAAATCCCACTTCGACAAGCAGGTCCGTACGTATTTCGAGGACTACACGCTCCGGGACGATGGCCGGATGTACACCTTCCGGTGGATCAACCTCTGTGACGTCATTCAGGATCAGGACCCCGCCGACGACACCGTCCGGTCACCGATGAACCAGGATCCGCTCGTCCTCCTCCCCCTCGCGCAGCGCCAGCGGGTCATCGACGATCTCAACGAGAACTTGGACGCCCCGTACACGATTCAAAACGAGCAGTCCCTGGACCCCGAAAGCGAGTTCTACATGGATCGGCTGCTGGCGTACTACGACGACGACCTCCAACAGGTCCTGGAGAACCACGTCGAGATCGTCCGCTTCGTCGCCGACGAGAACAAACGGCAGGGGCTGGAGACCTTCGAACCCAAAGACAAGAAGAACCAGGACGAGACCGAACTCACCGGCGACGTCAACTACTCGAAGATCGCCATCTACGGCGAGAGCGACCCGCGAGCCTTCGACTACTCGGGGGCGTTCTGTAACGCGAACCGCGGTATCTTCTCCGGGGAGGAGCTGCTCAAACTCCAGCGGGAGTTCCTCTATGACTTCCTGCACGCGACCCAGGAACAGACGATCAAGCCCAAGAACAACCCCCGGATCGACATCGACCAGGTGATCGTCGGCCGCACCAACATGCCCGAGTACAAGGACAAGAAGGGCGACGAGAAGATGGAAGCGTTCAACGACCGCACCAAGCGGATCGACTTCCCCTACGTCCTCTCCTACGAAGACGAGGCCAACATCTACGAGAAGATGCTGAACAACGCCGACGTCCCCGACATCAACGTCGAGCCACACACCCTGGAGATGGCGGGGCTGTTCGGTGTCCTCACGCGCATCGAGGAACCCGACACCGAGACCGTCGGGCTGCTCTCGAAGGCGAAAGCGTACAACGGCGAGATCGACGAAGGCGACGACATCGACATCAAGAAGCTTCGCGACGAAGCCGCCGCGAAAGCCGAGATCGGCGAGGGGATGGTGGGGATCTCGCCTCGCTTCATCGGCGACGAGATCGCCGAGGCGATCATGGACTCGAAACACCGCCAGCGCGGGTTCCTCTCGCCGCTGACGGTGTTCAACTTCTTCGAGGAGAACCTCGAGCACCACGGCTCGATTCCCGAAGACAACTTCGAGAAGTACTACCGCTACCTCGAGACGGTCCGCGAGGAGTACAAGGAACGCGCCATCGAGGACGTCCGCCACGCCTTGGCCTACGACATCGACGAGATCCAACGGCAGGGCGAGAAGTACATGGACCACGTGATGGCCTACATCGACGACGACACGATCGAGGACGAACTCACGGGCCGCGAGCAGGAACCCGACGAGACCTTCCTCCGGTCGGTCGAGGAGAAACTCGACATCCCCGAGGACCGCAAGGAGGACTTCCGACAGGAAGTGAGCAACTGGGTTTCCCGACGCGCCCGCGAGGGCGAGGCGTTCAATCCCCAGGACAACGAGCGCCTGCGCCGTGCTCTCGAGCGCAAGCTCTGGGAGGACAAGAAGCACAACATCAACTTCTCCGCGCTGGTCAGCGCCAACGAGTTCGACGACGACGAACGCTCCGCGTGGATCGACGCACTGATCGAACAGGGGTACTCCGAAGGTGGAGCCAAGGAGGTGCTCGAGTTCGCCGGCGCGGAGGTCGCCAAAGCCGAGATGGAAGACTAACATGACCGGACACGACTACGTCTCCGAGGCGGATCGCACACTCGAGGAGACCTACGAGGAACCGATGAGCCTCGCGGCGTACGTCGATCGGCTCTTCGAGCAGCCGACGATCGGCTCCCACGCCTCGAAGTACCTGCTCGAGGCGATCGAGGCCGCCGGAACGCGCACCGTCGTCGAGGAAGGCGAGGAGAAAGAGCGCTATCGCTTCTTCGACGATCCGCACAACGACGGCGAACACGCGATCCTCGGCAACACCGAGGTGCTCAACGGATTCGTCGACGACCTGCGCTCGATCGCCGCAGGGCGGGCGAAAGACGAGAAGATCATCTGGTTCGAGGGACCGACGGCGACGGGCAAATCGGAACTCAAGCGCTGTCTGGTCAACGGACTGCGCGAGTACTCGAAGACCCCCGAGGGGCGTCGATACACGGTCGAGTGGAACGTCACGACCGCCGAGGCCGGCG
The DNA here is from genome assembly GCF_002494345.1 of Natrinema ejinorense. Classification (GTDB taxonomy): domain Archaea; phylum Halobacteriota; class Halobacteria; order Halobacteriales; family Natrialbaceae; genus Natrinema; species Natrinema longum. Next base: position 786,258 of record NZ_NXNI01000001.1, read on the forward strand.
AGCGCGGGCTGAGCTACGGCGGCGACGCCACCGCGAGCGACGACCAGCACTGGTACGAAAGCCCCGTCCAGGCCCACCCCCTGTCGGTGTTCCCCGAGAGCGTCCGCAAGGACCTGCTCGAGCGACTCAACGCCGACCTCGACGACCACGTTCCGGTCCAGGTCGATGCGGAGCTCGACCCGTTCTCCCGGGAGGCCTACGACTTCCTCGAGGAGCGCTATCGCCGGGACGGCGAGGAGGAACTGTTCTCGGCGATCACCGACGAGAGCCACCTCCGGGTGAAAAACTACGTCGTCGACACGGGCCAGGGCGTCGGCGTCTTGCATTCCGAAGACGACGGCCCGCCGAAGGAACGGCTCGTCGGCTCGTGGATGCACGGGATGCTCCAGGAACTGGACTCGCGGGGCCGGAAGAACCCGCAGGCGTTTAGCTACGACGGCGTCCTCTCGCAGGGGAACGGCGTCCTCACGATCGTCGAGGACGCGGCCCAGCACGCCGACCTGCTCCAGAAGCTGCTGAACGTCCCCGACGAGCAATCGGTGAAACTCGACAAGGGGATCGGGATGGACGTCGACACCCAGATGCTGATCATCTCGAACCCCGATCTGGAGGCCCAGCTCAACCAACACGCCGACCGCAACGGGATGGACCCGCTGAAGGCGCTCAAGCGCCGGCTGGACAAACACCGCTTTGGCTACCTGACGACGCTGAGCCTCGAGACGGAGCTCATCCGGCGTGAGCTCACCAACGAGATGGCGGTCTGGGAGGCCGACACCTACGACGAACTGGCCGATCGGATCCGTGCACCGGTGACGGTGACGGTCAAGGGTCGCGAGGGCGAGGCGCGCGTCCAGGAGTTCGCGCCCCACGCCATCGAGGCGGCTGCGCTGTACGCGGTCGTGACGCGACTCGACGAGGAGGATCTCCCGAACGGATTGGATCTCGTCGACAAGGCACTGATCTACGATCAGGGCTACCTCCAGGAGGGTGATACTCGCCGCGAAAAGGACGAGTTCGACTTCGACGACGACGGCGACGACGGCGATCACGGGATTCCGGTCACGTATACGCGGGATACGCTCGCTGAACTCCTGCAGGCCGATCGGGATCGCCACCACGCCGAGCTCTCGGTCGAGGACGTCGTTATGCCCCGCGACGTGTTGAACGCCATGGTCGAGGGACTGATCGACGCGCCGGTCTTCTCGACGGGCGAGCGCTCGGAGTTCGAGAACCGAGTCGTCCCCGTGAAAAACTACATCTACGACCAACAGGAGAGCGACGTCATCGAGGCCATCATGCACGACAAACGCGTCGACGAGGAGACCGTCGCCGAGTACGTCGAACACGTCTACGCCTGGGAGACCGACGAACCGCTGTACAACGACCGCGGCGAGCGCGTCGAACCCGATCCGCTGACGATGAAGCTGTTCGAGATCGAGCATCTGGGCCGGTTCTCCGAAGCTGAGTACGAAGGGAATCACCCCCGCGAGAGCGTCCGGAACTTCAGACGCGAGAAGGTCATCACCTCGCTGAACCGCCACGCCTGGGAGCACCGGGACGAGGACTTCGCCGTCGAAGACGTCGACCTCACGGCGATCCCGGTTATCAAGACGGTCCTCGAGAGCCACGATTGGGACGACATCGAGCGGACCTTCGAGGACTTCGATCCGCGACAGTGGAGCGACCCGCCGAGCGGGACCGAAACGGCGGCGGTCAAGGAAAACACCATCGAGACGATGGTGAACCTCTTTGGCTACTCCGAAGCGTCCGCCGAACTAACCAGCAGACACGTCATGGGACAGGTGAGCTACCGATGGGACTGAGAGACGACCTCGAGCGATTCCGCGAGGTGGGCGAACAGCGCCGCGAGGATCTGGCCGATTTCATCCAGTACGGGGACCTCGGCCAGAGCCGGCCGGGCGAGATCAAGATCCCGGTGAAGATCGTCTCGCTGCCGGAGTTCGAGTACGACCAGCGGGACAAGGGCGGCGTCGGCCAGGGCGAGGACGGCACGCCCGATGCCGGCCAGCCGGTCGGCCAGCCCCAACCCCAGCCGGGCGACGACGACGGCGAGGACGGCGAGCCCGGCGAGGAGGGGGGCGACCACGAGTACTACGAGATGGATCCCGAGGAGTTCGCCGAGGAACTCGACGAGGAACTCGGGCTCGACCTCGACCCGAAGGGTAAGAAAGTCGTCGAGGAGAAGGAAGGGCCGTTTACCGACCTCACCCGAACCGGCCCCAACAGCACCCTCGACTTCGAGCGGATGTTCAAAGAGGGGCTCAAGCGCAAGCTCGCGATGGACTTCGACGAGGAGTTCCTGCGGGAACTCTGCAAGGTCGAGGGGATCGAGCCCCGCGAGGTCTTCGAGTGGGCCCGCGGCGAGAACCTCCCCGTCTCGATGGCCTGGATCCAGGAGGCCTACGACGATATTCCGGCCGAAGAACGCGGGACGTGGGCGTCGATCGAGGCGGTCGAAGCGAACGTCGAGCGCGAGGACGTCCAGCAGAAAATCCGCCGCGAGGGGATCGACCACGTCCCCTTCCGCCGCGAGGACGAGCGCTACCGTCACCCCGAGATCATCGAGGAGAAAGAGAAGAACGTCGTCGTCGTCAACATCCGCGACGTCTCCGGTTCGATGCGCGAGAAGAAACGCGAACTCGTCGAACGGACCTTCACCCCGCTGGACTGGTACCTGCAGGGCAAGTACGACAACGCCGAGTTCGTCTACATCGCCCACGACGCCGACGCCTGGGAGGTCGAGCGCGACGAGTTCTTCGGCATCCGCAGCGGCGGCGGCACCAAGATCTCGAGTGCGTACGAACTCGCCGCCGAACTGTTGGAGGAGTACCCCTGGACCGACTGGAACCGATACGTCTTCGCCGCGGGCGACTCGGAGAACTCCTCGAACGACACCGAGGAGCGCGTGATCCCGATGATGGAGCAGATTCCGGCGAACCTCCACGCCTACGTAGAGACACAACCCAGCGGGAACGCGATCAACGCCACCCACGCCGAGGAACTCGAGCGCCACTTCGGGACCGACGCGGAGGACGTCGCGGTGGCCTACGTCAACGGCGAGGCGGACGTGACCGACGCGATCTACGACATCCTCTCGACGGAGAGTGAGACCGATGAGTAACTCAAATTCGAACGCGGACCGATTCCGCAAACAGGCGATTGCCAGCGATCTCGAGGAGCCGGTCGACGAGGCACGGAACCTCGCGGTGAAGCTCGGCCTCGAGCCCTATCCGGTGAAGTACTGGATCATCGACTACGACGAGATGAACGAACTCATCGCCTACGGCGGGTTCCAGAGCCGCTACCCCCACTGGCGGTGGGGAATGCAGTACGACAAGCAACAAAAGCAGGGCCAGTACGCGGGCGGGAAGGCCTTCGAGATCGTCAACAACGACAACCCCGCCCATGCGTTCCTCCAGGAGTCGAATACGATCGCCGACCAGAAGGCAGTCATCACCCACGTCGAAGCCCACTCGGACTTCTTCGCGAACAACGACTGGTTCGGCATGTTCACCAGCGGGCGCGCCGACGAAGAGCAGGTCAACGCCGCCGCCATGCTCGAGCGTCACGCACGGGCGATCGACGAGTACATGTCCGATCCCGACATCGACCGCGCCGAGGTCGAGAAGTGGATCGACCACTGCCTGACCCTCGAGGATAACATCGACCAGCATCAGGTGTTCAGCCGGCGACTCGACGTCGACGGGCCCGCGGGCACGGAGATCGACGGCGACCTCGCCGAGCAACTCGACGAACTCGAGCTCTCCGATGAGATCAAAGGCGAGGTGTTCACCGAGGAGTGGCTCGACAAACTCGAGGAAGAAGACATCGCCCCGAGCTTTCCCGAAGAGCCCCAGAAGGACGTGCTGGCGTTCGTCCGCGAGCACGGCAAGCAGTACGACGAGGAGGCCGGACGAGCGGTCGAGATGACGGAGTGGCAACGCGACATCCTCGACATGATGCGGGCGGAGGCCTACTACTTCGCCGCCCAGAAGATGACGAAGGTGATGAACGAGGGCTGGGCCGCCTATTGGGAGTCGACGATGATGACCGACGAGGTCTTCGCCGGCGACGACGAGTTCCTCAACTACGCCGACCACATGGCGAAGGTGTTGGCGTCGGGCGGCCTCAACCCCTACAGCCTCGGGATGGAGCTGTGGGAGTACGTCGAGAACACGACGAACCGTCGGGCCGTCCTCGAGGCGCTGTTGCGCGTCGAGGGCATCTCCTGGCGCAATCTCATCGATGTCGTCGACTTCGATGCGGTCCTCGAGATCCTCGAGCCGCCGGCGGCGATCGAGACGATTACGCCCGAGACGCTCGGGCGACTCGAGGAGATGCCCGAGAAGTGGGTCGACCACGAGGCACTCGAGCGGGCTCTCGAGGGCGAGATAGACGTCGAAACGTATCCCTGGAAAGTCCTGACCTACGAGGGGTTGGCCCGGCGACACTACTCGCTGGTCAAGCGCCAACACCGCGGCTTCCTCGGACGCGTCAATCAGAACGAACTCGAGCGGATCGGCCGCTACCTCTTCGACGACGCGCGGTACTCGTCGGTCGAGGAGGCACTCGAGGACATCGAATTCACCGCCGGCTGGGATCGGATGTTCGACGTCCGGGAGAGCCACAACGACGTGACCTTCCTCGACGAGTTCCTCACCAAGGAGTTCATTACGGAGAACAACTACTTCACCTACGAACACTCGCAGGCGACCGGGCAGTTCCACGTCGCCAGCGACGCGGCCGAAGACGTCAAAAAGAAGCTGCTGTTGCAGTTTACCAACTTCGGGAAGCCGACGATCGCGGTCTACGACGGCAACTACAACAACGCGAACGAACTCCTGTTGGGCCACCAGTACAACGGCGTCATGCTCGATCTGGGGCAGGCCACGGAGACGCTCAAGCGGATCTTCGAACTGTGGGGCCGCCCGGTGAACCTGCTGACCATCGTCAAGGAGGTCGACGAACACGACATCGAAGTCGCCAAGCGCCGCAATCGCGAGCCCGAACCGGAAGAGCAAGGCAAACTGATCCGATACGACGGTCAGACGGTCACGACCGAAGACGTGCCCTGGGAGGAGGTCGAACACCTCTCGGCCGACGACATCGATTACGACACGAAACCCGAAGAGTGGCTCGCCTGATCGCGTTTCAAGCACTCCTTTCCCACCGCCGTTGGCCGGAACCCTTTTGATGGCTATCACCCATGCACGGGACACGATGGATGTGGATGGGGGCGGGGGCCTCGAGCAGCAGGGCGGGGGAGTAGCGGGATTCGACCTGCCGGCAGTCCTCGCACAACTCGACGATCCCGCTCCGACGGAGCAGCGAGCCGCGGTCCGTCGGATCCGAACAGCGATCGACGAACGAGGACTGGCCGGGGCGTGCGTTCCGACGGTTCCGAAACTCCGCGCGCTCCTCGAGCGCCCGGGGCTCGACTTTCACGAGGAGATCGCGGCCTGTCTCGCCGATCTGGCGGCCGAAGCGCCGACCGATGTCGCACCATCGACCGCGGCGATCGTTGCCGTTGCCGCCGACCGAACCGATCGCCCGGAGACGCGGCAACTCCTTCGGTGTCTCGCCGCCGTCGCCGCCGAGCGACCGGATGTCGTGGCCGACCATACGACGGCGATCGTCGACATACTGGAGCAACGACGCGGCTTCGATCACGGCGGACTGGAAGTGCTGGCACACGTCTCGACGGCTGACCCGGCGGCGATCCGGCCGGCGGTCCCGGTTCTCACCGATGCGCTGGCGGTGAACCCGGTCGAGAACGGGACGCCGGCGCTCCGAGCGCTCGGTCGGTTCGTGCGATCCGAGGGAGAGTTACCGTCCCGGGAGTTCGTCACGCACGCTGCCACGCTCGTCGATCACGACGAAACGGCGCTCAGACACGACGCGATCGGCTGCCTCGGCGACGTGGCCGACCACGATCCAGCCGCGGTCGAGCCGGTCTGTGGGTCCCTCGGGGCTTCGCTGTCCTGTTCGGACCCGGATACGCGGGCCATGGCCGCGATGACCCTCGCACGGGTCGCCGACGGGATCGAATCCGCACTCGAGCCGGTTCGCGACCAGCTCTGTGAGTTGCTCGCGGACGACTATCCTCACGTCCGGGTAAACGCCTGCATCGCGCTCGGGAACGGGCGCGTCGACGCGGCCGCGCCACGACTGCGGGCGCTCGCGAGCGACGATCCGGCCCCGAACGTCCGCGACCGCGCCGAATGGGCACTGACACGGACGACTGTCAGTCAGTAACGGCGCACCCACACGGCGGTTCGCGGTTGCGCGGGTACATCGTTACAGCAGACCGTATGAGCCGTCTTTCCTAACCGCGCCGATATCCGAGGAAAACCGGAACCGACTCTATCCGTGCGGTCGTCCCCTCGAGCATGTCGTTTGCAGTCACGACCGAGTCACGGCTGACGACCGTCGACGTAACCGATCGCATCGCCGCGGCCGTCCCCGACGGCCTCGAGGCGGGGATCTGTACCGCGTTCGTCCAGCATACGACGGCCGGACTCGTCGTTCAGGAAGCCGAACCGCGGCTCCGTGGCGACTTCGAGTCGTTCCTGCGGGATGTGGTTCCCGACGAGGGCCACGCCCACGACGAACTGGACGGCAACGCGGACTCGCATCTCCGCGCGTCGCTGGTCGGCCCGGACGTGACGGTTCCGGTCGCGGACGGCGAGCTGGCGCTGGGAACGTGGCAGTCGGTGCTGCTCGTCGAGTGTGACGGCCCGCGAACGCGGACGGTGTCCGTGACGACCGTCGGCGAAAATCGTCCGTAACGGTGGGTGAACACGCGCTCGCGAACCGAGGGAAATCGGTCTTCTACCCCGCGGGGGAGGAGTCGGTTGAACGTCAGCGAGTCGTCCGTTCGGTTCGGATACCGCAATACCCCGAGACGCGACCACGTTGGGGCCTCGAGACGGGGTTCTGTCCGCAGGTTCCAAACCACTTAGTAAGTAGGCTTAACCGGGTCTCCTGACTAGGTGAAGGCGAGTGTCGCATTGGATGACCCCACCACACGCTTGTCAGTCGTGAGCCCCCCATGAGCGGTCGAGGGACCGATTCGGTCGATGTGCTGCTCATCGAGAACGACGACGCGGACGTCCGGTTGATCCGGGAGGCGTTCGACGAGCTAGCCATCGAAACGTCACTCCACGTCGTGACTGACGGGAACGAAGCGCTGGCACAGTTCACTGACCACGACGGCGAGCCACCGTCGGTCCCGGACCTCGTCCTATTAGACATGGATCTGCCGGAGATGTCCGGCCTCGAGGTTCTCAAAGCGTTGACCGACGAGCCGGAACTCGAACGGCTTCCCGTGCTCGTCTTGACGCGGTCGCCGACCCGCGAGAACGTCGACGAGAGTTACGAACTCGCGGCGAACGCTTCCCTCAGAAAACCCTCCGATCCGGCGGGGTATACCGAACTGGTCGACGCGATCGCGGACTTCTGGTTCGAACGAGCCGAGTTGCCGACCGATTCGTAGGACCGGCTCCGTCGGTTCGGTTCGCTCTCCGTCGTGTGCCCGACCTCGACAGCCCCCGTCTTTGATGCGATCGGAGCGCACACCCTAGGGCATGGCAGTTCCGACTGCGTTCGATGTCGACTTCGACGGAACCGTCGCAGTGATCACCGGCGCGAGTGGCGCACTCGGCAGCGGCGCCGTCGAACGATTTCTCGAGGCGGGTGCGACGGTCTGTGCCGTCGACGTGATCGCGCCCGACGAGGAAGACAGCCTGCTCGAGCCCGATCCCGCCGCCGAATCCGATCTCGCGTTCTACGAGGCGGACCTGACCGACGAGGACGACGTGGCCGACCTGATGACGACCGTCGTCGACGACCACGGCCGGATCGACCACCTGCTGAACGTCGCCGGGACGTGGCGGGGCGGCGATCACGTCGAGGACACCGATCTCGAGGAGTTCGAGTTGCTCGTGGACGTCAACTTGAAAACGGCCTTTCTGGCGTCCAAACACGCCTTGCCACACCTCCAGGAGACGGAGGGGTCGATCGTCAGCATCAGTGCCCGGTCCTCGCTCGAGGGCGGCGCCGGCGACGGCCCCTACCGGATCACGAAGGCCGGCATCCGGCTGCTGACGGAGACGGTAGCCGAGGAGAACCGCGGGACCGTCCGCGCGAACTGCGTCATGCCGAGCGTGATCGATACGCCGATGAACCGCGAAATGATGCCCGACGCCGATCACGACTCGTGGGTCGACCCCCTCGAGATCGCGGACGTGATCGCGTTCCTCTGTAGCGATGGGGCCGCGGTGACGAGCGGTGCTGCGGTACCGGTGTACGGTGAGGCCTGATCGGACCGGGGCTGCCCGGAAAATATCGACCGGTCGTGCCCGCTAGAAGTTCGTACTCAACCACTCGGCGAAGCCACCGGTCAGGAACCCGTAGTAGTCCCACGCGTTCAGCGCGACCAGAGCGATCAGCGCGATGACGACGGGAACCCGGACGAACCAGACCCATGCCGACCCGAGGGAGCCGACGTTTTTGATGCCTTTGCTGATCTCCTCGAGCGCGAGGTCCGGAATGACCCAGCCGACGAAGATCGACAGCAAGAGGCCACCGAGCATGAGCAGGATACTGTTCGCGAAGCCGTCGTAGAGATCGATGAAAATGAGGTCGAGGGCGGCCGGCACGCCGACGAGGAAGATGGCGACGCCCAGCGCGACCGTCGCGGGGAGGCGGTCGATACCCTGCTCGTCGATCAGATAGGAGACGACGACCTCCATGATACTGATCGCGCTCGAAAGCGCGGCGATGGCGACGGTTCCGAAGAAGATCGCCCCGAGAAGTCCGCCGAAGGGTAGTTCAGCGAATGCGGCGGCGAGACTGACGAAGATCAGCGCCGGGCCGGACGCACCGGGTTCGATCCCCGCCGCAAACAGGATCGGGAACGCGATGAGACCGGCAGTGAAGGCAATGAACGTGTCCAAGCCGGCGATGATGCCGGCGTCCGATGCGAGATTTCGGTCTTCGCCGAGATACGACGCGTACGTGATCATCACGCCCATCCCGAGCGACAGGGTAAAGAACGCCTGTGCGGCGGCCGCCGGGAGGATGGTCGTCCATTCGGCGGTAATCGTGCTGAGTTCCGGTGAGAGGTAGTAGGCGTACGCGTCAGCGGCTCCATCGAGCGTGAACACGTATGCGGCGAGTCCGAGGGAGATGACGATGATCGCTGGCACCATTAGTTTGACCGAGAGTTCGATCCCGCGCTCGATGCCGAGTGCGACGATCGCGATGACTGCAGCCATGAAGACGGCGTGCAGAACGACGGCGTCGAGTCCGGATGCGACCGCGCCGAACTGGTCGGGCGCACTGTCGGCGGTGTAGTTGCCCTGTAAGCCGATGAGGACGTATCGAAGCGTCCAGCCGGCGACGACGCTGTAGTACGAGAGGATAACGAAGCCGGCCGTGACGAAAACCCAGCCGATTTTCGTCCACGCGCCGGTACCGAGCCGTTTGAGCGCACCGACGGGATTTCGCTCCGTGTTCCGGCCGACGACGAATTCGACGAGGATGACCGGGAAGCCGACCATGACGATTAGCGCGAGGTATATAAATAGAAACGCCGCGCCACCCTGTTCACCCACCTGATACGGGAACCGCCAGATGTTTCCTAATCCAACTGCACTCCCAACTGCAGCCAGGATAAAGCCTGTTCGTGTCGCCCATGATTCGCGTTGTGCCATAGTTTAACCCATTCTCAGCATGCCTTAAAACCTTACATTCGACGACTATACACGGTATGCTTCTCTTTCAGTGTCATTTGTCAGTATTCGCGCCGTATTTGTTCACGAATCGAAAGGTAGATCGCGGACTACCCGTCTACAACGGTCGCGTTCCACACGTCGGTGATACCGATTCGTTCGAACTGCGCTCTCGAGCCCACCCGAACAGAACTGCCGCCGTTCGGCCGCTTCCCCATGTGATACGACAACACCCGAACCCTCATGGGAAATAATACGAGTTACAGAACGTTTTTTATTCCGGTGGCCGTTTCCACGGCCAATGAGTCGCCACGGGAGGGTTTCCCTATGACGATGGAGGACCGCATCGACGAACTCGAGGAACTCCGCGAAGAGGCACGGAAAGGCGGCGGCGAGGCGCGAATCGAGAAGCAACACGACAAGGGGAAGATGACCGCCCGCGAGCGGATCGACTACTTCCTCGACGACGGCACCTTCACGGAGTTCGACCAGCTCCGGACCCACCAGACGAGCCAGTTCGGGATGGAGGAGAAGAAGGTCCCCGGCGACGGCGTCGTCACCGGCTACGGCGAGGTCAACGGGCGGACCACCTTCGTCTTCGCCCACGACTTCACGGTCTTTGGGGGGTCGCTCGGCGAGGTCTTCGCCGAGAAGGTCTGCAAGGTCATGGACATGGCGATGGAGGTGGGCGCGCCCGTCATCGGGCTCAACGACTCCGCTGGAGCCCGGATTCAGGAGGGCGTCAAGAGCCTCGCGGGCTACACCGAAATCTTCCGCCGGAATCAGGAAGCCAGCGGCGTCGTCCCCCAGATTTCGGCGACGATGGGGCCGTGTGCCGGCGGTGCCGTCTACTCCCCGGCGATCACCGACTTCATCTTCATGGTCAAAGACACCAGCCACATGTACATCACCGGCCCCGGCGTCACCAAGACCGTCACCGGTGAGGAGGTCACCCACGAGGAACTCGGCGGCGCGATGACCCACGCCAACAAGACCGGCGTCGCTCAGTTCGCTTGCGAGAGCGAGGAGCAGGCACTCGACGACATCAAACGGCTCCTCTCCTATCTCCCCCAGAACAACGTCGAGGATCCACCGCGCGTCGAGCCCTGGGACGACCCCGACCGGCGCGACGACGCGCTCACGGACATCGTCCCGCCGAGCCCGCAGAAGCCCTACGACATGACCGACGTCATCGATAGCGTCGTCGACGAGGGATCCTTCTTCGAGGTCGCGGACAACTTCGCCCAGAACATCGTCGTCGGCTTCGGCCGCCTCGACGGCCGCTCGGTCGGGCTCGTCGCCAACCAGCCCCGCGTCAACGCCGGCACGCTGACCGTCGACGCCTCCATGAAGGCCTCGCGGTTCGTCCGCTTCTGTGATTCCTTTAACATCCCGATCGTCACCTTCGTCGACGTCCCCGGCTACATGCCCGGTACCGACCAGGAACACCGCGGGATCATCCGTCACGGCGCGAAACTGCTCTACGCCTACGCCGAGGCGACCGTTCCCCTGCTGACGGTCATCACGCGGAAGGCCTACGGCGGCGCCTACTGCGTCATGGCGTCGAAGAACCTCGGCGCGGACGTCAACTACGCCTGGCCGACCGCCGAAATCGCCGTCATGGGCCCACAGGGCGCGGTCAACATCCTCTACCGCGAGGAACTTCAGGAGGCCGACAACCCCGACGAACTCCGCGACGAACTCATCGACGAGTACCGCGAGGAGTTCGCCAATCCCTACACCGCGACGGACAAGGGCTTCCTCGACGACGTCATCGTCCCCACCGAAACCCGGCCACGGCTGATCGCCGACCTCGAGATGCTCGAAACCAAGCGCGAACAGAACCCGGACAAGAAACACGGCAACATCCCGCTGTAGTCAGATGCCATCACAACAGACCTCCGCGGACGGTACGACGGCGTCGACGGACGAGGCCGAGACCGCGTCGCCCGGACTCGAGGCGGCGCTGCCCGGGGACGTCGACCTCGATATGCCGGACGACGCGGACGACGAGGAGGCCGCAGCGATCGTTGCCGCTATCGGCGCTCACCTCCACGATCACGCGCTCGCGGCCGCCGCAGCGGCGGCCGAGGGTGAGGTGACGTGGGACGACGAGCGCTGGTCGTTCGCCGGTCGGGTTCGCGCACAGCAACACCGGACCGTCCGGGTTCCGCGTGGTGCCCCGACCGACCCGTGGTCGGCCGCAGGACGGACGAAACAGTTCTGACGACGGGCGCGGACGACGTGTTCGCTCCGTCGAGAATTTTACAGACGACGGCTCGCAGTCCACGGCAGGCGACTCGAGCGAGAGCGCCCAGTCCACACAGGAGTTCGCGGCCGTCCGATCGACCGAACGGATATCGCTCGAGGAGGGCCGCGAGACGGTCGAAAACCGGGTACCTGCGAGCACGGTAGACTGACCGTCGGTTCGGGGCTCGCTACTCTGCGTCGGGTTCGTCGTCGGTCTCCGACATCGTGATCGGGTTCTCCGCTTCCATTCCCACGTCCTGCCCTTCCTTGATCGCGCGAGCCTGCTCTTCCATCGCTTCGACGTCCATCTCGGCCTGCTCGTCGATTTCGCCGATGATGTCGGCGATGTCGTCTAATCCGATCAGTTCGCGGGTCTCGTCGTCGAACTCGAGGCTGTCGAGCTCCGCCCCGTTGCCTTTCACGTCGCTGCCCGAGAGGTGCTTGCCGTAGCGACCGACCAGCGAGGTGAGTTCCTGGGGCATGACGAACGTCGTCGATTCGCCCTGGCCGATCTCGGCGAGCGTCTCCATCCCCTTGTCGATGACGGCGCGTTCGCCCATCGATTCGGCCGAACGGGCACGCAGGACGGTCGAAATCGCGTCACCCTGGGACTCGAGGATCTGGCTTTGCTTTTCACCCTGGGCGCGGATGATGTTCGACTGCTTGTCACCCTCGGCCTTCTCGACGGCGCTGCGGCGTTCACCCTGTGCCTCGAGGATCATCGCGCGGCGGCGGCGCTCGGCGGAGGTCTGTTCCTCCATCGCACCCTTGACGCCCTGGGAGGGCGTGACCTCGCGGACCTCGACCGATTCGACGCGAATCCCCCACTCGTCGGTGGGTTCGTCGAGTTCGGTGCGGATTCGTTCGTTGATCATCTCACGTCGGCTCAGCGTATCGTCGAGTTCCATGTCGCCGATCACGGCACGCAGGGTCGTCTGTGCCAGATTCGAGACGGCGCGCTGGTAGTCGTCGACCTCGAGGAACGCGCGCTTGGCGTTCATCACGCGAATGTAAACGACGGCGTCGGCCGTCACCGGCGAGTTGTCGCGCGTGATCGCTTCCTGCCGGGGGACGTCCAGCGTCTGCGTTCGCATGTCGAACGTGTATATCCGTGAGACGAACGGCGGGACGATGTTCAACCCCGGCTCGAGCAGTTTGCGGTACTCCCCGAAGACCGTCAGCGCCGCTCTGTCGTAGGCGTCGACGATCTCGACCATCTGCCAGACCGTGATCACGACGAGCAGGAGTCCGACGAGCCCGACGATCAAGAGGGGATCCTCGAGCACGGATTGGGCCTGCAGCGGGCTGCGTATGAACTCGTACATCGTGTGTATGAGGTTCTCAGATCGGATAACGCTTGCCCATAACTACCATGGAGGGCGTTCCGTTCGGTTCGTGGGAGGATGTTCGTCAACGGTCGAGAGCTGTCGCGTTGTCGAACCCGTTGCGAAAAAGTAAGGTGGGGGCCTACCGACGTTTTCCACAGGAATGTTCAGGAAGGTTCTTGTGGCAAACCGCGGGGAGATCGCCGTCCGCGTCATGCGGGCGTGTGAAGAGTTGAATATCGGGACCGTCGCCGTCTACTCCGAGGCCGACAAGGACTCGGGCCACGTCCGCTACGCCGACGAGGCGTACAACGTGGGGCCCGCTCGTGCGGCCGACTCCTACCTCGATCACGAAGCGGTCATCGAGGCTGCCCGCAAGGCCGATGCCGACGCCATCCACCCCGGCTACGGTTTCCTCGCCGAGAACGCCGAGTTCGCGGGTAAAGTCGAGGCGGCCGAGGGAATTACCTGGATCGGTCCGTCCAGTTCGGCGATGGAATCGCTCGGCGAGAAGACCAAAGCCCGGACGATCATGAGCGAGGCGGATGTCCCGATCGTTCCCGGGACGACGGACCCCGTTACCGACCCCGAAGCGGTCAAAACGTTCGGTGAGGAACACGGCTACCCGATCGCCATCAAGGCCGAAGGTGGCGGTGGCGGCCGGGGCATGAAGGTCGTCTGGGACGAAAGCGAGGTCGAAGACCAACTCGAGAGCGCCAAACGCGAGGGAGAGGCCTACTTCGACAACGATTCGGTCTACCTCGAGCGCTACCTCGAGCAACCGCGTCACATCGAGGTCCAGATCGTCGCCGACGAACACGGTAACGTCCGCCACCTCGGTGAGCGTGACTGTTCGCTCCAACGGCGCCACCAGAAGGTCATCGAGGAAGGGCCCTCCGCAGCCCTGACCGACGAACTCCGCGAGAAGATCGGCGAGGCCGCCCGCCGCGGGGTCGCCGCCGCCGACTACACCAACGCCGGCACCGTCGAGTTCCTCGTCGAGGAAGACCCCGGCCGCGAGGGCCCGCTGGGCCCCGACACGAACTTCTTCTTCCTCGAGGTCAACACGCGGATTCAGGTCGAGCACACGGTCACCGAGGAGATTACCGGTATCGATATCGTCAAACGCCAGATCAAGGTCGCTGCCGGCGAGGAGATCGACTTCGAGCAAGACGACGTCGACATCGACGGCCACGCGATGGAGTTCCGGATCAACGCCGAGAACGCGGCCAACGACTTCGCGCCCGCAACCGGCGGTACCCTCGAGACCTACGACCCGCCGGGCGGGGTCGGGGTCCGCATGGACGACGCGCTCCGGCAGGGCGACGAACTCGTCACGGACTACGACTCGATGATCGCAAAGCTCGTCGTCTGGGGCGAGGACCGCGACGAGTGTATCGAGCGCTCGCTGCGCGCGCTCCGCGAGTACGACATCGCGGGCATCCCGACGATCATCCCGTTCCACCGGCTGATGCTGACCGACGAGGAGTTCGTCCAGAGCACGCATACGACGAAGTACTTGGACGAGGAGTTAGACGAGAGTCGAATCGAGGAAGCCCAAGAGCAGTGGGGCGGCGACACCGGTGACGGCGGTGCGGGCGACGACGACGAGGCCGTCGAACGCGAGTTCACCGTCGAGGTCAACGGCAAGCGCTTCGAGGTCGAACTCGAGGAACACGGCGCGCCCGCGATTCCGGCCGGCGACGTCGACGCCGGGGGCGCGACGGCCAGCCGTCCGGAGCCGGCAGGCGGTTCGAACGAGGACGGCGGGGGCGCGGAACTCGAGGGTGACGGCGAGACCGTCGACGCCGAAATGCAGGGGACGATCCTCGACATCGAAGTCGAGGAAGGAGACGAGGTCGCCGCCGGCGACGTGCTGGTCGTCCTCGAGGCGATGAAGATGGAAAACGACATCGTCGCCTCCCGGGGCGGCACCGTCACGCAGATTGCCATCGAGGAAGGCGACAGCGTCGACATGGGCGACGTGCTGGTCGTCCTCGAGTAACGCGAGCGTACGGCTCGGCTTCGTTGCGAACGGATTCGGGGGAATCCCGAAGTCGATCGTCTCCCATCGATCGATCGCACGCGCCGCCGATCCGAGACCCTGTGACCGATCGTCAGGACACGACGGCTGCTCCCCGGCATGGTATGCGTCGACCATCCACCCATACCTGCTCCGGTGGTGCGTGCACTCGACCGCGAACGATTCCGATGTACCGGTTCCGCCGAGCTATCGTCGACGGCGTCGAGCCTGTGCGATCGACGGGGTCGTCCCCAGTGATAGTCGTGGATCTGCCAGCCAGGTTCGGACGCCGTCACCCCGTTTCTCTCCGCATGAACCCGCGAGCGATCCGCTCGTCCGGACTCGAGTCGGTCCCGGATGGAGTCACAGTCGGCAGTCAGTCACCGCTCGAGACGCCACGCGTCTCGCCGTCGGCGTCGTCCCAGGGCAGCGGTCCGTCGTAGCCCTCGGGAACGAACGGACAGAGCGGGTCGCTCGCCAGCGGGTCGCCGGTGTGGGCGAACGCGCGCGAGCGACTGCCGCCACAGACGTTGCGGTAGGGACAGGCGCCACACTTGCCCGAAAGCCGATCGCGGTCGCGTAGCGACTGGAACAGCGACGAGTCGCGGTAGAGATCCGTGACGGGCCGATCGCGGACGTTACCGGCCGACTCCGGGAGGAACCCCGACGGGAACACCTCTCCCGTGTGACTGACGAACGCGAAGCCGTCGCCCGCGACGATTCCGGTCCGGCGTTTGACGCCGGGATCCGGTTCGTCCCCGGCCCGCTCGGCCCGCTCGGCCCGTCGTTGCATTGATACGCGCCGATACTGCGGGGCCTCGGTCGTCTTGACGCCGAAGGGCTCCGTCTCGCTGACCTCGGCCAACCACTCCATCACCGCGTCGGCCCGCTCGGGATCGACCGGCTCGAGAACCCGACCCCGACCGACGGGGACGAGGAAGAAGACGCTCCACATCACGGCCCCGATCTCGGTCAGCAGGTCGCGGATCGCGGGGAGTTCCTCGACCGTTTGCCGACAGACCGTCGTGTTGACCTGGACCGGGAGACCGGCCGCTCGAGCGTCCTCGACGGCGCGGATCGTCTCCTCGAAACTCCCGTCCTCGCCGCGGAACGCGTCGTGAGACGCCGGCGAGGCGCCGTCGAGACTGACGGCCATCCGTTTGAGCCCCGCGTCGGCCATCGACTCGATGCGGTCGGCGGTCAGCGACCCCGTTCCGCTGGGCGTGATCGTCATCCGCAGGCCGAGGTCGTCGCCGTAGGTGATCAGTTCCTCGACGTCGTCCCGGACGAGCGGGTCGCCACCCGAGAGGACGACCAGTTGGCCGTCGCCGAACTCGGCGGCTCCCTCGAGCAGGGCTTTCCCCTCCGCCGTCGAGAGTTCGTCGGGGTGGCGCTGGGGCTTGGCGTCGGCCCGACAGTGATCGCAGGCGAGTCCGCAAGCCTGGGTGAGTTCCCAGATGAGGACGAACGGTCGCTTGGACGTGTCGAGAGTTCCGGGGGGCATAGGGGAGGCTGGGGTTCGGAGGGCCGAAAACGCCCTCACTGTTCCCGCCGGACGGGAAGACGGGAAGATGTTCGACCGCCGGGCGGGGTATTCCCGCTCGCTGGGAGATCGCACAACTACCTTCGGTATCGTCTCGTAGGTGTCGGTATGGTCGAGAAAGCACGTCGGTCAGCAGTCGAGAGCGACGAGCGAGGGAACCCGACCCGGCAGTGGGAAGTCTTCATCCGCAACGAGGAGGGTGACCCGATGCGCCACGTCGGAAGCGTCGCCGCCGCGAGCGCAACGGCGGCACACGAACACGCGTCGCGGCTGTTTGGCTGGTACGCCGCCGACGTCTGGCTCTGCCCGGCCGACGCAGTCGAGCGGTACTCGACGCGCGGTCTCGCGGAGACGGCCGAAGAGCGGCCGGACGAACGTGCTGGCGACGACGATAGCGACGGAGAGGACGAGGAACCCCGCGTCTACAAGGAGACCGCCGGTGCCTCGGAGGTGAACAGTCTGTGATCTCGATCAGCAAACTCCTCTGTGACCTCGACGCCGAGGGCGATGGCCTGCGCTACGACGCGGCCGAGGGGTCCGAAAAACCACAGATTACCGAGGAGAAACAGCAGCGGCCGGTCGTCGTCTGGAACACGACCCGCCGGTGTAACCTCTACTGTTCGCACTGCTATGCCGGCGCCGAGACCGAACCCGCGACCGGCGAGTTCACGACCGCCGAAGCCAAGTCGTTTCTCGATCAACTCGCCGACTACGGCGCGCCCGTCGTCCTCTTTTCGGGGGGCGAACCGCTCGTCCGCGACGATCTGGTCGAACTCGTCTCCTACGCGGCCGACCGTGGACTCCGCCCGGTGCTGTCCTCGAACGGCACCCTGCTCACTCCCGAGAAGGCCGCGGCGTTGCGGGACGCCGGACTCCAGTACGCCGGCATCTCCGTCGACGGCCTCCCCGAGCGGAACGACCGTTTTCGGGGCGAAGACGGCGCGTTCGACGCCGCCGTCCGCGGCATCGAGAACTGCCTCGAGGCCGGGCTCAAAACCGGCCTGCGCTACACGATCACCGAGGCCAACGCGCCCGACCTCGAGGGGGTCGTCGACCTGCTCGTCGACAAGGGGCTCGATCGGTTCTGTTTCTACCACCTCGATTACGGCGGTCGGGGAGCCGAGATCGTCGACGCCGACCTCTCGCCCCACGCAAAACGCGAGGCGATCGAGCAGGTCGCCGATCTCACGCTCGAGTACCACTCGCAGGGAGAGGAGATCGAGACCCTGCTCGTGGGCAATTACGCCGACGCCGCGTTCCTCGTCGAGTACGCCCGGGAGAACTTCGGCGAGGAGAAGGCGCAAGCGGTCTATACCCATCTCGAGCGAAACGGTGGCGACCCGACGGGCGAGCGGGTCGCCGACGTCGACTACCAGGGGAACGTCCACCTCACGCAGTTCTGGCAGGGATACAGCCTCGGCAACGTCCGCGACCGGCCCTTCGGCGAGATCTGGGAGGACGAGTCGAACCCGTTGCTCGAGGCGTTGCGAAACCGCGAGGAGCACCTGAAAGGGAAGTGCGGGGAGTGTCAGTACCAGTCGATCTGTCGCGGTGCCTCGCGGCTGCGTGCGCTGGCGTCGACGGGCGACCTCTTCGAGCCCGATCCGCAGTGTTACCTCGACGAGGCCGAGGTGTACGGCGAGGGAGGCGGGTCGGTCGTCGGCGGTGCCGCGGACTGACTCGGAGCCGCTGGCGACTCTCGAGCGGACGACTCCGGGGCGTCGGGTCTCGACTCGTCGACCCCTCAGCGGCGGGAATCGGGTCTCGCGGGAAGTTGGCCGAGACAGTGGCGGCAGTAGGTGTAGCTGTGCTCGTTCTCCGTGCCACACACGCGGCAGGTGACTGGATCGTCGAACGGCTGCGTTCGAGCGGTCATCGTCGGTGCTAACGACCCGGGTCACATAGCCCTCAGCCTGACGATCGCAAGGAAGCGGGTGCTGCCGGTCGATTCGCTCGGGGCGCGGTCGCCGCGCTCACTCCTCGCCGACGTGGACGCGAGTCACGTGCCCGCCACAGCCACATCGATCGACGTACTCGAGGCGAATCCCGTCGAAGGCGGCCTCGAGTTCGTCCCAGAGATACGTCTCGGGATGGCCGTGCTCGCCGTGGGTGACGAGGTTGACGTGGTAGCCGGCGACCGTCTCCGCGACCGCGTCTTTCGACTGCTCGACGATCAGGTCCCGATCCATCGCGTGTTCGGGCCCCTCGAGGTTCGCCGACCACGATGCGTCGTGCTCGCTGCGCGTGGCGGGTTCGCCGCTGGCGGCGTCGTGACTCATACTCGGTCCTCGGCCTCGGACGGGCCTAAGGCCTGATACGAATATGTTCGCTCTACTGGCCGTCGCCGCTCCCGCCAGTCGCCGCCGATGGCCGAGGCAGCCTCAACAACAGAACATGAACGGGTAGATCAGCGCGACACGGTCGTCGTCCGTGAGCTCCGTCTCGAATCCGCCGAGGTGTTCGTTGAAGCGGCCGTTGACACAGACTCGAGCGTAGGGTCGGGTCTGGTCGCCTTCCGGATTCTTGCGCCAGGTGCCGGGCAGGTCGTCGGGCACCGGTGCCCAGCCGCTGTGGGTCGCGTCGGCTTCGGTTTCGGCGATGAGCATGTCCTCAAGGTCGTACTCCTCGAAGAAGGCCTCGAGGAAGTCCCGGAGGCGGGTGCCCTCGAAGGTGAACTCGAGTTCGTGACTGCCGACGGCGGTGCGGACGTGGCCGGTACACCGGACGGTAACGGTCGTCGCGTCGAGTCCTCGCTCGCCCGTTGTGGCTGCTCGTCGGTCGGCGGTCGCGGCTTGATCGGTTCCCATGGGTCGATCGGTGGTACGGGACGAGCGTGCAAACACTCCGTTCCGAACGTGTTCGGGAAGAACGGGAGGGCCGTCCGGGCCAAACCTCGAACCATGAACGGAATACCTGGCGGGTTACGGACCGACCAGCAGCCGCCGATGGTGATCCCGTTGCGGCACTTCCTCCTCGCGCTGGGATTTCTCGCCGTCGGAATCGGTGGCGGGACCGTGATGGCCGTAACGACGCTCCCCGGACGCCCGGGGCTGGCACACCTCCACGTGTTGCTCGTGGGCTGGATTGCGGTGACGATCATGGGTGCGATGACCCAGTTCGTCCCCGTCTGGTCGGGCGTGACGATATACTCGCGACGGGTGGCAGTCGCACAACTGTGGCTCGTCACCGTCGGACTGGCCGGCTTCGGGGCAGCGTTACTCGCCGGCGCGCTCGAGTGGCTCCCGGTCGGCGCTACGCTCATGCTCACCGGGATCTGGCTCTTCGTCTACAACGTCGGACGAACCCTCGCACGCGCACGCCCGTTCGGCTTCACGGAGCGACACTTCGCGCTCGCGCTCGCGTGTTTCGCCCTCGTCGCACCGTTCGGGCTCCTGCTGGCGATCGACTTCACGACGCCGGTGTTCGAGTCGCTGCCGGTGTCCCGGTTCGACCTCCACCTCGCTCACGCGACGCTCGCGCTGTTCGGTGCCGTGTTCGCGACGGTCGTCGGGGCGCTCTTCCAGCTCGGGAAGATGTTCACCCAGGCGGAGCCCGACCGGCACAGCGACCGGTTGCTCGCCCTCGAGCAACTCTGTTTCCCCGCCGGGCTCGTCGCGCTCGCACTCGGCCGAGGCCTGACCGTCGAGCCGCTGGCGCGGGCCGGCGGGATCGCCTTCCTCCTCGGACTCGCGGCGTTCGCGGTCGTGATCGGGCGGCTACTGGCCGGGGCGACCGTCGAACGGTCCCCCATGCTCGTTCGCTACTGGGTCGTCGTCGCGGCGCTGGTCACGTGGGTCGTCCTCGCCGCACCGACGTGGTGGGCCGACCCGCTCACGTACGAATCGCTGTTCGGCCATCCCGACGCACAGGCGCTGTTGTTGCTCGGCGTGTTCGGCTTCGTCGTCATCGGCTCGCTCTACCACATCGTCCCCTTTATCATCTGGATCGAGCGCTACAGCGATCGGCTCGGGTTCGAACAGGTCCCGATGATCGACGACCTCTACGACGACCGGCTCGAGCGGGCGGATTTCTGGGCGACGCTCGCCGGGTTCGCCGGCCTCTCGGTGGCACCGCTGATCGGGGCTCCCGCCGCCGTGGTCACCGCGAGTCACGTCCTCGCGACGGTCGGGATCGCGCTGTTCATCGCGAACACCCTGCTGACGATCCACCGCCACGGGCCCGACGGGATCGGCGGCGTACTCGTGAGCGCACTCGAGTCGAGCGAGGAGACGCCCCCTGCGGGTAGTGGAGAGCCAGACGTCGACGTCTCGCCCGAGCAGTAACCGCGGGCTCGAGCCTGTCTCTCACCTGCTTATCGGGGGAGGCGTCACCGCTGGTCGTAGCGCTGGGAGTCGATCGGCTCGTTCTGCTACCTCGCACACGGACGCAACGAGGCCGCGTTCCCCGACGCGGACGTGCTCTGGGCCATCGTCGGAGCGGTCGTCCTCGTCTCCCTCGTCGTCCACGGGATCACCGCGACGCCGGCCGTCCGCTGGCTCGACACGGGCGGAGTCATAGCCCGCGTCGTCATCTCGCACGCTCGAGAAAGATCGTCCAGAGGACGCCGGCATAGAGGGTCGCACCGAGCACCGAGAGCCACCGTCCCGTCCCGACGAGGGGTGGAACTGCACTGAGCGATCCGACGACGGCGGATCCCAGGCCGGCGACGAGCGCGACGACCGACGCCCTCGCAGTTCGGTCTCCGATACCGGGGACGGAGGCGACGGCAGGTGGATAGAAGTGGTAGGTGACGCCGACGATCGTCAGCGCGAGGAAGCCACCGACGGCCAGCCGGTAGTGGGCGTCGAACGCAGTCGCGGGAACGCTCGAGGCGGGCAGGAACGCGAACGTCAGGCCGAGCGCCGCGACCAGGAGCCCGGAGGCCGCCCCGGCGAGTATCGCCCAGCCGCCGACGCGTCGGCGATCGGTTTGCCGATGGAATCCGACGACGGCGACCCCGAAGCCGACGAGCGCGGTCGCCTGGAGCCCGGCACCGACGCGAAACAGCGATCCGCTACGGAAGTCGACCGCGAGCAGTGCGGGACCGACGATTCCGGCACCGACGACGAGGGAAACCAGCAGGGGGTTCACCGAGGCGACCAACAGCCGCGGTAACAGCCGAAACCCGATCGCGAACACGAGCAGTGCGGCCGTTCCGGCCGCGAACACGTGGGTCACCGCCGGCCCGGTCGTCGGAAGTCCCGGCGGCTCGAGGCCGAGTTCGCCCGCAATCGACAGCGACGCGCCGACGAGCAGGTACGCGAACACGACGGGAAGGGCGGCGTTCGCGATTCGATCGACTCGTTTGCGGTGGGTCTCGGTCGCGCCCGTGCCGGTTTCTCGCCCCGCCGGATTATCCCGGACGGTCCAACCGAGGACGGCGACGAAGACGAGGCAGCCGACGAGCCAACTCGTCGCACTCGCGGCCCCGAGTATCGGCGGTCCGAGTCCCACACCGGCCGCGAACGCACCGATCGTTCCGACCAGTGCAAACGGAAGGTGGACCGCCGGTGCGCGCGGAACGGCCAGTTCACGCGCGAAGTACGACGGGACGAGCGTGTACGCCTTCCCGAAGACGACGTGGAGGACGAACCCGAACACGCCGAGGGGAACGGTCGCCGCTCGCGACAGGCCCGTCGCGACGGCGACCTGCCACGCGAGGAAGAAGCCGACGCCGACCGCGACGAACGCGCGCGACCAGCGCGTGACGGTTGCGGTCGCGTTTCCGGGCCCAGTCGCCATCGATCAGAACGGGGAGTGCACGGTCGTTTCGTCGCCCTCCTGCCCGGCAGCCCCCGGCCCGCTGCCGGCCGGCTCGCTCGGTACCTCGCCGGACTCGCGGTACTGGCTCTCGAGTCGCTCGAGCGTCTCGTTGAGGTGCTCGGACTGGTGGTGGGTCGACCGAACGCGGACGCGGACGAGTTCGTACTCGTGGCGATCGCTCAGGCCGTTCCACGCCCGAAACGATCCCTTGACGAGCGCGTCGGCCTGCGGACAGAACTCCGTCGTCGGACTGAACTCCGCCCGGAGCACGGTCGGATCGTCGGCGTCGACCGCATACCGGTATCCCGCGTCGGGATGGCGACGATCGAGATTGAGCCGCGCCAGGTTGTAGCCGAACGTCGCGTCGTAGACGCCCCGTTCCTCGAACAGCTCCTGGGTAACCTCGTGGAAGGCGACGTGATCGTCACCCTCGAGGACGTCGTGCCCCTCGAGGAACGACCCTGGCTCCGGGATGTGTGCGGGTTCGAACGCCGTCAACTGGTCGAAGCCACCCTCGCCGTCGCCCGCCGCCGTCGAACGTCCGCCCGAAAACGGATTCATTGTACGTCGAGCAACGGCCCGGATTCCCCAGTAGCTCGTCCCGAACATGTGCCCCCATTCGTCAATCGGCCCCCGATTACCGCGAATTCCCGTTCGCTTCGGACACAACCGCTCGTTTCGCCTCGACTGTCTATCCTTGAACAGTTTTTGATTTCGTGAATGAAATAAGATCATAGAAAAATCTATGTAAAATAAATACTCTGATGTATATATTTGGTGTCCAATGCTCATAAGTGGCGTCCAAGCTCGGATTGGGGCCAGAGGATTTATACTGGATCAAAGAAAGAGTCCGGCCAATGCTACTCTCAGCCGATCGGTCGGAATCAGCAGATGGGCAGTCTATCAGCTTCAACGTAATCGCTGCGATCGCCGAACAGGAAGGCGTCGATCCCGTCGATCTCGAGCCGCCGGAATACGATGCCCTCTACGAGAGCATCAACCCCGAAGCACTCGACTCGCTCTTCGAGACTCGAGCGAACGGTCACCAGCGACCGACTGGTCGCGTCGAGTTCCCGTTCTGTGGCTACGATGTCGTCGTCACGAGCGACGGGGAGGTCGATGTCTCCGGTCCCGAGTAAGACGCCTGCCGTCGGTCGATTCGCGTTCGCCACGCCGCGGGAGCCGATCGAACCCCGTCCGTTTCCGGACCGGCGAGCAACGGGGCGGCCCGTACCGTCGCCGCGTTCCCCGTCGGCGCGGCTCTCGTACTCGGTCTCGATCGACGAAATATCGCGGCCATCCTCGGCGCATCAGTGTCGTTGAACGGCAGTGAACGCCCGCTCGCGGACCGGCGGCAACACCGAGGCCGGCCAGCAGCGACAGTGCGGCCATCGTTTCAACGACCACCAGCGGCCTCCAGCACCTGCTTGAGGGCGGTCGCGTCGATTGCGTCGTCGACGTCCCGCAGCTCGCTGTCGCGAAGCCGACCGTCGACGATCTCGCGGCCGTCGTCGTCCGCGGACGGGTGCGGACAGCAGTCTCGGTCGATGACCGAGACGCAGCGAACTCTCGGGCCGGTCGGGGCGCTCTGAACGACCGGTCCCGGGCCGCTCAGTCGCCCCTCGTGGCCGCTTCGAACACGTTCTCGTGGAGTCGGTCCGCGACGATCTCCATCAACGGTTCCATGTTGCGCGTGTCCGCCCGATTGTACTCGACGAGCGTCTCGAGGGAGCGCTCGTCCCCGCGTTCGTACTCGTGCCAGAGACGTACCGCGTCCCGCCCGCTGATGTCTGGCATGTCGCGGTCGATACCGAGGTCTTTCTCGATCGCTTTTAGGCCCCCGTCGAGCCCCAGTTTCTTGCAGGGGTACATGAGGTCGACGTGTGGGAGATCGACGTCGACGTCGAAACACGTCTCCAGGAAGGGGACGTCGAAGCGCTGGCCGTTGAACGTGACGAGCAGCGCCGACTCGGCGAGTTCGCGCTCGAGGCGCGCCGCCGTGAGATCGCGCCCCTTGACGAAGGTCTTCGTTTCGCCGGTACGATGCAGGCTTACGGTCGTCACGTCGTTCGACGCGGCGTCGAGTCCGGTCGTCTCGATGTCCAGAAAGCACGTTTCGTCGCTGACGTTCTCGTAACACCGCCAGCGGCTCGAGGCGGGTAACGCGTCCGCGAAAACGGAGACGTCGCCGCGCTCGAGATGGGTCCAGCCCTCGTCGATGAAGTCCTCGATACGGTCGGCCAGCGTCGACCCGACGACGCTGCCGTCGAACTCGTCCCAGTGCGTAATGCCGTTCTCCCACAGGCGTCGTTCGGTGGTTTCCCCAACGCCGCGGACGGGAATGAAACTGTTCTCGATTCGCACACCAGTGCAGGGGAACGGGGTGAGTAAAAACGCTTGGATCGGCCGTCATCGACTCGGTTTCCGCGATCCGATCGGCCCTGAACGTGTTAGAGTTCGATCCAGTCGGTGGTCGTATCCGCGTCCCGGAGGTGCCACCGCTGTTCGTCGGTCCCGTTCCGGGACCGAACCGTGACGACGGCATCGAACATCGGCTCGAGGAGATTGACGGCGTCGTGATCGGCCGCGAGCGGCAGGTGATAGTGGCCCATTCCACACGCCCGTGTGACGCGGGCCGTCATCACGTGGAGCAGACGAAACACCGTCTCGGCATCGTACGCTCGGAGCAGGGGAACCATCGAGTCGACACAGACGCGAAGCTCCGACGGCTCGAGGCCGTCGGCGGCATCGGCGAACTCGTCGATCGTCTCGATGATTTCGATTCCGAGCGTTCCCAGCGGTGGCTGCCCGCTCTCCGTTCGGGTGTTCGCTCCCGCCTCGAGTACTGCGCTCGAATCGATCGTGTGTGTCCGCTCGCCCGCGGCAGTTTCGGTCCGTTCGCAGGCGACGTGGTCGTCCGCGCTCGTGACGAACAGGCGGTACCGAGAATCGCGTTTCGCTGCCCCGAGCAGTTGTTGACAGGCCGTCTCGTGTGTACCCGCCGCCGCGCCAACGAGCAAAACGTTGCTCCCCTCCCGCTTGAGTGCGTCCAGCGTTCGCGCGAACGTCGCGCGATCGGACACGACTCCCCCTTGCTCGTCTTCCATTCGTGTCATCGGTCAGCCGGAATCAGTATAAAAATTGTGGCTACAATCAGATCCGAAAAGATGTCTCCGATCGGGACGGTTCCCTCGCGTCGTCCACCCGATCGTCCGGTTTTTCACACCAGCGATCGTAGGGTGGATATGGCCGATCAGGACGACGAACTCGTCGACGCCGTTCGCGAGCTGGCACGGACGATCGACGCCCTCCGGACGGAACTCGAGGGATCGCGCCCGCGCCGCAGGCCGCCGCTCCGACCGCCAACTCCCCGTGAACTGCTTCGATTTACCGACGACGTCGCGCTGCCGGCCACACTGGCCGTCCTCGAGACGAGCGTCCGCGCGCTCGAGGCGTTCCAGCGGAGCCTGAAACTCCTCCGAACCGAGCGAGAGGCCCGTGACCGAACGACGGCAGCCGCCGAGACGACCAGCGAGCGCGCGACCGAACTCCGCCGAACGACGCTCTCCCAGCTCGACACCGTCCTCGCAGAGCTCCAGCGGGCCGCGTCGGGGGACGGACTGCCGGCCAACGAACAGGCGCGTGACCTCCTCGAGGAGGCGCGTGAACTCCGCGACGACGTGGACACCCGCCTTCGGAACGCCGCTGACCGCGAACGGGAGGCGACGGATCAAGACCGAACGACATCCGAGAGGAGCGTCACGATCGATATCGAAGAGGGGCTGCCGATGGACTCGGGGACGGACGATGACGACGCCGATCCGGCCGTCGACGTCGACGCCGAACTCGAGACGCTTCGGGATCGGTACGCCGACGCGGACGACGACGGCCCGCACGAGGACGAGGGCGACGAATCAGTGACGGACGATGGCGGAGCGGATGACGGCGGAAGCGATCCTGACGAGAGTTGAAGCCACGACGGTAACGACTATCGAAGTTGTCGAACGGTAGTGGCACCCGCCCGCGAACCGGCAGCCAGCGACGGCCGGCGCTGACTGCGCGGCGACAGGCGATCAACCGATTTTATACCGGCTCGAACCGGTACCCGTCCCACTCCTGGCTCTCGGGCTCTCTGATGCCCGCGCCGGGTTCGCGGAGTTCGTCGACGTGGACGGGTCGGATCGTATCGCCCGTTTCGACGTCGCCGGTCGTCAGCTGGCCGATCGCCCGGACCGACTGTCCCTCACCGTCGGACCCGGTCCGGCTGCTCGAGGCGTCGTCCGACGCTTCGCCGATGTCGAACTCGACGATCGCGAGGTGGTTCGGTTCGCGGACGCCCGGCGGCGTCGCGGTGCTGGTCGTCCAGGTGACGATCTTCCCGGTATACTCGCTGAGATCGATCGTTTCGACCGGCTCCGCGCCGCCGGGTCCACACGGATGACCGGGGTAGCTGATCGTTCCGTCCTCGTAGCGTGTCGCCTCCAGTGTCATTGTGCAGCCTCCATGATTGTCGTGATCACGCAGTTGCCAAAGCCGCCGACGTTACAGCACAGCCCCACGTCCGCCTCGACCTGTCGCGGGCCGGCCTCGCCGACGAGTTGTTCGTAAATCTCGACGCCCTGGGCGACGCCGCTGGCACCCAGCGGGTGCCCCTTCGACTTGAGGCCACCTGAGGTGTTGGTCGGCAACTCGCCGTCGCGTTCCGTGTATCCCTCCTCGACGAGCGTCCAGGCCTCGCCCTGCCCGGCGAAGCCCAGTCCCTCCATCTGGAGGAACTCGAGGATGGTGAACATGTCGTGGAGTTCGGCCACGTCGATGTCGTCTGGACCGTAGCCGCTCATCTCGTAGGCACCTTTGCCGCTTTCGACGACGCCCCCCATCACGGTCGGATCCTCGCGTTCGTGGACCACCTGCGTGTCGGTCGCGCCGTCGACGCCCGAAACGACCGCGTAGGTGTCGGTATACTCCCGTGCGACTGACTCGGGACAGAACAGCAACGCCGCCGAGCCGTCCGTGATCGGACAGAAATCGTACAGCCGTAGCGGGTCGGCGACGATCGGCGACTCCAGGATCGTCTCGAGGTCGACTTCCTTCTGGAACTGCGCGTGGGGATTGTCCACGCCGTTCCTGTGATTCTTGACCGCAACCTTCCCGAGGCTCTCGCGAGAGGCGTCGAATCGCTCGAGGTAGTGACGCGCCGTCAGCCCGGCGAAGGACGGCAACGTCACACCGTGTTTGTATTCGACCGGGTGCGTCACCGAGGCGATGATATCCGTCGTCTCGGCGGTCGACCGATGCGTCATCTTCTCGCCGCCGACGAGCAGGGTCATGTCGCTGGCCCCGCTTGCGATCGACTGCCAGGCGGCGTAGATCCCCGCCCCGCCGCTCGCGCTCGTCTGGTCGACGCGCTGCGTGTACGCCGGCATGCCACCGAGGTCGTGGACCAGCGCGTTCATCACGCCCGTCTGTCCCTCGAACTCGCCGCTCGTCATGTTCGAGACGTACAGGTGGTCGAGGTCGTCCGCGGCGACACCTGCATCCTCGAGACACTCGATCCCCGCTTCCGCGAGGAGATCCACGATCCACGCGCCCTCGCGTCGTCCGAACTGGGTCATCGAAGCGTCGATGATCGCAACACGTTCCATATATGCTGAACCCTCTGCCGATGGCTGACCACGAACGCCGATTTAAAACTACGGGGGAAACCCACTCAACGAATCCGACACACCGACCGACGCTCTTCTCGAGGTGGGGTTCAGCGATCGGCGCAGACGGCTGTCAGGGGTGATCAGGAGCGATCCGGCAGTCGGCGACGGCTTACACCGGCTCGAACCGGGACCCGTCCCACTCCTGGCTCTCGGGCTCTCTGATGCCCGCACCGGGTTCACGGAGTTCGTCGACGTGGACGGGCCGGACCTCGTCGCCGGTTTCGACATCGCCGGTGGTCAGTTGACCGATCGCGCGGACCGACTCACCCTCGACGTCGAACTCGACGATCGCGAGGTGGTTCGGTTCGCGGACGCCCGGCGGCGTCGCGGTGCTGGTCGTCCACGTGACGACCTCGGCGGTGTACTCGCTGAGATCGACCGTTTCGACCGGCTCCGTGCCGCCAGGGCCGCGCGGGTGGCCGGGGTAGGTAATCGATCCGTCGTCGTAGCGCGTCGCTTCCATGGTCATTGTGCAGCCTCCATGATGGTCGTAATCACGCAGTTTCCGAAGCCACCGACGTTACAGCACAGCCCCACGTCCGCCTCGACCTGTCGCGGGCCGGCCTCACCCATCAGCTGTTCGTAGATCTCGACACCCTGGGCGACACCACTCGCACCCAGCGGATGCCCTTTGGACTTGAGACCGCCCGAGGTGTTGATCGGCAACTCGCCGTCGCGTTCCGTGTAGCCGTCCTCGACGAGCGTCCAGGCCTCGCCCTGCTCGGCAAAGCCCAGTCCCTCCATCTGGAGGAACTCGAGGATGGTGAACATGTCGTGGAGTTCGGCCACGTCGATGTCCTCCGGGCCGTAACCGCTCATCTCGTAGGCTCCCTTGCCGCTCTCGACGACGCCCCCCATCACGGTCGGATCCTCGCGCTCGTGGACGACGTGGGTGTCCGTCGCGCCGTCGATCCCCGAAATAACGACGTAGTCGTCCGTATACTCCGCAGCGACGGATTCCGGACAGAGCATGAGTGCCGCCGAGCCGTCCGTGATCGGACAGAAGTCGTACAGCCGCAACGGGTCGGCGACGATCGGCGACTCCAGGACCGTCTCGAGGTCGACTTCCTTCTGGAACTGGGCGTGAGGGTTGTCGACGCCGTTCCTGTGGTTCTTGACTGCCACCTTCCCGAGGCTCTCCCGGGGCGCGTCGAACCGCTCGAGGTAGTGACGCGCCGTCAGCCCGGCGAAGGACGGCAGCGTGACGCCCGTCTTGTACTCGACGGGGTGGGTCAGCGACGCGATGACGTCGGTGGCTTCCCCGGTCGTCTTGTGGGTCATCTTCTCGCCGCCGACGAGCAGGGTCATGTCGCTGGCCCCGCTTGCGACCGACTGCCAAGCGGCGAAGATCCCCGCCCCGCCGCTCGAACTCGTCTGGTCGACTCGCTGCGTGTACGCCGGCATCGCGTCGAGGTCGTGAGCCAAGGCGTTGGGCACGCCGGTCTGGCCCTCGAACTCGCCGCTCGCCATGTTCGAGACGTACAGATGCTCGACCGCGTCGGCCTCGACACCCGCATCCTCGAGACACTCGACGCCAGCCTCGGCGAGGAGGTCCTGGATCCACTCCCCTTCCCGCTGCCCGAACTGGGTCATTGAAGCGCCGATGATTGCAACACGTTCCATATCCCAAGGCACTCAGGTCAGCGATTTATATGATGTGGTTAGTAACCAGTTCTCGAACCGGATTCGTCCCGACTCGGGACGATCGAATCCGGCCACGGTCGTTACAGCCCTCGTAGTTCGTCTATCGTAGCCACTGAAACAACCGACGCACTACTCACATCGCTGTCGTGCGAGTCGGTGTGGAGTGACTGTCAGTGGCCACGATAGCGCGACTCGCCGGCAAGCGCTAACGGCTACCGAGTTCGCCACGGGACAGATCGATTACGCCGACTCGGCCGCCGCCGTCCGCAACTCGCTTGCACGCGAGCGGGCCTGGGAGATGACCGCGGGTCGCGCCTCGAAGGAGACGACGACGTCCTCGTCGCCGTAGGTGACGTCGTCGACGGTCGCGTTGTCGTGAATCCACGAGACGACGCTCATCGTGTCGTCCGTCATCGGCAACATGAGCCGCTCTTCTTCCCAGTCGGGCAGTTCGTCGTCGATCCGCTCGAGGAGGCGGTCGACGTTGCGCCCGTCCTTGGCGCTGACCGCGACCGGGTTCGGTGCGAGCGACGAGAGCGCCTCGCGCTTTTCGGCGAGGTCCTCGTCGCTGACCTGATCGATCTTGTTCAGGACGGTCACGATCGGGGCCTCGTTGCGCTCGTAGAGGGTGTCGTGGGAGGTGACCAGCTTCTCGTGGATCTCGTCGATCGGTTCGCTGACGTCGACGACGAGCAACACTAGATCCGCCCGGTAGACCGAATCCAGCGTCGACTTGAACGACTCGACCAGCCAGTGGGGGAGGTCGCTGATGAATCCGACGGTGTCGGTCACCAGCACGTCTCGCCGATCGATGTCCGCCCGCCGGGTCGTCGTCCCGAGCGTCGTGAACAGCTTGTCCTGGGACTCGGCCGTCGGATCCAGATCGGGGTGGAGCTCCTCGTTTTCCTCGACCTCGAGGTCGGTCGCGAGCTGGCGCAACAGGGTCGACTTGCCCGCGTTGGTGTAGCCGGCCAGTGCGACCAGATCGAATCCCGAATCGCGCCGGCGCTCCCGGCGGTGCTGTTCGGTCTGCTCGATTCGCTCGAGTTCGTCGTTGATCCGGCTGATCTGGGCCTTGATGTCTCGCTCGCGGCTCTCGTCGTACTCGCCAAGCCCCATGAAGCCGGGGTGTTCCTCGCGCTTGGCGAGGCTGGTCTTGGCCTCCGCGCGCGGGAGTTCGTACCGGAGTTCGGCCAGCTCGACCTGAAGCTGGGCCTTCCGCGTCTGGGCGCGCTGGCCGAAGATCTCGAGGATCAGGGTAAAGCGGTCGACGACTTCGACGCCCTCGGGCAGGAGCTGCCCGAGGTTGTACATCTGGTAGGGACCGAGCCGGTTGTCGAAGACGACGGTCGTGGCGTCGGTTTCCGCGACCAACTCGGCTAACTCCTGGGCCTTTCCTTCGCCGATCTGGAGGGCCGGGTCGGCCCGTCTGGACTGGGTGACTTCGCCGACGACGGTATAGCCCGCCGCGCGGGCCAGGTCGCGGATCTCGCTCGTATCGGCCGTGCCGGAATCGACGCGTTTGGCGATAATCGTGTTCATGCGGGTGGCTGTGTGTATGCCGGGCGTGATCGGACGTGCTCGCTCGAGCGCTGCCGCTCGTCGGTCCCGTGACCCGTGGTTCTCGGGTGCCGGCTGCACCGACGTGGCGGGCACCGCCGCGTGGACCCGGATACGTTAACGATGCCGACCGAACACCTCGGTTGGACGCACGTCGTTCATAGCCGGTCGTACGCGACGAACCGCCTTGAATCCCGCGCCCGATACGTCACCTGGCTCGTGGGTTCACGCCGTCGAGCCGCCGAACCCCGCGACAGCGGCCCGTGTCCACTGTGCTCTCGTCGGAGGTCGCCGACCACAACAATCATAGGAACTGACTCGAATGGGAGCGAACGATGATCGATCTCGATCCGACGACCCTCGGGCTGGAGTTCGGGGGCGGCGCAGCTATCGGCGGCATCATCGGGTTCGCCGCCAAGAAGATCGCGAAACTCCTCGCGATCATCGTCGGCGTTCAGTTGATGCTCTTTCGCTACCTCGAGTCCCAGGGCATCCTCTTCGTCGACTGGAATCGACTCTCGGCCGGACTGCTGAAAACCCAACAACGCGCACAGGGTGCGGCGGACGTCCACTGGATCCAGTCGATCGTGTCGACGCTGTCGATCGGTGCGGGCTTTACCGGCGGCTTCCTGGTCGGTTTCAAACGCGGATAACGCCGGCGTTCGGCGGCTGCGAGCGACCCCGCTATCGCGTCTTCAGATCGTCTTTGTCCTTGACGATTTCCGTCTCCGCGTTGCCGCTGGTGTGTTCGTTGACGGTGTCGTAAAACTCGTTTTGGAGCCCCGCCGGGAAGGTGAGCACGCCGATCCAGGAGCCGTCGTTTTGCCACTCCTCGCGCTCGAGGTCGCCGAACTGACGGATCTTCGCCTGTGCGCTGCCGGCGTAATCGGCCGGCACCTGCACGGCGACGGTGACTTCCTCGAATCGGATCGGGATCACCGGCCGCAGGGCGTCCAGCGCGTCGTCGACCTGTTCCTGGACCGGCTCCATCGGATCGACGGTAAAGCCGGCCTCCTCCAGGGCGTTCTGGATCCGTTCGGGCGGATGCGGTGCGTTGTCCATCTGTGGGTTGACCGCGTTGCGCGTGATGGTATCGATCAACTGCTTGCGTTTCTGTTCTTGCATCTCGCGGCGCTGATCGGCCGTGATCTGAATCTCCCCTTGTTTGATCACGTCGGGAATGATCTCGAGTGGCTCCGTGGTATCGAAGACCGTCTCGAGGTCGGCCTCCGCAGGTCGATCCCCGCGAGAGGCGTCTTCGAAGACGTCTTCGGCGGCGATCACGTCTTCGAGGTCCCCCTCGAACTCGTCGCGTTTGATTTCCAGCGCCGCGTCCGGGTCTACGAGCACTTCGAAACGCGCCCCGTGTGATTCGAGTCGCGCTGTCACCGCCTCGTCAAGCGAAATCATACCGGACTCTTCCCTCGCCAATGAAAAGAGTGTTTCCCGACGGAGGCGGCAGTCACGGCCGACTCCGTCGGGCCGTCTCGAGACCCGCCCGGACGGCCACGCCGCTGGTCGTCGGTGATCGACTGTCCACACACCGGCAGCCGAAAACGGAACGGACGTCGTCGACTCGATTACTCGGCGGACTTTTCGTCGTCCTCACCGGTATCGAGGAGGTCGTTCTCCTCGAGGTAGTCGGCGATGCGGTCCTGGTCGAACTGTTCGAAGGACTCGGTTTCGGCGTCGACGGTCGCCAGTCCCACTTCGTTGGGGAGCAGGGAGCCGTCGTTGACCGACGCGAGGGCGTCGAGGGCGAGTTGAATGCCGCCATCCAGGTCGGCCTCGTCGTCGTAGTGCTCCTCGAGGTAGTTCTGGAGTTCGCCGCGGTCGGAACCGACGGCCAGCGCCTTCCACTCGTAGGGGGTCCCCGAGGGGTCGGTCTCGAACAGGCGCGGTTCGCCGTTCTGGATGCCGCCGACGATCAGCGCGACGCCGAAGGGCCGGGCGCCGCCGACCTGGGTGTACTGCTGGATGTGGTCGGTGACTTCCTTGGTCAGCGTCTCGACGCCGATCGGCTCGCCGTATCGGAGCTGGTTGACCTGCGTCTGGCGGCGTGCGAAGTCGATCAGCTGGCGGGCGTCGGCGACGTGGCCCGCGCTGGCGATACCGATGTGGTCGTCGGCCTTGTGAATCTTTTCGACGCTCGAGTCCTCGAGCAGCGGGGAGGGGACTCGTTTGTCGACCGCGAGGACGACGCCGCCGTTCGTTCGGACTCCGATACTCGCCGTGCCTCGTTTGACCGCCTCACGAGCGTACTCGACCTGGTAGAGTCGGCCATCGGGCGAGAAGATCGTGATGCCGCGGTCGTACGCCTGTTGTTGTTGTTGTCCCTGCATAGTATCACACGAGATCGTAATCGAGGTCTGTCGCGCCCACGAACGCCTCATCGAGCCGGACGTCCCCAACGCCGTCCCGCAGGACGGCGACTCGCTCTTCGTTCCCGAACACGACGTTTCTCTCGTCGGAATCTTGCCCGCCGCGTCCTAAATAGTTTTCTTCAGCCGCCCGGATCGTGCCACTGATACCGCGGACCCGAATCCCGACGGGAGCGCCGTCGATCTCGTCGATACAGGCCAGTGCCGCGCGAGCGGGTTCGGTCTCGCCACGTCGGACCTTGACGATCGCTTCCCCCCGTCCTTCGGCGAACTCGAACCGAACGACCGTCAGATCGGCGCCGGCGCTGCCCGGATCGCCCAGGAGGTTCTGGCCCGCGTACCACAGCTCCCGCTGGAACGAACGGCCGTCGATCCGCTCGTCGGGCCAACTCTCGAGTTCGACGGCGAGATATCGCCAGCGCGGCCGGAGGTGTTTCGGGAGATGTTTCATCCTATTCGGCCGCCGCGTCGACGTCGGTCGGGCCCCGTTCTGCGACCAGCACGCCCACCTGGTCGTGGACCCGTTCGACGGCCGTCAGCGAGAAGCCGGCGTCGGTAAAGGCATCCGCGAGCACGCCGACGGTCGCCGGATCGTCGACCTCGGGCGAGTAGAACGGCTCGTCGGGGTCGGGCTCCCCAAAGAACATCACGTCTCCGAGGACGAACCGGCGGGGCTCGAGGTCGGCGATGACCGCGATCGCCTCGCGCTTTTCCTCGTCCGAGAGGTGATGTAAGGCGAAGTTCGAGGTGACCACGTCGACCGGACCGTCGTACGCCGGGTCTCGGAAGGTGCCGTGATCGAACGCGAGGTTCTCGAGGCCCGCCTCGTCGGCTTTCCGCGTCGCTTCGGCCATCATCTCCTCGCTGATGTCGCGGCCGACCACCCGCTTCGCGTCGGGGGCGAGCGCGAGCGCGATCGCACCCGTTCCGGTCGCGAGGTCGAGGACGACGTCGTCCTCGCCGGGGGCGGCGTGTTCGACAACGAGGTTCGCACAGGCGTGGTACTCCTCGGATTTCGAGTCGTCGTACTCGCCGGCCTTCTCGTCGAACCGGGCGGCGTGTTCCTCAAGCGTCCTCTTCATACCTGCCTCGTTGGACCCCCGGCTCAATGAACGACTCGGAGTCGACGCGGCGATTGCGATCGGCCAGGCGGCCCCACGCCGCGAGGCCGTCCTCGACGAACTCGCCGGAAAAGCCGATCTCCTCCCCGAGCGCCACGAGTTCCCGGGGGGCCCGCAACTCGAGGTGCGAGGTCGGATCCCCACTCACGACGTAGGGGGCGTCGTAGTGGGCGACGATTTCCCGGAGCTTTCGTAGCGATTGCAGGATCCGGACACGACGACCGCCGCTCTCTCGCAGCACCCCCGAGAGGTTGAACTCGAGGCGGACGCCGTTTTCGACGGCGGCTTTCACTAACACGTGGTTGATGTCGCCGCTCTCGGTCATCGGATGTGCGAGCACGTCGACTTTCGGCTGTTCGACGGCGAAGCGATTCAACGCCGTCGTCCCGCCGTGGATCCCGACGATCGTTTCCGACGTTCGATAGTTCCCCACCGACCCGCTCGCTTGCTGGGGGTCGTCGGCCCGAATCTCGACCCCCTCGACGACGTCGATCCCGTACTCGTCGCGAATCCGCTCGGGATCGTAGTCCGCTCGAGCGTCGTCGTGATTGCGCACGACCACGCCCTCGTAGCCGTAGTCGGCCGCCGTTCGTGCGAGCCTGGCGACCGTGCTCTG
This sequence comes from Natrinema ejinorense, assembly GCF_002494345.1. GTDB lineage: Archaea > Halobacteriota > Halobacteria > Halobacteriales > Natrialbaceae > Natrinema > Natrinema longum. Next base: position 821,947 of record NZ_NXNI01000001.1, read on the forward strand.
TCCGTCGGGATGGGCGTGGACGGCCTCGTACATATGTGACCCGTCTCACGGCGTCGACTTGGGGTTTGCGCCATGTGGCGACCGACTGATCGAATACGGAATTCGATCGTAGAGAGCGTTCGTTAGTCCCAAACCGTAGCTGAAAGTCCCAGCAGACGAGAGTGACGCAATCAGCCGATGACGGGAGATCCGTCACACGAACGTCCTGAAAGAGACGATCCCCACTGTGAGCATCAGGAGACCGAGAGCGACCACGATGACGGCACCGCCACAGTTGACGACGCGGTAAATCAACGAATGCTCCCGATCGAAATCCTTCCTCGTGAAGACGTTGTCGAGACCGACCGCGAAGGTAAACGTCGTTCCGAGCCCGATAACCGCGGTGGTCACGAACCCAGCGAGTACAAGGCTGACGACAGTCACGAGACTTCCGATCAGTCCCAGTCCGAGACCGACGACATATAGCTGCTGGGTGACCATCGTCACACTGAGCCGACACTACAATCGCGGCGGATATGTATCTGCCGACCGTGCGCTCCGCCGGAACCGACTTCCAATCCACTACTGAGGGGCGTACAGAATTACATGGCCGGGAGCGCGCCCGAACGAATCGTGAGGGCGCGGGACTCGGGGGAGGGCAGGCGCTTACCCGTAATCTACCGCGAGCGAACGAAGTGAGCGAGCGGCCTTTTTGGTCGAGATTTTTTGCGCGAGTGGTGAACGAAGTGAACCCGAGCGGAAAAAAGGTCGGTGCGAGTGCTTTTGATCGAAATGTTACCGAGTGACGGCGGACTGTGCGACAGCTACGCTGTCGTCAGTCCGCCAGAACGCAGCGTAAAATTTCGGTTCTAGTTGAGAATGCTCTGGGCGACCGTCGCGAGCTGGCCGTTGTCGGCCTCGCTGAGTCGGTCGTCGCCGATCTTGAGACGCAGGCGCGGGCGGCCGACGTCGATCGGGACCTTTTCGGTGTCGATCAGGCCCATGTCCTCGAGTTTGGTCTTCGTCCGGGAGAACGTGGCCTTCGAGGCGATGCCGACGTCTTCGCCCCACTTGCTGATGTCGTAGAGCAGCGCCTCGTTTTTGGCTGCGACGAGCAGCGAGATGGTGACCTCGTCGAGCCCGTTGCCGTCCCCGCGAGCGGTTTCGAGGGAGTTGAGGATCGCGGTGAAATCCGCCTCGGCTTCGGGACTGATCTCGTCGGCGAGGGTTTCGCGGACGTCCGTAATCGGGGGTGTCCGAAGGTTGAATTCGGTGGCACCGTCCCAGCGACCGGCGTAGGTGTCGAAGGTGTCCGCGACGAAGCTCTCGTCGTCGGTGATCAACCCGCCAACGCGGTCGCCGGCGTGGACGATGGCGATCACGCGATCGTCGCTGACCAGCAGCGAGTTTTCGGGTGCTTCCTCGAGCGTTCGCATCGCGAGTGCGCCCTCGCTGATGAGATCGGCCGCGTTCGAGGCGACGATGAAGTCGTCCATGACGTCTTTCAGGGTTCGTTCGTCGGCGAGCATGTGGACCGACGGCAGTTCCCCGTCGAACGCCGTCGCGACGGCGACGAACTCTTCGATGGCGTCCGCAGACGGGTTGACCATATATACGTCACCGGTCGCGTCCTCGAGCATGGAGTCGAGGATATCGTCAATCTGATGGTTTAGTAAATTCGAGGTCATGTCTATACAGAAGTAATCGGGATCGGCCTACTTAATTTTGGTGGCCGTTTGCACACCAGAACTTCTCGTTTAGCGCCTGAACCGGTGATTTTTGTCCCTACATTCGTTAGTTCGCCAACGAAACGATCCTATCTCAGACGGACATGTGAATCGAGAGATACCATCGGCGGGTCGGCCACTGTCTCGAGTGCCGGTATCAGTATCGGCCCTCCAGCAGTGCGGACATCTCGGGGACTGGATGGGGTGATTCGAATTGTCAATCTGCCAACAATAACTATATACAGGAACCGTGTTATTACCGTATCGTATGGGTGTTCGACACAATCGACTGTGGTGGGTCGTACAGGAGTTAGCAGAGCGGACGAGAACCGGGCAGAACGCGGATCGGTCATCGCTGCGATTGACGGCGCGAGCAAAGCGGGTCAGTACGTACGGCGGGCCGTAACCGAGTTATCGATCGAACCGGCGACTCAATTCTTTCGACCAGTAGATGTCGCCATCGTAGATAACTGAGGCCTCCGTTTCTTCGAGCATCGTCGCGAGTTCCGGCTCGGTAAGCGTAAAGCTCGATTCGTTGCCACAGAGGAAGGCATACTCGTTGGTTTCGGTGTGGGGAAAGTAGTACGAGCCGGTGACTCGCGTCGAGTAGCAATCGAGTGTCAGTAGATACTGCGGTTCGCTCCCGACGTCATCGAGTTCCTCGAGTGTGGCGGTCGTCGGAAAGGGGGTCTCGCCCTGTGTGAGCGAGTGGGTGCCGTCGCCGACGACGGCGTAGTCTTTGCCCATCATGATCCGTCTGCGGGCAAGTCCCATGGCTCGTTCGATACTGAAGCCGTGAACGAGCAGTTTGGCGAACGTCGAGCCGACCTTGACGGCGTGGTCGTTCAGGACTTTCGTGAACGTGACGGCACCGGCGACGCTACCTTTTTGGATCAGTCCCATCCCTTCGTAGAACGAGCCACAGGCGTTCAGGAAGAACGTCTGGGCGTTACAGCGTTCGAGGCTCGAGGTCGAAAGCGTGCCGTCGGGACAACACAGCCCGTCGGTCTCGCAGTGACCGATGTAGTGGACGAAGTCGTGGTCGTCCTCGAAAACGCGGGCGAGTGCGGCCGTGTCGAGCGATTCCGCCACGGTGACGTCCATCGACAGTTCGTCGGAGCGTTGGTGATAGATTTCGGCGACGTCGTCGTGTTCGCCGGCCATCTCCGGATCGTTCAGGACGACACAGATCGAGGTCGAATCGCTCGTCCGTTCGAGGAAGTTCAGACGGTTGTGATAGGCCTCGGGGGTGGACTTGAAGACATCGATCGGGACGCCATCGGCGAGCCAGCCGTGGGTTCGGCCGTTCCGGAGTCCTGGTTTGACGATGTCGACCGAGGCGACCTGTCCGGTGCTCGCTCTGTTCGGGTCAGACGGCCGTCCGCTTGCGGTCTTGAGTCCGGGATCACCACCCCGATAGAAGTCCGCGAGCGAACGTTCGACCAGTTCCTGGCCCTCGAGTTCCGAGGTCTGGGGCGTGTAGATCATGCTCAGCCGATCGAGCAGGAACGGGAGCGTCTCGACGCTGTCGTAGGCAGGAGTGACGTACGTCGAGAGATGCCACTCCGGAAGCCGGTGTTTGATCGCCGCGTAGGGGACGTCGAGGTAGGTCGCGAGCCGATCCTGGGGGGTGGCGTCGTACAGCGCGTTGGCATCGAGCTCGAGTGCGTCGAGCAGGCTGTACTCCGAGAGGGTCGTTCCGTACGGGCCGACGTTACGGACGAGACAGTCGAGGAAGAAGGTCTTCCGGAGCAACCGTTCGACGTCGCGCTCGAGTTCGGGCATCGGCGCGAGTCGCTCCTCGATCGCGTGATCGGCGAGTCGGAGTCGGGGCCGGGCGTGATCCGTCCCGGCTCCCGTCGCCGTCGTCCGCACGGTTGCCTGCAGATAGTACGCCAGCGGCGCAGTCACGAACAGCGACTCGTAGTCCGGCGGGACGACCAGTTCGATCCCGTGATCGGGGGTATCGGACCGAATACAATCCGGGATCTCGAGGGTATCGCCGTGCTCGATCAGTGACGGGTGGCCCCGAAGCGTGGGGTACGATCGGTCCGGTCGCTCCGTTTTGTGTGAGGCAGCCATCCGCGTAATGGCCTCGGCGATGGCCGAGGGGGAGTCGGGGACGGTGATCGTCCCGGCGGGGAACTCGTGACGACAGCGGACGCCGAGGATGACGCGCGTTCGGTCCGGAAAGGAGACGACGATCTCCTCGTAATCGTCGGTCTTTCGGATCGTTGCGGAGCCGGAGAATCGAAGGTAGGACTTGATCTCCGTGTCGATGTCGATGACGTACTCGTCGGGGGACAACGAGAGCGGTTCCCCAGTGGGGTCGAGTTCGTACTGATCCTCGAGGCCGAGGGAGAACGCGTAGACGACCGCGTGCGGGAACCGGAGTTCGTCAGTCGTCAGAACGATCGTGTCGTCGACCGGCCGCGAGATGTCGACGCCGGAGCCGTCGACGACGAGTTCGTCACCGGAGACCGTTAGCTCGGCGTTGTCCGCATCAGTGACGTGGAGAGTGTCGCCGTCTACCGCCCACTCTATCATTCGGTTGGCTGAATGTCACTGGGAGAAGTTAGTTGTATCGGGGGTACCTGTTCCAAACGGCAATTACTGTTAGGGAGTACTCGATAGTGGCTCGACTTGCCGGGGAAGGGTACACTTATACAGCCGCCAGACTGCAGTTCGGATATGAACCACGACAAGGTTCGGGACGTCGATCCCGCCGTCGCCGACGCCCTCGAGGCCGAGGTAGACCGCCAGCGAGAGACGTTACAGATGATCGCCAGCGAGAACCACGCAAGCGAGGCGGTCATGGACGCGCAGGGCAGCGCCCTGACCAACAAGTACGCCGAGGGCTACCCCGGCGAGCGCTACTACGGCGGTTGTGAGTACGCCGACGAGGTCGAGCAACTCGCGATCGACCGCGCCACGGAACTGTTCGGTGCCGACCACGTCAACGTCCAGCCCCACTCGGGCACGCAGGCCAACCAGTCGGTCTACTTCGCGATGCTCGAGCCCGGCGACAAGATCCTCTCGTTGGATCTCAACCACGGCGGCCACCTCAGTCACGGTCACCCGGCGAACTTCACGGGGCAGCTCTACGAGGTCGAACAGTACGAGGTCGACCCCGAAACGGGCTACATCGATTACGACGACCTCGCGGACCACGCCGCCGAGTTCGATCCCGACATCATCGTGTCGGGGTACTCCGCATACCCGCGCGAGATCGAGTGGGAGCGGGTTCAGGCGGCCGCCGACGACGTCGACGCGCTCCACCTCGCGGACATCGCCCACATCACCGGGCTCGTCGCCGCCGGCGTCCACCCCTCGCCGGTCGGCGTCGCCGACTTCGTCACCGGCTCGACTCACAAGACCATCCGCGCCGGCCGCGGCGGGATCGTCATGTGCGACGAGGAGTACGCCGACGACATCGACGCCGCCGTCTTCCCCGGCGGCCAGGGCGGCCCGCTCATGCACAACATCGCCGGCAAGGCCGTCGGCTTCAAGGAAGCCCTCGAGCCCGCGTTCGAGGACTACGCCGAACAGACGGTCGCGAACGCCCAGGCGCTGGGTGACTCCCTCGCCGAGAACGGCCTCTCGCTGGTCTCGGAGGGGACCGACAACCACCTCGTGCTCGTCGATCTGCGCGAGAGCCACCCGGATACGTCCGGCGGCGACGCCGAGGATGCCCTCGAGGAGGCCGGTATCGTCCTCAACGGCAACACGGTGCCCGGCGAGACGCGTTCGCCGTTCAACCCGAGCGGAATCCGTGCCGGCACGCCGGCACTGACGACCCGCGGGTTCGACGAGAACGACTGCCGGACGGTCGGTGACCTGATCGCCCGCGTCGTCGACGCCCCCGAAGACGAGGCCGTCATCGAGGAGGTCCGCGCCGAGGTCGACGACCTCTGCGACGCCAACCCGCTCTACGAGTAGTCGACGGCCGCGTCGCCTCGGCCGGCCCGGCTGCGAACCGTACGCTATCCGTTTTTCGGTGCCTTCTTTCAGCGGGCCCGAGACCGTCGAGATCCACGACCGCGTTGGTGCTGGGAACCACGTCGCCGATCGTCGCCCGTGTCGAGCGAGATCGCTTCGGACCGAATATCTTTTGTAACTTACCAATGAGTCTAGTTAGCATGAGTGACGAAACGGCGACGGCGATGTACCGAACCAGAACCGACGCGTTGACCACCGACGTCGGCGAGGGACGGCCGGTCGTCTTCGCCCACGGGACGTTGATGGATCGGACGATGTTCGAGCCCCAACTCGAGGCCCTCAAAGACGAGTACCGGGCCGTCGCCTACGACCTGCGGGCGCGGACGGACCGGTATGCACCGGAGTACGATCTGTGGGATCTGGCCGACGACTGTGCGGCGCTGCTCGACGGGATCGGGGAGGACAACGCGGTCATCGCCGGCATGTCGATGGGCGGGTTCATGGGGCTGCGCTTTGCCCTCGAGTACCCCGAGCGGGTCGACGGGCTGGTCTTGATCGACTCGATGGCGACGCCCCATCCCGAGGAGGAACGGGCGGAGTACGAGGCACTCGTCGAGCCCTACGAGGACGTGCTCGATCCGCTGCCCCGCGAGATCGCGGCGGGCTCGACTGGCGAACTGTTCGGCCAGACGACCCACGAGGAGAACCCGGAACTCGTCGAGGCGTGGGTGGATCGCTGGGCCACCTATCCCGGCCGGGCGGTCCACCACGAACTCAACTCGTGGCTCGGTCGCGAGGACGTGACCGACCGGCTCTCGGAGATCGACGTGCCGGTCCTGATCGTCCACGGCGAGGAGGACCCCTCGATCGCGCCCGAACAGGCCGAGCCGATGGTCGAGGAGCTGCCCGACGCCGAGATGGCACTGATCCCGGAGGCGGGACACACCTCGAACCTCGAGGGGCCGGAGGCGGCAAACGACGCGATCCGGACGTTCCTCGACGAGCGGTTCTGAGAAGATGTATCCACGTACGTGTATATTCGGGCCGATACTGGCCCAGTTCTAAGCACGAATCCGGGGATTAATGAGCCTCGCGGTCGCCCACTCGAGTAATGACCGAGATCATCGACGGCAACGCCGTCGCGAGCGAGATTCGGGACGATCTGACCGACGCGATCGAGACACTCGCCGACGCAGGTTCACGGCCGGGACTGGCAACCGTGCTCATGGGCGACGATCCCGCGAGCCAGACCTACGTAAATATGAAACAACGCGATTGTGAGGAGGTCGGCATCGAGAGCCACCACGTCGATGTCGACGGCGATGCCCCGCCCGAGGAACTCTACGATGCCATCGCGGACCTCAACGACGACTCCGAGGTCCACGGCTACATCGTTCAGGCCCCGGTTCCGGACCACGTCGACTACCGGGACGTGATCCGCCGGGTCGATCCGATCAAGGACGTCGACGGCTTCCACCCCGAGAACGTCGGTCGGCTCGTCGCCGGCGATGCCCGATTCCGCCCGTGTACGCCACACGGCGTCCAGAAGTTGCTCGAGTCCGCGAATATCGATACCGAAGGAAAAGACGTGACCATCGTCGGCCGCTCGGACATCGTCGGCAAGCCACTCGCCAATCTGCTGATCCAGAAGTCCGACGACGGCAACGCGACCGTGACGGTCTGTCACTCCCGAACCGACGATCTCGCCGCAAAAACCCGGAACGCGGACATCGTCGTCGCCGCCGCCGGCGTCCCGGAACTCGTCGACGGCTCGATGCTCGAGGACGGTACGGTCGTCATCGACGTGGGTGTCAACCGCGTCGACGCCGACACCGACAAGGGGTACGAACTCGTCGGCGACGTCGAGTTCGAGAGCGCGAAAGAGAAAGCGAGCGCGATCACGCCCGTCCCCGGCGGCGTCGGCCCGATGACCCGTGCGATGTTGCTCTACAACACGGTCAAAGCCGCGAGCCTGCAGGAAGACGTCGCCGTCGACCTCCCCTGAGTCGCCGGTCCGGGGTTCGATTTCGCGTCTCCCGCTTTTCGTCGCGTTCGCCGGCTCCGGTTTCGATCTCGGCGAACGGAATCGATCGCCACGAACGGTGACACGGCCGCGTCGATGGCGGCCCCGCCGGCTCCGTTTTCCGCGTCGGTCGCTCGTTCTCCGTCGAGTCAGTCGATCGAACCGAACTCGAGGCTCTCTAACCGTCCCTGTGCCTGTGTGAACGCGACCTCGTCGCCGCGCAGGCCGTTTGTCAGGTCGCGGGTCGCCTCGACGAGCCGTTCGGCGGTCCGTGGCTCGACGTCGCCGTCGAGCATCCGGAGCCGCGTGACGTGTTCGCCCAGCGTCTCGAGTGCGCTTCGTTCGCTCGCGGTCAGGTCGCGCTCGTCCGTCCAGGTCCGAACGTCGCGTCGGTACTCGCGGACCGCGTTCGCGTACGCGAGGCCGCGGGCCGCCCGGAGCGAGCGAGGGACGTCGTCGACGGGCGGACGCTCGCCCTGATCGGCATCCCGGAGTAACGCGAGGAAGTACAGCTCTTCGCGCTCCTCGAGGTGGATTTCGCGGGCGACGATGTCGGCGACGTGGAGCAGTTCGGTCGCGGCGAGGTAGGTATCGTCGAGTTCGCGGAGCGTCCCGGCGTTGACGAATCCGCGTCGGCGAACGTACTCGCGACAGCGGTCCCGAGCGCGTTCGGCGAGGTCGTCGGTCGCGACGTCGTCGATCGCGTTCCGAACGGGGGTGAGATCGAACGCCACCTGGAGATCGGTGTGTTCGGTGCGTTCGTCGACGCCGACGCTTTGCAGGCTTCCACAGCCCGGACAGCCGACGCTCCCGGTCTCGTAGTACGACCAGCGGGTCCCACACTCCGTGCACTCGCGCTCACCCCGGATTTTCATGCGAGCGGCTACGGTCGGGATACCAAAAGGCCCACCGGACCGGCGACGAGTGCTCGAGCGATGCGATCGGCGGCCGGCGAGGACCGACCGTGGAGGGGAGCCGGCACCGACGACCCTCGATCGTGACGGAACGGCTGACCGAGCGGTGTGGGACGACGACAGTCGTCCGCGCCTGAGCGTCGTTTGCGTCGGAACGTCGTTCGATCGACGATGATGGTCATCGGCGTCGCGGCGTTCAACAGGTGATTAACGGGCGGCAGGTGCAGGCCACATCGAAACCAACCGGAACGTCCTACCCGAATATATGTCCGGTACCCAACTGAACCGACGGACGTTCGTGGCCGCGGCAGGAACAGCAAGCGCACTCGCGTTAGCCGGATGTGCTGACGGCGGCCCGGGCGGCGAAGACAACGAAACGGAAGACGGCAACGGAGAACCTGCTGGTGACAACGAGACCGACGAGGAGAGCGGCGGCGGAACGTATACGCTGACAGCGACGGTTCAGGACGACCAGGAAGAGCCGGTCGAAGGCGCGACCGTCACTCTCGAGGAGGCGGGCGTCGGCGGCATGGGCGACGAAGGGATGGGGAACGAATCGGAGAACGAGTCGGCCAACGAGTCACCCACCGAATCTGCCAACGAGTCCGAGAACGAGTCAGCCAACGAGTCCGAGAACGAATCGGCCAACGAGACCGAAGACGGTGCCGCCACCCAGAGTTTCCCGATGGAAGACGAAACCGATGAGAACGGCGAAGTCGAGTTCGAGGAACTCGAGGACGGAGAGTACACTGTAAGCGCCGAAGACGGTGGGCAGACAGCCGAGGACGACGTCGAAATCGAGGGGGCTGACGGAGAGGTCACCCTGATGCTCGGCGAAGACGGTGGGGCCGCAAACGAAACCGAAGACGGCAACGAGACGACGGGTGACAACGAGACCGAAGACGTGTAACCGATCTCCGATCGTCGCAATCGAGACGCTCCCATCGAACCTGGCCCGTCTCGGGAACGACCTGTCTACTCAGTGGTGTTTCGGTGGAGCTGTCGAACGATTCTGACGATCGTTTCAGGACGGAAACCGCTCTTTCCGGATCGAAACGGAGGATCGACGTCGCCGCCGACTCGCGACTCTCGACCGACGGCCCGGGACTCGGCGTGGCGGCTTTTTTGCCCCCTCGGTCGATACTACTCCGTATGCGTGACGAAGACGAGATCCGCGAGCAGTACGAGTTCCTCAAAGAACACCTCGAGAGCGACGACATGCGACACGACGGTGTCGAAGAGATGTTTACCTACTACAAGCGCGCGATCGGCTGGGTGCTCGAGGAAGAACACATCTGATCGAGGGTGTGTCGGGAGCGGTCGACCCGGCGACCGACCGTACACCGTGTCGTTACATTTAAGTCCCTCCAACGGAATCTTTCACGTGACGCTTCGCTTGGAGGGCCGAAGCGTCAGCGGGGACCAATTCAGGGCGGCAAGCGATCGCGTGACATTTTTCCGTCACGCGATCTGCTTTCCTGTTTCGATGTACTACACGCTGGAGCGACGCGAGTGTGGTAGTCACGACTTCGTTCGAAGCCGATAGCCGACAGCGTTATTCAATATAATTGTACCGAAACGTAATCACTGAACTGTAAACATGAACCGCTCATTATGTGTGATCGAGCGAGCGATTCGTCACGGGTGTTATGGGTTGTCTGTCCCGAAAACGTGGCGCCTCACTGGTAATAGCCCTCTTTCGATCGGAACAACCCGATAGCCTTATTAAAATTCGACAGTAAGTGTGATTGGTACTTTCCCAATGTACGACCTGACAGGATTTCAGCGTGACTTGCTCTACGTCATCGCTGGCGAGGACGAGCCCCACGGACTGGCGATCAAAGAGGAACTCGAGCAGTACTACGAGAAAGAGATCCATCACGGCCGGCTCTATCCCAACCTCGACACCCTCGTCGACAAGGGACTCGTCGAAAAGGGCCGCCGCGATCGGCGAACGAACTTCTATACGCTCACCCGTCGCGGTCGCCGCGAACTCGAGGCGCGACGCGAGTGGGAATCCCAGTACGTCGAGTTATAAAACGCGTCCGTCGACGCAGTCCGATTTCGCCACCGCCGTCGGAGACCGACCCCAGTCACTACTGCGGTTCGTGTGGTCCCGCTCGTCACCGGCGCGTCGTTTATATGCGGCCATAGCAAACGAGCAATAGTGAACGAGGCTGCGCTGCAGGTCGCCAACGCGCCTCTCGAGGAACCGGTCGTCCGGCTCGCGCTGGCCGGCGCACTGGGGATGTTCCTCGGCCTCGAGCGCGAGTGGTCCCAGAAGTCCGCCGGCATCCGAACGTTTTCACTGATCAGCCTGCTCGGCGCGGTCTTTACCGTCCTCGTCCGCGAGGGCGACGTCGGCGAAAGCCTCCTCTTTCTGGGTGGGCTGTTGGTGATCGTCCAGGGAGTGTTGCTCGCCGTCCAGGGGCTTACCGAAGACGACCCGGCCGACACGGGACTCTCGTTGACGACGTCGGTCTCGATGCTCGTCACCTACGGCATCGGGGTGCTGGTCGCTGCCGGGTTCATCCTCGAGGGGGTTACCGTCGCCGTCCTCTCGTCGCTGTTGCTCGTGTTGAAGCGGGAACTCCACGAATTCGCCTGGGGGCTCTCCCGCGAGGAAATGCGTTCGACGACGGAGTTCGCCATCCTCGCGTTCGTCATCTATCCGCTCCTTCCGGCCACGTACGAGCCCGAGGTCGCAGGGGTCACGATCCCGCTCGAGCCCCAGGTCATCTGGCTGATGGTCGTCGCCGTCGCGGGGATCGGCATCGTCAACTACGCGATCGTCTCGACATACGGCGGGCGCGGCATCGCGGTCACCGGCTTCTTCGGCGGCCTGGCCTCCTCGACGGCCGTCGTCGGAACGATGCTCGATCACGTCAACCAGCGCCCCGAGGCAGCCTCCTACGCCGTCGCCGCGATCCTGCTGGCGAACGCCGCCATGGCCACCCGCAACCTCGCGATCGCGGTCGGCTTCACCGCCGGCGGCGAGACCGGCATTCTCGTCGAGGCGGTCGTTCCCCTGGGTGCCGTCATCCTGCTCGCCTTCGCCGTCGCCGCCCTCACGGCTGATTGGAGCGAGTCCGGCCCCATGGAACTCGAGAGCCCGTTCTCGCTGAAAAACGCCCTCGCGTTCGGGGCCGTCTTCCTGGTCGTCCTCGTGTTCGGATCGCTGGCCGAGACGTGGTTCGGAACGCTGGGCTTCTACGCGACCGCCGTCGCCAGCGGCTTCGTCTCGAGTGCCGGCGCGACGACCTCCGCCGTCGTCCTCTATCGTGGCGGGCAGCTCGGTCCGGCCGAAGCGACGATCGCGATCTTGCTCGCGACGGTCTCGAGCATCGTCGTCAAGGCGTTGCTGGCAACGACGTCGACGAACGACGGCTTTCGGAACCGCGTCGCGGCCTACAGTACGATCCTCCTGGTGGGCGGTGGGCTGGCCGCAGCGGCGATCGCCGTCGTTTCGGCCTGACTACCTTTACTCATCCCGTTCTATGTGACGATATGGACCGAGCAACCGCACGACCGGAGGTAGCGACGATCCCCGGTGAACGGGCCAGCGAGTGGGTCGACTATCACCAGCGATTCGCCGCCCCCAGCACGTACGTCTACGAGTTCGTCTGGGACGCCGGCGGCGAGGCGATCGGCCCGTTCTGTACCGACGTCGACGGCAACGTCCTGTTGGATTTCACGAGTCACGTCGCGGCCGCACCGCTTGGCTACAACAATCCGACGATCCGTGAGAAGCTCCGTGAGTTCGACCTCGTCGATCCGCTAAAGATCGCGGGCCAGGACTTCTACGTCAGCGGCGGCGGGTCACCGGACGACCCCGACTTCCCCGGCCCGACGCAGCTGATGGACCGACTGGTCGCGATGACCGAGGACTACGACATGGACCGAGTCTTCCTCTCGAACTCCGGTGCGGAGGCCGTCGAAAACGCCATCAAGATCTGCTACGCCGCGGGCGGTCACCGCGCGGTCACCTTCGAGGGGGGCTTCCACGGCCGCACGCTCGGCGCGCTCTCGCTCAACCGGTCGAAGACCGTCCACCGACGCGGGTTCCCGGAGATTCCGGGCGTCGTCAGCGTCCCCTATCCCGCCACCGACGAGGAATACGATACCCGCTGGCGAACGGACGGCCCCGGCGGGAACGTCGTCGCCGACGCGCTCCACCCCGAGCGCGGCGTCGTCGACCCCGACGAGGTCGCCTTTCTGATCCTCGAGCCGATCCAGGGCGAAGGCGGCTACCGGGTCGCCCATCCCGAGTTCGCCCGCGATCTCGAGGCGCTCCGCGAACGGTACGATCTCCGAATCATCGCGGACGAGATCCAGTCCGGGCTGGGTCGTACGGGCAAGCCGTGGGCCGTCGACCACCTCGATCTCACGCCCGACGTCATCACGAGTGCGAAAGGGCTCCGCGTCGGCGCGACGATCTCGCGGTCGGACGTGTTTCCCGAAGAAAAGGGTCGCCTCTCCTCGACGTGGGGCGCGGGCGATCTCGTCGCCGCCATGCAAGGCGTGCTCACGATCGATACGATCCACGAGGAGAATCTGCTCGCGAACGTCCGCGAGCGGGGGGAGCAGTTGCGAACGATACTCGAGGACGCCGTCGAAGACGGTGAGGCACCCGGCATGGTCGACACCCGCGGCCGCGGACTGATGCTCGCTGTCGAATTCGATACGAAAGAGCGTCGCGACGCAGTCCTCGAGAGCGCGTTCCGCCGTGGCCTGTTGACGCTGGGCTGTGGCTACAAGACGCTTCGATTGCTACCACCCCTCGACGTAACTAAACGAGAGATCGAGCTGGGGACGAGGCTGTTGCTCGAGTCGATCGGGGAGGCCGCGGACAGGAGTCGGACCGACTCGAACGAACGTGGACAGTGACTCGAGCGCTCACGACAGTATCGGACATCGGGTCGCCATGGGAACTCCATCGGCACTGCTGACAATTCACGGCCAGGAGCGATCGTTCACTCGACCCTTCTGGGAGCGGGTTCTTCCACCTCGTCCGTGACGACCACTCGGTCAGGCAGCTCGGGATTCGGTTCCCGACCCAGGGTGAGCAGTCGCTCGGTGAGTGTGAGTTCTTCCGCGACCGGACTCGGTTTCGCAATTTCCTCGTATTCGACCGCTACGCCCCCGTCATCAGCTGTGATTGTGACGACACACAGCTGGTACGACGGGTAGAAGACTGGCGGCAGTCGACCGGCGATGACATCTCGCCGGTGGAGCCGCTTCAGCCACGTCCCAGTGTTGACGAGCAGCCTGCCGTCGAGTTCTATCTCCGTCGGGCGATGGGTGTGTCCGTAGCAAAAAACCGCCGTCTCCGGCCGGTCATCGAATACTTGGCGGGCAGCGTTCTTGTACGGCTCCTCGGGATCGACCGTGAGGTCCGTTTCGACGACACCGAAGCGATCGATCGTCTCCCTGAGATCGCGGAGGAAGAAAAACAGGGGTATTCCCACGAGCAACAACAGTCCGGCGATCGCCACATTGATTACGAGGAGTAAGTGAACAGCCGCCCCTGCCAGGCCGAACTGAGCGAGGAACGCATCCGCCGTCTCGACGGGCAGCGTCCAGACGCCGGCCAGATCGAGCCCCGCGAGAACCGCGAGGATGACACTGAGGTTGAACAGAAACAGGAAGGGGACCGTGGCGTATCGCAGGAGCGGATTCATTTCACGGTAGAAGTACTTCGAGACGAGCCACGTCGGCATTCGCTCGGTGGGCGTTACTGCCTGAACGTCTTTCAACCAGTTGTACCGTCCCCGTTCGGACAGCTGTCCGGCCCGACTCGTCACGTGGGTGTTGTAAAAGTACCCCAACGGTGTCGCGTGGGGATTTCCGAAGTCCTCGATTCGGTTGTTGGGATCCTGCTGGTGACCGTGCTCGAACCAAATCGTTCGATCGCCGACCCGGCGGGTAACTGACTCGGCCTGAACGAGCTCGACGTTGTACTCGGCGAGCCGGTCGACGTACTCGTCGTACGCAGCGAGTTCGTGGTCGTGATTACCCGGAAGCAGCGTGATCGGGACGGACTCGCCAGTCGCACGGAACTGCTCGAACAGTTCCGAATACTTCTCGACGAGAACGTCGAACTTCTCTAACCCCTCGAGTTCGGTGAACTCCCAGAGACCGAACGCATCGCCGTTAATGATCAACTCCGCATCCTCGTCGGTCGTTTCCAACCGCTCGAGGAAGGCGAGCAACTCCGACAGGAAATCGATATGTCCGAGTTGTTCGTCGCCGCCGATATGGAGGTCACTGATCACGTAATAGACCGGATCGTCAGTGCCGTCGGTCATCGATGGAGACGTCTTCGCCCACTACTAAAATTGTTTCAGACGGGTGACGCGGGAATCGTACCCCGAGTCAGCACGCCTCGCGACCAGCAGTCGCCTCCGTGAACGCCGATCTCCGCCGAGCGGTTGCAGTCTATTCGGCGTTACTCACCGCGAATCTCGGTCATGTGATCGATTCGCTTCTGGACGAGGTCGGCCTTGCCGATGTCGTGACGGATCCGAAGTCCCTCCTCGCCGGCAACTGCGAGCGCGTCTTCCGCGATCTCCTCGGCCTCGGCGATCGAGTCGGCGACGCCGACCAGCGCGAACGACCGCGAGGTGGTCGTGTAGATGCCGTCGTCCCGCTCTTCGACGCTGGCGTAGTACAGCAAGGCGTCACCCGCACTGTCCTCGTCGACCTGCACCTTCGCACCCGCCTCGGGATCGGTCGGGTACCCCTCCGGAACGGCGTACTTACAGACCGTCGCCTGCTCGGCGAACGCGAGTTCCGGCAGCGCCTCGCCGTCGCGGGCGGCGGTGAGCACGTCGAGGAAGTCGGTCTCGAGGACGGGCAGCGTATTCATCGCCTCGGGATCACCGAAGCGGGCGTTGAATTCGACGACGCGCGGGCCGGTCTCGGTCAGCATGAACTGGCCGTAGAGGATGCCGCGGTAGTCTTCGAGGGCGTCGACGGTCGCCTCGATGATCGAAACGGCCTCGTCGTAATCGCCCTCGGTCATGAACGGCAACTCGTCGGTCGCGTCGGAGTAGCTGCCCATGCCGCCCGTGTTCGGGCCCTCGTCGCCCTCGTAGGCGCGCTTGTGGTCCTGCACTGCCGGCGCGGTCCGGAACTCGCCGTTCGCGACGAACGCCTGAATCGTGAACTCCTCGCCGATCAGTCGCTCCTCTAAGACGATCCGGTCGTAGTCGGACTCGCGGATGTACGCCTTGCCCTCCTCGGCGGTGACTTGATCGCCGATGACCTTGACGCCCTTGCCGCCGGTCAGCCCGGCGGGCTTGATCGCGAGGTCGCCGTCGTAGTCGTCGATGAAGTCACAGGCCGCCGCCATGTCATCGAAGGTCTCGAAGTCCGGACAGCCAGGAACGTCGTTTTCCCGCATGAAGCGGCGCTGGAACGCCTTGTCCGTCTCGATGCGGGCGTCTGCCGCTTTGGGGCCGAACGCGTAGACGCCAGCGGCCTCGAGTGCGTCCGCGACGCCGGCTTCGAGCGGGGCTTCGGGGCCGATGACGGCGATCGTCGCGTCGACGTCCTCGGCGTAGTCGACGACTGCCTCGGGGTCGGTCGTCTCGAGCGACTCGAATCCGGCGGCGAGACGGGCGATACCGGGATTCTTGTTGCCGGCACAGGCGTACAGGTCGGCTTCGCTGTCCTCGAGCGCACGGGCGATGGCGTGTTCGCGGCCACCGCCGCCGATCAGGAGCACGGTCTCTCGCATGGTCGATAGCGGAACGCACGAACCTGTAAGCGTTGCTCTTTCCTCGAGCCGAAAGTATGCACGATCATGGCGATACGACCGAGCGCATCCCGCTCGAATCGAGAGAAAATATATACCGCCTGGTTGTAACATTCCGTTCATGAACCGCCGCCCGTTGCTTCAGGCCCTCGCCACCGGTGGTGCCCTCCTCTCGGCCGGCTGTACCGAGTCGCTTCCGCTCACCGGGACGCGGTTGGAGACCGACGACGTGTTCGGGGAGTACTGGTACGAAGAGACGGATCTCCTCGTCCAGTTCCGCGACGATGTCGACGTAGAGCAGGCGATCCTCGTCGATTCCTCGACCGACGAGGAATTCGATCGCGTCGAGGGACCGGTCGGAACCGTTCGCTTCCCCGTGCTCTTCCCGAATCGCCTCGAGACGGCCCTCTCCAGTTATCCGGGGCTTCGCGTCCGAGCCGAGACGCCCGACGGGACGGCACACCTCTCCGTCTGGGAGGTGATCCACGGCGTGACGAGTGCCGTCGAACCGCTCCCGGACGGTCGCGCCAGGTTCACGCTCGAGAATCAGGGTGATGCGCCGCTTCTCGCGCGCTTCGTCGCGATCTACGGCGACGTTCCGAACCCGACGGTCGATCCGCAGGCCGACTCGTTCGACCCGTCGACGTTCGATCCGGGGCCGGGCATCATCGGTATCGAGGAGAATCGTCCGCTCTCACCCTCGAGAACCGATCTCGTCGTCCCGCCGGGCGAGACGAAACCGTTCGAAACGACCTACGCACCGTTCGCGTTCCCCGACGGTGTCGACGCGGCCGACTGTGCCGGGGACGAGCGAACCGGCAGAATCGCCGTCGTTCCCGGTTCCGGCGGCAGCATGGCCTACGACTTCACGTATCGCCTCGAAGGCGAGCCGGCCAACGTCGAGGGACGAGCGGCGGCCTGTCCCGATCCGGTCGTCGACTCGAACTGACGCACACGCGGCTTCAGATCCTGAAGCTGCGGGTTTTACCTTACGGCATCCGAAACGGAGTGCCACGTATGGGCGAGGACTGCGACGTCGAAACTATCGGGAGCGTTCTGGAAGACGCCGTCGCCCGGTCGATCCTCGTTCACGCCCGCACGGAATCGCTGTCGGCGAGCGCGCTCGCCGAACGGTGCGACGTCTCGACGGTGACGATCTACCGACGACTCGAGACGCTTCGCGAACACGACCTCGTCGTGGAATCGACGGTTCCCGAGCGTGACGGCAACCACTACAAGGCGTACCGGACGAACGTCCGTCGCCTGACGGTCTCTCTCACCGAGGAGGGGTTCGGACTGGAGATCGAACGCAAGGACACGCCTGCCGACCGGCTCACCAGCCTCATAGAGGAGATGTAACTATGATTCCGACCACCGACCCGTCGTTCGAAGCGATCGTACAGGGGAGCCTAATGCTCGTCTTGACCATCCTCGGCCTCGCCATCGTCGTCGTCGCGTTTCAGGGCTATCGACGGAACCAGAGCCGTCCCATGCTGTTTCTCGCGGTCGGATTCGCCGCAATAATCGTCCCCGAACTCGCGATGACGGTCATCACGAGGTTCATCGAGGTCTCCCAGTTCAGGGCGATAACCGTGTATCAGGTGACGAACGTCTTCGCGTTCCTCTGTATCCTCCGCGCGATCACGATGGAACCCGATCGCTCACGAGCCGGTGACGGTCGTCACGACTACTGACGAACGCACACAGCGACGCACTCGATCGGTGGGCACGGACTCTACTTCTGAAGCCGCGGTGGACGGTATTTGGAACCCGACCCGGTAGTCGGATCCATGGCCGAATCAACAGTCGACGGCAACCCCGACCGATCCGTCGGCGACAGACTCCTGTACGACTCGAGCGGAAGCCGACTGCGTGCGACGTGGCGGGTACTCGTCCCGGTCGTCGTCGCCGTCACGCTCTACGTCGTCGGTCAGTTGCTGCTCAGACGCGTCGGTACCGGCGTGTTCGAGCCGATCGCAGACGGGATGTCGGCGGTGGCCAGCACCGCAGTGCTACTCGTCGCGCTGTCGGTGGTGATCACCCTCTCGGGAGCAGCGGCGCTGCTCGTCGCGTCACGGCTCGATCGGCGTCCCCTCTCGAGGTACGGCTTCGACGGTTCCCGACGGTGGCTCGGGGACTTCGCTGCGGGTATCCTCATCGGCGTCGCTGCCAGCGTGGGGGCGGTCGGCTACCAGGTCGCTCGAGGAGACGCCACCCTTACTACGGCGGTGACGGGCGTCGGCACCGACTCCGCGTTCGTGGGCGGGATCGTCCTGTTGGTGATACTCGTGTTCTTCCTCGCTAACAACGCGTTCGAGGAGATCGTCTTCCGGGCCATCCTCATCGAGAACGCGGCCGACGGGCTCCGTTCCAGATCGATGGCCGAGCCGACGGCCGTCCTCGGTGCGGTCGCCGTCAGCCTCCCCGTATTCGGTGCACTCCACCTGCTCGGCGGCGGTTTCGCGGCCGTCGTCACGAGCGCCATCGGCGGCATCCTGTTCGCGGCGGCCTACGTCCTCACGGGCCAGCTGGCGTTGCCGATCGGCGTCCACTTCGGCGGCGTCGCCGTCCTCAGCGTTCACCAGCAACCCGTTTCCGCCGATCCGGAACTGACGCTGCCATCGCTCGTCGTCGCCGAACCGACCGGCGACCCGTCGCTCCTCGCGGGTGTCGAGTTCTGGATCGTCAGATTACTCCTCGGCGTCGCGCTGATCTCCCTCTGGGTGTACGCGACGGACGGCGAGATTTCGATCGCCCAGCGAGTGCGTTCCGCCACTGCTGACTCGGAGCGGTGACGCTCGAGCCGTCAGAAGAATTAGCACAGCTGTCCCGCTATTTGGGCTGGCCGTACGCGTACCCCTCCCGGAGACCGCCGAGACGAATCGTAGCTGGCGGTACGGCGTCGGGGCGAGTATCGCGGCGTCGCTGCCGATCGGGGTCATCCGTTCGTTCGGGGACTGTTCGGGGGATGGGAACTGCGGGGCGCATCCTCGCCGTAACGCGGTCGAACGGATTCGTCAGGCGTAAAACAGCGGCGGTCGCCGATCGCCCCCGTACTCCTCGTCGGGGAGGTGGGGCTCGAGCGCCCCCTCGTCCGCGTCGCCCAGCAACTGATCCAGCACGTCCACGGCCGCGTCGCGGTGCAGCGGCTGGTTGTCGTTCCCACACTGGTCGTCCATCACGCAGGCCGGACAGCCGTCGACGTTCCCGCAGTCGCAGTCCGCGATCAGTTCTCGAGCGCGCTCGGCGACGGCCTCGTAGTTCTCGTAGATCGCCCGCGCGAAGCCCAGTCCGCCCTCGATGCCGTCGTAGATGAACCAGCCGCTGGCGGGGGTGCGATCGAGACCGTTCGCGATCTCCCGTACCGTGGCCTCGGCGGCGGCGATGTTTCGCGGCGCGCCGTCGCCCCCACTGCCCGCGGTTCCGAACTGGGAGCTCGCGTCCGCATCCGTGTCTGCCTCCCGATCGAGATGCGAGTCGATCGTCAGGGTCGCGAGGCCGCCGAGGTCGCGCTTGTCGACCATCAACTCGAGGGGCGCGACGCCGATCGTCGCGTGCTCGGCGGCGTGGAGCCCGCCCGCGTAGCCCAGATGGGCCGTCCCCGCCAGCCCGTCCTCGAGTTCGGGCACCTCGAAGCTCCGGTATTTCTCTATCAGCGCAGCCTCGACGCGCTGGGGCACCTCGAGCCAGCACAGTTGCGTTTCCATCTCGAGTGGCGGGTTCTCGGTTGGGATCCCCTGCTCCGTGCGCTTGCCGCCGTGAACCGCGACCTTGTCGTAGCTGCCGTGATACACGAGTACTCGACCGCGGCCGAAGCGCAGCGTGAACTCGCCGATGTCGCGGGACTCCTCCGAGACGGCGTCCAGCACCGTCACGTCGGTGCGCGTTCGCGTGTAGTAGTCGACGTCCGTCGGCCGGACGGTCACGGAGGGCCGGGGCGCGTCGTGGTCGACGCCCGTCACCTCGTATTGCTGGCCCTGATGCAGCCGGACCGCGCCCTCGTGGAAGTCCCGCAGCACTCGTTCTTTCGCGAGCGGCTCCATGCCCGGGTCGTGGCGCTCGTCGACGCCGTCGGCGAGTTCGACCTCGTACTCCTGGCCCGTCGTCGCGTACAGCGAAATCGTCCGTTGGGGTCGCGGCGGCCCCACGTAGGAGACGCCGGTCTCGAGGGACCCCCGTAACTGGCCCGCGCGCCGCCACATTTCGACGGCCCGCTCGAGACGCTCGCGGTCGGCGAAGGTCCCTCCGTCGGCGTCGTCGATCGCGAGTTCGTCGGCCGCACAGCGCAGGTGCTGGGCGAACACCGCGTCGTTGTTCACGTCGACGACGGCGTCCTCGACGTCGGCCTCGAGCAGGTAGTCGGGATTCGAGACGACGTACTGGTCGAGCGTTCGGTGTTCGGCGACCAGCACCGACAGGGCCCGCTTCGTCCCGCGACCCGCGCGGCCGATCTGCTGCCAGAACGACTGGCGCTGCCCCGGGTAGCCCAGTTGCACTGTCGCGTCCATCTCGCCGACGTTGATCCCCAACTCGAGGGCGTTGGTCGAGGCGACGCCGTCGAGCACGCCGGTCTTGAGCTGGTGTTCGGTCCCGTGGCGTTTCTTCCGCGAGTGACCCGCGTGGTAGGGTTCGATGGCGCTCCCTCGGTCGGGGGTCGTGTAGTAGCGGCGGTTGTCGTGGCGGTGTTTCGACGCCCGCTTGACCGAGAGTTCGGCGAGTTTCCTCGAGGGAGTAAAGAGCAGCGTCTGGGCGTCGTGGTAGGTGAGATGCGAGAGCATCCGCGGGGCCTCGACGGTGGCGGGGACGCGCTCGACGATGGCATCTTCGGCCGCGTCGGCCGTCCCCTCCTGTGCCGGCTCGCCGTCGTCCTCGCGAGCCCGTGGCGGCGGGTTCCAGAGCACCAGATCCCGCGGCCCCGTGGGAGAGCCGTCCTCGTCGACGACCGTCACGGATTCGTCGATCAGCGCCGCTGAGTGCGCTGCGGGGTTGCCGATCGTCGCGCTCGTGAGAACGAACTGCGGGTCGGCGTCGTAGTAGCTGAGGACCCGCTTCAGCCGGCGAACGATCCACGCGACGTGCATTCCGTGGACGCCCGTGTAGGTGTGGGACTCGTCGATCACGACGAGGTCGCAGGCCGAGAGGAACCGCGCCCAGCGGTCGTGATCGTGGAGGTACGTGTTCACGCCCGCGAAGTTCGAGATGATGACGTCGGCCTCCTCGCGGATCCGCTTGCGATTGCGCCCGCGCTCGGTGTCGCCGTCGTAGACCCGGACCGTGATCTCGAGTCCCAACTCGTCGAAGAGGTCGTTCAGCTCCCGCTCCTGATCCCGTGAGAGGGCCTTCGTCGGGTAGAGAACGTACGCCGTAGCGTCCTCGTTTCGAGCGCGGGCCGCGAGATAGTTTCTGGCGATCTGAAGGGCGTAGATCCGGGTCTTCCCCGACGACGTGCTCGTCGCGACGCAGACGTTCTCCTCGCGGGCCAGCGCCTCGAGGGCCGCGGCCTGATGCGAGTAGAGGGCGTTCTCGAGCGACGCGGCCAGTTCGGGACGGAGAACGCGCTCGTTGGGTACCGTCGACGCCTCGCGGCCGGGCCGCTCGAGGACGGTGATGTCGTCGTCGGCTCGGTAGCCGGGGAAGGTGTCGACCAGTTCGTCGCCGGTGACCGGCACGGCCGCGTGTTCGCTACTCATGTGTTAGAAATCGCTCAGTCCGGTCTGCTCGCTGTCGGTGCCGTCGCCCGCGTCCCGTCGGGTCGCCGTTCGTCTCGTCGCCTCGGGTCCAGCCCGCTCGGAGCCCAACCCGCTCGTGCTCGAGGGAGCGACCGACGACGAGCCGCTCGAATCGGGCCGACGCGAGGCCGAGCCGCGCTCGGGCGACGACGCCGACGCCGTCGGTTCCGCCAGCAGTCGCTCGTAGACGTGCCAGAGCGCCCGGCAGTCGTCCTCGCAGTAGGCCTCGTGGCGGTCCCACTCGAGTTCGGTTCCCGTCCGCATGAACCGCTGGTAGGCCGCCGCTGTCGCCGCGCCGTCGAGTCCCGTGGCCGCGTCCTCGTAGCCCAGCGCAGCCGCGACGGCCTCGAGTTGGTTCGTCCGGCCGGGCAGCAGGGCGTTTTCGTTCCCCACGGCCCAGAGGTAGAGGTCGAGTTTCGGGATCGATTCCCACTCGTCGGTGTAGTAGGGGAGGTGTTTGGCGATGAAGGCCCCGAGATGGCGATAGTCGAACCGCCAGCCGTTCCACGTGAGCAGGGCCCGATTCGGGTGCATGCCCAGCAGCCAGTCGCAGAACGCCTCGAGCACCGACGCCGGGTCCGTCGGATCGTCCGTCTCGACGAACGCGCGATAGGTGTCCGTGGCGGGGTCGTAGACCCCGACCTGCCAGATGATCGTCGGCGAGAGGCCGTCGGTTTCGATATCGAGACACAGCGGCGGCTGCGACCAGTTCTCACCCGGGAGCGACTCGTCGGTCACTCGTCTCGGCTCGCCGGTCTCGAGGACCGTCGCGTGCCGGTGGATCCGCCGCGCGCGGTCGCGACCGATGCCGGGGAGATCGGCCAGCGTTTCGAGGGGGGTCTCGAGGAGGTCGGCCCGCGTCGTCACGCCGCGATCGGCGAGCCGTCCGGCCGTCTTCGGGCCGATTCCGGCGACGGCCTCGAGGCCGAAGTCGGTCACCGCGTGGGTGTCGACCCCGTCGATCCCGTCGGCGGTGACGGTCACCGTCGCGATCGACTGGCGGTTCCCGTAGCCCTCGACGGGGCCGACACCCCGGAGGCGAACGGCGACGCAGTCTCCCTCGACGGGATCGGTATCGTCGAGGTCGCTGTGGCCGATGACGTCGTGGTCGACCGCGCGGACCTCGCCGCTCGGTGATTCGAGGAGCCACAGTTCGTCGTAGCCGGCCGGTTCGCTCCCCGTCAGAACGGTCGTCACCTGGCCGGTCGGCAGCGCCGTCGCGAGCGTCGCTGCCCCCTCGAGGGTCGTTTCGAGCGCCGTCGGTCGAACGGCCGTCGCGACGTCGTCACAGACGATCGCGGCGACGCGCGAGTCGGCGATCGGCCGGTCGCTCGAGCGCGCCTCCGACGATGCCCGAAGCGATTCGAGCCCCTGTGCGACGGCGATCTCGATGGCGTCGGAACCGCCGTCGGCACGGATTCGTTCTCGATGCGGGGCCGGCCCGCTGCCGGTCTCGAGGGGCGGGTGAAACGCCGGCGCGTCGAACGACCGTCGAGCCCTGGCGAAGGCCTGTGGCTCGCGCTCCGGACCGAGCACCCAGACGGCGTCCGGTTCGAGGGTCGCCTCGAGATCCGCGAGCGTCGCGGCGGGGCGGTCGGTGATCGCGGACGGCGGGAGGGCGAGCAGGCAGACGCCGTCTCGGGCAGTCATCGCTCGTCGGAACGGCCGCACCGATAAAGACGGTTTGGATACCGAAGTGAAAGTGAAACGACCCGAACCGACCGGAACGGAAACCGGATCGCCCGGATCGACTCGAGCGGGACGCTACTGCAACGGGACCGCGAACTCGTCGACGCGGTGCTCCGCGAGGGAACGCACGACCTCAACTGGACCGGCGTCGATACGATTTCGTCGTTCAGCGAGCGCTACGAGGTCGACTTGCAGGAGCGGCATCCGCCGTTCCCGATCAACGGGGGTGACAGCGACCGCTAGATAGCGTGTGTCAGCACGGCCAGTATCGATCGCGTTTCGCTACTATTAATCGAGATTCGATACTATCGATCTAGCCTATCCGGGTATCATACCGAGTCGGTACAGTAGATGTTTTTCTTTGACCACGATGTAAGTACAGGCGTCTGCTATCGTTCCCTGTGAGACGACGTCAACTCCTCGCTGGCGGCGGCCCGTTCGTACTCGGTACAGTGTCCGGCTGTGTCGGCAGGTTCCAGCCCGCCAACACGCGGCGTGAGGCAGATCGCGTACACTTCACGGAAATAGCGGGCGACTACGTCGTTTCGATCCAAAACGAACTGACCGAATCAGTGGATGCGTCGGTCGCAGTGACTGCTGCCAACGGGGCGACGGAGGAAGAAACCGTCTCGGTCGAACCAGGAGGCGAGACGCCGGTCAGGGGCTTGTTCACGACGGGGCCGGAACCGTACACCGTGTCGGTGTCGACCGACGAAACGGCGACGGAACGGACGCTGCGGCCGACCGAGTCACCGTACGACGAGTTTGCGTACACGATTTCGTCGGACGGGATCAGCTTCCAGAAGGGATACAGACCGACATCCGATATCGTGATCTCGAACGATAGTGACGAGCGCGTCGACGTCCGAGTAACTATCAGCGATTCTGCGGACAGCGCTACTGTCTACGATATCATCACTCTCCCGCCGGACGACCTCGTGGCCTTCCGAGATGTCTTCGCGGCCGGGAACGAGTACGACGCCACCGTCCGGGCCAACGGGATGACGAAATCGACGACACTCCTGAATTCAGACACGAACAGTCTCTGGATCGACGTCGAGCGTCACGATCTCCGCCTCTCCGTCTCGGAACGGTGAGTGTCTCTCCTCGGAACGAGCCTGGATCGTGTCTGGAACTCCGCGACTGGCTGCTTTCGCTCCCCTCGAGGGGGTCGAAACGTTCGAGAACGACGAGACAGTCGTCGATCCTGTTCCCGGCCTGATGGCTTCCGGATCGTGCGTTATTATGGTTGTTCGGTCGCTACAGTACGGGCAATGCGACAGTATCTCGATCTCGTCGACGCAGTGCTCCGCGAGGGCACGTACAAGCCCAACCGGACCGGCGTCGACACGATTTCGTCGTTCAGCGAGCACTACGAGGTCGACCTCCAGGAGGGGTATCCGCTCCTCACGACCAAGGAGATGGACGGCTACCGCTGGAACTCGATGCTGCATGAAGTCTGCTGGTATCTCTCCGGCGAGGAACACATCCGTGACCTCCGGGAGGAGACCAAAATCTGGGACGCCTGGGCCGACGAGGAGGGGCGGCTCGACACCGCCTACGGCCGCTTCTGGCGACGGTTCCCGGTTCCGGACGAGGACGCGCAACTCGAGGGCGAATCCTGGCCCGACGAGAGCCAGCAGTGGGTCACCGAGGAAGCCGACGGTCGGAAGACGTTCGATCAACTGCGGTACGTCATCGACACGCTCTCCGACTCGCCCAACTCGCGGCGGCTCGTCGTCAACGCCTGGCATCCCGCCAACGCGGCCGTCTCGACGCTCCCACCCTGTCACTACTCTTTTGTCTTCAACGTCCAGG
Organism: Natrinema ejinorense; assembly: GCF_002494345.1. Lineage (GTDB taxonomy): Archaea > Halobacteriota > Halobacteria > Halobacteriales > Natrialbaceae > Natrinema > Natrinema longum. Next base: position 847,524 of record NZ_NXNI01000001.1, read on the forward strand.
GCGATCGGCTGAACTGCCATCTCACGCAGCGCTCGGGCGACACCGCGCTCGGCATCCCGTTCAACATCGCGGCCTACGCGCTTCTGACGAAAGTGATCGCCCAGCAGACCGGCTTCGAGCCCGGCACCTTCGCTCACACCGTCGTCGACACGCACGTCTACTGTGGCCGCGGCGAGCGCGGCGAGTGGTACGCCGACAACCTCGAGGCGCTCCAGTCGAGGCTGGCCGACGCCGACGAGCGGGAGGACTATCTGGATATCAAAGCGTGGCTCGAGTCCGAAGCCCCGGCCGAGGCCGCAGGTGACGACCGGCTCGATCACGTCCCCGGCCTGCTCGAGCAACTGTCGCGAGCGCCCCTCGAGCGACCGACCCTCGAGGTCGCGGACGTCTCGATCGACGAGTTGGCCTACGAGGACGTCGAGCTTCGGGGCTACGAGTCCCACGACGGCATCGAGTTCTCGGTGGCCGAATGAGCGAGGATCGGACCGTACCGGGGGACGCGACGCCCGCGTTCGAGACCGAGCGCGAACTCGTCGGTATCGTGGCCGTCGCGGACAACGGCGTCATCGGACGCGACGGCGACATGCCCTGGCACATCCCCGCCGACCTTCAGCACTTCAAGGAGACGACGATGGACCACCCCGTCATCATGGGACGAGTGACCTACGAGGGGATCCTCGAGACGCTGGGCGAACCGCTCCCCGGCCGGACGACGGTCGTGCTGACGAGTCGGGACCTCGAGACGGCCGAGGGTGCTGTGGTCGCCCACGGGCTCGAGGAGGCCGTCGACCGAGCCGACCGGGCAGCGCGGGAGCGCCACGACGATGCGGATCGGATCTTCGTCGCGGGCGGAGCGACCGTCTACGACCAGTTCCTGCCCGCGCTCGATCGGGTGATCGTGACGGAGGTCCACGACGACCTCGAGGGCGATACGTACTTCCCGGATTGGAACCGGGAATCGTTTCGTGAGACGACTCGGGACGAGCGCGACGGGTTCGCGTTCGTGGAGTTCGTTCGGCGAAACTGAACGGGCGTGGGGGCTGCCCGTCGACGGTTTCGCTCGTCGTCTCCGCCAGGCGACGCGGTCGATCGATTCGCCGTGGAACTGCGGATATGGGTCTCAGACGGACCCCTGTCGGTCGGTGCCGGCCCAGCCGCGACCCGTCGGGGGAGGCCGGGACACAGTGACAGCAGCCGGTCACAGGTCGGCACAAGAGTATCCCATCTGCCTCTCACAGGATCATCCTCGGAGTTATGTTCTACTTGTCTCCACACAATACGCCGTTTGACGGGTGAAGCTCCCGATATTCGAACTGATAGCGCAATACGACGGTGGAGCATCCCGACGGTCATATCCGGCCGTCGGTGGCTATCGCTCACCAGGGAGTGAGAGCTCGAAACGCCGACACAGCACGCCTCCGACTCCCCGTTCTCCGAATATGGCTCTTCTTTGACGATGAAACGATCGGACTCACTTATAGAAAGTTAGCTCGAGAACCATCTGTCCCACAGCCAGGGATGCAGGTGAGATACATGACTGGAGATACCGACGAGCGGTTCGATGACTCGAGACACTCGTTCACAAAAACAGAGGCTCTCGCCACGGCGGGACTCGCCCTCGGCGCGAGCGCGACGGCGGGGACCGCTGTCGCACAGGACGACGAGCAGGTCGTCGTGTACGAAGACGACTACCGGCCGAATGTCGATTTCGATGTCGTCTCGGAGATAGAGGGCGAAATGAAAGTAAATCTGATCGAGGCTTCCGGGTCGGCCGATGACGTATTCGACGATCCGGATGACTGGGACGTGTTCGTCATCAACTACGACATGGACACGGATGCCCCGACGTGGGGGCTCCTGTTCACCGAGGAAGTCGACCTCGACGTCGGCGACAGCGAGTCGATGGGCGAGGACGGTGTCTTCCGGAACTCCCGACTGAACCTCGTCGAAGTCGGACTGTGATTCCACACTGATTCGGATCGAGGGTTTTTCTAGGTGCTGCCCCCCCACCTGTTTCGCGATCGACTCTCCCCACACAGCACGCCGACCCCCCACGCGTTGCCGGCTGTCCGTGCTCGAGAACTCCAGTCCCAGAGCTGTTCGAGGCGAGGAGAATCACTGAACGTGACCGGTCCCCCGTGATGGATTTTGCGGGGACAGTCCGAGGAAATCGTTTGTTTTGGTGTATGAACAGTTCCAAGCACCACCGCTACGACCGCAAGAGCGCCTTGTAGAACGGTTACGACGGTGGAATCGTATATCGACGTATGCGACCCGCCGCAGTCGAAATGGATCACTCTCGACTTCGGCCGGTTAGTAACGGTAACAGACAGCAGCGTCTCCGATGAGATCCGTTTCGCTCGATAAACAACTATTGCTGATAGCTAGTTCCCGTTGCTCTCTGAAACAGCGAGATACGGGAGTATAGGCACGGAGGAGTCAGATCTCGAGATATTAGTTCGTCTTAGACGGTGAAACAATGGCGTTGACTTATGCGAAAATTGGGTCAAGGGTCGTCTGCCCCCGAAGGAGGGGACTCAAGTGAGAGACATGACAGAAGACAATACTGGACTATTCGACGACTCGAGACGCTCGTTCATGAAGAAAGGAGCGCTCGCGACGGCGGGACTCGCCCTCGGCGCAGGCGCGACAGGAACTGCTGCCGCCCAGGAAGACGGCACGGTGCTCGTGTACAGCGACGACTACATGCCCGGCGTCGACTTCGAGGTCGTCTCGGCGCTGAACACCTCGACGAAAGAGGATCTGCTCGAGGCTTCCGGGTCGGCGGACGACGTGTTCGACGATCCGGACGACTGGGAGGCGTACGTCATTAGCTACGACCTCGGCGTGGACGCCCCGACGTGGGGCTTCCTGTTCACGGAGGACCTCAGCCTCAGTTCCGGTGACAGCGGAACGATGGGCGAAGACGGAGAGTTCCGCGAATCTCCGATTGGCCTGGTCGAGGTTACTCCCGGTGCGACCGCTAACGGCAACGGCAACGGAGAGGAAGAAGATACCGAAGAAGAAAACGGCGGCAACGGTGCCGGTGCGAACGGCGGCGGCGGTGGTGGCGGCAACACCACCGACGGCGGCAACTGACGCACCGAGCATCCAACCGACGTGACGACGGTGCGGTGACGGTCAGTCCGGCTCCCCAGTCGTCGTTCAGTCGCGTTTTTTCCACGGTGACAGCGTTGACACCACAGCACACACCGACAAATGTTGGGTTCAGTGGGGAATACTTGCAATTCTCGACGGATTCAAATTCACGGGCCTCTAACTCGAGGCATGGCACCCGACGACTTCTCGGATGCGATCCGGGAGTTCGAACACGGCAACGAGACGTACAAGATGGCCGATCTCACGGTCCTCGAGGATCGAGGACTCTGCGATCTCGAGAAACTTCCCGTGAGTATCCGAGTGCTCCTCGAGTCGGTCGTCCGGAACGCGGACGGCGAGCACATCGACGCCGAGGACATCCGTAACGCGGCGTCGTGGCAGCCCGAGGTCCCCGACGTGGAGGTCCCGTTCCAGCCCTCGCGCGTCGTTTTGCAGGACCTGACCGGCGTCCCCGCGGTCGTGGACCTCGCGGCGCTGCGGTCGGCAGCCGACCGCAAAGGCGTCGATCCCACCGTCGTCGAACCCGAGGTCCCCTGTGACCTCGTGATCGACCACAGCGTACAGGTCGATTACTTCGGCAACGACGAGGCCTACGAACGGAACGTCGAACTCGAGTACGAGCGCAACGAGGAGCGCTATCGGTCGATCAAGTGGGCCCAGCAGGCCTTCGACGAGTTCAACGTCGTCCCGCCGGGGACGGGGATCGTCCATCAGGTCAACTTGGAGCACCTGGGACGGGTCGTCCACGCACGTGCGGACGACGACGGCGACCAGTGGCTCCTGCCCGATACGCTCGTCGGGACGGACAGCCACACGCCGATGATCGGCGGCATCGGCGTCGTCGGCTGGGGCGTCGGCGGGATCGAGGCCGAGGCCGCGTTGCTCGGCCAGCCGATCACGATGAGCCTCCCCGAGGTCGTCGGCGTGCGCCTCTCCGGGGAACTCCCCGAGGGCGCGACCGCGACCGACCTCGTCCTCCACATCACCGAGCAGCTCCGACAGGTGGGCGTCGTCGACAAGTTCGTCGAGTTCTTCGGCCCCGGCGTCGCGGAGCTCTCCGTCGCCGACCGCGCGACCATCTCGAACATGGCTCCCGAACAGGGATCGACGATCAGCATGTTCCCCGTCGACGAGAAGACCCTCGACTACCTCGAACTGACGGGTCGCGACGAGGACCACATCGACCTCGTTCACGAGTACCTCGAGGCCCAGGGCCTGTTCGGCGAGCAGGAACCGGAGTACACCGAGACCGTCGAGTTCGACCTCGGCGACGTCGAACCCAGCCTCGCGGGTCACAAGAAGCCCCACTCCCGGATCCCGATGGGAGATCTGGACGAGCACTTCGCGACGCTGTTGCAAGACGAAGGCGTTCTCGGTCAGGGCGGCGAACCCGCTATCGGTGACGGTGGCGGCGTCGAAGCGGACGCCGGCGCGGAGGGCTCCGCGGCCGTCGAACCCGGGCTCGGACTCGAGGAACGCGTCCCCATCGAACTCGAGGACGGCTCGGAGGTCGAGATCGGGCACGGCAGCATCGTCGTCAGCGCGATCACCTCTTGTACGAACACTTCGAACCCGTCGGTGATGATGGCGGCCGGCTTGCTCGCCCAAAACGCCGTCGAGGCCGGACTCGACGTCCCCGAGTACGTCAAGACTTCGCTCGCGCCGGGCAGCCGCGTCGTCACCGAGTATCTGAAACAGGCCGACCTCCTCGAGCCCCTCGAGGAGCTTGGCTACCACGTCGTCGGCTACGGCTGTACGACCTGTATCGGCAACTCCGGGCCGCTGCCGGACGCGATCGAGGCCGCGATCGACGAACACGATCTCTGGACGACGAGCGTCCTCTCGGGCAACCGTAACTTCGAGGCCCGCATTCACCCGAAGATCCAGGCGAACTATCTCGCGAGTCCGCCGCTGGTCGTCGCCTACGGCCTCGCCGGACACATCGACATCGACCTCGAGGAGGAGCCCATCGGTACCGACGACGATGGCGAGCCGGTCTTCCTCGAGGACATCTGGCCCGACAGCGACGAGATCCACGAGGCGATCCACGGCAGCGTCTCGCCCGAACTCTTCGAGGAAAAATACTCGCAGGTCTACGACGGCGACGACCGGTGGGACGCGCTCGAGGCCCCGACCGGCGAGGTCTACGACTGGGACTCCGAGTCGACCTACATCCGCGAGCCGCCGTTCTTCCAGGACTTCCCGCTCGAGAAGCCCGGCGTCGAGAACGTCGACGACGCACGCTGTCTGCTGACGCTGGGCGATACGGTGACGACCGACCACATCAGTCCGGCCGGCCAGTTCAGCGAGGACCTGCCTGCCGGCCAGTGGCTGAAAGAACGCGGCGTCGAGCCCCACGAGTTCAACACCTACGGCTCCCGCCGAGGGAATCACGAGGTCATGATGCGCGGGACGTTCGCGAACGTCCGCATCGAAAACGAGATGCTCGACGGTGTCGAGGGCGGGTACACGATTCACCACCCGACGGGCGAAGAGACCACCGTCTTCGAGGCCAGCGAGCGCTACCGCGAGGAGGACACGCCGCTGATCGTCATGGCCGGCGAGGAACTGGGAACCGGCTCGAGTCGCGACTGGGCGGCCAAGGGGACCGATCTGCTCGGCATCCGCGCGACGATCGGCCAGAGCTACGAGCGCATCTACCGCGACAACCTGATCGGCATGGGTGTCCTGCCCCTGCAGTTCCAGGATGGCGACGGCTGGGAGGAACTCGGGCTCGACGGCTCCGAGCACTTCACCATCGAGGGGCTCGCGGACGGGCTCGAACCCAACGCCGAACTGACCGTGACCGCGGAGGCCGACGACGGCTCGACCACCGAGTTCGACGTGACCGCACAGGTCGCCACGCCCGCCGCGGTCGAGTACGTCGAGAACGGGGGCGTCCTCCACCTCGTGCTCCGGCGGCTGCTCACCGAGGAACTGCAGTAGGACTCGAGTGACGGAATCGATTTTTCGTTCTTCGGTACGGCTCTCGCGAATCTTCCACCGATAACCGGACGTGAGGGGTCAGTATCGGCCACTCGCCGGCATGCCGTCGTCCGCGGAGTCGAGACGATCGTTCGGCAGGTGAGTCCTAACAGAAATGGAGAGTCGCCGCCGCTTCATCGGCGTCGTCATGCTACGCGGTTTCATCAGCAAAGCGATCGATATCGGCGAGCACGTCCCTAAACGGCACTGTCCCCCGGTCTTGAATCGTTTCCGGGTCGAGCACGTCTGCGTCGAGAATCTCTTGTGGTGTGAGCCACGACCACTCACAGCCCTCGTTCGCGTCGTTCGTCTCGTTGAGTTCGTGCTCGAGGAACCCTCTGCTAAACGGGGCGAGGAGCGGCGGATCCTGACTCCCTTCGAAGGTGTCCTCGTAGTCGGGGATGTCCTCCTCCGTGAGGTCACCGACGATAATCCGCATGCTCATTCCGAGAACGTGGTGTGGACCACAGTACAAGTCGTACACACCCGCTTCGGTGAACTCGTAGAGCCATGCGCTATCGATGCTGAGAACGGGTGACGAGAACGGCGGCACCCCGTCAGGCACTCGCTGTTGGAAGCCCATTCCGGGATGATACGCCGTAATCGTGTGATCGGGACTTTCGGGAGTGAACTGCACGACGTCGCCAGCGTTCACGTGGATGCCGCTTGGATCGAAGTGGAAGAAGGGCGTTCGGTCCGGATCGTTCGGGTCGTCCGGTTCGTCCGTGTGGAGTTCGACTACGTGATCGGGCTCTAGGTTCTCGGGGACCGCCGTGGCATCCGGTGTCGCGAAGCCGTACTGGGGATCGATCCGTCGAGAACTCGTCGCTTCGTCGTCCGGGCCATTGGATTCGTCACCGGAGGCAATCGCCGTGTTGCTGCCAAGCGAAAGCATGGTCCCTGCGCTCAACACTTTCAAGAGCGGTCGCCGCTCGAAATCGAACCGCTTGTTCAGTGGGTTATCGAACGATTCTTCGGTTCTCTCTTCGTCGGGTGCCATCATTATCCCCCTCTGTGTCCATGCTGCACTGCATCAGGGATGTCAATATTGATATGCTTATAGTGGCACGATCGTTTCGTATTCGTAAAAACAGGTAACCGACACATCCGATCGCTGGTATCCGTCGACTGCGATTCGTCGCCTTAGTCATGGTAATCGTTGAGACACCACAACGAACGCCTCAAATTGGTCGTTGAGAGATACGTGTGGTGGGGGAAGATACGGAATCCAGCTACAGAAGAACCCGTTACGCCTCGTGCGCGAACGGAGACGTGCGTTGCACGTCAACGAATGGTAGATAACTCCCTTCGATCGACCGCCGCTGCGGTCGGAACGGGCACGGACAGCGGTCTTTTACAACCGCCGCCCGTAGATGCGTTCATGACAACCCCGACGTCACGGAACCGGCTCGAGGACGAGGAGAGTCCCTACCTGCGCCAGCACGCGGACAACCCCGTCAACTGGCAGCCCTGGGACGAGAAGGCACTCGAGGCCGCCACGGAACGCGACGTGCCGATCTTCCTCTCGATCGGCTACTCGGCGTGTCACTGGTGTCACGTGATGGAAGAGGAAAGCTTCGAAGACGAAGCGGTCGCCGACGTGCTCAACGAGAACTTCGTCCCGATCAAGGTCGACCGCGAGGAACGCCCGGACATCGACAGCATCTACATGACCGTCTGTCAACTCGTCTCCGGCCGGGGCGGCTGGCCGCTGTCGGCGTGGCTCACCCCCGAGGGCAAGCCCTTCTTCGTCGGGACCTACTTCCCGAAAGAGGGCCAGCGCGGCCAGCCCGGCTTCCTCGAGCTCTGTGAGCGCATCAGCGACTCCTGGGAGAGCGAGGACGACCGCGCCGAGATGGAGAACCGCGCCCAGCAGTGGACCGACGCGGCGAGGGATCAACTCGAGGAGACTCCAGCGGCCGCCGGGGCAGAAGCCGGCGGGTCTCCAGCACCGCCCTCGAGCGACGTCCTCGAGACGGCCGCGGACGCGATCCTGCGAAGCGCCGACCGCCAGTACGGTGGCTTCGGCTCGGGGGGACCGAAGTTCCCACAGCCCTCGCGGTTGCGCGTTCTCGCCAGAGCGTCCGATCGAACCGGACGGGAAGAGTATCTCGAGGTGCTCGAGGAAACCCTCGACGCGATGGCAGCGGGCGGGCTCTACGACCACGTCGGCGGCGGCTTCCACCGCTACTGCGTCGATCGGGACTGGACGGTCCCACACTTCGAGAAGATGCTCTACGACAACGCCGAGATCCCCCGCGCGTTCCTCGCCGGCTACCAGCTGACCGGCGAGGACCGCTACGCGACGGTCGTCGCGGAGACCCTCGAGTTCGTCGACCGGGAACTGACCCACGAGGAAGGCGGCTTCTTCAGTACGCTCGACGCGCAGAGCGAATCGCCCGAGACCGGCGAGCGCGAGGAGGGTGCGTTCTACGTCTGGACCCCCGCGGAGGTCCGTGCTGTCCTCGAGAACGAAACCGACGCCGAGCTCTTCTGTGAACGCTACGACGTTACGGAATCGGGGAACTTCGAGGGTCGAAATCAGCCCAACCGGGTGGCGAGGGTATCGGAACTCGCCAGCCAGTTCGATCTCGAGGAGAGCGAGATCCTGAAACGACTCGAGTCGGCCCGCCAGCAGCTGTTCGAGGCTCGCCAGCAGCGGCCCCGGCCCGCCCGCGACGAGAAGGTGCTCGCGGGCTGGAACGGGCTCATGATCTCGACGTACGCCCAAGCGGCGCTGGTCCTCGGCGAGGACGCGTACGCCGAGACCGCCGTCGACGCCCTCGAGTTCGTCCGCGAGAAACTCTGGGACGACGAGGAAAAGCGGCTCTCGCGGCGATACAAAGACGGGGACGTCAAGATCGACGGCTACCTCGAGGACTACGCCTTCCTCGCGCGGGGCGCACTGGATTGCTACCAGGCGACCGGCGAGGTCGACCACCTCGCCGTCGCGCTCGAGCTGGCGCGCGTCATCGAGACCGAGTTCTGGGACGCGGACCGGGGAACGCTCTACTTCACGCCCGAGAGCGGCGAATCGCTCGTGACCCGGCCACAGGAACTGGGCGATCAGTCGACGCCGTCGGCGACCGGCGTGGCGGTCGAAACGCTGCTCGCACTCGAGGCATTCGCCGACGAGGCGTTCGAGGGGATCGCCGCGACCGTCCTCGAGACGCACGCAAACGAGATCGAGGCGAGCCCACTGGAACACGCGACGCTCTGTCTCGGGGCCGACCGGCTCGCGTCGGGCGCGCTCGAAGTGACCGTGGCCGCCGACGAGTTCCCCGAGGAGTGGCGCGACCGGTTCGCGTCGCGGTATCTTCCCGATCGGCTCTTCGCGCTGCGACCGCCGACCGAGGGCGCGCTCGAGGGGTGGCTCGATCGACTGGCGCTCGAAGACGCACCCGCGATCTGGGCGGGTCGAGAAGCGCGGGACGGCGAGCCGACGCTGTACGTCTGCCGTGACCGGACGTGTTCGCCGCCCACGCACGACGTCGAGACGGCCCTCGAGTGGCTCGGTGAGAACGGCGACCGGGGCGAGGCGACGACCGACGGCCCCGAAAGTCCGTTCTAGGGCCGCCCCTCGAGGGGGCGACGTGTTACCGAGGTCGACCGGGTGAGCGAAGCCATCGAGGGACGGTCTAGTAAAAAGTTCGCTGTCCTGTGCGATTCGGTGGGTCGCATCCAACGGGATCGAGGGTCTGCCGCCGAGACTCTGCAGGCGCGTCTAACTTTAGCGCATTTTAATTCCAGTAATGCAAAATCTCGGCGCATTATGCCGGATGTTCAAACACCGATTCGTACTATATCGACACATTCATAGTTATAATCGTACTATCCCCGCTCATGGTGCCTGAAGCAGAGTCGATCGGAAGCCGATCGGACGATACAGCTGATGTCGTCACAGCGGTCGACGAGATCGACGGTTCCCCACACCTCGTCATCGCGGATATCGCACGGGACGACGGGTGGATCGCCATGACCGAGGGAGATGCCGTCTCGCTCGAGGAGTGGCGGTAACTGCTTTCAGGAAACCGACCCTCGGCGTCGATCGATCCCTGATCGACGCCGGGGGCCGGTGCGGTACAGTACTGGACGGCGTGGTCTGGGCCCCGACCGCTCGAGCGACAGCTACTGGGTGAGGTACTCGAGGGCGGCTTCGTCGCTCACCTGGCCGAAATCCCGGTAGTACTGGCCGACGGCTCGGAAGTCGGCGGGCGTCTCGAGTGCGATCACCGCGTCGGCCTCCTCCTCGAGGGCCTCGGTCGACCGCGGAGAGCCGACGGGGACGGCCAGCACGACTCGTTCCGCCCCGGCCTCCCGAACCTGTCGGAGGCAGGCCGTCGCCGTCGCGCCGGTCGCGACCCCGTCGTCGACCACCACGACTCGTCGTCCACGGAGATCAGGCATGCCGGTCCCGTCGCGATAGCGATCCGCCTTTCGACGCGCGTTTTCCGCTTCCTCGGTTCGGATCTCCTCGAGGACGGACTCGGAGACGTTCAGTCGGTCGATCAACTCGTCGTTGTACCAGACGCTGCCGTCGCTGGCGACCGCACCGAGGGCGACCTCCGGATTCTTCGGCGCACCCATCTTCCGTGCGACGACGACGTCGAGCGTCGCGTCGAGCACGTCGGCGACCGGCCGGGCGACCGGTAACGCGCCGCGGGGAATCCCGAAGACGATGTCGGCCTCGAGGTCGCGGTCCTCGAGGGCCGCTGCGAGGCGTTCGCCGGCGTCGGTTCTGTCCTCGAACATGGTCGACCGGGACTACGACGGCGTCGTACTATGTGTTTTCGTCGCACACGCCGGGAACGGGCGTCGTCTGGGATCGGAACTCGCCTGCCAAACGTCTACACGGCGTCGCTCGGGACGGAACGTATGGCACGGCTCCAGCAAACGCTCTTGAACGTTACCGAGGAGAGCGGACACGACAACGGCCGCGTCGGGATCGTCGGCGGGAGCGTCGCGGGGACCGGGGATACGATGGCCGGCATCGTGGCGTCGCTGCTCGGGCAGGGGATGGAGCGCCGCGAGGCCGCCGAACTCGGTGCGTGGCTCCTCGGCAAGACCGGCGAACTCGCGACGGCGGAGTACGGACCTGGCGTCGTCGCGACCGACGTCATCGAGCGGATTCCGCGGACGATTCGGTGACGGTCGGTCCGTGAGAACCTCCTCGAGCCACGCACGAGGAACGCGAATCCCCGAGACACACCAGCCCCTCGCGGCTCACTCGGTCCGCCGCCGGAGTCGCCCGCGGAGGACCGGGGTCGCCGGAAACAGCCCGATTCCGGTCCGTTCGATCTCGAGGACGTCCAGGGCGTCGTGCCCGACGAACCGCTCGATCGTCTCGCGGTTCAACTGACAGCCGCCGGCGGCGCGTTCCCACAGCGGCGTGAGTCGATCCTGCGCTCGGGCGCGCCAGCCGTCGTTGCGGACGTGCTCGAGGAAGCGCAGTTCGCCCCCGGACCGCAGGACGCGAGCCACCTCGTCCAGGGCGGCGTCGGGGTCGTCGATGGTACAGAAGGCCGCTCCCGAGAGGACGACATCGAAGCTGTCGGCCGCGTAGGGGAGCGATTCGCCGCGGGCGTCGCGCAGGTGAACGCGCAGGCCAGTCTGCGACGCTTTCCGGACGGCGCGCTGTCGCCTATTCGGATCCGGTTCGACCGCGTGGTACTCGAGGTCGTCGCCGGCGTCGGCCGCGTACGGAAACATCGCGCCGTTTCCCGCACCGAGGTCGAGGACGCGCCCGGAGAGGTCGGCCGCGAGATACTCGCGATGGGGACCGATCAGAAACCGATCCGGCATGAATCGATCGTACAGCACGGTGAAGAGGGGATGTGAAAGCCGCCCCTCACCCGTGGCGTGTCGTGGCGTGCGGTCCGTCATAGCGCGACTCGATGGGACCAACGACGACCCGACTGATACCGGTTTCCCACGCTGCTCGAGATGTCCGTCGCGAAATCCGGGAACCGACGTTCGACGAGAGCGTCACAACACTCACAGCCGCCGGTGTGCGATCCTGGTCGACACGACGGCACAACCCTCATGCTGACGGTCCCCTGACTACGACTAGTGGGTCCCTGGAATCGTGCGCTCTCTGTGCTGGGAGGGCGCCACATCATTGTCGCACTCGGCGCGATGTATGTCGCAGTCGCCACAGCACGGGCCGTCGTGCGAATCACGTCGGGGATACCGTTCGGAAACGTCTTCATCACGTCAGTGCTCATCGCTGGCCCTGGAGTCGTCCTCCTCGTCGTCGGCTATCGATTGCTCTCCTTCGATATCCGAACGGAATTCTACGCAGCCATCGCGGGCTGGTGTCTCGGTGGCCTCGGCGTCATTCTCGGCGTTCTCGTCCTCTACAGTCTCCAGCCCGGGGAGATCGTCGACAGTCCGTCGACGATCCTCATCCTGACGGCCCTCGGGAGCGTCGCCGGCCTCGGAGCCGGGATCTACGACGCGGAGGCCAAAACGCGAACCCGGGAACTCGAGCAGCGCAACCGCGAACTCGAGGCCGCGCGATCCGAACTCGAGGAAACGATCGCCCGACTCGAAGACACGAACACTCAACTCGCGAAGTCGAACGAACGCCTCGAGCACTATCGGGAGTACACTGACGACGTCTTGAACGCCGTTCGCGACGTGTTTTACGTGCTCGAGCCCGACGGGACGTTTCAGCGGTGGAACGAAACCGCCTGTGAGGTGACCGGCTACTCGGACGACGAGATCGCCTCGATGACTGCCGTGGAGTTCGTCGAGGAGCACAATCACGCGGTGATCGAGGACGCGATACGGGAGGGGTTCGAGACCGGAAGCCTCCAGCTCGAAACGGCACTTCGAACCAGCGACGGCGAGGCGATTCCGTACGAGTTCGTGGCTTCGAGCCTCGAGACGCCCGACGGCGAATCGGTGTTAGCAGGGGTCGGTCGGGATATCTCCGAGCGCGTGGCCCGCGAGCACGAACTCCAGCAACGCGCCCAGCAACAATGCGTCGTCGCCGAACTCGGGCAACTCGCTCTCGAGACGAACGACCTCGACGAGCTCATGGCAGAAGCGACGCGGCAGGTGGCGGGCGTTCTGGATACCGACTACTGCAAGGTCCTCGATCTCGACGACGCCGGCGAGCGGCTCGTCCTCCGTCAGGGGGTCGGCTGGCGGGACGGGCTCGTCGGGACGGAGACGGTATCGGCCGTCGAATCGGCGTCCCAGGCCGCGTACACCCTCGAGACCGATCAGCCGGTCGTCGTCGACGACCTCGGGACGGACGACCGGTTCAGTGGCCCGGCGTTGCTGACGAGCCACGACGTCCACAGCGGCATCAGTACTATCATCGGCCCCGTCGACGAGCCGTGGGGGATTCTGGGGACACACGACACCGACAACAGGTCGTTCACCGAGGAGGACGTCACCTTCGTCCAGAGCGTCGCGAACGTCCTCGCCGAAGCGATCGAGCGCGGACAGTACCAGGCGGAACTCGAGGACCTGGTCGGGGACCTCGAGGAATCGAACGAGCGCCTGGAGCAGTTCGCCTACGCGGCCTCCCACGACCTCCAGGAGCCCCTGCGGATGGTCTCGAGTTACCTGCAACTGATCGAGCGCCGGTACGGCGACGACCTCGATGCGGACGGCGAGGAGTTCCTGGCGTTTGCCGTCGACGGGGCCGATCGCATGCGCGAGATGATCAACGGGCTGCTCGAGTACTCACGCGTCGAGACGCGCGGTGACGACCTCGAACCGGTCGACCTCGAGGCAGTTCTCGAGGACGCTCGCAAGAACCTCCAGATGAAGATCGAGGGCTGCGACGCGGAGATCACGGCGGAGCCGCTTCCTCGAGTCGAGGGTGACGAGGGACAGTTGCGTCAGGTGTTCCAGAACTTGCTGTCGAACGCGGTCGAGTACAGCGGCGAGGAGCCCCCGCGAATCCACGTCTCCGCCGAACGGAACGGAACGGACTGGACCGTCTCGGTCGACGACAACGGGATCGGTATCGAGCCGGGCGCACAGGAGCGCATCTTCGAGGTGTTCCACCGGCTCCACGGGTACGAGGACCACGCCGGAACCGGCATCGGCCTCGCGCTCTGCGAACGGATCGTCGAACGACACGGCGGGGACATCTGGGTCGAATCCACGCCGGGAGAGGGAACGACGGTCTCGTTTACGCTGCCGGCACCGCCGAACTGAGACGCTACATCGTACCCGTTCCTCGGCTGGACCGCGATCGAGTGCTGGATGTCCGATTCCGGCAATCGTCTCGAGCGTTTTATGGCCGAACGTGCCGGTATTCCCCGTATGACAGACGACCGACTGCGGATGACTCCCGGCCCGACGGAGGTCCCCACAGCCGTCCGCGAGCGGATGAGCGAACCGACGCCGAATCCGGACGTCGAGTCCGAGTTCTTCGCGTTCTACCGCGATCTGACCGACGAACTCGGGGCGATCTACGGCGACGACGACGTCGTCGTCCTCGGCGGCGAGGGGATCCTCGGGCTCGAAGCGGCCATCGCGTCGCTGGTCGAACCGGGCGATCGGGTGCTGTGTATCGCGAACGGGCTCTACGGCGAGGGGTTCGCCGACTTCGTCGAAATGTACGGCGGAGAAGCGGTCGTCTGTGCCTCCTCGTGGCGGGAACCGCTCGATCTCGAGGCGATCGAATCCGAACTCGAGACGAACTCGTTCGACGTCGCAACGATGGTTCACTGCGAGACGCCGACGGGCGTGCTGAACGATATCGAACCGGTCCTCGAGCGACTCGAGGCCCACGACGTCGTCACCGTCGTGGACGCAGTCTCCTCGCTCGGCGGCGTTCCAGTGCCGACCGACCGGATCGACGTCTGCTTGGGGGCCTCACAGAAGTGTTTCAGTGCGCCGCCGGGACTGACAGTCTGCTCGGTCAGCGACCGCGCCTGGGAACGAATCGAGTCCGTCGAAACGGAGAGCCTGTACACCGATCTCGAGCCCTGGCGCGACGCTGCCGACGAGGAGTGGTTCCCCTACACGCACCTGTCTGCGAACCTCTACGGCCTCGAGACGGCGGTCGACCTGCTACTCGATGAGGGCCTCGAATCCGTCTACGCACGCCACGAGGAGGCCGCAACGCGCTGTCGGGCCCGCGCCGCCGAGTTGGGGCTGGCGCTCTATCCCGACGAGTCGGTGGCGTCTCCGACCGTGACCGCTCTCGAGGTCCCCGGTCGAGCGGAACACCTCCAGGAAACGCTGGTCGACGAGCACGAGATCGTCCTCGCGACGGGCCTCGACGATCTCGCCGAGGACGTACTCCGGATCGGTCACATGGGACACAACGCACGCGTCGACCGCGTCGAACGGACGATGGACGCGCTCGAAGTCGCCCTCGAGTAGTACTCAGCACCGCCGTGCGATCCAGCGAGAACGACGAATGCCAGCCGATCGCACAGCCGTGGTGTGGTCGGTCGGACGAATTCGGCTGCTCCCGTGGTGTCCCTGCGTGTCGGTCGAACCTTGGCAGGGAAACCATACTTTAGACCATAATACCAACGCCGAAGAAATTATTGTCGATTTTCAAACAATCGTATCACACCAGTGAAGCGGTGTAATTATGCTGTTTGCTATAAAGAACCTGACTGAAAGGATTCGATAGTGATAAATAAAGATTAAGGTCATCGCCGTCCGTCTGTTTGTGTAGACGCACCATGACACAGGTAATCTGGATCATCGCGGCGGTACTGGTGACGTTCACAGCCGGCTACGTGGGGTACTCGCGATATCTCACGCGATTCGTCGAACTCGATGAGGAGGCGGAGACGCCGGCACACAAATACGAGGACGGACAGGAGTACGTCCCATCGAAGAAACCGGTGTTGCTGGGCCACCACTACTCGAGTATCGCGGGTGGAGCCCCGATCGTCGGACCGATCACGGCCGGTGCCATCTGGGGATGGGTGCCGGCGTTGCTGTGGATCGCACTGGGAAATCCGTTGATGGGGGCGGTTCACGACTTCGTGTCGCTCTCGGGCAGCCTCCGTCACGAGGGGAAGTCGATCGGCTACATGATCGGCGAATACGTCGGAGAGAGCGGCAAAAACATGCTGTTGTGGTTCGCGTTCCTGACGATCATGCTCGTCGTGGCCGTGTTCGCGTTGGTGGTCGCGATCGTTTTCCACGCGTATCCACAGGTGGTAACGGCGTCGACCATCTACATCCTCCTGGCGTTGGTCTTCGGCGTCTACCTCTACCAGTTCAACGGCCCGTTCATCCCAGGAACGATCGTCTTCGTGGTGGGGGTCTTCGCTGCTGTCTGGGTGGGACTCCAGTATCCGCTGGCGCTGTTCGCCGGCGACTACCCCGCCGGGACGATCGTGTTGCTCAGCGGTGACGGGAGTGTGATGCCGGGTGCAGCCGCACTCGAGGCGGTGGGAGGCGGTAACACCGCAGGCTGGATCCCGTTCGTGCTGGTCTACGCTGCGATCGCAAGCGCACTCCCGGTCTGGGTGTTGCTTCAACCTCGAGACTACCTCTCGTCGTTCCTGCTGTACACCGGTGTCGGTGGCGCGACCGTCGCCATCGTCGTCGGGACGTTCCTCGGCACCTCGTCGGAACCACTCGTCATCGACAGCACGATCGGTGCGTTCGAAGGGTTCTGGGGCGTCGAAGCGGCCGGCTACGCACCGTTGTTCCCGCTGCTGTTCATCACGATCGCCTGCGGGACGATTAGCGGGTTCCACTCGCTGGTGTCGTCGGGGACGACCGCCAAGCAACTCGACAACGAGACCGACGCCCGCTTGATCGGCTACGGCGGGATGCTCGGGGAGGGTCTGCTCGCCGCGGTCGCTCTCTCGACGCTCGCGGTGTGGGGTGCCCCCGATGTCGCGGGCGGTATCGGCGCTGCCCTCCCGAATTTCGCTTCGGGCGGCGGTATCATCCTCACGAGCTTCGGGATTCCCCAGACCGTCGGTGCCGTGTTCATGGCGCTGGTTCTGTGTAGCTTCCTGCTCACGTCGACGGACACGGCCGTTCGGCTCGGCCGCTACATGATGGAAGAGATCGTCGGCACGCCCGCGGGCCGGACCGATACGGGGCTGAACCTCGATCCGCGCTCGATCGCACGCGGTCGATACACGAACCCGATCGTACAGATCGTCCCCGCGTACCTGCTCGTCGTCTCCGGTCAGTGGGTCGTCCTCTGGCAGCTCTTCGGCGGCGCGAACCAGCTGCTCGCGGCGCTGGCGCTGCTTACCGCGACCGTCTGGCTGGCAAACTGGGACGACAACAAACAGCTCGTCTCCACCGGGGTTCCGATGGCGATCATGGTCACGATCACCGTCCTCGGGCTACTGATCCTGGTGTTCTACGAGAACCTCTATCTGAACCTGCTCCAGGGCGAAGCGGGGTCCCTCGAGGCGATGATCTCGTCGGGCGTACAGATGGTGCTCGGACTGGTTCTCGTCGGCCTGGCGCTCGCACTCGTCAGATTGGGGTACAACAACATTCAGACCGTCCGTCGCAGCCCCGACCGGCCCGCAGCCGAACCGGGCGACGACTGACGCCACGCTGAGGCCGCTCGTTTTTTCGCCGTCGTCGCGGCTACGGTCCGAAAGCAACGCAAAGCGCGCCGAGTCGCGTTACCAGTATTGATCGAGCCCGGTCTGTTCCTGCCCGCTCTTGACCTCCTCCCAGGAGATATCCAACGCCTCGAGGATCCGTTCGATCGGTCCCTGCAGCGTCTTCTCGAGCATCTTCTCGTAGTCGACCTCGAACGCCTCGGGGATCTGGTCCTCGTACTCGAAACAGATGACGTCAGGGTCGCGTTTGAACGCGCCGTAGCGGGGATCAGTGCGGGCGTCGAACCCTTCCTCGGCCTCGAGCCGTTCGAAGAAGGACGGATCGACGCGGTCGAGGTAGAGCCGTTTTGGCTTGCTCCCGCGCTGGAAGTTGGTTCCGAGCAGGAGGTTGGCGTACTTCGCACCCCTGACCTGTGCCGTGTCGGTGTCGTAGTTGTCCAGCCGTTTGCCGATCCCGCCCGGAATCGCGATCTCCTCGAGGGAGATCTCGCCGGCCAGTACGTCCTCGATGACGCCGTTGACGTACTCCTTCGCGCCTTCGATGTCGCCCTCGCGGACGATCATCTCGATGACCCGATGCTGGACCTCCTTGGTGATCGGCGCGATGTCCGAACGCTGGTACTCGAAGCCGACGATGTCGACGTCGTTGACGTCCTTGCCCTCCTTCCAGGTGATGTGGCCCGCGTAGCGTTTCTTCTTGCCCGCTTGGAAGAACCGCCGGTAGAGCTTCTCGAACTCGATCTGGAAGCGGTGGAACTCGGCACCTAGTTCTTCGCGCGCAAAATCGTCGTACCGACCGTTGATGTGGTCTTCGAGGTCGAACGACGTTTCGATAGCTTCCGCTTTCGATACGTCGGTACCGAGTTCGAGCATGACGCTGTCGGTGTCACCGTAGGTAACCTCGTAGCCTTCCTCGTTAGCAGCGGTCTCGGTAAACTCGATGACTTCGCGACCAGTGGCAGTGATGGCAGATGCTGCTTCCTTGTCGTACAGGCGGAACCGCTCCCAACCCGAGACGCCGTACAGCGATTGACCGACGAACTGGAACTTCCCGTTTCGGCCGGCGAGTAGCGTATGGTTGTCCTCGACGGTAACGCAGCAAACACCGTCGTCAGCAGTACTTCGAGACGCACTTCGGTGCATTCGAAGCGTGTTTTTCGAGCCCTCAGTGACGTAGATTCGCCACGAGCCGCTATCACGATTGTAGTTTGCTGTTACGCCGAGATGTGCACAGAGACGGAGGATGTCGTCCCGAAGCCGGTCGCTCGAGGTAGTATACCGCCAGGAGTTGACCTGCCGATCGCCATCGCCGTCGATGAGTACCTCGAGGAACCGTCGTTTCTGTTGGCTGCTGCACTCGAAGACAAACTCGGGGATTCGCTTCTCGAAACTGCCGTCGCCACAGTGCGACGTCAATAGATCACCGAGGAGTTTCGATGTGACCGTGTAACATCGATCATCGACGTAGTAGTCGAAATCCATGTCATCGAGCAATTCGCCGATCGTCGCGTGGTGGTCGACGCCGCCGTCGGCAACCGGCAGTTTGTCCTGTGCCAGGTTTACCGTCGTTGCCGAACCGCGGAAATTCTCGCCGAACTGCTTGTCTTCGGACGTATAGATATTTCCTTCCGTTACGAACCATGCAAGCAGGTCGAGGAAATCGTCTCCATCGTAGGTCCGGGGAATCCATTTCCGGCCGGATTCCCGGTGAATGAAACTCATCTCACAGACCGCTTCGATGTACTCACGGTGGTCCTCGAACTCCTCGTCCGTGAAGACGTACCCCGTTTTGCCGACATCAGCTTTCGGTACGCGACGCGGCGTCCAGCCCAATTCCGCCGTGAACGTACGGCCGTGAACGGACGGCCTGACCCACACTTCGTATTCGCCGTCGATCAGTTCCGTGAGATCGACCTCCTCGAGCTTGTCTCCGTCGGGGCCCGCCCACCCGTGAGGGAGCTCATAGTTCGTCGCTCGGTCGAGGTTTCCGGCCTCGACAAAGCTGTACTCGTCTTCCGTGATCCCGTTTGTCTCGTTCTTTCGGACGAGCATGCGGTGATTCGGCGTGACGCGGAAGTCTATCTTGCTCGTCTCGATATCGATCAGACCGCCGTCGTAGTCGGGATAGTCGTGGGTTTCGACGATCGACTTGATTTCCAGTTCTTCCGTCTCCGGATCGAGCGAATACACTTCGTCGCCGATCTCGAGATCGGTGATCTCGCGCACGCCACTAGGGGTCAAAACCTCCGTATCCGGCGTAAAGCAGTTCATGATGACCTTCACCGCGCCCTGTTGGCGGTCGTACTGCTCGTACTCGAGGCTCCCGGGTTCGTGCTCGTTTCGCAGTTCCTTCTTCTCCTCGCGCTCGGCGAGCAGTTCGGTGATCATCTCGCGCATGACGCCGTCGGGCTCCTTGCGGAAGTGGATCCCATCGTCTCCGACCGGTGCGACGTAGGTCTCACCGTCATATTCGTCGGGATCGACCCGCGTCTCCGGCGAGGCGTTGATCGTCGTCATACACATCGGGTACAGCGACTTCAGGTCGAGCACGGTCACGTTCTCCTTGACGCCCGTGATCGGCTCGAACACCGCCCCGCCCTCGTACTCCTCGCCGGCCTCCTGCTGGCCCTTCGATGGCAGCGCGAACCGCCCGTAGGCCTCGTGGAGGACGTACATGTCGACCGCGTCGCCCGGCGTCGGCGCGTCTTCGAGTTTGCAGCCGACGAACGAGCGCACCTCGTCCCAGAACGTGATGATCTCCTGCTGGCGGTCGAGTTCGACGCAGAGTTCGACGTCCCGCAGGTTGTACTCGAGTAGCTGCGTGGGGTCGTCTTCCCAGAGGTCGCCGATGTCGCCGGCGTAGCGTTCCTTGCCCACGCCCAACTCCTCCTCGCCGACGGCGTCGAGCCGGTAGGAGTCCAGTTCGGAGAAGACCATCCGCTGGTAGCCATAGAGCAGGTCGAAGACGATCCGGCCCTTGATGTCGGGGCCGCCCCAGTTGCTGCGCCAGACCTCGTCGACCCGCGAGAGCCGGTCGATCGAGAGGTCGTACTCGTGGTGGGGACCCGCGAGCTCCTCGAGGCGGTCGAGGAAGTACGGCGCGTCGAAGTCCTCGAAGTTCCAGCCCGTGAGGACGTCGGGGTCGGTTTCCTCGACGTACTCGATGAAGGCCTCGAGCATCGCTTCTTCCTCCGCGAAACACCGCACTTCGTGGTCGATTTCGCCCTCGATGGGTTCGTACGCCGTGATCTCGGTTGGAATCTCGCCGTCGCCGATCGGGGCCTCGTAGAGCCACATGACGTACTCGTCGCGATAGGAGTCGTGGCTGGTGAGACAGACGATCGGCTCCTCGCCGTCCTCGGGGAATCCCGAGCGATCGTCGACCTCGATGTCGAAGGTGTTGACGCGCGGGTCGGCCTGCACGTCGGCCGCCTCGACCTCGTCGTGGGGGACGACCAGCGAGTCGTCGTCGGCGCGGCGTTCGGGGACCCTGATCCCGCTGCGGACGTCCTTGTCGATCAGGAACCGGTTCGGGAACAGGATGTCGGCCTCGTAGTGCTCGAACTCGTCGCGCACTTTCCCGACATCTCGGGGCGTCTGGCCGAAGATCTTGGTGAGGCTCTCGCCCCGGATGCTCTCGTAGGGTTCGCCGTCCTCGTCGTACTCCGCGCTGCCCGTGAGTCGCTCGTACTGCTCCTCGGGCGGTCGCTCGAGGCTCTCCGTCGGCGCGTAGAAGTAGGGTTTGAAGCCGACGATCTGTACGTGCTCTAACTCGCCCTCGGGTGTTCGTCCGAAGACGTGCATGATCGGTCGCTCCTCGTCGCCGTAGCCGGCGATCGTGTAATCGACCTGCATCACGGCAAGCTCGAGTTGGCCCGTCGATTCGGGGAGCGTCTCCTCGACGACATCGATCACCTCCGCAGCGTTCGAGCCGCCGTTGCCGGCGACGGCTACCGCCTCTTCCGTCGGCCGGTCGTCGGTCCCGTCGGAGTCGCCGCCGAACTCCGCGAGTCCGGTCTGGCCCGCCTCAGTCATGATACCGGGTTTTGCAGTCGCCGGATAAAAACCCCTCCGTCTGGAGTGGTCCCCAGTGACGACGCTCGACTCGTCGGACGACTGCCCGACGTCGGGAGTGCAGCGCCCACGTTTGCGGAAGCAGCAAGACATATAAATTGGTAACACATAGCATAGATTCAGGTGACCGATGTGTCCACCCATATGAACGACGACGTGACGGATCAGCGCGAACCGAGTAGTGAACCCGCGGGGACCGCAACGATCGAGTCCTACGAGACCGAAGACGGCGTCGTCTTCTATGACGCCGAGAATCCGCTGGCGTGGGTAGAGACCTCCCGGACGCTTACTCTCGAGGAACTGGCCTGAGACGGGCTGCTGTCGCTGTTTTTTCGTCGCACCCGCGACCGCTGTGGGGCTGGGACGACACTGACTGACAGGAGTCCGGACGAAACGGCACTCGCGAAGCGAACGTTTTTCCTTCCGCTGGGCATCGTCTCGAACGTGGTATTCGACCGGACCGAGAACGAGCCCGAGGAGTGGGACCCAGAGGAGGAGTTCTACGATCCCGAGAGCGACTCGTTGACGATTCCACAGGTCTCGATGGAGGACGACGATCCGGACGACGACCTGGGCGAACTCACGAACCCGGTCGAGGCGCCAACCGTTTCGACCGGCGAAATGGACGTTCCCGACGAGATCCTCCAGACCTTCTGGGTGCTGGTGGTGGTGCTCAACGCCGCCGTGTTGCTCGTCTCGCTCGGTCTGTTGATCCTGGCCTTCGAGGGGAACCTGACCCGTGGGGGACCCCTCGTCGGTGGTGGACTCGTTTTGCTCGGTCTCGCCGGTCGACGATACAGGCGGTTTCAGGCGGGCGACCACGGCACCACTGCCGGTACTGACGGTTCCGGAACCGATACCGCCGCTGACGACGGTTCCGAGAACACGGAACCGACCGAGTCGGCTCCGGAGGGATCGGCCGAAACACCTTCACGGGACGGTACACAAGAGTAGCTACCCGACCGACCCATCGCCTATGAAAACAGTCGAGGACGACACCGGCAGACGATACCTGCTTCTCAGACGATCGGACAACGCGAGTCTCGTCCGTGATCCCGAAACCGGCAACGAGTGTTACGTTCAGAACGACCGCCTCGAGGCCGTCGACGGCGAGTCGGCGCTCGAGACGGCCGCTGGAACCGTGTCCGACCCGGTCCTGACGTTGCTGACCAACGTCCACGACGAGGAGACGCTTGGCCTGTTGATCGAACTCTCCGAACGGGGGCCGCTCGGCGTCCGTACCCTGCTCGACGCCTATCAGTTCTGCGAGAGCGACCTCCACGGCCGACTGACGGTTCTCTCCGCGGCCGGACTGCTCGAAGAAGCCGACATCGCCGGCGAACGCGGGTACGGGGTCACCGAGGACTGCGAACGCGCACTCGAGACGATTCGACCGGAAATCGAACCGTCGAACGACGGGCCGGCGGACACCGACTGAGTTCCGACCCGCAGTTCGGCAGCGACGCCGACGCTCTCCCCGTCAGTCCGACGCCAGCAGCTCCGCTTCCGGCGGCTCGCCGCGCTCGAGTCGCGACCGGTTCGACGTGGCGTCTTTCTCGACGCGGACGAGCGAGTCGGCCGCGCCGACGAGTTCCTCGTCGTGGCTGACGACGACGATCTGTTCGACGCCGAGATCGCGCATCGACTCGATTAGCGAGACGAGTTGGGTCACGTGACCCGAATCGAGAAACACCGTCGGCTCGTCGAGAATCAGCGGCGGCATGGGCGCCGATCCGTCGACCCCCTCGGCGAGCAGTCGGTAGATCGCACACCGCAGGCTGAGGTTGAACAGCGCTCGTTCGCCGCCGGAGAGCTGTTCGGGCTCGAGCGCCTCGCCGTCTTTCTGATACACGGTCAGCCGGTAGTCGCCGTCGAGATCGATCGCCGCATAGGAGTCGTTCTGATAGACCAGCTCGAACGTTTCGTTGAGCAGTCGCTCTAGGGTCTCGACGTTGTGCTGGCGCAGCTCCGCCCGCAGGTCGCCGTACGTGGTCTGGAGGCTCTCGGCTTCCTCGTAGAGGGATTCGAGCAGGTCACAGCGATCCTCGACGGACTCGAGTTCCTCGCGTCGGTCCTCGAGTTCCTCGAGTTCGTTCTCGGCGGCACCGATCGCGTTCTGGATCTCGCCGCGCTGGTCCTCGAGCTCCTCGAGTTTCCCGTCGACCTTCTCGATGTACTGCTCGGCGTTGTCCTTGTCCTCCCGAGCGGTTTCGACGCGGTCCTCGTCGAACTCCGATTCGAGGTCGCGCTTGCGGTCGCGCTTATCGGACAGCGTCTCGCGGCGCTCGTCGTTCATCGTCTCCCAGTCCGCTCGCCGCTCGCGGAGGTTCCCGATCTCGGTCTCGAGAGCGGTCTGCTCGTCGGTGATCTCCGAAATGCGCTCGAGCGTCTCGAGCGTCTCTTTGATCGTCCCTCGCTCGGTGTTGATCTCCCCGAGGTCCGCCCGCGCGCCGGCGACCTCGTCTTCGCGTTCCGCGGCTGCAGCCCGTTTCTCTTCGGCCTCGGCCTCGTACTCCTCGGCGTCTTCGCGGAGCTGATCGCGCTGGTCGCGGCGGTCCGCGAGGCTCTCGCGCTTCTCCGCGAGTAGCTGTTCGATGTTGTCGCGGTTCTCCTCGAGGCGGTCGACCCGCCGCTCGGCCTCCCGCAGGCCCTCGGCGCGTTCGATCCGCTCGTCTATCTCGTCGCGCTGGTCCTCGAGCGCTTCGGCCTCGGCCTCGAGGTCGGCGAGTTCCTCCCGGCGATCGGTCAGGACGTCCACGTGCGGTGAGTCCTCGACCGGCTGGCCACACTCCGGACACTTCCCCTCCTCGAGCAGTCGTTCGCCCTCCTCGATCGCGTTCTCGGCGGTCCGGATATCGGCGGTGACGTCGTTGATCTCCGACACCAGTTCGTCGCGCTCGGTCTCGAGGTCCTCGAGGTGCGATTCGGCCGCGCCGAACTCGACCGGCGCATCGTCGAACGTCGCCCGCGCGGCGTCGATGTCGTCCGCGAGGTCGTCGAGTTTCGCCTCGCGATCCGCGATCGCTTCCTCGTCGGCCTCGATCTGCTCTTCGAGCGCATCGGCTTCCTCCCGGGTCTCCTCGGCGTCCCTCTCGAGGTCGTCGGCCTCCTCGCGGAGTCGCTCGACCTCGTTGTTCCCTTCGGTGATCGTCACGCGGACGTCCTCGAGTTCGTCCCGGAGCGCTTCGTCGCGGTCCTCGAGTTCGTCGATGCGGTCCTGAGTCACCGCTTCGTCGGGGTCGTCGCTCTCGAGGTCGACGGCCTCGAGAAGATCGGCACGCTCGTCTGCGAGTTCCTCGCGCCGGTTTCGAATCTCGCTGATCTCGTCGCCGGCCTCGTCGCGCTTGCGCTCGGTCTCGCTGATCTTCGAGCGCAGATCCTCGATCTCGGTCTCGAGCGCCGCGATCTCCTCGCGGGTCTCCTCGTGGCGCTCGAGGACGTCCACGGCAGTCTCCAGGGTTTCCTGGGCCTGCTCGCGCTGTGTCTCGTAATGGTCGATCTCCGCCACGACGTCGGTGCGCCGAGACTCCAGGCCGTTCAGCCGCTCGTGGAGGTCCTTCTCTTCTTTCTCCTGAACCTTTTGTCGGACGTTTTCGAGGACCTCCCGCTGACCGTCGAGGACGTTCTTGACGCCGAGGCGCGCCTCGCTGGCTCGTTCCCGGTAGTCCTCGAGTGCGCCCAGTTGGAGGAGGTCGTCGATCATGTCCTGGCGGTCGCTCGGCGAGGCGTGGATGAGCTTGTTGACCTCGCCCTGGCGGACGTACGCGCAGTTGACGAACGCCTCGGCGTCCATCCGCAGGAGCTGGGTCACCTCCCGACGAACGTCGCGGGCACCTTCGATCGTCTCCGTCGGCGTCTCGAGGACGCACTTCGTCGTCGTCGCGCGGTCGCCGCGCAGTTTGAGCCGTCGCTCGACGTGGTACTCGCGGCCGTCGTGGGTGAACCAGAGTTCGACCGCCGCCTCCTCCTCGCCGGTCGTGATCACGTCGTCGAGCGTTCGGTCGTCGAGCGCTTTCGAGCCGTAGAGCGCGAAGAAGACCGCCTCGAGCAGCGTCGACTTCCCGCTGCCGTTGACGCCGTGGACGACGGTGACGCCGCGCTCGAGCGTGAGGTCGGCGTCGCCGTAGCACTTGAAGTTCAGCAGGCGGACGCGGTCGACCCTCACGCGAAATCACCCAGCGAGGCGGTGTCGGCGTCCGCGTCGTCGGCGTCGTCGGCCGACCCGGTGGCCGCGTCGTCCTCGGTCGGTTCCACGGGGCCGTCGGCGTTCGGTTCTTCGCTGCCAGCAGTGTCCGCCGATCGGTCGGCGTCGGCTGCGTCGACCGGATCCGTGCCACCGTTGGCTGCGGTCTCCTCGGCGAGCTGGTCGGCAACCGTCGTCACGTCCTCGTCGCCGGGTTCGCGCTCCGGTGCGGGCTCGAACGCCGACTCGTCGTCCTCGAGTAGCTCCCGGACTCGCCGTTCGACGGCGTCGCGGACGTTCGAATCGGCGAGGTCGTCGCTCCGGACGGTCTCGTCGATCTCGAGGGCGGCGTTGCTCAGCCCCATCTCGCGTATCCGTTCGCGGACGGCGTCGTCCGGGTTGGCGAAGCTCACCGATACGTCCTCGTCCTCGTCGGGGAGGTCCCGGCGGTCGTTGACGCGGGCGACGAGGGCTCCGCGGTCGATCGCGAGTTCCTCGATGGCCGCCGGGGCGATCGGTCGGCCCTCGTCCTCGACGGTGACGATGACGACCGCGTCCGCGAGGTCGTGCTGGCGGACGCGTTCCTGCACGCGATCGATGCCCTCGCCGTCCGCGAGTTCGACGTCGACGAAGACGAACTCGCGGGTCGAGGAGAGGCCCCGGCGACTGATCGTGACCTCGTCGTCCTCGAAGTCCACGAGATTGTAGCCCCGGTCCTCGCGCTCGCTGGCGCTGGCGCGCTCGGTCGACCCGCAGTAGGTGACCCACGTGTCACGCACCTCCGCGGTATCCGGCTTGTGGTTGTCCCCCAGCAGGACGGCGTCGAAATCGACCGTCGACTCCGCGAGGACGGTTTCGGTGTCCCAGTCGGCGTGTGCGAAGGGCTCGAAGAGGCCGTGGCTCACCAGACTCGCGTGGGCAGCCGTCTCCGGCAGCGCGTCGAAGTCGTAGGTGAGGTCGTCCCGGCGCGAGCGGGGGACGAAGTCGAGGCCGTAGAAGGCGGTGTCGTCCACGAGGATCGGCTCGGCACCGAGACGCGTCGCCAGTCCGAGGTCCGCGAAGAGGTCGAGCCACTGGGCGTCGCGTTTCGACTCGTGGTTGCCCACGACGGCGAGGAAGGGGATGTCGGCGTCCGCGAGCGTCCGGAGGATGTCGACGGTCCCTTGGAGGTCGACGAGTCCCGGCCGCCGGTCGTGAAAGAGGTCGCCGGCGTGGATCACCGCGTCGACGTCGTCGGCGACCGCGTCCTCGACGACCGAGCGGAAGGCCTCGAGGAAGTCCTGTCGTCTGTCGGGCGAATTGTACTGCTGGTACCCGATGTGGGTATCGCCCGTATGGATAACCCGCGTCATTGGCCAGTCGTTGGCGAGCCGACCCTAAAGGGGTTCCGTGACCGAAGTGAAAGTAAAACGATGTGGTACATTGATTTTTACCTTTCCCTATAATATGCGGTCTCGCCTTCGGCTCCGAACTTCGGTAACGCCAAAGATAGACCAGTAAGTGCTACTGGGATTACCTTCGGTGACAGCGGATCGCTAACTATTGTATTAGCCTCAACGGAAAACACTCGCTCAATCGCTGAGGCCGTATTCTGCACTCTCAAACAGTGATATGGTGATACACTTCGGGCACGAACGTATTTTGGACAAGTCTGTAAACTTATGCTGAAAGTAGGTGTGAGAAATATCAAAATAACTCTTTAATTTACTATGGGAAAATTAGAGTTAGCATTTACTGCCACGGAACTCCATTGCTGAGTCGCTTGAGGACGGAGCGTCTGGATGACGAATGTGGAAGAATAGATTATTCGGAGTGTCACCATTCGTGACTCGCGTGAAATCAGGGAAGTCCAAGGCAGTATACTCTCCATCACCGGGTGGTCGAGAGGCAATATCTACGTCTCCGTCGATGAGAATTTCCCCACTATTATCCCAAACGGTGAATTCGACGTGATAGTGTTGTTGACGGTGATTAACGATGGCAAAATGAAATGGGTAGTGTTCAGATAAGCTGATTCCATGCGAAGCTGAACGATCTGAGCCAGTCGTCGGCAGTTTCTGCTTCGGCGTTGCTGAAGCAGTTTGAGAAGCAGAGTGTTCGTCGTTTTATCTCTCTAAAGACACGTTCAACAGCATTTCGATTTCCATGCTTTTCGTATCTGAAATCGAAGCCGTGGCGCTGACATGCATCTTGTAACGAGTGCGACCCATCAACGAGAAACACGGCGTCAGAGACGTTGTGTTTCTCGGATAGTTCCGTAAGAAACGAATGAGCGAGAACCTTCGTTGTTGTCGGTTCAAGCTTTGTATGGAGCAATTCGTTTGTCTCTGGATCGATTGCGGCGTACAGCCAATACTGCTCATCGTTCAGTCGGATCACGGTCTCGTCAACCGCAACGTGATCCGGACACCGGCCAGATTCGGGCTGTAGATCGGCCTTGTGTACCCAATTGTGAACAGTAGACCGAGCGCGTTTGACACCGAATACCTCAAGAACAGAGACAGTATTCGAAAGCGAAAGTCCAGCGAGGTGCAGTTGAATACTGAGCTTCATCAGCAATCGCGGTGTCGCTTCTCGTTCAACAAACTCTAAGTTGATCTCGTCTAAACAACCGTTGAGGCGGTCGTTTTCGGGCATAGATCACTCAGAAAACGAACCGCCTCATCCTTCATCCTTATCTGAACACCGCCAGATCGATTCACCGGAGAACTAATACGTCGAGTGTCGTCACAACCACTGGCTGAACGAGATGAGTACTGCATATCCGCGGCAGCGACCGAATCCTCGAGTATGATCGGGACGGACGAGACCCGCGAGATCGTCGACTGGCAGAAGACGACCGTCGATGGAGCGACGGTGTACGAAATCGAGTACAGCGAGCCCGTCCCGGAGCCGACGGGACGCTCGCGGTCGCTGTTCCGTGCGAGCAGCGGCGGAACGGTTCCGGCCGGCGAGCAGTCCGTTCTCCTCCCGGACGGCGAACGGATTCCCGCGACCGAGGCGGTGTTCGACGCCGAGGGAACCACGCTCCGCGTCCGTCACGAGCCGTCGCTGGTGGCTCGGGTTCGGCGGTATCTGCCGTGGTGACGCCGACGACCCGCTCGCCCCTCGGCGGAACTGCTGGGAAGCAAGCGGCGAAATAGTTATACGACTGTCACGAATAGCCAACCCGTATGTTCGAACAGTTCTCGTTGGTTCTGTCCGCTCTGTACGTCGTTCAGGGGTTGCTGGGGCTGGCCGAACAGCGCATCTATCCCACCGAACGACGAGCGCGCGAACCGCTGGTCTCGAGGCTCCACCTCGTCAGTTCGATCGCGTTCACCGTCGGCGGTATCGCCAGCGCGTCGTGGCTCCACTGGAACGGCCTCCCGACGACCTGGTATCCGACGATCCTCGCCTGCGGGATGCTCGTCTCGATTCTCGTGCAAGGGCGGATGTACCGCGCGATGGGCGTCTCGCACAGCCCAGTAATCGACCGGGTATCGGCGCGCCTGCATTGATCCCACACGCTCACTCGAGCACGTCTCGAAGCACCGCACCGAAGCCCGCGGCACCGATACAGATCGCGAGAACGCCGCCGACGCCCGTGACTGCGAGCGCGCCGCTTATCGCCGCGGCGACCAGCAGTTGCGTGAGCCACTCGTCGTTGCGCCCGACGAGCCGATCGGCGATGGCGAGATACGCGATCGCGCCGCCGATCGCCCACACCAGATACGCCAGCAGGAATAGCGGAATCGCCACGACGATCCCGACGATCGTGACGAGAAGGAGCAGTATCAGCAGGCCGATCCCGAGCAGCGACGCGAGCCCGTAGAGGAACGAGCCGATCGGCTCCTCGAGAACGTCGCCCATCATTCGCTCGGTATACTCGGGACCGACGGCGACCAGGATCGCGCCGACGACCAGCGTGGTCAGAAAGGCCCCGATCGCGCCCCCGAGGAGTCCGCCGGTCGTACCGATATCGATGTCCACGCCAGGAGCAGCCTGTGCGATCACCCCAACTGCGAGGCCCGCCTCTCCGAATCCGATCATAGTCCCTGAATGGTTGTCGAGCGTATAAATGGGTGCGATGGCGGTCACCCGAGTTCGCTGACAGCCTTTTGCTCCCTCGAGTCCTCTCACACGTATGCACAGCAAACGCCTGCAGCGGGAGATCGACGACCTCGTCGCCCAGGGGTGGACGATCGAAGAGGAGACGCCGGATCGGGTCGTACTGGTCGACCGCGAGTTCGGGTCGGTACTCTCACACGTCCTGGTCGCCGTCCTCACCGTCTGGTTCTCGATGGGGCTAGGCAACGTCGCCTGGGGTGCGTACAACTATAGTAGCCACTGAAAGTCAAGGCACACTGACCGCATGATGGCGTTGCGGTCAGTGTGGAAATCGTTTCAGTGGCTACTATGCGTCTCGAAATCCGAGCGTCGCGTTCTCTGGGACGACGCCGACGGCTGTCCGTCGTGTGGCGCGGCCGTTCCGTCGTCGGCCGCGTACTGTCCGGCCTGTGGCGACGACCTCGAGACCGGTCCCGACCGAACCGAGGGCGTCGTCTGTCCCGACCGTGATGCGGTGGTCTCCGAGGGGGCGCGGTGCTGTTCGGCCTGTGGGACGAAACTCGCCGACGCAGCCGACACTCCCTCGTAGCGGACCCCACGGAACCGAACCCATACGTAGCTCGCCCGCTATCGAACGACTAGGCAATGGAACTGGACTCGGACCCCCACATTCTCCTGACGAACGACGATGGGATCGACGCGCCCGGTATCCGGGCGCTGCACGACGCGCTCTCGGCGGTCGGGACGGTCACGGTCGTCGCGCCCGACCGAAACCGCAGTGCGGTGGGTCGGTCGCTCTCGTATGGCCGAACTGGGTCGTCGACCGACGACGACCTCTCGCTGGACCTGGCAGCGGACTCGTTCACCGCAGCGGTCCCCCACACCGACCACGAACTCGGCTACGCGATCGATGGCACGCCCTGTGACTGTGCCATCGTCGGGGCCAAGGCCCTCGAGCCGGCACCCGATATCGTCGTCTCGGGCTGTAACTCGGGTGCGAACCTCGGTGCCTACGTCTTCTCCCGATCGGGGACCGTCAGCGCCGCCATGGAGGCGGCCTTCCTTGGGACGCCGTCGATCGCCGTCTCGATGGATACGCTTGGCTACGACGTGGCCCTCGAGCCGACGGACTTCGAGCGAGCGGGCGAGATCGCCGCCGCGCTCGTCGGTGGGGCGGCCGGGACCGGTCTGTTCGACCGCGTCGACTACCTGAACGTGAACGTCCCGCGGCCGGACTGCGAGCCAAACGGCGTCGCGATCACGCGCCCGACGGAGGTCTACGAGATGGACGCCGCGTTCGAGAACGGCGGGTTCGAGTTGACCAACCGGCTCTGGCAGCAGATGGCAAACCGGGACATTCCCGACGACGAGGACACCGATCGGCACGCCCTCCTCGAGGAGGCGGTGTCGGTTTCCCCGCTCAGGGTACCCTACGACGTCGTCGACACGGAGCCGGTTCGGCGGATTCTCGGCGACGTTCTGTAACGCCTGTCGATCACGGGATTCTGTCAGTTCAGGAGCAGGCAACGTTTAGGGAATCGCCTCACAAGGGACAGGCAATCGATCGATGGCGGACGGCAATCATCCCGATGATGACGACAATCGGGGTCAGGCCCCCTCGAGTCCACCGAGCGGCGTCGGGCCAGCGACGACCCTCGAGGACGACACCGATTTCGTCGTCGCACGGACCAACGACGAAACGACGGCACGCGATGACGAGCCGGAGCCGACGTCGGGTATCCCCCCATCCGACTCGCAGTCGATGGAAGCGATCAGAGACGCCGTCCTCGCCGACGTGCGAGCGTCCTTCGACGACCGACCGGACGACGCGTTCCCCGGCCGCCCCTCCGATGCGTACATCGAGGAGCAATTCTTCGATTTCAGCTATCTCGAGGAGTACGAAGAAGTCGACCGATACTGGGTAAACCGACCGTACGCGTACGTCACGATACTGTACGACGAGTCGACCAACACCAACCGGTATCACGTCGTCGAACCGGCCCTCGACGAGTTCGAAGAGTACGTCCGCGAGGACCTGATTCGATCGCTTCGAAGCGATCTCATGTACAAGGAGTTCGACGGGGAGATCGACAGGGCGGTCGCCTTCGACGAGGAGGTTCCCCGAGTCATGCGCGAGCACGCCGCCACCGTCGGCGACGGCCCGTTGCAGCAACTCCGCTACTACCTTCGCCGGGACTTCGTGAGCTACGGGAAGGTCGACCCGATCATGCGCGACCGGGCCGTCGAGGACATCTCGTGTGACGGAGCGGCCAGGCCGGTCTTCGTCTACCATCACGGCTACCGCGACCTGCGGACGAACCTCTCCTTTAGCGACGAACGGTTGAGCGCGTACGTCGTGCGACTCGCCCAGCGAGCCGGCAAACACCTCTCGGTGGCCGATCCGCTGGTCGACGCCTCGTTGCCGGACGGGTCGCGTGTCCAGCTCACCCTCGGTGGCGAGGTGACGACCGGCGGCGCGAACTTCACCGTCCGAAAGTTCGCCGAGGTCCCCTTTACCCCGATCGACCTCGTCAACTGGGGCACGTTCTCCCTCGAGCAGATGGCGTACCTCTGGCTGGCCATCGAGAACAACGCCTCGCTCATGTTCGCCGGGGGAACCGGATCGGGGAAGACGACGAGCCTCAACGCCGTCTCGATGTTCGTCCCACCCGAGAGCAAAGTCGTGTCCATCGAGGATACGCCGGAACTCACGCTCCCCCACGACAACTGGATTCAAAGCGTCACCCGAGAGGGCGTCACCGCCGGGGGGCGGGGCTCGGTCGGAATGTTCGATCTACTACAGGCCGCGTTGCGCCAGCGGCCGGAATATCTCGTTATCGGCGAGATTCGAACGGAAAGCGACGTCGCGCTCACGTTCTTCCAGTCGATCGCGACCGGCCACACTGCCTATACGACGTTCCACGCCGACTCCGTTCGCGGGTTGTTGAGTCGCCTGCAAAACGAACCGCTGAACGTCCCCACGGGGATGATCGGCAATCTCGACATCGTCTCCATCCAGCAACAGACGACCCAGAACGACAAGCGCGTTCGCCGCAACAGACGACTCGTCGAGTTCGCCAGCGATCAAGACGCTGCGGGCGAACTCGACCCACACAGGGTGTTCCAGTACGATCCCCAGAGGGACGGCTTCGAGCGGGTCGCCGAATCGAACGTCCTCGGCGAAATCGCCGACAGACGAGGCTGGACGTCCGGCCGAGTCGAACGGGAACTGGAGCACCGTCGGACCGTCCTCGAGTACCTCCTCGAGTCGGGCATCACCGACTACGAGAGCGTCGCACGCGTCATCCAGGGATTCATCCGCGATCCCGAGTCCATCCTGGAAGAAGTTCGCGCCGGCGACCTCGATCCCGACGAGATCGCAGTGATGGAGGCCGATGACTGACCGTGACCGACCACGACTCCGAGGACTCCCCGCTCGGCGGGCGGGGCCTCGACGAAGAGACGGCTGAAGCCGTCCTCGAGGATGCCATCGCCGACGGCCCATCCATCCCGTTCGGCAGCGATTCACACCGCCCGTTCGATGGCGAGGGCGGGGAACGGGGACCCGAGCTGTCCGACACGGAGCCGGAACCGGAGGAGACACTCAGCCAGCCGCTCGTCGACGAACGACAACTCGGCAGGGAAGAGCGACTCGCACTCCGGGAGGCGTACGGCCGGACGCGGACGTTCTTCAAGTCACGTCCCGAACGGTATCGAGGCCTCCAGCGGCGGCTCAAGCAGGCTCGCGTTCGGGACACCTACGACGAGTACCTGACCGACAGCGCCAGATTTGCGGTGATCGCCGCGGTCGTCGCGGGGATCGCGGCCAATATCGTCCTCGTCGTACTGGGAGTCACGGGGCGGCTCGACGCGCTAGAGCCACTGTTCGCGTTTTCCGGCCGGGCACGCGATGCGTTCCTGACGAACCCGCTGCTCGCCGGGGCGCTGTTCGTCCCCCTGTTCTGGTCGCTCGTTGCTGGTGGTGCCGTCTGGGTCGGGCGGAACTACTACTATCCACGAAGCGTCGTCGCGGCCCGGCGACGCAGTATCGCGCTCAATCTGCCGTACGCGGTCACGTTCATGTACGCGCTCTCGAGTGGCGGGATGAACGTCGTCGAAGTCTGTCGCCGCCTCGGAGACAGCGAAGAGGTCTACGGCGAGGTCGCGAACGAATTCGACGTCGTCGTCCGTGAGATCGACCTGTTCGGCAACGACGTATTACAGGCACTGGACAACGTCCGCACGCTCACGCCCAGCGACGAGTTTCGGCGATTTCTCGACGACCTGCTCGGCGTCCTCGAATCGGGCGGCGATCTCGAGACGTTTCTCGAGGAGGAGTCCGAGGGGGCCCTCGATAACGCGCTCGAAGAGCAGGCGTCGTTCATCGAGACGCTCGGCACGCTCAGCGAGGTGTTCGTCGTCGCGTTCGTGGCGACCCCGCTCTTTCTCATCGTCATCCTGATGGTGGTGAGCTTTCTCGGGGCGGAGACGGTGGAACTGATCGCGGGTCTCGTCTACGTCGTCTTTCCGCTGGCGATGGTCGGGTTCTTGCTCGTCGTCGATCTACTTTCGCGTCCGTACGAGGAACCGACTGCCAGTCTCGCGGCCGACGGAGAGCGGACTATCGAGACCGAGCAGATCGCTGACGACCCGCGATTCCCGCCCTACCAGCAGTCGAAACGAGAGACCGGTCTCCGGGCGTTTCTCTCGGATCCGTCCCGTGCGATCCGTCGCCGTCCCGTGCTATCGCTGGGTGTGACGATACCCGCAGGGATCGCCGTTGCCGGCCTCGGGATCTGGGGCGGATTCGTCGAGCCGACCGTCTCGGCGTTTCTCGGTGCCCCGCTTCCCACGACTACAGGGCTCGTCGTCGCCCCGCTCGTGACGGCGACCACCCCGCTGATGATTCTCCACGAGCGCGAACGCCGACGGACCGAACTCATCACTGAGCGGTTCCCCGACGTGTTGAGTATCCTCGCCAGCGCGAACCAGATGGGCGTCGGTATCGTCGACGGCTTCGAACTGGTCACCCGGTGGGCAAGCGGGACGCTGGCGGAGGAACTCCGGCGAGTGCGCAACGACGTGGCGTGGAACCACGATCTGACCGGGGCCTTGCTGGCGTTCGCCGACCGGCTGAACGTCCCGCAGTTGACCAGAACGATGACGCTGATCGCGGAGGGAAGCCGCTCGAGTGGCGACCTGCATGGCCTGCTCGAAATCGCGGCCGCGAACACCAGAGCCCAGGCGAAACTCGCCCGTGCACGGCGGCGGGAGGTCGGCTCCTACGTCGCCATCGTAGTCATCGGATTTCTCGTCTATCTGCTGGTCATCGTCATGGTGAGTGCGAGCTATCTCACCCCGATCGCTGAACTGGCCGCCGACTCCGAGACGACGGCCGCCGAAAGCCCCGTTTCGCTGGGTTCGATCCCGGTCGAAACCTACGAACTCCTCTTCTTGCACTCGGCGCTCGTTCAGGGGTTCGGGAGCGGGTTGATCGCCGGCAAACTGGCCGAGAACGATGTCCTCAGCGGCCTCAAATACGGGCTGGGACTGGTCGTTCTCACGGTCGTCGCGTTCTTCCTGTTGGTGTAACCATGTTCGGATCCAACGCCACCGATCGACCGGCGAACGACACCCCGTCGGCGGCGCGTGCCGATGGAAACCCGTCACTGACCGAGCGGTTCCGTTCCGGACGAAACGGGGAGTACCACGAGACGGACCGCGCCGTCTCGCCGGTCATCGGCGCGATTCTCATGTTCGCACTCCTGCTTGCGCTGCTCGCGCTCCTCCAGACGACTGCGATCCCCGCTCTCAACGAGGGCCTCGAGTTCCAGCACAACGAGCGCGTCCAGACGGACGTCGGGGCCGTCGACCGGCGGAGCGATCGAGTGGCCGCGACCGGAACGAGCGAAACGGTTTCGATCGAGAGTGGGCTGCGCTACCCGCCCCGACTGTTCTTCGTCAACCCACCACCGGCCGCCGGAACGGTTCGGACGACCGACCCCCGGATGATCGAGATCGCCAACGCAACTGCAGCCGGCGAGACCGGCGATTACTGGAACGGGACGCCACGAACCTTCGAAACGCGATCGCTCGAGTACGTCCCCGACTACAACGAGTACGGGAACGCACCGGTGACGGTAGCCGAACCGTGGGTCGTCTACGATCGCTTCGACGAGACGGCAGCGACACGGGCCGAGCAGGATCTCGTCGACGGTCGGCGGATCGAGTTCGTCGCGCTCGCGGGCGAACGCTCCGTCTCACGGCCGGACGACGTCTCGATCGATATCGAACCGACCAGTGCCCCGACGCGGACGGTCACGGTCGACGACGGGAACGAGCCGATCACGCTGACGATCCCGACCCGTCTTCCGGCCGACGAATGGAAGACCCTGCTCGCGGACGAACTCGATCCGGCGGGCGATCCCGACGACGACCGGTACGTGACGGCGATCGACTGTCAGCAAGCGCCGCCCGACCCTTGCGGACAGTTGACCCTGACGCTCGAGCAGGGGGCGACCTACGAACTTCGGCTCGGGGCCGTCGCGCTCGGTAGCGGGGTCGGCGACGTGGACGCGGCGTACCTCACGGACATCGAGGGAAACGCGACGGCCATCCCGGAGAGCGGTCGCCAGCGACTCGTCGTCGAAGCCCGCGACCGATTCGATAACCCAGTCAGCGGCGTTCACGTGACCGGAAGCGTCAGCGGCGACGGCACCGTCCGAGCCGTCGATTCCGTCACCGACGCGGAGGGGCGGGCGACGTTCGTCTACGACGCCCCCGACGATGTCGACGGGACTCGAGACGTCGAGCCGACGCTGCGCATCGGCGACGGCCCGTCTCGGGAAACCTCGTTCGAGATCCGTGTGATGGATCGCGACGGCGGGCCAAATACCGGCGGTGGGTCCGGGGACGGTGGGAGCTCTGGACCTGGCTCCGAGCCAAGCGTGACGATCACCGACGTCGTCGCCACCGGCAACAGCGGCCAGGACAGGTACGACGTTACCCTCGAGACGGTCGCTCCCGACGGAACAGTCGATTCCGTCGACCTCCAACTCCGAAATCCAACCACTGGGCGGAGCCTCGATTCGGCTTCGGTTCCGCCCGGTGGCGGGACCGTGACCGTGAGTACCCAAGGAAACAGTCGGCTCTCGGCCTATCGGATCGTCGCCACTGCGACTGACGCCGACGGAAACACGTGGACCGACGAGACGACCGTGGGTGGGAACGGCTCCTGAAACGGGTCCGCGTCGGTTCGACCACCGAACGCGCGTCGAATCTCGGACCCGGTCGGAAACAGGCCTGTTTTACATCCCTCTCCCCAACCTCCGCTATGGAGTGTCGTCACTGCGCATCGCCCCTCGAGAAACCCGGCGACTTCTGTCTGGTCTGCCGGGAGGAAAACACCGAGGCGATCGTCCTCGAGGCGGCACGCGACAGGGCGACCATCACGATGCTCGCCGGCGAGTCCGACGACCCCGGAGCGGGGGATGCCGACGAGCAGGTTCTCGGTCGGACGACGATCACGACGACCCCGGAGGACGGCGAGAACGAGCCGATCGAACTCCGGAACTTCGCGGGCCTGATCGGCGACGAGATCCGGCGCAAGCGGCCCGAAGAGGTCTACGCCGGCGGGACGCGGGACGTGATTCGAGCGGTTCGGAAAGACGTTCATTACCCCTTCTATCGCGTCGACGACGACGATCCCGTGACGGCGGTCCTCGAGCGCCGCGGGAATCGGGCGCTCGACGTCGTCGAGACGCCGCCGGCCGAGAAGATCAGCGGCAGTCACTCGACGCTCATCGGCGGCCGGACGGGAATGCGGGCCATCCACGCCGTCGCGGACCACCCCCACGTCAAGAAGGTGATTCCCGGCCCCATCGACGCCGGCGGGAAGGGATCCCAATCGGGCATGCGAGCGAAGGTGACCCGCGCTGACGACGGCGGCAACGTGCGCATGCTCCTCCGGAACGGCTCGAGCGTCCAGGAAAACCGCGTCGTGACGACCGCCCGCGATCGGGAGATGGGCGAACGGATCCGCGAGGATCTCAACGACGTGCTCGCGGACGCGGAATTTCAGTAAGGTCCGGCTATCCGTGACGGTTTCGCGGTCGGGGGATTCTCGAGGCAAATATTGTGTCGGCCCGATGGAAGTGTCAGTTCCTGCTGGTTGTCCCAAGCTTAACGGGCCGGCTGTAATTAGATATAATTAGCCATGCTCGAGCGACCGGACGCCGTCCTGACGCTGATCCCGCTGTTGGCGGTCAGCGGTCTCCTCGCCCGGACGCTGATCGCGATGACGGGCTTCGGGACGGGACTGCTCGCCGCACCGCTTGCGATCGCTGGATACCTCGCCGCGCTCGCCCTCGTTTTCATGGAACTGCTCGCGTGGCCGGTCGCCGCACGGATCGGCGGGTCGTGACGATGGACGATCGGCTGTGGAGACTGCCGTGACTCAACAGGTTTAAGAATCCGCTGCCGATAGAGGGGAGTACTATGGCCAAGAAAGGACAGGTCGGTAGCGCAGGCCGTTTCGGTGCTCGCTACGGCCGCGTCGCACGACGTCGCGTCAGCGAGATCGAAGACGACATGGAAAACGCCGAGGTCGACGGCGACGACGTGACACGCGTCGGGACCGGCATCTGGAAGAACGAGGAGACCGGCGAAGTCTTTACCGGCGGCGCGTACCGTCCGGAAACCCCCGCGGGCCGCACCGTCCAGCGCTCGATCCGCGCTGCCCTCTCAGAGGACGACGAATAACGCGTTCCGATACCCAGTATGAGTTATAAATGTTCTCGCTGTAAACGCGACGTCCAGCTCGACGAGTACGGCGGCGTCCGCTGTCCCTACTGTGGTCACCGCGTACTCCTGAAAGAACGCAGCCGCGACGTGAAGGAAGTCGACGTCCAGTAACCAGCGTGGCTTCTCACGACGCGACCCTCGAGTTCGACTACGAGACCGCGTCACGTGCCCGACTCGTCGCCGCGAGCGTCGCCCGCGAAATCGGCGAAATCGACGACGAGCGCTCGCGAACGACCATCGAGCGGGAGGGCACACGTGTGGTCGTCGACATCGACGCCGACGACGTGATCGCGCTGCGAGCGGCGCTGAACACCTGGTTTTCGCTGGTCGACGTCGCGGAGCGGACCGCCGACGTGGGTGTCGGTATTCTCGATTCCCAGTAGCGAGTGGCTCGAGCAGCCCTGTACCGGCAGGCAACGCGGTCTTCATCGTCGTCGCCGAATCCGCCGTATGGCCGAACGGGACGGGCCGTGGCTCGGACTGCAACGGGACGCGAAGCCGCTGGTGATCGCCGGCCTCGCACTCGGCGTCGGTCTCGGCGGCTTCTTCGACGGAATCGTCTTTCACCAGATCCTGCAGCTCCATCACATGCTCTCGTCCTATCCGGCGGCAAGCGTCGCGACCGACCTCGAGCTCAACGTGGTGGCCGACGGGCTCTTTCACCTCGCGACGTACCTGTTCACGATCATCGGTGTCGTGTTGCTCTCTCGAGCGTGGCGGTTCCACCCGGTTCCGAACTCCGGTCGGACGTTGCTGGGAGCAGTGATCATGGGGTGGGGCGTCTTCAACCTCGTCGAAGGACTGGTGAACCATCAGCTGCTCGGGATTCACCACGTCTGGCCCGCCGGACCGGGACCGATCGTCCTCTGGGACGTGCTCTTCTTGCTCTGGGGAGTGCTCTTCCTCGGTGGCGGGTATCTCGTGATCCGAACCGACAGCGCGGTGACGCCGACGGCCGGCGACGAGGCGGTCACGACGGACGGACGCGGATAGGAGTCCGAACCGCCGGGACGGAAGACAAAGCTTGGCTTTATCAGTCCGGAGGGCGACGGTCGAGATATGCAAGGAAACCTGCCACCGGAAGCACAGGAGAAAATCGAGCAGCTACAGGACCTTCAGGAGACGGCACAGGAAGTCGCCGTCCAGAAACAGGAAGCCGAATCGAGTCTCACCGAGGCCCAGAACGCCCTCGACGAACTCGAGAACATCGACGAGGGAACGACCATGTACCGAAACGTCGGCGAACTCCTCGTCGAGACCGACTACGACCAGGCCGAGGAAGACCTCGAGGACAAGGTCGACTCCCTCGAGATCCGCCTCGAGACCCTCGAGAAACAGGAAGACCGCGTTCAGGACCAGTTCGAGAGCCTGCAGGACGAGCTCGAGGACCTCCTCGGCGGCGGCATGGGCGGCGGCCCGGCCGGCCCCGGCGGCCCGGGCGCTGGCGGCGCATAAATGTCGACCGACGAGCCGTCGGACGAGACCGTCGTTCGGACGGCCGCCGACGCTGCTGAGGGCGTTATTTTTTCACAGTACAAGCAGTCCGACGTCCGCGATTACGACGTCACCGTCGTCTTCGAGGACGGCGTCCTCGAGGTCGACGTCTACCTCAATGCGCCCGAGGAGGACGACGCCGACCCCGAACGGGTCGCCGACGACGCCGCACTCGCGGCGCGACGCGCGGTCGACGACCTCTTCGAGGCCTAACGCGGGACTCGAGGGCGAACGGCACACCCTTCCTCCGGTCGTTACGGACCCCCGATCGACGACTGCAAGGGTCCCAGTCTCGCAGCCGACGCGTCGCGACCGCCGTTCCAATCGGCAGGAGGGGTGGCGAACCCTGGCCGCCCACGAGCCGAACGGTTGTCGTCCTCGGCCTGCAGAGCGGGGTGTGTCAGACGGTCTCCTGTCCGTCAGTGCCGGTGGGACCGCGACCGCCCTGCGGTCCCACCGGGACGTCGGGACAGCAAACCGTATCAGCGGTCCTCGTTCTCCCCGCGCTCCTCGGTAACCGTCCGCTCTCCCTCCGGCAGCGGGTCGGACAGGTCCTCGTGGCGCTCTGCGCCCGCTTCCGTCATCTCCTCCGTCGTCGGTTCGGTCCCCTCACCGGTCCGCCCGTCCGTCGCGATCGGCTCACTTACTCCCCGCTCAGGTCGGCCGCCTTCTCGAGTTCGCTGCGAAGCGTCGTCGAGTCGAACTCGTGATCGGGGCGGAGCCGGACGAAATCGAGGAACTCCCGTGCCGAGAGCAAGTGTGAGGGATCGTAGGCCGTCGCGGCCGCGTCGACGGCCTCCCGTGGTCCGATCCGGGGCTCGAGAACGGCGAGGGCACAGGCCAGGTCGTACGCGGTCGTCTCGTCGACCCGGTCGTCGTGGACGCTGGTCGCGTCGATGAAGTAGAACTCGTCGTTACAGAGCAGGATGTTCTCCGCCCGCAGGTCGCCGTGGGCCAGCCCGTGTTCGTGGAGGGTCGCGAGCATGGCGAACAACTCCGGGGCGCGCTGGACGACGAGGTCGTCGGGCACGTCGTCGAGCGATCGAAACTCCGGGAGGTACTCGAGGACGAGCACGCCGAGCCCGTTGACCTCGAAGGCGTCGATCGGCCGTGGTGCGTTGAGGCCGATCTCCTGCATGCGCTCGGTCGCCTCGTACTCGTGTTCGACCATCTCGCGGGGCGTGTCGAACCGATCGAAAAAGCCCTCCGTCCCGGAGGAGAACGCGCCGACGTTCCGGCCGGTCGTCAACACCGCGTGGACCAGGGCGTTCTGCCGGGAGACGATCTTGACGAACCACTCGTCGTCGATCACACACGGCGTCGAGAGCCAGTTATCGGCCTCGAGGAACTCGACGCGGACGCACTCGCGGTCGTAGCGATCCGCCAGCGTGCGGACCACACGCTCGATACGGCTCCACTCGACGGTTCCTCGTGCGAGCCGGCGGATGTCCATACCGAACCTGTCGCGGGTCGGCGTTAAATGTTCCACGAAGTGTTGCTGGGAGAAGGTGTCCGCCCAGCACTCAGGTCAGGCGAGACCTGCGATGGCAATCGGTTTCAGTTCGCCATACTGCGAGATACTGTATACAGTCCGTCAAATCAGCATCATTTTCACCGATGCGAGAGAACCGTTGAGCAGTATGGACGCCATCGACGACATCAGCGATGCGATAGACGTCACTCGAAATCGACTGACGCCGGTTCGGCGGGGAACCTGGCTCAGGCTCGCGCTCGTCGTCTTTTTCGTCAGTTCGCTGGGATTCGGTGCGCCGGGGTTTCCCGGTGGAAACACCGACACGGGACCCGACGGTCCGACGGTCGACGGTGAGCAACCGACCGAGGAGGTTCTCACCGAAGAGGTGCTGTTCTGGGTCCTGGTGATTCTCGCGATCGTGCTGGTGCTCTGGCTCGTCTACGAGGCCATCGCTGCGGTCATGGAGTTCGTCTTCCTCGAGTCGCTTCGATCGTCCGAGGTCCACGTGCGACGGTACTTTTCGGCGAACCTGGGGAAGGGGCTGTGGTTGTTCGCGTTCCGGTTGGGGCTGCGACTGGTGGTCGGCCTCTTCGTTATCGCTCCGGCCGCGTTGCTGTTCCTGTCGATGGACGCGGGACTCGGTGGGGCGACGATCGTGCTCTTGGTCCCCTATCTGTTGTACGCGCTCGCGTTGGGGCTGGTCTATGCCATCGTCATGCGATTTACCACCGACTTCGTCACGCCGGTCATGCTGCTCGAGGATCGTGGCGTCCTCGACTCCTGGAGCCGATTCTGGGCGACGATAAAAGCGAACTGGGCCGAGTACGTCGTGTATCTCTTGCTAGTCTGGATCCTCCAGCTCGTCGTCGGAATCGCGGCGTCGTTCGTCATCGCGTTCGGCGGGCTGATACTGGCGATTCCGTTCGGGATCGTCGTTTTCCTGTTGGTCGTCACGCTCGATACCGTGGGCGCGATTTTGGCGATCCTCGTCGCCATCGTCGGACTGCTCTTGTTTACGGTTCTGGTGTTGCTACTCGCCGTTCCGATCACGACGTACTTCCGCTATTACGCGCTGTTGGTCCTCGGCGATACGGAGGGCGACTTCGATCTCATTCCCGACCGACGCGAGGCGGTCCGTGATGGCGGCAGTGGACCCACCGGCCGAACTGGCCGCGGGGACGAAAACGGCTCCGGAGGATTCGACCCCGACGACGGTCCCGACTCGGATCGATCGAACGGGTGGGACGACCGAGACGATGATCGATGGGACGACGAGCCAGGGGATCGAAATCACGGGGGCGACAGCGACGAGGACGACGAGTACGGCTGGCGATAGGGCCTCGAGAGCGGGCCGCCGGTGCGCTTATTTCGAGCGCTAACAAGGACCACGTATGGAGTTCGACCTGCCCGACGAACACCGGATGATCCGGGAGACCGTCAGGGACTTCTGCGAGCGGGAGATCGAGCCGATCGCCCAAGAAATCGAGGACGACCACCGGTTCCCCGCAGAGATATTCGAGCAACTCGCCGCGCTCGACATGATGGGGGTCCCGATCGACGAGGAGTACGGCGGCCTCGGCGGCGATACGCTCATGTACGCGCTGGTCGCCGAGGAACTCGGCCGCGTCTCCGGCGCGATCGGCCTCTCATACGTCGCACACACGTCGCTCGCGTCGAAACCGATCGAACTGTTCGGCACGGACGCCCAGAAGCGCCGCTGGCTCCGACCCCTCGCCGACGGCGAGTACGTCGGCGGGTGGGCGCTGACCGAACCTGACAGCGGCTCGGACGCCTCGGACATGGACACCCGCGCTCGAAAGGAGGGCGACGAGTGGGTGGTAAACGGCACCAAGCAGTTCATCACGAACGCCTCCGAGGCGGGATCGATCCTCGTGAAGGCGGTTACGGACCCCGACGCGGGCTACGACGGCATCTCGACGTTCATCGTGGATCCACGCGAGGACGACGGCTTCGAGGTGACCACCGTTTGGGACAAGATGGGACTCAACGCCTCGCCGACCTGCGAAATCACGCTCGAGAACGTGCGCCTCCCCGAGGATCGCCTGCTGGGTGGGGTAGGCGAGGGCTGGGAGCAGACGAAAAAGACCCTCGACGGCGGCCGGATCTCGATCGCCGCGCTCTCGACCGGACTCGCACAGGGCGCCTACGAACACGCGAAAGACTACAGCAAAGAACGCGAGCAGTTCGGCCAGCCGATCTGTGAATTCGACGCGATCCGGGACACGATCGTCGACATGCATCGCAAGACCGAGCGGGCGCGCCTCCTCACCCACAAGGCCGCCCGAACGTACGACCAGGGCGAGCCGGTCACCAGGGAATCCGCCCTCGCGAAACTGGACGCCAGCGAGGCCGCCCGCGAGGTCGCCGAGGACGCCGTCCAGGTCCTGGGTGGCTACGGCTACACGACCGATTTCGCCCCCCAGCGGTTCTACCGCGACGCGAAACTCATGGAGATCGGCGAAGGGACGAGCGAAATCCAGCACCTCGTCATCGGCCGGGAACTCGGTCTCTGAAGGCGGTCGCTCGCCGAGGCTCCCGACGCGAACCATCCCGAACCGGCGGACGGACTCAGCCGAGGATTCCGTCGTCGCTTTCGTCGTCGCCGCCCCCCGTCTCGCTCCCGTCGGAGTCGGAACCGCCGGTCGAGGCCGCCTCGTCGACATCGGTGGTCGCGGCTTCGATCAGCGAGAGGATGTCGGCTTCCTCCTGAGGCCGTAGCTGCTGGGGGTAGACACCGATGGTCACGAGCAGATCGTCGTCGGCGTCGACCGCTTCGGTCACGTGAACGTCGACGTCCATGCTGTGTCCATCGAACTCGGCGTCGGCCGTAAACCGTGTCCGGGTCGTCGACTGCTCGAGGACCGTGATCTCGGCGTCCTCGTCGCGGGAAATGTTCTCGATGCCGTCGTAGTTGTTCCTGACGAGCTCGACGAGTTCGCCGGTCGACATCTCCTC
Organism: Natrinema ejinorense; assembly: GCF_002494345.1. Taxonomy (GTDB): domain Archaea; phylum Halobacteriota; class Halobacteria; order Halobacteriales; family Natrialbaceae; genus Natrinema; species Natrinema longum. Next base: position 892,216 of record NZ_NXNI01000001.1, read on the forward strand.
TAGGGGATTGAGTTCCTGCCCGAGAACGGAGACCTGTGGCGACGTCACGACGTTGAAGACGGCCGCGCGTTGGCGTTGCTCCAGGGGAGCGATCTCCACTGCCTTCTCGTGGGTCGTCATGTGGTTCACGACGGAGACGGTCTCGCTTACGGGACCGACGCCGACGTCCCGGTCGACGGGGAGGTCCTCGATCGCGACCTGTTCGTACCCGGTCTCCTCGCGAGTACCCTCCTCGACGCCCGCCGGCGAGGACTCGTGTTCGTCCATCCCGAGCAGGCCCAGACACCCCGAGAGGCCCGCGATCGCACCGGCGCCGACTCCCGCGAGAACGCTTCGTCGTTTCATTTCCCTGCAGATGACGGTCCGGATGGTAAGTGCTTGTTGGAACGCCGAACGTCTGTCGATCCGAAAAATAGGTCGGTTGACGTGAGAGCGACGATTCGGGGCGACGATCCGTCAGGGCCAGCTTCCGGCTTCCTCGAAGGCGTCGGCGACCCGCTGAATCGCGACGACGTAGGCCGCGGTTCGGGGGTTCTCGAGGTCGTGTTCCTCGTAGGTGTCGACCAGCGCGTCGAAGGCGTCGACGATGACTCCCTCGAGTTCTTCGTTGACGCGTTCTTCCGACCAGGAGAATCGCTGGCGGTTTTGCACCCACTCGAAGTAGGAGACGGTGACGCCGCCGGCGTTCGCGAGGATGTCCGGAACGACGAAGACGTCCTTCTCCTCGAGCACGGCGTCGGCGTTCGGAGTTAGCGGTCCGTTCGCGGCCTCCGAAATGACGTCCGCTTTGACTTCCTCCGCGAGGTCGGCGTCGATCGCGTTCTCGAGGGCGGCGGGAATCAGCAGGTCGACGTCGAGGGTGAGCACGTCCGCGTTCGTGACCGTTTCCTCGCTTCCCTCGAAACCGACGACGCTACCGGTCTCGTTTTTGTGGTCTTTCGCCGCAACCGGGTCGAAGCCGTCGGGGTTGTAGATGCCGCCACTCGAGTCGCTGGCGGCGACGACGGTCGCACCCATCTCGTCGATCAGTTTGGCGGCGATCCAGCCGGCGTTCCCGTAGCCCTGCACGGCGACGGTCGCGCCCTCGAGGTCCTTGTCGAGGTAGTCGAAGGCCTCGCGTGCCGCGAGGACCGTCGAACGGCCGGTCGCTTCGACGCGCCCCTCGCTCCCGCCCGAGTCGAGGGCCTTGCCCGTGATGACGCCCGGCTCGGTGGTGTTCTCGAGGGTTTCGTAGGTGTCCTTGATCCAGTTCATCTCCCGCTGGCCGGTGTTCACGTCGGGTGCGGGCACGTCGCGGTCCTCGCCGATCATGGGCCGGAGCTCTCTCGCGAACGACCGGGTAAGCCGCTCGAGTTCGCTCTCGGAGTAGTCGTCGGGATCGATGACGATGCCGCCCTTGCCGCCGCCGAGTGGGATGTCGACGATCGCGGTCTTGTAGGTCATCCAGCCCGACAGCGCCTTGACTTCGTCGCGGGAGACTTGCGGGTGGTAGCGAATGCCGCCCTTGTACGGCCCGCGGTCGCCGTTGAACTGCGACCGAAACGCTTTGAATCGCTCGAGGTCGCCGTCGTCGCGTTCGATCGTGAGGTTGGTCTCGAGAACTCGCTCGGGGTGTTTGAGTCGCTCGATGATGTCGTCGCCGACATCGAGGTACGCTGCAGCGTCGTCGATCTGCGATTGCAGGCTCTCGAATGGGTTGGTATCCTCGCTCATACGCGGCTAGTTTCCCCGACCGATGGATAAACGTAGCGAATGTCTATCATAGGACGGGGGATACAATCACATTGATTGTAATAACTACCTTATATTCTGAACAATCAGTCAAATATCGTCGGCAGCCTCGGCCCGCTCCCGGATCCGCTCTGCGCGCGATCAGCGTGCGTCGATCGTCTCCCCGTCGACCGCGACGACGCCCCGTCCCGCAGCACCGGTTTCGCCTCGAGGACGCGGTCGACCCACTCGCGTTCCGCAGCCGAGGGGGAACCCCCTCGTTGATGGGGTCGCCCTTATCGGGCCGCGAGGAACGGCGTCCCGAGGGTCCAGTCGATAGCGTCCCGACGATAGCTCGCTCACGTTCGGGACGGGGCCACCGACCAACCGACGAACCCCATCGTTGGGGTCGAGCTTTTTCAAACTCCGACGCGAACGGCTCGAGTATGACCGACTTCCGCGGAGCCTGGACCGAAGACGAGGCCGAGGCCTTCCTGCAGGAGGCGACGATCCCGATCCGGATCGCCACGCACCGGCCCGACGGATCGCTGTGGGTCGTCACGCTGTGGTATCGCTACCGAAACGGGTCGCTCGAGTGTGCGACGGGAGCGAACGCGGACATCGTCCGGTTCCTTCGTCACGATCCGGAGATCGCCTTCGACATCTCGACGAACCGTATTCCCTATCGGGGAATCAGAGGGAACGGAACCGTCGACATCGCTCCCGACGGCAAGCCGGTCCTGCGGGATCTCGTCGAACGCTACCTCGGCGGGGCGGACTCGTCGCTCGCACAGTGGTTGCTCGCCGACGATCGCGAGGAGGTGGGGATTCGAATCGAGCCTCGAGAGATCTACAGCTGGGACTACGCCGATCGAATGCGTGAGGACTCGAACGACGAGGCGACCTAACGGGTGAAATCGCAGTCTCCGCTCCGCAAGCAGTTCTGGCGACGATCCCGGCCACTCGGGAGAGGGGACCGTCTCAGTCGTCAGCGCTGGGAGTGACCACTTTCGGATCGTCGGACTCGTCGGCACGCGGGAAGTTGTCGATCGTCTCCGACCTGAACGCCTCCTCGTCGAACTCGTACTCGCCGTCGAGGAACTCGAGCAGCGTGTGCGTATCCCGCATCGCGTTCTTGAGACACGTCGAGGCACCCGGCGACGGCGTGATGTTGAAGATAACGTCGTCGCCGACGATTTTCGCCTCGCCCATGTCCAGGGACTTGTTCTTGGTGTCGACGATCTGTGGCCGGACGCCGCCGTAGCCTTTCGCACGCTCGATGTCCTCGAGTTCGGCGCTCGGGACGACCTTCTGGACGTGGGGCAGGAACTGTTTCCGGCCGATCTCGGGGAGGTCGTAGACGAGGTTGCGGAGCACGTACGGCAGGAGGATCCGGTCCGAGAGGATGTTGGCGTAGCTCAAAAACGCCGCCGCGTTCAGTCCGAACACGTCGAGGAAGTCCTCGACAGTGGAGATGCGACCCCGCTCGAGCGTCGGAACGAGTTTCGCGGTCGGTCCGAATCGCGTAATACTGCCGTCGTGGACGTCCGCGTCGCCGTGGACTGCGGCGAAGGGCAGTTTCTTCATCTGGAGCGTGTAGACCTTGCCGTTCAGGAAATCGTCCGCGAGGAAGAAACTCCCCGCGATGGGGAGCAGGACCTTGTCCTGACCGTAACCGAGGTCCTTGGCTATCTGGAGGCTGTGGGAGCCGGCGGCGACGACGGTGGCGTCGCAGTCGAAGCGTCCAGCGTCCGTTTCGATCGTGTAGCCATCGAGCGTCGGCGTGATGTCCGTGACTTCCGTCCCGGTGAAGACGTCGACGGCCGCCTCTTCTTCCGCCTCCTCGACGAACGACTTCGTCGTCTCGCCGTAGTCGACGACGTAGCCGTCGGGCGTCTGCAACGCGAGCATGTCCTTGGAGGGGGCGCGCCCCTCGACGACCTTGGGTTCGATCTCGCCGATCTCCTCGCGGTCGATCGGACGGAGTTTCGGGTAGAGGTCGCCAAAGCCCTCGTCCTCGTAGCGCTGCTCGAGTTTGTCGACCTCTTCCTCGCCGACGCCCAGCACCATCTTGCTGCGCTTGGCGTGCATCTCCCGGTCGGGATCGTAGTTCTCCAGGTATCCCGCGAGGAGTTCCGCGCCCTCTTTGACTTCTTCGGCTTTCTCGAGCGTGTAGTTGGTCTCGATGTCCCCGAAGTGGAGGGTCTGGGAGTTGTTCGTGTGGTGGGAGTTGATCGCTGCGATCTCGGATTCCTTCTCGATCAGCGCGATCGAGTCGATATCGGTGAACTTCGCGGTCGTGTACAGGAGGGACGCACCACTGATACCGCCGCCGACGATTACCAAGTCGTATTTACCAGACATTGTTGGATCGTGTGACTCTGTATTGCATACGCTCGACTCCACACTGATAACTCATATTTTTTCGATCGGACTTTCGTTGATTGTCGATTGTCCCATCGACGACTGTAGGTTCGGTGATGCGAGAGTGGCAGAAAAATCGTGTTTCAGGCATTTTAACGGCTATATGGAGTGGTTCGGGGAGCGTTCGTGAGCCGGATTTTCGGCCACTGAGTACCGCTTTCCTCGCCTGATCGGGCCCGGTCGGTGTCGTTCACCCGCAGTAGTATCGACAGTCGACGTACTATCGGGGCCGCCCCGATGACGGGGGTACTCGAGACCGATACTGGCCCGCTCGTGAACCGCTAGTGGCGACGCCTTCACTGCAGGGTCGGCGGGGAGCAGTCCGCCGGATTCGATCCTGCAGTCGACGGGTGGAACGGTACTCTGTCGCGTCTCGAGGCAGTCAGTCCACTGTCGTCGATCGAGAACCGTCTCGCGAAGGCGATTCGACGGTCGATCTAGCTGCGCGAATCGTGTTCCTGATAGATGACGTGGCCACACGCCTTGCAGTGTGAGGCGTCCGGGTCGTGGTGTGACAGGCCGCAGTTCGGGCACGTGACGTCGACTTTCTCCCTGTAGGTCCACTCGCGGACGATCTTGCTGGCCTGCCAGGGGATGACGATGATCCCGGCCAGGATCGACGCCACCGTGACCCACCGTCCCGCAGTCGTCACCGGCACGATATCGCCGAACCCGACCGTGGACAGCGCCACGACGACGTAGTAGAAGGCGTCGCCGAACGTCCCGACGTCGGGATTGACAACGTGTTCCACGCTGTAGAACAGGCCTGCAGAGACGAACAGCAGTACCAGCACCGTCAACAGTAACTTCAGCGCCCGCAACGCGTCGTCCGAGATCGTCCCGAAGAAAAACTCCGCGTCCTGCGTAAACCGGTAGAAGCGAAGCACGCGAACGACCCGGACCGAACGGAGAAAACCGATGTTAGCGACCACCGCGACTCCCGGCAGGACCACCACGAGGAGCGTCGGGAGGATCGCAAGCAGGTCGACCACGGCGTAGGGGTTGTAAACCTCCTCGAGGCGATCCCTGGCGCCGTACAGTCGGAGCACGTACTCCACCAGAAACACGGCGGCGATACCGACTTCGAGCCGCCAGAGGACGCCCTGTAGACCGGCGGGAAGCGGATACGTCTCCGCGACGAAGACGGCGACGAACACGAGGTTCAACGCCAACAGGGTGATGTCGATCGTTTTCCCGAGCGGGGTCCGGTGATCCAACAGATAAAAACGAACGAGGTCGCGCCGGTCGCGGCCCGGTGGCGACGGATCGGTGGTCATTCGATAGGATCATTCCTCGAGGGGGGCAAGTAGGTTCTCTGGTTACCGCTCCGGAACCGACGAACCGAGCGTGGCGGATCCGGTATCGTTCGGGGTCGTCGAGAGAAAGATACTACGGATGGCGTCGTCGGTCGACGGCCTTATCGTCCGAGGAGGCTTCCGTCGGCGTACTTCTCCTCGTATTCGGCGTCGTCGGCGACCAGTATTAGAATCCCTTCGATCAGACCGAGCAGTGCGGGGATACCGGTCCAGAAGAAGCACAAGTATACGACGCCGAGTTTCACGTTGCCCTGATAGAACTTGTGTGCACCCAATCCGCCGAGCAACAGCGCCAAAACGCCGGCCGCGATCTTCTCCGAGTCGGCACCGCCGAGAGAGGGCTGTTGAACGCCACAGTCCGGACACATTTCCGCTTGTTTATTTATCAACTCACCGCAATTAACACAATATTTTTCGTTTTCGCCTCGGTCTTCGTGCCCGCTCTCGAGGGACGTTTGCTGATTGACCCCGCAGTCGGTGCACACCTCGGCTTCGTCGTCGATCTGCTCGCCGCAATTGATGCAGTGCTTCATATTTTGATACCGTGATCTCTTCGCATACTCGACATAAGTAACTGATCGTTTGCAATTCAGTCACCACGCGTAATATATCGACACGACGGCTATAATTCCATAGCAGCCACCGATTCCGAGAACGGTCAGGTTCGATTCGAACAGTACCAGCGAGAGGCCACAGCCGTAGCCGTAGCCGAGTAACGCGCCGGTTGCGGTCCGAACGCCGTTGTAGCCCCGACGGTCACGAAACGTCGTGACTGCCCAATCGATGAGAGCGGGGAGTGGAAATAACGCGACGACGAGAAGGGCATTCGCTTCCCGAAGCACGAGGAACTGCGAAAGGAAGCCCGCGAGGAGTCCGGGATAGATTCCCAGACATCTCGCACAGAGATGGACGCGACGGCCGAACAGGACGGGCGAATAACACCGATAGCGTTCGGACGGGAGATGGTGTGCGAGCGCGAATCGTCGCGTTTCGGCCAGCCCCTCTCGTAGCTCTGCGGTATCGATCCGCATAGTCGTCCCTCTCGGAGAGGCGAAATGTATCTACTGGACGAGCGGCGAGACGGACTCGGACTGCCCTCTCGTGGCGGGGCCACGATCGGTGTGCGTCCGGATGCAGGATACCTCCGTTGCTCCATTCACAACCGTTCTCGGTAGTCCGTCATCGCTCACAGCCGATCCCGACTGCCGTCGATAGCGCTCGCCTGGCGGTTCGGCGAGCAATTCGATTCGCTGTCGGCTGGCAACCACACGACAACAGTCGGCGACGACCGGGACGAGTCGACTAGACTTTAGGTGCGCACCGGGGATAGTACACGTGAATTCTAAGGAGGTCCACCGACAGTGGGCAGAACGGTCCGGAGTGTACTCGCCGGAGTATTACGCCGACTACGGGGCGGACCATCGCAGCGAGTCCGTCCGCAGTATCCTCGAGCGGTTCGTCGATCGAGAGGCCGCTATTCTCGAGGTCGGCTGTAGTTCGGGCCGCCACCTCGCGTACCTGTTCGAACACGGGTTCGAGAACCTGGCCGGTATCGACGTCAACGACGACGCGTTCGACGTGATGGCGGAGACCTATCCCGACCTCGCCGCGACCGGCACGTTCTATCACGACACGATCGAAGCCGCCGTCGAAACGTTCGCGGACGGTCGCTTCGACGTCGTCTATTCGGTGGAGACGCTCCAGCACCTCCCCCCGGAGGCCGAGGGGGTACTCGAGGATCTGGCGCGAATCACCGGCGAACTCCTCATCACGATCGAGAACGAGGGTGACGACCCAGAGTCGATCGAGCCCGACGTGAAATACGTTGACGACGATTTTCCCCTGTATCACCGCAACTGGAACCGCGTGTTCACCGATCTGGGGTTCGTCGAGGTCGCCGCCAGGTCCGACAAGCGGGATACCGTCCGAGCGTTTCGTCCTCCCAACAGTAGAGCGACTGGCCGCTGAGCGCTGTGATCGTTCTGGCGGGACGAACAGTCGGTTCGATAGCCGCCGGATGCTGGAACGATCACCTCTCGGGGTCGAGATTTCCGTCCGAACCACCGGGGACGCCGAAATCGTGGACCGATGAGTAGCTCCGCTGTCGGATACTTGGTTCAGAGTGATTCGATATACGGCGCGATGTCTTCATCGGAGACGTCTCGCCCGTGGACGTCCTTCAGGTGGGACCGTGCAGCCTCGTAGATGGACTCCTCGAACTCGCTGTAGACGACCACGTCACAATCCGCGACATCATGGCATTCGAAGCGATAGCGTTCCATGACCATATGTCATAGAGCACCGCAAGTGGCATGTACCTGCTGCTCACGTGGGAGCCGCTCCCCGACCGCCGGTCTCGAAGCATTTGTATTCCGGTCCCGATTGCATGCCATATGGTGGAACCGGGACCCAGTATCTCGATTCTTGCCGGTGGAGTCACCGCGCTGTTCGCCGTCTTTCTCACGTTTTATCTGCGGAACCAATGGCAGGAGATCCAATCGCTCAGAGCGATACAGACGGAACTGGAACAGAACAACGAACGAGTACGGGAGCTCGCCCAGCTACTGACGGGCGACTTGCAGCGCCAACAGATCGATCTGCCGATCGAGGTGCCACCGGGAACCAAACTGGAGATTCGGTACGTCGTCTCGTTCCCCAGTTCCCTCTCGACCACCGCGTTCGACCAGCTGAAACACTCCGGGATGTTCCTCCGGCTCTCGCCCGAAACGCGCCGCTCGTTGTTCGAATTGTACGATACGATCGATCGGATCAATCGATTGCGACAGCACAGGGAACGAATCCACTTCGACGATATCGGGAACGTACACGTCGTTATCGACCCGTCCGAACTGGATGTCGAACCGGACGCGTCCGTCTCCGAGGACGACCTCTCGGCGGAGACTCGACGACGGCTATCGGATCTCCGTGAGATGCGGCGAGCGATGAAAGGGGTGAACCGGTCGATCCTGCGCCTTATCGCGTCGATCGCGTCCCCGGAGATGATCGACGACCTCGAACTGGAGCCGTTCCTCGGGACAGCTCACGGACGAGAGGCCGGACACGAATCGAATACCGAGTCACCGCGTTCCGACGAGGTCGATCTCGAGGAGATGCGTTCGATCCTGCGCGATGTCGAGCGGGAATCGGTCTGGTCCCGGTTTATGTGAAGGGACGACCTTGCTCGTCCACTGCAAAACGGACAGTGGGGAAGCTATCGAGCGAAGCGCGTTCGCGACGGGGGTCGGAGACCCCAGCGTTGTACGAAGTACAACCCGTGCCTACTCGTTCGTGATCACGTGAGAGACACACCCCTCGTCGACGACGGTTCCGTCGGCGAAGAGCCGGGCACAGTTGCGGATACCGTCGGAGCCGCCGGGGAACTGGGCTGCCGGTGCGACGTCGACAGTCAGCGTGAGCGTCGGGAGACAGTCTCCCGGTCCGAGTCCGGTGGCGTTCGAGTGGACCGCAGTGACGGTTCCGCCGGCCACCGAGGCGCTCCAGCCGCTCCCGGACGCGGAGACGAACGAAATGCCGCCCGGCAGATCGTCGATCGCGGTAATACGGCCATCGCAGTGTTGCTTACTGGTATTACAGACGTCGATCTCGTAGGTCGCCTGCTGTCCGTACCTGAATTGGCCGCCTGTCCGCTTTTCGATCTCGAGGCCGTCACAGCCATCGCTGGGGGGACGAACTGGGACAGTGGTACAACTACGGTTGTTGTCGAGGTCGGCATCGTCGCCGTCGATGCTCGCACAGTTCACGATCGCGTCGCCCGTTTCGTCCATCGAGCCGATTTCGACCTCGAGGGAGAGCGGCGGCAGGCAGTCTCCGGGTGCCAGACTGCCGCTGTTCTGGTGGGTCGCGGTAACGACCCCGTTGTTGTCCGCGGTCGTCCAGCCGCTCCCGCTGCCGGAGACGAAGCTCACACCGTTCGGGAGCGGATCGACGACCGAGACCGGTCCGCGACAGCGGTGCTCGCTGTCGTTGCAAACGCTAATCTCGAACGTCGTCGTGTCTCCCGGCGTGACGTGCGTTCCGTCGTGGGTCTTGGTGATCGCCAGATCGCACGCACCGTCCCCAGTTCCGTCGCTCGCGACCGGGACCGTCGCACAGTCGCTCTTGTTGCTCGCGCTCGCGTCTCCCTGCTCGACGGTGGCACAGTTGACGATCCGGTCGTCAATATCGTCGCTGCCGACGACGTCGACGGCGAGCGTGAGCGTCGGCAGACAGTCGCCGGGACTCAGGCCGTTCGTGTTGGGGTGTTCGCAGGTGACGACCCCGCCGCTTTCGGTACAGTTCCAGCCGCTGCCGGTATGGGTGACGGACGACAGTCCGTTGGGCAGGTCGTCGACGACTGTGACGGGGCCCGGCCGGCACGTGCCGTCGCCGTCGTTACAGACCGTGATCTCGAATTCGGTCGTCTCGCCGACGGCGACCGGGTTCCCGTCTCCGACGTGTTCTTTCGCTATCGAGAGATCACACGCCTCGTCGCTCGGCTCGTCGTCACAGGTACAGATCAACTCCGCGTCGATCAACAGCCCAGTGACCGTCATGGTGTTGGCCACCACGGCTCTCAGCGTGTACTGACCAGGGCTAACCGGCTGGGTCACTGGCCCTTTCAGCGTCGCGTGACCCGAGTCCTGGGCGAGGGTCACCGTTCCGGACGGTCCCTCGAGTTCGATCGTCGCGTCGTCGTCGACTGACCACTGGTGGATACGGAGTTCACACTGATCGTCGCTCCAACTGTCCGGAACTTCGAAATCGATCTCGTAGACGTAGTCCCCGAGGGGATCCGTGGTGGTCGGCCACCCACCGGTGCCGTACGGATCGATCCAGTTTGCGGTCGGTAGCGTGACCCACGGACCAACCGGCTCGACGCTCACTGCCTGTCCCGTCGTCCCGTCGGGTGAACTGACGACGCGCCACTCGGAGTCGGTCGTCCCGAACGTATCGGGCGTGCCGTTCGTCGTCCCGGTCCGGAGATCGAGACTGAGATCGGTACAGGATCCGCCTCCACCACCGCCGAGACAGCCGGCCACTGCCACGCCACTACCAACGCTCATCGCCCGAAGGATGCGCCTTCGAGAGATCGACCCTTCGTCGGTCATCGGAACCTCGAGTCGCCGCCTCGTTGCGATCGTGAGTTCGAAACGGTGTCGTCACCCCGTCCCTGTCGGGAGGGGTTCGCACGGTGCCGTCGCTGCCCAGCGTGTCTGGATATCATTGGTTGCTCTCTGCGACTTCGGTCTGTTGTCGCCGTCTCGACAACAACCGAGTACTACCTGCTGCAGGTGGGCGAGAAGTTGATAAATACTTTCCTATTGAATTTGCGTTTATTTGATAAATTATGGTGGTCGGGGAACCGACACTGCCCAGTTGGTCGCCGTCTCGATCCCGTTCGAGTGCCTCGTCGTCCCCGTCGCCGGTCGAAAAACCGTCCTCCCGAACGTGGCTCTCACCCGGCGTTCCAAGAATACCTTCGTGCTCGCAGACGAAGTCGTCAGGAGCCCTGTGGAGTCCCGCTTGCAAACGCGGCGTTCCACTCGTCGATCAGGTTCTCGAGTCGCCCCGTCCGCCGATGGGAGAAGGTTCGCGGGGCGCGATCGATCGCCCGTCGGGGATCCGTGCGGGCGCTCGAGGGGGTCGGCGGCGTTCGATCGACCGTCGGTTCGGTATCGGACTGAGAGGGGTGTTGGGCGTTCATGTCGGCAAGTATCGGGTTCGTCGAAAGCGGTGCTCGTCAACGGAGTCGGGCTGCTCCCTGTCCGTCCGACAGCTGTATCGCCCCCTATTCGGACCTCGGGGATAAACGTACACGACGACTCTCACCGCTAGAAATCAACATCGAGAATACGGGCAGTAGCGGCCGGTAACACGGGCCGTTTCGTCGGAACCGGCATCCGGTTCGACGGGCACCGGCTCGATCGGGAATCCGTTCGGCTGGGTCCCGCGATGACACGGGTTCGACGACCGACCGCGGTTTCGCCGTAGCCGCGGTCGATCCGAGACCGTTCGAGAGAGCCACGAGCACGCCGTCGGACCGCCCGCTACTGGTGAAGGGGCTGTTCCGACATCGTGGAGCGAAGTTCGTCGAGTCTCGACCGCGAAACGCCGTCCTCGAACTGCTGGAGGAGAGCGTACACCTCGGCGCGGGAGACCTTGACGTCGCCCTCGCGGACGACGTCCTCGGGGTGCTCGCGTAGTTCCCGGAGCGTCCCGACCGCCAGCAGGTAGGGAATCGCCCACGCCGAGAGCCGGTTGCCGTGGCGTTCGGGCACGACCTCGAGGTAGCGCTGGGCATCGTCGAGGTATCGCTCGGCGCGGCCCGTCACTCGCTTGATGACGTTCGTGACGCCACCGTGATGGGCGTCGTCGGTGACCGACTCGGCGTCGACGTCTTCCGCAGCGAGCCACTCTGCGGGGAGGTAGACGTTGTTCTCCTCGTGATAATCGTCTTCGACGTCTTTCGCGATGTTGACCAACTGCAAGAGCAGGGCAAACGAGCGGGCGTTTTCCCGCATCTCGTCGGCTCGCTCCTGGGAGGTGCCACGGGCGACCAGTCCGGTGATCAGCGTCCCGACGGTGCCGGCGGCGTACCAGCAGTACTCCTCGAGTTCTTCGATCGTCTGGAGCCGGAGCCCGCCTTCGGTGGCGTACCGATCGGTAAACATCGCCATTCCGTCGACGAGTTCGCGGACCGGTCCACGCATGATCTCGCGGGGCTCCTCGTCGAACGATTCGAACGTTCGCAGGACCCGCGGGGTTTCGGCAACGACCTTCCAGTCTTCCGTTCGCTCGTCAGGGATCCACGGCTCGACGTCGTTCATAAACGCCGCGACCGACCCCGACGCGTCGGGATCGAGCAACCGGTCGTACGCCGCGAGCAGTTCGGTCTGTCTCTCCGGGGGAATATGCCCCGCATCCTCGATCGTATCAGCAATCCGACAGAGGAGGTAGCCGACACAGATGTGTCTGGCCATCGGCTCCTCGAGCCGATCGATCGTGATCGAAAAAGTCCGCGAAACGCCGTGAACCGCGTCGTAACACCACTCGAGATCGGCGTCAGTGGGGGGTTCGGGCTGGCCCGTGGTCATCTACTCGAGTTAGTTTGGTGACCATCCGGGAAAAACACCCCGGTCGCGGCGTGATCTTCCGACCGGTGGCCGACGCGACGTAGAACCTGAGACGTCGGCGTCGATGGGAGCGGGTCGAACGGAGTCGCGGTGGGCCAGTGTAGCTGGCACAAGTCGTATGAGAGAGGCCGGCGAAGCGACACCGTGACCCGAACCGTACTCGTCGCCGGCGCTCACGGACAGGTCGGACAGCACGTGACGAAACGACTCGCCGAGCGTGACGGCACCGCTCGAGCGATGATCCGAGAGGAATCCCAGGCCGAAGAGATGCGGGAGCTGGGCGGGGAGCCGGTCGTCGCGGACCTGACCGAAGCGGTCGATCACGCGGTCGACGGCTGTGACGCGGTCGTCTTCGCGGCCGGCTCGGGCGGCGAGGACGTCTACGGCATCGATCGGGACGGTGCGATCAACCTGATCGACGCCGCGATCGCGGCGGATGTCGACCGGTTCGTCATGCTTAGTTCGATGGGTGCCGACGACCCGGCAGCGGGCCCCGAGCCGCTTCGGGACTACCTGATTGCCAAAGCCGAAGCCGACGAGTACCTTCGACACAGCGATCTGGTCGCCACGATCGTCCGTCCGGGCGAGTTGACCACCGAGCCCGGCACCGGTGAGATTCGGGCCGGCACGGGGCTCGAACTGGGATCAGGAGACATTCCCCGCGAAGACGTCGCGCGGACGCTCGTGGCCGCGATCGACTTCGAACCCGTCTTCGGCGAGACGTTCGAGATCCTGTCGGGCGACGACCCGATCGAGGACGCACTCCAAACCGTCGGCTCGAGGTGACCCTGTCGTGGCCCGGACTGCATAGACGACAGCAGCCTGTTCTGGCTGGCATGGGCGGTCATTGTTCACTATCGGGCCTCGGCCGACGTCGGCTTGCTCTGCTGGAATCCCGGACGCGACGGAGGCGGCTATCAGTTGATCAGAGAGATATTGTATATATTTCCATTATGTTTTTCATATTATGAATTATCATCTGTAAGAGACACGCGGATGCCAGCGTATGTATGGAAAGAATAATACAGTATTTGTCCCTTTATGTAAGACGAAATGCCAGCAGGTACAGACCAAACGCTTCGGCCGTTCTTGTGGCGGGCAAGCAAGCTGTATTCCGATACGGAAATCGTCTCCCGGAATCACGACGGGATGCAGCGATACACGTACGGTGAGTACGAGGATCGAACGAGCCAACTCGCGAACGCGCTCGACGAGTACGGTATCGAGGAGGGTGACCGGGTCGGGACCTTCTGTTGGAACCACTCCCGTCACTTCGAGACGTACTTCGCCGTGCCATCGATCGGGGCACAGCTCCACACGATCAACCCGTTGCTCCCCGACGCACACATTCAGTTCATCGTCGACAACGCCGACGACGAACTGATCTTCGTCGACCAGTCGCTCGCACCGAAACTCGCGGGTGCCGTCGCCGACGCGGACGACGAGTTCGACGACGTCGACTTCGTCGTCATGGGCAGCCAGCCGGCCGACGACCTCGAGTCGACGGCCTACGAGTCGTTCATCGACGGGCACGAGACCGACTACGACTGGCCCGACGTCGACGAGGAACAGCCCGCGGGGATGTGTTACACCTCGGGGACGACCGGCAACCCGAAAGGCGTCGAATACACCCAGCAGATGCTCTGGAGCCACACGATGGCCTCCCAGACGCCACAGGGGATCCCGATGGCCGACGACGACGTCGTCATGCCCGTGGTGCCGATGTTCCACGTCAACGCCTGGGGAATGCCGTTTACGGCGACTGCCGGCGGGGCCAAACAGGTCTTCCCCGGCCCCTCCCCCGAGCCCGAGGACCTCGCGAACCTCATCGAAAACGAGGGCGTGACGATCAGCGCGGGCGTTCCGACCGTCTGGCTGGGACTGATGGAGTACTGCTCGGAGAACGACGTCGATCTTTCGACGCTCGATACCGTGATCGTCGGCGGCTCGGCGGCACCGAAATCGATGATCGAATGGTTCGACACCCAAGGCGTCGAGGTGCTCCACGCCTGGGGAATGACCGAGATGGCTCCGATCGGTTCGGTCTCCCACCTCAAATCCGACCTGCAGAACGCGGACTACGACACCCAGGTCGAAAAGCGGGGCAAGCAAGGGCTGGTCGTTCCCGGCCTCGAGTTCCAGGTCATCGACGACGACGGCGAGGAGATCGAGTGGAACGGTCAGGACTTCGGTGAGATGTGGGTCCGAGGCCCGTGGGTGACGAAGGAGTACTTCAAGCGCCCCGAGGCCAACGAGGCGGACTTCGAGGACGGCTGGCTCAAGACCGGTGACGTCGTCACCGTCGACGAGGACGGCTACATCAAGATCGTCGACCGCGAGAAGGACGTGATCAAGTCCGGCGGCGAGTGGATCTCGTCGGTCGAACTCGAGAACGCGATCATGGCCCACGACGGCGTCGCCGAGGCGGCCGTCGTCGGCGTCCCCCACGAGCGCTGGCAGGAGCGACCGGTCGCGTTCGTCGTTCCCGCAGAGGGTGCCGACCGCGACGCGCTCGTCTCCGAGGTCAACGAGATGCTCGCCGACGAGTACCCCAAGTGGTGGCTCCCGGACGAGATTGAGTTCATCAAGGAAGTGCCCAAGACGGCGACGGGCAAGTTCTCGAAGAAGGACATCCGCGAGGAGTACGCCGACCAGTCCCTCGTCGAGGGGCAGGTTCCGGAAGACGCCGCGCCGGACAGCAACTGAAACGACCCTCTAGTAGCAACTGAAAGTCATTGCGCACCTGATCGCACGACAGCGTTGCGATCAGTGTGTAAATCGTTTCAGTCGCTACTCTAGCTACGTTTTTTCGTCGAGACGCGAAGACGCACAGTCGACGAACCACGCAGACCGTTCGGACCAGTCGACGGACCGCACGGACCCGTTTCGGACGAGCGCGCGCGGGTGTCACTAAATCGCATACGAGGCGAAAGAGAGAACAATAAAGGGAACGGAACCGAATTATCGTTTATGGACTTTGCACTCTCGGCCGAGCAGCAACAGATTCGAGACATGGTGTCGGAATTCGTCGACGAGGAGGTCGTCCCCGTTGCCGAGGAGATCGACCACGACGACGAGTTCCCCGCCGACCTCGTGAGCGAGATGGCCGAACTGGGGCTGATGGGGATGCCCTTCCCGGAGGAGTACGGCGGTGCCGGGCTGGACTATCACTCGTATGCGATCGGCCTCGAGGAGATCGCCCGGGGCTCGGGCGGTCTCGGAACGATCGTCGCCGCTCACACCTCGCTGGCGGGCAACATGCTCTACGAGTTCGGCGACGAGTCCCAGAAAGAGGAGTTCCTGACGCCCGTCGCCGCGGGGGAGGACATCGGTGCGTTCGCGCTCTCGGAGGCCGGCGCGGGCAGCGACGTGCCGGCGATGGAGACCACCGCCCAGAAGGAGGGAGACGAGTACGTCATCAACGGCGGGAAGCTCTGGATCTCGAACGGCTCCGTGGCGGATACGGTCACGCTCTTCGCGAAGACGGACCCCGACGCCGGCAACAAGGGCATCTCCTCGTTTATCGTCCGGCCCGAGGAGGACGACGGGTTCATCGTCGAGGGCACGGAGGACAAACTCGGCGATAAGGGCTGTCCCACTGCCGAACTCCGGTTCGACGACCTCCGGATTCCGGAATCACGGCTGCTTGGCGAGGAGGGCGACGGCTTCGTCCACGCGCTGAAGACCCTGAACGGCGGCCGCATCACGATCGCCGCCCGCGGCGTCGGTATCGCCCGCGCGGCCTTCGAGGAAGCCCGCGACTACGCCAACGAGCGCGAGCAGTTCGGCCAGCCCATCGGCGAGTTCCAGTCGATCAAACACAAACTCGCGGACATGGACACCAAGATCCAGGCCGCGAAGATGCTCATGCACAAGGCTGCCGACAAGAAGATCCGCGGCGAGGACTACATCAAGGACGCCTCCCAGGCCAAGCTCTACGCCTCGGAAGTGAGCCGCGAAGTCGCGAACGAGGGCATCCAGATCCACGGCGGCTACGGCTACACCAAGGACTTCGCCGCCCAGCGGTTCTACCGCGACGCCAAGCTCAACGAGATCTACGAGGGCACCAGCGAAGTCCTGCGGAACACGATCGGCGACCAACTCCTCGAGGAGTAGCCGCTCGACCCGGCGCTTGAGCAGGAGCCACTCGAGGACTGGCTGCCCAAGCACTTCGCTGGTTGCATCTTTCGCCAGCATCGTTCCAGAACACTTACAGCAAGTCGGAGTACAGTTGACGTATGGATCGAACGGAACTGTTCCTCGCGATCATCGCATATACGCTGTTCGCGCTCCCGATCTACGTCGTCGTGCACCTGTTCAGGAACCCGTCTCTCGACTGACCGCTCCGCCACCACGGTGTCGTCAGTCGCCCTCCAGACACTCCCGAACCCACTCGTAGTGCTCTCGAACTCGCTGTTCCCCGCCGTCGGTCAGTGCGTAAACGTCGTGTAGTCCCTCGGTTCGTTTCGTGACGAAGCCGGCATCGACGAGCGCCGACAGCGAGCCGTAGAACGACTTCGGCTCGAGTCGGTCGTCGTAGTGTGATTCGAGGCGGGATTTGAGCTGTTGGCCGCGCAGTTCGTCGTCCGCCGCCGCGAGCAGCAGACAGATGTCTCGGCGGCGGCCGCTCCGGAGCCACTTGGTCATAGCACGATCGTCGACGCGGCGGCGCTCGAGCGTTACGGTTTCCGTCCTACTCGCCGATGAGTCGTCGCCGGACGGCCCCGATGACTGTCCACGCGAGTCCACCGAGGACGGCCGTGCCGATCAGGGTGCGGTCACCGATCTCGAGGACGGCGGTGCCGCCGGGCTGGCGGTCGTGCCGGAAGAGCAGCCAGCCTCGATCCGGATCGCCGAGAACGACGTCGCCGGAGCCGAAGGCAAGCGAGAGGAACACGACCAGGAGGGCGTAGGCTGCGACTGTGACGAGGGTTCCGACGGCGCCGGTCAGGAACTGCGACAGGAGCGTCGTTCCCGGCAGGCGGCTCACGGACCGCTCGTCCGGACCGTAGATCCCGAATCCGCGACCGTCGCCGGGCGGGTCGCCCACGCGAACGTCGGCGGGATACTGACAGAGGATGGCGGCCATCCAGAGATCGCCGATCGAGCCGGCCGCGTTCGCCGCCAGCGGCACGATCAACAGGGGAGAGGGGACGACGGTCATCGCGGCGAGTCCGACAGCAGTGATCCCCACGAACGGGGCAAGTAGAGCAACGAGCAGCTGATTGCGGGTGTAGCTCGCCCCGCTGGTTTCGGCGTAGGCGTAGGGCAACACGAAGTAGGAGACGCCGATGCCGTACCGTGGACTGTCGCCGTACCTGCGCATGAATACGCCGTGGAGCAGTTCGTGGGGGACGACCACGCAAACGAGCAGGCCAAGCGAGACGGCCAACCAACCCGCTATCGTCGGCGGCGACGACGGCGCGATCACGATCGGCTCGAGCGAGGTGCCACGAATCCAGGCGAGGAGGTGCCCGAAGGCGTACGCAAAGCCGAAGAATCCCACGCCGGAGACGACCAGCCACTGGAGCGCGACTGCTCGAGTGAGTCGAAACGCGGCGAGTGGTCGACGGACCGTGGCGGGTTCCGAACGGCTCACGGGACGGTCGTCGAAGGGGATCGAAAAATCGGTGTCGATGTCGGCCGCCACCGGAGAGCGCGACCGGAACCGACAGGTTCCCGGTAGTTGCGTCCCGAGTACCGGCCATGACCGACGACCGGACGGCCGACGCCAACGGCATCACGGCCACCTACGACGAAACGGAGACGGAACGGGTCCTCGCGTTCAACGGCGACGGAGGGAGGACAGCCGCGATCGCACAGAATCGCGAGGGGTACGCGATGTTGAAAGTGCGGCCAACGGCGGACGGGGACGAACTCGAGCGCTACTACGGGTTCGACATGGCGCTCGATCACGCCGGGGAGCTACTCGGCGTTTCGCCCCACGAGCTGCCGATTCCGGATGCGGCCGCGGATATGGGGATGTGAGTCGCTGTCGCACTCGGGGGCGATCAGACGACGAACGCGGCGACGATCAACAGGCCGAAGTACAGCGACACGAGGGTAGCGAGGGCATACAGTCGAACGCGGCGATACGCCGCCTGCTCCGTCCGGGCGGCCCGCTCGGCAGCCGCACGTTCACGGTCCGAGAGTCGCCCGGAATGCTCGAGGCCGCGGTGAAGCGACTCGTATCGCGTCCGGCGAAACGGACGATCGCAGTACGGACACCGAACGGTGGGCTGACCGCCGCGAGCATCGCTCTCGAATCGCTCTCCGGGGGCGCTATCGACCGCAGGTGCGTGGCCGCGCGGGTCGCCGGGCACGGTGGGAGCTACGACGACCGGCTGGATCGTTCTTTGGGCTGCGCTCGAGAGCGGTCCCGGCGACCGCCACACCCCGCGGTCGATCCCCAGCGGTGGGAAAAAGCGGGAGCCCTAAATACGGGGAGTCGAACGGTGTAGACGAGAATAGCCGTGTCAACAGAGTCGTTTCCACGCCCGATCGGTACACGACGCCGCTTCTCCGCACTGCTTACAGCGACCGCGCTGGGCGTCTATTTGCTGTTGATCGTCGGCGCGACGACATCGCTGACGAACGCGGCCGCGTCGTGTTCGACGTGGCCGGGCTGTCACGCGCCGGTCGATCCGCTGAACCAAACCGAACTCGCGATCGCGTGGGCCCACCGACTCACTGCGGTCGTCGTCGGCCTGCTCGTCGCCACGACCGCCGTCGCCGCGACGTTCGGTGATGTCTCGCGTCGCGTCCGAGCGACCCTCGTCGTCGCCGCCGTGCTCTACGTCGTCCAGATCGGCGTCGGCGCCGTCACCGCGACGATCGGCCCTGCCGCGATCGTCCCCGGACTCCACCTCGTGCTCGGGCTCGTGATCTTCTCGGGGATCGTCCTCGCGCTGGCCTGGGACCTCGAGCTCGCGACCGGCAGCGAGGACGACGCTATCGACTCGCCGGACCCGATCGAGGAGGACGTCCCCGCTGGGGCCGCGCGATCCCTCCCCTCGAGTCGCCTGGCTCGCGCCCGCCTGACCGCGTTCGCGTACTTCAAGATGATGAAACCGCGGTTGATGTGGCTGCTCTGTCTCGTCGCCGCCGCCGGGATGGCCCTGGCCGCCGACCCGGTCCTCGACACGTACACCATCGTCGCGACGCTCGGCGGGGGCGTCCTCGCGATCGGTGCCTCCGGGACGTTCAACCACCTCCTCGAGCGCGACGTCGATCAGAAGATGTCCCGGACGGCCGATCGGCCGCTCGCGGTCGATCTGATCCCGGTTCGGAACGCGCTCGCTTTCGGCCTCACGCTGACCGCGGCGTCGCTGGCTGCGTTCCTGACGATCAACCGCCTCGCCGCGGCGCTCGGACTGGCCGCGATCCTGTTTTACAGCGTCGTCTACACGCTCCTCCTCAAGCCGAACACGGTCCAGAACACGGTCATCGGCGGTGTCGCGGGCGCGCTACCCGCACTCATCGGCTGGGCCGCCGTCACGAACGAGATCGGCTGGCCGGCACTCGCCCTTTCGGTCGTCATCTTCCTGTGGACGCCGGCCCACTTCTACAACCTCGCGTTGGCCTACGGCGAGGATTACGCCCGCGGCGGCTTCCCCATGATGCCGGTCGTCCGCGGCAGGACCGTCACCAGAAAACACATCCTCTACTACATCGCCGCGACGCTCGTCGGCACGATCGCGCTGGCCACGATCACCGAACTCGGTGCGCTGTACGCGGCGACGGTCGTTCTCTTCGGGGGAATCTTCCTCTGGGCCGCCGTTCGCCTCCACTTCGAACAGACGGAGGTCGCGGCGTTCCGATCGTTCCACGCCTCCAACGCCTTCCTCGGGGCCGTGCTGGTCGCGATCCTCGTCGACGCGCTCGCGTTCTGACCGATCGCGGAACGGCTCGTGGAAGGTCCTTCTCACCGACGGCCGTTGGAACTCGATCCTTCTGAGACTCTCTCGCGGACGCAGTCATCGCGGTCTCGGCTCGAACTGACGACGACCGTTTCCGTCCCCGGTTTCGGATCGCGGCCGCGTCGGCTTCGTCTCAAGGGACGGGACGAGACGCAGGGTTGTGGCCCCGCGTCCGTGACGATCGGCCCCGGGCTCCCGTTGAAACCGATCGGACAGAGACGAGGAGCGAATCACGAGTGTCGGCTCTCCTCGTCGAGTTCGCAATCGACGCTCGAGACGGATCCGCGATCGGTTCGACGGAACGGAGATGACGAAAACGAGCGGTTCACCAGAGCAGGCGCGGCCAGACGAACGTAAACAGGAACCAGATGATGGCCGTCAGAACGACCGTCATAACCGCGTTCAGGACCAGTCCCGCCCGGAGCATGTGGCGCTGTTTGACGTACCCACTGCCGAAGACGATGGCGTTGGGCGGCGTCGCGACCGGCAACGCGAAGGCGAAGCTCGCGGCGATCGCGCCGGCGACCGAGAGAAAGAGCGCGGTCGAGAAGTCGGTCAGCCCGAGCGTCGCCGAGAAGACGCTCCCGAGGCTGATCAGAATGGGGACGATGATGCTGGTCGTCGCGGAGTTCGACGTCATCTCGGTGAGGAAGATGACCACCAGGACGACTGCGCCGATGACGAGGAGAATGGGCGCGCCGACGAACCCGCCGAACACGGTGTCGGCGATCCACTCCGTCGCGCCCGTGTCCGCCAGTGCGTTCGCGAGGGAGATCCCGCCGCCGAACAACAACAGCGTCCCCCAATCGATGTCGACCAGTTCCTCCCACTCCATCGTGTCGGCCAGGACGAGCGCGGGGACCGCCGCGACGCCGACCATGACGTAGTAGAGCAGCCCCTGATGGCCCTCGACGCCGAAGACCGTCATGCCCTCACCGCCGAACACGGTCGTCATCCAGACGTCCGGGAGATGCGGCTCGAAGAGGTCGCCGAGCCCGCCGAGCATCCAGAGCCCCGCCGTCACGGCGAAGATCGCCGCCACCCGTTTCCCGCGGGGATCGAGGTCGCCTTCGGCCTCGAGTTGCTCCCGGGCGGTGGCTCGCGCCCGCTCGACGTCCGGCACCTCGGGCGGGTACAGCACGTACGTCAGGAGGAACCAGACGAGGGGAAGCGTCACGACGACGATCGGGAACCCGACGATGAACCAATCGGCGAACCCGATTTCGTAGTCTAGAATGGCGTTGAGCTGGCTGACGAGGATCGCGTTCGGTGGCGTGCCGATGATCGTTCCGACACCGCCGACGCTCGCGGCGTAGGCGGTCCCGAGCAGCATCGAGATCTGAAGGTTCGTGAACGCGGCCGACGACCCGACGTCACCGCCGTCGGCGACCGTTTCGGTGGCGTCGCTCCCCCGGTCCTGTTCGTTCGAGGACGCGAGATCGTCTCGATCGAGGACCTGGGTGAGGACGCCGACCGCGATCGGCATCATCATCGCGGCCGTCGCGGTGTTGGAAACCCACATCGACAACACGGCGGTCACGCCCATGATCGCGAAGATCAGCCGCCGTGGCGAACTCCCCATCTTGGCGATGGAATACAGCGCGATCCGCCGATCGATGTTGTACTTCTGGATCCCGTTGGCGAGCATGAAACCGGCCAGGAACAGGAAGATGATGTGATCGGCGAACCCGACGAGCGCCGCGTCCATCGAGTCGTAGACGCCGGTCCCCGTGAGCAAGACGGGGATCGTCAGCGCGGTGACCGCGAGTGGTAGTGCACCGGTGACCCAGAGGAGCCCGGCGAAGAACATCGTCGCGATCGCGTACTGGCCCGCCATCGACAGTCCCGACGGAGACGGTGCGGCCGCGATAGCTACCGTCCCGATCGTTGCGAGGGCGAATAGTGGTATTCGGCGGTTTGAATCACCCAAGAGTCTGTGTATCATTGATACAGGAGGCACCATCATCATTACGGATGTTAAGCCCTTCCATTCGAGACCGTCTCTAGAAGTGGTCGACGATCGCCCGCATCTGTTCGGCGGTGAGTTCCACGGCGTAGAGTTCCAGCAGCGTTTCCCGGCGCGGTCGAGAAAGGGATCGGTTCCCGCTCTCGAGCATCGAGAGGTGTGCCTGCATGAGGTCGTCTATCTCCCGCTCGACCGCCCGCTGTTCGTATCCGGCGGCGACGCGGAGGAGTCGCCATGCCAGCGGGGAAATGCCCTCGGGATCGGGGAGGTCGGAAGCATCCATGAGCGTCAGCTACGAGAGAAATACCGAGGGGGCCAGAAATGTGTTCCGTCAGGCAGCAGTGGAACCGGTCTGTTTGGCCCTTCGAGCGGCCCGCGACGGTCGCGGGCCGTCGAGACGGGCGTGCATGCCGGATCCGCCGTCCGGCCGTTCACAGCGTGTAGTCGTACTCCCCGTCTTCGGTCTCGAGGAAGGCCTCGAGCAGGTCGATCGTCGCCGCGACGTCGTCGACGTGGGCGGTTTCGGTCACGGTGTGGAGGTACCGCGTCGGGACCGAAATCGCGCCGACCGGTTTCGCGCCGGCCGCCTGCTGGAAGCCGGCGGTGTCGGTACCACCCGACGGCAGGATCTCGAGTTGGTACTCGATTTCCTCCTCCTCGGCGAGCGACTGGAGGCGGCCGTGGAGTTTCGGGTTCGTGATGACGCTCGAGTCTTTGAGCTTGATCGCGGTGCCCGCGCCGAGTTCCGTCACGTGTTCGCCGTCGTCGAAGCCGGGGATGTCGTTGGCGACGGTGACGTCCATCGCGAGCGCGAGGTCGGGGTCGATATCGACGCCGAGGGCGCGCGCACCCCGGAGTCCGACCTCCTCCTGGACGGTCGCACAGAAGTGGATCGTTACCGCGGGCGTCGTCAGTTCGCGGGCAGCCTCGAGCATGGCGAACAGGCAGACTCGATCGTCCAGCGCCTTGCCAGTGATCGTCTCGCCGACGCGTTCGGTGGTCTGGGCCATCGTGACGAGGTCGCCACGGGTAACGCGGTCGTCGAGTTCCTCGTAGGGGAGGCCGGGATCGACCACGACGTCCTCGACCTCGGGCGTTTTCTCCCGTTCGCTCTCGTCTAACGTATGTGGCGGCGGCGAGCCGATGACGGCCGGAACGTCCCCGTCTGCGGCGTGGATGGTCACGCGTTGAGCCTTGAGGACGCGTGCGTCCCAGCCCCCGAGCGCATCGAGTTCGACGAAGCCGTAGCCGTCTTCGTCCCCGCGAACGTGACGGACCATAAAGCCGATCTCGTCCATGTGTGCGGCGACGGCCACCGAATACTCGCTGTCACCCTCGAGGGTCCCGACGACGTTCCCCATCGCGTCGGTTCGCACGCGGTCGACCGATTCCTCGAGTTCCCGAACGACGAGATCGCGAACGCGGTCCTCGTAGCCAGGGACGCCGCTTGTCTCCGTCAGTGCTTTCAGGAGGTCCCAATCGAAGGGAACGGATGTCATAGAGTCACATGTGTCGTGACGAAATAAAAGCCCGCGGAAACGTGCGTCAGCAGGTGTAACTGCGCCGGTGGACGGGGGGTTGCTGTCGGCAGCGACGAGTCAGCTGTGATGCCGGTTCTCAACCGCGGAGTATTAACGGATCCGTCCACTACTGGCGTGTATATGAGTAACGTACGTGTTGCAGGCACAGGGCTAACGTCGTTCGGGAACAGCCCCGAACGGACGAGCCGAGATCTCTTTGCCGAAGCGAGCATCACCGCTTTCGAGGACAGCGAGGTTCCCCGCGAGGACGTCGAAGCGGTCCTCTACGGTAACTTCATGGGCGAACTTTCCGAACATCAGGGCCACCAGGGCCCCCTGATGGCCGAAGCGGCCGGCGTCCAGGCCCCGGCGACCCGCTACGAGTCCGCGTGTGCCTCGAGCGGGACTGCGGTCCGCGAGGCGGTCACACGGATCCGGAACGGCGAAAACGACGTCTTGCTCGTCGGCGGCGCGGAACGAATGACGAACCTCGGTACCGCGGGTGCGACCGAAGCGCTCGCGATCGCCGCGGACGACCTCTGGGAGGTGCGGGCCGGCGTGACATTCCCCGGCGCGTACGCGCTGATGGCCCGAGCGTACTTCGAGGAGTTCGGCGGCGAGCGCGAGGATCTGGCGCACATCGCCGTCAAAAACCACGAAAACGCACTGAGCAACGACAAAGCCCAGTACCAGAAGGCGATCGACGTCTCGGACGTCCTCGAGGCACCGCCGGTCTCGGAACCGCTCGGGCTCTACGACGCCTGTCCGATTTCCGACGGCGCGTCCGCGCTCGTGTTGACGAGCGAGTCCTACGCCGACGACCACGACCTCGAGGCGCCGGTCGCGATCACCGGCACCGGACAGGGCGGCGACCGGATGGCGCTCCACGACCGCGAACACCTCGCCCGCTCGCCTGCCGCACGCGAGGCCGGCGAGGAGGCCTACGCCGACGCGGGCGTCGACGCCGGCGACGTCGACCTCGCGGAGGTCCACGACTGCTTTACCATCGCCGAAGTGCTCGCACTCGAGGCACTGGATCTGGAACCGATCGGCGAGGGGATCTCGGCGGCCCGCGACGGGCGGACGACCGCCGACGGCGAGACGCCGATCAACCTCTCGGGCGGGTTGAAGGCCAAAGGCCATCCGGTCGGCGCGACCGGTGCGTCCCAGATCGCCGAAGTGACCGATCTACTGGCGGGTGAGCATCCCAACAGCGAGTACATCGACGGTGCGACCACCGGCGTCGCCCACAACGCGGGTGGGACGGTCGCGAGCGCAACCGTTCACGTCCTGGAGGTGAGCGACCGATGACCGACGGCGAATCCGACGTCGCCGATGCCGGCTTCGACGAGTGGCTCGCAGCCGCCGCGGATGGAGACGCCTCCTACCTCGAGTGTGCCAACGGCCACGGCTCCCTCCCACCGCGACGCGTCTGTCCCGACTGTGGCTCGACCGACCTCGCGGAGGCCGACCTCCCCGACACCGGCGACGTGCAGACGTTTACCGTGACGCACGTCCCGACGCCGGCCTTCGCGGAAGACGCCCCGTATGCGACGGCCGTCGTCGACTTCGGCCCCGTTTCCCTGACTGGACAGCTCGTCGGGATCGATCTCGAGGACGTCGAGACCGGATTGACCGTCGAACTCGAGATCACCGTTTCGGAGACGACGGGCGAGCGCGTGCTCGCACTTCGCCCGGTCTAGGGTCGGGGGAGCGCTGTTTTCCCCGCGGGACTGACTCTGCTGCCCCGCTCGTCGTCGCGACTGGGAGGGAAGTCGGAATCGCTGCCGAAACTCGAGTCCGGGTAGAGAAACGACGGCCGAGACGTGACTATTCGTGCGTGTCGAAATCGGCTCGTGGCAGTTCCGCACTCAGGTACTCGACGAACTTGTCGGGGTGTTCGGCGTGGGGCAACTGCGTCGCGTAGTCGATGACGACCAGGTCGAGGTCCGCCGCCTCGGCGAGGTCGCGACCGTCCCGGAGCGGGACGAGCGCGGCGTCCCGGCCCCAGACTAACGTCGTCGGCGTCTCGAGGGCGGCCAGTTCCGTCCCGAGGTCGAACGTCGGGTCGAGGGTGCCCGCGGCGAAGGAGGCGGGAGCGTAGCGTGCGCCGGGCTGGTGGGCGCTGTTCCAGGCGTATTGGACTTCGTCCGCGTCGACCCGATCGGAGTCGTAGTAGCCGTCCCGGTCGTAGAAGTACCGGATCGACGGCTTGCTCGCGAGCAGGTTGTACAGCGTCGTGCCGACGATCGGCGCCCGCAGGAGGGTCCGGAGCCACGGTCGTTCGGCGGCCGTCTCGCCGGTCGGACAGATCAGGACGAGCCGTTCGAACTCGGTCTCGTCGGCGGCCTCGACGACGAACGTGCCGGACAACGACGAGGCGATCACGATCGGTTCGTCGGTGATCTCCGCCGCGAAATCGCGAACGAACTCGCCATAGAGGTCGGCGGAGTAGACCAGCGGCGGTCGCTCGGATCGAGCGAATCCGGGGAGGTCGACGGCGTAGACGTGGTAGTCCGCTGCCAGTTGTTCGACGATCGGCGCGAACTCGTGGCTGCTCGCACCCGCGTAGATCCCGTGGACCAGAAGCATGTCCGGATCGTTCGGGTCGCCAGCGACGGTATACGTCGTTTCGATCCCGCGCCAGCGATACGTCCGTTCGATACCGGGCAGCGGGTTCTCGAGGTCGCTCGCACGGCGTTTCAGGAGGTAGTTACCGACGACAGCGCCACCGACTGCGCCGAGAGCGCCACCGAGGACGGATCGTGCTTTCATACGGGGGCCGTAAGCGGTCAACGGCCTTAGATCTCTGGTTTGGGTTCGATACGAGCGTGAGGGGCGGCCGTCAGCCCGACTGCATGGTCCCACTGCCGGTGGCGGGTCGACTGCTCGAGCGACCGACTCGAGCGACCGGGAGTCAGCCGAAGTCCGCGGACGCCGAGCAGTCCGTTCGATCGGCGGGGCCAGTCCTCTCCCACGCGTCGTCCGTCGAGACGAGCCTGGCCGGGGACGGGTGTCGGTTCGATACTGGAGTGGCAGGCTTGGGACGGCACTAAATACTACTGACTGGATGTGGAACGCCGAGTATGACCGATCACTCGAGGCGTGGGGAGACTGAACCGGCCGATCCCGCGAGGCCGTGGCCCGTTCTCGTGGCCGTCGGGCTCGCCGGTTCGGAGGTCGGCATCGTCGTCGGCCTCGTCCCCGTCGCCGTCGGGGGTCTCGTCGTGTTCGCGGCGAGCGTCGCCGGCATCCTGGCGGACGCCGACTACGTCGACCGGCCCCTGGTGCTCGCTGCCGAATTCGGTGCCGTGTTCGTCGTCGTCGGGGCGATACTGGTCGCTCACGGGAGCGGAACGCTCTCGATCCGCCCCCTCGAGTCGCTCTCGGGACTGGCGAGTCGCGGGGGTGCACTCGTTCTCGCCGGCCTCGTGACAATCGCCGGGGCCGGGATCGTCGGCACCCAACGGAAATAGCATGCTCGATGTCACCATCGCTGACACGGAACCCGAACGAACGGACCGCTACCGGATGCAACCCCGCACGGGGGCTCCGAGAGAGGGACTCTCCCGATGAGTAGACGCGCGTTCGACGCGGAAATCGCGCTGGATCTGGCGGTCAACGTGCTCCCGTTCGCGATCATCGCGTTCTTCGTCGTGGTCTTTGCGGTCTTCAACCCGTGGGGGTTCGATCCGCTCCAGTCGACGATCCAGTTCGCCATTCTGGTGGCGACGATGGGCACGCTCGCGGTCGTAACGTTGCTCGCGGCTCGAGTGATCGAAACCGACGAGCGGACGCGAAACGGGACCTGAGTCGGCCGGTGCCCGCCTCGAACGAGAGCCGACGTCATCGGGGCTGCTGGATGTCAGCGACGGTGCAACCGCGACCTGTCTCGTGGTTGCACCGGTACATCGGGACAGTAGACCGTCTCAGTTGAGGACGAGGACGAACCCGGTCACCGCCATCAGGATCGCGATCGCGACCAGCAAGAGCCCGAACAGTTCCTTCTCGCTCATACTGCCTCCGTCGTCGTCACGATGGAAAAACCTCCGTCCCGGCTGCGTGGTGAGTCCCGCGACGAGCACGGACGAACCGCCACGACACCGTCGGGACGCGGTGCCGGGGCGGCGACGCCGTGACTGGCGGCTCAGGCGAGCCCGAGGCTCTCGCTGTACGCGCCGTACCGCTCCTCGAAGACGCTCATGATCTCGCCCATCGTCGCGTAGGCTTTCACCGCATCGACGAGGGACGGGATCGTGTTCTCGCCGCGTTCGCTGGCCTCGCGGACGGCGTCGAGCGCTTCCGCGACCGCCGCGTCGTCCCGTTCGGCTTTCACGTTCGCGAGCCGGCCGAGCTGGCGTTCGGCCGTGGTCTCGTCGATCTTGAGGGTGTCGGGGCTGGTGTCTTCCTCGAGGGTGTATTTGTTGACGCCGACGACGACCTCCTCGCCGCGCTCGACGCGCTCCTGGTACTCGTAGGAGGCGTCCTGGATCTCCCGGTGGAAATAGCCGTCACCGATCCCGTTGAGGATGCCGTCGCGAACCGAGCCGTCGCCCATCTCCCGGATCTCCTCGATGTAGCGCATCGTTCGCTCCTCGATCTCGTTCGTGAGCGTCTCGACGGCGAAGGAGCCGCCCATGGGGTCGACGATGTCGGCCGCGCCGGACTCCTCGGCGATGATCTGCTGGGTCCGCAACGCGACCCGAACCGCCTTCTCGCTGGGCAGCGCCAGCGCCTCGTCGAAGCTGTTCGTGTGGAGCGACTGGGTGCCCCCGAGGACGCCGGCCAGCGCCTGGATCGTCACCCGGGCGACGTTGTTCAGCGGTTGCTGCGCCGTCAGCGACTGCCCCGCCGTCTGCGTGTGGAACTTGAGCCGTTTCGACTCGTCGGCCTCGGCGTCGTACCAGTCGTCCATCACCCGGGCGTAGATCCGCCGTGCCGCCCGGAACTTCGCGATCTCTTCGAAGAAGGAGTTGTGGCAGTTGAAGAAAAAGGAGAGCCGGGGCGCGAACTCGTCGACGTCCAGCCCCCGGTCCACCGCGTCCTCGACGTAGCCGAAGCCGTCCGCGAGGGTGAAGGCGAGTTCCTGAACCGCCGTCGAGCCCGCCTCGCGGATGTGGTAGCCCGACACCGAGATCGGGTGGAATTTCGGGGTTTCCGCCGTGCTGAACTCGAGGACGTCCGTCACGAGGTCGAGCGACGGCTCCGGCGGGATCACCCACTCCTTCTGGGCGATGAACTCCTTGAACATGTCGTTCTGAAGGGTTCCCCGGAGTTGCTCGCGCGAAACGCCCCGCTGGTCGGCCAGCGCCACGTACATCGCGTAGATCACCGGCGCGGAGGGGTTGATCGTAAACGACGTCGAGATCTCCGCGAGGTCGATCCCGTCGAAGAGGATCTCCATGTCCCGGAGCGTGTCCACCGCGACGCCTTCCTTCCCGATCTCGCCCTCGCTCATCGGATCGTCCGAGTCGAGTCCCATCAACGAGGGCATGTCGAAGGCCACCGAGAGCCCGGTCTGGCCCTCGTCGATCAGGTAGTGAAAGCGCTCGTTGGTTTCCTCTGCGGTGCCGAAGCCGGCGAACTGGCGCATCGTCCACGTCCGACCGCGGTACATCGTCGGATACGGACCGCGGGTGTACGGTTCCTCACCGGGAAAGCCGAGGTCCTCGAGGTAGTCGAGATCGCCGACGTCGTCGGGGGTGTAGAGCCGGTCGACCTCGTGGTTCGAAACGGTCGCGAACCGATCCTGGCGCTCGCCGCGACGCTCGAGGGTCGGCTCGAGCGTCTCCGCGTCCCACTGCTGCCCTGCGTCGCGGATCTCCTCGAGATCCTCGTCGTCGTACATGGTCGTAATATTTGCCGACAGCGCAATGAAGGTTCGGGGACTGGTCACGTCGAGAAACCACGCCGACGGATCAAACGGTCCGTTGTGGTCCCGGCCCTCCGGACGCGGTCGTCGACGCTGCCCGACCGCCGTCGCTTCGGCGGAGACACGAAACGGGATTCTACCGACTGGGATGCGACAAAAAAGCAGACGAGTTCGAGGACCCCGTCCACGACTTCAGTCGTGGGAACCGTCAGCTCTCGTCCTGCAAGAACAGCGACTCACACAGCGCGTCGGGCCCCTCGTCCTCGAGCAGCCTGCGCTGTCGGTCCGCGCCGCTTTCGCGCTCGTAGACGCGTTTGATCCCGTCGATTCCGAGCCGCTCGCACTCGCGGTCGACGAGTTCGCCCAGTCCGACGGTCCCCTCGAGTTCGCGGTCGATGAAGGAGGCATCCTGGCCGTAGCGGATGGCCCGCCACTTGTTCTCGTCGAGCAGTTCCCGTCGATGGCGGTGGCCGCTCGTACCGTCCTCGTAGGCCTCGGCCAGGGCCTCGACGAGTGCATGCGCGTACTCGACGAACGCGAGGACGATTTCGGGATCGGCCTGCCCGTCGGGGGTACGGAGCTCGACGGTCCCGTGAGCCGTGTGTGGACGGACGTCGTACCAGAGTTCGCCCCGGTCGTTGATCGAGTCGGTCTCGAGCATCCGGCGTTCGAACCGGTCGAACGCCTCGAAGTCCTCGAAGTAGGTGGGCATACCGGTGTTGGGCAGCGCCTCGAAGATCTTCGCGCGAGCGGACTGGAGTCCGGTGTCGAACCCGTTCCAGTACGGCGAGTTCGCCGACAGCGCGAGCATGATCGGGACGTACCAGCGCAGTTCGTTGGCGATCCAGACCGCCTTGTCGGCGTCGTCGACGCCGACGTGGACGTGGACCCCTGCGGTCGTGTTCCGGTGTTGTGGATACTGGATCCGATCGAGCTGTGATCGGTAGCGCGGTTTCTCCGCGTGCTCGAGTTCCCGCCACTTCGCGAGCGGGTGGAGGCCGGCGGCTGCGATACGATAGCCGTGGGCCTGGGCGTGCTCGATCAGCGCCTCACGAATCGCGAGCAGCGACTCGCGGGCGTCGCCGGGCTCCTCGATCAGCGGCGTCTGGGTTTCGATGACGAACTTGAACAGCTCGTGATCCAGCCGCCCCTCGAGGATTTCGGGCGGCTCGTGTTCGTAGACGAGTTCGTCGGTCCCGCTGGTGGGGCGGCCGTCCTCGTCGACGACGAAACACTCCTCTTCGATCCCCAACGTACCCATGCGCGTAAACGATTCTCGGGACCCGCGTTCCATCGTGCCCAGCTTTCGTCGCCGATAGTAAATACGGTTTGGAGTCGGAGCGTTCGGCCGGAACCGACCCGACGGCCGCCGATCCGCCGATCAGGACGCGACGGACTCCACCTCGGGCTCGAGCCCCGCTTCGTCCTCTCGGAGCTTGAACTTCTGGATCTTGCCGCTGGGGTTCTTCGGAAGCTCGTCGACGAAGTAGTACCGCCGCGGGCGCTTGAAGTCGGCGAGGTGCTCGCTCGCGAGGAGGAACGAATCGAGGTCGGCCGCGTCGACGCCGTCGGCGACGACGTAAGCGGTGACGAGTTCGCCCCACTCGTCGTCGGGCTCGCCGACGACGGCCGCCTCGTCGACGGCGTCGTGGGCGAACAGCACGTCCTCGACCTCGGCGGGATAGATGTTCTCGCCGCCGGAGACGATCATGTCGTCTTTGCGGTCGACGACGGTGAGGTAGCCGTCCTCGTCGCGGTAGCCCAGGTCGCCGGTGTAGTACCACGTCGTGCCGTCGGCCTCCCGAAGCGACCGCTCGGTCGCCTCGGGCCGGTTCCAGTACTCCCGCATCGTACACGGACTGGCGATCAGGATCTCGCCGATCTCACCCCGCTCGACCTCCCGATCCGGCTCCGCGTCGGGTTCGACGATTCGCAGTTTGTGATTGAGCGCGGGCAACCCGGCCGTCCCCTGTTTCGAAAGCTGATCTTCCGGGGGCTGGAAGACGCCGGCGGGACCGATCTCGGTCATCCCGTAGGCCTGCAAGTAGTCCTCGCAGAGCTGTTCCATGCAGTTCTCGAGGACCTGTTCGGGCATCGGGGCCGCGCCGTATAGCCCCAGCCGGAGCGAGGAAGTGTCGACATCCATCTCGGCCGCGGTCATCGAGAGCGCGTTCCACGCGGTCGGGGCCGCGAAGACGAGCGTGACGCCGTGCTCCTCGATCGCTTGGAGAACCGCCTGCGGGTCGAACTCGTGGTGAATGATGTTGGTCGCGCCGCGGTGGACTCGCGGGAAGAGGTTACAGTGGAGCTCCGCGCAGTGATACAACGGCATCATCGACAGCCCGACGTCGTCGCGGGTGATCCGCCCCTCCGCGATACACAGGAGGTTGTGCTCGACCATGTCCCGGTGCTCGTGGACGACCCCCTTGGGACGGCCCGTCGTCCCGGACGTGTAGATGAAGGCGTAGACGTCGTCTTCCGCGACGCGGACATCGGGTCGGGCGGTGGACCCCGATTCGAGCAGGTCGTAGAACCCGCTCGCGTATGCGGGTATGCCCTCGCGGTCGTCGTCGATGAAGACGTACTCGTCGACGGTCTCGAGGCTCGGCCGAGCGCCCTCGACCGCCTCGCGTGTAGCGGACTCGAAGAGTACCATCTCGGCCTCCGCATCGGTGACGATGTACTCGATCTCGCCCGCCGGCAGCCGGAAGTTCAACGGGGTGAAGACGGCCCCGATTTTGGCGCACGCGTAGACGGTGAGCGCCATCTCCGACCCGTTGTACAGCACCGTCGCGACCCTGTCGCCCTTCTCGATCCCCGCCTCGAGCAAGGCGTTCGCCAGCCGATCGACCCGCTCGTCGAACTCGGCGTAGGTCCAGCGCTGGTCCTTCCGCGGATAGACGATCGCGTCCCGGTCGGGGTGACGGTCGACCGTCCCCTCGAGGGTGCCCCCTATTGTGGGATGTTCTGACATACCACGACACGCTACCACGAAATACCTTATATTCTTTATTGAACAGGGCCTCGCTCGAGGGTCGCCGTCAGGCGACGACAGCGGGTCGGAACGGGACCGTCGGTACGGCTCGGATGTGCAATAAAAAGAGTGGATCAGGCACCACGGGGTTCGGTCGTGGCTGGCGATACGTCCCCGCTGGTTCGACGAGTACTGTTGGCGACGGCGATCATCGAACCGCCCGTCGTGAGCAGGCTTACTCCGACGATGAACCCGACGAACCACGCCGCGCTGACCGGGAACCCGGCCCAGAGGAAGGCAGCGAGCACGAGCGAGAGGACGCCGCTGGCCGCAATCCAGCTTCGACCCGACTGCGATCCCATCCGCACGCTCGATACCAGTTCCGCGATTCCATCGAGGACCAGGTATGCGATGGCCCCGAGCGTCAGGCTCAGCAGACCGACGACCGGATTGGTCAGGAGGACGATAGCAGCGACGACCGAGACGATCGCAAGCGTCCCCTGCCAGAACGAATCCCGCCAGCCCCGTGCGGAGCGGACGTGACCGGCGTGGACGACGCCGCCGAATAGCAGTAACCCACCGAGGATGTACGTCAGCGCGATTCCGGTCGCAAACGGCACGAGGATCGCGAGTAGCCCGATTACCGCGATGATACCTCCCGCGAACGCGAGCGGCCGCCATGCCGTCTGTGGCGTGTACTGTTCCGCATCCATTGTAGCTGTAGTCATGGTTTCACCAGTATATCTGACGACCTGTGAGTATTTATATATAATATACGATCCGACATTATGTCGGGAAAACCGTCCAGTCGGAACCGGAGCGCGTTCGAGACCCGCTCGCACGGCTCGTCGGTGTCGAATCCGGAGGCGGAGTTGCGAGCTATCGGATCCCAATTCCGTGTCGGGAACCGATAGGAACGAGTTGGAGTGGACGCGTCGGTCCGCGTCGACCGTTGATGATCTCGAGGCATCCTGACGACACTCCGGATCGACTATCGCTGGACCGATCGGCGGTCAGCCGAGCGTGACCGGAAGCACACTCGGCAGTTCACTACCCCGTTCGAGTTCCCCGAACGCTACCGTGTGTTCGGTGTGTCTGTGACGAACGCGTCTCGACAGAAACT
Organism: Natrinema ejinorense; assembly: GCF_002494345.1. Taxonomy (GTDB): domain Archaea; phylum Halobacteriota; class Halobacteria; order Halobacteriales; family Natrialbaceae; genus Natrinema; species Natrinema longum. The sequence goes on from NZ_NXNI01000001.1 coordinate 926,173, forward strand.
GATATTACGAACGTGACTACGGGACTAACGATCGGAACAACTCGATTACTGCGCTCGCCCCTTCTCCCGAATGTGGACGTTTCCACGCCTGGAACGCTCTAACGAAGGGTCCGATTTTTGCCGACCGACGGCGGTACCAACGACGGTTACGATGCCACGTCCAAGACCTATCGGCGTCGCAGTCGTCGTGACGCTCGTCCTCCTCTCGGGGGCGAGCATCGCGTTCGCCGCAACCGATGCCGGAGTCGCGACCCAGGAGAACCGGACCGAGAACGAAACGGCCACGGTGACATTCGAGAACCAGACGTCGAACGGGACCGCAGTCGTGGTCAACGACACGTCGCTGCCCGAGGGTGGCTTCGCCGTCATCCACGCGGCTGCGCCCGCCGACGGGGACAATGCGACCGAGGACGAGGTCGTGACGAACGTGTCCGAAGAGTACGATCCCGGAGAGGTGTTGGGTAACTCCACCTTCCTGGAACCCGGCGACCACGAGAACGTGACCGTCGAACTCAACGAGTCCCTCGAGGAGAGTCAGGTGTTGATCGCGATGGCCCACCAGGACACGAACGACAATCAGACGTACGAGTTCCCGGAGGCCGACGACCCCTACGTCACCGACGGCGAGCCGGTGATCGACGACGCACTGATCACGCTGGAGGAGACGGCGGACGGGACGAACGAGACGGCCGATACCGAGATGACGAACCGCGAAGGGGACGAGTCGACGGCATAGCACTCCCTCCTTTGTACTCAGTCCTCGGCGCTGTTTTGGGGGCTCTCCACTCGCGGCGGGACCGCCGAGCCGGTCAAGAGCCGGACCGAGATGCCGGCACCGAGTAGCGCGATCGCCGAGAGCACCACGAAGAACACGCTCATCGTGGCCTGATCCAGTAGAACGCCGCCCAGAGAGATGCTCACCGCACCCAGCCCGAACATTCCCAGATAGGTGTAGCCGTACGAGAGCCCGCGAGCGTCAGCGGGCGTGTAGACGGCGACGGCCTCCTGATAGAACGGCTCGATCGCGAACAGCGAAAAGCCGATGCACCCACAGTATAGGGCGATCACACCGAGCCCCATCGTGGACACCGGAACGAACGCGACCGCCAGGAGCGCGAGGCCGAGGAAGACGACGACCAGTCCGCGAGCGACGGGCACCCGACTGGTCAGCTTACCAGCGGTGTACTGCCCCGCCATCCCGACGACGAGCAATCCGACGTAGAAGTAGTCGCCCAGGGAGAACTCCTCGAGTCCGCCCGGTGGTTCGATGCCGTCCATCGCCGGAAGCCCGCCGAGGAGTTCCGGCAGGTAGGTGAGGACCCCTCGGTAGTAGAGCCCGACGACGGTAACGATCGCGAACACGAGGAGGAACGACCCCGCAAACAACGTCCGCGAGTTCGCGACGAACGACGAGCCGGAGCCCGATTCCGTTGCGTCGTCCCGCGATATCGTTCCTTCCTCGAGTGCGGCAGTCGGGTCGAACCGGGCCGTGAATCCGTAGCCGGTCGCGAGAACGCCGGGAACGGCGAGCGCGATGGCGACGAGTCGCCACTCGAAGACGAGCAGTAACGTCGCGGTGGCGAACGGACCCAGCGCGATACCGAGGTTGCCGGCGATACCGTGCCAGGCGAAGACCGTGCCGCGGTCTTCGACCCCCGTGCTGATGAGAGCGAGCCCGGCGGGATGATAGATGCTCGCGATCACGCCCCAACACAACAGCCCCGCAGCGAGGGCGTAGATCGAGGTCGCGAACGCGAGCGTGACGAACGAGAGACTCATGCCGGCGAGACAGATCAGGACGAGTCGCTTCGGGCCGTACCGGTCGGCGAGTAGTCCGGCTGGTAACGCGCCGAGCCCGAAGGGGGCGTAGCCGAGTGCGACGATGCTACCGAGGAGAGCGACGTTCACCTCGAACGCGTCGAGCCAGACGACGAGAAAGATCGGGATCGCCAACTCGAACCAGTGAACGATCGCGTGTGAAAGCATCGTAAACGCCGCGATGGCCCTGTCGTTATCGGTGAGCGTCATTTCCCTCCCATCCGTCGATACTGGCCGGTTTGCGCCGGGCTACTTAGGGACTTGGAAACTGCTGCGTGCCAGCCGAGACCGCCGTCATCGAGCGGCCTGGCCGATCCGGAGGCGACGGGGTATCGCCGCCGAACCGATGGAAGCTCGAGCCGTGGACGCGGGGTCGGTCGTACCGCCGGTAACTGGTACGGTCGGTCCACCAGTCAGTCGGCAGCGAACGGACTTGCAGCGACTCGCCGTTCGCCGGCGAACAGCGGAGACCGATCCGATCGGTTATCGTGGCCGCGCGACGACCCCGAGGTGATCCGCGTGATATTCCTCGAGCGTCCGGGTCTCCAGAATCTCGTAGCCCTCCGACAGCGCCGCCTGAACGTCCTCGAACACGGCACTCGGCGCTCGCGTCACGTCCTCACTTCGAGCCTTCACGGCCAACAACAGCCGCCCGTCGTCGGCCAGGAACTGCCGGTTCTCGAGTGCCACCCGCGCCTGCCCTCGCGTCGCCACGTCCTGCACGAGCACGTCCACGTCCGACTCGACGACGTGGGCGTAGGTCGCGGGCTTCCGGGCGTCCTTCAGGAGCGGAAACAGCCGCTCGCGCGAGTCCGCGGCCTCGAGCAGGTCCCGGACCGGCCGCGGGGCGAACTCCACCGCGTAGGTCGGCCCGGCGAAATCCGCGACGTGGCTCACGGTCGTCCCGCTCGCCGCACCCAGATAGAGCACCGTTTCGCCCCCCGAGAGGGCGGTGTCCATCCCCAGCTCGAGCATGGCACCCAGCTTCGACCGGTGGGGGTTCCACGCGCGCCACTCGCCGTCGGTCGGCTCGCCGTAGACCGGCTCCCCTCGCGTCGCGAGCCGCTCGGTCCCGTCGAATTCGCGGCGCTGGACTCCCTCGGGAAGCGCCTCACTCATCGTCCGCACCTCCGTCGCTGCCGGCGTCCTCGTCGGTCGTTCTGGCCTGAATCGTCTCGATTCGTTCGGCGAGTTCGGCCTCGAGTTCGGGCTTCAACTCGCCCGAGTAGTGATCGACGCGGGCCGCGATCGAAAGTTTCCCGGCGACCGCACGCGCCGCCGAGCCCCGATTCTCGGGGTGGGTCCCCCGCACCGCGTCGTGCGTGTAGATGATCCCGTGCTTGGGCGACGGCGCGTGCCCCCGCAGGTGCGCGAACAGCGCGTCCTCCGCGCCGAACACCTGCACCGTCCCGCTGGGCTTCTTCGCGAGCGCCTCGAGTCCCCCGGCGAGGGAGATCAGCCGCGCCGCCAGCACCGGATCCGCCAGCGCCGAGAGGTTCGGCGCGACGGCCGGCGTCTGGCGCTCGACGAACGCCCGGAGCTCGTCGGCCTCGTCCGCGAGGCCGGCCACCCGTTCGGCAAGCGAGCGGATCGCGGGCTCCTCGAGTCCGTCCTCGCTCTCGCCGCGAGCCAGCTTGCGCGCGTACTCGACGCCGGTCCCGGCGTCGGGATCGACGGTACCGGCCCACTCCGCCAGCCGTTCCGCGAGTTCGTTCGCCGTCCGACTGCAGTCGTCCATCGCCCTGATCGCGTGAACCAACTGCTGATCGTCGGCCCGCTCGCGCTCGCGGACCTCCGCTCGAGTCGCTGCCATCGTCGCCTCGTGCAGCCGGTCGTAGTACTCCTCCCTCGAGTCGGCGTAGCCGGACTCGACGGCGACGGCGGGCCACTCCCGCGGCGCTTCGGCTTCGCCCTCGGTGATCGCGTCGCCGGCGGCCTCGAGATCCCCCGGATGCAGATCCGAAAACCAGCCCGCGGTCGCGGTATCGGTCTCGTCGGTCATTACGGCAGGGTAGACCCCGCGGTTGTAAAGGCGTTCCCGAAACGACGAGCGGGCGTTTCCGCGGGTCGATCGGTGCCGTCTCATTCTGGCCGAGAACGCCTCGGCGAGTGATCGACCGCTCGACGCGGTCGCGTTCCCGTTCGCATTCGGGAATTGTTCGCGAACGTAACTGTGTGGACAACACCTATTTCAGTCCTGGCCGGGTATATGTACCAAGTCCAGCGCTGTACTTCTCTCGATAGTCCGAGACGTCAGCAGTTCCCGTACGGGGATAGCTTGGGCACCGAAACAGAATCTTATGAAACTACTTGTCAAACCGCTCGACCGACAGAGTGCAGGGAAGGGTATTGCAGCGATCGATCGCCAGGCGATGGAGGAACTCGGCGTGTCCAGCGGCGACTTCGTCACCATCCAGGGCGATGCGGGGACCGCAGTCGCCCGCGTCCGACCGGGCCGACCCGGCGAACAACAGCGCGGTGTCGTCGGCGTCGACAGCCAGACGCGGAAAACCACCGGCTCGAGAATCGACCAGTTCGTACGGGTCGAGCAGGCCGACGTCGCACCGGCGGACGAACTGTCCGTCGCACTCCCCGGCGGGCTGCAGATCCGCGGCGATCTCGCCTCGTATCTTCGCGAGAAGCTCGCCAACCGCGCGGTACAGGCCGGGCAGACCGTCCCGCTAGCGCTCGGATTCGGCTCCATGATGGGCCGATCCAGTCGCCGGATCCCGATCCGAATCGTCGACACCGACCCGGACGGGACCGTCGTCGTCACGCAGTCGACGGACATCACCGTGGCCGACCAGTCCGTCGAGGACGTCGACGTCGAACGCGGTGCCGAACCGGCTGACAGTCCCGAGCCGCCGGGAGTCGCCTACGAGGACGTCGGCGGACTCGACGACGAACTCGACCAGGTTCGGGAGATGATCGAGCTGCCGATGACCCACCCCGAGCTGTTCCAGGCGCTCGGCATCGAGCCGCCCCAGGGCGTCTTGCTCCACGGCCCGCCGGGGACCGGCAAGACCCTGATCGCGAAAGCAGTCGCCAACGAGATCGACGCGGACTTCTCGACGATTTCCGGACCGGAGATCATGTCGAAGTACCACGGCGAGAGCGAGGAGCGCCTGCGCGAGGTCTTCGAGGAGGCCGGCGAGAACGAGCCGGCGATCATCTTCATCGACGAGATCGACTCCATCGCCCCGAAGCGAGACGACACGCAAGGCGACGTCGAGCGCCGCGTCGTCGCACAGCTGCTCTCCCTGATGGACGGCCTCGAGGACCGCGGTCAGGTGACCGTCATCGGGACGACGAACCGGGTCGACTCGATCGACAACGCGCTCCGCCGCGGCGGTCGCTTCGACCGCGAGATCGAGATCGGCGCGCCGGACACGCAGGGTCGGACAGAGATCCTCCAGATCCACACCCGCGAGATGCCGATCGCCGAGTCGGTCGATCTCGAGCAGTACGCCGAGAACACGCACGGCTTCGTCGGCGCGGACCTCGAGAGCCTCGTCCGCGAAGCGGCAATGAACGCGCTCCGACGCGTTCGGCCGGATCTCGACCTCGACGGCGACGAGATCGACGCCGAGACGCTCGAAACGCTCGAGGTAACCGAGCAAGACATGCGAACGGCGCTCCGTGAGATCTCGCCCAGCGCGCTCCGAGAGGTCTTCATCGAGACGCCCGACGTCACCTGGGACGACGTCGGCGGGCTCGCGGAGACCAAAGCTCGACTGCAGGAGGCCATCCAGTGGCCGATGGAGTACCCTGACGCCTACAAACAGGTCGACCTCCAGTCGCCGAAGGGCATCATGCTCCACGGGCCGCCGGGCACCGGGAAGACGCTGCTCGCGAAGGCCGTCGCGAACGAAGCCAATTCGAACTTCATCTCGATCAAAGGCCCCGAGCTGTTCGACAAGTACGTCGGCGAGTCCGAGAAGGGCGTCCGAGAGATCTTCGAGAAGGCCCGGTCGAACGCACCGACCGTGATCTTCTTCGACGAGATCGACTCCATCGCGACGAAGCGCGGGAGCGGCGGCAGCGATTCGAACGTCGGCGAACGCGTCGTCTCGCAGCTGCTGACCGAACTCGACGGGCTCGAGGAACTCGAGGACGTGATCGTGATCGCGGCCACGAACCGACCCGACCTCATCGACGACGCCCTGACGCGTGCGGGTCGGATCGAGCGCAAGATCGAGGTCGGCGAGCCGGACGAGGAGACCAGACTCGAGATCCTGAAGATCCACACCCGGAACCGGCCGCTGGCCGACGACGTCGACATCGAACACCTCGCAGCCGAGACGGACGGCTTCGTGGGTGCCGATCTGGCGTCGCTGTGCCGGGAGGCGGCGACGACGGCCGTTCGCGAGCACGTCCAGTCCCAGTCCGAGGAGACGCCGACGGCCGTCGAGGACATCGTCCTCACCCAGGTGCACTTCGATGCGGCACTCGAGGTGCTCCGCGGGGAAGACGACGACCGCGCGGAGACTGACGAGCTGTAACGGTCGGCTGTCGTTGAGAGACCTCCGACGTTGCCCTCTTTCCAAACGCGTCTTTCTTCCCGACGCTCGTGAGCCTCGAAACGACCGACCCCGGCGCAGCCAGCGCTTGAGACGGTCGTCGAGCAGTGTCGCTGTGTTCCGGGACGACCCAACAGACGGATGCAGGGTCCGCCGGAGTCGATAGCGGTCGGTTCGTCCATCGGCAGAATGGGCGGTTCGGAACGGAACGAACCGATCGAAACCGGCGTGTGACGACACACTCGAGCCGTCGGAAAACCGAATCGAGCCGATCAGACGCCGAACGTTGCGCGCAGCATGTCTCGAGTCCCGGGACCGAGCCCGACGGCGACGACGGTGATCATGAGCATGATCGCGTAGCGCGGGCTATCCTCGAAGACCGTCTCGTCGAAGATCCAGATGACGAAGACCGCGGCGGCGATTTTCACCAGCAGGAACGGCCAGGCCGAGCCGGTGACGGCGACGACGTCGGCGGGAAGCACGTTGGCCGTCGTGTTGGCGATCGCCCGGTTGATCGGGTGTTTCGGAACGAGGTTCGCGGACAGTCCAAGCGACGTCGCCCAGTCGAGGCCGACGACGTTCGCGACGCCGTCGACCGCGTGGGCCCAGATGACGACGATGCCCATCGACTCGGTACCGCGGTTCAGTTCGGGAGCGAAGCGCTCGAGTGCGACCCACGTGATCGCCGTCGTCAGCGTCGCCCCGACGAGGATCACGAGCGGGATGAGCGGATGGAACTCCGAGTACGGCTCCGTCGCCGCGGTGGCGGCCAGATACGCGATCGTGATCGTCACCGCGAGCGTCCCGATGCCGGCCAGCGGGTACTCGTAGCCCGAGACGTAGTCGTTGCGATCGAGCCAGACCGAGAAGACGACCGCAAAGAGGGCGATGAAGAAGACGGTAAAGTAGATCAGCGGGCTGATGATGAATCCCGACCACGGGAGCGGGATCGACATCTCGCCGGTCGCCGCGAACGCCGTCGCGTTGACGTCTTCGACGACTCGCAGGGCACCGCCGAAGAGCATGAACGGGAACAGGGCGAAAAAGCCCGCGCGGTAGCGTTCGATCTCGAGGCGACGGATGAGGAAGATGATTCCGATCAGTAACAGGACCAGAGTCGGAATGTACCCCGAGTAGGAGACGAACGTGTAGCCGGGTTCGGCGGTCGGGCCAGCGTTGGGGCCCGCCTCGCTGCAGGCGATCTCCTGGCCGTTGGCCCAAGCGACGCAGTTCCAGCTGTGGGCGTCGGCGACGACTGGTCCCCAGAAGTACTGCCAGATGAACTCGACGTACACCCGCTGGGGAAACAGGACGGCACCAAGGGCCACGATGGCCGCGAGACTCGCGACGGTCAGGGCCCAGACCCGCTCGGGTCCGACCCGATCGATGAAATCGTCCATACCCGAATCCGGTATTGGGGGCCGCTTACCGTTTCCGGTTTCAGCACACGAGAGTGTCCGATACCGCGACGCGAGACGACCGGATCAGGCCTCGATCGCGCGGGCGGCCGCGAGCACCTCGTCGTGAACCGCGCCGTTCGAGGCCACTAGCCCGGCGCTGTCGTGTCGCCAGCGGTCGCCCTCGAGATCGGTCACGACGCCGCCGGCCTCCCGGACCAGCTGGACGCCGGCGACGGTATCCCACGGGTTCGCCCGCAGGTTGGTCAGCGTCCCCTCGAGTGCGCCCGAGGCGACCATCGCGAGCTCGAGTTGGGCACAGCCATAGCGGCGCATGTCGCCGAACTGCTCGACGACCGCGCGGGTTGCCGCGGCGTACTGGTCGCGCTGGTCGAAGTCCCACCAGAACGTCGGACAGACGGTCGCTCCCTCGGGGTCGGTACAGTCGCTGACCGAGAGCGGGTCGTCGTTGCGATACGCGCCGTCCGGGCCGACGCGGTAGGCATCCGAGAGCGCGGGGCAGTCCATCGCCGCACCGACGGGCTCGCCGTCGACGACGGCCGCGACCGCGGTGCCGAACGCACGGGAGCCGTTGACGTAGTTGTTCGTCCCGTCGATGGGGTCGACGATCCACGCCGGTCCCGTCTCCGGGACCTGCTTCAGCGCGTCCTCCTCTTCGCCCACGATCGGATCGTCCGGGAACGCGTCGCGGATGGTCTCGATGACCGTCTCCTGTGCGTCGCGATCGACCTGCGTGACGACATCCGTCTTGTTCGCTTTTCGTTCGACCGCGAGTTCGGTTCGAAAGGAGTCTGCCGCGACGGCAGCGCCGTCGCTGGCCGCACGAACCGCGACGGCCGCGCGGCTGGAATCCGGTTCGGCTTCGCTCATTGCCCTCTCTCGGTGCGCCGGGGTCAAAAGTGGTCGTCCTCTCCGTTCGCGAGTCGCTCCCTGTCCTCGAGTGGGATCAATCGCTGGTCCGGTTCGGGAGCCACGGCGCGCCGGCGTCTCGAGGGGTGGTCGACCCACCTCATTACGGACAATTAGCAGTAGATATAAGTTACAACACGTCAAACCGAAAACCGGAAGCCGGTCTCCAGCGACAAGGGGGCTGTATCGAAATGCCCCGGGTGGTAGGAGCACCCGAGACGTGGCTTCCAAACCCGCTGAGGGATTCGGTTGCCATGATTACGTTGATTCTACCGGGATATAAACGTCCCGCACGACAGCAGAATCGCCCGACGCGACTAGTGTCGACGCCGCTCTCGATCGAGAGGTACGATCGCGATGTGTAGCGAGGAGACGCGAAACGACGACGGCCGAGTGGACGACTCGGCGCTGCTCTCGTGTCCCAGCTGTGGCCAGCCGATTACCGGGCTGACCTCGACCGGGCCTCACACCGGCGTCGTCAGGCCGTGTGGCTGTTCGGTCGCCCCTGGGCTGCTCCACCGCGAGCGCGACAGCGGCATCCACCGCGAGCGCGACAGCAGCATCCACCGCGAGCGCGACAGCAGCATCCACCGCGAGCGCGACAGCAGCGTCCATCGCGAGCACGACGACGGGACCGACGAGTAACGCGGGGCTCGGCGCTCGAGCCCCGCCGGGTAGCCGACCGGTCGGCGGTGCGCGTCGAACGGACGACACACCACCCTGCCGTCGACACCACCACTCGATTGACACCACTCCGTCGACACGATCGGCGGCCGGTCGGCTCGGAATCGGGCCTCGAGACAGTTAGCACCCTCTTATCGAGGTGGCGAATCCGTTGAAATCACTCGCAGGTCAGCTCGTCGGAAGCCGCGCCACGCCACCGCGGTCGCGGTAAGACACGTACAGCGCGCCAGCAGCCGTCGTCACACCGATTCGGGAGGACTCCACATCGTACCGCCACCGGCGTTTCCCGGTCGCAGGGTCGTAGGCGGCAAGCTCGTTGTCGCTGGCCGCAAAGAGGATCTCACCGGCACGGCCGAGTGCCTCGACTCTCCCGCCGATCGCGATGTCAGTTGTCGTCTGCCACCGCCGGGTCCCATCGAGGGCGAAGGCATCCAGCCGGATTAGAATCCCACCGTCGGGATCGTCGACCGAACTCGCAACGAACACACCGTGTGAGGTCGCCGTCACCGCCTCGAGTTCGTACCCGACGGCCTGACGCCACCGGATGGGTCCCCCATCGCGATCGATGGCAACCAACTCGTCCGAGCGGTCATCACGACGGACACACACGTAGACGTGATCACCGAGCCAGACCGCCGGACCGAAGTGGCGAGTCACGTCGCCGTCTACCACGGTCCGCCACAGGACGTGCCCGTCGCGGGCCCGGCGCATCCGCACGGTAGAATTGTGGACCGTCACGATCCGGTCGCCGGCAGCCACGACGTAGGGGGAGCCGGTACGCGGTGGCGACTTCCACAGCACTTCGCCGGTCGCCGGAGCGAGCGTAACCAACTTCGTGTCGTCATTCGAGTTCGTGACGGGGAAGAGACAGGCCGAATCACTGAGTGTGGGGAGCGGATACGCTCGGCCGGATCGCTGGAAACGACGTGTGCCGTCGTTCGCATCGTAGCCGGTGACTACATCGCCGAACGGATCGGTGCCGACCAGCAGCGAGCCGCGTCGACCGAGCCACCCGCTCCGGGCTTGTCCCTCCACGTGCCACAGTCGCTCCCCCGACAGCCCGACCGTGTAGAGGTCACCGTCGGTGCTGTAGACGTGGACCGGGCCGCCCGATGACGGGACAGCCGGTTGCGCCTCGATGGGACCACCGGTTTCGACGGAGAGGATCCGTTCCCCGTCGGCCGTGAACCCGTGAAGGCGTTTGTCCTGTCCACCGACGACGACGTGTTCGTCGGTCGCGGACGGTGGGCCTGCCGCCGTTGCGGTCGAGAAGTCACGCTCCCAGAGGGGTTGGACGCCAGGCAGCACCGACGACAGGCTGCACCCTGCCAGCGCGAGCGTGCCCACCGACGCGAGCGAGGCGAGCGCCTGGCGGCGCGACCAGTTCCGGCCGTCCCGTCGCTCGGCCGCGTGCCGCGACGGACCGTGCTTGTCGGCAGCGGTGTCGGCGTCACGCATCGGTGATCGCCTCCGGAGCGACCCGTGTCAGATCGTCCGTGTGTCCCAGATAGACCGTCTCACCGGCCGCCTGTGCCCACTCGATGCTGCCGCTATCGAACGACTTATCATCGAATCTGATTTCGCGGATACGTGTACCGTCCTGCTCGTGGACATAGAGGACAGTTGGGCTGAACGGGATGGTGCCGCTCGAGCCACGGATGTCGTGTGTCCCACCGACCAGCGTCACCAAGCGGTCGCCGACCTGCATCGGCCCATGGGTCACGGCATTTCCGAGGTCGTCGCGCCACAACTGCTGGCTCGAGGCCGGGTCGAACGCTCGAAGAGTGTAGTCCGCGCCGCCGACGTACACCCGATCGTCGGCCACCAACGGCCGCGCGAACACGGTGTTGGCCAACGAGCCTCGCCAGGCGACTGCGCCGGTCGCGGTCTCCAGCGCCAGCAGTTCCTCGGTGGCGGCACCGAGGTATGCGGTCCCGTCAGTAGCCCCAACGGCCGACAGCGGAGCGCCAAGGTCCCGCGTCCAGCCGACTTCGCCAGTCCGGTCGAGGAACAGCACGCGACCGTCGATCAGAGGCGCAACTACACCACCGGACGTCGCGCCAGGCGCGCCTGACAGCGATGCGGACAGAGAATGGGTAAACAGCGTCTCACCGTCCGCCCGAGCGACACCGACCAGTCGGTCGGGCACGTCATCTTCGGTGCCTGAGATCGGGACCACGATGCGATCACCGAGCGGGATAGGGGCGAACTCGACGACCTCGGGGTCGGCCGCGTCGATCGGTGCGAGTCGACGCTGCCAGACGGACTCACCCGTGGCTGCGTCGATGGAAACCATCGTCTCGGCCTTCGAGATCGCGTAGGCTCGGCCATCACCGACGCCCAGCGGCGACTTCTCACCCTTCGCGACCGTCACGGTCCAGGTCGTCTCACCGCTCTGGGCGTCCAGACCGGCGACGATCGGTCGATCGCGGAATGGGCTGTGCGAGCCAGCCAAGAGCTGCCCGGCTGCGGTCATGGCGACGGACGACGGATCACGGAACCCCGTCTGCCACGACCGTTGGATGGGGAACGATTCCCCATCGAGGAGACCAGCGCAACCTGCGACGCCGCCGACGAAACCGGTGACTGTGCCGAGGGCCGCACGGCGTGTCATGGAGGACATTTGTTCACCGTTGTGAGGTCGGTAATATCAGTCTTGGTATCTGGGCGACAAATAGCGCAGGTCGGCGGCATAACAGTACTCTCTATCTGCCCGGTTTCGCCGTCGTAGGCATCCCAGCAGGTGGTACGAGGAGCGTCCGTCCGTCCGGAATGAGCGGTCAGGAATCGACCGTTCGATAGCGTCGTGCCACTGTGGCTGCAATCTCCGCTGCCCATCGTCGCGGTTTTCCGAATGCCGCCGCACTGATTGCAAGGAGACGCGAAACAACGCGTTCGTGAGGCGTCGGTGACGCCGTCAGCGACAGTACGGTTCGCTCAGGAGGAGAGGTAATCTCGGCGTTCGATAGGTGACTGGTTGGCATCGAATCAGTCGCCTGATTCGTGGCAAACCCCGAGAGCGTAGCATGTTCTGTCACGGTGTGAATCGATTTGGCACCAGATAAATGCACCGAGCGGCTACTATAGTAGCAACTGAAAGTCATTGCACACCTAATCGCACGACAGCGGTGCGATCAGTGTGTAAATCGTTTCAGTTGCTACTATAGGAAATTGGACTGGCTGTTAGTCTGACTCGGTGAACATCCCGCTACGACACCTTGACCACGGCAACATCGGCTGGTGTCACTATCACACGGAACTCACCAATCGAGAACCAAATCTCGAGAGCAGTGTGTGGGCCCGTTGAGTCTACAAGTCGCTCGAGGGCTTCGACATCGATGATCTCCTGGGCGGTCGAACTGATCCGCGCGAGTCGGTCGAAGCTCACCACCGGTTCGTCACCCTCCTATGCAGTCGGATAGAACGCCGACCCGCTCGTATCCAAGCAGCAGTCGCGTCCGACGATGTAGCCGACTGCCTCTGCCTCGAGTTCGCGTTTCGAGCGCTCGGTCTTGTCGTCGGTGTCATTGTGTAAGAGTGTATGAGCGTATTCATGGACGAGCGTCACAGCGAGATCAGCACTGTTCTCATGATCGCGAATCTCGATTAGTGGTCGCTCTGCAGGAGCCCGATACTGACAGACGCCCTTGGCCTCGCCTTTCTCGACGAGCCCCTTGTCGACGACCGTATCGAGATTCGGATACAGCCGCCCATGGTGGATCTCGCTCTCTCGTAGTACCCCTCGAGTTCGCCTTTGATAGAGAGACCACCGGGCTCGTCTTGGCCGGCGATCACGTACAAGATGTCACCGTTGGAAGCGGGTGAATCCACTTTGGCGCAGAAAAACTGCAATCACTGATAGCTCACTCCTCTCACAACCCGGTAATTCGTTCTTCGATGGTATCGAGGACGAGCCGCAGTACATCCCGATGATCGCTTGGCCACGAACTGTCCTCGCCGGGTGTCGGGGCAGTGGGCGGAGGATGAAAGTGGTCTCGCGTATTGTGAGGGTTCGGATGCCGGTCCCACCGGCACTCCCAGGCGTGATCAGGATGCACCTCTCGGTAATGGATTTTGAAGTCGTCGTTCGTGTACCAGCGAACAGTGAGACTCGCCTCCGCTACGGTTTCAGGATAGTACGAGGGTGCGAGTGTCACATGGAGTTCGAGGTGTCCACTCGCATCCGTGATCGTCGCTCGAGCGGCCTGTGCTGTGGCTTGGAGACGTGTCTGGAGAAACTCGAGAACTGGGCGGTCGATAGGCGCAGGGCTACGTCCATCTCCTGCAGGCGGCGTCATCGATGGGATTACCCGGATGCGTGGTCGGTCTCAGCGCCAGCGCGTTGCTGACGGGCGCGTTCGTAGCGCTTGCGCTCATCTCGAGCGGTCGCCCAGTCGGCAAGGTCGCTATACACATCGTCGATTGTCCGTTCGTCGCTCGTCTCTGCAGCATCGACAGCGTCGACGGCTGCCGGCGTTGTGGCATCGTACGTGTCTTCGTACTCGGTAATCCGTGTCGTGAGCGTGCGGACGTGCTCTTGAAGTTCGTCGACGGTGTGCTCGGCAGCGAGTTGGTTGATGCGCCGCCACTGGAAGTATGCATCATTGCGCTCGTAGGTCGTCGGATGCCCATCGTGGTGCGTGACGATTCCGAGGTCGCTGAACCAGCCCAGATATTTTCGGGCTGTCTTTGGGTCGCATTCGGCCTGTTCTGCGATAGCGCTCGCCGTTGCAGGCTCGCGAGTCTGAAGGATTGTCCCGTAGATGCGCTGTTCAACGTCATCGTCACGAAACGCATCCTCAAAGGATGGGGGATCATCTGGAGACTCGATATTGGACATACTCGTTCTTGCGTGGCTGCCGACATAATTCTTACTTCGAGGAATAGTTTCCCGAGTGGGTGAGGCCGGGTGTCCGTATCATTTCTTCTCTACTCTCGATGATTTCACGACTCATTCTGGCAAAGATCGTACTTCGATGAAGAACGGACAACGGACTGGCACATTGATAGCTGATGGCTCCCTCTCACCAGTCTGTGGGCCAGTTCGTAGTTTCCACGTTAGCTTCACCTGGAACGTCTCTGATTCCTCAGCAGGATAGGGATGACTCCGGTTCGTCGCCAGTGACGCGGGCCGTGCAAGACGGTTGATCAGTTCATCACGCACATCCTGCCGAGACATCGTCTGTTCGTGCCAGCCAAGCCGTTCATCATAATGGCGCTTCCTGAAGAGTTGACCAGGCGTCTCGGTGGCGATGTACTGGGTTCGTTCGACTCCCCAACCGTTCGACGATCGATACTCGGCACCGACATCTGCATGTGTGAGTTCGACGAGAACACACTCGACGAACGAAATGAGTGGTTCTCGACTCCGATCGGTCGGAACGCGCAACTCGAGGGTGGACCAGGGTGGCTTGGAGGAGTGCCGGTGAGTTGGTGTTCGATCAATACCACAGTCTCGTGGGTGCTGTCGCTCAGAAGTCATACGCCATCTCGGGACAGCTCGACCGCCCCACACCCTTCTCGGGAGGACAAACACGACATCACAGTCGCGAGGGTATCGGTAGACCGTTGCCCTGTTTCTTCATTCTGAACGGCTTGCGAAACCCGTGACAAGTAAGAGAAAAATATAGTCGACAACAGAGATATTATAACTGTATCCAAACAACATATTCGCGATGGGAATTAGAATAGTAGAACCAATGTTGATTACACTACCAGTTTTGGTCTGTGGGTTCTTTGGTATGGTTGTTGATGGGTTTATCGGCTCAGTAATTGGAGTGATGTTCGGTTTGATTATTAGCTTATGTGTGGTTGTATACAATCTCAGAAACCGTTTGGAAAAAGTGGAACATTACGTACGAAACGCTAAATGAGGAAGAACTGAATTCTCACCTCGTGCACAGTTCGCAGACTGCTCCGTGAGAGCGTTCAACGCCTCAGTCAGCGAGGATCGTTGTTGTCTCCCGAAGCGAACAACCGGTCTGATGGAGGCGGACGACGAACGCCCTGACGGGCGTCGCCGTCCGCTCGTTCTCCCACGATTCTTCTACATCCGCCTCGTAGCTCCCGCTGAGCAGGTCTGCGAGCATCCTAACCAATTCACTCAACGACCTGTTCGTTTTACACTGAATCGAGGCGGACGGTACTGTCATTATGGCTCCGTCTCCCAGACAATGACGATTTGCGTCAGAAGTTTGCGAGGGCAAGACGCTCCGTCTTGCCGCGCACTATGGTGAGTGCGAGGGGAGGGGATCGAACCCACGAACTCCTACGAGAGCGGATCTTGAGTCCGCCGCCGTTGACCGCTTGGCTACCCTCGCACGCAGTTGCATCTGAGACGCCCGTCGCGGTTAAATCGTCCGATTCCTGTTGCCAGTCGGTCGGTGCCGTCCCGGTCGGTCGGGTCAGCGACGCCCGCCGGAGCGGCTGGCCGAGGCGGTGTCCGCCCCGTCGTAGCGCCGGACCAGTTCGGCGACGAACCACAGTTTCAGCCCCATCGTCGCCGCAGTCGCGACGACCGTCTCGAGGGGGCGTCGCTCGTACACGGCGTAGACGTTGTACGCGAACACCGGGAACTGAGCGAAGTTCAACACCTGCGGAAAGCCCACGCCGATAAACGACCGTCCGCGATCGATCCACTGTCGTTCGGCGCGGACGACGGTGGCCATCCAGTCGTCCGACGGCGACTCGGGTTCGAATGACGGTCCCAGACGAAATCAGGTATCATATCCCCGTCCTAGCGCGCTCGCAGCGAAGCGATTCCGTCCGCTGTCCCCGAGCGGTAGGCCGGGGGTACTCGAGTCCGTCGAACCGGTCGAGTCGGAACGACCGGCTTACGTCGGTTGGTCCTCGAGCGCCGCCTCCGCGTACCGCCGATCGCAGTTCAGACACTGGTAGCCCCCCTCGATGTGTGCGTAGAGGCGTTCGCCGCAGTGCTGACACCGGCCGTAGGGCTGGCTCATCGAATGTATATGGCGGCCCGTAACGACATAAATTCCGTGCTTACACGCGAATAGGATGTCCCAAACCGACGAAATTACCCGCACTGCGATCTTTCGTACGTCCATGGACGACCACACCCGCGACCCCACGGTCGAGCCGCCCGACGGGAATCCGACGGGCTGGGACCCCGCCGCGGGTCGCTGGGAGCACGCGACGCTGCGCCGGGCGACCGGCCACGGCGTCAGGCTGTTCAACGACGGCGCGTTCCACGAGTCCCACGATTGCTTCGAGGACGAGTGGTACAACTACGGCACCGGCTCGCTCGAGAGCAGGTTCTGTCACGGGATGGTCCAGGTCGCCGCGGGAGCCTACAAACGCGTCGACTTCGACAACGACGACGGGATGCGGAGCCTCTTCGAGACCGCACGCCAGTACCTGCAGGACGTCCCGACCGATTACTACGGGGTCGACGTCCTCGCGGTCCGAACGGCGCTTACCGAGGCCCTCGAGGATCCGACGCGGATCGACGGCTGGGCGATTCCGCTCGACGGCGAGCGCCCGGTCGCTCGCGCCGTCGACTACGAGTACGCCGACTCGCTCGAGGACTGACCGAACCAGCTCGTCGTTCGGTGTGCGTGATAGGTCGGCTCCCGCCGGGGGACCGAGTGACTGCTCATCGGGAGGCGTTAGCATGGCAGTGGTCGGTCTGTCGCGGTCACTGACAGGTTCGCGTTGTGAGAGACCGAATCGCCTTTGAGGACTCGGCCCAACTATCTCACAATGAGAGTCGCACAGCTTGGGTCGGGAACGCCGGAGATCGCAGTCGTCGCGGGTATCCACGGGGACGAACCCTGTGGCGTCCGCGCCGTCGAACGACTGCTCGACGACCGCCCGACCGTCAAACGGCCCGTCAAGCTCGTCGTCGCCAACGAGGCGGCCCTCGAGCGACAGGTGCGTTTTATCGACGAAGATCTCAATCGCGCGTTTCCCGGGACTCCGGGCGCGAAGACACACGAAGGCCAGCTCGCGAACGAACTCGTCGCCGAACTCGAGGGGTGTCTCACGTTCTCGATGCATTCGACGCAGAGCCACGCCGACCCCTTCGCGATCGTCAACGGCGTCAGCGAGACGGCCAAAGACATCGTCCCGCAACTCCCCGTGACCGCCATGGTCGAGACGAGCAACTTCGCGGAGGGACGGCTCTTCTCGGCCATCGATACGGTCGAAGTGGAGTGTGGACTGCAGGGCTCGGAGACGGCCGCCGAGAACGCCGACCGACTGACGCGTGCCTTTCTCACCGCAGTCGACGCGTTGCCCGGCGACACCATCCGCCGCGAACTCCCAGTGTACCGACTCGTCGACGTCATCCGAAAGGGCCAGGCCGACACCTACGAGGTCTTCGTGGAGAACTTCACGGAGGTCGATGCGGGGGCCCCCTTCGCCGCGGCCGACGGCGACGAACAGATCGCCGACGAATCGTTCTACCCGGTTCTCATGTCTCCCAACGGCTACCGAGACGTGTTCGGCTACGCTGCGGAGAAACTCGAGGTTCTCGAGACGCCGACTGCGGCGGACTGATATATCGAGCGCGAACGCCCACGGCTGAAGCCGTGGCCGGGAGGGCGGGGTGACCTGCCGTCCGCTGTGACATCGATCTCTTTGTCCCTGCGGGTTCGTCTTCGGCCGGGGGGCGAACGGGCCCGGAGAGTGTCGATGACGCAAGGCATATCCCGATCACCGCCCTAGAGGCGAGCATGGAGTTCCCACCGAACCAGGGTCAGGATCAGGAAGAAGTCACCCAGCAGGTCACCGATGCCATCGAGGAAAACGACGTCGTCCTCTTCATGAAAGGCACCGAGCTGATGCCCCAGTGTGGGTACTCTCGGAAAGCGCTCGGCCTGATCGACCAGTACCGCGACGAGTTCGAAACCGTCGACGTCCTCGAGTCCCTCGACGAGTACCGCGTGGCACTCAACGAGGAGAGCGGCTGGGAGACGATCCCACAGACCTTCGTCGACGGCGAATTCGTCGGCGGCTCCGACATCCTCGAGGAACTCGACGAGCGTGGCGAACTCGAGGCGACGCTCACCGACGTGTAGACTGATACGTAAGAAAACTAATATATTTTGACATCTCACGAATCTAATAGCAGGTCATATAAGTCACGCCCTCGTACTAACAGATCACGACTATCGCCGTACACACCTTCCCACTATGTCAACAGAGGAATCCAGACACGTTTATCGGCTCCACTCGACGCTCGAATTGCCCCTCGAAGATCTCCGCGATCATATCGACGACGCGACGTTCCCCGAGGGAGTCACCGACGTCGAGATCACGCGGCGTAACAACACGCTGATTCTGAAAGCGGTCGCCGAGGATCAGTCCGTTAGCAAGTACACCCCGACGGCCCAGCTCAAGGCCAGCGTCACGGAAAACCGGGTCTACGAGGAAGATCCGGACGAGCGCAGACAGAAGTCGTTCAGTTGGGACGAAGAGGAGGAAGAGGAGATCGAGTCCGAACTCGTCGAGTTCGCCGCGTTCAAGGGCGACCGCGAGACCGTCCTCCAGAACTCGCTGCTCCAGTACCAGATGTTCCTCGTTCTCTGTGGGATCGCCGAAGCCGCCGAGAAAGGCACGCTGACGGCGATTTCGGAACACGACGGGGATCTCGAGGCGACCCGGATCGTCGACGGCGAACCGCGACCAGCCGACATCGAAGTCGTCGAAGGACCACGCGACCACGGCTCGGGGCAGGGCGGCGTCAACTGGCGAGATAACAAGTTCATCACGGACTGAGCGCTCTCGCGGCGACGTTCAACCGGAGCGATTCGAATTCGACCAGCGACTGCCTCGAGTGACGCGCTCTCCTGTGGCTATTTGCGCCTCGAGGTCGTACCACGATCGGTATGGCACCATCACCGAGCCGACGGCAGGTCCTGTCGGCGACGATCGTCGGTGCGACGGCGGGGGTCATCGGATCCGCGATCGGGTCGGCCACCGGTGACCACGATTCGCCCGCGGCTATCGACCGGCTGCCGGAGACGGTGGACCTCGAGCCGATAGTCGACGGCCTGGAGTCACCACTGGCCGTCGGATTCCCGCCCGAGGACGACCGGCGATACGTCGCGGAGCGTGATGGCCGCGTCGTCGTCCACGAGCAGGACGGCCTCCTCGATGACCCGTTACTCGACTTGCGCGAGACGGTCGCGACCGGTGGCGAACGAGGCCTGCTGGGATTGACGCTCCACCCCGACTTCGCGGAGAACCGACGGCTATTCGTTCACTACAGTTCCCCGCGTCGATCGGGGACGCCGGCGGCGTTCGACCACACAGGCGTGCTCGCGGCGGTCGAGGTCACCGACGACGGCAGCCGAGCGAAACCGGAGTCCGAACGCGTGATTCTCGAGATTCCACAGCCACAGGACTACCACAACGGCGGCGATATCGCGTTCGGACCGGACGGCTTCCTCTACGTCGGGATCGGCGCCGGCGGCGGGGGTGGTGGCGGCGGACAGGACGTGACCACGGATTTCCTCGGCAGCGTCTTGCGGCTCGACGTCGACGAGCGGAGCGGCGACCGGGCGTACGCCGTCCCGGACGACAATCCGTTAGTCGGTCGCGCGGGGCTCGACGAGTACTACGCCTGGGGATTTCGGAACCCGTGGCGACTGTCGTTCGACGACGGCGACCTCTTCGTCGCGGACGTCGGCGAGAACGACTACGAGGAAGTAAACCTCGTGGAGAAGGGCGGGAACTACGGCTGGAACATCAAAGAGGGGACTCACTGTTACCGTGACGAGGACTGCCCGGACGAGACGCCCGCCGACGTCCGAGGTGGCGAGTCGCTCCGCGATCCCATCATCGAGTATCCACGCGAGGCTACGGAGTCGGGCGTGGCCGGCATCTCAGTCATCGGCGGCTACGTATACCGAGGCAGTGAACTGCCGGCACTGGAGGACGCCTACGTCTTCGGTGATTTCCTGGCGGCGGGGCGGTTGTTCGCCGCCACCCGTCCCGAAGACGGGACCGACCTGTGGCCGACTACCGTCGTCGAGGTCACCGACGGGGACCGCCTCGAGCGACTCCTCTCGTTTGGCCGTGACGAAGCGGGGGAGCTGTACGTGCTCGGAACAGGGGTCGACGACGGTGGCCTCTATCGGGTGATCCCCACCACGTGACTGGCGTGCCGCTCCTCGCGGCAGATCGATCCGCCACTCGAGCACGCCGACGATCGGTCAGCGGTAGACGTTTGTACTCCTCACAGCCAACGATGCCTATGGACGATCCGGGATCGTACGAACTCCTCGGCCGCCTCGCCGTCGCAGGGTTCGTGATGATCGCCCCGACGCTTTGCTTTCTGGGGCTGGTCAGGGGGCTCGAGCGGTTACGCGACGACGATGTGATCAACGAGTGGGCGCGGGCTCACGGGAGCAACCACGACATCACGGACCAAGACGACGTGCTCGCCGTGCTGGCACGCGGCGTCGGCATCGAGGCTGACGACTCCTCGACCGTCCGGTGTCCGGCGTGTGGAACGCGCAATCGAGCGGGCGTTACGTTTTGCCACGCCTGTCAGGGGCGACTCGGCTCGTCCTGACGCCTCGCGCGTTCAGCGGTCCCGTCCACCCGACGCGATAGACTCCCGCAGGCCGCTCGAGGTCGAGCGCGACGCCGTCACTCGAAGTATGCTTCCCACTCCTCGGTAGTCTTCGATTCGCCGGTCACGCCGTCGGGTCCCTGCGCCGCGAGCAACGCGGCGGCGTCGTCCATCACGTCGGGTTGGAGGATCTCCGTACGCTCGTCCTCGGGCAGGTGCTCCCAGATCTGCGTGTTGACCCGGCCGCCGGGATCTATCGCATTGACGTTGATCCCGTCGTCTTCGACCTCGAGCGCGATCGCCCGGGTGAACCCCTCGAGTCCCCACTTCGACGTGATATAGGGTGCGGCGTTGGGGACCGCGTATCTGCCGAGTCCCGAGGAGACGTTCAGGACGTTCCCCGAGGGCTGATCGGCCTCGAGCATCGCCTCGAGGACGCGCTTCGTGAACCGGTAGACGCCGTTGACGTTGATATCCATGATGCGAGTCCACTCGTCTTCGTCGACGTTGAGAAGCGAGCCGCGTTCGTCGCCGAAGTGTTGCCCCGGGACTCCGGCGTTGTTGATCAGCGTGTCGATACCGCCGAACCGGTCGACCGTCGATCGGACGACCTCGTCGACGGCGTCGGAGTCGCGAACGTCCGCCGGCGCGACCAGCGTCTCGCCGTCCGCCTCGTCCGCGACGGTCTCGAGTTCGTCTTCGCTTCGGGCCACGAGGACGACGTTCGCACCGAGCCCCGAGAGGTGCAGTGCCATCGACCGACCCAATCCCTTACTCGCACCGGTCACGATGATCGTCTCGCCATCTACGTTCGTCATGTGATGACAGTCGTGACCCAGGAAGTAATACGTTCGTTTGTTCCCACTCGAGCCGAGGCGTATTCCCGGTTCCTGCCCGGGACGGCGGAATTGGGTGCCGTCGACACCGCGAGTTCGAAGCGATCCAGTGGTGGGAGACGGGCACGGGTCCGTATGCGGATCGGGCGTCGCATCCGGGATGCCGACAGGCCTTTCCGCCGACCCAAAGGATTTACATCTCCTAATTAGATATAATTACGAGATGAGCGAGAACTTCCCCGACTACGTCGACGTCGATTACGACGACGGCAACGGCGAAGACCCCGTCGACTACCAGCACATTCAGGACAAGATCGAGAAGGCGATCGAGGTCACCCGCGAGGGGCTCGAGGAGTACGAGAACCCGGCGGTCATGTGGACCGGCGGCAAGGACTCGACGCTCACCCTGTACTTCATCAAGGAGGTCGCCGACCGCTTCGACCTCGAGGTACCACCCGCGGTCTTCATCGACCACTACCAGCACTTCGACGAGATCCACGACTTCGTCGACCACTGGGCCGACGAGTGGGACCTCGAGGTCATCTACGCGCGCAACGAGGACGTCGGCGAGTACGTCGACGAACACGGCTTAGAGCCCGGCGACGACATCGACATTTCGGAGCTCTCCGAGCACAACCAGCACCACGTCCGCGAGATCCTCGAGTACGAGGAGGACACCTTCCCGTTCCTGCTGGACACCTACGTCGGCAACCACCTGCTGAAGACGGTCGCGCTCAACGACGCGCTCGAGACGCACGACATCGACGGCGTCATCTCCGGCGTCCGCTGGGACGAACAGGAGGCCCGCGCCGACGAGACGTTCTTCTCGCCCCGTCACGACCCCGACATCTACCCGCCTCACGACCGCATCCAGCCCATCCTGCAGTTCGACGAGGCCGCAGTGTGGGAGGCCTTCTGGAACTTCGTGGTGCCGGATACGGTCGAGAACTTCCCCGAGGAGGGCTACGTTCCCGAAGCCGACGACGACCTCCCCGAGGGCGTCGAACAGGACGACATCCCGATCTCACCGAAGTACTTCGCCGGCTTCCGCTCGCTGGGCAGCGAAGTCAGCACCGAAAAGAGCGACGAGGACCCCGCCTGGCTGCAGGACCTCGAGGGGACCACCGAACGCGCCGGCCGCGCCCAGGACAAGGAAGACCTGATGGAGCGCCTGCGCGATCTGGGCTACATGTAGGCCGACCGCGGTCGAGGACCGCTCGAGACGCTAAGTAGCGATTTTTCGGTTCGCTCGCTCGAAGAGGCGGCAGTGCGGGCGCGATCGTCGCCCGCGGAATCGCGATCGTCACAGTTCCGCTGGGTAGAAATCGGTCGATCGGCGAAAACGAAATTCCAGTCCGCTGCTATCGGCCCGTGGCGCGGTACTCGCCGTGTTTGACGCCCAGGACGAGCATGAGCAGCCCGAAGACGATCATCGACGGCGCGACCATCATCAGTATGGTGTCTGTTCCCATGGGGGTGGCGATCATGCCCCCGATTCCGATCCCGATCACGACGATAAACGCGACTGCCGTCTTTGGAAGATCGAACTCCATGTGCGATCCTTAGGAAGCGGACACCTAATGCTATCGGGAATCGGAACTCCGTTCACGACGGTTGGTGCGGAGCGACGGCTACTCCGATGGGCGAACCAGGTTCGCCAGCGTGACGACGCCGCCGAGGAACCAGCCCAGCGGGAAGGAGATTCCGACCCACATCCCGGCGTAGGCAGCGCCTTCGAGGGTGAAGTTCTCGCGAAGGTACTCGCTCAGGCCGCCGACGAACAACACGTTATCGAGCGCCCAGACGGCGAAACCGTAGCTGGGATCGAGAACGTAGGGATGCAGCGACGGCGTCACGAGCGCGGCGACGACGGGTGGCAGAAACAGCGCCGTCATCGCGAACGGGTACGCGAGGCCGACCGTCGTCCCGCGACCGCCGAGCTTCGAGCACGTCGCGGCGAGTGCGGTCGAAACCGTCGCGACGCCACTCGCCGCTGCGACCGCGAGGACCGCATCGAGGGGGATATCGACCTGTTCCATGTACGACATCGCACCCCAGGCGAGGGTCAACAGCCCCCAGCCCAGCAGCGCGATGGCCGTGACACCGATGATACCCAGACGGGTCTGCGTCGAGTCGAGTTTCGCCGCGTAGAAGCGGGTCGCGAGGCCGAGAACGGTGAGCGGATAGAGGACGAGCAAGCCGAGGACTCCGAGCGCGCTCCAGGCGTGGTAAGCGACCTTCTGTGGGAGGGTCTCGGGTTTCCATTTGCCCATGACGGAGTGGCCGCGGCCACGCTGCCGGCGGAAGACGAGTTCCATCCAGGCACCGTGTAACCGGCGGACGTCGGCTTTTACCGCGCCGACGAACCCACCACCGCCACCGCTTCGTGAGCGGGTAGACATACGCGAGCCAAAAAGCCGATGTACCGTAAACTTTCCTGCTTTTTCTTCACCAACGACACGTCACCCGTCGGGGCGCTCGGCAACGTCGCGAACGCGAGTTCCGGACGGCCGGGACACGAAGCGACGTCTCGAGACGAGACGGTCGCCGATCAGTTCCAGGGCGCGAAGTCGGGATCGACCGCACGGTTCGTCTCGTCGATGGCGTCAATGGCATCGATATCCTCCGGGTCGAGGTCGACCGTCAGCGACTCCCAGTTGTCGCTGATGTGATCCTCGCCCGTCGCCTTCGGAATCGCGATGACGCCCTTCTCGCGCGCCCAGGCGAGGCTGACCTGCGCCTCGCTGGCGTCGTGTTTCGCGGCGACCTCCTGGATCGCGGGCTGGTCGAAGACCCGCCCACGCGCCAGCGGCGAGTAGCCCACGACCTCGATATCGTAGTCTGCACAGGTTTCCCGGATCTCCGCCTGGGGAAGCAGCGGATGAAGCTCGACCTGATTCGCGACGATCGGTGCGTCACAGACATCGACTGCCTCCTCGAGGTGCTCGGGCTGGAAGTTGCTGACGCCGACGTTCTCGATCAGTCCCTCGTTGTAGAGTTCGGAAAGGGCCGAGAGGGTCCCCTCAGGATCGTACTCCCCGATTGGCCAGTGAACGTACAGTAGGTCGACGTACTCGACGCCGAGCCGGTCGAGACTGTTCCGAGCCGTCTCGAGGACGTCCTCGTGTGACAGGTTCGAGATCCAGATCTTGGTCGCGAGGAAGATATCCTCGCGGTCGACGTCGGCGGCGGCGACCCCCTCGCCGACCGCTTCCTCGTTGTCGTAGATCTGGGCCGTATCGATGTGACGGTAGCCCATCTCGAGGGCCGTTCGGACGCTCTCGGTACACTGCTCGGGGTCTTCGTTTTGCCAGGTGCCGAGGCCAAGCATCGGTATCCCGCTGGTAGTCGGACACGTCTCCGGTCCAATGGTATCGGCGTCGTGAGTTGCCATGTACGATCGAACGGTCAAAGTGCGAAAAGGGGTTTTGGTACCGGTCAGCGGTTCGCCTTGCGACAGCCAAACCCCGTGACGGAGACCGAACGGGAGTATGACTGATAGTCGTGGCCCGCTCGGCTGCTACTCGTACAGGTGGTTCCAGGGGCGCTCGCGCTCGAGTGCCGCGCTCGCCGCGATGACGTCGTCGTCCGCGAACCGTCGCCCGACGAGTTGGAGGCCGACGGGGTGGCCACGGTCGGTCACCCCGGCGGGTGCGGACGCGACGGGGTGGCCGGTCCAGTTGAACGGCCAGGTCATCGGCCACTCCCAGGCGTCGGCACCGAGGTCGGCGCGGAGCCCGCGGTCGGCTCGCGAGAGCGTCGGCGTCACGAGCAGATCGTAGTCGGCGAGGACGTCCTGAACGGCGTCGTATACACCCGTCCGCACGATGCCGGATCGGGCGACGTCCTCGGGGCCGTACTCCTCGGCGACATGGAGCATCGCGAGCAGGCTGTCGGAGACCGCTTCGGACTGGTCCAGAAAGTCGACGCCGTGGTTCTCCTCGATGAGGGTCGCGTTCTCGAGAACGGAGGTCGTATACGCCGGCATCGCGGCCTCGGTCAGCTCGGCCATCGAATAGCCGTGATCGACGGTCACGGTCTCGACCGTCGCACCCGCGTCCGCAAACGCGGTGACGGACTCGTCGGCGACCGCACGGACCTCGTCGACGACCGGAAAGACGTCGAGGTCGGGGCTGTATGCGATGCGATAGTCGTCGATCGGTCGATCGACGGCTCCACGGTAGTCGATATCGACCGGGACGCTGTTCGGGTCGTCCGGATGCGGTCCGTCCATCAACGAGAGCAACAGCGCGGCGTCCTCGACGGTTCGAGTCATCGGTCCCTTCGTCGTGTGTTGGAGTTCCCGGCCGAACGCGCTCGGTCGGCCGTCGTCCGGAACCAGCCCGAACGTCGGTTTGAATCCGTAGACGCCACACGCCGCGGCGGGAATGCGCAGCGAGCCGCCCGCGTCGCTGCCCGTCGCGATCGGCGTCATCCCTGCGGCCAGCGCCGCCGCCGAACCACCCGAGGAGCCCCCCGCGTTCAGGTCGGTGTCGATCGGCGACGCCGTCGGCCCGATCAACTCGTTGTCGGTCGTTCCCTTGTGACCGAACTCCGGCGTGTTCGTCTTCCCGATCACGATCGCGCCGGCGTCCTCGAGTCGCTCGACGATCGCCGACGTTCGCTCGGCGACGTGGTCCGCGAACAGCGCCGAACCGTACGTATGACGGACGCCCGCTTTCAGCGCGCCGAGGTCCTTCAGTGCCAGGGGCACGCCGTGAAGCGGTCCCACCTCCTCACCGTCCGCGAGCGCTCGGTCGGCTTCGGCGGCGGCCTCGCGCGCGTCGTCCGCACAGACCGTGACGAAGGCGTTGATCACGTCGTCCCGGTCCTCGATTCGCTCCAGGTGGGCCTCGACGGCCTCGGTCGCCGTGATCGCTCCCGTTCGGATTCGAGACGCGAGTGCGGTCGCGGAAAGACTCGTCGTGCGACGCTCGTCTGTCATGAGAGGAAGACCCACTGGAAGTATGATAATTGTTATCGTTCCGGTTCGGCTGTCGGGTCGGCGATGGGGTCCGTCCCGACGGAGCGGGGCGTCGGCCGCCGTCTCGCGTACGGGAAGCAGACACGCTTTTCAGCGACGGTCACTTACCCCCACTCGATGGACTCCGCCGCGTTGTTGGATTTACTCGGGAACGAAAACCGAAGGCGGATCCTTCGGTTGCTCGCCCGCAAACCCTGTTATGTTACTGAAATTTCTGAATATCTCGGTGTGAGTCCCAAGGCGGTTATCGAACACTTGCGAAAACTCGAGGAGGCAGGACTGATCGAGAGCCGCGTCGACGACCAGCGGCGGAAGTACTTTCATATCGCACGCAACGTTCGACTCGAGGTGAACGTCTCTCCCTACGGCTTCGCGAGCAAGAGCGCGTATCCCTCGAACAACAGCTTCGATATCACGACCTGTCGCCACCTCACGTTCGATGCCACCCTGGACGACACCGACGATCTCGACGAATTGCTCGCCGCGTTGGAAGACCTCGAACAGCTCGAAAACGAACTTTCGTTGGCACAGCGGTGGGTACAGGGGCGGCTGTACGACGTCCTCGATAGTATCTCGGAGACCGTTGGCGCTGGCCCGGAGAGTCGGATTTACGCCGACCTGCTCGCGAGCGTGCGCTCGGAACCGAAATCAGTCGGCGACCTCAGCGAGGACATCGACGCTCCCCGCGAGGTCGTCGCTGAATTACTCGAGGTGATGGCCGACAACGGGATCGTTCGCCGGACCGAGGACGGCTGGGAGTTAACCACAAACGGATAACACGGTCCTCGGACACGGCTCATACGACTCCTCTTAGTCGGTGCCAGCCCAGCCACGACCCGCTGTGAGTGCGCCGGGACGCAGTGACAACAGCCCGTCTCAGTCGATGTCCCTCGAGAGCCCGGCCCGAAGGTCGCGGCCGAAGTAGTAACCCACGACCGACGCGAGGAGTCCGACGGTCGCGCCGACGGCCACGAGCGTTTGTCCGGTGCCCATGGCAGCGATGAAGACGTGATTGAGCACTGCCCCAACGCCGCCGACGGAAGCGCCAGCCGCGCCCATCTCGAGGTAGCGGCGTTTCGACGCGAGGAGTCCGATAGCGAAGGCGGCGGCGAACATGCCGATCAGACGGCCGGCGAACGGCAGCGCGGTCGCCCCGGCCAGCAAGCTGGCACTGAGTACGAGCACGAGCCCGAGGTACCCCTTCGGCGAAAAATAGCCCCCGAGCGAGAGCCGCGACGTAAGCGGGGAGAGCCACGAGCGCGACGAGCCGGTGTCGGCTTCGCGGTCGGATTCGGGCTGCAGTTCGCGCTCGATGTCCCGTCCACGATCGAACCCGCCGGCAGACTCCCGACGTCCATCACCGCCGGCTGCGCCGGGGGACGTTTCCGCGGACTCGTGGGATGCATCGCTGACGTCGGCGCTCGACTCCGAGAGCAGGCGGTCCGTCTCCTCGAGGAGATCGTCGGTGCCAGGAGCGTCCTGACTCCGGGTTACCTCGTCCGAGCGGTCGCTCATATGTCAACTGAAGCGGGGCTGCACCATGGGCCTTTCCCCACGACAGCGATCGGATATCCGACGGGTTCCGTGCTGCGGTGACGGGATACCGGGCCAGACCATCGTGGTCGACCCTCTCTCGAGGTCGCAACTGTGTCCGTCGTTCGTCGGCCAAAAACGCGGTTCCGGAAGCGCCGTTTCCTTACCGGACCGAGTCGAGCAGGAGTTTCTGCTCGACGCGTTTGACTTCGTGTTGGACGTCGCGAACCGCGTCGATGTTCGCGGAGATGGAGCTGATACCCTCGTTGACGAGGAACTGGACCATTTCCGGTTTGGAGCCGGCCTGGCCACAGATACTCGTATCGACGCCGCGTTCGCGGCAGGTTTCGATGACATCGCCGAGGAGTCGCAACACGGCCGGGTGGAGTTCGTCGAAGCGGTCGGCGACGTGCTCGTTGTTGCGATCGACCGCGAGCGTGTACTGGGTCAGATCGTTGGTTCCGAAGGAGGCGAAGTCGATGCCGGCGTCGGCCATCTCCTCGACGGAGAGCGCCGCAGCGGGGGTCTCGATCATGGCACCCCACTTGCGCTTCTCAGGGTCGATTCCCGCATCCTTCATGCACTCTTTGGCCCGATAGATGTCTTCGGCGTCGTTGACCAGTGGGAGCATGATCTCGACGTTGTCGTACCCCAGCTCGTAGAGGCGGCGGAACGCCTCGAGTTCGTGGGCGAAGACGTCGGTGCGGTCGAGCGAGCGGCGGATGCCCCGGTAGCCGAGCATCGGGTTGTGTTCGTTGGGCTCGTCTTCGCCACCCTCGAGCTGGCGGAACTCGTCGGTGGGGGCGTCCAGGGTGCGCACGCGGACGGGGCGGGGGTAGAACTCGTCGGCGACGCCGCGGATACCTTCGACCAGTTCCGTGATGTAGGCATCCGTGCCGTTTTCGGCGATGAACTTCTCTGGCGTCTGGTTCAGCGAGAGGATCATGTGCTCCGTGCGGAGCAGGCCGACGCCGTCGGCACCCGTCGCGGCCGCGCGTTCGGCGGCTTCGGGAATGGAGACGTTGACCTTGACCTCGGTCGCGGTCATCGGTTTGACCGGCGACTGCGGGCGGACTTCCTCGACGGGCTCGGTCTCCTCGTCGGGCTCGACCGTCGCTCCCTCGAGGACCGCGCCCTTGTCGCCGTCGAGCGTGACGACCTGGCCGTCCTGCAGGACGGTCGTGGCGTTGGTCGTCCCGACGATGGCTGGGACCCCCAGTTCCCGCGAGACGATGGCGGCGTGGCTGGTCATGCCGCCCTCGTCGGTGATGATTCCCGAGGCTCGTTTCATCGCGGGGACCATGTCGGGCATCGTCATCTCGGTGACGATGATGTCGCCCTCGCTGACCTTCGCCAGGTCGTCGAGCTTGGTGACGATCTTCGCCGGCCCGCTTACGGTGCCGGGGCTCGAGCCCAGTCCGTCGACGATGACCTCGCCCGAACCAACACTCGAGTCGGCGGTGGCACCGGCGGCACTGCTTCCATCGGCGGTCTGGGCGCTGCCGCTGCCGTCGGTCAGCCCCTTCGTCGGGTCGACGCTGCCGGTCGCGTCGGCGGCGGTTTCGTCCTCGTCGATGGTGGTGATCGGCCGGGACTGGAGCATGTAGACGTCGCCATCGACGATCGCCCACTCGACGTCCTGTGGTTCGCCGTAGTGGTCCTCGACGCGCTCGCCGAGGTCCATCAGCGCGTCGATCTCGTCGTCGGAGATGACCCGCTGCGTTCGCTTCTCCTCGGGCACGTCGCGCTCGACGGTCTGCCCCGTTTCCTCGTCTTTCTCGTGCATCACCTTCTTCTCGGCGATGGTGAGGTCCATCGACCTGTCTTCCCGGTCGATGACGTAGTTGTCCGGCGAGACGGCACCGGAGACGACGGCCTCGCCCAGGCCCCACGCCGCCTCGATGATCATCGTCGGATCGCCCGTCGAGGGGTGGCTCGTGAACATCACGCCGGATTTCTCGGCGTCGACCATCTGCTGGACGACGACCGCGATGTTCACTGCCGAGTGGTCGAATCCCTGTTCCTGGCGGTAGTAGATCGCCCGCTGGGTGAATAGCGAGGCCCAACACTCCCGAACACGATTCAGCAGGTCTTCCTCGGTGACGTTGAGGAACGTCTCCTGTTGGCCCGCAAACGAGGCGTCGGGCAGGTCCTCGGCGGTCGCCGACGATCGGACGGCGACGAACGCCTCGCCGTCGCCGACCTCACGGTAGCTCTCGAGGATCTCCTCGCGCAGTTCGTCGGGGAACGGCGTCTCGACGATGAGTTCCTGTGCGCGGTCGGCCGCGTCGGCCAACGCGGCCGAGTCGTCGACGTCGACGTCGACGGCGGCGAACAGTTCCTCGTCGATTTCGGCGTCCTCGATGAACCGCCGATACGTGCCGGCCGTTACGACGAATCCCGGTGGCACCGGTAACCCCGCACCCGTAAGCTCGCCCAGGGAAGCACCTTTGCCGCCGACCTGCTCGAGGTCGCCGGCACTGATCTCGTCCAGCCAGAGTACAGCCATCTCTATCTGCGTGATCGCTGGTACGAATAAAGAAGGTTGCGAACAACCGCCACCGATCGCAACTCATAACCGAATGAGTTTCTGTTAAGACTGCGTTCGAACCTGTCAGCATTGCGTTTAGTCGGGATCTGCGACGGACCCATGCGGCCGCCCGAACTCAGGCCTCCAGTATCTCGTCGTCGTCGCTATCGGGGACGACGAGCGACCCGTCGAGGACGGTCACGCCGCGGCCGCCGACCTGTACGGCTCCGTCGAGGCGAACCCGAACCTGGCCCGGCCGGTCGACGTAGTGGCCCTGCTCGAGTCGGAGCTCCGCGGGGAGATCGCCGTCGAAGGCGTCGAAGCGGTCGAGGTACGCGGCGGCGGCTCCGCTCGCGGTGCCGGTGACGGGGTCCTCCGGAACCCCCGCTCCCGGCGCAAACATGCGTCCGTGGACCGTCGATTCGGCCTCGAGTGCGTCGAAGGTGAACAGATAGATCCCGGTCGCATCGAGGTCGTCGGTGAGCGCCTCGATCGCGGTCAGGTCGGGTTCGGCCGCGCCGACGTCCGAGAGGTACGTGATCGGGACGATCAGAAACGGGAGCCCGGTCGACGCCACCGCGAGGGGCAGGTCGGCGCTGGCTCCTTCGAGGGCGGCCCGATCGACGCCCAGCGCGTCGGCGACGCGGTCGTAGCCGACGTCGACCTCGCGGATCGTCGGCTCGTCCTGTGTCATCCAGACCGTGCCGTCGCCCTCGAGTTCGATCTCGAGCGTGCCGACGTTCGTCTCGAGGGTCGTCGTCCCGGGCTCGAGACCCTCGTCGTGGAGGTGTGCGAACGTCCCGATCGTCGCGTGACCACAGAGATCGACCTCCTGCGTGGGCGTGAAGTATCTGATTCGGCGGTCGGCGGTCTCGCTCGAGCGAAGGAAGGCGGTCTCGCTGACGGCCATCTCGGCGGCGATCGTCTGCATCTGCTCGCTCGAGAGTCCGTCCGCGTCCGGAACGACGCCGGCCGGGTTCCCGGTCAGCGGTTCGTCGGTGAAGGCATCGACCTGCAAGACCCGAATCGTCTCCATACAACGTGGGTCGTGCGACCGGCGTATGAAACCTCGGTCGTCGCCACGATACCGGCGCTCGACCACGCCGGTCGCCGCTACCTACTCCCCTGCAGGCCGTCGATCCAAGCGACGAGATCGTCGAGAACGGGTTGGTCAGGTCGTTCCGCAGTCGATATTCGAACCGGACGGTCCCTCGCCGGGCATAAACTGATGATTGAGTCCCCTCGTACTGCTCGAAGTCGGTGGTGTCGCACCCCTCGAGCGCCGCCTGCCACTGTTCGAAGTCGTCCCCGACGGTGACCCTGAAATCGCGGTCGCCCTGCTGGAACAACAAGGGATATCGATCGACTGGGCGGTCGCGACCTGTTCGTAGTCGTCGAGACTGTCCTAGAACGCGCCGGGGGGAGCCGAGAATGGTATCCGATGGATCGTGTCCCCGTTCCGAATCCGCTCGAGTCGGCCCGGATCGCCGCTCCTCTTCCGTTCGCCGTTGACGAATCGATCGCCGGCCTACGCGAATCGTCCTTGCGATCGGATATGCAATGACGTTCAGTGACTCCTATAGTCGTCGTTCACTCCCTTGATGGCGACCTAGCTGTCGCCCAGAGCGTCGGCGATGTGCTCACAATCGACGTCGACCTTGCGGTACGCGGTTGCGCTTGCTGAATATGGCTTGCTCACGGGCGGGTCTAACACGGTTTGTGACCGTCCTGACGCACTGGTTTCTCTCAGGGCTGTCTATACTCAATACAGTTATCGATTGACAAAATACCTCGTAACACTCTTATTAGACAACTATATTTGATTCAAACCAAAATTTAAAACAATAAATTGACCAAATATCGACCCTAGCTATAAGATATATTTAGCAATAATATAAAAATTTAATCATCAGGGTGGATGACTACTGGCTATGCCGATAGGAAATAGAAGCCGCCGTAAAGCACTGAAAATGTTCGGAACTGTTGCGATGGGAGGTATCCTGTCTCTCGGAGCAATCCCAGTCCAGGGAACGAAGGCTGTGAGTCGCCCTGTTCGGGCCAGAGGGATGCGTACCATTCGTCGGATCCCCCAAGAGAATGGATATATTCGAGAAGTCGAATTTAAGATTGAAGAAACAAATCCAATATCGGTTAATTCGAAAGATGAATCAATTATAATGAGTACCGAATCCGGCAATTATAATCCTGAAGTCAGGCCAGGCAATACAGTTGACTTCGGGAAGGACGAACTGAAGATTGATAAAGAGATGTTCAAAGATACTGAACAAGCAGTCAAATCTCAGCGTTCGGGAAAGGATGAACCGGACGTGATTGAATATAAAGATACAGCAATCCTGGGGACTGTCGAGCAACACTATGCCCAGGAGATGCGGATGCGGGACGCACTTTTAGCCGCCGACTCTATCTCCTCGCAGGCAGAATCGAATCCGCTACTTGCTGCAGATTGTTCGAAGTATACGTACAATGGGGACAACCCGTCTGATCGGGACGACCTTGCCGAGCGGACAGCACCGATTAATCTCGCATGGGATAATGGAAAAGATGCGTCGGACATACAGGATGAGATGCAGGATGAAGGCTGGGGATCGCCGTGGCCATCCAGTGATAAATACATCTTCGAGGATGAAGACACGGTCAAGGCACAGGATGAACATATAAAAAGGAATATTCCCCCTAGTTCGGTACCGACCCAGTATCACGTCCGAGCCTATGATCTCTCCGGCGTTGACAATCTAGAGATTGTCGGTGCAGGTCACAGAGACCCGCCGGATCACAACCAGGGCTGCGAATGGGTCGGTATCGGCTGTGGTGTCAACTGGAGAGTATCAGAGACACGCGGGGAAGTATCGGACGAGTGGACAGACGTGAAAACAAAATACGCAGGAAACGCAAATATGGACTCTGCCTCCGGCAATTACGATTATATCGAGGGAGATATCAAAGACGATGGTGACAGTATCGGATGTCCTCCCTTCTGTCCGGTATAACGTAGCAACTATTTGCACGCCAGCAGTACTGAAATATTATGCAGGGAAGTATTGACCCGGCCTTTGGGAGCAGGCCGGTTAATGCAGCCGTCTCGATCGTGCTCGCATCGGTTGCCCTTCTAGGACTGTATGTCCTTCAGAAGCGAGCCGACACACCGGAAGGTGGCGCTGCAGCCAGCAGCGTCTGGTACGTCATAATCTGTTCTGTGGTCTATCTTAGCCCGCGATATGTACATGATACGTTTGCATCCGGTGTCTTCAGGTTCCAGTATCTCCTCTGGGTCTTCACGATCGTCGTTCCGCTAGTGGCGCTTCAGGCCGGAGTCCCAGTGTACATTTTTGCAACCCGTGGAAACGTGGGCGCGTTAGTCGGGTTGTTCGCTGCGACTACCCTCACGTTTTGGGGACTACTGGGAACAGGTGGCGAGTCGGACATCTTAGTTGGGTATCCCTACGCTATGTTTCCGGCCGCCGTCCTCATCATTTCAGTTACTACTGGCGTGGATGTCGCTACCCGCAAAGTGACAAAACGGGTTGGTACGTGAGCCGCCGACCCGCACGCCATCCGCGAGCCGCACGCGAACCAGACCCGGGCGGTCGACGGAGTGCCCCTGCTCGAGTCGTGGCTCCCCGGTCGGGCTACAGGTCGTCGATCCAGTCCACGAGATCGTCGACGACCCGCTCTGCGACGTTGTTCCGGACGGCGTACTCGAACTCCACCGACTCGCCGTCGCCCGGCATAAAGAGGTGATTGAGGCCGTCGTAGCTCTCGAACGTCGTCGCCGACCTGCCATCGAGTTCGGATCGCCACAGCTCGAGGTCGTCGGCCACGGTAACCTGGAAGTCGCGCTCGCCCTGGAGCAAGTATAGGGGAACGTCGACGTCCGCCGTGGTTCCCAGGTGGTCGTACGACCCGAGGCTGTCCCAGAACGCGCCCGGTTTGCCCAGGAGCATCTCGTCGGCCTCGTACTCGCCCGATCGAACGCGTTCGATCTCCGCCGACCAGGTTTCGAAGACCTGCTCGAGGTCGGCCCACTCGTGGTCGCCGACCGACACCTTGTATTCGAGTTGCTCGAGGGTGAGGTCGTGGTAGGGTCGTGCGGGTGCGGCGAGTCCGACGACGCCGGCGAGCTCGCCGTCTCGAGCGGCGATTCTGGGGGCTGCCCGGCCGCCGAGGCCGTGGCCGACGACGACGATCCGATCCGAATCGACTCCCTCGGTCGACCGAAGGCGATCGACCGCGACCAGCGCGTCGTCGACGGTGACGTGATCGAGGGTGTACGCACCGGGTTGGACCTCGCATGCGGGCACGCGCTTGTCGTACCGAAGGGACGCGATTCCCTGGGTCGCGAGCCCCTCGGCGAGATCCGTAAACAGCTGCGTTCCGCCGCGAGCGGTGTCGCCGGTCACTGGTCCGGAGTCGTGGATCAGGACGACGCCGGGAGCCTCGTCGGCGGTCGCAGAGGTGGTAACGGTCCCCGGCAGGGAACAGTCGTCGGCCGCGAGCGTCACGTCCTCGTCGGAGACCGCACTCGAGTCGACGTAGGACGGTCGTTCGTACTCGTCGGTGATCCCGCAGTCGAGGAGTCGCGACTCGCTGTCGACGATGACGCGGCAGTCGTGTTCACTCCGGGCAAACGCCAGCCGCAGATCGACCGCGTTGGCCTCGTCACCCGCCGTCACGTCCGTGCCGACGATGTCCTCGAACGCGCCCCCGATCGCAGTATAGGCCATCCAGAGTCGCTCGAGGCGGCCGGGATCGCCGTAGCGCTCTCGGTTACCCGAGACGAAACGCTCGCTTGCTTGCTCGAATCGATCGTTCGCGAGTTCCTCGACGAACGCCACCGCCGTCTCGTCGGCAGTCTCCGTCCCGGCGTCCTCGTCCGTCGTGTCGGAGAGTAGATCGGCACAGCCGGCCACTGCCGACGCTGTCGCCGTCGATACCGCCGCGAGTACGGTTCGTCGTCGGGGTGCCATCGATACCGAACCGTCCACGGTCCGTCGGATAAAGACGAGGTCGTTTCTCTGTGACTGTATTCGATCCCGATACGTTCTCCGGGGCTCAGTCGTCTCCCGGTTCCTCGAGCGGATCCGTGTGATCGTGATCCGCCATCGGTGGGAGGTCACCCGACTCGTGCGTTCCGACTGGGGGGCGGTTGACTTCCGCGGCGGGCGACGACTCGAGGTCGGTCCGTGCCTCACCCTCGATCGCCTCCATCTCGCCGTCCTCACGCGCATCCTGATCGATCCGCATCGAGCAGAAGTCGGCCCCGCACATCGAGCAAAAGCGGGCCTCTTTGTAGTTGTCACCGGGCAGGGTCTGGTCGTGGAACGACCGGGCGCGGTCGGGGTCGAGCGCGAGATCGAACTGCTCGCGCCAGTCGAACTCGTAGCGGGCTTCCGAGAGCGCGTCGTCCCAGTCGCGCGCGCCGGGGCGTTCGTTGCCCACGTCGCCGGCGTGGGCGGCGATCCGGTACGCTGCGAGGCCGTCGCGAACGTCCTCCTCCTCGGGAAGGCCGAGGTGTTCCTTCGGCGTGACGTAACACAGCATCGCCGCGCCGGCCTGGGCCGCCATCGCCGCACCGATGGCGCTCGTGATGTGGTCGTAACCCGGCGCGATGTCGGTCACCAGTGGACCGAGCACGTAGAAGGGAGCACCGTCGCAGACCTCCTGCTGGCGCTCGACGTTCTCGGCAACCTTGTGCATCGGTACGTGGCCCGGCCCTTCGACCATCACCTGAACGCCGTGATCCCAGCCCACCCGCGTGAGTTCCCCCAGGGTGTCGAGTTCGGC
This sequence comes from Natrinema ejinorense, assembly GCF_002494345.1. Classification (GTDB taxonomy): domain Archaea; phylum Halobacteriota; class Halobacteria; order Halobacteriales; family Natrialbaceae; genus Natrinema; species Natrinema longum. The sequence continues at coordinate 962,749 of NZ_NXNI01000001.1, forward strand.
GTACTGGGCCTCGTCGCAGGCGTCGGCCAGACAGCCCGGTCGCAGACTGTCACCGAGACTGAAGGTGACATCGTGCTCGGCGAAGATCTCACAGATTTCGTGGAAGACCTGATAGAACGGGTTCTGGTCGCCGTTTTCCTCCATCCACTTGGCCATGATCGACCCGCCCCGCGAGACGATGCCGGTCTTTCGCCCGTCGGTCAGCGGCAGGTGCTCGGCGAGGATCCCCGCGTGGATCGTCATGTAGTCGACGCCCTGTTTCGCCTGTTTCTCGACGATCTCGAGCAGCAATTCTTTCGTGATATCCTCGGGACTACCCGCCTGCTTGACCGCCTCGTACAGGGGCACCGTCCCGAGCGGCACCGGCGAGTGATCGATGTGGGCTTCCCGGATCTCGTCGAGGTCGCTTCCGGTGCCGAGATCCATCACCGTGTCCGCGCCGTAGTGGACGGCGGTGTGGAGCTTCTCGAGTTCCGTCTCGAGGTCGCTGGTCGTCTCGCTGTTACCGATGTTGGCGTTGACCTTCGTCGCGAACTCGCGGCCGATGACCATCGCGTCGAGGGCGTCGTGATTGACGTTAGCCGGAATGACGGCCTGCCCCTCGGCGACTTGCTCGCGGACGAACTCCGGATCGCGGTTCTCTCGTTCGGCGACTCGCTCCATTTCGGCTGTCACCGTTCCCTCGCGGGCGGCCTGAATCTGTGTACGCGCCATCGATAACTAGGTTGTATGATCGAGTTATAAATAACTACCTACGGCCGCACACGGCGTCGCTGAACGACCGCTCGAGAGAGTGCAGGAGTGACCGAATGTAGTATGCCAGACGAGCCAGCGTCCGACGAGGGACGAATTCGGCGCGACGTGCAATCACTGCAGGGTTGCAACCGGGCCGCCACGAATTCGAAGCGTTACCGACTCCGTCGCGTCGTCGGGAATCGACACCGGAACCGACACCGTCGCTCGTCCCTGCGAACCGTCACGGGTCGCGATCGAAGTCGTCCGCCGCTCGTCGTCGATACCCAGCCAGTACTTCCCGGAATCGGCGGCAATCGTCGCCGAGACGCCGACGGTCTCACCCGGCCGCAGTTCCCCCTCGACGGTGAGCGATTCGAGGGTCAGCGACGGCTCGTGGAAGTCGACCTCGAGCGTGCGGTCCAGCGTCGTCCTGTAGACTGGCACCGCTTCCTCGTCGCCCGGCTCGGCGGTGAGTATCTCCACGCCCAGTTCGCGTTCGACGTTCGCGATCCGGTTACAGATCGTCTGTCGGGAGGAGCCGGCAAAGAGGAGCCCGACGAGACCGCCGTCCTCGAGGAAGACCGCGGAGCCACTGTCGCCGGGTTCGGAGAGCGGGCCGGCGACGAGCTGGTCGCGGAACAGGATCGGCCCCTGCTCGCCGAACTCGACGCGGACGCTCGCGCTCGTCGCTTCGATCGCGGCGCTCGTGACGCCGGTCGTTCGACCCGTCTTCGTCACCGTTTCGCCCCGGAGGTCATCGTACCCCTCGCGTCGAATACCCGTCGGCCAGGCCTCGTCCAGCCCGGCGTACGTCACCGACTCCCGATCCGGCTCGACCGAGCGGGCGGCGACGTCGACGAGGCCCCCGTTCTCGACCGGGACGTAGCCGACGAGATCCCCGACCGTGTCGTCCGCGTCGCCACCGTCGGCCGGCGACGGCTGGAGAATGGATTCGCCGAACTCGGCGGCGTTCGAGCGAGCGTAGACGTGATTGTTCGACAGTCGGACGAGATCGCCGCTCTCGACGCTCTCTGCCCAGGTCGCGGCTCCGTCGATGGGGTCGTCGATCCGGGCCGGATACGGCCCGCCGGTTCCGGCCGTCGAGTCCGCGTTTATCTCGCTGACGCCAGCGGGGACGGGCCGATGGCGGCCCTGTCGGTCCTCTGCGGCCTCGGGCATCGGCTCGAGGGTCGACAGCGCGTCGAATCCCTCGCGCGTCTCGTCGTAGCCCGAGTCGACGACGCTGACGTCGACGTCGTCGCCGGCCGCAGCCACGCGTGTTTCGACGTCGTCCTCGTCGGCGAGGCAGTCTCGCGGCCGTTTTTGCGAGACGAAAACTGTCACCCGGTCTTCAGCCGAATCGTAGTCCACGCCGATCACGTTCTCGCATTCGAGGAGGTACTCGTAGTCTTGCGTAGAGGGCATCTTCAGTTAATGGAGACGACCGTCCCGAAGTTATTACTGTTCACTATTATTTGAGGTCTGTCGACGTGAAGCGGACGGTGATTTCAGCCAACTTAAGGGGGCCGCGCTCGAGTCACCGGGTAGGTGGCCATCAGATGTCCGACCTACCGGACGATTTCGACTGTACGATAACCAACTGGGAGTACATTTACGGCCTGTGTCGGGACGTGGCCGACGACGTCCGCGACGACGAGTTCGAGCCGGACGTCGTCGTCGCACTGGCACGGGGCGGCTGGTTCGCCGGCCGGTGTCTCTGTGACTTCCTCGGGCTGAACGACCTGACGAGCCTGAAGATGGAACACTACGTCGGCACCGCCGAGAAATCCGGCGAGCCGACCGTCCGCTACCCGATGCCCGAGGGCAGCGTCGAAGACAAGGACGTACTCATCATCGACGACATCGCCGACACCGGCGGCTCGATCGAACGCGCCTACGAGTACGTCGACGACCGCGACGCCGGCGAGGTCCGCACTGCGACCCTGCAACTGCTTGGCACCAGCGAGTTCCAACCCGACTACGTCGGCGAACGCCTCGAGGAGTGGACCTGGATCGTCTACCCGTGGAACTTCATCGAAGATCTGATCGATCTCATCTCGAGTGCGATGGCCAAAGCCGACCAGGAGACGTTCACGAACGAGGAGATCCGCCACTTCCTCACCGAACACCACGGCATCGAACGCATCGAGATGGAGATCGCCCAGCCCGACCGGCTGTCGGAGGTTCTACGCGAGATGGACCGACGCGAGGTCCTCGAGTCGGTCGGGGCCGAGGAGTGGACGCTCGTCGAGGAATAACTCGTTTCTGCAGCTGTTTTCGGGAAGAGAAGCGCTGGTCGACTGCTCGAGTCAGCGCCCGACCAGGTGGTTACTCGGCGGTTGGTTCGACATCGGTCGTGCCCGTCGGTCCGTCCGTCGTCTCGTCGTCGCCACCCTCGACGATCGACCCCTTCCACGTGCCCCGCGTGAACCACGCGACGGCCGCGAGCGCGCCGACGACGTCGCCGACCACGACGCCGGTCCAGATGCCTGTCGGGCCCCACTCGGCGACGAAGAGCAGGTAGTAGGTGACGGGAACGCGCACCATCCAGAGGCCAAACACCGCGAACACGAGTGCCGTCTTCGTGTTTCCGGCCCCGCGGAACGCCCCCTGAATGACCTGTAACACGCCCATGAACGCGAAGCCGACCGCGGCGTATCGGAGGTAGCTCACCCCGTAGTCGATCGTCGCCGCTTTCCCCGCCGCGTCGGCCGTGACGAACACCGAGACGAACGGCTCCGGGAAGAGTGCGGCGAGGAACCCGGCGACGACCATGACGCCGGCAATCGCCCCTGCGGCGATCCGGACGGCCCTCGCCGCCCGGTCGGGCTTGCCCGCACCCAGGTTCTGGCCGACGATCGTGTCCGTCGCCTGTCCCAGGCCCATCGCCGGCAGGAAGGCCAGCGAAATGAGCCGGTTCCCCAGCCCGTAGGCCGCGACGACCGCCGGCGGGAAGGTTACGACCATCGCCGTCATCGCGACCAGCGCCAGCGCCGTCATCGACTGCTCGAGGGCCGTCGGGACGCCCAGCCGGGTGATCTTCGCGACGTACTCGCGTCGCGGCCGGAGGTGGGCCGCCCGGATGTCCGGACCCACGTCGGTGTAGTACAGCAGGTAGAACGCGATCACCGTCGCGATGCCCCGCGAGATGAGGGTCGCGACGGCGGCTCCCTGGACCTCGAGGCGGGGAAGGGGACCGACGCCGAAGATCAACAACGGGTCGAGCGCGAGGTTGATAACGACGCTGACGAGCATAACGCTCATCGGCGCACGCGTGCTGCCGTAGCCCCGCATGAGCGCGACGAAGACGAAGAAGCCAAACAGGAAGGGGAGTCCCAGGAAGAACACTCGCAGGTACTCGGCGGCGAGCGGGATGATCGCGGCCTGAGTCTCGGCGTCGGCGGGCAACGCCGCGAGCATCGGCTCGGTCGCGAAAAAGCCGAGCGCGCTCAGTCCGACGGCGACCAGCGAGACGAACGATAGCGTCTGCCCGGCGATCAGGCCCGCATCCCCGCTCTTCGCGCCGGTGTGTTGGGCGATCAGGATCGCGCCGGCCGCGGTGAAGCCACCGCCGATCGCGATCAGCAAGAAGAGGAGCGGAAAGGCGAGGCTCACCGCCCCCACTGCGTCGGGGGAGAGCGCACCCAGCCAGAAGGTGTCACCGACGTTGTACGCCACCTGCAACAACTGGATGACCACCAGCGGCCACGCCAATCGGACCATCGGGCGGACGAGCGGGCCCTCGGTGAGTCCGCCGGGTGGCTCCTCGTCGACAGCCATAACCGACCAATGTTGCCGACCCTACTTGTGCGCTCGTGAACGGTGATACCGACTGCCACGACGGGACGGACGCCCTTGAGGCCGGCGACCGGACCGTTTAGGTGACTGGTCGACCCACGACCACGCATGACGATCGGCGTTATCGGCGGCAGCGGCATCTACGACGCACTGCCACTCGAGAACACGCGGACGGAAGCGATTTCGACGCCGTACGGCGAGCCAAGCGACGTGGTTACCCTCGGCGAACTGGCCGGACGAGACGTCGCGTTCCTCCCGCGTCACGGCGGGGATCACCAGCATCCGCCGACCGACGCGTCCTATCGCGCGAACATCTACGCGCTCAAGTCGGTCGGGGTCGACCGGGTCATCGCCACGAACGCGGTCGGAAGCCTGCGAGAGGAGTTGCCACCCCGGACGCTGGTCGTTCCCGACCAGATCTTCGATCGGACCAAACACCGCTCGCCGACCTTCTTCGGCGACGGCATGGTCGTCCACATGGGCTTTGCCGAGCCATACTGTCCGGCGATGGTCGATCACCTCGCCGAATCGGCCCGCAGCGTGCTCCGCTCGGGGACCAACACGAGCGACCACCCCGAGAGCCACGCTGCGACGGCCGACGAAACGAAAGTCCAGAAGGGCGGCACCTACGTCTGCATCGAAGGCCCGCAGTTCTCCACGAAGGCCGAAAGCGAGTTCTATCGCGACCAGGGCTGGGACATCGTCGGGATGACCGCCATTCCCGAGGCCAAACTCGCCCGCGAGGCCGAGTTGAGCTACGCCACGGTGGCCGGCGTCACCGACTACGACGTCTGGAAAGACGACAGCGAAGTCTCCCTCGAGGAGGTCCTCGAGAACGCCGCGGCCAACGAGGACGCGATCAACGCGGTCGTCGAGCACGCCATCAGAACGATGCCCGACGGCTTCGAGAGCGAGGCCTGGAGCGCCCTCGAAGGGACGATCAACACGCCACAGGAAGCGATCCCCGAAGAGACCCTCGAGCGCGTCGACCTGCTCGCGGGCGATTACCTCGACTGACCGCTCCCGGCGTCTGGCCGGACGCCACGCGGCGAGTTCGATCGTCGGAGACTGGGATCGAATCGATCCGGCGAGCGTCCGAGTTCGACGGGCGCATCGATCCGGCGTCAGGACCGCTCGGACTCGAGTGCGGTCCGATCGTCGGCGGCAGAATCGGTCGCTTTGCTCCCCGACGCGTCCCACTCTGACGCCGCGTCCGCGTTCGGACTCGAATCGCGTGGACCGTCCACACACCGACTGCAGTAGACGTTCTCGCCCGACTCCGGAACCGCTATCGTCGTCCCGAACAGGACGCGGCGACGTTCGTAGCGCCGGTACTCGCCGCCTGCAGCCGATCGGCCACACGCATCGCAGTCGACGTGGTCGGATTCGACGCGATCGGTTCGAACCTCGCGTTTGGTCCCGATGGTGTACACGGGATCGCTCGACGCGTCCGCCGCTTGCCAGCAGACGACGAATCCGAGCACGAACAGGACCACCCCGATCCACCAGTGTCCCAGCCACGTCGGAACGAAAAGCACCGAGACGAGGATCCACCCCCACAGCAGCGTGAAGCCGAGATGATCCGCCACGCGTCGAAGCCGGCGGGCAAGGCTCGGATGGCGACCTGGTCGTGGCATCGGTTTCAACCCAGGAGTGACGGGAGAATAATACTTTCGGCGACGGTCCGCCGAGTCGCAGTCAGTCGGCGATCGCTTCGTCCGGTTCCGCCTCCACCGCGACCTGCTGGACCCAGAGATCGCCGAACAGTTCGTCCTGCTCGAGCGTGACACGGCCCCGATGGGCCAAGAAGAGCAAGGCGAGATACGTCATCACGCGCGAGCCACCGACCTCGTCGATCTCGGCGTACAACACCTCGTCGCGTCCCTGTTCGTAGTGGGTCTCGAGTTCGGCTTCGACGTCGTCGATGACCGCCTCGATGTCTTCTTCGTGGGTCGTATGAGTGACGTCGTCGCTGGTCGGTTCGTCGTCGACCCGCAGATCGTCGCCGGAGTGGTAGTTCAGTTCCTGGACGCCGCGATCGTACCCCGTCGGCGAGCCGCTCGTGTCGTAACTCCGGGACTCCTTCCACCAGCTATCGCGTTCGGCGGTCCGGAGCTCGCGAACGAGTTCGTCCAGGGTCTCGGGCTTCCCGCGGGCGTGTTTGCGCTCGAGGCGGCGCTCCATCTCTTCCTCGAGGTTCTCGACGGGGTCGAACCCAGGCGGGTACTCCCTCCCGTCGTCGCCGTCAGGAGCCGTCGGTCCGTCGTCGGCGAAGGGCGCTTCCCACGGTGGGAGTTCCTCCTCGTCGGGTTCCTCGACCGCGAACAGCTCGTCGCTTTTCATCCGCAGGAGGACGCTCGCGTAGAACAGCGCCCGGCCGGAGGTCCGCAGGTCGACCTCGTCGATCGCCTCGAGGAACGTGTCCGTCACGTCGACGATGTCGATGTCCCACGGGTCGATCTCGCCGTCCTTGGCGAGTTGGACGAGCAGTTCGACCGGTTCGACTTCCGCCTCCCCGTCGTCGTCCGCAGCATCGCCCGTCTCGACGCCCGTGAACTCGAGGACCGATTCCCCCGCCTCGGGGTCACGGCCGTCAGCACCGCCCTCGTTCGGGTCGGTATCCGGGCTCGAGTCGCCCGGCCGCTCGCGGTCCTCGTGTCCGGCGATGTTCAGCGGAATCTCGTCGCCGCCGTCGGTTCGGAGGGTTCGACCGGGGGCGTGTGATTCAGCGCTTCGTGACTCGTTTCGCTCACGGGTCGCTTCGCTTCCCGCTTGCGTTCTCGAGGAGCCCTGCGTCGCCGTTGGCTCCTCGGGCTCATCGCCGTCTCGCGGGTCGCTTTGCTCCCCGTCGTCTCGCGGCTCTGCCGCTCGACTGTTCGCGGAACTCCGTTCCGCGCTACTCGACGTTTCGGAGCCGCTACGCGGCTCCCTAGTCATCAGCAGGAACCTCCCCACTACTCAGATCGATGCCGGTCACCGCACTCACGTTGTCCTGTTGCATCGTCACCCCGATCGCGCGTTCCGAGCGATCGAGCATGGCCGAGCGGTGGGAGACGACGACGAACTGGGCGTCGCCGGCGAGTTCCTCGACCATCTCGCCGACCCGCTCGGCGTTGACGGCGTCGAGGAAGGCGTCGATCTCGTCGAGTGCGTAGAAGGGAGCCGGGTTGTGCCGCTGGATGGCGAAGATGAAGGCCAGCGCGGTCAGCGACTTCTCGCCGCCGGACATCGCGTCCAGCCGCTGGATCGGCTTGTCGCCCGGCTGGGCCTTCATCGTCAGTCCGCCGTCGAACGGATCGGCCTCGTTCTCGAGGTGGAGCGTCCCCGTTCCTTCGGAGAGCTTCTCGAAAATTTCCGTGAAGTGGGACGCGATCGCATCGTAGGCGTCCATGAACGTCCGCTTCTTCTGGGTCTCGTATTGCTCGATCCGGTCGCGGATGCCGTCGGCCTCCTCGACTAACGTCTCCCGTCCCTCCTCGAGTTCCTCGAGGTCACTTCGGACCTCGTCATACTCGTCGATCGCGAGCATGTTCACCGGCTCCATGGCCTCCATGTCGGCCCCCAGAAGGTCGATCATCTCGCGGACGGTCTCGTGATCGGGCACGTCTTCGGGGTCGTAGTCCCCGACTTCCGACTCCAGCGATTCGATCTCCCACTCGAGGCTGTTGGCGCGCTCGCTCGCGTCCTCGAGTTTGCTCTCGACGGTATTGACCCGGTCTTGCTGCTGATCGCGCGCCGTCCTGGCTTCGGAGAGCTCCTCTTTGAGGTCGCTCCGTTCGTCTTTCAGCTCCGTCAACTCCGCTTCCAGTTCCTCGACGGCCTCGCGCTTTGCCGCCAGTTCCTCGCGTTTCGCCTCGATCTCCGCCTCGTACTCCTCGATCCGATCCTCGTGTTCTGCCGTGCGGTTCTGGGCCGCCTCGATGTCGTCGTGGAGGTCCTCGATGGCGTCCTCGGCGTACTCCTTCTCGAGGTTCAGCTCGTTGAGGTCGTTGTCGAGCTCCTGAATCCGCTCTTCGCGGTCGTCGATCTCGGCCTCGAGCGTCTCGATCCGATCGGTCAATTCGGGGATCTTCGAGTCGGCGAGTTCGGTCTCGAGGTCGTCGATCTCGGCCTCGAGTTCCTCGACCGTTGCGGTCTTGGCGTCGATCTCCGCGGCGATCTCGTTCATCCGCTCGTCGACGGCGTCTCGTTCCTCGCGGAGCTCCTCGAGATCGGTCTCGAGGTCCTCGATCGCCGCCTCGAGGGCCTCGCGTTTCTCGGCTAACCCCTCGAGTTCGGACTCGATCGAGCGGACTTCGTCGGCCGCGTCGCTCTTGCGGTCGCGGGCGTCGTCGAGTCGCTCCTCGACGCTACGGACCTCCTCCCGCAGCGACTCGCGTTCCTCCTGGAGCTCCGTGATCCGTTTGGCGACGCGCTCGAGTTGTCCCTCGCCGCCGCCGGTAAAGGAGTAGCGCGAACCGCCGCCGGAGCCGCCGGTCATCGCGCCGCTTTTTTCGACCAAGTCGCCATCGAGGGTGACCATTCGATAGTCGCCCATGTACGAGCGGGCGGTCTCGATGTCCTCGACGACCAGCGTGTCCCCGAGGACGTAGGAGAAAACGCCGGCGTACTCCTGATCGAAGTCGACGAGGTTGTACGCGAAGTCGACGATCCCCGGATCGCTGGGGGCCGATGGCAGCCGGCGCTGGCTCATGTCCGTCAGCGGCAGGAAGGTCGCCCGACCCGCGTTTCGGGACTTGAGGTGCTCGATACACTGCTGGCCGATGACGTCGTCGTCGACGACCACGTTCGCCAGCCGGCCCCCCGCGGCGGTCTCACAGGCGACCGCGTACTCGCCGGCGACGGTCCCCAGCTGTGCGACCGCGCCGTGAACGCCGTCGATCCCCGAGTTGAGGATCGTCGTCACCGCACGACCGAACGAGGAATCGCCGCTCTCGCCGGCGTTGGCCTCGAGTTCGGCGTACTCCTGTTGTTTGGCCTGGATCTCGTCGTCGAGATCGTCGACGTCCGACTGGAGCCTTCGTTTCTGGGCTTTCAGGTCGTCGACGACCTCCGCGATGTTTCGCCGATTCCGTTCGGCCTTCTCGAGTTCCCGCTCGAGGTCGCTTCGCTGGCTCTCGATCTCCGGAATCGTTTCGCGCTTCTCTTCGATCGTCGCCTCTTTCTCGCTGATCGCGTTCGAGCGTCGGCGAGCGTCGTCGAGCAGGCGGTCCTGCTCGCGCTGGAGGTCGTTTTTCTCGGTCTTGGCCGCCTCGAGATCGTCCTTTCGCTCGGCGAGTTCGGCCTTGAGTTCGTCGAACTCGGTGTCGACGGCCTCGATTTCGGCCTCGAGGTCGTCGCGGTCGGCCTCGCGTTCCTGGATCTCGCTTTTCACCTGTGCCTTCTCGAGTTTGCGTTCGCGGATCTCGTCGTCGAGATCGTCGATCGTCTCTTGCTTGCGATCGATCTCGACGAACGCCTCGCGTCGCTCGGACTCGGCGTCCTCGATCGCCTCCTCACTGGCCTCGATCTTGTCCTCGAGCCGCGAGATGTCGCCTTTGACCCCCTCGATCTCGCTTTTGATCCGGAGCTGTTCGTCCTCGCCCTTGCGCTCGATCTCGGCGTTCAAGTCCTCCAGGTCCTCCTGGAGGCGGACGACCGCCCCTTCGCGTTCGTCGAGTTCCCGCTGGAGCTCCCGGAGTTCGTCCTCGAGGTCGTCGACCTCGGCTTCGGCGGACTCGAGTTCCTCGCGTTTCTCCTCGAGTTCGCTGGCCTTCTTGTAGCCCTCGTATTCGTCCTTCTCGCGGCGGAGCCGGCGGTAGCGCATTGCTTCCCGGCGCTCGTCGGCGAGTTGCTCGAGGCGGTCGCGTTTCTCCTCGATGCGGAGTTCGGCCTCGTCGATCCGCTCTTGAACGGTCTCGAGTTCCTCGAAGGCGTCTTCCTTCTTGGCGTCGAACTCCGCGACCCCCGCGATCTCGTCGATGATCTCCCGGCGGGAACCCGGCGTCATGTTGATGATCTCGGTCACGTCGCCCTGCATGACGACGTTATACCCCTCCGGCGTGATCCCCGCCTGTGCGAGCAGGTCCTGGATGTCCGAGAGGTTGACCGAGCGGTCGTTCAGATAGTAATAGGAATAGTAGTTGTCCTCGGTCTCCTTGACCCGGCGGCGGATGCGAATTTCGTCGACGTCGCCGATATCCTCGCTGCCGGCGGCGTTGACGACCTGTGATCGCTCGAGGGTGCCCCCGGAGTTGTCGAGAATGACCTCGACGGTCGCCTCGCGGGGGCCACTGGAGGTGTCGCCGCCCTCGTGACCGGGGTTGTAGATGAGATCGGTCAGTTTCTCGGCACGAATCCCGCGGGTCCGGGCCAGTCCGAGCGCGAAGAGGACGGCGTCGATAATGTTCGATTTGCCGGAGCCGTTCGGGCCCGTGACGACGGTAAAATCCTCGTAGAACGGTATCTTCGTCTTTCTACCGAAGCTCTTGAAATCGTCGAGAACGATCGACTTGATGTACATGCTCCTTTCGAACCCTCCGGACCGCCAGTAGCCGTCGAAGCGAGCGCCGACCGCGGTCCACGGTCTCGCCCCTCGATTCCGCCGCTGTTATGCAACGATAATGTCGTCGCTACCTGAGTCTTCCGCTTCGTCACCGGCAGTCTCGTCGACGTCCTCGGCGTCGGCCGCCGCTTCGGCGACTTCGTCGGGTTCGGCTTCGGGCGTTTCGTCCTCCTCGACCGCGGTCGTCCCCGTCTCCTCGCCACGTCGCTCGGGGACACGCGTCGGCGTCTCCGCATCGAGCTCGGCCTCGAGGACGCGGATCCGTTCTTTCGCTTCGATGAGTTCGTCCGTCAGTCCCTCTACCGTCGATTCGAGTTCCGCAACCGTCGATTCCAGTTGTTCGACACGGTTGTTCGACATATCAACTAGGGACCCGTCCGGCCACATAAACGTACGTCAGACGACTATAATATATCATACAGTTCAATAGTCGACGGTGGTGGCCAGCGACCGGCTTCCGGTCTGGGGTGGCCCGGTCCGCCACACGGCGGGACCGATTCAAAACGGCTCCTCGGTCCACCGGTGGTCGTCGTAGGTCCGGTCCTGTGCCGTGTCGAATCGATCCTCGAGCGTCTCCCGGAGCGACGCCTTTTCGGCGTTGCTGATCCGTGCGAGTTCGTCGGCTTTCCCGACGATCGTCGGCGGGCCGTGAGCGATGGCGACGTCCTGGAGCAATTGCATCGTCAGGCGATCCCGCGTTTCGGGGTCCTTGGTGAACGCGTAGGGTGCCTCGATCCGATAGAGGAGGTCGTCGCGGGGATCGTAGACGACGAAGAAGGTGACCTCGTAGGCTTCGCGCTCGAGGTGGCGATCGACGCCGAGTGCGTCGCCCTCGGCCGACAGCGGCCCGTCGACGCCACCGCGTGAGCGGAACCAGTTCGTGTACGTCAGCCCCGCGGTGTCCCGCTCCCAGCGCTCGCCGTCGACGTCGTCGACGTACTCGCCGCGTTCGAGCAGGCGGGTGAACAGCGCCGAGTCGTCGCTCCAGGGGACGCTGATGTCGACGTCCCGCTTGGACTTCAGGCTCCGCGTGAGCACTCGCGTCGCGGGGTTTTTGACGAAGCCGACGAGCGGAACGTCCCGCTCGACGAAGTCTTCGACCAACCGGACGTAGTTTTCCAGCACCGTCGTCGGCCGGGGATCCTCGAGCAGGAAGTCCGCGAGGTCGGGGTGCTGGTCGGCCCAGCGCAGCAGGCCGCGGGGATACAGCGGGCCGTCGAGGACGAGCAGATCCGAGACTGTTTCGGCGTGGTCGCGGGCGTGTTTGCTCTCCGCGAGGTAGAGTGCGAGTGCGTGGACGACGCCCTCGGCGAACCGCGGGAGCGGCGGGATCTTGACCGCTCGACTCCGGCTGTATCCCTCGTCGAACTTCCCCCACGACTCGTCGACGGTCATCGTCTCGTCGTTGGAGTGGACCGTCATCACGGTCGTTCGCGACCGGTGGAGGTCGAGGTCGCTCGGCGTCGCGCTCATGGCCGCCTGCGCGATATCGATGACGAGCCCGTTTTTGAACGTCGTCGGGTTGATCGTCCCCGCGTCGAGACCGTGTTCGGTCGGGAACTCGCGGTCGCGGAGGGCAACCCCCTCGCAGTCGACGACCCGTCGGGCCTGCTCGTCGACCGGCTCGAGGACCGTCCGCCCGTCGTAGCGCAGTGGGTCGAGAAACTCCGCCCAGACGGTTTCGGCGAACGCACGACGGTCGCGCTCGTCGGCCCCGTGATCGATCCGCCCTGCGAGTCGCGCGATGCCGTCGAAGTGGACCGGATCGAGCGTCATGACAGGTGGCTCCCACCCGACCTGCAAAAAGCCAGTGGTCCGACTCGACACGCGGTTAACTCGATGACGTGTAAATAACTATCAGAAAGCGTATGTATGTGCGGATGGAGAGCAGTGATATCTCGATGTCCGAGCGAGAACAGGCAGCCCACAGCCCCGACGACCGCGCGATCAACTGGCGACAGAACAGTTCCGGCGTCACCCTCTACGAGGACGGCAACCCCGACGCCTGGATCCACGCCGAATTCGAGGCCGGCGTCGCGCCGGAACACCGCCTTTTCATGATCTGTGACGAGTGTGGGGCCGTCTTCCCACAGCGCGTCAAACCGGGGCGGGGAACCACCTGTGGTGACTGCGGCCGAACGTTCGAGCACGACGGTGACACGACACGATCGTCCCACTGACGGAGATCGATAACCGGGGTTTCGATGTCGACGCTGGTCGACCGTCACGCCATAGCCTCAGCTAGGTGACTGATCACACAGCGACCGTCCGATCCGATGCGAACTCGCGTCCGGTGGCTACGACAGTCGTTTCAGTATACAACAAGCTTATGACGGTCGATCCGAGATGCGAGAAGCGAACAGTTAGGATCGACGATGGATCAACACCTCCCCACCTCCGTGCGGACTCGAGTGGCGAACGCGGTCGACGGCACCTCCCGAGCGGTCGCCCGGCGGTTCGAGATCGATCTGCGAGCGCTCGCCGCGTTCCGTATCGCGGTCGGGACGCTGATTATCGTCGATCTACTGCTGCGATCGCGGAGCCTCACCGCCTTCTACACGGACGCCGGCGTGCTCCCGCTCGAGGCGCTGTTTGCCGACTACTCGACGGTCTACTCCCTCCATGCGGTCTCCGGCGCGGCGTGGGTACAGGCGCTCCTGTTTTGTGTCGCCGGCGTCGTCGGGCTCGCCCTGGTCGCCGGCTACCGAACCCGGCTCGCGACGATCGTCTCGTGGGTCCTGTTGGTTTCGTTGCACATTCGCAACCCGATGGTCCTCAACAGCGGCGACACCCTCCTGCGAATGCTCCTCTTCTGGGGCGTTTTTCTCCCGCTCGGGGAGCGGTGGTCGATCGACGCACGCCGATTCGATCGGGACCGATCGACGGTAACCTCCGTCGGGACGATGGCAGTGTTGCTGCAGGTCGTGTTGATGTACGTTACCAACGCGATCCACAAGTCCAGAAGCGACGTGTGGATGGGGGGCGACGCGCTCGTCGAGATCTTTCAGGCCGATCAGCTGACGATCCTGCTCGGGAACGTGCTCGCCGACCAGTTGCTCCTGTTGCGCATCGGTGCTTACGTCTGGATGGCGCTCATCCTGGCGTCGCCGTTGCTCCTCGTGTTGACCGGCTACCGACGAGCGATACTCGCGTCCTGTTTCATCGGCATGCATCTGGGCATGCTCACCATGCTCCAGATCGGGCTGTTCCCGCTCATCTCCGTCGCGGGATTGATCCTGTTCTACCCCCCAGTCGTCTGGGATCGACTGACGGCGCTGGCGACTCGAGCGGGAGCCACGCCGGTCCTTCGACGGGAACTGAGCCGACTGCAACGAGGCGTGCCGCGTTTCTCGGTGTCGCTGCTCCCGTCGGCACGTGAGGCCGGCCCCTCGCTCACAGCCATCAGGGGCCACAGTCGCGTCCTGTTCTCGACGATCGTTCCGTGGCTCTTTCTGTCGCTCGTCGTGCTCTCGAACGCCGCGGCAGTCGATTACACCGAGGTTCCGGAGCCCGCCGAAGACGTCATCGATACGGCCCAAGCCGGCCAAAGCTGGCGGATGTTCGCACCGAACCCGACCTCCGACGCTCGGTGGCTCGTCGTCCCCGGCGAACTCGAGAACGGGACGAAAATCGACGTCTACCACGGCTCGGCGGTCGATTGGGACAGACCACCGTCCGTCGATAAAACCTACGAGACTGCACGGTGGCGAAAATACGTCTCGAACATGCGCTATGCCGGCAACGAGAACCACCACTCGTACTTCGCGAATTACCTTTGTGGGCGCTGGAACGCCACGCACGAGACCGGCGTCGAACGGGTCACCGTCTACGGCCTGACCGATCGGGCGGCCCCCTACGAAGAGCCCGACATCGCCGAGTACGAACTGCTCGAGTACGACTGTTCGGGCGAGTTCATCCAGAACGAGTGACGCCCCTCGACGTGCCCGCCAGCCGAACGGACCCCGACGAGGGCGGGTGGGACGCGATTGGGACCTCGTTTCACGACGACAACGACAGCTAGTTAGGCCGCGCTGGAAACCGCATACGTATGGACGCAGCGCTGATCGTCCTCGACGGCTGGGGACTCGGTGACGGCGGCAGAGATGCGGTTCAGGCAGCCGATACGCCGGTGTTCGACCGGCTCGCCGAATCGGGTGCGTACGGCCGCCTCGAAGTCGCGGGGCGGCGCGTCGGCCTCCCGGACGGCCAGATGGGAAACAGCGAGGTCGGCCACCTCAATATCGGTGCCGGCCGGGTCGTCTACCAGGAGTACACGCGGATCTCGGACTCGATCGCGGACGGCTCGTTCCGGGAGAACGACGCGATCAATACGGCGTTCGATCGAGCGCGGGCGAACGACGGCCGCGTTCACTTCCTCGGCCTCGTCAGCGACGGCGGGGTCCACTCGGATCAGGAACACCTGCACGCGCTGATCGAACTGGCGGCCGACCGCGACGTCGAGGCCGTCACCCACGCGATCACCGACGGTCGTGATACCTCTCCGACCGGGGGCCGGGAGTACCTCAGCACGCTCGAGGATGTCATCGCCGAGCACGGCACGGGCGACGTGGCGACGGTTTCAGGCCGGTACTACGCGATGGACCGCGACCAGAACTGGGAGCGGACGAAGCGGGCCTACGACGCCATCGTGAACCGCGAGACGGAGTGGACCGCCGAGTCGGCCGTCGACGCCGTCGAAGCCTCCTACGACCGCGGCGAGACCGACGAGTTCGTCGAGCCGACGCTGGTTCGGGACCAGCCCGCACTCGCGGACGGCGATGCGGTCGTCTGGTTCAACTTCCGGTCGGATCGCGCCCGCCAGCTAACCCGGATGCTCGCCGACATTCGGCCGGGTGACTGGGCGGACGACCTCGAGACCAGCCCGCCGGACGCCGAGGTCGTCATGATGACCCAGTACGACAAGACGTTCGACCTCCCCGTGGCCTACCCGCCGAATCAGCCCGAACAGGTGTTGGGCGAAGTGTTGGCCGACGCGGGCCGAACCCAGCTTCGGATCGCCGAATCCGAGAAGTACGCCCACGTCACCTACTTCCTCAACGGCGGTCGCGAGGTCGAGTTCGACGGCGAGATCCGGAAGATCGTCGAGAGCCCCGACGTTCCGACATACGATCTTCAGCCGGAGATGAGCGCGCCGGAGGTGACCGATACCGCGATCGATACCATCGACGCCGACGACCCGGACGTGCTCGTGCTCAACTACGCCAATCCGGACATGGTCGGCCACACCGGTGACTACGAGGCCGCGATCGAGGCCGTCGAAGCCGTCGACGCCCAACTCGGTCGGCTCGTCGCGGCGCTCGAGGACGCCGGCGCACACGTCCTCATCACTGCGGATCACGGCAACGCGGACGACATGGGAACGGCGGAAGACCCCCACACCGCGCACACGTACAACGAGGTCCCCCTGATCTACCAGGCACCCGACGGAACCGCGGGAGGGCGGACGATTCGTGACGGCGGAACGCTCGCGGACATCGCGCCCACGATCCTCGAGGTAATCGATCTCGAGCACCCCCCCGAGATGACCGGCGAGTCGCTGCTCGAGTGAGCGCGGCGTCAGCCTGTCGGGCTCTGGCGACGGGACGACGCGCAGCTTCGAGTCCTCAGCGGGCCACAACACCGAAGTCGCTGTGCTCGTACCCTCCGTAGCATGAGTGCAGTTCCGTGGCCGGCTGCTGGGTCGATCCTCTCCGGCGTCGGAACGCTGTTTTTGCTCCAGTATCTCCGCCAACACAGGGGGAAACCGGGCGCGGACTGGTTGTTGGCGGCACTGTTCGCACAGGCGCTGTGGTGTTTCTCGTATGGTCTCGGGCTGTTGGTCTTCGATCCCGCGCTGCGATGGGGCCTCGAGGTCCTGACCTGGACCGGTATCGTCTGGACCGGGGTGCCGTTTCTGGCTTTCGGCCTCGAGTACACCGGCCGCGGCTCGCTCGTTCGAACGCCCTGGTTCGGAGCGCTGGTCCTCGTCCCGGTGATCACGACGGTGCTGGTCGCGACGAATCCGCTCCACGAAATCGTCTGGAGCGGGTTCCGAATCGATCCGGTCTACGGCGCGGCGACGGTGTCTTACGACCTCAACGCCTGGGCGTTCTTCGCGATCATGGTCGGGACGGTCTTTGCGGCGTCGGGAACGTTGCTCCTGTTCGATACGGTCATCAGTTACGGCCCGCTCTACCGAACGGAAGCGCTCGCGGTCGGACTCAGTACGCTCCCGCCGGGGGTCGGCCTGCTCGTGTGGCTCTTCGGACTCGGACCGGTCGATCAGCTCAACCTCTCGGCCGTGCTGTTTCTCCCCCACGTCGTGCTCGACAGCTACGCGTTCGTCGGCGGAAACATGTTCACGTACAGTCCGTCGGTCCAGCGCACGGCCGATCGGTCCGCCATCGAAGAGCTCGAGAACCCGTTTCTCGTCGTCGGCACGGACGAGCGGATCGTCGACTGCAATCCCGCGGCCGAAACGGTGTTCGACGTCGCGAAACCGGGCGTTCTGGGCGAACCGCTCGAACGGGTGACCGGCCTGACCGTCGACGACGCGGAGACGCGGATCATCACGGATACTGACGGCGGCGACCACCGGGAGCTCACCGTCTCGACGTCACAGCTCAGAAACGAGTCCGGACGGATCGTCGGTCACACGCTCGTCCTGCAGGATATCACCGACCAGCGGCGACGCGAACAGCGCCTCGAGATCCTCAACCGGGTCCTGCGTCACAACCTCCGGAACGATCTGACCGCCGTCCGGGGCTACGTCGGGATCGCCGCCGACCGCGTCGACGACGACGAACTCACGGGGATGCTCGAGGGGGTCCACGACGACGTCGATGGAGTACTCGCGATGGCCGAGAAGGCCCGCACCTTCGAGCGTGCGATCGAAACGACCCCGTCGGCAGCGACGGTGACCCCCCGTGACGTCTTCGAGTCCATCGCAGTCGATCTCGAGGCCGAACAGGAGGGCCGCGTCGACGTCGCAGTGTCGGCGGCGCTGACCCTCCGGACGAACCGCGAACTGTTCGCGGTCGCGTTCGCGAACCTCATCGAGAACGGACTCGTCCACAGCGACGCGGACGATCCGCACGTGACGATCGACCTCGAGAGCGCAGCGGCCGATCGAACCGCCGTCTTCACCGTTCGCGATAACGGTCCCGGCATTCCGGCACACGAACTCGCCGTCCTCGAGCGCGGCGAGGAGACTGCCCTGGAACACGGCAGCGGACTGGGGCTGTGGATCGCCTGGTGGTCCGTGACGGCACTCGGTGGCGATCTTTCCTTCGAGACGGACGCGGATGGCACGACCGCGGTCGTTCGTCTTCCGGCGTCCTCGAGTCCGAATCTGCGGAGGCGGATGGCGCGGTGACGCAGCCAGCGGCGGAATAGACGTCACGGGGACGTGAACCACCGGACGTATCGGTACTGGAACGGCTGGTTCCCGAGTGATATATACACCACATACGAACGTTCAATAAATCGGCGAGGGTAGGTTCGTCCGGACCCGTTTCGATATGACCCAGTCAACCCCCGCCCCCGAGACGGACGAGTCAGTCGTCGACGCGTACGTGTTCGGCGTTCGAATCGTCGAGACCGACGCGACCGACGGCGACGACTCGCGGTACCGATTCGAGGCACCGAACCACACCGAGGTCACGTTCGACGACCTCGAGGACGCTCGCCGCTACGCGGACGTCTACTTCGACGTCAACGGCTTCGTCGAGGAGAACACCGGCGAACGCGGCGTCCCACCGGAAGTCGTCCAGGCCGGCAAGGATACCCTCGCTGCGTACCTCACCACGTGCCCCTGGGCGGACGAAAACTGGGTCGCATCGTTCTACGGGACGACCCCTGCGGAGATCGACCGGTACTGCTCGTGGGTCCGCGACCGGGCCGACGAGATCCGAACGCAGGTCGAGGAACGCGACCTCGAGTAGGCCTGCCCCTCGAGTCGTCTCGAGCGCGGTTGACGCTCTGTTCTGTGGGTACTGCCTGGGGATGGCCGTCGCTCTGCCAGGAACGACCGGGCCACTCGAGCGATCCGAGGGATCTACTCGCTGTCCACTCGAGGATATGTGGAGTGGTCCCGGTCGACGTGTCGGTATAGTCCCCGCTCAATATGATCGTATAGCGGTCGGTACCCCTCATAGCGATCTATTACATTGTATGGCAATAGTAGCGTTCGACGGAATTATTTCTTCCATGTACCAATATTATAAAATCTAACTACGGTCTCGAGAGTTGTTTCGGTCGCATGGTCGAATTTACCAGACGGACGCTGATGGCGACGTCAGCGGCGGCTGCGATCGGCGTTGGAGCGATCGGGACGGCAACCGCGGCTGACGCCGATACACCGGGTGCACCGACGATACGCGGGGGCCTCCAGCGGCTCGCGACGACGGCCCGCGGTGCCGAGGTGACTGGCCCGTTCGTCTTCGAGAACGGCGAAGTTCTGTTCAGCCTGCAACATCCCAGCCGCGATAACCCGGGACCCTACGATACGGCGGCCGTCGGGGTCCTCGCCGGCCACCAGTTCGAGTTCAACGGCAAGAACGACGAGTTCGACGCGCTCGAGGCTCCCCGGTCTGCTGACGCGCAGGGACGAGTCCAGGTCGCCGGCGGTGAGTACGACATCCTCGTCCAGGAAGGAGCGCCGATCGCCGGCGGCGACGCGAAGTGGGGCCACCCGGAGACGCCCGACGGCACGGATATCGCCGCGTTCGACGGCAGTCGGTACGGTGACGTCGGCTACAACCCCGACATGAACTTCTTCGTCCCGACCGACGACGAGGGGCTCGAGGGGTATCTGTTTACGAACAACGAGACGAGCCCCGGAAGCATCACGCGCACGCCGATCAGCCGCGACGAGGACGGCTGGGAGGCCGACCTCGAGAACGCGATGAACCTCGAGAACCTCGCGGCCTTTCGCGAAATCGGCGGCACCCGGATCAACTGTTATGGCGATCTGAGTCCCTGGGAGACGCCGATGTCCGCCGAGGAAGACTACAGCCACCCGCGCGTGTCGGGACCGGCCACGGTGAGCGACGTCGTCGACGCGGAAAGCGGCGTCGGCGTTCGTGGTGCGGCGGCGTTCTGGAACCGTCCAGACCCGACCGAGATCGCGCGTTCGATCGAGGAACTGTTCGACGAGAGCTGGTACCCACAGGGAACGTGGGCGCTGGCGGGCCTCGAGATGCAGGCCTACTATCTCGGGGCCGAGCCGGTCGATCAGGACGGCGAGACGAACACGACCAATCCCATCGGCGACGGCTATCCGAACCGGTATCGATACGGGCACATCGTCGAGGTCACCGAGCCGACGAGCGCGGAGCCGACCCCGGTCAAACACCACGCCATGGGTCGGGCCGCCTTCGAGTGCCCCGAGTTCATGCCCGACGAGCGGACCGTGTATCTCGCTTCCGACGGCGCGAACAAGGGTCTCTACAAGTTCGTCGCCGAGGAGCCGATCCCGAGCTACGACGACCGGATGGACGTCCGCGGGACGCTGTTTGCCGCCCGCGTGACTAACGAGGACGCCGCGAGGAATCAGCCACCGGCCGACGTCGACCTCGAGATCGAGTGGCTGGAACTGGGCACCGCGAGCAACGCCGAGGTCGAGTCCTGGATCGCCGACTACGACGATCTCACGCAGGTCGATTACCTCGAGACCCACGCCGAGACCGACTGGCAGGCGGATCTCGAGACCGCACTGGCGGAAGCCGACGAGGAAGTCGCGATCAACGGCAACCAGGATTACATCGCTGATGCGGCCATCCTCGAGTGGGCCACACAGTACGCGGAGGAGGGTCCCAATGGGGTCGACGAGGATCTCCGACGGGTCCCGTTCCTCGAGACGCGGGCCGCAGCGAAAGCGATCGGTGCCAGCGTCGAGTTCCGCAAGGCGGAGGGAATCGACTCGCTCGACGACGCCGAACCCGGCGATTTCCTCTACGTCGGTATCTCGGAACTCAACGACGGCATGGCCGACGACGCGGGCGACGTTCGGATGGAACGCGTCGACGGCGGTGTCGTCTACCGGGCCGAACTCGAGTCCGGCTACGACGTCTCGACGCTCGAGTCGGTCGTCGTCGGCCCGGATGCGACCGATCGCGAGTCGGTCGTCGACGCCGCGCCGATCAACGTCGACAACGTGATGGTCCTCGACGACGGCCGCGTTCTCCTCTGTGAGGACAAGGGGAGCTTCGGTCGCTCGTATCCCAACGACGCGTTGTGGGTCTACGAGCCGCCGACATCGCTTCACGTCGACTCCGTCGCGATCAGCCAGGAGACGACCGGCGAAGCGGACCTGACGCTCTCGTCGATCCCGAACGGGCTCGCCGGCGGCCGAGTCACCGTCTCCCTCGAGCACACCGACGTCGCCGAAATCGTGGGCGCGAGCTATCACGACGCGCTCGAACTCACCGCCGGACCGACGATCAGCGACGACGGATCGACGGCCGAGTTCCGATTCGCCGACATCGACGACGAGATCGAACCCGGCACGACGGACGTCACGCTGGCGACCGTCGAACTCGAGGGCGTCGGCGGCGGGACGACCGATATCACGGCCGACGTCCGGTCCCTGGACGACGACGAGGGGGCTGCGATCGAAGCCCAGCCTCGGCCCGGCGTGGTCGTCACTGGCCCGCCGCCGGTCGGCGGTGGTGTCGGCGGACGGGCTCCGTCCGACCCCGATGGCGACGGGACGTTCGAGGACATCAACGGGAACGGCCGGCTGGACTACGACGACGTCGTCCTCCTCTTCGAGCACCTCGACGACGAGTCGGTCACGCTCAACGTCGACGCCTACGACTTCAACGACAACGGCCGCATCGACTACGACGACATCGACGAACTGTACGACGAACTGTGAGCGACGGACCACAACGACGTCGGGTCGGCGCGCTCGCCGTCGCCCTCGCGGTCGGACTGGCGGTCGGGCTCCCGGTCGCGGTCACGGCCGCGAGCGGTGGAGCGGCCCCCGGCATCGGAGCGACCGCGGAGACCGGAAGCAGTCTCGTCGTCGCCAACGCGACCGTCGAACCCGGGGCGACCGCGACCCATCGCATCGCACTCACCGACGCCCCGGACGGCCTCGCGGGCTTCGAGATCACGCTCGAGCTATCGACCGACGCCGCGACGATCTCGAACGTCAGCTATCCCGACACGTACGGGAAGACGACCGATCCCATCGTAAGCGACGACGGACGGTCGGTAACCGTCGAGGCCGCCGACCTCACCGACGAGGTGACTCCCGGTGCGACCGACGTCACGCTCGCGACGGTCGCAGTGACCGGAACCGACACCGGCTCGGCGACACTCGAGATAACGAAGCTACAGGTCGACGCGGACGGGGGGTCCCGCATCGAACCCGCCCTCGAGGCCGGGACGCTCACCGTCGACGACGGGACACCGGTGTCCTCAGAGAGCGGGGACGGCGACGCCAACGGCGGTACCGATTCCGGTGACGGGAGTGGCTCCGGTGACTCGAATCGGCGTTCGGGTTCGGACTCGGTCACCGGGTTCGCGGGCGGGACCGCACTCGTCGCGATCGCCCTCCTCGCGGCAGCCCTGCTCGCGCGGTCCCGGTAACCCACTTGGCCCGTTCTTTCGGCGTCTTCCTCGACTCGCCGGTCCCGTGGTGAGTGCTGTATTCGGTCCCGGTACAGGGGTCGCGATCACGTGACGGCGACCGAGACGCGACTCGGACGGTTCTGTCGATTGGTTTATTCGACGGTCCTGAGAAGGAGGTCTCGTGCTCGAACTCGTCACGCTACTCCTCATGGCGGCCGTCGGGACGGCGGTCGTGTGGAAAGGGAGTTCCTGGCTCGAGGATTCGGCCAACAAACTCGCGATCGCGTACGGACTGCCGGCGGTCGTTCAGGGAGCCGTCATCGCCGCAGTGGGCTCGAGTACGCCGGAACTGGCGAGCGTCCTCCTCGCGACGCTGCTGCACGGGGAGTTCGAACTCGGGGTGGGATCGATCGTCGGCTCGGCGGTGTTCAACCTCCTCGTGATTCCGGGCCTCGCGGTGCTCGTCGGCAGCGGGATCGACACGACGCGCGAACTGGTTTACAAGGAGTCGCTGTTTTACATGCTCGCGGTCGCGTCGCTCCTGTTGACGTTCTCGCTGGCGGTCATCTACAACCCGACCGACGTGGTCGGCGGCCGAATCGGGGGGACCGTCTCGAGACCGCTCGCCCTGTTCCCGGTCGCCCTCTACGGACTCTACCTGTTCACGCAGTACTTAGACGCCGCGGAGTCCGACCAGACGGGCGACGCGTCGATCGCGCTCGCCCGCACGTGGTTCTGGTTCGCCGTCGGGCTGGTACTCATCGTTCTCGGCGTCGAAGCGCTCGTTCGGGCGGCGATCGGCCTCGGGGACGCCTTCGGGACCCCCTCGTTCCTCTGGGGGATGACCGTCGTCGCCGCCGGCTCGAGTCTGCCGGACACGTTCGTCAGTCTGACGGCTGCGCGAGCCGACCGGCCGACAGTCACGCTGGCGAACGTCCTCGGAAGCAACACCTTCGACCTGTTGATCGCCGTGCCGGTCGGCGTCCTCGTGGCGGGGTCGCTGCCGATCAACTTCGCCAACATCGTCCCGATGATGGGGTTTCTCGTCCTGGCGACCGTCGCGTTCTTCGCGATCTCCCGAACCGGGATGACCCTCACCCGACGCGAGGGGTGGCTGCTCTTGGGGCTATATGGGGCGTTCGTCTGCTGGCTGCTCGTCGAAAGTCTCGGCGTCGTCAGCGTTCTCTGACGCCGGCGGCCGCATCGTTCCCGCGCTACCGCCCGTAACTTCCCAGCCCGAGCGATACGTCTAGTGGTTTTACTTAGACCGCCTGCGACGGGGCGGGTATGAGCGACGATCCCGATTCCGATGGGCACAGATTCGCGACGAACAGCATTCACGCCGGGCAGGAACCCGACCCGACGACGGGTGCCCGCGCACCGCCGCTGTACCAGACCAGCTCCTACGAGTTCGACGACACGGACCACGCCGCCGCCCTGTTCGGCCTCGAGGAGACGGGCAACATCTACTCGCGGATCATGAACCCGACGAACGCGATGCTGGAAGAACGCATCGCGACCCTGGAGGGCGGCGTCGGCGCGCTCGCGACCGCATCGGGGATGGCCGCCTTCGACCTCGCGACGTTCATCCTCGCGGACGTCGGCGACAACATCGTCTCCTCGTCGGCGCTGTATGGCGGGACCTACACCTATCTCACGCATACCGTCTCCAAGCGAGGTATCGAGACGAAGTTCGTCGATACGCTGGATTACGAGGCCTACGCCGAGGCCATCGACGACGACACCGCCTTCGTCCACCTCGAGACGATCGGCAATCCCGCGCTGGTGACGCCGGATATCGAACGCATCGCCGATATCGCCCACGACCACGACGTGCCGCTGTTCGTCGACAACACCTTCGCGACGCCGTATCTGTGCCGGCCCCTCGAGCACGGCGCGGATCTGGTCTGGAACTCGACGACCAAGTGGATCCACGGTGCGGGCTCGACGATCGGCGGGATCCTCGTCGACGGCGGCTCGTTCCCGTGGGAAGACGGCGACTATCCCGAGATCACCGAGCCGAATCCGGCCTACCACGGCGTGAACTTCCGTGAAACGTTCGGCGACGCCGCCTTCTCGGTGGTCGCCCGTACCCGCGGCCTGCGGGATCTGGGCAACCAGCAGTCGCCCTTCGACGCCTGGGTCACGCTGCAGAAACTCGAGTCGCTGCCGCTGCGCATGGAGAAACACTGCGAGAACGCCATGGCCGTCGCGGAGTACCTCGAGGATCACTCGAAGGTTTCGTGGGTCAACTACCCCGGCCTCGAGAGCCACGAGACCCACGACAACGCCGCGGAGTACCTCGAAGGGGGGTACGGCGGCATGATCACGTTCGGACTCGAGGGCGGCTACGACGCCGCGGAGACGGTCTGTAACGAGGTCGATCTCACGAGCCTGCTCGCGAACGTCGGCGACGCGAAGACGCTGATCATCCACCCCGCGAGTACGACCCACCAGCAACTCACCGAAGAGGAGAAACTGGCCGGCGGCGTGACCGACGACCTCGTGCGCCTCTCGGTGGGCATCGAAGACGTCGACGACGTGATCGCGGACCTCGATCGGGCGATCGAGCAGGTATAGTACCCAGAGACCGCACCCGCACCCAGTCACAGCGGTTTCAACGCGCGGTGATTAGCCCTCGTCGTTAAGTTCGCGCGGTTCGACTGCTCCCGTATGCCGACCGGATTACTCACACCAGAGGCAACGGAGCAGATCGTCGCGACCTGTCGAACGGCCATCGGCGACAGCCTTCGTTCGATCACCTACTTCACGCGCGACGACTTCGAACAGGTATACCTCCGGGACGACCTCGAGCGCGACGCCGACCTCTCGACGTTCATCGGGCACGAGTGGCGCGGGTTCAAAACGACCCAGACGGCGTACGAGGGGTCGGAACTCGGCGAGTACGACTACACGATCCGCGTCTTCGAGAACGGCTTCCTCGTCCGCGTCACCACCGACAGCGAGGGCGTCTTCGTCACGACCGACGGGCTGACGGTCAAGGACTTCGAAGAAGTCGCGACGGCACTCGATTCGTTCCTCAGCAGCCGCGAGATTTCGTAACCAGGTCGTCGCTCGAGCGGTCGTCGCTGTCAGTAGCGTCGTCTCCCTCTCGGTCGGCCCCCTCGGTGTCGGCGTCCTGCTCGCCGATCGGCAGGCCGGAGCCGTGGTCGCCGTCCGTTCCGAGGAGGCGAGCGAAGCGACGACGTTCCGCGGCGTGTCGATCTAGACTCATGCCCCCGATAGAGGATTGTTTCCCTTGTAGTAATGGGGGCCGTTTTCGGTCGAAACGCGACACTTCCCGTCCGAAACGATCCTCGCGAAGGCGGGCGATTTCGTCCGGATTTCCGTCGTGTAACAGGTACTTACGACGCGATGGCCGGGCTATGGATGCGGTGATCGCTGTGCTATCGGGATCACCGAGGGCGCGATTGCCCTGCGATCGGAACAGCGTAACATCCTTTTCCGCCAGTCACGTGGTGGGCTACAATGACCGACCTTCCAGCTCCCGTCGCGCGCGAACTCGAGTCTCACGACGCGTTCGTGCGGAGCGACGCGGGCTACGATCCTCACGACGCGTTCGTGCGGAGCGACGCGGGCTACGATCTCACGACGACCGTCTTCGAGACGACGATCACGGCCGACGACGCCGAGGGGAAACGCGACGGCCGGTTTCGCGTCACGGTCGTCCTCCCGACGCTCGACGCCGCCGTGGCCGACGAAGTCGTCGCACCGCCCGTCGAGGACGGCTGGTTCGAGACCCTCGAACGCCGCCTCCGAGACGTCTTCACCGTCGCCCACACGAGCACGCACGACGAACCGGTCGTCGAACGCGACGGCGACGACGTCCGGGTCAGTCTCGAGTACACCGCCTGGGACGCCGGCGAGGGCGTCGCCGACGCCAAAGCCCTGATCGAGTTCGTCGAAGGGACCTTCGCACAGGGGATCATCCCCGGCTACGAGTATCGCGGCGAGGCGGCGACGCTGCTCGAGAACGCCCAGAATCGTGGCCAGCAGGCCGCAGACGGTGATACAAACACTGGCGGAATGCCGATGTAAGAGTTCGATTACAGGGGCTCCTCGCCTGGCTCGGGCTACCGGTCGACAGTGTAGACCTCCGCTCAGAGGTACCCGATTCCGATGAGAGCATAGAGGAGACCGAACACGGCAAACTGTCACTCGCTACCCACGACAGACGAGCCTGCCTGAACGAGTCCCAGCAGGACCATCGCGACCCCGATGATCGCCCTGTGTCGTCTCCGTCCCATAGCAGATCGATAGTGAACTCGAGTGATAACTCCCCGCGGTATCCTGTCGAACGGCTGCCATTAGTTCGATCGGACGACCGCGATTGGTCCTGTCGACCGACTGCTGTGGCCGGGAGCGTGGCTCGAGCAGACGCGAGAGCCGCGCGACTCGGGGGAGGGCAGGCCGTTACCCACTACCGACCGCGAGCGAACCCGAAGGGTGAGCGAGCGGGCCGACGACTGACCCGGAACGAGAGCGCGGCGCTTTGGGCCGCGGTGAAGCGAGCGGCGTAGCCGCGAGCCGAGTGAAGGGGAAAGAGGAGTGCTTTTGATCGAAATTTTACCGAGGGACAGTTCGCTCGCGACGGGAATCCTGTCGCGAGCGCACCAGACCGCAGCGTAAAATTTCGGTTCTCTAGTCCATCGCGATGTACGTCTGCGTGTCCTCGATGCCTTCGATGGACTGGATGTGGGTGGCCGCGATTTCCTTGACCGCGGCCGGCGTCTCGACCTGTGCTTTCGCGATGAGGTCGACGTCGCCGGCGACGATGTGGGCCGATCGAACGCCGTCGATGGACTCGATGCTGTCTCTGAGTCGATCCGCCTCGCCCGTGTTCGCCTTGATCATGACGAATGCTGTGACCATTAGTTGACACCTCCGGTGTCGGAGTCCGTCTCGGAGTCGGGGTCCGTCTCGGTTTCTAGCAGTTCGACCGCCGAACTCGAGCCCGAGCCCGCGTTGGCGGCCGCTCGATTCGCGGTTTCGCCGACCAGGAGCTGGCGGACCTCGCTCAGGACGTCGAAGTCGGCGAGGACGACGAGTCGGTCGCCGTCCTCGAGCGAGAGGTCTTCGGTCGGGATCTCGAGGGGGGTTTCCCCTTTACCGAACGCGAGGACGGTCGCGTCGGCGGGCAGATGCAGTTCACTGATCGTGTAGCCGTTGACGGGAGCGTCGGCGGTGATCGTGAGTTCGACGACCTGCAGGTATGGGGCGATGTCGGCGATGGCACGGATCGTCCCGCCGAGCAAGGCGTTTTTCGCGCCGATCGCGCCGAGACGTTCGGGGTAGATGATCTCGTCGACCTGGTCGGCGTACTTGCGGTAGATTCCCTCGCGGTAGTCCTCGTCGATCCGCATGACCGTCCGACAGCCGTAGTGGTTACCGATCATGCAGGCGGTGAAGTTGACGTTGAGGTTACCCGAGAGCGCGCCGATGGCGTCGGCCGCTTCGATGCCGGCCGCCTCGAGAACGGTCTCTCGGGAGCCATCGCCCTCGACGACAGCGAAATCCTGTTCGCGAGCCCGTTTGAGCGTTGGCTCGTCGCGTTCGACGAGCGTCACCTCGTGGTCCTCGTCACGCAAGACGCGTGCTGTGCGCAGCCCGACCCGTCCGGCCCCGATAATCACGAACCGCATGGTGGGTCATATGCTCGCCCCGATGAATAAGGTTGCCCCCGATTACCATGGTACGTAGTCAGACGCCGCCCCTCGAGGAGTGGGTCCCACCGGAACCGACGCTGCCGACTGCGTCGGCGATCCTGCTGTCTCGACGTCACGGGCTACCCCATCGCGATGTACGTCTTCGTGTCGGTGATGCCGCCGAGACCCTGCAGCTTCGAGGAGACGGTCTGGAGCACGTCGTAAACCTCCGGCGCGTCGACCTCCGCGATGATGTCGTAGTTGCCCGCGACGATGTGCGCGTCGCTGACCGACTCGAGGGCGGCGATCTCCGCGAGCAGCCCCTCGGACTTTCCGGCGGCCGTCTTGACCATGATGAACGCGTGGACCATCGGCGGTGTGGTACACTCTGACACGACTAAAGCCTTTCTACGCTCCCTCGCGGGGTCGTGGTCGACCCCTGTCGATGGAGAGCGTAAGCACTCAGGGAGTCATAGAACTCGTCGCACACGATTTCGATTCGAATCGGTAAGTGAAGCAATCTTTTACCGGGTCCTCCCTCGTTCGCTTCGCTCACTCGGTCGAACCCCGGCAAAACCCGTTGATGCCAAAAGACCGCCGTCGCGGGGTTTCATCCTGCTCCGGCGGCGAACCCCTCGCTTCGCTCGCGGATATGTGGGTACGCCTCTCGTTCAAT
Source organism: Natrinema ejinorense (assembly GCF_002494345.1). GTDB lineage: Archaea > Halobacteriota > Halobacteria > Halobacteriales > Natrialbaceae > Natrinema > Natrinema longum. The sequence continues at coordinate 991,748 of NZ_NXNI01000001.1, forward strand.
ACGCACACGTATGCATCAATTCGTCGTAGAAGTGGCTGTGATAAGAGCCGTGAGAGGACTTCGATGATACCCTCGTCAGTAGTAACTCGCTTGAAATCGCCCGACCTGTCACGAATACTTGGGTCGATCGCGTCGATACCGGGTAAATCAGATTCCCTCGGAAAAAGGTCGCCCCACTGCCTCGGAGCCATCGCAGTAGGGGATGGCCACCGACCGATTTTGCTGTCGTTCGACAGTCCGCACGCCGATTCGAACCGTCGAACTCACGCTCTCACCGTCCGTCCGTGACTGCTGTCGCCAGTATGTCGGTTACGGCCTCGAGTACGTCCGTCGGCGACTGGGTCGCGTCGACGCGGACGAACCGATCGGGATCGCGCTCGATCAGTCGCTCGTAGTTCTCGCGGACCGACTCGAGGTACTCCGCGCGCTCGAACTTATTCGTCGTTCCAGCGCGCATAGCGGCGGTCTCGGGCTCGAGGTCGAGATAGATCGTCAGGTCCGGCTGGATCGAGAACGGCCGGTGGACGTCGACGACGTACTCGAGAGGGTCCGCGAGGTCGTGCCCGTCAGCCGCATCGAGCGTCGCGCCCTGATAGGCAAACCGGGAGTCGGAGTAGCGATCGGAGATCACGAGGTCGCCGCGCTCGAGGGCCGGTTCGATCACCCGCGAGAGGTGATCGGCGTGGTCGGCGGTGTAGAGGAAGAGTTCCGCCAACGGGTCCGCGTCGTCGTCATCGATCGAGCGATAGACGGCGTCGCCGTACCACGAATTCGTCGGTTCCCGCGTGAACGTGGCATCGGGATAGCACTCGCGTAAGGCCTCCCAGACCGTCGTCTTGCCGCTGCCGTCCAGTCCCTCGAGCGTGACGAGCATGGTCGTCCCTCCTCGTGACGGCTACTACAATCTGTCGAGAGAGCCTTACAACGTAGCCGTCCATCTATTTATCGCTGCGGGATCACGTTCCGAATATGAACGTCCTCGTCGCTGGCGGAACCGGCTTCATCGGTACGAATCTGTGTGCGGAACTGGTCGAGCGCGGCCACCAGGTGACGGCACTGTCCCGCTCTCCCGCCGACGGTGGGCTGCCCGACGGCGTCGAGTCGGCCATCGGGGACGTCAGCGCCTACGATTCGATCGCCGGGATCGTCGGGGACCACGACGCCGTCGTGAACCTCGTCTCGCTCTCGCCGCTCTATCGGCCACCCAGCGGGACGAGTCACGAAGAAGTCCACCTCGGCGGGACCGAGAACCTCGTCCGCGCCGCCGAGTCCGGTGACGTCTCCCGGTTCCTCCAAATGAGCGCGCTCGGAGCCGATCCGAACGGGAACACCGCCTACGTTCGCGCCAAGGGAAAGGCGGAGGCGGTCGTCAAGGACTCGTCTCTGGAGTGGACGATCGTCCGCCCGTCGGTCGTCTTCGGCGACGGCGGCGAGTTCGTCGAGTTTACGAAAACGCTGACGACGCCGTACCTGACTGGATTGCCCGGGGGCGGCAAGACGCGTTTTCAACCGATCTGGGTCGGCGACCTCGTCCCGATGCTCGCGGAGGCCCTCGAGGACGAAACGCACGTCGGCGAAACGTACGAGTTCGGTGGGCCACAGGTCACCACGCTCGCGGACGTCACGGAGCTGGTCTATGCGGCCGAGGGGAAAGACGTCACGATCGTTTCGATTCCGATGGGAGTGACGAAACTCGGCCTCTCGACGGTCGGCTCGCTGCCGTTCGTCCCCTTTGGCCCCGACCAGGCTCGGTCCCTCGAGTTCGACAACACCGTGGCCGACAACGACGTGACGGCGTTTGGCCGCGATCAGGACGAACTGACGACGCTCGGCTCGTATCTCGGCCGTGGGGGACGTGGTTCCCGCGAGACAGCGGCAGAGACGGCCGGAGATCGGTGACGGAAGTCCCTCTCCGACCCACACTAATCAAACATAATAAATATTGGTATCGAAATTATATCGCCGGGTGTTTTTGAAAGGGGGAATATCCACTCAAAATCCCTCTCAGTTGCGCTATCAGGCGTGATATTCAATTATTCGAGAAATTCAGATTAGCACAAGACTTATATCCTGTATTGTTCTGTTTCCAAGCCAACGGAGCCCCCAGATAAACAATGAAGCTGGCGATGATCGGATTCGGACAGGCCGGTGGCAAAATCGTCGATCGGTTCCTCGATTACGACGATCGGACGAACAGCGGGATCGTCCGGGCAGCGATCGCTGTCAACTCCGCGAAAGCGGATCTCATCGGTCTCGACAACATTCCAGAGGAGAATCGGGTACTCATCGGCCAGGCCCGCGTCAAGGGCCATGGTGTCGGTGCTGACAACGAACTCGGGGCGGAAATCGCCGAGGAGGACATCGACGAGGTACAGAACGCCATCGACCAGATCCCGACCCACGAGGTCGACGCGTTCCTGATCGTCGCCGGCATGGGCGGTGGCACCGGGTCCGGTGGCTCGCCGGTCCTCGCGAAACATCTGAAACGGATCTATACGATCCCCGTCTACGGACTCGGCGTCCTGCCGGGGACGGACGAAGGTGGAATCTACACGCTCAATGCGGCGCGATCCTTCCAGACGTTCGTCCGCGAGGTCGACAACCTGCTCGTCTTCGACAACGACTCCTGGCGACAGACCGGCGAGTCCGTCGAGGGCGGCTACGACCAGATCAACGAGGAGATCGTCCGCCGCTTTGGCATTCTCTTCGGGGCTGGTGAGGTCGGTGACGGCCAGGAGGTCGCGGAGAGCGTCGTCGACTCCTCCGAGATCATCAACACGCTTTCCGGCGGTGGTGTCTCCACTGTCGGCTACGCATCGGAGGAAGTCGAGTTGGACTCCGGCGGCGGGCTACTCTCCCGATTCACCGGCGAAGGCGGCGGCTCCGACGACGACCTCGACGCCGCGAACACGACCAACCGCATCACGAGCCTCGTCCGCAAGGCCGCGCTCGGTCGGCTCACACTCCCCTGCGAGATCGAAGGAACCGAACGCGCCTTGCTCGTCCTCTCCGGTCCCTCGGAGTATCTCAACCGAAAAGGGATCGAACGCGGCCGGAAGTGGCTCGAGGAGGAAACGGGCAGCATGGAAGTTCGCGGTGGCGACTTCCCGCGCCAGGAGCCCGAAGTGGCTGCGGCGATCTTGCTGTCGGGCGTGACGAACGTGCCACGAATTAAACGCCTACAGCAGGTCGCTATCGAAGCTCAGGACAACATCGACGACATCCAGCGGGAGAGCGAGGAGAACCTCGAGGAACTCGTCGAGGACGACGAAGACGAACTCGAGCCGCTGTTCTGACCTCCCGTTCGCTCGAATTCGACGCGATCGTAGCCGTCGAGACCCCGTTCTAACAGGTGGAGCCGAACTGCCAGTAGCGCGGTCGCTGATTGCCGGTTCGCGAGCGGATACTTACCGATACTACTCCGACGTACTTTTGAGCGCGCCCGGACTACCGCAACCAGATTCAGATGCGCGTCGTGGTCCCGTTCGCTGCCGAGACGCCGAAGACCCGTCTCGAGTCGGTACTCACGTCGGCCGAGCGCTCCGCCGTCGCCCGCGCCATGCTCGCGGACGTTCTCTGCGCGGTCGTCGGGGCGGGCCACGAGCCGATGGTCGTCTCGACTGCCCCTCTCGATCTCGAGACCCTCGAGCTTCCGGGCGAGGTCCTCACGTCGGCATCGGTCACGCTGGACGAGCGGTCGCTGACGGACGCGGTCAACGCGCGACTGCCTGGTGGCGAGGGGGAGACCGCGGCCGATGGCATCGACCCCGTCGCCGTCGTCATGGCCGATCTCGCGTTGGCAACCCCTGACGCGCTCGAGGCGCTGCTGGCGACGTCGGCCGACGTCGCAATCGCGCCGGGACGGGGCGGCGGGACGAACGCGCTCGTCGTCCGCCACCCCGATTTTGTCGTCGATTACCACGGAACCTCCTATCTGGACCACCGCGAGATCGCTCTGGAGGTCGGTGCGACGCTCGAGACCGTCGACTCGTTCCGACTGGCGACCGACATCGACGAACCGGCGGATCTGGTCGAAGTGCTCGTCCACGGTCGCGAGGGTGCTCGTGCTCCGACCTGTCTCCGGGAGTTCGGGTTCGAACTCGCCGATCGAGATGGACGGGTCGATGTCAGTCGCGACGGGGACCACGGAGCGGCGTGACCTGATAGCGACCGGCCGGACCGCCGTGAAGTGAAGCCCTTATGTGCCGAGCGACGGCATTCAGAGGTAATGTTTCCCGGGGCGAGCGAGTACGGTGTCGATATCGCCGTCGACGATGGAGCCGTCGACGACCTCCTGCAGGTCAGCCCGAACGACGTCGAGTCGCCGTCGGCGTTGACGTTCTCACGGAACGTCTTCGTTCCGCTTACCACCGCCTGTCGGTACACCTGTACCTACTGTACGTACTTCGATCCGCCGGGACGGGCCTCCCTCCTCTCGCTCGAGGAGGTCCGTGAGATCTGCCGGCGCGGGGCCGATGCGGGCTGTACGGAGGCACTGTTTACCTTCGGCGACGATCCGGACGACCGCTACACCGAAATTCACGACCAGCTCGCAGAGTGGGGCTACGACTCGATTCACAGCTACCTGCGCGGGGCCTGCGAGGTCGCGCTCGAGGAGGGACTGCTCCCCCACGCGAACCCGGGCGACCAGACCCGCGAGCAGATGGCAACCGTCGCGGACGTCAACGCCAGCATGGGCGTGATGCTCGAGACGACCGCCGAAGTCGGGGCCCACGCCGGTCCGCGGCGCAAGGTGCCAGGACAGCGACTGCGGACCCTGAAAAACGCGGGCGAACTCGACGTGGCCTTTACCACGGGAATCCTCGTCGGCATCGGCGAGGACTGGCGCGACCGCGCGGAGAGCCTGCTGGCGATCCGCGAGCTCCACGAGCGCTACGACCACATCCAAGAGGTGATCGTCCAGCCGGTCGTCGACAACGAGCGCTGGTCGGGGGGCTCGCCCGATCTCGCGACGATGCGGCAGGTGACCGCGATGGCACGGGTGGCTCTGCCCGAGGAGGTGTCGGTGCAGGTCCCGCCGAACCTCGCCCCCGCCAAGGAGTTGATCGACTGTGGCGTCGACGATCTCGGTGGCGTCTCGCCGGTCACCGACGACCACATCAACCCCGAGTACGAGTGGCCCGCGCTGCGCGAACTCGAGGAGATCGCCGCCTCCGCGGAGTTACCGCTCGGAGAGCGGCTCCCGGTTTACGAACGGTTCCTGTCGCCCGACCTGCGAACGGACGGGTTCGACGGGAGGGTCGCCGACGGTGCGGACGGCGGCGATCGCGAGTGGATCTCGGCGACGATCCGGGACGCGCTCTCGGCGGACGACTCGGCGGGCGAGCGCTATCGGTCGGTACTTGGGGGCGAGACGGCGACCGGGCCGCGGTGACCCACCCTGTGCCGGTCAGGTTCGACCGAGCAGGAACTGCTCGAGCACGCGGGCGCTGCCGCGGCGAATCGTCTCGCTGGCCGTCGACTTGTCGACGCCGAGTTCGTCGGCCAACTCCGCCAGGGTACACTCCCGGGGCACCTCCAGATACCCCTGTCGGAGCGCGACGGTCAAACACTCTCGCTGACGATCTGTGAGGAGGGCGGATTTCTCGTCCGTTCTGACGACCGACAGGAGGTCGTACTGGAGTCCGCTGGCTTCGAGGGACGTGCCGAACGCGTCGAACTGGTCTCGGGTCGCGGTCAGATCGAACTCCATCTCGCCGTCCTCGATGACGAGCGGAAACTCCGGGGAAGCGACGACTCCCAGAGGAACTCGTAGAGGCGCTGTTCGGTCGCCTCGTACTGACTGATTGCCCGCCGGTCGTCCGCATAGAGGCGGTCGAAGACGGGAATGTCGGGATGGTCGCGGATCGCATCGGCGACCGCGTCGGGGTCCTTGGCCAGGACCTCGCCCAGTTCCAGCGACCGATCGCCCTTCGGGACGCCCGTGAGCAGTCGAAACGTCGCGTCCGGAAACGACGAGGAGACCGTCGCGACCCAGATGTCCTCGGGAAGGGTCATCCGGAAGCGCGCACGAATCAGAGCCATCCCTCCTGAAGCGCTCGTCGCCGCTGGAACGTCGACATGGTCGCATTCCTCCCGTCCCGACTCGATAAAACCATCGGGCGGATCGCCGGCCGAGACCGGCCGAACCGAGGAACAACCTCTTCGCTCGAGCGCGCCCGGTCATGATCGGACCCGGTGCCAGCGGACGGCCGCGTACGCGCACCCGAGACCGACCGACGCGATGAGACCGAGCAACACGGCGAATGCGAGGAGGCCAACCACTGGGTTGGCGTATGGCGCGATGACATCCCGTGGCGGTTCGATCGCCCACGGGCTGATGTGAACGGACGCGATCATGGCGGCGCTGAACGCGAAGAATCCCGTCCAGTATCCGGCGTCGACCCGGTTGCGCAGCGTCAGAGACAGGCTGAGGGCGACGAGTGGGTATATCGCGAGGCTGTACGTGAACGGAGTCACCTGTTGGATGAAAGGCCAGCCGAGGTGATTCCCCCGGACGATGTGGTCGACGTGGTGGACCGCCCCCAGCACCGTCGGGAGCAGGACGAACAGGAAAAACACCGGTTTCAGGGCCGTCCCGTCCAGCAGTCGATCGATCGGACGGGAAGCTTCGATATCCATACGAATCGGTCGTCGGTCCGCAGGTTCAGATTTTCTCCAACATGTTGGGTTCGACCGAGATGGGGAGCGCGTCGGCCGGTGCCGACCGTTCCCCGCTTCCCTCGAGTCGCGTACTGTAGGCTCGAGTCGCATGCTGATGACCGCCGAATCGGGCACCCGACGGTTACTGGAAGTGCTCCTCGTGGACAGAGAGACCCTCGCTCTCGAGGATCGGTCCCGTCACAGTCGTCGACCCGCCGGCTCGATCGACCACTTCCTCACAGGGGATCTCGATCACGCCGTCGTCCCGCAGTTCCGCGAGCGACTCGACGGGCACACTGTAGACGACGCGGCCGAGTCCCGCGTAGACGATCGCGCTCGCACACATCGGGCACGGCTCGGTACTCGTGTACATCGTACACGAGTCGCGTTCGGCCGGCTCGAGTTCGCTCGCGGCCCATCGGGCCAGTTTGAACTCCGGATGCGCGGCGATGTCGTCGTCGGTGAGTGTCGTGTTCTCGTCCGTCCGGACCACGTCGTCGTCGACGACGAGCAGCGAGCCAAAGGGGGTGTTTCCGTTCTCGACTGCCGACTCCGAGAGTTCGATCGCACGCCGTACGTAGGATTCGTCCGTCGTAGTCATAGCGGGATCTTCCGTCGCCGGCACCGAAACCCTTCCCCTCCCCGCGACGGGGCTGCACTCGCCCGCTCAGACGGTTTGCTGTCCCGATTTCCGGTGGGACCGCAGGGAGGTCCCGGGCCCACCGGCACTGACGGACAGGAGACCGTATCAGTCCGCGCCGCTCGCGCCAGGGGGTGGCGTCTCGCTCGCGTCCTCGCTTGCACTGACCTGCCGAATGTACCGAATCCGGTCGGGAATCGGCGGGTGCGTGTAGTGAAAGGTGGCGTACAACGGATGCGGGAAGGGGTTCGCGAGGTTCTCGCTCGTGAGCCGACAGAGCGCGTCGACCAACGGCTCGCCGTCGCCCATCACGGCCGTCGCGAAGGCGTCGGCCTCGCGCTCGTGGGCCAACGAGAGCCTGTTCTCGAGCGGGCTGGTGAATTTGGCCAGCGGCTGGAGCCAGAGCGCACCCATCGCGAGGCCGACGTAGGTGATTTCCGGCAGCGCGAACAGCTCGGAGAGCCACGGTGCCTCGAGCAGGTACCAAAGGACGGCGAGCATCGCTCCGATCCGCACCAGCCCGGCGGCGAACCCCTTCCAGACGTGGCGTTTCTTCCAGTGGACGAGTTCGTGTGCGAGGACGGCCTCGATCTCGGCGAGCCCCATCCGGTCGAGGAGGGTATCGAACAGGACCACGCGTTTGGTCCGGCCGAAGCCGACGAAGTAGGCGTTGGAGTGCGAAGACCGCTTGCTTGCGTCCATGACGTAGACGTCGTCGCAGGTAAAGCCGGCGCGCTCGAAGACGCGCTCGACCGCCGTCCGCAAGTCGCCGGCGTCGACGGGTTCGAAGTCGTTGAACAGCGGCGCGATCACCCGCGGGTAGAGTACGAGCATCGCGAGCGAGACGGCCGCGAACAGGGCGGTCGCCGCCAGCGGCCAGTAGGTCGGCAGGCGAGCGACGACCCAGAGGACGGCGGCGGCGAGGACGGCGGTGAAGACCGCCGCGAGAACCGTCCCGAGCAGGAAGTCCGTGACGAACAGCCCTGGTGACGCCTCGTTGAAGTCGAACCGCTCTTCGATCACGAACGTCTCGTAGGCGTCGAAGGGGACCGAGACGAGTCGGAGTCCGACGACCGCAGCGACGAAGAAGGCCGTGCCCGTCGCGATCGGCCCGTATCCCAGCCCTTCGAGCCACTCGACGGCCGTCGCCAGCGCGCCCGAATAAAGAACCGCCAGCACGAGCGCCAGAATCGCCCAGGTCTGGCCCTGCGAGCGGATCGTCGTCGCACGCTGATAGTCGATGATTCGGTCGGTGTCCTCGAGATCGAGTCGCTCCGCGACCCAGTCGGACTTGCGCTCGAGCGCTCGTCTCCCGTGGCGGACGTTGAGCGCGGACAGGACGGTGAAGAACGCGGTCGTCCCGACGAGTAAGACGAGAAAGAGCGCGTGGTACGCGAGCATAGCCGTAGTACGGCGTGCAGACGAATTAACGGTTGCTCTGCCCTCGAGCGGAGACGGCGGTCACCGGGCCCGATCAGGTACAGGAGAACCCGCCGTCGACGACGAGTGCCTGACCGGTGATCCAGTCGGCTTCGTCGCTGGCTAAGAACAGCATCGCGTTGGCGATGTCTTCGGGCTCTCCGAGTCGTTTGAGCGGGTAGTGGCGCGCCATTTCCTCCTTGGTCGCCGCCCACTCTTCGTCGGTCTGTCCCTTCCGGGGCATCGGCGTGTCGGTCACCCCCGGACAGACCGCGTTCGCCCGGACGCCGGCGGGGCCGACTTCCGCGGCGACCGTTCGCGTGAAGTTGACGACCGCGCCTTTCGACAGCGAGTAGGCACCGAGTTCCGGCGCGCCGATGACGCCGGCCAGCGACGCGGTGTTGACGATCGCACCCGACCCTTGTTCCTTGAAGTGGGGGATCACCGCGTGGCAGCCGTTCCAGACGCCCTTGACGTTCACGTCGATGACGCGGTCGCGTTCGCCCTCGTCGATCTCCTCGATCCGCATCCGGTTGTGGCTGACACCCGCGTTGTTGACCATGACGTCGAGGCCGAACTCCGAGACCGCCTCGTCGACCGCCGCGTGGACCGCATCGGAATCCCGGACGTCCAACTCGAGTGCCGTTCCGTCCTGGCCCGCGTCCTCGACGTGATTGATCGTCTCCTCGGCACCCTCGAGATCGACGTCGGCCGCGACGATCGTCGCCCCTTCCCGGGCGAATCGTTCGGCTGCTTCCCGGCCGAGGCCGGAGCCTGCTCCCGTGATGAACGCTGTCTTGTCTTCGAGTCGCATACCCACACATTATCGAGCGGGTGTATAAACGCTGGTCACGGCCGTCGGGGCGTGCCTCGAGTCGCTCGGAATTGAGAACGAGACTTCGAACGGAATCGAACGCACCGGCATCTACTCCGCGAACTGGCGCTCGAGCAGCGTCGTCAGGAGATAGGCGGCGAGCCGTGCCGTGTCGTTCGTGGGGTCGTACGGCGGCGAGACCTCCATCAGGTCGGCAGCGCCGACGGCGGGATGTTCGCCGAGGGTTTCGACGACGGCCAGCGCCTGCGAGGCCGAGAGACCGCCGGGTTCGGGCGTGCCGGTGCCGGGGGCGACCGAGGGGTCGACCGAGTCGATGTCGAAGGTGACGTAGACGGCGTCGGTCTCGGCGGCGGCGTGCTCGACGGCGTCGCGGACGACCGGCCGAACGCCGCGCTCCTCGATATCGCGGATGGTGTACAGCCCGAGCCCGGTTTCGTCGGCGAACTCGAAGAAGTCGGGAGACTCGTAGCCGCGGATACCGACCTGCGCGACGTGTTCGAGGTCGGTGTGGGGCGATTCCGAGATGTGGTGGGTCGGCGAGCCGTGGAAGTGTTCGCCGAAGACCGGGCTCTCGGCGGCGGTGTCGGTGTGGGCGTCGATCTGGACCAGCCCGATCGTCTCGTGATCGGAGCCCTCCGCGAACCCCCGAAACGCGGGGAACGTACAGTAGTGATCGCCGCCGATGAAGACGGGCATGACGCCCTGCTCGGCGACGGTTGCGACGTGGGCCCTGATCGATTCGGCGGTCGTCTCGAGGTCCATCGGGAAGACCGGAACGTCGCCGCAGTCGACGACCTCGAGGCTCCCGAAGTCGACCTGTTTGCCAGTGCGCATGTTCGTCAGCCCGCCCTTGTAGCCCGAGAGGTAGGCGAGCCAGCCACTCGCCCGGCGGACGGCCCGTGGGCCGTACCGCGCGCCCGGTCGATTGCTCAGGGCACCGTCGTAGGGCGCGCCCAGAACCGCAGCGTCCGCGCCCGCGACGTCCTCGACGTCGGTGGGGTCGCTCTTGAGGAACGTGTCGAAACCGGCGTAGGCGAGTTCGACCTCGCTGCCGGGCGTCGAGTCGCGAAACGCCGCGGCCCGACTCGGGTCGTCCCCCGTCATCGGTCGGCCTCCGGTTCGTGGGGACGGACGGACGGACAGCCGTGAACGAACTCGTCGAGTCGTGCTTTCGCGGCCCCGACGACGGCGTCGTCGCCGTGGCCCACGTTCGTCACGGCGATCCCCGAGAAGAGATCGAGGTACTCGGTGCCCTCGCAGTCCTCGAGCGTACAGTCCGATGGCCGCTGGAGGGGGACGTGTAAGTCCTTCCAGATCGGCAGCAGGTACTCGTCGTACTGGCCCGTGATCCGGTCGTTCGTCGTGGTCGTCTCTGTGTGCCGTGCCATGGTGGAGTGTGTGGCAGTTCTATGCCACCTCTATCGAGGCATTCGGGGAGGATACTAAAAGCTTTGAGGTCTTTACGAGGACACAGTGTGCACTTACGTCTGCGTATCGGACCAGTCCGCGTCAGTCAGACGGGCCGATAGTCGAGCAAAATACGGAAATTAAGTTCCACCGAATCGCCGGGGCGGGTCCGCTCGCGAGCGGTCGACAGGGATTTCTACTGGGACACGGAAACGGGCGAACGGATGGTCCCGAACGACGACCGGCGAACGTACGATCTGTTACGCCTGATCGGCGAGAACGAACCAATCGGGAGTATTCGTCTCGTTGAGCAGATGCAACGACGTGGCTACTCGATCAAGGGCCGGACGATCCGGCTCATGCTCTCCGATCTCGACGAAGCCGGGCTGACCGAGAAGGTCGCCGGAAAGGGACGCCGACTGACCGACCGGGGCCGAGACGAACTCGAGCGAGGCGACGTCAGTGGCCGCCTCGAGAGCATCCGCGAACGGATCGCGACGTTGACGAGCCGCGTGACCTACGACCCGACCGACGACGTCGGCGAGCTGGTCGTCGGCACGGTACGGCTGTCGCCGGCGGCGATCGAGCCGGCGTTCGATCACCTCGAGCGGCTCCACGAATCGACGCTCGGCCCGATTCTCGTCGCCGCGACCGACGACGATACGCGCGAGGGAATCGAACTCGCCTTTCCCTCGAGCATCTCGCTCGACGGCGTCTTGCTCTCGCGAGGCATCGACTCGCGACTGATTACGGCGGGGTTAGTCGAGTACGACGACGAGGTCCGGCGCTACATCGACGCGATCAGCGGCGAGAACGCGACGATGGACGTGATTACGCTGCTCGTCGAGGCGGGACGAACCGACATCGACCGCTATCTCGAGGGGGAGACGGGCGTCTTCATCGTGGACAACAGGGAGTTTCCGCTGACGCGCTTCGAGGAGGGACAGGACCTCGCGACGGCGACCCGTGACGCGATCGGCGGTGCGGTCGACCTCCGACGGCCGCGCGAGTCGGGGCCGTTTCCGGCCGGCAATCCCAGCTGGGATTTCGCCTCGCTCACCTACTTGGGGACCAGCGAAACGGCGATCTCGCTCCTCTACGAGCAGGGGCTGGCAACGGAATGGGAATCGCTCACGGATATTCGGCCACGGAGCGCGTTCGAACCGGCACCGACCGCGCGCCGTCGGTTCTGAGTCGAACCGGGGCCGCCGAGGCGAACACCGGCGACCCTACGATGCCAGCAGGATGCCCACGACGAGGACCACGAAGAACGCGGCCCACATCCCGAGCGATTGCATCGTGTCCGACCGGTCCTCGAGCGGAGTGCTCCCCGACACGGTCGCGCTCTCGTCGTCGAACCCCTGCGTGAGGAACCAGTAGACGACCAGCGAGCCGAAGGCGAACTCCGAGAGCCAGAAGACGGCGATCATCACCGTGAACGCGGTTTCGCCCATCATTCGCGCTCACCTCCGTTCGACCCCACGGGCGGGCCGCCGTCGGTTCTGGCTGCTGAGTCCGCGTCGGTCGCGGCTCCCGTCCCCGGTTCGCGGGCGATCGAGTCGAATTCGAACTCGTCGGGTGCGGCCGCCGAGATGACTACGGCCAGGGCGGTCGCGACGAGATGGCCGACGGCCATGATCTCCCAGAGTTTCAGCGTCGGCGCGGTGACGACCACGTCGTAACTCGCCGCCAGCAGGTAGCCGGTCACCAGCTGGGACCCGACGACGCCCGCGATAAAGCCAGCACTCGAGGTCCCCTTCCAGAACAGCGACAGCGCGAAGGGGCCGACGAGTGCCGTGGCACCGATGCCGCCGATGAGCAGCAACTGGATGAAGCCGAGCGTATCGAGTGCGAACACCGTCGCGCCGAAGATCACGATGGCGAACCCGATCGAGGCGATCCGGGCGACGCGAAGCTGTTGGTCGTCTGATGCCTCGGTCGCGAGGTGCCGGTAGTAGATGTCCCGTGACGTGAGACTGGCGATCGCCGTCAGGTAGGAGTCGACGGACGAGCCAAGGACCATCAGTGCGATCACCAGGAAGAGGACGGTAGCCCAGCCGGGCAAGAGCTCGAGGGCCTCGATCGAGAGGTCGCCGGGTGCGACGTCGGGGAACGCCGCGAGCCCGACGAGACCGATGACGCCATACATGGCGATCGTCGTGAAGACCCCGATTCCGCCGGCGGTAAGAAACCGGGACGTCTTGTCGCGCCGGACGGCGAAGATCCGCTGCCACGTCGACAGCGAGACGACGCCCCAGACGCCCAGACCGAGCGCATAGGGGAGGAACAGGTCCTCGATCCAGTCCAGATTCGACGCCGTCAGGAACGGCTCCGCGTTCTCGCCGAGGTTTTCGATCATCCCGTTGTACACGCCCGACGGTCCGCCCGCCTCGAACAACAATAGCGGGACGAAGACGACGGTCAGGACGATCGCACTGACGAACTGCACGAGGTCGGTCGTCATCGATCCCCAGAGTCCACCGAGCAGGATGTAGATCCCGATCGTTCCCATCAGGATCGCCATGACCACGTTCGGGTCGATCCCGGTCAGGCCACCGATGACGGTTCCGCCGACGTAGAGCTGAATGACGCCGCCGAGGACCATCGTATACAGGATGACGAAGATCACGGCGACGTGGGCTCGCTTGTCGAACCGTTCGATGAAGTACTCGCTGTAGGTCAGCCCTTGCGGGAACAGTCGGCGCATCCGAAGGGCAAACGGAACGACGATCAGCGAGGAGAGCACGGCCGGCGCGGCGTACATCCAGATTCCCGCGACACCCGTAATTCCGACGTACTCGGGGACGCCGAGAATGTCACCCGCCCACATCCACGTCACCGCGAACGATGCGGTCGTCAGGCCGACCTGTGCGCGACCGCCCGCCGTGACGAACTCCCTCGTGTCGTCGACGTGTTGCCGTCGAAAGATCAGGTAACTCAACCCGATCATGGCAACCGCCCACGCGCCGAGCAGTCTGTAGCCAATACCCGAACTAGTCATTCCCGCTCACCTCGAGCACGGACCGATCCGGCGGCCCCGTCCCGGAGGTGGTAACAGTATGCCACATTCTAGTGGCCACATGTCACACACATCTAATAAATATTGTGGTGAGGGGTATCACACACCGTTTTGGCGCTCGACCGTTCGGTACCCGTATGCACGTCGATCTGACTCAGCCGGTCGAGACCGGGATGCAGACCTACCCCGACGATCCCGCCGTCGCCGTCCGGCGACACGCGAGCCACGCGGAACACGGCGTCCGCGTCGATGCCCTCGAGTGTGGCAGCCACACCGGGACCCACGTCGACGCGCCGGCACACACCGAAGCAGACGGCCAAACGCTCGAGTCGTACCCGATCGAGCGCTTCGTTTTCGACGCGGTTCGGATCGATTGCCGCGATCTCGGGGCCCGCGAGCCGATTCCGGCGGCCCGTATTCCGGGCGTCGATGCCGACCTCGTGGCCTGCTGGACGGGCTGGGACGCCCACTGGGGGACCGATCGGTACCTCGATCACCCCTATCTTTCGCCGGCCGCGGCCGAGACGTGCGTCGAACGGGGCTACGACGTGGCCGTGGACGCGCTCAACCCGGATCCCACGCCGACGGACGACGCCACTGGGGACGAACCCGAGGGGTTCCAGGTCCACCACGCGCTGCTCGGGAACGACCTGCTGATCCTCGAGAACCTGACGAACCTCGAGGCGGTCGGGGATCGGTTCGAACTCCGTGCCTACCCGATGGCCCTCGCGAGCGACGGCGCGCCGGTGCGGGCCGTCGGCGTCGAGTATATGGAATAGTGGTGCCACCCCTATCGCGCCGTTCGCGGCATCGGAGCGGCGACGGTACGGCGACGGATCGACTGCCGACGTCGACGATAGACGCCGGGAAGCGTTCGGTTCGACGTGGACCGGCCGCTCGCTGCTCGTGTGTCAGCGCCGGTCGAAAGCCGCGGCTACGCGTCGTGGAGCAGCCGTCGAACGGCGGTGGCCGCGTCTTCGAACGCGTTGACGTCCATGCTGTCGATCGTCAGGAGGACCCCGGCGTCGCCCTGTAGCACTCTGACGACGAACCCGTCCTCGTGGAATCGGACAGTGAACTCGTAGGGTCCGATCTCCGACCCAGTCCCCTGGTTCGTGATCGTCGTTCGGACCGGGCTCTCCGCGAACCCGACCCGCTCGAGTTCGACCAGTTGCGTCTTTGCCGGCCGAGCGTCCGCCGTCGCGTCGTAGAGACCCTGGCGGAGGTACAGGATCTCGAGCGTCGACGGCGTGAAATACACGACGCTCCTGAGGGTGTCGCCGAGGCTGGTGCGGGCGGCGCTGACGATACCGCTCGCCAGGTCGTCGTCGATTTCCGTTCTGCGTGCTTCAGGACTCATCGGAGAGGATAGGGGCGGTGTGATATCAAGCATGTCGGTCGTCACAGCCGCGATGCGACGTTGCCCGTCGACCGTTCGAGAAGGGTCCGGTCACGCGAGCGGACGACGATCAGGGCGGCGAGCGGAGACGGTCGGCGACGCCGTTCGAGTCGAGTTCGAACGGCGACGAACGATCGTCGACCCCCGGCGAACTGCACGTCCGTTCGTCCCGCTCAGTCGTCGGCGGGAACGGCCCGCGCGTCCCGCTCCGCTCGAGTGAGCAACGGCGTGCCGTCGGCTTTCGGCCCGAGCCGGGGCCCGAAGGGCGGCTCGTCGGGGTCGATGACCCGGCGTTTCTCGTAGTCGGTCGAGCGCTCGACGGGAACGCGGCCGATCGAAGCGACCATCTCGACGTAGTCCTCGAACGACCGGAACTCGCCGTAGCCCCCGCCCGCGCGCTTGGTGATCTCCTCCGAGAGGATCGTCCCCATGTAGTCGTCGGCCCCACACGAGAGCATCTTCAGCCCCTGCTGGTCGCCGTACTTGACCCACGAGGACTGGATGTGGTCGACGTTGTCGAGAAAGAGCCGGGAGACCGCGATCATCAGTTCGTCCTCGTCGATGCTCGCCCCGCCCGATACCACGTCGTGTTCGAACAGCGGCGTGTTCTGGTGGATAAAGGAAAGCGGAACGAACTCGGTGATATTGCCGGTCCGGTCCTGTAAGTCCCGAACTCGTTTCAGATGCATCGCGCGGTGGGCCTCGTTCTCGACGTGCCCGTACATGATCGTCGCCGTCATCCCGAGGCCGACGTTGGCCGCGGCCTCCATCGCCTCGAGCCAGCCGTCGGTGCTGATCTTGCCGGGACAGATCACCTCGCGAACTTCCTCAACGAGGATCTCGGCTGCGGTTCCGGGGACGGTATCGAGTCCGGCGTCTTTCAACCGCCGGTAAACTTCCTCGTAAGACCAGTCGGTACCGCGCCGTGCGTGGTAGGCCTCTTCGGGCGTCATCGAGTGGACGTGGACGCCGTCGACGCTCATCGCTGCGATCTGATCCGTGTAGGTGCCAGGGCTCGTCTCGTAGACCGCGGGTGGCTTGTAGTTGACTTCCTTCGGGTTCGGGTGCTCCTCGAGGATCTCACGGTGTTCCTCGTCGAGCGCGAACGCGGGGTGGAGCCCGGAGACCGAGGTCACCTCGTAGATGCCCCGGTCGACCGCGTCGGCGACGATTTCCCGGGACTCCGCGGGCGTCTTCGTGAAGCCGACCGTCTCGATCTCGGTCCCGCTTTCGAAGGTGTGAGCGGCGTCTTTGAAGTTACAGAAGAGACAGCCCACGTTACAGGCCGTCGTAACGTTGTTGTTCAGGTTCGCGATGAAGGTGACCTCCTCGCCGACCTGCTCGGCCCGGCGGCGGTCGGCCGCCTCGAGGACGCGTTCCTTGCGCCGGCGGTCGATCCCCTCGCTGTCCGTTCCCGTGGTGAATAACTCGATCGCGTCGTCGACCGTGAGTCGGTCGCCGTCGCGTGCCTTTGCCAGTGCGTTCTCGAAGGACTGGTCGGTCTCGGGAACGTGATCGAACGTGAGGTCGGCCTCGGTCACCGGTCGCTCCATCGACGTAACGATACCAGTACAGCGAGAAAAGCATGATGGATTCGCGGATCCGAAGCGACGCCGGGATAGGCGGGTCCGATGAAAACGCTCGGTCAGGTCTCGTCGCGTTCACGCTGCGAGTTCGGTCTCGACCCCCGGTCCGTCGAACGCAGGTCTCGGAACTATCGGTGTGGGCCGCGAACGGCGATCCATGAGTTCACGGACGCCGGAGGAATGCGTGGAGATCGCTCTCGAGGAAGGGGCCGACGAATCGAAGCGCACGGCTGCGATTCGCGAACTGAAGACGGCAAACGAGTGCGACGAACTCGCGGCGCTCGTCCGCGAAGAGGGGATCGACGAGGGGTATCGCCGGCAGGCCCTCGAAGCGTTAGCGACGCGGCAGTGCGATTCGACGCTGCGCGAACTCGTCGAGGAGGGGTCACTCGAGGAGGCGTTCCATCAGGACGCCCAGGCGCTGCTCGCGACCGTCGACGACTGAGAATGGAGGAATATCCGAACCGAGGGGGGATCCCACCGATCGCGGGCCGTCCACCCGATATTGAAACCTTCTTAGGGTCCGGCCACGGCAACTGGGATATGAACTGCGGTGGCGGACACGTCCTGGGGTGTCTCGTATGACGAGCGTCAAAGAGTTCCGCATCGAGGAAGCGGCGACCGACGAGGAGCTCGGTCGCGGTTCGTTCGTCTTCACCGACGACTACTCGGTGTTCGACTGGGGGAAGATGCCCGACCAGATCCCACAGAAGGGGGCGAGCCTCTGTACGATGGGCGCGTTCAACTTCGAACTGCTCGAAGGAGCGGGCGTCCCGACCCACTACCGCGGCGTTGTCGAGAACGGCGACGTCGTTCCGCTCGCAGAGGCTTCCCACCCGCCCTGGGAGATGGCCATCGACCTCACGCAAGTACCCGACCTCCCCCACGAGGGCCGCGAGTACGATTACGACCACTACCACGATGCGGCCGGCGAGAACTACCTGATCCCCCTCGAGATCGTCTTCCGCAACCGAGTCCCCGTCGGCTCGAGCCTGCGGAGTCGGACCGATCCCGCCGACCACGGGCTCGACTTCGACGAGTGGCCAGACGAGGCCGTCGACCTCGCGGAGCCGATCGTCGAGTTCACCACGAAGTACGAGGAGAGCGATCGCCAGCTCGAGCGCACCGAGGCCGACGACATCGCCGGGAACGCGGCCATCGAGGACCTCGAGTCGATCGCCCGCGAGGTCAACCGGATCGTCACCGAGCAGGCCGATAGTGCCGGGCTGGTCCACGAGGACGGCAAGATCGAGTGTTGCTACTACCACGGCGAGATCCGTGTCGCGGACGTGGTCGGGACGTTCGACGAAAACCGCTTCAGCTACGAGGGCACCCAGCTCTCGAAGGAGGTGCTTCGCCAGTACCACAAGCGTACCCAGCCCGAGTGGGTGCAGGCCGTCGAAGCCGCCAAGGCCCAGGCGAAGCGAGAGGGCGTCGCCGACTGGAAATCCCGCTGTGAGGAAGCGCCCGAACCGCTCGAGGAGTCGGTCCTCGAGACCGCCAGCGACCTCTACTGTGCCGGTGCCAACGCCTACACCGGCCGCGAGTTCTTCGACGCACCGCCGCTCTCGAGTGCGATCGGTGCGGTCCGGCGGCTGTAGCCGGCCAGGGGTCGACCGACCGCCGGTTCCGCGGGGGAATTCGGTCGAGGTATGCGATCATTTCACAACCCCACTCGGGGAAGTAACCCTCATATAGAGGGAGGAGGAACGTGCAAACGACACCAATGAGCCTCGCTGTCGCCAGTGGAATCGCGCCGAGTATCGTACTGTTCACTGTCACGACGGGGATCGCGGCCGTCGCAAGCGTCATGCTGACGTTGTTCGTACTCGTGTTGGTCGGCTTCGCTGTCGCCCCGCTAGTCTCATCGACGTGGGTCGGCCAACAGAACGTGTCATCGACGACCGGACCCCACGCCGAGCCGAGCGACGACTGAACGCGACGTTTCGCCGCCCGCCGTTTCCCGCGAGGACGGGAAGGGCGTCTCTCCGACGGATCGACGCCGGATCGGCACGTAGCGTGGGACTACGAACGGATTACACAGTGCCTGCGGCCAGTTTGGAACTGCTACCGACGACCAAACGGCCGCATAACAATGGGTGAGTGTCACCGTTTACGATCTGCGGGGCGAAAACCCCCGCCGGGTACGCGTTCGGCCCAACTGATGCGTTGACCAGCCGATTGCGTGCGTTCATGCCCGGATCGCTCGGACGTGGACTTGTCTCCGCTTCGAGTACGCTCATGTCTCTCACGCCACGGGCGGTTCCCGCCCGCCCGTCTTTATGCACTCGAGTCGTATCAGCCGACTGCTTGCTTGATAACGGACGACAGCGCCTCGCATCGAACCCACGTGGCCGATCGGCCGGTTGTCGACGCCCCGAATCGCCGTTCAGAACTCGGTGATGACGGGGATGCCGACCGTCTCGTAGTCGTCCATCGAGGCCAACGTCTCCGGGGCTTCCTCGAGCGACAGGGTCTCGCCGATGATCTTGCCGGGCTCGAGGGTCCCCTGGGCGATCAGGTTGAACAGTTCCTCGTAGCGGACGAGGGGCATGCCAAAGGAGCCATGGAAGTCGATCTCCTGCATCGTCATGACGTCGACGGGCAGCTCGATCTGGCCCTGTTCTTCGCCGGTCGTGAGTCCGACCTGGACGTGGCTGCCGCGGGTGCCCAGACTGTTGACCGAGTTCTGGCAAGTCTCGGCGATCCCCAGCGCGTCGATCGAGACGTCCGCACCGCCGTCGGTGATCGCCTGGACCTCCTGGGGCGTGCTGTCGACGTCGGCTCCGTTGATCGTCTCGACGGCACCGAGTTCCTCGGCGCGCTCGAGTTTACTGTCGAGGACGTCGATCGCGATCGGGTGTGCACCCAGCGCTTGCGCGATGTGGATCGCCGAGAGCCCGACGCCGCCACAGCCGTGGACGGCGACCCAGTCGCCGGGCCGCAGATCGGCGCGGTCGGCGAGCGCGTGGTAGGCCGTCATGAACCGACAGCCCAGTCCGGCCATTTCGGCGAAATCGACTTCGTCGGGGAGTTTGACACAGTTGAAATCGGCTTCCCGAACGGGGAACGCCTCCGCGAAGGCACCCGGTGCGAACTCCGTCAGGCCCAGCGGAATGACCGTCTCGCAGTTGTTCGCCCGACCTTCACGACAGTGTGTGCAGGTTCCGTCCCCGAGGTGGAACGGGACCGCGACGCGGTCGCCCTCCTCGAGCGTCTCGACGTCCTCGCCGACCGCCGAAACGATACCCGCGGGCTCGTGACCGAGGATCTGGCCCTCCGGAACGCCAGCACCGATCCAGCTCCAGTCGCCCTGCCAGGCGTGCCAGTCGCTCCGACAGACCCCACAGGCCTCGGTCTCGACGATGACCTGGTCCGCTGTTGGCTCCGGGTAGTCGACGTCTTTGACCGCGAGCGGTTCTCCATGTTCCTCGAGTACGGCTGCTCGCATGGTTCGACGGTAGAGTCAGCGAGTATAAAAGTGTAGGCGGTACACACACGGATCGTGGTAAACTCTTCGTTAGTTCCTTCACGTTTCTAACATCGAACCGGGCGGGATAGCCGCTAGTTAGCCCTCACAAAGGGATTCGCTGTACAGGCGTGAAAACGTGACAGGAATGTATTCGCCGGAGTGAGTGCGAGATTTACTGGACTGTAACGCGACGAAGACCGTCACGACGCGGGTAATGTGTGGGACCTGCGTTCTGCAAATCAGGAGTCGTTCTCGGGAGCACCCTCTCTGCATTACTACTAATCTGAATTTCATATATGGGTTCTGACCTATATACGAACGAGGAGGTAGCACAGCGAATCCGTTTCCCCTGAGCTACCAGAAACGGGCATAAGTAGGGCAATACGGCCGTTCCGGGCGACGAATGAGTCGTCACTCCCAGTCGGGGGAACGCGCCCGATCTTCTCCTATCTTCTCGTCCGAGTATCGTGGATATACCGACCGTATCGGCTTCAAACGAGCGATCACTGGAAAGATGCCCCGCTCAGTGGACACAATTATAGATTACACTACATGCATTCGAATATATTTATCATATTATATTTGGTCGACTCCCCGTTTCCACGCTGTACGAATCCGATCAGAGCCGCCCGCGAACGCGCCATCCGTTTACACCCATAGGTTCGTAATTCCAGGCCGAGGATTCGCCGTCTCCGCCGAACGAATTCGACCTGGCACGCGGTACTTCCCCCTGATCGTGTTCGGTGCAGTAACTGTTACCCATCGGAGCGCTCGAGCCGGCACCGTCCTCTCGCAGGTGGGAACGAACAGTACGTAGCGACGAACAGCAGGCGGGTCCGACGGGAACCGACGGTCGCCGACCCCTGCTCAGGAACGGTCGCCCTGAGCGTCCACCGTCGCGACGGCCGCGAGGTTGACGATATCTTTGACCTCGTCGCCGCGCTGGAGGACGTGGACCGGTTCGTCCATCCCGACCAGCATCGGACCGATCGCGTCGGCCCCACCCAGTCGTTGCAACAACTTGTACCCGATGTTGCCGGCTTCGAGGTTGGGGAAGACCAACACGTTCGCCGGTTTCTCGAGCTCGCTGAACTCGTAGGTCCCGGTCAGCATCTCCTCGAGGACGGCGGTATCGGCCTGCATCTCGCCGTCGACCGGGAAGTCGACCGCGGGGTCCTCGCGGAGGCGGCGGGCCGCTTCGCGGGGCTTTCGGGTTCCCTCGTTGTCGACGCTGCCGAAGTCCGAGTACGAGAGCAGGGCAGCACGGGGTTCGACGTCGAACCGGCGTGCGAGGTCGGCGGTGTGACGGGTGACCTCCTCGAGGACGTCCTCGTCGGGGGCCTGGTTGACCGTCGCGTCGGCCACGAAGAGGACCCGGTTTTTGAACGTGAGCATGTAGACCCCGGCCGCGTACTCGGCGTCGTCGGCCGTTCCGATCACCTGGAGAGGCGGTCGCAGTGCCGACGGGTAGTGGTTCGTCAACCCGGTGAGCATCGCATCGGCGTCGCCCCGGTCGACCATGACGCTGCCGAAGTAGTTGGTGTCGTTGCGGATCCTCGCCATCGCATCGCGGCGGGTGATTCCGCTGCGCTGGCGGCGTTCGTAGAGGTGTTCGGCGTAGGCCTCGTAATCGCCGCTCTCGGGGTCGACGACGTCCGGTTCGAACTCGAGTCCGAGGTTCGCGATCGTCCCCCGGATCTCGGCCTCGTCCCCGATCAACACCGGATTCGCGATCCGCCGTTCGATCATCTGGGCCGCCGCCCGGACGATCGTTTCGTCTGCGCCCTCCGCCAGCGCGATCCGCTTCGGGTCGGATTTGGCCTTGTTGAGCACGACCCGCATCATCTCGCGGGACTTCCCGAGACGGGCCTCGAGCCGTTCGACGTACGCGTCGAGGTCGCGCTCGAGGCGGACCGCACCCGACTCGACCGCCGCACGTGCGACCGCGGGGGTGACTTCGAAGAGAACCCGGGCGTCGAGCGGTTTCGGAATGATGTAGTCGGGGCCGAACTGCAGCGGCTGGTCCCCGTAGGCTTTGACCACCGAATCGGGGACGTCCTGTTTGGCGAGATCGGCCAGCGCGTGGGCCGCCGCGACTTTCATCTCCTCGTTAATCTCCGTCGCGCGGACGTCGAGTGCACCCCGGAAAATGAAGGGGAAGCCGAGGACGTTGTTGACCTGATTGGGGTAGTCCGAGCGACCGGTCGCCATGATGACGGTATCGTCGCGAGCGCGCTTGGCGTCCTCGTAGGCGATCTCCGGGTCGGGGTTCGCCATCGCGAAGATGATCGGATCGTCGGCCATCGATCGGACCATCTCCGGCGAGACGATGCCGCCGGCCGAGAGGCCGACGAACGCGTCGGCGCCGACCATGGCATCCGCGAGGTCTCCGTCGGGGCGGTCTCGAGCGAACTCCCGGTTGTACTCGTTCAAGTCGCCGGATTCGGCCCGTGCCGTCGTCAGTACGCCATCGATATCACACATGGTGATGTTCTCCCGGCGGACGCCCAGCGAGACGTAAAACGTGGCCGTCGCGACCGCAGCCGCGCCCGCACCGGCGAACGTCACTTCGAGGTCCTCGAGATCTTTGCCGGAGATTTCGACGGCGTTGAGCAGGGCGGCACCGCTGATGATCGCGGTGCCGTGTTGATCGTCGTGAAACACCGGGATCGACAGCCGATCACGGAGTCGCTCTTCGATCTCGAAACAGTGTGGGGCCGCGATGTCCTCCAGGTTGATCCCGCCGAACGTCGGCTCCATCGCAGCGACGGATTCGACGAACGCGTCCGGGTCGTCGAGATCGAGTTCGATGTCGAAAACGTCGATGTCGGCAAAACGCTTGAACAGGACGCCCTTCCCTTCCATGACCGGCTTCGAGGCCTGCGCGCCGATGTCACCGAGGCCGAGCACGGCCGAACCGTTCGAGACAACGCCGACGAGGTTCCCTTTCGTCGTATACTGGTAGGCGTCGCCCGCGTCAGCGGCGATCTCACGGCACGGCGCAGCGACGCCCGGCGAGTAGGCGAGACTGAGATCACGCTGCGTGTTCGTCGGCTTCGTCGTCGCGATTTCGATCTTTCCCGGCGGTTCACTCCGATGATACTCGAGCGCGTCTTCGTCCATTGTCGTGCCCGTGTGTCTCCGGCGGACCGACAAAAGTGTACGGTTGTACTCGGATACTGCGACGTGTTCGAACACATGCCGGATTCGAAACCGTGACAGTCCGTTGCGTGGCGCGAAACGGAGCCATCATCCACGTACTGTCAGGATCGGCGGTCGAAGACGGGGTCGCCGCCGCTCCGGACACGGAGACGACCGTCCCTTACATGCACATTCACAGAGAGTTTTCTCGAGAATGAAACCATACATTCCGATTTCGAGCGTTCTATTCCGCCCAGGGCGAGGATATACCAGAGGGATAATTATGACGACCTGATTATGAAAGCGTAGGGAAAGACGTAGTATGTCGTTGACCGATCCGTGGTAGTGTGCTTCCCGATGGCGTCGACCGGGCGGACTCGCGGTGCCACCATCCACCGCAACCTTTGTACCGTCAGCATCAGTGCCATCCGACATGGCAGACAACGCGAGTGGTGGGCGACGAACGAAGGTCGAGCGAGTGATGGCCGAGTACGACCTCGAGGAGTGGGGGGATCGGCTGGAGGCCGAGTGGATCGGCGACGGAACGGAGCGAACGAGCCTCCGGGACCTCGCGACGGAGTTCAATCAGGCAGTGCTCCGCGCGGCGGTTCACGACGCGGGCCCGTCCACGCTCGATACGGACATCGAATCCCTCTATCGGACGCTGACCGACGACGACGCGTCGCGATCCGACGCGGTTCGGAAACGGCGCGATCTCGAGCGTTCCGGAGTCGACATCGACGACGTCACGTCGGACTTCGTTACGCACCAGACCGTGTATACGTATCTCACGAACGTTCGCGACGCCTCCCTTCCCGAGGAAGACAGCGACGACCGCGTCGAACGGAAAAAAGAGACCGTCCAGCGACTCGCCGGCCGAACGCAGGTTATTACCGAATCCACGCTCGAGGAACTGAGCAATGCCGACGAGATCACGGACCGAAATTACGAGGTCTTCGTCGACGTCAGAACCATCTGTGGAAACTGCGGGGCCGACTATCCGATCGCCGACCTCCTCGATCAGGGCGGCTGTGACTGTGAGGCCGACGACGGGGCGTAACGTCCGAGTCGGAAAACCGCCGTAACCAAATAGCATTTATAGCCAGCGGCGAGAACTATTCGTCGTGTCATCTCCAGAGTCAGTCACCTCGCCGATTACCGTCCAGGCGGAGAACATCGGCGGTATCGATACAACCGAGGTACTGCTACAGCCCGGTGTAAACGTTCTGACTGGCCGGAATGCGACGAACCGAACGTCGTTCCTCCAGACGATTATGGCGGCCCTGGGCAGCCGACGGTCGTCGCTGAAAGGCGACGCGGACGCCGGTCACGTCGAACTGACGTTCGACGACGAGCAGTACACACGATACCTCGAGCGGCGAAACGGCGAAATCGTCTTCGACGGCGATCCCTATCTCGACGACCCGGAGCTCGCGGATCTCTTCGCGTTCCTGCTCGAATCCAACGAGGCACGTCGGGCGGTACGACGCGGCGACGACCTCCGTGAACTCATCATGCGGCCGATCGATACGGACGAGATCGAAGCGGAGATCGAAGCGCTCGAGGCGGAAAAACGCGAGTTAGACGACCGCCTCGAGGAACTCTCGCGGCTCGATACCGAACTTCCCGATCTCGAGGAAGAGCGCGTCACGCTCGAGAGCGAGATCGCAGCCACGAACGAGCGAATCGCCGAGCTCGAGAACGAACTCGACGACTTCGATCTCGACGTGGACGCGAGTCGCGCTCGAAAAGCGGAGATAGAGTCCGCCTTCGCCGACCTCCAGGACGCCCGGACGGAACTCGAGTCAATCGAGTACGACCTCGAGACCGAACGGGAGAGCTACGCCGAACTCGAGCGAGAGCGCGACGAACTCGAGGCCGAACTCGAGGCGTTCGACGATCCACAGGAGTCGCCGGACCGACTCGAGGGACGAGTACAGGAGCTTCGATCGCGGAAACGGTCGCTCGATACGACCGTCAGCGAACTCCAGAGCGTGATCCGGTTCAACGAGGAACGGCTCGCCGACGGCGGGCTCGACCTCGAGGCGTCCGCCGAGTCGAGCGACGACGACGATATTACCGAGCAGCTCCTCACGGAGTCGACCGACGTCGTCTGCTGGACGTGTGGCTCGCAGGTCGAGCGCGACCGAATCGAATCGACGCTGGATCGGTTGCGGTCGCTTCGACAGGAAAAGCTCGACGAACGCAGCGACCTGCAAGAACGGATCGACGAGCTCTCCGACCGCCGAAAGGAACTCCGCCAGCAAGCACAGAACCGGGGGCAGATCGAAACGCGACTCGCGGCGATCGATGACGAACTCGAGCGACGGGCAACGCGGATCGACGAACTCGAGGCCGAACTCGACGACCAACAGGAACGCGTCGACGAACTCGAATCGGACGCCGAGACGTTCGAGAACGCGGAGTACGGCGACGTCATCGAGACGCACCGCGAACTGAATCGACTCGAACTCGAGCGCGAGGATCTCGAGGACGAACGCGACGAGGTCCAGGCTCGAATCGACGAGATCGACGGGCGAATCGAGGAACGGAGCGAACTCGAGGATCGGCGTGGAACCGTCGAAGACGAGTTAACCGATCTCAGGACGCGAGTCGATCGGATCGAGGAAACGGCCGTCGACGCGTTCAACGAGCACATGGACTCGATCCTGTCGATCCTCGAGTATCGAAACATCGACCGCATCTGGATAGAACGGCGCGAGAAAACGGTTCGCGAGGGGCGTCGAAAGGTCACGCGGACGGCGTTCGACCTGCACATCGTC
The DNA here is from genome assembly GCF_002494345.1 of Natrinema ejinorense. Taxonomy (GTDB): domain Archaea; phylum Halobacteriota; class Halobacteria; order Halobacteriales; family Natrialbaceae; genus Natrinema; species Natrinema longum. Next base: position 1,018,112 of record NZ_NXNI01000001.1, read on the forward strand.
CGGACGACCGAGGAGGGACGGACCTACGAGGACACCGTCGATCATCTCTCGGAGAGCGAACGCGAAGTGACGGGGCTCGTCTTCGCGCTTGCGGGCTATCTGGTCCACGACGTTCACGAAGTCGTGCCGTTCATGCTGCTCGATTCGCTCGAAGCGATCGATTCGAACCGAATCGCCGATCTCGTCGATTACTTCGAGGAGTACGTCGACTGCCTCGTCGTCGCGCTCCTCCGTGAGGACGCCGAAGCACTCTCGGACGCGTACACGTACGTTCAGGAGATTTGAGTCCCGTTTCGACCGCGTCAGAACCGGACACTCTGTCTCGAAACAGTATACTCTGCTCTCTGAGGAGACATTGATGTCCACGGTTCATCCTACGAAATGAAACTTCCTCAGACGTTATCATCAACTAGTATTCGGCCGCTATCCCCAGCTATTCAACCCATATGGTTTATTTATTATAATATTTGGGCCACTAGATGTTCACCACCGTCCTACAGTCGTGGGAACGATCTCCCGCACGACGCTTGAACATCACAGATGCTAAGATGTGCTCTCAATTGAAGTTAGATCGGTCAGTATAGGTTATCCACTTTCTTGACCGATCCTAATAGAGTGGAGATGTAGATCGATCACAACTATGGGTCACTGCCCCGCACGGATTAATAGTGCCCAAGAACACCCCGTTTGCGCGCTTTGGCTGTCCCAATCCGGAAGACCAATAATCCAATCGCTAGGTAGACAACCGACTGCCCGACCAGTAGCCCAAGGTCGAATACCGGAAGTTCCCACACGCGGACCCCATCCGTCATCACTCGTTGCAATAAGTGACTCCCCAGCGACACTGGAAGGATTTTCAACAGTACAAACTCTTGGACTGGCAGGGCAATCAGGCCTGCAAACGAAAGTTGGATCAGCGGAAACACCTTCTCAATCTGCTTGTAGACAAGCGCCGCCCCACCGAAGACGAATCCGAGGCCGACCACTGGGAGCAGCGTCAACACACCGAGCACAACGAGTGATAGGGGTGCAATAGAAAGCCACGTCCCTGTCGTCGCCATCATCAACACCAGAAGGACGATGCCGGTAGCGAACGTTCCCAAGAGATTGACCACGGTCTTCACCGCAACAACCTCTGTGAAGCCAAACGGCGACATCGACAACTGTTCCAGAGTTCCCCACTGTGCCTCATCAGTCAGGTCGTGCGTGAGATCGGCATATGCCGACACCGCCATCGTGAAGAGGAAATACCCGACAACGAGCGGTCCAACTGACCGGGAAATCAAATCCGCTGCCACAAACTGCCCGCCGAAGAAAACGAGCGCGAAAAACAGATACAGCGTCACGAATCCCACCACTGTATTCACGAGATAGCGACGCGAGAGCGTCACTGATTTACTCGCAATCACTCGAAACAAGATGAGATGCCGGTTCATGACTCCGCCTCCTCCGGTGACACTGACTCAGCTGTCGTCAGCTCAACGAAGACGTCTTCCAGGTCAGGCTCGATTTCAGTGACCGACCTGATAGTCGCCTCTGCCGTTTGAAGTATATCGACACACTCGTAGAACTCCTCGCTGCCTGCAAGCGCGATTTCGAACTCCACGGAGTCAGTGTCGGTCCGCCAGTCAAGTAGCTGGAAGCGGGTGTCGAGTTGCTCTCGTAGGTGTGCTGGCGGGTTCTCGGTCAGTTGGACGCGGTATGATTGGGACTGGAAGACATCGAGTAAGCTGTCGACGGAATCATCAGCGACGATGTCGCCGTCACTGAGAACGATCACGCGGTCGCAGACGGCTTCGATGATATCCATGTCGTGACTCGTAATCACGATCGTTTTGTTCTCCTCATGGGCAAGGCGTTGTAATTCAGTTTGGAGGTCGCGGGACGTTTCCACGTCGAGGCCAAGCATCGGTTCGTCAAGGAAGAGGACATGAGTCTCGCGGGCGAGTGTACAGCCGAGCGCGACTTTCTGCTTCATGCCACGCGAGAGATTCTTGGCGGGTTCGTCTGCCTTTCCGGTGAGTCCGAGCGTGTCGATGATCGCCTCGTGTCTGTCGACACGTGCCCGGGGATCGATGCCATGGAGGCCAGCGAAAAACGCGAGATTTTCACGAACGCTCAGACGCCAATAGACGTTGCGTGCGCCTTCGAGAACAGCACTCACGTAGTTGTATGCGCGTGAACGGGCCTCATGCACAGGGACGCCGTGAATAGAAACATCGCCACGTGTGGGAGTGATGAGTCCGAGAACAGTTTTGACGATTGTCGTTTTGCCAGCGCCGTTTGGGCCGAGGAGTCCGACAATTTGCCCGGATTGGATATCAAAGGAAACGTCATCAACGGCTGTGAAGCGGCCTGTCTCTCCTGTATAGAGTTTTGTGAGGCCCGAGACCGAAACTACGGGGTCATGTTCTGGAGGATCAGTTGTGCGGGGATACATCGTTTGCGTCCACCTATTCGGTGGCCGATATTAAGCGTACACAACATAGAACAAGTTCACGTTTCGGGACATCACCGGCGACCGTCACCGCGGCACCAACCCCTTCGCTTACGCACGAGCATACTATGCCCGGTGTCTCCACCCCGAAATCGAGTCTGACCCTGCACTGCATCGGTTCCTCACACGCTTCGAAGGAGAACTCGACCGCCTGGGCTACACCATTAACGAGAACAAGGATGAAAGTAGCCAGAAGTATCACGAAACGCGGCTGTTGGCAAAGTGCGTGAAGCGTGGAACGCCCGACTTGACCCTACCAAACGGCCAGCACTCACTCGATTCGTTCGTCACCGAGGCTGGCCAACTGGGCCTTGAGGACTCCGACCACCGAGATACCGAGGAGTACGACGGGCCATGGTTCGTCTACGTCACCAGCCACGACGTCCCGGACAACCGCGAGAACGTCCGTACGAAACTCCGCGAGTACGCGGCTCGCTGGAACGTGGAGACGGACTTCCGGGTTGTGAAGCAGAACTTCATTCCGTTTACGAACACCGACCAGTACGCCGTTCGCGTGTTGTTTCGGTTCTGGGCGGTCGCGCTCTACGACGCGTGGGTATTGGCGGATACGCTTATCAAACTGGACCGGGGATGGAATCCGAATGACGACTACTCAGTGCGGTCGAAACCGTTCCGGCGGGAGATCGCCAAGGTGGATTACTGGTATCACCGCCTGATTTTCTCGGGTTCTCCTGATTCGTGAGCGACAGCACTGTCGTTCTCCTTCGCTTTTATCAGGACTAACCAGAGCCTAGACAAGTTTATATATTATTACTAGGGGGTTTCAATAGTGGTGCGTGGAAGCTGAGATTCGTTCAGGTCGAGTCCGAAACTGGCGTGTAATATCGAGCTACCTCAGAGAGCAGATACTGCCGATCTGGTACGTCCCTATTTCCATCTATTTTCAATCATTACACGGAACGATCCCAACACTACGGGCGACTCGCGTTTCCGGCCCCGTTCGATGTCGTCATAGTGACTCTCTCGAGCGGTCGGGCAACACCGTGTCACCCGGCGCGTTCAATCGCCGTGTGCCGACTCCGGGCGATACTCCCGACTGATGACCTTCCAGCGGCCGGCGGCGAATCGGTGGTAGGTGACGATCGCCGGAACGAGCGTCTCGAGGACCAGCGCCGCGTAGAGCGCGCCGATCCCCAGCGGGGTGACCGTTCCGAGGAACGGGACCGGGACCGAGATCACGCCGAAAGCGGCGACGGGGAGTGCGAACACGTAGAGTCCGAGCACCTGGCCGTAGAACGGCCAGCGCGTGTCACCGCTCGCGCGGAGGGGGCCGGTCGCACCGCCGCTGATGCCGCGGAAGACGACGCTCACGCAGGCGACAGCGACGAACGTCGTCACGAGCGGCAGGATCGCCGGATCGTTCACGAAGAGTCGGCCCACCTGTTCGGCGAAGACGAGAACGACGGTCGCGCTGAAGAGGTAGACGGCAGTGCCGAACCAGAGGACTTCGCGGCCATATGTGCCGGCATCACCTTCGTCGCCGGTCCCGAGTTCCTGCCCGACCAGACTGCTGGACGCGAGCGAAAAGCCCCAGCCGGGCGTGTCCATCAGGTCACGGACGCGCCGGGCAACGACGTAGGCGGCCACCACGTTCGGCCCGAACAACGCGACGATGGCGAGCATGGGGAACTGTGCGGCTCGGCGGGCGACGTTCGTAAACACGAGCGGTGTCCCGATTCCGACCACGTTCCGGACGTCGTCGACCGTCGTGTACGGGCGGGAAACATCCACAGTGACGGGGAACTCGCCTACGAGCGGGAGCCGGCCGAGGGTAAATCCGGTGACGAACGCCGCCAGTACGAGGGCGTTCGCCAGTACCGTGCCGATCGCCGCACCGACGACGCCGACCTCGAGGACGAACAACAGGACGGCGTTGATAGCGACGTTGACGGCCGCACCCCCCGCTCGGAGGACCATCGGCGTCCACGCGTCGTCGGCACCGACGAGCGTTCGGCTCCCGATCAGGTTCAACGCGGCGATCGGAACGCCGATAGCGACGACTCGGAGGTAGTCCGCGCCGTAGGCCAGCGACGTCGCATCGTCCCCGATAAGGGAGATGAGCCGTTCGGGAACGGTCCAGTAGAGGGCGGCGAGGGGAACGGTGATCGCGACGACGACCAGCGCGCTCGTCGTCACCGCCATCGACAGCTCCTCGATGGCTCGAGCGCTGTAGCGCTGGGAGACGAGACTGATCGTCGCGCCCGCGACCCCGCCACCGAGCGCGAACGCCATCGCCCAGAAGGGAGTCGCGAAGCCGACGCCAGCGATCGCTGCCGGACCGAGGGCGATGCCGACCATCGCCACGTCCGCGGCGGATTTGGACATGCGCGCGATTCCCGTGACGATCCGCGGCCAGGCGAGATCGGTGGTCCGCTCGGCCCGTCCCCCGTCGACGATCCCGGCCCGCGCGAGCAGGAGGCCGATCGACAGCAGGAGCCAGCGGAACGGATTCGGTACCCGAGAAGCCACGCTCGAGCGTTCAGGACTCAGCGCTAAAACGCTTTATACCTCAGCAATACGTCATGATCGATGACGCGATATGGCGACCGAAGGGAGCCACACACCGTCGCCCACGTGGGTGCAGGCAGCACGGGCTTGTCTCGGACTCGCTCACGAGCGATTATGAGCCCGACGTTTTCGCCGGACGATATCGACAAAGCGGTCGAGAACGCGAACGGTGAGGCGATCGGTCCCGTTACGGAAATCGATGGCGACACCGCCCGCGTCGAACCCAGTTCCGGCGTCGTGGATTCGATCAGGGCGGCCCTGGGCTGGCGCCGGGGTGCCGACGATACCGTGAGGATCCGCGAGGACGCGATCGCATCGGTTTCCGACGACGTGATCCGACTCGAGTCCGAGAGTGGGTCCTATAATCCGTTGCGTATCGACGGCGAGTGTGATCGAGAATCGACAGTGTCGGGACGGATGTCGGCTCGGCCCCGTCTAGATTTATTATACTCGAGGCCCTCGCTTCCGGAAGAGCGAGCAGCCAGCTAACTATGACCAGTGACGATCGCTACACACTGTTCGGCGTCTATCTCTCGGCGGATGTCTTCGATGCGCTGGCGGAGCACTTGTACGCGGAGGCCGGCGTCGTCGACTACGGGAACTACTTCGATTCGTCCGACTCCGGCGTTCCCGTGGGCGATCCCGGTGCTGATGCGACCGATGACCTCCTCGCGGACGTGGTCGCGTCCTTCGCCGACCTGTACGATGAGGCGGATTTCGACGCCGCGCGGCGAGTCGACGCCGATGCGTTCGTCCTCGCCCACCTCGCCGCCGAGCCACAGACGGTGACGCGTGCCCGCGAGCGCTTCCAGGCGGCCGCCACGATTCAGGAGACGGACAGTCGCACCGTTCACACTGCCGTCCTGGCCGCATTTCTCTCGACAATGGACGGACTCGAGGCCGATTGAGACGGGCCCCTGTCACTGTTTCCCGGCGCGCCCCCACAGCGGTCGCGGCTGCGTCGGCACTGACAGATGTCCGTACGAGGACTCGATCGTCGTCCGATCGACGCCGAACCCGTCGGCCCAGTCGAGGAACGCTCGCCCGTCGTTCGGGTCGAACCGCTGGAGACGCCTAGGCCTCCTGCAGGTCGACGATACTCACCCAGTGATCGACGTATTCGGCTTCGTGGTCGCTGGCGACCCTGTTCGCTTCGGCCCAGTCCCGACACTCACGGTCGAGTTCGCAGCTGTCACAGCGGAGTCGGTACACCATGTGTTGCCGTACCATATGGTCCGTCTTAAACGTTCGTCGGATCGCTCATCGGGGAACGCGGGTATCGAATCCCGCGGCGATCCTGGCCGACCGGCCATCGTCGGTGATCAGGAGTCCAGCCGTGTCCGTCTCGCCGCCGATTCCTCGCGCGTCGGTCGTGTGTGCGATCGCCACCGTTGGCTCGCCCAGAACTTGCCTGGACTCTCTTTCGAATACTATCTTTATTAGTTATATATTAGGCACTCATCCGGTTCGTCAACCGTTTAAAAGTGGCTCACAGGACTGCTCTACAGCCGGACGATGAGCGGTCGGCGGATCACGTTTCGAGCGACGAAACTCGTTATCTAACTCACCGATGAGAACTAGTGGTTGTCTGTCCTCGTCGGTCTGGGATGAACGAATTAGTTCATACAACGCTCGAGCCGGCTTCAACGAAGAGTTTCGCACATCCGTCTCTCACTGAACGCAGTGGGAACTACGACCGCAACAATACTGTGTTCCTCGTTGATGTTTCACAGACCATACGAGCTGCGTGTCATCGCTATGGGTTCGATTGCAGAGACGAACAGCATAGAAACGGAACACTGTCAAACATGTCTTTAAAGAAATAAAATGACGAACCATCCATTTCTCAAATAGTTTTGCTAACACCGAATCGGAAACAGCCGATGAGCGGGACAGGGCAGTTAGCTTCGCAGGAGGTCGCCGCATTTGAACACTATCCGACACGTATAGTCCGTACATTTACCACTGTACACGTCCAACACTACGGCGAATATGTCGTCCAGCTATCCGGATCAGTCGTCCCTGGTCACTGCAGTCGGCCTCCTCGTTGCCATTGTCGCAGTTGTGGGTACGCAGGTCTTTGGCTGGGAGTGGGGAGCAGGGCAACTCGCTCCGACGATCATCGGCGTCGTCGTTGCTGGAGTCGCGGTCGTAGTTGTTGTGAGGCGTCTAGTAAAGTAAACCGGCAGCGCCATTCAGTGTTCGCTCGATAGCGGGCTTTATTAGCCGCTCAGCTTGCAGATCGATTTGCGGCCCCACCCAGTAATTATACGGTGTAGCCCCTAGCTCTCAACCGGAATTGCCGGAGCGGATTATCGAAATGGGCGCTCACGTACGCTGGTCAAGCTTCTATCCAGTCTCTCCAGCGTATTGAGTCGACCGTTCCCCTCCCTCAATGCTTCTGGTACCTGACCCAGGATACCTCTCATCGTTCCTTTTTAGTACTTCACAAGGAGCAAAGCGACGAGTGGGTTGGGGCAGATTTGAACTGCCGACTTCCTCCGTGTGAAGGAGGTATCATAACCGGACTAGATCACCAACCCGCACGAGGTGCTTCCCGTGCGTTCAACTTAAGGCTTCCTTTCACCGATCGTCGTCGGATTCGCTCGAGCGACCCACCCGATCGCGCAGCGACCCGACCGTCCGACGGGTCCGCGTCTCCGCTCGCGTTTCGAGTGCGGTCACGGCGGCCAGGACGCCGTCGACGCGGCCGGGTTCGGGTTCCGACTCCCGGCCGAGGAGGACTCGAACGCGAGCTACGGGTGCTGCGAGGGATTCGGACACGCCGAGGCGGGCGTGGTCGGCGGCGCGGGTGAGGTAGTATCGGCTGTCGTCGAAGTGTTTGTTCATCTGATTCTCTCCCGTAGAGCGGTCGGCTGCGAATATAGTTCTTTCGCGGACAACAGAATCGGGCTTTCCCGACGCGATCCAGCGCGGCGGGCGAGCCATCGGCGGATCACACGAGCACACGAGCGATTAACGTGGGAGGGCACACGAGAACGAGTGAAGATGAACGAGTTACAGCCGATCGCCCTCGAGAGCGAGGGAGCGACCGCGGATCTGGTCGTCGAGGGTGGACGGGTCTACTGCTCGAACCGCCGGGAATTCCTCGAGCGCGACATCGCGGTCGTCGGTGACCGGATCGCTGCGTTGCTCGAGGACGCGGGTTCGGTCACGGGTCCCGACACGACGGTCGTCTCGGCGGCCGATCGTGTCGTCTTGCCGGGACTGATCGACGCCCACACGCACGCGGACATCCAGCTGATTTTCGACCGCGCGGTCCCGGAACTGCTCGCGACCGGGACGACCGCGGTCGTCACCGAAAGCTCGGGACTGGGGCTGCTGTTCGGGAGCCGTGGGGTCGAGACGTTCCTCGAGCGGACCGCCGACTGTCCGATTTCGACCTACGTGACGCTGCCACCGCAGGCCTTCGTCGATACGTTCGAGCCGGCGACCGGCTCCCCAGCCGAACTCGAGGCGCTCTCGAGCCTGCTCGAGCGCGAGCGGGTCGTCGGCGTCGGCGAGATCGACTGGATCCACGTCGTTGGGCAGGATGCGCCGATCGAGCGCCTCTACGAGCGCGCCCGCGAGAAAAACGCCGCGATCGTCGGACACGGTGCGGGCTGTCGCGGTGACTCGCTGCGCGCGTTCGCGACCGTCGTCGACAACGACCACGAGGCGATCTCGGCCGCTGGAATCCGTGAACGCGCCGAGAACGGCATCCACGTGGTCGGGCGCTGTGGCTCGATCCGCGACGACCTCGCGGCACTTATCGAGGCGTATCCGGCGCTCGATCCGGGGAGCGTCTCCCTCTCGACCGACGGCGTCTGGCCGGCCGATCTGCTCGAAGGCGTTGGTATGGCCGAAATCGTCCGCCGGCTGATCGATGCCGGCGTGGAGCCGGCCGACGCGATCGACGCCGCGACCCGGAACACGGCGGAGCAGTTCGGACTCGCGAACCGGGGCATCGTCGCACCGGGAGCCGTCGCCGATCTCGTCGTCGTCGACGACCTCGAGACGATGACCGTCGAAACGGTCTGTACGGAGGGTGACGTTGTCGTCGACGGCGGCGATCCGCTCGTCGAGGCCAGGACCGATCCGTACCCGGAGTACGTCTACGACACCGTCTCAGTCGCGCTCGAACGCGAACGGTTCACCGCCCCGCTCGAGGCAGCCCCGGACGGGACGGTTCGTGCGATGGCGGCCGATAGTGGCCTCGTGACGACCGAAACGACCGTCGATCCCGACATCGTCGATGCCGGAGACGGCGGGGAGCAGCGGCTCGGTCCCGACCCGGAGAACGACGTCCTCACCGCGACGCTGTTCGACCGGAATCCGGCGACCGATGATCGCGGCTTTACCGGCTTTCTCACCGGCTACGGTCTCGAATCGGGGGCGATCGCGACGACCGGCACCTGGGAGAGTCCCGGGCTGGTGACCGTCGCCGCCGACACCGACGATGCCGTCGTCGCTGCCGACCGGGTCGCGTCGATGGGCGGCGGGTTTGCAGTCGCTCGTGACGGGGAGGTGGTGGCGGCTCTCGCGATGCCGATCGCCGCGACCGCCGCCGAACTGGCCCCGGAGACGTTCGCGACCGAGTTCGACGTGCTCGAGGACGCCCTTCGCGAGGGCGGCGTCGACATCGAGCGTCCGCTGTTGACCGTCCAGACGCTGACGTTCCCCGGCGTCCCGGCGGTGAAGCTCACGCCGTCGGGCTACGCGAACGTCCGTGGCCGGTCCGTCGTCGGCCTCGAGCCCGATCCGGCCCGTTCCGACTGACTGGGCCGAACTGCGACAACCATTACAGAAATTCCACCAGCCAACGATGAGCGTACACGCGGTGAACGGGTCGGAGAAACTCTTAACAATGGTAATACGGTGTCGGTGGAATTAAGACACTCCCGACCGACGACACCACCATGTCACTCGAAAGCATTGACCGCGTTGCGGTTCTGGGCGCGGGGAACATGGGGCACGGAATTACCGAAGTCACGGCCATGGCCGGCTACGACGTCACGATGCGGGACATCAAAGACGAGTTCGTCGAGGACGGCTACGAGTCGATCAAGTGGAGCCTCGAGAAACTCGAGGAAAAGGAGATGATCGACGAGTCGGCCGACGAGGTCCTTTCGCGGATCGAGACGACGACGGATCTCGAGGAGGCCGTCACCGACGCCGACCTCGTCATCGAGGCCGCACCCGAAGAGCTCGACCTGAAACACGAGATCTTCACGGACCTCGAGGAGTACACCAGCGGCGACACGCTGCTGGCGACGAACACCTCGAGTCTGCCGATTTCGGACATCGCGGAGGCCGTCGACACGCCCGAGCGCGTGCTCGGTCTGCACTTCTTCAACCCGCCGGTCAAGATGGACCTCGTGGAGGTCATCTACGGCGAGGACACCAGCGACGAGGCCGCCGAAGCCGGCTACGAGTGGGTCGAGTCGATCGGCAAGACGCCGATTTACGTCCGCAAGGACGTTCGCGGGTTCGTCGTCAACACCATCGTCGGACCCTTCGGCGGCGAGCCCGCCTTTATGGTCTCGAACGGCGAGGCGACGATCCGCGAGGCCGACGCGACGATGGCCCACGAGCGGGGCTACCCGATGGGGCCGTTCGAACTCGGCGACCTCACCGGCATCGACGTCGGCTACCACGTTCGCAAGGAGGGCGACAGCCCGATCCCGCCGATCACCGAGGAGAAGGTCGAGGCCGGTGATCTCGGCCAGAAGACCGGCAAGGGCTTCTACGACTACGAGGACGGCGACGGTGCCGATTACGAGCCCGAGGACGCGGGCGACTTCGACTGGCTCCGCGTCGAGGCGCGCATGATCAACCGCGCGGCCTTCCTCGTCGGCGAGGGCGTCGCGACCCCCGAAGAAGTCGACACCGGCGTCCAGCTCGGGCTGGGCTTCCCCGAGGGAATCTGCCGACGCGGCGACAAGATCGGCCTCGATACGGTCCTCGAGAAACTCGAGACGCTCTACGAGGAAACGGGCGAGGACCGATTCGAGCCCCATCCCTACCTCGAGGAACTCGTCGAGGAGGGCAAGACCGGCGAGGAGGCCGGCGCTGGCTTCTACGACTACGGCGACGACGAGCTCGGTCCCTATCACGACCTGAACTACGACCTCGAGGACGGCGTCCTGCAGGTCGAACTCGACCGACCGTCCCGGATGAACGCGCTGTCGGAGGATCTGCTCTCCGAGATCGACGACCTGTTCTCCTCGGTCGATACTGACGAGGTTCGGGTCGCGACGATCGAGGGATCGGGCGACCGGGCGTTCAGCGCCGGTGCGGACATCTCCGGGTTCGCGGATACGGCTCCGACCGATATGATGGACGTCACGCCCGGCTTCGAGACGGTCAACGAGTTCCCCCGTCCCGTCCTCGCGAAGATCGACGGCTTCTGTCTCGGTGGCGGCTTGGAGCTCGCGCTAGCCTGTGACCTGCGGATCGCGACCGAGCGCTCGTCGTTCGGTGCGCCCGAGATCGGCCTCGGACTGATCCCCGGCGGCGGCGGCACGCAGCGGCTCACCCGGATCCTCGGGGAGACCCGCGCGAAAGAACTCGTCTTCCGTGGCAACCACATCGACGCCGACCGCGCGGAGGACTGGGGCCTCATCAACCGCTCTGTCGAGCGAGAGGACTTCGACGACACCGTCGGCGAATTCCTCGACGATCTCCGTTCTGGCCCGCCGATCGGTCTCAAAGTCGCCAAGAAGGTCATGAACGAGGGGCAAGACGCCAGCCTCGACGCCGCACTGGTCATGGAGAGCCAGGGCTTTGGCCTCCTCTCGAGCACCGACGACGTGCTGGAAGGGACCGCCGCGTTCGCCGAAGACCGCGAGCCCGAGTTCGAGGGCAAGTAAGATGACCGAGGGGCCGGCGGACGCATCGGGCTGGCCGGAGTGGGAGTCGTTCGTCCAGCGTCACGGCTACCTGTCGTGGCTCGACCTCGAGGTCGAACACCTCGAGGACGGACGAGCAGTCCTGGTGATCGAACAGGACGAGGACTTCGAGAACCCGGTCGGCAACGACGGACACGATCCGGTCCACGGCGGCATCGTCGCGACGCTGATCGATACCTCGAGCGCGTTCGCCCTGCGGACGACGTTCGAGAATCCCGCCGATGCGTTCCTGACGACGACCGATCTCAACGTCTCCTATCTGCGACCGGCGACCGGCGACCTGCGCGCCGAAGCCGAGGTGCTCCGGGCCGGCGGTTCGACCGGCGTCACCGAGGTCACCGTCAGCGGCGCGGACGGCGAGGCCGCCGTCGGTCGCACTACCTACCGCTTGTTCCGCGATGGGATCGGGGAGGAGTGACCACTCGGTTCCGACTCGAGGACCACGAGTCGGTCACTCCTCCTGATCGTCGCCGAGCTCTTCGAAGATCCGTGGATCGGTCTGGAACTTGAGGACGTTGTGGACCGCCGAATTTCGAATGTTCGCGATGACCGTTCCGTAATCCCGATAACAGTCGTGAATCCACTTGGAGATCTCTTCGCGGTCCCGAAACATCATCACCGTTTTCCACTGGTACTCCCCGTCCGAGAGGAAGAAAAACAGGGTGTGTTTGTCCGCCTTGATGTACTCCATGGCGTCGCGCCAGTTGTCGGCGAAGTGTTCGGGATTGAACTTGAACTCGAACAGCGCGAAGATGTAGTACTCCTCGTTCGGGATGATCGCCTCGCGGAAGACGCCCTCGTCGCGCATCCGCCGGATCGACTCGCTGACGGTGACGTGGGAGACGTCGATGTCGTATTCGGACTCGAGTACTTGCGTCAGTTCGCGCGAGGACAACTGTGGATCGTTCGAGAGTTCGCTGAGGATCGCGATATCGCGATCTTTGAACTCCCAGTTCGGCGATTCGTCGCTCATACTAGCTGTAATTCCATCGGATACATGTGTTTATGTGTTCGATTCGGTCAAAAACTCGCCGAGGCGCTCGGCGTACGCGTCCGATCGGTCCTCGGGAACCCAGTGGTAGGCCTCCGACAGCGGCGCGAGTTCGGCCTCCGGAACGTCTCTGGCCAGTTGCTCGGCGTAGTCGTAGGGCTGCATGACGTCGTCTTCACCCCACAACAGCAGCGTCTCTGCGGTGATCGCGCCGTAGTCGATCTCCGTCGTGTGGTTCGTGTTCGTCGAGACTGCGTTGCGAACGAGTGACACGTGGCCCTCGTCGGTGAGCCACGGTGCTTTCATTCCCGCGACGAATTCGGGATCGGCCTCACCGTACGCCCCCTCGACGAACGCCGCGTCGAGTCGCCCTTCGAGTTCCTCGCGCTCTATCTCGGCGGTCGACGGCAGCCCCAGGTTCGAGACGAACTCGACCGGCCAGGAGTCGTAACAGACGGCGTTCGAGAGGACGAGCTGATCGACCATCTCGGGATTGTGTGCGGCGAATCGCAGGGCGACGCCGCCACCGATGTCGTGGGCGACCAGTGCGATCCGATCGACATCGAGATCCGCGAGCAGGGCCTCGAGCATCGCCTCTTGGGCGCGAATCGAGCGATCGAAGCCGTCCTGCATCGCGGAGTTGCCGTAGCCGACCAGATCCGGTGCGATCGTGCGTCGATCGTCGGCGATCGCGGGGACGATATCGCGCCAGAGGAACGACCACGTCGGGATGCCGTGGACGAAGACCACCGGGGGCTCGTCGCTCTCGTCGGGGCCGTCCTCGTAGTAGGCCACCTCGAGGTCGTGGCCGTCGACCGCGACCGTCGTCGACGACTGTCGCTCGCTCCACGTCTCGTGATCGACCATTCAGACCCCTCCGTTCGCGGAGCGCTCCGTTGGCGGACGACCCGGACCGTCGTGGGGTCGCTGCCGATCATCTCGGCTGCTTCGTGCCGGTAGTTCTCGCATAATCATTGGTGACACACCCCCATTCAGTTTCCAAGATAAAGTCAGTTTGGGCGATGACTACCGATGTTAACTATTTATACTGTAGAATGGCGGCGATGGCTCCGTCCCCCGACCGATCGCCGAGAGCGGGGCTCGATCGTCCGCTATTCGTCGTCCGAACCCGTCGTCAGGCCCGCGAGCGACTCCTCGCCGATCTCCTCGAGCACGCGCTCGTGGAACGACTGGAGGGCGGCGCTCTCGTCTTCGGCGAGGACGACGTCGCTGGCCGAGAGCGTCGCGAGGCCAAAGGCCCGCGGCGTCGGCGAATCGAGGAGTCTCCGGGAGACGGTCAGGTCGTCGCTGGCGATCGCGCGGACGAGAGCCTCGATCTCGTCGACGTTGAGTTTGTCCTCGAGGATCTCGCGGTAGGTCTCCTCGATCACGGCGAAGTCCGCGAGGTCCTCGGCGAAGCCAAGCAGCATCTCGCTGGAGACTTGCTGTTCGCTCGCGGACTTCTCGTAGCCCTTGTAGCGTTTGAGGATCATCAGCGAGCGGGTCGCGTTGATCCGGAAGTACCGCTGGAGCAGGTCCGTCCCCGAGAGGGAGGCTCGGAGGTCCTCGCGGACCTGTTCGGCCTCGAGGTCGGCGACGATCCCCTCGATGTCGACCTTGCGGTTCAGCGGCATCGAGAGGACGAAGCCGTTGTCCGCGACGGCGACGCGGACGTTCGCCGTCGCCTCCTGGGCACAGCGGTAGGCGAGCAGCCGCGACAGGCCGTCGTTGACCTTGCGACCGTACGTCGAGTGAACGTAGTAGTGGCGTTCGTACTCCTCGCGATCCCGGACGACTTCGATCGCGAGCCGGTCGGTCGTGCTCACGCTTTCGATGCCGGCGTACTGACACTGGTGATCGAACAGGCGGGCGATGGCCCGCACGCTGTCGTCGTCCAGCGGAAACTCCCGGAGCCACGCGCGGACTCGCGGCGGCCCGCCGTCGTCGTAGCGCGCGAGGAGTTCGCCCTGAAAGGCGAGGATCTCACGGCCCAGATCGTACGAGAGCGGCAGTCGCTCGGAGTACCACGAGGGGACGGTCGGACGCGCGCTCGTGCGATCGACGTACACCTTCGATCCGCGCCGGTAGCGGTACTCGAAGTGATCGCCACCGAGGACGAAGACGTCGCCCTTCTCCAAGGTGTCGAGGTACTCCTCGTCCAACTGGCCGACCCAGTCGTCGCTCGCGCGCGTGTAGACGTCGCAGGTGAAGGAATCCGGGATCGTCCCGATGTTGGTCATGTAGATGACCCGTGCGAGCCGACCGCGCTTGCCGATCAGCGGTTCGCCGACCGGGAACGCCTCATGGTGGTGCTGGCCGTCCGGCGGGTCGTTCGCGTCGCGCCAGACCTTCGCGTAGACGTTCTTCTCCTCGAGGCCGGCGTAGTCGGCGGTGAGATACCGCATGAGCGATTCGTACTCGTCCTCGCTGTAGTTGCGGTAGGGATAGGCCCGCCGGAGGATCGCCTTCAGGTCGGCCTCGGGTCGGATTTCCGCGATCGCCATCCCGTAGACGTGCTGGGCGGCCACGTCCTGGGCGTTCTCGGGGATCGACACGGAGTCGACGAACCCCTCCGTGGCCTTCTTCAGCATGACCGCACACTCGAGGAGTTCGTCCCTGTCGAGGGCGATCACCCGCCCCGTGACTGTCTGACCGACGCGGTGGCCCGCACGGCCGATCCGCTGGAGCAAGGCCGCGACGGACTTGGGCGAGCCGACCTGGACGACGAGATCGACGTGGGGCATGTCGATCCCCAGCTCGAGGCTGGTCGAGGTGGTGACCACGTCGAGAGCGCCGTCCTTCAGCCGCCCCTCGATGTCCTGGCGGACGTCTTTCGAGA
Organism: Natrinema ejinorense; assembly: GCF_002494345.1. GTDB lineage: Archaea > Halobacteriota > Halobacteria > Halobacteriales > Natrialbaceae > Natrinema > Natrinema longum. The sequence goes on from NZ_NXNI01000001.1 coordinate 1,033,879, forward strand.
GACTCCCGTGATGACACCCCGAGTTGTCCTCGTCGTAGCCGTCGAAGCGCTCACGGAGGTTGTGGAGGACCCGTTCGGCACCCGAACGGGTGTTCGTAAACACCAGCGTGTTCGTGTGATTTTGAATGTGGTCGTGGAGCAGCCGGTAAAATCGCTCCTGAACGACCGCTCTGGGCGTGTTGATCAGGTCGTCGGTCGGACACTCCAGTTGCATGTCGAACTCGCGAGCGAAGCGCGCGTCGACGATCTCGTAGTCGCGAGGGGAAGGGCCCTGTGCCTCGCCGCTGGGTTCCTCACAGCCGACGAGGAACTCCGCCACCCGAGAGAGGGGCTCGATCGTCGCCGAGCAGCCGATCCGCGTAATGTCGCCCTCGGCCATCGCCTCGAGTCGCTCGAGGCTGACCGCGAGGTGGGTGCCCCGTTTGCCCGCCGCCAGCGAGTGGATCTCGTCGACGATGACGTACTCGACGGTCCGGAGCTTCTCGCGGAACTTGGGCGAGTTGAGAAGTATCGCGAGGGTTTCGGGCGTCGTATTGAGGATGTGGGGCGTCTCCTCGAGCATCTTCTGGCGGTCGCTCGAGGCAGTGTCGCCGTGGCGAATCGCGTGGCGGATCTCGCCCATCTCCTCGCCCTCTCGGTCGTCGACGATCGCCTCGATCCCCTCGAGGGGCACCTCGAGGTTGCGGTGAATGTCGTTTGCGAGCGATTTGAGCGGCGAGACGTAGAGACAGTAAACAGAGTTCTCGAGGCCGTCGTCAGTGTCGTGGTCGCGGCGATACAGGTCGTTGATAATCGACGTGAAGGATGCAAGCGTGTTGTGAAGGTACAGTCCGCCACGACCACCGACGAAGTTGTGCGTATCCGGAACACTGAGATCGACGATTTGTCCGCTATATTGTGACGTGTCGTTCGATTCGACGGGTACCCAAGCGACGTTCCGACGACGTATCTCGTCGATCTGTGCCGCAAGTTCACGAGTCGTCTCGTCGGATGGGAGCGACTGAAGCGTCGTAGACAGCGTTTCCAGTGCTCGTTCCGTGAGGTATCCGCTTCGTCTGGCTACTTCGTAAATGTTGCCGAGCTCGGCATTGAACTCTCGGTCGTTCTCGAAGTACTTCGACAGCGCTCGAACGTCTCGATAGTCGAACGCGTACCGCCCAATGTGATTGCCGTTACTCTGCCCGGCAGTATGTGCTTCCAGTTCGTCGATTTTCGGGTGGACGATCGAACACTCCGACAGGAGCGTCGACAGATTCTCGATTCCTCGAACGATAAGCGAGTGATACTCTCGTCTCGTCTGCTCTTCCGTATTCGTCGCGTACTTTTCCCGGCGGCTCCGAGCGGGGAGGATCCCGAACGAGAGTAAGAGGTACGACAACTGTTCTATCTTCAATTCATTAGCCTGTATGAGACGGACTTCGTTGGATCGAACCTCGCTCTCCAGCGATAGAAACGTCGAGAGGAACGACCGTTTAATCTGTTTCGACGCGTTCAGCACCCAATTCGGGAGCGGTACGTCGCGGCTCGGTCCCGGTTCGAGATCCAGTAATTCCGAAAAGAACACGGAAAACGCTGCGTCGGAAACAACGTAGTCGATCTCCGACTTCTGCTCGAATTCGATACCGAACCGATCCCGCATCGTCTCCACCGCGCGTTCGAGAAGTTCAGTCCGATTCTTTTGGGTTATCTGAACGAACCTGTTCCGATCGTCTGCTCCGATCAGGCCCTCCGCGAGGACGAACGCGGACAGTTCTGCGAGTTCGGAATCGAGCGTCGTTGGATAGCGAAAGCGGGACAAGCGACCGTTGTCGGTTTTGACGAGTATCTCACCGGGCTCGAGCGGCGTACACTTCGCTCGAAGCAACGCGAGGAGGTCATTCGCACAGTACTCGGTATCGCCTTTCACCAGTTTCCAGGCGGACGAAATCCCGATCGATAGGTGATCCGCAACGTCCGGCACAGAGAGTCCAGCAAGCGCGAGGGCAAGCCACCGTTCGGACTCGTCGAACGCCGAAATGGGGGCCTTGTCTTCGAGACGAGCGATGACATGATCCGATTTTGCTTCGGTTGCGACGAGCGGGAATTCGGATCGAAGCCGGTCAAGCGCAGCGCGAACATTAAGGTCGATGTCTCGCTCGGGGAGTTCGATACGAGTCGGAACGCCGATCCGATCACCCTCCTCGATGTCCTCCGCCGAGCGCCACGTGGGCCCCGATGGAGTCTCGACGAGAAGCGGATGATCCGGTGTGACTTCGACTTCTCTCCCGTACGACGTTCGGATTCGATGGATCGGCCCGTCGTAGCTCTCCGAGTAGACCATCGATTGACGAAGCGTGAGCTCCTCTTCGTCGAGTGAGTATGCCTCGATCGGACTCGTGTACAACTCTCCGTCCGTATCGACGTCTGTGACTTTTCGATTCCGGCGTTCGAGAAGGTCTTCCGCTCGAAGGACCGATGCCTCACCGTCGTCTCGAACGATCATCGGCGTATCCGGTTTGACGCACTTCCCGCTCCCGGTCGGCGCACAGACCAGCGTGTTCGTCCTCTCGTGGATCTTCGGGATCGCACCCCGCTGTGGCGGCGTGAAGAACCCGTCGTTCTCGGGGACGAACTCGCCGAACTCCTCGAGCCACCACTCCTGAACCGCGGGCTCGAGCAACTCGAACACGTCCCCGTCCTCGATCGTCGTGTCGGCCGGATCGAACGGAAGGGCGTCGTCGGCGACCGGCAACTCGCGGGGCTCGTTCCCGTCCATTATCGTCGTCTGCGGGACAGGGCTGTAAGAGGGTTTGGACAGCGGAGTGAAAGTGAAACCGGCGATGGAGGGCACGAACTCGGAGCCGCCCCGCTCCGCGCGCGGTCCCGCTGTCACTCGACTGCGGTCGAACTACCGCGATCCGCGGTCGCGTCCGTCACGTCGACGTGTCCCGACTCGTCGATACGAACGTGGTTCTCGCGATACGTGAATTCGATCCTCACGCTCAAGGCATCCGCCTTGCGATACAGCACATCGAGTGCGTCGGTATCGATCACCTCGTGTAGCGGCGGCTCGAGATCCATCGGGTCGACCCCTTCGTGTGCCGCCACCCCCTGTACGACCCTGAGACTGGTCGGTGTCGTGTTCGACATATGCTACGTCGCAACGACCCTCCCAATGAATCCCTCGATAGATTTCTGACGCCTGGCAGACGTCCGTCAGACAGTTTCCCGCTGATCGGCCGTTCCACCGGCGCGACCGACCGGACGACTGCTGGAACTGAAAACACGTTTATACCCATTTTCACATAGTGGTACGTGGACCGCGGTCGGCTGGAACGCTGGCGGTCCGGCCCCCACCCAGGCCGGTTCAGAGACACACCACCTATCAACCGAACGACCCACCCTCGCGTCCACTGGGATGCGAGTCGCCGCGTGCCAGTTCGACCTCGCGGTCTCTAGACGACGCAACCGGGAGCGGGAAGCCGTCTCGTGTCCGTGAATCGGTTCGGACTATTCGTCGATCGTCTTCCAGGATGGCTATAGTAGCAACTGAAACGATTTACACACTGATCGCAACGCTGTCGTGCGATCAGGTATGCAATGACTTTCAGTTGCTACTATAGTGACCACAGACAGGTTCGAGGGAAGCGTTCGAGGACGACGAGCCTTTACCGTTCCAACGGGTAACGGCGGTAATGAGCAAACCGAGCCCGGACGTCTACGAGCAGGGGAAGGGCATGGACGCCCACAACCAGGTGATGCGCGAGATCCGTTCGCGCAAGGAGGCCAGCTACGATCCCCACGAGCCCACTCGAGTCTGGCTCGACGAGGACAACACCCCCGGCGGCGTCAAGTCGAGCCTGACGATCATCCTCAACACCGGCGGCTGTCGGTGGGCCCGCGCCGGGGGCTGTACGATGTGTGGCTACGTCGCGGAAAGCGTCGACGGCGGCTCCGTCTCCCACGACGCCTTGATGGACCAGATCGACGTCTGTCTCGCCCACGAGGCCGACAACGCCGACGAACCCGCCGACCTGATCAAGATCTACACCTCCGGCTCCTTCCTCGACGAGCGCGAGGTCGGCGCGGAATCCAGACGGGCGATCGCCGACACCTTCGCCGACCGCGAGCGCATCGTCGTCGAGTCGCTGCCCGACTTCGTCGATCGCGAGAAGATCGCCGACTTCACCCAGCATGGCATCGACACGGACGTCGCGATCGGCCTCGAGACGGCCACCGATCGGGTCCGCCACGACTGCGTGAACAAGTACTTCGACTTCGCGGACTTCGAGGCCGCCTGCACGGAAGCCGCGGCTGCCGACGAGGAGGCGGGTGAGGACGTCGAGGCCGGCATCAAGGCCTACCTGCTGATGAAACCGCCCTTCCTCACCGAGTCCGAAGCCGTCGCGGACATGATCTCGTCGATCGAGCGCTGTGCCGACGTCGAGGGCTGTCACACCGTCTCGATGAACCCCTGCAACGTCCAGCGCTACACCATGGTCGACGACCTCTACTTCAACGACGGCTACCGACCGCCGTGGCTGTGGTCGGTCGCACACGTGCTCGAGGAGACGGCGGCCGTCGACGCCATCGTCGTCTCGGATCCGGTCGGCCACGGCTCCGATCGGGGTCCACACAACTGTCAGGAGTGTGACGACCGCGTCCAGAAGGCGATCAAGGACTTCGACCTCCGACAGGATCCGACGGTCTTCGAGCAGGTTTCCTGTGAGTGTGAGCTGACCTGGGAGACGGTCATCGAGCGCGAGCGGAGCTTCAACCAGCCCCTGACGCGATAGCACCACGTTGCGTGAGTCGGGATGTGATATTTCCTCGTCGACCCACTCCCAGCCGTATGGGATACCCGTCGTTTTCTGACTACTGGAACGAACTCGAGCCAGCCGTGTTGGTCGTCATCGGCCTCCTCTTGCTCGTGTTTCCCGAGCCAGCGACGTCCGCGCTCGGCGCGGGCCTCGTGTTACTCGGGGTGAGCTGGTGGTTCTACGAGTGGGGCCGCTAGAACTCGAGCCGGCTCCGGTCGTCCCCCACAGCCGTGTCGCCCGACGTGGATCGGAGGGAGGCCGAATCGGCGCGAGGCACCTCGAGTGTGACGACGGTGCCACGGGGTTCGTTGTCGGTAAACGACAGGTGACCTCCCGCCTGCGTGACGACCCAGTTGACCAGCCAGAGTCCGAGGCCACTCGCGTGGCGGAGCGGCGTAATCTCTTGATTGCCCTCGAGGAGGTCGCGTTCTTCGGTGGGGATACCGGGGCCGTCGTCGGCGATCGAGAGTGACAACAGCCCGTCGGTCGACCGGGTACACAGCGTCACGTCGATGGAGGGCTGTGGCCGGTCGTTGTGTTCGACGGCGTTCTCGAGTATCTGAAAGACGGCCGCTTCCAGGTACTCGTCGCCTCGAGCAACGGCTCGCTCGGGCAGCGAACAGGTGATTTCGATGTCGGCGGTGCGCTCGAGGCGGGCGACTGCACGCTCGACGGCTGTGACGAGGTCGATCGGCCCGCTCGGGACCTCCTCGCGGTCGAGGACGCGCTCGACGGCACGGGTTTTCTGCGCGAGCGCGGTGAGTTCGCTCGTCCGGCAGCGGATCGTCTCGACGAACTCGCGGTCGGCGTCGTCGACGCTCGTGGCGAGCATCTCCGCACAGCCGTCGATGATGTTCATCCCGTTGCGCAGGTCGTGACGCAGGACCCGATTGAGGATCTCGAGGCGCTTCTGTCGCTGTTTCTGCTCGGTGATATCGGTGTAGAGTCCGAACGCGCGGTCCGACGACCCGTCCATCTCCATCGGGACGACCCGGAGTCTGAAATCGCGCAATCCGTTCGCCGTCCGTCGTTTGACCTCGGACTCGCCGACCTCGCCCCGGCTTCCACGGCGATTGAGCGTCTGGGCTGCGGTTGCCCTGTCCGGCGGCACGATGATCTCGTCGAGCGGTTCGCCGACGAGATCCGCCTCGGCGTAGCCGAAGACCCGCTCGAACGCCGGATTGACCGCCTCGACCACCGGGCCGTCTTCGAGTTGGCTGACGCTGACGACGGCATCGGGGATGTTCTCGAACAGCGCCGCGAAGCGATCGCGTTCGGTTCGCAACCGCTCTTCGAACGCGATTCGGTCGAGTGCATCCGTGACGTGGGAGAGCAGGAGCTCCGCCAGTTCCGCGTCGGCCGAGGTGAACGCGCCGGGCTCCATCGAAATGGCCTGAAACACGCCGTGATCGCCGATCGGGACGCTCAGTACCGATCTGAGACCGTCGACGCTGGCCACCGCGTTGTCGTCCGCCTCGACGTCGTCGATCCGGTAGGGCTGTCGTGTCCGACCGGACGTCCCGTCGATGCCGACGTCGACTGGCAATTCTCCCTCGAGGTCCGCATCGAGAGTGGACGAAATAGTCCGTTTGACGAGCGACCCTTCTTGGTCCCTGTCGACACAGCAGAGATCGAAGTTGAGCACGTCTTCGGCGGCCTCGACGGTTATTTCGTAAATTTCCTCGCGGCTCTGACAGTCGTCGAGCCGGGACGCGACGTCGTGAAGCCCTTCTATTTTCGACTTCCTGTCGACGAGCTGTTGTTCCATCCGTTTTCGGTCGCTGATGTCTCGAGCGATGCCGACCGTCCCATCGATCTCGCCGTTGGACCGCAGCAGTGCCATGTTGACTTCGCCCGGCGTCCGCTCGCCGTTGGGGCCCGTGAGGGTGACCTCGTAGGTCGCGATGCGTCGTTCGCCGTCGATGAGGGCCTGAATGTGTCGCTGTCCGCGTTCGACGCTCTCGTCCGTAAGAAGCTTCGAGACGTACTCGCCGAGCAGGTCGTCGCGATCGTAGTCGATCTCGCCCATCGTCGTATCGTTAATGGTGACGAACCGGCCGTCGAGATCGAGCTGATAGACGTAATCACCGACCGTCTCGACGACAGTCTTCGTCCGCTCGAGTTCGCGTTCGCGAGCCGCCCGATCGAGCGCCGCTTCGGCAGTCCTCGCGAGGACGTGGATCAGGTGGATCTCGGTGTCGTCGAGGGTGTCGTCGCCGGATGCCGCGACCGTAAACAGCCCGTGATCGCCCAGCGGTTGGAAGAGCGCGGTCCCGATTTCGGCCCCGATGTCGTACGGAACGCGGTCCATCGAGACGTTCTCGGCGATAGTCGGTTCCTGGTTGCTGTAGGCCTCCCAGAAAACGGTATCTCCGGGACCGACCGACGGGATACCGTCGGTGTATTCCTCGAGCGTCGGCGTGATGCGTGTGGCCTCGAGCGTCTCACTTTCCTCGTCGTAGAGCCGGATTCCGGCGAACGAGCGATCGATTACGTCCTCGGTCGCCGTCAACACGATATCCCCGATCTCCTCGGCGGACTCGGCTCGCAGGAGTTTCTGGGTCGTCTCCTGGAGCGCCTCGAGTGCGTTCGCCCGCTTGCGATCGGCAGTGACGTTCCGTCCGAACGAGAGAACCCTCTCGATCTCGCCGTCTTCGCCCAGCGGGATGTCGAACCACTCGCAGGTAACTGTCGTGCCGTCCTTGCGGACGTTACAGTTCTCCCGCCAGGACGGGTCGGTGAGACCGTCGTCGACGAGCGACTGTATGTCCTCGCGTACCGCCCGTCGCTCGCCCGCGGGGACGAGCAACTCGAGGGCGGACTCGCCGATCGCCTCGGCAGCGGTATAGCCAAACAGCTCCGTCGCGGCCGGATTCCAGGTTCGAACGTCGAACTCGGCGGGGGTCCACTCGACGATCGCGAGCGGCGACTGTTCGACGAGGGCCGTGAGGCGATTCGACGGCTCCGCGACCGACGTCACCGGAGCGGTATCGATCACAGCCTCCTCCCTCCCGGCGTGTAGAGACCGATCCGTCGCTGCCTGGGTTTCGAGCACTGCATCCAGCCGCGAGCGGAGGGTGTCGGACACCTGAGAACGAGGGACGTAGCCGTCGGCTCCCGCGGCGACGACTGCGCCCGCGAGTGCTTCGCTCCCGTCCTCGGGGACGATCACGATCGGAATCGCGGGCCACTGCTCCCGGATCGCCCTGCAGCAGTCGACCGGACCGACGTCGGGGGGTGACCCCTCGATCACGACGCAGTCGGCTGTCGCGAGGGACTCGAGACACGCCGCGATGGTTCGAACCCGCTCGGTAGTCATGCCGCGTCCCTCGAGGGTGCGTTTGATACCGATCCCGGTATCGGCACCGACGACTACAACTCGAGCGTTCGGTCCGGTGTTCGTGGACATCCCCTGTATTCCAGTCGACCACAACGAACCCCGTACGTATTAGTCTTGGACTCGGTTCACGGATTCGTTTATTCCGTTTAACCTGAAGTCGTTTCGTAGAAAAAATCGAATACAGGCCCTATACGCCGTTTCTCGGTGGTTCGAATCCCCGGAGGATACCCTGTCCGTCCGTCGGACCGACGTCGGGGAGGGTTACCCGTTCGGGATGGGGCATCAACACTGCGACGGACTCGCGGTCGCCGAGGACGCCGGCGATATCGTGTTTGGAACCGTTCGGGTTCGCGTCAGGACTCGTCGTCCCGTCTTCCTCGCAGTACCGGAAGAGCACGCGATTCTCGTCCTCGAGAGCGGCCAACCGGTCGTCGTCGATCTCGTAGCGGCCCTCGCCGTGGGCGATCGGGACGTCGATGACCTCGCCCTCGTCGTAGGCGACGGTCCAGGGCGTATCGTCGCGCTCGACGCGCAGATGGACGTGTTCACACTGGAACCGAGCGCTCTCGTTGGTCGTGAACGCACCCTCGGTCAGGCCGGACTCACAGCCGATCTGTGCGCCGTTACAGATGCCCAGAACCGGAACGCCTGCCGCCGCGGCCTCGCGAACGTCGGCCATAATCGGTGAGCGGGCCGCCATCGCCCCCGCGCGGAGGTAGTCCCCGTAAGAAAAGCCACCGGGGATAACGATGCCCGTCGTCTCCTCGGGCAGTCCGTCCTCGTGCCAGACGATCTCGGCGTCGATATCCAGATAGTCGAGTGCCCGTTTCGCGTCGCGATCGCAGTTCGAGCCGCCAAAGCGGATGATCGAAACCGTCATCTACCGTTCTGCGACCTCCACGTCGTAGTCGTGGATGGTCGGATTCGCCAGCAGCCGTTCGGCCATCTCGTCTGCGCGCTCGCGTGCGCCGTCCGCGGAATCGGCCTCGAGGTCGACCTCGAAGCGATCGGCCGACCGCAGCTCCTCGAGTTCGAAGCCCAGCCGCTCGAGGGCTTGCTTCGTGGTCTCGGCCTCGGGGTCCAGTACGCCCCGTTTGAGTCGAACCGTCACCGTCGCGGTGTAGGCGGTCATTACATCATACCCCGTATCCGTGCTCAAAAACGCTTTCGCCTTGACTCCGTAATACACGATCGTGGATACCATCTCCCGTCACCGATCGGTCGTCGGGAGAGTTTAGCGCTGTAACCGCGCGACGGGGCCGTCACTGCCATCGCGGTCGAATTCGACCAGCCCATCAGACTCGAGGTCGGACAGCAAGCCCGTGAGCCAGTCACGGCCGTACTCGCCTCCGGGCGCGTAGTCGACGCGGATGCGGTGACCTAAGGTGTCGATCTCGAGTTCCTCGTACTCCCGGAGCGTCCCGATCACGCGACCGCGGAACTGCCGGCGGCTTCCCTCGAAACTCGGTTGGGTCGGCACGTCGGGAGCGGTGAAGTCGCCGCTGGCGTAGGCGCGACACCACTCGCGCCAGGGACAGCCGGCCTCGTCGCAACGAGGGGTCTGCTCGCAGGCGACGCCGCCCAGTTCCATGATCGCGTTGTTCCAGACCCGCGAGCGATCCTCGGGCATGAGGTCGCTCGCGGCGTCCTCGAAGACCGCGTCGTCGTCGGGAACGTCGAACGCCCGGTAGAGCACTCGCTTGACGTTCGTGTCGACGACCGCGTCGCCGTTGTTAAAGGCGAAACTCGCCACCGCGTTGGCCGTGTACGGACCGACGCCCATCAGCGCTTGCAGTTCCTCGGGGGTCTCGGGGAAGTCGCCGCCGTACTCGTCTTCGACCTGTCCGGCGGCTTCGTGGAGGTACTTCGCTCGGTTGTTGTACCCCAGGCTGTGGTCCGTCCAGAACCCCACGACGTCGGCGCGGTCGGCGTCGGCGAGGTCGGCGGTGGTCGGCCAGCGCTCGAGGAACGCCTCCCAGGCCTCGACGACGCGGCCGAGCTGGGTCTGCTGGCTCATCACCTCGCTGACGAGGATTTCGTAGGGATCGTCGGTCCGTCGCCACGGAAAGTCGCGGTGGTCGTCTTCGTACCACTCGATCAGGGCCTCGCGAACGGCCCCGGGATCGTCGGGCAGGCGCCACTCGTCGGCCGGTGCCTCGGCGTCACTCATCGGTCTCGCTAGCGACTGGGACGCCTTACTGGTGGCGGTCCCGACCGCGAGCGGTCCGCCGCGGTCGGCGTCGCCGACGCGACGACCACGAAAGGCCTATCCGGCCCGCTCGAGACCCCTCCCGTATGAGCCTCGACGATCTCAACGATGCGGTTACGGACTCGTACAGTGACATCGGTGACGAACTCGCCGTCTCGCTGGACCGCGAGACGCGCAACGAACTCGCACTGCTCGAGACGGCCTTAGAGCCCGAGGAGACGGACGAACTCGTCCGCCGAGCGATCCACATGCTCTTTCAGTCGACCGTCGACACCGGCAAACTCGACTTCCAGCTCAGGTCGGCCTACGACGTGACTTACGACGAGTACTTGTCCGACATGACCTTCGAGGAGATGACCGGCGCGGACCAGTACCCGTCACTGGACGACGAGCGACGCTACCAGTTCTGATCGCGTCCCGGGTGGAACGACCCGTCGACTGACCGTCGCGATTTTCGACGGCTCCGGCCGTGAACCTGCTACACGTTCTAGGATCACTATCTGATTTCACCGCTATAACAGGCGAGCTTATCGGCGCTCAGTTCCTCGACCCCCACATGGCAATCAGTCAACAGTCACTCGAATCCGACTATCGCTGTCCCGACTGTCCGGGTTCGCTGTCGACCCGATACGAGTCGGTCGTCTGCGACGACTGCGGATACGCGCCGCGTCACGGCGCCGATTAATCGCGGCACTCCCGCGGTCTCGAGTTCACCGCACCGATTCCGACCGATTCTCGAAGCGCGTTCGTCGGTACTCCGTTCCGTCTGCAACGGGGGGCCGTCCGAGACGGAGCGAAGAGGCCCACCGCGTCGCGGTCGGGTGGGTGCTCGTCGCGTGCCTGCTGCGTTCTCGCGCCCGATTTTCGATCAGCCGTCGCCCAGCCGGACGAACGGCAGCGTCGCTCGTTCGTCGGCCGAGTAGGCCAGCGCATCGGCCTGGGTGACGTCCGCGGGCGTCACCAGGTCCATCACGCGGGGTGCGTTCTCGACCGCGCCGGGAACGGCCCCGCCGAACACGTAGCCCCCGGCGTCTTCGGCGATGGGGCGGAGCGAACCCCGGTCCTCGGACTGGACCATCGCGACGACCTCCAGCTCCGAAATGTCGGTCTCGCCGAACGCCGCTCGATCGACCGAGAGGGAGACGACATTGGCGTCGTGATCGACGTCGTCCCGAACGGCGATTTCGGTTCCGTCGGCGTCGATCAGCGGGTTCCCGCCCGCGTCGACCGCGCTTTTCGTGAACCCGCTCACCTCGAGGCGGTAGTGCCATGCCGACTCGAAGTCGGCGGCCACACCGATATCACCGACTTCGGACGTCGTGCCGCCGTCAGCGGTCGGATCGCGGAGCCACAGCACGAACAGCTGCGGTGAGAAGCCGCGATCGCTCCCGAACGCGTTGGTCAGGGTTTCGACGGCGAACGAGAACTGGACGGCGCTCGCGGTCCGTGTCACCTCGAACGACCGGAGGTCGAAGACGCCGTCCGCGAACGCGTCGGCCGTCGGATACGTGTACTCGCCGGGCCCGTCGTCGTCGCCGCTCGGATCGTCGAACGACGCGACGGTCACCGGCGGCTTCACCGTCACCGACCGGCTGGCGAGGGTCCCCCCCTCGAGCGTCCGGACGGTCACGTCGTAGGTTCCCGCGGCGTCGATCGACGAGCCGAACGCGAACGGCTCGTCGGTCGTGCCCGGTGCGAACCGGACGTTTTCGACGGCGACGACCTCGCCGTCGACGACGAGTTCCACGTTCGTCCCGCCGATGTAGTCGCCGTCGTTCGACCCGGTCGCCGCGATGAACGGCTCCCGAACGAACGTCTCCGCGTCGATCGAAACGTCGATATCTTGCGAGGGGCGTTCGTAGGTCGGGAGCGTCTCGAGGTCATCCCGCGTCGCCGAACGGAGCCGAACGGCGGTGCCGCCGGAGCCGACCGTCGACGCCAACAGCGTCGTGGACGCGTCGACGATCGCCTCGTCGATACGGACGTCCTCGAGATTCCCGTCGTAGCTGGCGTCGATACCGTCCGAGTAGATTTCGGCGACGTACTTTCCTTTCTTGTGGCCGTTTCCGTGCCCTTTCCCCCTGGCTTTCTCGTGTCCTTTCCCGCGGCCTTTCTTGTGGCCCTTTCCGTGACCTCGGTCGGACGCGGACTCGAGGAAGTCGAGCGGGACGTCGAGCGCGCGACCGTTCTCGTCGGTCATCGCGCCGACGTACCACTCTTCGCCCTTCCGCCGGGCGGTGATCATGTAGTCGCCGATCGACGAATTCAGGACGCGCGTGTCGCCCCAGCCCGCGGCCGGCACGTCCTTGATGAACTGGAACGCGGGAACCGTCGGTCCGGTGATCGGCGGTTTGTCCGGCTCCGGCATCGACCGCCCGGATTCCGTGACGGCGATCGAATCGAGGTTGAAGCCGCCGGTGTCCTCGTCGGTCAGCGTAAGTGAGAGGTCGTCTCCGCCCTCGAGGGAGACCGTCGTCGCCGTGGCGGTCCAGACGTCCCAGTACTCCGTTCCCGGTATCGATAGCTGTTCGACCGGCTCGCCGTCGATACGGAGCGTGGCCGTCGCGTCGACGCCGTCTCCGAGCCCGTTGTCGGCCTCGTAGTTCGCCACTCGGAGGTGGACGTCGTACTCGCCCGCGTCGACGTCCTCGAGCGTCCAGGCGGCCGTCGAGCCGCTGTCGACGCTGTTGGCGTCGAACGGAACGTACGCTTCGCCCTGCGCGTGTGCCCACTCGGACTGGGTGACGAGCCCGTCCAGGTCGGCGTGTTGGACCTGCGCGACCTCGCCGACCTCGAGCGTCGCGGGCTGGTCGGCCAGATACGAACTCGGCAGGTCGGCGACCATCTGGAGCCCGCTGAAGTAGGTCGGATACATCGCGAGCTGCTTGGCTCGGGTCGTCTCGATGCCGCCGGAGCCGGAGTCCATGTCGAAGATCCCCGGCGTGTACTCGACGGGACCGGCGAGCATCCGCGTGAACGGGAACGTGACGTGATGGGCCGGGCTGACGTCGCCGAAGGAGTCGTACTCCTGGCCTTTCACGCCCTCGCGGGTCATCAGGTTGGGGTAGGTCCGGCGGCGACCGGTCGGGTGGATCGGCTCGTGAATATCGAGCATCTGTCGATTGGCGGCCGCCCGCTCCGCGACCAGCGTGTGGTGGTTGACCAGCACCTGATTGTGGTGATTGTACCCCTCGCCGGCCAGATCTCCGTCGTCGGCGACGTAGCCGTTCTTGATCGTCCGAATGCCGAGGTCGTCGTACAGGCCGAACGCCTCCTCGAGCTGGGACTCGTAATTCCGGAGGTCGCCCGCCGTCTCGTTGTGCATCGTCATCTGGGTCGGCGGCTCGAGGCTCGCACCGTAGTCGGTCACCTCCTCGAGATCGAAGTCGGGATACGATTCGGTGAAGTCGAGGACGCTCCCGTCGCCCGGGTAGCTCGACCAGCCTCGGTTCCAGCCTTCGACGAGGACGCCCGAAATGCCGTGCTCGCTCGCGAAGTCCATGTACTGCTTCGCCCGCCCGGTCTGTGCGCCGTGATTACCGGTCTGTGGACCCTGATACTCCCAGTCGGCGCGACCGGTGATCATCAACCACCAGACGCCGACGAACTTCTGGGGCTCGATCCAGTCGGTCCCCTGCGTGAACACGTCGTCGCTGTAGTCCTCGTTGAGGTTGACGATGAGGTTCGATTCGACGAGATCCCCAGGCCGACGGCCGAGCTGGACCGTCCGCCACGGCGTCGCGTGGGGGGCCGACGCGGACACCTTCGTCCCGTCGGGCAGCGGCGCCAGCGTCGACTCGAACGCGGTATCGCCGCTCTCGTCCGGCGCGATCGCCAGCGAGGCGTAGTCGTCGAGGTTCGCCTCGTGGACGCTGACGTAGTGATCGTCGTCGGTCCGCATCGTCATCGGCGTGTGGATCCCGTCGAACGCGCCGTCAAGGTCCGTCTCGAGCGTCGAGCCGATCTCGCTCAACGGCGTCTCCTCGTACTCGACCTCGAAGTTGTTGTAGTCGTTGGGAATCCACCACGACTCGTAATCGTCGGCGAAGGCGTACTGAGTCCGCTCGGACGTGATGACGAACTGATCACCGAAGCTCTCGTCGAAGAGGAACCGAAACCCGACTCCGTCGTCGAACACCCGCACCTCGAGGGTGCCACCTCGGCCCGGAGTCGCGGTCTCCTCGAGGCCGAGTCGGAGTTCGGTGTAGCGTTCCCGGATCTCGTCGTACTGGTCCCAGACCGGGTCCCACGTCGTATCGACCGTCGTCCGCTCACTCCCCGTGACGGCGATCTCGGACGCGTCGTCCCCGACGCCGAAAGGGTGCTGATTCTGGAACTCGAAGCCGAGGCGCGACGAGTCGATGACGGACGTCCCCTCGAACGAGACGCTGTAAGTCGGCGTCCCGTCGGCGATGTCGACAGCGACTGTCACGTTCTCGTCCGGTGACGAAACCGTCTGAGTCGTCGAGTCGTTGCCCTCGTCGACCGGCGACGCGGCGTCCGCCGATACGTTCAGGGAGTACGTCGTTGCCGCGAACAGCGACGCCATACCGCCGAGCAGTCCGCGCCGTTGATACCGGCCGAATGATTGGTGTGATCTTTCATCAGCCATATCCACTCGTACGTCCTGATACGTTCACTAAAAATTTACTACGATTGGAATTCTGGTGAGAAAGGGCGCGCAGCAGCGCTCTAACGGGGCTTCGAACCCACTCTCGAGCGACGCGATCCTCCAGCCGGAGGCGCGCCGCCGAGTCGCGGGGCCCGCCAGCCGTCGCTAACCGATTCGAAAAAGCCGAAACGAGCGGTCGAGCGGCGATCAGTCGTCGATCGGAGCCGCACTCGAGAGCGCTTCGTCGATGTCTGCCTCGGCCATCTTTTCGACCAAGGCGTCGATCACTTCCTCGCGCTTGCCGGAGACGAACTTGATCGAGCCGACGACGAGGTGGCCGCCGCCGGAGACGCCGCCGCCCGCGATTTCGGCCTCGAGTTCCGAGACCATGTTCGGAATGTCCAGCCGGACGCCGTCACTGCGGAGGACGGCGAAGTCCGGGCCGTAGCCGACCGTGATGACCGGATCGCCCGTCTCCTCGATCTTCCGGTCGTGGATCTCGCCCGTGGTCTTCCCCGGTGCGGGGTACGTAAACCGATGGGCGTAGTTCTCCACGTCGATCCGGTAGAGGTGGGCGCCGTTGTCGAGTGTCTCGTGCTCGAGGTGGGCCATCGCGGCGTCGAGTTGCTCGTCGACTTCTTCGCGCCCGCGGTCGGCAAAGAACTCGACGAGTTCGCGGTGTCTGTCCTCGTCGTCGCTGTCGACCTGCAGCAGGTCCTGAATCAGCTGGTCACCGGAGTTGTAGCGCAGCCAGAAGGCGGCGTAATCCAGCGCCTCGCTGACGTCCTGGAGCCGGTCCTCGTCGTATCCCTCCTCGTCGGCGAGCGCGAGGTAATCGTCCATCGCGTCGGCCTTCGAGCGATCCGAGAGGCCGGCGACGGCTGGGATGTGGCGGAGTTCGTCGGTGAGATCGGGGTAGATCATCCGCGCGAGTTCGACGCAGAGCATCCCCGTCGTGATCCGGTAGTCTTCGCCGTGGAGGTAGGGATTGACGTGGGCGTCGAGCAGGTCCTCGACCGCATCCGGGTCGGGATGGTGGTGGTCGACGACCGCGATCGGGATGTCGTAGTGGGCCAGCGTCTCGTAGGCCGGGACGTCCTCGGCCGTCGAACCGTTGTCCAGCATGAGCAGGAGCGGGAGCTGCTGGCCGTGTTTCTCGCGGTCCTCGAGCGCGAAGTTGAGGTCCCGCGTGGCGTCTTCCATCTCGTAGAACGGCGCTTTCGCCGGCAGTCGCTTGATGAGGTGACGCGGCGCGTCCGCGTCCTCGTGGACGTCGGCGATAAACCGCTGGAGTGCGATCTGAACGGGCACGGCAGCACACATTCCGTCACCGTCGGCGTGGTGGCGCACCCGGATCGGTCGCCCCTCGAGTACGGTCCGTCGGAGCAGTTGCGCGACTTCCTCGAGGTTCGGACGGAGCTTTTCGAAGGCCGGCCAGTCGATCAGGGGCTCGACGTCGTGGGGCTCGGCGCGAGCATCGAGAGCGTCCTCGAGGCGTTCGCGGGCTTCCTCGGCAGCCTCGCCGTCGAGTTTCGAGAGGCCGTCGACCTCGACTTGGACCGACCCTTCCCGGTGTTCCGGCGTGCCGGTGACCCGAACGACGTCGCCGACCTCGATGGCGGGGTAGGCGCGGACGCCGGCCTCTTCGAAGGCGGCACAGGGAACGACGCCGTGTTCGTCGGAGACGTGGAAGATCGTCGGCCCACCGGTCTGTTTGACCTGTGTGACCGTTCCCTCGAGGTGGATCTGGTCGCCGATATTGCTCTCGAGGCGGTCGGTCCCCGTCAGCGAGTAGTCGTGACCGACCTCCTCGAGGGTGTAATCATCGACATCGACGGTCTCGAAGGCCAGGTCACCGTTGTCGCGGACGCTCTCGAGTTCGACGACGAGTTCGTCGCCGACGGCGAACGTGCCCTCGAGGACGGACTCGTGGACGAGTCCGGAGATGGAGTCGGAGAGATCGACGAAGACGCCGTAGTCGACGATGCCGTTGATTTCGGCGAGATAGGGGCGGCCGTGCTCGACGTCGTCGGCGGTACAATCGGAAGCGAGATCGTAGACGACGGAATCCCCGTCGTCTGCGCCGGGTTCCCCGGCGGAGTCACGCGTCATCTTGATTCAACGTTTGGGGGTGGTCGCGTATAACCCTTGTCAAGAAGCGATGGGGCTCGAGGGAGTCGGTCACCGGCCCGTACGGTCGGGCTCCGCTGAGCGGTGCTCGGGGGGATGACGGGATCTCACTCGGGGGGTGACAGGGCCCAAAGCGTTCCCTCGCTGGTCTGGGCAAACGCCTGTTCGCCGGCGGCACCGAGTCCGAAGCCGCTGGTCGGAAGTGATGTCTCGGGCCGAGCGAAGAACGACGCGCCGTCGGTCCACGTCACGGTTCCGTCGGCCGTCCCGACAACGAGCGTCGCCGGCGTCGATACTGCTCGAGTGACAGGTGCGTCGAACCGCATTTCGTACCGTTCGCTGCCGTCTGCCGCCGAGAGTTCGTACACCGTTCCGAACGTATCCGACGGGGCGTCGTCCGTCGACTCCGCGACGAGCAGCGACGAGTCGGTTGCGTGGACCCCCATGATCTCGGCACCTCGACCGAACGGCGTCCGCCACCGACCGGACCCGTCCGCCGCGTCGAGTGCGACGACATCACCGCCACCGCCGACGGAGACCGTGTCGTGGATCGGAACCGGGCCGACGGCGGTTGCCTCCCATTGCGCCGGTCGCCAACTCCACGAGGTGGTCCCGTCGGTGGGTGAGATCGCAACCACTCCGTCCGCGTCACCGAAATAGACCGCGTGATCGTCGGCCGCCAACTGGTCGTCCGGGGCGGCGACGACGGTAAAATCCGTTTCGGGGACGTGGGACTGTTCCCATCGTACCGATCCGTCGGCGGTCTCGAGCGCGGCGAGACCGCCGTTTGCAGCGTATAGCGTTCCGTTCGCCACGGCCATCGCCGACGAGTGATTGGATACCGTCTGCCGCCACCGTCGTGTCCCAGTCCGGGCATCGAAAGCGGAGATCCGCGACTGCCCCGATTCCCGTTTTTCGCCGACGTACACGGAACCGTCGGCGGCGACGAGACCGGTCGGTCGACCGAACTCGTGTTCCCACTGCTGCTTTCCCGTCTCCGTATCGAACGCGACCAGTTGCCCGGTTTCGAGACTACCGTCGCGGCTGCCACCCGCGGCGACGACTCCCTCGGTAGTCACCGGTGACCCGAGGGCACCCGGCTCGGGGACTGAAGCCGACCAGTCAGCTCCGTCCGGTTCACGAAGCCGGGGCAACGATACACAACCGGCAATCCCGGAGGAAAAGATGCCGATGCCAGTAGCGAGAACCGAGCGGCGGGAAGACATCGCTCGATAGTGGGCGGGGAGAGCACATATGTATTTTGGACAACCATATACGGGGGGAAATTGATCCGATTCATCGGCGGTCTCGAGTGGAATCGAACGCGTTCGGATCGTGAAACCAGCCCGTTGTCGCCGACCGATCGGCCGCGCAGCGCTCGAGGCAACCGGTGCATCGGAACGTTTAGCAACCGCAAGGCCTCAGAGGGTGATATGGGGCTGTTCGACGCGCTGTTTCGCTCGAGCGAGATCCTCGGCATCGCCGAGGAGACCCTCGAGTTCGCCCTCGAGTCCTCCGAGGAGACCCATCCCAACGAGTACATGGGGTTTCTCCGGGGGACCGAGGCCGATCGCCTGGGACTGGACCGGGAGGGCCTGGTCATCACGGACATCCTCGTGGTGCCCGGCACGGAGTCCAACAGCGTCAGCGCGACCGTCAAGACGAACCAGATTCCAAACGACGTGAAGGCGCTGGGGAGCATTCACTCCCATCCCAACGGCGTCATCCGCCCGAGCGACGCCGACCTGGACACGTTCGGCCGCGGGAGCGTCCACGTCATCATCGGTGCGCCCTACCGCCGGACCGACTGGAAGGCGTTCGATTCGCAGGGCAAACCGACCACGTTGAACGTGATCGACGTCGACCTGCCCGACACCGACGACTTCTTCGATTTCACGCAAGCGGATATCGACGAGGAACTGCGCCGATGACACTGCCGAGACTCGAGACGATGCCACCAGTGACTACCGACTCAACCGCGACGGGATCGACACGCGAACCGCCAACCCCCCACTCCACAGGGAGGGACAGATGACGCGGACGGTCATCGCTCAGGGAACGTTCGACATCCTCCACCCCGGCCACGTCCACTACCTCGAGGAGGCCGCCGCGATGGGCGATGAACTCGCCGTCATCGTCGCCCGCAGGGCGAACGTCGATCACAAGGAGGCACCGATCTGCCCGGCCACCCAGCGCCGCGACGTCGTCGCCGCGCTCGAGTCCGTCGACGAGGCCCTGCTCGGCCACGAGGAAGACATCTTCGTCCCGATCGAGGAGATCGACCCCGACGTGATCGCGCTGGGCCACGACCAACATCACGACGACGACGCCATCGCGGCCGAACTCGAGGCTCGCGGGATCGACTGTGAGGTACGCCGAGCGAGCGGTCGGGAGTCGAGCGACGGCGACCAACTCCTCTCGACGCGGCTGATCATCGACCGGATCCTCGAGCGACGGGGGGAGTGACCCCGGTCGCACCGAGTCAGTTTTCGAGGACGACCGGCGGCGGCAACCGAAGTGAATCGACCGTATGCCCCGTCTCGACGAAGTGTTCGATCGCTTTCTCCGAAACTTCCTTTTCGGTGTAGCCGTCGGCCGTCGTGATCCGCCAGTCACACTCGAGACAGTATTTGCACATACGTCGGTCTACCTGAGAGTGAGTCACAAGGCCGGGAAAGAGTCGTGCAGGAAAGCGAAGGGGCCACTTTGCGGGGACACTGGTCCGAGCGTGCCGGTTCCGTCCGAGCCCGCCGGCTTACTCCTTTTTGACGCCGGGGTTGGTCACGGCACCGTTGGCCGCCGAGCCGAAGTCACGGCCGAACTTCGCGAGGACGCCGTTCTCGTAGTTGGGCTCGGGCTGGTCCCACTCCTCGCGGCGGGCCTCGAGTTCGGCCTCGTCGACGTCGACCTCGAGGGTTCGCTCTTCGATGTCGATGGTGATCACGTCGCCGTCCTCGATGAGGCCGATGGGGCCGCCGGCGAACGCCTCGGGGGCGACGTGGCCGATCGAGAACCCACGCGTCGCGCCGGAGAAGCGGCCGTCGGTGATGAGCGCGACGTCTTCGGCGTGGCCCTGGCCGGCGACCGCGCTCGTGACGCCCAGCATCTCGCGCATGCCGGGCCCACCCTGTGGCCCCTCGTTGCGGATGACGATCACGTCGCCGCTCTCGACGTGGCCTTCCTGGACGTACGCCATCGCGTTTTCCTCGTTCTCGAAGACGCGGACGGGTCCTTCGTGGTGGAGGTCGTCGTCGCCGGTGACCTTGAGGACCGAGCCGCCCGGCGCGAGGTTGCCCGTCAGGATCCGGATCGCACCCTGCTCGTTTTTGGGCTCGTCGACGGTGTAGAGGAAGTCGACGTCTAATTCCTCGATCGTTGGCGGATCGATTCGCTCGAGTTCCTCGCCGATCGTGTTCCCCGTGACCGTCAGCGCGTCGCCGTGGAGCAGATCGGCCTCGTGGAGGGCGTTCAGAACGACCGGAACGCCGCCGACCTCGTGGAGGTCGTTCATCACGCGCGTACCGCCGGGCTGGAGGTCGGCGATCTTCGGGGTCCGCCGACTGACCTCGTCGAACTCCTCGATGGAGAGGTCGACGCCGGCCTCGGCGGCCATCGCAAGCAGGTGGAGCACGGCGTTGGTCGAGCCGCCGACGGCGACCTGCAGGGCGATGGCGTTCTCGAACGACTCCTTGCTGAGGAAATCCGACGGCTTGCGCTGTGCTTCGACGGCCTCGACGGCGAGTTCGCCGGCTTCGCGGGCGACGTCGTATCGCGATTCGTCCTCGGCGGGCGGGCTGGCGCTGCCCAGCGGCGCGAAGCCGAGCGCTTCCGAGATCGATGCCATCGTGTTGGCGGTGAACATGCCGCCACAGGAGCCCGCGCCGGGACAGGCGTTGCGCTCCATCTCGTCGAGTTCTTCGCCGGACATCTCGCCGTCCGCGACGGCACCGACGCCCTCGAAGAGGTTCTGGACGGTGACTTCCCGACCCTCGTGCTCGCCGGGCATGATCGAACCGCCATAGAGGAAGACCGAGGGGAGGTCAGTCCGGATCGAGGCCATCATCATCCCGGGCATGTTCTTGTCACAGCCGCCGATGGTGACCAGCCCGTCCATGCGCTCGCCGAAGGAGACGAGTTCGACGGAGTCGGCGATGAGTTCCCGGGAGATCAACGAGGCCTTCATCCCCTCGGTTCCCATCGAAATCGCGTCGGAAATCGTGATCGTCCCGAACTCGATGGGCATCCCACCGCTCTCGTCGATCCCCTCGAGGGCCGATTCGGCGACGTCGTCGAGGTGGACGTTACACGGCGTGATGTCGGCCGCGGGATTGGGCACGCCGATCATCGGCGATCCGAAGTCCTCGTCGTCGAACCCCATTGCACGGAACATCGCGCGGTGTGGTGCCTTGTCCGGCCCCTCCGTCACTTCGCGGCTCCGCAACTGCTCGTCTTTCCCGTAGTCGAACTCGTCGTCGCTGCTCATGGCTCTATCTTGATTCGAAAGGGTATAAGTCACCCTTTCTCGGTCAACCCTTCGTGCAACGGCGGCCCGGCCGAACCGGTTCGGACGTTCGACCGGGAACGTCGCCCGCGACACCGTCGTGCGAGTAGATGGGCAGTGACGTACAGTCGCTACGATATCAGTCGAAATACCGTGCCAACCGCTCGGCCGCTTCTCCGACACGCGGCGTCACGAGCGCGAACCGTAGCCACTCGCTTCGAGAGTCGCCGAAGGCCTCGCCTGGCATTCCGGCAACGCCGGCCTCGTCGATCAGGCGCTCGACGTTCTCGAGCGTGCCCGGATAGCCGTCGAACCGAGCCATGACGTAGAACGACCCGCTCGGGGACGTGTACTCCGCTCCGGCCGCGTCGAGGGCGTCGGTGAAGGTTTCGACGCGATCGCGAAGCCGTTCGCGGTTGCGCTCGTAGTAGTCGGGTCCCGTCTCCCGGAGCGCTTTCAACACCGCGTACTGACCGGGCCGGGTCGTGGCGACGTTGACCAGCATGTGGCGGCTCTTGGCGTTCGCGGCGAGTCCGGGTGGGAAGATGGCGTATCCAACCCGAACGCCGGTGACCGCCATCGACTTCGAGACCGCGTTGGTGACGATCCGGTGGTCGGAATCGGTCTCGAGCGCGCTCGCGAACTCCCCGGAGAGATCGTAGTGGTCGTACACCTCGTCGCTGATCAACACGGCATCGACTTCCTCGGCGATAGCGACGAGTTCCCGCATGGTTTCGGCGGGGTAGACCGCACCCGTCGGATTGTTCGGCGTATTCACCACGATGGCAGCCGTCTCCGCACTGGCGGCCGCGCGGACATCGTCCGGATCGAGCTGTCCCGTCTCGTCCGTCGCGACGTACGACTGGGTCCCGCCGAGCATCGTCGTCTTCCCCGGATAGTAGGGATAGACGGGATCCGTCAGCAGGATCTCGTCGCCGCTGTCGCGCTCTAACGCCCGCGCCATCGCGAGGTAATTCGCCTCGCCGGCCCCGTTGGTCACGACGATCCGATCGGCATCGACGCCCCGCCGCGTTGCGATCTCCTCGCGCAACTCGAGCAAGCCCTCGCTGGGCGGGTACTGGAACCGGTCGGGCTCGAGGTCGGCGTACTCCCGGAGCCCCTCGCGGAGCGCGTCGGGCGGCTGCCAGTCGGGGTTCCCGCTGACCATGTCGATGACGTCGCGGTCCGCCGCGTCCGCGTACTCCATCACGTGGAAGAACAGCGGCGTCTCGTAATTCATGGGAGCTACTGGGAAGACCGGTACCGTTTGTCTTTTCCTTTCCGCGTCGAACGGGCGGGATCGGTGTTTTGGATCGCCGGTCCGAGTGGCGACCCGAAGTCGGCAACCCTCGCTTTCACAACGGTGCCTCCCTATCGACTCGAGTATGAACGACGATATCGACCGCGACCTGCCGATGGACGTCGCCGACGCGCTGCGCGACACCGGGGAGACGTTGGCCGTCGCCGAATCCTGTACCGGCGGGCTGATCGGCGCGGCAATCACTGCCGTTCCGGGCGCGAGCGACTACTTCGATTCGGGGTTGGCGACCTACGCGTACGACGCCAAGCGCCGTCACCTCGGCGTCAATCGCGAGTCGCTCGACGAGCACGGGGCGGTCTCCGAACCCGTCGCTCGAGAGATGGCACAGGGGATCAGAGACGTCACGGACGTGACCTGGGGGGTCTCGACGACGGGGATCGCCGGGCCGACGGGCGGGAGCGAGGAGACCCCAGTCGGCACCGTCTACATCGGGATTTCCTATGGGGCACCGTGGGGGAGCGAGGAATCGTATACGACCGTCTCCCGATACGTGTTCGACGGCGACCGTGCGGCGGTCCGTGCCAAAACCGTCGACCGGGCGCTTGCGGACCTGCTCGCGGAACTCGAGGCGCGTTGAGAGCGGCCGCTGTGAGACGATCCGGTGTCACTGGGTCCCGGCGCACCCACAGGCGGGTCGCGGCTGGGCCGGCACTGACTGACAGGAGTCCGTACGCATCCCCGGACGGAAGCGGTCCGTGTACGGCCATCCACTGCCGGAACCGACAGGGGCGAGTGACAGTCTCGAGAGAAAACTATTCCCCCGTCGACTTCCCAGATGCGGCTAGATGAACAAGAAGGGGCACGTCCTGAATGCCGTCCTGTTGAGCATCGGCCTGGGGTATCTTCTCGAGCCGACGGGGGATCTGGAGACGTTCAGAACGATCGTGATGATCGGCGTCCCGGTCGCACTCGGGGCGCTCTTTCCGGACGTGGACACTGCCTTCGGCAAACACCGGAAGACGCTGCACAACCTCCCGATTCTGGCCGGCTTTCTCGCCTTTCCCCACGTATTCGGCAATCTCGAGTACGTCTGGATCGGGGTCGTGACCCACTACGTCCTCGACGTTGCGGGGAGCAAGCGCGGCATCGCGCTGTTCTATCCGGTCTGGAAGAAGGAGTTCGGCCTGCCGATCGGGGTCGCGGTCAGCAGCAAGCGCGCCGACCTGATGATGCTGATCGTCACCGTCGCGGAACTACTACTCGTCGCGCTGGTCGTCTTTCGGATTCCTCAGTGGGGCCTCGAAATGGGTCGGCAGTTACTCGGGATTTAGAGCCGCTGGCTCGAAACCGATCGACCGGCGTCCTGACCGCTCTCGTGGCTGCCCCGTCACCGCCGGTTCGGCGTCCACTCCTCGCAGGCGTCCATGTCGTCCATTGCGGTCTCGTGACGCCCACAGTAGGGCACCATTCCCTCCGAGGAACGAACGTACTCGAAGTGTTTGCAGTTCCCGCAGTAGCGGTCGGCGGGTTCGCTGGGGGTTTCGGTCGACGATTCGACGATCTCCGCGTCGCGGCCGTCGCCCGTCTCGAGGGGCGAGGAGATGTCCGAAGCAGCCGACCCCCCGTCGCTGGTGGCGGTGCCGCCCGCTCGGCCGGGGGTCTTTCGGGTTCCGGCCGTGCCCGTCGCTCCCGTCGATCGCCCCGACGAGCGGGCGTCGACCGAATCCTCGTCGTAGGTGAGCGTCGCGTTCCCGGTTCCGCCGGTCCCATCGTCGGCGTTGGTCTGTGTCTCGACGTCGCCGTCGGGCGTGCCGCCGAAGAAGCCGATGCCGCCCAGTCCGCCCGCGTCGCTCGAGTCGTCGACCGAGAGGACGGTTTTGTTGTGGCGAGTGACGTTCATCTGGAGGTTCCCGCCGGGATCGTTGCGTCGCTTGAAGGTAGCGACGGCGCTGAACAGACACCAGATCGCCGAGAGGAGCCCGAGCAGGTAGATGGCGGAGACCTCGAGCGTGAGCTGTTCGCCGCCGTATCGCCAGTGTTGGGGATAGGCGTGCCAGAAGAGGACGACCCCGAGCAGGCAGAGACTCGCGCTGATGGCGGCCGTCGCCTGGACCCGCCGGCTGGCCGGCAACACGACGAAGACGCCCACGAGGATGGTCGGCACACTGAACCCAGCCAGAATCCCCGCGACGCGGACAGTCGCGAACCTGGGGGCCAGCTCTCCCGAGAGCTCGACCGCGAACTCGCCGAAGAGGTCGGTCGTCGCCACGAGTACGGCCACGACGGCGAGGGCCGCGCCGAGAAGCACGAGCGCCGTTCCCGTGTACAGGCGGCGACTCGTCACCCCCGGCGCGGTCCCGTCGTAAACCTCCGTCAGGCTTGTCATGCGAAGGCTTTCGGCGTCCCACCACAAAACGCTACGTCAGACACATCTCGATTGTCGGAGGGGTTCTCCGTTCGAGCCGGTGACGGAAGCGAAAGGTTGAATCGCCGTCCTCGCAAACGAGGCGCTATGAGCGACGACGACGAAGACGCACCGCCGGCAGTCACGCTCGGAGAGCAGACGCCGGTCGAGGGCGCACCCCTCGCCCGCGTGAGTTCGCGGCTGACCTGGCCAAAAGAGAAGAGCGAGGTCGACCGGCTCGAGGGGAACACGGTCCTTCGAACGCCCGACGGCCCCCGCGAACTCTCGGCCGTGCTCGAGGACGTCGACGAGACGTACTTCCAGCGCCACCAGGAGTTCGAGGGACACGTCCGGGACGTGATCGGGACGGGACCGATTCCGACCGCCGACGAGTAACACCGTGGCCTCCGAGCCGGACCGACACACCGACGATCGGCTGCGAACCCGGTTGCGACTCTCCTGGGTCCAGAAGTCGCTGCTGGCCGGTGCGGTGTTGACGGTGCTGTGGATGCGGCTCGTCCCCATCGATCTCGACCAGCGGATCGTCCTCGACAGTATCGTACTGATCGGGGGGCCGCTCGCGCTGGGGCTCTCGCATGGGAACCGCATCGGCTGGCGGGTCGATCGGACCGCAGTTCGGAACACGATCCTCCTCGCGGCGTTCGTGCTCCCCTTCTATTTCGTCGGCTCGACGCTGCCCACGATCCGGGCGTTCTACCCGATCTGGGAAACCTCGGCCGCGCCGGCGGCGTTCGTCCCACACGCGCTCAAACTCGTGGTGCTCGCCCTGGCCGCCGAAACCTACTACCGCGGGCTGCTCTGTGTCGGCGTCAAGGAGATCGGCATCGGTGCGGTGTTCATCAGTCCGGTCGTCTACATGCTCCACCACACCTCGAAGCCGCCGATCGAGTTCGTCCTCTCTGGCCCGACGGACGTCCTCTTCGGTGCCGTCGACTACAAATCCGACTCCATCCTCCCGTCGGTCGTCGCCCACGGCGGCGGGCTCGTCTTGCTCGATTGGCTCGTCCTGCACGAACCGCTGTTCGAGCCGACCCTCCTCCTGCGACTGCTCGAGTGGGTGCCAATTCCGGTCTGACGGTCGCGGCTTCGGGCAATACTGCCGTCACACAGCCGAACGTTGCGACGAGTACGACCGAAAGATCGCCGCCGGGAAACCAACGAATACTCGTGTCGGCGCGGGGTACCCGGCGTATGAGCGGCACCGACGTCGAACCGGCCGACGAAGACGAGGAGACGACAGCGAGGGACAGCGACGACGGCGCGAACACTATCGAGGTGACGCCGACCGACTCGGTCGACGAGGAGCCATCGGCGCGCGAAACCATCGACGTCGAACCGTCCGGCGAGCCGATCGACGGCCCCGAGTACGTCCTCTACGGCGGGAAAGGCGGCGTCGGAAAGACGACGATGGCGGCCGCGACCGCGCTCGACAGCGCCCGCGGTGGCACCCGGACGCTGGTCGTCTCGACCGACCCGGCCCACTCGCTTTCCGATACCTTCGAAACCGACATTCCGGCCGAGCCGGCGCGGATCCGCGACGATGTCCCCCTCTACGCGGCCGAGATCGATCCCGACGCCGCACTCGAGGACGGAGCGACCCCCTTCGGGGACGCGGCTGCGGGCGATGCGGAGGGGTCCCCCTTCGCTGGGGACGAGAGCGCGGGCGGCTCCCCGTTCCCGGGTGCCGAGGGCGGCGAGGGCGGCCCCCTCGGCGGTCTGGGCGACATGCTCGGCGGCGACTCGCCGATGGATGCGCTCTTCGGCGGTGCGATGCCCGGTGCCGACGAGGCCGCCGCGATGCAACTGCTCCTCGAGTACATGGACGACGAACGTTTCGAGCGCGTGATCGTCGACACGGCCCCCACGGGCCACACCCTTCGGCTCCTCCAGTTGCCCGAGATCATGGACACGATGATGGGGCGCTTGATGACGTTCCGCCAGCGCATCAGCGGGATGATCGACGGCGTCAAGGGGATGTTCGGGGGGAGCGAGGGCCTCGACGACGGGAGCGATCTCGAGGATCTGGAGGAACTCCGCGAGCGTATCGAGCGACTGCGAGCCGCACTGCGCGACCCCGCGCGGACTGATTTCCGGATCGTCATGGTGCCCGAGGAGATGAGCGTCTTCGAATCCAAACGGCTGCGCCAACAGCTCAGGGAGTTCGAGATTCCGGTCGGCACCGTCGTCGTCAACCGGGTGATGGAGCCGCTGTCGAACGTCACCGACGACGTCGATGGCGAGTTCCTCCAGCCCAACCTCGATGACTGTGAGTTCTGTCAACGTCGTTGGGACGTCCAACAATCCGCGTTAGCCGAAGCACAGGACCTCTTCCGTGGGACTGACGTACGGCGGGTCCCGCTGTTCGCCGAGGAGGTCCGCGGGGAGGGCATGCTCGAGGTCGTGGCGGCCTGTCTCCGGTAATCGTTCGCGGCTCGCTGTTCGCTTCGGGACGTTCAGTCGTCCGCAGGGAGCCGTCGATCGCCGAGGTCGGGACGGCGCACGTCGCGGTCGGTCTCCTCGCCGTCGATGTCGTAGGGGTACTCTCCCGTCACGCAGCCCAGACAGAGGTCGATACGTTCTTTGCCGAGGACCTCGGCGACGGCGTCGGTCGAGAGGTAGGCGAGGCTGTCGGCGGCGATCTCGTCGCGGATCTCCGCGGTCGATTTGTTCGAGGCGATCAACTCCTCGCGGGTCGCCATGTCGATCCCCATGTAACAGGGGGCGACGATCGCCGGTGCGCCGATGCGGACGTGGACTTCCTCGGCCCCACAATCCTTGAGCAACTGAACCAGTTGGGTCGAAGTCGTTCCGCGGACGATGCTGTCGTCGATGACCGTGACGGTCTTGCCCTCGATCGTGGATTTGATCGGGTTGAGTTTCAGCCGGACCGCGCGCTCGCGTTCGTCCTGGGTCGGCATGATGAACGTCCGGCCGACGTACCGGTTCTTCATCAATCCCTCGGCGAATTCGACGCCGTCGTCGTCCGCATCTCGAGGCTCGCCTTCGGCGGTCGTCTCCCCCGCCGCGTCGGCGTAGCCCGAGGCGAAGGCGCGGCCGGAGTCGGGAACCGGCATCACGACGTCGGTCTCGACGCCGCTTTCCGCCCAGAGTTTCCGGCCGAGGTTTCGACGTGCCTCGTAGACCAGCGTCTCGTCGATGACGCTGTCCGGGCGCGCGAAGTAGATGTGTTCGAAAAAGCAGTGGGCGGTGTGCTCCTCCTCGACGAGCTGATAGGAGTCGAACCCCTTGCCGTCGTCTTTGAGGACGACCAACTCGCCGGGCCGAACGTCCCGGACGAGTTCGCCGTCGAGCGTGTCGATCGCCGCCGATTCGGAGGCGAGAATGTAGCCGTCCTCGAGTTCCCCGATACAGAGCGGACGATTGCCCTGTGGATCGCGCACGCCGAGGATCGTGTCGTCGTGGCTGATCGTCAGCGAGTAGGAGCCGTGGATGCGTTGCATCGTGTGCTTGACGGCCCGGACCAGATCCTCCTCGAGGAGGTTGCGCGCGAGGTCGTGGGCGATGACCTCGGTGTCGCCGTCGCTGGTAAAGGCGTGGCCCGCGGCGGCGAGTTCGTCGCGGATCTCGTCGGCGTTGACGAGGTTGCCGTTGTGTGAGAGCCCGAGCGATCCGCTCTTAAACGAGACGGAAAAGGGCTGTGCACAGGAGGAGTCGACCGAGCCGGCCGTCGGATAGCGGACGTGGCCCACCCCTGCCGAACCGTTGAGCACGTCGAGGTCGTCCTCCTCGAAGACGTCCCCCACGAGACCCATTTCGACGTGGCTGTGCTGTTGGAACCCATCGTGCGTGACGATCCCCGCTGACTCCTGACCGCGGTGCTGGAGTGCATAAAGCGCGTAGTACAACGGACGTGCCGCGTCTCGACCGGCCAGTGAGACGCCGACGACGCCGCACTTTTCGGTCATTCCTGTTCGCCGGGGAGTCTCGCCCCGCCCATCAGTCATGGAAGTCAGTAGGGCACCGAGCCGATAAAAATCCCCGTGTTTGTGCGTCGAATTCCGTTCTCGACTCTCGTTAGTATCCACGTTCGTGCATATCTGCGACGTCGTCACCCCCTCTCGGAGCGGGGTACCGTTCGGCCCGTCTTGTCGGGAATGAGAAACGAGTCGCCTTCCCGTGGCCGGTCGTCGTGTTCGAGGCCGACCACGCCAGGAATTCCATCCGACCGGTCGATCCAATGACACAGTGTTCAAGACAGTTGCTGCGAACCTATCGCGTATGCGACTCGAGGAGTACTGGGGAGTCGGCCCGAAGACGCGGGAGACGCTGGTCGACGAGTTAGGGCGGGAACGAGCGATTCGGGCGATCGAAAGCGGCGACGTCCGGGCGCTCGCCGACGCCGGGCTCGCTCGGGGTCGAGCGACCCGTATTCTGCGCCGGGCGACCGGCGGCGCGGGTATGGATCTGCTGTCGACCAGCGACGCACGGTCGGCCTACAAGGAGTTGCTGGATCTGGCGGTCGAGCACGCCGTCACGCAACGCGCTGCCGACCGGATTCGAGTGCTTACGCCGCTCGATAGCCGGGCGGCGATGGAAGACCGGCTCGACGACGTGCTCGCGGCCCGCGACGCCTGGGTCGGCCTCACCGAGGCCGACCGCGCCGCCGTCCTCGAGGCCTACGAGCGCTACGACGAGCGCGAGGGGAGCGAGCACGCCGCCGTCGAGGCCGCGATGGCGTTGCTCCAGGCCGGTGTCGACTCCGGCCCCTTCGCCGCGATCGCGGACCTCGAGCGCGAGCGGCTCGCGGACGCCGCCGACGCGCTGGCGGCGCTGGACGGCGGCAGGGTCCGAGCGGGTGCGGACGACGAACTCGATCGCCTCAGAGACGCGCTGGGTGCCGTCGAGGACATGGACGCCAACGCGCTCGCGGTGATCGAGGACCTGCGCTCGGCGGGCGTCCACGATGCCGAGGAGTTCCGGCAGTCCTTCGAGGATCACCTGTTGACCGAGACGGACGTGACGATCGATCGAGTTCGAGACGCGATGCCCACCGACGCGACGGACGCGACCGACTTCGTCGGCGGGGCCCTGCGGACGCTCCGCAGCGACCTGACCAGCGCGGTCGATGAGCGCGAACAGGCCGTCGCGACCGACCTCGAGGAAACGCTCGAGACGGCCCGCGACGCGATCGATCGCGCCGTCGAAACCGTCGACGACATCGCCCTGCACCTCTCGCTGGCTCGCTTCGCGCTCGAGTACGACTGTACCCGTCCCGTGTTCGTCGACGGGGACGCGGCGGCCGTCTCCGTCGTCGACGCACGGAACCTCGCGCTCGCCGCGCACGACGACGAGTCGGTCCAGCCCGTCACCTACGCACTCGGCGACCACGGCGTGACCGACGTCCCCGACGGCGTCGACTCGGTCCCCGGCGAGGAGCGCGTTGCCGTCCTGACGGGCGCGAACAGCGGCGGGAAGACGACGCTGCTCGAGACGCTGTGTCAGGTCGTGTTGCTGGCGACGATGGGGCTGCCGGTCCCCGCAGATCGGGCTGAAGTCACGCCCGTCGATTCGCTGGTCTTCCACCGGCGACACGCGAGCTTCAACGCCGGCGTCCTCGAGTCTACCCTGCGCTCGATCGTCCCGCCGCTTTCGACCGGCGGACGGACGCTGATGCTGGTCGACGAGTTCGAGGCGATCACGGAACCGGGCAGCGCGGCGGACCTGTTACACGGCCTCGTCACGCTCTCGGTCGATCGGGAGGCACTCGGCGTGTTCGTTACCCACCTCGCGGACGACCTGGAGCCGCTCCCGCCGGAGGCGCGGGTCGACGGCATCTTCGCCGAGGGGCTGAATCCCGACCTCGAGTTGCTCGTCGACTACCAGCCCCGGTTCGATACCGTCGGCCGCTCGACGCCGGAGTTCATCGTCTCTCGGCTCGTCGCCAACGCCAGCGACCGGACCGAGCGGGACGGGTTCGAGACCCTGGCCGAGGCGGTCGGCAACGAGGTCGTCCAGCGGACGCTCGCGGACGCTCGGTGGACGAACGGCGAGTGAACCCGGTACTCGACCCAGCCCTCACTCGTCGGACTCGCCGCTCCGTTCCGTCCGACCCTCCCGATCCCAGTGCTCCGCCTCGAGCCACCGATCCACCGTGGGCGTGTACGTCGATTCCCCGTCATCGAGCGACTCACCGTAGGTATAGGGGATGCCGTCGCGCTCCTCGCAGATGCGTGCCTCGAGATACGCCTGTGCGGCCCGCCGCGAGAGCGCTCCCATCTCGATGATGTCCCCCAGCGCGGTCTTGGTCGCGCGAAACCAGCGCCTGACCGTCCCTTCTGCCTCGGAGTCGAGGGCGACGATCGCGCCGCGACCACCGTCGCGGCCGTCACCCCACTCGAGCCAGCAGACGCGGTAGGCGTCGACGTCGTAGTCCCGTGACGGAGTGACGAGGTACAGCGCCTCGTAAACGCAGGGGTCGAGATACGCCGTCAGGATGCGGGCCCGGCTGATCGAGTCGGCGATCAGCGTCCCCTCGATCGCGCCGTCGGCCAGCGGCGTCGTGGCGGTAATCTCGTCGGCGAACGCGAACGTCTCGCCGCCCCAGTGGCTGTATCGCAGGTCGTAGAGCCGATCTGGTCGCCGGTACGCCACGAGCGCCCTATGGCCCATGGTCCACCCGATCGAAACCGCATGGCTCGGGCCGCTCGAGACGCGAGTGAGATACCGTATCGCGGGTCACGAGGGGTCTGGTCGGCTCTCCGTACTTGAACCTCCGGACTGGCTCGGACGCTCGGAACATCCGTTCAGTATCGGCCGGCGGTCAACACGTTCTGGCGATCCGCTTTTCTGGGCTCGGCTCACCGACCGGGCCGTCCCCGTTGACCGGCTGTTCGACGCGATAGATGGTCACCGATTTGACGTCGTCGGGAGCCCGGTCACAGAAGTACGCCGCCGTCGACTCGAGGACGGGTTGGCCCGCTCCCTCCCCCTTCGTCCCGTACCGCTTCCAGAGGGTCGACGGATACCGATCGAGGGCGTCCGGCGGACGGTCGAACGTGACTGCTCGACCGGTGACCAGATCGGTCGACGGGCCGGACTCGCGGTCAGCTTCCACGACGTACCAGCCGTAGGACGACGGCGGGTCGGGTGCGAAAAACGCCCAACTCGCGCTTGCCAGCCTGCCCTCTTCACCCGCGTCGGTATCGACGATTCCTGCTGCGACTACTTGCCAGCTCACGACGACGAGGAAGCCGCCCACGAGCAGGACGGCTACAGCGAGTCGTCCCCCGCGCCGAATCCGAGGCGAAATCCCAATCGGAGACGACACCGTCGCGACGGACCGGAGACGTCGCTCGAGGCCGGTTCCCGAAACGAGGCTGTCGGCGTGCTCCCAGATCGCTGGCGGGAGAAACACCAGCAAAACGGAACACATGACGAACGGGAAGGCACCGAGTTGCATCGTCGCCGCCATGCTGAGGTGCGCGCCGAGGAACGCCAGCACGGTCGCGATTCGGAGCCAGCCGGTGGCGGCCACGAGCAGTACCGACGCCGATAGGACGGCGATCCAGAGCCAGTTGATCGCGAACAGGGCGAGGGGAGACGTCGCGACCGTCGGGCCGAGATAGGCGACGAACTCCTGAAGCTGGAAGATCCGCTGGACCGCCACCCCGGCCATCCAGGCGTCGCTCCGGAACTTGAGAATCGCGTTGATCGCGTAGATGACGACGATATGGAGGAGGAGTACCGCGGTCCCGGCCGAAACCACGCGTGGCGGACTGCGGGGGTCCGGCGCGGCCGAGGGGGCTTCGGGCCGACGGACGCGAACTGTCCACCGGCCGGAAAGCGGGAGGGCGGCCGCGAGGACGAGCAGCGAAAGCAGGATCGTATCGCCGCCGTTGACCAGATACGGGTTGCGCGCGTACAGCGACGCGAGCAACACTGCCGTGAGGATCGCCGCGAGCCGATGTCGGTAGCCGACGAGCAGGCAGGCGGCGACGACGGCAGTGGTCGCAAGGAGGATCGCTTGCAGCCAGATCGATCCCGAGAGGGCGTGAAGCGACCACGTCTCGAGCGTGGGCGAGATTTCCGCGAGGGCCGACCGCGGGAGGACGCCGTCGTCCGTGTAAAACGTGGCCAGCCCCGGTGCCCGGAGGAGGAACAGATCGAGGAGGACGACGAGCCCCAGTCCGATCCGGAACGCGGCTAACGCCCGTGGATCGATCCCGAGACGCGAGCGGACGAGGGCCCGAAACGCTGCGAGCGTCGTTCCGTCACTACCAGTCGTCGTCCGTTCGGATCGGGCGGCAGTCATAGCGGGACCACTGGAGTCGACCCCGGATTGTCAGTCGGTGTATAAGTATTTTCTCGTTACTCTCGCGATGGAATCTCCCTGGGGGACGACCGACGGCCGACAATCTACTGTGGCTGTCGTGGCTCTCCGTTTCGACGCGACGACGGCGCTTGTGAACGGGGACAACACCGAAACCCTACCACGCCGTATAGCGGGACATGACAACGCAGACGGCGTACGATGCGGTCATCTTCGACAACGACGGCGTCCTGACGACGCCGACGGAACGAGACGTGCTGATCGACGCGATGCACGATGCTTTCGAAACCGTCGGCGTCACCGATCCGGCTGCTGATCACGTCGACACGCTCCTCAGCCCGGACCTGCCCTCCCTCCGTCGGCTCGCGGCCGACCACGGCGTCGAGCCCGACGAACTCTGGACGGCCCGCGAGGAGGCCGCGATCGCGGCCCAGCTCGCGGAGCTCCGGCGCGGCGAGAAACGCCACTACGACGACGTTACGACCCTCGAGTCGCTGTCGGTCCCGACGGGGATCGTCAGCAACAATCAACACGAGACGATCGGCAACATCCTCGAGCACTGCGACCTCGCGGGGTTCGACGTCTGGTATGGCCGCGAGCCGACGCTCGAGGGAATCGAGCGCAAGAAGCCGACGCCGTACTACCTCGAACGGGCGTGTACGGATCTGGGGGCCGAGAACCCGCTGTACGTGGGCGACAGCAGGGTCGACGTGGCCGCGGCCGATGCGGCCGGCATCGACGCCGCGTTCATCCGGCGCGAGCATCGCACTGGCTACGAACTCTCGCGGGAGCCGGCCCACGAACTCGAGTCGCTCGCGGCCGTGTGCGATCTGGTCTAACGGGGCCGAATCGCCGAGATCGGCGACGGTTACGCTGGCGCGCTCGCCAGGCGTTCGGCCCGGGCGGCGATCGCCTCGTTCATCCGGACGAACGCACGCTCGACGCGAGCCTCGTCGAACGCGAACGGCACGAACGCGCCCCGAACCGTCTCCCGCTGGAGCAATCGGGTGCGCCGACCGTCGTCGGAGCGCGCGTCCGACGCGGCGCGCTCACCGTCGATCGGGTCGAGGTGGAACTCGTGGTACCGATCGAACGCGAACGGGACCGCGAGTCGGTCGAGCCAGGCGAGTCGTCGAGTGGGTTCGACAGTGATCGCTATCGGGCCGTCGAGCAACCGGCCGAAGTCGGCCGAATCCGCCCCGCGCCGAGGGGTCGTCGCATCGATCTCGACCCCCGTGATGGTTCCCTCGATGGGATCCCACTCGGGGTAGGTGTCGAACGAGAGGAGGGCCTCCCAGACGACCGCTGGCGGAGCGTCGATTTCGACGAACACCTCGACCTGTTTCATGTGAGCGAGTACCACTCGAAGACGGATGGCTGTGCCGGTCGTCGACCGCGAACCGAGGGACGATTCGCCGGGGCTCGGCCCCGATTCTCGATCGATTCGGACCGCCGGGGTGCTCACGCGCTGTCGTTGAACCGCCGGTTCGTCGAGAGCGGTGCATCGCCGGGCTCGCCCCGGACGAAGTGGCCGGCCGGGTTGATTTCGCCGTCCCGCTCCATCGAGAGGAGTTCGACGAACCACGCCTCGTGTTCGATCTCCTCTTGCAGGATTCGCTGGGCCATGTCGTAGGTTCGCGGGTCGACGCCGTGGGTCATGTCACAGATCTCCGACCACGTCCGAATGGCGCAGCGTTCGGCCTCGAGCAGTACCTCGAGGATGTTCTCGGCGCTGAGCGAATCGGTGTCGAAGCTCCCGTCGCCGGCCATCGGGACCGGTACCGCGGCGTCGGGACAGGACGCCCGATCGGCGAAGTCCCGAATGTCGTTGGGGAGGGCACCGCCGAGTTCGTACACTCGGGGCGCGACCAGTTCGAAGTGCGCCCGGTCCTCGAGGCGGGCGTCCTCGGCGATTTCCTTGTAATCCTCGTGTCCGGCGAGGTGCATTCGGAGGTTCGTATAGTAGTAGTACGTCGTGAATTCGGCACCGATCGCGTCGATCAGTTTCTCGCGCAGTTCCTCGGGTTCGAGTCCTCGTTCGCGAAGGACGGCCATGCCGACGCGCTCGCTCGTGTCCCCTGCATCGACGTCGCCTGCCGCGTGTGGTTTCTCGTCGGACATTCACCGCTTCACTCCCATAACTCGAGGCATCAATCTTTGCTTGCAACTGCTACCGTTCCCGATCGATGTAACCGCAATATCCTTACTCGTCACCCCCTGAAGGACGTGTATGAACGGTTCGGACCGCGGGCTGTCGCGTCGTGCGTTCGTCCGCAGCGCCGTCGCCATCGGTGGTGCGAGCGCACTCGCTGCCTGCCTCCAGCGCGAAGAGACCGAGGACGTCCCACAGGCAACGCGCGCTCTCGAGGAGCTTCCCGACCGCCAACACGCCTGGAACGACTTCCTCGCGACTGACGACCACGGCAACGTCGAACCGCCCGAGCACCACCTCCTGCTCGGTCTCGAGTACGTCGGGGACGGCCCGGCAGCCGCCGAGAGCGAACGCGAGCGACTCGAGGCCGCGTTCCGAACCCTCGAACGCGCGTACGAGCGTGGAAACGACGGGTTGGCGTTTACCATCGGCTACGGGCCGACGTACTTCGACCGGTTCGACGAGGAGCTTCCGGAGAGCGTCGACCTCCCCGCCCCCGAGGCGCTCGCCCCGATCGAGGACCCCCAGCTCGACGAGTACGACGCCTTGCTCCACCTCGCCAGCGACCACGGCCACGTCACGCTGAGCGTCGAAGAGGCCCTGAAAGGCGAACTCGACGAGCTCAATGGCATCACGGTCGAGGACACGTTCGACGGCGTCTTCGACGTCGCAGAGCGACGAACGGGGTTCATCGGCCCCGGCCTCCCGGCGGAGCGCCAGTCGGGCGTCAGCGGCATTCCGGACAGCGAGCCCGTCCCGGAGGACGCCCCGATGTTCATGGGGTTCAAATCCGGATTCAGGAAGACGCAGGCGAGCGAAGATCGGGTAACGATCCGGGACGGCCCCTTCGCGGGCGGGACGACGATCCACCTCTCGAAGATCCAGTTGCACCTCCACCAGTGGTACGAACAGGACAGCCGCGACCAGCGCGTCGCCAAGATGTTCTCGCCGACCCACGCCGAGGACGGCCTCGTCGAGGGTGTCGGCGACAATCTCGGCGACTCGAGCCGGGTCGCCGAGGTCGGCGGGAGCGCAGCCGACGACGCGCGAAACGAGGGAACGGTCGGTCACGCGCAAAAGGCCGCTCGCGCCCGCGAGGACGGCGA
Source organism: Natrinema ejinorense (assembly GCF_002494345.1). Taxonomy (GTDB): domain Archaea; phylum Halobacteriota; class Halobacteria; order Halobacteriales; family Natrialbaceae; genus Natrinema; species Natrinema longum. The sequence continues at coordinate 1,070,704 of NZ_NXNI01000001.1, forward strand.
ACCGATCATCCTGCGGCGGGATTTCGACTCGACCGACGACGACCAGGCGGCCGTCCACTTCCTCTCCCTGCAGCGCTCGATCGCAGACTTCGTCACGACGCGACGGAAGATGACTGGCACCGACCTGACGGAGGGATCGGTCAGCTCGCGGACGAACAACGGAATCCTCCAGTATCTCACCGTCCGGAGCCGGGCGAACTACCTCGTTCCCCCGCGGGGACGTCGGGCCCTGCCCGACCCAAACCCGGACTAACGATTCGGCTCGATACCAGCTCGTCGGATTGGGCTTCGTTCGTCACTCACTCGCGGTCCGTGACGTGTCGCTCGACGTTCATTTTGGGACGATCTCACTTTCGTGACCGATGGCTATTCGGCCGGCATACACCACCGGGACGGTCTTTATCCGCATTCTCGGTGTCCGTCGCGTATGGCGTCATCACGACGGCGGTTCCTCGAATTGGGGGCGGCTGTATCGATCGGCGGCGTCGCGAGCGCATACGGCGTCGGCGCGACCGAAGACCATCGTGGAAACGGCGACGGATCCGAGGGCGACGACGGTGACGAGCCCGCAGTGACGGCAACCGTGCGGCAAGCACCGGAGAACGCGTTTTACTGGGTGCTTCCCGGCGAGCGTCGATTGAGCCCGATGGTGTTCGGGACCGAAGAAAACCCGCGAAACGGGACCGACCTGCTCGCGGAACGGATCGAGCAGGCCGAGCAGCTCCCCTCGCCCCTCGGGGAGGCCGTTTCGCAGCTGCTGGAAGACCTTCCGTTCCTCGTCGCTGCACCGGACGAGGCTCGCGAACCGATCGAGGACGCGGACGAGGATTCGATCGCCCAGCAACGACTGACCGAGCCCACGCTGTACAGCGACGAGGCCGACGTGACGAGCGGCTCCTTCGAGATCACCTACGAGGACCGACAACCGTATGACCTTCCGGGAGCGCCCGGAGAGACGTCGGATACGATCGACCTCGACGCACAGTTCACCGACCCGGCGGGCAACGAGTACGAAATCGAACACGACCACGTCATCCAACCGCCGATCCCCGGGTACGAGACCGGCGGCGGCGTGGTGATGGACCGCACGCTCCACGGTATCACGGGGACTGGCTCGCCGCTGTTTCCGAACGTGTACACCTACGCTGCCTCCTGGGGCGTCGGAAACCTCCACGTCAACGGCGAGTTGGCGACCGAGGAGGGGTTCCGCGTCGTCCACTTCATGACGACCCAGACGGTGCGCGACGAACGCTACCGGATGGTCCTTGACGAGGAACTGCCACTCGAGCCGGGGAACACCATCGCGGGGCAGATCCACCACACCCACGGTGTGGTCCTGCCGATCAGGCCGACGCCCGACGGCCCGGTGTACGATCCGGTCCCGACCGCGTTCGAGCTTCCAAACGGCGACACGCAACCGTTCATCCACGCGATGTGGGAACAAGACGAGATCGTCGAGGGGCCGTTTGCGGACTGGGAGTTCCCCGGAGCTGACGGCGGGGAGACCGAGGAGAACGGCGAGGCCGACGCGGAAGCCGACATCCGACTCGTCGGCGAAACGTCGGGATGGCAAGGGGTTGCTCCCGACGAAATCTCGGGGACGGAAAATCCGACCCTGACGCTCGAGGAGGGAGCCGAGTACGTCCTCGTCTGGGAGAACGGCGACGGCCTGCAGCACAACGTCGCCATCGAAGACGAGAGCGGCGAGGAGCTGCTCGCCTCGGATTTCATGAGCGAGGAAGGCACGACGCAGTCGGTCACGTTCACGGCGTCGGCCGAGATGGCCGAATACTACTGTCAGGTCCATCCCGAGTCGATGCGTGGCTCGATCGACGTGCAGTGATCGCGGGCGCGGCCCACTCGAGAGCCTCGACTGACCCCCGTTCGGGTGCCTCGGTCAGGCGTTCGGGACGTGCGTCCGATTCCCGTTGGCCGCCAGTTCGTCGAACAGCGCCGCGGCGTCGTCGGCCAGCGGATACGCGTCGTGATAGGGATCGATCTCGCGGTCAGTTTCCGAGACGGACCACACCGCGTCCGCGAACCGCTCGTAGGTCTCGTCGACGATGTCCTGGACGAGAACCGGCATCCCGGCACGCTCACAGAGCTCGGTCGCCGCGGCCCGACCCGCCCAGACCGTCTCGGCGTCGATGTCGACGAAAAAGAGCGCGAACGGTGTCTCGCCGAACTGAGCCTCGAGGAACGCCTGTGCGGCCGGATCGTCCCACGGAACGACGCCGACGGACTCGAGCCGGCGCATCGCGGTCGAGGCGGCCGAGCAGAACGGACAGTCGCCGTCGTAGAGCAGGATGCCCGTGAACTGGGTCGCCGACATATCGACTCGGTCGGTCACGGGACCGGAAAACGTTCGGACGGCAGTTGCCGGGACCGTCACCGCGAAGCGCTCCGTCCCTAGCCGAGTTTCGACCGCCCCGGCGGCCTGTCGTGGTCGGCGCGATGCTGGAGCAGTTCGCCGTACCGTTCGACTTCGATGACGCAATCGGCGCGGGGACGCGCGACGCAGGTGAGGACGAAGTTCGCCGCCTCGTCTTCCGGGTAGTACCGCTTGGCCCGACTGTGATCGACCTCACCGGAGAGGAGTGTCGCGCCGCAGGTGATACACCACCCCTGCTGGCAGTCCGCCGAGAGCCAGATATCCGCCGCGCGGGCCGCCGAGAGGATCGACTGGTCGGCGCGGACTTCGATCGTCCGGGACTCGCCGGCGAGGGCCAGCTCGGCGTCGTCGGGCACGCGAAGTTCGACGTCCCACGTGGTGGACTCCGTCACGGGTAAACGTCGTGCTCGCCGCGAAAAAGGACTGGGCCGGACGGTCGCAAGTCCCGCACCCCGACCGGTACCGATGCACGCGGACCGGAACGTCGAAGCGTCCCACTACCGGCTACCCTAGGGTCTTTGCCCTCGAGGCCGACGCAACACCAATGCGAGCCGCAGCCTTCACCGACCTGATCGGCCCCGAGGGAGTGAGTACGATCGACCGGCCCGACCCCGAGCCCGGCCCCGGCGAGGCGCTGGTCGACGTGACGGCCTGTGCGATCAACCGCCACGACCTCTGGATCCTCGAGGGGGACTCGGCGATGGTCGACGCCGACGACTTGCCCTTCGTCACGGGGCTGGACGTGGCCGGCGTCGTGAGCGAGGTCGGTGCGGACGTTCGGGGCATCGCGCCCGGCGACAGGGTCGTCCTCTGTCCGAACGAGACCTGTGGCTCCTGTCGGTTCTGTCGGGAGGGGCCGGAGAACATGTGTAAGCGATTCGCACTGTTTCACGGCGGCCTCGCGGAGACCGCCTGCGTGCGGGGCGACCGGCTCGTTCCGCTGCCCGACGACATCGACGCGACGACCGCCGCCGCGATCCCGACGGCGTACATGACCGCGTTCCACATGCTCCGGCGGGCCGAGGTCGGGCCCGGCGATCTGGTCTTCGTCCCCGGCGCGACCGGCGGCGTCGGCGTCGCGACGGTCCAACTCGCATCCGTCTTCGGTGCCGAGACCATCGGCACGTCTTCTTCGGCGACGAAACTCGAGCGCGTCCGCGACCTCGGCCTCGATCACGGCATCGAATCGGCGGGAATCGACGAGATCCGAGACGCCGTCGAGGCGATCGGCATGCCGGACGCGGTGATCAACCATCTCGGCGGCGAGTTCACCCGACTCGGCCAGTCGGTACTGCGCCGTGGTGGCACGATGGCGATCTGTGGCCGCACGGCCGGCAACGAGTCGACGATCGACGTCACGAACCTCTTCCTGGGCCACAAGCGCGTCGTCGGCTCCACGATGGGTACCCAGGACGACCTCCGGCGGCTCGTCGAACTCACCGCCGACGGCGAGTTAGCACCCGAAATCGACCGGACGTACGCGCTCGCAGACACCGACGAAGCCTTCGCGGCGATGCAAGAACGCGAGAGCGTCGGCAAGATCGTCGTCGAACCGTAGGGTGCGGCTGCGCCGGCACTGACCGACTCGCGACGAGGCAGGGAGACGCTGCCCCGACCTATTTCTGCCCAGCTGCCGTCGAATCGGTATGACACGGATCGCGATCACCGGCGCGGCGGGCAACGTCGGTCGGGAGGCCATCGACGCGTTTCCCGACGACCACGAACTCACGCTCTTTTCCCACCACGCGACCCCGGATCTCGAGACGGAGCTTCTCGAGATCACCGACCGCGAGGCGTTCGCGGACGCCCTCGAGGGCCAGGACGTCCTCATCCACCTCGCGGCCAATCCCTCGCCGCGAGCGGAGTGGAACGAGGTGCGAGGGCCGAACGTCGACGGCGTCTACAACGCCCTCGAGGCCGCGGCGGAGAACGACCTCGAGCGCGTGATCTTCGCGAGTTCGAACCACGCGGTCAACATGAAAAACACCGTCTCGGGGATTCGGCCGGAGTCGACGGTCGGCAGCCCCGAGATCGTTCGTCCCGAGGATCCGACGGACCCCGACACCTACTACGGCGTCACGAAGGTCTTCGGCGAGGCGATGGGGTCGTACTACGCGAAGCGACACGGGTTCGAGGTCGTGAACCTGCGGATCGGCTGGCTGCTCACCCGCGAGGAACTCCGTCGGGAATGTCGGAACCGCGACGGTGCCGGCGAGCGCTACGCCCGCGCGATGTGGCTCAGTCCCGGCGACTGCCGACGGCTGCTCAACGCGGCCGCGACGGCGACGCTCGAGGGATCGCCCCTGGTCGCACACGGCATCTCGGACAACGCCGAACGGTTCCTCTCGCTCGCCGAAACCATGCGCGACCTCGGGTATCGACCACAAGACGACGCCGAAGCCGTCCTGCGCGACGAGTCGGACGGTCGGGACGGCCTCGAGACGGCTTGACCAGCGATCCGTCGACCGCGATCGACCAGCAGTCCGAATTCGGTGTCTCGGAACCGAACGATACGTTCACAATCGAGGAACACTACGATCTGTGAGGTCTCGTCGTCTCTTCTCCGCGGTAGGACGGTATTGATCGAACGGAACCGAGAGAGGGGTGTCCTCGGTTCTGCGACCACCAGCGGGATCGAAAGACGGAATACCGACACGTTCGTACCCACACACATGTCAGTCAAGGTGTCCGAGTCGACGGGCTACGGGCCGAACACGCAGATGTCCCTGTTCGGTTATATCATGGCCGCGATACTCGCGGTCGTCTTGCTCCCGTTGCTTCCCGTCATCGCCGTCGCGTGGGTTCTTTGGAAGGTGTTCGTCGCGGACGAAGAAATCGAACACAGCTTCGAGGACTGGCGTCGCGAATCCGGTCGGAGTCGATCTGATCGTCTCGAATCAGCCGAGACCGAGGCTGCCGAAGCTGCAGCGGCAGACGCCGGAGAGCCCGACGCCGAAGGCGTCGACGCTGCCGGTGGAACCGAGGCGGACCAGACGACGGCGGAATCGTAAGGCCCCTTTGCTCGGCTAGTCGTCGGCACTGGTCGCCCGAACGAGGTCCGACGGCGGGCCGCCGGGGAGTTCGTCGCGGTCGTGGGCGGCCTCGAAGTCCAGCTCGGGCCCGCGGGCGACGATCCGGTGTGGGTTCACGTCGGGGTGGGTCGTGTAGTAGTGTTCCTTGATGTGATCCATGTTCACCGTCCGGGCGACGCCGGTTTCACGGGTCCTTTCGGTCCCCGTTCGCTCGTCCGGCGTCCCCTCCCGGCGGTCGGCGACGCCCGTCTGATACAGATCCCGTAGGTACGGCCAGAGGTTGTCGTACTCGCGGACGTACTGGACGTTACACATGAAGTGGGTGTGATAGACGTTGTCGAATCGAACGAGCGTCGTGAACATCGCGATATCCGCTTCGGTCAGCCGGTCGTCGGCGAGGTAGCGCTGGTCGGCCAGCACCTCGTCCCAGCGGTCGAGCGCCGAAAAGAGGTCGTCGACGGCTTCGTCGTAGGGCCCCTGCTTCGTGGCGAAGCCGGCGCGGTAGACGCCGTTGTTGATCGGCTCGTAAATTTCGTCGATGATCCGGTCGACGTCCTCCTGATACCCCTCGGGGTAGAGGTCCACGTCCCGCGAGGCGACGCTCCCGAATTCGGTGTCGAGCATCCGCATGATCTCCGCGGACTCGTTGTTCACGATGGTCTCCTCGTGTTTGTCCCAGAGGACGGGTACCGTCACGCGGCAGGTGGCGTCGGGATCCGCCGCCACGTACAGCTCCCGCAGGAAATCGGCGTCGCGGACGTGATCGCGCGTACAGCCGTCTTTCTCCGGCGTGAACTGCCAGCCGTCCTCGCCGCGGTAGGGATCGACGATCGAGACGGAGATCGCGTCCTCGAGTCCCAGCAGCGCCCGCGTCACGAGCGTCCGGTGGGCCCAGGGGCACGCGTACGAGACGTAGAGGTGGTATCGTCCCGCCTCCGGCTGGAACCGAGCGTCGGGATCGTCCCGGATCTCGTCCCGGAAGGGGGTCGTCTGCCGCTCGAACGAGCCGTCGTCGTCAGTCGACTCGTGGGCGTCGGTGCGCCACTCGCCGTCGACGAGCATGTTCATACAGTGACCAACGGTTGGCGGCTACAAATGATCTCGCTAACACTCGTGTCACCGCCTCCGAAACTGGGACGACCGATCACGCCCTCTTGTCAAGCGGCTATACTGACGACCCAGTAGCTCACACCGAGTGCGACGAGGACGACTCCCTCGAGGCGAGTGAGCGTCCGGCCCGTCGCGAGTACCACCGTGGCCAAGACGGTCACCACGGCGAGCCACGCCAGCCCGAGGAAGACGGCCGGGTCGACTGTCAGCGGGCGGGCTACCGCCGCGATTCCCAGGACACCGAGGGCATTGAAGACGTTCGACCCGATGACGTTGCCCGCAGCGATGCTGACGTTATCTCCGCGAGCAGCCACGACCGAGGTCACGAGTTCCGGCAGCGAGGTCCCGGTGGCGACGATCGTCGCGCCGACGACCCATTCCGAGACCCCGACCGCCAGGGCCAATCCGACCGCCGCCTCGACCAGCGCACGCCCGCCGACGATCACGAGGACGAGGCCGAACAGAATGCGGACGATCTCCCGGCCGAGACCCACCTTCGGGCCGTCGTCTCCGTCGGACCCGACGGGAGCGGCCGTCGCCACGTCGGCCCCCTCGAGTGGCTCGGTCCCCACGACGTCCGTGTCACCGCGGTTCCGGACCGCAACCCCGAGGGCCCCGAGATACACACTCAGTAACACGAGGAGGATGCCTCCGTCGGGCCGCGTGACGATGCCGTCTGCGAGGACGACGGTCGCGACGACGGTCGAGGCCGCCATCGCGAGCGCATCCCGACGGAGCAGCGTTTCGGAGACCCGAAACGGCGAGAGAACGGCCACGACCCCGAGACACACGGCGAGATTGAATAGATTCGATCCGACGACGTTTCCGACCGAGATATCGCCCTGGCCTTCGAGCGCTGCACCGGTCGAGACGACGATCTCCGGCGCGGAAGTCCCGAAAGCGACCACCGTGAGTCCGACGACGAGCGCCGAGACCCCCGCCGCACTGGCGAGTCTCGAGGCACCGGTCACGAGCAGGCGGGCACCGATCCACAGACCGAAAACGGCGGTGACGAGTAAGACGACGTCTCCAACGAGGACCATCGTGGCGAACCCTTTCGGACGGCTCCCACAAAAGACCCGGGCAGGTGCGTCACCGGTCGACGCGGCCCGTTCGAAGGGATGCGCAAGCGTTTAAACGGTTCGCGTGAGGACTCGAGGTATGGCAGACGACGGGGATCGACACCGCCAGAGCCGCCTGTTCACGGACGACGACGGCGCCTTCGACGCCGACCGTGCACGGGAGGAGTCCCTGCCGGTCGAGGACGGCGAGGTGATCGATACCGACGACCTGGCCGACCACCAGCGTTACGTGGAGGGACGCGGGATCTACGACGAGCGCAACCGGGTGAACGACCTCACGGGCAAGGAGTGGAAGTACGCCACGAAGTCCGTGATCGCGGAGGGGTACCCGCCCGCCGTCCAGCACGATCTGCGCAGCGAACACGGCGGCCAGAAACCGCCGCGACTCTGTGCGGACCTGATCGGCCGGTTCAGCAAAGCCGGCGACACCGTCCTCGATCCCTTCGCAGGCGTCGGCGGGACCCTGCTCGGCGCGAGTTTCTGCGAACACGACGGCACCGGTCTCCGGGAGGCGATCGGCTTCGAGCGCACCGAGCGCTGGATCGAGATCTACCGGGAGGTTCTCGCGGCGGAAAACGAAGAGCGCCGTGCACGCGGCGAGCCACCGCTCGCCGAACAGGACATCCGACACGGCGACTGTGTCGATCTGATCGACGACGTGCCTGACGAATCCGTCGACCTCCTGTTGACCGACGTTCCCTACTGGGACATGGACGAACGCGAGCAGACGCGCAACGAGCGGGCGACTCGAGAGAGCAAACTGGGGTCGTTCGACGGCGGGACGACCGACGAGGCTGCCGTCGATGCGGCCGAGGGGACCGACGATCGTCGGACGAAAGCCGACTGGCTGGCCGGTATGGCGACCACGTTCGGCCGGTTTACGGACGCCGTCGCACCGGACGGCCACGTCGTCGTCTTCATCGGCGACATGTACCGCGACCAGTCCTACGAGTTCCTCTCGGCGGATCTCGCGCGGGCGATCGAGTCGACTGCACCGCTGACGCTCGCGGCGAACCTGATCTGGTACGATCCGACGAAGGACCTGCACGTCTACGGCTACCCCTTCTCTTTCGTCCCTTCGATGGTCCACCAGAACGTCCTCGTCTTCCGACCCGAGGCGGCGTCCGAAACGGAAAACTGAACGGCGAGGGGGGTGCGTCCGACTTCCGTCGGGCGGTCGTCTGACGCGGTTTTATTTGGTACCGGGACGACGAAACGAACAGGCGCGTGGCGGTTTCCTTCCCCCCCATCCCGCCGCTGCGCGCCTGCTCCCGTTCCTCTCCCCTCCCCTTTCGAATCGACGACCGGTCCGCCGAGGAGTGTACTGTTGGCGGACGGAACCCGTTCGTCCTCAGGCGTTCGCGGGCAACAACGCCGACCGAACCGCGTCCGACCGATCGGTTTCGGTGATGACCGCGACCTCGTCACCGACCTCGAGTTCGGTACCCGGGAGCGGAATCGTCAGCGGTTCGCGTGCGCGACCGTGGGCGTAGATCCGTGCAGTCTCGGGGAGGTCGAGTTCGCTCATTCGTTTCCCGACCGCCGGCGACCCCGCCTGAATCTCGAGGACGGTCAACTGGAGGTTCGCGGCGAGGTCGGCGACGACGTTGAAATCGCCGCCAAGGAGGGCTGTCTTCGCACCCGCAGCGCCCAGCCGCTCGGGGTAAATGATCTCGTCGACCTCCTCGGCGTACTTCTCGTAGATGTCCTCGCGGTAGTCCTCGTCGATCCGCAGGACGGTGCGACAGCCGTGGTGAGTCCCGACCATACAGGCCGCGAAGTTGGCGTTGAGATCCGGCGTGAACGCGCCGATCGCGTCGGCGGTTTCGATCCCGGCGTCGACGAGTACGTCCTCGTCCGATCCGTCACCACGGACCGTCTCGAGCCCGTCGTTGCTGGCACGGTCGATGCGGTCGACGTCGTTGTCGACGATGACGACCTCGTGGCCCTCCTCGGCGAGAATCGTTGCCGTCCGCGAGCCGACCCGGCCATAACCCACGATGACGAACCTCATGCTACCGTGGTACGCGCTCCGAGGTCAAATACGTTGGTCCGTCTCGCTACTATGTGTCGTTCAGTCGGATGACCGAGTCGAGCGACTGGGCAGGCAGTTGATCGGTCTCACTTCCGATTCCGCTTCGCCACCGAATATACACATACTTGCATATACTGCTCGCCGATCGGGACAAGAACGTTTAACTAACCGGTGTGGTTATGCTCGGACATCCAATATGGGGGCACTCGAGAATTACTTCGGACTCGCTGAACACGACTCCGACGTCGGTACCGAGACCATCGCGGGAGTGACGACCTTCCTCGCGATGTCGTATATCATCCTGGTCAATCCGTTCATCCTGGCGGACGCGATCGAGATTCCCGGCTACTCCTACTTGCAGGTCGTCCAGATGATCGCTATCGGGACGATCATCGCGTCGGCGGTCGCCATCTTCGTGATGGCGTTCTACGCGAACAGACCGTTCGGACTCGCCCCCGGCATGGGGTTGAACGTCTTCTTCGCGTACACGGTCGTTATCGGGATGGGGATCCCGTGGGAGACGGCCCTCGCAGCCGTGTTCGTCGAGGGGATCGTTTTCATCGTCATCACGGCAGTCGGCGCTCGAGAGTACGTCATCAGGCTGTTCCCGGAGCCGGTGAAGTTCTCCGTCGGCGCGGGGATCGGGATCTTCCTGCTGTTCATCGGACTGCAAGAGATGGGCGTCGTGGTTCCGGACGAAGCGACCGCCGTCGCGCTCGGTGACATCGCGACGAACCCGGCGGCTCTGCTCGGCCTGTTCGGTCTCTTCCTGACGTTCGTACTCTGGGCGCGTGACATCACCGGCTCGATCATCCTCGGTATCTTCGGTACGTCCGTCGCCGGCTGGCTTACGTACTTCACGGGGCTGGCCAGCCCGACGTCGGTTCTGCCGACGGCACTGCTGAGCGAGGAGGGACAGCTATCGTTTGCGGTCGTAACCTCCCCGCAGTACGACATCTCTCCGCTGCTGTTCGCCTTCGTCGACGGGCTCCGAGACATCGATCCGTTCACGTTCACGCTGGTCGTCTTCACGTTCTTCTTCGTGGACTTCTTCGACACCGCCGGGACGCTCATCGGCGTCTCGCAATTCGGCGGCTTCCTCGACGAAGACGGCAACCTTCCCGACATCGACAAACCGCTGATGGCCGACGCGATCGGGACGACCGTCGGCGCGATGGTCGGGACGTCGACCGTGACGACGTACGTCGAATCCTCGACCGGCGTCGAAGAAGGGGGCCGGACGGGGTTGACGGCGCTCGTCGTCGGAATCCTGTTCCTCGCCACGCTCGTGCTTATTCCGCTGATCGCGATGATTCCCGCGTACGCGTCGTTCATCGCGCTCGTCGTCGTCGGGATCATCATGTTACAGGGCGTCCTCGACATCGACTGGGACGATCCGGCGTGGGCCGTCTCCGCGGGGCTGACGATCACGATCATGCCGCTGACCTACTCGATCGCCAACGGCCTCGCGGCCGGTATCATCGCGTTCCCGATCCTCAAGGCTGCGATGGGTGAACTCGACGACGTCCGCCTCGGTCAGTGGCTCATGGCCGCCGTCCTCGTGGGTTACTTCTACGTCCACACGAGCGGCATCGTCGGCTAGTTGCAGGTCACGCGTCCGATTCCAGACCGTTGTATGGTTTCCCTACCGATCCCGGAGACCGCCGCTACCCACGCGTTCATACGGCTCGAGGCCCCTACTTTCGTTCACCATGGCAGATATCACGCTGTACGAACTCCCCGGCTGCCCGTACTGTGCGAAGGTCCGATCGAAGCTCGACGACCTCGAACTCGAGTACGACGTCATCGAGGTGCCTCGCTCCCACGGCGACCGCACCGAGGTCGAGAACGTCAGCGGCCAGACCGGCGTCCCGGTCATCAACGACGAGGCAAACGGCGTCGAGGGCATGAACGAGAGCGACGACATCGTCGAGTATCTCGAGGAGACGTACGCCTGAGCCGGTTTGCTGTCCCGATTTCCGGTGGAACCGCAGGGCGGTCGCGGTCCCACCGGCACTGACGGACAGGAGACCGTATGAGACGGAGAGTTCCGACGCCGTCGCCCACCGCGCGTCTACAGTAGCCGCCGAAACGATACGGAGAATTCAGTGAACGCGATCAGGCCGCCTCTTCGTGTTCGGAGCGCTCCCGGATGACGTCCCGAAGCTCGTCGGCGTTCCGGAGCTTCGCGAGTTCGTCGCGCTCGACCAGCGCGGTACCGTCGACGGAGTCCTGTTTCGCCCGATCGACGACGTAGACGGATCGCGTGCGCGTGACCTGCCCGATCGAACTCATGATTCGGGCGCGTTTCTCCGCCGCCTTGGTAAACTTCGAGTGGCCGGTGAGGACGATGTCGCTGTCGTCTTCGTCCTCGCTGACGGCCGTAAACGGCGATCGGGCCGTCGGATGAACGCTGTACCCGGCCCGCGTGAGGACGGCAACTACCTGTTCGTCGTCCGGATCCGCCTCGGGGTCGTCCGGCGTCGCCTCGCTCTCGTGAACGTCCTCGGCCCCCTCGAGGACGTCGACGGGGCTCGTCAGGGGAGCCTCGAACAGCTCCTCGAGGTCCATCGCGACCTCGACGGAGGCGTTCATGCCGTCTTCGTACTTCGAAACGGTTCGTCGGGAGACGCCGAGTTCGCTGGCGAGTTGGCCGAGACTCCAGTCGCGGTCCTCGCGTTCGTCGGCCAGCAGGTCACCGTCGATGTTGACGTAGAGGCCGCCGGGTGCGGCGTAGATCAGCGGCGGGACCTCCTCGATGAACAGGTTGTACGCCGTATCGGGGCTGAAAACGGGGACGCCGTGACGGAAGTAGACGACGTCGGGTTTGAGATCCTCGTCGCGACTGCGCAGGCCGATGACCAGCGGCGTCGCACCCAGATAGGTCCCCAGCCGGCGCATCTCGTGGCCCGTCGCCTCGTTGAACGCGTCGATGTTCGCGAGGATCTTGACGAGGATGAGGTCCTCGCCGCGGCGCGCGGCGATATCGAAGCTCTTCGGTCGGATCGCACACCGAGCGCTTACCGCGAATCCCGCGTCCTCTAACATCGCGGTCACGTTGCCGACAAGTGCGGAGCGGGACATACGGGGTTGTAAGCGATTCCTCCTATAAGACGTTTTCCCCAGGGTATCCGTGTGCCGTGTCGCGATTGGCCGCCGTACCGGAGGTATACTTATATACGGGTTTCCCCGGCTCGGCGATGCCCTGATGCCGCGAGCGATACCACCAGGATCGTACACCTCGCTGCTGTATCGACGGGCCGGCCCTCGAGTACGTGGCACCCGTCCGGTCGAGCACCCTACTGGCTGGCGTAGCGCAGAACCCACATCGAGAGCGGGAGGCTCGCTGCGACCAACCCGTATACCCCGCCCATGAGCGGTTCGACATCGAGCGACGGAGCCAGAAGGTAGCCCGTCGTAAACCCGAGCGGATCGAGAACGAGCGCGAGTATCACGATCTGTTGTTGGAACGGTTTGGACTGTAACCACCGGAACATACTGTGAGAGGTGCATAGAGTATCAGTTTGAAATGGTTTCTGAATTTCAGTATCATACGGGGGAGGATCCGAACGGAGGCGTGATCGAACGCCACGATCCCACTGCTCGGTGACCGCGAGAGAGCGGCCGCTCCCGAAAGGGGTTACCCGTTCCCCCGCCAAGCACCGTCGATGACCGTCGTCGGCCTCGACGATACCGACTCGCGCGAACGCGGGATGTGTACGACGTACGTCGCCGCGCAGATCGCCGAGCAACTGCGTCGAAGCGAGTGGTCGGTCCAGCGAATCCTCCTCGTGCGACTCAACCCCGCCATCGAGTACAAGACGCGGGGGAACGCCGCGCTGGCGATCCACACCGACTGCGATCCCGACCGCGCGTTCGCGATCGCCCGCGACCGACTCGAGGAACTGGCCGAAACCGGGGACGAGCGGACGAATCCGGGGCTCGTCGTCGCGGACCACGCCGCCGAGGAGGGCGCGATTCCCCGCGACGTCGGGCGATTCGCGCTGGCGGCGATCCGCGACCGTCTCGAGCCCGCCGACGCCGGAGCCCTCGCCGAACGCTGTGGCTACCGGTCGTGGCACGCCGGCAACGGCCGCGGTCGGATCGGCGCGCTGGCCGCCATCGGTGCCTGGGCAGCCCTCGCGGAGTGGACCCACGAGTACATCTCCTATCGCGAGCCCGACCGCTGGGGGACGCCCCGCGAGGTCGATCCCGAGAGCGTCTTCGAGGCGGCGGAGTGGGGCTACCCCGAGGTCTGGGATACGGTCGACCGCGGCGAGGACGAACCCGTCTGCGTCCCTCACACGCCCGGTCCGATCCTGCATGGAATCCGCGGCGACGATCCGGACGCGGTCCGGTCGGTCGCCGAGCGTATCGAGAGCGAACCCGTCGCCGCGACCCAGTCGTTCGTGACGAATCAGGGGACGGACGTCCACCTCCGAAACGGTTCGATCGGCGACCTCGACGACGGGCGCGCCTATCGGCTCGAGGGCCGGGTCGCGAGCGAGCCCGAAACGCGCCGTGGCGGTCACGTCTTCGTCGACCTCGCGGCCCCGACTGCGACCGAAGACGAATCCCGAGCGGGAGCGAGCGAGGGGTTGCCCTGTGTCGCCTTCGAGCCGACCAAACGATTCCGGGATCGGGTGCGACGCCTCCGCGTCGGCGACCACGTGTCCGTCTGCGGCGAGGTGAGCGACGGGACGCTAAAGCTCGAGAAGTTCGCCGTCCGCGGTCTCGTCCGGACCGAGCGGGTCACGCCGACCTGTCCCGATTGCGGGCGAACGATGGACAGCGCCGGTCGGAACCAGGGCTATCGGTGTCGATCGTGTGGGACCGGGACTGCGGGGAAAGCTAAGCGGCCCCTCGAGCGCGACCTCGAGCGCGGCTGGTACGAGGTTCCCCCGTGTGCCCGCCGACACATCGCGAAGCCGCTCGTCCGCGGTGGGTTCGACGCGCCGACACACCCCGAGTGGTAAGGGACCGGACTCAGTCCGTTCCGAAAACCGTCACCGTCCGGCTGTCGCTCGCGTGGGGTGACCGGACCACGACCGGGAAGCTGTCGTCGGTCGAGACGGGATAGGTTTCGTACCCCAGGGAAACGGTACCCGTCTCACCCGGCGCGAGGCGCACACTCGTGGAATCGACGACCTCGGGCGTGTGGCCGACGACGAGTTCGATTTCGTGCGTACCGGTCGCGGTGCCCGTGTTCTCGAGGGCGGCGGTTACCGAGAGCCACTCACCACCGGAGACCGGCGCGTTCGTCCCGGTAATCGACACGGCGACCGTCGCGTTCCCCTGCTCACCGTCGTCTCGCCCGTAAACGAGCACCGACTGGACGGCGCTGTCGTCGCCCGTCCGCACGCGGACGGGGAACTCGTCGTCGTTCCTGACGGGATAGGTCTCGTAGCCCAGCGAGACCGTCTCCGTCTCGCCCGCGGCGACGACCACGTCCGCCGTATCGACCGTCGTCGGATCGTGGCCGACGACGAACTCGACCTCGCGACTTGCCGGTCCGTCACCCGTGTTCGCGAGCGTCGCCGTCGCCTCGAGGCGCTCCCCGCCCGTCACCGGCGCGTTCGTCTCGAGACCGGTCACCTCGAGGTGACCCTGCGAACCGGTATCGTCGGTTCCGATGACGGTGACGTCGGTCTCCGAGGTGGCGTGGGCGGTCTCGACGCGGACCGGGAACGTCTGCGTGTTGCGGACGGTGGCCGTCGTGAACTCGAGGCGGACGGACTCGCGCTGTCCCGTGAAGACGTCGACCGTCTCGCTGTCGACGTGGGTGGGATCGTGGCCGACGATCAGATCGGTCTCGACGTCGACGAACGCGTGATACGTGGAACTCCCCTGGGGCTCGATTTCGGCCTCGACGACGAGATCGTCGCCGGCACGAACCGGTGCGTTCGTGTCGGTGATCGCGACGTCGTGAAACGCCGTGACCGACGGGCCGTCGGCTCGAGCGGCCGAGAGCCGCCCGTCACGGCAGGCGACCCACGCCATCATCGGATACTCGCCGATGAACCAGATGGCGTTCCCCCCGGTCGTCTCGTACGTGACCGTCGCCGTCGCCCCCGACAGATCGGCGCGGTCGACGTAGGTAGCGTTGCGCCCTTCCTGCCAGAAGAGCCGGCGGAGCGTCCCCCCGTCGTCGGCGGCGACTGCAGTCACTTCGATCTCGTCGTGGACGGTCACCGTGGCGTCCGGCCCCGGGTCGCACGTCACGTCGATACTCGGTGCCGCCGGCGCGTTCTCGGTGACCTCGACCGTCCAGGAGAGGGTCGTCCCGTCGACGACGAGGCTCACGTCGTACGTTCCGACCTCGTCGAACCGACCGTAGGCGGCCGGATGCCCCGTGATGTCCGTGTAACTATAGAACGGGGCGTTGGGCGCGACGTCGTGGCCATCGGCGCCGTCCACTCGCCAGTCGGTTGCCGACGGCTCCACCGGCGGGGTCGCCGCGGCCTCGAACAGAATATCGTCGCCGGGTCGGACCGCCGTCGCGCGCTCCGTCGGACACACGCGCTCGAGGGAACCCGTCTGGGCGCCACCCACCCCTGCGGTTGCGAAGGCCCCCGCAGTACTTCCAACCGCCGTAACGTATTCTCGCCGTCGCATGTGGTATCATACGTCCTACAGGACGGTATAGCTAATACAACGTTAGTGAGACGAACACGTCGGAGGGAACGAGTGTCCGTTCGACAGCAGGAGAGCGACGCGGAGTCAGGAGCGACGGCGACGGGGCAGTTGGGTCGGTTGGGGTCGTCGCGCCGTGTTCGTTCAGCCCGTGTCTCGAAAGGGTTTTTCGGCACGACCGGTTGTGTACGGACAAATGGGGCTCGAGGATGAAATCGAGGCAATCGAGGAGGAAATCGCCAATACGCCCTACAACAAGTCGACGGAGGCCCACATCGGCCGGCTGAAGTCCAAGCTCGCGGAGAAAAAGGAGAAACTCGAGAACCAGCAGTCCGGCTCCGGCGGTGGCGGCGGCTACTCCGTCGAGAAACACGGCGACGCGACCGTCGCCCTGGTCGGGTTCCCGAGCGTCGGCAAGTCCTCCCTGTTGAACTCGCTGACCAACGCCGAGAGCGAGACCGGCTCGTACGAGTTCACGACCCTAGACGTCAATCCGGGCATGCTGAACCACCGCGGTGCGAACATCCAGTTGCTGGACGTGCCGGGACTGATCGAGGGCGCGGCGGCGGGCAAAGGCGGCGGCCAGCAGGTGCTCGCAGTCGTTCGGAACGCCGACTTGATCATCTTCATGCTCTCGGTGTTCGAAATCGAGCAGTACGATCGGCTCCAGGAAGAGCTCTACGACATCAACATCCGCGTCGACCAGGAGCCCCCGAAGGTCACGGTCCGACCGAAGATCAAAGACGGAATCAAGATCACCTCGAGTACCGACCAGGATCTCGACGAGAAGACGATCAAGGACGTCCTCCGCGAGCACGGCTACGTCAACGCCGATCTGAACCTCCAGGAGAACCTCTCCATCGACCGGCTTGTCGACGGACTGATGGAAAACCGGGAGTACATCCCCTCGATCACCTGCGTCAACAAGGTCGACCTGATCGATCCCGACTACAAGGAGACCGTCGACGAGCAGTTGCGCCAGCGCGATCTCGACCCCGAGGAAGTCACCTTCATCAGCGCCGAAGAGGAGAAAGGGCTCGACGTGCTCAAAGATCGGATCTGGGAGCGACTGGGCCTCATCCGCGTCTATATGGACAAACCCGGTCGCGGCATCGACTGGGAGGAACCGCTCGTCGTCGAGCAGGGGACCACCGTCGGCGAGGCCATCGAGAAACTCGGTGGGGAGATGGAAGAGCGATTCCGCTTCGCGCGGGTGACCGGACCCAGTGCCGCCCACGACCAACAGCAGGTCGGGAAGGATCACGTCCTCGAGGACGAGGACGTGTTGAAACTGATTCTGCGTCGGTAGCCGATCCGGTCCCGTCGCCAATACGTATCGTCTCGACACGCGTTCTGGAAATGTTTCATAGGGGCCCCCATTCGAAATGATATGAATTTATAGAATTTTGAGGGTTTGAAACAGTCCTTTCCACACACACCAACCATATCTGGCATTTTATTTACCATTAACTCCATCGAAACGGTGAAAAATATACGACTGCCCGAAGACTATGTAGGTATGGCTGATTTCGGCGCACTCTCGCTCGCCCCGCCGCTGCTCGCGATCGTCCTCGCGATCTGGACGCGGCGGCCGATCCTCTCGCTGTTCCTGGGGATCTGGTCGGGCGGCGTTATCGCAACCGGGAGTATCGGCATCGGACAAACGTTCGACTGGATCGCCGAGTCGATGGCGGACATGTTTCACGCACAGATCCTGATCTTCACCCTGTTGCTGGGATCGGGCGTCGCACTCATCTGGCGACTCGGCGGTGCGACCGCCGTCGGAAACTGGGCGACCAGCCGCCTCGAGACTCCGCGCAACGCCGGAGCGGCGACGTGGATACTGGGAATGCTCCTGTTTTTCGACGATTACGCCAACACGGCGATCGTCGGCAGTACGATGCGCGAGATTTCCGATCGGATGCGCATCTCCCGGGAAAAGCTCTCCTACATCGTCGACTCGACGGCCGCGCCCGTGGCGACGATCGGCCTCTCGAGTTGGGTCGCCTTCCAGCTGTCGATGATCGACGAGGGATACACCGCCCTCGTCGAGAGCGAGGAGTACGCCCTCGCCGCGGCCGACACGCCGGGGGCGTTCCAGACGTTCGTTAGTTCGATTCCGTTCAATACGTATTCGCTATTGGCGATCGTGATGGTGGGCATCATCGTCCTCTCACAGCGTGACTACGGGGAGATGCTCGACGCCGAACACCGATCCTGGCGGACGGGGAAGGTAAACCGCGACGAGGCCCAGCCCCTCCAGGAGGTCGAGAAGGATCTGGGTACGCCGATCGAGGAGCGGCCGATGCTCCGGACGTTCTTCGCACCGATCGTCGTGCTGATCGCGGTCACGCTCTCCGGGGCGTTCTGGACCGGCTATCAGACGTGGGTCTCGGACCAGGCCGAGGCGGGTGCACCGACGTCGCTCGAGACGGCCGTCGGCAACGACGGCCTCGTGCAGGTACTGGTCGACGTCGTCGGTGCCGGCGACTTCGCGGCCGCGCTCGTCTGGGGGTCGTTCGCGATGGTCGCGACCCTGATCCTCTTCGGACTGGCCTACGACCTCTTCGATCTCGGTGACGGCGTCGAGACGGTGCTCGACGGGTTCGCCCTCATGCTGACCGCGGTGACGATTTTGGTCCTCGCATGGTCGATTAGTGCGGTCGCCGAGGAACTCGGCACGGGCAGCTACGTCGCCGGCATCGCGGAAGGGGTCGTCTCACCGGCCATCCTCCCGATCGTCGTGTTGCTCGTGTCCGCGTTCGTCGCGTTCACCATGGGGTCGTCGTGGGCGACGATGGGTATCGTCACGCCGATCTCGATCCGCGTCGCCTACGAACTCACCGGCACGTTCGAACTCATGCCGGTGATGGTCGGCGCGGTGTTCTCGGGTGCGATCTTCGGGGACCACTCGTCGCCGATCTCCGACACCTCGGTCCTCTCGGCGACGTTCACCGGTGCAGACCTCATCGATCACATCCGCACGCAGCTCTACTACGCCGGCACCGTCCTGTTCGTCGTGATCGTCTGTTACGCGCTCTATGGCTTCTTGGGCGTCTCACCCGTACTCTTCCTGCCGCTGGGAGTCGTCTTGCTGGTCGGACTCGTGTACGGACTGTCGGCGTTGGATGCCCAGCGTAAGGGCCTCGTTCCCAGGGCGTCCTCGGTCGATGTCGACCGCACGGATCGAACGCCGGACGCCGAACCCGGATCCGCCCCGGAAGACCTCGACTAGGTCACCACCTCCGCCATATTTTTGCCGGCTGCAGGCCAGTGATCGTCTATGGACGGAACGCTCGACCACACCATGATCCGCGTCGCCGACCTCGAGGAATCGCTCGACTGGTACCAGACCCACCTCGAGTACGAGGAGAAGGATCGCTACGAGGGCGACGGCTTCACGATCGTCTATCTCGGGCCCGAGGAGATGCACGAGGACGGCGCGATGCTCGAGATCACCCACAACGAGGGCGAGGAGCCCGAGGTGGGCGACGCCTGGGGCCACATCGCAGTACGGGTCCCCGAGGGCGAACTCGAGGAGTACTACCAGCAACTGATGGACGAGGGCGTCGCGGACTACCGCGATCCCGAATCCTGTGGCGGTCGCTACGCGTTCGTGAAAGACCCCGACGGCCACGAGATCGAGATCGTCCAGCGCGAGGAGGGTGCGCTCTGGTCGCTCGATCACACGATGATCCGCGTCGAGGACGCCGACGAGGCGCTTGGCTTCTGGACCCGCAAGTTCGAGTACGACGAAACCCGCCGCTGGGAATCCGACACGTTCGCGAACTACTTCGTCGAGCCACGGGACGCGGCCGACGAGTCGATGGCCGTCGAACTCACCTACAACTACGACGGTCGCACGTACGACATGGGCGACGCCTGGGGGCACCTCTGTGTCCGCCTCGACGACCTCCACGAGGACTGGGAGCAGCTCATGGAACGCGACGCCGCCGACTACCGCGACCCCGAGAGCTGCGACGACATGTACGCCTTCACGAAAGACCAGGACGGCCACGAGATCGAACTCCTCGAGCGCGACCTCGAGGCCGACTCGCTGTTCCCCTTCTAATCGGAGAGATCGGGGATCGGAACGACGACGACCGGCCGGCTCGCAGCCGCGAGGAGCCCTTGCGCGGTTGAACCGAGTTCGCGCGTCGCCTCGGGATCGCCGCTGTGGGCCCCGACGACGATCTCGTCGACCTCGTGCTCGGCCGCCGCCTCGCGGAGCGTCTCGGCGGGGGGTCCCGATCGAAGCGCCGTCTCGACCTCGCCGACGGTGGCGAGCCGAACGGGAGCGACGTTCAGCGCTTCCTGGCCGTCCCGACGGGCCGACGGATCGCCGGCCGGCGCGACGGCGATCACGGTAACGGTATCCTCGGCGGTCGCCCGACCGTCGAGATAGTCACAGGCCGCTGCCGTCGTGTGGACGGAATCCGTTCCGACGAGATAATGCATAACGGCTCCTACGGCGGTCCTCGCAAAGAACCTGCGGACGTTCCCGGCCGATATTTTCGGATTTTCCGACCGAGAAAACGCGGTTCCGGTACTAATACGGCAGCATCGAAAAGGGAGCGTGGGGGACGAGAGAGGCCATCCCCGCACGCCTTGGCGGTCCCCCGCGGTTCCGCATCCGATCATCCGGGGTTGCGACACCCGCCCCACGCGTCCCCGTTATCTCCCCCCTCGTGCGGGGACGTGCTGCGTCACTCGGCTTCGTTCGGTGCCGGTACACGCAGCGTTCTCTCCGATCGCTTCGGCCCGACACGGTCGCCAGGTATCGGTCGACGATGGCTGAAATCCTCGTTCTGGGCTGTCGTTTCAGCGACCCCCGTCCGACGGCGTCACCGGTCAATGGCGGCCGTACAGCGAATAGGTAATCGAAACCAGCCCCAACAGTCGACTCACGTTCTCGAGCAGTGCGATGACGATTTGCTCCGGATCGACGACCGTCGTGATGACGACGTTGATCAGGAACGGGAACAGCGTCAACAGGAGGAGTCCGACGGCGAGATAGAACATCGACGTGGCGTCGTTGCGGCGGTAGCCACGGTAGGCCTGATACGCGATGATCGTCCCGAAAAGGGCAACGAGGAAGAGACTCGCGACGGTCAGCAACTCGAGGAGTGTCGCTTCGTCGATCCGAACGACGCTCCGGCTCATCGCATCCCCTCCCACATGCGAGTGAACTTGTCGGCGACGTCTTCCTCACGATAGGACAACTCGAGTGAGAACGACCCATCCTCCAGTGACAGTTCGAGCCGGTCGAGGTTCGCACTGTAGACGCTGTAGTGGTTCCCGTCCGGTGCGAGTTCCGTTTCTTCGGTGACGAGGTGACACTCCTCGAGACGGTCGAGTCGCCGGTAGATCGTCGGCAGGGAGGCGTCACACCGTTCGCTCAGTGTACTGGCAGACATGGGTTCGACGCTCGTGTGGGTGAGGATATCCCGTGCGTAGTCGTCGTCGAGGACCGAAAGCAGGGTCGACAGGTCAGTTTCCTCACTCACTGGTCTACTCCTTCGTTCCGGCATCGCTATGAAAAGCGGTCCGGTTTTTCTGGACCAGAAAACGCTGCGCTCGCGACTCGACGGGCACCACCCGGTGGGGAGGCTCTCAGCCGGGCCGGTGTTTCGGAAGTTTCGGAACCACCCCGGCGTCGTTTAAGGCGATCGAGACCGAACCGGACGGTGTGATCGTCGACGGCCGCGTCCTGCGCGATGATTTCGTGCCCAGCGAGGTGGTCCATCGCCACGACGAGGTAACCCTCCTCTCGGAAGCCCTCGAGCCGCTGCTGTCCGACGGGCGGCCCGATCCCGCCTTCCTGTTCGGCCCGACGGGCGTCGGCAAGACCTGCATCGCTCGCTACACGCTCGCCCAGTTGCGCGAGCAGGAGCCGACCGTCCGGTTGTCGTACGTCAACTGTTGGCAGGAGTATACCCGGTTTCGCGTCCTCTATCGGATTCTCGAAGCGATCGACCGGGCGGTCGATGTCCACCGCTCGACGCCGAAAGACGAACTGTTCGAGCGACTCTCGCGGGCCGACGACGGGTCACTCGTCGTCGTTCTCGACGAGGTCGACCAGCTAGAGGAGACCGGCGTGCTGTACGACCTCCACCGGCTCCCCCACGTCTCGCTCGTGTTGATCGCCAACCGCGAGGTGGAGCTGTTCGCGAGCTTCGACGATCGGGTTCGCTCGCGGCTCCACGCCGGCACCCGGGTCCGATTCGACCGCTACGGCACCGACACGCTCGCGGCGATCCTCGCCGAGCGGACGGACAAAGCCCTCGAGCCGGGCGCTGTGAGCGACTCGCAGTTGCGAACGATCGCCGACGCGGCCTCGGGCGACGCCCGCGTCGGCATCGGGATCCTCCGGTCGGCGGCCCGGCGCGCGGAGCGACAGGGAGTGGAATCGATCACCGACGAGATCCTCGAGGCGGCGATCCCGGACGCCCGGTCGGCGATCCGCCGGAAGACGATCGAGGGGTTGATCGAACACCAGCGAGTGCTGTACGACGTGATCGCCGAGGCCGGCGAGATCGAACCGGGAGAACTCTACGCGGCGTACGAACGACGGGTCGACGAGCCGAAGACGAACCGGACGCTGCGCAACTACCTGACGAAGATGGTTCACTACGACCTGATCGAGGCCGTCGGCAAGCGGCGGGGCAGAACCTATCGGCTCGTCGACGACGGCGAGCCGGACGGGGATCGGTGACCGATCGGGACCGTTCCAGCACACCGTCTGCCGAAAGAGGGGTTAGCAGGCCGCTCCTACTGGACGCATGAGCCGATCTCCGACGCTCCCGGCTGGGACCCGTCTCGGTCGGACTGCGCTTCGCGTCGCCGACACCGGGCCGATGATCGAGTTCTACCGCGACGTCGTCGGCCTCAGCGTCGCCACCCGAACCGAGATCGGGGCGACGCTCGGCGTCGATGGGACGCCGTTGCTCGTTCTGGAAGCCGCTCCGGACACCGAGCCACGCGGCGATCGGGAAGCCGGACTCTACCACAACGCCTTCAGACTCCCCTCGCGGCCGGCGCTTGGGGCCGCCCTCGAGCGGATTCGCGACTGCTGGACGCTCGAGGGAGCCTCCGACCACGGCGTCAGCGAGGCCCTCTACTGTACCGATCCCGAGGGAAACGGCGTCGAACTATATCGCGACCGGCCCCGAGACGCGTGGCCGCGCGCCGACGACGGAACGCTCCGGGCGACCGGCGGCCCGCTGGATCTCGCCGCCCTCGCGGCCGCGGCCGACGATGCCACGACGGGGAACGGGTCGCAACTGGCACCCGACGGAACGACCGTCGGCCACGTCCACCTCGAGGTATCCTCGCTCGAAGCGGCCCGCTCCTTTTACGCGGAGACGGTGGGGTTCGACGTCTCCATGTCCTACGCGCCGGGATCGCTCTTTTTCGCGACGGGGGGCTACCACCACCACGTCGGCGTGAACCGCTGGAACGAGCGATCCACGCCGACGGACGGACTGGGGCTGGGGTGGTTCGAACTGCTCGTTCCGGATGCCGAGGCGGTCGATGCGATCCGGGAGCGGGCGGCCGACGAGGCTACCGTGATCGCGGAGTTCGAGGGCGGCATCGAACTCGAAGATTCGGACGGGATCGCGGTTCGGGTCCGGCCCACGGCGTAGCGACGCGGTCGACTTTCGGAAGCGGAAACGGAAATCCAAACCGCGCTCGAGCGACCCGATAGCCGACGGTTTCGATGGTCGAGCCCCCATCGGAACTGTTGGAACGCGGGCTCCGTCGCTTATGCATTGCTCGCTCGAGGACTCGTGTATGCATCAGTTCGACCTCGAGCCCGGAACGACGCTGCTGAACGTTCCCTCGCCGCGATCGGAGATCGTCCACCGGCTGGTCTGTGAGCGACTGGCCGCGGACGCTGCCGGCGGGTCGGCCTACTGGATCGACGCGCGCTCGGCCGCATCGGCCCACGCGCTGTACGACTGCGCCTCGAGCCCTCGCGTCCTCGAGAACCTGCAGGTTGCGCGGGCGTTTACGGCGTACCAACACCATTCGCTGGTGCGCGACATCGCCAGACGGGCGGAGCCGGGAACGGCGCTGCTCGTCGCACCCAACGTCGCCGCCCCCTACCGGGACGACGACCTCGCGGCGTGGGAGCGCGAGCCGTTGCTGGCTGCGACCCTCGAGATCCTCTCGGAGCTGGGTGCGGTACTCGATTGTCCGGTCCTCGTGACGAGCGCCGACAGCGGTGGCGAGGACGGCAGCGCCGACGACGCGACCGCTGCTTCCGGACCGGTCGCCGAGTACGCCGACACCACGGTCGACTGCGTTCGCACGCGCGAGGGACTCCGGCTCGAGCGTGTGGACGAAGGGGAAGCGACGGGCGCGACGGCGGGGTACTGGCACGGCACCCAGTGGCAGACGACGATCCCCTACTGGGTCGAGCTCTGTGGGGCCGTCGACGCGTTCGATCCCGTCGTCGCCGCCCACGATCGCGGGCTGCTCGAGGTGAGCGGCTGATGGGGCGAACGAACCCGACCTACCGCGACGCGATCGGACGAATAGAGTCCGACTGGAGGCCGATGCGCCGGGCGCTGCGCCGGGAGTACCAGTCGGACTTCGATCGGCTGTTCGATCGCGCTCGCGACTTCGCCGACGCGGCGGGCTACGCCAACCCGCCGGCACCCGAACGGGCGTTCCTGCTGTCGTTGCTGCTCACTCACGAGGTCGAACTGCGGCGATTGCGGACGGAACTCGCCGCACGCGAGAACGCGGCGAGCGGGGGCCGCGTCGAGGACGCCGTGAGCCCTGACGACGCGACTGTGAGTCCAGTGAGCCAGCCCGACGCGACCGAGGACGACGAATGAGTCCCTACACGTTCGAATTCGAGGGCGGCGACGTTCGCGAGTGGACGCTGACCGAGGCGGGTGCCGAGCCGACGACCGTCGCGGACTACACCCCGTCGCTGTTCGTCGGGGGCCCCGACGCCGCGCTCGCGGACCTGAACGATCGCCTCTCCAGTGACCCAAAGGTCGTCGCGACGGAGCGCGAGCGGTGGGCGACGAGCCTCCACGACGCTCACGCCGGGAAGCGGCGTCACGTCCTGCGCGTCACCCTCGAGCGGGTCGCCGAAATTCGGCCGCTGGCCCGCGAAATCCGCGGCGTCTACGAGCGCGAGACCCACGCGCCCGGAACGTTCCGGCTGTTCGACGTCGACCTCGAGCCGGGGTTTCGGTACTGCCTCGATCGGGACCTCGATCCGACGCCGGCCCGCGACCTGCGGACGCTCCGACTCGCGCTCGACGACGCTGCGCTGGCCGACGGCGACGTTTCGGCGCTCGAACTCGCGGACGACCGCGTCGACGGCGGCGAACGACGAACGCTCCGGACGCTCCGGCGACGCCTCGAGCGACGGAATCCCGACGCACTCGTCGTGAGCAACGCGGAGCTGATACCGCTGCTCGAGCGCCGAGCCGAGGTGCTGGGGGTCGATGGCGTTTCCCTCGGGCGGCGTCCGGGGTGGACACGGCTGGCGAGCGAAAACACGTACGCGAGCTACGGGCGAGTCGGACACTCGCCGGCGCGGTACCAGGTCCCGGGGCGAGCGATCGTCGACGCCTCGAACAGCTTCCTCTGGCACCAGTCGGGACTGGCGGGGATTCGATACATGGTCGAGCGGACCGGTCGCCCGCTACAGGAGGCGGCGTGGGGGAGCATCGGAACGCTGTTGACCGCGAGACAGATCCGGCTGGCCCGCCGCGAGAAGGGCGTACTCGCCCCGTGGAACGCGTGGGAACCCGAACGGTTCACCGACGTCGAGACGTTACACGCGGCCGATCGCGGCGGGTTCACCTTCGCTCCCGAGGTCGGCTTCCACGAAACCGTCCACGAGATCGACTTCGCGTCGCTGTACCCGCGGATCATCCGCGAGCACAACGTGAGTCCCGAGACGGTCGACTGTAACTGCGGGGACGACGCACGCGCCGACGGCGTCGACAGCCATCGCGTCCCCGAACTCGGCTACGAGATCTGCGAGACCGACGGCTTTCTCCCCGCCGTTCTCGACCCGCTCATCGCGGATCGGGCCGAGATCAAGGGACGGCTCGCGGAGGGTCCCGACGAGGCGACGGCCGCCCGGCTCCGCGCCGAATCGGGTGCGATCAAGTGGGTCCTCGTCGCCTGCTTTGGCTACCAGGGCTATCGCAACGCCAAGTTCGGCCGGATCGAGTGCCACGAGGCGATCAACGCCTACGCCCGCGAGATCGCACTCGAGGCGAAGCGGCGACTCGAGGACGCGGACTGGCGGATCGTCCACGGCATCGTCGACAGCCTCTGGGTGACGCCCCGAGTCGACGCGCCGGAGCCCCTCGCGGACGTGATCGGCGAGGTGTCCGCGCAAGTCGGGATTCCCCTCGAGCACGA
The DNA here is from genome assembly GCF_002494345.1 of Natrinema ejinorense. Classification (GTDB taxonomy): domain Archaea; phylum Halobacteriota; class Halobacteria; order Halobacteriales; family Natrialbaceae; genus Natrinema; species Natrinema longum. The sequence goes on from NZ_NXNI01000001.1 coordinate 1,097,389, forward strand.
CGGAAGCTACGAGTGGGTGTGTTTCGTGCCGCTGCGCGACTCCATCAGGGGTGCCGGCGCTGGCGGGGCTTCGACGGACGGTACCGCGACAGCGGGCGGACCCAACCCGGCACGCGGGACCACAACGGCGGGCGCACTCACGAAGTACTTCGGCAAGCGGACGAGCGGCGAGTACACGTATCGGGGACTCGAAGTGCGCCAGCGGAGCGCGCCCGCGTTCGTCGCGGAGAGTCAACGGGCGTTCGTCGAGACGTTCGATCGCGAACGCGACCCCGAGGCAGTCTGTGACAGCCTCGGCCGACGGCTGAGCGAACTTCGCGAGGGGACGGTCGATCCGATCGATCTCGCCGTCACGAAACGGGTCTCGAAATCACTCGGGGACTACAGCCAGCGGACCCACACCGTGGCGGCGCTCCAGCGATACGAGCGCCGCGGGATCGACCGCCACCCCGGACAATCGGTCGAGTACGTCGTCGTCGACGACGACGCGCGTGGCTCCGAGCGGGTCAGACTCGCGCTCGAGGAGCCACGGACGTACGACGCGGACTACTACGCGACGCTGCTCGTCCGCGCCTGTGAGAGCGTTCTCTCGCCCCTGGGCTGGGATCGCGTTCGAATCCGACGTTCGTTGCGGGACGGGACCGCGGTTCGACTGTCGACGTTTACCGGCTGAGTGCCGTCCTGACCGCGTTCCCTCACCGTGGTCGATGCTCGAAACGGTCAATTCGATCGCAGTTCGTCGGAAACCGCATCGTAGACGGCATCGATGCTCACGGCGAGCGTGTACACCGGTCGTCCCTTCCCGGTCGGTGACGTTTCCGTCGGGTCGACCTCGTCGACCAGGCCGACGTCCTCGAGTCGGTACAGCGACCGGATGACGTCCGCTTCCGAGAGCGTGCCGACGGGTTCGGTGTCGATCTCGGAGAGCTGTTGCCGGCAGTGCTGTCGAAGCTCGTGTGTCTGGATCGGCGTCTCGTCTTCGCGGGCGAGGTCGGCGACGCTCAACAGGACGAGCTGATTTGTCAGTGAAATTGATTCGAACGGAGAATCGTCGCTCATACCGTTTCCTTGAACGTGAACGGTGGTAACAGTTTCTCTCCAACCCACAAACGGACGCCGTCATCGAGGAGTGTCCGTCACGCTGCCACACTGCTCGGCGTCGCTGACCGACACCGAAGCGCAGCCCCACTACTCGGATCCTGCGATCGGTTCGAGCGGGAAGGGAGACCGGAACGGGGGAGCGTCGACGCTACGCGTTCTCTTCGTCCTGTAGCTCCGCGAGTTCGGCCTCGACATCCTCCTGGTCCTGGTTTTCGAGCTCCGTGAGTTCCTCGTCGTCGACCTCGGCCGCGGCATCGGCCTCGGTCTCGGAGTCCGCCGTCGACGTCTCCTCCCCGCCGACGTCGGATTTGAGCGTCTCGAGTTCGGCTTCGACGCCGCTGTCGGTCGAGAGCTGCTCGAGTTCGCGGTCGATGTTGTCCTTGTCGGACATGACGTCCTCGAACGCGCCCGATTCGTGGAGTTCGTCCATTGCGGCGGCGCGGGCCTCCATATCTTCGGTCTGTTCTTCGGCGCGCTCGATGGCCCGGCCCACGTCCTCGAACTCCTCGCCGGTAGCCGTCATGGCCTCCGAAACCGTGGAGCTGGCTTTTGCGGCCTCGTGGCGTGCTTTCATCGTCTCCTTTTTCGTCCGGAACTCCTCGATGCGGCTCTGGAGTTCGTTCTTCTGTTCGATCAGCCGGTCCTGTTGGCCCTGCAGGTCCGAAATCTGGCGTTCCAGATCCTCGATCTGGTTCATTTTCGTCTTCTTCTTCTCCAAGGCACGTCGCGCCAGGTCTTCTCGGTCCTGCTCGACCGCGGTGCGGGCCTGCTCGTTGTGTTTCTCGACGTTCTCCTCGAGGCGGCGTTTCTGCATCTCGAGGCGCTTTTTCTGCGTCGTGAGATCGGCGATGCCGCGTTTGACCTGCTGGAGCTGGTCGCGCATCTGTTCGTAGGAGTAGTCCAGCGTTTCGGTCGGATCTTCCGCCCGGTTGAGCACCGAGTTGAGCTTCGATCGAATGACGTAGGAGGCCCGAGAGAGGATGCCCATATTCGCTACGTATCGCTCCCCGGCCTTAAAAACATCACTTCGGCAACAGTCGATTCCGATTCCACGTCCGTAGAGTCCGGGAACCGAGACGACTCGTCTCCGCCGCTCAGACGGTTTGCTGTCCCGATGTCCCGGTGTGACCGCAGGGCAGACCCGGTCCCACCGGCACTGACGGACAGGAGACCGTATCAGAGGAGCATGACGACGTTGCCGGTGCCCCGTCGTTTCCGTTCGACGAGCCCTTTGCTCTCGAGCGTATCGAGCGTTCTGCTCACGGTCGCTTTCGACAGGTCGGTCTCGTCGACGATGTCGCGCTGGGCCCGAACGCCGTCGGCGTCGAGAACGGTCTCGTAGATGACGCGTTCGGTGTCCGCCAGCTCGTCGGTCGTTTCCTCCCACTCCCGTCGACGCGCCTCGAGCAGGTCGTCGCTCCGCTGGAGCGTCGAACGACCGTCGGTCGTGGCGCGTGACTGCCCCGGCTCGGGGGCCGAACTCGATCGGTGCTGGAGCAACAGGACCGCCGCGCTCGCGCCGCAGAGACACGCGGCGACGGCGACGACGCCGATTTCTCGATAGGTGAAGTAGCTGCCGACCGCGGTCACGTCAGCACCAGCACCGCTGGCCGCGACCACGATCCGGGGCGGGTTCAGTATCTGTCCGGCGAGGACGACCGTCGACGCGACGAGGACGGTCGCCGTGACGAGCCGAGTATCCTGGAGGACTCGGAGGACCATGGCTCAACCACGTTCGTTCCACCCCTAAGTATCATCGATTTGTCGTCGTGGGTGCCGTTGAGCCGTTCTGTGTCCGGATACGGGCGGTTCTCGAGACGGCCGAGTCTGACGCACCGGCACGGACGGGCACGTCGCAGCCGCCGATTCATACGGTCTCCTGGACCGATGGACCGGTGTCACCGCAAGGCAGTTCGTGGTTACACCGTCACTGACGGACAGCAGTCCGTCTCATCCCGCGACGAACTCCAGACGGAGCAGTCGTTCGACGGTTTCGGACTCGAGATCGATCACGGTCCGGTATTCCACGGGTTCGCCCACGGGTTCGACGATCACGAGTGCGCGATCCTCACGGATCGCCGACGTGTTCTGCGAGCGCATGATCACTCGGTCGGGGCCCTTCGAGTGCGTCTCGAAGGCGGGTTCGTCGACGGACCCGGTCCGTATTCGGGCCCCGTCGTCGCGGTCGATTCCGGCTAGTTCGGCCCGTTCTCGAGGGAGCGTTCCCGCACTGATCGGGACCACAGTGACCGTCGCACCGCCGGTCGTCTCGAGCCGATCGGCGATCGTCGCGTTGGTCAGCGCGGTTCGTTTCGCGAGTTCCCGGTGGTCCTCGCTCAATCGCGGCGGGTCGCGGGCCTCCGTCGTAACGGCGAACCCGCCAGTCTCGTGGGTGATCTCGATCCGCTCGAGGTCGCTCACGTCGTCGATGATCGTCGTTTCCGTCCCGTCCCCCGCCGCGAACGTCAGCGAGCCGTCGTCGATCGCGAACTCACCGGCGGACTCGCTCGTCAGCACCGATGTGGCTCCGGCGACGCTGGCGAACGCGGCGACGCTGATCCCGAGGACGACGAGCGACAGGACGAACGCGACTCGAGGTGGATCGACGGCGGTCATCGTTCCGTTGCCCTCGCAGCCCACCGTATGAATACTGCGATTCGTCGCCGTTCGAAACGGATGAAACGCGTTTGGAACGGCTCCGAAACGCGTTTCGAACGCGTTTCACGCCCGTTTCCAACGGGGTTTGAAAGGGGCTTTCTGCTAACGGTCGAGTGGAGCGATCGGGGCGACCGGTGCCGAGACCCTCTCGGTGCCGATGGCGTCGTCCGGATCGCCGTCCACGAACGTGGTCCCCATGAAACAAGACTACAAGTACGCGATCTACGTGCTCGCACTCGCGGCGACCGTGACCCTCGCGACGGGTCTGCTCGTCGTTGCGGGCGACACGGGCACGAACGATTCAAGAGACGAACAGCTCGACGATACCAACGTCGAACTAGTCGGCGACCTCGACGCGCTGACCGACGGCGAGGCGGACCGACTCCCACACCTCGTCTGGGAGGACGAGGCCGTGCGCAGCTACTTCGACGACCCCGACGGCCTGGAGTTCGAGGTCACCGAACCGACGACGTACGACGAGGACGACGACGAGTTCGTCCCCGCCGACGACACGGTTCGGGTTCAGGTCTCACCCGTCGACGAACGCCTTCCCTACGCGTTCGTGACGGTCGATCTGGACGAAGATACGGCCGCCCTCGAGCATGGCTTCCACTCGGTCGACGACGTCGACGTCGAATTCGGTGAGGGCAAGCATCGATTGACCGACGACGAGCGCGATCGGGTCGCGCAGATCCTGCTGGACGATCCCGACATCGAGTGGGAGATCAAGACGCTGCTCGAGGAGCCGGAGACGGTCGACGCTGCCGTCGTCGACCGCGAGGGCGGCCGGGTGAGCGTCGCGCTCACTGCGTCCGACGGACAGTCGTCGACGGTCCACGCCGACGTCGATCTCGCGTCCGAATCCGTCGAGAACCGGTCCGTTTCCGGCGCACTGACGGTAAACGAGAGCGACAGCGGGTCCGTTGCCGTCGACGTCGAAACCGACGGGAACGGAACCTACGTCCTCACCGGGAACGCGAGCGAAACGATTTCGGCCGACGCCACGATCAGCGAGTCGGTGGCCGGAACCGCGGTCGAAGTCACCACTCCGAACGAGACGGAAACGAGCGTCGAACTCGACGACGTCACCGTTTCCCTGGTCGAGCACCGCGAGTCGCTTTCGGAACACGACCCCGAGGAGTTCGCGGAACTCGTCTGGGCGAGCGAGGACGTTCGGCGGTACTTCGACGACCCCGAACGGATCGAGATGACCGTGACACAGGATCGAGAACTCGACGAGGAAACCGGCGAGTTCACTCCCGCCGACACGGTGATCGTCCGCGTCACGCCGACGGACGACCGACTCCCCAACGCGGTCGCGGTGGTCGATCCAGCGGCGGAGACGGTGACGGTGAAACGCGGTCTCCCGGCGCTCGAGCCCGTCGGCCTCGAGTTCACCGACGAAACCGGCCTGGTGACCGATGCCGACCGCGACCTGATCGAGGACATCGTCCGTGCCGACGACGCCGCGAGCTACACCATCCAGAGTCAGTTCGACGATCCCGACGAACTGGACGCGACCGTCACGGCCGCGACCGGCGACGGGCCGGAGACGGTGACCGTGGAACTGGCTCCCCCAGGAGTCGAGACGGCGTCGGTCTCAGTGACCGTCGACCTCGAGAACCGGACGGTTACGCGATCGTTCGTCGTGATCGAGGGGCTCGATAGCGAGGCGATCGATATCGAGGACAGCGACTACGAGGTCGAGAACGCCGAGTAACCCGTTCGAATCCGCGACGCTCTCCACACGCTTCGTCGTCCCCATCCCCGCTGACGCATCGCCCTCCGTCATTTTTGACCTACCCTCGTCGTTCGTCTCGCTCCCTGCAGGGGCGGACCTTGATTACCGACCGGCGGAAACGTCCACCATGGACGTGCTGATCCCCGCCGAACGCGACGTTCGCGGGACACTCGAGGAACCGGCCGACGAACCGCGGGCGATCGTCGTCGCCTGTCCGCCCCATCCACAGCAGGGCGGTTCGCGAAGCGACCAGCGCCTCGTCGCGGCCGCGGAGGCCCTTTGCGAGTCCGGAATCGCCTGTCTCCGCTTCGATTACGGCCCGTGGGACGAGGGCGACGGCGAACGACGGGACGTTCGCAACGCCATCGAGTGGGCTCGCGAGCGGGACGACGCGTCGACCGATAGTCGTCCGGTCGGCGTCTTCGGCTACAGTTTCGGCGCGTCACTGGCGCTGCTCGCGGCCGCGGACACCGACCCCGACGCGGTCGCCGTCCTCGCACCGACGGCGCGACTCGACGCCGATCTGGACGCCCACGAGGCACTCGAGCGGATCGAATCGCCGGTCCACGTCCTGTACGGCGAGCGCGACGGGACCGTCGACTGGGAACCGATCGTCGAACGGGCGCGGGACCGGGGCGACGAGACCACTGCGCTGGCGGGCGATCACTTCTTCCTAGGGGCCCGCGACGAGATCGCGACCACCGTCGGGACCTTCTTCGAGCGGACGCTGCTCGAGACGACGTGAGCGACGCCGGGGGTGAAATCGACCGCCGGCTCGAACACCGTCGTTCGTCGGCCGGTGCGAGAAGCGGGTGAGATCGATCAGCGCCCCCATTCGGCACGCCGATGTACGATTGGTTTTGATAGTAAACCCGTCATGTATCACTACATACATCGGGGAACCCCGGAACCATTCGATCTAACTGACACTAATACGAATCGAGCTATCGGGAGAGGGCGGCCGTCTTTCCCGGTATCAGTCGTCACTCTCGCGATAGCCGAATTCCGTCGTCAGCGTTTATCATTCAGCTATGCTGTTACGATAAACCGTACATATTAGATAATATAATTATGTCCATATTAGGTTTTTCAGGCACTTTTATGCCGTCCGATAAGGTACGGGCGGTCGTGATTGTGGTTATCACATGACACAGCCATGAAACCCACCGCATTCCACTATCAACGGCCCGAAACGATCGACGACGCCGTCGACGTCCTCGCGAGTGAGGGCGAGGAGGCGACGGTTCTCGCGGGGGGACAGAGCCTCATCCCGCGGATGAACTACCGTACCGCCAAGCCGGACGTCGTCGTCGATCTGAACCACGTCGCCGACCTCGAGTACGTTCACAGCGAGGGGGACGAACTCGTGATCGGTGCGATGACCCGTCAGTCGGCCGTCCGCGACCACTCGGACGTAACGGAACACTGTCCGCTCCTCGCCGACGCGCTCCAGTACGTCGGCCACAAGCCGACTCGGCATCGGGGAACGATCGGCGGCAACCTCGCGAACGCCGATCCGCGATCCGAACTGCCGGCCGTCGTCACCGCTCTTGAGGGATCGCTCGTCGTCCGAAACGGGGACGGGGAGCGCGTGATCGACGCCGCGGACTTCTTCCACGGGGGGATGGACACGGCGCTCGAGTCCGACGAGCTGCTGACCGAACTCCGCGTCCCGGTGCAGGAAGACGGCGTCGGCTACGGCTTCCAGGAGGAGGCGATCGTCGACTCGGACTGGCCGATCGCCGGCGTCGCAGCGACGCTCGAGGTTGCCGACGGCGAGTGCCGGAGCGTCCGGTTGGCCTACGCCGGCGTCGACGCCAGCCCGACGCGTATCGAGGACGCGGAAGCGGCGATCGAGGGCGAACCGGTCGGCCCCGATAGCTTCGAGGCGGCGGCATCGGCGGCTCGAGAGAACGTTTCAGTTACCGAACAGGAAACCGCGGAGTCGGCGGAACTGCGCGTCAACCAGGTCGGCGAATCCGATCACCCGAGCGCGACGGTTCACGCCGACCCCGGGTACAAGCGGGAGCTCGTGGGTGCGCTCACCTACCGAGCCCTCGAACAGGCACACGACCGAGTCTGAGATCATCCACTACACGATGCCATCCACGACATCCGATACCATCGAACCGGAATCGATTACGATCACGATCAACGGAGAGGAGTACGAACGCGAGGTCGAACCGCGGCGGCTGCTGAGCGATTTCATCAGGCAGGACATCGGTTTAACCGGCACCCACGTCGGCTGCGAACACGGTGCCTGTGGAACGTGTAACGTACTGATGGACGGAGAGACCGTCCGTTCCTGTCTGACGTTCGCAGTACAGGCCGACGGCGCCGAGATCGAGACCGTCGAGAGCCTCGGGACCGTCGACGACATGCATCCGATACAGGAGGCGTTCCACGAGAACCACGGCCTCCAGTGTGGCTTCTGTACGCCCGGAATGTTGCTCTCGACGAAGGAACTCCTCGAGGAGAACCCCGATCCGGATCGGGAGTCGATCAAGGAAGCACTGGGCGCCAACGTCTGCCGCTGTACGGGCTACGCGCCGATCATCGAGTCGGTCGAAGCGGCGGCCGAGCGGATCCAGGCACCGGCCGAAGCGGAGGGAGAAGAGCTGTCTACCGCGGGTGATGACTGATGAGTAAATCCGACCGCACGCCGGACGACGTCGCCGAGAAACGGAACAAACCGCCAGCGGGAGAAACGGAGGACGGCGAGTTCGAGGTCATCGGAAAGAACATCGACCGCGTCGAAAACCCACGACTGCTGACCGGTCGCGGCGAGTACATCGACGACGTGCAACTCGCCAATATGGGCCATGCAGCGGTCCTCCGCAGCCCCCACGCCCACGCACGAATCGTGGACATCGACACGAGCGAGGCCGAGCAACTGGACGGCGTCGATCTCGTCCTCACCGGCGAGGAAGCCGCCGAGAAGACCGGACCGCTCCCGACGTTCTCGAGCCCGCCCGTCGAACAGTACTGCATCGCCAAAGACCGCGTCCGTCACGTCGGCGAGGCCGTCGTCGCCGTCGTCGCCGACGACCGCTACGTCGCGGAGGACGCCCTCGAGCGGATCGACGTCGAGTACGAGCAACTCCCGGCCGTCACCGACGCCCGGGAGGCCCTCGAGTCGGAGGGTGACGAGGTGCTCCATCCCGACCGCGAGGACGGCTACGACTCGAACGTCTACCTGCAGAACACGTTCACTGCGGGCGATCCCGACGACGAGTTCGACGACGCCGACGTCGTCGTCAGCCGGGAGCTCAGATGGCCCCGTTCGGGCGGTCAGCCCATGGAAACCGTCGGTGCCGTCGCCGAGTACGACGAGGGGACTGGCAAGTTCACCATCCACGCCAACACCTCCATGTACAACTACATGGGATGGCTGATCGCCACGACGCTCGGGGTTTCGACGAACAAGATCAACATCGTCCCCAAGATCGCCGGCGGGAGTTTCGGGAGCAAGCTGTTCGCCCACAAGGTGTCGACGCTCGCCGCGACCCTGGCCCGCGAGGCCGGGCGACCGGTGAAGTTCATCGAGGATCGGGTCGACAACATCACGAGCTGTGACAACCACGGCAGCGATCGGTACTACCGACCCGCGGAACTCGCACTGGACGACGACGGCACCATGCGTGCGCTCCGCATCGACGTGCTCGACGACTACGGCGCGTACTTCCAGTTCGAGGTCGGCCACCACGGGAACGCCATGGCACAGGTGACCGGCCCCTACACCATCGAGAGTCTCGACTACAGCGTAACCGCCGTCGCGACCAACAAATCCCAGCAAGGCGCCTACCGAGGGTTCGGTTCGGAAGTCCAGAACTTCGTCCTCGAGCGGCTCATCGACGCGGCGGCGGACGAACTCGAGATGGACCCCGTGGAACTCCGACGCGAGAACTTCATCCAGCCCGAGGAGTTCCCCTACAAGATCCCAAGCGGGAACATGTACGACAGCGGCGACTACGAGGCCGTCCTCGAGGAGACGCTCGAGTTAGCGAACTACGAAGGGTGGCGCGAGAAACAGGCCGAGGCCCGCGAGGACGGACGCCACATCGGGATCGGCGTCGTGACCTGCCAGGAGCGCAGCGTCTTCAGTTCGACCGAGTTCTGGTTCTGGAACGACGATCCCGACTTCCCGATCACCAGTTCGCCCGAGAGCGCGTCGGTCAAGGTCGACGAGACCGGCCAGGCGATCGTCACGCTCCACTCGCCGTTCTGGGGGAACAGCCCGGAGACCGTCGCGACGCAGATCGTCGCCGAGGAACTCGCGATGGACCCCGAAAACATCGAGGTGAACTACGCCGATACCGACTCGGGGCTCAAGGGAACCGGACCGGGCGGCAGCCGGTACACGGTGATGGTCTCCGGTGCTCTCGAGGGCGCGACCAGCCAGATCCAGGAGAAGATGTTCACCATCGCCGCGGACATGCTCGAGGCGGCCCAGGAGGATCTGGAACTCGAGGACGGCGAGATCCGCGTCCGGGGTGCACCCGACAAGAGCGTCGGCATCCCCGAGATCGCGATGCAGGCACACGCCTTCGAACTCGACATGCCCGACGGCGTCGGGAGCGGGCTGGCCGCCGACCACACCTACGATCACCCCTACACGACGATGCCCGACGAGGACCGCGAGGATATGGGGGTGTTCTACCCGATCATGGGCCACATGTGTCACATCCCGGTCATCGAGGTCGACGTCGAAACCGGCAAGATCGAATTCCTCGATTACACCGCCGTTCACGACTGTGGCACCGTCGTGAACCCGGAGACCCTCAAGGGGCACATCACCGGCGGGACGGCCCAGGGGATCGGGACGGCGCTCTACGAGGAATACCAGTACCAGCCCGACGGACAGCTCCCGACGGACAACTACCACGACTACCCCCTCCCGACCTTCCACGACGTCCCCGACGACTACACCGTCGGCCACGTTGAGACGCCGTCGCCGTGGACCGAGTACGGGATCAAAGGCGGCGGCGAGGGCGGCCGGATGGGCGCGCCGCCGGCGATCGCGGCCGCGATCGAGGACGCCCTCGAGCCCTACGACGTGTCGATCGACGAACTGCCGGTCACGCCAAAGCGCGTTCGGGAACTGATCCGAACCGACGAGGAGTGACCCGCCGGCCGGTTTTTCCCGTCGTCCCCGTTCGTCGCCGCGGTCAGTCCCGGCCGTGACGGGTCAGACACGTCGGGAGCCCGATCAGTTCCACGGGTTCGGAGTTGTCCGGCGAGTAGACGACCATCTGCCCTTTCTCCATGTAGGGGACTTTCGACTCGAGGTTGCTCGGAATGTTGACGCTCTTGATGGCGTCCTCGTCGCCGAGGTTGAGCACGACGGTGGTGTTGATCTGTTTGAAGACGGCGTCGTGGATATCCTGTGGATCCTGCGTGATGAGGAAAAGGCCGAGGCGCTCTTTCCGGCCCTGTTTGGCGGCCTCGGTGAACTTCGTGATCACCTTCCCGGCCTGGACCGAGTCGGCGTCGGTCAGGAAGTTGTGGGCCTCGTCCATGCCCAGCACGAGCGGCGTCTCCTTGATCCGATCGTATTCCGGATCGTTCGAGAGCTTCTGGTCGATAACGAGCGAGGAGACCGCGAGCACGATGGCCTCGGTCGCCCGACTGTCGTTGATGTGGTAGGTCGGCACCACGGTCAACCCGCCGGGGCGGACGAAGTCGTGGACGAGGTCGGTGATCGGGCGCGCGTCCTGATCGAAGACGTGGTCGAAACCGAGCACCCGCCGGCGAACGGCGTCGAAGGTTGCCTCGTGAACTCGGCCGGACTCGTCGAGTTCCTCGCGCAGGGCAGGGTCGTCGAGGAACGTCGTGAACTCCTCGTACGTCCCTCCCGAACCGTACTGCTTCCGGAACCGCGGCAGGAGAACGGTCGTGAGCGCGCCGTACTGGTTGTCGTTCAGCCCGCTGCCGGCGACTAGCCACGGGTTGTCGTGGACCATCGAGAACGGGATCGTGAACTCGATCTGTTCCGCGCGATGGTGCCCCGCGGCGTACGACGCCGACCCCACTTTCGGGATGAAGGCGGTCGTGTCCTCGTGGCCGCCGTACGCGATGCCCTCGCGCTCCAGCCGGCGCGCGAACTCCCCGTCCAGGTCGGGGTTGTCGTCGTGCATCTGGGCGTACTCGTCCTGGGGATCGAACTGGACGACGGCGGGGCTGACCTCGCGGCCGTCGTCCATCGGATACGTCCGATCGTCGGCGAGATACTGGCGCAGGATGTTCTTCGCACCGTGGGTCTTCCCCGACCCAGTCCCGCCGGCGATCAGCGAGTGACGGAAGACGAGCGGATCGCCCGCGTCGTAATCGTCTTTCAGCCGGTAATCGATGGTCGGCGGGGTGGCCGCCGTCCGCACCTTCTCGCCGCCGACCGAGAGATGCCCCAGGAAGACCCCGTCGTCGGGCATCTTCAACCCGGTTTTGATCTCCTCGGTGTCGTCGGCCTGTCGGATCACCGTCTGTGGTTTCGGCACGCGGTCGGTCATCCGTCGTTTCAGTTCTCCATCGTCGTCGTAGAGGACTGCGACCGGCTCGAGTTCGGCGACGAACTTGTAGTCGGACTCGTCGATCTCGTCCGTTCGCATCGCCCGCCGGGCGTGGATCTCCGTCGCGTCGTCGGCGTGGTACTGCTGGGCGTACTCGAGGCCGACGATCCGACAGAACAGCGTCTCGCCGTCGGGATAGGGCGCGAGCAGGTAGCTCCCGATGCGGATCGACGAGCGGTTGCCCCGCGTGACGTACGCCCGGAGGGTCGTGTCGTCGCCGTCCTCGGCGACGCGCAGGCCCTGCGAGACGCAGATCGTTCCGATGCCGACGTCCTCGCCGCTCGGTTCGACGGTCGTCGTTTCGAACTCGTCCGTTCCCCCCTCGGTCGTCGACCTCGTACTCGCCGGTCCAGTGGGTCCCGAAGACGACGGCGACGAGTCGGTTGCGTCGGCCGACGCGCCGTCTTCGGAGCCGGCGTCGGCGTCGAAATCGCCGAAGTCTCCCAGATCGCTCATACCAACCCCATCCGGCCCATCCGTAAAACGCGTTTCCCTCCGGATGGACGGACTGTTTATCCTCGTGGACCGTCACGAACGGCTGCCAACAGGAGCACCGCGAGGCCGACGACGGCAACGGTAATGCCGATCGTAACGCCGGAAACCGGATCGCTGCCGTCGGTTTCGCTCGGTTCCTCGTCGGGACCGTTCGGATCGGTCCCCGCGCTCGACGCCTCGGGCTCGCGATCGATTTCGTCGGCGTCGGGGTGGTCGAACGGCTCGAGTGGCTCGTCGCCGCCGTCGATCGCGACCGTCGCGGATTCGTCGACGACCGCGATCGGCCAGTCCCCGGTGACATCGACGGCGCTCTCGTCGAGGGAGACGGTCGTCGTTCCGGCCGGCGCGTCGTCCGCGACCCGGAGCGTCACCGTCGCGATCCGCCCGTCCCCGGTCGTCCCGCCGGCGGCCGGCTCGCGGCGCTGTTCGAGAATCGCCGTCCCCTGCTCGTGGGCGATGGTCTCCGACGTCTCGACCTCGGTCTCGGCCCCCTCGAGCCACGGCCCCCGATCGACGTCGGTGACCTCGAGGTAGTCGGGGTGGTACTGGGCGATCACTGTCACTGCCTCGACGCCTTCGCCACCGTGACCGCCCCGGCTCCGAAGGGTCACGTCGAGTTCGATCGTCTCGCCAGGGGTGGCATCGACGGTCGTCCGATCGGGCGAGAGGATCGCGACCTGATCGATCGCGACGGCCGTCCCTGCGATGCTCACCGAGGCGGCACACAGAACGGCAATGCTGGTGATGACGACAGCAGCGGACACGGTACCCGACGTGCGGTCGAACGAGGAGTCATCGTCGTCGTGGCCACCAGTCATGATTCGGCACGGCCGGCCGTATGCTCGGAACGCTCTTATACTGTGGGCCCTCGCCGCTCGAGGGAACGCCAGGAACGGCGACGGACGCGAACTGGCGGTCGGACGATACGGGTGGTCCGGGGAACGCGGGTCGCTTTCGAGTGGGCGGGAGTCGGCACGGTCGACGGCTACTCTAGTCGGCGCTGAACCGATTGACACGCTGATCGCAACGCTGCCGTGCGATCAGGTGCGCAATGACGGTCAATTGTTACTATCGCTGACGAAGATCTCGGTCTCGTACTGCGTGATCAGTCGCGAGTCGTGATCGTAGCTGATGACACCGATATCAGCTATCGCGGGCAGATGGGAGTGAGAGAGCGCGATCTTCGCGCGCTCGGGGCGGTCGAACGGCTCGCTATCGGGGCCGCTCAGCTGAGCGGCGAGTGCATCGACCGAGAGCGGCGGATCACGTCCGTCGAGGACGGAGAGCAGCCGCATCCGGACGGGATCGACGAGCGTCTCGAGCAGTGTCGTGGCGTTCTCGCGCTCACAGAACTCAAGGAGGACGGAGAGATCGGCGGGGCGAACCGGCGGGTCGTCGACGAGCCCGATACCGTCGTCGTCCCAGTCGACGATATCGAACTCCTCGAGTCGCGGGAGGTGGTTGTGAACGAGGCTAACCCGGACCTCGTGTCGTGTACTCGCGGGCGTTCCGGTCGGCCGTTCGGCCAGTTCCGTCGCCAGTTCCGAGAGCGACGGTCGCGTTTGCCGACAGCCGAGCACCTCGAGGAGACGAAGCCGAACGGGATGACGGAGGATGTCGTAACACTCCGCCGGGACGTTTTCGAGTGAACCGATCGTGCCGTCGCCGCCGAGGCGAGCGTCCGAACTCATTACCCACACCAATCTTTGCAACGGTCATAAGGGCAGTTCCAAAACGATTTGGGCGCAACATTGCCGTTGGTATTCCCCGGCAGCTGAACACGCTCTGTAAGGGATATTGTGGTTGCACGTGAACGTTGTTAGGTCTCAGTTCGAGGAGGCACTCCCCCGGTTCGTTCCGGCTCGAGAGCTCCGGGAAGTCGAATCGTGTGACACTGCCCCGGGACTCCGTCGTGAGACGGTCCGAATCGGAATGGGGGTCGTGGTCGGTGGTTCGCCACTACCGACGGCTGAGCCCCGCGGTGGAAATTATTGGCCAACGCTATCGTGAGTCGTGTAGCGACCGATGCCACGACGTTTTTGCGTCCGCGAGGCGTAGACTGAGATATGCTTATGGTACGCGGTCGTGCAGGCGGGACGGAGCTCACCGGGACGCTGTACGAACGGGGTGAACGCGCACCCTCGTTCAGCGGCGCACCCGACGAAGACGCCGCGTACGTCTGGGTCTGCGACGAGTTCTATGAGGTCGATAGCGGCGGCACGACACAGCACGTCGACGGCCGGGACGTCAATCTCGCGTTCGAGTCGCCGATGCCGCGGGGGTTCGATACCCGCGAACAGGCCCTCGAGGGGGCCAAAGAACACGTCCGAACGCAGTTCGCCCGGATCGGCGTCGATCCGGACGACGTCTCACTCGAGGTCGAGAAAACCGACGCCGAATCCGCGTAGCCGGAGTCCGATCGACGACAGGACGGGATCCGGTTCGCGCTCGGATCCCGTCCGCTGATCGGGCCCGTGACACGCCCCGCTGGAACGTCCGGGCTGGTCAGTATTCGGGGGCTTCTTCGGGTTCCCCATCACGGGCGTTGACGACGCGAGCGAACGTGAACAGCCCATCCGAAAGGCGGTTGAGGTACTGGACCGCGTCCTCGTTGATCTGTTCCTCCGCGGCGAGCGCGACCGCCCGTCGTTCGGCGCGCCGACAGACCGTCCGGGCGTGGTGGAGCGCCGCCCCGTGATCGCTGCCGGTCGGCAGAATGAACGAGGTCAACGGCTCGAGTTCCGCGTCGTACTCGTCGATCCAGTCCTCCATCGTCTCGATATGCTCGGCGCGGATCGCAGGGTCGTCCTCGTCGGGGTCCGGATTCGCGAAGTCCGCCTGCACGACGTGGAGGTGGTTCTGAACGGCCGACAGTCGCTCGTTGATGTCGTCGTGGTTGGTCGGCCGAATCGTCCCGATCAGCGCGTTGAGTTCGTCGACGGTTCCATACGCTTCGATACGGGGGCTCGCCTTCGAGACGCGAGTCATGTCCCGCAGATCCGTCTCGCCGTCGTCACCGCGGCCGGTGTAAATCGACATGCCTGGTCCGACGCACGGATTCTACTTAAGTACCTGTCACCGGACCCGGAGGAATCCGTCGTCGTCTATCCCGACACGTTTCCGCGTCTCGCGGGAATCAGTACGTTAAAATCGCTCCGATCACTACCGCCACGCATGGCTCTAGAACTCGTCCACGAGTGTCCCAACTGTGGCGGCGAGAAGACGTTCTACCGTGCTGCCAGCACGACGCTCCACCTCGGCGAGAAGGTCAAGTGGCACTGCCCGGACTGTGACTACGGCTTCGTCCGGATCGGCGACAACGGTACCGCCGTCGACTCGAGTACGGCATAGGCCGTCGATTTCGCTTCGTGTCGGTCGGCGCGGACTCCGATTCGTCCACTGCCCCATCTCGATCCCACCGATACTGCTGGCATTTCAGTAACACTATTGCGGACGGAGACGAGAGCCCAGCATGGGAGCGGACAGACACTGGTTCAGCGTCGAACTGACGGCGACTGGCGATCCGGACGCGGTCGTAACGGCCGTCGAGAACGGCACCGATCGGGTGGACTATCGGGCGACTCACAACGGCGTCCTGGCGTTTTTCGGTATCGAGTACATCACCGAGGACGTCATCGACAGTCTGGAGTCGGTCATCGACCACGTCGATCGCGTCGCGCTCGTCCACGGCTACGACACGGCCGGTGCCGTGAGTGCCAGCTACTACGAACGAAAGCGACGGCAACTCGTCGAACGCGAACGGCTCGACCGCGAGACGGCCATGTCGCTGCAGGAAGGGTTTTTCGACTACTTCGCTGCGAAGTACGGGATCCATGCCGTCGTCTGACGACGACGAACCGTCGCCCGAGACGCTGGTCGATCGCCTCGAGGCCGACGACCCCGCGACGCGCCGCGAGGCGGCGAGTGCGCTCGCTCGACGGTTCCTCGAAGAGGGGCGATTCTACGCGGCTGAGAACCTTTTCGACGGCGAGACGCTCGAGGGGATCACGGCTGGCCTCGACGACCCGGATCCGGAAGTCCGGGCACACCTCGCCATCGTCGCTCGCCGAATCCTCGGAATCCGGACCTTCAGCGAGGAGGG
Organism: Natrinema ejinorense; assembly: GCF_002494345.1. GTDB lineage: Archaea > Halobacteriota > Halobacteria > Halobacteriales > Natrialbaceae > Natrinema > Natrinema longum. Next base: position 1,114,052 of record NZ_NXNI01000001.1, read on the forward strand.
GGTCTACTGCGGTGACGACGGGACGCTACTGGATCGGTATCTGGCACTGGCGGACGACGAGGACTGGCGCGTTCGCCAGAACGTCGTCCACGTCGGGATGTTCGAGGAGGTTCTGAAAGCGGCCGTCGCGGACGAACCGAGGCCAACGGACCTGCAATCGCGACTGTCATCGGTCCTCGTCGACCGGCTGGACGACCCCGTCGCCGTGATCAGGAAACGGGCGGGCGAGTTGCTCGTCGGCGACGGCGGCTTCGGCTACGCCGTCCGCGGCTACGACGAGGACGCCTATGACCACGGCGCAGCGGTGTTTCTCCGTCATCCCGACCCCGCTGGGGCCGTCCCGGTGCTGATCGAGGCGCTCTCGGACCCGGTCGACGGCGTCACGGGACGGGCTTCGAGAGGGCGCAGCCCCAGACACACCGCAGGAACCGTCCTCGCGTCGCTGGGAACCGAACGGCCGGATCTGCTCGAGCCCCACCGCGATCGCCTCATCGACGCGCTCGACAGTCCGGACGAGCGCGTTCGGTTGGCTGTCACCGCCGCGCTCGCTCCGTCGCTGGACCGCTGGGACGACGCCGTCGAACCGGTCGAGGACGCGCTACTGGCGCTGATACGGGACGGATCCGACCAGCAGTGCCGGCGCGGGACGGAGATCGTCGTCGATACGATCGAGGGGATCGGCCGCGAGGCGCTAGATCGGCCGGCCGAGTTGGTGGCGGCGACCCTCGACAACACGGCACGGATCCTCAACCGAGAGTCTCCCGAGGGAACGGACTACTGGATGCGCTCGACGGCCGCCACGGCGTTCTCTCGAGCGCTCGGCTGCGCCTCGGAGTCACGGGGTCGATCGGCGCTCGAGACCGTGCAGTTGGGGGTCACTGCGTATCCGGCCAAGACGCAGTCGGTCGTGCCGGGCGTACTCGCGTTCGTTCGCGAGTGTGAGGCGACCGAGAGCGCGGTCGAGATACTCGCGGCCGTCGCGGACGACGCCCCCGACGCGGTCCGAGAGGCAGGGCAAGCGTACGACGGTCCCGACGAGTTCCCCGAATCGGTCACCGCCGTTCTCGAAGGCGTCGATACCTGGTCGTCGGAGTGAAGATAGCAGTTCGGCGTTACGAGTCGTCCCCGAGGGCCTGCCACGACAGCCGCGGGGTTCGTGCGGCGCTCGTCTGGTCGATCCGGCGGGCGGTCGTCCGTTCCGGGGCGGCCGCGAGCGTGTCGTCGTCCTCGTCGGCGACCGCGTTGAACGCGGCCGCGAGACGATCCAAGGTGGCCTTGCTCTCGACCTCGGTCGGTTCGGTCATCAGCGCCTCGGGGACGATCTCGGGCCACTTGGTCGTCGGCGGGTGGACGCCGTAGTCGAGCATTCGCTTCGCGACGTCGGCCGCGTCCTGTTCGCCGGCGCTGGCGACGAACTCGTGGTGGAACGGGCCGTAAGGGACGTCGTACTCGAGCCGCTGGGCGAGGTAGTTCGCGTTGAGTACCGCGGAGGCGCTCGCGTCCGCGAGCCCCTCGTCGCCGAGGCGAGCGATGTAGGCGAAGGCTTTGACGAGCACCAGCCAGTTGCCGTCGAAGCCGTGAACCTTGCCGATGGTGTGTTCGGGATCGAACCGTTCGTAGATCGGCTCACCGGTCGTCGACCGCTCGTCTCGCTCGCGGATGCGGGGTGCGGGCAAGAACGGTGCGAGGTCGGAGACGACGCCGACCGGCCCGGCACCCGGCCCGCCGCCGCCGTGGGGCGTCGCGAACGTCTTGTGGACGTTGTAGTGCATCACGTCGAAGCCCATGTCGCCGGGCCGAGCGCGGCCGAGCAGGGCGTTCAGGTTCGCCCCGTCGTAGTAGAGCAACCCGCCGACGCCGTGGACCATGTCCGCGATCTCTTCGATATCGCGCTCGAACAAGCCGAGCGTGTTCGGGTTGGTCAGCATGAGCGCCGCGGTGTCCTCGGAGAGGGCGGCCTCGAGCGCCTCGAGGTCGACCCGCCCCTCGTCGTCGCTGGGAAGGGAGACGACGTCGTAGCCGCCGAGGGCGGCGCTGGCGAAGTTCGTCCCGTGGGCGCTCTCGGGAACGATGACCTCGTCTCGATGGCCCTCCCCGTTGTGTTCGTGGTAGGCCGCGGCGACCCGAATCCCGACGAACTCGCCCGCTGCGCCGGCGGGTGGCTGTAGCGTCACCGCGTCCATTCCGCCGATGCGACCGAGGTAGTCCTGCAGGCGAGCGAGGAGCTCGAGGGTTCCCTGAACGGACCCCTCGGACCGATCGGGGTGGACGGCAGCCGACGGCAACGCGGCCACGTCTTCGGTGAACTTCGGGTTGTACTTCATCGTACACGATCCCAGCGGGTAGGGACCGCTGTCGATCCCGTAGATCATCTGGGAGAGGCGCGTGTAGTGGCGGGCCAGTTCCGGCTCGGAGAGTTCGGGGAGTTCGAGGGAATCGCGGGTGAGATCGTCGGGAAGGGGCGAGGTGCCCCCGCCGTCGGTGCCGGGAGCATCGTCGCCGCCGATCTCGACTCGCGTCCGGTCTTTCTCCGAGAGCAGCGGCTCGTACTCGCCGTTCTCGACGTATCGCGCCTGATCGTACCGCGACTGTGCGGCGTCATCGTCGCCGGGAGCGTCGGATCGGTCGCCGGTCATCGTACCACCTCCTCGAGAGCCGCGGCGAAGCGATCGATCCGCTCGTCGGAGACGCCGGCGATACAGACCTGTATCTCGTGGTCGCCGACGACGTGGACCGCGAAACCGAACTCCACGAGGTCGTCCGCGACGGCTCGAGCGGGCTGGTCGACGTGGGCGACGAACTCCCGGAGATGGTACCGGTCGTGAACCGGCGCTTTGACGCCGACGATGTCGTCGAGACGTGCCGCGAGCGCCCGCGCTCGCCGGACGTCCCGTTCCGCGAGGTCGACCATCCCGCTCGGTCCGAGCGCGGCGGCGTGCATGGCGGTCCGAAGCGCCACCCAGGCCTGGTTCGTACAGATGTTACTCGTCGCGCGTTCCCGGCGAATGTGCTGTTCGCGGGTCTGCAAGGTGAGCGTGAACGCCCGGCGGTCGGTCGCGTCCTCGCTCGCCCCGACCAGCCGACCGGGGACCTGCCGGAGGAACTCCTCCCGGGTCGCGAACAGCCCCAGTCCCATCCCGTAGCTCGTCGGGAGTCCGAGGACGCTCGCGTCGCCGACGACGACGTCCGCACCGACGTCGGCGGGTCGCTCGAGCAGGGCGAGTGCGATCGGATCCGAACCCAGCGTAAAGAGGGCGTCGTTGGCCGCGGCGAGTTCGCCAACCGCCGTGAGGTTCTCCTCGATCGTTCCCCGAACCGTCGGGCTCTCGGCGTAGAGCATGACGACGTCCTCGTCGACGATCTCCTCGAGCCCCGACAGATCGGCGGTGCCGTCGTCGACCGGATACGCGTCGACCGTGAGGGCCGTGCCGGCGACGTAGTTCTCGAGGGTGCTTCGGCGCTCTTCTCGCAGGAGTTCGGGGACGAGCACGCGGTAGCCCGTGGTGTCGCGAACCCGCTCGGCAAGCGTCGCCGCCTCGCCGAGTGCGGTCGCGGCGTCGTACATCGAGCAGTTCGCGACCCCGAGACCGGTTAGTTCGACCAGCAGCGACTGATACTCGAACAGGGCCTGCAGGAACCCCTGGGAGATCTCGGGTTGATACTGCGTGTAGGACGTGAGAAACTCCGAGCGATCCGCGAGGTGGTCGACCAGCGACGGGACGTAGTAGCCGTAGTGGCCGCGTCCGAGCAGTTCCGTCAGGTCGTCGTTGCGACTCAGAATCGACCGCACCAGCCGGCGCGTCTCCCGTTCCGTCCGCGAGTCGATATCGAAGTCTCCATCGAACTCGATCGTGGCCGGGATATCGAAGAGTTCCTCGACGGCCGCCGCGTCGACCGCCTCGAGCATCGCCGAGCGGTCCTCCTCCGTGTGGGGAGCGTACGGACTCCCCGTGACGTGTGATCCGTGCATGATTAGCAGTCGTCTCGATCGATCGGACCGGTCGGTCCCCACCTGCGTCGATTACAGCGTTCGATCCGAGACACGATACCCGCCTCTAGCGGCCACGGGGTAATGAACGCACCCGTTTGGGAGCACGCCGGCCGATCCCCCATCCACGCTGCCACCACGGTCCCTGCAGTCGCTACACGGACCACTATGCACGACGGCGGTGTCGGACGGTGCCATGGTCGACGAAAGCGACGATCGTGAGCCGACCGATCGCGGCCGTCGGGACGGCCCACTCGAGGGGGACAGCGGGGACGATCGAGCTGACCGTGACGGGCCACTCGATCGCGGCGACCAGGAGATCGGTGCGACGGTCGCCGGCGATACCGATTCGTTGCTCGGCGTCCTCCCACACTTCTATCGCGGCGAGGTCAGCCAGGCCACCAACGCACAGGATCGGATCGATCGGACGACCGACTGGGCGATCACGCTGCTGGCCGCGGTGCTCTCGCTCGTCTTCTCGAGCCGGAACATGCCGGCGTTCCTGCTCTTGATCGGGATGTTCGTCCTGTCGATCTTCCTGTTCTTCGAGGTGCGTCGGTACCGGTTCTACGACCACTGGCGCGCCCGCGTCCGTTTCGTTCAGGAGAACGTGTTCGCGAACGCGCTGGAACCGACGGGGGTCGAACATCCCGCCTGGCGCGAAGAACTCAGCGACGACCTCAGACATCCGACGTTCAAGGTCTCGAATCGGGAAGCGCTTTCCCGGCGGATACGACGCGTCTACGGCCTGTTGTTCTCGGTAGCCGTGGTCGGCTGGGTATTCAAAGTCACGCTGTTCACGCCGGAACAGCGCTGGACGGAAGCCGCGGAACTCCCCGGCGTTCCTGGCACGTTGGTGGCGGTGCTCCTCGGCGTTTTCTTCGGAAGCATACTCGCGCTCGGAGTCTGGCCGAGCCGGCGGCAGGCGAAAGGCGAGATCAACGGCCAGGAGCCAGGGAAGTGGAAAAACGACTGATACTGTCGGACACGCGTCGGTGAACGGATGTATTGCTGATCGTCACGCCCTGGTTCTCCCACCCGATTCGACGTCCCACAGTGGTCGACATCTCCGCCAGCACGAGGCACCGACAGTCGGTCACAAGCCGGCGTCGCCGTCTCCGTCCGAATCGGTCGTCGACTCGATTTCGTCGGTCGGAGCCACGGTATCGGCATCCGAATCCTCGCTTTCGAGAGCGGCTCCGGGCGGGGCATCTCCGGTCCGCACTCGGGCGAAGCAATCGAACGCGAGTTTCGCGCCGCCGAGGACGACGGGGCCGATGAACAGCCCGACGGCACCGAAGACGACGAGTCCGCCGAAGATGCCGACGACGACGGTCGCGGAGTTGAAAGCGCTGGTCCGACCGATCAGCGCGGGACGAAGGTACGAATCCGAGAACGTGACGAGCAGTCCGTAGACGGCCATCGCCCCACCGGCAGTCGGCCGGCCGATCGCCACCAGGTAGACCGCTGCCGGGATCCAGATCCCGAACGCACCGACGAGCGGAAGCAACGTCAGGACGAACGTCGCGACGGTGAGAAAGACGACTGCGGGGACGCCGGCGATCGCTAACCCGACGCCGAGCAGCCCCGCCTGAATGCCTGCGACGGCGACGTTGCCGACGACCGACGCCCACATGAGCCGGTCCAGCCCCGTGCGCAGTTCCGTCAGGATCTCGTCGTCGATCGGCAACACCCATTGAAACCACGCGACGAGGTCCTTCCCATCCCGTAACAGCGCAAAGAGGACGAACAGCGTGACCGTCAACCCGATGAAGAGATTCGGCAAACTGCCGATGATATCGATCGCGCCCGACGTGACCTCCTGGATGGCGCTCGCGATTCGGCCCTGATTCGATTCGTAGAGATCGACGAGATCGACGGCGTAGCCGTTGGTCTCGAGAACCTCCTCGATCGTCTCGATGTCGACACCTCCCCGCCTGATGGAGCGGACGACCCGAAGCGACTGTCGGACGGCGACCGAGAGGATGTAGACGAGTGGGATCAAAACGACGACTAACGTGGTGATCACCACCCCGATCGCTGCGAACGTGGGTCTCACGTATCGCTCGAGGCGTTGCTGTACGGGAAACATGATGTACGCGAGGACGACACCGAAGAGGACGTACTGGAGATACGGCAGGAGAACGAACAGCGCGAGAAGCCCGCTCAGTAGTGCGACCGCCATCAATCCGGACTGCTCGACGATCCAGTCGGGGGGATCGGGACTGTCTGACATATTCAGGGATATGTCAGCCCTACAAATTAGTCCACTGATACAACGAGCCGGCGGGACTGGGTCTCCGAGCAGGAAACGCCGGGCCTGGCGTTTTTATGGCGTGCTCGGTCCCAACGCCGTCCGAGAAAAACGGCCGTTATTCGACGTATCGGTACTTCCGCTCGCCCATGCGGCCCCAGCCGTCGAAAACGAACTCCTCGCTTGGCGTCGTGAACTCCTCGACGTCGACGTCCATCTCGTGGTTGTGGGCGTCGTGGATCTCCTCGTAGTCGTCCCACGTCATCTCGTAGCGCTCGGCGAGCTGTTCGTCGATATTCAACGCCGTGATCTCCTCCTCCCAGCCGTCCCGGACGGTCTCCGAGTGGATCTCCGCCTGTGCACCGCTGCCGTAGGAGCCAATGAGTAGTTTCTTACCGGTCATCTCGCGGTCGCTCTCGAGTGCGTGTTTCAACGCGCTCGCGCGGGCGACGTGAACGGAACCGGTGTACCAGTTGCCGACCTCGCGGGCGATCGTCAGCGTCGGATCGATCGTCGCCTCGTACCACTCGGCGTAGCGGTCGGTGCGTTTCAGCGAATCCATGTACTCCCGGAGGGCGTCGCGGTACTCGTCGTCGGAGTCGAACGCCTCGGGGCGGGGCTGCCGACCGATTTCCGTGGCTAGATCGTCCTCGATCTCCGTATCGCGGATGACGTGGCGGTAGGCCAACAGGGCCGCCTTCCGGACCATGCCCGGGAACGGCGTGTGGAAGGGCGCGTAGACGAAGTCCTCTTCGTGGACCTCGCCCGCGACGCTCTCGAAGTCCTCGAGGGCTTCGCGCATCCGCGCGAGGTACACCTGCACGGAGCGTTTGCCGTCGACGGACGGGAACTGCTGGTTGGGCTTGAGGAAGTCGGTTTCGTCGGCCGACCCGTACCCCTGTTCGGCGGAGAGTTCGACGAGGTTCGGATCCTCGCTGATGAGCATCGCGACGGCACCGGCACCTTGCGTCGCCTCACCGTCGTCGCCCCGTGCGTACAGCGCCGTGTCGGTCGCGATGACCAGCGCGGAGCGACCGCGACTGCGGCCCGCACGGATCCAGTTGTACGCGTCGTCGAGGCTCTGTGTTCCCGCGATGCAGGCGAACTTCCGCTCGCCCTTGTTCGCGTGGTGGAAGTCCCCGTCGTAGACCTGCTCGAGACACCCAGCGACGTACGTCGAAACCGGCTTCGAGTTATCGAACGCGCTCTCGGTTGCTACGTCGATACGGCCAATATCGTCGGGCTCGAGGCCTTTGCGTTCCATCAGCCGGTGGGCAGCGTTCGCCCCCATCGTGACGATGTCCTCGTAACTATCAGGAAAGGAACTGGCGTTGAGACCGAGCCCTTTCGTATACTTTTCCGGGTCTTCGCCCTTTTCCGGGGCGAACGTGCCGGGAAGGTCGAGTTTGAGGTTCCCGGTCCAGATCTCGACGGCGTCGATGCCGACTGCAGTCATACGTTGTCAATACAGGTGACGGTACAAGGTATTGTCGTTCGACGTTTCGACGATCGTCGAACCATCTGCTATGCCTCGTAGTATCGCTCCCCAGTATCACCGTCTCGGAACCGCGAGACGTCAGGGCCGGTGTTTCGGTGTCATCGATCACCAGGTCCACCCAACCGCAGGCGTCCCACGCACGTCGACGCCGTTTGGCGAGAAGTCGAACGGTCCCGGATCGTCGCCGCGCCGGAACTCCGCCCCGTCGACGAAGAGCGTGTTCGAACCCCGATTGAGGTCCCCCGTCATCGTACCGAATGGACCGACGTCGATCGTACTCCGGTCGAGCGTCATATCGTCGCTGGACTCGAGGGCGATCTCCTGGCCGATTCCGGTCGATTCGAAATCGGAAGCCGTCGCGTCGAACGACGCGCCTGCCGTGATCGTTATCGTTCCCTCCGTCTGCACGACTGCACGGCGAAGCCCGACACTGTCATCGCCGGAGACAGTGATCGATCCGTAGCTCGCGTCGGTTGCATCGAGCGTGGCGTCGTCGGCGGTAATCGAGCCGGAAGCACCCATGTCGATCCCACCGCTGGAGCGAATCGTTCCGCCCGAGAGATCCGTCCCACCGGCCGCATCCAGCGTGACGCTCTGTCCGGAGCCTGCGGTCGTATCGAGCGTTCCTGCAACGGCCACCTCGCCGCTGTTCGTCGTCAACTGAATCCCGCCGTACCGCGTCTCCAACGTCGCACCCTCCTCGACGGTGAGGCGTTCTGCGGTGAGATCCATCCCGTTCGCCGAGAACGCGTCGCCAACGACGATCAACGAGCCGGACACGTCGACGCTTTCGAGGTCGGCTTCCGTGTACGTCGGCTCGCCGTCGTTGTAGACGCCGTCGTCGTTCCGGTCGTGGTAGGCGACGCTCCCGTCGGGGAGGGAAGCCTCCGCCGACTCGACCGCGACGGTGACATCGAGCGCGTCACCCGCGCCGCCGCTCGAGGCGAACAGCGTTGTGGTCCCGTTCGACCGCGCTTCGAGGGCAGTCTCGTGGACGCCATCCTGAATCGTCCCACGTCCCGGAACGAGTCCGGCGATCTCGTTGTTCCCGACGGCGTACTCCACGGCTGCATCGTCGACGGCCGGTACGGTCTCGACGGAAGCTGGTATCGTGTCTCCCGCATTGGCCGCAGTGAACGTACAGCTCTCGTCCGTACAAGAAACGCGTTCCTCGTCGTTGATTCGATCCGTGTCCCACCGAACGTCGTACGCACCGCTCGAATCGGTGTCGTCAGCGGTCACTCGGTTGATATCGAACTCGTCGGACCCGTCGTCGCGTCCGTCGCCGACTGCGATGCGAGCCATCCGGAGTTCGTACTCCGTGTCGCCCTCGAGTTCGACCGTCAGCTGACCGTCCGCGTAGCCGGTGACTCTCGCGTGTTCCGCCCCGGACGCTGGCCCGAACTCGGTCCCGATCGATTCGTTCCACGCGCGCGGCGACGCCGTCGGAACCGTGATCGTGATATTTGCACCGTCGTCTTCGAGGGTGATCGGATCGGTAGGCCCACTCAGAATCCTGGTATCGACGGTCGTCGCGCCCCTCGAGGACATCGACAGGCTGCCCTCGACGAGGACGATCGTGATCCGCTCGTCGTCGATCACGGGCTGATCGGTGAGCGCGACCGACGCGTCGCTGAACTCGTTGAACGCGAATCCGTGCTCGAGCCGGGTCGTCGGCGCGTCACGGTACTCGTTGTACGACGGCTCGTAGCTGAGCGTCCGCGTCTCGAAGTCCTCCCCCAGAAGCTCGTCTGCAGTCGTTGTGTATCTGCCGTCGAATTCGGCGTTGTCGATACCGACGGCTCCGGTCTCACTCGTCCGGAGCGTTCCCGTCGGGTCCGTCGGGTTGGTTAGAAAGGTCCGGGTCGGATACCGGGTGCCGAGGGTGACCGAGACCGATTCCGAACCGCCGCTCGTCCCGACGTTACGGATCGCGTTGCGCAAGTCCTGCAGTTCGTCGTGGACCTGCTGGTTGTGTTCGCTCTCGATCGCGCCGTTCTGGGCCGGAACGACGTTGACCTGGTAGAGCGCGAGCGCGGCGAAGAGGATCGCAAGCAGGAGGACCGCCCCGATCTGGACGGTTACTGCACGCTCGTCTCCCCAGCGTGACATAGGCGAGAATAGTCACCACGGCTTAAACGTCTGGTGGCTTCTCGAGGCGACGCCGTGGTCGGAACCCGTCGACCGAGCTACTCGTCTTCCTCGACGACTTCCGGATCGCTCATCGCGCTCTGGAGGCTATCGAGTCCGTTGATCCATTCGGTGACCAGCCCGTACTCGAGGTCCTCGGCGACGGTCATGTCGAGGTCCTGGTCGTCGATGATGAGCGTCCCCGCTTGCGCCGCGTAGCCGAGCGCGGCGTCGAGATCCTCCTCGGCTTCGGCGTCGGCCGCAGCGCCGAGATAGTCGCCGACGCTGCCGTCCTCGGCCGGGCCGTTCGCGACGTACTCCTCGGCGGCGAAGAAGACACAGACCAGGCTCGTCTGGACGCCGTCGACGAGGATCAACTTCTCTTCGTCTTCGATGTCGATCTCGCTCAGGACGATCTCGCGGACGTCGTTGATCTCCTCGAGTGCGTCCTCTTGCTCGAGTTCCCCGTCGTCGTAGGCGGCGACGATCTTGGCGATCGCGATCGCCGTGTCGTCCTGCAGGTTCAACAGGAGCCGCGCCGAGGATTCGTCTTCCGGATCGATGTCTTCGTCTTTGATGCGATCGATCCAGTTCTGCCAGCGTTCCTCCGAGTAGAACTCGGTCGGGGGATTGCTCATACAGACACCTACACCGGCCGCTTGAAATGCCTTTCTCTACACTAGCCGTCGAAAGTGAATGTTTGGGTGAACAGGTTGATCGGCTAGTATCGCCATACAGCCGCTCAGACCACCATCAGGCCGCCCTCAATCCGTCGATGCCTTCGCTCGAGCAACCCTAATCAGTTATTACCCGTCTCGCTCGAGGGTCGCTTCCGTGTCGATGCCGTAAACTCGCCGTGGCGTCTCGACGTGGGCGATCCGGACCGCCTCGTCGTGGCCGTTCTCGAGGAGCCACCGGACCCGCCGCGGAACCGTCTTGGGACCGAGTACCGCACCCGGCCGATCGGGATCGTCGATGTAGTCGGTCTCCATCAGGAACGGCTCGCCGCGCTCGGCGGCGGTTTCGAGGCGGTCTTTATTCGACATCACGCTCGGCGTCGGGCCCTCGAGGCGGCCGCCCGCGTAGTGTTTGACGACGCGACGGGACGGCAGTCCCGCGTCCTCTGCCCAGTCGGCGACCTCGGTCATGTCCTCGCTGGCCTCCGCGTGGAGCTGGACGGCACACTCGAGGGCGGCTCCGTGCTCGAAGGCGTGGCGCATGACCGCATTGGAGGCCGCCCAGACGTCGTCGTCGACCTCGTAGTGTGGGCGACCGGACTTCAGCGCCAGCGCTTCGCCCGACTCGACGTACTCCGCGGCGACGTCGAGCCCGGCCTGCATGAGATCGCGGGCGTCCTCGGGCGACACGCCGCGGTCGTCGACCAGCCGCGATATCAGTCCGGGGTGGACGCCCAACACCGGCCACGCCCGCCCCGCGAGTTCGCTCGAGGCGTCGTCGACGATCTCGATCGTCCGCTCGAAGACCGCACGAAAGTCCTCGCCGGTCTCGGCCTCGACGCCGAGGTGCCAGGAGGGTTTGTTGACGACGAGCAGATGAGTGCCGCCGACGCGAGCGAAGTCTCTGACGGCATCGATGCCGCGATTGTTGTCCGGGTCGAGGTGGAGGTGATCGTCCAGTACCGGCCGATCGTCGATCATACGTTCGACTGGGCGAGCCACGCTGGAATAGCCTCCGACTTTCGGGCGGAACGCCGGGACCGACGTCCCGTGCCCGCCGCGGGCCGGATCGAAGTCGATGGATAAATGATAGCCGTCACCCGTATTGGCTCAAGGACCGATGGTAGACGACTCTCACAGCGGCTCGGTTTTGTCAACAATAGTTATTATGACCCATCCAGATAGATCGGACGTGTTTCAGTATGAGTGATCGACTATGAGCGAGAACGGAGCGACGCCATCCGACGAGGATCCGTCCGATCAGTTCATCGGCGGGGAGACCGACGGTGGACCGCGAGTCGAGTTCTACGGCGGCCGGGGAATGAGCGCGTTTCCGATCGCGTTTTTCATCCTGTGGGCCATCGTCCAGACGGCCCTCTGGCGAATCGGCGATACGGGCGGTCTCATCGTCGGGATCCTGGTCGGGCTCATCGTCGGGATGTTCTTCGTCCGGGGGAACTGGAAATCGTACGCCAACACGATTTTCGAGGGGATGACCCAGCCGGTCGCGGTGACCGCTATCGTGGCGTGGATCTGGGCCGGCATGTTCGCCCAGCTCCTGCAGGACGGCGGCTTCGTCGGCGGCCTCGTCTGGCTGGCCGACACTGCGGGCGTCGGCGCGGCGCTGTTCCCGGCGATCACGTTCGTCCTCGCCGCCGTCTTCACGACCGGGATCGGGACGGGCTACGGCGCGAGCGTCGCCTTCGTCGGCCTCTTCTTCCCGGCCGGCGTGTTGCTCGGCGCGAACCCAGTTCTCATGTTCGGCGCGATCCTCTCGGGAGCGATCTTCGGCGACAACCTCGCGCCCGTCAGCGACACGACGATCGTCAGCGCCGTCACGCAGGACGCCGACATCGGCGGTGTCGTCGCCTCGCGGTTCAAGTACGTGATCATCGCCGCCGTGATCGCCTTCCTGGGCTACATCGTCGCCGGCGGCGCGATGGACGGCCTCGAGATCGGTGCCGAGGCCCAGTCGATCTTCCTCGAGGGAAGCGAGGCGATCGGTCTCGTCCACGTGGTCTCGATGCTCGCCGTGATCGGTGCGGCGGTCGCCGGCCGCCACATCGTCGAGGCGATCTCCTGGGGGATCGTCATCGCCGTCGCGTTCAACCTCGTCTTCGACCTGACGACCCTCGGTGACATCGTCATGTTCAACGCGCCCGCGGACGCACCGCTGGCCCAACCCCTCGAGTCCCTGCCGATCCTCACGATCGTCGAGGACCCCGACGCGGTCGGCGTCGGCGGGAGCCTGATGAACGGCGTCGCCGGCTTCCTCGAACTCTCGATTCTCGTCCTCCTGATCATCGGCGCAGCCCAGATCATGATTCGGGGCGGCGCGTTCGAGGTCCTCCTCGAGTGGTCGCTCGAAAACCTCGCGACCAGCGTCCGCAACGCCGAACTCACGATGGTCGCCACTGCGGCGCTGATCAACGCGATCATCACGATCAACACGGCCGCCGAGGTCGCGATCGGTCCGTACATCTCGAAGATCGGAGAGCGATTCAATCTGAACGGCTACCGCCGGGCGAACATCTTGGACGGCCAGACCGCTGCCATGGGCTATATCTTCCCGTGGTCGGGCGGTGTTCTCGCCGGGTACGGCGCGATGCAGACCTTGCCCGGGGAGTACGAGTGGCTCGACCAGTCGATGCTCGTCACGCCGATCGACGTCGTCCCCTTCGTCTTCCAGGGGTGGCTGCTGGTGGCCGTCTTCGTCCTCGCGGCACTGACCGGCTTCGGCCGCGAGTACATTACCGATCGCGAAACCGAGGAGGTGGCTCGCGTATGAGCTTCCTCGGAAAGTACTTCAAAGGCTGGCGGTTCCGGACGTCTCGCCCCTCCCTCGAGCGCGGAAGCGAGGTCACCGTCTTCATCGCGGAGTCGAACGGCACGGCAGGTCGCGCATATATCGGCGACACCGAACTGATCGTCGAGGACGCCGGGCCGGAAACCATCGAGAAGCAGGTGCGAGTCCGCGTGACCGAATTCGACGACGCGGCCGCAACCGGTCGCGGCGAGTTCATCGAGATCGTCGGCGAGAGTTCCTACGCGGAATAGCGTTCCCGGCTCCGAACCGGGAACGAGGATCGCCCGACGTTTCCGACAGTCGCTCTGGTGGTTCGGTACGCCAGAACGGAACACCGCAACTGCGCAGCGTTATTCGTTCCCTTCGACTCCGAGTTCTGCGCTGAACTGCACGAAAAACTCCTCCATAAACTCCCATCGAGCGGTTCCAAGCTGGCGTCCGGGGGACGTATACAGTGCATCGAGACGCTCTTTGGCCCACTCTCGAAGGAGCGAGATGTCCGGCCCATCCGATGGCTCCATCTCGAGAGCTGATGCATCGTCGATAACGGCGTATTTTCCGCCCGTCCGACCTGACCGCTCCCCGACGATACAGGCCAGCCGAACGAGACCACGTGCTCCGACGGCGTCCAACTTGTCCGCGTCGAAGAGTAACTTCGCTTCGAGCGTCTCTGGCTCCGGAGAGGACGTTCGAATACTGTGCGATCGAAGACAGTGATCGATCGCCTCGATGCGATCGGACGGCACCGATTCAGCCGCGAGACGTGCTGACGCTTCAGCTGCAGCCCACTCTCCGTGATTTTCTATCTCTCCCCTTCGTTCTCGTGGCCGGCCGATATCGTGTACCCAAGCCGCCGCTGACAGCACGTCTCTATCGACATTGCCCTCGCACTCGTTCGCTAACCGAATCGAGACGTCACGGACCCGTTTGGCGTGGAACCGATCGTGCGCCGGAAGGGCCTCTTCGTAGTACGGGAAGGACAACTCTCGAGCAAGGGGACCTAATTCCTGCGTCATCGGAGCGTGACAGTTGACTTTCAAACGGCATAGTAGCTATGAAAGGCGCAGACAGCGGAGCGAAGAAGCAGCCAAGCCCCCGATAAGTCGCCTCCGGAGACACTCAGACGTCGAGTGTCACTGCATCGTCGGCCGCGTTCTGTAGTGCGTCCGAACGACCGTGTGACCCCGGTGCGATCGCGATCGTTTCGACGCCGACGGTGCCCGCGTACTCGAGGACGGGTTTGAAATCCGTATCCCGCGAGGCGATCGCGAGTCGGTCGATGGTGCCCTCGCCGGCGAACGCGGTCGCGTCGACCGCGAGTTTGACGTCGACGTCGCCGCTGGTGACGATCACTTCGAAGCCGCGGGCCTCGGCGGCCTGGATGAGACCGGGAGTCGCGTGTTCGTCGAGGTAGAGACGGATGACGCCGACCCGTCCGAGCCGGCGGACCGTCTCGCGGAGATCGTCCAGATCGACGTCGAACTCGTCGCGGAAGACGTTCGGCCCGTCGACGAACAACCCCACTGCCGGCTCGGTTTCGGTATCGGGCGCGAGACGGGTACGAACGCGGTCAAACATAGTCAGTTGCCCGCTTTTTCCCGCGCCCGGAGATAGGTGTGGCGAAACGCCAGCGTCGTCGCTATTCTTGCCGGCTCGACCGGAGTCCCCGATCGAAATCGGTTCGATACCGGTGAACGGGGCGAAAAGACACCGTTGCCGAAGGCAAGAATAAACAGTTATTCTGTTTATTATCTACTAAAACGGCGGACCGAAGATCGCACCCCGGTAGTATCTAATAGCAATAGCCTCTCTCGCGACGTATTATATCGCAACTATCTAGATTATATCAAATTATAGTATGTTTGAAAAATCTTTAATACGCGAATAAAATTCGTTCATCTGCATCATGTCTGATGACAACTACTCGCACGTGAATCGACGATCGCTCCTCGAAGCAGTCGGCGCGTTCGGTGCGCTTGTTGGTCTCGGCGGCGTTACGTCCGCAACGCCGGGACGCGAACCGGGGCCAAAAAAGGACGAACTGATCGTCGGTGTCGACTCCGACGTTTCGGACATCGAAGCGGCAGTCGAGCCGAAACTCCCGAGCAACGCGAATATCGTACACACGAACGAAACGCTCGGCTACGCGTCGGTAGCGATGGCCGACGAGGCCTCCATACAGGCCAAGGAAAACGTCAAGCGAAACCTCATGGACGTCAACGAGGTACAGTACACGGAGGACAACGTCACCTACCAGGCACTCGAGGCCGAGCCGCTCGGGTCGGGAACCGACGACGAGACGGCAGGCGCACAAGGTGGTGCATCGCCACTGTACACTCCCAACGATCCGAGCTTCGGGAGTCAGTACGCGCCACAGCAGGTCAACTGTGAGGAAGCCTGGGAGGAGACCCTCGGCGATCCGAGCGTGACGATCTCGATCGTCGATCAGGGAATCCAGTACGATCATCCGAATCTCGCGGAGAACATGGACGACAGCGTCTCGAACAACGGCGATGACTTCGTCGACGCCGACGGCGATCCGTATCCGGTAGACGCAAGCGAGAACCACGGCACGCACGTCGGCGGGATCGCCGCCGGCGGCACCGACAACGGGACGGGTCACGCCGGCATTTCGAACTGTTCGCTCCTCTCGGCCCGCGCGCTCGCGTCCGGTGGTGGCGGGTCGCTCTCGGACATCGCCGACGCGGTCCAGTGGTCGGCCGATCAGGGTGCAGATATCATCAATATGTCCCTCGGCGGCGGCGGCGCGACGAACCTGATGCAACAGGCCTGTGAGTACGCGCAATCGCAGGGCTCGTTGCTCGTTGCGGCCGCCGGCAACGATTACGGCAGCCCCGTCTCGTATCCGGCCGCCTACGACACCGTTCTGGCCGTCTCTTCGCTCGACGAGGGAGAGACGTTGTCGGACTTCTCGAACGTCGGTCCGAAAATCGAACTGGCCGCACCCGGTGGCGACGTCCTCTCGACGATTCCCTTCGACGACTACGATACCTTCGGCGGTACCTCGATGGCGTCGCCAGTCGTCGCCGGCGTCGCCGGACTGACGCTGTCGGCCTGGCCGAATCTCTCGAACGAGGAGTTGCGGACGCACCTCAACGAGACGGCCGTCGACATCGGTCTGGACGATACCGAACAAGGAAACGGTCGCGTCGACGCCGGGAACGCCGTCACCACCGAGCCCGGCACGACCCCCGATCCGGACCCGGACCCGGATCCCGAACCCGGCGAATGCGGCGACGAAGTGAACACGGCCAGCGGGGAGGGCCAACTCAGCGGCGGCTGGTGGGGCAATCCAAGCGACACCTACACGTATACACTCAAGACGGCGAACCCCTGCAGCGCTACCGTCACCCTCGAGGGGCCGGGGACTGCGGACTTCGATCTCTACTTGACCCTCGACGGACGGACGCCGACGCAGCAGGACTACGATGAACGGTCGGTCAACGACGACTCGAACGAATCGATCGACGTGGATCTCAGCGGCGACGAGGAGTTCGGTATCCTCGTCAGGCGATACAGCGGCAGCGGTTCCTACACGGTGAGCGTCGAAGAGCGGGGTAAATAGAACCGTTCGGTTCGGAACCGCCGATTACGGTCGCGGTTCGAAGTCGCCGGCGGAGACAGCTCTCTGACCCGTCACATCACTTCGGGAAACCGCAATCGTGTTTCTCGGGTTTCGGACGGTTGCCGTAAGTGGTCGACTTCACATATTCACTTACTATTGCTAGATACTATTTTATTCGATCACTATTAGCTCGGTCATTTCGAAAATAAATCGGACGAAGTTCGATAAGTGTTTACTAATTTCAGGTCCTGGTGACTGTCATCCGATGACACAAAACGGTCCGCCGGCCGACGACCACGACCCCACATACGACCGTCGATCGATCCTGACCGGCGCTAGTTCGGTCGCCGTCGGGGGTCTGATCGGCTCGAGCAGCGTCACGAGCGCGGCGCCCGGCCGCACGCCCGGGCCGAAACGAGACGAGATCATCGTCGGTATCTCGCCATCGGCCTCGGACGTTGCGAAGGAAGCTCGAAGCGCCGTCCCCGGCGATGCCGATGTCGTCCATACGAACGAAACGATCCGGTACGCCGTCGTCGCCTTTCCCTCGGATGCGCCCGACGGCGCTCGCGAGGAGTTCATCGATGCGATCACCGCCTCGCCCGCCGTCGAGTACGCGGAACCCAACGTCACGGTCCAGACGCTTTTCGAGCCCGACGACCCCTACTACGACTCCCAGCACGCTCCCCAGCAGGTCAACTGCGAGGCGGCCTGGGAGACCACGCGCGGGAGCGAGGAGGTCGTCATCTCCGTGGTCGATCAGGGGATCCAGTACGACCACCCCGCACTCGATCGCGTCGTCGACGATCGGATCGGTGCGGACTTCGTCGACGACGACGGCGACCCGTACCCGACCGGCGGCGAGGATCACGGAACCCACGTCGGCGGGATCGCCGCCGGCGGCACGGACGACGGGATCGGCCACGCGGGTATCAGCGACTGTTCGCTCCTGTCGGTCCGCGCACTGAACGAAGACGGGGTCGGCTCGCTCTCGGACATCGCCGACGGGATTCAGTGGTCCGCCGACGCCGGTGCCGACATCATCAACCTCTCGCTGGGCGTCGACGGCACCTACGAGACGCTGTCCGCGGCCTGCGAGTACGCGGCCGATCAGGGCGCGCTCCTCGTCGGTGCGGCCGGCAACGAGGGGAACGATCGCGTCTTCTCTCCCGCGAACGAGGACACCGTCATCGGCGTCTCCGCACTCGAGGACGACGATTCGATCGCCTCGTTTTCCAACACCGGGTCGGCGATCGAACTCGCCGCACCGGGGAGTCGGCTCGTCTCGAGCGCCACCGGCGACGACTACATCCGCATGTCGGGGACGTCGATGGCAACGCCGGTGGTCGCGGGGGTCGCCGGGCTCGCCCTGTCGGCCCATCCGGACCTCTCGCGGGCGGAACTCCGCGAGCACCTTCGGGCGACCGCCGCCGATCTCGGCCTCCGGGATACCCAACAGGGGTACGGCCGCGTCGATGCGGCTGCAGCGGTCGAGACCGATCCGTTCCCCGACGAGGAAGAACCTGGGGAGTGTGGCGACGAGACGATCACCGCGAGCGCGACCGGCTCCCTCGATGGCAGCGGCTGGTGGGGCGAGAGCGACCGCTACAGCTACTCGTTGAACGCCACCGACCCCTGTTCGGCGACGATCACGCTCGAGGGACCTGACGACACCGACTTCGACCTCTACGTGACCACGGACGGCAGCAAACCCACCAGATGGGATCACGACGCGTCGTCCACGAACGCGGGCACGAGCGAATCCATCACGGTCTCGCTCGAGGGCGACGAGGAGATCCGGATCCAGCTACACGCGGTCAGCGGGAGCGGCGAGTACACGCTCCGACTCGAGGAACGGGGTCGATAACGACGTCGGCTCGATATCCCCGTCGGACCGATATCGCAACCGATGCGTCGATATTCCGACCGAGAGATCGATATCTCCGACGGACTCGAGGAGCGTTACTCGAAGACGAAGTAATCGCGTTCCTCGCCCTGGACGGAGATCCACTTGGGCTCGGTGAGTTCCTGTACGATCCACTCGCCGTGGTAGCGGCCGAGCCCCGACTGCTTGACGCCGCCGAAGGGCGCGTTGTGGTCCTCGTTGATCGGCTGGTCGTTGATGTGGACCATCCCGGCCTCGACCCGATCGGCGAGGTCGCGGGCGCGCTCGGCGTCCTCGCAGAAGACCGACGCCGAGAGACCGTACTCGGTGTCGTTCGCCAGCTCGATCGCTTCCTCGTCGTCCGAGAACGGGATCACGGGCGCGACGGGGCCGAAGTGTTCGTTACACGCCGTCGGCATGTCGTTGGTACAGTCCGAGAGGACCGTCGGTTCGACGAACAGGCCGTCGGCCTCGCCGCCGGTCTCGAGGGTGGCTCCCGCCTCGAGCGAGCCCTCGATGAACTCGACCAGGTCGTCGCGCTGGGTTTCGTTCTGGACGGGGCCGAACGTGACGTCGTCGTTTTCGGACGGATCGCCGATCACCAGTGATTCGGCGTGCTCGACCAGCAGGTCGACGTACTCGTCGTAGAGGTCCTCGTGGACCAGATGTCGGTTGATCGAGATACAGACCTGCCCCTGGTGGAAGAAGGAGCCGAACGCGCCGGCGCGGGCGGCCTTCTCGAGGTCGGCCTCGTCGGTGACGATGAACGGCGCGTTACCGCCGAGTTCGAGGGCCGGCAACGCGAGGTTCTTGCCGGCCTGCTCGGCGACGCCCTTGCCGACGGCCGTCGAGCCCGTAAAGGAGACGACCCGTGGCGTCGGGTGCCCGGCCATTCGGTCGCCGATCTCCGAGCCACGTCCGGTGACGACGTTGACGACGCCGTCGGGGACGCCCGCGGCCTCACAGAGCTTCGCGATGAGGAGTCCGCCCGTGATCGGGGTGTCCGTCGCGGGCTTCAGGACGACCGTGTTGCCCAGCGCGATCGCCGGGGCGACCGCACGGAGGGTGAGATGCAGCGGGAAGTTCCACGGCGAGATGACGCCGACGACGCCGACCGGCTCGTAGACGATGTGGTTGTCCTTGTCCTCGATCGACGGCGACGGCCGGACCTCCTCCTCGGGGGCCTCGAGTTCGAGTGCCATCTCCACGTCGCCGGTCGCGGTCGCGAACTCGCCCATCGCGCGATACCCCGGCGTTCCGGCTTCGGTCGCGAGCAAGCCGGCGATCGCCTCGAAATTCTCGTTGAGTTCCGCGAGCAGGTTCTCGACGATTTCGTTGCGCTCCGCACGCGGGGTTTCGGCCCACGCCGGCTGTGCCGCCTCGGCGGCCTCGTAGGCCGCGTCGACGTCGGCTTCCGTGGCCGCCGGGACCTCCGTAAACACTTCCTGTTTCGCCGGGTTCTCTACCGGGATCGTGTCGCCGCTCGAGGCGTCACGCCACTCGCCGTCGATGTAAATCCCGTTCCAGTCCGCCTGTGGCTCGAGTGCTGGGCCAGTCATCGTACAACGCTGGTACGGGAGATGCAGTGATATGTTTTTGTCAACCGGAGACCGTCAGGTTACAAGTTCGTAACCGCGATTATTTATGTGTCGAGCAGCAGCGGGTCGATCGCGTGCGATACGCCTCGATGACCCCAGTTATCCGGGTCCGCGAGACCGTCGCTCCCGCGCGATTCGTTTTCCGAGGCGCTCGTTTCACTCGTGTCTCGGTCGTTCACCACGGCCCAGTGCGTGCTACCGCATGCCAGTTACCAGGTACGCGGGTCGCTGGCCGACAAAAAGACATTACTACGCTGCGGCTGATAGCTCGAGTATGCCGCTTCAGACGCCGCCGTTGCGTGGGATACACGACGAGCGCGGGGCGAAGTTCACGGAGTTTGGCGGCTGGGACATGCCGGTCGAGTTCGATTCGATTCAGACCGAGCACGCCGCCGTCCGGGAGGACGTCGGGATCTTCGACGTCTCGCATATGGGCCAGATCCACGTCACCGGGCCGGACGCGACGGCGTTGATGCAACGCCTGACGTCAAACGACGTCTCGCGGCTCGCGGTCGGCGACTCCCAGTACGCCGCGATCACCGACGAGGATGGGATCATCGTCGACGACACCGTCGTCTATCGGCTCCCCGACGAGAGGGACGACCCGACTTACCTGTTCGTTCCCAACGCCGGCACCGACGAGGCGACCCACGAACGGTGGCTCGGCTACCGCAACGAGTGGGAGCTCGAGGCGACCGTCGACAACCGGACCGACGAGTACGCGATGTTCGCCGTCCAGGGACCGAACGCGGCTGACCTCCTCGAGCGCGTCACCGACGAATCGGTGGCCGATCTCGACCGGTTCGAGGCGCGGTACGCGACGATCGACGGCGTCGACTGCTGGACGGCCCGGACGGGCTACACCGGCGAGGACGGCTTCGAACTGATCGTCCCCTGGGCGGCAGCAGAGGAGATCTGGTCCGTGTTCGACTGCCAGCCCTGCGGGCTCGGGGCCCGCGATACGCTCCGAATCGAGGCCGGATTGTTGCTCGCCGGGCAGGACTTCGACGCGGAGTCGAACCCGCGGACGCCCTACGAGGCCGGGATCGGCTTTACCGTCGCACTCGAGACGGAGTTCGTCGGTCGGGACGCGCTCGCGGCGATCGAGGAGGCAGGCGTCGACGAGCGACTCGTCGGCTTCCAGTTGATCGATCGCGGCGTCCCCCGACACGGCTACGACATCACGAACGCCGAGAGCCGGGTCATCGGCACCGTCACCAGCGGGACGATGAGTCCGACCGTCGAGAAACCGATCGGTCTGGGCTACGTACCCGTGGCGTACGCGGAGCCGGGGACCACGCTGCAGGTCGTCGTCCGCGGCCAATCGAAGAAAGCACGAGTCGAAACCACACCCTTCATCGATACAGTACAATGAGCTTCGACATTCCCGACGAGAGACGGTATCTAGAATCACACGAGTGGGCACTCGAGACAGACGGCGTCGTCCGCGTGGGCATCACCGATTTCGCACAGGACGAACTCGGCGACGTAGTCTTCGTCGAACTCCCCGACGAGGGCGACGTCCTCGAGGGGGAAACGGAGTTCGGCGTCGTCGAATCGATCAAGGCCGTTTCCGACCTCTACGCGCCCGTCAGCGGCGAGGTCATCGCGATCAACGAGGCGCTGTTCGACGCCCCCGAACTCGTCAACGAGGATCCCTTCGGCGAGGGCTGGATGCTCGAGATCGACGCCGACGATCCCGACGAACTCGAGGCCCTGCTGACCGCCGACGAGTACGAAGACCAGATCGCCTGACTCGCGGCCCATACGGACTCCTGTCCGTCAGTGACGGCACAACGCAGGGCGGTTCGCGAGTGCGCCGGCAAAGCGACTGATTGCAGAGGGAAGTGCGGGTATACAACTCGGGACACCGTGTGGGAGTCCGTCCCGTCGGGCCACCGGACGAGACGCTACTCGAGACTGACGAGGTATTCGAGCATCTCGTCCAGGGGTGCGTTCGTCACGGCCAGCGAGTAGCCGTCGATCCGCGCCAGATCGGCAGCGTGGTCCCAGAGGTCGCCCTCGTCGATACCGTGGAGGATAACGGCGTTGGGCGTCGGGTTGACGACCCGGAGCGCCACGAGGGGCGACTCCCCGCGCGTCACGCCCGTAAACACGAGTACGCGGTTCGTGCTCTGCCCGTAGAGCCGGAAGAACTCCTCGCTCGAGAGGCGCGTGATCGCTTTGATGCTGTCGATAACGGTGTGCCCGCTGACGCTGTCGGTACCGCTCGAGGCGATTTCGGTCGCCTCGAGGTCGTCGTACAGCCTCTCGAGGGGAAGGGACGTAGCGTACTCGCGGAGGTCGTAGACGACGTCGCTCTCGAAGCCCGCCGAGAGGACGCGACCGTACTGTCGGATGCGCTCGCCGCCGCGGCGTTCGTCGATCGTGAGCAAGCCCTCGACGAGTCGGCCGACGACGCCGATGCCGGGGCTCTCCCGGCGTCCGCTCTCGTAGTCGGAGATGACCGACGACGAGACCTCGAGTTCGGCCGCGAGGTCGGTCTGTGAGACGTTGAAGTCGGTGCGCCACTTGCGCAGGGTCGCACCGGGATCGTCGCTCAACGTGATCTCACCGGCGATCTTCTCCGCGAGTTCTCGTTTCGGTCCGCGTCCGCCCATACCCGTCGGTCGAGCGGTCGGTCCAAGTAGCTACCGAAGACGAAGTGGTCGTCTCGAGGCGGAACGAACGTCGACAACCGCCGTCTGCCCGGGCCGTCCGTCGCGGTGTCGAATGCCCCAACAGTCAAGCCCCCGGGGTTCGAGTCGGTGGGATGTGCCATCGACCGTCGTCCACGTCGCGTTCGCAGGACTGATCGGGGTCGCCTTACTCGGCGACGAGTTCGACACGCGGGCGATCGCGATCGTGATGGCGTGTAGCGCCGTGCTGGATCTCGACACGTTGATCGGCATCGTCGTGCCGGGCACCCATCGCGCGGCCTTTCACAACCTCTGGATCGTCCTCGTCCCCGCCGCCGTCCTGCTGTGGGACGGTGCGATCCGCGATCGATCGATCGTCCGGGACCGGTGGGGCGAGTACGGCCACCGCATCGCGTGGGCCAGTTTGGCCGGACTGCTCTTCGCACACGTGCTGTTCGACGCGTTCTTCAACGGCGTCAACCTCTTCTGGCCGGTCCACGATCGGTTTTACGACCTGTCCGGATCGCTTCTCGTGACCGACCAGCGCGGACTCGTCCAGACGTTCGTCGAACTCGACGCCGGAACCGTAGCCGAGTCGACGGCCCGCGGGACCACCGAGAACACCCACTACAGGACCGGGTTCGATCCCACTCGAGACGGACCGGCGACCGCCGTCGAACGGATCTTCCCCATCGCGGCGACCGGCGAACGGTTCGTCCTCACCGTCGCCGGCTTCGCGACGGTTCTCGTACGGATCGTCGAAGACCGACGGGGTGACTGACGTCGGGCCGAGACGGAGCCGATCGCGTTACCCGTGGCCGCTACTCGCTTGCGGACGGTGGCGCGGTCGTCTCCACGCGCTCGCGGAGCCACGCGATCGCCGCCTCGACCGTCTCCGGATCGGTACTCGAGACGCGGATCCGGCCGGGCCGGTTCTCGCTTCGCGGATAACTCCCGACCGAGACGTCGAACCGGTCGGTGACGCCCTCGAGCACGTCGTGCAGCGATCCCTCGGGTGCCGGCGTGTACAGCGTGTCCGCGGTCGAATCGCCCTGAAACTCGTCGGCCACCGCGTCGAACATCGCCCGCATCTCGTCGGGGATGCCGGCGAAGACGTAGACGTTCTCGACGACGCAGCCGGGTGCCCACCCCTCGTCGACGACGATGGGCGTCGCACCCTCCGGGATCGAGGCCGCGGCATCGATGTCGAGATGCAGATCGTACTCCTCGACCAGGTCCGGGTTTTCCTCCCGGAACGCCGCCGCCTTCTCGACCAACCCGTCTCGAATCTCGCCGTGGACGACGAACTCGCGCTCGAGGCCGTCGGCGACGGCCTCGACGGTCACGTCGTCGGGGGTCCCGCCGATCCCGCCGGTGACGATCACGGCGTCGAACTCGTCGCTCCACCGGGCGACGGAGTCGGCGATGAGTTCGCGGTCGTCGGGAATCGTCAGGATTCGCTGTACTGTGCTGCCCCGCTCGGTGATCCGCTCGGCCAGCCACGACGCGTTGGTATTGGTCGTCGACCCCGCGAGAATCTCGTCGCCGACGGTGACGATCGCGACGTTCATAGCCGGCATTCGAGTTCCGGGCAGTTATCCGCTCCGGCATCCGGTCGGCAGTCGAGACACGAATCGGAAGTCGATACGGGAAAACAGCGCTCGAGCGCCCGCCGAGACGGCCGAACGCACTCGGCGGTCCAGCGGACCGGCGAACGGCGGCCCGCATCGATCGCCAGCGCCACGGTTTTGTAAGCTGTGTGCCAACTGGTCGTATGAGCGTGGATACCGGCGATGGGTCCTTTGCTGTCCCCCCGTCGCCGAGCGATGCATGCCGTCCCACCGGTTCGGACGCGGTGGACGGCCGAATCACTCGTCGAACACGGAGTCGGTCCCACCGGACGCTACCGGTAGCGGACCGCTCACAGCGATCCGGAGTGGATCCATGGTAGCAGTGGATCTCGCCTTCTCGTTCGGGCGACTCCTCTTTGCCTTCTTCCTGGTCTTCCTGAACGGCTTCTTCGTCGCCGCCGAGTTCGCATACGTCCGCATCCGGCCGACGCAGATCCAGACCCTCGTCGACGAGGGCCGGTCGTCGGCGAAACTCGTCCAGGAGGCCGAGGAGAACCTGGACGACTACCTCGCGACGACCCAACTGGGGATCACGATCGCCTCGCTGGGGCTGGGGTGGGTCGGTGAGCCCGCCATCGCCTCGCTTCTCGAGCCCGTGTTAGGGCCGATACTCCCCGCGGGAACGCTTCATCTCGTGTCGATCGCGATCGGATTCAGCATCATCACCTTCCTGCACGTCGTTTTCGGGGAGCTCGCGCCCAAGACCCTCGCCATCGCGGACGCCGAACGGATCGCGCTGCTCGTCGCCGCGCCGATGAAGTTCTTCTACTACATCTTCATCCCCGGGATTATCGTATTCAACGGCACGGCGAACTTCTTCACCCGACTCATCGGCGTCGCGCCGGCCTCCGAGCGCGACGAGAGTCACAGCCAGGAAGAGATCCTGCGGATCGTTTCCCAGTCGGGCCGCCAGGGTGCCGTCGAGATGGCGGAAGTCGAGATGATCGAATCGATCTTCGACCTCAGCGACACGGTCGCTCGAGAGGTGATGATCCCCCGCCCTGACGTCGTTACCGTTCGCGCCGGGATGCCACTCTCGGAGCTCCGGGGCGTGGCGGCCAGCGGGACCTACACCCGGTTCCCCGTGGTCGACGAGGAGGCTGACCAGCCCGTCGTCGGGTTCGTTCACGCGAAAGACGTGCTGCAGGCCATCGAGACCGCGGACGGCGGCGACGAACCGACCGCTCACGATCTCGCTCGAGACATCATCATCGTCCCCGAGACTCGCCGAATCGACGAGATTCTCGGGGAATTCCGTCGGCAGAACGTCCAGATGGCAGTCGTCATCGACGAGTGGGGTGCCTTCGAGGGCATCCTCACCATCGAGGACGTCATCGAGGAAGTCGTCGGAGAGATCCAAGACGAGTTCGACGTCGCCGAAATGGAGCCCTCGGTCGACGAACTCCCCGACGGCCGCTACGCCATGGACGGCGGCGTCTCCCTCGCGGACGTCAACGAACTCCTCGGAACGACGTTCGAAGGCGATGCGTTCGACACCATCGGCGGCCTCGTGTTGAGTCGCCTCGGCCGCGCACCGGAAATCGGCGACGCGATCGAGGCCGACGGCTACGAGGTGACCGTCGAGGACGTAGAGGGCACGCGGATCTCGAGCGTGATCGTGAGCGAGGTCATCGCGGAGGCCGAGGAGTCGACCGATTGAGACGGTCTCCTGTCCGTCAGGGCCGGTGGGACCGGGACCACCCTGCGGTCCCACCGAGAAATCGGGACAGCAAACCGTATGAGACGCCGCGTCGGAACGCGACGCGGTTCGTGCTGCGGTCGACGGGCTCTCCATCGGATGTCATATCGTGTGGCGTTCCGTCTCGAGCCGATGGTCCGCCGTTGCGGACGGTCCCTCACAGACCCATGACTGTAATCAGATATACCATATTTGCGACATCTTTATGCTGTGAGATCTGCTTCCTCCGGCTATGGAACGACGGACTTTCATCGGCGTCTCGGGAGTCGGACTCGGACTCGCAGGCTGTCTCAACGCGGGCCTCGACGGATCGGACGCCGCGAACGGGACCAAAAACGAAACGGGCGAGACCACCGACGATTCGTTCAGCGACACGAATTCGTCCGACGGCACCGGAACCGGGACGGAGACCGACGACGACTCCGCTGTGGGGAGCGACGCCGAGAGCGAGGGGTCGGAGCGAACGGTCTCGTTTCCCTCCTGTACCCGGGCAGAGCTCACGGGATCGTTCGAAGCCGGCGACGTCGCCTTCGCGAGTACGGGGTTCTACGACGATGGGCTGTACGGAAACACCGTGGTCGAGGACGGGGTCGTCTTCGGCGAGGACGTCGACGCACCGTTCTCGGGAACGGTGGTGTTCGAGATCGGCGACGACTCCGCCGTCCACGAGAGCGACGACGAAATCACCGTCGAGATCCCGGAGTACGGCAGCGACGGCACCGTTATTTCGTCTCTCACGACCGACGAGATGGCGTATCGAGCGGGGGGAACGACACACGGGAATCCGAACGCGCGTGAGTGTCTGGGCGAGATCGAGCCTGACGACGGCGGGACCGACGAGACCGCGACGTTCGAACTGGTGAGCCTCGAGACGAACGCCCCCATCGATTCCGGCGAGTTCCTCGAGGTGAGCGTCACAGTCGAGAACACCGGCGACGCTGCCGGCAGGCAGGACCTCGAGTTGATCGTCGGCCACAGCGCGGCCCGAGTCGACCGGCACGCGGTGAGCCTCGACGCCGGGGAGCGGACGGTAATCACGACGGGGTACGAAACGCCACGCGTCGACAGCGATCAGGAGTTTCCCGTCCGCATCGAATCGGCGGACGATTCGGCCGAGCGATCCGTGCTCGTCTACGGCGCGGACTGAGACGGTCCCCTGTCCCGAGTGACTGACAGCGGTTCCGTCTGAGAACGTCCGCGGCGATCCGTCCGATAGCGTTCGATTCAGGGTACGTTCCTCTCACGACCACTGCGCAACCGGCTCGCCGCTCGTCGACCGGTCGACGTACTCGGTTTGCATCTCGAAGACGGCCTCGTCGAAGTCCAGCCCTGCCTCGAGTCGGTCGCGGACACGCTCTAGCTTCCACTGGCTCGGCGTCACCCGATCGGTCCACCGTGCCTCGAGCGGTGCGAGATAGTCCTCGATCGTGTCCGCGGGAACGCCCTGCTCGCGGAGGCCGCGCCGAGCGAATCCGAACAGTTCGTCGTAGATCACGGCCGAGTCAGTCGTTCGGTCGCCGTCGACGGTAACCCACGCGAGGTCGGCGTCGAGTCCGTTTTCGACGGCGTCGTAGAAGCTCCGTTCGGCGACATCTCGATCGAGGGTCGCGAGCGGATGACCGACCGCACACAGGCCGTGGACGAGTCCGGCGACCAGACACTGGAGGCCGACGTTTTCGACGATCGTGGGCTGGGTGGGGAGCGGGCGATATTCGATGCGAATGGACCACCGATCGCCCTGCTCGACCGGCTGCCCCCCGACAACGGTGCGGAGCCACCGCCAGTACGTTCCTCGCTTGTGATTGAGCTCCCAGAACAGGTCCGGAAACGTCTCGCGGTCGCCGTCGCCGACCCACTCCTGGAGGAAGGGGGCACACGTCGGATCGGCGCGGAGTCGGTCGATCGTCGCTGCCGTTCGGCGTATTTTCTCGGGAAAGCGGACCTTCTCCCATGCCCCGTTGATCGACTGCTCGAACACCGGAATCCGGAGTTCGTGATACGTCTCCTCGAGCAAGCGACCGGGATCGTCGATGTCGTACAGATCCGGCGGCAACAGCGGCGAGTTCGTCGCCAACGCGAGGACCGGGCCGAGCGTCCCCACGGCGGTGTTGTGATACCGCGAGAACTCCTCGACGTCGGGTATCTGGACGTGTGGCTGGATCGAGCTCGTCAGTGACTCGAAGAGGATCGACGGGAACCGCCGTTCGACGCCCGGCACCGAGAGGGTGACCGATCCCCCGGTTCGTGCCAGCACGTCGTTGTCGATCGCACAGTATCGCGGCGACGGCGTCATGTTCTCGGCGATCGTCATCCCCTCGCTCTCGTCGACGGCCGCCAGATACGCGTGGCTCCCGTTCGACGGCGGAATCGTCCACATCGCATCCAGTACGATCGCTCCCCCCGCCCGGTCGGCCGCCTGCTGTGCGTTCCGGTAGTCCCGCCGGAGCGCCGCTGCCCCCGCAGCGATACCGTCCCCGTCGAACCGCGTCGGCTCGGTGTTGAACTCGACGTTGTGTACCCCGAGTTCCTTGTCACAGTGGCCGTCGAAGACGTCCTCGGGCACGCGAGCGAGCCGTCCGTCCGCATCGACCGCGTAGGCCTCGAGTTCGATTCCGAGGCCGAAACTCGGGCTGTCGAGTCGCCCCGCCTGAAGGGCCTCGATGAGACGATCGGCCTGCTCGTCGACGCGCCGATCGAACTCGCGTCGCGTGGCGTCCTCGAGCGATCGCGTAACGAGGTCGATGAACTCCGCCATTACCGAACGAAGCAGTTCCAGTCGCTTAGAGCTACGGTTCCGAGCGTGACGCTCGGGGCCGAATTGGATCGCGAGTCACCCCGTTCGACGCACTCTACCTCGTCGAATCGAACGGTGGGGCTATCGTCTCGAGCGACGACACGGACGAGAATACGACACCTCGTCTCGACCTGACGACAGGAACTGCGGAGTGACGCTCCGCAACCACAACGCAGCTCGCACCAACCACTGTCCAATGACCGACTGGACCGACAAGTCGGGAAGATATGATATCGATTCGATGTGCTGAGATCGTCGAAGACGAATCGTTGTGTGGCCGTGGATGCGGAGACGAATTTCGACCGGCAGGCACAAATGGGAATTTCGCTATATCGGGGAACACTTTTGTTTTCTCCCACCGTCTGCCAAGACATGTCCGACATAGCGCTGGACGACCGTGGTCGTCTCACGCTCCCAAAGGAGGTCCGAGAGCGATATGGAGACCGATATCACGTCGTTCAGCTTCCCGACGGGGTCAAATTGGTTCCGGTTGCCGACGACCCGCTCGAGGCACTCAGGGACGAATTCGCGGACATCGAAAAGTCGGCGGACGAACTTCGTGAAGAAGTTCGTGACGCAGCGCTCGACGAGGCCGGACGATAGATGTATGCAGAAACCGATTTTCTCCTCGCGCTTATCAAAGACGAAGACTGGCTCGGAGACGCCGCCGAGTCGGTGTACCGAGAACACCGAGATGAGTTATGGACGTCGCAGTTCACGCTCATCGAACTCCTGATGGTCGCCTACCGCGAGGAACGCGATACCGAACGCGTCGTGTCGAACGCCGCCACCCTCGTCGAGGTACGCGGTGACGTGGAGACAGTCGTTACGGCGGCGACGTACGTTGAAGACCACGGGTTCACGCCATTTGACGCGCTCCACCTCGTCGAATCGAACGGCGATACCATCGTCTCGAGCGACGACGCGTACGAGAATACGACACCTCGCCTCGATCTGACGACAGTAACTGAGGAGTGACGCTCCGCAACCACTAAACGCGACTCGCACCAACCACTGTCCAATGACCGACTGGACGGAGACGTACCGCCCGACGACCCTGTCGGAGGTACGCGGGAACAACAAGGCCCGCGACCAACTCGAGGAGTGGGCCGAGAGCTGGGACGACCACCGGAAGTCGGTGATCGTCCACGGCAGCCCCGGCGTCGGGAAGACCTCCGCCGCACACGCGCTGGCCAACGACATGGGCTGGCCGGTGATGGAACTCAATGCCAGCGACAGCCGAGGGGCCGATGTCATCGAGCGGATCGCGGGGGAAGCCGCCAAGAGCGGGACGCTCACCGGCGGCGAGTCGGGTCGGCGGCTGGTCATCCTCGACGAGGCGGACAACTTCCACGGCAACGCCGACTACGGCGGCTCGCGGGAGGTTACCCGCGTCGTCAAGGACGCCAACCAGCCGATCGTCCTCGTGGCAAACGAGTTCTACGACATGAGCCAATCGCTGCGCAACTCCTGTGAGACGATCGAGTTCCGCGACGTTTCGAAGCGCTCGATCGTCCCCGTGTTGCGGGACATCTGCCGCCGCGAGGGTGTCGACTTCGAGGAGGAAGCCCTCGAGAAGATCGCCGAGTCGACGAGCGGCGACCTTCGGTCGGCGGTCAACGACCTGCAGGCGGTCGCCGAGGAGACCGAGCGGTTGACCGTCGAGGACGTGGTGACGAGCGAGCGCGATACGACCGAGGGGATCTTCGACTTCCTCGACGAACTCATCAAGGAGAAAGACGCCGAGGGCGCGCTGCGAGCCTCCTACGACGTCGACGAGACGCCAGACGACCTGCTCAACTGGATCGAGGACAACGTCCCGAAGGACTACGAGGGGGCCGAACTGGCCGATGCCTACGGGTTCCTCTCGAACGCCGACCGGTGGCTGGGCCGGGTTCGAGCCACGCAGGACTACTCCTACTGGCGATACGCGACCGACAACATGACCGCCGGCGTCGCCGCCTCGAGACGCGGCGACAAGGGCGGCTGGACCCGCTATGGCCCGCCGAGCTACTGGTCGAAACTCGGCCGGACCAAGGGGACCCGTAACACCCGCGATTCGATCGCCGAACGTATCGCGGAACGGGAGGGTGCGAGCGTCGCCACCGCTCGCCGGGAGATTCTCCCGTTCCTCTCGGCGATGACCCACCACTGCAAGAACCGCGACCTGACCGTCCGCATGGCAGCAGCCTACGATCTCGACGAGGCCGATGTCTCGTTCGTCACCGGAAGCGGGAAAGACACCAACAAGGTCGCGTCGATCGTCGAGGACGCCGACGAGCTGAAAACCACGGAAGCGGTCGAGCACTCGGGCAACGCCTTCTTCACGCCGGACGACTCGCGTTCGGACGCCGACGAGACGACCGACGGGGAGCCAAACGGCGACGACGAAGACGGCGACCAGAACGAGCAACGAACGCTTACGGTCCCGGAAGACGACGACTCAGAACGATCAGCCACGGCGAGTGACCGATCGGCGTCCGACGATTCGGCGACGGCCGACGAACCGGCCGACGATCAGTCGGGATTGAGTGACTTCATGTAGGCCCGCCCGCTCCGCCGACGATCCGGGTAGCAGATCCTGTCGGGCGTCGATCCCAGGGTGTGTTTCGAACGAATGTGTCCATTTATTGACTGATCGACACTATTACGTCGATGATCGATGAGAGTACCGCATGGTGATCGGCAGAATGACAGACCCACACAGCTGCCCGCTCTGTACCGAGCGATACGACGACCGTACCGATCTTCGGGTCCACCTCGAGGTGGAACACCGGAAATCGGAAGTAGTCTCCTATCTCATCGAACTCGAAACGGAGGATACCGAGGTTCCGATCGACCGGGAGGGACCGACGGTCGGCGAAGAGCGGCCGGCGACGTCGGCCTGAGTGGGCGCGGAGCGTTACCGAGGCGTTTCTACCGGAAGGCGATCGTACAACGCCGGCGAGAGTGCGTCACTGACGCCGGCAGCGAACTCCCGTGGTGTCGTCTCGCCGTCGTCACCGTTCGCCAGCGGCGGCACCGTCTCGACCGAATAGCCGGTCATCCGCTCGAGTTCGTCGGGGTTGGTCCGTTCGGCGAGCGTTTCGCCTGCGTACTCGTTGACGACGATCCCACGGATGTCGATCCCGCGGGCCTCGAGCGCGTCGATCGAGAGCGCGGTGTGATTGAGGGTGCCCAGTCCCGACCGCGTGACGACGACCGCCGCGGCCTCGAGGTCTGCGACGAGGTCAATCACTTCACGGTCGCCGGCCAGGGGGACACGGAGACCACCGATTCCCTCGACGATCGGGACCGGCGTCGCCTCGATCTCGCGTTCGCAGGCCTCGCGGATACGTTCGTACGCGAGCGGTTCGTCGGCGACGTCGGCTGCGACGCGGGGAGCCAGCGCCGGCTCGAGGAAGCGCGGACAGGTCGCGGCGTCGGGATCGTCACAGGCCGCGGCGACGAATCCGGCGTCGTCGTCCGGCGGGTGGCCGGTCTGGGCCGGTTTGATCGCTCGCGCCTCGTGGCCGGCGTCCCGGAGCATCTGTGTCAGCCCGGCCGTAATAACCGTCTTCCCGACGCCGGTCCCGGTCCCGACTACGGCGATCGGCTGGGTCCCGGTCACAGTACCCCGACCTCCTCGCCCGCCGCCTGAAAGGCCTCGAGACAGGTGATGATGTCGTCCTGGTCGTGCGTGGCCATCGGCACGACGCGAATGCGACTCGTTCCCTCCGGGACGGTTGGTGGCCGGATCACCGGGGCGACGACCTCTCGCTCGCGGATCCCATCGGCGAGTGCGATCGCGTCCGTCCGGTCGCCCACGAGAACGGGGAGGATCTGGGAGTCGCCCAGCACCTCGAATCCCATCGACTCGAGGCCGTCGCGGAGGTGGGCGACGTTCTCCCAGAGGCGGTCTCGCACGTCGCTGTGACGGGCGACGTGCAGCGCCTCGCTGGCGGCCGCAGCGGCCGGCGGCGTGAGGCCGGTCGAGAAGACGAACGACCGCGCGTCGTTGATCAGACAGTCGATCAACGCTTCGCTGCCGGCGACGTAGCCGCCCTGACTCGCCAGGGCCTTCGAGAGCGTCCCCATCTGTACCTGGACGCGGTCCTCGAGCCCCTCCGCCTGAACGACGCCGCCGCCGTTGGCGTAGAGCCCCGTCGCGTGGGCCTCGTCGACCATCATCCACGCGCCGAACTCCTCGGCAGCGTCGCAGATAGCCGCGAGCGGGGCAACGGTCCCGTCCATGCTGAACACCGAGTCGGTGACGATCAGCCAGGATTCCTCGTCCGGGTCTCGACCGTCCTGGGCAGCCGTTCGGGCGCGTTCCTCGAGCTTCGATCGCAGGCTCGCGGCGTCACAGTGGTCGTAGACGACAGTGTCGGCGTCCGCGAGCCGACAGCCGTCGATGATACTCGCGTGATTGAGCTCATCCGAGAAGACGACGTCCGGCTCGAGGGCAGTAATCGTCCCGAGGTTCGCGGCGTACCCCGAGGAAAAGGCCAGTGCGCGATCGGTTCCTTTGACCTCGGTGAGTAGCCGCTCGAGGTCGCGGTGGACCAGCGTATCGCCGGTGACGAGTCGACTCGCGCCGGCACCCGTCCCGACGGTCGCGGCGGCCCCCCGAGCCGCGTCCTGTACCCGCTGGTCGTCGGTCAGACCCAGATAGTTGTTCGACGCGAAGACCAGCGCCTCGGCCGAGTCGAGGACTGGCAGGTCGCCGCCAGAGGGGTCGGCGAAGTAGCCGCGCTCGGCGACCCGATCGACGGGCGATAACGAACGTTTCAAATCGTCGTCCTCGAGGGTTTCGAGTCGGTCCTCGAGGTCGAACCCGCGGTCGGCCATTCGCCTAAACGGACTCAGTGCCACGGTTTGACTCTCACGGTTCCGGTCGCAGGACTTGTTCGGCTCGCTCTCGGCTCGAGCCGGTCGATACGCGGTCGTTTCGGGTATTCTGGCAAAGCGCTCATAGAAGAATCGCTCGGACAGTATCGGCGCGGGCGGCTCAGAAGCCGGGCATCAGGTCGGCCGGTCCGAACACGCCGTATTCGCCGGCTCGATTCCGCCGCACGCCGGCTTTCAGGTAGCCCAATGCGGGGCCGTTGACGTTGGCTTCCATACTCGTTTCGTCGCCGAGCTGGAAGGTGTTCGTCGCCGTCTCGCCGTCGAAGGTCCGGCCCGTCACGCGAACCGTGGTCGTGGTCGGCTTCTCGTCGTTGCGCACGTCGAGGATCCCGCCGACCTCGACGTCCTCGGCGTCGCAGATGCCCGCGCGCTCGAGCAGGACGTCGTCGGCGTGTTCCATGTCCTCGAACTCGATGACGCCGTCGTGGTCGTCGATGATCGCTTCGATCTCGTCTTCGGAGAGTTCGCGCGCGGTCTCGATGTCGTACTCGGGGAGGTGGGCGATGTCCTCGCGGACTGTCCCGCGATTGTCCTCGTAGCCGGACTTGAGGCCGACGCCCCACCAGATGTCGATGTCCGTGACCTCGACGAACGACTGGGCCGCAAGCGCCGCCGCCCCGGTGAGCAGTCCGGGCGTCGCGCCCGCGCCACAGATGAACGTGATGCCCGCGTCCTCGAACGCCTCGCTGCGGTCGTCGAGCATGTCGATCACGCGCGAGCGCTTGAGCACGTCGATCATGACCCCGGAGTAGTCCCCCTCGGCGAAGCGGTCGGCGGTTCGGGGAATGAAGTCGTGTTCGTAGTTCGGCAGGGCGAGCAAGACGGCGTCGATCCGGTCGCCGTGGTCGATGACCTCCTGGATGGGATCCTCGCTGGGACGTGCCTGACTCGAGGCGACGACGCCCTTCCGTTCACCGTGTTGTTTGACGCCGCTTTCGGCCGTAGTCGCACCCGTTCCTCCATCGGTCGCGACCTCGTTGTCGATATTCCCTTCCGTCGCTGCGAGCAGTTCGTCGACGTCGAGGCCGTCGAAGTCGACGGCGACGCCGTGGCGGTCACACGCCGCGACGGGTGTCAGTGCGTCCTTGTGCTGGCTCACTTCGAGTGCTCGTCGGCCGATACCTCCGGTTCCGAGTACCGCAAACGTGATTTCGTTCATGGTTGTCGATGTATTGGTGAAGTCGGGTGGCTAGTCGTCGCTCGGTTCCGCGCCCGTACTCGCCGTTTCGGTCGACGATTCCGCAGCGCCGCTGTGGCGAGCCTTGACCTCCTCCGGGTCGAAATCGTTGGTCTCCCGGTTTGGCTCGAGCCCCGCGCGCTCGATGATTTCGATGTCGTCGCCGGGCGACTGGCCCTCGGTCGTGAGGTAGTCGCCGGTGAGGAGCCCGTCCGCGCCGGCCTCGAGTGGCAGGTGCTGCTCGTCGGGCTCGAGGTTGACCTCGCGGCCGCCGGTCAGGCGGACCCGCGACTCGGGATGGAGCAGTTTGTACACCGCGACCGTCTTGACGATTTCTTCCGTACTGATGTCGACCCCCTGCTCGGCCAGCGGCGTCCCCGCGACGGGATTGAGGACGTTGACCGGCAGCGAGGAGATGCCGATGTCCTGCAGGGCGATCGCCGCCTCGACCCGGTCTGTCGGCGTCTCGCCCATGCCGAGGATCACGCCGGCACAGAGGTCCATCCCTGCCTCCTTGGCGACCTCGAGGGTCTCGACGCGGTCCTCGAAGCTGTGGGAGTCTACGATCTCGGGGAAGTAATTCGGGGAGGTCTCGATGTTGTGATTGTAGTGATTGATCCCCTCCTCGGCGAGGATCGCTGCCTCCTCCTCGGTGAGAATCCCGAGGGAAGCGTCGACCTCGAGTTCGCACTCGTCGCGGACGAGCCGAATGGACTCGAGGACCTCCGCCCACTCTTCGGGCCGGTGTTCCTTCGAGACGCCCTTCTCGGCGACGACGATCCCGAACCGCTGGGCACCGTCGGCCTCCGCGCGCTTGGCGGCCTCGAGGATCTTCTCCGGACCGAGGAAGCCGTAGGTGTCGATGCCGGTGTCGAAGTGGACCGACTGGGCACAGAACCCACAGTCCTCCGCGCAGTTGCCCGCCTTCGCGTTGACGATCGAACAGGCGTCGACCGTGCCGTCACCGAAGTGATCGCGCACGGTCGCGCCGGCCTCCGCGAGCGCCTCGACCGGCTGGGCCATCAACGCGAGCCCGTCCGTCCGATCGAGTTGCTGCCCGGCCATGACCTGCTCGAGTGCGTCGTCGACCGTCTCGTTTCCAGTCTCGTAAACCACGTCTCTGAATGTGGTTAACGGAACTATAATGTTTTTGGATGGTCGTTTCGGTCGACCGGTCGGTACGCGGCGTCGACATCCGGGCCTCGAGACAGTCGGATGGAACCACGTGGAGCCTGCCGGCCACCCGATTCCAGCGACTGGTTCACCTCGATTCCCCAACGTTTGAGTAGTGGTAAACGGTATCGTGGCATATGGTTGTCAGTGTCCCAGCGGAACGATTCGAGGACGTACCGGGTTTCGACTACGATCCACAGTACGTAAGCGTCGGCGAGTTGGACATGGCGTACGTCGAAACCGGTGGCGAGAGCGTCGATGAGGCCGACGAAACGTTCCTCTGTCTGCACGGCGAACCGACGTGGTCGTTCCTCTACCGGAAGATGATGCCTCTCCTCGCCGAGCGCGGCCGCGTGGTCGTGCCCGATCTGATCGGTTGCGGGCGCTCCGACAGGTACGAGGACCGCGAGGAGTACACCGTCGAGATGCATTACGACGCGCTCCGGACGTTCGTCGAGGAACTCGAGTTGACGAACGTCACGCTGGTCTGCCAGGACTGGGGTGGGCTGTTGGGGCTCTCGTTGGCGGCGAATCAGCCAGAACGGTTCGCCCGTCTGGTCCCGATGAACACCGGCCTTCCGGACGGCACACAGGAGATGACCGAGACCTG
This sequence comes from Natrinema ejinorense, assembly GCF_002494345.1. Taxonomy (GTDB): domain Archaea; phylum Halobacteriota; class Halobacteria; order Halobacteriales; family Natrialbaceae; genus Natrinema; species Natrinema longum. Next base: position 1,151,087 of record NZ_NXNI01000001.1, read on the forward strand.
GCACGCGTTCGCCGAGATGGTGGCGACCGCCGAGGAACTGGATATCGGCGACCTCGTCGAAAACGGCTGTTACCGTGATCTCTCCGCGGACGTGGTCGACGCCTACCGTGCGCCGTTCCCGAACGAACGATACATGGCCGGCGCTCGGACGTTTCCGGGGCTGGTACCACAATCGCCCGACGACCCCGGGGCGGAGCTGTTCGGGGATGCCCGGGATCGACTCGCCGAGTGGGAGAAGCCGGCGTTCGTCCTCTTCGCCGAGCACGATCCGATCACGGCCGACAACCGCGATCCGTTGCGCGAACTCATTCCAACTGCGAGCGAGCAACCCGACGTCTGGATCGACGAGGCCGCGCACTTCCTGCAGGAAGACGCCGGCGAGAGAATCGCAAGGCGAATCGTCGACTTCGTCGATCGGACACCGTCGACCAGCAATAGCAGCCCCTGATACGGTTTGCCGTCCCGATTTCCCGGTGGGACCGCAGGGCGGTCCCGGTCCCACCGGCACTGACGGACAGTAACCGTCTGAAACGAGGCCCACACTGCTCCCACCGCTATCGCTGCCGAGCGAAGAACGCTCGTAGCAGGGGATACCACGCCCCGAAGACGACTCCGAACGTCAACACGGCGTAGAAGCTTCCCCAGTGGTGAACGGGAACCGAATACTCGGCTCCGGTCACGACCTCGAGCAGGAGGGGGACGCCGTAGGCGACGACGGCGACCCAGAGCAACGCGCCATAGGAGAGGCCCACGCAAGTACAGAGAAACGGGCTGCGACCGCTCTCCGCGAGCGGTCGCGGGACGTATCGACCGCCGGAGAACCACGAGACGAGTGCGACGAACGGAGCAGCGGCGGCGAGGCTGTGACAGAAGACGAGCGTCCACTCGTTGACGACGCCGTCTAGCCCGTACACGCCAGCGACCGACCCAAAATCACCGGTCGCGTGTAACACGCCACCGAGCGCCGCCCCAGCGATCACGGCGGTTACTACTGTGGTGAGGACCGTCACCGGTGACGGGAAATCACCACGGCGTGACTTTCTGTAAGACACGACAGAATCTCACAGATACGTTTATAAGTATTTATCTTATTTCTAGACGTATGTCTGGTTCTGTGACCATTTCGGCGCGATCGGCCACCGTTTTCGACGGCACCACTCTCCCCTGAGACCGTGGTCGCTTTCACGCCATCTCTCGAGTATCGTCGCCGGCGTGGTGGTCGACCACGATGGCTCCAGTGGGGAACGTTCGTTCCGAATCGGGGACCGAGAGATCCCCACGACGGGGTGATCAGCGGGGAAAATCTCCTCTGGGCCCAAATTGTGCTATCTTCCACTGGTTCAGCATGAATTCTAGACGTTTGTCAATCATCGCAACCGCTATTACCGGCTGACGGCCAGTACACTAATATGGTGCCGCTAGTATCCACCATAGCCAGAAAAATTGCAAAAGTTAAAGTCGTGTGATAATCCATTTGCAGAAAACGGGCCTATGACAGAGAGCACAACGGAGCCCCCGGCCGACGCCCCACTCGAGGTAGACTCGAGCATCGACGCCCTGTTCGAGGAACTCGAGGAAACCGATTCCAGCGGTGACCACCGGACCGAAACGACGGACGGCGACGAGATCGGGGAGGGGGACGTCGACGGCGTCGAGGACCAGACGGCAGCCGACGTCTTCGACCAACTCCGTGCTGACGGGACCGACGGGGACACCGACGACGTTCTCGCGGACGAGACTCCGGACGACATCATCGCGAGTGTGGACGAACCGGCACCCGAACCGGCAACGCCCGTCGACGACGAACTGCTGGCCGACGACGACGAGCTGACGGAGTTCCTGCTCACCGGCCGCAGGGAAGACGAGGAGTTCCTCTGGGTCGAGACGGACGGATCGGACGAAGGAAGCGACACGGCCGCTGGGGCGGACGAGTCCGACGCCATCGAGACGGACCCTCGGACGGACGACACGACCGAATCCGAACGTATCGACGAGCGTCCTGGAACGAACGATCCTCACGGGACGGCCAGCGAGCGGACACCGGAAACCGAGCCCGACGCCGACGGCGAGACGGCACCGAACTCGAGTCCCGCCGTTTCGAGCGAGGAGGGCGTGACGGACTCGGCTCCGGACGTCGATTCGGACGAGCCCGTGGCTGAGACGGAACCTGATGACACCGGAGACGACGAGACGGAGAGCGAACTCCACGATGGGGACGACGAGGACGATTCCACGACAGCCGACGAGGAATCGTCGGGGTTCCTCGGCCGGCTGTGGTCGAGGCTCCGGGGCCTGTTCTGACCAGCCCGCTGTCCTCCGGCCAGTCGGACGCCTCGGAACGGTCGCGGTGTTCGCCAGACGTTCCTCGCGGCCCGGATTCCCGCCTGTTTTCCGCAATTCACGTCATGGACTGTGATCCGGCTCACGAGTCGGGATGCCACCCGAGTCCGGTTCGCCGAACGGTGAACGGTTTCTCGCCGCAGCGAGGACAGGTGGTACCGCCCGTTTCCGGGTCGTCCCGACGGTCCGGAATCGTCTGCTCGTACCCACAGCCATCACACTCGAGGGAGACTGGCATCGCAGTCGAGCCCACGGTAGCCAGACGTATGATCGGCCGGCAAGCGAGCGAGCGTGCGGACTCGCTGTCGTTCGTGTCGGAGCGACGGTCAGGATCGAAACGCGGGTCGAAAACTGCGACGATAGCGAACGATGCGAGCGACGGATCGCCCGCGAGTTCGCTCGCGGGAGTTACGCGAGGAACTCTTCGATGTGGTCGGCGACTTCCTCGGGGGTGTCACCGACGGGGACGCCGGCGTCGTTGAGCGCCGAGATCTTGCTCTCGGCGGTGCCGGTCCCGGAGCCGGAGACGATCGCGCCGGCGTGGCCCATCCGCTTGCCCGGCGGCGCGGTGCGGCCGGCGATGAAGCCGGCGACCGGCGTGTCGACGTAGTCGTCGATGAACGCGGCCGCTTCCTCCTCGTCCTCGCCACCGATCTCACCGCACATGACGATGGCGTCGGTGTCGGGGTCGTCCTCGAACAGTTCGAGGGCGTCGACGAAGTCCGTCCCGATGATCGGGTCGCCGCCGATACCGATAGCGGTGGTCTGGCCGATACCGCGATTGGTCAGGCTGTCGACGACCTGGTAGGTCAGGGTTCCCGATCGGGAGACGAGTCCGACGTTCCCCTCGGCGAAGATGTTGCCGGGGAGAATGCCCAGTTTGGCCTCGCCGGGCGTGATGAGGCCGGGACAGTTCGGGCCGATGAGTCGGGTATCCGTTTCGGAGAGGCGCTTGTTGACCCGCGCCATGTCCTGTGTCGGAATTCCTTCAGTAATCGCGACCGCGAGGTCGAGACCGGAGTCGAGCGATTCGAAGACTGCGTCGCCGGCAAAGGCCGGCGGGACGAAGATCACGGACGTGTCCGCGTTCTCCTCGTCGACCGCTTCGTGGACCGTGTCGTAGACGGGAACGCCGCTGACCTCCTGCCCGCCCTTGCCGGGGACCGCGCCGGCGACGACGTTGGTTCCGTACTCCATCATCTGCTCGGCGTGGAACTTGCCTTCCCCGCCGGTGATGCCCTGTACCACGACGCGCGTGTCGTCGTCGACTAGTACGCTCATTGGTCGTTCACCTCCCCAGCGTACTCGACGGCACGCTGGACCGCGTCCTCGAGGGTCTGTTCGACCGTCACGAGGTCCTCGTTCAGAATCTCCATGCCCTCCTCCCAGTTGGTCCCGGCCAGTCGGACGACGACCGGCTTGGGGATCTCGTCGAACTGCTCGAGCGCTTCGTTGATCCCGCGGGCGACCTCGTCGCCGCGGGTGATGCCGCCGAAGATGTTGAAGACGACCGAATCGACGTTGTCGTCGGAGAACACCATATCGAGCGCGTTCGCGATGCGGGCGGCCTTCGCGCCGCCACCCACGTCGAGGAAGTTGGCGGGTTCGCCGCCGTAGTAGTCGACCAGGTCGAGCGTCGTCATCACGAGCCCGGCACCGTTGCCGATGATACCGACGTTGCCGTCCAGCCGGACGTAGTCGAAGCCGTACTCGTCGGCTTTCTGCTCGAGTTCGTCGCCGCCGGCGGCCTCCTCTTCCATCTCGGCGAGTTCGGGCTGGCGGAACAGCGCGTCCTCGTCGATGTTCATCACGGCGTCGGCCGCGATGACCTCGTCGTCGGCCGTGACCATCAGCGGGTTGATCTCGGCGTCGGCACCGTCCTTGTCGTCCCAGAGCTGATAGAGCGTCGTGAGAACGCTCGAGACATCGCGCGCGACCGACTGGTCGACGCCGGCGTCGTAGACGGCCTTTCGGGCCTGGTAGGGATGCATCCCGAAGGAGGGATCGATGTGTTCGCGGGCGATCGCGTCGGGGTCTTCCTCGGCGACCTCTTCGATGTTGACCCCGCCTTTGGTCGAGACCATCGCGACGGGTTTACCCTCGCCCCGATCCATCGTGATCCCGACGTAGAGTTCGTTCACGAAGTCGACCGCTTCCTCGACGAGGACGCGATCGACGTGATACCCCTTGAGATCCATGCCGAGGATCGACTCGGCCGCGTCCCGAGCCTCGTCCGCGTCCTCGACGAGTTTGATCCCGCCGGCCTTCCCCCGGCCGCCGACCTGTACCTGCGCTTTCACCGCGACTGGATACCCGATTTCCTCCGCCGCGTCGACGACGCCGTCGACGTCCGAAGCGAGCTTCGAATCCGGCGTCGGAATCCCGGCATCGGCGAAGACGCCCTTCGCCTGATACTCGTGTAATTTCATGCCATTCAAACGGGCGTGCCGCCCTTGCTTAAATCCTGCCAGTTTCCACTCGCCACGGGATATCCATCGACGTGTATCAACTACTCCGGGTTCGTCAGTACCGGACTGTGTTCCGTGCCACCTTCTTTGTGTGGGTTTTCAACTGAAGGTGGGTGTGACGTACCCGCACGTCCGAACTCGGCCCCGACTCCCCGCCACGACTAGTCGATTTTCCAGTCGCTGACCGAGTCGAGACGCGGTTTCGGGGCCGACGGTCGATCGGCGGCAGTTCCCTCGAGCGATCGTGACGTCCCGGATTCCCTCGAGCGAGATCGGGGTTGGGAACCTGACACAGCATTCAAACGTGGGCTCTCCCAACGTCTCACACGAGGCCAACTCGCTGTGAGGAACTCTACTGCTCCGCATCGAACACCGGGTTTGGCGGCATCCGTCAAGCACGCGCTCCGGGTTCTGGTTCACAGCAACCTTTTTATTTCGCTGGCGACGGTTAGCGTCGCCGTGACGACCGTCCTCCTCGCGGACCTCCCCCTCGAGCCGGTGCCGCTTTTCATCGTCTTCGCGGCCACGATGTTCGTCTACACCGTCAACCGATTTACCGACCTCGAGGAGGACGAGCAGAACGTCCCGAAACGTGCGGCGTTTACGAAGCGGTACGGTCGGTTCTGGTTGACGCTCGGTATCGTTCTCTACGTCGCTGCGATCGGGGTCGGCGTCGCGCTCGGACTGGCCGGTGTAGTGTACATGCTTCTCCCGCTCGTCGTCGTTTTCCTGTACTCCGTCGGCGGCGTCAAGCAACGCTTTCTCGTCAAGAACCTCGTCGTCGGCTTCGCCTGGGGCGCGATCCCGCTCGGCGTGGGCTACTACTACGCTCGGCTGCTCGCCCACGAGATCCTGTTCCTGTTCGCCTACATCACGATCATGATCACCATCGCTGCGGTGATCTTCGACGTCAAGGACATTCAGGGCGACCGTGCCGAGGGGATTCCAACGATTCCCAACCGCTACGGCCCGCGGCGGACCCGACTCCTGTCCCTGGTGGCGACCGTCGCTGTCGCTGCGGTCGTCGTCGTTCTCGTCGGCCTCGGGACGCTCTCACAGGAGTTCCTCGTCGTCCTCGCGATGAACGCCTACGTCTGCCTCTACATCCCGTTCGCGACCCCCGATCGCGGCCCGCTGTACTACGGGTTCGTCGTCGACGGCGAACACGTCTTTCTCGCCGCCGTCGTCGTCGTCCTCGAGTGGCTGGTCTGGTGACGATCGGATCGACGTGAGACGGGGTTTCCCTCGTCGGCCATCGATCCGACGAACGGATCGCTGCCCACGGCTGGGACCGTCGGGTGAGTGACGGGATCGAGGTGGTGCCGGGTTCGAAGTGACCGGCGCAAAATTCGCTGCTCGACGAGCGTCGCTGGGCAGAAACGCGCCGATTTCGAGGCGACAGCGGCGACGATCAGTCCCGGTCGTCCTCGCTCCAGTCACACTCCTGGCACTTCCAGCCGGTGACGAGTTCGGTGACCGACGGCATGTAGGTCACCTGCAACACGTTACCGCCACACTCCGGGCACTTCCTGTCGGCCTCCTCGATCGAATCGACTTCCATCACGGAGTCGCCTTCGACGAGTTCCGCGAGTTTTTCGGCCGTCACCATTCGCCCCTGAACGACGCGATTCTCGCTCACGTTCGGGGTGTCGAGCGCGATACCCTAAGCGTTTCCTGAAATCGATCACCAGTTCCGGGCATCGGTCGTCTCGAGTCCGGGTTCCAGACGTCGTCGCTCCGTTCGACGGCACCCAGCGGCCTGTATCTGCGGGCACAACCGTATAGATCGCTACGCTCGAACGGCTATCCATGGAGACGCGATGGGCGACCGTCGACGGGGTCACTCTCGAGCTACCGACCGACAGTACCGTCCACGAACTCAGAGACGCGCTTTACAAACCCGACGATGCGGTGTTGATCGCGGTGACGGGTGACCTCGTGTCGGTCGTCCACGACGAAGATCGACGACTCTCGGAACTGGTCGCCGGCTGTGCGGACACCTACTACTTCCGGCGGCCCGGGGAGCCGGATCGAAACGAGGTGCTGGCCGCACCCGAACTCGAGAAGGCGCTCGCCGGGCCGACAGCCGACGCTGACGGACAGACAGCCGACGCCGACGGGGCCGAAACGACGTTCCAGCGCCCCGGAATCGATCACTAATCCCCGATCTCGACCGGATCGCCGACGCGGAGCGTCCCGCCGCGGTGAGCCTCGGGAACGCGCGTGATGATCATCAGCGTATAGTAGTGATCGAACGCGGCCGCGTCGGCCCAGTCGGGGAACGTTTCCTCACGCTTCCGGACGAACCGTTCCCGGAATTTCTCGGTCGGCTCTCCCGTGTCGGGATCGCGTTGTGGGACGACACAGCGGCCACAGGGCGTCACACCGTCGAACCGGACGTCGCCGATCTCGAACGACGGCGCGTCCTCGCCGACGAATCGGTCCTCCCAGAAGGGATCGACGCCACTGACCTCGACGTTCGCCCGCAGCCGTCGCCGTGCTCCCTCGACGGTCACATCCTCGAACCAGGACGCGAGGGTCTCGAGCGTCGCCGTGCTGATCACGGATGGCCCCATCTCGCGTCGATCGACGAACCCCAGCGACTCGTCCCGCTCGAAGGAGAGCGTCGTCTCGAAAAAGTCACTAAACCAGGCGGCTGCACCCTCCCGGTCGGCATCGAGGTCGAACGACGCCGTCTCTCCGTCGGGGGTCTCGACGGTGAGTGTACTCGTCGCCGGATCGAACCCGGTGTCGAGGGCGTGGACGCGATCGGATCGTTTGCCGTTGAAAACGTCGCCGTCCGCGTCGAACAGCGCGAACTCCCGATCGTGGGCGATCGTCCCGCCATCGAGTATCGCCGCCGTCTCGAGTTCGATGCCGTCCAGCCCTTTGACCGGATACACGGTGAGCCGGTTGAGTCGTGCCATTAGCAATCCATATCGGTCGACGCGCTATTAGTGTTCGTTCGAACGACATCGAATCGTCACGCCACTCGCGACGGTCGACGCCCCGAAAGCGTCCGACAGCTCGGTTTCGGTTGCCGGCGCGGGAGGCTCCTGGTCCGTCGGATCGGTTTCGGTCGCACGCGATCGTCGTCCTCGAGCGACCGGCGAGCCCGGATTCGCCCACCGGTCTCCCCGTTTATGGCCCTGGCTGGGGTACGATTCGTGATGGACGTACGGACGTTTCCGGTCCTGACCGACGAGGACGAGGCGCTGGTCTCCCGTCTGTCGATCGGGCTCGGCGAGAACGCGGCCCGCGTTCTGGCCTATCTGCTGTGTCGGCTGGCGGACCCCGAACTCGCGGATGCGGCCACTCGAACGGCCGTCCACATCGGCGCGGGAGTGACCAAGAACGCAGCCACGGACGCGTTGGCCACGCTCGTCGCCGCGGACCTGATCGCCGAAACCACGGCGACGACGACTGCCCCCGGCCGACCGCCGAAAGCCTGGTACGCGGTCGCTCCCCGATCCGAGACGATTCGCCGGACGGACGCACACCACGCCGACCGCCTCCTCGAGCAAGGGCTGCGATACGCGACGGACTGGGAGTCGAGTTCGGCCGGAACCGCAAGCTCCACCGGCGCTTCCGACCGGGCGGTTCCCGATCGGTCGACACTCGAGGGTGCGTCTCTCGCTCTCAACTGGCAGCCCAACGCTCTCCATCTCCCGCTGTTCGCCACACGGACGACCGACGTGGGCGGCGGTTCGATTTCGATCGAGGAGTACGACGGCTCGCGAGCGGCGACGGAGGCCGTCGCGTCGGGAGCCTGCGAGATCGGTGTCGCGGGAGCGGCGACGATCCTCCGAGAGCGAGAACGGAGGCGGCCGATCGTCCCGCTCGCGGTCCTCTTCCAGCGGTCGTTGGTCGTTCTCTACACGACGCGAACGGCCTTCGGCGGCCCCTTCGAAACCGTCGAGCAGCTGCGCGGACGTCGCGTCGGGATGCCGGACGGGACGGAAACCGGCCTGCTCGGACGGCTCCTCCTCGAGCAGGCCGGGATCCGAGAGAGCGTCGATCTCGTCGACGTCGACGGCGAGGAGCGGGACGCGCTTCGCTCGGGTGCGGTCGACGCCGTGACGGGGATGGCCCCCGATCCCGAGCGGCTCGAGACCGCCGACCGATCCGTCGACGAGGTCGCGGTGGCAGACGGGTATCCGGCGTACGGGCCGGCGTTGATCGTCCGGGCGGACGTCCTCCGTCGACAGCGGTCGCGGCTCGTGGCGTTGCTCGCCGCCACAACGGGCGGCTGGGCGAACGCGGTTCGCGACCCGGCGGCGGTTGCGAACGACCTCGCGGACGAAATGGACGGGTCGCCGGAACGAATCGGTCGGACGTTCGAGCGCGTCACCGATCGGTTCGCGACCAGTGATGCGGTCCGACGACGCGGGTGGGGCTGGCACTCGCCGACGGAGTGGCGAAACCTCCGAGACGCGCTGGCACAGGGCGGACTGCTCCCGGGCGAGTGATGCCGGCGGCCCGACAGCGATCGGCGACGGACTACCGGACGACGCGGGCTACCGAACCCTCAAGTCGTCGCCATCTTTCGGTTCCGTGAACTCGAGTTCGATCTCGAGTTCCCGCTCTCGCTGGTCGGAAAACTCGATCTCGACCTCGATCGGGTCGCTGTAATCGAACGGTAGCTCCCACTCCGCGGCGGAGATCGTAAACGACGATCCGGCCTCGAGTTGGTCGGCGAGGTCGTGGAGGAAGGCGGCCGTCTCCTCGCTCGAGAGATAGACCTCCTGTTCGAAGAACCCGCTGGTGATCGTCCGCCGGTCGCTAGTTCGATCGTCCGGAAAGTCGACGCGGTCACTCATACGAACGGCTGCCACGGCGACGGCGATAAAACTACGTTCACGACCGGCGATACGCGATCGAGCGTCGGTCTCGGCCCCGAACTCGAGTCCAGTGAGAGACGCCGGAACCCTTCTTGAGACGGGTGTCGAACGGACGGACGTGACACTGCTCGACGCCCTGGGAAACGGGACGCGGCTGGCAATTCCCAGGGAACTCTCGCGGGAACCGATGTACGTCTCGGAGCTCGCCGCAGAGATCGGCATGGACGGGAAAACCGCCGTTCACCACCTCTCGACGCTCGAGGAAGCCGGACTGGTCGACCGCTACAGGCGGGGGAACCGAAAGTACTACCGACTGACTCGGCGCATCGAGTTGCGAATCGCGCCGCCGCCGGAACGAACCTTCCTCCTGCAAGCCGACACGCTCGACGACGAGACCGATTCCGATTCGGCCGATCCCTGATCGACGGCACGCCTCGAGCCGGCTCCTATCGGCCTCGCCGATGGAGCCGTGTAGAGATGTCCCATGAACTGTCCCTCACGGCCTGTTAGCTATATGCCACTGGTTAGCATGCGAATGCGACATGCTCGGGAGCCACAACGAGACCGCCAGCGTTTCCCAGCGATCGCGGGTCGTGGATACGATACGTTCGGCGGATACACTCTGCCAGAGCGGTGGGTGGGACGCCGGGTCGAGCACGGCCCAAGGAGCGTCGCTCCGTCCGTCTCGTCGGACCGGCCGCAGACTCCTCGTCGCTCTCCTGGTGGTCGCCGTGCTCCTCGCAGTCCCGGTCACACCGGCTCTCGCTCAGGGGGAGGGTACTGCGGGCCAGGACGATGCCCCCAACGAGAACGAGGGTGGTATCGAAGGGGCGATCGAAGGCTTCGTCGACGCACAGGGCATCGTGGGTGCGATACTCGTCCTCGCTGCCGGCGGAATCGTGCTGACGTTCTGTGTCGAAAAACTGATCAGTTATCTCACTCGAGCGGCGTTGGGACTGCGGATTTCGTTGTTCGCGCTCGCGATCCTCTTCACCGGGTTCGAGTTCGACGACACGATCCTCGCGCTCGTGTTGTCGGCCGGCGACCTCGAGAGCGCCGCCCTCGGGACGGCCCTCGGAACCGGACTGGCGATCATCGGCGTGACCCTCGCCCTCGCGGCGATCATCAAGCCGTTTCCGGTCGATTTACCCGTCGACTACGTCGCCCTCTTCGCGCTAGCACCGTTGCTGTTGCTCCCGTTCGTTCTCGTCGGGACCCTCACGTTCGTCCACGGAGTGCTCCTCCTCGGGGCCTTCGTCCTCCTGTTCGGGTACATCATCGTTCGGGAGTACCAGCGTGACAGACCGGTCTTCCGAGACACCGAACTCGGGGAGGGGCTACAGGCCGACGGGGGGATCGCCCTGCCGACGGAATTCTCGGAGATTTCCGAAGACGGGTTCGTCGGCGATCGCTCCGCCGCCGGTTGGATCTGGCTGTCCCTCGCCGTCCTCGCGCTGGCCGGTATCGTGCTGGCGTCGATGCTGCTGGAGGCCGGATCGGAGGTCGTCGTCGACGGCCTCGGCATCGAAGAGACCGTCTTCGGGGCGACCGTCCTCACGGTGATTCTCACGTTCGAAGACGTCATGTTGACGGTCGAACCGGTGCGCCGGGGCGTTCCCGAGATCGGTGTCGGAAACGTCATCGGAAGCGTCCTGTTCTCGGTGACCGGAAACGTCGGCGTGATTATGCTCCTCAGCGACCTCGAGATCTCCCGGGCCGTCCTCACGTTTCACCTCCCGACGGTGATCGTCGTGACCGCCCTCGCCGCGTACTTCCTCTCTCGGGGGACCCTCGAGCGGTGGCACGGCTACCTCCTCGCTGGGCTCTACGTCGTCTACTGGCTGGTCGCGATCGTCGTGTTCGGCGGCGTTCCGATCGGCGGCTGATTCCTCTGGGCCGACGGCGACCGCGTTCGCTCGACATCGTTTGCCCTCACCGCATGCTCGGTACGAGCGCCTACCGATCGAACGCACCTCGAGGGCCGTTCTCGCGGGAACGAGCCCGGCAACGGCCGTGTTCGCAGGGTGACTGAAAAACGGCGAAAACAGCAGCGATCGGCCCGGCGATCAGTCGTCGGCGGGTGCCTCGGTTTGCCAGAGTCGCTCGAGCAACGTCGGGAGTTCGAAATCGCCGGCGGCGACCGAACAGCGAACGTCGACGTGATCGGTGCTCTGTTCGACGATACCGAGCCCTGAGTTGGCGCTCGACTTCGGTGACGGCGTCCAGCGCGTCCGTCGAAAGCACCGCGTCGCTCTCGACTCGAGTGAGCTGTCGGCCGAGCACGTACTGGGCGAGAATCGCCGGCTAGAGGGCCGCCGGCTCGAGGGCATCGGCGTCGATCGTCGTGAGATCGTCGGTGGGTTCGGGCGATTCCGGGATGAGCAGGAGGGAGCCGCCGCTCTCGTCGCACTGGAGGAGGAGTTCGTCACCTTTCTGGGCACCGTGGGCACGGGCCCAGTCGGCCGGAAGCGTGACGGCGAGCGTGGACGACCCGAGTTGCTGGATCTTTCGCTTCGTTCGAATATCGTCAGCGACCATGGTCGATCACCCGTTCGCTGTCGCGTAGTGAATACATATTGTCAGGCACTGTCGCCGCTCGGTCGTTTCTCTCCTTAGTGTCGGTGATATTTACGTGCAGTGCTTGTCACATTCTCTTTTTTCCACCATGTTAGAGGATATATGTCCGATCCTATTATGGCCTTCTAGACCGTGAGTGAGGACACGACACTAAATTCCGATATAGAACGAAGATCGGCTACTTTTTCGCAAATATTGTTGTCCGCGTATGTATTTACGGTCTCTGTCCGCATTATCCGGACTGTGATGACGATTCGTTTTACGATGGGGACCAGCGACGTGCTCGGAGTGATCGGCGAATGACCGAGTTCGTTCCGGGGGAACTGCTCCCGGCAGCCGAACCGGTGCGGATAAACGAGGGGCGTCCGACGGCGACCGTCACGGTCGAGAACACCGGCGACCGCCCCGTTCAGGTCGGCTCGCACTTCCACTTCTTCGAGGTCAACCCCGGCCTCGCGTTTGACCGCGAGGCCGCGTACGGGACCCGGCTGGACATTCCGGCGGGCACGGCGATCAGGTTCGAACCGGGCTGTGAACGCGACGTCGACCTCGTCGATATCGGCGGCGACCGGATCGTCCGCGGAATGGCTGGGCTGGTCGACGGCGAACTGGATGACGCGGACGTGAAAGCGACTGCGCTCGAGCGCGCTCGAGCGCAGGGCTACGTCTCGGAGGGCGACGAATGAGCCGCGACCTTCCGCGGACGGAGTACACGGAACTGTTCGGCCCGACAGAAGGCGACCGACTCCGACTCGGCGATACGAACCTGCTGGCGAAGATCGAGCGCGATCACGGCGTTCCCGGCGAGGAAGCGGTCTTCGGCGGCGGAAAGACGATGCGCGACGGGATGGGGATGCAGTCGGGGACGACACAGGCCGAGGGGGCACTCGACTGGGCGTTTACGAACGTCGTGATTGTCGACCCCGTCCTCGGGATCCGAACGGGAGACATCGGCGTCCGAAACGGCAAAATCGTCGGCGTCGGCAAAGCGGGCAATCCGGACACGATGGACGGCGTTGACATGGTGATCGGCCCGAGCACGGACACGATTCCCGCCGACGGGCTGATCGCGACGCCCGGTGCGCTGGATATCCACGTTCACTTCAACAGTCCACAACTGGTCGAGCACGCGCTCGCCTCGGGCGTGACGACGATGTTCGGCGGCGGGTTCGGCGGCGGCGCAACGACTTGTACGCCCGGGCCCCGGAACATCCAACGGTTCCTCCAGGCCGCCGAAGAGTGGCCGGTCAACGTCGGCTTTTACGGCAAGGGCAACAGCAGCAACCCGGCGGCGCTCCGCGAACAGATCGAGGCCGGCGCGGCCGGGCTCAAACTCCACGAGGACTGGGGGTCGACCCCCGCCGCGATCGACACCTGTCTCGAGGTCGCGGAGGCCGAAGACGTCCAGGTCTGTATCCACACGGACACGTTAAACGAGTCGGGCTTCGTCGAGGATACCTTCGACGCCATCGACGGCCGCGCGATCCACACCTTCCACATCGAAGGTGCCGGCGGCGGCCACGCACCCGACGTCCTCGAGTTGATCGGCCACGAGCACATGCTCCCCTCCTCGACGAACCCCTCGATGCCCTACACAGAGAACACGTTCGACGAGCATCTGGACATGGTAATGGTCTGTCACCACCTCAACCCCGACGTTCCCGAAGACGTCGCCTTCGCCGAATCGCGCATCCGTGCGGAGACGCTGGGCGCGGAGGACGTCCTCCACGACACCGGCGCGATCTCGATGATGACGACCGACTCGCAGGCCATGGGCCGGATGGCCGAGCTGATCTGTCGCACGTGGCAGACCGCCCACAAGATGAAGGCCCAGCGCGGCCCCCTCGAGGCGGACGAGGGAACCGACGCCGACAACGCACGGATCAAACGCTACGTCGCGAAGTACACGATCAACCCGGCGATCACGGCGGGGATCGACGACTACGTCGGCTCGCTCGAGCCCGGAAAACTCGCCGATATCGCGCTGTGGGAGCCTGGCTTCTTCGGGATCAAGCCGAAGGCGGTGATCAAGGGCGGCTTCCCGGTCTGGTCCCAGATGGGAGAGGCAAACGGCTCGCTGATGACCTGCGAGCCGGTCATCGGCCGCGAACGCGCAGGCGCACAGGGCCGAGCGAAACACGCCCTCTCGGTGTCGTTCGTCAGCGACGCCGCCTACGAGAACGATGTCGGCGACGCCTACGACCTGCAAACGCCGGTTCGGCCGGTCGAGGGAACCAGATCGGTCCGGAAGTCCGACATGCTCCACAACGACCACTGTCCCGACGACATCGACATCGACGCCCAGACGTTCGAAGTCGAGGTGGACGGCGAACACGTCGCCTGCGACCCCGCCGACGAAATCCCCCTCGCACAGCGGTACCTGCTCTAAATCCATGATCCACGAAGAGGCAGCCACGATAGCGACCCCGGTAGTATCGATGACGCGCACGGACGACTCGAGCCAGTTGTCACACCTGCCCGGCCGAGCGGAGGTGAGCCGATGAACCTCTCGCCGAAGGAGATGGAGCGGCTGACGGTCTTCATGGCCGCCGAACTCGCCCGCCGGCGCAAGGACCGCGGCGTGAAGCTCAACCATCCCGAGACGGTCGCCTACATCTCGGATTGGGCTTGCGAGGCCGCCCGCGAGGGCAAGTCCGTCTCCCGGATCCGTTCCGAGGCGACGCAGTTGCTCACCCGCGAGGACGTCATGGACGGCGTCCCCGAGCTGGTTGACATGATTCAGGTCGAGCCGGTCTTCCCCGACGGCACCAAGCTCGTCACCGTCCACGACCCGATTCGTGCCGACAGTCCGGACCAACTCGAGACGGTCGATCCCGGCCCGGGAGAGGACCTCGAGCGGACGGAGGGCGAGTAATGGGGTACCGCGACGTCGCGAAGGTCGGTCTCGGCGGGCCCGTCGGCTCGGGGAAGACGGCACTGGTCAGGCGGCTCGTTCCCGAACTCGTCGACCGAGAGTACGAGGTTGGGGTCATCGCCAACGACATCATGACACAGGAAGACGCCGACGTCTTCCGGGAGTCGTTCGCCGATCTGCTGCCCGCAGACCTCGTCGAGGGCGTCGAAACCGGGGCCTGTCCGCACACGGGGATCCGCGAGGATCCGTCGATGAACCTCGCGGCCATCGACGAGTTCACCGAACGCCACCCCGAACTGGACGTGGTCCTGATCGAGAGCGGCGGCGACAACCTCGCCGCGACGTTCAACCCCGAACTGGCGGACTACTTCCTGTTCATCATCTCCGTCGCGGAGGGCGAGGATATCCCGCGCAAGCGCGGCCCCGGCGTCACGCAGGCCGATCTGCTGGTCGTCAACAAGACCGACCTCGCACCCCACGTCGACGCCGATCTGGACGTGATCGAGGACGACGCCGCCACGGTCCGGGGCGACGACCCCTTCGTGTTCACCAACTGCAAGAACGGCGACGGGGTCGACGACGTGCTCTCCCACGTCGAGCGAGAGGTGTTGTTCGCGTGAGTGCGGCTCACTCGAGCGCAACGGATCCCGATACGGCGCGGTTGCCGCCCGCCTTCGAGGCCTACGCCACTGAATCGCTCGCACAGGCACCCGCGGGCGGGCCGGGCAAGAACGGGCTGCTCGAGGCGACGTTCGCCCGCGAGGGTGACGGCCCGACCCGGCTCGTCCGGGATCGCGTGACCGTCCCCTACCATCTGACCGGCACCCTCGAGACCGATCCCGCACCCGGTCTCACGACGCTGGTCGCACAGGAGCCGACCGGCGGCGTCGCACAGGGCGACCGCCATCGGATGCGACTCGACGCGCGGGCCGGTGCTCGCGCCCACGTCACGACCCAGAGCGCGACGAAGGTCCACAGCATGGCCGCCAACTACGCCCACCTCGAGACCGCGATCCGGGTCGGGGAGGGGAGTTACCTCGAGTACGTACCGGGGCCGACGATCGTCAACGAGGACGCCCGCTGTCTCCAGACGATCGCGGTCGATCTCGCTCCGGCGTCGGTCGTCGTCGTCGCGGACGTGCTCGTCCCCGACGGCTTGACCGAGCACGAGCCGTTCGGCTTCGATCACTACCACGCGCGCGTCGAGGCCGAGTACGACGGTCGATTGGTCTGTGCCGACGCCGTCGACCTCCGACCCGACGAGCGCGATCCGCGGGACCCGGCCAGCGTCGGCGAGTACGGCGTCGTCGGCTCGCTGTACGCCTTCGCTCCGGGCGACGACGACCCCGATGGGCCATCCCCCCACCTCGAGTCCCTCGTCGAGGCGATTCGCGACCGGTTCGCCGAGCGCGAGGACATCGCGGTCGGCGTCTCGAGGCTGCCCTTCGATGCCGGAGTAATCGTCCGGCTCCTCGGCCATCGGCAGACGGACGTCACTGCGGCCGTCCGCGATGCGTGGGACGAAACGAGACGAGCGACGCTGGGGGTCGGCACACCCGCCGACCGGCGATACTGATGGAGCGAATCGACGGTATCGTCGGCAACGTCCACGCCGACGACGAACTCGCGGCTCGACGTGTAGCCCACGAGGAAGACGGCACCCTCGAGCGTGTCGTCATCGATGCCGAGAACCGCCGCCGATCCCGGTTCCGGGCGACGACCGACGCGGGAACGGACGTCGGCGTCGTCGTCGACACCCCCGCCGTCTCGGCCGGCGACGTGTTGCTCGTCGCGGACGACCGAATGATCGTCGTCGCGTTCGAACCCGTCGACGCGCTCGCGATCGCGCTGCCCGACGCGACGGCGGCGCGTCTCGAGGCGGCGGTCGAACTCGGCCACCGCGTCGGCAACCAGCACTGGGACCTCGCGGTCGACGACGGGACCGTCTACGTCCCGCTCGAGGCGGATCGCCATATCGTCGAGCGCGTCGTCGCCGACGTCGTTCCCGGCTCCGAACTCCGGGAGACGACCGTCGAGGCCGACCTGTTCGTGACGGCCCTCGAGGACGAGGAGGCTGGCTCCGACGGCGGTCCCGGAAGCGAGCACGGCCACGGCGTTGCGGATCACATCCACGGCCACGACGGGAGCGAGCACACACACGGTCACGACGGAGGCGAACACGCACACGAGCACGGTCCAGATAACATCGACCCGACCCACGAGCACGATCACAGCCATGACCACTGAGCCCGGTTCGTTCCTGACGGCGCTCCGACTCGCCGACTCGTTCCTTCCCGTGGGCGGCTACACGGCCTCCTACGGTCTCGAACAGTATCTCAACGAGGACCGCATCGAGGACGGTGACGACCTCCGGGAGCTGATCGCGGCCTACTTGCGGCGCGTGGTCGGTCCCTGCGAGACCGTCGCGCTGGCGAACGCCCACGCCGCGAGCGCTGACGGCGACCTCGAGGGGCTGGTGGCGGTCGACGAACGGCTCCACGCGGTGACGATGCCCCGAGAGTTCCGCGAGAGCTCGACGAAAGCGGGTGCGAAGCTGAGCGAACTGCTGGCGTCGGACTCGAGTGGCGGTATCGCGACCGCGGTCGGGGAGACCCGCGGGGAGGGGGTCGAGGGAGCGCCCGAGCCGCCACCGGCGGCCGACGGTGGTGATCTCACTGCTGCCTTCGCCGATGCGATCGAGACCGACGCGACGCCGGGCCACTACCCGGTCGTCTTCGGCGTCGTCAGCCAGGCGCGCGGACTCTCGCGGCTCGAGGCCTGCCTCTCGCACGCGTACTCGTTCGTCACCGGATTGCTGGGTGCGGCCCAGCGCCTCGGCCGCTTTGGCCACACCGAGATCCAGTCGGTGCTCGAGGAACTGGAGCCGGTACTCACCGCAGTCTGCGAGCGCCACGTCGACGACGACGCGGCGACGATGGCATCCTTCGCACCGCTGGCCGAAATCATGGGGATGCGCCACGAACGTGCCGGACGACGGCTCTTCATGAGCTGACTGGTCCAGTGTCGTGGGACCGTAAAGCGGGTATTCCCGTGCTCCAGCCGGTATCGCTACGGTCTGCTGTAACGTTTTACCGGTGCAACCGCGACCCGCCCTGCGGGTGCGCCGTCACCGGCTTCCAGCAGACCGTATCGATGGTCGACCGCATTCGCCGGACGGATTCGGGGTACGCGAGGAAATATAAACGGCCGAACTGAAGCGAGGGTATTATAACGCCGTCCGCCGATTAGTTCCGGTCCGGAAATCATGAACGTAGTGTACATCAGTGCGACGAACCCCATCAGTTCGATCGGCGGGGCGGCGAACACGGCGAACAAGTGGATCGACGAACTCCGCGAGCGGAACGTCGGGATCGACGTCATCTGCCGGGGCGAATCCGACACGTCACGCGTCGAGGATGGCGTCGAGATCACGGAGCTGTCCGGCCTCAAACCGCGCGATAAGATCGTGGACCGGCTCGCGACTGCGGAGTACGACGTCGCACTCGTCCAGGACCTGTGGGCGGACATCGCACTCGAGGCGGCCGAGGCGAACGACGTGCCGACCGTCCTCTCGTTGACGACGACCCACGCGACCGACGATGTCGTCGCGGACTTCTCGCCGACGCGGTTCGTCGCGAACTCCCGGTACACCCAGCAGTGGATCACGAGCATCTGGGGGCGCGACTCGACGGTCGTGTATCCGTACATCGACTTCGACTTCTATACCGCTCCCGAGGGGCCGTCCGATCGGATCTCGATGATCAACCCCATCGAAATGAAGGGCGGACGCACCTTTCGGGCAGTCGCCGAGCGGGTCCCCGATCGGGACTTCCTGGCGAAAGGCGGCTGGTACAGCTTCCGGACCGACGACTTCAGCTGGGATCCCGAGACCCTCCACATCCAGGGGAACACGTTCCACGGCGCCCCGCTCGAGCTCCCGGCCGAGGAGATTCTGCAACACGGGCCGACCGACGTGGGATTCGACGACCTCGATAACGTCACGTTCACCAGCGAGCCGGGTATTCTGGCTGTCTACGCGAAGACTGGCGTTCTGCTGGTACCCTCCGTCTGGGAGGAGACGTTCGGCCGCGTGGTACTCGAGGCGATGTGGAACGGGATTCCCGTCGTCGCGAGCCACCGGGGCGGGATACCGGAGGCGTGTGGCGGTGCAGGATTGCTCGTCGAGGAGGGGGCGGAGCCGGATGCGTGGGTCGACGCGCTCGAGAAACTCGACGATCCCGCGGTCTACGACGGCTTCGCCGAACGCGGGCGGGAGCGCGCGGAGGAGTACAGAGCGACCCTCCCCGACCAGATCGATACCCTGAAAGCGGTGCTGGCGGAGGCCACAGCCGAGGGGTAGCTCTCGAGAACCGGGTGACTCACGCGGTGATCCGGCCTCGATCGACGCCGTTCCGGCTCACGTTTGGTCGGGCCGGGGCGCGTTTTCGTACTTGATCATCTTCTCGGGTTTATCGGAAATCGTCTCGTAGATCCGCTGGAGCGTCTCCTCGGCCGCGAGCAGGTTGTGCTTCTCGAGGAACGCCCGTCCCTCGTCGGTCAGACGGTAGAACTTCCAGGGATAGCCTTGCTGGCGCTCCTCGTCCGGCAGCGTGACTTCCTCGACGATCCCGGCGTCGATCAGTTTCTGGACGTGTTTGTAGACCGTCGCCTCGCTCACGCTCGGGTTGAGCCGCTCGAGTTCGTACATCGAGGGGAGTCCCTCGGGATGTTGCAGGATATTGGAAAGCAGCGCGAACCGCGTCTCTTGGGTGACAAAGCGGACGAGTTCGCGGGTGTTCGCCCCCTCTGGAGTCCCCACGTCGGTGCTCATACCGCCAGCTACGGAGCGTGGCACCAAGTAAGTTACCCTGAAGTAAATCACTCTCCGGTAAACTGCTGACGACTTCGGAGACTATCGGAAACGGAACGGACACGGAAACTACTATCCGCAATTCGCGAGAATCACTGCGTATGACAGACGACGATCCGCCGGTCCCCGAGGGCGTCCTCACGAGCGCGACGGAGCGACTCGAGGCCGAGGAGCTCTCGCTTGCGGACAACGAGGAGATCCTCCACGCGTTGAGCGAGCTCCGGCCGGTCTACGAGAGCGAACGGTCGTACTTCGTCCTCGGCAGCTACGATCGCGAGCCGATTCGGCGGCTGAACCTCGTCGTCGATCGGCTGAACCGCCGGTCGGACGCCTACGCCTTCCGAATGGTCGACGTTCGCGGCGAGTGGGACAACGGCATCCAGAAGTTCTCCCTGATCGCGGATCTGGTCACTCACGTCGTCGGCGTCGCCGAACGAGAACCAAGCGGCTTTCTCGTCGAACAGGGCCTGCTCGCGGGCACCGAGGAGTACTTCGAGAAGACGCACGTGCTCAAGCGGGAGTACCCGGAGGTGGACCGACCCTACGACTGGATGCAGGACGGCGTCTTCGACCTGCTCGAGGAAGATGAACGACTGTACCGGTGGGAAACCGAAGACGACCTCGTCGAGATCACGGAGGCACTCCCGTAGTCCGAGTAGGCGGTACTAATTACTCCGCTCGGTTCGTTCGATCGAGTGCGGAACGAACCGTCGGCGGACTGGATCGACTCATCGGAGGCGTGATGGGAATCTGACTGCTCGCAGCTGGCTGTTCAACGCGACGACCCGGTCCTGTGGCGGGACCTACTTGCTCGGCATCGATACGACCGAGGGCACAATTCTGTTCGCGAGAGTAACGTGACGGTGGTCGTATTCGAGGGGACGTCCTCAGCAGTGTCCGGTCTACTATAGTAGCAACTGAAAGTCATTGCACACCTGATCGCACGACAGCGTTGCGATCAGTGTGTAAATCGTTTCAGTTGCTACTATAGAACCGGCTCGGCGAGGTCCTCGAGCGCCTCGATGGCCTGTGCCACGTGTTCGACGCTGGTCGTACGATACGCCGGTACGACGGTACGTTCGAACTGTCTACACGGGTGGGCGCAGTTATTCCGCTGACTCGTCGGCGACGGGCTCCCACCCTGCTTCCCTCGCGGCTGGCAACTCGAGCGGATCGACGATGTCGTCGAGTTCGCCGTCCTGAGAGGCCTCGACGAACGGCTCGATGCGTTCGGGAACGGCATCGTGATTTCGCTCGGAGAACTCGATCAGCGCCCGAACGGCCCAGTATCGTCGATTCCCGTCGTATGCTGGCGTGTCCCCGATCGGCCCGACGCTTTCCGTTACGGCTGCGACGGTTTCGTCGGGGATTCGGACGCCGGTCTCGGCGGTTGCAGCGAGAATTCGACACACGTTTCGCGGAATCGGCGGGGTCGTGTCCACGGCGTCGAGCAGTTCCGGAACGATTTCGGCGACCAACGTCGGATGCGCCTCCGAAACGTTCGCCAGTAACCGCTGGACGTTGTGTACGTTCGCCCCGTCGACGAGGCCGGCGAGTACGGGCTCGGCCGCCGCCGGGTTGCAGTCGGCGACCGAGACGAGCAACTCCTTGTCGAACCGGCCATCGTACAGATCCTCCTCTCGCAACGCCTCGTAGCCGTTCGTGAGGGCGTCGGCGACGAGCTCCGGGTGGTCCTCGGCGAGTGGTACCAGCGGATCGATACCCGCGTCGAAGAGCGATCTATCACCGGTTCGTGCGGCCACCGTCTCCTCGAGGGGCTCGAACGTCCGATCGCTCTCGCGAACGAGTCTGCCGAGCGCGTCCGCCGCGGCGGCGTGCTGAGCGTACGCCCCTCCGGTATCGTTCTCCGCGAGTTCGACCCGTAGTGTCGACGCAACGTCGTCGATCGTGTCTGGACGTCTGAGAGCGACCGAGACGAGCAACTGCATCGTCTCCTCGGTCCGCAGCGGATAGCGCCCTCGCTCTAGCGCGTCGACGACATCGTCGGCTACCGCCTCGTACCCGATCACCCCCCGTTCGAGGAGGCCGATACTCAACTCGACGATCCGAGATCGAAGGTGTCCATCGTCGACGGTGAGGTGGTCGAGGAGCGGCTCGAGGTGGGGTGTGACCAACTCGGGACGACGCGCTACCAGTTCGATTAGCGTCTCTATTGCCGCATTTCGGGGTTCGCAGGCCTCACCTCTGTTAAAAACGGCATCGGCTGGATCCGTAAGGGCCTCGACCAGCGTCGTCACTGCTCGGTCGGGTTCCGGGTGGGCGAGCACGACCGTCGACGCGTCGTCCAGATCGAAGAAGAGTGCGCTCGTTCGTTTTCGAATCACCGGTACTGGATCGGCAAGCCGCTGGAACAGGCGATCGGCCAGCCAGGCGGCGGACATCGACAGTGCGGCGGTGTCCAGATCGACGTCGGCGTCGTTCTCGAACGTCGCCGCGAGTATCGGGTGCAGGTGCCTCGGCAGGAGTACCGCCTGTCTGACGGCCCAGTGTTCGTCGTCGATCCGTTCGAGCAGTCGGTCTGCAAGCAGTGCCGGCGGGTGTTCGGAAATCGCCGTATCGGCCCCCCGTAGCTGAAGGTACATCGCGTTTCGCAACACGAGGATCACTGCGCTCCGAACGGCCGGATCGGGATCCTCGAGGTGGGGGAGCAGTCGGTCGATGGTGGCGTCCGTGAGGTCCGTCGACTGGGACGGAAGCACGGTTTCGAGCCGGCGCTTGGCGAGTTTCAGGGCCGGATCGCGGCGGTCCGCCGGTGGTGTCTCGGCGACCCGTGCAGCGAGCGTCTCCAGGGACGGGTCGTCTTCAGACGGCGGCATGAATTCCGTACTTTGCGGCGAAGTAGTCGAAGTACACGCCCGGTTCCCACCGGAAGTCGGTTCGCAACTCCTCGACCGCACCGAAGCCGTCCGCCCCGTTCTCGTAGTATCTGCCGATCATCTCGCCCCACCCGCCGTCGTGGTTGATCACGAGCACCGCCCGCTCGAGGGCGTCACTGACGGTATTTAGGAGGCGATCGAGCGTCGAAACTGGCCCCTCCATCCCGCTGAACGTCAGCACGTCGTCGTAGCGGTCGGGTCCGCTCAGCCGAGTGTCGTCCCCCGCCAGAACGTCCGTAACCGCGTCTGGATCGGCCGTCTCCGCGAGTTCGGCGGCAATATGGCTCCGATGACCCATACCTATCCGTTTTCAACGAGGATGACAAAAAGATAGTTCAACCGGAACGACAAAAGAGGATCACTCGTGGCCCGACACCGGAACCGGCTCGTAGGGCTCCTCGAGGTACTCCATATCCGACTCCGATAGCTCGATCTCGAGGGCTTCGACGGCCTGCTCTAAATGCTCGACGCTGGTCGTGCCGACGATCGGTGCGTCGACCCAGTCCTTGTGGAGCAGCCACGAGAGGGCGATCTGGGCCATCGTCGCGCCCCTGTCGTCGGCCAGGTCGGCGACGCGTTCGTTGATCTCCCGGCCGCCGCCCTCGCGGTATGGGTGTTCGTACATGTACTCCTCGGTCTCGCCACGGGTCGTGGCGTCGATCTCCTCGTGGGGCCGCGTCAGGTAGCCGCGGGCCATGGGCGACCACGGAACCACGCCGATCCCTTCGTTCGCACAGAGGGGCAGGGTCTCGCGTTCTTCCTCGCGATAGACGAGGTTGTAGTGGTTCTGCATCGTGGCGAAGCGCTCGAGGCCAAGCGCGTCGCTCGTGTGCAGTGCGTCGGCGAACTGGTGGGCCCACATCGAGGAGGCCCCGATGTAACGGACGTGGCCCCGCCGGACGGCATCGTCGAGCGCTCGCAGAGTCGTCTCGATCGGCGTGTCGTAATCCCAGCGATGGGGCTGGTAGAGATCGATCGTCTCCATCCCCAGTCGCTCCCGGCTGGCGGCCAACTCCTGTTCGATCGCCTTCCGGGAGAGCCCACCCGAGTTCGGGTCGTCGTCACGCATCCGGAAGTAGCCCTTCGTCGCGACGACGGCCTCCTCGCGGTGACCCGCGAGTGCCTCGCCCAGAATGCGTTCGGACTCGCCTCGCGAGTACATGTTCGCGGTGTCGAAGAAGTTGATCCCCAGATCGAGCGCCCGGTCGATGATCTGCTTGCTCTCCTCGTCCTCCAAGACCCACTCGCGCCAGTCGCTCGAGCCGAAGCTCATACAGCCCAGACAGATGCGGCTGACTTCCATGCCGGTCGATCCGAGGGTCGTGTACTCCATAGCGAGGGTACGGAAACCGGTGGGAAAACAGTACGCACTGTGGCAATCGATGACAGTCGTCTCGGGGGCGCGCTCGAGACGATACTCATTACGCCTCGTGAATAATAGATCTGGGCACTACCGAATTAACGCGGACTACCAGTGGCCGAACAGTCGCTGGACGACGCTACGGTCGCTGGGCCGTTCGGCGAGCATGACCGAACTGTCGACCTCGTTGACGACGTCCATGTGCAGCGAGTCGCTCATCAGCCGCGACACCACCCCTTCCTCGGTCGCCCCGATGAGGATGAGCGAGTGGTCCTTCGACTGCCGGCAGATGGCGGCCTCGACGTCGCCCGAGTCGTCGACGACGATCTCGGCGTCCTCGAGGTCGCGTTCGGCGGCCCACTCGGCGAGGAACTGTTCGCCCCGTTCGCGGTCCTCCGGGCCGGCGACGACGTGCTGGAGCGTGATCTCGGCCCCGGAGTGGTCGCGAAGCGTCCGTGCGACCTCGGCGCTCAGATCCGAGTCCGGGCCGCCCGCAGTCGGGAGGAGGACTCGCGAGGTGTCCAGGTTCCGATCCTTGAGGATCAGGAAGTCACAGGGAAGATTGCTGGTCAGTTCGTTTATCCGACCTTCGGCACGACCCTGGCCCCACGGTCGGTCCTCTCCCCAGCCAAGCACGACGAGATCGGCATGCTCGCGTTCCGCGGTATCGAAGACGTCCTCGAACGAGCGGTGGGAAACGACCGTCGACGTCTCGCAGTCGACGTCGTAGGACGCCGCTCGCTGGCAGACGCTTTCCATCCGCTGCTCGGACTCGGAGACGATCCGCTCGGTCTGGCCGGCACCGTATCGCATCGACGCACGACCCGGCATCTGGACGATGTGGACGGCGTGCACTGTCGCGTTCTCGTGGCCGCTGGCCAGTCGACAGGCGAGGTCGACGATCGTCGACTCGGTTCGCGGGTTCGAAATCGGGACGAGCACGCGATAATCGCCGTTTTCGGTCGCGTGGGTCTCCGCAGTGTCGATCAACGGGACGTACGACCGACCCACGTAGCTGCCGAACAACCACTCCGGTATCGAGAGCTGGCGATCCGCTCCCTCGAACCGGGCGGACTCGAGGCGGTGTTCGCTGGTCTGGAAGTAGTTGACGACCGTGACCAGGACGATGCCGCCGATGGTGTTTCCGAGCAGGACCGGCAGGACGAAGTCGGTGACGCCGACGAAGGGATGGAGACCGCCGTCCAGCACCAAGTAGACCATTTCCGTAAACGAGACGACGACGTGAAACAGGTCGCCGAGCGGAATGGCGAGGAAGGCCATGTAGACGACGACGAGCCGCGAGATCGTGTCGCGGGAGGCGTAGACGATCCAGACGACGCCGGCGACGATCAACCCGGCGAACGCGGCCTTCGAGAAGAGGGCCCACCACGAGGTCTCGACACCGTGTTCCGCGAGGCTCATCGCGGCAGCCGCCGTGTTATCGTCGAAGACCTGGCTGTAATACAGCGCGATCGCCCCGAGCCCGCCGCCGGCGAAGTTACCCGCGAGGACGATCGTCCAGTGGCGAAGCAGTGCGGGGATGCTGGCCAGTCGCTCGAGCGTCAGCGCGACCGGCGGCAGCGTGTTCTCGGTATAGAGCTGGTAGCCACCGATGATGATGTAGATGAAGCCAAGCGGATAGAGCAGTTTGCTCAGAATCGGGTTGTCGGTCTCCGCCGTCAGGGACGCGTACAGCAGGAACGTAATCGTGATCGCAAACCCGGCGGCGAGACCGCTGAAGAACAGTTCACGACCGCCGGAGGTGATTTCCTCGTCGGCGGCGGCGACGATCCGCTGGAAGATCTCGTCGGAGGAAAACCGATCCCGGACGACCGCTCCGACCGCCGGCGCACCGCTTCTGGACCGTTCGACCGCCTCTCGGACGTGTTCCTGTTCGGGCGGGTCTCGGTCCTGTCGTGGGGGGTCGCGACCCTGTCTTGGAGGGTCTCGCTCCGTCCGCTCCTGGTCGGGATTACTCATTAACAGGTACGCACGCCTAGAAGGACTAAGCGTTTAGGATCTGCCACTGCAACCAGTTCGAATCGCGGTCCGCGACAGCCAGGTTCGCTCGAGGCGTTACAGCGAACCACCCTCGAGTCGGCCGATGGCAAGCCTGAGCGCGACGAACGCGCCGACGGCGACCAGGCAGTAGGCGGCGAGCAGTCCCCATGTCGTCGCCGTCGGGTTTCCGATCGCGAACTTCGCGACCGTGTTCGCGGGGTGTTCCGGAAGGGCGGTCGCGACGACCAGCGCGCCGACGGTGGCCACCGAGTAGAGCAACTGGGCCTGTCGTCGATCCGGGGCCCACAGCGCGATCCCGGTCCCGACGGTGACGACGAGCACTGAGAGCGCGGCCACCACTACGATCAACGCCGCCGGCCCCGCGATCGTGGTCCCGTTGACCGCCAGCAAGAGGAGCCAGGCGAGCGCCTGGATCGGTGCCAGTGCCGCGATCGCCAGTAGCTTCGCGTCGATCACGTCCGCGAGCGACAGCGGGGCGACCCGGAGCAGTTCGAGCGTTCCGCGCTGGCGCTCCTCGATCACCGAATCGACGACGATCGAGCCGCTGATGAACACCGGCAGGAAGCACAACAGCGGGAGCAAGACCGTGTACGTGAACCCCACGTAGGGACTCGCCTGGATCTGCGACGGGACCGGAACCGGCGACCGCTCGAGCCGGCCCGCGTCGGCGTTTTGCTGGCGCTCGACGCGTTCGACGTGCTCTAAGGTGTTCCGTAGCTGGACGACGAGCAGGGTCGTCCGGAGCCCCTCCTCGGGCGCGGTCACCCTGACGCTGAGCCGGCCGTCGTCGGTCCTGTTCGCGTCGAGAACCGCGGCTACGTCGTCGGTCTCGAACGTGTCGTAGGCGGTCCCCCGATCGCTGTAGCGCCGGGCGGTGACCCCACTTTGTTCGCTCGTAGCCGCGAGCAACTCCTCGGTGTCGTCGCCGGTGACGGCGACCGTCGTCTGGTAGTCGTCGATCGATCCCGGATCGTACAGCGAGACGAGTCCGACCACCAGAAACGAGGAGAACCCCGCGATGAAGAGCTGGATCGCCAGCGCCAGCAGGATCGTCTTCTCCGAGCGCAGCGACGCCAGTTCTCGGCGGGCGATGGCCCAGCGTGCACCCCAGCTCGAGCCGGCATCGACACCGCCGTCCGGTCGCGCCGGCGGGTTCGGCCCGCGTCGAATCGACTCCCGATCGCGGTCGCGCTCACGCGACAAGCCGGAACACCCCCAGGTTGTAGGTCACGTGGAGGACCGTCGCAGCGACGAGCCCGACGACGTAGCCGGCTCGACCGCGACTCGCCCCGAGCGCAGCGGTGACGGCCGTCACCGCATGTAAGCCAAGCGGTGCGAGGAAGACGAGCAGGAGTATCAGCGGATCGCTCGAGAGGGCGGGGCCGAAGGCGGCGGCGCCGACTGACAGTTCGGGCAGGCCGACGAACTGGACGACGTGGGTGACTTTCTCCCCGACGAAGAAACCGGCCCCCGAGAGCGCGCCGACGACGGCGGCCGTCCGCAGCGTCGGCTCGAACCGCGAGCGGGCGAAGCCGGCGTAGACGTGGATGCTCTTCGCGACCTCCTCGATCGCTGCGGCGACGACGACGATGACGGGCAACGCGACGCCCTGTGGAACGACGAACAGGAGGGCAACGGCGATGAGCTGGCCCGCGAAGACGAACGGAATGAAGAGGATCGACAGCAGAGGGATGCTCCACGAGCCGTGGATCCGCCTCGCGATCGCGTCGACGACTTTCGCCGGGATCGGCTTCTGTGCGAACATGTCCTCCTCGCGGTAGACGCCGATCCCCAGCAGGAAGCAGACGGCCGCGCTGAGATAGAACGGACCGGTCGAAAACAGGTACTCCCCCAGTCGAACCGACTCGTCTTGCAGGTCCATCACGACCAGCGTCAGCGGCGAGATCAGTGCGATCGGGTTCACCTCCGTGAAGACCGCCGGAATGAACGTATACGTCGTCAGCACGACGCTGATCGTGACCGTCACGAACGTTAGCTCCTTGAACGAGCGGGCGAGCATCGCGCCGATGAACGTCGACGCCAGAAAGAGTACGGCGATCGGTATCGCCCCGGCGACGGCCAACGGGCCGCCGCCGATTGCGACGGCGACAGCGACGACGACACCGACGAGTCCGAGCAGATACGGCAGCGTCTTTCCGGCGACGATTTCGTAGCGCGACGCCGGTGACACCAACAGGAGTTCACCCCGCCGCTTGACCCGCTCGTCCATGATCGTGCTTCCGTAGGATTGGATGACGAAGTTCATCGGCACGATGAACAGGAACGCGAGGACGAGCGATTTGAATGGGAACGGCGGCGCGATCGAGCCGGGCGTCTGCGCCGTCGTCGATCCGTCATCGACGGTCGGAACCTGCAGGGCCCCGTCTCCCCCGGTCTCGTCGGTACTGCGATCACCACCGCCGACGGTCGTCGATCCGTCTCCACTACCGCCACCAGCCCCCTTGTCGGGGCCGTCCCCAGCATCGGTTTCGTCCCCAGTGGTGACGCCGGAACCGGTCGCCCCGCCGGGATCGCGTTGCTGATACTCGATCGAAACGGAAACCGGATAGGCGGCCGCTCGATCGGATTCGTTCTCCATGAGCCTCGAGTTGTACGCCGTGATCGAGCCGCGAAACGCCTCGTAGGCGGCCGCGCCGTTGTCGCCGGCGTGTGTAATCCGCCCGCGTTGTGTCACCACGAGGTCGACGTTCGCCGGGTCCCCGTGCTCGCGTTCGACGTCCTCGAGCGGTATCGCCCGGAACTCCTCGCTTTCGACCGCGACGTCGTGATACTGACTGTCCTCGTCGACGCCGACGACGTAGAGTTCCCGCTCGAGACCGGGGCCGTCGTCGGCGACGGAAGCCCCCGCGACGCCGACCACGAGCACCATCGCGAGGAGTGTAAGTGCCGTCTTCCGGTCGACGGTGCCGAGGCTCCGGGAGACTTCCCAGCGGGCGATCCGGCTCGTGCGAGCGATGGTTCCCCGGAGCCAACGAGCGAACCGAAGCACGTGCGAGAGGAGCCGCTGCAGACGGCCGTCGCTCACGCCTCCGTCCTCCCCGGTTCGCTCGCGACCTCGAGGAAGATTTCCTCGAGACTCGGTGTCTTCGTCTGGATGTCGGTCACCCGGCCCCCGTCCGATTCGACGCCCTCCCGGATGGCATCGACGGCGGTCATGTCGCCGACGACGTGACGGATCTGCCCGTTCTCGCGCGTGACCTCGATCGGCGAGTGCCCGTCGACGGCGCGGCTCCCGTCGGCCGTCGCGTAGACGTGGTATTCGGTGCCGCCGTGGGCGTCCCGGATCTCCTCGAGGCTGCCCCGGGCGACGATCCGGCCGTCGTTCATGATGACGATCCGATCGCAGATGCTCTCGACGTGGAAGAGGTTGTGCGCGCTGAAGACGATCGTCTTCCCCTCGTCGCTCAGTTCGCGGGTGAACTCGATGATGTAGTTGGTCGTCAGCGGATCCAGCCCCGACGCCGGCTCGTCGAAGATCAACACGTCGGGATCGTTCACCAGGGCACGCGCGATCGCGACCTTCCGTTGCATCCCCTTGGACATGTTGCCGATGCGCCGCTCGCGGTGCTCGAGGTCGAGGCGGTCCAGCGAGTCGTGGATCCGCTCCCGAGAGACGTCCGCGGGAACGTCGTAGAGGTCGGCGAAGAACTCGAGGTAATCGATCGCCGTCATCTCCTCGTAGAGCGGCGATTCCTCGGGGAGGAAGCCGAGCCGGCGCTGCATCGCGGGCTCGCCGGGCGTCTGTCCGGCGACGACGGCGGTGCCCGCCGTGGGTTCGATCAACCCTGCGAGCATCTTCAGCGTGGTCGTCTTACCCGCGCCGTTCGGACCCACGACGCCGAAGACCTCGCCGCGCTCGATTTCGAAGGAGCTCCCCTCGACCGCGGTAAATCCGCCGTACTCCTTCCGGAGGTCGTCTACCTCGAGTATGGCCATTCGTTAGCCCGACGGAAGGAGTCAGCCAAGTAAAATCTAGCGGCTGACGACAGTCAAGATACGGTGATCGATGGCGCTCCCGAACCGCTCGTCCGCCTCCGAACCCCCGTTCGCGCCACAGCCGCTCGTCGACGCCGACGCTCCCACCGTGGCAACGCCCTTAGTCGCTGACCGCGTAGCAACGGCCATGACTCGAGTCCGGACCACGCGAACGGGAGACGGTCGCTGCCTCGAGGTGTCGCACGTCGTCGGGGTTCCGGCGTCCGACGCCTGGGACCCCCTCGTCGATACGACGCAGTGGCCGGCGTGGTCGCCGACCGTGATCGGCGTCGAGGCGACGGACCGCCGGGTTCGAGCCGACACGACCGGTCGGATCCGGGTTCCGGGCGTCTGGCTGCCGTTCAGGATCACGTCGTGTACCGAGCGCCGGTGGGCCTGGCGCGTGGCGGGACTCCCCGCGACCGGCCATCGCGTCGACGATCTCGGGGACCACCGGTGTCGGATCGCGTTCGAGCTGCCGCTCTCGGGGTCGGGATACGTGCCGGTCTGTCTCCGCGCGCTCGAGAACCTCGAGGAGTTGCTCGACGACCGGGCAGCGATGGCTCAGTAGCAGCGAGCCGAAGACTGACCCGCGGGGCCACGACCGACGCCGCGAGACTGGCCCGTTCTACCCCGATCCGAGATGCTCGCGGAGCAGTGCGGTTACCCGGTCGGGTTCCTCGTGGAGCACCCAGTGACTCGCCGCGGGGAACATCTCGAGGCGGCTGTTGGAACAGAACCCCGCACTGTCGACCGCCAACGCGGGGACGAGCGCGTCGTCGTCCTCGCCCCAGACCACGAGCGTCGGCGCATCGACCCGCTCGCGTGGCGGCGTCGATGGGTACCTCGTGGCCGCGCGATACCAGTTGAGCATCCCGGTGAGCGCGCCGTCTCGACCCCAGGCACGCCGGTAGGCGGCCACCTCGTCGTCGCCGAACGTTCCCGGTCGGGCCGTCCGCCGAAGCGCTCGCTCGAGCAGGCGGTAGTCGTCGTACCGACAGGCGAACTCGGGCAGCCACGGCAACTGGAAGCCGATCGCGTACCAGCTTCGACGCAGTTGCGCCGGGTTCGAGCGGAGTTGCCGGCGATAGGCGGTCGGATGCGGGGCGTTGACGATCCCGAGCCGATCGATCGCCTCGGGATACCGAAGCGCGAGTTCCCAGGCGACCATCCCACCCCAATCGTGGCCGACCACGTGTGCGGCCGTTCGGCCCTCGCTTCGGATCAGGGCACGGACGTCTCGCGCGAGTTCTCGAGTGCGGTAGGCTCGTGCCCCCTGTGGTTTTTCGCTCAGATTGTACCCCCGCTGATCGGGAACGAGTACCCGGTAGCCGGCCTCGGCGAGCGGCGCGATCTGCTCCCGCCAGCCGTACCAGAACTCGGGAAAGCCATGGAGCAAGACGACCAGCGGATCGCTCTCGTCGCCGGCAGTGACGACGTTCAACTCGATTCCGTTGACGACGCGAGCGGTCGAGTCGATATCTATCGGTGCCGGAACGACGGACTCGATATCGAGTTCCGTGGGCATCGATCGCTGGTTCGATCCCATCGGGTTTCCATGTGTCGCGAACGGTCGTCTCGGTTGGGTGATCGACCGGCAGAACTCGTTCCGGCGAGGACCGACTCGAGTGGCAGGTCCGCGGTGAGCGGCCGATCACCCGACGACAGGGGGCCGAAACCCGTGCTGGCCACACGGTCGACTGGATGGGTATTTAAATGACCACGATATACGGGGTTAGGCTGAATGGATTATTATGCTGTGGGAACCGTCGCGATGGTTGATCATATGTCCACCTCTATATCCAGATAGGACAATGACCCAAACTCAAATCAGTCGACGACGGGCGATGCAGGCGATCGGGGCGACCGGCGCGCTGGCGGTTGCCGGCTGCCTCGGTGAAAGCGGAGCGGAGAACGACGCTGAAACCAACCAGTCGGCCGCTACAGACGGGCTGCCGGCAGCGAAGGCGGTCGACGTCGACCGGATCGCGCGGGATCCGACGGACATCCCCCCGCCGGTCGACTGGAACGAGCCCCGCGAGCACGACGTGACGGTCGAAACGGTTCGGCGGACGGCCGAGATCGAGCCCGGCGTCACGTTCGAGTACATGACCTTCGGCGGGCAGGTGCCGGGGCCGATGATCCGCGTCCGGCGCGGTGACCGCGTGAACCTCACGTTCGACGTCCCGGAGGACCTGAACATGGCGGCTCACAACATGGACTTCCACGCGGTCTACGGCCCCGGCGGCGGAGCCGAGGCGACCACGATCGCACCCGGCGACGACCCGGCCCGGATCAGCTTCACCGCCGACTACGCCGGCGTGTTCATCTACCACTGTGCGATCCCGAACATGGATCAGCACATCAGTTCGGGGATGTTCGGCTCGATCCTCGTCGAGCCCGAAGACGGCCTCCCCGAGGTCGACCACGAGTACTACCTCGGCCAACACGAGATCTACACCGACGGCGACGTCGGCGAAGCCGGCCACCACAGCTTCGACTTCGACGCCATGCTCGAGGAGTCGCCGACCTACGTCGTCTTCAACGGCCAGGCCTACGGCTTCACCGAGAACGGCGTCGGGCCCATGACGGCCGAAACGGGCGACACCGCACGCGTGTACTTCGCCAACGGCGGGCCCAACCTGTTGAGCTCGCTTCACCCCATCGGCAACGTCTGGAGCCGCTACTACCGCGACGGCGACCTCCTCAGCGAGCCCGACCTGAACATCGAGACCGCGCCCGTCGCCCCCGGGACGACCACCGCCGGCGAGCTGGAGTTCCCCGTCCCCGGGCCGGTCAAAATCGTCGACCACGCGCTGACGCGGGCCACTCGCCGCGGTGCCCTCGCCGTCATCGACGTCGACGGCGAGCCCACTCGAGACATCTACGACGAGGACCCGTAAGGGATCCCGAACGGTCCTCCCGGACGGGGAACCGATGACTGACCACACACCACCACTATGACGTTTATTTCCCGTCGCACCGTGCTTCGATCGGCAGCCTTCGCGGTCGGCATCGGCCTCGCGGGCTGTCTCGAAGACGTCGCCGACCGCTCGAGCGACGGCGACGAGCAGCCGCCCGAGAACGCCGGCGAACCGGGGATCCCCGCCGAACGGATCACCGTTACGGCGAATTCTCGACCCAATCCCGAGTTCGAACCGCAGATCGTCCACGTCGTCCCCGGCGGGACCGTCGAGTGGCTCGTCGAGACCGGTCGCCACGATGTCACCGCCTACCACGAGGACGGCCACGGCCCGCACCGAACACCCGAGGGCATCGAGCCCTGGGGAAGCGACCGGCTGAGCGGCGTCGGCGCGGCCTACGAGCGCCCCTTCGAGACCGAGGGCGTCTACGACTACGTCGACACCCAGCAGGTCTGTACCTCCCACGAGGTCGCCGGCAACGTCGGCCGTATCGTGGTCGGCTGGCCCGACCCCGACGACGAACCCGCGATGGTCGACCCCCAGCCCGAACTCCCGTCGCAAGCCGCGCGAGCGATCGAGTTGTTCAACGAGGAAACTCGGCCGATCCTCGAGGAGGGGCCGTGACGGTCGGCGTCCGGTCCGCGCGACCGTCGAGTCGACCCGGCGACGGACTACTGTAAATCATTGACGGCGCACCCGCGAACCGACTTGGGTTGCGCCGGGAAATCGGCCCAGGGGACCGGAGCGACGATCGCAGTTCGGTCCGAGGGTCGTCGCTGCGAACGGCGGCACTGACCGAATAAACGGCAGATATAGCCGAATATGTTCGCCCCCTTCTAAGGGAGCGGGAATCCTGGCGGTGCTTTAGCGCACCGAACGACGAGGTTCAGTTACAACTATGACCCCAACACCTACCCCAATCGACAGGCGAACGCTCCTGCGCGCGGCGGGCACGGCGGCGATCGGCGCATCCCTCGCGGGCTGTTCGCAACTGGGTCGGTCCAGCGAAGCGGAGGACTCCCTCGTGCTCGACCCGCCGGAGAACCACGATC
This sequence comes from Natrinema ejinorense, assembly GCF_002494345.1. Lineage (GTDB taxonomy): Archaea > Halobacteriota > Halobacteria > Halobacteriales > Natrialbaceae > Natrinema > Natrinema longum. The sequence goes on from NZ_NXNI01000001.1 coordinate 1,185,309, forward strand.
GGATCGCGGACGCGGACCTCCCGCACCCGATCTACGGGGAAGCGATTCCGGAGGCGACAGTCCCGGCCCCGCTGCACGACCGGACGGTCACGACCACGGAGTTCACCGGGAAGCGCCACCTGATGCTGACGTTCATCTACACGAGCTGTACGACCGTCTGTCCCGGCCTGACCGCGGCCCTGCGGCGCGTCCAGGCCGATGCGATCGAGGAGGGGTACGCGGACGAGATCGCGTTCCTCCCGATCACCTTCGACCCCGAGCACGACACCGCCGAAGTCCTCGAGACCTACGGCAAGGACTACGGGGTAGACTTCGACGCCGACAACTGGTACTTCCTGCGGCCGGAGACGCCCGAGGACGCCGAGGCGGTCGTCGAAGACACGTTCGGCGTGGCGTTCGCACCGAGCGACGGGGGAGACGGTGACGGGATGAACGGAAGCGACGGAATGGGCGACGAGATGGACGACAGCAACGGCCACGGCGGCCACGCTCGCCACTTCGTCCACACGTCGTTGATCCTGATCGTGAACAAGGACGGTCTCGTCGAACGCTCCTACACGGGCGGCTCCCCCGGCGGGAACGAGATCGTCGAGAACGCCCGCACCGTCGTCGAGGGGTGGTGAGCCATGCGCCGTCGAGAGGTCATCGCGGGTACCGCCGGCCTCGCCGCTCTCGGCGGCGGCGCGATCGCCGTCGGCGAGTGGAACCCCCTCGAGAGCGGCGCGGCCGTCGATCCGATCGAGCTCGAGACGATCGACGCGCCGGGGAGCGAGGCCGGAACCGCGACGGTGCCCGAACGCGGTCGGGTGACGTTCGTCGAACTGTTCGCCACCTGGTGTACCGTCTGTCAGGACATGATGGAACCGCTCGGGCAGGTCCACGACGATGTCGACGCGGACGTCCAGTTCGTCTCGGCGACCGGCGAACCGATCGGGAACACCATCACCCGCGCGGACGTCGCGGACTGGTGGCGCGAGCACGACGGGACCTGGCCCGTCGCCCTCGACGCCGATCTCGAACTGACGGAAGCGCTCGACGCCTCGGGCGTCCCGTACGCGTTCGTCCTGGACGCGGACAACGTCGTGACCTGGTCCGGTCGGGGGCGGAAGTCGCCCGACGAGATCCGATCGGCCATCGACGACGCCGGAGGTGAGTGACGTGGCGGGTGGCGAACTCCTCGGGACGATGGTGTTCGCCCTCGGCGTGGGCGTGGCGACGTTCTTCTCGCCGTGTGCGTACGCGCTGTTGCCCGGCTACGTCGGGTACTACGTCGCTGCGACGGGCGAAGAAACGACGCCACCGCTCTCGGGGACCCTCGCACGCGGTCTCGCAGCGGCCGCTGGCGCGATGGCCGTCCTCGGCTCCCTGTCTCTCGCCGCAGTCGTCGCCGGCGAGACGGTCGGACGAGCGGTCCCACTGCTCGAGTACGGTGTCGGCGTCGCGTTGATCGTGCTCGGCCTGTGGGTACTGTACGGCGGGAGCGGTGCCGTCCACGTGCTTCTGCCCGAGCGCCGATCGACCGTCCTGGGGTTCGGGCTCTTCGGCGCGATGTACGCCCTCGCGGCGACGGCCTGTGTCCTTCCGGTGTTCCTGGGGCTGGCGTTTCGCTCGCTTCCCATGCCGCCACTCGAGACGGTGCTGGTGCTTGGAACGTACGCCGTCGGGTTCGGCACGCTCATGGTCGCAGTCACGGTCGCGACGGCGTTCGGGTACGCTCTCGGGGCCGGTCGCATCGCCAACTACGTCGACCGGGTGATCCGCGTCGCGGGGGTCGTACTGGTGATCGCCGGCGTCGGCCAGCTCTACGTCGCCGCGGTCTAACGTCGGCCCGCTCACGCTCCCGTTTTCGCCCGGTCGTGACGACTAGTCCCGCTCCACCCGTGACTGCAGGCGTGGACCGCCACTAGCCGAGCCGCCATGGTCGAAGCGCCGTCGAATCCTCACTCTGAGGGAATATGTGCGGGACAATGGATATGCAAGTACCACGACGACTCCCGGCTGAATAGAGCTATGCCTTCGTCACACTCGCGTGAATCGGAACCGGTGATGCAACGACTCTACGATCGGATCTGGCTGCTCGCGGCAGCAGCGCTCGCGTTCTTCGCCGTCTCCTACGTCGCGTGGGGATGGATAGACGTGTTCTCGGTTCCCATGGGGTGATTCGATGACGTCACCAATCAAACCACCTGACGGAAACTGGTGGAATCAACCGGTCAACAGACGGGAGTCGATCTGGCTGGGGCTCGGTGTCGGCTGGTCGCTCATCCTCTTCGGGTGGATGAGCGCCTGGACGCGCGTCGGGGATCAGAACCCGATCGGCGAGACGTTCCGAATCGAGGGCGACGAGTACCGGGAAAAGATGAGCGACTACAAGGACCGGGCAACCGAGACCGACGACGGCCTCGTCCCGCCCGATCGAGACGTGTACCTGCAGGCGATGCGCTTCCAGTGGGACGGCGCACCGGTCGTGCTCGAGGCGGGAACGGAGTACGACATCCACCTCAACTCCCTCGACGTCCAGCACGGCTTCTCCCTCCGACCGGAGGACGCGCTCAGCAAACAGATCAATCTGCAGGTGTTGCCGGGGTACGAGTGGGTCGTCCCCATGACCTTCGACGAGCCCGGCACCTACCACATCATCTGTAACGAGTTCTGTGGACAGGGCCACAGGAGCATGCACGGCACGATCGTCGTGGAGGAGTGATATCGATGACACACAAACTCGACGTTCTCGGTCTGTTCGACAACGAGTATCGCGACGACGGCTTCCGAACCTGTTCGGTTACGGGGCTCGAGGTCCACCGCACCATCGACAACTACGTCAAACTGTTCGGTCTCACGGCGGTCATCGCCCTGCTGTTCGGCGGTATCTTCGCCTTTACCGTCGCGATGACCCGCTGGGAAGTTGTCGGGCTGCTCGAGCCTGCCGACTTCTACACGCACCTCAGCATGCACGCGTGGAACCTGCTGATCTTCTGGATGGTGTTCATGGAGATCGCCATCCTCTACGTCGGCGGCCCGATGGTGCTCGGCAGACGGCTCCCGATCACGATGGTCGCGAAGGCAGGATGGGCCGTCATGGTCGGGGGTGCCCTGCTGGTCAACTACGCCATCTGGACCACCGAACCACCCAACGAAGCACCGCTGTTGACCGCCTACGTCCCGATGCCCATCTCACCGTTGTTCTACGCAGGTGCGATAATCTTCATCCTGGGCACCGTCGTTGCGGCGTTGCCCTTTTTCGTGACGATGTGGTACGAGAAGCGCGAGAATCCGGGGAAGACGCTCCCGCTCGTCAGCTTCGCCGCGTTCGTCACGTCGATCATCGCCGTCGAGGCGCTGGTCGGCGGCCTGTTCGCGTTCGTTCCCACCCTGTTCTGGCGACTCGAGATGATCGAGTGGTGGGACGCGGCCTGGTACCGCCAGATGTACTGGATCATCGGCCACGGGACCCAGCAGATCAACCTCGTGGCGATGATCGCGGTCTGGTACTTCCTGACCCACGTCGTCGCCGGCGCGGAGGTCGTCAGCGAAAAGGTCTCACGGACCGCGTTTATCCTCTACCTGTTCTTCATCAACCTCGGGGCGGCACACCACCTGCTGTCCGACCCCGCGGTGTCGACCGGCTGGCGGCTCTGGAACACGTCCTACGCGTTCTACGGGGCGACGTTCGCGAGTCTGATCCACGCGTTCGCCATCCCGGCGGGGATCGAGGCCGGACGACGCAAGCGGGGGAAAGGCGGCGGCCTGTTCGGCTGGCTGACGTCCGCTCCCTGGTCGAACCCGGTGTTCTCCTCGACGATCTTCTCGATCATCCTGTTTGGCTTCCTCGGGGGGATCACGGGCGTCATGATGGGCCAACTCCAGCTCAACATGACCTGGCACAACACGTTCGCGACGGTCGGTCACTTCCACGCCACGGTCGTCCTCGGGACGACGGTCGCGTTCATGGGGCTGATCTTCTTCGTGATCCGGACGATGTTCATGCGCCAGTACATCTCCGAACGGCTCGCATCGATTCAGCCGTTCTTCTACTCGGCTGCGATGGGTGTGGCCGTCCTGATGATGATGTACGTCGGCATCCTCTATGGGGTTCCGCGCCGAACTGCGGAAGTCGTCGAGAACATTCCCGGGACGGAATTCAGCCTCTCGGCCGCATCGCCGCTGTTCGCGGTCTTCGGGATCTTCGCCCTGCTCGCCATCGCGGGCGGCGTCCTGTTCGTCGTCGTGGCGGTCGGGTCGCTGGTCTTCGGCGACCGCGTCGAGAACGGCGAGGAGAACGCGGATCTCGTCGCCGACGGCGGCCTCGGGATGGCACAGGATCCGGACGACCCGGTCCACGCCTATGAAATGCGGGGCACGTTCGTCCTCTGTCTGGTCTTCCTCGCGGCGTTCGTGATCACGTACCTGCTGAACTGGTATCTACTGACCCAACTCTGGTCGATCGGCGCCTGATCGGCCGCCCGAACCGTTTCGATCGATTTCACCCATCATGACACATTCCGAATCCGACGCGACCGCATCGCCACTTCAGTTCCTCAGGGGGGTCATCGGCCAGGCCTGGCGGGACCTCTTGAGCGTCTACTACGCGAACACGCCGATCTGGCGGCTGTTCAAGAGCGTCGGTTTGCTCTTTTTCGGCTTCTTTTGCTGGTCGGCCTCGAGTCTCGTCCTCTCCTATGGCATCGAGTGGACGATCCTCCAGTACGTGAGGGCCTACGGGTTCGTACTCATCCTCTGGGGGCCGCTTACCCACGCCGTGATCGTCCCGCTCGTGATTCGCCTCCGACGGACGGCCGAGCGACCGATCGTCCGAACGATCGCCCGGAACGGGTCGAAGATCAACCTCTCGATCTTCCTGACCATCGTCCTGATCCTGGGAACGGCACCCATCTCGCCGATGTTGCTCGACTTTCAGGCGGCCCTCGAGACCGACTCGGGGGCGGACATCGACCCCGATCTCTCGTGTACACGGTCGGATGGCACCGTCTCCTGTTCGCTCTCCGATCCCTCCGGAATCGACAGCGTCGTGGTGACCAGCGGCAACCGCGAGATCGAACGCGTCGAGGAGCCCCCCTTCGAGTTCACGTTCCGTGAGAACGACCTCGAGGAGGTAGTCGGGCAGAAGGAATTCGTCGTCGAACTCCGCGACGAGGACGGCGAGACGCTCCGCCGATACCGGCGGTCCGTCTCGTCAGTCCCCGAGGCGTGACGCCACGGCTGACCGTCAAAGGGGACTCTCCGTGCCCGTTCGCTTGCGACGGTGTACCGACGAAGGGGTGTCGAGCGCAGGTCCGCGGCTGTCAGGAGGCAGGGGCTCATTCGAAGGTCGCAACGAGGTCGCCGTCCGCGAGCGGATCGGGTGCTCGAGATCGCCACTCGTCGGACTCGAGCGTGGCTGCCTCGTCGAACTCGACCCTGGCCGCGCCGGTCTCGTCGACCGCGTACACGACGCCGCTGGGTGCAACGTCGGCGACCGAAACGCTGCCGTCCTCGTGGAGCATCGATCCGATTGCGTCCGTTCGGAGGAGGAAGACGACCGTCGGGTCTTCGCCCCACGTCTCGCTCTCCCGCACGTCGTAGTGGATGTCGAGGACGTGGGGTGGCCCCTGCCTGCCACAGAGCAGGTCGTGTGTCACGTAGCCGTGCTCGAACTCGTCGACGAAGTCGACGATCCCGTCGGTCGTATACGCCGACGGTGCGTCGGGGTACGGAACCGTCGCCGCGGTCTCGTATTCGCGGGTCTCACCGCCCTCGTCCTCGACTTCGATGCGCTTCGAGTCCCGCGTACACTCCGGTCGACTCGGCTCGCCGTCGAACTGACTTCGAACCGATCCGGTCGGTGTCTTTCCGTCGGACTGGGTCGGTTCGTCGTCGTCGGTTCGCTCGTCGCTGGACTGGGTCGGTTCGTCGTCGCTTCGCTCGTTGTCGCTGCCGGCATCGAGACAGCCGGCGAGCGCTCCCGATACCGCTCCGAGCGCCGTCAGCATCGAGCGCCGTTTCATCGACTGAGACGTTGTGGCGCGGATCGTATAACAGTGGCTCGAGGTAAAACGGGAATTTTAGCTACTCGCGAGAGCCGTCCGAGTGGCTCTCGGAGTCGGCCATCGTCTCGTGCGCGATCGGGCCGCGTTCGATCGAGCGGAGGTCACGCCGTGACGGTTCCCCGACGACGTCATCGGTCGTCCTCGAGTACCGACCGTGAGGAGTTGACGACGACGATGGCGCTACTCGTTGCCATCGCAACGGCCGCGAAAAGCGGGTTGATCAGTCCCATCGCGGCCAGCGGAATCGCGACGGCGTTGTACAGCAGCGCCCAGCAGACGTTCTCGCGGATCCGCCGCCGGGTCGCACTCGCGAGGGCGAACACCGACCGAACGTCCCGGAGGTCACTCGAGGTGACGACCGCGTCGGCGGCGTCGGTCGCACGGGCCGTCCCGTTGCCGAGCGCGATTCCGACGTCCGCCGCTGCCAGCGCCGGGGCGTCGTTCGTCCCGTCGCCGACCATCGCCGTCACTCCCTCGCGGGAGAGTCGTCGGACCGTCTCGACCTTCCCGTCGGGTGGGACGCCCGCGAAGACCCGGTCGACCGCGGGGTGGTCGCGAACGGTCGCCGTCGCGGCCTCGTCGTCGCCCGTCAGCACGACCACCGTTCGGTCGGTAAACGACTCGAGAACCGGCTGCCAGGCCGCTCGCGTTCGATCGCCGACGACGGCGACCGCTCTCGCTCGCCCGCCGTAGCCGATGACCGTCGGGAGCCGTCCCGTCTCTCGTGCGTCGTCGATCGCCGCCTCGAGTTCGGCCGGTATCGGACCGACCAGCCGCTCGACCAGCGCCGGCGTTCCGACGACGACCCGGCCGTCGTCTTCGGGTGCGGCACCGGGATCGGAGCCGGCACTTGGCAGCGTCGTTCCATCGACCGTCGCACTGACGCCCTCGCCGGGATGGCGCTCGAAGTCGGTGACCGCGAGTGCTCGCTCGTCGGGGGAATCGTCGCCGGCAGCGACGGAGCCGAGGGTGCCGCCGTCGGGAGCGACGCCTGGGCCGCCCGTCCCGTCGGCTGTCCGCCCCGCCCGCTGGGCGTCCCCGGCGGCCACGATGGCGTCGGCGACGGGGTGTTCCGACCGTCGCTCGACGGCTGCGGCGGGACCGATCGCATCCGTCTCCCCGTGGATCTCGAGCACCGTCATCTCGCCGGTCGTCAGCGTGCCGGTCTTGTCGAAGACGACGGTCTCGACGGCCGGAGCCGACTCGAACAGGGTCGCGTTCGCGACGACGATCCCGCGCTCCAAGGCGTCACGGAGCCCGGAGGCGACCGCCAGCGGGGTCGCAAGCCCCATCGCGCAGGGACAGGAGACGACGAGTACCGTCAGCCCCGTGAGCACCGCTTCCCCGACCGCGGTTCCCGTCGCGAGCCGCCAGGCCGTCACGCCGATCGCGAGGGTCAACACGAAGGGGACGAAGACCGTCGCGAGCCTGTCTGCCAGCCGCTGGACCCCCGGCGTCGAACTCTGGATCTCCCACATGAGCGTCGCGATGCGATCGAGCGTGCTCTCGGCGTCCTCGCCGACCTCGAGGACGAGCGCGCTGTCGGTCACGATCGTGCCGCCGACGACCCGCTCCCCCGGTCGCTTCGTGACCGGGAGCGACTCGCCGGTGAGGAGGGATTCGTCGACGGCCGCCGTCCCCTCGAGGACCGTCCCGTCGACGGGAATCCGCTCGCCGGGTTTGACGAGGAGTTCGTCGCCCGCTGCGAGCCGATCGACGGGGACCGTCTCGGTACCGTCGGCGGTTCGACGGGTCGCGTCGCGGACCCGCGTGGCCGTCACGTCCGCGAGCAGGTCGGTCGCTCGACGCTTGATCCGTCGCTCGTAGTAGCTCCCGAGCGTGACGACCATGATCACGGCGATGGTCACGTCGTAGTAGAGGTGCGTGCTCCCCATGATCAGCGCGACCGTGCTGTACGCGTACGCCGAGACGGCCGCGATCGCGATCAGCAGATCCATGTTCGGCTGCCGGACCCGCAGGCTGACGTACGCGCCGCGCAAGACGGGATGCCCGGTGTAGAACAACACGCCGCCGGTCAACAGCCCGATCATCGTGAGCGGGAGGTAGATCCCCACGGGCGAGGTCGCGTCGACCGAGAGGATGCCCGTCTCGATCCCCACGTAGCTCGGATAGAGGTAGAACAGGTACCACGGCATGACGAGCATCGCCAGGAACCCGCCGACGAGCAGCCGCTGGACGAGTTCCACGTCGGCTCGAACGTCCCCCTCGTCGTCACGAAATCGCGCCTCGTAGCCGTAGCCCGAAAGCGTCTCTGGGAGGTCGCCCTCGTCCAGCAGTTCGGGATCGTAGACGACGCGGGCGGTGTCGGTCGCGTAGCTCGCCTCGACCGCCAGAATCCCCCGTTCGCGCTCGCCAAGCAGGGAGACGAACCCCTCGCAGGTCGAACAGTGCATGCCGTCGATCGCGAGGAACGTCTCCGTGGCATCGTCGGGAATCGTCCGCTCGACGGTGCCCTCCGCCCGGTCGACGACGCGGTCCCGATCGACGTCCTCGACAGTCTCCAGCGTCCCGCTCACCTCGAGACAGCCCTGACAGCAGAACTGCCCCTCGACGTCTCCCGCCGTCACCGGTGGCTCCGGCGTCGGGAGGCCACACAGCGAGCACGAACTCATCTCGTGGTCGATACTCGCGGACGCCGGGTAGCCATGGTGCCGAATACGTTCGTCCGCTCGCTCACCGCACCGCCCTCGGTCGCCGCACTCAGGTCCAGACTCGAAGGCAATCGGTCGAACAGAAGTGCAGTTCGACGCGATCCGTTCGATCCGGTTCGACGTGGGTCGTCAACGTGTATGCGACCTCGTCGGCATCGCAGTTATCGCAGTGCATACTGGCCCGCTCGACGTGGGTACCCTTCAGTATGAATCGATTACGACCGTCGTGGGACGGTGCTCACGGCCGTCGCGAGGCCGTAATTTCGTATTAACGGTGTCTTCGAGCCGGTTTCAGGCCGCTGCTCCCTCCTCGTCGGCCTCGAGCAACTCGTGGTAGCGGTTGCGGATCGTCACTTCGGAGATGTTGGCGACGTCGCTGACGTCGTTTTGCGTGACCTGCTCGTCGGTCAGGAGCGCGGCGGCGTACACCGCGGCGGCGGCGAGGCCGACCGGCGACTTGCCGCTGTGGATCCCCGTCTCTTTGGCCGTCGCCAGTAGCCCGCGAGCGCGGTGTTCGGTCTCGTCGGCGAGGTCGAGATCGCTGGCGAACCGGGGGACGTAGCTCTCGGGATCGGCCGGCTGGATCTCGAGGCCGAGTTCGCGGACGACGTAGCGATAGGTGCGGGCGATCTCGTCTTTCTCGACGCGTGAAACGGCCGCGATTTCGTCCAGGCTCCGGGGTGTACCGGCCTGACGGGCGGCGGCGTACAGCGAGGCCGTCGCGACGCCTTCGATCGAACGGCCCGGCAGCAGGTCGTCCTCGAGCGCGCGGCGGTAGATGACGCTTGCAGTTTCCCGAACGGTGTCGGGGAGTCCGAGTGCGGAGGCCATCCGATCGATCTCGCCGAGCGCCTGCTTGAGGTTCCGTTCCCTGGCGTTGCGGGTCCGGAACCGTTCGTTCCAGGTTCGCAGGCGCTGCATCTTCTCGCGCTGGCGGGAACTCAGGGACTTTCCGTAGGCATCTTTGTCCTGCCAGCCGATGTTCGTCGAGAGCCCCTGATCGTGCATCATGTTGGTCGTCGGCGCGCCGACGCGGGATTTCTCGTCCTTTTCAGCGGCGTCGAACGCTCGCCACTCGGGGCCCCGATCGATCTCGTCCGCGTCGACCACCAGGCCACAGTCCGTACAGACCGTCTCGGCGTGTTCGTCGTCGGCGACCAGTCGACCGCCACACTCCGGGCACCGCTCTCGCTGGCGGGTGGATTCGGCGGCCGCGTCGCTCTCGGCTCGGTCTCGCTCGTCAGTCCGCGTTCGAATGGGTGAGTCAGTCATTATCGCCGTCTCGGGAACCGATCGCTGGAAAACGTTCTCTGGACTATCTTAACGGATCGCTGTCACTTAAACGCTTGGGTCGACGACAGCGGGGGGACGACCGACCCCTCGCGAACGAACCCAGAGACGCCAGCGACCGCCGACCGTGGCGGCGGTATCGAAACCCTTACTCTCCGGAGGCCGGTGCGAACACGTATGAGCGACGACGCCGTCAGTCCCGAGGAAGTCCGCCACGTTGCGGAGCTGGCTCGTGTCGACCTCGACGACGACGAGGTCGACCGGTTTACCGGGCAATTCGCGGACATCCTCGAGTACTTCGAGACCTTAGACGAGGTGCCGGAAGTCGACCGTGACGCCGATCTCGCGAACGTGATGCGACCGGACGAGGAACGCACTTCCCTCGAGAGCGAGGCCGCACTCGGAAACGCGCCGGAAACCGAGGACGGCTACTTCAAAGGCCCCAACGTCTCGTGATCATGTCGGACGATATCTTCATCACCGAGGAGCGGATCGAGGGGGACGACGACGGACCACTCGCCGGCAGGACCGTCGCGGTCAAGGACAACATCTCGACCGAAGGCGTCCGAACGACCTGTGGCTCGCGGATGCTCGAGGACTACGTCCCACCCTACGACGCGACGGTCGTCTCCCGACTCAGGGAGGCCGGCGCGACGATCGTCGGGAAGGCGAACATGGACGAATTCGGGATGGGTACGACCACCGAAACCTCCTACTTCGGCGAGACGGACAACCCCGTCGCACCGGGACACGTCCCCGGCGGCTCCTCCGGTGGCTCCGCGGCCGCCGTCGCCGCCGGCGAGGCCGACCTCGCGCTCGGTTCCGACACCGGTGGCTCCGTCCGCTGTCCCGCCGCCTTCTGTGGCGTCGTCGGGATCAAACCCACCTACGGGTTGGTCTCGCGGTACGGCCTCGTCGCCTACGGCAACAGTTTAGAGCAGATCGGCCCCTTCGGCGAGACGGTCGAGGACGCCGCCGAACTGCTCGACGTGATCGCCGGCAGCGACGACCGCGACGCGACCACCCGCAGCGAGGGCGACGACGCGAACTACGCCGAGGCTGCCACCGGCGACGTCGACGGGCTCTCGATCGGCGTTCCGACCGAGTTGCTCGAGGGAGCCGACGAGGGCGTCGTCGAGACGTTCTGGGAGGCGCTGGGCGAACTCGAGGATCGCGGTGCCGAGTACCACGAGGTCTCGCTCCCGTCGGTCGAACACGCCGTCGAGGCCTACTACGTGATCGCGATGTCGGAGGCTTCCTCGAATCTCGCGCGGTTCGACGGGGTTCGCTACGGCCGCTCGGGCGGATACGACGGGAACTGGAACGAGACCTTCGCCCGCGCCCGCGAGGAGGGCTTCGGCGACGAGGTCAAGCGTCGGATCCTGCTCGGAACGTACGCGCTCTCGGCGGGCTACCACGACAAGTACTACAAGAAGGCACAGGACGCTCGCGCGTGGGTCAAACAGGACTTCGACGAGGCGCTCTCGGAGGCCGACGTGCTCGCGAGCCCCACGATGCCGGTCCCGCCGTTCGAACTCGGCGAGAGTCTGGACGATCCGCTCCAGTTGTACCTCGCCGACGCGAACACGGTGCCGGTCAACCTCGCGGACCTGCCCGCGATTTCGGTCCCGGCGGGCGAAACCGACGGGCTCCCCGTCGGCCTCCAACTCGTCGGCCCCGCCTTCGGCGAAGAACGTCTGATCCGGGCCGCGAGCGCGCTCGCCTGATACGGTTATGCTGTCCCGATGTCCCGGCGGGACCGCAGGGCGGTCCCGGTCCCACCGGCACTGACGGACAGGAGGCCGTATGAGTTCTCCCGGACATCACCGCGATGAAACTGACGGGAGCATGGGGTTCGTGATAGCGTGGCAGTGGTGCCGATACGATCGTCTGAACAACACACTTTTGTACTATTTTGGAGAGTGTAGATATACCGACGGAATCACTCGAAGAAAGGACCATGAAAATCGCACAGAACCAGACCGTCGAGTTCGCCGAGTTCTCGAGGGCGTGTGACCTCGTGGAGGCGTATTTCGGCGACACCATCGACGACGTCGCGTTGCACGCGCCCGTATCACGTCGCCAACTCATCGCCGTCCTCGCTCGCGCACAGCTCTCGGGCCGTCAGTTCACGATCGATGGACTGACCCAGCAAGGCGAGATCGTCTACCAGTCCAACACCGAGACCCTCCTCTGGCTCGACGGCGGGTTCTGGACGGATATGCGGGGTCGACACCACTTGACGCCAGACGAAGGCCGGGCGGCACGCGAAGTCCACCGACGAATCATCGACGCCCTCGTCGGCGACGTGTCCTACTACAACCGCGAACGCGACCCGTTCGTCCTCATCGAGCGCTTCGATCCCTACGAGTGAACGATACCGGGCCGCCGGAGCCGAGTTCCGGCCCGATTCTCGGTGCATCGGCGTCCGGCGTATTCATGTCTCGGCCTCATTCATCAACGAACCGTAACTAGTCCGTGTCCACCGCTCCGGATCCCGCCGAGATATTCGACCGCGCCGTCGACGAGGGGCAACGGCGACTCGAGCAGCGACTGCTCGAACTCGCCGCGACCAGCCTCATCGCGGGGTTTACGATCGTCTTCGGTATCGTCGCGCTCGGCGTCGTCGACGGGCTCGTCGAACCGCAGTTTGGCAAGGCCGCACACGTGGCGGGCGCGCTCACCTTTGGCGTCGGCATGGTGTTTCTGGTCGTCGGCCGCACGGAACTGTTCAACGAGAACTTCTTCGATCCGGTCGCGGCGGCCGCTCGAGACGGCACGTGGCTGCTGGTCTCGATCGGTCGCCTGTGGGCGGTCACGCTCGTCTTCAATCTCCTCGGTGGGTTCCGCTTCGCGGTCGTCTTGGCCATCGAGGTCTTTTTTGGGTACCTCTTCGACGCGACGACTGATCCGGCGCGATGCCCCGCGCTCAAGCGGCTGTCGACCGAGAGACGGCAACCGATGAAAGGGAGGTGGTCCGTCGACCGCGGTCGACGAGCTACTCCTCGTAGGCGAGGTTCATAATCCACTGGGAGAAGGCGTCGCTGTTGGGATCGACTTCCTCCTCGCCGATGAACGGCGAGAGCATGTCGCCGGCCATCAGAAGGGTGAAATCGAGGTCACGAGCGGTCGGCGAGATGTAGTAGGTGTTGTGGCCGTTGTAGACGGTTTCCTCGCGATCGACCAGCTCTTTTTCGACGAGCGACTCGACGATTCGGCTGCCCTTTCGCGATGAAACGTCCAGTTCCTTCCAGAAATCGCTCTGATGAATGCCGCCGGTTTCCCGAACGAGTTCGAGGCCGGCCCGTTCGTCCTCGGAGAGTTCGGCTTCGGTCGCCGAAACGCTCACGGTGACCACCTCGCCGTGCGCGTCGCTACAGGCAGGAGTGCGTCCATATCCATACGAGAGGGAGCGAGCCGCTTAAATGTGCCCTTCGCCGTCGACTGCGGACGCGGTCGGTCCACCGCGGCCCGCGAGAACGGTCACCGCGGAGTCGTCACCCCCCAGGCTCTCCCTCGGTCTCGAGGCTAGTGGCTTCGTAGGTCGTCCGACACGGTGGCCCCGAGGCGAAGGCGTATCGTGACGTTTCGGGGCCAAGCGCGATCAGTGACGACGATCGGGTTCCGAACCCGTTTCGGTGAATGCAGACGCCGTATTCGTGATCACCGAGTACTTCGCCCGCGCGTTCGAGCCAGTCGCCGGCAGTTTCGTCGGATTCGACCGCGAGCGCCTCCCGAACGGCTCGAGCGTTCGCCGCCTGTTCTCGCCCCATCTCGGGTCGAACCGAGGGGACGTCGACGTCGTCGTCGACGGCGACGTTGACGACGACGTGGACGCCGGGGTCGAACTCGGTCAGAGAAAGGCTCCCATCCCACTGGTAGCAGAACGCGTCCGCCGCGTCGGCGACGACGAGGTAAAAGCCACTGTACTCGTCGTCTTCGATCGCAGTTTCGACGACGGCTTTCGCGTCCGCGGCGGATCGTGCCTCGAGGACGTCGGCGACGAGCAGCCCGCGCGAGCGGTCGCCGGCGAGGTCCGCGTTGTTCCATTTGTTCGTGATCCCGACGAAAACGCCGAACTCGTTGTAGCCGATCCAGGTTCCGCCGGCCTCGGCGTCACGCGGCGCGACGATCAGCGGGTCTTCGCGGTAGACGTCCGGCGGTTCCGAGGGCCGGCCGACCGCCTCGTCGCGGTTCGCGGCGACGGCGACCGGTGCCTCCTCGAAGACCTGCCAAGCGAGCGTGAGCGTACACACGGCTCCGGGTAGGGCCGCAAGCGGCTTAACTCCGGCTTCGGCGGCAATCCCGTTGCCTCCGTCCGGCGGTCCCGCAGTGTGATACCGACCCTGTATCGGCGTTCGATACAAAGGGTACTTCAACGATTAGCGGCGGGATCCGAGACACATCTGATGCTAGCTCACACAACCGTGAGTAGCGACGACGTGCAGTCGACTGCCCACGACGGGCACGAAACACCCAGCGGGGTCGGACGATGAACGTCGGACGGCTCCTCGGCCTCGAGGACGCGTCGCGGGGGGAGCGGGCCCTGTTCTTCGTGACGATGGGCGTGATGCTCTCGCTCGGGACGGTCGGGTTCTTCCGGCCGACGGCGTTGAGTAACGCGCTCACCGGCGCGAAAGACTGGATCCTCGTTTACTTCGGCTGGTGGTTCATCCTCCTCGGGTTCGTCCTGCTGGTCGCCGCGACCGCGTTCACGGCCTCGCGATACGGCCGGATCCGGATCGGCGGCCCCGACGCCGAGCCCGAGTTCGATCGCTTCTCGTGGCTGTCGATGGTCTTTACCGTCGGGTTCGGCGCGTCGGTCCTCATCTGGGGCGTGGCGGAACCGGTCTCGATCGTTCAGCAGCCACCGCCGGATCCCGCACCGGTACAGAACGCGTCCACCGAGTCGATGGCGCTCGCGTTCATGTTCATCCACGAGGTGTTCCCGGGGCTGGCGATGTGGTATCTGCCCGTCGCGATCGCCTTCGGGATCGCGGTCTACACGGACGGGATCGGCGACTACAAGATCAGTTCGATGCTGGCCGGCGTCGTCGACGCCGACCGGATCCCCGGTCTCTACTGGCTGGTCGATCTGGCGGCGCTGATCGCCACGATCGGCGGCATCGCGACGACGCTCGGGTTCAGCGCACAGACGATGTCCGCGATCCTCGGCGGCGTCTTCGGCCTCGAGGCGCGGATCCTGACCTACGCGGTGTTCGCGCTGATCGGCGTCGTCTTCCTCGGCGACGTCTGGCTCGGCCTCCGTCAGGGCATCCGCAACGCTGCCCGCGCGACGGTGGTCCTCATCGGCGTCGCGATGGCCCTGCTCATCGTGGTCGGGCCGACGCTGTACATGCTCGAGTTGCACCTCGACGCGACCGGCGTCTGGCTCAGCAACCTGTTCCGCCTGTCGCTGTACACCGCGCCGGGGGCCGAGGGCAACTGGGCGGCCAACTGGACCGGCTTCTGGTGGGCCTGGTGGGCCGCCTGGAGCATCTTCGTCGGGAGCTTCGTCGCCCGCGTCTCGAAGGGTCGCACGATCAGGGAACTGTTCACCGTCCTCGTGCTGGTTCCGACGCTGTTCACTTGGATCCAGCACGGCCTCATCGGCGGCTGGGCGCTCGCGCCGGGGTATCAGGCCCCGATCGCCGAGGCCATGGCCGCGGCGGGCAAGCCCGCAGCCGTCGCGAAAGCCCTCGAGATCACGCCGTACGGTACCGTCCTCGCGGTGCTTTTCATCTTCATCATCGCTGGCTACATCGTCACGTCGCTCGACTCGGCGGTGTTCATGATCTCGGCGATTACGCTGGGCGACGAGAACCCGAACCCGCGAAACCGTGCGTGGTGGGGCGCGCTACTGGCGCTCTTTGGAATGATGTCGCTCGAACTCGAGGAGTTCAGCGCCATCGAGTCGCTGTCGGTGACGATGGCGCTGCCCTTCTCGCTGTTCCTGTTGCTCGTCCTGTACGGCAGCTACGTCGTCGCCAGGGACTACGTCCGTGAGAACGAGACGTCGATAGCCGACCCGCGGGCCCGCCATCGGCAGTCGGCGTCGAAGAGCGTCTCCGACGACGACTGAGACGGTCCATTGTAACGATTGACCGGTGCAACCGCAGGTCGTCGCGGTTGCACCGAAAACGACTTACAACAGCCCGTATGACCGCCGAGCCGGTTTCTTAGCCGCTGATGTCCGTTCCGTCAGCGCGCAGGCGCTCGCGGACCGCCTCGCGGTCGACGGTGCCCGAGGCGGTCCGTGGGAGCGCGTCGCAAAAGCCGATCGTCTTCGGCCGCTTGAAGCCCGCGAGGCGCTCGTCGCAGTGGGCGAGCAGGGACGCCGGCTCGAGCGAACCCGCCGCCCCCGCCTCGGGAACGACGAGCGCCGCGACGCGTTCGCCCCACTCCGGATCGGAGAGGCCGACGACCGCGGCGTCGTCGACGGCCGGATGGACCCGCAGCGCCGCGACGACCTCGCCGGGATCGACGTTCTCCCCGCCGGTGACGATGCGGTCGCTGCGGCGGTTGAGAACCCACAACCGGCCGCCCTCGTCGCGGTAGCCGACGTCGCCGGTGTGGAGGCCGTGGTCGCCGAAGGCTGCGTCGGTCCGATCGCCGTCGAGATAGCCCGGCGTCACCGTCGGCCCCGAGACGACGAGTTCGCCCTGTTCGCCCGGCCCGAGAACCGTTCCCTCCTCGTCGACGACGGTCACGTCGGTCCCGGAGAGCGGCCGGCCGACGGTCCCCTCGTGGGTCGCGGTTTCGGCCGGCGTCGCCGTCGCGATCTGGGAGGCGGTCTCGGTCATGCCGTAGGTCGGGTGGGCCGGCACGCCCCGCTCCCGACAGCGTTCGAGCAGTTCTCTCGAGGCCGGGGCACCGCCCAACAGGGCGAATCGCAGCGATTCCGGGGGTTCCCAGCCGGCCTCGAGCAGGCGCTTGCACATCGTCGGCACGAGCGAGACGCCGGTGATATCGTACTCGTCGATGACGCGAGCGGTTTCGCGGGGATCGAACGCGCGCTGGATCACGGCGGTCGTCCCATAGAGCGTCGATCGGACGATCGGGGCCAGGCCGCCCATGTGATACATCGGCAGACAGCAGAGCCACCGGTCGTCCGGCAGGACGCCCAGTCGAAACGCCGAGGCGGTCGCGCTGGCGACGAGGTTGCCGACCGTCAGGCGGACGGCTTTCGGCTCGCCCGAGGTTCCGGACGTGAACATGAGCAGGTGGGTACGATCGCGCTCGAGCGTCGTCGCGATCGAACCATCGCCGGCGACCGACCGGTCTGGCTGGCCCGCTCCGCCGCCCGGCCGAACGGGGCGAACGGCATCGTGGTCGGGCTCGTCGACGGAGACGACCGGACAGTCCGCGATCTCGAGCGCGAGCCCTTCCGTCTCGGACTCGCAGACGACCGCATCGAGGGCGAGTCGGCCCGCCTTCGCCTCGAGTTCGGCGGCCGTTTCGCGGACGTTCAGCGGCACGACGGTGACGCCGCGACGCATCGCCGCGAAGTACACCTCGGCGAACGCGACGCGGGTCCCCATGAGGATCCCGAGACGATCGTCCGGACCGGAGACGACGGGTTCGAGCCGCTCCGTGACCGACTCGACCCGGAGATCGAACTCCTCGTATGTCCGCTCCTCGTCCTCGTCGGCGTCGACGAGTGCCGTCGCGTCCGGGGTCGCCGAGACGCGATGCGACAGCAGGTCACGCGTCGGCCAGTCGATCGGCTCGCCCCTCATCGGCCACCCCACACGTCCGAGACCCCGAGCCCCTTCGCCTGCGGGACGACCGCCGACCCTTTTTCGAGCAACACGGGATCCCGTCCCAGGTCAGTCGCGAGCAGATCGCCGGTCGCGAGCCCGCAGGCCGGGACGTTGGAGATCGTCGCCGCGAGGTGGACCGCACCCGTCCGCGCGACGACCCCGTCGATCGTCGTCGTCACCAGCGGCGTGATATCGAGTTCGCTCACCCAGGCCGCGACCTTGCGGGCGACGTCGACCCCGCCAAGCGCCATCGGTTTCAGAACCACGATGTCCGCCGCGTCGGCATCACAGATCGCGTCGACGCCGTGCTCGAGGAGTCCCTCGTCGAGCGCGATCGAGACCTCACCGCTCCGGACTCGGAGGTCGGCGTGTCCCTGCAACGCCCCCGCGGGAAGGGGTTGCTCGAGGGTCGAAACGTCAAGCTCCGCGAAGGACTCGAGTGCGGACGCGGCCTCCTCGTAGGTCCAGGCCTCGTTGGCGTCGGCTCGCAGTTCGACGGTCGAACCGACGGCGTCGCGGACGCGACGAACGCGCTCGACGTCTTCTTCGACGCTTCGAACGCCGACCTTCAGCTTGCAGCACTCGAACCCGCGGTCGACGGCGCGGCGCGCTTCCGCGGCGGTTTCGGCCGGCGACCCGTCGCCGATCGTCGCGTTGACTGGGACCCGACCGACCATCTCACCCTGGCCGAGATACCGATACAGCGGCATCGACTGTCGGGTCGCCTGGAGATCCGCCAGCGCCAGCGCTAGCGCGTGTCGCGCCGCGACCTGCCGATCGACCGCCGCGAGCGCCTCGCTCGGGCCGCCGGTCCGAATCGCGTCACGGGCGCGCTCGAGGGCCCGTTCGCAATCCTCTCGGGACTCCGTCCAGCCGGGTAGCGGCGTCGCCTCGCCGTAGCCGACGGCCGGTTCGTCGCCGGGGTCGCCCCCGTCCGCGACTACCCGAACGAGAAACCCGTCCCGGGACTCGATCGTCCCGTCGCCCGTCTCCAGGGGCTCGGCGAGCGAGAGGGAAAACGGCCGGTATTCGAGAGCGAGGGCGTCCGCCGAACTCATACGACCACCAGTCCGCCGGCGAAACAGACCGCGTACATCGCGAGCAGTTTGCCGGTTCGCTCGAGTGCGGGGTTGAGGGCCTCGCCGGCCGTTCGCGTACAGACCGTCCGGGCGATCATCGCCGCGTACGGCAGGGTCACGAGCGGGAGCAACACGCCGGGGCCGAACCCCGCCGCGAGCCAGAACCAGAGCGGAACGACGTAGGCGAGCGCGAGCATGGCGACGTACTCGAGGCGACTCCACCGGTAGCCGAGCCGAACTGCGAGCGTTCGCTTGCCGGTCTCGGCGTCGGTCTCCCTGTCGCGGATGTTGTTCACGACGAGGATCGCCGTCGAGAGCCCGGCGATGGGCAGGCTCGCCGCGACGGCTTCCCGGGTGACCGTTCCGTCGGGAATCGTCGTCGTCAGCGGTTCGGCCAGGACGGCGACGGCTTGCACGTAGTAGGTCCCCGTCACTGCGACGAGCCCGAAGAAGACGAACACGAAGAGGTCGCCCAGCCCGTGGTAGCCAAGCGGGTAGGGGCCGCCGGTGTAGGCCCACCCACAGAAGACGCTCACGAGCCCGATCACGAGGATCGGGAGCCCGCCGACGTAAACGAGATAGGTGCCGGTGAGGATCGCCAGGCCGAAGGTCACGACCGTCGCGAGCTTGACCTGCTCGGGCGAGATGAGCCCCGACTGGGTGACGCGGGTAAAGCCCTCGCGGTCCTCGGTGTCGGCACCCTTGATCGCGTCGTAGTAGTCGTTCGCGAAGTTCGTTCCGATCTGGATCAGTGCTGCCCCGACGAACGCCAGTATCGCCGGTAGCGGCGCGAACACGCCCTCGTGGACTGCGAGTCCCACCCCCACGATGATCGGTGCCGCAGCCGCGGGCAAGGTCTGGGGGCGGGCCGCCATCAGCCACGCCTTCGTCCGTGAGATGTCGACCTCAGCCGAACTCATTGGTCGAGTATCCCACTCGAGAGAGTGTCAACGTTGGCATTGCGAGTCGGGAATCGGCCAGGCTCACGCCGGTGGGACGACCACGTCGAGCGGTTCCATCTCGAAAAACGCCGTCTCGTAGCCCTGATGGCGTGTCGCTTGCGGTGGGGAGTCGATGAAGATCGTCACTGAATCGCCCCGCCGTCCGGATGCGAGCGACGCCCCGTAATGCAGCCCGTACTCGGCGTCGAGCGTTTCGGGTAGCTCGAGGGCGTCGACGATCGGGTCGCCGTCGCGCTCGACGTCGGCCCGCAGGGACATGGCCGGCAGCGGAACGCGGTTGTACGGCGTCCGCGGCGAGACGAGCAGGTATCGATCCTCGCCGTCGGCCAGCCGGGAACCCGGCTCGAGGAGCGTGACGACGAACGCCGCGTCGCCGCTTCTGGGAGGCCCGTCGGTGGCTGGATCCGCGTTCGGATCGACCAGACGAGTCCCCGGATACTCGTCGGCCGGCGGGAGCGCGGAGTACGGAATCTCGGAGTGCGTGCCAGCGGTCTCGCCATCGCCGCCGGTCATCGGCTCGAGGGCACCCCGGTCGCCCCAGCGTTCTCGATCGAGGAGTTCGAGCCCGTCGACGACGTCCTCGCGGAACGCCTGATCGTACGTAAATTCGAACGTCGCAGTTCCACCGTCGGTGAACCGCTCCGCGAGCGAGCCGGTTCGCCGCGTCGGAAGCGGAGGCAGTTCGATGTCGACAGTGTGGGTACCGTCCTCCCGCAGGGAGAGGTTGTCGCCGAAGTGGACCCCCATCTCCTGTGAGAGCATGGGCCACAGCCGCCGCGACGCGACCTCGTCGCCGTCGTGCGTAATCGTCACCCTCGGCTCGGCGTCGACGGGGAGGACGACTCCCGTCTCCGGATCCCAGCGGACGAGCATGAGATGAATCCCGCGATCAGCCGCCGGTTCCACGAGTTCGCGGTCCGTCCCTGTCACGACCCAGAACGGGTGGGGGTACGTGAGCATCGGTGCGACCATGGAGTCGCCGGCCGCGATCGGCTCGAGCATCCGCATCGACTTCCGGTGACCCGGGAGGTAGACCGCGTCCGGCGGGTCATCGAGCATCGGGATCGGTACACTGCCCGCGCTTTCCTCGCCGTTGCCGGGCACCTCGTTCCCGCGGCCGTCGGTACGTTCGTCGGTCCCGTCAGTGCCGGTGCCCGGGGCGGAACAGCCCGCGAGGGCGAGGGCGACCGGAAGGGCAGCCGTTCGGCGGAGGATGGATCGTCGATTCATGTCGGCTGTGTCCTCGAGCAGTATCACAGTTCGTCGACGGATTCAATAGTGCCACGGGAAGTCGTCGAAGTCGGGGTCGCGACCCTCGACGAAGGCGTCCCGTCCTTCCTTTGCTTCGTCGGTCATGTAGCCAAGCCGCGTCGCCTCGCCGGCGAAGACCTGCTGGCCGACCATCCCGTCGTCGGTCATGTTGAAGGCGTACTTGAGCATCCGCATCGCCGTCGGGCTCTTCGCGTTGATACGCTCGCCCCACTCGAGGGCGGTCTCCTCTAGCTCCTCGTGTGGGACGGCCTCGTTGACCATGCCCATGTCGGCGGCCTCATCGGCGTCGTAGGTCTTGCCGAGGAAGAACACCTCGCGGGCTTTTTTCTGGCCGATCTGTTTGGCGAGGTACGCCGAGCCGAACCCGGCGTCGTAACTGGCCACGTCGGGATCGGTCTGGAGGAACTTCGCATGCTCGCCGCTCGCGAGCGTGAGATCGCAGACGACGTGCAGCGAGTGGCCCCCGCCGACGGCCCAGCCCGGCACCACCGCGACGACCACCTTCGGGATGTGCCGAATGAGGCGCTGGACCTCGAGAATGTGGAGCCGCCCCTGTTCCGAGGCGCGCGCTCGCGGACCCTGTCCGCTCGCGTCTTCCGAGGCGCGTTGCGCCTCGCTCTCTTCGCCCCCTTCGTACTGGTACCCGTCCTCGCCGCGAACCGTCTGATCGCCGCCGGAACAGAACGCCCAGCCGCCGTCCTTCGAGGACGGGCCGTTCCCGGTCAGCAGAATACAACCAACGTCCGTCTGGCGCTTGGCGTGGTCGAGCGCGTCGTAGAGTTCGTCGACGGTGCCCGGCCGGAATGCGTTGCGCACGTCGGGCCGGTCGAACGCGATCCGGACCGTTCCGGAGTCGACCGCGCGGTGATAGGTGATATCCCTGAACTCGTCGTTCAACTCCGCAGGCTCCCACTGCTCGGGGTCGAAGAGTTCCGAAACCATTTGCTCGACGTTGGTGTGCCGACCATGAAATAGGTTCGCGTCGCGGTTCGGCCCGTTTCGTATCGCACTATAGGATTTATTTATGGGTTTTGGACCGCTGAGCACTGACGCTACAGCACCGAACGTCGACCTCTCTCCGCCAGTGACAGTCTTCTCACCCGATTGATTTTTTACCCGGTCGTTCGACATCCTCGTAGGGAATGGGCGAGACGTACTACGACGTCCTCGAGGTCGATCCGGACGCGACCCAGGAGGAAATCGAGTCGGCCTATCGCGACCGCGTCCTCGAGACGCATCCGGACCACTCCGACGACCCCGACGCGGCCGAGCAGTTCCAGCGTGTCACGACCGCGAAGTCCGTCCTCACCGACGGAACGGAACGCGCACGCTACGACCGCCTCGGCCACGAGGCGTACGTCGGGCTCGCCCAGGCGACACACGACTCGAGCGACGGAAGCGAGGAATCCCGGAGCCGGGAGTCGGATACCGACCGAACCGACACCACGCAGCGGTCGACGGGGAGCGGGCGGACGGCCACCGGGAGGCAGGGATCGTCCGCCGGGACGGGGCGGACCGCGACCGACGCGGGGACGACGTCGAACGGCAGGCAACGGCGCTCGACCGGCACGGACGCCGGGGCTGGCGGAGAAACGGAGACGACCGAGACCACCAGCGGACGGACGGAGACGAACGAGGAAACCGAGCGGGGGAGCCACCACGCTCGACAACGATCCAAACGCCGCCGTCGACGAGCGAAACGGCACGCGGCAACCGGCGGCCCGTTCGTCGGCGACGACGGCAGCGACCTCGGGACACCCGGAACGGGAACGACCACCACGGTCGGAGAATCGACCGACTCACAGGACGAGGAAGCCGAATACTCCGTTCACGACTGGAACGACGAGATCGACCTCGAGCGGAACGGACACCCGTTCGACCGGACGACGGTGGTCTCGGTCGGTGCCGTCGCCCTCCTCTATCCGCTGTTCGTCGCCGCGAGTCTGACGACGATGTTTTCGCTCCCGGTCAACGCGATTATCGCGGCGTGTACGCTCGCACTGGTGGGCTATCTGCTGACGATGCCCCGCGTCGCGATCGCGACCTTCGGGGTCTGGAGCGTCCTCTTTCCCGTTGGCATGCTCCAGACCGGACTGGCCGACCCGTTCACCCTGGTCGGCTTGCTGACGCTCGCGTTCGCCTGGGTCCCGCTGGGCAACGCCGTCGCTCTCTGGTGGGTGCTCCGACCCTGATCACTCGGGGGTTCCGCCGACGGCCGACCTGACGCGCTCGGCGAGTGCGTCCCGACGCCGGTGGCTCGCTTCGGAATCGAATTCGACCGCGAGGAGCTGCGTCCCCGACGCGTCGATCGATCGACGGTACGCGGCGTCGAACGCCGTGGGAGTCACGCGCTGGAACTCGAGTCCGTACAGGTCCGCGAGCGCGTCGAACTCGAGGCCGTGGGGCGTCTTGAACTGCTCCGTGAACGGCGGATCGAACGCCTCGATGGGGAGTTCGTGGAAGATGCCGCCGCCGTCGTTGTCCAGCAGCACGATCGTGGCGTCGACGTCACAGCGATCGACCGCGAGCAGCCCGTTCGAATCGTGATAGAGGGCCAGATCGCCGGTGACGAGCACCAGCGGTTCGTCGGCGGTGCTGCCAGCACCGAGTGCCGTACTCGTGATCCCGTCGATACCGCTCGCGCCGCGATTTGCGAGCACCGTCAGGTCGGCGGTTCGCGGTCGCGCGAACCGGTCGGCGTCCCGGATCGGCATGCTGTTCGAGACGAACACCGTCGCCGGATCCGGCGCGTTCGAGACGACCGACGCGAGGATCGCCCCCTCGAAGGGGTCGGACTCGAGTATCGACGGCTCCAGTGCCTCGTCGCGGACCGTCCAGTGGCGACGTTCGGCCGCGTCGAACCGGGCGCGCCAGTCGTCGTCGGTCATCCCCTCGTTGAGCCCGCTCTCAGCCGTCGTCAGCGCCTCGAGCAGGCCGTCGACGACGGCCGCGGGCTCGGCGACGAGCAGGTCGGTGGCGGTGAACGTCGCCTCGCGCCACGCGCCTGCGGGATCGACGAGGAACTGCCGGGCATCGGCGTCCCGAAGCCAGTGACGAAGCGGTTTCGACGTGGGAGAGGCACCGAACCTGAGAACGACATCGGGGGGTGGTAACTCTCCGATGTAGGTGTCGTAGCCGCCGTAGATCGTCCGCAGTCGGCCAGTCCCGTCGTCGCTCTCGGGGCGGACGTGCGGACCGAATCGCAGTCCCGAAAGCGGGTCCGCGAGGATCGGCGCGCCGAGTCGGTCCGCGAGTTCGGTGACGGCCGCAGGCTCGAGGGCGGAAAGCGCCGTCGGATCGGCGGGACCCGCGACGACGAGCGGTCGGTCGGCGGCCTCGAGCGCTTGCAGAAGCGCTCCGTGCTCCTCGGCCGCGAGCGTTCCCGTCCCGCGAGTCGTTTCGACGAAGGGGCCGTCACGACCCCGTGCGGCCGTCGTCTCGGCAAACGACTCCGGCACGTCGCCGGGCACCGGGGTCGGCTCGAGCGGCTTGCGAAACGGACAGTTACAGTGGACCGGACCGGGCGGCTCGCCGGTCGTTTCGGAGAGCGCCCGCGCGGCGGTCGTCCGGAGACGTCGCACTTTCCGCTCGTCGGGTTCGGGTTCGGGCAGTTCCGTATACCACCGGACCGCGTCGCCGTAGAGTTTGACCTGATCGACGGTCTGGTTCGCGCCGCTGTCCCGGAGTTCGGGCGGTCGGTCGGCCGTGAGCACGAGCAGGGGAACGCGGGCCTGATCGGCCTCCATCACGGCGGGATGGAAGTTGGCCGCCGCCGTCCCGGAAGTACAGACCACCGCCGTCGGCTCGCCGGTGCGACGGGCACGACCGAGCGCGAAGTACGCCGCCGAGCGCTCGTCGAGGTGCGAGTAGACGTCGATAGTCGGGTGTTCGGCGAACGCGACCGTCAGCGGCGTCGAGCGACTGCCCGGGGCGATACAGACGCCCTCGAGCCCGTGCTTTGCGAGTTCGTCGACGAGGACGCGACCCCACAGCGTCGCGCGGTTTGGTGCCGTCATCGGTTCGGCTTCGACCGGAGTTCATCGAGGATCGGTCGGAACTTGAGCTGTACCTCGTCCCACTCCTCGGCCGGGTCGCTGTCGGCGACGATCCCGTTGCCCGCAAAGAGCGTCACCGCGCCGTCGGCCGCGATGCCGGATCGGATGGCGACGGCGAACTCGCCGTCGCCGTCGGCGTCGAACCACCCCACGGGTGCGGCGTACCAGCCACGATCGAACGTCTCCGTCTCGCGGATCGTCTCCCAGGCAGCGTCGGGCGGGACGCCGCCGACCGCGGGCGTCGGATGCAGTGCCTCGACGATCTCGAGGACGTGCCGATCCCCCGCGAGCCTCGCTTCGATCGGCGTCTGGAGGTGTTGAATGGTCGCCAGCCGTCGAATCGTCTGCTCGCTGACGGTGAGTTCGCTCGCGAGCGGGGCGAGCTGTTCGCGGATCGCGTCCACGACGAGCCCGTGTTCGTGCTGGAACTTCGCGTCCGCCCGCATCCGCTCGACGTGTTCGTCGTCCTCGGCCGGCGTCTCGCCGCGGGGGACCGAGCCGGCGAGCGCTTCCGTCTCGACGCGATCGCCGTGCTTCGAGACCAGCCGTTCGGGTGGTGCGCCGAAGAACGTCCCGCCGATTTCGTGACCGACCAGAAAGCGATAACAGTTCGGATACTGGCGGCGCAGGCGCTCGAGCGTCGCGGGGACGTCGACGGGCCCCTCGAGGTCGACCGAGAGGGCCTGCGCGAGGACGACTTTCCGCAACCGGCCGTCGGCGATCCGCTCGAGTGCGGTCTCGACCTGGGCCGACCAGTCCGCGGGCGAGGTCGTCCGCCGTGTCGCGGCGACGCCCGGCGTCGACCCGCTCGGTCGCATCGCCGGGAGGGCCGCCAGCCGCTCGTGCCAGTGCTCGAGTCGGTCGGCGGCTTCGTCTTCGCCGGTTCCGACGGCCGTCAGCCACGTCCCGTCGTCGGTCCGAGTGACGAGAACCTGCGGGACGACGAACGACGCCGCGTCGAAGCCGGTCCAGGGCGGCGCCGGCTCGTGGCCGTCGTGAAACGAAAACCCGCCGAACGCTCGTGGCCGGGCTGCCGGGGGCCCCTCGTGTTCGAGCCCGTCGAAGGCCCGGCTAGCCTGCGACCGGATCCGATCGAATCGGTCGGTGCCACCGGCCCTGAACCGGGCGGCAACGCCCCGACCGACGAGTTCGAGACCGTCGGGGGTAGCCCACTGGACGCACGACTCGGCACTGCCGTCGAGAATCGCGCCGAAGGAGACGCCCTCGAGTTTGCGACTCCGGCCGACGAGGTCGGCAGTGCCGGCCGCCGACTCACCGTCACTCGCCAGTCGACCATCGCCCGACGATCGATCCATCGACCGCACGTCAGGACCGCCCGGCCTTCAGCCTAACTATTCGCCGACCGACCGAGCGGGAATGGTGGGAAGCTCAACTGTATCGTTCTTCCTGCCACGGATCAGCCGTCTGCGAGTAGCCGCGCCGTTCCCAGTAGCCCCGCTGAGGGTCGGTAAGGAACTCGATGCCGTCGACCCACTTCGCACCCTTGTAGGCGTATCTGTGGGGCGTGACGACCCGGAGCGGGCCGCCGTGGTCTTCGGGAAGCGGCTCGCCGTCGAACCCCCACGCGAACAACACCTCCTCGCGCATGCACTCCTCGAGCGGGAGGTCGGTCGTATAGTCGTCGAGCGCGGCGAACATGACGTGGACCGCATCCTCGTCGACGCCGGCCCGGTCGGCGAGTTCGAGGAACGGAACGCCCGTAAACTCGCAGTCGAACTTGCTCCAGCCGGTCACGCAGTGAAAGTCCTGTCGCTGGGTGACACTCGGCAAGGACCGGAACTCGTCCCACGAGAAGCGCAGTTCCTCCTCGACCGCCCCGGTGACGGTAAACTCCCAGGTCTCCGGATCCCAGTCGGGCCGCCCGCTCTTCGAGAGAACCGGAAACTCGGAGGTCTCGCGCTGTCCCGGCGGCAGTCGGTCGTCGCCGAACTCCTGGTAGAGATCCGTAACGTCCGTGGTGTCCATGTTCGTGCGTTCGTCCCGACGGACGTAGATGTGACGCCATCGACTGCCATCCGTCCGCCGGTGAGCCGACACCTCGTGTTCGATCGAACTCGGAGGAACCGACTGGCCGTAGGCGAGGCGATTCGCGTTCCGATCGGCGACTGTCACACCGGTCGACATCCATCCGCTCGAGAAATCCGGAATTAGCCCGACGGCGTCGGGCTGGAAACCGAGGGAAAGAATCGACTCGGCGTCACAACGAGGTTCTGTCCGGCGAAACCCTCGCCACCCCTTAGTACAGTCTCGGCGAGACTATCGATGCATGGCTAGCACAGAACAGCTCACGGAACGGGAAATGTCCGGACGGTCAACGGCAGAGGTCGGCGAGCAGGCGATGGGGCCCGCGTTCATCGCGTCGGCTGCATCGGTCGGGCTCGCACTATACTACTACTTCGTACAGGGAGAGCGCGAACTCGGCACGTTCGTCGGCCTCTGGCCGCCGACCATCCTCGCGTTCGCCAGTTACTTCAACCAGCGCCGGATGCGCCAGCAACTCGAGACGTTGACCAAGCCCGGAACGAAACTGCGTGATGCGATCGATTCGATGATGGGCAGTCGCTAACCGGGCGACGAATCGACGCCTCGGCAACACCCGCTGTGCCTTCGGTATTCCTCGAGGGCCATCAATAGGTTCGATGATTCACATATGTGTCCCAGTAGATGTGCGTTCCCCGTCAAACCTAAATACCCCCTCGCCGAAAGCCGAATCAGATGCCGAAAGTAGAGATCACCATACCGGAACACCTCGAGATGCAGATCGCCCAGATGGTCGAACGCGGCGAGTTCGTCAACCGTGAGGAGGCGATCGAGGACCTCCTCTCGACGGGCATCAAGGCCTACAAGACCAGTGGACCGATGGACGAAGAGGAGGGAGCGACCGGCGGCACCGGCCTCGAAGACGATGGCATGATGGGCCACGACGACGAGTACGTCTTTTAACTTATATTCCGACTGCGAGTACCGGAATTCCGAACGCGATCGCTGCGCCGACGAGTGCAACGATGAGACCGACGAGGACGGCTCGCGACGAGTAGTCGCTCATCGGTGCGGTCGTTCGTTCGGTCTCGAGATCGTGACCGACGTCGGCTCCCGAATCGTCATCGTCGGGGGTTGCAGTGTCGTCCGTCATAAGTGCCCCTTCTCGGCTCGGTCCCTTAAAGACATCTACAGCGGAGCGTCGGGGGACGCCGCCTCGGCCGTTCTGTCATCCGGAAGTATATATCGCTCGAGTAACCATCGGTGGACGATGTCCTCCACGACGCTCTCCCGCAGGCGGGTACTCGCTGCCGGCGGTAGTTGCCTTTCGACGGTGGTTGCGGGGTGTTCCGGGAGCGGCGGATCGACCGGCGACAGCGAGACCGTTCACGACACGAATCGGGTGTCCGAATCGACCCACGAGTACGACGTCCTGTTCGTGCGCTCGGCCGACGGGGCACCGTTCGTCTATCCGAACGAAGCGGCGGCCCAGCGGCAGAAAGACGAGGATCGGCCGCCGCTACACACCGGGTCGTTTTTCCTGATCGATGACGGTGATGCCGATGCACTCCGGATCGATCTCGAGGAGAACGCCGAGGAAACGACTGAGATACGCGAGTTCGTCGACGACACTGATTTCGAGACTGAATCGATCGTCATCGATCAGCGTCCCATCGGCGACTGTTATCACAGACACGTACGGAGCGTTCAGGCGACGGACGGCAATTTTCATCGACGGTACTGCCGCACGCTGAAAGACCCGATGACGCCCTGTGAGGCCGATACCGACGTGATGGAAGTCGTCGTCTTCCGGATCCAGCGATCGTACGAGGACACGCCATCGAGTCACTCGAGTTCCGAGAGCGCGTCCTGTCGAGGCTCGATCATCGAGGGAGAGAACGGATCCGAACCGGTCTCGAACGGGACCGACTCTTCAGACGCGAACGCAACCGACGGCGAGGAGGGGAGTCGCGAATGACCGCGTCGAACCGGCGGTCGACTGACCGACGGCGGTTCCTCGCCGGGCTCACCGCGGTGTCCGGGGTTGCCGTCGCCGGCTGCAGTAGCTTCCCGTGGATCGACGAAACGAACGGGTCGTTTCCCGTCTCGGAAGTCGCCAGCGTTCTCTCACCGCCCGCTCCGCGGATCGACGGCCCGGTTCCGGTACGGCCCGACGCGAGTGCGATCGAAACCGCACTCGAGCGGGTCGACGAACTGGTGGCACCGATCCCCAACCCGCTCACGGTGGAGGCGGTCCCGAACGGAGTCGTCCGCGAATCGATCGCCGACGCGCGCAACGAGGCCGGCGAGAGCCGGGCCGAGGCGGCCGATGCGACGGGGCCAGCGCTGTATCACGCGCTTCGTGGTCTTCGAGGAGGCCGTGCCAACGCTCGGCAAGCGATAACGACGTGGTCGGCCATCGACGACGAGACGCTGGCCGCCGATCTCGTGGACGAGTACAGCGAACTCCAGCCGCGGGTCCGCGATCAGCGCACGTCGCTCGCGTATCGCGGAAACGCCACCGACGACGAACTGTTCCGCTCGGCCCTCTACTACTCCCGGCTCGAGGCCGCCCTCGACCGGGCGATCGGGTCTCTCGGGCAATGGGAGATCGACGAGGGCGCAACCGTCATCGACACAGGCGAGGCCGCCGCCGACCTGGAGTCCGCGGCGGCGACGGCGAGCGGCTGGGAGCACTTCGCCGATCGGTACGAGGCGACGCTCGACGAGCCGATCGACCTCGAGCCGATCCTGCGCGGCGCGCTCGAGCGGTGCGTCGACTACGCCGACGGCGTCGCCTTTCCCGCACAGGACGACGACTGGTTCGACGAAATCGGCGTCGGCGACATCAACGAGACGTACCTCGAGCACATTCTCTGGCGGACCGGTAATGCCGTCACGGACGAGCGAGAGAGAATGGAGACTTCAGTGAGCGACGGGGACCTCGGAACGGGGCTCTATCACGCTGTTCGATTCGAACAGGCGTTCCGGACGTTCGCGGTCGTTCGCGACCGAATCGCGGACGGTTCGGTCTCACTCCCCGAAACGCTCGCCGACGTCCGCGACGAACGGAAGGCCGCGATCGGCGCGGCCGAGACGGCGCGAGACGCGCTCACCGACCCATCGCCCGGAGCGTTGGCACTCGCGGAAACGAGTCAGCGACTCGAGTGGGCCGACCAGTCCGTGCGACGAGTGGCCGACGCCGACTCCGATGCCGTCACGTCGCTGAACAGCGAGTACGGAGACTACGTGCGCGTTCGGGCATCGCTCGAGGTGCTTCCGGAGGCGGTCGATGCGTTTCGGTCGCGCGTGCTCGAGGGATAGCACGAACGTCGTCACGATGGTCGGAGCCGTTGCCCGATCCAGACCCCTTTACTATCCCCGGTGCGAAGGCTCGCCTAACAACCACATGGTACTGACAAAGCGAGTCATCCCGTGTATCGACGTGGATCTCGACGCGGACGGGAACCCGGCAGTCTACACCGGCGTCAACTTCGAGGACCTGAAATACACCGGCGATCCGGTCGAGATGGCTCGCGCGTACAACCGCGCGGGCGCAGACGAGTTCGTCTTCCTCGACATCACCGCCTCGGCGGAGGGTCGCGAGACGATGCTCGACGTCGTCGAGCGCGTCGCAGACGAGGTCTTTATTCCGCTCACCGTCGGTGGCGGTATCCGCACCACCGAGGACATCAAGGAGACCCTGCGGGCCGGCGCGGACAAGGTCTCGATCACCACCGGCGCTCTCGAGCGGCCCGAACTGATCAACGAGGGCGCGAGGGCCTTCGGCAACCAGTGTATCGTCATCAGCGTCGACGCCCGGCGGCGCTTCGACGAGGGGGGCGAGCACTACGTCGAGATCGACGGCGAGTCCTGCTGGTTCGAGTGTACGAAGAAAGGCGGCCGCGAGGGGACCGGCATCGACGTCCTCGAGTGGGCCGCGGAAGCCGAGTCCCGCGGGGCGGGCGAACTGTTCGTCAACTCGATCGACAAGGACGGCACGAAAGACGGCTACGACCTGCCGTTGACGAAGGCGGTCTGTGATACCGTCGATACCCCGGTGATCGCCTCCTCGGGCTGTGGCGGCCCCGAAGACATGTACGACGTGTTCGCCGAGGCGGGTGCCGACGCCGGACTTGCGGCCTCGATCTTCCACTTCGACGAGTACTCCATCGAGGAGACGAAGGCCTATCTGGACGACCACGGCGTCCCCGTTCGTCTCTGATACGGTTTGCTGTCCCGATGTCCCGGTGGGACCGCAGGGCGGTCCCGGTCCCACCGGCAATGACTTCCAGTAGACCGTATGAGGGCGACACGTCCGCGGCCACCGATGTCTCGGCCGCCTCGAACGATCCGTTGACGGACCGGTTCCGATCGGACATCCAATACGTTTATTCCGCCGCAGTCCTGCTTTCCGACAGTGAAATGGCGGTGTACGCGGTGTGGGAAACCACACGCGGAAAACGATCCTCCCTGTGACGAGTGCGGTCACAACGCCTTCGAGAAGGCGGTCGTCCGGGTAGACGAGACCGACGGCGCGAGCGATGCCGGCGGCGAGCCGATCCCGTCCGGAACCGTCGAGACCGGGCCGGAGTACGTCTGGGCCTGTCCGAACTGCGGCCGCGAACACGTCCGGAACACCCCGCCGTGTTCCCGCTGTGGCAATCCCGACCTCGAGCGGGTCGAACGGACCTACGAGGGGCTCGAGCAGGATCTCGACACGCCGAGCTGGTTCGAGGTCGCAAAGCCTTACCTGCCGATCTTCGCCGTCGTCGGCGTCGTCATCGCGCTGTTCGCGACGGGAATCGTTCCGGTCTCGGTGCTCCCGGGGATCGGCCAGCCATCGCCGCCCGACGCGCCGGGCGATGGGGCCGAGTCAGCAGGGTTCGATCTCGAGGCGATGGAAGGCGAGATTCACGAGCGACTCGAGATGGAACGGGAGTCCTCGGCGGGACGATCGTACGACGAGGGCCTCGCGGACTACGCCGAGTACGAAAACCGACGGCTCGTCGCGGAAGCGTTCTCCGACAGGGATCCCGACGACGCGAGGGCTAGCCAGTTCGATCACGGGTGCGGTAACGCACGAGTCTCCGGCGCGCCACTGATCCTCTCCGAGCGGTCGATCGGAGCGTACGACGACGAGTCGGCACTCGCCGACGACATCGCCCGGGCGCTTCTCTCCTCACAGTTCGGTGACGCCGTTCGGGCCGGGTTCGACGCCGAAGGGATCGACGTCCACGTCGCACCGAACGACGACATCTACGTCTATTATACCGTCTGCTAACCGCTCTCGACGGCGGGCTCGAGATCGGAGGAAAACGGCGAGAACAGGTTCGCGCCAATACGAGAACAGCGAGAGCGCTGCGATCGACTGTCGGGGGGATCAGGCGGCCGCTTCGAACGCGTCCCGGAACGACGTCGCCTTCTCGCGGACGGTCACGGCCGCCTCCTCGAGGCATTCGAGGGGATCCGCGCCGCCTTCGGTCTTGATCGTCAGGATTGGCTCCGTCTGACCCCCCGACTGCTCGGGGTTGACGTCGTAGGTCGCTGCGCTCACGTCGTCGTGCTCGAGCAGCGCGCCCTTGAGCACGTTCATGAAGGTGTGATCCTCGCCGGCGATCTCGATCGAGAGTTCGTTGTCGGTGCTCTCGGTGACCCGCAGTTCCATGTCATCCAGTCCGGTCGTCGGCTGCTTGTACCTTTCGAAGCCGCCGCTGGACGGCCGTTCGCTGAAGGCAAATCACTATACGCCCCCGTTCGAACGACGGCACATGCTCTCGCTTGCGGCCACGCTGTCGGTTCTCGTCGCCGCGGCGCTAGTGGGATCGATCGCGATCGTCAGGCGGGTCCATCGGCCGGAGCGACGCTGGCGCGACGTGCTCCGATCCCGATTCGTCTACGGAATCCCGTGGGGATCGATCGTGGTGATCGCGTTCGTCGTCGCCGTCTATCTCTTCGTCCAGGACGGCATCACGAACGTCGACGATCCGGTGACGATTCCCTACCGCACCTGGTCGTACTTCTACCCGCTGGGAATGGCGACGGCGTCGTTTTCCCACGCCGGCCCCGGCCATCTCGTCGGCAATCTCGCCGGGACGGTCGTCGTCGCGCCGCTGGCGGAGTACGCCTGGGGTCACTATCCGGACGAGCGCGACCCACAGCGACCCGACTCGTGGCGAACCGATCCGCGGGTTCGGGCGTTCGTTCTCTTTCCGCTGGCCGTCGTCGCAATCGGGCTGGTGACGAGTCTGTTCGCGCTCGGCCCCGTGATCGGCTTCTCGGGCGTCGTCTTCGCCTTCGCCGGGTTCGCCATCGTCCACTATCCGATCGTGACGATCGTCGCCACGCTAGGCGTCCAGAGCGTCGTCCTGCGGCTCTTTTATGCGCTGCAGGACCCGATTCGAACCTACACCGCCCAGCCGAGCCCACCCTCGGCCCCCTCCTGGGCCGGCATCGCCATCCAGGGCCACGCGCTGGGCCTCTTCCTGGGTTTCGTCCTCGGCATCGCGCTCCTGGAGCGGCGGGGAACCCGGCCGAACCCGTTCCGACTCTGGCTCGCGGTGCTCCTCTTTGGGTTCTCAAAGGGACTGTGGGCGATCTACTGGTTCGGGGGCGAGAACTCGTACATCCTCTTTCAGGGCCCCGGTGTCGCCATCGTCTCGGTACTCGCGCTCGTCGTCACCCTCTCGATGACCGCCTCGGAGACTCCCCTCCTCCCCCGACGACTCGAGGGCCTGCTCGCGGGGTCGACGGCACCACCGCCGGGGCCGGCCGACGACGGGGCGTCCTCGGTCGTCCGCCCGCTCGAACTCGCAGGCGGTGGTCGCGACGACGGTCCCACCACGGCTCGTCTCGACCGCGTTCGAGAGATCGTCGGTGGCGGCCGACGGCGCGCCCGCGAGTCGAACTGGCTGTCGGCCCTGACACCCAAGGGGGTCGCGTTCCTCGCGGTCGTCGGTATCCTCGCGCTTCTGGCCGGCATCGCCGTCCCGGCCAACTTCCTCGTCGTCGACGACGCAAGCGCGTCCTCGGACGCGGCCGTCCAGATCGAGGACTACACCGTCGAGTACGTCGAAGGCGTTCCGAACGGACTCGTCACCGGGATCGGCATCGACGCGGTCGAGAGCGACGAGGGCCTCGAGTCCAGCGGGGTGATCGTCGCCAGCGAGCGACGCCAAATCTGGCTCGAGGCGGTCAGCACCCAGCGACTCGCCTATACCGGCGAGGAAACGGTCGCCGTCGGCGGCCCCGGCTGGCGAGAGACCGTCCACGTCGAACGGACCGGCTGGGAACCCGTCGGCAACGAGACCGTCTATCAGGTCTGGCTGTGGGAGGACGGCGACGACCGCCAACTCGCGTACGAATCCAACGAATCACGAGCGGAAGCCGAGATCGCCGGGCGGAACGTGACGATCGACTCCGACGACGACACGTTCGTCCTCGCGGTCGACTCGAGCGAAACCGGGGCCGTCACGACGCCGCTCCCGAACGACAACGAGACGGCGTCGGCGGGCGGGCTCACCTTCCAACGCGAGAACGAAACGATCTACGCGAGCGCCGACGGCACTCGCGTCGCGATCGCGAGCGAGGAGACCTACGATACGGTCGGCTGATCGCGATCTTCCGTGCTCATCTCTCCACATACTTTTTTGTGGTCGAAGTGAATGGTTAAAACGATGTCATCTAACGATAGCAGACGCAGAAAACTACGCGAATCGGGACGATCGCTCGTCTCGACAGTACTGTCCTGGCTCGTCGGCAATCGCCCCGCCAGATCCATGGCCACCGTTTTTCTGGCAGCCGTCCTCGGTCTCGCGGTCGCAGTGGGGGTCGGGACGACGATCGGCAGTGACCGCATTGCCGCCCTCGTCGTCGAAACGTGGACCGGGACCGAATTCCACGTCGAGGTCGTGGTCGCGACCAGTCTGCTCGTTGGCGTCGGCGCACTCGGCGCGGCCGTCACGTCCGGATTCCTCCCGACGTTTGCGCTGGTCGCCAGCGTCCCGTTCGGCGTCGGACTCGCCCGGTACGGAACCGTGTACGCGGTCGAACAGTTCACCATGGTCGTCTCGCTGCCGGAAGCGATTGCCGATGGAACGGGTGCGGCACTCGTCGTCGGTCTCCCGCTTGCGGTGCTTGGCTATCTCGTCGGTGCTAGTCTCCGGCGCATCGCCGGTAGCACTCGCGGTCGCTCCGGGCCTCGATTCCGCCCCGGCTGATCGCCCGTCACTCCCACTCGATGCGGAACACTTCGGCCTCGAGGGCCTCCCGTGTCTCGGTGTGGAACGCGAACCGCTTCGCGATGGGGAATTCCGCGCGGAACGCGTGTGTCACGCCCCCACCTTCGTCGGCGGCGAACGACTCGACGAACGCCTGGCTCCCCTCGTTGTGGATCGTGTACGAAACCGTCGCGATCTCGCTGGCCGTCTCGAGGAAGGCCCGATCCGCGTGTCGGTTCCCACGCTGTGCGCCGAATGGAGGGTTCGAGACGACCGTCGCATCGGAGATCGAAAACGGATGCCGGGCAACGTCCCCGCGAAGCCACGCGAGCGCGTGGTCGGGATCACCGCTCTCGCCGACGACTGCCCGTTCGTTCCGACGAGCCAACTCGAGCGCGTCCGAATCGACGTCGATGCCGGCAACCCGATCGGCACCGGCGAGTGCCGCCCCGATCGCGAGCATTCCCGTCCCGGTTCCCAGATCGACGACCTGCCGGTCGAGGTCGTCCTGTAACCCCGCCAGATGACAGATGTGGGCGGCGAGTTCCGCCGGCGTCAGATACTGCTCGAGGGAGACGGAGGGATCCTCGAAGTCCGCGATCGACTCGAGTCGCCGGGCGAGGGTCCGTCGTGAGAGCCCGCTCATCTCGGCCGTCGACGGCGATCGATTCCTCGCGGACGACGGTCTCGAGAGCGACGGAGAACAGTCACGGACTGGTGTCGGCCGATCGCGCGAGTGGACGACGATCTCATTGGCATCGAATACACGAATGACGTGCAAAAAGGTTCGTGAATGCGTGAACCGACCGATCCGAGTGGACGCCATTGCGGAATCCGAGGTCGTCGGGGAACTGATCGACCTGGGTCGACGATGGGAACCTCTCACGATCGAACGGTACGGTTTCACGACAGGTTCGAATAGAGTTAAGGATTCCCCGTGACAGTTACAGGTATGGACGAGTGCCCACGGTGTGGGGGATCCATCGAAGAGTTCTCGCTCGGGGACGTGTCGACGATCACGTGTTCCCGCTGTGGATTCGCCGATATCCCCGTCGAACACCAGCCGGCCGGTGAGAACACCGAGTCCTGGCGGGACGCGTTCAACCGGTTTTACGAGGACTCCGCCGAGGGCTGAGACGGACTCCTGTCAGTCGGTGGCGAGGCAACCGCAAGGCGGTTTCGCGGTTACGTCGATCAGTCGTTCCGGCAGACCGTGTGTCGCTCGAGTCGTCGCTTCGGGAACTTGCCGTCGAAAGAACGAGCGCCGCGGAGCCGGCGGTTATTCGTTTGCGGCCGCCGCTTCCGCCTCTTCGTCCGCGTCCTCGTGGTCGATGTCCTCGTCGGACCGGGCCGCGACGAGGCCACCGCGTGCCACGCTGTACAGCGGTTCGTTCGCGTGCGTGACGCCGCTGATCGAGAACGGGATGTTCGCCTCCGAGAGGTGGTCACGGAACAGCGCCTCGAAGCCGTCGGGGCTCGAGGTGCCACCGGTGACGACGACCGGGACGTCCAGCCCTTCTTCGACGTCCTCCTCGTCGACTTCCTTGACGATGTTCTCGATGACGTAATCGAGCAGGTTCTCGTAGTAAATCGAGAGCGCACCCTCGACGCCGCCGACATCGGTCGTGAAGTCGAGTTCGAAGTCGTCTTCCTTGATCGAGGTGACTTTGTCGACGGGCGTCCCGGTCGCGCGGGCGGCCTGTTCGTCGACCCAGTCGCCACCGCGAGCGACGGAGAACTTCATGACGGGCACCGCGTAGTAGGAAAGACAGACGTTGGTCATCCCGGCACCGAAGCTGATGCCCAGTCCGGTGAAGTTGTTGTCCGCGAGTTCGCTGTAGATGACGGACATCCCCTCGTTGATCGGTTCGGAGTCGTACCCCATGTCGTCGAGGAACGACTCGATCGTCTTCTGGTGGTACAGCGTCGAGAGATCGGAGTCGATCGGGTCCGCTGGGGACGAGAAATAGAGCTTCTCGTCGGGATAGGCGGGTTCGCCGACGACCTGCTCGATGATGAGTTTCATCATCGGGATCGCGCTCTGCTCGTCGTTCGAGAGGATCCCGTGTTTCATCGGACGGCGGGTCTCCTTGTTGAAAATATTCGCAAAGTTCAGCGCGTCGTCGCCGACGACGTATACCTTGTCGTCTTTGCGAATGTGGAGTACTTCGCTTCGCGAGAGCATCTGCTCGGCCATATCCGAGTATTCGATCTCGACGAACGAATTACGCTGTTGCACGAAAACCGTATCGTTCCCATCCTGTTGTGCCGACAGAATGTTCATCGTTCCGACGTCTAGGCCTTTGGCCATATGTGGGCAAGGCCACCGACGGATTATAAATCTATGTGAGTTAATTCCAGTTCACGGAAAGACAGATTAAGACGATATTTATCCGCCCCTCCAGTCGTTAATTCCGTTTTAGGAGGTTACGGAACCGCTCGAGCAGGTTCTGGATCGGTTTTCCCAACGTGTCGACGGCGCCGTCGTCGTCGGCGGTCGCCAGTTCCTCCGCTCGTTGCTGCTCGCGCAGTTCCTTGAGCTTCGCCGTCTGATCGTCGACCGTCGAACTCGAGGTCGTCTGCTTCGTCTCGCCGCCTTTCATCCCTTTGAGACCGGCGACCTGTGCGTCGACGCCCGAGGAGCGGGTGGTCGTGGTGCCGACGCTAGTATCGACATCGACGTCGTCGAGGCTGTCTTCGTCGAAGCTCAGTCGCGTGTGTTCGGTCTTCTCGACGCCGCCCCACGACAGTTCGACGTCTTCCATCGCCTCGTCGATGTCCTGTTGGACCGCCGCGTCGCTCACGTCGGGTTCGTCGTCCGTCTCGTCGGCGTCGGATTCGACTGCCTCGACCCGCTGTGCCATATCCAGGTAGTGAGCGATCAGTGCCGCACCGGTCGACGCGGTAATACCGGCGAGGCCGACGGCGTAGACCGCGATGACCTGGACGGTGTAGTCGTTGCCGTAGCCGTTCCAGTCTTTGGGATAGGCGACGAGGAAACCGACGACTGCAGCGATCGTGACGGCAGCGCCGGCGACCGAGATGTACAACACTCGTCGTTCCGAGGGGAGCAACACGACGATTCCGAGCATCGCGACGGGAAGTGCGACCATCGCGAGGGCGTATGCGGGGCCGACCCACGCGAAGTAGCCGACGGATCGCGCATCGAACGTATTGCCCCACAGAAAGAGCAGGAGTCCGACGATCGCGAGCCCGATTCCGCCGAGAAACAACCCGAACCCGACGTAGACGTCCGTCCGGTCTTCCGGTTCACCGATGTATCGACGGTAAAGGTCGAAGAGATAGCCGTCTGCGGCCTGTTCCGCTGACATTAGTACTCCGTTTACGCTCCAGTACTATGACTGTTGGGACGAAAAACGAACTCGCTGTCTGACCGCATTTTCCCGCCGGTGAACGAACCGGTGGGCTGGATCGATGAAACGCCTCTTCGAGTGGCGTTCGAACCGTCGTGTCGATACTAACGTGGTCGCCTCCACGACGACGACCACCTGTTTTCGAGCGCGTTCCACGATCGCCCGCGGAGTGCCTGGTGACCGGAACGCCGGACCGAAATTCGACGCTGCGTGCCGTATTTCTGTGTCTCGAAACAACGTGCAGTATATACGTCCGTGGCCGTTAGGACGGCCAATGAGTCAGGAGTCGGAGTACACCGAGGGGGACCTCCGGAACACGGGAATGCGTCTCAAGCACGATCGCGAATGGGATTACGAACTCGAGGAGATCGTCGATGCGATCGAGGAGCGAGACGCGACGAAAGTCGGACTGCAGTTCCCCGAAGGACTGAAACGACGAGGGCCAGCCGTCGCGGACGACCTTCGGGCACTGGCCGACGACGACGTGACGTTCATGCTCTCGGGACAGCCCTGCTACGGTGCCTGCGATCTGGATACCTATCTGATGAAGCGGACCGACGTGTTCGTTCACTTCGGCCACTCGCCGATGAAGGACACGGACAAGGTGATTTACGTGCCGCTGTTCTCGAACGTCGATGTCACACCGATCATGGAGGAGGCACTGGACACGTTAGAGCCCCCCGAGGAGACCGAGGGCGTCGGCCTCGTCACCACGGCCCAGCACATGAACCGGTACGCGGAGATGACCGAGTTCCTCGAGGAGCGGGGCTACGAGGTTCAGAGCCGTCGCGGTGACGAGCGACTGACCCACGAGGGACAGGTACTGGGCTGTAACTACGCGAGCGCCGACGTCCCCGCGGAGCAGGTGCTATACGTCGGCGGCGGGAAGTTCCATCCACTCGGACTGGCGATGGAACACCCCGACAAGCACGTCGTCATCGCGGATCCGGTCAACAACGTCGTCACCGTCGCGGACACGGACAAGTTCATGAAACAGCGCTACGGAGCCATCCACCGCGCGATGGACGCCGAGAAGTGGGGCGTCATCTTCTGTACCAAGATCGGACAGGGTCGCTGGGAGATGGCACAGGACATTCTCGACGACAACGACAACGCCTACCTCATCACGATGGACGAAGTGACGCCGGACCGCCTCCGCAATTTCGATATGGACGCGTTCGTCAACACCGGCTGTCCCCGAATTACGACCGACGACGGCCCGCAGTTCCACAAACCGATGCTCACCCCGGGCGAGTACCGGATCGCCGTCGGCGACGAACCCCTCGATAGTCTCTCGTTCGACACGTTCCACGGTACCTGGTAGTACACTGGGCTTCGAGCCCCCTTTTGACGGTCGTCACGCTTTCAACCCCGGCGAGCGTTATTGCTCTTGACATCCTGGTAAAGTGGAGAGTCCGACAGTAGACGAGGTTACACTATTCCGTTCGAATAACAATAGTAAAATATAGTTGAATATGTTTTTGGTTGGGGACGATAATTCGATGGTTCCAAAGCAGTTTGGAAGCATCCTTTT
This sequence comes from Natrinema ejinorense, assembly GCF_002494345.1. Taxonomy (GTDB): domain Archaea; phylum Halobacteriota; class Halobacteria; order Halobacteriales; family Natrialbaceae; genus Natrinema; species Natrinema longum. The sequence continues at coordinate 1,225,577 of NZ_NXNI01000001.1, forward strand.
GCACGCTAGGTGCCGACCAGTAGTCGATGAATAACTCAGTTCCGAGCGGATCGACGGCCGTTACTCGCGAGGTGTCGTTCGATGTCCTCGCCGACGCTCGCCGACGGACCGTCCTCCGACTCGTCCACGAAAGGTCGCCGGAGGGAGTCGGGAAACACGATCTTGGATACCAACTCGCCGCAGTAATATCGGACAACCCCCCGGCTGCGATCACCGACGGGGACCACCGGCGGGCGCTCGTCGAACTCCATCACCGGCTCCTGCCCCAGTTGACGGACGCGGGCCTGCTCGAGGAAGGCGACGACGAGACGATCCGGACGACCGGCCATCCGGTGTTCGACGAGTCCGAGTTCGAGGCACTCATCGCGGGCGATCAGACCGCCGACGCCGAGGAACTGGACACGATGTTCAGGGTCCTCGCCAACGAACGCCGACGGGCGATCCTCGCGGTACTCGACGACCAGTTCCACCCGGTCGCAACCGAAACGCTCGCTCGCGATGTCGCAGTTCGCGAGGCCGGGACGGCCGAGCGTGCGGTCCCCCGAGAGCGCGTCGACGAGGTACTGGCATCGCTCGTTCACGTCCACCTCCCGGTGTTGCACGACGCTACGCTCGTCGGCTACGACGCCGAGTCGGGCCGAGTCTCCGACGAGCGCCACTCCGCGCTTCGTGGACTGGCTCCGGTCCGGGACCGAGTTGCCGGCGACTGAGGGGTACCGTTGGTCCCGTCGAGGCCACCAGTACGGGCGTCAATACGCTCGCGGACCGAGCGTTCATCGTCGCGGCCGGGCAGTCACTCTGCGACCGCGACGACGAACGCTTCGCACTGTTCGCGACGACAGGGTTGCTCGAGGAGGAGTGGCTCGGCCGACTCGCCGGGGTCGAACCCGAGCGTCCCGACAGCCCGTCGCAGTTCCCGCCGTCGGCTGTGACGGCGGATCGGCCGGCGTTGCTCCCAATGTGCCGCGCTCGCCGTTGGAATCGCCGATACCGGGTGCCGCCGGAGAGGATAACACTTACCCAGTCGGTCGCCGCATCGTCGGGTATGACTCGGAGCGACTGGGGCGACTGGCTCGTGCGCGACGTCGAAGAGGCGAATCCGGAGGGCGTTGCGATCTGGTATCTCGGCTGTAACGGCTTCATCCTAAAGGGGACCGGCGGAACGACGATCTACATCGATCCGTACGTCGGCCTCGGTGATCCACCGCGAACGGTCCGCATGATCCCCGTGCCGTTCGATCCGGACGATATCGAGGAAGCCGACGCCGTCCTCGCGACCCACGAACACACTGACCACGTCCACGGGCCGAGTCAGGCACCGATCCTCGCGAATACCGGCGCAACGCTGTACGCGCCCGACGACAGCATCGCGGTCGCCCGCGAGGAGGAGGCGTGGACCGACGAGTGGGCGGTCACCGACGAACAGCTGATCGAAGTCACCGAAGGCGACACGATCGACGTCGGCGAGTTTACGATCCACGTCGAGCAAGCGTCCGATCCCGACGCGACCCATCCCGTGAGCTACGTGTTCGAACACGAGGCAGGGACGTTCTTCCATGGCGGCGACACGAAACCGAGTGCCGAGTTCGAGCGAATCGGCGACGAGTACGCGATCGACCTCGCGGCACTCGCCTTTGGAACCGTCGGACAGATCCTCGACAAACGAACCCGCGAACCGAAACGAACCCGCTGGTACAACGACGAGAACCAGCTCATCGAGTGCGCCGCTGCCCTCGAGTGTGAGCGACTTCTGCCCAGCCATTGGGACATGTGGAAAGGGCTAACCGCCGATCCGACGGCGCTCCAGCACCACGCGCAGAGTTTCGAGTACCCACAGCGCCTCGAGATCGTCGAAATCGGGGATCGGACCGACCTGTAACGCTGACAGTCACTACAGACGATCCGTCCACACAATTTATAACAGTATGGTAACGTTGGTCTCATATGAGTAGTACCGCCGACACGGACGACGTGATCGAGGTCAGTACTGACGGGATAGCCGTCCGAAAGACGTTCGCTGCGGACGAGTTTCCCGTCCCTGCGATCCGGTTCGAGATCGAGTCGGACCGCCCGAATCCAGTAACGTTTCAGCTCTCGGAGGAAATCCCCGAATCGTTCCCGATGGACAAAGTCGGGTTTCATCCGGATTATCACAGCGACGACTGGACCGCGTTTCAGGACCACCACGTCGAGTTTACCGCGACGCTCGAACCCGACGAACAACTCGAGACGGTCTATGGCATCCAGATCGACGACGAGAGCCAGGCCGCCGAGTTCCTCACCGAACCGACGATCGTCGAACGCGACGCCGGCACCGACAGCGAGGGAGAGGCCGACGAAGTCGACGACGGGGTGATCGACAATATCGTCTCGGAAGATCGGAACCAACCCGTCAAAGACATGATTTCCGGCGATTCGGACTCGGTTCCCGGCCTCGAAGACGAGGCCGAAACCGACGACACCACGGTAGAGGAGTCAGGCGGACTCGACCTGGATCTCGGCGATGTCGATACGGATCCCGACCCGGTCGACGACGAGGCGGACGACACGGCAGCGGAGGACGACACCCCGGATATCGATCTCGGATTCGACGAAGAGGAGATTCCGGAACCAGATACCGACGAAGAACAGGCAGTCGATCTGTCCGGAACTGACGACGATGAGCCGACGGTCGACCTCGACCTCGGGACCGATACCGACGACGCTGACACCGACGGCGAATCCAAAGCAGAATCCGAGCCCGAAATCGAGCTCGATCTCGAGGATTCGGCAGCCACACTCGACGAAGACGACGAGGAGACAACCGAGTCTGAGACGGGCGAAATGGCGGATGAACCCGTCGACGACGAGTTAGCGGAGACTGACTCCGAAGCTGAATCGGCCGAGCCGGAGCCCGAAGCCGAATCCGAAGAGACGATCGAAGCATCGGCCGAGCCGGAGCCCGAAGCCGAGTCCGAGGAGACGATCGAAGCGTCGGCCGAGCCGGACTCCGACTCCGTAGCCGACACGACGGAGGAAGAGGCGGCACCCGCGGCCGACGAAGGCGATGAGCCGGCCGCCGATACGGAGACGGTGGCGACCCCCGAGCCCGACTTCGAGGGATCGATCGCGTCCCGTCTCGCAACCGAGATTCGCGATGGATCGGTCGACGACAGCGACCTCGAGGCGATTCGGTCCGAGCTCGATCTCGAACCCGCGGGCCCCGATATCGCGAAAGTCGAACATCTTCAATCCCGCGTCGAGGAGGTCGCGGCCTACACCGACGCACTCGAGACGTTCCTCGAGGAAAACGGCACCGGTGCCCAGCTCATCGAGGAGGTCCAAGCCGAAATGGACGCGCTCGAAGCGGACCTCGAATCGATCGACGACCGGCTCGAGGGGACGGAATCGAACGTCGACGAACTCGAAGCCGACGTCACTGATCTGACCGACTGGAACAGCACTCTCGAAGCGGACCTGAACACGGTCGACGACGATGTCGACGAACTCGAAGCTGATCTCGAGACGGTTGCGGACGATCTCGCGGAGACCGAAGCGGACGTCGAATCGGTCGAAGAAGCTGTCGACTCCGTCGCGGAAGACGTCGACTCGGTCGAAGCGGACGTCGAATCAGTCGAAGAAGCTGTCGACTCCGTCGCGGAAGACGTCGACTCCGTCGAGGAGGACATCGAATCCGTCGAAGCGGAGCTCGAGGACGTGCACGCGGACGTAACGGACATTCAGGAGTGGCGCGACCAGCTCGGTTCGATGTTCTCGGACTGATCGGGACCGCCACCACCGTCGACGGAGGGGAGTCCGGAAACACAACTCGTTTATCCGTCGCCAGTCGAGAAGCGGTCGATGGGCGAGACGATACCGATCGCTGTTCCACGTAAGGGGCGACCGCTCGAGTCCGTACTCGATCGGATCGCGGACCGCCTCGATGTCCCCGAACTCGCGGACGACATTACGTCGACGCTTCGCCACGAAAAGGCGCTCACGAAGGGGAATATCGACGCCGACGGGAACGACGTGTATCATCGTCTCGCCGACTACAGCACCGTCGACGATCCGACCGAACCGGAATACACGCTGCTTCGGGACGACCGCGCCGGGAAACCGCGTCGGATCGTCTTCGATAGCGTTACGATCCCGTTCGCGGACGTCGAGGGTGCGCCCGAGGGGACGGCGGTCCAGCTCGTGGGCCGCGAGGAGCCGTTCCGATCCCTTCGGACTCACGAATTCGCACTCGGGTTCGACAGCGCCGATCTGGTCCTCGAGGAGGTGGTCGAGCTCCGACCGGAGCCGCTCGATCGGATCGCCGACGTCAACGCCCGGATCAACCCCTCCGATACCGACGTGCAGGTCGTCACTGGGCTCGGTGATACTGTCTATCATACGCTGTTAGCGACGCCCGAAGTCGCACCGTCGGCGGAATCGATCGATCGGGAGTTCCTCGAGAGCTACGAGGGGCCGCTGTGTATCGAGCCACGATACGAGCGGCTCGTACAGGCAGTGTTGGGAACGCGGGCACTCGATGGACTCGACTTTCGCTACCCCGAGGAGGGCCGCGAGGAGGAGGCCGCCATCGCCGATGCGGGGCTCGGCGTCTACCTGACCGTCACCGGCTCGACGGCACGCGAACACGGCTTGCTCCTCGGTGAACAGCTGTTCCCGAGCGAGACGGTATTGCTCGAGAATACGGCTGAGACGGCCGAAACGACGAGCGTCGTTCGCTCACTGTTGAACGGAGCCGACCTCGAGACGGAACTCGCGGTCGGACGATAGCGATCGGGGCCAAACCGGCGCCACAACTATTATCGGAACCAGCATCGCGTCTAGGGTATGTACGATCGGACACCGACTGTCGCGGATCGGGTAGGCGACGGAAATCGACGACCGAATGGAACAACTCGAGCCGGGATCGAGAGCACCGCCGCCCGGACTTCGATGCGGGTCACTGGGGGGACCAGCCGATGAGTTCGACGAGCGATGCCGACGCGGAGGGGTTCTTCGAGCAGACCGCGGTCGGCGATCGAATGGTCACTCAGGGCCGGACGATCACCGAAGCCGACGTGACGAACTTCGCCGGTGTCTCGGGCGATTTCAATCACCTTCACACCGACGGTGCCCGCATGGCCGACTCGGCGTTCGGGGAGCGGATCGCTCACGGCATGCTCGTCCTGTCGGCCGCGACGGGCCTGATCTGGCAGGCTCGCAGCATCCTCGAGCGCGAGTCGGTCGTCGCCTTCTACGGCATGGACGACCTCCGCTTTACCGCACCGACCTTCATCGGCGACACGATTCGGGTCGAGCGGGAGGTCCTCGAGACGGAGCGAACGCCCGATGCACCGGGAACTGGCACGGTTCGATATCAGGTCGACGTGATCAAAGACGACGAGACAACGGTGCTTTCCTGTGAGATGACGTCGCTCGTCGAGTAGTGCGACCGTCGTCGGCTAATCGATATCGGTTGGTCGTTCGATAGTCCGTCCTTGATATAGCGAAATATGGTTTACAAGATGGATCTGAGACAATTCGAATGAGTACATTCGTAGTAAAACTATTTCCCCAAACGCAGGTAGATCCGGACTGGGCGGGCGAATCATCGGTGGCGAATCCACCGATACCACAGCCCTCGATCGCTGTCGTTCCGCCTGCGGTCAAGTGACGGAATAGATACACTCGAGATACGTCTCTCGAACGCGATCGCCCCAGTTGTGAGTGTACGTATCGATGACGTCGCCGGCGACATCGCCTCGGAGGTACTGGACGATCCCCCGATCACCGGTTCGGTCCCGAAGATGCGTCGTGAAGAAGTGCCGGAAATAGTGGGGCGTGACGTTCTCTTGGGTGCCGCCGCCGGTCCGGTACCAGCCGCGGTCTCGAGCGTGTTTCTCGACGATGTAGCGCACGTCCGAGGGCGTGAGCCGCTGGCCCCACGAGTCGCGGGTGTCGAGAAAGAGCGGGCGCGCCCCCGAAACCGTGTCCGGCCGGATGGCCAGCCACTCGAGGAGGACACGCCGCAGTTCGGCATCGATCGGAACCACCGTCTCCCGCTTTCGCTTGTTCGAGGCCGTCCGCTCTTCGCCGTTGACAACCGTGCCACGAGCGGGTTTCGACGAAATGAATAGCGAGGAGGGCCGGCGCTCGAGTCCGACGCGGGCCGTCCATTCGAGTTCGAGTTCCGGTGTCTCGAGGTGAAGATCCCGCAAATCGAGGTTGCAGAGTTCACCGACACGCATCCCGGTTTTCAACAGCGTGACGACGACGGCCCGCTCGAGGGGGTGTGCGATAGCATCGACGAACGATCGCATTTCGTCGACCGAGATATCCCGTCGCGTCGGGTTCGTCTCGATCGATTCGGACATCTCCTCCATGACGAGGGCCATCGGATTGTCGTCGAAGACGCCGACCCGGGTCATGTAGTCGTAAAACCGGTTGAGATACGAGGCGTAGGTCGCGATCGTGCTGGATTCGAACGCCCCACGCAGCGAGTGAATCCAGGCCATACACTCCCGTCGTTGGGCCTCGCCGACTGCCGCCACGTCGAAGCGTTCGTCGAGGAACGACTCGAACTGCCGGAGGACGCGTTCGTAGGCCTCGAGCGTCCGTTCGCTCTTCCCGTGATAGCGCTGGTCGTCGAGGAAGTATTCGATCGGGTCCGTCACGTCCGAGGGCGCGTCGGCCCCGGACTCAGTCGCCATCGTCATCACCGTCGACGGTCGTGTACCCGCCGTGGCGACCGCTGTATCGAATTCGGTTGCCCGATTGGAGCTCCTCGAGGGTTTCGTCCAACCGCGACTCGATGTCGTCGGCAACCGCTTCGAGGAGTTCCTCCCACGAGTACGTGTCGGCGGCGAGTAACTCGAGGACCTGTGTCTCGAGGGCGTTACCCCCAGGGTCTGGGCCGTGAGAACCGGGTTCCGCCGAGCCGGATTCGAACCCCCGACGCCCCGCCTGAACCATCGTTCGGACGAACTCGCTCTGGCTCATGTCGAGTTCCTCGGCGTGGGATTCCCACTCCTCTTTCTGGTAGGCCGGAACGTAGGTTTTGACAGCCGTTCTAGACGTGTCCGCCGAATCGCTCATACGCCACTCATCAAACGCGGTGATATTCAATCTACCCATTATTCGATCTAAGTGAGTTTATATCGATTTGCTTCACTCCTTTCGGACGATTAGTAGTCCTAGGATTAGAGATAAACGCCTATTACGGGAACATGAGTCCAGATATTATCTATTGGTGGTTAGGGCTACAGTTTCGGATCTGTCTATCACGGAAGCAGGTGATCGGGACGAGAGTCCCGCCTCATCAACGAGGATCGAACAGGGGGAGCGACTGCTCGCCCGGCAACTGTCGTGTTCGATAGAACCAATACGACGCCGCCACGGCCAGCTGGCCCGTGGAGTCGTTCGGGAACTACCGTCTGCGGGAGGGGGAGTAGCGTGCGCTGGAGGCCGTCGTTCGCTCGAGAACTGGCGACCGCCTGTCTAGATTGCGATCCTGATTTCGGCTGACCGATCTCTCTCCAGTTGTCTGACCGAACGCACTCTCCTGGTGGCGGCGACCATCATCTACTGGAATCAAGGCTTCGACCAGTTGTCGGAGCGGATTCGACCGGTATCCTCGCGGCGTCAACGTGTCTCCCTCGGTAGTGGTGTGAGTACCCAAGGAGTGAAGCAAGTACGATTGACTGGTTGTGTTGGTTGGATCGTGTGCTACTCTTACTTATTCGGTGAGCGGGAGTATAACTCCAAAGATCCATGGTGAGAAAAACGCCGTGAGAAGACCGATCACTGCGGAGATGTACAATAGCGTGTTTTCCCATGCGGGGAGTTGACCCCACATAGCATGACCGATATACTCGCCACCTGTTCCCAACGCGAATAATCCGAGTCCAAGCAGGAACCCTGCTTTAGCCAGATGGGCGAAATCGATATTGCCGTATCGTTGCATATGTGTCGGGTTACACGGACTGAATAAAGAGTTTATCTGTCTCACGTCTTGGAAAGTCGCTACCCGTACTTTCCGGGAGTTGCACACTGAACACCGAACAAAGAAACCGTGCTACTACCTACTGCTCCGTCGGAATCTGGACTCCGTTGCATGGTCGCAGACACGCTCATCGGTTGCGTTGCGACAGTATCGACGGTCAGTTCGTGTGTTCCGGCCTCGAGTACCCCCGACTCTTTCGCGTGAGTCAGCAGTACGCCACGGTCCGTGTGCCGCGTCGTGATCGCCGTCTCCGCTTCCGAACGTCTCGAGTCGGCCTTGACGACCGGGTCACACGGTCTAATAGGGACCTCATCGAATAGCATCACGCCAATCGACCCGCAAAACAGATACGACAGAAATCGTCTCAGAGCGCTACTGAGCGGATTTTACGAACCCGGGGGAAAGCCGTGACACACACGCTTGCTTTCGATTCGACCGGGCTCCACCGTTCCATGCAGCATCGTCTCCAGGGACAGTACATTCGGTATATCGATCCTTCCACTACTGGGAAGACCGTTGAACCGTTGTCCGACCCACCACACATGAATTGCATGTCGCTATACAGAGCGTCGGGGAAATCGATACGGGACCCGTTGACGGAACGTCACGGAGTCGATAGTAGTAACCTACCGAGTTCGTCCCCGCGCCGAGAGCCCCGTCTGCGGTAGTTATTCCACGCTCGTGTTCGTCCATTCGGGTATGGCCGATATGACCGTCGAAGAGGCGATGGCGAAGTACGGGCCGTCAGAACTCACGCGGGACGATCTCCTGGTCCTCGAGGACCCACACTACACCGCCGAGAACGTCGCGATCGTGACGGGTGCCGGCTCCGGTATCGGACGGGCGACCGCGCTGGCGTTCGCGGCGAACGAGGTGACCGTCGTCGCGACGGACCGCGACGAAGACGGGCTCGCCGAGACACGGAGCCGGGCCGAGGAGCTGTCGCTCCCGGGAGAACTCGTTACGGTCGTGGGCGATCTGACTGACGACGCGGCGCTCGAGCGGATCGTCGACGAAGCAGCAGCGCAGGGCAACGTCCGGTATCTGGCAAACATCGCCGGGATCCAGACCATCGCCCCCATCGAATCGTTCCCCATCGAGAAGTACGACCTGATGCACGACGTCATGCAGCGCGCACCGCTGGTCCTGACGAAACACTGCTTACCACACTTCCGGGACAACGAGGACGGCAAGGGCGTCGTCGGGAACATGTGCTCGGTCCACGGCCACATCGTGACACAGGACAAGGTGGCGTACAACACGACGAAGTTCGGGCTTCGTGGGCTCACGCAGTCGATCGCCGCCGAGGGAGAGGGGAAGGTGCGAGCGTTTACCGTCAGTACTGCCTACGTGAAGACGGCGCTCGTCGCGAAACAGCTCCCCGAGACGGCGGATCAGCGCGGGATGACCGTCGACGAGGTCGTCGAGAACGTGATGCTCGAGGACACCCGGGTCAAGGAACTGATGGAACCCTACGAGGTCGCGAACCTGTTCGTGATGGGCTGTTCGACTCACAGCAAGCACCTCAACGGCGGCGACATGACCCACGAGGGCGGGATGAGCCTGACCTACTGAGCCCTAGACTCGGGTCGTCAGCCGCACATCGGCGGTCCGACCGGCAGAACGGATCCGGCTCGCTCCCGGCCGCTCCGAAACGACGGGGCGATACACGCCGACGGGCGATCGAGTGTCGAGACCCACGTTTCGTGGCCGTTTTTGAGTCGAGCGTCCGTGACTTCCCCCGAGCGAGGAGTCACTCGCTTCGGTCCCTCAGGTGGGACCGTCGCTTTCGGAGGACCCTTCCTCCGGATCCGTCGGTTCCTGAAACCACCGATCGATCGTCCGCTGGCGTTTACGCGCCCGGAGTCGGTCCTGTAATCGCTCCTCGATGACGGCTTGTAACTCGAGGCCGCGATCCGCGTCCACGTCGTGGGCGGTTGCGGTCCGTCCGAGGAGGGAAGCGGAACTGGCGGTATCCGCCGTCACGCTGGCGAGTCGACGCCGACGTTGAAATATCGTCGCCTGGTGGAGAACGGCCTGGACTCGGTAGTAGGGGACGACCTTCGTCGTTCGCCGCCAAAACCCCGTTCGCGTGAGGAGGTACCGGTCGCCGACGTGATAGCCGCGGTTCGACCACTTCAGATGCGCAGCGATCGGGGCGAACGCGGCGAGGACGGCGACGAGATACCACCGCTGAACGACGGTCGTATAGCGGGAAGCGACGTACGCGATGCCGACGACGACACCGACGACGAGCAGGTATCGGATCGCGTACCGCTCTCGAGCCCGTCGTGGCGGCGACTCGAGATCGATCGCTCCGAACGGCTCGATCGCGCGTGCGAGTTCGGCCACGCGGTCGGCGTCGGCGAGGGGAATCGCCGACTCGGTTCCGCGGGAATCGGATTGGCCCGGCGCATAGCCGGCCGTCTCGACGCTCAGCGCGGCGTAGCCGAACCACCGGAAAGGGATCGACTCCGTGATCGTCAGCGTCTGGACCTTCTCGAGGGGGATCGTCCCGCTGTACCGTTGCAAGAGGCCACGCTCGTAGTAGAGTTCGTCGTCGACGCGAGTGAGCCGGAAGCCGTAGTATCTGGTAAACGTGAGGGCCGCGCTGATGACCCAGGCGGCGAGCAAGAAGAGGAAGAGTCCCCATGCGAGTGCGAACAGACCGGTCGCCGGGCCGGGAAGTTCCGGGAGACGATCGGCGGGAAGCAAGGTCGTCGGATCGAAGCCGCTCGCGAACGAGAGCGCGATGCCGCCGAGCAAACTCGCCCCCGGATCGATGGTGAACACGCTCAGGATCACGAGTTCGTGTCGCTGAATCTCGAACAGGAGTTCTTCGTCCCCGGCCGTCGCCCCCTCGGGAGCGCTCGCGTCGTCGTCGCGGGTAGTCGCCTCGGTGGACCGGGCCTCGCTGGCACTCGCGCCGTTCCGGAGTTGGCGTCTGAGATGGTGTGCTTCGTCCTCGTCGACGTACTGGAGACTGACCTCGGTCTGGCCACCGCCGGCGGTTTCGACGTGGACGGCAGCGATGCCCAGGATTCGTCCGAGGACGTTTTGTCTGATGTCGACGTTCTGGACCCGTCCCAGCGGGAGTTCGCGATCCCGACGCGAGATCACGCCGGACGTGACATCGAACGTGTCGTCGGTGAGTTCGTACCGGAATCGCTGGTAGTAGGCGAACTCGTAGACGATCCCGATGACGATCCCGACGGCCACGAGCGGAAGGATCGAGAGCACGTCCATCCCGTTCCCGCCTGGCGAGGCGACGATCCCGATGACGAAAAACAGGAACCCGGTGTTGAGGCTGCGCGAGAGCGACCGGACGGCGATCGATGCCGGATGGAGTTTCCTCATACGGCGTCCTCACCCTCGCTTTCGATCGCGAGTCGGCGAAGCGACTCCTGGAGATCTTCCGCGCGTTCCGGCGTCAGTCCGGGGATCGCGACGTCCGAACTCCGGGAGCCGGCCGTATAGACCACGACCGTCGCGAGCCCGGTCGTTCGCTCGAGGGGGGACCGGCGGGAGTCGACGTGTTGGACCCGAACGTAGGGGACGACCGTTTTGATGCGGGTGAAGACCCCGTGTTCGATGTAGAGATCGTCGTCCCGGAGATCGAACCGCCAGACGCCGTAGCGAGCCCAGGCCACGAGGACGCCGGCGATAGCGATGATGAACGCGAATCCGACGGCGGCGGGGACGAGAACCGAGGGCGGGGAGTCCCAAACCGCGGTTCGGTCGAAGGCGATCGCTGCGCCGACGACGAGACCGCCGAAGATCGCGGCTCGGAGGAGCGAGAGGACGAGCCAGACGACTCGCACTCGTGGGGTGAGCCGTTCCATACGTACTGTGAGCGGAGGATCGGATTAAAGGGTGGGAATGCGGTGGCGGTTCTCACGGCGTGAAACGGGTTCGGTGCATAGCTATTTGTGAGTGGTTAACGTGTATCGATCGATGGGCAACGATCACAACATGCCGGACATCTCTGCCCTCCAATCAGCGACCAGTGAGATACCGGTCGACGACGTGATCCGCACCCTCGGGGATCGTCACGCTCGAAACGCGATTATCTATCTTCACGACCATCCGAGGGCGACGTTCGACGAACTCGCCGACGTTCTCGCCGCGAGTGAGGCCAGTGACGACGACACGATTTCCACGCCAGCCGACCGGGAACGGATCCGCATCCAACTCTACCACGCGATCCTCCCCCGGCTCGCCGAGGTCGGGTTCGTTCGATTCGACAGCGAGACGAACACCGTCACCGACACGACGATCCCGAAACCGGTGGTCGACGCGCTGGGGATCGGGGACTAGCTGCCATGCACTCGCTTCGAGAGAGTTTCGAAACCGTCACACGACGGCGAAAAACGCTCGAGATACACACCGACGAGGAGTCGGTCGCCACCGAGCTCCGACACCAGTTCGACACGCGCAACGTCGACGTTACCCACCAACCCCTGGGATCGATCGACGAGACCGGGTTCGTAATCATCCGAACCGACGACGGGGAATTTCAGGGAGCACTGGGAATCGATCAATTCGAGGCGATACTCTCACCCGACATTCATCCACCGTGGGAGCTCGACGAACCCGATCACGATCACGCGGAGTTGTTCCGGTTCCTCGAGAACACGCTGTTTTCGTCGTACAGCCGTCGACAGATGATCGCGACGTCTCGTGAAATCGAAGAACGGGCCTGGCGCGTCGGTCGCGGCCGATTGTACGCGGGCTTCCAGCGGGCTGGTGCACTCCGTGCACAGGCCGACATCTACGAACGGTTCGGAACCCACGAATCCATCACCGTCGCAGTGTTCCTCGACGAGCAGCGAGACGTGGCGTTTCCCGACCCCGTGACGGTCATCACGGACGCCGATAGCGAACTCGGTGCGTTCTGGTTCGTCGTGTTCGACGGCGGCGGGAGCGATCTGCATCAGTGTGCCTTGGTCGCCGAAGAACGGGATCCCGGCCAGTACTACGGGTTCTGGACGTTCGAGCCGACGATCGTCAGCGAACTGTTCGCGTATCTCGAGCGGACGTACGCCGTCTCCGAGCCCGAAAGCGATGACACCACCCGGTAGTTGTTCCCAGCGGTTGTCCCTCCGCGATCACAACGGCTGACGGGACACGGGAGTAACGGTTCGGCGATTAGTGGGTCGCGGTTCGGACGTCCTCGACGCGATAGAGGTCCTGCTGTAGTCCGTCACCCTCGCAGTCCTCGTTCGGACACTCGTAGTGCCAGCCGTCCTGGGTCGCGCTCCCTTCCTGGAATCGCTCTCCACATACCTGACAGAAGAGTTGTCCCTTTTTGCACGTATCCCGGTGGAGCTCGAGTGCGAGTTCGGTCTGGAACGACTGGTTGCAGTTACGACAGGTGTGCATATTTCGTCTGACGCGAGCATCCACCAAAACCTCTTGGGTTCTTTTATTCCGTCGTATTTCGCGTTGATTCGGGCTCTATACCCCGATTTGTCCGCGACGAACCGGGAAAAAAGAGTGTTCGAGCGACGGGTTTACTCGCTATCGAGTATGCCGCTCGTTGGTAGATCGGGAACACAGTGGCTCGTGTGAACACACCGGTCAATAGACTATCACACCGCTGGTAGTCGGTGGGTCGACGAGGGCTTTCGTTCGAACGGAAACCACACCGAATTTGTGTCTCGCCGGGTAACAGTACGGTTATGAACTCGCTCGTCATCAGCGGGCGGTTATTCGCAGGCGTGTTGCTCATCCTGGCGAACGCCTTCTTCGTTGCCATCGAGTTCGCGTTGACACGCGCGCGGCAGTTCAGCGAGGAGGAGTTCGTCGGCGATACCCCCAAACTACAGCGAGCGTGGGAGATGACCGACGATCTCGAACTCTATCTCACGACGTGCCAGGTGGGGATTACGGCCTCGAGCATCGCCGTCGGGATCGTCGCCGAACCGGCGCTGGCGGCCATCTTCGAGCCGTTTTTCGAGAATACGGCGCTGGCAACGATCGGGAGCGGGGCGATCCTCGCGTTCCTCATCATCAACCTCGTCCACCTGACCCACGGCGAACAGACGCCGACGTATCTGGGCGTCGAACGGTCGCGGCTGGTCTGTCGGTACGGAGCCACACCGCTGTACTGGTTCTACCGGATCATTTCGCCGGTCATCACGCTCGGCGACGGGATCGCGAAGCTGACGCTCAAACTCTTCGGGATCGAGATGACAGGAGCGTGGCTCGAGACCGAAGAGGACGTCATCGAGTCCCGTGCGGACCTCCGGAACAAACTCGGCTCGATCCTCGACGAGGGCGACCTGTCCGAGGAACGTCGCGACGAGGTGATGAACGCGTTCGCTATCGGCGAGCAACCGATCCGGGAGGTCATGGTCCCGCCGGAGGAGATCGTCGCGGTGTCGACCGAAGCCACCCCCGAAGAAAACTTCCGGAAGATGGAGGAGCGCCCGCAGACGCGGTATCCGCTGGTCGGCGAAACGATGACCGACTTCCGCGGGATCGTCTACGCACCGGTTTTCGTCCGCCACCGCGAAAAACTGGCCGCGGGCGACATCGACTTCGCCGAACTGGCGGCCCCGCCGATGACGCTCTCGCCCGACGCGGACGTCAGCGACGCGGTCGACCAGTTCCAGGCGGAGAACCAGGAGCTCGCTTTAGTCATCGAAGACGGGGACATCGTCGGGCTGGTCACCGTGACCGACCTGCTCGAGGCGGTGATGGGCGACATCGAAGATCCGCTCGATCAGGCACAACTCGATCCGGTCGATCGGTGATCGGTCACGACTCGATCGACCGCTGTCGGCTCAGTCGTCCTGTCCGAGAATACCGCGCTCGGCCATCTTCCGCGGGTCGAGCACCTCGTCGGCTTCCTCCTCGTCGAGGTAGCCCTTCTCGAGGACGACCTCCCGAACGGTCTTGTCCTCCTTGAGCGCGGTCTTGGCGACCTCGCTGGCCTTGTCGTAGCCGATGTGGACGTTCAGCGAGGTGGCCATCGCCATCGACTGTTCGACGCGCTCTTCGCAGTACTCCTCGTTGGCCTCGAGCTTTCGCACGAAGCGCTCGCCGAAGACCTGGCTCGCGTTCGAGATGAGTTCGGCCGACTCGAGGAAGTTGTGGGCCAGCACGGGCTTGTAGAGGTTCAGATCGATCTGGCCTTCCGCAGCGCCGGCCGAGACGGCGGCGTCGTTGCCGACGACCTGCTTGTGGACCTGGTTGACGGCTTCGGCAACGACGGGGTTGATTTTGCCGGGCATGATCGAGGAACCGGGCTGGTTCTCCGGCTGTTCGATCTCGCCGAGCCCGTTACGCGGACCGGAGGCCAGCAGTCGGAGGTCGTTGGCGATCTTGTTCAGCGAACCGGCCACTGTGCGAAGCGCGCCGTGGGCCTCGCTCATCGCGTCGTGGGCGGCCTGAGCCTCGAAGTGGTTGTCGGCCTCGCGGAACTGGACGCCGGTCTCCTTCGTGATGTACTCGGCGGCGCGGCCGGGGAACTCCTCGTGGGTGTTCAGGCCGGTCCCGGTCGCGGTGCCGCCCAGCGCGAGTTCGCCGAGGTGATCCCGGACCTGATCGACGCGGGCCAGCCCCTTCTCGACCTGGGTCCGGTAGCCCGAGAACTCCTGCCCGAGCGTGACCGGCGTCGCGTCCTGCAGGTGCGTGCGGCCGGTCTTGATGACGTCGTCGAACTCCTCCTCTTTCTCCTCGAGCGCCTCCCGGAGGGTATCCAGCGCCGGAATGACGTCCTTCTCGACGGCCTCGAGGGAGGCGACGTGCATCGCGGTCGGGATGACGTCGTTGCTCGATTGGCCGTAGTTGACGTGGTCGTTGGGGTGGACGACGCGGTCGCCGATCCCCGATCCCATGATCTCGGCGGCGCGGTTGGCGATGACCTCGTTGGCGTTCATGTTCGAGGAGGTTCCCGAGCCGGTCTGGAAGATATCGACCGGGAACTGGTCGTCGTGTTCGCCGGCGATGACCTCGTCGGCGGCCTCGATGATCGCCTCGGCCACGTCGTCGTCGACCAGGCCGAGATCGCGGTTAGCCTGTGCGGCGGCCTTCTTGACGACGCCGAGCCCGCGGACGAACCGGCGGCTGAACGTGATCCCCGAGATGGGGAAGTTCTGAATGGCGCGTTGGGTCTGAGCACCCCAGTAGGCGTCCGCCGGCACTTGCATCTCGCCGAGGCTGTCCTCCTCGATTCGGTAGTCGTCTCCGTCTGCCATACGTGGAGCCTCGGAGCCGGTCAGGTAAAATCCACCGAAAGCCCGAGATCGTCCCTGCGAGCGCGCTCGCGCAGCGCCGACTGGAGCCGTTCCCGGCCGGTTCCCTGGAGTTCGCGTGCCGTCTCGAGGTCGACGTCGTAGATCGTCGGTGTCCCCCAGGAAAACGTCCGCGAACTGGCGGTGTCGACGACCAGCGATGCGAGCCCGAGCCGGCGCTGGAAGATCGATCGCCGGGTCGAGACCGTCTGAATCCGGTAGTAGGGAACGACAGTTGTCCGGCGTTTCCAGAACCCGCGCCGGATCACGAGGTGGTCCTCGCCGACGAAGTACCCGAGGTTGACATACTTCAGATGGGCCGCGGGCGGAACTGCGACGAAGACGACGGGAGAGAGATACCAGCGGTCGAACGTCGAGACCTGTGCGAGGCCGAACGCGACGGCGACGATCACGGCCGCGACGATGGAGTATCGGCCGAGATACCGTCGGCGGGCCAGCCCCGGTGGACTGCGGAACCCGGGTGTCTCGACACCGGTGAGGTTCTCGGCGAATCGATAGACGCGATCGGCCCCGGCCAGCGGGACGGCCGACTGGTTGCCGCCCCCGCTGTCGGGGCCGTAGCCCGCCGTTTCAACCCAGAGGCCGGCGTAGCCAACTAGCCGCTGGAGCGGGTTCTCGGTGATCGTGACCGACTGGACCTTCTCCGCGGGGATCGAGCCGCTGTATCGCTGGACCAGTCCGCGCTCGTAGACGAAGTCGTCCCCCGTTCGCCCGAGTTGGAAGCCGTAGTAGTTCGCGACGGTGTAGATCGCGCTCGCGACGTACGTCGCGGCCGTCCACTGGATCACCGTAACCGCTGACAGGACGAGCAGTTGGCCGACGGCGGCACTATCGACCGCCTCCGGACCGCCGAAAGGTTCGGCAGCCAGCAGGAGGAACTCGGGCACCGGCCCGGAACCGGAGTCGGCACCCTGCAAGAAAAACAGGAGCATGATCGGGAACACCGCCGCGCCCCACCGGAACGAAGTCAGTGCATAGATGACCAGTTCGCGGACCTCGAGGTCGAACAGGAGAACTGGACCGCGCTCCGCTCGAGGCCGCTCGCGCTGTGTCGACTCGCCGGTATCGTCGGTCGCATCGGTCGCGGCAGTGGCCGTCGGTTCGTCGCGGTCTATCCCCGCATCCGTCTTCGCCGTCAGTCGGCGGATCTCCGAGCGGAGGCGATCGGCCTCGTCCTCGCTGACGTAGTTCAGGGTGGCCTCGGTCTGCCCGCCGCCGGCGGTCTCGATCGAGACGACGGCGAGGCCGAGGATCCGCTGGAAGAGGTTCTGTGAGACATCGACGTTCTGGATGCGTCGATAGGGAATTTCGCGGGAGCGCCGGGAGAGGACGCCAGACGTCACGTCGAACGTACTCGAGGTAGCGTGGTAGGTAAACCGGTAGTAGTACGCGACGCCGTAGGCGATGCCCACGACGAGGCCGACCGGAGCCAGCCAGAACACCCAGCCGATATCGACTGCGTCCACGAAACTCGAGAGGATCATGACGACGAAAAACGGCATCGAGAATCCGGTGACGCCGCGCTGAAGGGCCATCGACACCGCGCTGAGTGGATGTAGCCGATTCATGTTAGACGGCGTCCTCAGCCTCGCTTTCGACGGCCAGTTCGCGAAGCGTGTCCTGCAGGTTCCGTGCTCGATCGGGCGTCAATCCCGGAATCCGAACGTCCGCGTTCCGGGAACCGGCCGTGTAGACCACGACGCTCGAGAGGCCGAGCACCCGCTCGACGGGCCCGAACTGCGTGTCGACGTGCTGGACGCGGACGAACGGGACGGCGGTCTCGACGAACGTGACGACGCCGCGCTCGAGATAGAGGGCGTCCGCTTGCAGTTCGAACCGCCAGGCCTGGTAACGGCGGACGGCGTAGCCGACGGCGAGAAGCAGTGCGACGGCGACGGCGGCCGCGATCGCGAGCGCCGGAACGGTGACTTGCCACTGGTCGAGGGCGACGAGAGCGACAGCGAGGACGACCGCCGCGATCGCGCCGCGGGCGATCCAGATGAGCCTGACGCGGGGATGGAGCGTCTCCATGCCCAAATCATGTCAACGTGGATATATAAACCCACGGTTCCGACGGGATCAGCGACCGTTGGGACAACCGGGGACGGCCACTGTTGGGCTCAGAAAACTCTGTCTGGCGGGCTGACGGGCCGGAAAGACGAGCGGCTGTCGGGGGCCCCGCGATGGGCGAGCGGACGCGAGAGTCAATCGTCGGCGGGGACCGTCAGGACCGGCACCGACGACGCCCGGCGGACGCGGTCGGTGACGCTGGTCGGCGAGAGGTACCGGCGGAGGCCGGTCCGGGTCGGTTCGCCGATCACGACGAGATCGATGTCGTTGTGGTCGGCATAGCGGGCGATCTCCGCGGCCGGATCGCCGTAGCGGAGCCGTTTCGAAACCGAGACGTCGGTCCCGACGGCCGCATCGCCGACCGCGTCGAGCGCCACCTCGGCGCTGTTTTCCCGACGCTCGACGACCACGTCCCAGCCGTCGACGGACGCGGTCATGCGGACGACCGACAGCGCGTCGACTCGAGCGCCGTGTCGGGCGGCCTCCGCGACCGCGGCCCTGCCGACCGAAGCGGGCGTCTCACCGTCGACCGCGACGAGAACGCGATCGAACCCACCTGCGTCGGTGGCTGCTGCGTTCGCTCGTTCCCGGCCGCCGATCCGGGTCGATTCGTCAGTTCCGTCCAACGTCGATGCCATACGTTACTATCCTGGCCGCACAATAATATAATTGTCCAGAAAAAATTGCAGATGGATTTGTTTTTTCACCCCGAGGGGCTAGATCGGCCCGCGCAGTCGTTTCATGGCGTGAAAGCGGCCGGCGTCGTCCCGATGGAACGGGCCGAGCGACCGCGCGTTCGATCCGTCCGTCGGTGCCCGGCGTGAGAGACGGTGACGAGACTGTGGGCGAAAGGGGCGGGAACGAACGGCGCGGTCTATTCGGTCCGGACTACTCGACCTCGAGCTCCGCGTACTCCTCGGGCGTGTACGTCGAGAGTTCGAGGGCGTGGATGTCGGTCGTCATGTGATCGCCCAGTGCGTCGTACACTTCCTGGTGTTGCTGGACGAGCGCCAGTCCATCGAACACCGGCGAGACGACCGTCGCGGCGAGGTGGTCCTCGTCATGTTCGTCCCGCGCGTGGGTGACCGTCGCGTCCGCGTCCTCGAGATTCGATTCGATGAGATCTTCGACGGCTGCTGGCTCCATACACGAAGAATACGGCGCTCGCGGCAAAAGCACCGCGGTCGCGGTCGATGAGACGGGCTGCTGTCACTGGGTCCCGGTACACCACCTTCAGCGGGTCGCGGCTGGGCCGGTACTGACTGGCAGGCGTCCGTATGAAGAGGGGCGGCTGTAGAGTCAAAACGGCGTATCGGGCGGGACATCCGGACCGGACGAACCCTGCTCGGCCAGCCCGTCGAGGCCGGTACTTACGGAGACGTGATCGATGCCGTCGATCTCGGCTGGCAGCCGTTGCTGGATCGCCTGGGTCGTCATCGGGCTGACGCCGCAGCCGCTACACGCACCGCTGAGATTGATCGAGACGCGGCGCTCGTCGAGATCGACGTCGGTGATCGACGAGTCGCCCCCGTGGAGCTCGATCTGGGGGAAGTTCCGTCGGAGGAACAGCGAGACGGCTTCGCGGACGGCGTCTTCGGGGGACTGTTCCGGTTCGGATTCGCTCATGGCTGTGACGAGGGACTCGAGCGATATATACTGCCGGGCGAACCGGTTCCACCGTCCCCCTCGAGTCGGTACGGACCGGAACACCCGGAGTCGTCGTGGCCGAAATGGCGCGATTTTATGCCGACTCGAAACGCGGTCCCCACCATGTCACTGGCAGCCGAGACGCGCCGAGCGGTCTCCCGGCATCCGTTCTTGCTGACCGCGCTGCGGGCCGACGTCGTCAACTACACCGCCGCCGCTCGGTTTCTCGCGGTCGAAGGGGAGCCCGACGCGATCGCGACGGCACTGCGGCGCTACGCCGACGAGTTGCCGAGCTACGAAACCGAGTCGCGAGACGTCCGCGTCCGAATGGAAAGCGGGATCGGCCCGCTCGAGGGCGAGGGGGAGACCACGATCGATGACGCGCTCGTCACCATCGGTGGCACGGCGTTCGGGCCCTGTGGCGGCGATCGGACCGCCATCGTCGCGACCGGCGACGTCGAACCGGCCGCTCTCGCAGCGGTGCTCGCGCGGCTTTCGGTTGCGGAGGTTTCCCCGAAAGCGGCGGGCGTCGCCGATGGAACGATAGTAATCGTGGTCGACCGCCTCGAGGGTGCAGACGCGCTTCGGACGGTCGAGGGGGCACTCGAGAACGTGGTGAGCCATCCGCCGCGAGAATAATATCGCCCCCTCGAGCGGAGCGTCGAGGGTTCTCCCCCGATAACGTCGCCGTGTCGACCGCGTCGAGACGGCGTTCGGGTGGCGACGGACCGAACCCGGAGTACTATCCACGTCTCGGATCGAGGTTCGTGCCCGGCAGCGCTTTCTTTGTTACTGACAGCTAACCGGGGACGTATGAGCGAACCGACAGCGTCGGTGACGTCCCGATCGAGCGAGGTGGACGATTCCAGCGGACTGAGCGACGACGACCGTGCGACTCCGACCCGCGTCGCGATCGCCTGCCAGGGCGGTGGCAGCCATACCGCGTTCGCCGCCGGCGTCCTCCGAACGTGGCTGTCGGACCGAGCGTGGGACGAGGAGTTCGAACTCGTGGGAATCAGCGGCACCTCCGGGGGCGCGTTCAACGCGCTCGCGGCCTGGTACGGATTGCTCTCCGCCGACGAACCGACGGCAGCCGATCTCCTCGAGTCCGTCTGGAACGATTTCGCGGCCGATGAGTATCCCGATCGGCTGTTCAACGAGTGGGTGGCGGCGTTCTCCCGGTTGGAGAGCACCGGCGCTGCGGTCCCGCAGGTGAGCCCGTACTACTCGCCGGTCTCGGAGCTGGGGAAAGCCCAGCTCTCCCGTATCCTCGAGCGACACGTCGACTTCGCGTCGATCCCGGATCTCACCGGCGCAGGGACGCCGGAACTCGTCGTCGGGACGGTCGACGTCCGGGGCGGTGAGTTCGAGACGTTCACCAACGAGGACGTGACGATCGACGCGGTCCTCGCGTCGGCTGCACTGCCGATGCTGTTCGAGGCCGTCGAAATCGATGGGACGGCACACTGGGACGGGCTGTTCTCTCAGAACCCGCCGATCAAGGACCTGGTATCGGGGCCCGTAGAGCGAACGCCCGAGGAATTGTGGGTGATCCAGATCAATCCACAGACCCGCGAGGACACTCCCACGACGCCGTTCGAGATCGCGGACCGGCGCAACGAACTCGCCGGAAACCTCTCGCTCAACCAGGAGCTGGCGGTCGTCGAGCGGATCAACCGGTGGATCGCCGAGGGCCACCTCGATCACCCACAGTACACGACCACGACGATCAGGCGGATCGAACTACAAGGCTATCACCACGCGAGCAAACTCGACCGGGATCCGGAGTTCATCGACGAGCTGTTACGTCACGGGGAGAATCGCGGACGCGAGTTCCTCGAGGGGCTCGAACTCGAGACCGATGTCACGTATCCGGCCCGAACCTGACAGCACAGGGCCGCCGAAGCCGCGCCAGCGCGGGCCACTTCCGCTCGAGGGTCCGACCGCTTCATCCAACCGTTTAACTACGGGCCGCAGGTAGACGTTCGTAATGACCCTGCACGTGACGAACACGTTGACGGGCACAACGGAGCCGTTCGAGCCACGGGATCCCGAAAACGTCCTGTTGTACTACTGTGGCCTGACGGTTTCGGACCCGCCACACCTGGGCCACGCACGCTCGTGGGTCCACGTCGACGTCATGCACCGCTGGCTCGAGCATCTCGGCTACGACGTTCGTCACGTCGAGAACTTCACCGACGTCAACGAGAAGATCGTCGCTCGCGTCGGCGAAGACGACCTCGGCGAGAGCGAGTCCGCGGTCGCCGAGAGCTACATCCAGCGGACGATCGACGATATGCGGTCGCTGAATCTGCTGCGTGCGGAAGTCTACCCCCGCGTCTCGGAGCACGTCCCGGAGATCATCGACCTCGTTGAGACGCTGATCGAGAAGGGCTACGCCTACGAGTCCAACGGCTCGGTCTACTTCGACGTGAGCAGTTTCGACGAGTACGGCAAGCTCTCGAATCAGGAGCTCGACGAGATCGAATCACAGGGGGACCCCGACGAGCGGACGGAGAAGCGCAATCCGGCGGACTTCGCGCTCTGGAAGGCCGGTGGCGTCGACCCCGACGCGGTCGAAGAGCACCGCCACGAGGGCGTCGACCACGGCGACGACCCGCCCGAGGGGCTGACCTGGGACGCGCCCTGGAGCGAGGGACGACCCGGCTGGCACATCGAATGCTCCGCGATGAGCATGACCCACTTGGACGAGACGCTGGACATCCACGTCGGCGGCCGGGATCTCGTCTTCCCACACCACGAAAACGAGATCGCCCAATCGGAAGCCGCGACGGACCAGCAGTTCGCCAACTACTGGCTCCACTGCGAACTGTTCCAGATGGACGAGGAAAAGATGTCCTCGAGCCTGGGGAACTTCGTCACGGTCGCGGAAGCGATCGATCGCTGGGGGGCGAACGTCATGCGAACGTTCCTGACGGCCGGCTCGTATAATAGCAAACAGCTCTATTCGGACGAGACCATCGCCGAGGCCCAGGAACGCTGGGACCAACTCGAGCGAGGCTACGAGGCGGCCCTCGAAGCCCTGGACTCCCCGGCGGCGAGTTCGAAGGCCGATGACGGGGCCTTGCGTGGGGAAATCGAGGGCGCGCGGGAGGCGTTCACGACCGCGATGAACGACGACTTCAACACGCGCGAAGCTCAGTCCGCACTGCTGTCGATCACGACGGCGATCAACCGACACCTCGAGGCGGTCGACGAGGGCCGTGACGGCGTCGACGACTACGATTACAGGGGGCTTCGGCGGGCCGTCGAGACCCTCGAGGAACTCGGCGGCGTGCTCGGCCTCAGCTTTACGGGCGAGACGACGGGCTCCGCGGAACTCGCGGGCGACGTCGTCGACCTCGTCCTCGCGGTCCGCGAGCGGGAACGGGAGGCCGGCAACTACGAGCGCGCCGACGAGCTCCGCGACGAACTCGAGGCGCTGGGAATCGAAGTCCAGGACACGGACGACGGATCGACGTACCGGCTACCGTCGGGCGAGTAATCGGTTCCGGTCGCCCGATCGGTGGGGCCGCTCGTCTCGAACGGCGATCACAAACGGATGATTGTCCCGGCTGCTACCGACGGACGGAGTGATTCGCCGGGATCTCGGCGTATTCAAAGAGCAGTGGCTGCTGAAGTATACCCGACCCACCGTTAGTTCACGCGTTCCGACCGTGTGGTCGGTGACACCGCTCAAGTAGGTGGCGCTCCGACCACCACCAATGAGACGGACAGGTTCGTTCGTCGCTGCCGGGTTCGACGCCCTGCCCGCACGCGTCGCGATTCTCGACGATCAGGGAACGATCGTCTACACGAACGCGTCGTGGAACTCGTTTGGAACGGAACAGGGATTGGCCGAAGAGGCGGGTGGCGTCGGGAGCAACTACCTCGCGGTCTGTGAGGACAGCGACGACGCCGATGCGACTGCGACCGCACGCGGGATTCGAGCAGTTATCGACGGGGATCGCGAGGAGTTCTCCCTCGAGTACCCCTGCCATACGCCGGCGGCGGAGGGCTGGTACATGATGCGGGCGACGCCCTACGAGACCGACGGCGAGGAGTTCGTCCTGGTCATGCACGTCGACATCACCGAGCGACGGCGACTCGAGGAACGGACTCGGGAGCAGGCCGACAGGATGGAGGCGTTCGCAAAGTTGCTCTCCCACGACCTCCGCAACCCGTTGTCGGTCGCACTGGCGCAGGCAGAGACGGTCGCGCAGAACGACGATATCGATCTCGGGGCCGCGGACGGCGAGGGGAACGCGTTGCGCTCCTCGCTCGAACGCATGGAAGCGATCATCGACGACGCGCTGGCGCTCGTGACGATCGACGACGTCGAAGAGACGGAACCGATCCCGCTCGCGGCGGCCGTCGAAACTGCGTGGGCTACCGTCCGGACGGAATCGGCGAGCGTCTCGGTCGTCGAGGACGTCGCGATCCGTGGGAACGCCTCGCTCGTGAGTCATCTCTTCGAGAACCTGTTCCGAAACGCCGTCGAACACGCCGGCACCGATACCGTGATCGAGATCGGGGCGCTCGAATCGGAGCGCGGGACCGAGACCGCGACCGATGCGACGCGGGACGGGGACTCGCTTGAGCAAGCGGTCGCGGCCCGACCGGATGCGCTGGCCGCCCTCGATGGGTTCTATGTCGAAGACGACGGCCCAGGGATTCCGGCTGACCAACGCGAGCAGGTGTTCGAGTCGGGATACTCGAGCGCGGGCGGATCGGGCTTTGGCCTCGCGATCGTTCGGGAGGTTGCCGACGCACACGGCTGGTCGGTTTCGGCGACGGCGGGGAGCGACGGCGGGGCCAGATTCGAGATTCGGGGCGTCTCGATGGTCGAGCTATAAGCGGCCACTGCAACGCTCGAGACGGTCATCACGGAGTGAAGACCACCGGGGCGCTTATTCCTTCGACGCTGGTCGGAGTGAGTGAGATGAAACGACGGCTGTTCATCGGGGTACTCGCGGCCGGTGGTGTCGGCACGGCGGCTGGCTGCCTCAGCGGGATCGCCGACGAGGCGACGACGTTTACCGCGGCGCCGGCCCTTGTCGACGAAGACGCGGCCAGTGAGGTCGGCTACGAGTACCAGGGGACCAGAAGACGGGTCGACGAGGAGCAAGTCGGCGGCGAAGACATCGAGGCGACGAGCTATCTCAGTCTGTACGACCGATCGATCGAGCTGCCGACCGAGCAGTTCGGCGACGACCCGCTCCGAGCCGGCGTGTTCGGCGTGATCACGACGCCACAGGTCAGCATCGCCGGCGAGGATTTCAACCCCGTCAGCGACCTCTCGAACAGGGAGCTCGCCGACCGGATCCAGGGCCACTACGAGGGACTCGAGCTCGACCGCGCCGTCGGGGGTCGCGCGCTCGAGGCGCTTGGCGAGCGGTTTCCGATCCAGTCGTACGGCGGCACGGCGACCCTACAGGATCAGTACGCGGTCGACGTGACGCTGGACATCGTCCAACGCGAGCACGAGGACGATCACATCGTCGTCGCGGCCATCTATCCCGCCGCCGACCTGCTCCCCGAGGGGCCCGAACAACCGCGAATCGATACCCTGGTCCAGGGCCTCGAGAGCTACGACGACCTCGAGGTCGAAATCGTCGAGGGCGGCGACTGGAACGGGAGCAACGACTCGTGAGCCGCCTAGGGGTCACGCCGAGGGGGTCGTGCTGTTCAGCCCGTCAGCCGCCGTCGCGTCGATGCGAGCCATCACTGGCGGGTCGTTTCCCGAGGTTCGCCGTGGAGATCGATCGGCGTCTCACGCTCGCGGGGCGACTGCGTACCGATCTCCAGCCGGTTGCTTCGAGTACCTTCCACCCGTCGACTGCAGAGTCGAATCGGACCACACCGTCGGATTCGACCCTGCAGTACAGGCGTGGACCGCCACTAAAGGCCGAGCGCAGTCGCGATCGGGAGGCCGGCGGCGAGCGCACCGAGCAGATAGCCACCGATCGCCCCGCCGTTGAGCAGCGGCAACCCGGCGTGTGCGCGTCCCTCGAGGACCATGTACATGAGCACGAGCAGTCCGGCGAGCGTCCCGAGGAGCGCACCGAGTGCCGGCAGGTTCACCGCGAGCCCGGGAACTGCGAGCACGCCGGCATCGAGGAAGGCGGCCGCGCTGGCGGCGAGTACCGTCGGAATGACGGCATCGCCGAGCCCGATGAAGAGCGCATCGCGATCGAGTGTGCCTCCCTCGTCCTGGCTATCGGTGTCGGCATCGGTGCGGTCGGTCTCGACGGCGTCCGTGTGCTCGTCGGCGGCAGCGTCGCTGGTCTCGACGCCGCCGTCCTCGAGGACGTCGTCGGTGCTGCCGGCGTCGAGATAGGAGTAGGAAAGGGTCATCGGGACGACGAGGACGACGGGGATCTTGAGGTCCATGACGCCCTCGGCGAGGTCGAGCATGTGTTCGGTGCCGTAGACGCTGATCGCGTCGTAGACGGCGAGCACCGAGAGCAAGAGGAGCGCCGGGAGGGGACCGAAGCTGATCCCGAAGAGGGCGGCAGCACCGGCACCCATCACGATCCCAGCGCCGTCGATGACGTACCACTCCGGATACCACAGGAGGGCCGCGCCGACGGCCAGCGACGCACCGATCGCGAGCCCGGCTGCGATCCTCGCCGAGACGAGTGACCCGACCACCGCCGGGACGAGTTCGGCGAAGACGTACCACGAGATCATCACGCTGACGGCGACGAGCAAGAGCCTGATGAGCCAGTCGAGGTCGTACTTGAAGGCGGCGAGCATGAGCCCGGTCGCGACGAGCATGACGCCGACGTAGAGGATGCTGTTGGTCGGATCCTCCGGGTTCTCGACGGCCTGCCGTTCCGATTCGGTGAACGGCTCGACGAGCGCCAGTGCGCCGAGTTGGATGCCGAGAAAGAGGACGACCGTCACGCCGACGGCTGCGAGGATCCGGGTCCGATCGTTCATGCCGCGGCGTTTGCACCCCGCTCCTATTGGCTTTTCCACTTCCAGGTCACCGAAACAAGAGCGCCCACCACCGGACCGAACCAGCACGGCGACCGCGGCAGGCGGCCCGGAACGACGGGTTACCGCGCGTACAGCGTCGAGCCGACCAGCGACGGCAGGTGGACGCCTGCATCCGGCGTCACCGCCAGGTACGGTCTCGAGACGGGGCCGAAGACGTCGACGACGCGGCCGACCTCCTCGAGGTCGTCGTCGATGACCATCGTCCCGATATCGTCACGGTGGCCGTCGATATCGGTGGCACTCTCGCCGCCGTCGACCTCGTCCGCCCGCAGGATTGCGAGCCCCTGCGCGGTACGGACGACTGTGCCGACTCGATGCATGTTACTCACGCATCGCGACGACGTACGCCGCGACGGCCTGGACGAGGTCGTTTTTCGTCGAGTCGTCGGCCCCGCGGACGACGACCCGGCCCCGGTCGGCCCACGGCTCCCGCGAGTAGGCTTTGTCCCGCTCGATCGTGGCGTCGTACCCGATCTGTTGGACGGCCTTCGCGATCTCGTCGACCGTCGGTTCCTCGACTGCCAGATCCTCGGCCACGCGCCGGCCCTCGGCCCGCGAGAGGTCCGCATCGAGATAGGCGGGCCAGATGACGTTCTCGACCATGCGCTTCCCTGGGAGGTCCGGCGAGTAAACCCTTTTCAAAACGATACGTCGGAGCGAGACGGGAGATCGAACCGAGAGAATCGGGGACGACGGCGAAAGACGGGATTAGCGCCGCCGCGCAACGAAACCGGTAGCAGCCACCAGCGCGACCAGAGCGGCGGCGACACCGAAGCCGGGCATGCTCTCACCGCTCGCATCGTCGTCACTCCCGTCGGCTGTCCCCGTGTCGCCCTCGTCAGCGGCTTCCGTACCGCCCCCGTCAGCCGCCTCGAGTTCCTCGCTCGCCTGCTCGTAGGCCTCGGGATGGACCGTTTCGACGATGTCGACGATCGCGTAGACGACCTGCGGTGCGGGCTGGCTGATGTGATTCGCGTTGACGGCGTGGACGTTGCCTTCTTGGGACGCCGTCGTCGCCTCGATGGTCTCGTGGATCGGCGGCTCGTCCCTGTCGTCGGGGTAGATGATCCAATCGGGATTCTCGGCGACGACCGTTTCGGGGTTGATTTGCCCGTAGGACGCGATCCCCTCGCGTTCGGCGACGTTTTCGACACCGCCCGTCGTGAGGACTTCGTGGATGAACGTCTCCGCTCCGGCAGTATAACCGTCACCCATCGCGTAGTACGCCAGCGGTCGGTCTTCCCCCTCGAGCGTCCGGTCGACGATCTCGAGTTGCTCGTCCATCCAGTCGACCGTTTCCTCGGCTCCGTCGCACTCGCCGGTGAGTTGGCCGACCGTCCGGACGTTGTCGCGAACGTCGTCGATCGATCCGGCATCGTCGAAGTGGTAGACGGTGAGCCCGGCGTTGCGGAGTTGCTCGACGTTTTGGCCGTCCGTCGCGTTGGCGGCCAGGACGAGGTCGGGGTCGAGGTCGATCACCCGCTCGGGAACGAGCTGGTAGGTATCGGTGACGGGCGTTCGATCGCCGAGTGGCAGATCGCTCGTCGCCGGGTTGTCGGGCATGCCGACGAGCCGATCCTCGGCACCGATTTCGAACACCGTCTGGGCGTCGCTGGGCTGGAGCGCCACGACCGAGTCGGGTGCCTCCTCGAGCGTAATCGTCTCGCCCGTGGCGTCGGTCACCTCGAGTGGGAACTCACAGTCGACGGTCGATTCCGCGTCGCCGTTCGACTGCCCGGCTGCAACGGGAGCGAACGCCGAGACGGCGATCAGGATGGCCAAGAGAACGGGCTGGTATCGTCGCATCGCTCCAACCTCCACCCCACTTCAACAAATATTTGCCTACTGCAAGATTGGTTGTTGAGTATGTACCGACCGGCCCGAACGGCGGCGTGGTCGGCAGCACTGGTCGTCGTGCTCGTCGTCGTCGTGCTCGCCAGCGCCGCACTCGGCCCGGTCAGGATCGACCTCGTGACGGTCGCGATGGCGATGTTGAACGCGATCGTCGTCCCCGCGGGCGTGACGGTCGGCAGCGTCTCGGTTCCCGTCCTCGACCTCTCCGTTCCGGTTCCGGCACTCGAGTACGCCGCGATCTTTTCGTTCGACGTGCCGGCGACCCGCCAGATCATCGTGGAGAGGGTTCGACTCCCCCGAATCGCGCTCGCGGCGACGGTCGGACTCGCACTCGCCACAGCGGGGACGGTGATGCAGGGGTTCTTTCGAAATCCGCTCGCGGACCCGTCGATCATCGGGGTGTCCTCCGGTGCCGCCGCGGGCGCGGTCGCCGCGATCGCGTTTCCCGCGGTAATCCCGTTCGGTGGCCTCCACCTCTCGGCGTTCGTCGGCGCGCTCGGAACCGCGTTTCTCGTCTACGCGATCGCGACCGACGGCGGTCGGACGCCGGTCGCGACGCTGTTGCTGGCCGGCGTCGCGGTCCAGGCCTTCCTCGGCGCGATGATTTCCTACATGCTCGTCCACAGCGGCGACTCGCTGCGGGAAGCCGTCTTCTGGATGATGGGGCATCTCAACAACAGCCAGTGGGGCGACGTGGCGTTCGCCCTCCCGATCACGCTGGTCGGCGTCCTCGTTTTGTGTGCGTTCAGACGGGAGTTGAACGTCCTCCTGCTCGGCGAAGAGGACGCTCACCACCTCGGCATCGAAGTCGAACGCACCAAACTGCTCTTGCTCGCGCTCGCGAGCGTCATCACCGCTGCCGGCGTCGCGGTCGCGGGCATCATCGGCTTCGTCGGGCTCGTCGTCCCACACGTCATGCGGCTCATCGTCGGGCCGGACCACCGGATCCTGTTGCCGACCAGCGCGCTCGCCGGCGCGTCGTTCCTGGTCGCGACCGACACGATCGCCCGGACCGGCCCCGCCGTCGTCCCGGTCGGAATCATCACGGCGGCGCTTGGCGCTCCGTTCTTCCTCTTCTTGCTCACCCGACGGGAGGTGCAATCGCTGTGACGGGGCCCGAACGGATCCCCGCCGAGCGCTCGCCGGATACCGATTCCCGTTCGGCTCCCGACCCGACGACGATTACGATCGACGACTGCTCGCTCGCGTTCGGCGATCTCTCGGTGCTCGAGGGGATCTCCCTCACGATCGAGCCCGGCGAGTTCGTCGGTATCATCGGACCCAACGGGGCCGGGAAGACTACGCTGTTGCGGGCGATCAGCGGCGCGATCGAGCCCGATTCGGGAACGGTACGGATCGACGGCGTCGACGTTCACGGCGTCTCCTCGCGAGCCTCGAGTCGGCTCGTCTCCGTCGTGCCCCAGGACACGTCGCTCTCGTTTTCCTTCCCGGTCCGCGACGTCGTCGAGATGGGACGCCATCCACACCGCTCGCGGTTCTCCTCGCCGGGGCCCGACGACCGCGCCGCGGTCGAGCGCGCCCTCGAGCGGACCCGCACGGCCGAGTTGGCCGACCGGCCGATCGACGAGATCAGCGGCGGCCAGCGACAGCGCGTCGTGCTCGCGCGCGCGATCGCCCAGGAAACGCCGGTCATGGTGCTCGACGAACCGACGGCGAGTCTCGACATCAATCATCAGGTCGAAACCCTCGAGCTCGTCCGCGAACTGGTCGCGGAGGGACGGACCGTGGTCGCGGCGATTCACGATCTGGACCTGGCTGCCCGGTACTGCGATCGCCTCGTGCTGCTCGCCGACGGAGCCGTTTCGAGGGACGGCTCGCCGTCGAACGTGTTGACCGGCGACGCACTCGCCGACTCGTTCGACGCGAACGCAGTCGTGACGCCGAACCTGGTGACGGGAACCGAAACGGTGACCGCGTTCGCAGCCGACCGCGGGACGGGGGCGCTCCCGAATCGCGTGCACGTACTCGGCTCCGGCTCCGCCGCTGCCGGCGTCCTCGCCCGGCTCGAAGCGGCCGGAGTCGACCCATCGGTCGGCCCGGTCTCGAGCGGCGACGCCGCGGCCGAGACGGCTCGCTCGCTCGGCGTCGACGTCGTCGAGACCGAACCGTTCGCACCGCTCTCGTCGGCGGAACGGGACAGCGTCGAGACGCTGATTCGGGACGCCAGCGTGACGGTCCTCGCCGATTTCGTGGTCGGAGCCGGGACCCAGGCGCTTCTCGAGACCCTCGACGGGTCGGAGTCGCTCGTCCTGATCGAAACGCGGCCGTTCGCCGACCGGAATTTCGCCGGCGGAGCCGCTCGAGAACGCTACGAGGGCTATCGCGAGCGTGCGATCGAGGTGCCAGGGAGTCGCGTGCTCGAGGGGGTGACAGCGGCGCGCAGGAACCGCTCGCGCTCGCAGTCGTCGACGTCGATCGATTCGACCGACGGCTGAGACGGTCCCCTGTCCGTATGAACGGAGTCGGAGCGACCGAGTCGGTGCCGGTCGATGCGGAGCGGGACTCCCGACGGAACGGGTCGGCGAGGCGGACTGGACGGTTTTTTACCCCTCCGCCACCGAGTGGCCGCCAATGACCGAGTACGATTACGAGGCCCTCGGACTCGTCGCCGGGCTGGAGATCCACCAGCAACTCGATACGGCGACGAAGCTGTTCTGCCAGTGTCCGACCGAGCTCCGCGACCCCGACGCGTCGACGCGTCGGTTTACGCGCTACCTTCACCCCACCCGGAGCGAACTGGGCGAACTCGACGACGCCGCCGTCGAGGAGAGCAGAGTCGACCGCGAGTTCGAGTACCTGGCCTACGACACAACCTGTCTCGTCGAGGAGGACGACGAGCCGCCCCACGAACTCGACGCGGAGGCCCTCGAGACGACCCTCGAGGTCGCCCAGCTGATGGACATGCACCCGGTCGATCAGGCCCACGTCATGCGCAAGATCGTCGTCGACGGCTCGAACACGACGGGCTTCCAGCGGTCGTCGCTGATCGCGACCGACGGCGAGATCGAGACCAGCGAGGGCACCGTCGGGATCGAGGACATGCTCCTCGAGGAGGAGAGCGCCCAGCGCGTCGCAGAAACTGACGACGGGGTGCGCTACAGCCTCGATCGGTTGGGGATTCCGCTCGTCGAGATCGGGACGAGTCCGGACATCTCCTCGCCCGAACAGGCCCTCGAGGCGGCCGAACGGATCGGCATGTTGCTGCGCTCGACGGGCAAGGTCAAGCGTGGACTGGGGACGATCCGTCAGGACGTCAACGTCTCCATCGAGGACGGCGCTCGCGTCGAGATCAAGGGCGTCCAGAGCCTCGACGACATCGACGACATCGTGCGCAACGAGGTCGCCCGACAGGCCGAACTGGTCGAGATCCGGGACGAACTCGCGGATCGCGACGCGTCGGTCGGGGACGTAGAGGACGTGACCGGGGTCTTCGAGGACACCGACAGCGGCGTCATTGCGGGGGCACTGAACGCCGGTGGATCCGTCACGGCGGTCCCGCTCTACGGGTTCGACGGGATCGTGGGTCGCGAAATCGCCCCCGACCGCCGGCTCGGGACCGAACTCTCGGATCACGCGAAGCGCCACGGTGCGGGCGGGATCTTCCATACCGACGAATTGCCCGCGTACGGGGTCACGGAGGACGAGGTCGTTGCCCTGCGCGAGGCGGTCGGTGCCGGTCCCGAGGACGCCGTCGCGATCGTCGCCGCCGAGACCGAGATCGCGGAAGCCGCCATCGAAGCCGCCGCGGAGCGTGCGGAAACCGCACTCGAGGCCGTTCCGGAGGAGACCCGCGGCGCGAACGACGACGGGACGACCCGCTACCTGCGACCGCTGCCCGGCGCGGCGCGGATGTACCCCGAGACGGACGTGCCGCCCGTGGAGCCGGATCCGAGCGAGGTTCCCGAACCGGAACTGCTGACCGAAAAAGTCGACCGCTACCAGGAGGAGTACGATCTCGGCGAGGGGCTGGCCGAGCAGGTCGCCTACGGCAAGTACATGCCCCTGTTCGAGGACGTCGTGGCCGAGGGGATCTCCGCGAGCGATGCGAGCGGAGGCTCGTCGGACTCGTCCGACGGCGTCGATCCGACGCTGGCCGCGACGACGCTCGAGTCGACGCTGACGGAACTCCGGCGCGACGACGTCCCCGTCGAGAATCTGACCGACGAACACCTCAACGGCGTCCTCGAGATGGTCGAAGACGGCGACCTCCCCAACGAGGGCGTGGGGGATCTGCTGACGGCGCTGGCGGAAGCGCCGGACCGAGCCCCCGAAGAAGCGGCCGAGGAGGAAGGTCTCGGCGGTGCCGACGAGGGGGAGGTTCGCGAGGCCGTCGTCGAGGTCGTCGAGCGCAACGAGGCCCAAGTCACGGAAGAAGGCATGCAAGCCTTTTCCGGGCTCATGGGCGAGTGCATGGGCGCGCTTCGCGGGAAAGCTGACGGCGACCTCGTGAGCGAACTCCTGCGCGAGGAAATTCAGAAGCGAGCGTAACGCCGGTCCCGATCGGGCTGGGACCGATTTTCACTCGTCAGTCAGTTCCTCGAGCAGCGTCTCTAACTCGTAGCTCTGGAGCGCGTCCCGTTCTTCGATCGCCGAGATGACGAACGTCGAGTCGGTTCGTTCGACGCCCTCGAGTTGTTCGAACTCGGCGATCAGGCGTTCGACCATGCCGCTATCGCTCAGGCGTGCAACGACGATGAAGTCCGTCTCGCCCATCGTGAAGTAGACGTTCGTGACCCCTTCGACGGTCAGGAGCCGGTCCGCGAACGACTCGTAGGAGCCCTGATAGTCCGCGTGCACCTCGATCAGGACGGTAACGCCCAGCCCGAGTTCCTCGAGATCGATATCGTAGCGGTCGTTCTCGATGATTCCCTCCTCCCGGAGGTTGTTGAGACGATAGTGGATCGTCGAGATCGGGATGTCGGTCGCCTCGTGGAGCCGTTCGGGGCTCCCGGTCTCGAGTTCGGCGATCGCCTTGAGGAGGCGCACGTCGCGTTCGTCCATAGGACGAGGTTCGATCCCGACCGATATGTGTTTTCCGACCGATGTAATTGGATATTTCTCCAACGAGAACCCTTTCTGTGGTGGCCGATTCGGAATATATTCATATGTGTGATTTTTGGTTCCCAAAACGCCGCAGGATTGTAGAAGGATGTAAATACGACCGTGATTTCCGAATGGAATATGAGTACAATCGATTTGGTTCCAGATGGGTACCGCGAAGCGGTGCTCTTTTCGATACTCGCGCTGTGCTGGGGGAGTTCGTTCGTCGCGATCGAGATCGGACTCGAGTACGTTCCGCCGCTCCTGTTCGCCGGCTTTCGGTACGCGATCGCGGGCGCGATCGTCTTCGCATACGCGGCCGTGGTGAACGATCGGGTTCGACCGGCGGGCCGAGGGGAGTGGGCGGCAGTTGCCGTCGCCGGCACGTTCGTCATCGCGCTCTATCACGGCCTGTTGTATCTCGGCGAACTGTACGTTTCGGGCGCGGTCGCGGCAACGATCGTCAGCACGGCCCCGATCCTGACGGCAGGGTTCGCCGGCGTGGTGCTTCCGGAGGAGCGGCTGGCACCCGCCGGGATCGCGGGCTTCGTGCTCGGTCTGGTGGGCGTGATCGCCGTCGTCCAGCCGTCGTCGGCCGCGCTCGGGAGCGACGTGACCGTCGGCGCTACCCTCGTGTTCGGCTCGGCCGTCGCGTTCGCACTCGGGAGCGTCCTCGTCCGCCCGATCGACTCGGCGCTGCCGATCGAGACGCTCCAGGCGTGGGCGATGCTCATCGGGGCCGGCGTGTTGCTCGGCTGGGCGTTCCTGCGTGGGGAGTCGGTTGCAGCGATCGAACTGACGTCGGCGACGGTGCTCTCGTTTGCCTACCTGACGCTCGTCTCCGGCGTGTTCGCGTTCTTCCTCTACTTCGAACTGCTCGAGCGAACCGGCGCGACGCAGGTCATCCTCGTCAGCTACGCCGAGCCGGTGGTCGCGATGGGGGTGAGCTGGGTCGCGCTGGGATATCTCGTCGATTCGCTCACGCTGGTCGGCCTGGTGACGATCCTCGCGGGTTTCGTCATGATCAAACGCGAGGCACTGCGGTCCGTGCTTCGCTCGGCTCTCGGAGGGGCGTCCTCCACGACTCCGTGATCGTCCCAATCGCGAGCTGGCGGTACTGTTTCGCCACCTTCCGGACGGTTCAGTCGATCCTGGGCCCGTCCCGGTTCATATCTGCGCCGTCAAAAACATTTATTAGCGCACACGTTGCCCGACCACCTGACTGATGACTATGCAGAGAGAAACTGAACACACGGCCCTTACTGCGGTGTGTTACGTGCGCGCACCGCTGTTGCTCGAGCCAGTCGACACACAGGTCGAGACGCTCCAGGCCTGCGAGTCCGACGGTGCGATCGACGAGCTATTGCTTCGAAGTTGGCCCAAGGAGGTCGCGCTGTCCGAGGAGAGTCCCCACCAGGAGGTCCTCGCGAACTACGAGCGATTCGTTCGGTGGGCCGACGAGCGCGGCGTCACCGTCCGGCCGCCGTTCCGGGAGCGCTCGACGACCTCGCAGGTCACCGGCGAGACCAGAGAACGGCTCGTGACGCCGTTGCTGTGTCTCGAACTCTATGCCGACGACGAACTGGTCGGCGTGTTCCCCCACTCGACGGAGACCACCGACGAAACGTATACGACCGACGAAGCGATCGCCACGCTCCGAACCGGGGAGATCCCGACCCCGCTGGGCTCGGTCGGCGACGCGGAGCCACTCGAGTTGCCGCCCTCGGCGACCTGTCCCGACTGTAGCGGGATACTGGTCGATGGACAGGGGCTGTTCGGCTGTAGCGACTGTGGCTGGATCGGGACTGTCACCGAATACGGACGGTTCGCGACGCAGCCGGAACCAGCCCCGAAAGACCGCAAACGGTCGGGAACGGATTCCCAAGAGACGGACTCGAGTCCCGCGAAACCGAGCCGAAAGTAGACGGCGACGGGGGCTACTCGCGGGCGAATTCGCCGCCGTACTCGGCATCGATTTCGACCGTCGATCCGTCGGTACCGAACTCGACCGCCTCGGCCTCCGTTCCGAGCGCTGACTCGAGTCGCTCCTCGTCGACGAGGTCGTCGCTGCCGTAGCTGACGACGGCGCGTGCGGTTGCGCTCCCGTCGCCCGGAACCGAGAGCTGTTGGTGGACGCCGGAGGCCCCTTCGAAGGGCGCGAACTCGAACTGCAAACTGTCCTCGTCGCTCGCCTGGTCGTCCGACAGCGTTTCCGAGTCGAATTGGTCGGCATCGGTGTACAGACAGCACGTTATGCCGTCGTTCTCGCCGCGCCGAAGCAGCCGATCGAAGTCGTCGTCGACCTCGTGGTTCGGTTCCCGCCGACCGGCTGCCGTCGCAACCGTTCGCTCGACGCTCGTGACCGGGTCGGCCGATGAATCGCCGTCGTTGGGATACGAGTAGGCGTACACGTCGTCCGCGATCCCGACGACCTCGTCGCTCCCGCTGTCGGAGTACACTGCGTACCCCTCCGCGTCGGTCTCGAGGGCGTAGCCCGCGTCCTCGAGATCCGTCGCGATCCCCTCGCGGTCGTACGATCCGACGAGCGCGTAGACGCCGTCAGCGTAGACGAACTGTTCCGCACCGTCGGCCGTCTCGTTGTTATCGTTGTACGCGTCGAATCCGGCCGAGGAACCGAGCCGAGTGAGCCCGAACGAGCACAGAAGGGCGACGACGACTGGGTTGCCGACGAGCGGATCGGTCGGTTCCGCGCCCGCCTGAGCGCCCTGGTCCTCGAGCAGCGTGCTCATCGTCTCGACGTCGATCGCTCCGAAAAAGTACTCCGAGCGGTCGGTCGTCGGGAGGATCGAGGCGTACGACGGGAGGGTGCCGTCGATCGAGTCGGTCGATTCCCCAGCACCGTCGGTGCCATTTCCGTCACCAGTTGTGTTCGATCCGTTCCCGTCGGACGTATCAGAACAGCCGGCGAGGAACGCCAGTCCACCACTCAGGAGAGACAGCGCGCTCCGTCGACGAAGTGTCGTCATCTCGTGGTCGTGGTTACTGCGGACGTATTACTGTACTGGCTGGCGAGCGGGTCGGTGTTGCGGGATCTGACAGTTCGCGTGGGATCAGTCTTCGGCCGGTCGTTCCGTCGCCCGCCGGAGGAGACCCAACAGCGTGTTCGCCTCGCGTTCCGTCAGATCGGCCCGGCCATACACGCGCCGGAGCATGCGCATCGTCTTGTCGCGTTTCTCCTCGGGATGATTGATCTCCTCGAGGAGCGCGGCCCACTGATCGTACAGTCGGTCGACCGTCCCCTCGGGGGCCCGAACGCGCTCTACGTCGGGGAGCTGTGTCTCCTCGAGCGTCAGCGATCGGAGTTCGTAGAGCGTGACGGTGGCGGCTTGCCCGAGGTTGAGCACCGGATAGTCGGCGCTGGCGGGAATCGAGCAGATCTCGTCGATCCGGGCGAGTTCCTCGTTGGTCAGCCCGACGCGTTCGCGGCCGAAGACGAGTGCGGTCGGTGCCTCGACGGTCGGGAGTCGCTCGGCCAGATCGGCGGGCGTCGAGTAGGGAAACCGCATGTGGCTGCGATCGTCCTCGTTCGTCACTGCCGTACAGCCGATCGTGTGGTACGCTTGGGCGAGTCGATCGAACCCGATCTCCTCGGCGTTCGGGAGGACATCCTCTCGAGCGTGGCCAGCGAACCCGTATGCCTCGCCGTCGGGGTCGAGGTCGGGCGGGTCGACGAGCAGGAGGTCCGTGAAGCCGAAGTTCTTCATCGCCCGGGCGATGGTACCGACGTTGCCGGGCGATTGCGCGTCGACGACGGCAACGGCCGGGGGCGTTCGACTCGTGATGCCATCGGTCTCGGACGAGTCGTCGCTCATTGGATTCTCGATGGGACGGAGGGACGGGACGTGTTGGTTCGCGCGTCGTCGGTTCGGTTTCGACGCCGTCGATAGGGATGAGCCGGGACGGAGACGACGTGATGGTGATCGTTCATAACGGGAGTACGGACCGGGAGCGCAAAAAAGAGCGCGTTCGGCGACTGAGACGTTCTGTGTAACTGTCTCATTCGTGACTAGCTCTAGTATCTATCTACTAGAACGGGTGTTACTAGACTAGAACTAAACTAGACTAGATCTCTCGATCTCGCCACGGGTTGGACACAGATCAAAGCGAGTCACAGATCGACGGCGGGAACGGATTTCTGGACCGTCGTCGTACTGGGTTCGGTGACATCGGCTGGGTGGGTAGGGGAGACACACCCCCGTCGCGTTTGTAAGCCGAACTACGTGTGGGGCCTCTGTTTCACAACACACCTGTCCCGCGGATGTAAATCAGGCTTCGAGACCGATTCTGCTCCCGAAAAACCCGATATTCTCGTCACC
The DNA here is from genome assembly GCF_002494345.1 of Natrinema ejinorense. Classification (GTDB taxonomy): domain Archaea; phylum Halobacteriota; class Halobacteria; order Halobacteriales; family Natrialbaceae; genus Natrinema; species Natrinema longum. Next base: position 1,263,790 of record NZ_NXNI01000001.1, read on the forward strand.
CACCCCCGTCCTTTCACCGTTACAAACGCGACGGGGGTGTGTCCCCATCCGGGAGCACCGAACCAGTCGCTGGCCGCATTCTCGAGTCGGTTTTCACCGGCTTTGTGGAAGCGATCCCTCGCTGACGGAACGGGCGGCCGATCCGAGTATCGGGCACCACAGCCGTCCGACCGGCCCGAACAGGCGGAACTTACATCCGCGATGGGGGTGTCCGGCTCGAGTCCGGCCCGCTGGGCGGGTATACCGTCGGACGACAGGCCGTTGCCGCCCGCTCACGTCTCACGTGTGACGGCGTGTAGCCGTCGTGGCCGGCGCTATTAGAAACGCGAGACGGGCGTCGAGGACCATCGGCAGTGACACGGCCGTTGTCACCGACTCGAGTCCCTCTGACGGTGTATTTACATCCGCGATCGATCCCCACATCTTTATTTCAATCGAGTTGAAAGGGGCGGGGTACCGCAATGTCCGCCAACGACGATCGAGACCCGCTCTTTCGGTACGACGATCCGGTCTTCGCCGACGAGCGCCTGCTCGAGATCACGCACCTGCCCGGTCCGGATCGGATCGTCGGTCGTGACGAGCAGATGCAACGGGTTGCGGACGCCCTGAACCCGGCTATCTTCGGGAGCGAACCCAACCACCTGTTTATCTTCGGCAAGACCGGAACCGGCAAATCGCTCATCTCGCGGTCGGTCACCCAGCGGGTGATCACCGAGGCCGAGCACGACGATATCACGGTCAAGTACGCCTTCATCGACTGCGGCGAACAGAACACGGAAGCCTCCATCGTCAAGACGATCGCCCAGATCGTCAACGAACCCGACGCGAGCGGGGTCACCGTCCCCGATCGGGGCCTCGGAACCGGTGACTACTACAAGCGCCTCTGGCAGGCTATCGATCACTGTACCGACGTCACCATCGTCATCTTGGACGAGATCGACATGCTCGAGGACGACGAAGTGCTCCGCAAACTCTCTCGAGCCGGCGAGAACCGACGGATTTCCGACTCGAGTATCGGTATCATCGGCATCTCGAACAAGATCGACTTCCCGGACCACCTCTCCGAACGCGTCAAGTCGAGTCTCTCGCGGGACGAACTCGTCTTCTCGCCGTACGATGCCAACCAGCTCGTCGAGATCCTCGAGAAGCGCCGCGACGCCTTCCACGACGGCGTCCTCTCCGACGACGTCATCCCGCTGACCGCCGCCCTCGCCGCCCAGGAACACGGCGACGCGCGCAAGGCGATCGACATCCTCCGGAACGCGGGCCGAATCGCCAAGAAGCGAAACGACACGCGGGTCACCGCGGATCACGTCCGCGACGCCAAGGAGAAGACCGAGGCCGACCGGTTCAACGAGTTGATCGAGGGCTCTCCCCAGCAGGCCAAAGCGATCCTCTACTCGCTGACGATCCTGACCGAAAACAGCTCCGAAAAGGAGTTCCCCACGAAGATCATCTATAATCAGTACAAGGAGGTCGCCCGCCGGCTCGACTTCGACGTGCTCTCCGAGCGCCGCGTCCAGGAAATCCTTCAGGAACAGAACTTCCTCAACGTCATCCAGTCCGAGCGCGAGGGACGTGGCCGCGGTCGCGGCGCACACGCGAAACACCGGCTGCTCGAGAACCCCTCGATCGTCAAGAAGGTGCTCCTGCGGGATTCGCGGTTGGCCGTCCTCGAGGACGAGGAGTGACCGGACGCTCGGGCGAATCACTACCTTGCGGTCGGGGGGTGAACCCCGTTGCGCACCGTTGCTAGTTTAGTTATTCCCATTGTAGCGCCTATCTCTCCTAAACATCCACTTTGTGTTCTTATTGGCTATAACGCAAAACAAACAACTACCTAGTAGCGGCCATGGTGAAATTTTATAAACATCGTGTCCGATCTACAACTGTCCGTAAATGACGAACTTCGTACGGGAATTACAATCGGCAGCGATGATGAACACGACGGCGACGGCGGTGGAGTGCGACGAACCGGTGACGTTTTCGCAGCTCTGGTCTGCGACGGACTCGTTTGCGGGCGGCCTTCAAGACAGTGAACTCACTGCCGGCGACAGGGTTACCGTCCACCTCTCCGATCCGCGTTCGTTTCTCATAGCAGTTTACGGGACGCTCAGAGCGGGCTGTGTCCCCGTTACGCTCCCAGAAGCGTCCGAGAATCGGGACGTCAAACGCGCCGTGGCTGAAACCGAGCCGAAGGCCCACGTCACCGATTCGGGCCGCATCATGGCGCTTCTGAACAGTAGCGAATCGTTGCGCCTCGCCGTTATCGTCGACAACGAGGTACGGCTGGGGGTGTCGCTGTCGACGTTTCTCGAGAACGACGGCATGAACGGCTCGAACTCCCGCACCGGGATCGACGTCGTCCGCCGCGCCGACGATTCGCCGGGTCTGATCGCGTACCTCGAACGCGATGCTCCTGACCCGCTTGCCGTCGTCTACACGCACGCGTCCTTGCGAGCCGCTGCGAACGCCGGAACGACGCTGGGGTCAATCGAATCGGACGGCGACCTCGAGTCACACCGCAGCGCGCTGTCGCTCTCGAACTCGATCGAACTCATGTACGGGGCGAACGCGATACTGACTGACGGCGGGAGCTATCATCCGATCCCGGACCCGGATCCGGAAACGATCCGCTCGTTGCTCGTTGCGACCGATATCGATCGGACGTTCGTGACTCCCTCGCAGTACCGGGCGCTCCGAGCGAGCGACCCGTCCGTCGACGAAGGCGACCTCCGTGTCGTCACGCCGCTCTCGACCGCGCTCGATACCCAGGTCCGTGACGGTGGCGACGCCGTTCGTCTCTGTGTGCTGCCGGAAATCGGCATTTCACACGTCAGGTCGCCCGTCGACGTCGAAGCGGGACGGCTCGGACGGTCGCTTCCGGGGGTTCGGGCATGCGTTCTCGAGGAAGGGGGCAGCGACGAACTCGCCGTGAGTGGTCCGGCACTCATGGATGGCTATTTCGATCGCCCCGCACTGACCGACGAGACGGTCACGACGATCGACGGGGACCGCTGGATCGAGACCGGTCTCTCGGTACAGTCCCAGGACGGACCTATCGACCTCGGGGAGCGAGCGGAAACGGGACGGGCGCTTCCGTCGGACGAACGCCCGTGAAACGCGGCTCGCGAACGGTCGCCCTCGGGGACGGCCGTGTCTGGGCGCTCGCTCCCGATCCGGGTCTGGTCGCGGAACTCGGTCGAGGGGGTACCCGCCCGCGGTGCGATCCCGATTCGCCGGAACCGCGATACCTTTTTGCCTCGCTTCCGCAGACCGGGTATGAACAGCGTCGATGCCGCCGGCCTGGGGATCGGTGACGACTATCCGCCCCGAATCATGGGCGTGTTGAACGTCAGCGAGGAATCCCCCTACGATCCGAGCGTTTTCGACGATTCCGGCGAGGCGGCCCGCTACGTCGACGAGGAACTGATCGACGAGGGTGCCGATATCGTCGACGTCGGCCTCGAGTCGGCGAACAAGCGTTTCGACGTGCTCTCGGCCGAGGAGGAACTCGAGCGGCTCCACATCGCGCTCGAGACCATCGAGAGCGTCTCCGGGGACGCGATCTTCTCGATCGAGACGCGGTACGCCGAGGTGGCCGACGAGGCGATTTCCCGGGGGTTCGACATGGTCAACGACATCTGTGGGTTCGCCGACCCGGAGATGCCGACTGTCTGCGAGGACCACGACATCGCGGTCGCGAAGATGGCGAGCCCGCCGGACGTCGAACGGCCGGGTGCCGTCGAGGAAACCGACTGGGCCGCCCGGAAGTCGCCGGAGTGGGCCTCGCAGGCGGAGTACGTCGATCAGGTCTACGAGGCCCTGAAACAGAACGGGCTGACCGAGAAGACGATCGTCGACCCGGCCTTTGGCGGCTGGAGCGAAGCCAAGACCGTCGCCGACGACCACGAGACGTTCCGCCGGCTGCGGGAGTTCCGGGCGCTCGGCCGGCCGATGCTGGTTTCGATCAACCGCAAGAACTTCCTCGGTGAGATCGCCGACCGCGAGACCGACGAGCGGCTGCCGGTCAGTCTCGCAGCGACCTCGATGGCCGTCGAGCGGGGGGCACACGTGATCCGGACCCACGACGTAGCCGAAACGCGGGATGCAGCCCTGATCGGAAAGGCGTTTACCGAGCAGGCACGCACGACGGCCGACGGGATCACCGTCTCACAACTCGACGTCACCTCGACACGTGAGTTCCGGACCCAGCTCAGAGAACGGGGCGTCGATCCCGCGTTCGCCGACGACTGGCGGAGTCAACTCCTCGAGATCGAGGGTCTCGATCCCGACGCGAGCGACCGATTGATTTCGATCGCTGCCGAGCACGGGGCGGTTGTCCAACGCGTGTCTGACGGACGGCTGTTGCTGATGGGATCGACGACAACTGTGTCCGACGTATCAGCCCGAATTGCCGGCGAAAACGACGATATCGCCGCTCTCGGCGAGAAGCTGTCAAAGCTGCTGCGTTAAGAGAAAGCTTATGCCGGATGCTTCGAAAGGAGGGAGTGGACGCCGGGCTGCCTCCCGGGTAGGGGTACTTTGGAGGCGAATCCCGGCCCACAACACGGAATTATTGTGCTCTTACGTCGCCCAGCGACGCCTGGGCCTGGGCCGTCGGGCCCACCGGAACCGAACACACAAACGGACCGGGAACCGAGTACGCAGCGAGTATGGAGTTCGACGAGTGGGAGCCCGTCTACGAGGCGATTCTCGATGACTTCGGTTACGATCGGGCCGGCGACGAGCGGGGGCGAGATCTCCTCGCATCCCTTCTGGAGGCGTCGTTCGATCCGACCGAGCTGGCGATCGGACCCGACACGACCGTTGCCGTGGCGGGTGCCGGCCCGTCCCTCGAGAGCGATCAGGACCTCGAGCGGGCACGAGCGGCGGAGGTCGTCGTCGCCGCGTCGACCGCCGTCGACACGCTCGCGAGCCACGGGATCGACGCCGACTGCATGGTGACTGACCTCGACAAGAATCCGGCCACCGTCGAACGACTCACGACGGACGGCGTTCCGGTCGCGATCCACGGGCACGGTGACAACCTCGATGCGATCCGGACCGTCGTTCCGAACTGTGACCATGCGTACGTGCTCCCGACCACTCAGGCCACACCGCGTGGCTCGGTCCGCAACGTCGGCGGTTTCACCGACGGCGATCGAGCGGCGTTTCTCGCCGATCACCTCGGTGCCGGCCGCCTCTCGTTCGTCGGCTGGGATTTCGACGATCCCGCCGTCGAGCCGACGAAAGCGCGCAAACTCGAGTGGGCCGAGCGCCTCCTCTACTGGCTCGAATCGCGCCGCGGCGAGCGGTTCGCGGTACTCGACGGGCGGCGAGACGGGATCGAGACGATCGGGCTCCCGATCGAGTAACGGTCCCCCGTGGCGTCGGCGATCGAGTACGGACCGTCGCAGTCACTCGATCCGGTACTCGACGATGTCGCGACAGCCACACGACGGACACGGGGAGATCGTCGACTCGAGCGTCGTCCCACAGCGCCGACACTCCTCGATGATCGTCGGCTCGTCGCTCCGGCGGAAGATCGCGCTGAACGCCTTTCGTATCGTCGATCGCGTCGCGGTGTCGGTCCGGTTCTCTCGTCCGCCCATGATCGCTCGAACGGTGATATCACTGTTCGTTATTGTCTCGATAACCGATACAAGGATCCGTTGCTCGGGCCGGATGCCGTCGACAGTCCGGCTCCCGTCGGCGAATCACTGCCGCTGGCTCGCCGTTAGCCCCTACGCTTTCGGTTCTCGAGTGCCCCAGTTCGACCGTGATCGTTCACTGGCACCGCCGGGATCTCCGGCCCAGCGACAACCGCGGGCTCGCACGCGCCGCGGCGAGCGACGAGCCGGTCGTTCCGTTGTTCGTTCTCGATCCGACCGTCCTCGAGCATGCATCGTCGGTTCGTGTCGCGTGTCTGCTCGAGGCACTCGGTGCCCTCCGCAAGTGGTACCGGGACCAGGGAAGCGACCTCGTCGTCGGTCGTGGCGAGGCGAGTCGGGTCGTCCCGGAGCAAGCAGGGGTGTACGATGCGGACACAGTCGTCTGGAACGCGGATTACAGCGGTCTGGCTCGGGACCGCGATCGAGCGGTTCGGGACGCACTCGAGACCGACGGGATCGACTCCGAATCGGTTCACGACGCAATTCATCACGAACCGGGATCGATTACGCCCAATCAGGGCGAGCACTACTCGGTGTTTTCCTATTTCTGGAAGAAGTGGCGCGATCGGGACAAGCGAGCGCCGGTCGAGGAGCCGGCCGCCACGGACCTCGCAGCCGTGTCGGGCGAACCGATACCATCGCTCGCGGACCTGGGGTTCGACGAGCCCGAAGCGACGCCGCCGACGGTGACGACGGCGGCGGCTCGAGAGCGGGTCGCCGACTTCTGTTCGGGGCCGATCTACCGCTATGCCGACCAGCGCGAGTATCCCGCTGCCAGCGGCACCTCGCGGCTCTCCCCACACCTCAAGTGGGGGACCATCGGGCCGCGGGAGCTGTACGCGGCGACCGAGCGAGCCACGGCACGCGCCGAGTCCGAGGACGCCCGCGAGAGCGTTCGTTCGTTCCAGCGCCAGCTCGCCTGGCGGGAGTTCTACGCGCACGTCCTCCGATACAATCCCGAGACCGTCGCCGAGAACTTCAACGGGTACGAAAACGAGATCGAGTGGCGCGACGACCCCGAGGAACTCGCGGCCTGGCAGGCCGGGGAGACCGGTTACCCGATCGTCGACGCGGGGATGCGCCAGCTACACGCGGAGGGATGGATGCACAACCGTGTGCGGATGCTCGTCGCCGCCTTTCTGACCAAGGATCTCCTGGTCGACTGGCGGGCGGGGTACGACTGGTTCCGACGAAAGCTGGCGGACCACGACACCGCAAACGACGTCGGCGGGTGGCAGTGGGCGGCTTCGACCGGGACCGACGCACAGCCGTACTTCCGGGTGTTCAACCCGATGAAACAGGGGCGCGAGTACGATCCCGACGCCGAATACGTCCGCGAGTACGTTCCGGAACTCGCCGACGCGAGTGCCGACGACATCCACGGCTGGCACGACCTCGAGCCGGCCGAGCGCGAGCGGATCGCCCCCGACTATCCGGCACCGATCGTCGACCACGCCGATCGACGGGAGCGTGCGATCGACACCTTCGAGCGGGCCCGCGGTGAGGCCTCGGAGTAACCCGTTGCATCAGTCTTATCACCTGTAATTCCCTAGGCGCTAGTATGTCTGCTCCGGACGAAACGTCGACGCCCGACGGGGAGGTGCCGCCGTCCCAGGCCATCATCGAGGCCGTTGCCGAACGCGAAGGTGTCGACGTCACCGAGATCGAGCCCCCAGCATACGACCCGTTGTTTACGGTCGTCAATCCGGAGGCACTCGACGAGCTGTTCGACACGACCACGGGAACCGCCAGCAACGCGGTCGTCGAACTCGAGTACGAGGGGTACGAGATCGTCGTCCGATCCCACGGCGACGTCGACGTGTTCGACCCTTCGTCTCCCGATTCACCCAACGGCCGGATCGAGGAGTGATCACTCGGCCCAGTAGGCTTCGCCGGGTTCGGTCTCGAAAATCGCTCGCCCGAGGAGATCGATCGCCTTCTCGAGGCCCTCCCGAGAGCTGGTCAGTGAGTCCTCGTGTTCGATGCTCAGGGCCCCGTCGTAACCGACCATCCGGAGCGTCGAGACGATGTCCTTCCAATGGGTTTCGTCGTGACCGTAGCCGACCGATCGAAAGAGCCACGATCGGTTCGGTTCGTCGTCGTAGGCGGTCGTATCCAGGACGCCCTTCTCGCGAGCCTGTGCGTCGTAGATCCTGGTATCTTTGGCGTGGACGTGATGGATCGCCTCGCGTTCGCCCAGGTACCGGATCGCGTCGGTGATCGTGATCCCCTGCCAGTAGAGATGGGAGGGGTCGAAGTTCGCACCGATCCGATCGCCGGTCTCCTCGCGCAGTCGTGCCATCCCGTGGGGCTCGTAGACCAGCATGTTCGGGTGCAGTTCGATCGCGATATCGACCCCCTGATCGGCGGCGTAATCGGCGATCTCGCCCCAGTACTCGATGGCCTGCTCCCACTGGTACTCGAGGGCCTCGGCGTGTTCGGGCGGCCACGGGGCCGTGATCCAGTTTGGCACCTCGTCGGTCGGGCTGCCCGCTGGCAGTCCCGAGAAACAGGTGACGGTCCCCACCTCGAGTTGGGCCGCCAGCCGGATCGCCTCGCGGAGCTCCGTGTCGGCTTCCTCGGCCCGCTCCTCGTCGGGATGGAGGGGATTGTTGTGCGTCGCGAGCGCGCTGATCCGCATACCGTATTCCTCGAGCAGATCGCGGAGTTCGGCCTGTTCGGTCTCGTCGTCGAGGTATTCCGACCGCGTGAGGTGGTCCTCCCCCGGATGCCCGCCGACGCCGGGCTCGATCGTTTCGACACCGAGCCCGTCGAGATAGGGGAGCATACTTTCGAGCGATTCGTCGGCCAGTACTGGGGTATGAACGCCGATCTCCATGGAGATAGCGACGACACCTGAGAAAATAAAACGGGTGCCCCCGAGCATCCGACGGCGGCGTTCGGCCGGCAGCGGGTGCCGATTTCCGTTCCCGACCGAGGCCCGCGGCACGTCCGAAACAGCGCCGTCGCTCGTGGCGGACGGAACCGCCGAACTCCCTTCCCTCGAGTCGGATCGTCGCCCGGATCGGCGCGTCTATCCGTCGATCTCGATCGTGCGGCCGTCCTCGCTCGAGCGGTAGATGGCGTTGATGACTCGCTGTACGTCGAGCGCTTCCTGGACGCTGTTGTCCTGCTCGGCGTCGCCGACGATCCGGTCGAAGAACGACCGTTGTTCGTCCGAGTGGGTATCGTTCTGGCTCGTTTCGATGGCCATGTCCTCGAGATGGTCGGATCCGACATTGCTCGCCGAGTGGATACTGAGGTCGCCCTCGAGGAGATCGAAGCGAGCGGCTGCGTCGGTCCCGCGGACGACGAACTCGTGGGTCGCCGGTCGGTTGGTCGCCCAGGCGACCTCGAGCGAGATGGTTCGATTTCCCGCACAACGGATGAACGCGCTCGCCGAGTCGTCGACGTCGAACCCGCCGGGACCTGCATCGTCGGCCCACATATCGAGGTAGGCGTAGTCCTCGCTGGAGCCGAACTCGCTGCGGACGACGCCGCTTACCTCCTCGACGTCGGGATAGCCAAGCAGGTAGAGGGCGAGATCGATCGCGTGGACGCCGAGGTCGATGAGCGCGCCGCCGCCGGCGATCTGCCGGCGGGTAAACCACGAGCCCCGACCGGGGATGCCGCGCCGTCGAACGTAGTTGGCCTCGACGTGGGAGAGGTCGCCGAGCTCCCCGCGATCGATTCGGTGAGAGAGGATCTGTACGGTGTTCGCGAACCGATTATTGAATCCCACCATCGCGTAGCCGTCCGACGTCGCTGCCGCCTCGGCGATCCGCTCGGCGCTCCCGATGGAGTGGCCAAGCGGTTTCTCGAGGAGGACGTGAAGGTCCCGTTCGAACGCGTCGATCGCGTACTCCTCGTGGTATCTGTTGGGTGTCGTGATGATGACGGCGTCGATGGCGTCGTACAACTCGCGGTGGTCGTCGTAGATGTCGACGTCGTATCGGCGAGCGAACCGTGTTCGTGCTTCGGGAGCGATGTCCATCCCACCGGTGAGCGTCACGCCGAGGTCGACGAGCCGTTCCGCGTGATACTGGCCGATGTTACCAAGGCCGACGATTCCAGTTTCGATGTCCGATCGATCAGATGTCATTTTCCAGTGCTGTCCGCAGTCGCGTTTCAGTCTGATACACCAATAACTGCTATATTGAATCCTTTGGCTCGAGCGACTTCCATCCGTCGCCAAACGAGGGTCGTCGGCCCGGCCACAGCCGGAGGCCTATCGCGTCCCACTCAACTGCCCGCCTCGGTCGGCGCCGTGCCGGGCTCTCGGTCCGGGAGATCGGTAATGCCGTGGACCAGCGCGTTGCCGGAGGTCGAATCGAAGATGTGGATCTTCGAGCGGTCTAGCACGACGTCGACGTCTTGGCCCGCCTCGATGTCCGTGTCGGGGGTGACGCTCATCAGCAACTGGTTCGGTGACGTTGCGGGATCTTGCTCCATCGATCCCGCGGCGGCCTCGGAGAGCAGCAGGTAGACGAAGACCTCGTCGCCCATCGGTTCCAAGACGTCGGTTTGGGCGGCGATCCTGTCCGTCGACGATGCGAGCGAATCCGCATACGCCGACAGATGCACGTCCTCCGGTCTGATGCCGAGCGTGACGTCGTCGCCGACCCCCACGTCCGGCAGCTGCGAAGGATCGAGATCGACGGTGAAGTTGTTCGTCTCGAGGCCGCCCTCGACGAGCGTCCCCTCGGCGAAATTCATCGATGGTGAGCCGATAAAGCCCGCGACGAACAGGTTCGTGGGTTCGTTGTAACAGGTAAGCGGCGCGGCGATCTGCTGCAGTTTGCCGTCGTTCAGGACGGCGATCCGATTGGACATCGTCATCGCCTCGGCCTGATCGTGGGTCACGTAGATGACCGTCGCGTCGAGCTCCCGGTGGAGCCGCTGGAGTTCCGTCCGCATGTGGACCCGCAGCTTCGCGTCGAGGTTCGCCAGCGGTTCGTCCATCAGGAACACGTCGGGATTGCGAACGATCGCGCGGGCGATCCCGACCCGCTGTTGCTGGCCGCCGGACATCTCGGCCGGCATCCGTTCGAGCATCCCCTCGAGTTGAACGATGTCGGCGGCCTGCTCGACGCGACGCTTGACCTCCTCGTCGTCGTACTTTCGGAGCCGCAGTCCAAAGGAGATGTTCTCGTAGACGTCCATGTGGGGAAACAGCGCGATGTTCTGGAAGACCATCGCGACGCCTCGATCCTTGGGAGCGAGGTCGGTCACGTCGTCGTCGCCGATGTATACTCGTCCCTCGGTCGGCTGGGTCAACCCCGCGACCGTCTCCATCGTCGTCGACTTCCCACAGCCCGACGGGCCGACGAAGGTGACGAACTCCCCGTCCTCGACCTCGAGGCTGATGTCGTCGACCGCCGTTTCCTCTCCGTACCGTTTCGTGATGTTTTCGAGTCGTACTCGTGCCATTGTCTTACTCCTTGAGTGCGCCCGCAGTCAGTCCGCTGACGATCTTTTCCTGTGCGATGACCACGAGAATCGCGACGGGGATCACCCCGATGATGCTCGCGGCGGCCATGAGGTGATACAACACTTCGTACTGACCCTGGTAGGCGAGGATTCCATCGAGGATCGGTGCCCAGTTTTCGGGCTGGCCGTCCGTCATCAGGAACGAGAAGAAGAACTCGTTGTAGACCGCGATGAAGGTCAACACGCCCGCCGTCGCGACGCCGGGTGCCGACAGCGGGATGATCACCCGAAAGAGCGCGCCCAGCCGAGTCGTCCCCTCGACGCGAGCCGCGTCCTCCAAGCCGTCGGGAATCTGCCCGTAGAACGTCGTGAGAATGAAGATCGCCAGCGGCATGAAGATCGCCGACAGCGGCGTCACGAGAGCGAAGGGCGTGTTGTACAGGGTGCCGTCCCCGGTGATCGGCTCGAGGAAGAAAAACGAGGTGTTGAAGAGGTCGTTCAGCGGGATGAAGAAGGCCGCCGGCGGGAAAAAGGAGATGACCAACACTAACAGCATGAGCGGGGTCCGACCGGGGAACTCGAGTCGGCCGAAGGCGTAGCCGGCGAGACTGGCGATGACCAGGACGACGACCGTCGAAGCGAGCGCGATCACGAAGCTGTTGAACATGTAGACGTGGAACGGAATGACCTGGAAGACCTCGACGAACGCGCCCGGATTGAAGCCGTTGGGCGTGAAGACGATGTCCTGGAGCTGCCCTTCCGGGGTCAGCGCGACCATGAGCAGCCAGTAGAAGGGAAACAGCGTGGTGAACAGGAAGAAGATGGCGGCGACGTAGAACATCGCCCGGTAGACCCGCTCGGGGTGGGAGATGGAGCTGGCGACCCACTGCTGGAGCGGGCCGCGGTCGAGTTCCGCTTCGCGGTCGTCCTCGAGGACCGAGGTACCGCCGTCGGGTCGGCGAAGCGTCGGATCGCGCGGTCGTTCGTCGTTCCCGTCGTCGACGTTTCCGGGACCGTTCGACTCGGTCGGGTCCGTCGGATCGGTGGAATCTGTCGGGTCAGTCATTAGTACATCCCTCCTTCGGTGTCGCGGAAGAGCAGTACGTAGACGGAGATGATCAGGCCGATCACCAGCGCCGTCGCGAAGGCCACGGCGGCGGCGGTCGCGTAGATGCGGGTCCCGCCGAACATCGCCTCGACGACGAGGCAGGTCAGCGACGGGACGGTCGTACAGCCGGCGGTCGACTCGATCAGCCCGAAGACGCGCATCGCGTCCATCGTCCGAAACAGCATCGCGACCAACAGGGCCGGCATCACCAGCGGGAGCGTGATCATTTTGAACCGCTGCCACGGCGACGCCCCGGCCACGCGGGCGACGTCGTACAGGCTGCGATCGACGCTCTGGAGCCCCGCGAGGATCAGCAAGGCCATGAACGCCGACGACTTCCAGATGTCCGCGACGAGGATGATGATGAAGGCGTCCCGGCTGTTGGCCAGCGGCGTCGAGCTGAAGAGCCCGATGCTCTGCATGAGGTCGGAGCCGAAACCGACCGTCGGTTGGAACATCAGGAAGAAGATCATCCCCTGGATGACGATCGGGACCGCCCACGGGAGGATGATCGCCACGCGGACCCATCGTCGTCCCGTGAAGTCCTGATCCAGCACGTAGGCCTGTCCGAACCCGACCACCGTTTCGACGACGACGCTGATGACTGCGAAGGCGAGCGTGACGAACAGCGCCTGCTGGAAGAACGGAGTCCCGAGTTCGATAAAGGGGAACGACGACGACAGCCCCACGTCGAGGAACTGGCGGGCCAGCCGCGCGTTCCCGGTGAGGATGTCGACGTAGTTTTCGATCCCGACGAACCCGCCGAGGGGGTCTATGCCTCGGGTCTGGTCCGCCTGCAGTGACATGACGAACGTCCGTAACATCGGATAGAAGGCCACGAGCGTCAGCAATGCGAACGCCGGCAACAACAGCAGGTAGGCGTAGGCCGCTTCGCTCAGCCCTTCCATCCAGTTGATAACGGCGTTGCCGGTCCGTTCCCGATCCTGGCCCCGTCCGGATTCGCCGCCCGTCAACCCGTCCGTCTCGGTATCAGTTGCCATTTGTTTCTACCTCCGATTCGCTCTGTTCGAGTTCCGTCGCGAGGTCGTTCATCGCCGCTTGGGGTGATTTCGCGCCGCGGTATCCCGCGTTGACTGCCTGATAGATCAGCGCCGACTGCTCGGGCCAGAGGTCGGTCGCCGGCCGCGGGATCGCGTTCTCGCTGGCCCGCTGGACCACGTCGCCGTAGCGAGCGACGGGGCCGACCTCGTCCGGACTGGCCTCCGCGACCAGATCGAGGTTCGGCGGTAAGTAGCCCCCGAGCTCGAAGACCGTGAGCATGACCTCTTCGGTGGCGAACGCCTCGAGGACCTGCAGCGCTTGCTCCTGTCGTTCCGAGAAGGGGCTCACGGCGAGGTTCCAGCCGCCCAGCGCCGCGACGGTGCCGCCGGTGCCGTCGTACTCGGCCTCCTGCTGGGAGACCGCGTACGGCCGCGTCATTACGCCGAGGTTCTCGCCGAAGGCGTCTTCCGTGCCCGTCTCCGCGATCGCGTACGACCAGTTGCGGTTCGAGACGGCCTCGCCGCCGGCGAACGGGCTGAGCGACTCCTGTTCGGTCCACTGGACAACCGCCGACGGACAGATCTGGGCGTAGCCGTCCAGCGTGTTGTCCCCCTCGCCCTCGATGAACGAGCGCATCATCCGGATCGCGTCGATGCACCGTTCCTCGTCGACGGTGATCGGCCGGTCGCCCGCGGTGAAGAGGTTGTCCACCCCGCCGAAGTACGCCCCGCCCCAGGACGTCATCACTTCGTTGAACGTACAGCAGGACAACCCCTCGTAGGCGGCCGCCTGGGTCGTGAACCCGTAGTTGAGGCCGCCCTGATCCCGGGCATCGCGAACCGCCGCTGAGAACTCCTCCCAGGACGGCGGCTCCGACGGCCAGTTGCTGGTGTCGTAGCCGGCGTCTTCGATCAGATCCTTGCGGTACAGCGTGAACCCCAGGTCCGGAAAGAACGGCAGCGCGTGGAGGTCTCCAGTCTGGGGATGACGCGCCGTCTCGAGGATCGCCTCGAGGTAGTCGTCGTTGACGCGCTGGAGCACGTCCTCGGAGAGGTTCTCGGTCAGGTTGAGCGTCTGGTTCCGCAGGACGAACGGAACCGTCCAGCCGCTGTCCATCATGTGGATGTCGGGCGGGGCGCGACCCGCCTCGAGGGCCGACTGGGCGGTTTGCATCCGCGATGCGGAGTCGCTGACGACGGTCTGGATCTCGATGCTGATATCCTCGTCGAGCCCGGCGTCCCAGAGCGCCTGCTGGACCGATGGGCCGCCGCCATCGCTGTGTATGATCCCCGCGACACCCGAATCGGCGGTCATCACCACGGTGTTCGGTTTTCGACCCCGGCTGAGACAACCCGTGACGGCGACTGCTCCCGCTGTCGACGCCGATGCAGCCTTCAGGAACGATCGCCGCCCGAGAGGGGAGCGGTCGCATTGGCCGGCGGTATCGTGTCCCATGCGCAGAGACAGACCACGTTCACCACCTTAATTGTTAGCTATAAATTTGATAATAAAATGTGACTGTTCGGATATCGATTCGGTTACGGACACCAATCGTCGATCGCGGCAAGAACGACAGTCCGTCAGGACCGCCGACGGCGCTCCAATCCACGATTGTCGGTCGGGCATCGGCAGGTGCCGGCCGATGGACTACTGTTCCGGCCAGCATCACTCCCCGGGGACACCGTCGAACCGGTTCGACGAACTCGTCGACTTCCGACCGTTCACTCGAAGCGATACTCACGATCCGGGCGTCCCGCGAGATGTCAGCGTTCCTCGAGCGTCGGCGGTTCGTTCCGACCGATGTGGATCTCGTGGGCCTCGATGTCCTCGAGGGCGGCGACGCGGCCACCGACGGAAACTTCCTCGCCAGTCTCGGTTTCGATCGTGAGGCTGGCGACTTCTTCGCTGACCTCGAAGGAGATATCGAGGATTCGGCCGCGGATGATCCGCTGGCCGCCGATATCTACGTCCCGACCGTCGATCGTGGCGTAGAACTCGCCGCCCTCCTCGAGGAGGTCCTTTACGCACCGGCGGATCGAGGCGTACTTCCGGGGATACGTCCGAGCGCTGTCGTCCTCGCCGAGGACCTGGTCGGCAGTCGTCCAGAGGACGGTCCCGAAGAACCCGGAGATGAGAAATCCGAGCGCCGATCGATTGAAGATGACACCGTACCGATCCTGATCGTCGCGCAGGGCGTCCTGTGTCGCGTACACCGAGTAGTTACCGTCGGCGACGGCGACGACCGGCGTCGTGATTCCGCGTCGCGCACGGGCGGTCGATGCGATCTCGCCGTACGCGAACTCCGCCGGATCGGGTGCCTCGCTCGCCGGCGTCACGATCAGATCGACGCTGACACCGGCCTCGACTGCCCCACGCAGTTCCGCCTCGAACCGGGTCAACAGATCCGGCGTCAGGGACAGGGAGAGTTCGTACTCCGCGGCGTCGATGACCTCCTCGAGGTACCGCAGGATCGTCGATCGGGATTTGACCAGCGACACCGCTTCCGTCTCGCGGGCCGGCGCGGTGTAGCGGGCCTCGAGTTCCTCGATCATCTGTTCGAAGGCGGTCTGGACGTCGTCGAACGCCTCGTCGGGATCGATCGCGACGACCTTCATCGGGCGCGACTCGCGGAGTTCGACCAGCCCGCGGTCGCTGAGACTGCGGACGGTGTCGTAGACCCGCGGCTGGGGAATATCCGTTCGGTCCGCGATCTCGCTGGCCGTGAGCTGGCCCTGCTCGAGAACGGTGAGATAGGCGTCGATCTCGTATTCGCCGAGATTGAACCGGTCTCCGACGCGCTCGACGGTCGAGCGAAGTTCGTCTGGTGCCATACCCCTCCTACATTCCCACCGGCTAAATGATTTATTATACCTCGAGTAGCACGCGTTTTCGAAATCGGGTTGTTCCGACACCGGTACCCGAAACAGACGGTCAGAACGCTTAACCACACCGGGACGCAGCGTGTTGGTATGGTCGGGGTCCTCCAGAGGAGCGGAACCACGGCGGTCGAGGGTGTCCAGAATCTCCTCCCCGCTCCGGTTCCGGAGCGAGTGATCGAGATCGCGCTCGCACTCGTCGTCCTCGTCGTCGGCTGGTACCTTTCGAAACTCGTCGTTCGGATCGCCGGTCGGACGATCGCCCAGCGGATCGAGCGCCCGAGCGTCACCCGGACCGTTCTCCGCGGTGTCAGGGGGGCCGTCTTCCTGTGGGCTGCGGTTATCGCGGCCGGCATCGTCGGCGTCGGCAATACGGAACTCCTCCTCTCGGTGACCGTCATTTCGGCCGTCATCGCGATCGTCCTCGCCCCGCTTGCCGGCAGCCTGATCAACGGGCTCTACGTCCTCGCCGACCGCCCCTACGAGATCGGCGACATGATCGAGGTCACCGACGCCGGCCACCGCGGGTTCGTCGAGGACATCACGATCCGGTATACGAAGATCTTCACCCTCCAGAACACCTTCATCGTCATCCCCAACTCCGAAATACACACGCGCGACGTCGTTAATTACTCCGCGGAAGACGAACGGACCCGCGTTTCGGTCACGTTCGACATCACCTACGAGAGCGACCTCGAGGCGGCGCGACAGGCCGCCGAGCGTGCTGCTCGAGGGGTCGACGACGTCATCTCCGGCGGCCCGGATATCCGGATCGGGAGCGCCCGGTACGCCGCGGCCCCCTCCTGTTATATCAACGAGTACGGCGATCACGGGATCGCCCTCGAGTTGTTCTTCTGGATGAAACACCCCTACAAGCAGACCGTCGTCCGGTCGGCAGTGCAGGATGCGATCAGTGACCGCTTCGCGGATCTCGACGTCCAGTTCGCCTACCCACACCGACATCACGTGTTCGACGAGACCAGCGGCGTCGCGCGGTTCGCGGTCGACGATGCCGACCAGGCGGTCGCGGACCCGTCCGGCGAGCCGGAGACGCGCGATGATCGCGGCGAGAGCCCGGTCGATTCCGCCGATCGATAGGAGGCCGTCCACCCGCCGATAGGGAGGAACGGCCAGCCCCTTATGAGGCCGGTGTCGATCCAGTCGCCAGGTATCGTGAGGGTGATTTATACTGGGGCCGGTCCAACCTATCCGTAAATGTACGACGACATTCTCGTTCCCACGGACGGAAGCGACACGATTCCCGAGACGCTCGCCCACGGATTGCCGATCGCTGCAAACAACGACGCGACGGTCCACGCGCTATACGTCGTCGACAGCCGGGTCACCGCTGCTGCCGACGACGAGACGAGCGCCGATCTCGAGCGCTCGCTCGAGGCCGAAGGCCAGGAGGCTATCGCCAACATCGAAGCGCAAGCGACGGCCGAGGGACTCGAGACCGTCGGCGAGGTCCGGGAGGGGACGCCCTCGAAGACCATTCTCGAGTACGCCGAGGAGAACGGGATCGACCTCATCGTTATCGGGACGCGAGGAAAGAGCCCACGCGAGAAGATGACGTCGCTGGGCAGTGTCTCGGAACGGGTCGTGGACAACGCCTCGATTCCGGTGTTCGTCGTCCGGAACGCGGGTGACGCCGAGTAGGCGACGACCCTTCGGCCGGTCAGGCGCGTGCGCTTTCGACCGTAATGACCTCACAGTCGAGGTGGCTCCGGAGGTACCGGTCGATATCCGGATTATCGGTAAAGCGCTGGAAGATCCGTCGGATGCGACTCGCTTGCTTGCTGCCGATGACGACGGCATCGGCGCTCTCCGCCGCGACTTCGTCGAGAATGCTCTCTTCGACCAAAAATCCGGTTCGGACGACGTACCGGGCGTTCTCGAGCTGCCCGAACGCCCGCTCGACGGCGTTTTTCAGATCGATCCGCGTTACCTTCTTCCCGTTCTGATAGAGATCGACGTGGAGTATCGTCAACGCTGCTTCGCGCTCACGAGCGACGTCGATCGCACGCTCGAGTGTTCGTCGTGAGTGTTTTGTCAACGGATACCGAACGGGAACCACGACCAGTGACATTATCCAACTGAACAGTTCCTGTGCGGGTAAATCTTTCAGTACGGATGGCAACCCCTGTGAATTCGTCGCATATGTCCAGTACTCACATTCCGAAGCGCTCCACGGAGTCTCCCCAGTCACCTGCTGTCCTCGGCACGGTCCGCAGTACCACTCCGTCCTCGAGTGAGCCCCCTCGGGCCGGCGCCACTGGCCCAGAGAGACAGTCATTTACCGCGAGCGAAACTACGGGGGACCATGCAAACTCGGTCGACTGCCGACGGTGAGACCGTCTATATTTCGGAGACGGAGGGCGACAGGGGCTCGAAAGGTCCGTTTCTCGTCGCCTACGAATCCCCCGATACCGAGCGTCGTTACGGCTGGTTCTGTACGAACTGTGAGAGCTTCGACAACGCGATGGACTCGATGGGCCGGATCAAGTGCAACGAGTGTGGGAACTTCCGCAAACCGACCGAGTGGGACGCGGCCCACGAGTGACCCCGTTTTCCGGGTATCATCAGCAACCGGATCGGCAACCGTTTACTCGGCTCGGCAGTAATAGATGATTACTGTCGACAGGACCCGATCGGTTTGACATCGTCAACTAGTGACTCGGGGACAGCTCCGGTTCGTTCGGCGGAAGCGGATATTTCTTGTCACGCACTAACATTTATGGTGGATGCCGACATAGGTGGTAGTGAATGGGTCCTGTTAACATGCGGCTCGTCGAGCAGGCCAGGTCGATCTTCGCAGAGCTTGGTTACACCGTCGAAGGCAACGGCCCCGAGTTCCGCGCCGAACGAGCATGGAAAGTCGTCCACGTAAACGCCGTCCGCGAGACAGGCGAACTTCCCCCGTCGTCGTCGGGACAGTTCCACTGTTTCGTCGCGGAACCCGAGGACGCAGACGCCCTCGAGGCCCGACTCGAGGGGACCAATCCGAACTACGAGTGGGCGATTATCGTCGTCGACGGAGACGACTATCAGGTCGAACGAGCACCACCAGGACCACGAGTATCGGCGTAAAAACACGGGCACCGAACCGCCCGGTAGCGGCTTCCCTTACTTTTCGAGCGCACGTCGCGTCGCAGTCACACCGGCACCCGGATCGACGTCTGCACCCATCGACTCGAGCACGTCTCCCAGCGCCGTGACGACGTAGATCACGTTCTCGGGTCGTGCGGAATGTCCCATACAGCCGATCCGGAAGACCTCGTCGGCGAGGTCGCCCAGTCCGCCCGCGATCTCGAGGTCGTATCGCTCGAGCAGCGCGTCACAGACCTCGCCGTCGTCGATTCCGTCCGGAACCCGGACGGCGTTCAGACTCGGCAGCCAGTACTCGTCGGGGGCGTTCATCCCCAGTCCCATCGCCTCGGCACCGGCTTTCAGTGCGCCGGCCAGCCGTTCGTGACGCGCCCACCGGTCTTCGATGCCCTCCTCGGCGACGAGCCGTAATGCCTCCCGGAGCGCGTAGACGTTCGTGATCGGAGCGGTGTGGTGGTAGGCCCGTTCCTCACCCCAGTAGCCCTCGAGCAAGGAGAGATCGAGATACCACGAGCGGGGCTCCTCCTCGCGGGACAGGACCTTCTCCATCGCTTCGTCGGAGAGGGTCAGCGGGCTCGCACCCGGCGGACAGGAGAGACACTTCTGTGGACCGGCGTAGGCGACGTCGATGTTCCAGTCGTCGACCCGAAACTCGACGCCCCCGAGGGCGGTGACGCTATCGGCGATCACGAGCGCGTCGTGGTCGTGAGCCGCGGCAGTGAGTGCCGGCACGTCGGGCTGAAGCACGCCGGTACTCGTCTCGGCGAAGACGAACCCGAAGACGTCCGGATCGTGTTCGGCCAGCGCGTCCGCGACGTCGTCCGGATCGAGCGGTTCTCCCCACGGCGCGTCGACTTCGACGACCTCGCCGCCCGCTCGCCGGGCCATCGAGGCCATCCGGCCGCCGAAGTAGCCGTTCGTCGGGACGAGCATCGTATCGCCGGGCTCGACGACGTTGCCGATCGCTGCCTCCATCGCCGCCGAGCCGGTTCCCGAGACCGGGATCGTCCACTGGTTGTCCGTTCGGAAGGTATACCGCAGCAACTCCTGGACCTCGTCCATGATCTCGATAAACGACGGATCGAGGTGACCGACCAGCGGCGTACTCATCGCACGGAGGACACGCGGGTTTACCTCGCTCGGGCCAGGCCCCATCAGGGTACGGTCCGGTGGTGTGAGTTCGCCGACGGACGGCGCGTCGGTCGCCTCGTTCGACGGTGTCTGAGCCATGGCCGTGTGCTCGAGTGCCACCCGCAAAGACCTACCGGCAGCGGCGAATTACAAAGGATCGAACGGAGAAATAACCGCCGACGCGTCGTTTCGTGGCGACCGAGCAACCCGGCCGCCGGGTCGGTAGCCGGCCCGTGGTAAGGAGCCTCGTGGCTGCGAGTCGTTTAAGAGGACTCACCACATAACCGATATATCGTGTTCGTCGGTCACGGCCTCCTCGCGTTCGCCCTCGCGGCGCTCGTCGCCGACTGGCGAGGCTGGGAGTCGCGTCAGGCCCTGCTCGTCGGTGTCGTCGCCGGCGCGTTCGCGACGATTCCCGACATCGACGTCGCGTACGCGCTCGTCGGCCTCCTCGAGTGGCAGGTAGCGGACGGGCCACTCGGTGCGTCGACGGCCTTCTGGGACGCGAGTCGCGTCGTCCACCGCTCGGTCACCCACTCGCTGGTCGTCGGCGCGATCGCCGCACCGGCGTTCGGGCTGGTCGCCGTCCGCGGGGGCTCCAGTCGAACGTGGGGCGTCCGTGCTACTGGCCTCGGTCTCCTCGTGGCGCTCGTCGCGGTCGCGCTCGTCTGGGATGGTCCTCTCGCCGCGCTCGTCATGGGACTGTTCGTGGCAAGCGGCGTCCTCGTCGCCCGCGCCGTCGCTCGCAGATCGACGCTCTCGCCGTCGACCGTCGCCATCGCCGCCGTCTGGGGGCTCTGGTCGCATCCGTGGGGCGATCTCGTCACCGGCTCGCCCCCCGACTGGCTCTTCCCGTTTCCCTCCCCCGCCCTCGAGTCCCGAGTCGTTCTCCACCCGGATCCGACGCTGCACCTGCTCGGCGCGTTCGCGATCGAACTCGCCACGATCTGGCTCGCGCTCGCAGTCGTCTGTCGACTCACCGATCGGTCGGTCCTCGCCACCGTCGACCGGCGAGCCACCGTCGGTGTGGCCTACGGCGTGGCTGCACTCGCAGTGACGCCGCCGACGCTCGACGTCTCCTATCACTTCGTCTTCTCCATTCTCGGCGTCGGGGTCGTCTGTGGCGTCGTTCGGGGCAGGCCCGAATCCGTCCTCCCCCACTGGCTCTCCCGACGGTGGCCTTCACCCGACGGGATACTCGAGGTCGCGCTGACGGCGCTGGCTGCCGTGAGCATTGCCCTCGCCGCGTACGTGACAGTCTACCTGTCGGTCGTCGGCCCGGCGTAGACCTCACGGATCGTGGTCCGTCAACGCCGAAGTACGTATCCTTTTGTAAGAACAGTCGGTAGGATTTACTGTGTCACAGACTCCACTCGGGGGCTTGATCGCGGACGACCGCACCAACGCGGCCATCGCGTGGTTATTGGTCGTCGCGATCGCAGCCATCGGCGTCGCCGCGTTCCTGACGGGCGGGGTTCTGTGGGCGACGTTCGCGGCTGTACTCGTGACGTTGGCAGTGTTGCCACCGATCGCGTTTCGGTCGTCGCTGGTGATGCTCCCCTGGGAAGTCCTCCTGTTGGCAGGTCTCCCCGTGCTTGGACTGGCCGTCGGTTCCGACCGGTTGACGGGGCACTTTACCTCCTATCTCTCGGTCGCGGCCATCGCACTCGTCGTCGCCGTCGAACTCCAGTTGTTTACGTCGGTGCGGATGACTCCCGGCTTCGCCGTCGTCTTCGTCGTCGTTACCACGATGGCGACAGCGGGACTGTGGGCGCTGCTGCGGTGGAGCGTCGCCCAGACGCTGGGGATTCCGTTTACGGCCGACCACGACGCGGTGATGTGGGAATTCGTCTACTCCGCCCTCGCCGGGCTCGGTGCTGGCGTCGTCTTCGAACTGTACTTCAGACGGTTCGCCCGCCACGACCAACGCCTGCGGGATCGATCCGCGACTATCACGGAGGCCGACGATGGGTAAGGTCACGAAGCAACTCCGGTCCAAGCGCCGCCAGCGCCAGCTCACCTATCTCATGGAGCTCGGGCTGATCGGGATGCTGTTCGTCGGTATCGATCGCGGCAACGGCGGGATCGTGATCAATACCGGGGTGGCGCTGATCGTCACGCAGCTCCCCCCGATCCTCGAGCGCGACTACGAGATCCCGATGGATCCGCGGCTGACCCTGTGGATTACGACCGCCGTCTTCCTCCATGCCTTCGGGACCGTCGGACTACCGGGAGCCACCGCGACCCTCTACAGCCAGGTTTGGTGGTGGGACCACATGACCCACGCGCTGTCGGCCTCGCTGGTCGCCGCCGTCGGATACGCCACGGTCCGCGCACTCCACGAGCACGCGGCGGGAATCTACTTCCCCGGCCGATTCGTCGCCGTCTTCATCCTCCTGTTCGTCCTCGCCTTCGGCGTCCTCTGGGAGATCCTCGAGTTCGTCATCGCCCTGTCGGCCGAGGCACTGGGGATCAGGGCCGTCCTCACGCAGTACGGACTCGAAGATACGATGCTCGACTTCGTGTTCAACTCCATCGGTGCGCTCATCGTCGCGCTCTGGGGCGGTGCCTACCTCACCGACGTCACCGGCGCGATCCGCAAGCGCCTCGAGTCACGGTCCGAGTGACGGTGCGTCGGGATCGACGTTCGATTCCGCTCCCTCGAAACCGACGATCAGCTTTACGTTCCTACGGGGTATACTACCAGGGGCCATGGTATTCAAGAAGATTACGCTCATCGGGACCAGCACCGACAGTTTCGACGCCGCAGCCGACGACGCCATCGATCGTGCGGAAGCGACGCTCCAGAACGTCCACTGGATCGAGGTCGACGAACTGGGCGTCGAAATCGCCAGCGCCGAGGACCGGGAGTACCAGGCCGAAGTCACCGTCGCGTTCGAACTCGAGGAGTAAAACGCCACTCGAGGGGGAGTCTCTATTTGCGGACGCCGCCGTGCGATCCCACGATTCACGAGCGTCGCAACTCGCGATCGACGGGGTGAACCGTAAAAACGGGACGGCGGCGTGAGACGCGATCGAGTTACGTTCGGAAGGATTCGCCACAGCCACACTCGCTGACGACGTTCGGATTGTCGACGTGGAACCCTTCGGCCTGCAGACCGTCTTCGTAGTCGAGGACGCTCCCCTCGATGTATTTCAGGCTCGCCGGATCGACGAATACGCGAAGGTCGTGGTGTTCGTAGATAGTGTCGTCCTCGTCGGGTTCGTCGTCGAACCGCATTCCGTACGAGAGGCCGGCACAGCCACCCTGCTGGACGAACAGCCGAAGGCCCGCTTCGGTTACATCGAGGTCCTCTCCCTCGAGCAAGGAAAGCGCCTGCTCGGCCGCGTCTTCGGTGACTTCGATCTTCGGCCGCGCGTTCGCCTCCCCGCCGTCCATACTGTCCGTGCTCATACCTCCACATTTCGGCGCGACGATGTTAACTGTGACGCCATTCTCTCACCGGCGGGCTAGCCGAATCCAGTTTCGTTCGTCCCGTCCGGCCGTCGCCACACCCCCATCGCTACTCGCGGTCCTCCGAGCGACGGATCGGACGGTCCGGATCGTCACTCACGGTCCCGGGCCCTCAGTCGCGGTTCTACGAGCCCACGCTCCCGTTCCTCACAGACACTGCCCCTCGAGTCGACCCGCGTTCGACGTTCGGTCGATGGGGGCGATTAGCGCTCGGAGCCCGTCTCCTCTCCGAGTCGAGTTCGAACGCTTTCGGCGTGGGCTTCGAGACCCTCGGCGTCGGCGAGCGTGGTTATCGTCTCGCCCAACTCGGCCAGTCCCTCGCCCGAAAGCCGCTGGACCGTGGTCGATCGGAGGAAGGTCTCGACGGAGAGCCCGCCGGTCACGCGCGCGCCGCCGTTCGTCGGCAGGACGTGATTGGTGCCGCTTGCGTAGTCGCCGGCCGCGACCGGCGTGTTCGGTCCGAGGAAGACGCTCCCTGCGCTGTCGATCCGCTCGAGGAGCGATTCGTCGTCCTCGGCGATGATCGAGAGGTGTTCGGGGGCGTACTCCTCGGTAAAGAGGATCGCCTCGCTCATCGAGCGGGCGTGGAGAACCCCGCTCGTCTCGTTTGCGAGGGCCGCTCGAATCACGTCGGCCCGCTCGCGCGCGGGAACCCGCTCGTCGACGGCCGCGACGATGGCGTCCGCGGTCGCCTCGTCGTCGGTGACGGCGACGACCGAGGCGTTGGGGTCGTGTTCCGCCTGGGCGAGGAGTTCCGCGGCGACGAGTTCGGGATCGGCGGTCTCGTCGGCGACGACGACCACCTCGCTCGGTCCCGCGAGGAAGTCGATTTCGACGTCGCCCCGAACCTCGGCTTTGGCTGCGGTCACCCACTTGTTCCCGGGGCCGACGATCTTCTGGACTCGGGATATCGTCTCCGTCCCGTAGGCCAGTCCGGCGATCGCCTGTGCGCCACCGACGCTGTAGACCGCGTCCGCACCGGCAGCGTGAATCGCGGCCAACGTCACCGGGTTCGGATCGTCCGCCGGCGGCGTAACGACCGCGACGTGACCGACACCGGCCACGACTGCCGGAACGATGCCCATGATCGCACTCGAGGGATAGGCCGCCGAGCCGCCGGGGACGTAGACGCCGATTCGCTCGAGGGGTCGAAAGCGTCGGCCGAGTTCCCGTCCGGTATCGAACTCCCGCTGCCAGTCCTCGGGGAGTTGTGCCTCGTGGAACTCGCGAACGTTCGCCGCGGCCGTTTCGATCGCCGTCCGAATCTCGTCGTCTATCTCGTCGTACGCGCGCGCACACTCGTCGGTGATCTCGAGGTTCCCGACCTCGACGTCGTCAAACTCGCTCGTGAACTCGCGGACGGCGACGTCGCCTTCCGTCTGGACGCGGTCGACGATCTCGCTTACGTCGTCCCTGATCGCTTCGATACCGGCGTCGCGCTCGAAGAAAGCCACGCGGTCGTCGGGCCCGAGATCGGCGATCGGCTGCACGTCGATGGTCATGCTCGAGGGTTCGAGCGGCGGTCGAAAAACGGTTTCCTTCCGTTCACGGGTCCGAACGCTCGACTTCCCAGACCCCGATCGCGTCGAGCGTCGCCCTGACGAAGAGATAGACGAAGAGGCCGAACCCGACGACGGCAAGCGGTGCCTGGAGCATCGCAGCGGTTTCCGCACCGAGTACGAGCCGGCTGAGTCCCCGCACGAAGAAGCTCACGACGACGAGCCCGAACGCGATGACCGCGAGTTTGACGAATCCCGATCGGTCCATACGTCACCCTCCCACCACGACCGCTAAATCGTATCGGTTACGCCACGCCAGTCGAATCGGTCCGGCGACGTTCGGACCGATCACCGAGCCCGTTACCGGACGTCGGCGCTTGCGGCCCGGCCGATCGCGTAGACGGCGACCGACCCGAACAGGACTGCCAGTCCCAACAGGACGGCCAGCGCGGGAACGAGCGTATCCCACATGCCGCCAAATCGCGTCACCTCGACGACGGTCATCGTATCCTCCCCGAGCATCACCGCACGGGTGGCGTCGACGCCGTACGTGATCGGGTTGAACGTCGCGACGGTCTGAATCCACTCCGGCAACGCCGGCAACGGAAGGAACGCACTCGAGACGAACAGCAAGGGAAGCTGGAGCAGGTTCGCCCCGATGATCGTCGACTCCTCGTCGCGGGTCACCACGGCCAACACGTTCGAGAACGCGGTAAACCAGACCGAAAACAGGACGCAGATGCCCGTGATCGCGAGCGCGCCGATCACTCCGGTCGCGATTTCGGCGCCGAGCAACACCCCCAGTCCGAGGACGATCGCGACCTGGGCGACGATACGAACGACCTCGGCCAGCGTCTTGCCCAGGAAGACCGCGCTGCGATTCATCGGGCTCACGAGCGTCTTCTCGAACATGCCGTTCTCAATGTCGTTGACCAGCCCGATGCCCGACGTCGCCGCCGCAACCAGGGCGACCTGAATCACGATCGCCGGCACGAGGTAGGTCTCGTAGCTGATTCCCTCGAGCGCACGCGTCGCGACGCCGCCGAACACCTGCGTGAATAGGACGAGGAAGATGATCGGCTGCACCAGCGAGACGACGAGGACGAACGGGTTCCGAACCGACTTGATCGTCCACCGAACGAACGTGACCCACACGTCGCTCGCGAAGCTCCCGCCGTGCCGGTCGACGCTCGGCGTGCTCATCGATCCACCTCACCGGCTGTTCCTTTGCCGTCGCTCTCCCCTGTCCCACTCGGCTCGTCGCCCCTGGTGGCGATCGTTCCGGACGGGACGGCGTCGGTCGGTGCCGACTCGCTTCCCGCTCCCGAATCGTCCCCGGTTCGATCGCCAGTCACCGCGAGGAACACGTCGTCCAGTGTCGGTGCCCGGACGTCGAACCCGACGACGTCGACGCCGGCGTCTCGAAGGGCGACCAACAGATCCGTTCCGCGCGTCCGCGCGTCGCGCGCGGTCACCGTCACCCCCGACTCGCTTGGCTCGATCACCGCGCCGTCCGCGAACAGTCCCTCTTCGCGCGCGATCGCGACGGCCCGGTCGCTCTCGTCGGCATTCGCCAACTCGACGGCGAGGATCTCACCGCCGACGCGGCGTTTCAGCGCCTCGGGCGTCCCCTCCGCCACGACCGTTCCCTGCTGAATGACCGACAGCCGATCACACAACTGGTCGGCCTCCTCGAGGTACTGGGTCGTCAGGAAGACGGTCGTCCCTTCGTCGTTGATCCGCCGGAAGTACTCCCAGAGTCGGTTTCGCGCGGCCGGGTCGAGCCCGGTCGTCGGCTCGTCGAGGAAGACCAACGGCGGCCGGTGGACGAGTGCGGTCGCCGCGTCGAGACGCTTTTTCATCCCCCCGGAGAAGTCGTCGGCGACCTTGTCCGCAACGTCGCGCAGCTCGACGAGTTCGAGCAGTTCGTCGATCCGGTCGCTCCGCTTCGCTCGCGGAACCCCGTAGGCGTCACACGCGAACCGGAGGTTCTCTCGAGCCGTCAGCTCCGGATCGATGCTCGTCTCCTGGGCCATGTATCCCACCGTCGCACGCACGCTGCGTGGTTTCGCGACGGCGTCGAACCCGTTTACCGTCACCGTGCCATCAGTCGGTCGCAACAGCGTGACGAGCGTCTTGATCATCGTCGTCTTCCCCGCACCGTTGGGGCCCAGAAACCCGAAGAACTCTCCCGTCTCCACGAGGAGGTCGACATCGCGGACCGCTTCGGTTCCGTCCGCGTACGTCACCGCCACGTCACGGGCCTCGATAGCGTAGTCGGTCACAGTTCAGGTAGGACGACCACGGGGATATACCTGTGAGTTCGAAACCACTTTCCTACTTCGGCATTCGAACTATTGGGGTCGAGAAGGCGGACCGTCCGATCGGCGACACCGTTACTCCGTGGCTCCTTCGAGGTCGTACTCGATGGCCCACGCGTGGAGGTGGCCGAACGCCGGAAACACCCCACGACACTTCTCGGTGGGCTCGTACTCGACTCGCGGCGGGACCTCGTCGTACGACTCGCGGCGGAGAAAACCCACCGCGACCAACTCTTTGAGCCGCTCCGAGAGCGTGTTCGCCGGCACCTCGAGTCGCTCCTCTAGGTCCGAAAAGCGAAGCGGCTCCTCCGCGAACGCAAACGCCGACAGGATCGCCATCGTGTGGGCCTTTCCGAAGAGATTCAGCAACTGTGCGACCGTTCGTTCGACCCGTGCTCGTTCCTCGGGCTCGAGTCGGTCACGGATCGATTTCGCCGCGTCTCGCGTTCGCCCGGCGCCGATCCCCATCCTCCGATCGTCACCGCTCGGCGCTGTTTCCCAGGGCTGAGACGTTACACCCTTCGACTGTGCCTCGTCGTTCAGGTCGTCGTCCATACGACCGTTAACACACCACCGGCCTAATACGACAGGCTTCGAGTTATGGCTCGAAACCCGGTTCGACGCCCGCTACTTCGATACTTCGAAGTCAGGAGCTTAAGACTCGGCCACCCGAAGTACCACCCGTGAAACGCACCGTTTTCGGCGCGACGGGCCGAACCGGTCGCCCGCGCTGTCGACAGGCACTCGATCGCGACCACGAGGTCGTCGGTCACGTCCGCTCGACCGAGACGCTTCCGTTCGCAGACGAGGTGACCGTCGTCGAGGACGACAGCCACCTCCGCGAGATGCCAACGGTGGGACCAGTATGAGCACACGACCGTCCATCGCTCGTCGCGGTGTGCTGGCCATCGGCGGTGCCGTCGTGGCGAACCTGTTCGTTCTGGGCGGGGCACTCGTCGTTCTGGGCTCGAGTGGATTCGATCCGTTCAACGTCGGTCCGGTCGCGATCTCCTCGGGAGTTGGGGCCGCCGGTGCGACGGCCGTCTACGCCGTACTGGCACGACTGCGGGAGCGTCCGGACCGTCTTTTCGTCGCTCTCGCGGCGGCTGTCCTGTTGCTGTCGTTCGTGACGCTCACCGAAGCGGCAGTCCTCGAGGGTGCGACGACGAGTCGGCTCGCGGTGCTCGCTCTCATGCACGTCGTCGTCGCGGTCGTCTCCGTCGTGGCGCTCGTGGGTGACCCGCAGTGACGCACGTCCTCGTCACGGGAGCGACCGGCACCGTCGGTCGCCACGTCGTCGATGGAATTCGTGACGTGCCGGATCTCGCCGTCACTGCTGCGAGCCGCGATCCCGTCCGGGCTCGCGATCGGCTGGACTGTGCGACCGTCCCCTTCGATTTCACGGTGCCGGCGACCTATCGTGACGCGTTCGCCGATGTCGAGGCGCTGTTCCTCGTTCGTCCGCCCGCACTGTCCCGCGTTCGCCGAGACATCGTCCCAGCCCTGGCTGCCGCCGTCGGTGCCGGCGTCGAACACGTCGTCTTCCTCTCGGTCATCGGTGCCGACACGAACCCGTTCGTTCCCCACGCCCGAATCGAGTCCTGGCTCGCGGACGCCGGGCTCGAGACGACGTTTCTCCGTGCGTCCTTTTTCATGCAAAACCTGTCGACCACTCACCGCGAAGAGATTCGAAACGGTCGACTGGCCGTGCCCGCCGGCAACGGGAAGACGAGTTTCGTGGACGCACGCGACGTTGCCGCCGTCGCCGTCCGAACGCTCCGGACGAGAACCACCGGCGCATACGACCTCACGGGGCCGGAGGCGCTCGATTACGACGCCGTGTGCCGCCAGCTCTCGGCGGTACTCGACCACGACGTCGCATACACCGACCCGTCCCTCCCCCGGTTTCTGGTTTCGCGGTACCGACTCGAGGGCGACCTCGCGAAAGTCGGCGTGATGGCCGCGATTTACACCACTGCCCGGCTCGGGCTGGCCGATCGGGTGACCGACGACGTTCACACCGTCCTCGATCGTCCCCCGATCGACGTTCGGACGTTCGCCCGCGATAACCGGTCGGCCTGGCTGTAATCGATTAGACACAGCCACGGTTTCGCCGTCCGTAATATCGTCTTTCCTGCTCTGCATATACCATTCGCAAATACCGTGTCTCGATCCGATCCTCGAGACCGACTCGTCGGGACCCACCAGCGGCGGCAAGTACTGCATAACTATTCTGTGCCCACCGCAGTACCGTCCTATGTGGCCGTGGGAACACGCGATCGTCGCCTATCTGCTCTACTCGTTGTGCTGTCACACCGTTTTTCGCGATTCACCCGGCGGACTCGAGGCGTTCGCGGTCGTCGTCGCGGCGGTCCTCCCGGATCTCATCGACAAACCCCTGGCGTGGGAGTATGGCGTCTTCGACGTCGGGTACGGGATCGGTCACTCGATCTTTTTCGCGGTCCCGCTGGCGATACTCGCCGGAACGATCGCCCGCGCGGCCACACGGCCCCGAGTCGGCCTCGCGTTCGGACTCGGCTACCTGTCTCATCCCCTCGCGGACATCGTCGATAGCCTGTTTCGACAGGGTGTCCTGCTCGTCGACCTCGCGCTCTGGCCGATCGCCTCGGTCGCGGGATCCCCGCCTGGACCAGGGGTTCTCGAGGTGTTCCTCCACCGGTCCGGTCGCTACGTGAGCGCCGTCCTCGCGGGCGACGTTTCGACGTACCTGTGGATCCAACTCGCCCTCGCCGGGGCAACGATGGTGGTCTGGCTTCTCGACGGCGCGCCAGTCGCTCGCGAGTGTCTGCAGGCGATCGCTCGAGCGGTCGGCGGGATTCTGCGTCCCGACGCCCCCTCGAACCAAAACGAAACGAACCGACGATGAGACCCGTCCCCCGATCCCGGCGGACACTCAACCGCAGTAACAGTTCCCGTCCGGACAGAACGACAGTTCCTGATCGCCGACGTCGACGCCGAGCGTCGAGAGCGACCCGAGCAGGCGCTGGCTCGCGTCGGTATCCGGACGGACGGTCCCAGCAACCGCGCCCGTCGGTGATTCTCCCGCGTCGATCGTCGTCAGGACCTCCCGCTGGGCGTGATCGATCACCGCCACGTGGTTCGCCGTCTGTACCGGAACGTACAGCTTCTCTCGGGACGGGCCCCACGCGCCCGAGATCGACCGTCCGCCGACGTCGAGTTCGCCCGCAACCGTGGCCGACTCGAGGTCGACGACTGTCACGACCGCTGCGCCCGGTGTGAAGAGGTAGGCGACCTCCCCATCGGGACCGACCTCGCTCGTGATCGGTGCCGACGGTAATCCGTCGTCACGCGTGATGCGTTCGCGCTCGACCGGCGCTTCGGGATCCGAGATGTCCCAGACGCCCTCGGATCCCTCCCGCGGAACCGCCGGATCCGACCCCAGCTCCCCCTCGCCGTTTTCCACGAGCAGCAGGTCGCCGCCGAACGCGGCCGTCGCCATGAACGGCAACACCTTCCCGTCGCCGGCCGGTTCACCGACGTCGACCCGCGTGACGATCTCGAAGGGTTCGACCGACACGACCGCCAGCGTCTCGTTTGCGATCTCCGGGACGAAGGCGTACTCGCCGCTCGGCTCGAGGCTCACGTCGCACGGGCCCGTGTACTCGGTCTCGATCTCGCCCGTGACCGTCCCGAACCCGTCGCTCTCGCGGTCGGCATCGATCCGGACGATCGTATGCGTCTCGGGCTCGTCGGGAGCCGGCTCGAGCGTGGTCGTCCCACCCGACGTGACCAGCAGATGCTGCTCGTCCGGCGTCAGATTCGGATAGTTCGGTTCGTACCCCGTCTCGACGTGCCCCACCTCCTCGAGCGTGTGCTGGTCGAACGCGCGGACGCCCCCGCTGACGTTGAGCCAACAGACGTCGTACGCAGAGTCAGCACTCGTCCCGTACTGGTTCGCGGGAAACGATGCCGTCGTATCGATGAACGGACTCTCGAGGCGTTCGTCCGCTTCGGCGTCGATGACAGTTACCGTCCGATCGCCGTTGTTGAACACGTACATCGTCTGTGCTCGCTCAGTGGTGTCCTCGGAGAGACACCCCGAGACGGAAACCGTCGCCCCGACCGCGACGGACGACTCGAGGAGCCGTCGCCGACCGACGCCGCTTGCAAACGGATCGATCGGATCCGTACTCGATGCCGACCCACAGCGACGGTCGGTTCCCTCCGGTCGGTCGTCCATAGTCGTCTCTCACTGGCTGTGCCTAAAGAGACCGTGCTTCACGGTGTCGCCCACCGTTGGCACCATTTTCCGAACCCGAAATACAGGAATCGCGATCCAGAGGCGTTCTCGAGTCGATAGACGCCGCTTTGCCCGTTCACGTTTTTGCTGGCACGCCCGCGTGTGAAGGCGTCCCCCTCGTGAATGCCCAACGTAGCCCAATGCGGGGCCGAGACGACGGCCTTATCAGTTCACCCGACTTTCGACAGTAATGCGAACAACGTGGCGCTCGCCGCCGCGTCCTCCGGCCGCAACCCGGCACGGAGAGAGCACTCATATCCACCCTCTGGAAGGCAGCGGATCGGTCCGGTGCGTTCCCTCTCGAGGGTACTCGGATTCGACGCGACTCACGCCGGTTCGCCGGCGTTACAGTACGATGCCCTTATATAATGAGGGCTCGTCCTTTGAGGTACGCGGAAGTCCCCGCCGGATGCGGTTTTCGGCGTGGCCGTGATCCGATGCCCTTATATGTACGAGGGCGATTGGATATGAACGCGAAAGAAGACGTGATCGACGGGACGTTCAACTCGTTCCGTCATCCCGGATGGATCGAACCCAAAGGGGTTATGTACCCCGGACGGCGTACGATTACATCCGCAAGAGATGAGGATTCCACCCCTGCGGTCCGCCGTACAGATGGGATCTGATGTTAGCCTTGGTAGTTCGGTGACGCCCGATCGGTCGGCGATCGTTGTGTCATCGAACGTGGACCCATTATGTGTGAGTGTGTACTAACATTCACCGCCAACAGACCCTCCCTTCACGGGGAGTAATATAGCATTCCGGTTGATCCTGCCGGAGGTCATTGCTATTGGAGTCCGATTTAGCCATGCTAGTTGCACGAGTTTAGACTCGTAGCAGATAGCTCAGTAACACGTGGCCAAACTACCCTATAGATGGCGATAACCTCGGGAAACTGAGGCTAATAGCCAATACGGTTCAACGCCTGGAGTGGCGTGAACCGGAAACGTTCAGGCGCTATAGGATGTGGCTGCGGCCGATTAGGTAGACGGTGGGGTAACGGCCCACCGTGCCCATAATCGGTACGGGTTGTGAGAGCAAGAGCCCGGAGACGGTATCTGAGACAAGATACCGGGCCCTACGGGGCGCAGCAGGCGCGAAACCTTTACACTGCACGCGAGTGCGATAAGGGGACTCCGAGTGCGAGGGCATATAGTCCTCGCTTTTTGCGACCGTAAGGTGGTCGCAGAATAAGTGCTGGGCAAGACCGGTGCCAGCCGCCGCGGTAATACCGGCAGCACGAGTGATGACCGCTATTATTGGGCCTAAAGCGTCCGTAGCTGGCCACGCAAGTTCGTCGGGAAATCTGCGCGCTTAACGCGCAGGCGTCCGGTGAAAACTGTGTGGCTTGGGACCGGAAGATCCAGAGGGTACGTCCGGGGTAGGAGTGAAATCCCGTAATCCTGGACGGACCACCGGTGGCGAAAGCGCTCTGGAAAGACGGATCCGACGGTGAGGGACGAAAGCTCGGGTCACGAACCGGATTAGATACCCGGGTAGTCCGAGCTGTAAACGATGTCTGCTAGGTGTGACACAGGCTACGAGCCTGTGTTGTGCCGTAGGGAAGCCGTGAAGCAGACCGCCTGGGAAGTACGTCCGCAAGGATGAAACTTAAAGGAATTGGCGGGGGAGCACTACAACCGGAGGAGCCTGCGGTTTAATTGGACTCAACGCCGGACATCTCACCAGCATCGACAATGTGCAGTGAAGGTCAGATTGATGATCTTACTGGAGCCATTGAGAGGAGGTGCATGGCCGCCGTCAGCTCGTACCGTGAGGCGTCCTGTTAAGTCAGGCAACGAGCGAGACCCACGTCCCTAATTGCCAGCAACACCCTTGTGGTGGTTGGGTACATTAGGGAGACTGCCAGTGCCAAACTGGAGGAAGGAATGGGCAACGGTAGGTCAGTATGCCCCGAATGTGCTGGGCGACACGCGGGCTACAATGGCCAAGACAGTGGGATGCAACCCCGAAAGGGGACGCTAATCTCCGAAACTTGGTCGTAGTTCGGATTGAGGGCTGAAACTCGCCCTCATGAAGCTGGATTCGGTAGTAATCGCGCCTCAGAAGGGCGCGGTGAATACGTCCCTGCTCCTTGCACACACCGCCCGTCAAAGCACCCGAGTGGGGTCCGGATGAGGCCGACGGAACGTCGGTCGAATCTGGGCTCCGCAAGGGGGCTTAAGTCGTAACAAGGTAGCCGTAGGGGAATCTGCGGCTGGATCACCTCCACAGACCGGGACTGGGGCGTCGCCCCAGCCCACCTTAGCGGTTTCACGTTCGATCGACCAGCGTCTGGCCGATCGGGCACCTTTGAACTACCAAGGCTAACGCTTTACATTCCTGTCGCGCCTGACGGCGCGACGGGAGTGGGCCCATAGCTCAGTGGTAGAGTGCCTCCTTTGCAAGGAGGATGCCCAGGGTTCGAATCCCTGTGGGTCCATGTCTCGGAGGCCGATCGAATCGTGCCCCTTAAGTGGGGCAAACGACTTCGATCTAATCCGAACAACGAACCGATGCACCACCTCGTGTAAACGCGGGTGGGAAGGGTTAATGCATGCCGCGTCTACGGCGTGCAGATGAGACCGTGTGTACGTGTAGTCCAGGCGTCCACTGGACCCGTTCCCGGGTCACTACGTGGTCGTAACTTCTGGTTACGACTGCCGATCCGATGAACGTGGCTACTGTGCCAGCTGGTGGATCGCTCGGCTTGAGAGCTGATGAAGGACGTGCCAAGCTGCGATAAGCCTGAGGGAGCCGCACGGAGGCGAAGAACTCAGGATCTCCGAATGGGAATCCCCACCGCAATTGCTTCGCGCAATGGGGAACGTCGAGAATTGAAACATCTTAGTATCGACAGGAAAAGAAAGCAAACGCGATGTCGTTAGTAATGGCGAATAAACGCGACACAGTCCAAACCGAAGCCCTTACGGGCAATGTGGTGTTCGGACTGACGATCACTTCCCGAACTACGACGCGAAGTCTCTTGGAATAGAGCACGAAACAGGGTGACAGTCCCGTATCGTCGAGTAGTACGGAACGAGTCAGTTCCAGAGTATCGGGGGTTGGATATCCCTCGTGAATATCGCGGGCATCGACCGCGAAGACTAAACACTCCTCAAGACCGATAGCGAACAAGTAGCGTGAGCGAACGCTGAAAAGCACCCCACGAAGGGAGGTGCAATAGGGCGTGAAATCAGTTGGCGATGGAGCGACAGGGCACACAAGGTCCCGGACAAAACGAACGAGGCGCGAGCCTTCAGTAGGAAGTTTGGGAAGCCGGTGTTCTGTCGTACGTTTTGAAAAACGAACCAGGGAGTGTGCCTGTTTGACGAGTCTAACTCGATTATCGAGGAAGGCGTAGGGAAACCGACATGGCCGCAGCACTTTGTGCGAGGGCCGCCGTGTTCAAGCGCGGGGAGTCAAACGGGCACGACCCGAAACCGGACGATCTACGCAAGGGCAAGATGAAGCGTGCCGAAAGGCACGTGGAAGTCTGTTAGAGTTGGTGTCCTACAATACCCTCTCGTGACCTTTGTGTAGGGGTGAAAGGCCCATCGAGTCCGGAAACAGCTGGTTCCAACCGAAACATGTCGAAGCATGACCTCTGCCGAGATAGTTCGTGGGGTAGAGCGACGGATTGGGGGACCGCACTCCGAGAGGAGTGCGCCCCCCTGTCCAACTCCGAACCTACGAACGTCGTTTGACGCAGGGAGTCCGGTGCACGGGGTAAGCCTGTGTACCGTGAGGGAGACAACCCAGAGCTGGGTTAAGGTCCCCAAGTGTAGACTAAGTGCGATCGAAGGTGGTCTCAAGCCCTAGACAGCCGGGAGGTGAGCTTAGAAGCAGCTACCCTCTAAGAAAAGCGTAACAGCTTACCGGCCGAGGTTTGAGGCGCCCAAAATGATCGGGGCTCAAGTCTACCACCGAGACCTAGCAGTGCGGCTCACACCGCAATCTTGTAGGTTGGCGTTCTGTTCGGGTGGAAGCACGGGTGAGAACTCGTGTGGACCGTTCAGTAACGAAAATCCTGGTCATAGTAGCAGCGTTAGTCGGGTTAGAACCCCGACGGCCGAACGAGTAAGGGTTCCTCAGCAATGCTGATCAGCTGAGGGTTAGCCGGTCCTAAGTCTGCCCGTAAGTCGAAGCAGACAACAGGGAAATAGGTTAATATTCCTATGCCAGTGTGCACTCAAAGCTGACGCTTTGGGGCCGCCTGAGCCGGGCTTTCGCCCGGTCGAACTGTCGAAGAGCGTGGAAGCCGTAATGGCACGAAGCGTTCGAATGGCAGGATCGCGCAAGTCAGGTCTACCCAGAGCCCGTGAAAAAGCGAGCACACTGTCCGTACCGAGATCCGACACAGGTACTCATGGCGGCGAAAGCCAAGGTCTGTCGGGATCAACCGACGTTAGGGAATTCGGCAAGTTAGTCCCGTACGTTCGCAATAAGGGATGCCTGCCTCGCGAAGAGGCAGGTCGCAGTGACTCGGGCGCTCCGACTGTCTAGTAACAACATAGGTGACCGCAAATCCGCAAGGACTCGTACGGTCACTGAATCCTGCCCAGTGCAGGTATCTGAACACCCCGTACAAGGGGACGAAGGACCTGTTAACGGCGGGGGTAACTATGACCCTCTTAAGGTAGCGTAGTACCTTGCCGCTTCAGTAGCGGCTTGCATGAATGGATCAACGAGAGCGCCACTGTCCCAACGTTGGGCCCGGTGAACTGTACGTTCCAGTGCGGAGTCTGGAGACCCCCAAGGGGAAGCGAAGACCCTATAGAGCTTTACTGCAGGCTGTCACTGAGACGTGGTCGCCATTGTGCAGCATAGGTAGGAGGCATTACACAGGTACCCGCGCTAGCGGGCCACCGAGCCAGCATTGAAATACTACCCGATGGTGACTGCGACTCTCACTCCTGGCGGAGGACACTGGTAGCCGGGCAGTTTGACTGGGGCGGTACGCGCCTGAAAAGATATCGGGCGCGCCCCAAGATTTCCTCATCCGCGTCGGAGACGCGGAAAAGAGCGCAAGAGCATATGGAAGTCTGACAGTGTCCGGCACAACGACGGACGCTGACGCGAAAGCGTGGTCTAGCGAACCAATTAGGCTGCTTGATGCGGCCAATTGCTGACAGAAAAGCTACCTTAGGGATAACAGAGTCGTCACCCGCAAGAGCACATATCGACCGGGTGGCTTGCTACCTCGATGTCGGTTCCCTCCATCCTGCCCGTGCAGAAGCGGGCAAGGGTGAGGTTGTTCGCCTATTAAAGGAGGTCGTGAGCTGGGTTTAGACCGTCGTGAGACAGGTCGGCTGCTATCTATTGGGGGTGTTACGGTATCTGACGGGAACGATCGTATAGTACGAGAGGAACTACGATTGGGTGCCACTCGTGTACCAGCTGTCCGGAAGGGCACGTGCTGGGCAGCGACGCACCACGGGGTAAGAGCTGAACGCATCTAAGCTCGAAACCCACCTGAAAAAGAGATACCACTGAGATCACTCGTAGAAGACGAGTTCGATAGACTCGGGGTGTACGCACCAAGGCAACGAGGTGTTGAGCCCGCGAGCACTAACTGATCAAGCCACACATTCATACTACATCGCATTGGATCCGTGACGCGAGAACGGGTCCGGACGCAAACTGGACTACACGTATACTACGGTCTTAGACACACCGACCGATATTGGAATGACGACGGTTCGATTCCGTTGATCGGCATTACGGCGGCCACAGCGGCGAGGTACCTCCCGTACCCATCCCGAACACGGAAGATAAGCTCGCCTGCGTTACGGTGAGTACTGGAGTGGGCGACCCTCTGGGAAACTCGTTTCGCCGCCACCACTCATACTACATTCAACCCCACACAGCACCGGCTGTGTGGGGTTTTCTGCGTATCTGCCACTGCCCTATAACCACTGTTCCCGTAACGATTGGAGGGCACCAAACAACGCACCGAGAGATCCCGTTTCGATCGTTCAGTATCGACGCGAGAGACTCCCGAGTATCCGGGAGAGAAATGTACGCCCGGAACACTAACGTCCAGCCTCATCCCGTGGCGGCGTGCCGCGTCGGCTGGCTAACCCTCGTGCCGGGCGGGGGAACTCGTGGGAGCACCCCGGATTACTGTCGCGTGCCCGGGTTCGCCGTACTGTCATCGCACCCGAATGGGTCTGCTCGGACGGGGACTAAAGGCACGCAGCAGTTCTAGGAACCGGACCCGTTTAACTCTTGTAGGCTCGTCGGTCCCTTCGTTCGGGGCGTGACCGACGCCGGTCTCACTCGAGGACCGGTGCGTCGGTGACGTTGCCTCCGCTATCGTGTTCCTCGAGCCACTGGTCGTAGGTTTCCGAGTCGACGGCGACGATCGAAGCCGCCATTCGCGAGTGGCCGGCACCACAGAACTCGGCACAGACGACGTCGTAGCGGCCGGGGTCGGAGACGATCGTTCGAGCGCGAGTGAAATCGCCGGGGAACGCGTCCTGTTTGATCCCCAGATCCGGTACGAAAAGCGAATGGACGACGTCGTCACTGGTGAGCCAGATCGTCACGTTTTCGTCGGCGGGGATCACGATTTCGTTCTCGGTCGTCACGTTGGAATCGGGATAGGTCGCCTGCCACTCCCACTGATAGCCACGGACGAAGACCTCCTCGTCGCCGCTGTCGGGAAGGTCGTCGAACGAGTCGAGCTCGTCCCGATCGGGGTCCTCGGTAGCGATGGACTGTGATGGCGACACGTAGGGATTGACGAGGACGCTATAGCCCGAGAGGCCGACGAACAGGAGGATGATCGCCGTTGCGACGGTCCAGGTAATCTCGAGGGCGGGGTCCTCCGTGGTCGGCTCGGGCTCGTCGTTGTCGTGGAACTTGACGGCTGCGTAGACCAGGATGATGAGGACGAAGACGGTGAGCGGGAGGGCGACGTAGAGGAGTTGGTACTCGAGGCCGTCGATGAGGTCGCGGTTTGCCGACTGTGCGGCGACCGTGCCGGTGAGTGCGACGAGACTCGCCAGCGCCGCGAGCACGATGAGCGTTCGTTGACGCCGACCCATTGGCGGGGATTCGACGACCGGTCTGATATACGGCCTTCATTGAAATGGTGAATGTCAGTGTTCCGGACCGGTCGGCGGCGGTGTGGGCGTCTCGGGAAACGTATCATGGGTGGAGATACTCACGGAACTGTCAGTTCATCTTTATTGGGATCGATGGTGAGTCCACCGCTATGCACGGTGACGAGCCGCGCGATCGGGCCATCGGAGGTGACGGCTGACGATGAATCGTGCATTCGCGGAGGTCGCATTGTTTGGGGCTGTCGTCGTCAGTTGTCTGCTGGTCGTCCTGTTCGCACAGCGGTTCCGAGCCGAACCGTCGCCGGATGGTGGCTACGCGACGGGTCGCAGACGGCAGTTCACTCTCGGCGACGCGAAGGCGGCTGCCGTCCGCTGGACGACGACGACGAATCACCGCGAGATCGGGTTGTTGTACATCGCGTTCGGTACTGTCGCGGCGATCTGGGGCGGGATCGATGCGATGATGATTCGGACGCATCTGCTGACGCCAGAGGCGAATCTCTGGACGGAACAGACGTACAACGAACTGTTCACGATGCATGGCCTGACGATGCTGATCTTTTTCGTGACGCCGGTGTTCTTCGGGATCGGGAACTACTTTCTGCCGTTGCTGATCGGAGCCGACGATATGGCGTTTCCGCGGCTCAATGCGGTCGGGTTCTGGTTGCTGCCGCCCTCGCTGTTGCTCGCCCGGCTGGGGATCGTCGCGGAAGTAACAGGGGCAGTACTGGCCGTCGTGGTTCCAAACGACTGGCTGTCGGTTCTGCTCGCGTTTCAGGAGCCGGCGATCGGGTGGACGATGTACCCGCCCTTGTCGCTTGCGCCGAACCCGCAGACGAACTTCCTCCTGTTGGGGCTCCACCTGAGTGGCATCGCGACGACGATCGGTGGGATCAACTTCATGACGACGGTTATCTACGAGCGCGACGAGTCGATCGGCTGGGCGAACCTCGACATCTTCTCGTGGAACATGCTCGTTACGAGCGCGGTCATCCTCTTTGCGTTCCCGCTGCTGGGGACGGCACTGCTCATGTTGCTGTTCGATCGCAATTTCGGGACGACCTTCTTCGCAGTCGAAGGCGGCGGTCCCATTCTCTGGCAGCACCTGCTCTGGTTCTGGGGGCACCCGGAAGTGTACATCATCTTCCTGCCGGCCACCGGGTTGATGAGCCTGATCCTGCCGAAGTTCGTCGGCCGCAAGCTGTTCGGATTCAAGTTCATCGTCTATTCGACGATCGCGATCGGCGTCCTTTCGTTTAGCGTCTGGGCCCACCACATGTTCGTGACCGGGGTCGACCCTCGCGTCCGGGCGAGTTTCATGGCGACCTCGATCGCGATCGCCGTCCCCAGCGCGATCAAAGTATTCAACTGGATCACCACGATGTGGAACGGCGACATCAGGCTCGCCGCGCCGACGATCCTCTGTGTCGGCTCGATCGGACTGTTCATCGTCGGCGGCGTCACTGGCATCTTCCTCGCCGTCATCCCGGTCGACGTCATCTACCACGGCACCTACTACGTAGTCGGCCACTTCCACCTCATTCTCATGGGAATTATTCCACTCATGATGTTCGCCGCGAGCTACTACTGGTATCCCATGCTTACCGGCCGCATGTACGACCGTCGGCTCGCGATCTTCCAATCGTCGCTGCTGGTCGTCGGCTCCGCGCTCACGTTCATGACGCTGATGGCGCTTGGCTTCCTCGAGCTTCCCCGACGATACGCTACCTATCCCCCGGGGTATTCGGGGCTGCAGATCGTCGCGACCGTCGGTGCGTTCATCATCGGTATCAGCGTCCTCATGTGGCTGTACAATATGCTCTGGTCGTATTTTCGGGGGGCGCCGGTCGAGACCGCCGACCCCTGGGAACTGAAGGCGACGGAGCAGTTCACACCCGAGTGGCAGTGGTTCGAGGACCGTCTCGAGCGCGAGCGCGGGGTCCCGCCGAGCGAGCCCGAGGAGGTCCGTCCGTCGTACGTGCCCGCACGGGGCGAGCGACCGCTGTCGCTGTACGGTCGGATCAGGCCGGTCGCCCAAACCGTCGCGAACGACGCCGGTATCGGTGCGGCTGGGGGGTTCGTCGGAACGATGTTGATGACGGGGGTCCTCCTCGTCGCAGTCGCGCTGGGCGTGTTCGACCTCGAGTCCATCGCGACCCTCGCGACGTTCGTCGGATTGCCGGCGGACCTCGCGCTCGGATACGGGCTTTTCCTCGTCGGTGGGATGACGGTCTGGCCGCTCTTGTTCCTCTCGCTGGGCGAGTACCTGCCGGGCGAGCTCACGCTCGTCACCGGGTTGTGGTATGCGACGGTCATCGCGACGGGGTTCGCGCTCGCCTTCTATACTGGCCAGCCCGGGCTCGAGCTGGTGACGTACCTCATCTTCGTAGTGCTGGCCCACTGGATCTACGGCCTGGGGTTGGCCGGGACGATCACCTATCTGGGCGGTCGCCAGCGGCGTCCCTCCACGGAGGACGGGAAGGAATGAGCGGCAGTGACGAGACACCTTCCGACGCGACGGAGTCGCCGGCCACCGACGAGACGGGGCCGGTCGAACCGACTGCGGGATCGGAATCGCTGCTGTTGACCTACGCCGCACCTTTTCTGGGGGTCCTCCTGATCGCCGCCGGCCTCCCGCTCGCGATCGTCGGCGGCTACGTCGTCGTGCAGGACAGCGTCGGCCTCTGTGGGACGCCCACGATCACGGCGACGCCGGTCGAGGAAGACGATACACCTCCGGAAACCGTCGAGACGATCCCGGCAACGGACCTCACACCGGCCGAGCGGCAGGCTCTCGAGGAGGCGATCGACAGCCCGCTGCGGGAAGGGAGGGTCGACGGTGACCTCGGGAACCGGGCGGCGCTACTCGAGGGAGCGCTCGTCGAGTACGAGGGCGAGCGGTACTACGTCCAGATCGCGTCCCGGAACTCCTGTCTCGAGGTCGAACCGCTGTTGTTCCCGATCGGCGCGATCGCGATACTCGTCGGGATCGTGGGCGTACTGACGCCGCCGATCTACCGGCGGATGGCAGGGTTCGAAGAGCGGATGGACCGTGAACGGAGGGATTGATACGGTCTGCTGTCCCGATGGACCGTCGACCTCGAGTAGCCAATCCGATACGTGGGGCCGAAACACTGTCGTCGTCCGCAGACTGGACGCAGTCGATCCGTCACCGGGGTTTTTCCTCGGTAGCTGTGGTACGGATCTCTCCCAGAGGTGACCCTAGTGGGCAACGACGACAAACGACGAGCGGCGGCCGAATGCGACGAGTGCGGCGAGATCGGTATCGTCCAGATCTGGCCCGACGGCAGTCTACAGCCACTCGGTCAATCGAATTTCTGTGACTGCGAGTCACCGTCGCTGGCGGTCCTCGAGACGGATCTCGACCACGACGAGATACCGTGATCCTGTCCGCGGCGATCGCGATCGGCCGTGTGCCCCTCTTACACCGACGCACCGACGTAGAGAACGACGACGAGGAAGAGCCAGACGAGGTCGACGAAGTGCCAGTACAGCGAGACGGTCGCGACCGACGTATCGCGATTCGGGCCGTAGTGTCCCCGGAGTGCTCGCCAACAGAGGACGGCGATGGCTCCGACGCCGAGTGCGACGTGGAACCCGTGGAGCCCGGTCAGACCGAAGAAGGCTGTCCCGAAGACCCCGCTCGTGAGGGTAAATCCCTCCGCGGCGACGAACTCGTAGTACTCGTAGGCCTGCCCGGCGAGGAAGACGAGTCCGAGCACGAGCGTCGTCCCGAGCAGTCCGAGGAATCGTCGCCGGTCGCCGTCCTCGAGCGCCTCGTGTGCGTAGTGAAAGGTGACGCTGCTGGCGACCAGGATGGTGGTGTTGACGATCACGAGGGAGCCAAGCAGCGGCGGTAACTCCTCGGGCGGCCACGTCCCGATCCTGACGAAAAAGTAGTAGACGAACAGCGCACCGAACGTCGACACGTCGGTCGCGAGAAAGAGCAGGGTCGTCGAAACGTACGATTCGCGGGACGTGGGGCTGCCGTGGGGGCCTCGAGCGGCCGGCAGAAACGCCTGATCGATCCAGCCCGCGACGCCGGCCAGCAGGACGATCGTTCCGACGACGGCGAGGGCGATGCCGATCACCGACGGAAGGAGATCGGTGACGTCCCCGAAGATGGAGATCGCGACGCCGCCGTAGAGTCCGGCGGCTCCGGCGGCGGCGACGAGCGGCCAGCGACTGCGGTGGTCGTGCTCGTCGTGGTCGCCGCGACCGCGGTGGTCGCCGTACTCCTCGGGTGCCTGCCCCTCGGGAACGCGGTGGCCGGAGCCGTCGGCTCGAGACACGTGCTCGTCGGACGAAGGGGTGTGTCCACCGGAGCCCATACCGCCGCTTCCACGTCGATCCCGAAAAAGGACCACCGCGTACAGGCAGTTAGTCCGTCCTTACATCGGCTGGTTGCGACCGTATGCGAGCCGGCTCCTTCGAGTCACACCACACAGCCGGGTTATCGGACGCGGGAACCCCGGGAAGTGGCCGATTCATACGGACCGTTGGTAGTCAGTGCTGGCACCCTCACGACCCGTCCGCGGGGTCGCCGGTCGACGGACGGCCGGTCCGTCTCAGTAGAAGTAGTCGGCTTCCGACAGCTGGACGTAGCGACCGTCGCGGTAGGAGAACTTCTTGTGCTTGTACGTCGCGAGGATCTTTGCGGCGTCGAAGCCGGCGGAGTACTTCTTGGTGACCAGGGCGTTTTCCGTCCCGTTGCCCTGCATATCGGTGATCGTGTCGAACGCCCAGTCCCAGTCGTCAGGCCCGTAGTCCGCGACGATGTCGGCGAACGAGACGTTGCGCAGGATCTCGTCGCCGATCGCGTCCTTCCAGATGTCGTTGTAGTTCTCGAGGGAGTCAGTGGCCGCGAGTCGGCCGGCGATCTTGCCGGTGCGGACGGCGACGTGGTACCCTCCCTCGTGGAACGCCGAGGTCGTGCCCATCGCACCGCCGGCGACGGCGATGTTCGCACCGACGGGCGATTCGATCGGTCGGGTCGAGGAGATCGGGTAGGTTTCGGTCCCCTTCGACTTGCCGCGATCTTCGACGCGAGGGATGTCTTCCTCGACGTCGTACTCGTCGCCGTACTCCTGTTCCAGGAGGCGGCTGATGTACTCCGCACCCGAGGGGATCCGATCGTCCTCGGGCCGCAGGAGTTTGTAGCTACCGGGGTTGTCGACGTCCGCGAGGCTCATGCCGATGGGCATCGTCAGCCCGACGCGGGCGATCGTGCCGTCGTTCGGGAAGATCCAGGGATAGGCGGTCTCGCCGGGCATGTAGCCCCACCAGAACTTCAGGCGATCCTCGAACTCCGCGAACAGTTCGTCGGGGAACTCCCGATACTCCTGATAGGCGATGTGGTTCGCATCCGGGGGCGAGAGGTAATCGGAGACGCTCCGGCCGGGGGCCGTGAACTGATCGAGGGCATCGAGCGTGATCCGGCGCTGTGGGCCGTCCGCGAGGACGACGTACTGGGCCTCGAGTTCGTCGCCGGTCGAGAGGGTCAGCGTGTGGGTCGGGCCCGCCGGGCTCGAGGCCCGGAGATCGGTTTCGAGGTCCTTGACTCCGATTCCGACGCGCAGGTCCGCGCCCGCGTCGGCCGCGCGTTCGTGGAGCCAGTCGTCCATGCGCGCGCGGTGGAAGGTGTAGCCGAAGTTGGGATAGCTGGCGTCCATCCCCGTCGACGTCAACTCAACGGTGCTGTTCGGACCGACGAACTCCGTCCCCTCGAGTTCCCGATGAATGACTTCCTCGGGGATCTCCCGGTA
Source organism: Natrinema ejinorense (assembly GCF_002494345.1). Taxonomy (GTDB): domain Archaea; phylum Halobacteriota; class Halobacteria; order Halobacteriales; family Natrialbaceae; genus Natrinema; species Natrinema longum. The sequence goes on from NZ_NXNI01000001.1 coordinate 1,308,553, forward strand.
GTCGAAGTCCATGATGTCGATCCAATAATCGAGCATCCCGGCGGCGTCGGTCGAATCCGGGCCGACCCCGTCCCGATCCTCTCGAGGGACTCCCTGCTCGAAGAGGACCGTCTCTGCGCCGTGGGCAGCGGCCCGTTCGGCTGCGGACGCTCCGGCGGGGCCGCCGCCGACGATCGCGACGTCTACGCGTTCCATACGGCGTGGAGACTCATTGAGCCATTATAAAAACTGCGAGGCGAATTTCCCAGGGCGTCAAGGTGCGTGCGAAGCCGGCCGCTGGGACGAGAACGGCCCCGGCAGCGATCTCCCGGCGGACGCCTGCTGTGGTGACGAAGTCGAATCGAACAGGACGTGCCCGAGGATATACGCACCGACCCCCGCCCGACGGCACTCGGGCCGGGTCGGCGAGCGCGGCTCGCAGGGGTCGTCTGACGATTCTTCGGCGACGAGGGCGGTGGTGCCGTCGACGCGGTCGACGTGACACCGACGATCGTCGATCTGCTGGGGCTCGAGGACGCACTCTCGATGGCGGTCGGTGGGATGTCGGTCCGTGACGACGGGCAGTGAGCGGAGAGAACCGATCCCTCGAGAGCGACAGCACGGTTGTTGTTGTCGAGGTAACAGGTCGACGTGCGTGATATCGTGCCACTGCCGGACGGGAACGGAACCCTTTTCATTAGCCCTCGGCAACAATCAGTTGCGACCCACGCTCCGTTGGTGTAGTCCGGCCAATCATTTCGGCCTTTCGAGCCGATGACCTGGGTTCAAATCCCAGACGGAGCACTTCTACGGTGGTTTTACGGCACTTTAGCTATTGGCCTCTATAGGCCGATGAAGTTAACCGGATCAATTTTTGCCGGAATAACCCCCAATCCATTTTATCGGTGTCCATTATAAACGCTAGACCGATAGAGGTAGAGCCGTTCAACGGCCGGCTTTTGGATTCAGGATTTAGGAAGTATTCATCACTGACCAAATGAACCGTATCGAAGATGATCCAATGACCCTGCTCGAAGGCCTTCGATAGAAACCACAGGAGGGATCAAAGGGCTGCGTTGAATCACTAGATGGCGTCGGGGAAGGTCAGTAAATCGAAGGAGTTGAAGCGGGAAAATTTGGTTGTCCATGACACAAATCTCCCGCTTCACCGAGCGTTGCGTCTCGATTGCACAAAGAGTTACGGGTGAACGAGGCGAATCCGCCGCCCCGACTGGTGGCGGCGGATTCGCCGACTATGCCCTCATTTCGCTGCATTGCCTCCGGATTTACCTCGATACGTCCTACCGGATGACGATCGATCTGTTGAAGGAAATGCCGCAAATAACAGGGGATATCGGCCTTGACGTGGCCGATCTCCCCGCTCCATCTACGCTGTGTAAGGCGTTTGATCGGATCGAAATGAGTGTCTGTCGAGTGCTACTGCACCAGTCGGCGCAGTTGCACAACCCCTCTGAACACGCTGCTATCGACGCAACATTCTACGAACGTGATCGTGCGAGCCGCCACTACTGCCACCGAACCAATTACCGCGTTCAAACGCTCAAAGTTACAAAACTCGTCGATACAGCAACGCAAGCTGTTCTCGATCTTCACTGCTCAACGACGTTAGAAGGAAGCGACGCAGACCTCGCCGAGCAGATCGCCCGCCGGAACGCGGGCGATCTGCGATCCCTTGCCGCTGACAAGGGCTACGATAAGCAAGCGCTCCGCGACCAGCTCCGCAAACTCGACATTCGCCCGCTGATCAAACACCGGATCTTCGCTCCCTACGATCACGCTCACAACGCTCGTATTGACGAAGATCGGTACGCTCAGCGATCAATGACTGAAACCGTGAACTCCGCCATCAAGCGCTCGCTCGGCTACGCCGTGCGAGCGCGTACCTGGTATCGAGAGTTCCGTGAAATTACCCTGATGTGTGTCGTCTATAACATCAAGCGGGCTGTCAAACAGTGAAATCCACCGCTGTATGGCGATTCAACACAGCCGATCAAAGCCAATCGTAGCCTGCTGGTGTTGCGTGGAATACGTTCACATCCGGAAATTCGGTCGAGATCTTCTGAATAACCGCCTTGCCGATCTTCTGGTTGATATTCGAGGACGGCAGATTATCACGAGCGGGTTTGAACAACCGCAGTGGATCATAGTTGGCAAATAGAACGACATGGCTCTGTTGAAATCCTATTTTCTCGACACCTTTCTTGCCAGAATAGTCGTTAGGCAGGTGGGGGACTGATAGTTAGAGAAGTCACCAGTTTCGATGGATATTATGCGAGCGTGCTGCATACACAGCGCAAATACAGCAGATTTAGCATTGAGAAACTAACCCGTAATAGGTTAGCTGAGCAAATTGTGAAGCCTCGTTTTACCGGGCCATACCCATATAATCAGATAGATCACGATGACAGTGATGACTGCGGTGGAACCGATAAAGAGCGCACCCAAGAGAGCAGGTGAGTAAAGGAACAACCCTGGAGGCGTATCGCCTCCACATTTATTCAATATGTCGAAAATAATGGCTGGAATAGCGAGAACAGTCGTGGGGAAAATAATCAATATGCTGAATGTCTCCAATGCCCATACTGGTGTAGACGTGAGAAAAGCGAGACCTACTAAAAACAGCCAACTCATACCCGACAGTGCCGGTAAATACCACCATTTGTCCGTGTAAGTGGCAATAGATTCGAATGATCGGCGAATCTTAAACGGGTCGCTTTCAATACTCATATTTGACACTTGTAATCACCTATTGTAACGTTTTTGCTCACAAAGATAGATTCCCTCTATACTAATCCCTCTGTATCGGTCACGGCGCTTCTGACGAAAATCAGGGGATGTTACGACCTGGTTCGCTCCACCGTCGATCTACACCTACACTGTTCAGAGTGTTTTATCGATATTGTGAGTGAGACAGCCGACAACGAGTTCACGGTTGTGACGCGATAGGCGAGCGGGAACTCGTCTCACTCGAGTTTTCGGAAGCAGTTGTGACAGAACGACGCGAACGAATCGTTTCCGGCGGCGCAGACTCCACACTGGCCGTCACGAGTCGTCGATGGCCGCGACTCGGACGGGGGCGTAAAGAGGCTTTTCCGCGGGTCGGCGTACGCATCGATGATGTCACCCCACGTGACCGCCGGATCAGTATCGGTGTTCCCTGCGCGGGTCCTCGTGCGTGAAAGCAGTGAACTGCGTTGCATGCGGAGAAGTCCGTGCCAGAGTCCGAGGAAGAAGAGCGACGGGAGGAGGCAGAGCAAAAGAACCGCTCCAACGAGTACGAGGCTCATAGAGGGCGGTTCGTCTCGCCCACTATAGTCACACTCGTGCAATCGTTCGCGAGTAATATACGTCCCAGCGATCACCGCTGGTCGGGTCTCCAGTTCGATCCGATACGATCGGGCGGCGTGTGAACGGCGAGTCACGTAGACTGAGCGCGTGCGACCTGAGAGCGGAGCCGTTCGTCTATCCTGTACGTAACGTTACGAAACCAGCGTTAAGTAGAATCCATCACTCACGCCCGGTTTCCCGTGAATCGCCGAACAAACCCCTGATCCACCAGTACTATCCTCAACTGTCATTTTGAAACGAGCTCGATAAATTATCAAATATGGGATAGTTTTATTGCCGTTGCCGGATCGGATCGCAATGACGATACTGGAGACGCGAACTATGCACCCGAGCAATCCCGATACACCACGAGATCAGCCGAATCGGACGAGCAGCGATCGGACCGACCGACCGAAGTCGGCTCAACCACGCCCCATGTCGGCCGAAGAGATCGCCGATTCGTACGGGGACGTAGCCGACGAACTCGTTCGATGGAGTCGACTCGAGCGACTCTTCGCAGGTCGATATCGTCGCCGCCAGTTCGAGAACGCGGCCGGACGAGTCCTCGATGTCGCCTGTGGGACGGGCCGGAACTTCCGATATCTCTCCACAGCCACGGACGTCGTCGGCATCGACATCAGCGACGAGATGCTCGCTCACGCCCGTGACGAACTCGACGGCCTCGCTCTGGATGGCACGCTCCACCGGATGGACGCACAGGCACTCGCGTTCCCTGACGACAGCTTCGACACCGTCATTTCGTCGTTTGCCACGTGCACGTTCCCGGACCCGATCACGGCCCTCCGAGAGATGCAGCGAGTCTGCAAACCGGGCGGTCAGCTACTGTTTCTCGAACACAGTCGCAGCGACGTGGCACCGCTTGCCTGGCTCCAGGACTGGCGCGCCGAGTCCCACTATCAAACGGCCGGCTGCCAACTGAATCACGAGCCACTGGAAACCGTTCAGAAAACGGATCTCGCGATCGAGAAGACCAACAAGCAACTCTTCGGACTCGTCGCCGGGATCGAAGCCACCCCTCCCTGACGAATCGATGACTCGAGAACGAACCCACTGGAGAAAACGCGGCAAAGACCGACTCACCAGGCGACGGTTCCTCGGTGGACTCGGTGGCATCGGTCTCGCCAGTTTCACCGATCCCGCTGGTCGAGCGAGCGCCACTATCGGATCCGCAGCCGATTCCCCACCGGGAGATGACGGCCAGTTCGCTGCCCCGGACGAACTCGAGGCGTTCGTCGACGATGTACTGACACGCCGAATCGGGAACGTCACTCCTGGCGCGAGCGTTGCCATCGTCGAGGGTGATACACCCCTCCTCACCAAGGGATACGGCGACGCTGACGTGGACACCGGAGTCCCGGTCACGGCTGACGAGACCCCGTTCCGTGTCGGGTCGGTTGGCAAACTGGTGACCTACACTGCGGTCATGCAAGGGGTTGAACGAGGAGTCGTTGCTCTCGACGAAGACGTCAACACGTATCTCGAAGGCTCCGAGGTTACGGTTCCGGAGACGTACGACGTCCCCGTGACGCTCCGGCATCTCGGAACCCACACCGCCGGCTTCGAGTCGGTCCTCGATCCCGAAATCGTCACCGATCGAGACGAGCTCGCCCCGTTAGGCAGGCTTCTCGCTGACCACCAGCCGTCCCGTGTACGCCCACCGGGCGAAACCGTGGCATACTCGAACTATGGTGCAGCCCTGGCCGGGCATATCGTCGCCGAAGTCCACGACACGACGTTCGAGGAGTACGTCCAGTCGGAACTCTTCGAGCCGCTCGAGATGACTCACAGCACGTTCGCTCAACCGGTCCCGGACGGCCACCCCGGTGACCTCGCGGCTGGCCACACACGAGACGGAGAGACGTTCACGACCACAGACGAGGTATTCATCAACATGCGCCCCGCGGGAGCGATGAGCGCGACAGCGAACGATATGGCTGCGTTCATGAGCGCACATCTCGGTACCGGTGCGGTCGGCGACACACGAATCTTGAAGGCGGATACGGCGCGGACGATGCACGACCGCCACCACGTGCGCCATCCAGCGGTCACCAACTGGCGATACGGGTTCTACGAGTACGGCGATCCGGAGGGCGACCTTCTCGGCCACTCGGGCGCGACGATCGATTTCACGAGTCAACTCGTACTCGCACCCGGCCACGATGTCGGGATCTTCGTAACTTACAATAGCAACAGCAGCAAGCCTCCTGCGGCCGTCGTCGATGAAATCATCGCCGAATACGACCTGCAACCATCACCAACCGCGCCCCCTCGGACGCCCGGCGATCAGGAACGTGCCAAGCGGGTCGCCGGTGAGTACAGCGTCACGCACCTTCCCCAGAGCGGTCCGCTCCAGGTGGTCGAGTTGTTGGAGCGAGTCTCTGTTGAACCGGCGGGTAACGGGCGTCTCCTCACTACGACGCTCGATGGAGACGCCAGGCAGTGGGTCGAAACGAAGCCATACGTGTATCGGGAAGACGGTGGCCACGACGTCCTAGCCTTCGAGGTCGCGGATGGCGACGTGGAGACGATGTACCTGAGCAGCGACCCCACTGGGAGTTACGAGCCGGTCCCGTTCCACGAACGGCAACTCGTCACCGGTAGCGTCCTCGGCACCGCTCTCACCGGATTTGGACTCTCCCTCGTCGGGTGGAGTGCGGTCGGAGGATGGCGACGATGGGCGGACCGAACCACCGACGGCGAGACCGACACGGAGGAAACCGGATGACGGACCACACCTCGAGGAACCCAGCGTCACAGTCGAACGAAGACGACTCCTGGGCCACAGTTACACACGGCCTCCAACGCCGTCTGACCAACCCCGCGTGGCTCGCCAGAGCAGCGGGGGTCGGACTGAGCAGCGTCTCGGTCGGCTTCGTCTCGATCTTCCTGCTCGTCCTCGAGCGCGGTGGCGAACTCACACTCATCACACGGCCACTCTCGATGCGAATTGCGCTCGCAGTTCCACCCCTGATCGCGATCCTCGCGCTCGCGACGACTGTTGGTGCGATACTCGGATGGCGGAACCGCTACTGGTCACTATCCGCCCGCATCCACCAGACGATACTGGCCCTTCTCGGCATCGGCTTCACCTGGCAGCTCCACGTACTCGGCTTCACCGTGCTCTAACCGGTCTCTCCAATGGTACTGTTCTTCGACTGGGTTTACTCTCGGCCGGTGGGGTTCGCCGTGAGCGAGACGTGGGGACGGGGTATGTCGCCAGTGACGAGTCCGAGAACCGCCAGTGTGGCGCTGAAACTACACTAGTTGATGCCTCTGCAAGACTTGCCCGCCAACACCACAACACCGACTCACTCGATCCGGGTAGAACTGGATATTCGTAAACCCCTAGTAGCAGGAGTACTTCATACCGAGCAATGACCTACGAACACCTCGATTCGGATCTCGTAAACGAACTGCTCAACGACGGTCGGGCGAGCCTCCGCAGCCTCGCCGAAGAACTCGACGTCTCCGTGACCACCGTTTCGAACCACCTCTCGGATCTCGAGGAGGAGGGCGTGATCGAGGGCTACACCCCGAAGATCGACTACGATGCGGTCGGTTACGACGTCACCGCCGTCATGCAACTCAAAGCCGAGGGGAACGCCCTGCCCGAAATCACGGAGACGCTGAAAGATCACCGCCAGATGATCTCCGTCTACGAGGTCACGGGGGACTACGACGTGATCGCGATCGGGAAGTTCAAAGACACCGACGACATGAACGATCAGATCAAGATGTTGATCACGGATCCCGACATCAATCAGTCGAATACGAGCATCGTCCTCAACGCGGTCTCGGAAAACGAGCAGTTCGAACTCGACACGGAGTGAGCCACGGCGGGTCGTACCGTCTCGAGCGGGCGCACTCCGACCGCTGAGTCGGCAGGGGTGATTTCACAGCCCCGATCGCTCCGTTCGATCGCTCGCTCGAATCCGGTTCGTCTGGCACTACCAATGCCTCATTGTCTGTCTCTCGATCGTACTAACTAGCTGTTGGGACCGCTCGTCTTCTCCCTGCCATTTGCTGTCGAAATCCAGCCGTTCGACCCGCTCGAAGAAATCCGATCCAAACGCCGAAACTGTGACAACTGCTAATGGAAGTGATGCCGTCGGTGCGCAAGAGCCATGGCATACGGTACCAATCCAGAAGATAGATACAGCTACGGGGAGGTAAGCGACGAGGATCGTCGTGAATTCCTGAAAGCGCTCGGCGTCATCGGGGGTGGCGCCGTCGCCGGAGCGACGTTGCGTGATCTCCGCGCGGAGGTCTCGAGCGGCGCTGCGGGCGGGCTCGCCGAAATGGGCGAGGCAGTTCGCGGCGGGTTGACCGGATCCCTCGACGCGGCCCTGTTGAGCGAAGCGGTGACAGCACTCGAGGGGAGCTTCGAACGCCTGCCCCAGCTCGGGGCGATGGGAGTTCCCGAGCAGGGGGCGTCGGCTTACCAGGAACTGACGACGTCGGCGTGGACGATCAACGATCACCTGTCGGACGCGGGCTTTTTCGCGAGCGCGGAAGCGAACCTGCCGGCGTTCGAGCCCGCACACATCGAGGAGACGACGCGGCAACTGCTGCACATCGACGCGCTGCCGGCGACGCTTTCCGAGATCGGGTTCGCGGAGGAAGAACAGACCGCGCTGGTGACCAACATCGTGAACTCGCGCGAGCAGCTCTCGTGGTGGATGGCGACGCCCGACTATCCGCCCGCTGACGCCGTCGACGACGGTGTCGTCCACGAGTACGTCGCACCGCTCCATCAGCGGGCCGCGGAAGGGTCGCTGCTCTGGATCGACGGACTCGATCACTTCCTCTGGCAGCGGGAACCGCTCGTTACCGACGAGATGATCGATCGCGGACTCTGGGACGTCAAGTCGATGCTGGGGGGCTACTACCTGATGGGGTCGGCCGCTCGTGACCTCGCGGCCGGCGAAATCGCTGACGACCACCTGACGACGCTGACGACCGCCAGTACCGCGGTCATGATCATCGGCCAGGAATTCCTGATCAACGACGTCGTCCGGATTACGGACGACAAGCGTGCGCCACGGAACCCGGCGACCACCGACTAACGGTGATGGCGAATGACCTACGAATCACACCTCATCGACCTGCCAGAAGATGCACCGTGGAACGAAAAACCGGGGGAATCGGTCGTCGAACAGGGAGACATCGACCAGATTCCGGAACGAGACGTAACCGAAGAAGATCTCGCAGCGACGGGCGAAGAGCCGACCAACTGGCTGATCATGGGCGGCTCCTACCAGTCCCAGCGCCACACGACGGCCGACGTGATCACGCCCGAAAACGTCGACCAACTCGAGGCCGAGTATCGACTCGAGGTCGCGGACGATCCGAACGACTTCCAGGGCTCGCCGATCATCGTCGACGGCGATCCGCCGATCATGTATACGACGGTCGGCCCGGACCTGCTGTACGCGATAAACGCGCGGACGGGCGACCTCCTGTGGACGCACTTCTACGAACCCGTCGTCGGTGCGTCCGACGAGACGCCACCCGCCGAACGCGGCCCCGCGGTCCTCGGCGATACGGTCTACAAGAGTACGCTCGATCTTGGGGTCATCGCGATCGACCGCTACACCGGCGAAGAACGGTGGTACTACAACGGCGCGGCCGCCTATCGGGGCGAGGTCGCGGACGACGTCATGCACGAGGAACTCCAGTGGGAACGCTCGCGGGGGACGACCTCGTCGTTCCCACCGCTGATCTACGACGGCATGCTCATGAAGGGGAGTTTCGGCGGGGAGTTCGGCGTCAGCGGCTTCTTCGATGCGATCGACCTCGAGGGGAACCCACAGTGGCGCGTGAACATGACGCCGGAACACGAGTGGGTCGGCGACTCCTGGGAACACGGCGGCGCGACCGCCTGGGCCTCGGGCGCGGTCGAACCCGACGAGGGGACGGTTGTCATCCCGTCTGCTAACCCCGGCCCGTGGTATGGCACCGTCCGACCGGGATACAACCCCTACTCGTGTGGAAAGGTCGCGGTCAACGTCGAAGACGGCGAATACCAGTGGCACCATCAGGACTCGCCCCACGACTGGTGGGACTACGATTCGCCGAGTCCGCCGGTGCTCTTCGAGGCGGAGGTCGAGGGCGAAACGCGACAGTTCGCGACGTGGCCGGGCAAAACCGGCTGGGTGTACACGGTCGACATGGAGACGGGACAGCTCCACCAGCGCAGCGACGAGTACGTCCAACACCTCAACATGTTCAGCCTGCCGCCCTACGACGACCTCGAGAGCGCGCCCTGGATCATGCCGGATCTGATCGGCGGGACCAACCCCCAGCCAAGCGCGTACGATCCGGAGACGCGGACGCTGGTCGTCAAGGGGACCAACTACCCGATCAAATTCTCCTGGTTCGAAGTGGAATACGCGGCGGGAGAGACGTACATCGGCATGGACACCGTCCGAAAGACGGAACCGGCCGACGCGGAGGAGGGCGAACAACGGGAAGGTGACGAGACGCCCGACGAGAACGGCGACGGGGGCGACGAGCTACACGAGGAAGAACAGGAACGAGACGAGGAGGAAGAGGAGGAAGAAGAGGAAGAAGAAGAGACCCAACAGTTCGAAAACGAGGAAGTGCCCGAGTGGAACGAGATGGCCGGCGTCATCGCCGGGATCGATCCACTCACCGGGGAGGTGAAGTGGCAAAACTGGTTCAGTTGGGAAGCGGGCCCGCCCTGGGGTGGCTCGCTGACGACCGCGACGGGCGTGGCCTTCGCCGGCGGTCCGACCGGACAGCTCCACGCCTTCGATACCGAGACGGGCGAGCACCTCGCCGCCCACGAGGTCGGCGACCACGGGGTCGACGGCGCGCCGGCGAGCTGGTACGATCCGGCCGAAGGGAAACAGTACGTCGCGATCCCCGGCGGTGGCGGGAATCAAGTCGACGAAGAGGGGAACACGATCGCCGTCTTCTCGCTCGAGGAGTAGCGCGATCGATCCGCCCGACGATTTTTCGGCGACAAAACCGGCCAGGTGCCAGCCACGGGCAGCCGAGCCGCGACGGAAATCGACCGATCGCGGCTTATTCGTCGCTCGTCTCGTTGGCGCTGTCGTCCGCGTCTTGGGCTGCGGTTTCGTTTTCGACTTCCACGTCCTTCTCCGTCGGTTCGTCGTCCGCTTCCACGTCCTCAGCGGCCGTTTCGTTGTCCGTGTCGGCTTCTGTGTCGTCTTCGGCTGCCTCGTCGCCGTTCTCCGCCGGGACGAGACGGTGGACAGCCCCCTCGCCCTCGACCGTCGACGTATTGGTCGTCAGGACGTACAGCTCCCCGTCGGCTCCCTCTCCGAAGCCGTATACGAACCCGGTCGGCCGGCCGTCTGCTGCGGCCTCGCCTTCGACCTGTATCTGCTCGATCGGCCACAGCCCCTCTTGGGTGGTGCCAGTGGGAGCGTCCGCCGCCTCGTCGGCTTCGGTTTCGTTCCCGCCGTTGCGCTCCTGTTGTTCCTCGTGTAGCTCGTCGCCCCCGTCGTCACTGATGTTTTCGTCGTCGTCACTGACGTTCTCGCCGTCGTCCTCGGCAGTCGGCGGATCGAGGAACAGGTCCTCGGGACCGCCGTCGCCGTCGTCGGGCCAGCCCTCCGGGGGCCGGGCGAGAAACAGCGTTCCCGGACTCTCGCCGTCCTGGCTCCAGTCGCCGAAGACGTACGTCCCCTCGAGGTCGTCGATATCGCCGTCGACGTAGCGGTAGCCGCCGGTGATGGAAACGCCGATCGCCCCGTCACTCTCCTCGGTATCTTCGTCGTCCTCCTCGGCACCGTCGGACTCGAGGATCTCGAGGTCGTGTGGGTACTCGAGTACCGGATCGAGTAATTCCTCGCCTCCCCTGACGTCGTCGGGCGTGCTGTCGGGACAGTCGTCGGCCGGTTCCGACGGGGTTTCGGTGCTGAAGCAGTGGGTCCCCTCTTTGACGTTCCAGCTGTAGTTGCCGCCCCGCTGGACGTGATTGACGCTCTCGAAGAGGTTCTGTCCGACGTCGGCCATCAGGAACTCGCCGTCGTCGGTAAACGACATCCCGCCCCACGGGTTGCGCATCCCCCACGCGTAGTACTCGTCGAGGTGGCCCTCCGCGTCGACCAGCGGATTGTCGTCCGGAATCCCGTAGGCGCGTTCGTCGGTCTCGGTATCGACGTCGAGTCGCAGGATGCCACCGAGGAGGTTCTCTTCGGTGTCCTGGCCGTTTCCGCCCTCGTTTTCGTCGTACCAGTCCTCGACGTGGCCCTCGTCCGCGTCGTTCGCACCGCCACCGTCGCCCGTGGCGACGTAGAGGTAGCCCTCGGGACCGAACGCGATCGGCCCGGCGTTGTGGTTGAACTGTGGCTCCGGAACCTCGAGGATCGTCCGTTCGGACTCGGGGTCGGCCGTCGAGCGGTCCTCGTCCGCAGTCGCGAACTCGGAGAGCACGAACGTGTGATCGTACCCCTCGGGCGTTCCCTCCCGCGGCGGCGAGCTATAGCGCACGAAGAACCGGCCGTTGTCCTCGAACTCGGGGTGGAAGGCGAGCCCGAGCAGTCCCCGTTCGTCGAACTCCTGAAACTCGACGAGCTGGTCCGAGACGTCGAGGAAGGGGTCCTCCTGCAGGCCGTCCTCGTCGTGCACGTAGATGTATCCGGTCTGATCGACGATGAACCGTCGGTCGGCCTCCTCGTCGGCTACCTGCAACGTTACCGGTGCGGTCAAGTCGTCGGCGACGGTCTCGAGGCCGACTGTCGGCCCCTCGCCGATGAGCTGGGCGGGTTCCGCGGGTGCCTCGCCGCCGCCGAACTCGATATCGCCGCGCATCGAGCTGGGATGGGGGCCACAGTAGTATTCGGCCATCGCCTCTTCGGCGGTGAACTCGACCGTCTGGGTATCACCGGTGCTCGAGACGAGCTCCGTACTCACGAGATCGTTGCCGTCTTCATCCTCGATGTTGAAGTTGTGTGACGCGCCGTCCAGGTTCTCCCAGGTGAGGGTATACTCCTGGCCCGCCTCGAGCTGGAGGGTCGGGTTCCGTTCGTCGGCGATCGAATCGGGTGACTGACCGATCCAGCCGCTCACTCGGCCGCCGAGTTCGAATTCGCCGGGAAGCGCTTCCTGTGCGGTCGCCGTCGGTGCGAGACCCGCGATCGCAACTGCTGCGGACGATTGCAGAACGGTCCGCCTCGAAACCCGATTGTCGTCGTTTCGTGTCATAGTCTCTCAGTACGCTGTGCCCGGTCACGGCAGGATCTCCCCTGCGTTCCCCACGCGCGTACTGCGCACGTAGTGTTGTCAGCTCGCAATAAACCGGCTCCATCGTTGCCCGATCAAGATCGACTTGGTCGACCGTCGAGTTGGCAATCCCTACTTGGCGCGCCCTAACGCTGTGTTTCCACGCGGAGTTCGGGCCCCGCCGTTCGACCGTCCCGAGGGAGGGGGCGGCCGGCCGCGTTTCGTGTTCTCACGCATAGTTCGCGATCCAGTACGCGATGTAGAGTGCGATCAGTACACCGCCGCCGATTCGGGTGACACGGCCCCGTGCGAGCATGGCGGTCACGACGAGGAGAGAGGCGGCGAAAAACGGCCAGTGCACCGTCATGACGTCCCCGCCCGTCCGGACCGGATGGAGGAGTGCGATGAGCCCGATGTTCGCAGTCATGTAGAAGACCGTGCTCCCGACGACGTTTCCGACGGCGAGGCTCGGTCGATTCTGCCGGACCGGTTCCACCGTCAGCGCCAGTTCCTCGATCGAGGCGATGAAGCTCAACACCGTCGCGCCGAAGGCCAGCCCCGAAATACCGAACGCGACGAAGAGCCCCTCGGCACCGACGACCGTAATGCCGGAGCCGATCGTCAACCCGATCGTCGCGAGAACGGCCACGCCCAGATTGAAGCGACCGCTTCGATGCTCGAACGACGGGACGAGTTCGTCGAGATCGAAATCCGAGTCCTCCCCTCGTCCCCGTTGCACACGCAGCTCGCCGCCGCCATCGGGCGCTCCGTCAGCCCCCTCGAGGTCGACGACCTCCGCAACCTCCATCGAGCGTAAATACGCTCTTTCGGAGCGACGCTCGTGCCAGAAGATGAACGCGAGCAGCGGGACGAACAGAGCCAGCAGCGCCGTGCCCTCGAGCGGATCGATCGCCCCGTCGATCGAGGCCGCGAACGCGGGGATGGCCACGGACGCGAGCATGAGCAGATATACCTGCGGGACGTCCATCCGGAACGGGACGAGAATCCCCGCGAGCCCGACGGCGACGGCCAGGACGAACAGCGATTCCCCGAACACCGTTCCGAGTGCGAGACCCGGTAGGGCGGCGGACGCCGCAGTCACGCCGAGGACGGCGTTCTCGAGGTCGACTCCGGCCAGTACGACCGCGAGAACGAACCCGGAGATGCCAAGCGAGACGGCGCTCTCGGCGACGGCCTCGATGAAGACCTCGACACACCAGATCACCAGGACGATCCCGACGAGAAACAGGGCGAGGAAGGCGACCGGCGAACTCGGAACGACCATGGCCGAGAACTCTACACCGCCGTCGCACTTAATCACCGGCTGCGGTCGCGACCGGGACCGATGGCCGCTCACGGGTCGATCTCTGCACGCGAGCGCGGAGTCCGCGAGCGTCGGCCGACTGGCCCTGGAAAAGGGACGGCGAGCGCTTCCCGTGTGGGGTCCGTACTGCGGTCAGGTGTGGCGATCGAACACTCGCTACCTGTAACTCGCATCATCACAACACGTATGGCCTGGTCGATGCTCTTAGACGCGCATGGGGGATTCCTGCAGCGACTCGGAGTCGATCGACGCGCGATACGATTGGTCGCAGACGGCCGCGAGTATGGCAGTTATCAACGCCATCGCAGCTATCGAAAACACTGACCCGGAGAACCGACGGGAAGAACTGGCCATCACGCTCCACGATCACGTCAACCCCGAAGCGCTCGATACGGTCGTCACCAACGATACCAGCGTCTCGATTTCCTTCCCGATTCGCGACTACGAGATTCGCATCGATGGTAACACGCTGACGATCGCCTGCAAGTGACCGAGGACCGAACCGGCAGGTGCCCTCCAGTCGACTCCCGCGGAGGCAATCCGTGCCCGATCCCGTTTCGGAGCCGATCCGCTCGAGTCGGGCGAACGAAACCGGACGGGCCTAGACGTCGTGGTCTTCCTCGATCTGGGGGACGCCTTGGGCAGTGATGGTTTCGCCGACCACGTACGACGAGGCGGGGCTGGCGAGGAACTGGGTGAGATCGGCGATCTCCTCGACGGTGCCGATCCGGCGGGCGACCTCCTCGCGGTCGATGTTGTCCGCGGAGACGCCCATCTGACTCTCGACGCCCGGCGTTGCGACGAAGCCGGGCGCGATGCAGTTGACCCGAACGTCGTCGTCGGCCCACTCGTAGGACAGCGTCGTCGTCAGGTTGATGACCGCGGCCTTGGCCGCGCCGTAGGGGCTCATCAGCGGCGAACCGCGCTGGCCCGCGACGCTGGCGAGGTTGATCACCGAGCCGCCGCCGTCCTTGAGGTACTCCGCGGCGGCGTGGGTGCAGTGATAGGTGCCGTTGATGTTGATGTCGATGATCGTCTCCCAGCCGTTCGGAGAGATGTCGTCGAAGTCGGCCATGAACGAGGCGCCGGCGTTGTTGACCAGCACGTCGAGTCCGCCGAACTCCTCGACGGTGGCCTCGACCAGCGCTTCGACCGCCTCGCGATCGGTCACGTCACACTCGACGGCCAGTGCTCGCCCGGCACTGTCCCCGTCGTTGATCGCCTCGGCGACCGGATCGACGTTGTCCTGCTCGCGCGAGCAGACGACCACGTCGACGCCGTCATCCGCGAACCGCTCCGCGATCGATCTCCCGATCCCGCTCGAGGAGCCCGTGACGATGGCGACGTCGCCGTCGACGCTGAACTGGTCGGTACTCATGCGCAATCACCCGTCACCGCAATCTCGGTCTGATTCGTTACCATTGTTAGATCCATCCGTACATTTGCAGTAACTGTTAATAAATATGGGGATGGATACCGTACCGTTAAGTGAGTGGCAATCCCTGACATAGATATTCACATGACGGCGCGGCCGTCACCGACACACCAGCTATGACACCAGATACTCCCGATTACGGACCGGATCGACAGGCCGAGGTTTACCTCAGCGGGATGCTCGAGGACGACCCTCCCGAGTTTCCCGTCTCCTACGAGGACCTCGAGGAACACGCCCGCGAGGAGTTGAGCGAGGAGGCGTTCGCCTACGTCGCGGGCGGCGCGGGCTCGGAGTCGACGGTCACGGCGAACGACCGCGCCTTCGACGAGTGGCAGATCGTCCCCCGGATCATGCGCGACGTCTCCGATCGGGATCTGTCGGTCGAACTCTTCGATCGCGAGTACCCCTCACCGGTCATGCTCGCGCCCATCGGCGTCCAGTCGATCATCCACGAGGACGCCGAACTGGCCGTCGCTCGCGCGGCGAGCGACCTCGAGGTCCCGATGATCTGTAGCTCCGTCTCCTCGTACTCGATCGAGGAGGTCGGCGACGAACTCGGCGAGAGCCCGGGCTGGTTCCAGCTGTATTGGAGCTCCGATCGGTCGGTCGCGGCGAGCTTTCTCGAGCGCGCGGAGGAAGCGGGCTACGAGGCCGTCGTCGTCACGCTCGACACCCCGAAGATGGGGTGGCGGGAACGCGACATCGAACTCGGCTACCTGCCCTTCCTCGAGGCCCAGGGTGTGAAGAACTACTTCGAGGATCCGGCCTTCCGCGACCGGCTCGACGGAGCCGATCCGTGGGAGAATCAGGAGGACGCGATCGCGTCCTGGCAGGCGTGTTTCGGCGACGCCTCGCTGACCTGGGACGACCTCGAGTGGCTCCAGGATCGGACCGATCTCCCGGTCGTTATCAAAGGCGTACTCCACCCCGACGACGCCCGCGAGGCGGTCGAGCGCGGCGTCGACGGGCTGATCGTCTCGAACCACGGCGGCCGACAGGTCGACGGCGCGATTCCGGCCCTGGACGCGCTGCCGGACGTCGTCGACGCGGTCGACGATGCGACCGACGATCGCGAGGTTCCCATCCTCTTCGACAGCGGCATCCGCCGGGGGAGCGACGTCGTCCGGGCGGTCGCGCTCGGTGCCGACGCCGTCCTGCTGGGTCGACCGTACGCCTACGGCCTCGGCATCGGCGGCGAAGACGGCGTTCGGGCCGTCCTCGAGAACCTGCTCGCCGATCTCGATCTGACGGTGGGACTCTCGGGGTGTGCGAGCCTCGAGGAAATCGATCGGTCGACGATCCGGAGGGCCGACCGATGAGCGAACGCGCGGCGACCGACGGGGCGGACGAGCCCGACCCCGAGGAGTGGGAAGCCGTCTTCTGGGACATCGGCGGCGTCATCCTCGCGCTGGACTCCGTTCAGGCGGCCCACGCCGAGTTCGTCGCGGACCTCTGTGACCGCCACGATGTCGACACGACGCTCGAGGAAGCCGTCGAGACGTGGCGGACGACCGTTGGGGACTACTTCCGCGAGCGCGACGGCACGGAATTCCGATCCGCGCGCGAGGGCTACCACCGGGGCATCGAGGCCATCGTCGGCGAGGAGGTGCCACGGGAGGAGTGGAACCCGCGATTCGAGGCGGTCGTCCGATCGTCCATCGAGCCGATTCCCGGCGCTCCCGAGGCGATCGAACGCCTGGCCGAACTGGACCTCCACGTCGGCGTCATCAGCGACGTCGACGACGCGGAGGGGCGACGGATGCTCGAGCGGTTCGACGTTCGCGACCACTTCGACTCGATCACGACCTCCGAGGAGGTCGGGCGCACCAAGCCCGATCCGGCGATCTTCGAGACTGCACTCGAGAAGGCCGGCGTCGCGCCCGAACGGTCCCTGATGATCGGCGATCGGTACGACCACGACGTGAAGGGGGCCGCCGACATGGGAATGCACGGCGTCGCCTTCGGTGCCGACGATGGTCCCGCAGTGGCCTATCGGATCGAGTCACCGGAAGACGTACTCGAGATCGTCGACGAGGAGTGATCTCGTGACCGTTCTCGGCCGGCGGCTGCTCACCCTCGGTTCTCTCTCGAGATCCGTTATCGCCCGTCCGTCCCCGTCGCGAACGTGGTATTCGATAACTTACAACGGGCAAACATTGTAAAAGAGAATTCGCGGCGTAACTATTTTCGTTAAGGGGTGTGATAGTAGCACACGACAATGCCAACCGAGAACCGACCCGGGAGAGACGACACCGTATCGGCCTGCAACGCCGACAGTAGTACCTACTCGTTCCCATGAGCGACGACTATTACGAGCGTCTCGTCGACGAGGACGCTCTGGTCGCGTATCTGGCGGATCACATCGGCGACGTCGACGACTACGACATCGCTCGCCATCAGGAGGGGCACTCGAACGAAACCCTGTTCGTCACCTGGGGCGACCGCGAACTCGTCATTCGACGGCCGCCGCCGGGCGAAACCGCCGATACGGCCCACGACGTTCTCCGGGAGTATCGCGTGACGAACGCGGTGGCCGACACCGACGTGCCGGTTCCGACGCCGATCCTCGCCTGTGACGACCACGACGTCATCGGGAGCGACTTCTACGTGATGGAACAACTCGAGGGCGACGTCCTCAGAGAGGACGAACCCGACCGATTCGCGACGCCCGACCACCGCGAGCGGATCGGCGAGGAACTCGTCGACACCCTGGCGACGATTCACGACCTCGACTACGAGGAAATCGGGCTCGGCGAGTTCGGCCGGCCCGAGGGCTACACTCAGCGGCAGGTCGATCGCTGGGGGAAACAGCTCTCGTGGGCGTTCGAGGTCACCGAGGACGAACGGGAGGTACCGATCCTCCACGAGGTCGGGGAGTGGCTCCGGGACAACGTGCCCGAGGACCATCCACACACGCTCGTCCACGGGGATTACAAACTCGACAACGTCATGTTCGGCCCCGGAACGCCGCCGGAACTCGTCGGCGTCTTCGACTGGGAGATGGCCACGCTCGGCGACCCGCGTGCGGACCTGGGCTGGATGCTCTCCTACTGGCGCGACGCGAAAGACCCGGAGCCGACGATCCCCGAACTCACGACCCGGTTCATGGAACGGGAGGGCTACTCCAGCCGGGTCGAACTGGTCGACCGCTGGGAGTCACGAACCGGCTACGAGTTCGAGCACGAACGGTTCTATCGAACGCTGGCCGTCTACAAACTCGCCGGGCTCGGCGAGATGTTCTTCCGGCGCTATCTCGAGGGCAACAGCGACGACCCGATGTATCCCAAGATGGAGCGGCGGGTACCCGGACTGGCGAAACGAGCAAAGCGGATCATCGACGGCGACGAGCCGTTATGACATCCTCCCCGTCGTGAACGACGCGGTTCCCTCCGTGGGAGTCTCGGCTATGCTGATTCCCCGGACGCAACAGTCCCGTCACGGTGGACGGTACTCGGGTCTGTGGGCTGTTCGTTGAGACGGCGAGAGCGTGGTGACTCCGATCAGTCGTGGTCGTGGAAGACGGGGCCGTCGTCGAGTCCGGTAGGGGCGACTACGACAACAACTCGTTCGAGTATACCTCGAGCGGGACCACCACGCCTGCGACGGCAGCGCCTTCGTCGTCGACGTGCTCACGGCGTCGCTGGCGTTTCACGCCGGCTTCTAAGCGGTGCTTCGCAGTCAATAGAATCTCGTGAGCGAACGCGTTGATAGCCTCGTAGCATTCAATCCGTCCGAATTTCGCGTTCTATCCGTGAGTATTGACTCGCTGCTTCAAATCCAGTGCTACTTATATTTGGGCACACCAAATATTCATATATCTAAACGTTGTTATCCAAGCTATGTCCACAAATACAGCAGTCGTTGTCGTCGGTGGTGGTCCTGCTGGTCTCAGCGCGGCTCTGTTCACCCAGAAAAACGGACTCGAGACGACCCTCTTTGATACTGATTCGACGTGGATGCACAAGGCACACCTATTCAATTATCTCGGGATAGAGTCGATCGACGGATCGGACTTCATGGAGATCGCTCGAAGCCAGGTAGACAAATTCGGTGTCGATCGAAGGCAGGGTGAAACGGTCACCGATGTCAGTAACGTCGACACTGGATTCAAAATCGTGACTGATGAGGGAGAATACACTGCAGACTACGTAGTCCTAGCTACCGGCGCGAATCGCGAGTTGGCGGAATCGCTCGGGTGTGATTTCGATGACGATGTCGTTGATGTCGATGTAACGATGGAGACGAGCATCGAAAACGCCTACGCAACGGCGGCGATGGTTCGAGTGGAAGAATGGGAAGCGATTATTTCGGCGGGTGATGGCGCTGCCGCTGCATTGAATATCCTTTCCAAGGAAAAGGGAGATCGTTTCCACGACTTTGACACACCGGCTGACGCTGACGACGTCATCGAAGCCATCATGGACGGTTGATATTCTTACTCGCGATTATCGTACACTCGATTCGCCTTCGTACCGAGTGTCCGGTCGATTGTTCCTGGTGTAGCGATCGTGATTTCGTCGACAGAAAGCGATAACTCAGCTAAGAACCGCTCATGAAGCCGATCGGCCAGTTCGGACTGGTCGACGTCGAGACCCTGTTTTCGTTCGATCGTAATGTTAATTGCATCGTGCTGGCCTGTACGCTGCAGATCGATTCGATAGTACGGTGCTGTTTCGGGTTCGGTCAAAAAAGTACTCTCGATTTCAGTGGGATACACAGTCGTATCGTCTATCGAGATACCGTTTCGCATACGCTCTGTTACTGATATACGAGCGTGCGTCCGACCACACGCACACTCATCAGTCGTCATCGTGGCGATATCGCCGGTTCGATACCGCAGTAGCGGCATTGCCTCCTTCGAAAGCGATGTGAGGACAAGCTCACCTTCCTCACCGTCGTCGACACGCTCGTCCGTCCGTGGATCGATGATTTCCGGGTAAAAATGATCTTCCCAGACATGAGCGCCGTCCTGACATTCTTCACATTCTGTGAAGATACCCGCACCGAATAACTCTGAGAGACCATAGTGTTCGGTGACGACGGCGTCGAAGGCTTCTGCGATCTCGGCTCGAAGCTCTTGGCTTGTTGGTTCGCCGCCAACAGTAATCGTCGAAATAGAGAGTTCTGTTGGGTCTCCGCCCTGTCGTTCGATTATCCCGGCGAGATCAAGCGCGAAAGACGGAAAGCAGATGAGACCGTCAACAGTGAGGTCACGAATGAGTTCGATCTGCCGATCCATGTCGGCGGTAGCCGATGGTACCACTGTCGCGCCTAACTGCTCGAGTCCATCGTGCCACCCCAGCCCCCCCGATACCAACCCGTATTTACAGGGGTTTAGTACCGTGTACTGGGACTCGAATCCGGAAGTTTCCAACGAGCGTGCGATTATTTTCGACCACGTATCGAGGTCGTCTCGAGTATAACCGAATATTTTCGGTTTGCCAGTAGTACCCGATGAGGTGTGTACCCGTTGGATATCGCCAGTCGGCACGGTAAACAGTCCATCAGGGTACTCGTCGCGTATGTCTGCGGATGTCGTAAATGGAACCGCTGTGAGAGCAGTCGTATCGATTGTCGATGGTGATAGACCTGCCTCATCCAACCGTTTCCGATACAAGTCAACGTTTTCGTATACCGCAGTGACACTCTCTTCTAGCCGTTGGTCCTGAATGTCCCGGAGTTCCGCTCGAGATGCTTTTTCTATATCAAATCCCATCTACATTATCCGGCGTTCCCGAAGAGTATAATACTGTGGTACCTCACCGATCCACGCGAAATCCGTTCGATGAAACCCCGCGACGGAACGACCAGCTGTCACCGCTACTGTACGCGTTTGTCCTCGATACCAAGAGCCCACTCGCGACAACGCCCGTCACGAGCGACGAGGAGGCGGCCGACTGGGTCGGCTGCGTCCTCGACTGCGTCGACCAGTTCCCTTTCGAGGTTGAGGCAATTCTCGCCGGTCGCGGCTACTACCAAGAGCGCGTCGGCCGACGCGCTCGGGCCACTGCTCCTGTCGTTCTTCCAGTCGTGAAAAATGGCGACCAGCTGCACGATCAACTCGACATACACGCCTCCTACTGGATCGAATATTCATGTACAAGGGCAAAAAACGGGAACGTCAGTTCCCGCACGCGGTCTGTGTCTCCTCCCGGAACGGCGACCGCGGCAAGCACGACGAGGGTGTCCGAAGCTACGTTGCGTGCGATCTGAGTGATCGCACGCCCAAACAGGTCGAAACCCTCTATCAGAAGCGCTCACCGATCTCTTGCAGGGTATCCTCATCTTCCTCAAGGTAGTTGATCGCCGCTATCAGCCGCTGTGTTGGCTTCTTCCCCTCGACCTGCGCGAGTACGTCGCGGAGGTCGTCGGTAGATCCGTTGTCGAGAGTGGGTATACCGATACGAGACACTCTTCCTGGAAAAACATTCAGTCGACAGAATAACCACTAGAACGGTACTTCGGGTGACCGGTTAGTAGCGTTTTGGCAATCTGACAGTGGTGATATAGTGGATCTTTCCCGCGTTATGACTGTGAACTAGAGAAGATATTTAATTCATAATATAATGACGAATAGATTTTTATCAGTGGATGTTGATCGGACAATAATGCAAACTCACGAAATAAAAAACGGCTGCGAGTACGTTGTAGGGGACGCTTCCGAAGTGCTCGAAGAGTATCGAGAAGCAGCAGCAGTGACCTTCCTCGATGACGCATGGGCGAGTCCGCAACGAGTCAAGCGACTGGAAGCGATCTACGATACCCATCCGTTTAATGAACGGATTGGCTCACAAAACGACAGTGCCCCCGACGAGTCGACGAGTGTCGAAATATTAGACGCTTGTTACGATTCACTTACCGAGGGGGGATGGCTCGTTTCGGACGCTCAAGACTGGGTCGCACCCCATCTCTTAAACTACCTCGTCCGAAAGTGGGGAGACGCATCGCAATCGCACGAGAACTACGAAGGTGGCGGATATCGAAAGCTCGGTGGCGTTACCTTCCTTTGTGAGAATGGCGAACCCAGCGATCAAACCAAGGGGACGTTTCTCACGCGGGGAGGTTATCTCGTCATATTCGCCCATAAGGGGCCGACCGATCGAAAAACCGACGTTCCGGCTCGACAGCTTGTACGCCAAAAGTGTATCCAGAACGACAAATACGACTGGATGAGTATAAAACCGATTGAACCGTATGTTAACTGGATTGAAGGTCTTGTAGACCCGGGTGAGCTAATTCTCGTCCCGTGTGCAGGCACTGCCCCAGCTGCGTTGGCTGCCGAACGCGTGTTCGGTGATGATGCCCGATACGTCTGTATTGATAACAACGAGCAAGCGTTTGAAGCGTTCAAACGTCGGCGGGAGAACGAACTGTAGATCGCTCGGATTCGCCAGCGGACGCTATCGTCCTCGAGGGGAGCACGTTCGACCAGTCACGCGTCGAAGACGATGGAGTCCGTCGACGTCGCCGCCGACTTCCCGTTCGCCGTCTCCGATCTCGGCCGGCACCCCGACGGTGGCGACCTGTTGTTTGATGGTGGCATGCCGCCAACCTATAGGTGACAATGCCCGGAAACACCAGCCCCAGTCTCGAGGACATCGACGAGATCGGTCACGAACCCAGCCGTGAGTTCGTCGAATCGACCAACGTGTACGACTTCATGCAAACGTATGGGATCGACGACTACGAAGAACTGATCGAACGGACGACGACGGAACTGGCGGACGAACCCGAAAGCGGCGTCGACTGGTTCTGGGACGAACTGGTTGACTACCTCGACATCGAGTTTTACGAGGCGTACGACGAGGTCCGAGACGACAGCGAGGGGCCGCAGTTCTCCGACTGGTACGTCGATGGCGAACTCAACATCGCCCACAACGTCGTGGACCGGCACGCCGCGGTCGACAACGAACGCCGGAACAACGTCGCCACCATCTGGGAAGGCGAGGACGGCGAGGTTCGGGAGATAACGTACCACGAACTCCACCGCCAGTCCAATCAGGTCGCGAACGCGCTCGAGGAGCGCGGTATCGGAACGGGCGACACGGTCGGACTCTACATGCCGATGGTACCCGAGGTCGTCTCGATCCTCTATGGCTGTTTCAAGGTCGGCGCGATCGCGGTCCCGATCTTCTCGGGCTTCGGCGTCGATGCGGCGGCGACCCGGATCGCGGACGCCGAGTGCTCCGTTCTCTTTACGGGCGACGGCTTCTACCGTCGCGGCGACCCGGTCTTCCTCAAATCGGCCGCCGACGAAGCCATCGAGGAGGCGGGCCACGTCACGGAGACGATCGTGTTCGACCGATTGGGTTCGAGTACGACGACCAGCGAACACGAGATCCCGTGGACGGACGACCGCGACGAGTGGTGGGCCGACGCCGTCGAACGGCGGGACGACGACTACGAGACGAAGTCGCTCGACTCGAGCCAGGAGTCGATGCTCCTCTATTCGTCGGGGACGACCGGGAAGCCGAAAGGGATCGTCCACACGCATGCGGGTGTCCAGGTCCAGTGTCCGAAGGAGGTCTACTTCGGCATGGACCTCAAACCCGGGGACCGGTTTTTTTGGGTCAGCGACATCGGCTGGATGATGGGGCCGTGGTCCCTGATCGGCACCCACACCTTCGGTGGGACCGTCTTCATGTACGAGGGTGCGCCAGACCACCCCGAGCCCGATCGCTTCTGGGAGATGATCGATCGCCACAAACTCACCCAGTTTGGCATCTCGCCGACCGCGATCCGCGCGCTGCGAAAGCACGGGGACGACTGGCTGTCCGGTCACGACCTCTCGAGTCTGCGGATTCTGGGCTCGACGGGCGAACCCTGGGATCCCGAGTCCTGGCACTGGTTCTACGAGAACGTCGGCAACGGTGAGGCCCCGATCATCAACATCTCCGGCGGGACCGAGATCTGTGGCTGCTTCCTGATGCCGATGCCGACCGAACCGCTGAAACCCTGTACGCTCGGCGGTCCCGGACTCGGGATGGACATCGACGTCGTCGACCGCGATGGCACCTCCGTCAAAGAGCACAACGAACGCGGTTACCTCGTCGCTCGCGACTCCTGTCCCTCGATGACGAAATCGCTCTGGTCGGGCGACGAGCGCTACCTCGAGGAGTACTGGTCGACTTTCGAGGACATGTGGAACCACGGCGACTGGGCCCAGAAGGACGCGGACGGCTTCTGGTTCCTCCACGGGCGGGCCGACGACGCGCTCAACGTGGCCGGCCGCAAGGTCGGTCCGGCGGAGGTCGAAGGCGCGCTCATCGACCACGAGGCCGTCAACCAGGCGGCGGCCATCGGTGCGCCCGACGACACCACCGGAACCGCCGTCGTCGCCTACGTCGTCCTCGAGGAGGGCATCGACGAAACGGACGCCCTCCGCGAGGAGTTGCGCGCCCAGGTCGGCGAGGAACTCGGGAAACCGTTCCGCCCGCGTGAAGTGCTCTTCGTCGACGAGTTCCCCAAGACCCAGTCGGGCAAGATCATCCGCCGAGCCATCCAGGCGACGTACACGGGTGAGGACCTCGGGGACATGAGCAGCATCGAGAACCCCGGCGCACTCGAGGAACTCGAGGACGCGAGATAGCACGGGAAGTCGTCCCGGAGTCCGGGAGCCGAACCGCGAACCACGCGTTACGAGCGGCGAGTTCACCGCCGTTTCGTGGGTCGTTTTACTGGAACGCAAACTGCCGCGAATACGGCCGTGAGCCCCGCGTCCGGATTTAATTCGGGTGTGCTCTCTGCCTAGTAAGCTTTAAAACAAAGTGCGCACAATACCCGTCCACGATGGCCAGCAACAAGATTCTCGGAATCGACCTCGGGACGACGAACAGCGCGTTCGCGGTGATGGAAGGTGGCGATCCGGAAATCATCGTCAACGCCGAAGGCGAACGGACGACGCCCTCCGTCGTCGCCTTTACCGACGACGAGCGACTCGTCGGGAAGCCGGCGAAGAACCAGGCGATCCAGAATCCCGAAAAGACGATCGCGTCGATCAAGCGCCACATCGGCGAGGAAGACTACACCGTCGAGATCGAGGGCGAGGAGTACACGCCCGAGGAGATCTCGGCGATGATCCTCCAGAAGATCAAACGCGACGCCGAGGACTATCTCGGTGACGAGGTCGAAAAGGCCGTCATCACGGTTCCCGCGTACTTCTCCGATCGACAGCGCCAGGCGACCAAAGACGCCGGCGAGATCGCCGGCTTCGAGGTCGAGCGCATCATCAACGAGCCGACCGCAGCGTCGATGGCCTACGGGCTCGAGGACGATCAGGATCAGACCGTCCTCGTCTACGACCTCGGCGGCGGCACCTTCGACGTCTCTATTCTCGATCTCGGCGGCGGCGTCTACGAGGTCGTCGCGACCAACGGCGACAACGACCTCGGTGGCGACGACTGGGACGAGGCGATCATCGACTGGCTCGCCGACGAATTCGAGGCCGAACACGGGATCGACCTCCGCGAGGACCGCCAGGCCCTCCAGCGGCTCAAAGATGCCGCCGAGGAGGCCAAGATCGAACTCTCTTCGCGCAAGGAAACCGAGATCAACCTCCCCTTCATTACCGCGACTGACGACGGTCCGATCCACTTGGAGGAGTCGATGACACGAGCGAAGTTCGAGTCGCTCACGCAGGACCTGATCGATCGCACCGTCGAACCGACCGAGCAGGCGCTCGAGGATGCGGGGTACGACGAGGACGAGATCGACGAAGTCCTCCTGGTCGGTGGCTCGACCCGGATGCCCCAGGTCGCCGAGAAGGTCGAGGAACTGACGGGCAAGGAGCCCCAGAAGAACGTCAACCCAGACGAGGCCGTCGCGCTGGGCGCGGCGATCCAGGGTGGCGTGCTGGGCGGCGAGGTCGATGACATCGTTCTGCTCGACGTGACGCCGCTCTCGCTGGGTATCGAGGTCAAGGGCGGCCTCTTCGAGCGCCTCATCGAGAAGAACACGACGATCCCGACCGAGGAGTCGAAGATCTTCACCACCGCGGCGGACAACCAGACCACCGTGCAGGTCCGGGTCTTCCAGGGTGAACGCGAACTGGCCGAGGAAAATGAACTGCTCGGCGAGTTCCACCTGACCGGGATCCCGCCGGCACCCGCGGGCACCCCACAGATCGAGGTCACGTTCTCGATCGACGAGAACGGTATCGTCAACGTCAGCGCCGAAGACAAAGGCAGCGGCACCACCGAGGAGATCACCATCGAAGGCGGTGCCGGTCTCTCCGACGAGCAGATCGAGCAGATGCAGGAGGAAGCCGAGAAACACGCCGAGGAGGACCAGCAAAAGCGCCAGCGGATCGAGGCCCGCAACGCCGCCGAGGCAACGATTCAGCGCGCCGAGACGCTCCTCGAGGAGAACGACGAGCAGGTCGACGACGACCTGCGCGGTGACATCGAGGCCGCGATCGAGGACCTGGAGGAGACGATCGACGACGACGATGCCGACGCCGAGGCCATCGAGTCCGCGACCGAAGCCCTGAGCGAGGAGCTACAGGAGATCGGCAAGCAGATCTATCAGCAGGAAGCCGGTGCGGGCGGCGCTGCTGGCGGTGCCGCAGGTGCCGGCGCGGCGGGCGCTGGCGGTGCTGCGGGTGCAGGCCCCGGTGGCATGGGCGGCGGTCCGAACCCCGGTCCCGACGCCGGCGCTGCCGGCGACGAGGGCGAGGAGTTCGTCGATGCCGACTTCGAGGACGTCGACTTCGACGAGGACGAAGACGAGGAGTAACGGGCCTTCATCAGTCCGTCAGATGCGGCTTTGATTTTCGCCGTCGACGGGATGAGTAACACGAGTTCGGGTTGTCTTCCGGGACCGATAGACGAACGCAGCGCATCCGTCGGTCAGGGGGTTGTAAAATAAAAGAATGATCACCGCGAGCGAACGAAGCGAGCGAGCGGGCCAAGGAACCTCGAACCCGCGCCAACGGCGCGGGTGAGGGGGTGAAGCCGTGCTTTTGATCAACCTTTTACTCTGCGCTCACTCCCTCCGGTCGTTCGCTCGGTAAAAGGTTGTGTTGGAACGTTCGTTTCAAGTGTCTCAACCGAGTAACGGTGGAACAACGAATGAGCGAGGACTTCTACGACGTTCTCGGCGTGAGCCCCGACGCGTCTACCGAGGAGATCAAACAGGCGTATCGGTCGAAGGCCACCGAGTACCATCCCGACGTCAGCGACGACCCCGATGCAGAGGAGAAGTTCAAGAAGATACAGAAGGCAAAACAGGTCCTGACGGACGAGGAAAAGCGCGAGGCCTACGATCAGATGGGCCACGACCGCTACGAGCAGGCCGAGAAACACGGCTTCGATGCCAGCGATGCCGGCGGTGCCGGCGGCATGGGCGGCGGCCCGTTCGGTGGCGGCATGGGCGGGGGCGGTATGGGTGGCGGCGGTCTCGGCGACCTCTTCGAGCAGGTCTTCGGCGGTGGCGGCGGTCGCGGTAGCCGCCGGCCCCGCAAGGGCCGTGATCTGCGGACCGAACTCGAGATCGACCTCGAGGAGGCCTACGAGGGTGCGGAAAAGCAGTTCACCGTCGAGCGTCCCGAGGAATGCGAGGACTGTGCGGGCGAGGGCCATCCGCCGGAGGCCGACGCCGAAACCTGTCCCCAGTGTCAGGGCCGGGGCCAGGTGACCCAGGTCCAGCAGACGCCGCTCGGTCGGGTCCAGCAGACGACGGCCTGCCCCCGGTGTGAGGGCGAGGGAACGCTGTACTCCGACACCTGCGGCGAGTGTCGCGGCGAGGGGTACGTCCGCACCGAGGCGACGCTGACCGTCGAAGTTCCGCCGGGGATTCAGGAAGGGCAGACGCTTCGGATGGAAGGCGAGGGTGCGCCGAGTCCCGAAGGCGGTCCCCACGGCGACCTGCTGATCGACGTCACCGTCCGCGAGCACGAGGCGTTCGAACGCGACGGGGACGACCTGCGCTACCGGCTCCCGATCTCGTTCCCGCAAGCGACCTTCGGCGACGCCGTCGAAGTCCCGACGCTCGAGGGGGCCGCCGAGTTCGAGATCCCCACGGGAACTCAGAGCGGCGAGACGTTCCGCCTCGAGGGGAAGGGCATGCCCCGACTGCGCGGTCGCGGACAGGGTGACCTCTACGTCCAGGTTCAGGTCGTCACCCCCGAGAGCTTGAACGAGGACCAGCGCGACGCACTCGAGGAGTTCGCCGAAGCGGGCGGCGACGAGATCGAAGTGAAAGAGGGGTTCTTCGAGAAGATCAAGCGGGCGTTCTAGTGGTGGTCGGTGCCCCCACTGCAGGGTCGGGTCGGCCGTCCGGGGCCCCGGTATCGTTATGATACTCGTATTCGATATGTCGTACTGATGTCCGATCCGTGGGACCGCGTCGGCGTCGTCGAGACGTATACGGGCGGCCGATTCGATCTCTTCGATCCCGATCCCGACGATATTCGGCTGCAAGATATCGCGACGGCACTGGCACACACCTGTCGATTCGGGGGACACTGCCAGTGGTTTTACAGCGTCGCCCACCACTCGATTCACGTGAGTCGGGAACTGCCGAGCGAGGATCCGCGCCTCCAGTTGCTCGGATTGCTCCACGACGCGGGCGAAGCCTACATCGGTGACATTCCTCGCCCCCTCAAAGCCGAGTACGAACAGTTCGACCGGGTCGAAGAACGCATCCTCGAGGCCGTCTGGACCGCCGTCGCTCTCGAGCCACCCAGCGACGGGGAGTGGGAGCGGGTGATGGCCGCGGACGATCGGTTGCTCGCCTACGAGGCCGACACGATCCTCGAGGACGGCTCCTGGGCCGAGAGCGTCGCCGATCTGGGGTACGACTTGCAATCCGATTCCATCGACGCGATCCGCGAGCGGTTCCTCTCGCGTGGGGAAACGCTGTTGGACCGACTGTCGGAACCGACCTGAACGGACCGTCCCGGCGCTGGTCGTAGTCCCCGCGTCGCTCGGACCGATATCGACCGGCAGAACCGACGGCCACGACTGACGGTGGCGATGGTTTCCGGACGACCCCGTCGTATGACGGCTCACGACGATTACGCCGGTGTCCGGAGTCGGCGCGCTTTTTTCGCCTCGCTCCCCAGTCATCGATATGAACGCTGCCACGGTCGACGACCTGCTCACCCGCGAGCTGCGCGACGATCGAATCGCGCTCGTCGACGCGACGGGCCGGGAGTACGACTACCACTGGCTGTGTACGACCGCCTGGAAGGCCGGCAACTTCCTGCGCCACTCGGGCGTTCGCGAGGGCGTCACGGTCGGCGTCGTCGGCGACGGCCCCCTCGCACTGCTGGCCTGTTTCGGCACGACGCTGCTCGAGGGCCGGACCTGGTTCGAGCCGCCGACGGACCTCGCCGCGGAGACGGACTTTCGGACCCTCGTGGCACCCGTCGACGACCTCGAGGCCTACGACTTGCCCCCGGGCGCACAGCGGGTCGGCTACGGCGACAAACCCGAGACGCCCGACATCCACCACTTCGATGCGGGGCTCTGGAGCGAGAACCCGTCGTTCCCGCCGCTGTCGATCGATCCCGAGACCGACATCCTGACCGACGGCGACCGGACCGTCACGCACGCGCAGGTGCTCGAGGCCGCACACGCGGTGCTCGAGGAGGCAGCCCTGGAGCCGGACGACCGCGTCGTCGTCCGCGGGCCGCTGTCGGACCCCCGGACCATCGTCGCGGGTGTAATCGCGCCATTGCTAGCCAAGGGCGTGATCGTGCTTCCGTGCGACGGGGACGGTGACGAACTGGGGACGTACGCCGTCTCGAGCGGGGCGGTTCCCGAGCCCGATCGGATCGACCTCGACGCGGTCCCGCTCTGAGACGATCGAGTCGCACAGTCTCGGTCACAACTGGCGGTAGAGCAGTCCCTCGAGCGCAGGTCCCGACAGCACCTCGCCGTCGTGGGTGAACCGCGAGCCGTGACAGGGGCAATCCCAGGTCCGCTCGGCGTCGTTCCACCGGACGAGACAGCCCATGTGCGGACAGGTCGCCGAGACGGCGTGCGTCGTCCCCGATTCGTCGCGATAGAGTCCCACCGGCTGGCTCGCACGGCGGACGACGCGTGCGTCGCCTGGGGGAAGGTCGGCCACACCGTCCGTGCCGAGCGACGAGAGCAGCGACTTGATCCGGTCCCCGACGAAGCTGCCGCCGACTTTCGCGTTCTCCTCGAGGAAGCGCTTCGCGGACGCGCCGGGTGTGAGCCGCTGGGGGTCGAACACGTCGGCCCAGGGGTTCGATCCCTCGACGATCAGATCGGCGAGGATCAGTCCCGCGGCAGTACCGTTCGTCATCCCCCAGCCCTTGAATCCGGTACCGACGTAGACGTGCGCCGACAGGGGATCGATTCGGCCGATGAAGGGCACTCGGTCGACCGGCGAGTAGTCCATCGTCGACCAGCGATACTCGATCGACTCGACGTCGAAGTGCTCGCGGGCGAACGCCTCACAGCGCCGGTACCGCTCGGAGGTCGGCGGCCCCTCGAGACCGGGCTTGTGGCTCTGCCCGCCGACGAGCAGGAGTGGGTCGTCCTCGTCGTCCGCGCCCCCCTCGCTCGTCGGATACCGACGCATCGTCGCCGGCGGCGAGGCAGTGCTGTAGTACATCCCCTCCGGGGGCGTTCCGTCGGTTCGGACCGCGAGCAGGTACGCGCGATGGGGGTGCATCCGCGCGAAATAGCCGGCGCGGTCGAAGAACGGGAAGTGCGTCGCGACGACCACGTCGTCGGCGACCACGTCCCCGCGGTCCGTCTCGACGCGACACGGCGAGCCGGGCTCGAGGTCGAGCGCGCGCGTCCCCTCGAACACGTAACTGCCGTCGCCGTGGACCTGCTCGGCGATCGCCAGCAGGTACTGCCGGGGGTGGAACGCCGCCTGCTCGTCGAACCTGATCGCGCCGGGGACATCGAACGGGAGCGGCGTCTCCTCGACGTACGATGCCGGGAGCCCGAGCCGCTTGGCCGCGTCGACCTCCTCGCGGATCCGCTCGCGGTCGTCGGACGACGCGGCGTAGGTGTAGGCGTCCGTCCGGCGGAAGTCACAGTCGATGTCCCCGTCGTCGATGCGTCGCTCGACTTCTTCGATCGCCGCCTCGTTGGCGTGTGCGTACTGCTTCGCTTTCTCCTCGCCGAACTGGGAGACGAGCGTGTCGTAGATCAGCCCGTGCTGTGAGGTGAGTTTGGCCGTCGTGTGGCCGGTCGTGCTCTCGACGATCCGATCGGACTCGAGGACCGCGACGCTCCGACCGGCTTCGGTCAGGTTGATCGCCGCGCTCAATCCGGTAATACCCCCGCCGACGATAGCGACATCCACGTCGAGGCCGCCCTCGAAGGGGTCGTACTCGGTCGTCGGCGTCGTGGCGAGCCACAGCGACTCCGGTCGCGGAGACTCGGGTTCGGGGTCGATATCTGTCGCCATTGGAACCAGCGACTCGTGCTATCCACGGTCGGGGAAAAAGGAGTCGGGGCTGACAGTGCTCGCTCGAGCGACCGACCCCACAGAACTCGGATGCCGTTTCCAACCGCGAACCCGGCGCTTTCCGCCGTCGAGAGCGATCGGAGCCCGGATCGAACCGTCCGATCTCATACGGACTACTGTCCGTCAGTGACGGTGCAACCCCGACCAGTCTTGCGGTTGCACCGGTTAATCGATACAGGAGACCGTATCAGGCCACCGCCCCGCGCAACCGGTGTGCCCCCAGACCGACGGCGGCGACGCCGGCGACGGCACCGCCCGCGGCGAACACGCCTCCGACGCCCGCGATCGGCACGAGCGCCCCGAACAGTACCGGCGAGAGGAACTGCCCCGTGTAGCCAGCGGAGGCGATGTAGGAGCTGAACTGGCCCTGCCGATCCGGCGGTGCGAAGGCTTCGACCCACGCGAACGTCGACGGGAAGACCAGTCCGATGCCGAGGCCGAACAGTATCACCGGCAGCGCCGCACCGACGGCGGTTCCCACTACCGTCGCGAGCCCGAACGCCGCGGTCCAGAGGACGAACGCCGCGCCCACGAGCGTCGATCGACCGGCGTACCGCAACAACCGATCGTATGTGATCGCCGAGACGCCGCCCGCAGCGCCGTTCGCGGCCAGATAGAGGCTGATATCCAGGGACGCGGTCACGCCGATGCCGGCGAGAAACTGCGGGTAAAAGACGACGATCACGTACAGCAACGCGTTCGCACCGAAGTACAACGCGTAGACGACCGGAAGCGTCGGTCGGTCACGGAACACGGCGAGGACCTCGCCGATACCGCCGGCGGCCTCCTCGGCGCTCCCGTCCGTGGCCGCGGCGTCGCCCGCGGACTGCGTCTCGGGAATCGTCGCCGCGGCGAGGAGGCCAAGCGGCACGGCGACGAGATAGACGCCGAACGGGGCGTTCCACGCGAGGGCGCCGGCAGCGCCGCCGATCAGCGGCCACACTGCGGCCCCGGCGCTGTTCGCGCTGCTTCGATAGCCCAGCGCACGCTCCATGGCCTGCCCCTCGTAGAGCTCGTAGATCAGCACGGTAACCGACGTGTACACCGCGGCGGTCCCGATCCCGAGGACGACTCGAGAGGCCAATAGCGGATAAAACGAGTCGACGACCAGTCCCGCGCCGCCGCCGAGGCCGTAGACGAGCAGGCCGCCGACGAAGGGACGGCGGGGGCCGATCCGGTCGACGAGCGATCCCACGAGCGGGCTCGCGAGGACGATCACGCCGCCGTGAGTGGTGATGATAAGGCCGGCCGCGGAGCCGGAGACGCCGAGTTCGCGCTGGATCTGCGGGACGATCGGTCCGAGGATCGCTCCCGCCATGACCGTCAGCGTCGCTGCAGCGACCAGTACCCACAGGGACCGTCGACGCTCCGTCGCGGTTGCCACTGGGTTCGCTTCGGGCGAGGAGTTGCAACAGGATTGCGATCGCGGCGGATCGGTCCGGCGTCTGCGGAACCGCCGCTCGGTGCGGCCTCGAGCGGAGACGGACGGTGTCGGCATCGGATATACAAACGTCCGTGACAGCCACGTAGACCGGCAAAATCGTTTATTTCGCCGTTCATAGGCGTTCAGTCCATGCCAGACGTCGGAGTCGAGTTCGACGAGGACGGCACCGTCGACGGCGACCTCGATACGGAGACGAGTATCGACGACCTGTACGCGACGGGCGCAACGGTCCGGGACGAGGAGTGGCAGGCGGTCATCGCCGCGGGTGACGGCGCGTCGGCGGCGCTCGATAGTCTCAGCAAGGAGAAAGGCGAGCACTTCCACGATTTCGACGTTCCGAACGACGTGCCATAGTGGGTCGGAGTGAACAGTGGATCCGATGCGGACGAAGTCCACGTTCCACGGTGAAAGCGGCCGACAGCGCCGCGCCTGCGTGTTCGGGGCATCTGACTAAGCGGCTGGTCGGTGGCAGTTCATCTGCATGGCAATGAACGACCTTCACGAGCTGTTCATCCACAAGCTCGCCCAGCAGTACTACGTCGAACAGGAACTCGTCGACACGCTAGACGAGATGGCACGCAACACGACCAACGACCGGATGAGTCAGGGCTTTGCGGACCACCGCGACGAGACCCGAACGCAGGTGGAACGCCTCGAGGAGGTCTTCGCGGCGCTCGATCGGCCTGCGGAAGCCCGGGACTCTGCCATCTTCGAGGGGCTCGAGGAGGACCGCCGCGAACTCGAGGCCGAGATCGAGGACGACGAAATGCTGAACATGGTCTACCTGAACGCGGGGATGATGACCGAACGCATCGAGATGACGGCCTACGAGGGGCTGACGACGATCGCGGAGCAACTCGAACTCGGCAACGACATCCAACGACCCCTCGAGTCGAACTACGACGAGGAGAAATCCGCCTTCCGCGAACTCGAGACGCTGGCGACGGCGAAGGACATGAAGTCGCTGTGGGATCGGCTGACGCCATCGTGAGGCTCCCGTTTCGGAGTGAGCGGTAGGTTCCGCGTCGTGTGCGCTCGATGAGCGACGAGCAGTTCGCCGTACAGTTCGGTGACCCCGCGATTACAAGACCTGTCGTGTCAAACGTTCGTTCGTGCAACTCGAGTGTGTCTTCTTCGGCCCCTTCCGCGACGTCGTCGGTGAGAAGACCGTTCGCTACGAGACCGACGCCGAAACCGTCGGCGACCTCCTGGTCGAACTCGAAGCGGCGTATCCGGGCCTCGAGGGCGAACTCGTGGACGACGATGGCGACGGGTTGGCGGGGGATACGGTCGTTACCAAGGACGAAACGAACGTCGTCCACCTCGAGGGCCTCGAGACGGTCCTCGAGACTGATACCGTACTCCGGCTGGTGCCGTCGGTGTACGGCGGGTGAGCGCCGCGTCCGATCGGACCGCTCTCAGTCGGCCGAGGGCGCGATCGACTCGACCGCCGCGTCCGGAACGACCCCGTCGTCCGTCAGGCCCCGGGCCTCGTAGTACTCCTCGATCGCGGCCCCGAGGTCGGGGATCTCGTAGGGCAGTCCGTCGTCGCTCCGGTCGAACCCACGCTGGTTGTTGAAGTGTCGCTCGAGGCGAACGGTCCGGGCCCCGATTTCCATGAGTGTCTCGTAGTCGGCGTCGAACAGGGTTTCGAGTCGCTCGTCGGTCACATAGTCGCTGCCGAACGCACAGACGATCCCCGTGTCCCGGAATGCCGAGGCGTTCTCCTCCTGGACGAGTCGCTCGGCCTTGCCGAGGGTGCCGTCTGGATCGAGTTCGCCGCTGTACTCGAGGCTCAGCATGCCGGCGTACATGTGGTCGGCACCTCGGTTCGCGAGCGCGTAGGAGAGCCCCTGTCCGTGGAGGACGCGCCCGTCGTGGGCGGCGAACTCCATTCCCTTGACGGTGTAGTTGTCGACGCCGAGCTCGTCGTGACAGCGGTCGACGCCGTCGGCGAGGGTGTCGCCGATCCCCTCGCGGAACGCGATCTGTTCGGTCACCTCCCGTGCGAGCTCGGCGTTGCCGAACTCGTCGACGCTGTCGAGATAGGCCGCGACGGTGACACCGGCCGAAATCGTGTCCATCCCGAGACTGTCACAGAGTTCGTTTGCCTTCATCACGTCGACGATGTCGCCGACGCCCTGGCTCGAGCCGAACGCGTAGACGGTTTCGAACTCGGGCCCTTCGGTTTCGACACCGCTCTCTTCGTCCCGCGTAGGGAGCTTGCAGGCGTAGGCACAGGCCGAACACGCGCCCTTTTTGTACTTCTTTTCCTCGACGGCGTTGCCGCCGATCCCGTCGGCGTCTTCGAACTCGTACTCGCGGAAGTAGCGGGTGGGGAGCGAGAAGTTGTCGTTGATGAACTCGGTGCCGCCGGTCGTCCCCTGCCGTCGCATTCGGTCGTCCGACTGGGCCGCTTCCCGGTGGACGTCCATCTCCGGCGGGTCCGGAATTTCGACGGGCGGCGCGCTGTCACCCTGGAAGGTGACGCATTTGACGTTCTTCGACCCGAGGACGGCACCTAATCCGCCGCGGCCGAACGCCCGCGAGTCGAAGGTCATCACGGAGGCGAACCGTACTCGGTTCTCGCCGGCAGGCCCGATCGCGATGCAGTTGTCCGGACCGAGATCGTGGTGTTCGGCCGCGTAGTCGGACGTCTCGGGCACGGTCGCCCCCTCGAGTTCCGGCACTTCCTCGAACTCGACGCCCTGGTCGGTGACGTGAACTGCCAGTAACTCGTCGCTCTCGCCGGCGAGCTCGAGGACGCTGATCCCCGTCCCGACGAAGTTCCGCGAGAGATAGCCGCCGGCGTTGGTCGAGACCAGGCCGTCGGTCAGCGGCGAGAGGCCGGTCATGTTCATCCGGCCGGTAAAGGACATGGAGGACTGCTGGAGGGGACCCGCGGCGAGATACGCACGGTTCTCGGGCCCGAACGGGTCCGCGTCGAACGGGATCCGCTCGTGGGCGAGCGCCGTCGCGACGGCGCGTCCGCCGACGGCCGTCTCGAGCGTTTCGTCGATGGTCGTTTCGGTCGCAGTTCGGTCACCGACGTCGACGGTGAGTAGCGGCCCTTCCGCGTGGAGCATGCGGTGTAATAACAGGCGAGGGGTCTTAGCTCTGGGTTGTTTTCGACGCCACCGAATCCGTTACGGGACTGTGACACACACGCATCAGTCAGAATTATTATCGTAGAGCGGAAACGACCGATCAGCTATGCAATACGATGCGGTCCTGTTCGACTTCGACGGGGTCGTCGTCGAAACCCCCTCGCCCCAGCGGTTTTGCGAGGCGCTCGGCCGGACATACGAGACGCTTGGCCGATCCGGGCCGGAGGCCGAGACGGTGCGGGAACTCGCACGCGGCGATTTCGAGTCGATCGCCGACCGGTGTCGCAGCCTCGACATCGACACCGACGCGTTCTGCGCCCAGGCAGCCCGGGAGATGGTCAGGACCCAGCGAGCGGCGGTCGAAGACGGACTGCGCTCGGCATACGACGACGTAACCGCGGTTCGGTCCCTCGAGCAACCGCTCGGGATCGTCAGCGATAACCATCCGACGGTCGTCGCGACGCTGCTCGACCGGGTCGGACTCCGGTCGCCGTTCGAGACGATCTACGGCTGTCCGTTGACCCCCGACGGGCTGGCCCGGCGCAAGCCGGATCCGACCAACATCGAGGCCGCAATGGAGACGCTCGAGGCCGACGAGGCGATCTACGTCGGTGACCGCGCCGTCGACGTGCGCGCGGCCGACAACGCGGGTATCGATTCGGTGTTGCTCACCCGGTCGGACGAGGGGGGCCGGCCCGAGGCGGACGTGGATCCGACCTACCGGCTCCCGTCGCTTTCCGGCCTTCCGTCGGTGCTCCAGTGATCGGACGGTGAGACGCTCGCTCTCCGGCCGGTATAGTAGCCACTGAAATGATTTCCACACTGATCGGGGCGCTGTCGCGCGATCTGGTGTGCAATGACGTTCAGTGGCTACTATACCGGGGTCGAGACGCCGACTCGACCGCACGATGACCAGTGCAAGGACGGGAGGAAGAAGGGTGACGGTGGCAGATTCGTGGTCCCGGTTTTTCCGCCCGCTCGTCGTAGCCGCCGTATGGACGCCGACGACACCTGGACGAGCCTTCGCCGGGAGTGTCGCGATCTCGAGCCGGGTGCCCAACTGGTGACGCCGGTCTCCGGACGCCCCTTCGAGATCGAGCGGACCGACGACGACCGGATCGTCGTTCGGTTCGGCGACAGCGGCGAGACGCGGCCGCTCTGGCGCGAGCAGTTCGTCGTCTTCCTCGAGCAACTCGACGAGGGGGACGTCTCGATCGACCACCTCCAACCGGGGGTCGAACCCTACGCCAGCGTCGTGACGCTTGCCGACGAGTACGCGGCCGACGACGACCGGATCAGGTACGATCCCGCCGGCGTCGGCGGAGAGAGTCCGTTTCTCGTCCCGGCGGCGGACGCACGGGAGCCGCCCGAGCGGGTTCACGACGACGCGATGTTGCTGGCAGTACTGCTCGAGCACCTCGAGGGCGACGAGCCGTCGACGCTCGATACTGACTCGCTGACGGATCTCTACGTGCTCGCCTCCGACGTCCAGCACGGTGCCGATCGGTTGCGCCGGTCGGCGAGGGATCCGTTACTCGAGCGACTCGGCCCCGACCAGGAACTCCACGGACGGTACGGAACCGTCCGGCGGACGACCCGACAGCGACGACAGCCGATGGACGCCGAGACGATCTTCGCCGCTCTCGACGAGCGTGGCATCCCACGCGAGTGGGTCACCGGTGTCGACCGCGACAAGTTGGACGTGGTCCTCGCCGTTACCGACCTCGAGGAGGGAGAGGTCTACGACGTCGAGGAGGACGTCTACGTCCAGAAGACCGGCGTCGACGAGGACGAGAAGTACTCGCGACTCCAGGGCATCGCCGATCGGATCGACGACCTCGAGGGTGCCGAGGGCGAGGAGCTGCGCGCGGAACTCGACGCGATCGAGGATCGACTCGAGGAGGCGCTGTCGGCGGGATAGTGTTCGCGGTGCGGACGGAGTACCGGCGCTCACCGGTGTCGCCCGACCGCCAGCACCAACTGGAGCGGCCGACGGCTACGTCGTGACCGTCGAACTGGAGCGCTCGCCGTCGACGAGGGCGACGTATCACTTCTCTCCGGCGCTCGCGGACGATCCCGAACGGGACGACCGGCTCTTCATCGAGGTTCGGCCCGTCCGATACCCGTTTTACGCGGCCGTCCCTAGACGCGACCGACAACGATGCGTCCTCCTCGAGCGGGAAGCGGTACCCGGCTCCTGATGGCAGTTGTCGGCTTCGTACTGCTCGCCTGGTACCTCGCGCTGGCCGCGGTCAGCTACTGGGCGCTGTCGGTACTTCGGGAGACTGCACCGGGACCCGTCGGCACGCTCGCACTGATCGTTACCGTCGCCGTTGTGGTCGGCGTGCTGAGCTATCGGTTCGGCACGTCGCAACTGCTCTCGAGCGTCGAGGCGGTCGAACTCCCCCGGTCCCACGCGCCCGACTTTTTCCGCCGGCTCGATCGCCTCGAGTCGCGGATGAGCGTCGACTCGCCGACGGTGCTGCTCGCACGATTGCCCATGCCCAACGCCTTCGCGCTGGGCACTGCCCGCAGCGGGACGATCGTCCTCGACCGGTCGCTGTTCCGGCTGCTCTCGCCCGACGAACTCGAGGCGCTGGTGGCCCACGAACTCGCCCATCTCGAGGGCTACGACGCGTTCGTCCAGACGCTCGCCTACAGCGTTTTCCGGACGGTCGCCGGGCTGGCCTTTCTCGTCCTGGCCCCGCTGTTGTTGCCGATCGCCGGCATCGCTCGAGCGATCGCGTGGGCGCGCGGCGAGCCGGAGTCGTGGTCGCGGACGGTCTTCGGACGGCTTCTGGGGACGATCGAGGCTGGCGTCGTCGTCTGTTTGCTGGTCGTAACGCTTGCCGTTCGGGCGCACTCGCGACGACGGGAGTACGCCGCCGACGACCGTGCCGTGGCGGTCACCGGCCGACCGGTCGCGCTCGCTCGCGCGCTCCGGCGGATCCAGCGCGCTGTGGAGCCATCACGGCAGTTGCTCTCCCCACTGTACGTCCATACCGAGGACGAGGACGCGTGGACCCGACTCCTCTCGACCCATCCCTCGACCGACGACCGCATCGAGCGACTGCTCGAGCGGACACGAACCGACCACGATCGGAGCCGAGAGCCGGTTCGGTGACGGCTCGTCGAGAGACCGACCGCGAGGGTCGGGGAGGGGAGTCTGTGGGCGCGGAATACCGTCCCCCGTACGCTGGGAGCCGGAGCGACTCGAGCGAGCGACCGCAGGCCCACAAACCCTTTTGGCTGCA
Organism: Natrinema ejinorense; assembly: GCF_002494345.1. Taxonomy (GTDB): domain Archaea; phylum Halobacteriota; class Halobacteria; order Halobacteriales; family Natrialbaceae; genus Natrinema; species Natrinema longum. The sequence goes on from NZ_NXNI01000001.1 coordinate 1,348,136, forward strand.
CACCACCTACGTCGAATCATGTACGTGCGGGACGCGAAAAACAGGGAAGAGGTCTGGTTGCTGGATCACATCGAGTCGATGGGGCTCGACGAGACGGCGTTTCGCTCCCGTGACTACGTCGTCGCTATCGACGAGGCTTCCGGCGAGAAGGCCGGCTTCGGCCGGATCCGCGTCCACAAGCCCGACGACGAGTCGGCGGCGGACGTCTGTGAGTTGACCAGTATCGGCGTCCTCGAGGGGTGGCGCGGACAGGGCGTCGGGGCGCACATCGTCGAACGACTCGTGGAGTACGCCGGCGACGAGGGGTTCGACACCGTCTACGTCCTGACCGGCGAGGGGGCCTACCTCGCCCAGTTTGGGTTCCAGCGGATCGAGGAGTCCGACCTGCCGGGCGTCCTCCAGCAGCGACTCGCGGACAAGCGCGACGGCGTCGATCCCGACGCGGTACCGCTGGCGATCGATACCGAGGAGTTCAGGATGCCCGATCGGCTCCGCGAGGCGTTCAAGCGAGCCCCGGAGGGGCGCGAGGAAACGGGCGACCGGGAGTCCCCGGAGGACTTCGGGATCGACCCGGATTCGGCCACGTACAAGTACGATACCGGTCGGTAGGTGACCGCGGGATGGCAGGGATCGACCGTCGGGTTTCAGCCCTCGTACTCGGTATCGGCGGGTCGCTCACCGATACCGTATCGGAACGCGACCCAGCCGATCCCGGAGAGAAACACCACCGGGGGCACGATCGCAAACGCCCACAGCGGGTCCACCCCCCAGCCCAACAGGAGCCCGAGGTTCACCAACCCGAGCGCCAGACAGGGAGCGACGTAGCGGGCGGCGCGGCGGCGATCACCGGTTCCGGCGGTCGACGCTGCCGGGTCCCCTGGCATAGGTGGCGGGTCGATACCACGAACCATAAGCGGTTGTGGCGATACGAACGATATTCATGAGTTCCAACGAATCAGATTCGGCAGTCGACAGCAGCGACTCGGACGACAACGGCGACGAGGTCCGCGTCTGGCTCGTCGAGCGAACGTACGGGGACGACGAACTCAACATCATCATCCTCGTGTACGCGACGGAAGACGGCAGCCGCTACCATCGTCGCGAGCGGGCGCTGACGAGCTTTACCGGCCCCACTCGAGAGACTAAAGCCAGCCTCCTCGTCTCGGCCGACGCGCTCGGCACCGTCGACGATCCGGAGACGCGGGACCGCTATGCCGAGGAAGCGTCGCGGATGGCGGATCGACACGACCCGGAAGACGGCGTCTGAAGCGGTTCAGGACGACGCCGGTGACCGTCCGCGAAAGCTTGACGCGTACATCAAAGTTCAAGCCCCGCCCGGTCCACGGTATTCATAATGTTCGACCCCGACGAACTCGAGGAGATCCGTGCCAGCAAGGAAGCGTGGCACGAGGAAGAAGTCGAACCGGTTCTCGATCGGTTCGGCGAGCGCAAGGAAACGTTCACGACCGATACGGGCGGTCAAGAGGTCGATCGGCTCTATACGCCGGCCGACGTCGACGGCCTCGACTACGAGGAGGATCTGGGCAATCCGGGGGAGCCGCCGTACACGCGCGGCGTCTACTCGACGGGCTACCGCGGTCGGCTGTGGACCATGCGCCAGTACGCCGGGTTCTCGACGCCGGAAGACACCAACGAGCGGTATCACTACCTGCTCGATCAGGGACAGACGGGGCTCTCGATGGCTTTCGACCTGCCGACGCAGATGGGGTACGACTCCGACGCCGACATGGCCGCCGGCGAGGTCGGCAAGGCCGGCGTCGCGATCGATTCCCTGGACGACATGGAGACGGTCTTCGATGGCATTCCGCTCGATGAGGTCTCGACGTCGATGACGATCAACGCGCCGGCGTCGGTGTTGCTGGCCATGTACATCGCGGTGGGCGACCAGCAGGGCGTCGACCGCTCGGAGCTACGGGGGACGATCCAGAACGACCTCCTGAAGGAGTACATCGCACGGAACACGTACATCTACCCGCCGGAGCCGTCGATGCGGATCATCACGGACATCTTCGAGTTCTGTGCCGAGGAGACGCCGAAGTTCAACACCATCTCGATTTCGGGTTATCACATCCGAGAGGCCGGTTCCACGGCCGCCCAGGAACTCGCCTTCACGCTGGGCGACGGCATCGAGTACGTCGAGACGGCGATCGAGGCCGGCCTCGACGTCGACGAGTTCGCCCCCCAGCTCTCCTTTTTCTTCAACGGACACAACAACATCTTCGAGGAGGTCGCCAAGTTCCGTGCGGCCCGCCGGATGTGGCACGACCTCATCGAGGAGCGCTTCGACCCGGACGACCCCAAATCCAAGCAGCTCAAGTTCCACACCCAGACGGCGGGCTCGATGCTGACCGCCCAGCAGATCGAGAACAACGTCGTCCGCGTCGCCTATCAGGCGCTTGCAGCCGTGCTCGGGGGCACCCAGAGCCTGCACACGAACGGCAAGGACGAGGCACTCGCCCTGCCGACCGAGGAATCGGTCCGCACGGCCCTGCGGACCCAGCAGATCCTCGCCCACGAGTCCGGCGCGGCCGACACTATCGACCCGCTCGCGGGCAGCTACTACGTCGAATCGCTCACCGACGAGGTCGAGGAAGAAGCCTACGACATCTTAGAGGAGGTCGAAGAGCGCGGGGGCATGCTCGAGGCCGTCGAACAGCAGTGGGTCCAGCGCCAGATCCAGGACACGTCCTTCGACCGCCAGCGAGAGATCGAGGAGAAAGAACGGATCATCGTCGGCGTCAACGAGTTCGAGGTCGACGAAGACCCCGAGATGGACGTCGAAGAGGTCACCGAGGAGGACCAACAGCGACAGATCGACAACCTCGAGGGTGTTCGCGCCGAGCGCGACGACGAGGCGGTCGACGCGAGCCTCGAGGCGCTGCGCGATGCGGCACGAAGCGATCGGAACCTGATGCCGTACATCATCGACGCGGTCAAGGCCTACGCGACGGTCGGCGAGATCTGTAACGTCATGCGCGACGAGTTCGGGGAGTACCAGCCAGGCGGCGCGATGTGAGCGATCGAACGACGGTCGGGGCCGGGTAATATCCCTGCTGTCTCTCGAGTAATACCGTTTTACACCCGATTCGGTCCGGCGGTTCGAAGACAACGTTTTGTTGTGCTGGGAATTCGGAGGAACGGTCTGGTCCGTTTATCATCACCTCGGGTGACGGCGCTCTCGTGAGCACATCATGAGCGAGCAACCCGCCGAGCGGTCGATCCCGGTCGGGGAATCATCCCGCAACTATGCGTCCCGCCGTCGCGTGTTACGGGCCGCCGCCGCTGCGGGCGGGGTCGTCGGGCTGAGCACCGCTGCGTTCGCCCAGGAGGCCGAAACGATCGAACTCGGGGGTGAGACGAGCGGCTGGCAAGGCGTCGCACCCGAGGCGATCGCGGACGAGACGAACCCGACGCTGGAACTCGAGGAGGGGACCACGTACGAACTCACGTGGGAGAACCTCGACGGTATCGCGCACAATATGGTCATCGTCGACGGCGAGGGCGAAGCACTCGAGCGGACCGAACTCATGAGCGAGCAGGGCGAGACCCAGACGCTCGAGTTCGAGGCCACGAGCGAGATGGCCGAGTACTACTGTGAGCCCCATCGGGCGACGATGCGCGGAGACGTGTCGGTCGGCGGCGGGAACGGGGCCCAGGAGCAGCCGGAAGCCGGCGATTCGGAGGGGTTCTTCCAGCCGGGGGCGGAGATCGGCGTCCGGACGATCGCGGAGGGGATGACCGCGCCGACGGACATGGCAGTTGCCGACGAGGAGCGAGACCGGTACTTCGTCGCGGATCAGACGGGTGAGCTCTGGGTCGTCACCGACGACGGGCTCCGGGACGAGCCGTTCCTCGACGTCAGCGATCGGCTCGTCGAACTCGGGACGTTCGAGGGAGCGTACGCCGACCCGAATCAGGACTACGACGAACGGGGGTTGCTCGGCGTCGAGTTCCATCCCGACTTCGCGGAGAACGGACAGTTCTACGTTCACTACAGCGCGCCACCTAACGACGAGACGCCCGACGGGTGGAGTCACGTCGAGGTCGTCTCGGAGTTCCAGGCCACCGACGAGACGAGTCAGGGCGACCCCGAGTCGGAACGAGTGCTCCTGGAGTTCCAGAAGCCACAGTACAACCACGACGCCGGGCCGATGGCGTTCGGGCCCGACGGCTACCTCTACGTTCCGATGGGCGACGGCGGCGGTGCGAACGATGATATGGAGGGACACGTCGACGACTGGTACGACGGAAACGACGGCGGGAACGGCCAGGACGTCAGCGAGAACCTGCTCGGAAGCATCCTTCGAATCGACGTCGACAGTGAGGGAACGGACCAGCCGTACGGCATCCCTGAAGATAACCCACTGGTAGACGAGGACGACGCGCTCGACGAACACTACGCGTGGGGCTTTCGGAACCCGTTTGGCATCTCGTTCGACAGCGACGGTCGACTGTTCGTCGCCGACGCCGGTCAGGACCTGTTCGAAGAGGCAAACCTCGTCGAGGCGGGGGGCAACTACGGCTGGAACGTCAAAGAGGGGACCCACTGCTTCAGCACGGACAGTCCGAGCCAGCCGCCGGCGGAGTGCCCGGATTCGGCACCCGAGGACGCGCCGTACAACGGTCAGGAACTCCAGGATCCGATCGTCGAGTATCCCCACATCTATCGGGAGGAGATGGTCGGCATCGTGATCGTTGGCGGGCACGTCTACGAAGCCGGGCAAATCGACGGCCTCGAGGGGAAGTACGTCTTCGGTGATTGGACGTCCGATCCGTCCCGCGAAGAGCCGGCAGGGCGACTCCTCGCCGCCGCCGATCCTGACGGCGGCGGAGCTGAACCAATGGCTGGTGCGGACGGCGGGAACGAGACAGCAGAGATGAACGAGACTGTCGATGCGAACGAGACGGCAGGAATGAATGAAACTGTCGGCGGGAACGAGACGGCGGAGATGAACGAGACGGCCGACGGGAACGAAACCGCGACCGAGGCGGGTTCGGACGGCGACCAACAGGTGGTTCCGCGGGACGAACTCTGGGAGATGGAAGAATTGCAGGTCGCAGGCACCGAGGACGGATCCTTCCCGTACTTCGTCCGCATGTTCGGTCAGGACGACGAGGGGAACGTGTACGTGCTCGCGAACCGGGAGGGCACTCCGACGGGCGACACCGGTGCGGTCATGCGGATCGTCCCACCGGGCGAGGGTGACTCCCTCTCGATGCCCGAGGGGGCGGCGGGAACCCCAGCCGAGGAGCAGGAACCCGACGAGAACGCGACGGCGGACACTCAGGACGAACCGATCGCCGACGGCAACGAGACGGCGGCCAACGAAACGGAAACCGAGACCGGTACGAACGAGACCGCGGCCGACGACAACCAGACGGCCGACGACGCGTAACGGCTCGAGGCACTGCCCAACGGCTCGTCGAGGTACCACTCTCGAGCGGGACGTGGGCGACCCGGACACCGAACCGTTGTCCGAACGCGAACGCGAGGTCGGTGTCTTTCGAGGTAGTGGCGACAACTGTTAACGACGACCGATGAACCGGACGAGGGATCCACGCGGGCGGCTCTGCGATACCCGCGTCGCGTCCGTCGCGGCGGTTCCGACGGAGCGAGCGGGAACCGAACGCCACGAAAAATCATAACAGTAACACGGCCGCTCCGAGGAGTACAATCCGATGCACTTCGATCACGCCGGGATCGCGACCGATGACGCACAGGCACTCGCGGAACTGTACGGCGACCTCTTCGGCCTCGAGAGCGCCCACGAAGAGGTGTTCGACGGACTGCGCGTCGTCTTCCTCGAGTGTGGCGACGGCTATTTCGAACTCCTCGAGCCACTCGAGGAGGGGACGATTGCGCGGTACCTCGAGACCAACGGCGCGGGGATCCACCACCTCGCGCTCGCGACCGACGACATCGAGGCGGCCCTCGAGACGGCCAGAGAGCACGAGGTGTCGCTGATCGACGAGGAGCCACGACCGGGCGCGTGGGGTCACTCAGTGGCGTTTCTGCACCCGAAAGACACTGGCGGAATTCTGATCGAACTCGTCGAACACTGATCCAATAGCCTGGCGACTGAACCCCAGTCCCGAACTTTCGAGAGCGACCGGCGACTGCTGCTCGTCACTCCCCTGGTTGATACTCGACCGCAGTGACCTGCTGTGTTTCGGCAGGGGTCTCGTGGAAGACTTCGACGCGGCCGGGATAGCGCCCCTCGAGATCGATTCGGGCCTCGTAGTCGGCGACGCCGAGACAATCGACACAGGTACCCGCTTCCTCGTCGTCAACGGCGACGGTGATCGCGAGGGCGTCGCGGCGCTCGTCGTACTCCGTCTCGGCCAGCGAAAGGTCGTGACAGGGCGTCGGTGTCGTAATATCGCCGTCGACGATCACGACTTCGTCCGCGAATTCGACGACCGCCTGGTGGCCGTCCATTCGACCCGCACATGTCCGTTCCCCGATCTCGAGCGACGTGTCCGCGACCGCCGGTACCGGACAGGGAACGGATGACGAGGTCGACTCGGATCGCACGCCGGTCTCGCTGAGCGTCACCGTCGTGCGAGAACGCACGCAGTCGAACGGGTGTCGATCGACCCCGTCGGTCACTGTCGACTCGCTGTTCCCATCGTCGCTGCTGGTTCTAACGGTGACCGTGTACGAACGGGGCTCGACGAGGACGAACGCGAGCCGCTCTCCCGCCGGCAAGTCGAACTCACGCTCGAGCGGCGGATCGGTATCGTCGCTGTCGTCGTCACCGTCGGACTCCGTGCCCTCGTCGGCCGTGATCACTACCGACACGGGTCGCTCGGTATCACCGCTGTTCCGGAGTACGACCTCGTGTGGCGGGTGCGCGGGGAGGAACGGAACGTCGTCGGGGGTCCCGACTTCGATTGGGGTGTCCGATTCGGAATCGGTACCGTCCCGGCCGAGCCCGTCACTCGAGTCGTCGGCTGGCTCGTATTCGGCGGTACTGCTCGCTGTCCGGAGCCGGTCGAACTCCGAACCCACGCAACCCGCCAGCCCACAGAGTGGAGCAGTCGTCCCGATGAGGAAGTCTCGGCGTCGCATACGCGACCCAACGACAATGAGGCCTAAACACCTTTGTCACGCTCTCCGAGGGTATTCCGAGGAAACAGTCGGCTCTCCCGAGGCAGGCACACGTCACGGCCCGGCTGAAACCCGTCGCGCGTCTCTTCCAGAGCATGCGTAATCCGATGCAACGCGAGTCGCCGACGAGCGAGCGCACGCTTCCGTCAGTCGGAGTCGAACGGCGGATCTGTTGCCGAGAGCAGACCGTTTCGCCTCGCGCGTGTCCTGTTCGGTGCTGTTCTCCATGGCGACGGACGACCTCCGAAATTTCGAGGAGCGGATCCGGTACGCCGAGTCGAAGAACGCGCCGGCGCCGTCGCTGTCGGTCCCGGCGATAAGCGGCGGGCTCCTGTTTGGCAGCGTCGGGATCGCGCTATGGCGGGTGCCCGTCGCGTCTGCCGCTGCAGTGGCGGTCTTCTTCGGGAGCGTCACGCCGCTGCTGCACGACTTCTGGAACGTGGACGGTCCCGCGGAACAAGAGATCATCGAATTTTCCAAAAACGTCGCACTGCTGGGTGCAGCACTCGCTTTCCTCCAGCTGGGACGGTCGCAGGGTCCTGGGAAGTAGTCACCCGAAGTTCTCGATCAGTGCGTCGTCCGGATCGCCGCCGGCATCCTCGATCGCGTCGGCGACGAACGTGACGAAGTCGTCGAAGCCGAACGCGTACAGCTGTCCCGCCTCGCGGTGGGTTTCGATGGCGTCCGCCAATTCGTCGTTCGCGCCTTCGTCGACGAAAACGACCGTCGCGCCCGCGTCCTCGAGGGCCTCGAGACGATCGGTGTGTGCCGGTTCGTCGGCCTGATAGATCACGACGGCGTCGCACCCGGCGTCGTGGGCCGCTTCCGCAACAGCGACCGAGGGGCCGATTCCCGGCCCGCCGGCGAGCGCGACGACGTCGTCCTCGCCCTCGTAGGTGATCCGACCGAACGGACCGTCGACGTGGACGGTGTCGCCGCGTTCGAGCGCCGCGAGCCACGGCGAGAGATCGCCGTCAGGATCGACGCCGACGGTGAGTTCGAACGTCTCGCCCACCGAGGGTGACGAGAGCGTGTAGTGTCGGGAGAGTACTTCGTCGTTGGGCTTGGCCTGGAGCAAGACGAACTGTCCCGGCAGGGCATCGAACCCGTCGGGCGTCTCGAGTTCGAGCGTGACGGTCTCGGGGCCGACCTCGCTGACCGATGCGACGGTGACTGGCGTCCCTTCCATGTCGAATCCGTTCGGTGGCCGGTTGAAAAGACGTTCCGTTCCGTCCGCGACGTCGTGCCGACAGCGTTCACAGCTCCACCCGACAAAATCTACCGGACTGCGAGCGGACACGGTCACGCAGTTGTCTGTTTCTTCCGCCGTGTGAATCTCTTTCGCAGATTCCATAACGATTAATGAATAGTTACCTTCTCTGCCGAACAGATCACCCGCTGTTGCGGTTGTCCGGCTAGGGTTTCAGAAGCCTTTTCATTTATGGGAGGCAAGGCCCAGCATAACATGGCTGAGGATCTCAACTGGGCGGTCGGAGGCGAGGCCGGCGACGGTATCGACTCCACGGGAAAAATATTCGCTCAGGCACTTTCCCGAGCCGGACGGCACGTATTCACCTCGAAAGACTTCGCGTCCCGGATCCGTGGCGGTTACACGGCCTACAAGATCCGCACCTCCGTCGAGCAGGTCCAGAGCGTCGTCGACCGACTGGATATTCTGGTCGCGCTCACCCAGCGAACGATCGACGAGAACCTCGACGAACTCCACGAGGGAAGCGCCATCATCTACGACGGTGAGCGATCCTGGGAGGCCGAAATCCCCGACGAGATGACCGCAGTCGACGTGCCGCTGAAATCGCTGGCCGAGGAGGCCGGCGGCGCGATCATGCGCAACATCGTCGCGCTCGGTGCCGCGTGTGAGATCACCGGCTTCGACGTCGAATACCTCGACGAAGCCCTCGAGAAGCGCTTTGGCGGCAAGGGCTCGAAGATCGTCGAGAACAACAAGGCAGCCGCTCGAGCGGGCCAGGAGTACGTTCAGGAGAACTACGATCTGGATCACCTCGGGTACAACATCGAGACGACCGACAACGACTACGTTCTCTTGAACGGCAACGAGGCGATCGGCATGGGTGCGATCGCCGCCGGCTGCCGGTTCTACGCCGGCTATCCGATCACGCCGGCGACATCGATCATGGAGTACCTGACGGGTCGAATCGAGGACTACGGCGGCCACGTCGTGCAGGCCGAAGACGAGTTGTCGGCGATCAATATGTCCCTCGGTGCCGCACGGGCCGGTGCTCGATCGATGACCGCGACGTCGGGAGCCGGGATCGACCTCATGACCGAAACCTTTGGCCTGGTCGCGACCAGCGAGACGCCACTGGTCATCGCCGACGTCCAGCGGTCCGGTCCCTCGACGGGGATGCCGACGAAACAGGAACAGGGCGACCTGAATATGGCACTGTATGGCGGCCACGGCGAAGTCCCGCGATTCGTCGTCGCCCCGACGTCGATCACCGAGTGTTTCTGGAAGACCGTCGAAGCGTTCAACCTCGCCGAGAAGTACCAGACGCCGGTCTTCCTGGTCTCGGACTTGGCGATGTCGGTCACCGAACAGACGTTCCCGCCCGAGGCCTTCGATATGGACGAGGTCGAGATCGACCGCGGCAAGCTCGTCGACGAGGACGAGGTCGACGAGTGGCTCGACGCACAGGGCCACTTCCGCGCTCACGCCGTCACCGACGACGGCGTCAGCCCGCGTGCCATCCCCGGCACGACCGACGCCGCCCACATGTCGACCGGCCTCGAGCACGACGAACTCGGCCGCCGGACGGAAGCGGAGGACGAACGCGTCCACCAGGTCGACAAGCGCAATCGCAAGGTCGAGACTGCCAGGGATGACGAGGACTGGGACTACCGCGAATTCGGCGACCCCGACGCGGACAACCTCATCATCTCGTGGGGTTCGAACGAGGGTGCGCTCGTCGAAGCGCTCGACTACCTCGAGGAGGACGGCATCGACGTCCACGTTATCTCGGTGCCCTACATCCACCCGCGGCCGGATCTGACCGAGGAAATCGAGGCCGCCGACGAGACGATCGTCGTGGAGTGTAACGCGACCGGGCAGTTCGCCGACGTGATCGAACACGACGTACTTACCCGCGTAAAGCGCATCAACAAGTACACAGGCGTCCGCTTCAAGGCGGACGAACTCGCGGACGACATTACCGAGAAACTCTCCGAGGAGGTACCAGCATAATGAGCTCCGACGTACGATTCACCGACTTCAAATCCGACAAGCAGCCGACGTGGTGTCCCGGATGCGGCGACTTCGGGACGATGAACGGCATGATGAAAGCCCTCGCGAACACCGGCAACGACCCCGACAACACCTTCGTGGTGGCGGGCATCGGCTGTTCCGGCAAAATCGGGACCTACATGCACAGCTACGCCCTGCACGGGGTTCACGGTCGCGCGCTGCCGGTCGGGACCGGCGTCAAGATGGCCCGCCCCGACATCGAGGTCATGGTCGCCGGCGGGGACGGTGACGGCTACTCGATCGGTGCCGGTCACTTCGTCCACGCCGTTCGCCGGAACGTCGACATGACCTACGTCGTCATGGACAACCGCATCTACGGGCTGACGAAGGGGCAGGCCTCGCCGACCTCGCGCTCGGACTTCGAGACCAGCACGACGCCCGAGGGGCCAAAGCAGCCGCCGGTCAACCCGCTCGCACTCGCGCTGGCCTCCGGCGCGAGCTTCATCGCCCAGTCGTTCAGTTCGGACGCGATGCGCCACGCCGAGATCGTTCAGGAAGCGATCGAACACGACGGCTTCGGCTTCGTCAACGTCTTCAGTCCGTGTGTCACGTTCAACGACGTCGACACCTACGACTACTTCCGCGACAGTCTCGTCGACCTCGAGGAGGAGGGTCACGACCCGACCGACTACGAGGCCGCCAAGGAGGTCATTCTCGACAGCGACAAGGAGTATCAGGGCGTCCTGTATCAGGACGAAAACTCCGTGCCGTACCACGAGCAACACGGCGTCACCGAGGACATGTCCGAGATTCCCGACGGCGCACCCGAGGACGCGATGGATCTCGTCCGCGAGTTCTACTAACGCCCGCCGCTGCTCTCCGACCGGTCTTTTCGTGGGCACGACAACACGCTCGAGAAGCGTCGGGGATGGCTCCGGCCGCGATCGTCGCGCGGAAGGCGAGTCTCGAAACGGTCGAGCGGAGATGGGAGCCGGCCGTCGACGAACGGAGTGGCAGTCAGTTTTCGACCGGATGTTCGGCGGATTCCATCAGTAACTCGACGTTCGCCGACTCTTGGGCGAACGTCTCCGGGAAGACTCCGAGCAGGACGAGCAGATCGCTCTCGTGATCGAACGACGTAATTTTGATTTCGACGTCGATCGATTCTCCCTCGAGGTCCGTTTCGCCGACGAACGTGTCGACGTCCCGGCTGTCGTCGAGGATTTCGAGGGAAAACGAGTTCTCGTGTTGGATGTCCCTGATGTCGCCGTGCTCGCCGTCGACCTCACTCAGGAACTCCTCGAGCAGTTCCTTGTTCGACATCTCGTCGAGCGGGTTGACCGATCGGCCGACGACCTCCATCCCCGGAACCGAGACGGCCGCGAAGGCGCTTCCGTCGCGCGTTTGGCCCCTGTAGTCGATCGCCTTCAGGTAGGTCGACGTCCAGATCGACGCCTCGAAGTCGCGTTCGACGCCGCCGATTTCCTCCGTTCGCTCGAGCGTTTCCTGGGTGACCGTCTCTTCGCTGTAGCCGGTGTTCTCGAGGGTCCCCTCGGCCGGTGCGGCCTGATCGGCATCGAACTCGAGGGGCTCGTTCCCGAGGACGAACCCGAGACAGCCGGCGGTCAGTGTGAGCGTCCCGGCTGCGCCCGTGGCGAGCACCGATCGTCGCGAGAGAGTCATTACCCAGGGATTCGAGACGAGCGTCATATTTGTTGTGACTCGGTCAGTCTCACGGCCCGAACCCATCGGCGGTCCTGATCGGTCAGTCACCGAAACGAGTCTGCCGAACACATCAAGAGTTATCGGGGTCGACCGCCCCCATTTAGCCATGACTGACTTCGCAACTCGAGTCGAGAACGTGTCGATCAGCGGTATTCGTGAAGTGTTCGAGGCCGCGGGCGAGGACGCGATCAACCTCGGACTCGGACAGCCGGACTTCCCGACCCCCGCCCACGCACGTCGCGGGGCGATCGAGGCGATCGAGGCCGGGCGGGCCGACGCCTACACCTCGAATAAGGGGATCCGCCAGCTCCGGGAGGCGATTTCGGCGAAGTACGATCGGGACTACGGCCTCGAGATCGATCCGGGGGACATCATCGCGACGTCGGGCGGGAGCGAGGCGCTGCATCTCGCGCTCGAGGCTCACGTCGATCCGGGCGACGAAGTGATCTTCCCCGACCCGGGCTTCGTTTCCTACGATGCGTTGACTCACATCGCGGACGGCACGCCGAAGCCGGTCGGCCTGCGCGACGATCTGACGCTCGACCCCGCGACGGTCGAGGACGCGATCACCGACGAGACGGCGGCGTTCGTCGTCAACAGCCCCGCGAACCCGACGGGGGCCGTCCAGAGCGAGGCCGACATGCGCGAGTTCGCCCGCATCGCCGACGAACACGACGTGCTCTGCATCTCCGATGAAGTCTACGAGCACATCGTCTTCGAGGGCGAGCACCACTCGCCGCTGAAATTCGCGGAGACCGACAACGTCGTCGTCGTCAGCGCCTGCTCGAAGACCTACTCGATGACCGGTTGGCGTCTCGGCTGGGTCGTCGCCTCGAACCGCCGCATCGAACGCATGCTGCGGGTCCACCAGTACGGCCAGGCCTGTGCCTCCGCGCCCGCACAGTTCGCCGCCGAGGCCGCACTGACCGGACCACAGGAGCCGGTGGCTGAAATGGTCGAGACGTTCGAACGACGGCGCGACCTCGTCCTCGACGGGCTCACGGACGCCGGCCTCGAGGTGCCGACGCCCGAAGGAGCCTTCTACGCGATGCCGAAGGTGCCCGAGGGCTGGTGTGACGAAGTACTCGAGCGCGGCGTCGTCGTCGTCCCCGGCGACGCCTTCGGGGCGAACGGCGAGGGATACGCGCGGTTGTCCTACGCGACGGGAACCGAGGAACTGAAAGAAGCGCTCGAGATCATCGACGACGCGACTCGAGCCGTTCGATAGGGGCTGGACGGCGGATCGATTCCGACGCCTGTCCAATCGGGAGCGGGCGGCAGCGTCGCCGGGAGTGTCCTCGACGAGCAGGAGCCCCTTCTCGAGTGTCCCTGTCGTCCAAACCGTGGTGGACGGGACGTTCTCAGCCCGCCGGTTCGATGTTCTGGTTCACGGCGAAGAAGTTGTCCGGATCGTATTCCGCTTTCACTTCCTGCAACCGCTCGTAGTTGTCGCCGTAGGTGGCCCGGATTCGATCGTCTCCCTCATCCATCATGAAGTTGACGTACGAGCCACCGGCCGTGTGCGGGTGAACTGCCTCCCAGTAGTCGCGGACCCACTCGATGATCGAGTCTCTGTTTGCCGGGTCCGGGTCGACACCCACGATGACCATCGACCAGGTGGCGTCGCGCATACTCCAGGCCGTCTCGTCTTCGGCGACGTTATGGACGGCGCCGTCGATGGGATAGAGGTGCATCGACGACTTCGTGGTCGGCACCTCGCTAAACCGCCGGTGTTCGGCGATGGCGTCGTCGGTCAGTTCGTGCACGAAGTCCCCCTTCCAGTAGTGGTGGTCACCTGGCGGGTACAGATCGTCGAACATGGTCTGGAGCGCGGGATAGGGCATCGGCCCGATGTGCTCGAATAGCGGTTCGGCGACGTCACGGGCCGGCTGAATCACGTCGTCCACCGCATCCGCTGGCCCGAGATAACACCACATGACTCCACAGACGTTCTCGCCGTGGAGTTCCGGCGGGAAGGGATCGCCCGGCACCTCGGCAGTCATATAGAAGGCATAGACGTCCTCCGGTGCCTCCGGCAGCCACTCCCGATACCACCGCATCGTGGACTCGAGTTCCTCGATCGGCCAGAATAGCGGTCCGGCGATAACCGTCTCGACTGGATGCAACTGGAACTCAAAGGAAGTGACCACGCCGAAGTTGCCGCCCCCGCCGCGCAGCGCCCAGAAGAGGTCCTCGTTTTCGTCTGTGCTCGCATGGACCAGTCGGCCGTCTGCCAGCACGACGTCCGCACTCACCAGATTGTCGATCGTCAGGCCGTACGTGCGGCTCAGATAGCCGTGCCCACCGCCGAGGGTCAGGCCGCCGACGCCAGTCGTAGAGATGACTCCGCTGACCGTCGCCAGTCCAAACGCGTGGGTCGCGTGATCCACGTCTCCCCAGGTACAGCCGGGTTCGACGTGGACAGTCTTCGCCGCCCGATCAACGCGGATGCCGGTCATCTCCGACAGGTCGATGACCAGACCGTTGTCGACGGTTCCCAAGCCTGGGGTACTGTGACCACCGCTGCAGATCGCCGTGTCGAGGTCGTGTTCGCGGCCGAACTGAACGGCCGACAGAACGTCTGCGACGTCGGCACACCGGGCGATCAGCCGCGGGTGCGTGTCGATCATCGCGTTGTAGATCACACGCGCGTCGTCGAACTCCGGGTCATCGGGCTGGACCAACTCTCCTCGGAGTGTTCCCGCTAACCGTTCGATCTCCGTCTCGTCCGTTGATGTCGTTGCCATGGTTTTTCCTCCCGCTCTCCGCCCGGAGAGCGGTTCGTGCCCCAGCTACGTGTGTCTCGGTACCAAGGGTCGAGGTAGCTACTTCCCGACGAGTAAGGTAGCTATCGGGTGACATATCCTCAGCTAGTGATCCGTGTGAATACGCTGCAATCTGGTCAGCTGCTGCAACCGAAGAGTCCGTTTTGTGGATCCCCGCTTCCTGTGTCCCCATCACTCGACCGTAGCGATGCGACGCTCTCCTGTCGTCCGCTTCTCCGTGCTCGAGGCTCGGTTAGAGTGGGTGGCGAATACAATCGCTCTATTTTGCACGCCCTTCGCGATAAGGGTCTGGCGGATCGAGATTTGTGCCAGTTCGTACGCCCCCTGTACTGGGCGATTCGATGAGTCTCGTCCCGCGGAACCGGGAGCAGGTCTCCGTCGTCCCCGAGCTGTCGTTGGAAGTACCGCACCGCCACTTACCCCGCGACACGCCGCCCTCGCTACCGCTCCACGATCGTCCCACCGGCCAGTCCCTCCCACTCCACGCGATAGCCCAGCCGCGAGAGGACCGCACTCGAGTCGGTTATCCCGTACTCCTCGAGGATCGCGTTGGCCGCCGCGAGATCGGTTCCGGGATCGATCTCGTCGGCGAGCGTCTCGAGGACGGCGGGTCGAATCAGGGTCCGACCGACCTGGTCGTGCTCGGGAAACGAGACGTCCGCAAGCGCGTCCGTACTCACGTCGTGGCGAGCAGCTACCGTCTCAAGGCCGATCACGTCCGCGTCGGGGCAGAGCTCGGCGGGGAGTGTGGCGGCGCTCTCGGCGACGAGTTGGCGCTCGTACTCCCGGAGGACGTCGGCAACGTCTTTGACTCGTACCGTTCCCGAGTAGGGGATCGCGCGGTGGTCGCGGGCGGCGATCTCCTCGCCGACGCCCAGCGACTCGTCGACGGCGACCAGCATGTCCACGTCCTCGAGGGCTGCGAGCTGTGAGAGCTTCTTTGCGACGTACTCGGGCGTCCAAAAGCCCATGATTTCGAAGTAGAGGCGGAAGTCACCGTACTCGTACTCGAAGGCGAAGTCCGGGATCATCACCCGCGTTCCCGTCGCGAGCGGTTCCGGTTCGCGGACGAGCGTCCAGTCGAGATCGAGGTTCGAAAACCGGGCGGCGAACTCCGCCTCGACGCCGCTGTCGAACGACACCTCCGCGACCGGCTCCGCGTCGGGGACGCGAACGGGGTCCTCGTCGGAGAGCGCGAGCGTCCGTTCCGTCCCGCGGTCGTCGATCGTCGCCCCGAGTTGCCACCGGTCGGCGTTCGCGACCGTCCGCAGGAGGCGGGCGAAGCGGGTGCCGTACCGCCGGGTGGCACGAAAGAGGTGTGTCGGTCCCGTGACGACGACTTCCCGTTCCGATAGGTCGCCGTCACCCGCGGCCCCTTCGTCTCGGCGGATCTCGTACATCAATCGCAGGCGCTTGATCGCCGAAATCAGCGCCTTCGGGTCGCTCGAGCGGACGCGAACCTCGGTCGCATCGAACAGCGCCGTCTGTGCGAGCGAGAGGTTGTACTGGGCGATCAGCCCGTCGGGATCCCACCGTGGCTCGACCGCCGAGAGGACCTGTCGATCCTCGAGATCCGCATAGAGTGCCGTCTCGAGGTCGTCGGCCGAGACGTCGAGCGATTCGCCCGCCCGGATGAGCGCCATCGTGCGCTCGTCCTCGGTGACGACGCCGACGGCTTCGGCGGCTTCGAAGGCGGCCTTGCGGGCCCGTTCGGGGTCGACGGCCGCGTTCGTCTCGAAGACCGCCTCGCGCTCGAGCAGCGCCGCCAGCCCGCGCACGAGTTTGAAATCATCGGCGTCGCGCTCGAGTGCGGTCAGTGCGTCCTCGAGAGCCGCACGCGGTTCGCCGACGTGGCCCTGATAGGTGCCGATGACCCTGGCGGCGAGTGGCCGGTGGCTCCGGACCGCGAACTGCGGGTGGTAGCCGCCGCCGGCCCGCGAGACGCGAAGCAGGTCCTTCGTCAGCATCGGGTTCGACTCGGTGTGGCGTCGCCAAAAGTCGTCCGGACGACCGGCCCCTCGCCCCCGTCCGCGGCGGCGTCGGACCGGCCGACACGAAGCCCCGATCGGTAGCTCCAGTCCCGTCACGTCGACTCGAGGGCCGTCTCGAGATCCGACTCGACGGCGGCGACTTTGCTGCGATCGTACAGCGCCGCGGCGGGGTGGAACGCCGGGACGACGGTCCGCCCCTCGTGTTCGAACGCCCGCCCGTGCAGGTCGGTGATCGTCTCGTCGGTATCGAGAATCTCGTCCGTCGCGACGCTCCCCAGGGGGACGAGGACGGCCGGATCGACGCGCTCGATCTCGGCCTCGAGAACCGGCCACCAGGCATCGATCTCGGCGACGTAGGGGTCGCGGTTCTCCGGCGGGCGTCCCTTGACGAGGTTGGTGATGTACAGGTCCCGCCGGTCGAGGCCGATCGACTCGAGCGCTCGCTCCAGTTGCGTGCCGGCCTGCCCGACGAAGGGTTCGCCCTGGGCGACCTCCTGCTCGCCAGGAGCCTCGCCGACGAGCATCACGTCCGCCGACAGCGGACCGACGCCCGGAACGAACCGCTCGGGCTCGAACTGGTCGGCCGGAACCGCCTCGAGCGCGTCCGCGAACGCGACGGCGAACTCCCAGTCGGTCGCGGGCTGGTCGGTCATGTCGTGGCGGTACGTTCGTGGCGAGGAAACGGCTTTTTGCTGCGTGTGCTGCCGGTCGAGCGATCGAGACGACGACCGCGGGCCGATGTCGGCGGTGGGCCCCGTCCGCTCGCCGTCGGAGCGGCGGCCCGAGACCGCGCTATCGTCTCCGGCTGGCGACGCGCTCCTCACCGGTATCTTCGCTCACGACTTCGTAGAGCAGCGCGCGCTCCCCGTCGGCCGTCGGCCGCAAGATCCGGCCGAGTCGCTGGGTGAACTCGCGTTCGCTCCCGCTGCCCGACAGCACGACCGCGACGTTGGCATCGGGCACGTCGACGCCCTCGTCGAGGACGTTCGAGGTCGCGATTCGGGTGTAGGTCCCCTCGCGGAACCGCTCGAGGATCTCCCGTCGCTCCGTGGTACCGGTCTGATGGGTGATCGTCGGAATCAGGAACCGCTCGCTGACCTCGTACGCGAGGTCGTTGTGGGCCGTAAAAACGATCGTCCGCTCGTCGCGGTGATCGGCGAGGATTTCGGCGAGGGCCTCGAGTTTGGCCTCGCTTCCGAGCATGATCTCGCGTGCGCGCTGACGTGCGAGCAACGCCTCGCGCGCTTCGGGGTCGTTGCCGGACCGCTTGACGAGTTCCTGGTAGTCCGAGCCACGGCGCATTTCGATGCCCGACGTCGCCAGGTAATCCGTGAAGACCCCCTGATTTCGCTCGTATGCCTCGCGCTCCTCGGGGGTGAGCGAGACCTCGAGTCGCTTGAGGTCGTAGCTGGCGAGGTGGTCGCCCGCGAGTTCGTCCACGTCGACGCGGTGGACGAGTGGCCCGACGACGGCTTCGATCACCTCGTGTGCGCCGTCGGGACGCTCGAAGGTGGCGGTCAGCCCCAGTCGGGCGGGTGCGGCGAGCAGCCGAGCGATCTCGCGGTACCCCTCGCCGCCGAGGTGGTGGACCTCGTCGAAGACGACGAACCCGAACCGATCGCCGACCGAATCTGCCTTCAGATACGCCGAATCGTACGTCGAAACGGTGATCGGCTCGAGGCGCTGTTCGCCGCCGCCAAAGCGGCCGATCGGCGGGCCGAACTCCCGCTCGAGTTCGCGTTCCCACTGCTCGAGCAGGTCGATCGTCGGGACGACGACGAGCGTCGGCACCGAGAGTCGATCGATCGCCTCCAGCGCGATGACCGTCTTGCCGCTGCCGGTCGGGAGTTCGAGGACGCCGGCAGGTGCGCGAGCGATCGACTCGCGATCGAGGAGGTCGGCCCAGCGGTCGGTTTCGAGCCACGCCTCGAGCGCCGTCGCCTGGTACTCGCGGAGTTCGTACGCCGAGCGGAGGTCGGAGACGGACGCCAGATCGAGGACGTGATCGTCGACGGCGACGTCCCGTTTCGTCAGGGCAGCCCACAGGTCGGCGTAGCTCACGGCGGGGACGCGCCAGCTGCCGGTCCGTGGATCCGCCTCGAGGTCGGGCACCGATTCGCGGAGCGACGATGGGGACACAGTCGAGTCCTCGAGGCCGTCGATCCGGACCGTTCCGTCCGTATAACGGAGTTCGATCGCCGCGGAGTCACAGGTCCGCGTCACGGGTCACAGTCGGGACAGGAGCCACATATACTGTCGGTTCCGGTTCGATGGGGCGACTCGCCGCGCCGGGGTGTGGAACGCACGGCGTCGGATGGACAGGGGGCCGTCTCAGGCGATCGAACTGTCCTTGTCCGATGCGGCCGCCAGATGCTGTTTCCCCCACGTTTGCATCGCGTCGATAACCGGTTCGAGCGATTCGCCGAGTTCGGTCAGCGAGTACTCGACGCGAACGGGTTTCTCGTTGACGATCTCCCGATCGACTAACTGCTTCTCCTCGAGGTCGTCCAGGACGTCCGAGAGGACCTTGCTCGAGATGCCGCCGATTTCCTCCTGGAGGGCGTTGAATCCCAGCGGCCCGTTGTCGAGCAGCCGGTGGACGACGACGGTGTGCCACTTCTTCCCGATTAGCGTGGCGGTCGACGTGATCGAACACCAGTCCTCGCCCGCACACCAGACTTCCAGCTGTTGAGTCGACTCTCCCATATGCCGGCGTTGGCGGTGGGCGGCCTTATAGTTACCCACTGTAACTCACTTACGTTATGTAGTTGAGTTTCCCGTCCCCTGACGGCGCGACCCACCGCCTCGGTCGGTCGACGATACTGTCGTTCGACGCGACGTTCGTCCTCAGTAATCAAAAACGTTCGGCGATCCCGTCCAGCGATTTCGGACCACGACTTACCGATCCGTAACCGGGTCACCGTCCCGTTAGCTGAACGTTATACCTGTGGAGTCGTAACTTGGTTACAATGAGTGACCCCGAACAGCACACTCGCGATGCGACCGGAGCCGACCACCGCTACGAGGTCGTCGTCGTCGGCGGCGGCCCGGCGGGATTGACGACTGCGCTGTATGCGGCCCGACTCGGCCACGAAACCGCGGTCTTCGACCGCGGCGGTGGACGGGCAGCGATGATGCAGGACACGCACAACGTCATCGGTACCCCCGAATCGGTGTCGGGTAACGAGTTCCTCTCGACCGCCGTCGAGCAGATCGAATCCTACGGCGCGGACTACCGACGGGAGTTCGTCACGAACGTCGAGCGGACCGGCGACTCGTTTACGCTCGAGACGACGGACGGCTCGGCCGTCGCGGACAGGGTCGTCCTCGCGACCGGCTTCTCCGACGAACGACCCGACCCACCGTTGCCCCGGACCGGGCGCGGCCTCCACTACTGTCTCCACTGTGATGCGTACATGTTCGTCGACGAACCGGTGTACGTGATGGGTCACGGCGAGAGCGCGGCCCACGTCGCGATGATCATGCTCAACTTCACCGACGAGGTCGACCTGCTGCTCCGGGGTGACGAGCCGACCTGGAGCGACGAGACGGCACGGCTGCTCGAGGGTCACCCCGTCGATGTCGTCGACGAGGACGTGACCGGCGTTCGAAACGGCGACGACGGCTGGCTCGAGGCCCTGGAGTTCGCCGATGGGGCGGTCCGCGAGTACACCGGCGGCTTCGCGATGTACGGAAGCGAGTACAACAACGGCCTCGCGGTCTCCCTCGGCGCGGAGCTGACGGACGACGGAACGGTCGCCGTCGACGATCACGGCCGAACCTCAGTCGACGGGCTGTACGCCGTCGGCGATCTGACGCCGGGACACAACCAGGTCTCCGTCGCGATGGGGCAGGGCGCGAAGGCGGGGATCGCGATCCACAAGGAACTCCGCACGTTCCCGAAATCGCTCGCCGAACTCGAGGCCGAAGGCGCCGTCTCCGCGAGCGACGTTCCCGCGATAACGGACGGGTTACGAAGCCAGGCCGCCGACCACTCGGCGGCGGACGACGACTGATCGGAACCTGGTCGCGGATCGGCCAGCAGCTACTCCATTTTCCCGGACAGTACCTTCGCGGCGACCAGCACCGGATCCCACGTGGTGTTGAACGGCGGCGCGTACGCGAGGTCGTAGTTTTCGACGTCGGCGACGGTAGCCCCCTCCGAGAGCGCCGCGACGACCGCGTGACTGCGGTGGACTGCACCCTCGCCGTACTCGCTGACGAGGCTCGCGCCGAGGACGCGTTCGGAGTCGCGGTCGGCGGTCAGCGTGATCGTGACGTTCCCTCCCTCGGGGTAGTAGCCCGCGCGGGATTTCGCGGTCACGGTCTCGCTCACCGGATCGAACCCGGCTTCGCGGGCCGCATCGTGATCCAGGATTCCGGTTCGTGCCGCTTCGACGTCGAAGGCCTTGACGGCGGCCGTCCCGGCGATACCGCCGCCTTCGGTCGGCGTGCCGGTAACCGTCTGGCCGATCGCACGTCCGTGGCGGTTGGCGGTCAGCGCAAGCGGCACGTACGCCGGCTCGCCCGTGACGACGTGGGTCGCCTCGGCACAGTCGCCCGCCGCGTAGACGTCCGGCGCGCTCGTCTCGCGGTAGGAATCGGTGGCGATCGCACCGGTGTCACCGAGTTCGATGCCCGCGTCCTCGGCGAGCGCCGTTCGGGGACGAACGCCGGTTCCGAGCAACACCATCTCGACGTCGATCCGGTCGTCCGCGGTGACGACGGCCTCGACGCGGTCTCCCCCTGCTAGCTCCAGGACGTCGGCATCGAGGTGGAGTGCGACGTCCTCGTCCCGAAGATGGTCGGCGACGTACTCGCTGGTTTCGTCGCTGAACCCCTTCAGAACGCGGTCCCCGCGCTGGAAGAGATTCACTTCGAACCCGTTGGCTGCCAGCGCTTCGGCCATCTCGACGCCGATGTAGCCGCCGCCGACGACACCGACGGGACCGGTACAGTCCTCGAGATAGCGACAGGCCGGCCCTCGATCCGGTTGCTGGAACGATTCGTCGTCGCGAGCGCGCGCGACGTACTCTCGGAGTTCCTTCCCGTCGCTCATCGAACCGAGCGTGTACACTCCCTCGCGGTCCGTGCCGTCGATTGATGGCACCACCGACTCCGCTCCCGTCGCGATCAGCAGGTGGTCGTAGGGCTGGACGACCGTCCCGGCATCGCCCTCGGCGGTGACCGTCCGATCCGCGGTGTCGACGTCGACGACTTCGTGTCCCGTTCGGAGATCGATGTCGCGTTCCTCCCGAAACTCCTCGGGCGTCACCGAAACGAGTTCCTCGAGCGATTGAATTTCGCCTTTGACGTAGTAGGGCAACCCGCACGCGCCGTAGGAAACCCACTCCCCCTTTTCGAAGACGACGATGTCGCGGTCGGGATCGTCACGTTTCGCCTTGCTCGCTGCGGACATCCCCGCTGCGTCACCGCCGACGACGACGAATGGGTCGCTCATACCACCACTGTGAACAGTGAGCTATATAAGAACTAACCGGGCGTGTCCGGACGCTCCCGGAGCGCTCGTCGGCCGTAATTCGAACGCCAACGGCAAGCGCCCTGTACCCCGTCAGAAACTCGAGTCGGCGTTACTGTCGCCGGAGCAGGACCGCCACACCGGTGGCGAGGAGTCCGATCGCGCCGACGACGACGGCGACCGTGGGTCCGGATCCCACGCCAGCCGCCTGGGTCCGGTTCTCGTCCGTGTCCGCGTCCGACGCTTCGTCGCCGGCAGCGCCACCGGGGTACTCGAGGTCGGTATGGTCGTGGACGGTCGTCTCGAAGTGCGTGTGCACGTCGGTTCCGTCGAGGCTCCCCTCCAGATGGACGACGTAGTCGCCGGGATCCGTGAAGACGACCGGCGCTTCGTAGACTCCCGGTTCACCGTGTTTTTCGCCGACCTCGAGGGCTCGCTTCTCGTGGTCGCCCGTCTGGACGGAGACGGTCAGGTTCGCGGCGTGGTTTTCGACCGGCTCGCCCGATTCCGCGTCGACAACCGAGAACTCGAGCCACATTCGTTCGCCGGTGACCAGCGGTTCGTCCGCGCCGCCGAACGTTATTTCGTTCCCGTCGACAGCCTGTGTTTCGTGGGCGACGGCGGGGCCGACGGCTCCAACGAGCAGTAGCGCGATCGTTCCGACGACGACCAGTCGTCTAGGAAATATCATTACACGATAGCAGAGGACGCATCGAACGGAAACGATTCTGGTTCGGTTCGCGAATGCCGATCCGCCGCGAGGACATCAGGACATCGCAACGCTCGGAGTCACGTGGATGGTGCGAAGCAAACGGCCCGAGATACCGTCGATCGCTCTCGTAACGGGATGGATGCGACCGATCGCTGGTGAGCCGAATCCGACCGACCGACGAACGCGAGTGCTACCACTCGAGTTCATCGGCGAGTTCGTCGAACGCGCTGGCGACGTCCTCGTACCGGTCGGTCGAATCGAACCGGAACCGAGTCGGTTTCTCGGGACCCAGTTTGCCGATGAGTCTGGAGCGGACCGTCTCCGAGCCGGTCTCCCATTCGAGGCGTATCTCGCGACGGTCGTCGTCGAGGTCGACGCCGGCTATGTTCGTCAACGCATGGCAGCCCTCGTCTTCGAGACAGAGGTGTGGCGGTGAGAGTTCGTAGTGTTTCCCGTCGGTATACCAGTCGACGAGGGGTCCAGCCGGAAGGAGTGTTGCGGCTTCGGTTTCGATACTGCCGCGGATCGCGGCCTCGAGACCGGAACTGACGGTCGTCTCCACCTCGAACGTTCGGTGGTCCGGGACGTAGGTAAGCAGTTGCTGCCCGTCTCGAAACGCGTCCAGACGCCGTAGCGAGACGAATCGATGGAACGAATGGTTCGACAGTAACGCCGAAAGACTACTCCTGACGTCGTCGACGTCCCCCCTGAAGCGATCGTCGTCCACGCGAGCGAACGCATCGCGGAGAGACGCGACGAGGTCGGGGTGGTCGTCGCCCAACTGCGCTTCCTCGATCCAGACGTCGACGGTGTCTGCGTGATCGAGTACTGCGTCGATCGCGGCGTTCGTCGCGCGAATTTCGGCCGCCTGGTCGTCCGTCACGATCAGGACGTGCGTCGGGTCGAATCCGGCATTTCGTCGAGTCATCGGTTACTCGGGCCTCCTACCGAAGTACGACTCCCCTTCGTCGTCCAGCGTCCTAACGGCTGCGATGGGTGGCGCGGCTGTCGTATCGGTTCGTTCGGCCGTTCCTCCGAGCGAGAGTGACGTTCCGGTGAATATCGCCGACGGACGAGCGCGTCTGGTCAGGAACGCGATTCAGCTCCGCTCTTCCTCGGAGAACCGCCACGGGCTCTCGACTTCGGTCGGGGACTCGTCTTTCGCCAGCGGTACGTTGTGATACAGTTGCTCGAGGTGGTCCATCGTGTAGCTGACCGAGTAGCGTTCGACGGCCCCTCTGGTCTCGCGGTCGGTCGACAGACAGGTCTCGATCGCGTCGACCATCGACTCGAGATCGCCGTACTCGAACCGCTCGCCGTTTTCGGAGCCGATCGTCTGGTCGAACGGCGGGACGTCGGCGGCCGCGACGGGCGTCCCGCAGGCGTTGGCCTCGAGCGTCGAGAGCCCGAGGGTGTCCGCGGTCGAGGCGGTGACGAACGTGTCGATCGAGGAGTAGAAGATCGGCAGTTCCTCGCGGGGGAGGAACTCGCGGAGCTCGACGTTTTCCGGGGCGTTGCGCTCGAGACAGTCGCGATACGGTCCCTCGCCGACGACGACGAAATCGTACTCCGGCAACGCCTCGGCGGCCCGCAGAATCTCGCTGACGTTTTTCTCCATGCTGAGTCGACCGCTGTAGCCGATGACCCGCCGGTCGGGGTACCAGTCTTCCGCGGTCGGCTGGAAGAAGTCCATGTCGATCCCGACCGGTAGCTGGACGTGTTCGACGTCGCGGTCGATTCGCTCCGTCGACGCGGTCACGACGTCGAAGCTTCCGAGGAAGCCGTTCTCGACGGGGACGTACAGCTTCGAGAGCAGTCCCGCGATCGACTCGAGTTTGATGCTCTGGTGGAAGTACTCCTCGAGGGGCGTGTGATGGGTGTAGATCGTCGGTAGGTCGTGTTTCCAGGCGTAGTAGCGGCCCAGAATGCCGATCGGGGCGGGACCGTGACAGTGGACGATATCGAGGTCGGGAAGCGTCGAGGCGCGGCGGGTCAGCGGGATCCGGTAGCCTGCATAGAAGGGATTCGGGAGCGATCTGACCGGAACCTCACGCTCGCCGGGGTCGTAGTCGCCGTCGGGGTAGACGACGTAGACCTCGTGTCCTTTGCGTTCGAGCTCCTCACGCCAGAGCTTGATCGTATACGTTACGCCGTCGATCTCCGGGAAATAACTGTCCGTAAAGAATCCGATCTTCATTCAGGCCACCTCCTCGTATAGCGACTGATACTGGTTCGCAACCGTCGAGAGCGAGAACTCCTCGCTTCGCCGTGCCGCGTTCGTTCCGAGCCGATCCCGAAGCGTCGGGTCCTTGAGCCGGTCCAGCGCCGCCTCGAACCCACCGACCCCCGAATCGGCTACCTTCAGGCTATCTTCCCCGTCCTCGAGCCACGAGAACGTCTCGATGTCCCGGACGAGGACCGGTTTGCCGGCGGTCATCGCCTCCAGTAGCGCGATTCCTTCGTTTTCCTCGTGGGTGGGGAAACAGAAGACATCGCCCGCTGCGAACGCACCGCGGATGTCGTCTACGTAGCCGGTGAACGTACAGTTGTCCGGCGAGTTTTCGATCAGCCTCGTCGTTTCCGTCCCTTTCAAGGAGAGGTCCAGCGGGCCGAACCACGCGAAGTCCAGTTCGGGCATCCGGCGGGCCAACTCGACGAACGTCTTCAGCCCCTTGCGCTTGATGACGTGGCCGACGAGGAAGACGGTCGGCGGCTCGAGGTCGTACCGCTCGCGGTACTCGGCTTCCAGGGACTCGAACCCCTCGAGTTTCTCGCGGTCGACGCCGTTGGAAATGACGGTCGTCGGCGCGTCGGTGTAGGTCTCGATCAGCCGCTGATTGTACGCCGACGGACAGACCAGCGCGTCGGCCAGCCCGTAGGCCCGCTCGAGGTAAGGTTTCAGCGGTTTGGCGAGGGCGTTCGTGAACCGAAAACTGTCCCCGAAGTCCTCCGCGGTGACGTGGGTGTTGGCGACCACGGGAACCCCGCGAGCGCCCGCCCGCTTCGCGTACCAGACCGAGCGTGGCCCCATGAGATTACAGTGGAACACGTCGGCCTCGAGCGTCGGTTCGGTCGTGTACTCGATGTCCAGCCGATCCAGCATCTTCCGCTGGTGGACGACGGACTCGTGAATGCCGCCGGTGACGCGGTCCTCGAATTCGAAGTAGTGACTGATCTTCATGTCGAATCCCGGCCCCGATCGAGATGGTCGCTCACTCGAGATCACCGGCCCGAACCGGTGCTCGTCCGTCTCGGTCGAATCTCCGGCGTTACTCGACTTCGAGCCACGGGACCTCCATCAGCGGCGGAATGTGGGTTTCGATGTGGTGTTCCCAGACGCCCTCCTCGCCAAAGGCCTCCCCGTGGTCAGCGGTCACGACGACCCGTCCGTCCAGGTCCTCGACCAGGTCGGCGACGGATTCGAGCGCGATCCGGAGGTTCTCCTCGTACAGCGCCAGTGCCGCCTCGCGGGTCCCGTTCTTGACGAGGTCCGCCGGGTCGAGCTCGAGCCAGAGGCCTGCCTTTTGTGCGAGTTCGCTCCCCTCGAGCGTGTTCTCGACTTTCGGCCGGATCGTGTCGCCGAGCGACGAGAGCGTACCGCCGCCCTCACCGTCCGACTGTTCGGCTTCCTCCTGCTTGCGGATCCCCTTCTGGATCTGTTTGAGCTTCTGTCCCTTCCCCCGGGAGAGATAGGGCGCGTGGGGCTGCATGTAGTGAATCACGGTCCGTTCGGCCCGTTCGACGGCCTCGGGATTGTTTCGGAACGCATCGCCGAGACTGTCGGGCGGAACCGTTCCGAGATCGTCGTCCCAGCCGGTCTTCCAGACGTCGAAGACGTTGCTGATGTGGTCGGATGCCGACCACTCGTAGTCGCAACTCGCGCCCCACTTGAGTTCGTTGAGCGGAATGCCCAGGTCGTTGATGAAGGGGTTCCCCGAAAAGTACGCGATGTCGTGTTCGTCGGTGAACGTCCGGTATGCCCACTCCGGCGTCGACGACCCCGTGCTCCAGCGCTTTTCGAGCGTGCCGTCGAGATACTCGTCGTAGACCTCGCTGAACACGTCGTATCGACACGCATCCAGCACGAGACAGTAGTCCCACTCCGATTCGAGGAAGTGCTGGTCGTCCATTAGTTGGCGCTACCTTTCGATTCGACCACTGTATTCTTATTGGTTCTTGAAAGTCACCCGAACTGGCCGATACCACCGATCATTCGCCGACTACGCGGTCGATTTCGGCGTCCGGCTCGGTCGGTGACTCATACGGTCTACTGTACGTCAGTACTGGCGGGACCGGGACCGCCTTGCGGTCCCACCGGTACATCGGTACAGCAAACCGTATCACTCGAGATAGCCGAGTTCGCGCAGCCGTTCCTGTGTCTCCTCGTCGGCCTCGGCCAGGGCATCGGCTTCGTCCCTGTCCGTCTCGGTCGGGTCGTCCCACGCGCCGCCGACGGCGTCTTCGAAGTTCGCGAGCGCCCGTTCGGTCGCGGCGACGGTCTCGTCGTCGGACGGCTCGATGGCCGATTCCTCGTCCGGATCCGCGTCGAGCCGATACCCTTCGTCCGGGATGCGGTCCGCCCGGACGTACTTCGCGTCGGTACTGCGGGCGGCGCGAAGCCTCGCGTACGCGCGATGATCATCCGGGAGTTCGATGCCCGCCTCGCTCGCCTTCTCCTCTAAGTGATGGAGTTCGATGACCGGCTGTGCGTACTCGACGAACCCGTAATCGACGTCTCCGTCCCCCTCGAGGACGGCCTGCTGGCCGGGATCGGGAGCAGCCGCGCCGTCGAACGCCCGATACTCGCTCGAGAGCAGCGATCGCGTCGGGTCGCGAGCGACGGAGTCGCCGTCTGCCGCCGCAGTGACGGCGGACTCGGGGTCGACGTCGAGCGCCTCGAGGACCGTATGATAGCAATCGAGCAACTCGACGAGGTCGTCGCGCCGGTCGGCCTCGAGATCCGGATGTTTCACCAGCAGCGGGACGTTGATCAGCTGATCGTAGAGGGCGAACTCGTGACCGTAGAGGTCGTGCTCGCCGTGGAGTTCGCCGTGGTCGGCGCAGACGACGACGGTCGTCTCGTCCCACTGTCCGGTCTCGCGCAGCCACTCGAACAGCCGGCCGAGTTCGGCGTCCATGTGCGCGATCTCGGCGTCGTACAACCCGCGGATCGCCTCCCACTCGTCGTCGTCGATCGCCCGCGCCCCGGAGTTGTACTCTTTGGAGTTCTGACAGACGTCGTCGGGATCGACGCCGGGTGCGAACTCCTCGCGGTACTCCTCGGGCGGGTAGTAGGGGAGGTGGGCGTCCATCAGGTTGACGAAGGCGAACCAGCCCTCGTCGCTCCCGCTGTCGTCGATGAACGACTTCGTGCGGTCGATGACCGAGGGGGTCTTCGAGTCCGCGCCCTCGCCGCTGGCGAGTTTGGCGTGGGCTTTCGCTCCGAGGTGGACGATCGTCGAGGCGAGGTCCCGGAGGTACTCGTTGTCGTTGACGGTCTGCCACGCGCTCGCCAGCGGACCCGAGAGGACATCGCGGGGGAGGACCTCGAAGAACGAGTCGTGGTGGTCGAACCCGTCGGTGAGCCCGGTGTAGGGCGTGATCCAGGCGTTCGAGGAGTAACAAGCGGTGTCGTAGCCGGCCGTCGACAGCACTGACGCGAGGGTCGTCGCGTTCTCGAGGTAGGGACTCCCCTGGTCGGCTCCGTGCTGGCTCGGATAGCGGCCGGTAAACAGCGAGGCGTGGACGGGCAAGGTCCACGGGGCGGGGGCGACTGCTGACTCGAAGACCGTCGCCTCCTGGGCGAACCGAGAGAGTTCGGGTGTCGTCTCCCGCTCGTAGCCGTACGGACCGAGCCGATCCTTTCGGACCGTATCCAGCACGACGAAGAGGACGTTCGACTGGCGAGTCGGCTCCATTACTGGCGTTACTCACCTCCACGCAAATAAATCGATTGAACTACCCGGACGGCCGACCGTTACGCCGCGTTCGCCGACGTCGATCAGACGTTTCAAGTTCGATGACGATTCATACCAGCCATGGACGAGCGAAACCGGCGGGCATTCCTCATCGGGGCGTTCGGGGCGATTGCGGTCTTCGCCGTCCTGCTTTTCGTCGTCGGCGCACGGAGCGTCATCGATACGTTGCTCTCGGCGACTCCGTCCCTGGTCGCCGCCACGTTCGCCCTCGCACTCTGCTGGCTGGCCGCCTGGAGCCTGATGCTTCGAACAGTGCTCGCCGCTCTCGACGTCGAGATCCCCCTCGTCAAGTCGTTTTTCGTCTACGCCGGTGCCGTCTTCGCCAACAACGTCACGCCCTTCGGGCAGGCCGGCGGCGAACCGATCGCGGCCCTGCTCGTCTCGAAGGTTTCCGACGCCCGCTACGAAACCGGACTCGTCGGGATCGCGACCGTCGACGTCCTCAACGTGATTCCGTCGATCTCGCTCGTCCTCGTGGGCGTCGGCTACTACGCGACCACCGCAGCGATCGGGGAGCGCCTCGAGACGGCCGTCGGGTCGGCGATCGCACTGGTCGGAGCTATCGTGGTCGTCATGGTGATCGTCTGGCGGTACCGGAATAGACTCATCGACCGGCTCCCAGCGATCATCGCCCCGCGTCTCGGCCGGCTCGGCCTCGATCGCTTCGATTCGGAGACGCTCGAGGAAGACCTGACGGATCGGATGGGTCGGTTCTTCGAGAACATCGAACGCGTGGCGACCGACCGGTGGCGTCTCTCGGCGGTGATCGGGCTGTCGCTGTGTGGCTGGCTCTTCCAGACGGCTGCGCTCTTGATCGCGTTCGCCGCACTGGGACAGACCGTCCCGCCGTACGTCCTGCTGTTCGCGATCCCGCTCGCGAACCTCGCGGGTGCAGCCCCGCTTCCGGGCGGCCTCGGGGCGATCGATGCCGTGTTCGTCACGCTGCTCGTCCCGACGACCGGCGTCCCGGCGTCGACGGTTACCGCGGCCGTGCTCATCTTCCGGGGTGCGATCTACTGGATGCCGGTCCTGATCGGCGGGCTCTCGGTGTCGGGCTTTGGCGTTCGAGCACTGCGCTGAGTCGGCTCACGTGCCCGCGTCGGACCGTCGAAGCGCCTCGCTACTCCTCGATGACTGCCGTGACCTCGAGTTCCAGGAGGTAGTCGGGATCGGCGAGGCTGTCGGCTCCGATCAGTGCCGACGCCGGGAGCGCGTCGTCGCCGTAGAAGTCGACGACGTGGGGGTACGCTTCCTCGACGAAGGCGTCACAATCGAGCGCGTAGATCGTCTGTCGAACGACGTCGGCTGGACCAGCGTCGGCCGCAGCGAGCGACGCGTCGACGTTCGCCAGCGTCCGCTCGATCTGTTCCGCGTAGGTCTCACCGACGACGAGACCATCCGAATCGCGGGCGGTGGTCCCGGCGACGTGGATCGTCTTTTCGCCCGACGAGACGACCACCTGCGAGTAGAGATCGTCTACTGGATCGGCGATACCCTCCGGGTTGATTCGATCGTGTCCCATACCGGGGCTCTCTCCCGTTCCACGTTATGTGTTACCAATCGTGTGGAAGTGGTCGCGAACGGAATCGCCGTCGGAGGGAAACGCCACGACCGGATCGTCGATGACGCCCTCCCCGAGCAGTTAACCGCTTCCGGATCCGAATGCGGCCGACGATCCGAACGCATGTACCGAGACGGCCACGCCGGATTCAACGCGCTCCTGTACGCGCCGTTCGTGCCACTGATAGCCGCCAGCCACTCGCTCGAGGCGGCTCTCTGGGGTGGAGTACTCGTCCTTGCCACGGCGACCCTCCCCGACATCGACAACGGAATCGAGCGGGTGGCTCACCGCGGTCCGACGCACACCGTCTGGTTCGCCCTCCTGATCGGGCTCGTCGCCGGGACGGGAACGGTGCTCCTCGCGCGCTCGACCGTCGGGATCGATGGCAGCTTCGAGCTCGGGTTCGTCCTCGGGTTCTGTGGCATCCTCGCCCACCTCGCGGGAGATGTCGTGACGCCGATGGGGATCTCCCCGTTCGCACCCGTCTGGCGGGCCCACGTCACGCTGGACTGGTTCGCGTCCAAGAACGGGCGGATCAACCGCGCGTTCCTGCTCGTCGGATCGGTCGCGCTGTCCGCGTCGCTGAGTCTGGCGATCTGGCAGCCGATCGCGTAGTCGTCGCCGTGCCCGCGCCTCCATCGACCGCGCCGTCGCCACGGGCGCTATAGTAGCAACTGAAACGATTTACACACTGATTGCAACGCTGTCGTGCGATCAGGTGTGCAATGACTTTCAGTTGCTACTATAGTCGCTCGATCGAAACGCGTCGGTTCGCCACGCGAGAAACCCGATCGACGCCGTCCAGAGGACGATCGTCGCGGTCGGTCCGTGAACCGGGAGCCCGGGACTCCAGTTCGTCTCGAGCGGGAACAGCGGGTCGATTCCCATCGGAGAGAGCGAGTCGATAACGAGATGCGACCCCAATGCGAGGGCGACGGCGGCCGCGAACTCTCGACTGCGAGCGACCGCGTAACTGCCGGCGACGACCGCCAGTACGAACAGGGGCGTGTGAGTGATTCCGCGGTGGACGAACGGCTGCCCCCACGCCGAGAGAAAGAGGAAATCCACGTCGGGAACGAGCCCGAACACGATCCCGAGTCGCGGATCGGCCCCAGTACTCCCTCGAACGAGTGCGTAGCCGACGATCGCGTGGGTCGCGAACGCCCCAGCGAGGAACGCGATCCGTCCCGGTCCCATCACGATTTCCTTCGGATGGCTCCCGAAGATAGCTTGCGGTTCGCGGCGGGGAGACCAGACGTATCGCACGAACTCGGAGAGACCAATAATACTTACACCACGGGAACAGTATCGACCGCTATGCTCCCGCTGCAACTCGAGGACACGCCGCCCCGGCTCGAGTCGCTGTTCACGTCGGAGTTCGCGTTCGCAGTGTTGTTCGGGATCTGTGTGCTCGAGGGGGCGATGTTGCTCCGATTTATGCCGAGCGAACTCGTCGTCCCGGCCGCACTCGCCCTGATCGGCTCGTCGATGCCCGAGTCGATCACGATCGTCGCCATCGCGGTCGTCGGCACGACGATCGGTCAGTGCGGGTTGTTCTATCTCGTCCGTCGGGCGGGTCGCGAGTACGTCCTGCGGAAGCGCTGGTTTCCGATCACCGAGTCGCGACTCGAGCGCTTCGACGGCTGGTTCGACCGCTGGGGCGCACTCGCGGTTCCGGTAAGCAACACGTTGCTGTTCGTCCGCGGACTGGCCACCGTGCCCGCCGGCCTGTCCGAGATGGAGTGGCGCTCGTTTGCCGTCCTGTCAGCGGTCGGGTCGCTCTCCTTTCAGTCGATCCTCGCCGCGCTCTACCTCCTCGGGGGCCACCTGCTCGCCTAGGTGGGGTGTCGCGTGGCCCCTTCGCTCGTCTCCCAGCGACCCTCGAGGTCGCCTCGCCCGATTCGAGCGGCCCCGCGGCTACGCGAACGACCGAGAAGCGAGAGCGGGCATCAGTCGCCGCCCCCTCGGTAGACCGGCAGCCGGAACCTGACGCCGGCGTCGCGGAGTTGCCACCTGATCTCCATGGTGAGCCACGTGAGTCCGCTCACGAGCGCGATCCCGATGGCGGCGAACTCCGATTGGCCCATCCAGACCGGCGTCGCAAAGAGAAGGCCGTTGTAGATCCGGTGGGGCAGAACGGATTCGATGAGATCGCCGAGGAATCCGAGCGGATCGATATCGAACCCGCCGCCACCGCCACCGCCGCCGGTGTCGGTGTCGGCTTCAGTCCGGGACTCGAGGCCCAGCGCCGCCGCGCTCTGCCCGCCCTCGCTTTCGGGACCCGTCTCGAGGCGTTCGGCCTCGTAGGGCAGCGTCGAGCCGACCTCCCAGACGACGGCCCCGGATTCGTTGACCTCCATCACGCGATTGCCGTGGGTGTCGGTGATGAGCGTGTTGCCGTTGGGGAGTCGGTCGGCATCCCTGGGCCACTGGATCCGATCGTCTTCCCACTCCCAGGTGCGATTCCACTCCCCATCTTCGCGCTGGAACTCCTGGATACGTCCGTTCTCGGAGTCGGCGACGACGACGGCGGGACCGCCCTCGCTCTCGGGGATGTAATCGGGGTTGTGCTGTTCGTACTGCACGTCGTACTCGTTTTCCGCCCCGAGCGTCCAGTCCTCGAGCAGGCCCTCCTCTCGGTCGAGGAAGACGACCTGGTCCTGGTTCCGGAGACTGGCCATGATCGTCCCCTCTAACTCGCCCTCATCGATGTATTCGACGTCGTTGACGTGGGCCCAGTCTTCCGGATAGGGGCCGCCTTCCTCGACGGGGAAGTCGCTCTGGGCGTCCCAGAGCCACTCGACGACCTCCGTCTCGGTGTTCACGACGAACACCTGATCCGCGACGATGTCGGCGACGACGACGTGGCTCTCGTTGATGCGATCCGCGTCGTGCCACTCGCCGGCGGTCTCCTTGTAATCGTAGCGCTCGTAGAGCACCTCGACCTCGCCGGTCTCGAGGTCGGCCCGTTCGATGACGTTTCGCGCACAGGGCGGATCGGAACAGGTCGGCCCCTCGGTGTGGATCGTGTCCGTCGCGGTGTACTCGACGGTCAGCGGGTCGTCTTCGACGGGGTCGACGTCGAAGTACTTCGTTCGCGTGTTGTTGTAGTAGAGCACGTCGCCATCGGGTTCGTAGGCCGTAATCGTTCCGGCACGGCCCGATTCGGTGACGACGGTATGGTTGTCCGTTTCCGGTGCGTTCGGAACGGCTTCTTTCGACGCCGTCGAAATCCCGCCCGACGACGCGCTGACGACGACGGCGGCCGACACGAGGACGATCGCTACGAACGCGATCCGGAGTCGGTTTCGCGACAGCACCGATCGGAACCGAGCGAGCGATGGACGCGATCCCTCGGTCACGATTCGATCACCCGCGAGCACGTGAGCGCCGTTGTGCGGACCATTTGGTTCTGGTTCATCGATCGGACACAAGTATTTTTTCTAACCCGTTTCCGTCCCGAATCGACGGCGACGACGCGGTTCGGGGACCGCGTTCGGACGGCCGACTGGCAGTCAGTGGTGGCCCAGCCGCGATCCGCAGTGGGGTGTGCCGGGAAATCGGGACGGCAAACCGTCTCAGTCACGCTCGGCCGTTCGTCTCGTGGTGAGGACCGGCACCGGCGACGTCCGGATCACGCGCTCGCTAAAGCTGCCGAGCAGGTGACGATCGAGTCCGGTGTGACCGTGGGTTCCCATCACGACGAGGTCGATCCCCTCCGCGTCGGCGTAGGCGGTGATCTCTCGTGGTACTGAGCCGGTCGAGACCGTCGTTGTTACGGGATCAGCCCCCGCTCGTCTCGCGATCGCTTCGGCCTCGTCGAGGACCTCCTGGACGTTCTCCTCGAGTTGTTCGGAGAGCTGGGACGACCCCGAGGCGATCGTTTCCGGCAGTTCGTCGACGATCGATAGCAGGTGGAGCGTCGCGCCGTGTCGGGTGGCGATCGACGCGGCCCGTTCCACTGCGGCCGTCGCGTGGTCGCTGCCGTCGGTCGGAACGAGCACGTCGGCGTAGGGGTAGCGCCGCGTCGCGTCGTCGGCCGCACGGACGGTCACCACGGGAACCTCGCTCCGGTTCACGACGTAGTCGGTGACGCTTCCGAGGACGTACTCGCTGATCCCGCGTCGCCCGTGGGCCCCCATCACCACGAGATCGACTTCGTCGACGGTGGTGCGGTCCGCGATCGTTTTTCGCGGATCGCCCTGAACGACGGTCGTGGTAACGGAGACGCCACGATCCTCGGCGAGCGCGGCGGCATCCGAGAGGATCTCGTCGCCTTCCCGCTCGAGGACGTCTACGACGTCGCCACCGAGCTGCGTTAGACTCGGTTCGTTCGTGTCCGCAACGTAGAGCACGTGGACGGTCGCATCCTGATCGGCGGCGATATCCAGTGCGTGCTCGAGCGCCGCCCTCGCGGAATCGCTCCCGTCGGTGGGGACGAGCAGTCGAGTGGTCATGAAACGAGGTTCGACACCGACCCGCTTACATGTACTGGACGCTGCCCGTCGTGGCCGCTCAGCTGTCGCGGAACCGATCGGAGAAAAGGCAGAAGCGACGGAGCGGTATCGCTAGACCGATTCGATACGGATCTCGCCGCCGGCAGTGACCGTTACCAGACAGTCGCTGTATTCGAACGTGACGGAGCCGCCCGAGCGGAGGCCGTTCGCACGCGGTTCGAACAGTCGCTCGAGCGCGTCGGCGTTGATCGAGTAATGCAGCGGCTCGATTTCGGTGACGGCTTCGTTTCGAAACGTTGCGACTGCCTCCGCTACGGCAACGCTGAGCGGTTCGTCATCGAGTCTATCGTATTGCACGGAATACTGATCCCCCATTTCGGTCGCCGGTGATCGTGAACTCATCTCTGTCATATATTGTACGTACCCCCAGTACGTCCGTGGGAAGTCATTCCCTCGTTCACGAGTTGTCGTAAAGAGTCTGGTCGTTAACTGTATAACAGGTTTCGAAGGGAGTGGTTAATCAGTTAACTTCTCTCCGGTCGTCCCCTCGAACAGGGCCGCGAACAGCTTCCGCTCGGCCGATCGAACGTGTTTGTGAAACGCGGGCGGGGAAATATCCAGCGAGCCGGCGATTTCCTCGCCGTTTGCCTGCCGGGGCCACTCGAAAAATCCGCCGTGGTAGGCCGTTTGGACGACCTCTCGCTGCCGATCCGTAAACGTCTCGAGCAAGGTGTTCCGCGCGGGGCCGTCGAGCGTCTCGGGATCGTTCGTGCGTTGCTCGCGCCTGGCGACCATCGAGACTGACGGGCCACTTCGGGTGATATTGGCCAATACGTCGCGGACCTCGACGGCGTCCGGGACGTCGACGATCGCGCGACCACCGGACTCGTCGGCGACGAACTCCCGTAACCGCGCGCCGTGTGAATCGGCGATCGATCCGAGAAACGGATCGGTGAGCTGTATCTGGAGCAACGTATCGTCCTCGTGTTCGGCGATCGTCGACACGCCACTGATCCCCTCGAGTGTGGTCTCGTCGATGGCGGCCACCGATCCGTCGGCGGCTCCCGCGACAGCGGCGAAGACGAGCTGCGAGCCGTTGGCGCGGACCGTCGAACCCTCGTAGGTGACGGCTCTCTCGAGCGCGGCCGCGAGCTGACAGAGGGTCGCATCGGCCGCGACCTCGAGTTCGACCTCGGTGTAATTGTCGCCGACCAGCGCGTTCTTTCGCTTGACGGCGTCGATCGCGTACGCGATCGTTTCGCCGAGTTCGCGCAGCATCGACCGAAGCGTCTCGTCGAACCCATCCCGCTTCTCACCGTAGATCGACAGGACTCCATAGAGGAACCCATCGTACACGAGGGGCACCGCGAAGACGGACTGGAAATTTCGCGACAGGGCATCGCCCCGCCAGTCCCCGTCGTGAACCGACTCCGCGACGTTCTCGACGTAAACCGGTGTTCGGGTGCGAGCAGCCCGCCCCGCCGGTTCGGCGGCCGAATTATCGACCGTCGTCACCGTCACGGCATCGAGATACCCGCGCTCGAAACCGGCGTGAGAGCGTGACTGGAGCCGATTGCCACTGGGGTCCGGCTCGCCGATCCAGGCCAGCGAGCACGCCTCGAGTTCGGCGAGGCGCTCGGGGATTCCGCGTTCGATCTCGGCGCGGGACTCGGCCAGCAAGAGGAGCTGTTCGAGATCCTGGCGCACCTCGTTGGCGTCGTTGAGCCGCTCGAGATGTTGATTTTGCTGTTTGAGCTCCTGCTCGCGGTCGTGGAGTCGGCGCGTCCGGCCGATCCGATCGAGTGCGGCTTCGGCCGCCGTCGCGAACAACTGGGCGAGTTCGACGGTTTCGTCGTCGTACTCGCCGACCGTCGTCGAGAGCGCGACGAGAACACCGTGTTCACCCAGCGGGACGTAGAGGCCACTGCGGGCGGCGGTCCCCTCGTCGTAGACCCGACTGTCGGATCTCACGTCGTCGTAGACGACGGCGTCGCCGGTCACGAACGACTCCCAGGTGATACTGTCGTTTGGCTGGAGCCGCGGCGGCGGACCGAGGGCCGATTCGAGGGCCGACGCGGCCGCCGCCGGCTCGAGCTCGTTGTTCTGCTCGTCGAACCGATAGACGACGCTGTCGAGTTCGAGGACGTGGGTTGCGACGTTGACGATGTACTCGCAGGCCTCGTCTTTCGATTCGACGGTCAGCAGGTGACTGGTCGCCTCGTGCAACGCATTGAGCGCCTCCTGATACTGCACCCGTTCGGTCACGTCGTTCGCGATGCCGATCACGCGATCGACGGTGTCGCCATCGTCGGCAGTTATCGGCCGATACCACGTCTCTAACACGCGATCGGAGATCTGTCTGCGTGAGTGAACGGCCTCCCCTTCGAGGGCCGTCCTCGCGTCGGCACACGCCTCGTGGTAGTCCTCCAGCACGTCGAAAAACGACTTGCCGACGACGTCTTCGGAGTCGAAGCCGAGGTTTTCGAGTCCCCGTCCCTCCGAGAGCGTGAGCGTCCCGTTCTCGTCGAGAACGAACAGGATGACGGGGACGTTCTCGACCAGCGTCTGTAACCGCTCGGTCCGCTTGGTCAAGTCCTGTTCCCGCTCGACGCGCTCGGTGACGTCCCGCCAGTAGACCGAGAGTCCCGAAGGGGAGGGATAGATCCGTGCTTCGACCCAGCCGCCGTAGGGGTCGAAGTAGGTTTCGACCGTCCGGGGCTCCTGGTCGTCCATCGCCGCGATGGCTGCCGACTCGAACGCCGAGCCCTCCATTTCCGGGAACACATCGAGAACCTTCCGACCGAGCAACTCCGAGCCGTCGATATCGAGCAACTCGAGCGTCCGATCGTTGACGTACGTAAATCGCCTGTCGGCGTCGAGGGCGTAGAAGGCGTCGGTAACACGTTCGAAGGACTTGCCGAGTTCCTGTTCGATTCGGTGATACGTCGTGATGTCCCGAATCGAGGCGACGATCCCGTCGACGGTGCCGTCGCCGAGTCGATTCGTGAGGACGGCCTTGTGAACGTACCAGGTGTCGTCCGCGTGCCGGCACGTGTATTCGACGGTCCGCGTCGAGCCGCGCTTGGCCTCACAAACGGCCTCGAACGTGTCGGCCACCGTCTGCATGTCGTCGGGGTGGACGTAATCGAGCATGTGTGCGCCGCGCATTCTGGCCGAATCGAACCCGCCGACGCGTTCGACCGCCGGACTGACGTACGTGACCTCACCCGCCTCGTCGAGGATGACCAACAGGTCCGAGGACTGTTCGATCAATGCCTGGTACCAGTCCACGCGACTGTCGGTCTCCCGTCGCATCGAGTCGAACTCGAGGGCCCGCCGAAGCCGATGCGCCACCAGCGGCGGCTCCTGAATCGTGCTCGTGGCGATCACGTCGGTGGCACCGTCCGCTCGGAGTTTCGCGACCGATTCGTTGGCGGCCGGATCGACGGCGTACACGATCGGACACGTCCCGTCGAGCGCGGCCAGAACGTCCCGGTCGTCGGTCAAGACACAGTCGGCCGTGTCGATCCGCTCGTCCGTGAGTTCGGTCGCCGTCGACACGGACTCCGTGACGGTGACCGACTCGTCTGCCAGCCCCGCCGTGACCGTCCGGAGCCAGTCGGACGTGCCGACTACAAGGGTGCGAACCGGAGTCGTCTCGACGCCCTCGAGACCGCGAGCCATACCGCTTCGTCGGCCGGGACGAATAAAAAGTTCGCGTCGATCTCCGCTTCAGGGAACGGGTCCAATCCGATACTAATAGCCGATCACGAGCCCGTCCTTGCGCGGCTCGGTCGCCCCGGCGAGGGTCGCTCCCCGTCGCCGAACGAGCTGTGCGCCGCCGAACATGACCGGGGGAAGGACCCGAACGTCGTGTCCCGTCCGTGCGAGTTCGGCCGTGTTCGGCAGTCGTTCTTCGACGCCGAGCGTTCCTTCCTCGCGGTATCGCCAGCGCGGTGCGTCGAGTGCGGCCTGTGGCGACAGCCCGTAGTCGACGACGTTCGAGAGCACCTGGACGTGACCCTGGGGCTGCATGTAGCCGCCCATGACGCCAAACGCCATCCAGTCGTCGTCGCCCAGCTTCGCGATCGCGGGGACGAGCGTGTGAAACGGGCGTTTTCCCGGCTCGAGGCTGTTTGGATGGTCTGGGTCGAGCGAGAACGACGCCCCGCGGTTCTGGAGCGCGATGCCGGTGTCGCCGGCGACCAGGCCGCTCCCGAAGCCGGCAAAGCGGGAGTTGATGTACGAGACGAGGTTGCCCTCGTCGTCGCCGACGGTCAAGAGCACGGTGTCCGAATCCTCGGCGGCCGCGTTCGGCACCCCGATCGCGGGATCCCGTATTGGCTCCGGCCCGATCGCCCGCGCCCGCTCTCGAGCGTAGGCTTTCGAGGCGAGGGGCGGGACCGACTCGAAGGTCGGGTCCGCGACGTAGCGGTGGCCATCGACGAACGCGAGTTTCGTCGCTTCGGCGAAGGCGTGGACCCGGTCCGGCGAGTCGTAGTCGTGTTCCCCCGCGCCGATCGCCTCGGCGATGTTCAGCGCCTCGAGGGCGATCAGTCCCTGGTTGTTCGGCGGGAGTTCGTAGACCGTCGCGCCGTTGTAGCTCGTACTCACGGGGTCGACGAACTCGGGTTCGAACGCCGCGAGATCGTCTTTCGCCATGAAGCCGCCGGCCGCCCGAATCTCCGCGACGATCTCGTCGGCGATCGCTCCCTCGTAGACGACGTCGGCCCCGCTGTCGGCGATTGTTTGTAACGATTCGCCGAGGTTCGGCAGTCGAACCGTCTGCCCCGGTTCCGGGCTCTCGCCGTCGAAGAGGTACGCCTCGCGGGCGTGATCGTCCACGAACAGCTCCTCGGCGCTCGACCAGTGGTGGGCGATCACCGGCGAGACGGGATACCCCTCGGTCGCGTATTCGATCGCGGGCTCGAGAACCGTCGCCAGCGATTTCCGCCCCAGTCGCTCGACCGTCGCCTCCCATCCCCGAGCGGTACCGGGGACCGTCACCGCGTGGGGCCCGAGGAAGGGCATCCCGAGGTCGTCCCCGCTCGCGTCGCCGTCGACGGCGTAGCCACGGGACGCGGGGTAATAGCGCTCGGGATCGTCGTCGGCCTCGAGAGCGCTCCTGACGGCGTCGATCGTCGCGTCGGCCGGGGCACCGCCACAGGAACGCATCGCACCGACCTCGCCGTCGGCGGTCCGATAGAGTGCGAAGACATCGCCCCCCAGCCCCGTCGAGGTGGGCTCGACGACGTTCAACGCGGCTGCGGTCGCGACCGCGGCGTCGAAGGCGTTACCACCGTCCCTGAGGATCGAGACGCCGGCCTGCGCCGCGAGCGGTTGGCTCGTCGCGACCATCCCGCGAGCGGCGTAGACGGTCGAGCGCCGCGAATCGAACCGATCCAGGTCCACGGAGTCGTCCATACCCATAGCGAAACGCCAACACTCAAAATAGTAGCCCCGCCACACGTCGATCGTCGGGACGACCCGGACACCCACGGCGTCGGTTATGGAACGCCGGGATGGGCGACCGTCTCCACCCTCGCGCCCTCGTACGGACTTACTCGAGGACGAGGGGCGCGTGCTCGAGCCGATAGCCGTCGTCGGCCTCGTGGACCGCACTCACTTCGCGCAGCCGAATCTCGCGCTCCATCTTCGTGACGACCGGCGTCTCGTAGTAGTCCGCGTCGTACTCGAATCCCTTGCCATCCTCGCGGCGGCGGTCGACGAACTCGCGGTGGCGCTCGAGACGCGCCCGGCCGATCGATCGCGACAGTGCCGGCACCGCCTCGACGCCCTCATCGAACACCTCGAGAAAGGCGTCCTCGAGTTCGTAGCCGACCGAATCCCGACCCGCACACATCGCCGCGAGCGTGGTCGTCCCGGTCCCCCAGAACGGATCGAGGACGGTGTCGCCGTAGGCCGAATACATGCACAGCAGGCGGTAGGGGATCTCGAGGGGATACGCGGCGGACCGCTCCCGGAGGTCGTCGTCCGTCGCGTCGATCGCCTGTAGATCGCCCCTGACGTCGGTCCAGACGTCGGTAAACCAGCGGTTGCGCTCCTCCCAGAAGTAGGCGGCCTCGTAGCGCCGGTCGGCTCCCGGTTCGAACGAGCGGCTCTCTCCGCCCTTCCGAAACACCAGGATGTACTCGTGTTCCAGGGTGACGTAGGCGTTAGGCGGGATCATCCCGCTGCCCATGAACTTGGCCGCGCTGTTGGCCGGCTTTCGCCAGAGGATATCCGGGAGCGGGTCGAAACCGCGCCGCTCGAAGGCCTCGAGCACGCGGGCGTGGTTCGGATAGACCCGGAAGCTCCCGTCGACCGACCGGGTCGCATCGCCCACGTTGATACACGCGATCCCCCCGTCGACCAGCACCCGCTCGAGTTCGTCCCAGACGCGGTCGAGCTGGGCGTGCATCGCCTCGAACGCCTCGCGTCCGTCGCCGGCCGCCAGCGCCTCGCCGACCGCCGGATCGAGCTCCGTGAAGAGATCGTCCCACATCTCGATCATCGGATACGGCGGGGACGTGACGACGAGCTCGACGGAGTCGTCGGTCACCTGCGACAGGTCACGGGAGTCACCGACGAAAACGCGGTGGGTCGTCTCCATTACGTTACCCTGTCGGCGTCACCCCCTTAGCCTATTGTGGTTCGCTCGCTTCTCGGGTCGCGTTCCGTTCCTGTCATACGGCCGTCTCAGGCCCTCGAAGGACTCGAGTGGACGGAAACGGCCGGGAAAAACGGGTCACGGAACCGATCGGGGACGCGAGACCACTCCGCCGCCGTCCGCTTACTCCTCGTCGATCTCCTCGTCCGTCTCGTCCGCCGCCGCTGTTTCGTCCG
The DNA here is from genome assembly GCF_002494345.1 of Natrinema ejinorense. Taxonomy (GTDB): domain Archaea; phylum Halobacteriota; class Halobacteria; order Halobacteriales; family Natrialbaceae; genus Natrinema; species Natrinema longum. The sequence goes on from NZ_NXNI01000001.1 coordinate 1,390,023, forward strand.
TCTCCTCCTCTTCGGTTTCGCCGCCCGTCGCCGGTTCGAACTCCTCGATCGGTTCCCACTCCTCTTCGGCGTCGGAGGAGAGACGACGGCGGAGAACCACCGCCCCCGCGACCGCGCCCAGTACGAGGAGGAGCCGCGGTAGTCGCCGCGAACCCGAGTCGCTCTCCTCGGTGTCGATGGTCTCGGCCATCTCCTCACCGCCCTCCTCGGCCGTCTCCATCACGTCCTCGATGAGGTCCGGCTCCTCGAGGGTCGACTCCTCGAGTTCGGGCGACTGTCGGCCCGCCAGGAACCCGACGGCCGCGCCGAGACCGAACAGCACCCCTGCGAGCGGAAGCCGGCCACCGGATCCTCCCCCCTCCGATTCCTCGACCGCCTCGAGGATCGATTCGCGCATCGGGGAATCCATTCCTTTACTGATCGCTTCTTTGACGATGAGTTCGGACAGCGTTTCGTCTTGTTGTTCCATCTCCGGCATAATCCGCTACAACCACACCACCGTACATAGTTCTGTCCACCGTTTCCACAGTGGGCTACACTCGTCGTTCCCGACGAAGTGATCATTCAACCGGTCCGACAGTATAATCAGTCATTACGGACGGTCCCACGAGCCGACACCGATCGAACGAGTCGATTACGAACGGGCGAGACCGGACTCGAGACGGCACCTCACTGTCCTTCCCCCGAAATACCGTCCCTCTCCCGTCCGATCGACGTCCGCCGAGGGCCAGTTGCGCTCCGCGAGACGGAGATCGTACTCTCGGTTTCGGTTCCGACGGGATTCGTCGCTCCGGCCATCGATCACACCGGTAACGTGGTAGTACCCTGGCCGATCGCAGACGGCCGGCGTGCTCCGAGCCAGCCGACGAAAGGCTCCCATAACGAAAGGGACTCCCCAGAATGGGGTCATGATATGAGCGTTATCCGCCAGCCACGGGCCCTCGGTCGAACGACGCGGCGACGCGTCATGGGCACCGCTGCCGCGCTCTCGACCGCGGTCATCGAAACGATCGCAGTCGGCTGCTGGTTCGCTCTCGTCGTCGGCTCGCGGACGACGTCGACTGCACTCGCGGGACTCGGACTCCTCTTTTGTGGCGCGCTCTCCAGAGCAGGGATCTTCGGCGTCACCGTTACCCAACCCGGTGACGTGTTGCAGCCACGCCGACTCGCCGTGGCACTCCTGTTTACGACCGGCTGGATCGTCTGGCTCTTGGTCGCCGAACTGGTCGGAGGCGTGGCCGGCGTTACACTCGCTGCCGGTCTCCTCGCCGGCATCCTCAGCGTGCAGTTCGCGCTCGAGCACCGCGTTTTCAGCCGCTCGTCGGGGCCCGGCATCGCCGAGACGCCGATCGTTTCGGGGCTGTTGCTGGCCGCCGGCGGCTCGACGCTACTCGCAACCGCCTGGTTTTTCGACTGGGGGCTCTCCTCACCGCCGCTCTCGGTCGGGGTTACGACCGTCGTCGTTCTGATCGAACCCCTGCAGATCGGGGTGGTCGTCTTCGGTCTCTTCGCGTTCCTCGCACACTACCACCGGCTCCGGCGGTTCCTCGACCACTGACCGTCTCGCCCGTCCCGATCACTTCCCCGTTGCGCCCACGTTTTGATCGCTCTCGAAGGAGTCCGGATCCGGCTCGATCGCGGCGTACTGGACCGCTCGCCGCCCCAGCGTTTGGACCCGCTCCTCGAGTTTCGGATCGACGAACTCGCCGTCCTCGACGGCCGCGCTCGCGTTCGGAATCGCCGCCTCGTGGGGGATCACCCACGCGTTCAGCGCCCGACAGACCGACCGCATGTGCTCGAGGGCCGTCACGGGGAAGGCCCCGCCCGAGACCGCCAGTAACCCGACCGTCTTGTCTTCGAACTCGTCGAAGCCACAGTAGTCTATCGCAGTCTTCAGCGGTGAGGCGTACGATCCGTGGTACATCGGCGAGCCGAGCACGATGGTGTCGGCGTCGCGGACGCGCTCGGCCAGCACCTCGGCGTCGCCCGCCGCCTCGCGGTCGCGATCCGCGTCGAACGTCGGGAGTTCGTACTCGCGGAGATCCAGCAGTTCGGTCGTCGCGCCGGCGTCCTCGGCGGCCGAGAGGACGGACTCGAGTGCGGTCCGGGTGTAACTTCCCTCGCGGAGACTGCCACAGAGTGCAGCCACGTGAACGTCGCTCTCGCTCATACCCCTCCGGACGACCGGGAGCGGGAAAAGCCACCCGAAACGATCGCGCGTTGATATGAATCGGCCCGAGGCGGTCTCCGGATTCGATACCCATTTTTCGCGGGACTGCAAACGGCTCGTCGTGCAGTCAGTCCTGTCCGTGCTCCTCGAGGAAGCGCTCCCGCGCGTGCTAACGATCGCGGTCCTGATCGGTGCGGGCGTCGGGCTGGCAAACCTCGCCGTCGAGTACGGGCTCGTCACGGTCGTCGCGCGCGTCGGACGGTACGTGACGGAGCCGGCGAACCTCCCGTCGGAAGTCGGAACCGCCGTTCTCACGAACGCGGTCTCGGTGACGGCGGGATACGGCATGCTCGCGGAGTTTCGCGAGGCCGGCCTTCTCGACGATCGCGCCACCCTGATCGCCGTCGTCATCAACACGTTCTTCGGCTTCGTTCAGCACATCTTCACCTACTACGGGCCCGTTCTCGTCCCGATTTTGGGCCTGCAGGTCGGCCTCATGTACGTCGGCGCGCGGGCCGGCATCTCGCTGGCCATCACCCTCGTCGGCCTGCTGGCCGGTGCCCTCCTGTTGCGGGGCTACGAGTACGACAGCGGCGCCCTCGAGCCGGAGTTGCCCGACGAGGAGCCACGAACGAACCGCGACAAACTCCGCGAGGCCGCCGAGAGCACCTTCGAGCGCCTGCGTTCGATCGTCCCGCGACTGGCAGTGGTCTACTCGCTCGTCTTCCTCGCGCTCGAGTACGCCGATCGGATCCTCGCGGCGTTCGCGTCGGTCGGGATCGACGATCCGGGTGCCCTCCTCGAGCCGATCGCCGGCCTGCTCGGGTTGCCGGGAGCAGCGGTGCCTGTCATCCTCGTCTCCCTGGTCGATCCGACGACCGGCGCGATCACCGTCGCCCCCCTGATCGGTGACGTGTTGACGCCGTCGGAAGCGGTGATCACGCTGCTCGTGGGCAGCCTCGTCTCGCTGACGATCGGGACGGTCAAGCGGTCGATCCCCTTCCAGTTCGGGATCTGGGGAGCGGCGTTCGGAACGAAAGTGATCGTCGTCAACGTCTGTCTGAAAGCCGCGTTCATCCTCGTGGCGATCGCCGCCTTCTTCCTGGTCTAGAGGGCGGACGAACCGACGGAGACCGGTGTCAGGCGGTCGCCGCTGTCGGCTTCGACGTTCGGAGGGTCCCGTAGACCCCGGCCAGCGAGAGGATCGCGATGAGCGCACCGGAGACGCCGTTGACGCCCAGTACCAGCTCGCGGCTCACGTCGAAGAGGACGATCGGCGCGACCGCGATCCAGACGCCAAGCACTGCGAGCAGTGCCGCGAGGACCACGTTCGGGCTGTGCGTCGTACTGACCCGATACGCCTGCACGGACGCGATGAAGGCGACGACCGCACCGACGAGGACGTTGTGGATCCCCATCGTATCGGTGATCGTGAAGACGGCCGAGGAAACCATGACGAACGCGCCCAGCGCTGCGGTCAGTCCGGCCGTTCGCTCGACTAACACGGCTGCACCGTCCGCGGATCGTGTCCGGCTCATACCTAGTTGTAATGCACTCGATATATTTCAGCGCGTCGGTCGTTTTACAAGCACGGGATTCTGTGTCCGCTCCCGCAGTAGCTGCTCGACCGACGAGTCGTCGATCAAGACGCCAAGGCGTCGATTCGTCTCCAGAACCGACTCGACGCTCGCTCGAGCACGGCTCGCTCGCACTCGAGTCCTGCCACCGTGAGCCGTCAGTACTCCTGACAGTGACCCCCGACCCGCAACACTGATTACCGATCCGATGGATACTCCCGTGCCGAGGCGGGATTTAAATGAACGGCACTGTTCGAATGCAGTTATCCCTGCTCTGGCGGATGCTCGTCGCATTGACCGTGCTGACGGTCGTTTCGATACTCATCGCCGGCACGGCGATTCTCGTCGGCGGGTTCCTGTCCTGGCTCGGTCTCCTCGTGGCAACGTTCGTCCTCGGGATCCTCCTGTTGCCAGTTTCCGGGGACGCCTACGGACTGCTCTCGGCCGTGCTCGCGAACCCGCTTCCCATCGTCGTCGCGACCGGCACGGTCTCGTTGCCGGTCCTGTACTACTGGCCCGTCCGGGAGGAAATCCGGCAGTTCCGGGCGGAACTGGGGGAATCCGGTGCCCCCGCGTCCGAGACCGATCCCGACGTCGCCGCGATGACCCGTCGGCTCGCCCAGCAGACGGCCATCCCGGAACCGGACGTCTACGTCGCCGACCGCCGGCGTCCCGAGTCCTACGCCGTCGGCGGCCGTCTCGACGGGACGATCATCGTCACGACCGGGCTGGTCAATCGGCTCTCGGCGGCCGAACTCGAGGCCGTGATCGCCCACGAACTCAGCCACCTCGTCAACGGCGACAGTCGGATCATGGATCTCGTGCTCACGCCGCTGCTCGTCGCCGAACACATCGGATCGGACGAGCCACCGACGCGACGGCTGCTGCTCAGCCAACCCCTGGCCTACGTCGCCTACTTCGTTCTCTGGGCACTGCTGACGGCCACCACGACCGTCCAGCAACTGTGCTGTCAGTTCGGTATCGCCGTCCTCTCGCGTGGCCGGGAGTTCGCCGCCGACAGGGCTGGCGCGGAACTGACCGGCTCCCCGAGCGACCTCGCCAGCGCCCTCGAGACGCTCGACGACGGTCGTGAACGGCCCGGCGAGGACAAACGCACCTGGGCGAAGTCGGCCAGCGCGCTCGACATCCTCCCGCGGGAGACCCCGGCCGGATCGTGGGACCTGTTCCGAACCCATCCCAGTACCGACGAGCGCATCGCCCGACTCGAGGGGCTGGTTCTCGAGCAGGTGTCCGACGGCCGGGACGGCTCTCGTCGCCACTGATGCGTCTGAACGTCGCTGCACATCGACTCGAACGACAGCGGTGCGAGTAGCGCGTCCACTGGCACCTCTCGTCTCGACGAAAAGCGACGAGTGGCTACTCGAGGATGGCGTCTAACTCCGTCACGAGCGTCTCTTTCCTGCTGGCGGGGACCGCCGTCGAGAACTCGGCGGCCGAAAGCGCCGAGCGGTCGGTCCCGGTCTCGAGCAAGCGAAGTCCCTCGGCGACGACGGCACGATCGCCGACCGTCGCGACGCGGTTGCGAGAGGTCCAGAGGTCGACGTTCTGCCGGCGTGCGTCCCGTCGGCTGACGCTGGGCAGGACGTAGCCGTCACAGCCGTCGATCGGGGCGAGGACGTCCGTCGTCCCGCCCGTGACCGTCCGTCGGAGCTTTACCACCTGGCCGTCCGTCACGAAGGTGTCCCACTCCGACCCCCCCGAAACCGTCGGTGGCTCGGCCAGCGCGCCCGGCTCGCTCACGTCGACGCTGGCGAGATCCGCGTGCCGCCAGTTGGCCACGACGGGGGCGTCGCTGTCCTGTAGCACTCGCCGTTCGAACGCCGGCGTGTGGTAGCCGATCGCGTCGTCGTCGACCGAGACGCGACCGACCCGTCGGGCCGTCTCGAGCAGGTCGGTTCGCTGGGCGAGCGCTGCAGGGCGGACGAGCGGCGGGAACAACACGAAGTAAAGCCGCGCGCCGGGGCGGACGTGTTGGCAGGCGCGATAGAGCCACGCTTCCGTGTGCTCCGGGTACCAGGGCGGATCGAAGAAGACGACCGGAAACGTCGACTCGAGGGGTAACGGTTCGTGGATGTCGGCCTGGCAAAAGCGCAGGGAGTCGAGATCGGTTTCGAACCGCGTTTCGAAGAGGTCGTTGCGATCGACGAGCGTCACGGGAACACCACGTCGGGCGAGGTGGGCGGCGACCGTCGGCGCGCCGAGACAGAGGACGGAGTTGCCCGCATCGCGAAGCGCGGCCGCGATCTCGGCCACGGAATCGTCGGTGAAGTACCACTCGAAATCGAGCGGGTGGAGTTCGGGCGTCCGGACGGCTTCGGCGGCGTCGACCGATGCGGGGTCGCCCTCGGGGAGGTCGTCGGCGAGACCCAGGTGTCGTAACCGCTCGTAGGCGACTGTCGGAAATGCACCACGGGCAGCGCGCAGGACGCTCCTGACGGTCGCTCCGGAGGTCGTCGCGATAGTGGTCAGTCGATCGTCGAGCCGACGGTGGTATGCGGTGTCGCTAGTGGTGTGTTCGGTCATCGGTGATATGGAAATTTGAGCTGCGTTCGACGGAACGGTGCTACCGTGGCGGTGTGCCAGCGGACTGCTGTGGCCCGCACGGCGATCCGCCCGACGCACACGATCGAAGTTCAATTCAATTACAGTTAAAATTTTAGTTTAATAACACGAACTGGGAACCCCGTCCGCCGCGGTCCACGTTCGAGCGACGACCTCGCTCGGTTCGTCGGGTCGTCGTGGTGTCTCGAGGGTCCGTCGTCCGCTCGGCTCTCCCCCAGGCGGCCCCGGCTCACGGTCTCGCGGGAGTGCGTTCTCCACTGCCGGCGGACGACCGGTATGGGGCGAATGGGGCTTCTTGCGGCCGTCAACAACGTTATTCGGGGTCGGTCCCTAGCCCTGTCAATGAACGATATTCGTTCCCCACTCGAGGGGGTCTCGTCGCGGAAGGCGATGCTTCACTGCTTCGAGTGCGGTCACGAGAGTCCCATCGGCGGCGACTGGCTCGTCCGCGTCCACGACGACCGACTCGAGTACGAGTGCCCCGACTGTCAGACGACGATCGATTCCCGACCGACCAGCGCCGATTCGACCCCGAAGCGGACGGAGACGCTCTGTTGCTAGCCAGACCGTCGATTCACGCCGTCCCGTTTGCGGCCATTTCGACGGAGTACCGCCGTCGCGAGCCGCCTCGAGGAGCCGTCCCAAATCCACCGACGACCTCGAGGAATGGCCACCGCTCGCGTCGTTTCGCTCCTCGAGACTCTCCCTCGACTGGCGACGTGGTCGAGAACCTCGTCCGGGGCCGATCGGTGGCTCTCGCTCGTCGTGATCGTCACCGGAACGGGACTTTCATCCTCGCCACCCTTTTAAATAGCCGATGCGGAAGAGATATAATCGCGCTCTCGTGATGGGTGGTATGGTTCGCTATTCGGCCGAGCGCTGTTCCGACTGCGGGAGCAAACAGAAGCGCCGAGCCGACAACACCGTCTGGTGTCCCAACTGTGCCCAATTCCTCTCACCCGGAGTGAATCCGTAACGGGCGGTTTCTGACGGCATCCTCGGCCGACGTGACTCCCCGAGACGCGACCTCGAAGTCGTCTCACGGACGTCGATTCCTTCTCGAGACCCTGGCTCGTCGGTGCTACCGCGCGCGACTCGCGTGTGGTCTCCCGCCATCGGTCGCCACCCGCGACAGTCGAGCCGAGTCAGATTCGGGGGTCACATCGGTGGCATGGCCTCCGCCGCGTTCAGCCGTCGCCGTCAGGGCACGAGTGCAACCTGCTACCTCGTGTCCCAGCAGTCATATACGTTGACATCTCCGAGGGAGTCCATGAACGGCGACGACGACAACAGTTCGGAGCTCTCGATAGAGAGCCCCTATTTCCTGTTTCGCCTCTTCGAATCGGACGTCATCGCGGCCGAAATCGACTGGGAAGACGAGAAGTTCGTCTTCTATCCGGTCAACACGCTTCCCGACGGTCACACCGGACCCTGACGGGCTCGTCACCCGGAGCGGCGTCGCGGGGCGTCTCGCGATCCCACTCGTCGGCGGTACCGAGTCGGTCCCCATCCTACGTCGTTTCGCGTCGCGTTCTCGGGTCGCGAGACGACACGGGCAGCGGCGACGCGACAGATCCGCGGACGGTCTCGAGGGACTCACGCGTTCTTTATCGTCTCGAGGAGGCTACAGAGCGGCGTGAGCGAAGGAGACGGTGATGAAACGGTAATGGCCGCGTGTACGGCGTGTGAGTCCGTCTTCGCGGCGAAGGAGACCGCCGACGGGACGATTCTCCCGATCGGCCGACCGCAAGGCTGCCAGTGTGGGTCGACCGATTTCGAACCAGTAACTACCCCCGACGACCGACTGTCGAAGCGTGCCTCGGACTGATCGATCCAGGCGGTCGCTCCGTGCGGGTTTTCGACGGTGTGCCATCTCTCGCGGGCGACAGCCACGGCTGACTCCGCGAGCGCGTTCCCGAGGGGGTCTCCCCCGTCGTCGGGATCGGCGGCCGCGAACGCCGCGATCTCGGCGGTCGTGAGCCTCGAGTCGCCACTTCCGGTGGGGAGCGAAAGCCCGTAGGTCGACGCGCCTCGAGTTCTCCCTTCTCCGAGATTCCCTCCCCCGTAGCCCCCTGCTCATCGCGACTCCCTTCCCTCGAGCGAGGGGGCACCGATCCGAACTCGGCCCGCGGGCGGTGGCTGCCGATCGCGTCGCGGGCAGGTCGTGTGGGGCCGAGCGACCGCGTGGACTCCCCCCAAAGACCGTCGATCGGGAGCGGCCGTTTCAGGTGAGCCGCGCGCCCTCGTCGTCGAGGGCGAGCGCGCAGTCGTCACAGAGCCACCAGCCGATCAGCGGATCGCGTTCGGGAAGCACCGCGCCGCAGTCGGGGCACCGCCTGGGCTCCCCGTCTCGAGTCCCGCTCATTCGTCCCCCTCGGGGTCTCGAGGGGTGGCTTCGCCCGTTCGGGAGGGACCGTCGCCCGCCCGTGACGCGGGCTCGTCCGCGGCGCGGGACGTGGCCGCGCAGGCTTCGAGGAGGGCGTCGGTCCGCCGCACGAGCAGGCTCCGCCCCGCGTCGGTGGGGGTGTACTCGCTCGTGCGTTCGTCGACCCGCCGGCTGACCAGCAGGTCGCGGCCGACCAGCGCGGCCAGGGTCGACTGGAGCTGGACGTGGTCGACGTAGGGGTAGGTGCGCTCGAGGGCGTGCGTGATCGCGCGCTGGTCGGTAGTGTCGGTCTCGCCCTCGAGGCGGGCGACCGCCGCGAGCAGGTCCCGCTGAAAGGCGGTGAGCCTGATCCAGGTGGGGCTGTCCTCGTGACTGGGGGCTGCCGTACACCGCTGGGGGTCGCGTTGGTCGGGTGGCGATGCGTCCGCTCGAGCGGGGGTTTCACAATCCCGCGAATCGTCGTCGAACATGGCTTCCGGGGTAGTTTCGGAGGCTGCTTGCGGCCCCGGTGTCTGTAGCACCGGGTCGCGATTTCAGGACCCGTGAGAGTCGAGTCTGTCCACAGCCTCACCTAACACTTAGTAGCTCCTACCCACTAATAGTTTGCTCAAACATCTGTTATAGTAGTTTGAAGCAACCAGATAGTATCTAATCGGGGGATATAGGCGGTTTTGAGCCGTATTCAGGTTAATGCGACTGGATGCGGACTGGATGGTCAGAGCTGACGATCGGATCTTGGAATTTCTCAGAGACGACGGCCCCCACCCGCCCTCGAAGATGGAAGACGACGAGCGAATCAAATTCGGTGCGGAATATCTCGGCAGACGGTGTCGGGACTATCTCGAGCCCCACGGCCTCCTGAAAAACCTCGGAAACGGCGTGTATGCGATCACCGAGGACGGAGCGGCATACCTGGATGGTGAACTGGATGTGAGTGAACTAGAACCTCGAGACTGACAGGTTATACTCTTTGAGTGAAGGTGCTACTTGGTGACTCTTCTCGAGTAGTTATCGTCAATTCTGGTTCGCATGCTCGTACACACGAGTATTGGTATACCCGTGTGCATATTTGGGAATCGCATTCTAGCGACGTACAACTAAAGGGAGTCGTATCGAACCTGGGTTTCTCGGAGTTTTGTTCAAGCATAGATAGAACGGAACTCGCGGTCAGTACAGAGGATAAATCTCGCACAAGAGACTGGTTTGGTTGATGCTTGGAGGGCCGTCTCAGGAGGGGCTTGACGCCTGGGAAACGGGGTGGAGTCGAATGAGCCAGCGTGGCGAAGGAATCGGCGAAGAAGCTCAGGTAGACAGGTCGACAGAGCGCCCGCGAACTCGATGGAAGCCAGAAACGAGAACAAGAACGGGGACCTCGGCGGGTGATCGCTAGATCTCCGTGAGCGTCAACTCGACCTCGAACGGGTAGATGCCGTCTGTGCGGTTGTGGTCGTCGGCGTCTTCGTGCCAGAGTGCTGCGAACGTACCAGCCAGCGTGTACGACCCTTCCGGAGCGGTCGCTGGGACGACGTACGTCGTCCTGAGTGTCTCTTCGACCGATATCTCCTGGCTAACTGCCGTCTCTTGTCGGTTCAGATCGTCGTCAGCCAGCGACCACGAAATGTCGTCGTCATCGCTCGCAACGGGCACCTCGTAGCGGTCACTGTAGAGGAGGTGGTACTCGCCGTCGGCCGCGATCCAGAGCGGAGTCGGCAGGCCGATCTGACTGTGCAGTTCCACAGGTTCACTCGGCGCAACCGTCGCACCCGCCTTCTCCTCGGTCACCTCGACCGTCAGAGTAAACCGTGCCAGGCCGTCCTCGGTGGGTTCGGCTGTCTCCGCAGTTACGGTGACCGGCATGGTTTCGTGATCCCCCTCCGATACGTTTACGTAGTAGACTGTACCATTGCTCCGGACCAGCGGCGGTTCCCGGACGTCACTCTCGACCGCCACAGTCTCGAAATACGACTCGGGGACATTGTCGGTCACGAACGACGGAGAATCGGCACCCGTTCCCGACTCGATCACGGCCTCGAGGAACTCCCGCAGGTCATCCTCGAGCGCCTCCGCGTCGAGGACCTCCTGCCCCCAGCGGTCCTCGTCGGTGAACGGCCGGAGTTCGATAGTAAAGGGTGGCTCCCAGTTGTGCCGCTCGACGATGATCGGTGAGACCCCGTTCTCGTCTTCGACGTAGTCGTAGCTGTCCAGGAACGCCTCTACTTCTTCCGGAACCAGTGTTCGGACATACGACGAGCGGGCCCGTTGCGGTGATCCGTCCCATCCGATCAAACCGACGAGTCGGTTGACCTCCTCGTCCTCGAACTCGTCGTCGTAGGCGACAACCCGACCGTCGTTGTACTCCTCGAGTTCCTCGTCGCCGAGTCGCACTTCGAGCTCCGGGAGCTGCAGGTCCGCGACGTACGCGGTCCCATCGATCTGAACGTCCAGCTCCGACACGCGACGGTAGGGACGCGACCGGAGCTCGTCGATCGCGGCCAGCAGTGCTTCGTCGGGCTCCTCGGTCTCGAATCCGTCCTCGTGTGCCTCCTGGATTGCGTTGGTGACCGGCTCCGGCAGCGTTCCGAGCGGTTCGGGCTCGCGTTGACGGCGCGACAGGCCCGGATGCGTCTCCGCCGGAGCCGCGCCCGCGAGATACGACGCCCCCGAGATATTTACCGCGGCGGTCAACCCGTTCGCCGTCCCCTCGGACGCTTCACCGGATGACCCGTCAGGAGTTGCAGTTGGTGTTTCGTCGGACACGGAGTCGGAGCCACCGGAACAGCCCGCAAGGCCGGCAAACGCCGAGCCAGCCAGAGCGAGTAGCGTCCGTCTTCGTACTGTCATTACACGCTGCTATGGACCTACGAGATATAAAACGGACGTAAGTTATTATGTTAATTTTAGCACCGATATTTAACCGAATAACTACACGAGAAACTCGAACAGCGACGCGACCCACTCGAACGGGTTACTGCCGCCCATGCCGCGAGGGATACCTCACGATCAGCGAAGTTAGACCAACTCCCTGTGCAAGATTCGCATCTGTACTTATCGCTTAGGATTATCTCAATCTCTCCCTCCGAAGCGGATTCAACAAGGTGGGTTATCGAGGTCTCGCCCCGTCCTACTAGTGGGGAAGGGGCGCTCTACCGTCTCTAATCGGCCAACCCGTCTTTGCGCTAGCGCGGCACGCGCTCTGCGCGCCGCGCAATTGCCCTACCCCCTTAGGGGCATGGTCTAAGTCAAATCGAAACGACCCGCAAGCATCGCGGTGGGATCACGGTGCCAAGCCCACCTCGAGCCACTGGCTACAACCAGCATCGCCTCAGCAGCGATGGTATTCGACCGAGCGTGTAGCACACGGCGAAAACGAGAGTGGTGCCACCACGTGGGGCCGGTTCCACGAGCTGCGACTGCGCCGACGAATCCGATTTCAGTCCCGCCACCGAGAGCCACGTCCGCTCGAGGCCACGGCGTTCGGTCGAATCGCTCCCCGACTTCGCCTACTTCTCGAGGCCTCACTCGCGATCATCCCGACGTTCTCGAAGCTATCCGCGTTCGGTCGACAGCAAATCCGATCCTCGTTCCTCGAGACTCGCTGTCGCCGTCGAGCGTCGCAACAACGCCGAATCGTCTCCGGCGACGCAGCGGGCGACCGTCACGTAACTCAGTCCCTGGTTCAGTTGCCACGTGATCGACTCGAGCGCGGTGCCGTCGCCCCTCGCGGTCGAGTGCTGCCAGAGAGCTATTTTATAGTTCCCTCGAATGGACCGGTATGCATCGCCGTGGCTTCATTTCGGCCACAGCCGCCGGCCTGGTGTCCAGTGCGGGCTGCGTCAGTTCCGACGAGCAGTCGGCGAGGCTGGCGTGGATCACCCTCCGAAACCACCGGGACGAGGAGTACGACGTCACGGTCGCCGTCGAAGACGATGGTGACACGGTTTTCTCCCGGACGTTTTATCTCGGCACCACCGCCGAAACGGCGACCGTCCTCGAAGAAACCCCCGTCGAGGGCGAGGGGGAATACGTCGTTCACGCCACGATGGACGGCGAAAACCGCGCAGTCGATACGACGGACTTCATCGAGGAGGACGAGCGGTGTCTCGGCGTCCGTTTCGAACTGCTGAATAACGGCAGCGTCGACTATCGGACGAAATCCATGCAGCAGTGTTGACCGCTCGGTATCGCTCGGTGGCCCGCGCTCGTCAGTCCTCGACTTCAATCGCGGCTGGCTCCCACGCTGCCGTCACGGGGCACTCCTCGAAAGCAGGCTGAAACCGAGTCGGCTCCTCGAGAGGCGCCTGTGTCCCAAGTGAAATAGCGGTAGTTGCTCGTCTGAAACTGCCGGTCGGCCTCTGTCTCAGTCATACCCAGTTCACCGTTCCACGGTCTCGCTGCTGAGCTTCCGGGCTGAACGTTCCTCGATAGTGCTCGAGGAACTAATCGACCTCGGTCCGACTGAACCAGGCCAGCATATCGTCTCGCTTCTCGTGTTGTAGATTCATGTTCGGGGTGCGCGCTAACCGGCTAGGTTCGAGGGCGATGGTCGTTGTTTCGGTGGTTCAAAAGGGAGAGCGACGTCGATTTCGTCCGACTTTGTGGAGTTTCTCGGACACGATCCAAGCGATAAGTACAGACGCGAGTGTATCGGAGAACAAAGACTTATCTCCGAGACGCCTGCAGTGACGGTATGTCGGGAACGCTTACAGCCCTCTACCAGCGCAACGAAGTGTTCTGGATGGGACTGACCGCAGTCGTTCTTGGGGTATTGATTCCCGGTACCCTCGCATTCGGGGGACTCAACCTCTCACGCCTGTTTGGCGTTACTGGAGGGGGCCTCCTGATTACGAGCGTTTTCGTCGGCATCTACAGATTCTTCACTCCGACGTAACTGCCGGAGCAGTCGGCAACAGTGAAGGCGATACATAGATACGTCGTCTTGAATGAAGCGCCGTCCGATTTGTGGAGGAGATTTCGGACACGACCCACGCGCCAAGTACACACGCGAATCTAACGCTGGCACTTCTCTCAGCTATCGGCGATGGTGGCAGAGCCGTGCTGAATGTAGAACGCGTATCAGTCACAGGACTCCCTCAATGTCGCGTCGGAGAGAAAGCGTGTCTTCACCGGGGGACGACTTACGTCGTCGGTAACGCCTCCGGGTCGAGCAATTCAGCCTCGTCTCGATAGTCTTCGTACAGCTCCTCGGCCCACGACATAATGGCAGGTGTCTCAGCGACTAACAATCCCCGAACGACGCGTTCTTCGTCTCGTTGTTCACCCAACCAAATCGTCACGGACTCATCAAAGATATGCATGTTAAGTGGGATCTCCCCATCGTAGGTCCAAATGCTCTCCCGCTCCGCTCGAAACCGCAGTAGCGGCAACTGCTCTGACTCCGCAGGGAGGGTCGCGATCCAGTCCGATTCGATTACGAGTTCGGCAGTCAACTGTCGCTCGTTGACCTGTTCGTGAATGAGCGTCACGTATCGAGGCAGCGTAACCTCGACAAGTGAGCGGACCTCGTCCGTAGTGCGAATCTTCTCCGCCACGTGATCGTATGGCCTGGATGGTGCCGGCGTCTTCGGCGTTATGATCTCGACGGTGCGGAAGTGGCGGAAATCGAGCGATCGAACGGGTGACGGGAGCCACTCGATAGCGTTACCGAGATGCTGGATTCCCTCGACAGTCTGCAGATAGGCGCGGAACTCGGCGATCATAATCCCGCCTTCCTCCGTTAGCTCGTACTGACTCCCCTCGGAGGAGATCCACCCGCGTGATTCGCCGGTATCGAGGATCCGTGCGACGGTAGACCGTGATGCGCCGGTTTGTTCTGCGAGTTCGCGGCTTGTCGTCGGCCCGGCGGTGAGTGCCTCGAACACGCGCACGCTGTTCGCTGAATCTGCGAAGAACTGGATCGTGTCCAGTGCCGAGTCCATGTTTGTTGGGGGCGCGTGACGATGATTGGCCATGTCGTACGCTACGTCCGAGTAGTCGCAAATACCTTTGCGGGGGGTGGGAAGATTGGCAGGGTCTCGGAAACTTCCCATCGAGTAGGGCTATGACTCACGCACTGGTATGTGTCATCAAGACACAGGAGGTGAGAACGAAGTCGAAGAGGGGAATACCGAACCGGCGGACGGTTGAGGGACAATCAACCGGGAATACGCCACCGAAATCAGTGGATCGGTTGGAAGAATGAATCACATGAACCGACGGACGGTGTTAAGAAATATCGACGCGCGTGTGAACACGTGACAATGGTCAACGAACCCAATTCAGACGGCGTCTTCCGACGAACGCTGTTGAAAGCGGGAGCGGTCATAGCGGGTGCACTCGGGATGCTCCCGTCTGCAACAGCTAGTGGTCGTGAGAGCGAGACGCAGACTGCCGAATCGACTCAAAGCGAACCTACCCAATCCCAGAACGGATACGTGATTGCTGTCGATGGGATAACCGACAGGGACCGGTATATGAACGAATACTTCTCTGTCGCTGCAGAGACAACTGCCGCGCATGACGGAGAGGCGCTCGTTATCTCGTTCGATCCAACCGTGCTGGACGGCGAATGGGATCATGAACTGACGATCGTCCTGGAATTCCCATCCGTTCAAGCAGCGAGGGAGTGGTATGCTGATGACGCCTTGCAAAACGTCCGGCAGATTCGCCACGAGACCACCGCCTACTCCAATAAGATCGTCACCTCTCAATACTCTCCTGAAGGTCGGGCGTAAGGAATGCCATCATCTTCTTTCTTCCCGGCAAATTGGAAGTATCCTCTCGACTCGAAGCGGTAGATACATTCCCGGAGGGGCGTGAAAGTCCATCCGATACTTTCATCTCTCCTCCGGGATACCGATCTTCCATCCGACTCTGGAGAGATTCTCGGACACAATACTTCTGGTAGCTACGTCTGCACATCAAGCAGATCGGCTCCTATGTCATGTCTAATGAATAGCATTACGTGTCTGGGTTTTGAGATTCGTGTTGCATGCCCTCTAAAAAGACAGTTGGCGCTGCGCCATTGATCACGGGAATTTTGCTCGCATTCCAATCAGCCGGCACGATAGTTCAAAGCGGACTTTCGCCGTGGTCGGTCCCCGGTCTCATTGGCGGTTGTGCTGCCATCGTTATCGGTCTCGGAATTCTGCTTGAAGGGGACACGTTCAAACGGGACGCAGTGGAGAGCAACCGGCCTTCTGTGGCTGTTCTCGGATTCGCTGCCGCCGCATTTTTGGCCGGCGCAGCAATCGCCATCGCATAGAACGACCGAGACCAACATTCGTTCCCATATTTTCGGCCCCAATGCCATGTCTCGTAGAAATCCGCGCTAAGTAGTGCAGAGAGTTACAGCGATCCGCTGTGCTTACCGCTGGTTCACGACCTCCTGTCCGACTCTGTGGGAGTTCTCGGACACAGTACCCACAGTAAGTACAGTCTGCATATTCAGTCGATAACGTGTCAAAGGTTGTGTTCTCGAACAAGACTATTTATTCGTCAGACGAACCGTGAAGTATGGTCGGCGGTATAATTGAGCAATGCGAAGAACGGTTCTGGAGGCGTCACTCGAATCCAAAGAGCGGTTGGACGCGCGTCCCGTTGGGTGCTGTCATCGTCTACGCTATCTATCGGCGCAACTGGCGGATGGTCGGTGCCGCGCTCGCGTGGACCGCGATCAATCCGTTCCTGTTCTCGCCACCCGATACCGAGGACGCGTGGATGACTCGCGCCGTGCTTGCCGAGCGGTGGTGGATCAGGGAGGAGTCAAACCGGACGGTCGGGCTCGACTACCCGAACGTCTGTAACACCGTCGGTGCGCTCGGATTCGTCTACGCGCTGTACGCCGCGTGGCGACGGTCGCCGACGGGAGTAACGCTCGGTGTCGTGGCCAGCGTCGGTCTGAAACTTTGGTGGCTTCGGGTGTTGGTCAAACACTATGACGAACGACCGGACCGATAGGACTCTCGTCGATTCGATGGTGAATCCACCGACTCGACGACTCACTACGCATCTGTACTTACTGCTACTCGAGTTCGTCCGTCCGACTCTGGGACAATTCTCGGGCACAGCGCTCGCCATAACTACAGATGCTTACCGAACAAACAGTCCAATAATAGTGATTGCCCCTCCCAGAACGATTATTAGGCCATCCCGGAAAATGTATCGACCAAAAATAGCTATCTGGATGCCTAATGCCATTATTTTCAGACCAGTAATCGATTTCTGAGTGGGTTTAGACATATACCATCCTCCTTATTGATCAGCTTAAAATAGTTCTGAATTGATCGATAGACTGCTCGTCTGTACTTCCGGTTGACTTGGGATCGTTTCCGACTCTACTGTAGTTCTCGGATGACGATTTCACCAAGCCTGGTTTCGAAAGTGGCGTTACGTGTGCGAACTGAACGATACGAGATGTCATCGGAAACACCTATTTGGATGGAGATACCCGGTGGCAGCCATGAGCGAGGAAAAAGAAAAGATGCTGAACGGGGAACTGTACGACCCGACCGACCCCGAGCTTGTGGCCGACCGGAACCGTGTGAGCGAACTGACAAGTAAATACAATAACACTGCACCTGACGACCAGACCGAACGGCGAGACCTGATAGAAGACCTCTTTGGGTCGGTGGGCGAGGAATGTCAGATTGAGCCTCCATTTCGCTGTGACTACGGATACAATATCCACGTCGGGGAGAACTTCTACGCGAACTTCGACTGCGTCATTTTGGACGCGGGCCGAGTAGAGATCGGTCGGAATTGCATGATCGCACCTGGCGTCCATATTTATACGGCGACCCATCCGCTCGACGCCACCGAGCGAATCAAAGGACCAGAGTACGCTGAACCGGTTACAATCGGCGACAACGTCTGGATCGGTGGGCAAGCCGTTATCAATCCAGGTGTGACTATCGGAGACGACAGCGTCATCGCCTCCGGAGCAGTCGTGACCGAAGATGTTTCTGACGAGGTCGTCGTACAAGGAAATCCCGCGACCGTAGTAAAAGATCTGAGCAATAATTGACGCTACGAAACTTCGAACTCGGTAATAGATCTACGTTCTGTATTGAACGAAGTTACTGTCCGACTTTGGACGAATTCTCGGACGATGATTTCACCAAGTCTGGTTTCGAAAGTCCCGTTGAGTATGTATGCGTACTGAACAGCCAATTTACTCTACGACGAGGCGAAAACATCCGCATGCCGATCAGCCTCAGCAGAGGCACTATTTCTCCATAGAAGCTATCAGGAACCTCAGACGATCTCGTTACCTCCGATGGCTTCCCTTTGATTAGGCAACTACGGAAGCCAGCCGTAGGAGTAACAGCTGACCTTCCACCTGGTCACCTGTCTGATCGCCATTCGGTCCCTATCATCCAGATTACGCCGACTAGTGCTATAGCGTTCAGCCCCAAGATGATCACCGCGATGATGCCTCCTGTGCTCATGGTCATGGTTCTGTTCCTTCTGCAACTGGATAAAACGACTACTCGCTCATGCACGCCCACTACCCGTACGAAACATGGAATTCCGTCGAGTCTGAGGCGAATGAAAGGTATCCGTCACGATACTGCCAACACCTGTATCGAACGCTACTCACGATCGCCTGTCCGACTCTGGGGCAATTCTCAGACACAACACTCGCGAGAAGTGCATGAAAACTGCCCGCTGAGATTTCTACCCGTTTCAGATAATGTCCTACGAGTCGTGCTGGATACAGGACGCGTCTCGGTCAGCGTCATCAGCACCGTTTCACGATCAAACCATACTCGTCTCAGCGGCGGGGACGTGAACCCCCGCAACATTTGAACGTCGCGGGAGACGACACGCTCGATGCCCTCCATCATCGATAAAACCGTGTTCGGCGAACCCTCCAGAGGTCTTGCACTGGTCTACCTCTGTGGCGCACTTCTGCTGGCCGGGCAGCAAGGGTACTACGTCATTGTAGAAGGGGCGACACCGTTCTATGCTGGACTGTTTCTGATCGCCGGGATGGCCCTCTCCGGCATTGCCGAGTCCCTGCCGAAACCTCGACGACGGGCAGCCGGCGTCTTGCGACTCACGGCACTCGTCGTGCTGGTGAGCATGTTCGTAATTATGATCGTCACACCCGAACTCCTCACCAACTGAGCGCGGTGATCGATTCGAACTCACTGCTGCCAACCGAATGTGTTCTTGAGGAGGATCCGCTACGACTGCTGACGATTCACGGGGTGAATCTGCCGTATCAGCCACACGGTTTCTGACAGAGTTCGGCCAGTCTGTAAGCACACCGCTGCACGTACAGCGCTTATTTAGAAATTTGAGGGGGACTACATCTAACCTTTTCAGCGAACAGCCGCTTCAGTCGTACCCTGGCGAATAGAACGCGCTCGCCATGCTGCATCCATGCTCTCTATGCAGCAACGGGCAATCTGCCAGAAGGGTGGTTGGTCGGTTATTTGTGGTGGACTCGACGGAGTGCGTCGGCGGTCGCGGTTCCGGAGATCCGGATGTACTTCTGGGCAGTCGCAAGGTCACTCCATCCCATCAGTGCTTGTAGCGGTACCGGAGCTACTCCCTTGTACGCATGATGGCTGGCTGCGGTTGCTCGCAGACAGTGTGGATAAGTTCGTCCAGTGAGATTCGCTTGGTTCGCGGCTTCTTCGACCCGTCGGTTGACCGTTGACCGCGACCGTGGGAAGCCACTGTAGCGGTTTGCGAATCGCTCGATACAGAGTTCGATTCGTAGTGAGAGATCGAAGGGGATTGACCGAGCTGACGCGACGGTCTTTGGGTGCCAGCGTGAAGCGATAGCGTCGGCTTTAGTCAGTTGGTCATTGTGGGCGACTTCCTGACGGGCCTGTCGCCGGCAGTAGCCACAGTCACACGGCTCGTGCTGTGGGATGCGGATGAGTTTGCGGTTCCAGTCCAGCCAGGACGTATGGAAATGGGCTATCTCCCCAGCGCGGAGCCCAAGCCGACCGCCGAGCAGACAAATGAACCGCGCCTCGAAGCCACGTGGTGCTGGCAGATCCCTACTGCCTCTAACAGCAGTTCGAACTCTCTGTCGTTGAGTACATCTTCATGGGAATGGCGGGTGGTCAGTGCCTGTCGGTGTCGGTCGGCCCATTCGTTCTTCGACGTTCCTTGGTGAACCACCTTTGCAGGAGTGTGGTGACCGGGAATGAGTATTCCCCAGATCAACGACAACCAACAGCCTCTCTGCTGCATAGAGGGCGCGTATCGCTCACTATACGCGCTTGTTATACCTTATTCGGAGGGCCATCAGAACTAGCCACCGACGTAGGGGGTCAACGGGGCCGTCCGTTTCCGATAAATTGTCTGACAAGCCGTGCTTCTGCCTTCTGTAGATGGTTCGAGGCAGTGCTCGTTGCACAGTCGAGAATCTCGGCTACGTCTGCGACACTCCCGATCCGGGGATACTCATAGAACCCGACCTCAACCGCCGCTCGAAGCGCCTCACGCTGCCGGGCCGTGAGATTGACGGCAGGGACGCCTGGGCGAGCATCGTACTCGCCGACCTCAGACACCGCTGCAGCGATTTCGTCAGGCAACCTGTCAAGAATCCCTGCTAGATCGTCAGGCTCGCCGACGACATCGAAATCTACCCTCCCGTTGGGCCGATAGGCGAGTGGTGGCACAACAACCACCGACGGTTGTTGGAATGCTGTCCGAAAGCGCTTGAAGATCTCCTGCTCACGCTCCTGAACGTATGCGTAGAAAGAGCTGTCGTCAACGGGCGTAATATTGTAGTCGACCGTCCTCTCGGCACCAGCAATATGTCGTTTGTATCGCTCCCGGTCGCCGATAAGGTAAAATAACGTATAGACGATGTCACCCTCTCCCAGCAAGTTCCACGTGATGAGCCAACTGCGCTCGAGAGACTCAGAATCGGTCAGGAGCCGCTGCATCGGATGCTGGACTGCCCGCTCATACTGCAGCGACAGATGAAGGTATTTCATGGTTAGTGCAGCGGCCGCCTCACTTTTAAATACACTAGGACATCCGACAACGATTGAATACGATTTGAGCCCCAAACCGCTACTGATGGCAGGCGCAGAAACGCTCACGGACACAGATGCATCGTTACTTGATGCGCACGGGCTCGAATCCACCTACCGCGAAATTAACGACTTGCAGTTACACGTCGTGGCCGCGGGCGATCCCGACGAACCACTGGTCGTCCTTCTGCACGGCCATCCCGATTTCTGGTACGGCTGGCGCGACCAGATCGGTCCGCTCGTTGACGCCGGCTTCCGTGTGGTCGTTCCGGATCAGCGGGGCTGTAATCTGAGCGACGCTCCTGACGGTATCGATGCCTATCGGCTCTCGACTCTCGCAGCTGACATCTGCGAGCTGATCCATGGCGAGGGGCAAGAGTCGGCCCACGTCGTTGGGCACGACTTTGGTGGTTTTGTCGCTTGGCACCTCGCTCTCCAGCACCCATCCAGAGTCGATCGCCTCGGGATCTTGAACGTCCCTCATCCAACGGTCTATAGAAAGACCCTCCGTTCAAGTCCCCAGCAGATCATCCGGAGCTGGTACGTGTGGTTCTATCAGATTCCGACGCTCCCCGAATGGCTTTTGCGTCGGAACGACATGGACAACATGGTCGATTCCCTCGAAATCACGTCAAATGAGGGTACGTTCGACGACGAAACGATCAAGCGCTACAAGACGGCCTGGCAATACACCGGCATCGAACCACGGATCAACTGGTACCGTGGGTTCCGTCGGTCAGACAGCCCTCCGCGGGACACTGTCACCCAGCCGACGCTGATTTGCTGGGGCGAAGATGACATCGCTCTCCGCCCCTCGATGGCCGAAGAGAGCGCCGATTACTGCGACGACGGGCAACTCCGGATGTTCCCCGATACGTCACACTGGGTCCATCACGAGCGTGAAGAAGTGACTGAAGAACTGATCCGGCATCTCGCGCAGAACTCGCTATAGATGTCTCCGAGATTCTCAAACCTTCGTCCGAGTGCTCGAAATAACAATTTACGATCACATCTGTCTGCTGAAGACATCCTCTGTATTCAGCACCCCGTTTCTGACAGCCGACAGAAAGATAGATGCCCGCTCCGATCACGTCTTGGTCTGTACTTATCGCTGGTTCATGACCTCCTGTCCGACTCTGTCTGAGTTCTCGGACACCTATTCGTGGCAAGTAGGCTCCTAGAAACGGTAGCGGGTTATAGCACTCCGTCTACCGATGGCGCTCTCTGCCGTAGCCTACTCGGTTTTGCGAACGAGATAGAGGTACTGAGTGAAGTTGAAGAACGTCTCCCCATTTCCTCACACTTGTGGAGGTCATCAGCCCATGCCTGCGCCTCGTCTGGCCCGATTTTATCGTGATCTGCCGCGTATTCAGTGATGAACTGCATCAGATGATAGGCGAACGCATCCTCATCTAAATTAGTATTGAGTATGGAGTTCGGTTCGACTCGTTCGATCGTCAGTCCTGTGTTGCGGAAATACGGTTCGAGTTTCGATCCCAAACGCGGTTGTGGGCAATGATCATCGAACGCATCGAGAACGCGCTCCATTCGTTCCGGATTCGGAGACCGCCAAACGAGAGATGCAAAATCGGCGTCACAGATTACCGCGCGGCCACTCGGCCGAAGGACTCGAGAAAGTTCTGTCACTGCTGTACTGACATCGTCGAGATACTCGTAGGCCTGTACGGCGACAACCGCATCGAATGCTCTCTCCATGACCGGTAGACGTGTGGCATCCGCTTGAGTAAGAGTCACCTGCGGCAGAGTCTCACATCGGCGCTTCGCAAGCGCAAGCATAGCTCTACTCTGGTCGATGCCGTGAACGTGACCAGTGTCTCCAACGGTCCGTGCGAGTTCCAGTGGCTCGAATCCAGGCCCACAGCCGATGGATAGGACCGTTTCGCCAGATTGTAGATGGAGTAGGTCCCTGACACGCTGACGACGATCAGCTGCCGCTGAAGTCTTGTAGATAGCTGCTTCCTGTCGTGCCTCTTGCTCATCGTAGTCGAGTGGATCGCCCATCGCTCTCTACGGGTATTGCACAGGCTTTACGTTAAAACATTTATAGTTAGTCGAACTGCTGAAGACATCCTCTGGGCCTTGTTTAGACGCAACTGAGATCGGCGCTAACGCTTCGTTCTCAAAGTATGAAACCGTACTGTGAGGTGCTTACCACCGGATTCTGTTCAGTCAAAATGACTCCTGACCTGCTCATCCGAAAGCGTCCAAACAAGACTCTTGATCTGTATTGAGCGTACTCTATGATCGTTTGTCCGACTCTGGGGGACTTCTCGGACAAGACTATACAGTAAGTTTAGATCACCACATACCGAGCCCTTCCCGAACTCGAGATTCTAAACGAGAAATTCGATCCTCTAAATCAGCGTTGGTATCGACATCTTTCTCTATCTTACGGAACCGAACTCCTTGAGTGGCGGCACTAACTCTTCCCGACAGTCGTCACCTACTTCTCTTCGGTCCGGTTCAAATGCACACCCAGCACAGCGGTAGTGACGGCTAACAAAACCATCCAGACGACTATTGCCGCACCGACAGCGAATAGGAGATTGGGCCCAGCGTGGGCAACAAAGACATCCAGATACCGGACTATGTAATGGGTGACCCAGAGAAAGAGGAGCCCCGCAATGATGTAGAGTCCTGTTCCGACTGCCCTTCTCGGAGACTCCTTTCGTACAAGGAACGCGAACGTGAGCACGGTGATGACCGGGAATGGAAGTAGCGACTCCCACTGTAAGTTTATAATTGCATAGCCCACGTATCCAGCGACCAGCGCAGTCCCGACCGCTGCGATCGTCACCCACACGTCTGTTGGCAGATACCCGTCATCGGATGGCGGTGCTCCCGCCCCCGCCTTCCCGCTCGAGCCGTCTGTCGCCACTTCCTTCGCGGCAGTTGCCTCAGACTGACCGCTGCCGCATTCAGGGCAACTGTGCCCGCTCTGGACGGTCACACCGCAAGCCTGACAATCCCATGCCATCTTTGATTCCTCCGAGAGCGATTCATATTCGCTCACCTATGCCTATTGAAAAACGTCTTGTGGGGACCAGCTGGCGGTGTTGTCCCTATCTTCTTCGAAGTCGGATCCGAGAGGTCGAATGATACGATCGAACATATTCTTGATTTATTCTTCCAGGAATAAAGCCTTCCTCATATAATTTAGACGTTACGTCAGGATATGGATTTACGTTCTCGATCTCGTAGTAGCTCCCTCTGGCACAAATAGACTGTCCCCGTCCGAGTGGCGGTGTTCAGATAAGGACTGAAAAGTGAGGCGGAGCGTTTTCCGAGTGCTCTATGCCCGAAAACGCTCGCCTCAACGGTTGTTTAGACGAGATCAACTTAGACTTTGTCGAACGAGAAGTGACACATGTGTTTCTCGAACTGTTTTAGCAACGCCGAAGCAGAAACCGCCGACGAGCGGATCAGATCGTTCAGCTCCGCATGGAATCAGCTTATTTGAACACTACCCCGAAAACAAGGAAAGATATTATAGTCAATGAAAGAAATATCTTGTATTTATTGGAGTATAGATTCACCATAGCGTCACTAGAGGAATATGCGAATAATGCCATCACACCAATCAGTATATACAACATAGATAAGATTGGCTCGACTGTTATGAATGCTATTGCTAGTAAGACCATTCCAATTGCCACTAGTGCTGAGGATAGTTTTCGCATACGATCATTCTGAGTGAATCCCATGTAGTTTTCTGTGATTTCAGACATACTATTCTTATTTAACACTATGGGATATAGATGTTCTGATTAGATAATGTTATTTATTTTAAATTAAATAGTATAAGAATTTTACTAATTCATTGGACTATGAATTATGGCGTAGTGTCAGAAACAACCTCCATAGCTATCATTAATTCCGCCCACATCATCCCAGTCATTTAAGAGAACCACCTTGTCATTTGAAGGCACATATTCAGATCATGATGTATCCTGTTATTCATAGACGTTCTCATTTAGAGAAACTTTTGCATCTGTACAACCATGGTCTGATAAACATCCGTGATTAATTAAATAAGTGAGCCCGCCAATGCCTGCGATGCACCCAGGTGAGAATGAGTCCACGGAGTTCGATACAGCAGTCCTAGTCCGGGGCGTCGAGGAAGGTCCCCAACGGTTCGACTTGTTTGTCCCACTCGTACGTGATGACGAGGTCGTTGATCGGGCTGTCATCCAGGGGACGGGCTCGCTCTCGAGCCCCGCCACTGTTGAGGTACTCGACGGTGGCGGATTCTCGACACAAGGGCATATTGTATGTGGACCAACGGGAACAGTCTGTACGAACTATTGCGCCGTGCTCTGTGGGGCACTCTCTGGGGTCGCTGGCACTGCATGCTTCGCAAAGTGCAGTACAACTGTTGCTGGTATTCCCATAGCTCCGGGGTGTGCAGCTGTCTGTACTGGTGTTGTGGCTGGAACCTGCGTTCCAACCTGTACAAACCTCGCCCACTGATCCCATTAGGGGGGTGATTGATGCACAGATCTGTGAATAAACTTTTTCAATTCTTAGCCAGTATTGAGATATGTGGCTAAACTGGAACCTCTCCAATCCACTGTCCAGGATGACGCGGGAGCGTTAGCCATAATCACGACTGTCGCCGTCGTTGTGATTTGGTTCACCGGAGCGACGCCTGACATGACAACGCGGATCATATCAACCGTGTTGGCAGGACTGCTTGCGTTTGCTGGGGCAGTGCTTGGACTCTGGTTAATCGAAAAATAAGCCGTCGGCCAGCGATCGTGGCCGACCGGGGCATGGTGGTCTGCGAGGCTGCCGAAGGTGCGGGAGTGCTCAACGATAGCATGGGTATGGGTACGAGTCCGAAGACGTAGCCCTCCTCGACGATGTCTTTTATTCCGAATCTCATGTGACGCCGACTCCGTGACGATCCAGTGTACGATCCTGGCCGACGGGGACCTGATAGTTAGTAATGACTGACGATGATCCTACCCCGCCAGTGCGACTATCACTCGGATCCGTCGCCGACGCGGATGGTGACTCTAGGAAAAGGAACGACAGCGTCTCCACTAAACCATTCAGCAATGACCCAGTCGGCATTGAGCATTCACGGGGCGAATAGACTTCCTTCCTCTGTATCGTCGCCGTCACACCAGCGATGGCACAGAGCAACGTCGGCGACGTCTACTGCGGGACGGGCGTCGAAACCGGGATCAACATCGTTTTCGGCGCCCTCGCGGGACTCGGGCTTCCGGCGACGGCCTTCTTCGTCGGCAGATCCGGCCTCTCGTACATGCGAGCGGGCGGTAATCCCGAGAAGAAGAACAAGGCCAAGGAGAAACTCGTCATGTCGGTGATCGGGTTCGGGATAATCGTCCTCGCACTGGTCTCGCCTGAGCTCATCGACAAGATCGGCAGCCAGATGGGATTCTCCTTCTCGAACTGTGTAAAGCCGTTATGAGGAGATTGCGAGCGCGTTCCTTCCCTCCACCACCATGCCCTCATCACGAACGATCGCCGTCTTGGTTGGAGCGTTACTCGTCTGTAGTACCGCTTCGGCTGTGATGGGGACGGCCTCCGTCGCGACCGCCAACGAGAGCGAACACGCTACGACGATTCCAGACAATGGACCGGCGTACGGTGTCAACAGTAGCGACTTCTATCGACTCTGGTCGAACGATGTCGTCCTCGCCTTCGAGCCCCGCGAACTGAACGGGCTATATTCCGGAAATAGTACCAGCATGGGTGGTTCGCTTCGGTAACCCACCGAAAAACCAGCAGAATCGTCGGAGAAGTCATTCAGCGAATATCGGGCTAAAACAGCCGTACAGCATAGGTCCGAACGACTGGATTTGGTTTGATGGTATCTTAGGGATCACTTACAGAGTCACCCTCCAAAAAGAATTTTGGGAGCGAATACGGTGAGGGCAAGTAGACCCATCAACAGGAGAATCGCGGAGACACGCAACACACCTGCTGTTCGTCGCCGCTCCGCTGGGAGGAATTCAGCGGCCCCGGACAAAGCGAAACCAATCGCCATAATGAGGAGATTCAAAGAGGGAACATCGAGTAGAATACCGTAGTATACGTAGAAACCCAGTAAAAAGAGTGATCAGGAGAACTGTATAATCGGATATAGTCCACCATTTGGCTCACTAAAAACAATATCTCTGATTTTGAAGGGCATAGAACGGAATGTCCTCTCGAAAGTGTAAATATCTGTGGTAAACCGAAGACCGCTACTATGTAATTTTCGAGAGGATCGAGCGGTACATACATGATCTCTACTTATTGGTGCAGGTTACAGAAATCGGACTGCTGAAAATATCTGACGGAAAAAGCGGCGGGGGTATCGCCTACACGGCAGCCTTTTCGCCAGCTTCGACCACGTCTTCGCCGTCAGTGTAGCGCATCGGCGGGACGACGATCCACACGTTCTCGTGCCCTGTGGCTACCGAAATATAGTTCATACTTTTGAGCGGCTTGATGATCTCCTCGAGAACGGCACTCTTGGGCGTACTGTTGACGTAGAGCTTGTTTTTTGCCGTCTCGAGTTTTACTCGTCGCTTGATCTTATGGGGAGCAGACGCTCTCTCGTGAAGCATCCGGTACGCTTCGGCGAGCCGCTCGTCGTCGGGACGTATCGGCTGGGGTTCGTTCAGGTCGCCCTTCGCCTCGACTTCTTTCTCGACCAGCTCGCGAAGCTTCTCGCTTCGGTTCATATCCTCGCGGTCAGCGATCTCGTCGAGCGCCTCGAGCAACTCGTCGGGACAGCCAAAGGAGACGCGACTCGAGGGATCGTAATCCATCCGGGCCATCAGTGGCTCACCCCGATTTGCATATCCCGTGAATACGGGGACGGCGTCGGGATAGGCAGTTCGTATGCAAGGGGGGAGGGGTGTCCTACGAAGACGGCTATCGCTCGGGTGTGCGCGCGTCATGCGCGACCCTCCGCCTCCCGCTCATGCTGGGCTGCCTGTTCGATCGCAGTGTCGTGTGGCTCCCCGTCGTGTGTCTCGCCGGTGGCCTGATGCATCTCGTGCTCGTCGTCGGGGCTCCCGTCGGTCGCTTCGACATCGATCAGTCCGAGGAAGTCGGCCTTCCGGAGCGTACAGAGATGGGCACACGGGCCGTCGTGGTACTGCCAGCCTTTGCAGTCGCATCGGCCGACGTTACTCCTCGTCCTCGAGGCCGAGCGCGCAGTAGTGGACGTCCTCACCGTCTCTGAGCGTGACCTTGTAGCCGAACCGTCCGAACGATTCGGTCAGTGCCTCGCGTGGGTCCGCTCGTGTCCACGACTGAGTTTCGTCGTCGCGTTCCTCGAGGAAGTCGACTGGCTCCCCGTCAGTTGGTTCTGGGAAGGCGCTCATGGGCCTCGAGACACCTCCGGTAGATCGTTGAGCGTCGGCTGGAACGGTGTCGGCTCCCCCACAACGCCACAGGGTTGCATCAATAACTAACACTTATTGAAAGAAACTTCTCTAGAGGGATTTGATTGCTGTACTAATGGAATAAAATTAAGGTGGAAATGGGGTCGGAGGGCGCACCTCTCCTGAACCACGCGATCCTGACAGGGCTTTACGACGCTGATTTCGGGCGGTTGAATCACTCATGGGTATCCTGAATGTCAAGTTTCAGAGTTACGTCTGCTCGCAGTTCTTCGAACTCCTCGTGAAGACCGGCTTTGTAGTAGTGCCGCCGGATCGTCTCCGGACGGGCGTTCACGCGCTTCGCGACCGTCTCGATGTCGAGACCTTGGAGCAACTGCCAGGTGATCGAACCCGTACGAACGGCGTGAAGCGCACGACTGCTCGGGCACTTACTCGCGAAGTTCCGCCGCGTGTAGTCACACGTCTCCCGTCGCTTCGAATGCGGACAGTTCGTGATTAAACACGGCTGAGTGCCCTGATAGCTCCAAGCGCGAAATGTCGAGTTCGATGGGCGGCCCTGGCGGGCACAAAATAACGGTTCGCGTCCGTTCTTGTCGCGTTTCTCGACGCGCTCTCTGGCAATGTACGTATCCAGCGCTTCGACCACCTGCTCGGAGATTCCGACGACGCGTTCGCCCTGCTCCTTGTTTTTGAGACCGGTAAACGGTGGTCGGTGCCGGAACTCGAGCGTCTGGTCGTCTGGGTCGTAGTCGCGGAGATCCAGCGCCCGTAGCCCGCTCATTCGACATCCTACGTGCCAAGCGACCTCGAGTACAGCGTGCTCCGGTTGACCTCGCCACTTTCTCGACGACCGGTAGAAATCAATCAACTTCTCGGCATCGTCGTGGGCGAGCTGCTGGTCGCTCGATTCTTCGGACCGTGTGACCGTCGGCACGTTCACCTTGTCGGCAAACCCATCGTCGACGATCTCGACGGACTCGCAGTAATCGAGTAGCTGTTTCAGAGCGACCATCGATCCGCGTAAGGTCGTCGGGGCAATGTCTGCGGCTTCCCGATCAGCTCGAAACTCGTCGAGGTCCCACCCAGAGAGTTCGGACATACGGCTGATGTCCCGTTCTTCACAGAACTCGACGAACCGTGTAAGACGGTTCTCGTAGGTGCGGAGGGTTCGGTCTGTGTTTTCCGTCTTCCGTCTCGAGAGGAACCGATCTCGGGCCTCCCGCGGAGAAAGTTCTCGGCTCACGAGCGATCACCATCCCGTTCCGAGTCCCGGTGAGTCTCGTCGAGTAGGTCGTTCATCTCAGCCATGTCGGCGTGGATTCGATCGAAAACCTCCTCTGCAGCCCGGACGAAATCGACCATCACATCGTCGGTGATCCCGACTTCGACGGTTTTGCTGTCTCCAATAAACCGGACGGCCTTGACATCCTCCGCAACGTCGTAGACTTCTATCTCTCGGACGTACGGAATCGACTCGTCCGGTTCTGAAGCCCTATCCTCACTCATCCCGATCACCACCAGTCCAATTCTCGGGACTGCCCCAGCGGAATCGTGGGTGATTGTCCTCAACTTCGTCGCGTTCGAACAGCCGATCTCGAACCCACGTCTGCAGCGCGGGTCCGGACCGATCGTGCGGCGGGTGGTCCGGCATATGATGGTCGTCGACGCGTGCCGACAGGTCGTCGAGACACGCGATCATCTCGACCAGCGCCGCGTTCTGATAGCGCATCTCGGTCGCGATCGCCTCGAGGGCCTCGGTCTGTCGCTCCATCGCGTCGGCCTGGCGCTCAAGGATCTCGCGTTGCGCCTCGAGGGCGAGGAACTCGTCGCTCATCGACCCACCTCGAGTAGGTTAGCGTAGTTACAGTATCCGGTACTCTTACCGTGGTAGCGTGCCAGTTTGGTCATGGTCTCACTGATTTGGGACCGCGGACTCACCGTGCGCGCCACTGTGTAGGACCTGGGGCGCGTGCGGGTGCTGTCCGTCGGTTGGTTGTACTGTCTCTTTCCGACTGTCTTAGTCGTCAGCGCGTAGTTTCCGATACTTCCGAAAAGAGTCAACTGTCGTGATTGACTTACTCTCGTGACTCTCAAGACGGGGTTCGGCGGCTTTCCGAAACCAGTTCCGAAATCGGTACTCGGATCGACGGTGAGCTGTGGGCCGCGGGCCGATCGATGCGGTCTATCGGGGGCTTTATCCCCCGTAGCGTCGTGCGAATGCATGCTTCCGTAGCTGGGTTACGGAAGCCAGGCGGGCCGGTGCCCCTACACCGAGTCCGCATTTCTCTCGAAGACCCGACCGGGCAGCGGCGGGTCCGTCTGGCCTCCGTTGTCAGCCACCGAAACATCCCATCCACTTATACTTAACCGACCGTTCGTTAATCTATGGTGAACCATATGTTGCTGTCGATAAATTCAATCAGTATTGATAAAATGCCGGTACGGGACGTGACTGTATGCGAAGACCGAGGGTATCGTGGATGACACAAGCAGATGATCGTATCCTCGAGACCCTCGCGGATAGTGATCTTATCCTCTCTCCTCGTATTTTATCGGCTAATACGGACTATTCACGACACTATCTGAGTACACGACTCGGTAAGCTTCGTGATGCCGGGCTTGTCGATCGCGTCGACGAAGGACTTTATCGGATTACTGATCGTGGAACTGCGTATCTCGAGGGCAATTTAAGTGCTGATGTTCTTGAAAACGAAAATATCTAACCAATAATCGCTATTTATTCCACAATTGGAACTAAATACGCCCTGTTATATGAGATGGGAGATATGTTAGCTCAATTCATCTAATTGGTCTCTTACTCGGTTATCTTGCACTGGATATATCTTCTCATCATCAACGGAATATGATGTGGGGTCATCGTCATTCATTACCGTCTCTACAGGCAAGTAATAGTATTCGTCCCGCTCTAACTCAGCTTCTGTGTCTAAAAGTACATGTCTTATCCCCCTCCACCAATATAATCGAATATAGTACATGCCGACCGAATTTTGATCTTGTACAGAGAATATTAGTGGTGCATCATTCACACTCTCTCTCAAAAACTTAAATACTCTGTCTTTCAATATTTCGAATTCATTCCTCTCTACCTGTCCTTCATAAGCATGGTTATACTTATTCCTCATTTCAGTCAGATTACTAAACTCCAAAATGTCGTCGAAATATATTGAGGAAAGATTGTCCTTGTTGTTAATACCCAAGTTTGCGTCTTTTGTGAGTATCCGTGACAAAATCCCAATTGTTAATTCATCTTCACTCTCGTCGTTTTTGATTAATTCTGACTGCCATTCACTGCCCCAGTATCGTTGGGCATAGTATTCTACTATAAGCGCAAGGTGAAATTCCAAAAGTTCAGCTAAACTTAGCGTCAAACTCTTATGATTTCCGAAGGCAGTCGTTTTTTCCAACTGGATCTGCTCTACACGAGAAAGGACCGGCGATGGGAGCCTTTCTCTCCAAAGTCGGTCAATAGAGATATCGCCAAGATGTACTTCGTCTGCGAGCTCTTTATTATGTGTTGGTATGAATGCTCTGTTTATAGATACTTCTACCATTGTCTGTAACAATTCAGTAGGTATCCCACTATTTCTTAGATGCTGTAAAGACAATATGAACACTATTGGCTCAGTGTAATCATATTCAATATCTAGCGGATGGCTTTGAGAGGAGAGTTCATTCATCGTAGATGTCTTCTCAAGAGACTTCCTTATGTCTGCCTTCTCACCTTTTTCAAAGTGTCTAAGTAAACTTATTAATATGGATAAATCAGACTCATTATGACGTAATTCAGATCTTTCCATTCTTAGCTTACGTATAGACTCTTGTGCCCTCTCGTAATTTCCATTGAGGCAATGATATTTCGATTCACATATTATGTCCTTTGACTTATGTATATGTCTTTTCGTTTCTGGGAATGAGTTATCCTCTGAAAGAGCTCTGTGTTTTCTTGCTGCATCTTCGAAATTGCCGTTCACTTCTTGAACCACTGCTCCTATCTCCCTTTTCTTCCTTATCGCTCCTTTTCTTGCACGGGATAAATCCCCTTCCGTGAATAACCCGATTGCTTCACTGACTTTTTCTGCTGCACGTTCATATTCGCCCTCTCTTAAATGCACATCAGATAGAATTAAGAACCGTTCTCCACTTAGTGCAGTTATTATTTCCTCCTGTTGTTGGTTTGAGAGGAACTTTATCTCCTTCACCGCACTTATTCTATCTTCTAATAACTCAGCTGCTTCTTTCCGATCTCCCTCATTTGCCTTTTGACGGGCATCTGAAAGAGATCTATAGATGATCGGGAAGGTAGTCCAGTCGGATTCTAAGGAGTCATATTCGCCATTGGCGTTAGTAGCAATCTGAAGAGCTTTAAAAAAGTGTTCAGATGCTTCTTCCAAATCTCCATCATTGTGGAACAGATATAAACCAAAACGATAATGTGATTGGTATTTCGCTCTCCTGTGTAGAGGATGACCAATATCCTTGTACCAGATAGAAGCGGCTTCGTAAAGTCTTGGCACAATGTGGTAATAATCTTTGTCATTTTCCTTCAGTTGGGCAGTATTATAAACCAAATTGGAAATAATAAATTTGAAATTGTGAGTGTTACAAAAACCGCCAACATATTCTACTACTGATTTCCATTTTTCTACTCTTTCTGTATCATCCTCGGTATCAAGTGCTTCCTGTTTGTACTTCTCAAACTTGTCATCATCAAATTGTTCCCCTGGATCAATTGAGAAGTAGTTATTTACGAGATTGCGAACGTTTGACTCACCTCTTCTACAAATCTCTTCAGAAATTAGTATATGAAACATACGCTCTGTTATGCAATCGGGATATAAACTTGGGATATTAAGGCTATCACTTAGGTCTACTATCGCGTCAATCTGATTTCGTTGGTCTAGTTTATTAATCGCGTGAGAAACAGCAGTTCTTGGATTAGGTTCGGAGGTATCCTCAATTTCTGAAAGAACATCAACAACAGTTTCCATATCAGAAAGACCGGATATTTTGTGGCGGCTATCAGATAAATCCCCTATCAGTAGTCCAGTAAGGACAATATTTAGTGCCCCATCAAGGTCACTCCAAATATGCGGATACTTTTCTTTGATCTTATGAATTATGTCTGAATAGTCATCTAATTCCATACGTTTACTCATCTCTTTAGAGAAATTAAATAAACGCCAAAAATCACTCCCTCCCTCAAATATACTATTTATATTGCGTAAAAATTCAATTTTGCTAAAATCTCCATCATTGATTAGATTATGGCCTAGAGAGAGTAAAAACCGGTCGCCAAAGGATATTTTTTGTCCAGCAGTTCCACCAGATGAGGCCAGTTCCATTGACAATTCTATTTCTGATGTATTTTCTGGTATATATATGTCTAATTCAACATCCTCTTCTATCTCGGTATTAAATATAATTGACGGAGAGACTATAATACCATGCTTTCCAGATATTCTTATTTTATTATCTATGTCAGAATTATCACCAAGGTACTGCAGTGTTCCTTGAAGATATTGGTCTTCACCCTCCTCCCGAGTTTGATAGAATATTGTTATTTTAAATGGATAGTCTTCAGTAGCAAATTTGCACTCTCTGGAATATTTCATATGCTAATACTGTACAGCGATCACTCTATAAAACAGTTTTTGTTATTACATATCGTGGCAGGAGACTAGAGAGGTAGTCCCATCATATATAAAAGATACTAATACCAGTGTTTTTAATTACGCTATTCTACCAAGTTCTGTCAACAGACCTCCCAGGGGTCGCACGTCGACAGAATCCAATCCCCGATTTTGCACATCGATCTCGAGCCGGGATGTGCAAGATCCACCGCGAGTTGGGACGATCGTCGCGACGATCACGCCGGCCACCGACTCCGATCGGTCGCTCTTTATATGCGCTCGAGATTTGAGTCACCGGAAAATCCTAGGATTTCGAGGGGGTTGTGCAAATCGTAATGCGAATCCAGACAACCGACGCTCGAGAGCGGAAGTGGAAGTACCTGAAAGAAGCGACCGGTGAGAGGACAGTTTCAGGGGCGCTCGACGCGGCTGCGGATTACTACCTCAAGATGCGCGGGGACACGACGGCGCAGCCGACCGGGTGTGTACCCGAGCTGATCCGCCGCGCCGACCAGGAGGGATCACTCACCGCCGCGGAGATCGCGGAGATTCTCGATGTCGACGAACTGCCGGTTGAGTATAGAGCACAGTGGAGTATTGGCGAGTGACGAGCCATCAATTAGATGTATCACGCGCGGCGACACTATTTCGATTGGAATGGAGAACGAATCTGGAACTTTAGACCAGGACTGGCTCGGGTTCAATTGGACTCCTTGGATGAGTCTGCATCCTGACGATGAAGAACTCGGTGAACTGCCGACTGATCACGGTGTCTACCGGGTTCGACACGATGCTTACGAAGGATTAGTATATATTGGTCAGACTGGTCGGAGTCTTCGTGGGCGTGTGCGAGCATTGGCACGAGGCGTGTTCGATGGCGAAATGCCATACAACGACCCACATACTGGATCTCCGGCACTTTGGGCAATCGTCGATCGACACGGAACAGGTTTTGAGGTATCGGTGACATCGCCACCTAAGACAGCTGATAGTCAACAGCGACACGCAATTGAGGACACCTTGATAGCGGTCTACCGTCGAGAGACTCGCCGGAATTTGATTGGCAATTTCGGACGGATGCCTCCTGGCTATAGTAAATCGAAAAGACGCAGCAAGGATATTCGGGGAGGTCGGAGCGACGACGATACACTCCGTAGTTTTCGGAAAGGGATTGAACCGCTGTCCTGGGAAGACCCGGAGGATCTAACGGCTCCTGATTGGATGGGACTGTCGTGGTCTGAGCCCGCCCCACTTTCTGAAGCGAGAAGTCAACTCCCTGAATCCGCAGGACTCTACCGGATTTGGGACCCAGAACGCTGCCCACCGTTAGAGTACATCGGCGAAACCCTGAATCTCCGTTCTCGTCTCTACCGTCATCGTCGAAACCGAGAGTCTCACCTTCTATTCTCCTACGCTGCACAGCCGGATATCGAGAGAGAGTTCAAGCTCAGTCAGTTGGAGACTGATCTACTTGGTGCACATTGGATGGCTTGCAAGCAAGCTCCGCGAGATCAATATTAGACATAGCTAACTCCACTATTTCAGACGATAGTCTGGATAAAGAGTTCCTAAGCGCTTGTCACATGTCGATCCCCTCGACAAGCTCGAGGGTCCATTCACCGTCGTCGACGTGACGGATGTGGATGTGGTGTTCTCCCTCGAGTCGGCCCTGGTCGTCGAGTAGTCCCTCGACGCGGATGTCGTCTTTCGGGAGCGTGATGCCGACTGAGTCTTGATCCAGCTGACGGAGTTTGTTCAACGCCATATTCGGCGGGCAACCCCCCATCTCATAAAGGTTGGTGACCATCCGGTTTCCCGAGGTTTTCCGGAGTATTTCGGACGGGGCAAGCGCACGCTCGGGCGTTGTACACATGGCAAGAGACGTTATCGATAAGATCGACTACGCGGCGTTGTGGGTCTACCCCACGATGGCGAGTATGGTGTTCGGCGTATGGACGCTGAGCCTCAATATTCTCGGCAGCTACGACTTCAGTTCGTCCTTCTACTCGGCAGGTGGGGCGGACTTCTCGGTCCCGTTGATCCTGACGACGGCCTCGTTCCTCTGGATCCTCTGGACCAACGAGTTCGACGGCTCGAACTACTCGCAGATGGAACGGGTCACGATCGTCGGCACGCTCCTGTTCCCCATCGCCTTCGAGTTCGTTCCCGTCTTCGGGAACCTCCTCTCGAGTAACGACTGGTTCCTGCTCGGCGCGACCGTCCTGGTGACGTTCGCAGCTGCCTGGATTTCCTACACGGAGTGATCACGATGAAAGCCCACAGCCCACGGCCCACAGCCCACCGCGTCGGAACGATCCTCTTGGCGGTGTTCCTGGTCGGCTCGTTACTCGCACCGATCGCGGCGACCGCTCCGGTCGCGGCACAGGATGACTCGATCGAGGTCCGGGAAGACTGCGGATCGGTCGCTCGGTTCGTCGCCCCTCGAGCCTGCCAGGCAGCGGCAGAGGCTTTCGGCTCCGTTGACCAAGGGCAGGATGCGGCCGCGATCGAGAAAGATATTCACGTTGGCGCGTCCGGCGTGAAATCCTCCCAGGAGTCCACAGACCAACTCTTGCGGAACTATCTGCAGGATACCGATTCGATCGCGTCGATGGAAGCGCGACACGCGATCTCGACGGCGTATGAAAACGGCGAGAGTCCCGGAGTGGCCGATACACGCGCTCAAAACGCCATCAACGACTACTATGCGAGACTGCAAATTCAACTGCTCGAAGAAACGTCTCTCCACAGCGATCAGTTGGCCTATTACGCGAATATCTCGCAGAACGAAAGCGGAATCTTGAACGATTTCGTGCACGTCAATGCTGGGTCCACTGAAAAGAGCTACCCGACCGGGCGGACCGTTGAAACGGATGTCGAGTTAGCAAACGGAAGTACGCATCCGGTCACACTTCCCGAGATCCATTTCAACAAAGGAGACAACTACCAGAAAGATGCGGTGGTGAACGTCTTCTCTGACACCCTCCACAACGAGACGTATTACGAGGAGTATGTCGCGGATTCATCGAGTACTGCCGGCTCTACTGCCGAATATTATGGAACCGTCCATCTGCTGAATACCGGCTCCCTCGAGTCGAAAACGGTCTACGACTACCGACTCGCTCGAGAGCGCTTCGATGAGATTGAGAACCAATCAGATACTGTCGTTTCGAACTACGACTCTGGGACGGCAGAGGACTTCTACACCGCGCTGGACAACGACCAGATCGAAACGGAGGACCTGCGTGGTGCGGAAGGGATGGTCCGCTATCTGAGCGGGGACGCGAACGTAACCGATGACCGCTATCAGTACGCGCTCCGCTCCGTGCTCGATATGGATCGCTCGTCGCTCGACTCGACGATGGTCGTCCACTTCGAGGGCGCAACCGAGCGCGATCGGATCACACACGAGAACGGCTCGGTCTCCTACGAGTACAACAGTGTCAACGAGACCTACGAGGGTCTGCTCTTTAGCAGCGAAACCCCTGCAGATGGGTTCCAAACGGGCGTGTCCTATGACGTCTCGAATCTCAGCGGCAGACAAAAGATGGTCACAGGTGGTGACGATGGAGATACGTCGGATGTCGTCTTCCACAGGGGCACGTTCACGATTGAAGAGATGACGGACGGCGATGGAAACGAGATCAACCAGACCGACCTCTCCGACAAACCCGACTACGGAACCTTCAACGCGACCGAGTATCAGAAGACGATCGACCAGGCTGACAGTGAGCGAGAGACGATCACCGACACGTACGACGGCGGCGGTGGCGGTCCACTACTTGGTGGCGGTGGCGGCTGGGTTCCCGAAAGCGGCGGTGACAAATGGCTCGCCGCTGCCTTCCTCATCGCGATCATCGCGATCGCCGCAGCGATGGTAACCAATCTCGCCGATAGCCTGGGGCCCTAACCATGTCTCGGTGTTCAGTTCCACAGACGCGAGTCGTCGTACTGTTCGCCGTCATCGCGATCGCGGCGATGGGCATGGGCGTTGGGCCTGTCAGCGCACAAGACGGAGGCAACCAGAGCGCCACGGCCAACCAGACCCCCGAGTACGTCGCGATCGACGACCAGACGCGCATCCTTGAGTTCGACATCGGTGACGGCGATGCCAGCATGGTCATCGAAAGCGAAGAGCCACAGCCAATGATCGTGAGCGACGCGCTCGCGGGGATCGAACAGGAAGGCGCGACGACTGTCCCAGAGAAAGAATACCAGCTCAGCGAGGGACGCAACGAGATCTCCCTGTCCGTCGCGTCGATCAACGGCGACTCCGCCGTCTCGGTCTCGACTCGCGGTGGCACCATTCGACTCTCGAGTGGCGTCTCGGGAGGAAGTGACGATCCGTTTCGTGCCTTCGGCGGCGCGAGTGGCCTATTCACGGGTGTTGTCATGACCGTCGCACTGGCGGGGCTTGCGGCATTCTACGTCGTGAAAACCGAATCGAAGGGGGTCGAGAAAGCATGAGTGATCGGAACCTGAGCACGACGTTCGGCAGTTGGAAAGACCGACTCACGTACATCGTTGCGGAGGCACAGTTACTCGTGATCGGTGTCGCGATCTCGATCGGGATCCTGTTGCTGTTGATCCGGCCGTCCGTTCCTGGCGTGCCGCCGGTCGCGGTCGGGATCGCCGTCGCGTTGATGCTACTCGGGCCGCCGCTGTTCGGCCTGTTCGCGGTCGGAGCCGAGAAGCTACGCAACCGGCACAGAGAAACAGTGTACCACATCAACGGCGTGACCGACACCCGCGAAAAGTACTACGTTGCGCCGGAACTGTGGGACCAGAAGACCGTCGACGGACCGAGCCCGTACGTCGTCAACGATGGCGATGCCTACGAAGTGCGGGAGTTCGAGAACTTTGAGGACATGAACGAACTCCGAGTCACCGGCTGTTACATGAGTCAGATGGCCGATTCGAAACTCGTCACGAGTAAGGCCATGCTCGAGGACGTTCACGGCGACCTCGTCGACGCGTTCCTGCAACTGAATCGGCTCCGCGGACGTATCTCGAAAATGGGGCTCGAGATCCAGAGCGACGTAATCAATCAGGAGGCAGAGGCCGACGAGCGCGGGCTAATGAACCCGAAAACGACGGTCAAGGATCGATTCGACGCGGCGAAATCCGATGTCGAGGACAAGGCTCGCGAAGACATCGAAGACATCGACGGCTACGAAGACGAGTACATCCGCAGGCACGGCGAGCACGCGCCGCGACCCCGTCCGAACCGGCTGTACGATACCGTCGACGGGATCGATTCGCCGGCTCGAGCGGACGGGGGTGAGTCCGAGTGATCGATCCGACCGACCGAGAAATGGCGATCGCCGCGTGCGCAGTCGCGGCCGGGATCGTCGTCGGGATGTGGGTCGGGCTCTGGTTGCTCCCGGCAGAGGCACTAAACGTTCCGATGGACGTGACTGGCGGATACAATGGCGAGACGCACACGAGTCCCGAGTTCCGGCCGGTGCCGAGTTCGTTCCTGTTCGTGACGATCGCCGCGCCGGTGCTGGCGATCTACTACAGCCACGTCCGGCTGCGTGACGACGATCGCGACGACCAGGAGGGCAACCGTCGCGATCGGGACGCGACCGCGACCGACGGCGGTGCCATGCTCGAGCACACCGATGACGAGGTGCCGATTCGATATGAGTGACGAACAAGACAACTACACGGTTGGCGGCTTCCGCGAGTTCCAAGCCAACAACCTCAAGCGCGATCCCGACGAGGTGCTCCCTCACTCCGGGTTCGTGAGAGATGAGCAAATCGACCGCCAGATGGCCATGCGGGCGATCCATCACGACCCGGACCGCTGGGACGGAAAGGCCGCCGCGGACTATCTGAGCGTCGGCAAGAACCGAGACATCTTGCAAGCAGAGGGAAGCGCGACGGCCCGCCAAGCACTCGACAACGGCGACACGCTGACGCTGAAACACTATATCGGGGACCCGGCACAAGAAGCGGACCTGTCCGGTATGAAGGCGATCTCTCGGCTCCGGCAGATCGTCGCGGGGCCCGCGCCGGTGATCGTGATCCTCGGCGAAATGGGAGCTGGCAAAACGAATCTCGCGTGCCTACTCCTACAGTTGCGTGAGCGCTGGGTCGATGGCGATCTCCGGGTTGCATCGAATATCCGAACGCTCCCGCGAAACGACGACTGGACCCGTGACGACGGGACAGTTGAAGACGGCTGGATTCCGCACTTCCCGCTCCTCGAGGAGTGGGTTGAACAGAACGGCGATCCGGTCGAGAACGCACAGCAACCGAAAGCGTTCGTTGGTGACGAGTTCTCAACGAACGCGAGCGGGACCGGCTCGGACGGCCAGCGCGTCCGGCAGTTGATGGGGCCGCTGGTGTTCAAGATCCGCAAGTACAACGGGATGCTGATCTACATCGGTCACGACGAGAGTTCGATTCATCCGCTCCTGTGGCGCGTCGGCACGATCCTGAAGAAACCGGACCGGAACGACAAGGGGAAAGCTCTCATCGCCGAGCGGATCGCGGGCGGCAAACTGAAAGACGTCGATCCGCGTCCGCTCAAGGGGATCCCGCCGGCCGACTTCGAACCGCACACGCACGACGAAGCGGATTGGTCTTGGACGGCTCCCTCCAGCGACGACAAAGACGGCGATGTGATGTCTGAGGATGTCGTTAAACGGGTTTCCATGTGGACGATCAAAGCCTGTCGTGACCAAGGCATGAGTCCCTACGAAACCAGGGAATACGTGCCGTACAGCCGCACTACCATCAAAAACTGGCTTGAGGACTACGAATCCGGTGGCGAGAAGCGCGAATGGGTTTCGACAGTGGAGGACGTAGTCGCATGATGGCGTCGGGTTCGAAAGTACGAAACCGAAACCAACCCCCCTTTAGTAAGATCACAGGCCCAACTCCCAGCGCTCATTCACTCTCAATCGTTCATCACTGCCGCCCATCGCTCGAGATCGCGGCGCTGACCCAGCGGAGGATTATATATAACAACGCGCGGCATGGCGAGAAGGTGATATGAAAATGAGTCGGTCGAAACGCGCGAACCACTTCGGAACGGTCTGTGAGAAACGGATGGCCAAGAAACGGCGCTTCGATCTCGAGCGGAGTAGCTGGCACGACGCGAAATTCGGGAACGGAACGCCGGTCGAAATCAAGAGCACGATGTATGAACACAGCGACGGACAGCCGGGAAATTGGAAGGTATATCGGGGGTACCACGAAAAGCTCCGGCGGCATGACGGCTGGTACTGCTTCGTCGTCTATCGACCCCACGGACGAAGCGGCTGTACGATTCTCAAGGACAAGATGGTTCAGACGAGAAACCTGCCGCTACTCCAGTGGCATGGAGGTGGCGATCATCGTGGAACCCAACAAGCAAAAATAAGTATTAAAGATATAATGTGAAAGAGTTGCAGTGCTATTGATTCATACGTTTGGGGCGGTCGTCGGCAGCTATATTTTCTGAAAAATCTATTTCAACACCTGCAAACTGGGGAGACCCAATAAATACATATTTCACGCTTGATAAGATTCCTCTTATTCCTCCCCTATCTGAATTCCTCCATGCACGGTCGAAATTCCGCTCAATTCTATTTATTGTCCAACTTATTTGGTAGATTTGATCTATTGTTGGTTTCTCGAGGCTATGAGAACGTGATACACTAGCAACTTTTTGGAGAGTTTCAGCCTCTGATCGCCAAAGTTTCTTGTCCCTGAATAGCCGCCATCTTAGAATCATTAGATCATTCTGGAGATAATCTACTTCGTCTTCAAGATGATCTATTGATAGATCTTTCAACCGATCATATGAATATTGCTTTTCGAGAGCTCTAAGAAAAGCATCTATGAATTCTTGCGTATCTGGTTCACTATCAAATGATAGGTTCTCTGTTATCTCAGTATGATCATTCATAGAAAGACTATATTACTATGACCAGATATAATCTCACCTGTTACCAGAGAGATCTCTCAAAACCTCTGTTTCATGTGCTTCAACTGGAGTTCTGCGTGCGGAGGCGGGGTGGAGCGCTGTAATTTTTTGGCACTGTCGCCTTGGCGACACCCGCCAAGGGGGCTTTCGCGCGAAGCGCGAAACGACCCCGCCGGCGTTGCGGTGCGATCGCGGTGCCGACCCCGCCCTCGAGGGACGAACTACAATCAGATTTGCATAGGAAACGGTGGTAGTCAACCTAAGTTGCAGAAAACAGCGATACCGAGAGTGTTGCCACTATCCGGGCCGATTCAGCGATCGGCGACCGCACCGACGAATCCGGTTTCAGTCCCGCCTCCGGGAGTCTTCCAGGTCAGCTCAACGCCGCGGAGGGTCGTCGGATCATTCCCCGACTTCGACCACTTCTCGAGGGCCTCACTGGCGATCGTCGCGACGTTCTCGAAGCTGTCCGACTTCAGCCGGGAGAGGATCGTATCGATCCGCATCTGTCGGGGCTCGCCATTCTCGTCGAACTCGAGGTCGGCCCCGTTCTTCGCGAGCCACTCCTGGAAGGGCGAAGACTCGGCGACGTGATCGGCCAGCCCCATGATGTGTTGCATCCGATCGGCGTAGCTCTCGATCGCGTACTCAGCGGACTCGACGAGCGCGCGGAGTTCCTCGCGGTACTTCCGGGCTCGGAACGACACGTCTCCCTGGTCGAGCTCGAGGATGTCGCCGAGGTCGTTGATCGCTCGGTAGATCGTCGCGGGATGCTTCCCCAGCTGGTCGGCGAGGTCGTCGACCGTCGCACCGCCGTCCGTCGCGACCGTCTCCGAAACGTCTCGAGCGGTCTCGCCCATATCGCGGAGCGTCGTCATCAACAGGTGGTCAGACTTCGCCTCGAGGCGCGGGGTGGGATCCTCGTATAGTTCGACCAGGTCGTCTCGGGCGACGGCGTCGAAATGATCATCTGCGACGTAGACACCACTGCCGTCGGGACCGAGCGGGATGTCTTCCCAGTGCAGCGCGTTCAACAGCGTCTCCTCGATTTGCTCCGTTACCTCGTGACGATCGGCCCATGCCCATGCCTCGCCGTTGTTCATCGACTTGTTCACCAGGACTTCCACCTTCGGATGGTACGACGGGTGATCCTTCGAAACCGCGTCGGGATCGGCAAGTTGGTAGATCTCGAACTTCCGCCCGTAGGTGTGTCCCGGCAGTAACTCGCCGGCCGACGTGGGGTTCAAGAACAGCCGATTCTGGTGGTTGACGACTTCCTCGTTGTCGATGTGGAGCTCGGCTTTCACTCCCTCGAGGTCGGAGAGATAGTGTGCAACCTTCTGGAGAACACCGGCCGATGAGAGCTTTTCAGCCCATTCACGACGAATCCGAACGTATCGCTCGTACGCCCACATCCGACTCGCCGGGTGCGGTTCGGTCCGGAAGTATTCGGAGTGAATTCGTTCGCCGGCGTGCTCGAAGATCGCCCCGAAGAACTCCGGCAGCAACTCGAGACCGCGGTCGGGTTCGATGTTGCTGGTGTGAAACTCGACGTCTACCCCGTCGACCTCGCCGACCTGATTCTCCCAGGGGAGTTGCAACCGCTCGCCACTCTCCCAGTGACGCATGTTCGGGAATCGCGGGCCGATGTTGTAGGACGCTTTTCGCTCGCCGCGACCGCGTCCTTTGATGTCCCACTCGTACAGACGTTCGGCGTTGATCCCGTCGGACAGCCGGGGAGCGAACCCCGACTTGCTGTAGCTCACTTCGAGGTGCCAGGGCTCGCCGTCGATCTCGGTCGTGATCTCGAGGTAGCCCTCGAAGGGCGGCCCGAGCATGACCGACGAGAGCGCATCATACGGACCGCGGCCCCAGTCGGGCCACTTCCATCGGCCCTCGATCTCGTGGGGTGTCGTCTCGACCTGGGACACCGCTACTCACCCCAATCGCGCTCGCTCTCGAGCAAGCCGGTGAGTACAGCGACGGGATTCCACCACGTTGCACCCTGGCAGGGATAGCAGACGTGCTTGAACGACGTACAGTCCGTCGCCTCGAGCGTCGTGGGGTCGGCGTCGGCCTGCTGGTCCATCGCCTCGAGAGTCGCGCGCTTGACGCGCGTCCGCCCACAGCCCACGCAAACAGCGTCGACGGGAACGCCGACCTGACCGGCTGCCGCGCTTGCCAGCTCGGCCTCGAGGTCGCGATCGTCGGATTCGGTGTCGACGCTCACCGCGAATCACCGACCGTTACCGACGGATCAACACCAGCCGGATCGATCACGTGCGACCACGCAAGTTTCGCGACCTCCTGTTCCGATCGCGAGCCGCCGACCTCGTACCACCGGCCAGATAGCAGCTCGTCGACGAGCGTCGCCGGCACGATCGCGCGGGTCACCTGGGGCAATCCTGGCCGCGGCAGATACACGACGAACAGGTACATCCCGGCCGCCTCGAGCAGTTGCTCGTGAGCCGCTCGCTTGACGTAGAACCGACCGCGCGTCGACCGACTGCCGTTGCTCGTCTCTATCTGACAGCCTTTGATCTCGACGGGAACGTCTGGTTCAACGAGGACGATCCCGTAGAACGGCAGCGAGTGACTCGCCTCGATGACGGCGGTGGTCCGTGCATCGTGCCAGGTGGCGATGTGATCGCTGACGTACTCGAGTTCATCGACAGTCTGGACGATCTCGCCCTCGAGCGCGTCGCCGCTGGCCTTTGGACTCTCCAGTTCCGATGCTCGAGAACTCATAGCGGCCCCTCCCGCGCGTCTCGAACCGCGCGCGTACATTCCGGGCAGAGACGACGAAGTGCGTCGACGCGATCACCGCACCGCTCACACTCGTCGGATTCGACGAGTCGATTCACGCCGATTCACCTCCGGTGGAGCGGACATCTGCCAGCGTTCGTTGATTGAATGCTCGCTCGGTGGATGGCTCGAAATTCAGTATGAGGCGTTCGTCGGCAGTCTTCCCGTTGCCTGCAGCGGAGTGAGTGACCGTCCGCTCAACGACATGCCACTCGTTGCCCTCGTACAGTCCTGGTGGAATGTCCGTGTACGAAACGATCGCGTAGCCGTCGATCTCACAGAGCGTTTCTTCCAGTGTGGCATGATCGGCAGATGCTCGGTACAGGTCTTCTTTCTCGTAGTACGGGGGATCTAGGT
Organism: Natrinema ejinorense; assembly: GCF_002494345.1. Lineage (GTDB taxonomy): Archaea > Halobacteriota > Halobacteria > Halobacteriales > Natrialbaceae > Natrinema > Natrinema longum. The sequence continues at coordinate 1,434,860 of NZ_NXNI01000001.1, forward strand.
AGAACGCGGTCTCAGGTGAATCGTATCGACTGACGACGCTCTGAAAGTCCTCGTGTACGACAGAGACGCCGCGAAAGCGCTCTGCGACTTGTTGAATCCGTTCAGGTGCGTTGACCCAGTTTCTCGCGTTTCGGCTCCCCTTCTCGTCCAGCGGACTCTCCCGTTTGAAGCCGCTCTTACGCGATACTTTCCCCGCGTACTGACTATAGCGGAGGAACAGCCATTTTCCAGCGTGCTCAATATCGTCGCTCGGCCGCTCACCGGCGAAGAACTCGTCCGCCCACTCGTCGTGAAGCTGTTCGGAAAACGGTGTGTACCGACACCACTCCGCGAGTTCGTCCGGACGCTCGCGAGCAACCCGGAAGAACGTAACAACGTCGCTGTCCTTGTCGTTGAAGACCTCGACGTTGCTACGGGGCTTATTCAAGAGCACGGACGCGGAGCCGCCGAAGGGCTCGACGTACGCAGTGTGTTCCGGGAGGTGGTCAATCACCCACTCAGCAAGACGCGTCTTGCCACCGATGTACGGAAACGCGCTTATCACGCCGATTCACCTCGCTTCTCGAGCGCATGGCGAACGTCCGCGTCGGTCGCTTGGTGGACCGGATGGGCGATGGGCGACCGACTCTCGACATCGTACAGTTCACTCGCCTGGACGAACCCGTTACGCATCGGCCTCACCTCCGTGACGGCCGGGCGATGTCTCCGGGTCCGGAATCGAAACGTCGACGCCAGCTGCAGAGCCGCGGCTCAGTCGCGCGTAGGTATCGCAGTCACCACACCGATGGGCTCGGTCGTCGTCGTCACCGAAAACACGACGGAATCGGTCAGTAACGTGGGCTCCGCAGTGATTGCACGTCGAATTGTCGACCGACGGCCAGGGTGCGGTCGTCACGCAGACCACCCCCTATTCAGACTATATCGAGAATGCGAGAAAAGCCTCTCTGGGCCTTTTATTTCAAATGGGGTCGGAGGGATTTGAACCCCCGATCTACTGATATCTCCGGTGCGCCTCGGAACTCCAGAGGGTCATCACACGGACACTGATCAGGTGTCCGATCAGTATATCAGTCTGGAGTGTCGTCCCGGGCGCCGTAGCCTCTGGAGTCAGCCGCCATGCCTGGCTTGGCCACGACCCCTCGAGTCTCCGTTGGGCCATCGTCCCTAAAGTGGTTTCGATTCGGCACAGAATCGCGCTACAGCCACGGGGCCCGGCCCGCGGTGTCCGTCCCGTCGTCGCTGGGATACGGGTCGGACTCGCCACCCTGGTCCCCGGGCGCGGGCTCGCCTGCGTCGGCCCCGGCACCGTCGGCCATCGCGTCCAGCTGGGCCGTCGCGTCGGTCGGGGGCTCGTCCGCCTCGTCGTCGGATTCCCGGAACGGGAAGTCGACGGCGAAGACGGCGGCGACGAGCAACGCGGCCAGCGGGGCCTGGCCGAAGGCCATCCCCAGCAGGGACAGCGGGAGCAAGCCGAGCGCGACCGCGCTCCCGAAGCGGAACCGATCGATGTCCATGAACTCCCGGAGGTAGGGCCCGGCGAGGGCGATCCCGAGCGCGAAGCCGACGCCGACGGCGGCGGCCAGCGTCCCGTGGGCGACGAGGGCGGGATCGGTCATCACCGAGAACGTCGCCCCGGAGGGGTCGATGCTCGCCACCAGCCCCAGCCCGATAATCACGACGGGGTTGGGGAGGTACTCTCCGATCGTCGCGCTGGCGGTCTTGGCGGCGATCGCGAGGATGACCAGCGCCGCGAATCGGGTGATGGTGGCGTCGTCGAGGACGCTGCCGATCGCCGGTGCGAGAGCAGCCTGCACTGCCGCGAGCAGTATCAGCGGCACTCCAACGAGCAAGACGACAGTCGCCTGTTCGCGTGGCGTCCCCTCCATCTCCGCCAGAATGACGGCGACGGTCGCGCTCCCACCGAAGATCAGGAGTCCGACCTGAATCGCACCCAAGGGCTCGTCGAGCGCACCGGCCAGGATCAACGCGGGGAAGACACCGTCGACTAACGGTAACATCATCACCAGCGCCAGGAGCCTGGCGTCACCGCCGACGATGCGCTCCATCTGGAGCGCGACCGGGTGCCGTGACGTACTCATCGGTCAGGGCCGATGGCCGTGACCCGAGGCCAGTGGGCGATATGACGGGCAGTCCCGTACCGACCGGTGTGGTGACCAGTCGATCGCATTCGGAGTAGGGCCTCGAGCTGTGAGTTTACCTGTAAAATTCCCGAACGCGGCGTCGACGGAGTCGGAACTCGTCATGCCAACGGTTCGGAACGCGGCTGCACTCACAGCGTACATACCTACAGAAACGGGGGGACTGTCAATAAACGTTGTGTGGGACGGGATTTCACGACCCGGTAGTGTTCCGGCAGTAGCGTCCAGATCCGTGCGGAAATGCACAGGTCTGGACCGCATGCGTGGACTCGAGCCGGTGCCCTGCCCGCGTCCCGGGATCGCTCCCGTCGTCCGCGGAACCGGTCGGACCGCCCCGCGAGTCCGACTCGTCCGACCGAGGCCGGGCGCGACGATCACCACTGTGGGGCGAATCGCCCGTTGACGGCCCCGTCAACCGTTCACACCCGTATTTATCTCGCAACGCTTTTTGCACAGGGGGCCGGACGGCTTACATGGCGAACGACGTTCCAGAGCACGAGCCCTATTCTTCGAAACTGCAGGTACCGGAAGCGCTAACCTTCGACGATGTCCTTCTCCGCCCCAAGGAGAGCCGCGTCGAACCCGACGACGCCGACCTCACGTCGAACGTCTCGAAAAACGTCGAGGTCTCCGTCCCCATCCTCTCGGCGGCGATGGACACCGTCACGGAGAGCGACATGGCGATCGCGATGGCCCGCCACGGCGGCCTCGGCGTCCTCCATCGCAACATGAACATCGACGAGATGGTCGAGGAGATCGGTCGCGTCAAGAGCGCCGACGAACTCATCATCCCGCTGGATTCGGTCGTCACCGCCGACCCCGAGATGACCGTCCGCGAGGTCGACGAACTGATGGCCCGCCGCGGCGTCGGCGGCGCGCCCGTCGTCAATACCCGCGGCGAGGTCCTTGGCATCATCTCGAGTACGGACATTCGGCCCCACCTCGAGGTCAACGAGGACGACCAGGTCACCGAAGCGATGACCGACGAGGTCATCACGGCCCACGAGGACGTCGACTCCCGCGACGCGTTCGAGATGATGTACGACCACAAGATCGAACGCGTCCCGGTCGTCGACGACGAGAACCTCCTCGTCGGCCTCGTGACGATGCAGGGCATCCTCCAGCGCCGCGAGTATCAGGAGGCCGTCCGCGACGAGGACGGTCGCCTTCGCTGTGGCGTCGCCGTCAGCCCGTTCGAGCAGGAACGTGCGGAAGCCGCCGACGAGGCCGGCGCGGATGTCCTCTTCATCGACACCGCGCACGCACACAACCTGAACGTCATCGACGGCGCACGCGAGATCAAGGAGTCCGTCGACGCGGACGTCGTGGTCGGCAACATCGGCACCCGAGAGGCGGCCGCGGACCTCGTCGAGTTCGCCGACGGCCTGAAGGTCGGGATCGGCCCCGGTTCGATCTGTACGACGCGAGTCGTCTCGGGGTCGGGGATGCCCCAGATCACGGCCGTCGCGCAGGTCGCCGACGTCGCCGCCGAACACGACGTGCCGGTGATCGCCGACGGCGGTATTCGCTACTCCGGCGACGCGATCAAGGCGATCGCCGCGGGCGCGGACGCGGTCATGCTCGGCTCCTACTTCGCCGGCACCGACGAGGCACCGGGACGGGTCGTCACGATGAACGGCAAGAAGTACAAGCAGTATCGGGGCATGGGCTCGGTCGGCGCGATGAAGTCCGGCGACAGCGACCGCTATCTCAAGGACGAACCCGACGAGGAAGACGAGTACGTCCCCGAGGGCGTCGAGGCCGCGACCCCCTACAAGGGCACGCTCAAGTCCGAGCTCCACCAGCTCGCGGGCGGCATGCAGTCGGGCATGGGATACGTCGGCGCGGAGACGATCCCCGGATTCAAGGAGCGCTCGGAGTTCGTCCGCGTCTCCTCGGCCGGCCAGGCCGAGAGCCACGCCCACGACGTCGTCATCACCGACGAAGCGCCGAACTACTCGCCCGACAGCGAGTAACGACCGTCCCCACTGAACGGCGACTCACCCTCCCGGAGCCGCTGACAGTCACTGCACGCCGACTCACACGACAGCGTTGCGGGTAGTGTTCGATCGTTTCGGCGACATCTATAATTCCGTCCGCCGGATCTTTCCGGTCGTCGTCGTCGGCAGGTCGTCGACGAACTCGATCTCGCGGGGATACTCGTATTCCGCCAGCCGCTCCCTGACGAGGGAACGGATCTCCGTCCGTAGCTCGTCCGATCCCGCTTCCCCTGGCACCGGCTGGACGACCGCTTTGATGATCTCACCTCGCGTCTCGTCGGGCACGCCGACGACGCCGACCTGTTCGACGGCCGCGTGCTCGAGGATCGTCTCCTCGACTTCCCGCGGGGCGACGCGGTAGCCGCTCGTGATGATGAGGTCGTCGTCGCGGGAGACGAACCAGACGTACCCCTCTTCGTCGCGTTTCGCGAGGTCCCCGGTGAGGTGCCACTCCCCCGCGGTCACGTCGGCCGTCTTCTCGGGGGCGTTCCAGTACTCCTCGAAGAGCACGGGGTCGTCGCCGCGCCGAACGGCGATTTCGCCGACCTCGCCCGGCTCCACGGACTCGCCGTCGTCCGGATCGACGACAGCGACATCGTGTCCGGGAACGGGTTTTCCCATACTTCCGGGCTTCGCGGGGAACCACCCGCGGCAGTTCGTGACCAGCAGGTTCGCTTCCGTCTGCCCGTACAGTTCGTTGACGGCCGTCCCCGCCAGTTCCTCGTCGGCCCACTCGAGGATCTCGCTGGTCAGCGGCTCGCCGCCCGAGCAGATCGCCTCGAGCGAGAGGTCGTAGCGGTCGGTCGGCTCGTCGACCCCCATGAGCATCCGGATCGCGGTCGGCGGGACGAAGGCGTTCGTCACGTCGAATTCGGCCGCGATCTCGAACGCGGTTTCGGGATCGAACGACCCCATCGGGTAGCCGACGACCGGCCGGCCGTAGTGCCACGCGGGGAAGACGAGATCGCCCAGCGCGCCGATCCACGCCCAGTCGGCGGGCGTCCAGTAGACCGACTCGCCCCGGAGATCACGCTCGAAGTACATCGAAAACGCCGGGCAGTGGCCGATCCAGACGCCGTGGGTGTGAGAAACCCCCTTCGGATCGCCGGTACTCCCGCTCGTGTACATGATGATCGCCGGGGTCTCGGCGTCGGTCTCGACGATGTCGTACTCGCTCGAGCACCCGTCGACTGCCCCCTCGAAGGTGTGGACGCTCGCCTCGCCGACGCGTTCGTCCGCCGGCTCCGCGTCGACGACCAGGACGTGCTTCAGCGTGGGGCAGTCCGGTGCGACGGCGCGGATCGTCTCCCACTGGGCCGCGTCGACGACGGCGACCCGGGCCTCGCTGTCCTGCAGGCGGTATCGCAGGGCATCGTCGCCGAACAGCACCGACAGCGGGAGCGACACCGCCCCGCGCTTCCAGCAGGCGAGATGGGTGAGGACGTTTTCGGGTTTCTGGGGCACGACGACGGCGACTCGGTCGCCACGATCCACGCCCATCGACTCGAGGGCGTTGGCGACGGCGTTGGACCGCCGATCGAGGTCGTCGAAGGTGTACGTCTCGCGGCGACCGTCCGGATACGCCTGGAAGAGCGCCGGACGGTCGCCGTCCGGGTGTTTCCCCACGAGATCGGTCGCGGCGTTGAACGCCGCCGGAACGTCCCACGCGAACGACTCGCGCGCCGCATCGTACGAGTCCGCCTCGAGCGTAACGTACCACGTCATAGCACGCCCTACCACGAAGGGCGGGATAAACCGTCGGACGAACCACGGTCGACGCCCCGATGCGACACGAGTTCAGAGGCGAGGGAACCGCGGTGTCTCGACGACCACGTCCACGCCCTCGAGGCGCGGATCCGATTTCAGGTCGGTCACGAGTTCCCGCTGTGGATCCGCGGTCCGCGACTGGGAGAGGGTTCGCTCCTCGTAGTCGCCGTCGCGTGGCTGCCAGCCGACGACGAGTCGCGCCCGGCGCAGCCGCGTCCCGGTGACGAGGTGGAGCTTCTCGAGGGACTCGAGCGGGACGACGATGTTCCGATCGTCGAACGCCGCGATCGCGTCGGGGGGGAGGTCCGCGATCCGCTCTCGGTCGCGCTCGCCCATATCGGCCCGCAGGAGCAGCGATCGGTACGACTCGCCGACGAAACACCACAGGAGGCGCTCGTCGGTCACCACCAGCTCCCAGAATTCGAGCGAGTTCGGTCGCTGGCGAAACCAGTGTGTCAGTCGGGCGATGATCGTCTCGCTTGGCATCGGTTCCTCGCTTCCGTCGGCCGCGAGTCGGGTTCGGTTGTCGGTCACGGGCGATCAGCGCTCGAGTAGTGCGTGGAGGTCCGCGGGGAGGTCGTCACCGTCCTGGGTCAGGATGGAGACGCCGACGAACAGGACGATCGCGACGAGGAGCGCGACGGTTCCGACCGGGAACACGTCGGGGTAGGGGTAAAACCCCATGACCAGCGTCACCAGCCAGTCGACGTTGGCGGCCCCCGCAGCCTCCGGGATCGCGCTGAAGACGATGTTCACGACCAGGCCGCCCAAGAGGGCGGCGACCGCCCCCCACTTCGTCGCACCCTTCCAGTTCATCCCGAAGACGACGACCGGGACGAAAGCGGCGGCGAAGAAGCCCCAGCCGATCGTCCCGAGGATGCCCACCAGCGCGTCGGAGAAGTAGACGACGCCCGTCGCGAGCACGGTGAGGCCGGCCAGCGCCGCCTGCGTGACGCGAAGTTCCGTCCGGTCGTCGTCGATCGGCTGCCCCATCGCTCTCGGGATGTCCCTCGAGATGGCCGCCGCGCCGATGTTGAGAAACGAATCGCTCGTCGACATGATCGCAGCCAGCAGCGCCGCGAGGATGAGCCCGGCGACGATGCTGGGCGTGTACTCGAGGACGAAGACGGGGCCGACCTCGCTCGCGCTGAACGTCTCCTGAATCTCACCGGCCGCGACCATCGACCGCATCGAGAGCCCCGCCGAGAAGGCGATCAGGCTCGAGACGGCGTAGGAGAGGGCGGCGATCGGCGCGCCCCACTTCAGGATCTCGAGGTTGCGGCTCATGTAGAACTTCGTAATGAGGTGGGGCTGTCCGGCGGCACCGACCGAAAACAGGATCCACCACGCGACGCCGACGAGGACCGCCGTGGTCGCCCCGCCCATCGCGCCGAACGGCGAGATGAGCGCCGGATCGGCGGTCGCGAGGTTGCGAGAGATGGTCCCCATTCCGCCGCCGAAGGACATGGCGTACGCGAAGACGAACACCGCGCCGGTGATCATCGTCAGCGCCTGCAGGAAGTCGGTCCAGACGCCGGCGATCATCCCGCCGAGCATGCTGTAGAGCAACAGGATGAGCGCGCCACCCAGCAGGCCCCAGATGACGGGCACGCCGAAGATCGCGCGCATGACGAACTGCAACGCGGCGAGGTTCGTCGCCAGATAGGCGATCACGCCGACGACGACTGCGAGACCGGTGAGTCCACGCACCCAGTCGCTTTCGTAGCGGACGTACATCCCGTCGGCCAGGGTCAACACGTTCCGGATGTCCGCGAGCAGGCGCAGTCGTTTGGCGAGGACGACCCAGGTGAGCAGGAAGCCAAGCGGTGCGGTAAAGAAGATCCACAGCGACGTCGTGCCGAACGCGTAGACGAGTTCGGGGCCACCGACGAAGCCAAAGCCCGACTGGATGACCGAGAAGGCAGTCATCGCGAGCACCCAGGTCCCGATGCTCTTGCCGGTGATGAGGAAGTCGCCGGTCGTCTGTGTCCGCATGTATCCCCAGATGCCGATCAGGACGACGATCAGCAGGTACACCGTCCCGAACCCGAGAATGATCGGATCGTCCGCGACCGGGATCCCTTCGGTCTGTAGCGGGGCAAGCGGGAGCGTGGCCTGCTCAGTCATCGTCGCCCCCTGCGTCGGCCGTTCCGTCGTGGCCGTCCCCACCGGTCGTCCTGTCGATCCGCCGTGGAGCGAGCGGGAGGTCCGCCCGTCGCTGTCGGTCCCGTGCCCTGCTGATGATGTCGTCGACGATCGCCTCGTTGCCGATCCGATCGAAAATCAACGAGTAATAGATCGCCGCCAACGCGGGAGCCAGCCACAGGAACGCGAAGTAGACGAGCGTGGGCCTCGGAACGCCGAGCGCGTACGTGTAACTCGTCACGCCGGGGCTCCACAGCAGCCAGATCCCGGCGAGCCCGAGGACGAACATCCCGGCGAGTCCGGCCACGAGGCCGGTGTAGGGCTCGAGCAACGAGCCGCGGTGTTCGATCGACGCCGATGCGACGACGGCCAGAATGAACGCCGCCGCGACGAACGAAAACACTCGGTACAGTCCCACACTCGCGGTGACGAGTGCGCCCACTGCGAGAAGCCCGATCGCCGTCATCATCGTGTTTCGTGGCATTGCTACCCCTCAGCCGTCGTCGGACGGACCGACGGTCCGTCCCCCTCGACCTCCCCTGTCCATGGACGCGTGTCAGTCGAACTGGTACCGACTGTCGCGCCTCCACGAGCGCCACGGCCGATTCGGTCAGTACTGGCCACGATCATGTGTAAATTGTGAAATTACGGGTGATTATTTTACTACCCACTGATATCACAGCGCGAAGCGAGCCCCTACTTTTATTGCCGTTCGAGCGGCGTCCGTCGTCGGTCGCCGGTAACGAACGGACGGAGCGATCGGCAGCAGTCGCTGTCGATCCCGCCGTCGTCGGTGACCGCCACTGTGCACGCGCTCACCGGCTGCCAGCGAACGGGGCGGTGGCCGCATGGCTGCGTGCGATCCGTTACTCGATGACGAGAAAACAGGGCGGCGACGATCGAGGACGCGGCGCGATCCCGTTTAGACGTCCATCGGCGGCGTCGTAAACGCCCCTTCGTCGATTTCGGGATCGTACTCCTCGATCGCGGCTTTGACGATCGCGAACACGCCGGTCTTGCTCCAGCGTGCCGTGTTGATCTGGAGGTCGTAAAACGCCTGGTCGCCGATATCGATCTCGTAGTAGGACTGGTATCGGCCGGCCTCGCTGACCTCGCGGACGCGCATCTCCGCCTCGGTTTCGATCCGATCGTCGATCCGCTCGAGTCGAACGTCTTCGGGCGCGTCGAGCCAGATGCGCAGGTCCGCGCGGTCGCCCGCGAGCCACCCCGCGAGCCGGGACTCGAGAATGAACGGTTTGTTGGCCATCCCCCATTTCTCGGCGATCTGCTGGAGGCGCTCGTCGAGCGCGCGGTCGATCTCGTCGGACTCGTCGGCTTTCGCGGTGAGCTGGTTGAGGTTCATATCGCGATCCGCGGCGAGTTCGCGGAAGATGTCCCCACCCGAGACGTACGGACAGCCGATCGCGTCGGCGAGCCGTTCACAGAGCGTGGTCGCACCACAGCCCGGCGGTCCGGAGACGGTGATGAAAAGCGTCGTGTCGATCTCCGCGCTCGAACTGTCTTGGACAGCCATACGTTGATGCTCTCAGTCCGTCGTGAAAAGGTTCCGGCTACGAACTGCCGCGGGAACTCGTCGCACGCGGGCGACGAGCTACCCGAGCGTGAACGTGTTCTCACACTCGGTACAGGTCAGTCGGAACGCCCCCTCGTCGGTGAGTTCGAGCCCGTGGCCGATCTCCTCCTCGCACTCCTGGCAGTAGACGAGCGACTCGAGTTCCTCCCAGTCGTGTTGTGATTTGGGCGCGCCGAATGCGAAGCCGACGACCCGATCGTCGGTGTCGTTGTAGCCCGTCTGGAAGTCGCCGGGTTCGAACCGGATCACTTCACCCTCGTCGACGACGACCTCACCCTCCTCCGTGTCGAACGTCGCGGTCCCCTCCTGGACGTAGAAGACTTCCTCCTGGTCGTAGTGGGTGTGCATCCCCCCCGAGAAGGATTCGTCGGGCTCGAGTTCGAAGTAGTTCATCGCGAAGTCGGTGAAGCCGAGCGCATCGGAGATCGGCCGTCTGACTGAGTGCACTTCCATCGGGTTGACTTCGATGTCGACGTCGTCGATCGCGACTTTCTCCATGGTTTTACATTCGGCGTTCTATTCAAAAATCCTCTGGACGGGGAGAATTGGGTGACGCGGGGGCGATGGGTGCCACGTCGACCCTCGGCGGCTGGTCGCGATGTCGATCGAAGAGTAACGCATACGGTCGTCCAACCCGGAGGGCACCACGTGAACCGCCGTACGCTACTTCGAACTGCCGGGGTAGCCGCGACCGTGGGGCTCTCGGGCTGTCTCGAGGCCCTGCAAGAGCACTACCAGGGGAGTTTTCAGGGGCTCGTTCCCATCGAGATCCACAGCGAGGCCGACCGCCACTTCGATCTCACGCTCGAGGCCTACGTCCCCGGCACGAATCGCCAGACCTACGACGAGAGTTACACCATCACGGCGAACCAGTCGGCGTCACCGCCCCATCTCGAGGCGACCGAGCAGAACTTCCGCGTGGTCAAGTACGGACGGGAGGATGACGAGGAGACCTTCCGAGAGACGACGATCACGCCGAGCACGAAGTTCGTGAACATTCGGATCACGAACGACGATCTGATACTGGACGTCGATCGGGGGAGGGAAACGGAAGCGAACGCGACCGACCCGAACGCGACGGCCCCCCGGACCACGGGCGAGTCCGGCGCGAACGAGACCGAGTCGATCGACGGCGACGGCGACCCGGCCGACACCGACACTGCCGATTGAGTCCTGCTCTCGGCGGCACCCGCGCGCCGGCGACCGCCGATGGACCGAGACGCCCGTTCGATCGACGATCCCGTCAGGGGTACGGATGGAAGTCCCGCTCGAGCCGTGGCTCGAAGCCGAGATCCGCCGGGACGGTCCGCGCCCGCTCGCCGAAGAACGGCGTGTCGGTGAACAGCGGCTGAGCACCGGGAACGACGACCCGAACGGCCTCGAAGCCGATGTCGGCGACGTCGCGGGTCGTCAACCGTGCCCCGTAGGGCGTCAGTCCGGCAGCGGCCACCCGCGAACACAGCGTCTCGAGCCCCTCGAGACCGGTCGGAACGGGATCGGGACCGACGCTGGCCGCCGAAACCGTCCGATCGGTGTCGACGAACGCCCGCCCAGCGGCCGGGAGGGACGCGTACTCGCCGATCGCACCCCCGGCCTCGTCGGCCGCTTCGGGCCCGAGGTTCCGCAGCTCCATCCAGTTTTGCAGCGCTTCTTCGAGCGCCGATGTCGCGGCCGCCTCGGCATCCAGGTCGGCCGCGGAGCCGACGGCGAAGGCCGGCCACGGCTCCTCGCCGGGCGACATCGCGTCGGCGTCGGCGCTCGCGTCGCGGTGAACGGCGACGGCAACGACCGGGACGTCGATGTCCTGCGTGACGAGCAGCGGCGTCACGGACAACCCTTCGCTCCGGGCGCGTCGCTCGAGGCGTTCGAACGCCGGCGTCGCGACCGACAGCCCCAGCGGGTCGAACGTGGAGTACCACGCGAGCATCGTCGCGTCGCGCTCGATCACCTCCGTCAGCCCGGAGACCAGCGCGTCGACCGTCGAGGAGCCAAGTCCCAGTCCGGTCGTGATCGCCGGAACGAGCGAGTCACCGGGCTGGGGAAACTGGACCGCCGCGGCGGGGAGGTGCGTCGGGTCGCCGGTCGCGAGGTCCTCGCCTGGCACCCAGCGATGGTCGTCGCTCGGCTCGTAGGCCGGCGCGTCGTCCGGGCGGACGAGGGCCGTCGGGGCCACGGCGCTCTCGAGGTCGTCCTCGCTCGCGTGGACGAAGTCGGCCTCGCGGTAGACGCCGGCACAGTAGCGCTCGAGTCCCTCGCCGACGGCTTTCATCAGCGCGGCGTTCCAGTCGTCGGCCACGCCGGCCGCCTGTCGCGGCGCGCTCGCGTCGCTGTAGGCGGTCGTCTCCGCGACCGTCGCCAGGTAGTAAGGGGCGGGGAACGACTCGATCTCGCCGATGCTCGCGATCGGGCCGACCCGGTCGTCGATCGCCCCCTCTGCGTGTTCGACGGCGGCGGCGAGTTCGAGGGGGTCGGCGTCCCGACCGAGGGATCGGTCCCGGTCCGTCTCCGCACACGCACAGCCGGGAACGGGCAGGAGCCGCCGCCGAGCGTGTGGCACTTCGCGAACCTGTCCGATGATCGACCCTTCCGCCCCCGAGAGGACGCGAACGCACTCCCGGCCGGCGACCGCACCGGCGAGTCGCGCTGCACTGCGGTCGGCCTGTGGGCCGTCGGCTCGCTCCTCGAGGTTCGACGCGACGCGAGCGCGGAGACAGTCGAAACAACCGGTCGCGGGTGCGAATCCGGAGATAGCGGCGTCGACGGCTTCGATGGGGTGGCCGCCGACCCCGCCGATCTCGACGGCGATCCAGGGCGTTCCGCCGGACCGGGCGGCCTCGGTTGCCCGGTCGAACGTCGCCGACCCCGCGACGTCGCTGACGACTGCGAAGCGGGCGTCGTCGAGTTCCGCTGGAGCGGCGTCGCGGACACCGATATCGACATCGTCGAGCGCGGTGACGACCGCTTCGCGAACGGGATCGTCACCCACGACGTGGACGTGCATACCCCTAGCTGCTGGCGCGGGCGGCAAAAGCGCCCCGCTCGAGCCGCGACGGTGTGGACCCGAGAGTGAGGCAGGGCCGAACCCGTACGGTCTACTTCGTTGCCGGTGCACCCGCAGGGTCGTCGCGATTGCACCAGTAACTCGTTACAGCGGATCGTCTCAGTCCTCGACGGGCGTCGCCGAATCGAGGTAGACGAGTTCGTCCCTCGCCTCGAGCAGGCGCACGCCCCAGGTGACGGTGACGGGGACGAGCGCGGTCGTGAAGACGGCGATGAAGACGAGGATCGAGAACATCGACTGGTCGATGATCCTGGCCTCGAGGGCGACCCTGGCGATGATGATTTCGACGGTCCCGCGGCCGTTCATGCCGAAGCCGACGACCAGTCCCTCGCGAGAGGAAAGCGACGTCGGCAGCGAGAACAGCCAGGAGCCGATGATCTTCCCGAGGAAGGCGATCACGACCAGCGTGGCGAGCACGCCGAGCGAGTCGGAGAACACGTCGAACGTGATCTGGAAGCCGACGGTGACGAAGAAGACCGGCGCGAACAGCCCCATCGCGAGGTCGTACATCACCGTGTGCATGTGCTCGTAGAGCCCCGGCTCGACGTCAGCTTGCCGGAGGAACATCCCCGCCATGAAGCCGCCGATGATCATGTGCAGGTCCGCCAGCGTCGCGAGTTGAGCGAACAGCAGGGAGACGAGCAGGGCGAACGTAAACGCCGTCGTTCGATCGACGAAGCCGTATCGCTCCCGCTGGCGTTCGATGTATCGCCACGCGATCGGCAGGAAGCGGTATCCGATGACGAGCGTCACCGCGAAGAACCCGATCGCCTGCAGGAGGATCCACCCGATCTCGGTCGGATCGAGCGTACCCGCGGTCACGTAGCTGTTGACGCCGGCGAACGCGATGAGCACCCCCACATCCGAGGCGAGCGCGCCGCCGAGTAACACGTTCGCGATCCGCGTGTCCAGGAGGTCGAGGTCGGCGAGGATTCGCGATTTCGTCGCCAGCGAGGTCGCGGCCATGGCGAGCCCGAGAAAGAGCGCCGCGCCGACGGAGACGCCGAGCCAGACGCCGGCCGCGTAGCCCAGTCCAAAGGGGATGACGAAGGCACCGAAAGCGATCAGCAGCGATTGAGGGCCGAGTTCGAACAGTTCGCGGAGATCGACCTCCATGCCGACGTAGACCATCAGGAGGAAGACTCCGAGTTCGGCGAGGACCGAGAGCAGCTCCGACGGTCGCAAGAGTCCGAGTAACGCCGGTCCGAAGGCGATCCCGGCGAACAGCTCGCCCATCATCGTCGGGTAGCCAAGGCGCTCGGCGAACGCGCCGAACACCCACGCGACCGACAGGACGAGCAGGAGACTGAGGATGTCGATCGAGACGGCCTCGACCATCCCGGTTACCCTCCCTCGTCCGGGATCGAGTGGGTGCGTCGCTGTTTCCGTCCCTCGTCTCGACAGCAGTGGCTCCAGTTCGGGTGGGTCATCGTAGTCGGGTCAGGTCGAATCGACGGTTCAAGAGTACTTCACTGGTGTGGGTACCGAACAGTACCGTCCCGCTCGTCGGCGTCAGTCGTCGGTGCTGGCCTCTCCTACCTCGAGGTCGTCGCCGAGGCCGGGAGCGGCCGAGCCGTCGGTGACGTCGGCTTCTCGCCAGGTACCTCGCCGGTACCAGCCGTAGGCCAGGGCGGCACCGAAGACGTTCGAGACGGCGAAGGCGATCCAGATCCCGCGGTAGTCGATCGCCTGTGCGAGCCCGTAGGCGATCGGGAGCCGAACGAGTGCGTAGGTCACCAGGACGATGGCAGCCGCAGTGAGCGTCTTTCCGGTTCCCCGGAAGCTCCCGTTGTAGGCCCGCATCACGCCGATGAATCCGAACGAGGGCGCGACGTACTGGAGGAACGTGACGCCGGCCTCGATGACCTGTTGGTCGTTGGTAAACACGGCGGTGATAGGTCGTGCGCCGAGCCACGCCACGACGCCGAGCGCGCCGAGGACGACGAACATGGTTCGGGCGGCGAAGTCGGCGGCGGCTTCTGCCCGATCCGGTTTGTCGGCACCGACGTTCTGTCCCGTCATCGTCTCGACGCCGCGAGCGACCGCGATGGCCGGCAGGAAGATGACCGAGAACACGCGCGTACCGATTCCGTAGGCGGCGACGACGTAGGTCGGGAACAGCCCGACGATCACCAGGAGAAGGTTGATCGACAGGGCTCTTCCCATCCCCTCGATCGACGCGGGAAACCCGATTCCGACGAGTTTCCTGGCAAAGGTGAGATCCGGACGCATCTGTCGGAGCCGGATCTGCACGCCCCGCGTCCCGCGGAACATGATCGCCAGTCCGACGATGAGCGCGAGGGAACGGGAGAAGACCGTCGCGATCGCCGCCCCTTCGATCCCGAGTCTGGGGAACGGTCCCCAGCCGAAGATCAGGAACGGGTCGAGGACGACGTTGAGCAAAACCGAGCCAAACATCACCAGCATCGGCGTGATCGTGTCGCCGTAGCCCCGCATCAGCGCGATGAAGACGAAGAAGCCGAACATGAAGGGCATGCCAAGCGAGATGACCTGCATGTAGTCGGTCGCCAGCGGCAAGACGTCCTGGGACGCCCCCAGAAGGCCGAGCAGTTCCTCGACGTACGTGTAGCCGATACCACCGAGGATCACTGCGCCCAGCAGCGACAGCGCGACGGTCTGGGAGGCCGCGTACTCGGCCTCGGATTCCTCGTCCGCGCCGATGTGCTGGGCGACGAGCACGCTCCCGGCGACCGAGAGCCCCATCCCGACCGAAATGAGCAGAAAGACCATCGGGAACGCGAAGCTGATCGCCGCCAGCGCTTCCGTACTGTACTGGCCCAGCCAGAACGTGTCGATGAGGTTGTACGCCGTCTGCAACAGGTTCGTTACGATGATCGGCAGCGACAGGTAGAACAACGGTTTCGCGATCCCGCCCGACGTGAGGTCGAACTCCTCGCGGCCCTTGAACAGTCCGGAGAGTGGGTCCAGGATTTCCCGTTCGATCCAGCCGACGAGGCGATCGAGCAGGCTCATTCGCCTGCCTCCGTCTCGTCGCCGTCCACCGTCGGATCGTTGCTATCACCTGATCCCGCGTCCCCACCGTTCGAGCCGTCCGACCGCAGGGTGTCGTCGATGTACGCGTGGACGTAGCGCTTCGTACACTCGGGTGACCGATCGACCGCGGCCGCCCGCGTCTCCGCGCCGTTGAAGATGGTGACGAGGAAGTCGGCCGTCTCCTCGGGGTCGACGTCCGCGCGGAACTCCTCCGTCTCGAGTCCGTCCGCGACGAACCCCGCGATGCGGTCTCGGAGCGCGTGGTCGAACTTGCGCAATCGCGCTCGATAGGCCTCGTTGTACGGCGACTGGGCCTTGATCTCGAGAATCGCCGTCCGGAACTCCTCGGCAGACTCCTCGTCGGACGGCGTCAGCAGTTCGTCGACGTACTCGTGGAGCCGCTGGGCCGCCGTCTCGCCGGGAACGGTTTCCGTTCGCGCTTCGAACTGATCGAGAAGATACTCCAGAAACGACTCGAGGAGGTCCTGTTTGCCCTCGAAGTGGTAGTGAAGCGTGCCCTTGGTCTTGGTCGATTCCGCGGCGATATCCTGCATCGTCAGCTCCGCGTACCCGTGCTTACAGAGTGCTCGATACGTTGCCTCCATCAGATCGTCGGTCGTCTCGTCGGTCATTCAACTGGTATCTACGCGTACTTACTGACTGGTCAGTCAAAAGCCCTTCGTCGCCGGATGATCGTGTTCGGTCGGGCAACACACCCGCGACAGCACCCATTGAAACGGGTCACACACTGATCGCACTGCCGTCCTGGGTCGGGTGTGCAGTGACGGTCAGTAGCTCCGATCGCTGAGATACCGAGTGCGAGGAGAGCCTACCCCTGCTCGCGCAGTCGCTCGAGGACGTCTTTGGCGTTCTCGACGGCCCGTTCCTTCTTCGCGGGGTAGGCCTCGACCTTCCCGCGGAAGGTGATGCCGTCGCCGAGGCGGACATCGTCCTGAAAGGCGGCTTGCTTGTCGAGTCGCAGGAAGAGTTCGGTGTTTTCGGTGACCCGCTCGTCGAGTTCGTCGATCAGGTCGTCGAAGGACTCGAGGTCGGCCAACCGCGAGAGGACGTAGCGGACGTCGTCGGCGTTCTCGACGCGAGCCGAGAGAACGAGGATGCGGTCGCCGTAGTGACCCTCGCTCTCGGCGCGCTCGATTTCGAAGGGCTCGTCGTCGCCGTCGGGGAGGAAGGTTCGCAGCGCCTCCTCGACGCGTTTTTCGTCCTCGGTGGCGTAGCAGAACGTCCGTAAATCGACGTAGTGAAGCGGGATCTGTGGCATCTGCGGTTCGAAAGTGGCTGGGTGTGTCGCGGTAGTGACGGGTGCGGGGCGCGAGAGACGACCCGCGAGTGGTGGTTACTCCTCGTCTGCGTCGGCGTCGACATCGGCGTCGTCGGCTGCCTCGAGGGCGTCCTCGGGGACGCCGGCCTCCTGGCCGTCCTCGAAGCTGATGGTGTAGGTGACGTCGCCGAACATCGACTCCATCGTCTGGGAGACGGTTCCGATCTGGCCGTCGAACTCGCTGTGCTCGTCGTGCAGGACGACTTTGTCGTCTTCCTCGAAGCTCATAGTCGATGATTCCCCGCCGCCGCGTAAAAAGGGACTGATTCGCGCCACGACGGGAGCGTGGGCCACTCCGACCCCCCCTCGGCCGATATCGACCGGATCCGTCTCACGGCTGTGTTCCGGTCGAGCGCTTAGCGCGTCGCCCTCGCTCGCATTTCGCGACGTTGGCTCCGTTGGAATCCTAGTATTCGGACAGTCATTCCCGTGGAACTACTGCTCAATCTTTGTTTCGGACCATCCTGTTCCATTGCGGTAACCACTCGACGTTTGCTAGGATGGCTGTCAACAGGTATGCAGTGATTGGAAGAAGGAGGCCGAGTCTGACGAGATAGGTCGGGTCGATTGCTCCGGGATTCCCGGAGAAAACGCCTGTGTATTGAACGACGGCGATCGTCACGAGGACCGTTGCTACGAATTTGAGATGCTCTCTGAGGGAGGGCGAAGGCACCTTCATACAAACACCGAGAGGCTGTCAGAATATAAATCAAAGCTAGTCGATGACGTTCGGTACTCGACCTGTACTTACCGCTGAGGGCGCCAGACGTATAACTCACCGAGCACTGGTCACCGCCGTCTCGGGTGACCGTCCGTGACCAGCCCCGCGGAACCAGCGGCCGGCGATCCTGGCACTGGCCGCATGGCGACGAGGGAACGCGGATCGGTTCGACGGCTCCTGTCGTTATCGCATTCCATCGAGTGCGACGACGGTGTCGGACATGAGCCACGCGTCCTCGCTGGACGCGTCCTCGATACTGAGCGCGAAAAACGATTCGCGGCCGTCGTCGACGGTGATGCGGTAGCCGCGACTCTGCAACGACCCGGCCGGTTCGGATGGATTCGATCGAGCTGAGTCCACGCACGTGTTCGGGAACCGGCGCTGATAACTGGCTCGGTCCGGCCCCCTCGGCTGTGCGCCTCGAGCCACGCCGGGCCGCTGGGTCGACGCCGCTCGCGAGCCGATCAGTTCGGATCGACTCGAGCCGGGTCCGCGTTCAGGCCTGCAGTTCGATGTCGAGTTCCTCGAGGAGTTGATCGGCCGCCGCGCTCGAGGAGCCGGGACCGCGGGCGGTAATCAGGTCGCCGTCGACGGTGACGCTGGTCGCGGAATCGAGTTCGGCGTCCCAGTTCCCGCCGGCGGCTTTCACTTCGTCTTCGGTCCAGTAGGGCAGCTTGCGACCGTCGGGCATCCGGTCGGCCTCGTCGACGATGCCCTCTTCCCACTCGTTGGGGAAGCCGGTCACGTCACGACCGTTGACGATGAACGCCCCGTGGCTGTCGCGGGCGAACCCGAGCATGCCGACGGCGTGGCAGACGACGAGCGCCTTGCCGTCGCCCTCGACGATATCGCGGAGCAACTCCCGCGCGTGTTTGTCCTGATTGATGTCCCATGCGGTCCCGTGACCGCCGGGGAAGACGACGGCGTCGTACCCCTCGGCGTCGGCCTGTGCGACCGGGATCGGATCGTTCAGCCGCTCGTCGTTCTCGTGGACCTCCCGGACGTGTTCGACGGTCTCTTCGTCGACCTGTTCGGGGTCGAGCGATCGCTCGTCGATTACCGGTGGGCTCCCCGACGGCGTCGCGACCGTGATCTCGACGCCGGCTGCGGTGAGCGTATCGAGTGGCTCGACGCATTCTTCTCCCCAGTACCCTTCCTCGCTGACTACGAATAGTGCGTCCGTCACGTCCAGTGGTACGACCGGGAAGGTAAAAACGACCAGCCTTTCGTGCAGTTCTGCCGGAAATTTACGCGCAAACGGATTAGTGTATCGGATCGTCAGTCTACCGTGGAGTTGCCTTTTTCGCCGTCGGCCACGTAGTCCTGAGAGGTGATAGCATGTCTGACCGACCCCGTCCCTTCGACGGAATCGACGAGCTACTCGAGCGATTGAACCGCCAGATCGAAACGGCGGCCCGATCGTGGGAAACCCAGGTCGACAACCGGAGCCAACTCGATCTCTCGATGGGCGGCTCGGAGACGAGTCTGGACCTCGCCGACGAGGAAGACGAGTTCGTCGTCACCATCGACGTGCCGGGATACGAGAGCGACGACCTCGAATTACGGCTTACCGGCGACACGCTGGCCATCTCGGGCGAGCGTGAGCACCGCCAGGAGAACGGTGACGAGAACTACATCCGGCGTGAGCGAAAGACACAATCGTTCAGTCGGCAGCTTCGACTGCCCGCTCCGATCGACGTCGACGGCGTAACGGCAAGCGTCAACAACGGGATTCTGACGATCCACCTCCCGAAACGAGAGGCGAGCGAGGAGGGACGCTCGATCGACATCGAGTAGCGGGTCGCGACGCCGACCGGTCGCTCGAGGGTCCCCTCGTAGGGCCTGCCGTTACTGGGTCCCGACGCACCCGCGACCCGCTGTGTGGGCGTGCCGGCACCGACCGACAGGAGCCCGTCTCAGTCGTCGAGGTTCAACGCGTCGAAGAACCGACGGGTGAGTCGCCCGCCGACGAACGCGAGCAGTTCGTCGGCGTCGTCGTCGTTGTCGGCGAAGAGTCCGAGTTCGATCCGGCCGCCGGCCATGTCGTGGTGACCGCCGACCGCACCCAGTTCGTCGAAGCCCGCTTCCAGCGTCTCGCCGATGTTGACCCGTGGATCGATCGAGCGCCCACTGAGCCGGATCACGTCGTCGACGATGCCGTAGACCAACACCGTGTCGACGCCCTCGAGGTTGAGGAGATAGTCCGCAGCCTGGGGGAGCGCATCCGTCTCACCGGTCTTCCCGACGTTCGCGACGAGCGACGAGCCCCGGCGTTCCCGGCTGGCGATGGCCCGTCCGATCGCGTCCAGCGTCCCCGGCGAAAAGGCGCTGCCGTACAGTTGCTCTAAGATCTCCAGTTCCACGTCGGGGTAGACGGCGAGTGCGGCCTCGTACTCCCGTCGCGTGGGCTCGCGAACGAAGTCCAGACGCTCCCGGTGGAGCGCAAAGAGCAGTGCGGAGGCCAGCCGCGTCGTGAGGTCGACCTCGAGTTCCTGGAGGTACTCGATGAAGATGGTCGCGGTCGCGCCGTACTCCTCACGAACGTCCTCGAAGGTGGCGTCTACCGATTCGCCGGGGTGGTGATCGACGACGATGTCGGGCGTGACGCTCGCCGGCACTTCCGTGTTCGCGCCCGATCTGGAGTGATCGACGAAACTCACGCTATCGTACGCTCCGATCGTGGTCTCCGAAAGGGTCTGCAAGCTGATATCGAGCAAGTTGACGAACGCGCGGTTTTGCTGATGAGAGATCTCGCCGCCGTAGGCGATCGTTACGTCGTCGACGTCGTGGTCGAGCGCGATCGCCTCGAGGGCGAGTGCGCTGGCAAGACAGTCCGGGTCGGGATTGTCGTGGCAGACGATTGCCAGCGAGTCGGTCCGCTCGAGGACGGACACGAGTTCGTCCGCGCGTGACATACCGGAGATACGTGGACGAGACGCTTGAATCCCGCGTCGCGTTTCAGTATTCCTGAATCCTATCGAAGCGGGGCGACCGATCACGTCCGCGGTCGCCGCGGGAGTCGCTCCTGCGTTCAGTCCTCGCATCTAGCCGAAGTATGGAACGAACGCCGGTGTCGTCGTACTCTCGGTGGGGAGCAGGACGTATCCGAACCGAGTTATATACGTTTTGTGAACATATTTGCCGGTGTTCCCAGCGGGAGATAACTCGGCTGAACACCTCCAGAACGATTCCCATGGCGGAGAAACCCGCCTCGTAATTCAATAGGGACACACGTCGAGTAGCTGTTGTCAGGATGACGGCTGCAGCCACCGAGGCGGAGTTCCCCGTCCCGGCCCGGTTCCGATCGTCGATCACGCGCCGACCCGCGTGCCTCGTCGGGATGCTCTCGCCGTGAGTACTACAGACGGCGAGCCGAATCCAGCGTGACCCCGATGCGTGATCGGTCGCGGGCAGGGCTCCACTGTCGAGCACGGTTCGATTCAGCACCGTCGGCCGCACGTACCGAGGGAAAACGGGAAGACGAAACGGAGACCAATCACGGGAAACGAGACTTATGAGAGCGCCACCCCGGTCGACACGAACGTCCAGTACTCGGTCCGACCGGCTGGAACGAATCATCGCGGGACCGGCCGTCGGATCCGGAACCGACCGGTCGTTCCTGTGGCACGGGAGACCTCCCGGGAGAGGCCGATGACCGACACCGAGCGCGAGCAGCTCCGAGTGACGGTCACCGTCACCGACGGGGATTCGATCCAGCAGTTGATCGACTGCGTCGACGACGTCGTCGACGCGGAGGCCGTGGCCGATCGATCGTCGAACTCCAACGAGTACCCAGCAGCGATCAGTATCGACGTCGACGAAATGACGCCAAAACAGTGGGAAGCCCTCGAGTTAGCCGACGATCTGGGCTACTACGAGCGGCCACGACGGACCGACCTCGAGACGCTCGCGTCCGAGTTGTCGATCTCGAAGTCGGCCGTTTCCCAGCGACTGCGAGCGGCCGAGGCGACGCTGATCAGAGCCCTGTTCGAGTCGACGTCCGGACGTGATTCGACGGAGCAGTAGCGGAATCGCACCGCCCCGGTACCCCTCTCCGAGACGGCCAGCGAGTCGCCAGCGAGCCGGGCCCGTCGCGACCCGTTGTGCACGAACGATCGTGATCAAGTGTACACTTATTTCACAGCGGCCATCAGAAGGGCGAGTATGCGAGACGCCTACCTCGTCGGCGCGGGACAATCGGATTACGGGGCATTCCCGTCGGAAAGCTACCGGTCGCTGTTCCGCACGGCGTTCGACGCAGCGACGGCGAGCGTTCCGAAGGGACTCGAAGCCGCGGACGTCGACGAAGCGTTCGTCGGCAATCTCGGCGTCGGCGGCCGCCAGCTCGGCCTGTCCGGGCCCGCGGTGACCGAACACGTCGGCCTCGATGGCGTGCCGACGACGCGGGTCGAAAACGCCTGTGCGGCCAGCGGATACGCCGTCAGACAGGCCGTCCAGGCGGTCAAGTCGGGGATGGCCGACGTCGTCCTCGCGGGCGGCTTCGAGATCATGTCCGACATGAGTTCGGACGCGACGAAGTACTGGCTCGGCGTCTCCGGGGAAACCGAGTGGGAGCGACTCTCCGGGACGACGTTCTCCGGGGTCTACGCCCAGATGGCCAGCGTCCACATGGAGCAGTACGGCACCACGCGCGAACAGCTCTCGCGGGTCGCCGTCAAGAACCACGCGAACGGCGCGAAGAACCCCCACGCGCAACTGGGCTTCGAGTGTTCGCTCGAGGACGCCCAGTCCGCGCCGGTCGTCGCCGATCCTCTCAACCTCTATCACTGCTGTCCGACCTCGGACGGGGCGGCCTGCGCGCTGATCGTCAGCGAGGACGTGGTGGACGACTACACCGATGACCCCATCAGAGTCGCCGGCGTCGGCGCGGGCAGCGACACCGTCGGCCTCTTCCAGCGCGACACCTACACCGGCATCCCGGCGAGCCAGCGCGCCGCCGAATCGGCCTACGAGATGGCCGGCGTCGAACCCGACGACCTCGACTTCGCGGAGGTCCACGACTGCTTCGCCATCGCGGAACTGCTGGCCTACGAGGACCTTGGCTTCTGTGAGACGGGCGAGGCCGGGCAACTGATCGAGTCCGGCGCGACCGAACTCGGCGGCGAACTCCCGGTCAACACCTCCGGCGGGCTCAAGTCCAAGGGCCACCCCATCGGCGCGACAGGTGCGGGGCAGGTCGTCGAAGCGTTCAAACAGCTCTCCGGGAAAGCCGGTGAGCGACAGGTCGAGCGTCCCGCACGCGGGCTCACGCACAACGTCGGCGGCAGCGGCGGTGCGTCCGTGATCCACATCTTCGAGAAGGAATCGGAGGTGGAAGCATGAGCGCGATCGCCGGCGTCGGCGCGTACGCGCCCCGATTCCGCATCAGTAGCGAGGCGTTCGAGGAGGCCTGGGGACAGTTCCACGCCGCCGGCGTGAACGAGAAGGCAGTTCCCTCGGCCGACGAAGACGCCCTGACGATGGGCTACGAGGCCGCGGCGCGAGCCCTCGAGTCGGCCGACACCGATCCCAGCGAAATCAACTGGCTGGCGTTTGCGTCCTCGCGACCGCCGGAAGCCGAGGAGGACCCCACCGCCCGGCTGGGCGCGATGCTCGCCCTCTCGGAGTCGGCCACTCGGCACGTGTTCACCGGCAGCACGCGCGCCGGAACCCGCGCGCTCTGGGCCGGCCTGGACGCGCTCGAGGCCGACTCGACCACCGCGCTCGTCGTGGCGGCCGACGCGCCGAAGGGCGACCCCGACGACGGGATGGACCACGCTGCCGGCGCGGGTGCCGCGGCGTTCGTCCTCGAGCACGAGGGCCCGGCCGAAATCGTCGACCGCGCCGAGTATTCCGCGCCGTATCCGGGAACCCGGTTCCGCAAGACCGGCGAGGACGAGACGCAGGGCCTTGGCGTCACCCAGTACGACCGGCAGGCGTTCACCGAGACGATCGGCGGGGCCGTCGCCGGTCTCGAGGTCGAACCCGAACCCGAAGCGGCCGCGATCCAGGCCCCCGACGGGAAGCTCCCCTACCGCACGGCGGGCGCGGCCGGCGTCGGCACCGACGAGATTCGGGCCGCCGCGACGGTCCACGAACTGGGTGATCTGGGCGCTGCGAGCGTTCCGCTGTCGCTCGCGAGCGCGCTCGAGGACGGGTACGACTCCGTCCTCGCGGTCTCTCACGGCAGCGGCGCGGGTGCCGATGCCATGGTCGTCGAAGCGGACGGGAACGTGCCGGTGGAAACCGCACTCGAAGGCGCGGATCCGCTTTCCTACGCCGAGTACCTGCGCCAGCGCGGCGTCGTGACCACCGGGCCGCCCTCGGGCGGCGGCGCTTACGTCAGCGTCCCCTCCTGGCGGCGCTCGATTCCCCAGCGATACCGGCTCGCGGCCGGTCGCTGTTCGGAGTGTGGTGCCCTCTCGTTCCCGCCGGAAGGGGCCTGTGGCGACTGCGGCGCGCTCGCCGAGTACGACCCCGTCGAACTCGCGGGCAAGGGCACGATCGAGGCCGTGACGACCATATCGCAGGGCGGCGCGCCGCCGGAGTTCGCCGAACAGCAGGCCAAGTCCGGCGACTACGCGGCTGCGATCGTCGCGCTCGAAACCGAGAGCGGCGACGAGACCGTCAGCGCCCCCGCGATGGGGACCGACGCGGATCCCGCCGATTTCTCGGTCGGCGACCGGATCGAGACGACGATCCGCCGGATCTACACGCAGGAAGGCGTCACCCGCTACGGGTTCAAGATTCGACCCGCGGGCGAGTAGCGGGCACGAGTCCGAGCCGTCGAAATCGGGTTTCGGCTCCGTCGAAGATGGAGACTCGTCTCGAAGCGAGCTATCGCTCGCTGAGCGTTCTATCGGCCGCGAACGCCGTTCGTCCGGTCGAATCGAGAACGGCCGAGCGCAGTTACGGCTGAAAATGCGGCCAGCTTTTTTCCGGGATCAGTTCGGTTTCGCCACAGCAGCCACACTCCGCGGGTGCCTCGTACTGGTGACCGCTATCGGTTCGTTTGGAGACCGTACCGGCGTGCATCGTCTGACAGGCCGTACAGACGTACTTTTCCGGCATTTCTGGGGCGTGGGCCATGCCAATGAGTACCCGTGCCAGCGATATATAGCCGGGGTGAGAACATCTCGCAGAATAGCTGACGTATAGACGTGATGAACGCGCCGTCCGTCCTCTCGAGCGTCGATAGTAGCCGCTGAAAGTCACTGCACACCTCATCGCACGACGACGTTGCGATGAGTGTGGAAATCGTTTCAGTGGCTACTGATCGTTCCCCGTCAGCGCCTCGCTCGCCGGTGCGAACTCGATCGTCTGTCCGAGCCCCTGTTCGCTGGCGCGCTCGTAGAGCAGGTACGCCGCGGCGACCGTTTCGATGCCCGTCCCGCCGCTGTCGAAGACGGTGATCTCGTCGTCGCTCGTCCGGCCCGGCTCGGTCCCGGCGACGACCTCGCCCAGTTCCGCGTGCACGTGGTCCTCGGTGATCACGCCCTCCTCCAGCGCCTGGATGAACGAACCGGCGTCCATCGTCGCCCGTTCGCGGAGGTCCGGGACGTAGGTCGCGTTCGCGATCGTGTTCGCGTCCAGCTCCCGCGCGTCCGGCGAGTACTGGCCCATCGCGGTGACGTGGGTCCCCGGTGCTAGGTCGTCGCCGTCGACGACCGGTTCGCTGGCCTGTGTCGCCGTGATTACGACGTCCGCGTCGGAGACGGCGGCCGTACTCGAGTCGACCGCGTGGACGTCGGCCGTGAGGGCGTCGTCGAAGTCGGCAGCGAACGACTCGCGGTTCTCGGGGGTCGGCGAGTAGACCCGTACCTCGGTGAAGTCGCGGACCGTGGCGGTGGCGTGGAGTTGCCCCCGCGCCTGTGCGCCGCTACCGATGATCGCGAGGGTGTCGGCGTCCTCGCGGGCGAGTTCGTCGACGCCGACGGCACCGGCGGCTCCGGTCTTGAACGGGTTCATGCTCGCGCCATCGAGGAGGGCGAGCGGGGCACCGCTCTCGGCGTCGAAGAGTGGGGTCATGAACCAGCCGTCGACGGCACCGAAGCCCGCGCTGTACATATAGCCGCCCATCGCGCCCGTCTCGGGAAGGAGGGCAGCGTAGGCAGTGAACATGCCCTCGGGATCTCCACGCAGGAACTTCGATCGCGGCTTTGCCGGTGCCCCCTCGCCGCGCTGGCGATATCCTTCACGGACGGCGTCGACGTACTCAGCCGGCGTTGCGAGGTCGGCAACCTCCGCGCTGGTCAGAAACAGCGTGTCAGTCATACCAAACACCACGAATCGGAGACGGGAAAAGGAACCGAAACCGGGAATACTGGGAGAGGGCGACGGAGAGAGATCGAATCAGTCGGCGTTGATCGGCGGCCGCGCCGAGCGGGTTTCGTCGGCGGTGTTTGCTGGCGTATTGACGAACATTGCGTGCCCGATGATCCCCATCGCAACCAGCGAACCGATCGGTACCGCCGCAGTCAACGAGATCCCGACGACGGTGAGAGCTGCGGTGATACCGAGCAGTGCGACTGGGATGAGGCCGAGAACAATGTCGTAATATCCAGTCATAATCTGTTCTATAGTAGGAGGAATTCCCATATAAGCGTTTCCCATAATTGGCTCGTGGTGGATGTGTCTCTAATTGAAAATCCCTGTGTGGTATTCTCGTAACTTATGGCCCGGCCGGAGCAGGTCCGAATTATTATGTGTTGTCTCCCGATCTGTGCGTCTCGGCCGTCACCGTTCTCATCGCTCGACGTTCGATACGGAGACCCCATTTACTCCCTTCCGCATAGGAAACCGGAGTTCTCGAACAGGTTCGATCCGGTTCACGTTCGTCGCCTCGAGACGGGCGCTCTCGATTTAGTTCGTCACCGATCGGTACAGCATGTACGCGGCCCTCCATCCGAGCAGGACGATCAGTCCGAAGCCGGTGATCACGAGCGGGAACGGCCACGTCGCCCCCCCATCGAAGAGCGCGGAGGCCCGAAGCATGAGCCCGACGTTCGCTGCTGCGATCCAGCTCAGGGTCGTCAGTCGGAGGCCCTCTTTCCCCACGGGACGGTCGCGGGTGTAAATACCGGCGAGCGCTGCGATAGCGGCCCAGCCGATCACGAACGGTGCGACCGTCTCGAGTGACGCGACCGGTTCGGCGATCGGATTGACGCCGTGTTCGATGCGCCCGAGCAAGACCAGCCCGGCGATGAGAACGACGTCTACCACGGCGGTTGCGATGCGTTCGCGATCGGCCGTGGCGGTACGAGCCTCCGTCTGAACTGCCGTGTCCATACGCGGCACTCAGTTCTGCGATCCCATTGATTCCCCGGTTTCGCTCCGTGGGTCGGCGGCTGCTACTCGCCCGCCGTCACGACCTGTGAGGAGGGACTCGACGACGGCTAGTCGCCGAGTACCGTCCAACGGACAACGCGTCGTGCGAGGAGTGCCTCGCACGGTCGCACGGACGAGGGGTGGTCACTTCGTTATCGGCTCCGTTCAGAATCGGTGGTCCCACGACCCCATTCGACCCCCTTCAGTAAGACGATCCTACGGCAGCCGTCGTTCGGAGCGGGGGTCGATCGGGCGGGACGTCGGCACCGATCGAGACTGTCAGCAACAGAACTAATATACGGTCGGCCCGAACCGCTCGAGTGATGGCTGTGGTCGGCAACCGCCGGGCCGATTGTGAGGGCTGTGGCCGAACGGTTTCCCCCGAGGAATCGACGACAGTGACGATGCCGAACGGCGACGAAGTCGTCTGTTGCCCTGACTGTGAACCCCACGCGAGAGCGGCCGTTCGGACGGGGACCGCGTTCGACCAGCGACGAGCCACTTGCGACGGCTGTACCGGTAGGTACCTCGCGACCGAACTCGAGGACGTGGTCCTCGACGATGGGACCGCGCTGACCTGCTGTCCGTCGTGTCTCGCCCAGGCACCGGATCCCGACGGTGACGACGACGGGAGCGATCCGGACGGCGGTGGCGCAACCGGCTCGCGGACGGCCTCCCACACGTCCACCAGCGTCCCCGACACGGATCACGATCGCTGTCGGCAGTGCCACGAGCGGGTCGCCGAGGAACGATTCCGCGTCACGACGATCGACGGACGGACCGAACGGCTCTGTTCCGACTGCACGGCCGATGCCGAGGAGCGAGGGATCGTCGCCGACGTGGCCATGCGAACGACGAGAGCCCGCGAAGTGCTCGGTGTGGACGCCGACGCGAGCGATGAGGCGATCCGCGAGGCGTTTCACCGACAGGTCAAACGCGCCCATCCGGACCGGCAAAGCGGCAGCCAGTCCGCGTTCACGCTCGTTACCGATGCCTACGAACGGCTCCGTGAAGAGGACTGAGGGGAGACTCCGTCGTCACGGCTCACGAACCCGACCGTGGCCGGATTGAAGTAATAAGTCGATCCACAGTCCTCACACGACGTCGTCAGGAGTTTCCCGTGTTTGTGGAGTTTCCAGAGTTTCGTCTGCCCCTTCTCGAGTTCGAGCGTGACCGGGTGGCCACAATCGGGGATCGTACAGGGGAACCTGATATACCAGTTGGGAACGGACAGCGCCCCCAGCGGCGCGAGTTCGCTTCGCAGTCGACAGAGCAGATTGAAGATCGTAAACGAAAGGTTGTTTCGATCGATCGTGATGCCTTCGACGTCGCTGACGAATCCGCGACGACTGACTGACTCGTCGTACACCGGGAGGACGGGGATTCCCTTGGCCACCGCATACCCCATCTCCTGGTTGATCCACCGGTTCTCGGCCGCGTCCGCGGTCAACACCGCGACGACGATATTGCTGTTGGCGAGTCGCCCCTCGAGTCGCTTTCGGGACCGTCCGGATTCGACCTCCTCGAGCGCGATGTGCACGCCGAAGGGGAAGTTCTTGACCGTCGAGAACAGGTCCTGGACGAGCTCGAGATCGCCGGGGGCGTGGGAAACGTACAGCTGTTCTCCGGTCATCTCATTGTCTACGATACACAGACGTGTGCGTCGTCATTAATCTATCTCTCGAGCGTCTGTAACGCCCGGACAGTTAATCTCGGTAATTCTTGATGGTAGACAGTACGCGCTGGGAGAACTCGAGTTCGGAAAGCTCCTCGCCGAGTCCGTCGACCCACTCGCGTTCGACGTACCACCAGCCACGAACGTCCCCATCGGTCGTCAGTGACGTTACCTCGAGGCGTCCCGGTGTCCACTCCCGTTCGTCGCCGATCGTCAGGAGGGTCCGCAGGACGGCACCGACCTCGTCGTCCGTGACGACGGCTGCCTCGGAGACGACTTCGTACTCGAGTTCGATCCCGGCCCCGTCTTCGCCGGGTGGCTCGGTCCCGTCCATCCACGTCACCGACGTCACGTAGATGCCGTGGCTCATCAGTCGGTTCTCCAGCGTGACGGCCACGGGTCGCTCCCCCGCGGACGCGTCGTCCCCGCGCTCGCCGTCCCCCTCGGCACCGGATCCGTCGTCGGTCATACGTCTCCGTTCGGCGGGTGTCAAGAAAAGTCGGTCGGCACCCGCCCCGCTCGCTGGGCCTCCGGAGCGACCCGTCCGTTCGAATGTGTCGCTTCGGCGGCGAGGTCGTCCTCAGAGCGGGTCGACGAGGTCCTCGAGCGCTGCTTTCGGATCGTCGGCTTTCGCGACGCCGCTGGCGAGCAAGACGCCTTCGGCCCCGAGATCGCCCGCGGCGACGACGTCGTCGCCCGTACTGATACCCGCCCCGCAGAGAACGGATACGTCGGCGTCGACGGCGGCGGCCGCGTCGACCGCGTCTTCGACGATGTCGGGATCGGCCTGGCTGACCGGCGTCCCGGTCCCGATGAGTGCCGGCGGCTCGACGGCGACCGCATCGGGGCCCAGCGCCGCGGCCGCGCCGATCTGGGACGGGTTGTTCGCACAGACGACCGTCTCGAGGTCGGCCCGCTGGGCCGCCCGAACGGCACCGTCGATGTCGGCCAGTTTCAGCCGGCGCTCGGAGTGATTGATCAGTGTGCCGACCGCGCCGGCGTCGGCGACGCTCTCGGCGAGCGTGTGGCCGGTGTTGCTCCCGTGTTCGATCGAGTCGACGTGTTGGGCCCACGTCTCCGCGCCAGTCTCGGCGACTCGCTCTAGCTGAGCCGCCTGCGGTGCGACGGCCAGCCGGGCGTCGGTCGTTTCGTCGACGTCGCGAACGGCTTCCGCGACTGCGATCGGATCGCATGGATACGTCTTCAGGTTGACGAGGACGAACATAGGGCCAACCGCACCCGCCCGAAAGAAATAGTTTGCGAGTCGGCGACGCGGAGAGACCGCGTGGGCAACGTGCCAGACGGACTCCTGGCGGTCGGTACCGGCCCAGCCGCGACCCGCTGTGGGGATGCGTCGGGCCCCAGTGACAGCAGCCCGTCTCAGTCCTTCCGCTTGACGACGTCACCCAGCGTGTAGCTCCCGGTCGAGGAACCACCCGACCATTCCGAATCGTCACCGGAGCTTCCCTCGGCGCTCAGTTCGATCTCGAGGAAGTTCTCGAGTTTGGACTGGACGCGATCGCTCGGAAGCGTGTCCCCGCGTTCGATCTTGCGGATCAGGCTCGCTTTCTCGTTGAGTTCGTTGGCGAGATCCGACTGACTCAGGCTCTTGCTCTCGCGGGCCTTCCGGACCCGATCGTCGTAATCCGTCGCGAGTTCGTCCATGTCGTCGAACATGTCCGAGCGGCGCTGGCTCGAGCCACCCGAACTCGAGGTACTTCCACTCGAGGCAGTCGACTGACCGCCCCCACTCGAGGACGAACTCGAACTGGTCGAGTACTTCGTCGACCCGCTGGAACTCGAGGTATCTTTGACTTCAGTGCCGAAGTCCGTGCAGTTCGAACACACGTCTAGCTTCGCGCCCTCGACTTTGATGGTGTTCGGGGACGACGTCTCGGCCCCACACATCTCGCACTGAACCATGTGGGGTCCTATATCGCGGTAAGGGATAAAGGATGCGGCGCGGTTTCAGCCCGTAGAAATCGGTTTCAGCGGCCGGACGCGGTTAGTATTCGAGGGCGACCCAGGAGTAGTAAAAGCGCTGGAGCGCGGTCAGGTGGCCGACGACCGCGAGGAAGACGAGCAGCCAGCCGACGAGCGTCAATCCGCCCAGCGTCGTCCCCGCCAGCGGATAGGCGAGGAAGCCGGCGATACCGATGATCGCCAGCCGGTCGGCGCGACCGACGAGTCCGCCGTAGACCCGGTCGAGACCGACCGCCTGCGCTTGCGTCCCCAGATACGAGGTCATGACGACGCCGGTCACCGCGGCAAATCCCAGCAGGTAGTCCTCGAGGCCCGCAGCCAGCCCGGCGATGACGACGATGTCCGCGTACCGATCGAGGACGTGATCGAGCAGGTCCCCGCCGGCCGAGGCGACCTCCTGCTCGCGTGCGAGCGCGCCGTCGACGATGTCGAGCCAGCCGTTCAGGAAGACCAGCACGGCCGCCGCGACGTACCAGATGGGGTCCTCGAGCCCGCCGAGCGCGAAGGCGACCGCGGCCAGGATCGCCATGCCGAAGGCAATCACGCTCACGCCGTTTGGCGTCAGTCCGAGCCGGTCGAAGCCCTCGACGAACGGGTCGAGGAACCGCGACACGTAGGGGCGAAATCGATCGAGTGTCATACGAGGTACTCCACGAAGTCGACGTCGCCGGCACTCGGTTCGCGCTCGCCCGCCGTCACCGCCTCGAGTTCGCTCGCGACGGCGTCCGGATCGCGATCGGTGGTATCGATCTCGTAGACCGACTCGAGGTCATGTTCCTCGACGGCTTCGGAGAGAATCACGTCGAGTGCCTCGCTCTCGGCGTTCTCGCGGGCCTTCGCCTCGGTTTCGCCACGCTCGAGCAGTCGCTCCTCGAGCGTCTCCGGGTGACACCGCAACACGACGACCCGGTCTGCGTCGAAGTGATGGGCGAGGTGCGATTCGATCACGACGTCATCGCGGTCCGCGAGCCACTCCTCGAGGGCCTCGAGGTCGGCGACCTTGCTCTCCCGTTCCGCGTCGACCTCGGTGTAGAGTTCCGCTTCCTCGAGCACCCGGTTGAGGTGGATCACCTCGAGGTCGGGCGTCGACCCGTCGTCTGTCCCATCGTGGTCCGCCGACCGGGACTCGAGTCGCGCCGTCGCGGTCGTCTTCCCCGTGCCCGGGGTGCCGGTGACCGCGACCCTCATGAATCCGCGACCTCCGCCGTCGAATTGCCCGGCGGCTGCGTCTCGAGATCGAGGTCCTCGAGGACGGCGTTGAGCGTTTCGACCGCGCGTTCGGTTTCGTCCTCGGTCCCGCAGGTGATGCGGATACAACCCGGCAGGCCGAAACTCGAGCAGTCCCGGACGATGACGCCGCGCTCTTGCATTTCGTTCGCGACGGCCGAGGCGTCGCCGACGTCGACGAGGACGAAGTTGCCCTCGCTCTCCCAGACGTGAGCGTCGATGTGTTCGTGCATGTACGCGCGTGCCTCGCGGGTCGTCTCGACGGTTCGCACGACGTGTTCCTCGTCGTCGATAGCGGCGAGACCGGCCCGGCAGGCGAGTTCGCTCGCCGCGAACGGCGTGTTCACGCGAGCGTAGGCGTCGGCCCACTCCTCGGGGACGACGGCGTAGCCGAGTCGAACGCCGGCGAGCCCGTAGACCTTCGAGAACGTCCGGAGGACCGTGACGTCGTCGCGGGCCTCGAAGCCGTCCAGGCCCTCGATCAGCGCGACGGCGCTGTCGCGATCGGCGAACTCGCCGTAGGCCTCGTCGACGGCGATCAGCGTCTCGTCGTCGGTTGCGTCGGCGAGGCGCTCGATCTCCTCGAGGGGCATCGTCGAGCCGGTTGGGTTGTGCGGGCTGGTGATCCAGATCACCCGCTCGCCGTCGTAGCGCTCGAGGACCGCGTCGGCGTCCTGTGTGAAGTCGTCCTCGCGCTCGAGGGCGTACTCCCGGACATCACCGTGGTGGAACCGGGAACTCATCCCGTAGTAGGCGAAGCCGGGCGAGGGAACGAGCACGTCGTCCCCCGGCTCGAGGGTCGCCCGGTGGAGGTAATCGATCGCCCCGTCGCCGCCGTTTGCCAGCCAGACGTGCTCGTCGGTCACGCCCCAGCGGGCGGCGACGGCGGTCGTCAGGTCGGCGTGGGCGGCTTTCGGGTAGGAATTGACGCTCGAGGCGGTCTCGCGGATCGCCACGGCGGCGGCCGGCGACGGGCCGTGGGGGTTCTCGTTCGAGGCGAGTTTGATGAACTCCGAGGGATCGCGCCCGAGTTCGCGGGCGACCTCCTCGATGCCTCGACCCGCCTCGTATGCGACGTGATCGGACAGGTCGCGCGGTTGCATACGCGAATCCTGTCTCCCGTGGCTCTTAAGGGTGCTTACATATGCTCAGTCGTTCCGCCCTGACCCGCCGATCCGCCGTGACACGGCTTGGGCCGCGGTGAGGGGTGACGAGGGGTGAGCGACGCCCTCGGGGTGGACAGTGACTGGCGGGAACCACGAGCCGCTTCCGAATCGCGGTCCAATGCGTCCGAGCGAATCGGCTATCGTCGGCACCGAAGCGAGTGACACACTGATCGCACCGCTGTCGTGCGAGCAGGTGTGTAATACCGTTCAGTTGCCACTACCAGTAGTTGGTAATACGGTTTCTCCGTTCAGGGTGAGGCGTGAAATCCACGTTCGATAGCGGAACCACCCAACGGCTGGTTCAGTAGTGGAAGTGCCGAACTAATAGGATTCAGAACCTGTCGGCTAAGTCTGACGGTCAGTTATCGAGTTCAGGGTACGTTAACTGGAGTTCTCCATCGAGCGTATAGTTACTTTCGAGGATGCCGCTACTTGTGAGTTCGATCGTCGTGTGAATAGTGAGCTTGGAGGCGGTTTCTGCTACCGGCTTGACGAGCAGGTTGAGGATACTGATAGTCTCGTCTGCAAGGTCATCCAAATCAGAGATCTCTATGACTGTTCCGAGAGCGCGGTCGGGCGTGTAGAGCGCCACAGAGGGCGGTGGCGAACTATCACCTTCTACTGGCGAGGCGATAGCGACCGTTGGGGGTGATTCCGTCGCTACTTCAGGCATCCACACTCTGAGTGTGATGGACTTCACAGCCGTCCCTGCGCGGTGCCAAATCTCGAGTGGTGCATCGATTACTCCAGAATCAACACGGCCAGTTACCCCAAATTTCCCGACTTCCTCATCGGTGGTTGCGAAGACGAGCGTCTTTCGCCCGCGTGAGTCCCCGTGCACGGTCGGGTCGGAGAGTGTCTGGTTACTTTGTATTGCGCTACACCCCGCCGTTGCGACGACTCCAGTACTACAGATCGCCGCGAGATACTCCCGTCTATTCACATTGCTGACAGTCCCACGATCGATGAACTATTTTCCGGTATTCACTGACCGTTCTCGATCATGCACGATTGGTGTGTCTGCACACGTACTCAACGCCACTTTCGAAGCCAGACTTGGTGCAATCATCGTCCGAGAGTTGTCCCAAAGTCGGACAGTGACTTCGTTCAATACAGGTTGATTTAGGTATCAGCATAGAAGCGAGCGAGGCCACAGTCTGGACAGATATAACAGGTGAGATACCTACCTTTGAGGTCAAGAGCGCCCAAGATACCACCACCGGAATTAATTCGTATACCATCACCTTTGTAGGAAGTTTTGTGATCAGTTTCCTCTAATTCAACGTCGCAGTCAGGGCAGGAAGGCATACCGACAATATCTCATACAGTATTCAATAACCTTATGTTAGAATATATTTACCGCTGATTCACTATCTCCTGTCCGACTCTATCTGCATTTTCGGACACGGTACTTACGGTGAGTACAGCCGTCTACGTAGCCCCACCTCACGAAATGCTTTCCGTTTCCTATCTCATAGCATGGGTATGTCTACGACCGTCGCAACACCCGATGCGGACGAGACGTGTGCGTACTGTGGCTCGCTGATCTTCGACCACGACCCAATTTGTGTACGCGACTGTGACGACGACTGTGGATCGCCTGTATACTTCTGTAACTATGCGTGCCTATCGGCGTACATCGACGAGAACAACCTCACAACAGGCGATGCCTGTGAGTGGAACCCCGACGAAAGCGGTTGTTGCTAATTGGGTGTCCCGATAAGTTCGCATCCGTAGTTACCGAATCGCACGATTCGGTTTCGAGTGTCTTCCCGAATAAAGAAACTCTGCTACTATCGGACGGACGTGGCAGTTCCGTTGCCGGCGTGATACCGTTCCTACCGAAGCCGCCAAAGCAACGACCGCAATTTGTATCCCAGGGAGCCGTTCCGATAGCCGGTCCAGCCACTCATGCCACCCGCAAGCGTCGCTGCGTCGTATCCCTCCTCGACCAGTAGGCTCGTCGCCCGCTTGGCGACCATCCCCATCTTGCATATCACGACCACGTCTTCGTCGGCAGGAATCTCCTCGAGTCTGTCGCGTAACGCCGCATCGTCACCGCGTCGCAACGCCTGGTAGACGGGAACGTTGTGACTGTCCTCGATCGCGTTCGACTGGAAGGCGGATTTCGGGCGGATGTCGAGCAGAAACGGGTCGTCTCCCGACTCGAGGCGCTCGTCCAGTTCGTCCGGGCGGATGCTAGTCATTGGTGGAGTATTGGGTTCAGTATACAAAGCCGTGGCGTCTCGGACGAGGCGACGACGCGTCCATCGCGGCCGCAGTTGCCAAGAGGGATGCGACCGGTCGCTTACTGCCCCCGAAGGCGCTCGAGTCGCTCGAGCGAGTCGGCGTCCGCGGGGCCCTTGTCGGACCGGACGCCCTGAAACCGCGGGAACCGGAGCGCGTACCCCGACGAGTACGTCGGCGAGGATTGAATCTCCTCGTAGCCGACTTCGAAGACGACCGCGGGCTCGAGGTCGACGTCTTGTCCCTCTTCCGCTGCGATGTGGGGCTCAAGCAGTTCCGTCAGTTCCGCCAGCTTTTCGTCGGTGATTCCGGTCGCGACCTTGCCGACGGTCTCTAAGTCGTCGCCCGCACGCACGGACAGTTCGAAGGTCCCGAGGAACGTCGCCCGCCGGCCCTCGCCCCACTCCGCACCGGTAACGACGCAATCGAGCGTCTCGACGTCCGGTTTTCGCTTCCGCCAGTGCTTCCCGCGCCGCCCCGGCGAGTACGTCGAGTCGAGGTCTTTGAGCATGATCCCCTCGTGGCCGGCCTCGAGGGCGTCGGCATCGATCGACTCGATTTCGTCGGGGTCGTCGGTACGCCACAGCAGGGAAAGTCCCTCGACATCCTCGTCGTCGACGGCTCCGGAATCGACGTCCGGTTCCATCAGAACCGATCGAAGCCGGTCGTGGCGCGTCGTCAACGGCTCCGCAAGCAGGTCGTCGCCGCCGGCGTGGAGACAGTCGAAGAAGACCGGCCGGACCGAGACGTCCTCGCGGGCCTTCGCGACGTCGTGTTTCCGGCGGAACCGCTTGAGCACCTCCTGAAACGGTAACGGCGAGCCGTCCGCGTCGATCGCGACGACCTCGCCGTCGAGAATCGCGGGTTCCTCGAGGTGAGCCTCGGCGAACTCGACGACTTCGGGCAGCGCGTCGGTGACCTCCTCCATGTTCCGCGAGAAGACGCGGGTCTCCGCCGTCGCCCCTCCGGAGCCGGCGGGAGCGTGGTGCAACTGCACGCGAGCCCCGTCGTATTTCCACTCCACGCCGGCCTCCTCCCACTCCTCGAGCGCGTCGGTCACCGTCCCCGCCTGGGCGAGCATCGCCTGGACGGGCCGGCCGACCGCGAGTTCCATGGCGTCGAGGCCCTCGAGCCCGTCCTCGCGGGCGATCCGTGCGACCTGCCCGTAGTCGTTCGACACCTGCAGGGCGCGCTCGACCCGCTCCGCGGGCACGTCGAAAGCCTCGGCGATCGCGTCCCGCACTGCTCCCTCGCCGACCCCGATGCGCATCTCCGAGAGGACGATCCGGGCGAGGTAACGCGCCTCTTCGCTCGAGCAGCGATTGAACAGTCCAAAGAGCAGGTCGACCTTGCGATCCTGGCTCCCCGAGCCCTCGGCGGCGGCGACCTCCTCGAGCGTGTCGGACACCTCGCGCACGGTGAGGTCGCCCCCGGTGCCCTCGCTCCCGCTTCCAGCGCCGCCACCGCCGGTGAACGCACTCAGTCCCCGCTGGCCACCGAAGTCGTAACTCGCAGCCACGTCGCCGATTTCGCCGACAGCTGCGAGGCGGTCCTCGACGTCGCCGGCGCTCACGTTCGTCCCCGCGGCGCGGGCGATCGCCTCGTAACACGCGTTGGGGCCGATATCCAGGGTCGTCGAGTCCCAGGCCGGAAACACCCGGCCCTGGGCGAAACGCGCGACGATCTCGAGCGTCTGCGGTTTCACCGCATCCTTCGAGGAACCTCGTTCCTCGCTATCGTCCCCGGCCTCGGCGAGCAGCTCCCGAACGTGAGCGACGATCTCGAGATCGGCGGGTTCGGCCTCGATCGTCCCGGCGCGGTCGGCGAACGTGGCAAACTCCATCGACGACGTGTATCGTCGCGGGGAGTAAAACGGTTCTGAGACCGATTGCTGATCGTCGCTCGAGTGACGTGCTTTAAAGACAATCGGCCACCCACTCGGAGGTATGTCAGAGGAGGACCTCGCCGCACGGGTCGCGGACGTCCTGGGGGTCGACGCCGTCGACTTCCGCGAGCGAGCTGAGGCGGACGCCGAGGTAATCAAAGACGCCGTCGACGAAGGGGTCTTCGACAACCCACAGGCCATCATCGGCCTCGAGTACGAGTTCTACGCGGTCAAGGCCGACGACTGTGCGTTGCGGCGGGTCCCGCGCCGACTGCTCGAGTTGATCGGATTCGAGAAGGAACTGGGCTTGCACAACGCCGAAATGACCACGAGCCCACAGCCGCTAAACGCCCACGGGCTGGCGGCCCAGGAGTCGGAGGTCAAGGCCCGATTGCAGACGGCACTCGACGTGACTAGTTCCGAACGGATGCGGCTAGTCAGCGACGCGCTCTGGACGATCCCACCCGAAGGCGAGAACGCGGAAACCTATCTCACCGACAGCGTCGAGCGGACGACGACGGACGCAGCGGGCACTTCGCACACGGTCCACGTCGCGACGAACATGAGCGACTCCGCCCGATATCACGCGATGGCAAACACCGATCAGGCCGACTCCGCGGGGATGCGCATCGAGGCCCCACACGTCTCGTTGCAGGGCAACACCGTCATGCCCGAGAGCCTCATCACGTCGATACAGCCCCACTATCAGGTGGCTCACGCCCCCGACCTTCCCGAGTACTTCAACTACGCGCTCCGGATCGCGGGGCCCCTCCTCGCGCTCGGGGTCAACTCCCCGTTCTTCCCCGCCGACCTCTACGATGACGACGCGACTGCCGACGAGATCCTCCGCGACGGCTGGATGGAACACCGCATCAGCGTCTTCGAGACCGTGCTCAACGATCCGACCACCGGAGAAGGGAAGGTCCGATTTCCCCGCGATCTCGAGACTGTCGACGAGGCGATCGACCGGATCGCCGGCGACGATACCATCGTCCCCATGCCGGTCGACGGCGGCGAACGCTTCGACGATCAGTTCCCCCACTTCAGCCGCAAACACGGCACCTACTGGCGGTGGATCCGGCCGGTCTTCGGCGGCCCGACGCGCTCGGCAGCCAACGCCCGCATCGAGTTCCGCCCGATTCCGTCCCAGCCAACGGTCCGGGACTCCGTTGCCTTCCTCGCCGCGTTCGCCGGCCTGATGGAGAGTCTGACCCGCCTCGAGCACCCCGTCGTCGAACTCGACTGGCAGATCGCCCGGGAGAACTTCTACGCGGCGATGGTCGACGGGCTCGCGGCCGACCTGACCTGGATCACCAACGACGGCAAGGAGACGACCGACAGTCTCGCCCTCTACGAGGACCTGCTGGCTCACGCCGAGGACGGACTCACCAACCGCGGGCTCAGTGACGAGGAGGCCGCGAAGTACCTCTACCCGCTCCGACGCCGCGTCCGACAGGTGGTAACACCTGCCAGCTGGAAACGCGAACAGGTCGAGACGGCCCTCGATGACGGCGCGACCCTCGAGGCGGCGATCACGGAGATGCAACGCGAGTACGTCACTCGACAGTCGGAGACGTTGCTCGAGGGGAGTTTCGCGGACTGGATCGGCGACTAGCCCCTCGAGAGGGGTGTGGCAGTAAAAATAGGATTACCGGGCCGGTTCGACGTTCTGGTTCATCCGGAACAGGTTCTCCGGATCGTACTCGGCCTTGATCTCGGCCAGCCGATCGTGGTTCGCCCCGTAGGCGAGGGTCTCTTCGCCTTCGTCCTCGCTGATGAAGTTCACGTAGACGCCGCCGGTGGCGTACGGAGCCATCGCGTCGAAGAACGCCCGGGACCAGGCGATGCACTCCTCGTCCATCGCGGGGTCCTCCCAGCGCGTGTGGACGTTCATCGCGTACTCGGCGTCCCGGTGGGGGTACGCCGTCGCGTCCGTGGGCACGCGCGCCATCGCGCCGCCGAGTTGCCCGAAGAAGATCTCGGACAGCGGCGACGGGAGATCGGCTGCGTGCTCGACCGCGGTATCGATGGCCTCGTCCGAGAGTTCGCTGAAGTTGTGCGACTTCCAGTAGTTCCGGGCCCCCTCGGTGAGCAGCGGATCGAACGACTGCTGGAAGGCCGCGTACTGGTGGGGGCCGACGGCATCGGCGATCGGGTCTCCGTACTCCCGGAGCGGAGCCAAGACCTCCTCACCCTCCGCCATGTCACCGGCGTAGAACGTCACGACGAGGACGACGCCGACGCCGTGGACGTCTTCGGGGAGGAACGGAAGGGGCGGTGCCTTCCGGAGGACGATCCAGGCGGCGGCTTCATCCGGTGCGTCCTCGTTGAAATCTCGGACGTGCCGGATGACGTCCCGTGCGTCCTCGCCCGCGTAGACGATCGGTCCCGAGAGGATTTCGGGACCGACCTCGTGGAGATCGAACTCGAAGGAGGTGACGACGCCGAAGTTGCCGCCGCCACCCCGAATCCCCCAGAAGAGATCCGCGTTTTCCGTCTCGCTCGCGTGACGCAGTTCGCCGTCGGCAGTGACGATGTCCACGGAGCGCAGGTTATCCACCGTCATTCCGTACCTGCGAGTCAGCCAGCCGAAGCCGCCGCCGAGCGTGAGCCCCGCGACGCCGGTCGTCGAATTGATCCCGGTCGGCGTCGCCAGCCCGAACGTCTGCGCCTCGTGGTCGAAGTCGCCGAGGGTCGCCCCCGGCTCGACGCGAGCCGTCTGCGCCGCCGGATCGACGCGAACCGACCGCATCGCCGAGAGGTCGAGCATCAGTCCGTCGTCACAGACCGCGTTGCCCGCGATGTTGTGCCCGGCACCGCGAACTGCGAGCAGCATCTCCTGCTCGCGGGCGAAGTCCACCGCCGCGATCACGTCCGAGACACCCATCGCTCGAGCGATGAGTGTCGGACGCTTGTCGATCATCCCGTTCCAGATCGCTCGCGTCTCGTCGTAGTTCGGATCTCCAGGACGGAGCAACTCGCCGTGAAGCCCCTCGCGGAATCCGTCTATTGCACCGTCGTCTACGGGAGTGGTTGTCACTGCCATTATCACTCAGTGTTCGTACGCTTCGCTCGGAGATATAGTTTCACATAATCAATAATTATAATAGGTCCGTCGACGGGAGAGACTCGAGAACAGGGGGGACCACGGGACGGCCTGCGGAGCGGTCCATCTATCCGGAAAACGGTAGCGACACCCGGTGGGGCGAAAGATATTCGGGGAAAACTTCATGTGTGGCTCACCGGGTTCTTGATTCGAACGCGTTCGGACGGCTCGAAAGAATCCGCCGGCGGTCACCGCGATCGTGATGGCGATTCCCCCGCTCCTGTCGTGGATCAGCCGTACGAACCGGGTTTCGGTTCGCCATCGTCCGGGACGTATCGAAAGGATGCGTCGCCGCCCGTGCCATATTTTAGGCCGGCCAAAATCGGAACGTATTTGTATATTTAGGCTGGCCTAAAAATCATGCAACAGACGCGACGTGCGTGGCTGAAGGGAGGCGGCGCAGCACTCGTGAGCCTCGGGCTCGCCGGGTGTTCCGAGACGACCGACGGGGAGGACGCCGAACCCGACTCGACCGAAGGCGAGGGGACCCCGGAGTCGCCTGACGAGGAATCGACGATCACCGAACCGATCGAGACGGCCGTCGCCGCCGAGTGGAACGCGATGCGAGCCCGCCTGTGGGACGCGCTCGCGGTGGGACGGGCCGGAGAGACCGAAGCCGGCGCTGCCGTCGCCGAACACACGTTCTCCCGGTTCGAGACCGCCACCGGCGAGTACAACGCCCACGAACTCCTCGAGGAGACCGACGAATCCCGCTACGAGGAGTTCGAGGAGGCCCTCGGCGAACTCCGGACGGAAGGGCTGGAGCGAGGAGACATCGGTCGCACACGGGAGGAAGCCGTCATCGGAGACGAGCAACTCCGCGAGGCTCAGCGGGCCCTCGTCGGCGAGTCGGCGTCGCGGGCGTTCGATCTTCAGACGCTCGGGACGACGGTCGCCGATACCGTCGTACTCGCGTCGGCCGGGGCCTTCGACGCCGCCGAAACCGTCGCGACCGACGCACTCGGGCGGTTCGAGGAGGCGGCCGTCCACGATGCGATCGAAGAGACGGACGGCGACGTCTACGAGCGGTTCGAAAGCGCCATCGAGAGCGTCGTCACGGCCGCCGAAACCGAAGACGCGGCGGGCGTCCGCTCGAGTGCGAGTGACGCGCTCGCGGCGACCGTCGACGGCGGCTACGCGCTCGCATCCGCCGAGACGGCGGGTTCCGGGCAGCTCGCTACGTATCAGGCCCGGGGCTGGGACGCCGCTGCGCTCGCGAGCGTGGGCGGACCGTCGACCGCGTTCGCTCACGCGGCCGCGCTGACCGTCTATCGAGCGCGGGCCCACGACGCGGCGTGGCTCTTCGATCGCGGTCACCCGGACGCAGCAGCACGGATCGCGGAGAACGTCTTCGCGCACTTCGAGGGCGCTCGCGCACACGAGGCCCTCGAGGAGGCGAGCGAGGACGCCTATCACCGATTCGAGGAGGACGGTCTGGACGCGCTCGCGACCGCCATCGAGAACGACGACGCGGCGGGAGTCACGAGCGCCGTCGAGACGATCGACGACGGGCTGGTGACCGGGATCGACGCCCTGGGGACCGGCGTCGAGCCCGCGTTGCTCGAGGCGGGCTTCTTCAAGGCCCGGATCGAGGACGCGCTGGAACGGTATCGGCTCGGCGAGAACGAGGTCGCCGCCGAAACCGCCCGCGGACTGTTCGAGCGCTTCGAGTCCAACGAAGCCGACTTCCACGAGACGCTCGAGGAGACCGACGAATCGCTCTACGAGACCTTCGAAGACGAGCATCTGAACGGGATAATCGAGGCGTTCGAGAGCGGCGACGACGCGGCCGTCGACGACCACGCGACCGGGATCCGCGAGCGCCTCCTCGAGTTCGAGACGACCGCCGGCACGACCGCGCAGGTGAGCGCCGTCGAAAGCGGGTACATGGCCGCCCGTGTGTTCGACGCCGGCGTTCTGGACGTCCTCGGGGAGTCCGACCGCGCCGAGGCCGTCGTTCGGGACGCGTTCGAGCACTTCGAGAGCGGGGCGGGCGGGTTCCACGAGGCGCTCGAGGACGCCGATCACGACCGTTACGAGTCCTTCGAGCGCGCGCTCGGCGACGCTCGAGGCGCCGCCGAAAACGACGGTTCCGTCCCGGAAGCGGCCCGAACGTTCGACGAGCAGGCGCTCGAGGCGACGTATACCGTCGTGGCGTCCGCCGGTGGCTCGTACGGGGAGGCCGCCGCGTCGATCATGCGGGACGCCTTCGCGGACTTCGAAGAAGCGCGCGTCCACGAACTCCTCGAGGACGCCGACCGGGAGGCCTACGAGGGGTTCGAAGCGGCGCTCGAGGACTACATCGCCGCCCTCGAGTCGGGGTCGGGAGTGGACGGGGCCGCCGAAACGTTCGCCACGGCGACGTTGCGGGCGCAGTTCGCCGTCGCCGGCGCGCCCGACGCAGCGCCGGGCGACGACGGCACGACCGATTCCGACGGGGAGGCCGACGACGAGCCTGACCTCGAGGGCGGGCCGAACGTCGTCGAGGGCGTTCCCGACGACGCCGACCACGTCGTCGACATGCAAGCCGTCGCGTTCGAACCGGCGGAGCTCACCGTCGAGCAGGGTGAGACCGTCGCCTGGACGCACGCATCGGGCGAACCCCACTCGGTGTCGGCCTACGAGGACGGGATTCCGAGCGACGCCACTTACTGGGCGTCCGGTGGGTTCGAAAGCGAGACGGACGCCCGCGAGGGCTGGGAGAACGGCCAGGGCGCAGTCACGTCGGGCGAGTCGTACGTCCACACGTTCGAGACGACGGGCAAACACGAGTACGTCTGTATCCCCCACGAGGCCGCCGGCATGGTT
Organism: Natrinema ejinorense; assembly: GCF_002494345.1. Lineage (GTDB taxonomy): Archaea > Halobacteriota > Halobacteria > Halobacteriales > Natrialbaceae > Natrinema > Natrinema longum. The sequence goes on from NZ_NXNI01000001.1 coordinate 1,478,085, forward strand.
GGGACGATCGTCGTTGAATGACTCTCCCACACTCCCGACGAGGGGAGTCGTCACCGCCGCGGGACGCCGGCCATCGATCGGTCGACGAACCCGTTCGGTCGGGACTCCCGATACCGAGGGACGGCCGAAAGCGATTAAGTAGCCACGCTCGAGAGGTGTAGGTATGGTAACCTTCCTCTCCGGGGGCACTGGAACGCCGAAGCTGTTAGACGGCGCTGCAGCCGCGTTCTCGCCGGAGGAGACCACTGTCGTCGCTAACACCGGCGACGACATCGAGATCGGCGGGTTTTTCGTCTCGCCGGACGTCGATACGCTGTTGTTTCAGGGCGGTGGGATCCTCGACCGAGAGACGTGGTGGGGAATCGACGGCGACACGCATCGGACCAACTCGGCACTGATGGACATCGCGTCGGCCGCGGGACTCCCCGAAGGGCCACAATACCTGCCCGAGGAGAGGCAAACCGACGGTCGGCGACTCGCGAACTGGCGGCGCTTTTCGGGCGTCGCCGAGTTCATGACGATCGGCGACCGCGATCGGGCCGTCCACATCACGCGGACGAGCCTGCTCGACGAGGGCAAGACGTTGAGCGAGGCCACCGCACGGCTCGCGAGCGCCTTCGGACTGACCATCGACCTCTTCCCGATGAGCGACGACCCCGTCGCCAGCCTCGTCCACACGGACGAGGGACTCATGCACTTCCAGGAGTACTGGGTCGCCCACCGTGGTGAGCCAGCCGTCGACACCGTCGAGTTCCGCGGCTCCTCGGACGCCGAGCCCGCCCCGGGCGTCCTCGATGCGCTCGCGGACACCGTCGTCATCGGTCCATCGAATCCGGTCACCAGCATCGGCCCGATGCTCGCGCTGCCGGGGGTGGCGGACAAACTCAGCCAGACGACGGTCGTCGCCGTCTCGCCGTTTCTCGGCGACGACGCCTTTTCCGGCCCCGTCGGCGACCTCATGGAAGCCGTCAACGCGGAGCCGAGCACGGCGGGACTGGCGACGGCCTACCCGTTCGCGGACGCCTTCGTGATAGACGAGACCGACGGTGCCGAGTTCGACCGTCCGACCATCGAGACGGACATCGCGATCGACTCCCGCGAGGACGCCCGCCGCGTGATCCGCGCGGTCGAAACCGCGATCGAGCGAGTGGACTGAGATGGCCACGAGCATCTCGTTTACGCCGCGGCTCGCCCTCGCCAGCCTCAGCGGCGAGGCCGATTCCGACTGGGCACGGACCGGCGCGGCGTTCGCGGGCGCTGCGTTCCTCGGCGGGATCGCCCTCGATACGGAGTCGAGAGCGGCCGCTCGAAAACTCGTCGACCGCGAGCGCACCGAGTTCCTGCCCGAGGACCCCCTCGCTTTCCTCGACCGCGAACTCGAGGCACTCGAGGACGCTCCCATCCAGCCGGCGTTCAACGTCCGGAGCGCGACCGCCGAACCGATCGCCGAGGCGGCCCGCGTCTGCCGGGACCGAGGCGCGTATCTCGAGGTCAACGCGCACTGCCGACAGGCGGAACTCTGTGCCGTCGGCTGCGGCGAGACCCTCCTGCGAGACGGCGATCGACTCGCTGACTACGTCGCCCGGGCGAGCGAAACGGGGGCACTCGTCGGCGTGAAAGTTCGCGCGGAGGTGTCCGGCGTCGATCTGCCGGCGCTCTCGCAGCGACTCGAGCGGGCAGGGGCGGCGTTCGTCCACGTCGATGCGATGGACTCCGAGTCCGTGATCGCCGACGTGGTCGCGGCGACCGATCTGTTCGTGATCGCCAACAACGGCGTCCGCGACGAGGAGACCGTCCGCGAGTACGTCGCGTACGGTGCCGACGCGGTGAGCGTCGGTCGACCCAGCGACGACCCGGTCGTCCTCGAACGCGTTCGAGACGCGGTGGAGCGGCGGCTCGGGCTCGAAGCGAACTGAGACGAGTTAGGTTCGGCCTCCCCCGCTCGCTCGTCGGTGGACCGCTCGAGTTGGCCGGCGGTGAGCGTGTGCGATGGTGCTGGCGAGTGGTGGCTCACACTCGCAATGTGCTGTGTTCCCACCGCCGGAGACCGCGGGGAACAGCCACGCCTTCCCACCGACTGTCCGGAGGACACGGCTGTCAGGGGAACGACCTCCGACACGTCGGCCGACGATTACAACGGTGCGCCGACCAGCACCAGCTTCGCACGCTCGTCGCCTCGATTGTGGATCTGGCGCGGTTCCTCGGCGTCGAGTCGGATCGCCTCGTCGGCCTCGAGCGTAACCGTCTCGTCGGCGTCCGTCAGGTCGACGTCGATCGTCCCTTCGACGACGTAGTAGATCTCCTCCTGGCCGGAGTCGGCCTCGTCGTGTTCCATCCCCTTCCCGTCGGGCTCGAGTTCGAGGACCGAAATCCCCAACTCTTCGGTCTCGAGCTCGCTCTTGAGAAACCACATGCCGCCCCACTCGTCGTCGATGACTGACTCCGGGTCGGTCTTCGCAGCGACGTCGTAGCTCATGGGTGATAGTTCTCGCATCGATCCGTAAACCCTTGGGACGGCGAACCAACAGGACGGGCCGCCGCCAGAGCCCCGATTTCCGATGGGGGGTCCGGATCGATTCGAATCCAATGCGGAAGGCTCTCCCGGCCTTTTTTGTTCCGGATCGAAAATAGTAGGAACGATGTACGAATTGGTCCACCGGTATGCACCGGCCAGTCCCGCGGGCCGAACTGCCGTCGCGATCGTCGCTTCGGTGGTCGGTGTGCCGACGCTGGTGCTCGGACTCGTCGGATTGACCGGCGACGTCGCTCTGGCAGCCCTGTTCCTCCTGGTCAGTGCCGTCACCCTCACCGTCGCCGGACAGTTGACGCGAGGCGTCGTTCGACAGGCCGAGGCCGCTCCCGACGGGCCCCCGACCGAGACGTCGACGACCGACTCGACGGAGAGCCCGGTCGAAACCCTCCGACGGCGCTACGCGGCCGGTGACATCGACGACGAAGCGTTTCAGTATCGCCTCGATCGACTCCTCGAGACCGAGGGGACCGACCGGCGCACCGACGAGCGAGAGCGCGTCCTGGAATGAAACGGACTCCTGTCAGGCAGTGCCGGCACACCCGTGAACCGCCGTGTGGGTGCGCCGGGACAGCAACTGGTAAACCGCGCGAGAACGCACCGGAAACTATGCGATCGTCGGCAGGGAACGCGGAACTGGCACTCCTCCTCGAGGTCGCGGGGACCCCCAAGCCGGGGAACGTCGACCGGCACCGGGACCTCGCTGACCTGCGCTTCGAACACTTCCTCGCCGGAGCGGTGGGTGCTCGCGACGGACTCGAACTGGCGGCTGACGGCGCGGCGGTCGGCCCGGCGTTCGAACGAGCCGTCGACGGGATGGCCACACAGGACGGTGGTAACACCCAGTTCGGGGCGCTCCTGTTGCTCATCCCGCTCGTCAGAGCCACGCGAACTGAGCTCTCCCAGCCCGTCGTGGAAGCCACCGTCGAGGAAACGACCGTCGGCGACGCGGCGGCGTTCTACCGCGCCTTCGAGCACGTCGACGTGGCCGTCGCCGACCCGCCCGACGACATGGCTGCCCTCGACGTCCGTCGTGGCGCGGACGCGATTCCGGCACTCGAGGCCCGCGGGCTGACGCTCTTCGACATCATGGACCGGAGCGTTCCCGGCGACGACGTCGCTCGGGAGTGGGTCCGGGGATTCGACCGTTCGTTCGCGGCGGCCGAACGGCTCGCGGCGGCCGACGGCCCGATATCGGACCGGACCGCGGCGACCTTCCTCTCCCTGCTCGCCGAGCGACCCGACACCCTCGTCGCGACGCGTCACGACGAGGCGACCGCTCGAGCGGTGACCGACCGCGCCGCGACGCTGGTCGAGGCGGACGCCCTCGAGACGGACCCGAGCGCCGTCGAGGCCTTCGCCGAGGACCTCGTCGACCGCGGGATCAATCCGGGGACGACGGCCGACGTCACCGCGGCCGGACTGTTCATCGCGCTCGAGCACGAGGCGATCGACGTATGACCGACGACGAGGACGCCGGGACGGGGGTCCCGGAGTGGCCCGTCGACCTCTCGGGTGTCACCGAGTCGGTCGTGACCACACTGGGTCCGAACGGACGCTGGAACGCCGCCGCACTCGGCCTCCACGCCGGCGATCCGGTCACCGCCCGGACGTGGGGAAACACCCGTACCCGCCGGAACTTCCACCGGCAGGGCGAGGGCTACGTGCAGTTCGTCGACGATCCCGTCGACTTCGCCGAGGCCGCCCTCTCGATCGTCGAGCACGAGGAGCCGATCCTCGCGTCCGCGAGCGCCTGGAGCCGCGTGACCGTCGATCGGGTCGACTCCGGGGCCGAGGGCGGAACCGACTGGGAGGAGTGGACGCTTCGCCCCCTCGAGTCGACGATCGAGCGGAAAACCGTCCCGACGATCGACCGGGGGTTCGGTGCCGTCGTCGAGGCGACCGTCGCCGCATCGCGACTCGCGGTCGACGACTACGACCAGCGCGACCTTCGAGAGCGTCTCGCGTACTGTGCCTCCGTCGTCGACCGGGCTGGGGGACCGCGCGAACGCGAGGCACTCGAGCGCGTGCGTGAACATTCTCCCTGGTAAGCAACTTTTTGATAAGCAACGTTCTTCCTGGGAAGTAGCGATCGCTCGAGGTCTCGTTCGATCGAAACTCGCCGGGCTCGAGACCCTCGCTCGTCACGACGGCGGCGGCTACCGGTTCGGGACCGAAGACTCACTCCCCGATCGCCGACGGGTCAGTACTCCGCCCGGAGGCGATCGATATCGTGCCGAAGGTAGTGCCACAGCGCCCCGGACAACCCCTGCGCTGCGATCCGTCGCCCGGAGCTCTCGACCAGGACCGTCGGGCAGTAGGCCGTCGGCAGTCGAGCGGAAAGCCTCCGACTGAACGCCGTATCCTCGTTTCTGACGGCCGGAAAGCCGCCGATCTCCGCGAACGCCTCCCGATGGACGAACGAGTTGAATCCGGGCAGGATCGGACGCTCGAGCCGCGAGAACCCGTGGTTGATCGTCACCTCCATGAGTTTCGCCCGTCGGGGGCCGCTGATCCGGCAGTAGGAGCTCGCGGCTGCGAGTCCGTTGGCTTCGACGAAACCCAGCAGTTCAGTGAGGTAGTTCGCCCGCACCCGCGTGTCCGCATCGACGAAGGCGAGCCACTCGCCGGTCGCCCGTTCGGCCCCGAGATTTCGGGCAGCGGCGATGCTCGAGCTGACTTCCCGGACGACGGTCGCACCGTACTCGCGGGCGATCATCGGCGTGTCGTCCGTCGACGAACCGTCGACGACGATCACCTCGTACTCGTAGTCGGTATCCAGCGTGGCGAGGCTCGCCAAGGTCCCTCGGATGTACGCGGCCTCGTTTCGCGCCGGCACCACGAAGCTCACGTCCGGCTCGCCGACAGCGTCGTCTCGACCGTCGCGTCCCATGGTGTTAGCCATGAGAACTCGACGGCGGGTTCTCAAAGTATCGGAGTTGCGGTGTTGCGTGTCCCCGCGCTCGTCGATTGCACTCGGCGTGAAGCGACGACGGAGGCCGTTGGCGCCTCGAGCCGACGATACCTGGATCGACGGGCGGGCGGTCCCGACGGCTTACTCGCCATTCCCATGCCAACACGACCCACGATAATTGTTTTCAGACACCAGCTCGCAGAGACGATATCTATCATGAACTTTTATAACCAAGGAGCGGAAAGGGGTGAGTAGAGATGTCGGTCGTACACGTAGCAATCTGAGTTCGTTGCCGACGACGAGTACCGATGTTCGACGATATCCACACCCGACCGACATGAGCACACAACGCCTGCAGTCCACGACCGACGCCGAACCGACCACCGACCGAACCACGACTCGAACGCGACCCCGCTCGAGTGCCGTCACCGAGGACCCGCGAACGGCCACCGATCAGGCTCCACAAACGTTTTCCCACCGAAACACGGGCCGACTCGAGAACCTGATCGACGAGTGGAACGCCGCGTTCGCGAACGAGACGGCGGGACGCGGGTCGTAACTCAAGTACTGACCTCGTTTTCCGGCGAATCCAAACCGTCTTTGGAGCGACCGCCGTAGCGTCGCGTGGCCGATGACGATGCACCCGCTCCGAACCGGACTCGGCATCCGGTCGTGACGAGCCCTATGAGTGCCGAGGCCTCGTAATTAACCTTAGATATTTCGTAAGAAACGCCGATTCGGACAAAATACAGTTCAAATTACCGGTTTCGTGCCCGTTTGTATTATTACAACGGGTGTGGTCTGTTGTCATTGTGCGATAGCTCGGAGTTAGGGCTAATCTCGCGGTCTATGTCACCATGGGCCACGAATCTAACATTGGTTATGCCGGATTGACTTTGCATCATTACGTGATTACTGGCTACTGACGACAGCGCTGTATGACATTCACTCACACAGCCAGCACAAAAATACTACCGGGAGCCCTTGTTCTCGTTTCCAGCGCTGTGAACCGCAGCACCCATGTCGTTCCCGGATATCTGCGTGGATATGACGGATAAATTTGAGGAACGCATCAATCACCTCGAAGAACGTGCCGGTCCCAGCATCGAATCCGACGACCTCCCAGACGGCCACGTCGACCCCGGCTCCTACTACACTAACGACGACGGTGACTGGAACCACGAACGGCAGATGGAACACCTGCTCTCAACGCGTGGTCCAGCCAAGGTTGCCACCCACGCACTGGACGAACTGAACACGATCGAATACAACATTGAGGCGCTAGAGACAAACTTTCTGAAGCTGTACCAGTGGGCGGTCGAAGGCGAGGAGATTACTAGCGAGGAGAAGGCGCATTTGGAGAGCATTGCCAGAGAAATTCGCACTGGTCACGGATACGTCGACGACACTGAGCCGCAAATGGCTGACGCAGTCCGCACTGCGCTCGTCGTCCTCGGCGAACTCACCGATGTGGAACACGACCGACCAGACGAATAGTGGAGAAATTCCGTAGCAGGATGAAGGAGAATTGCTTCTAACGACCGCCGAGACCACCACGGCCTCTACCGCCACCCAGACTCGCAAAGAGACTATAGCTCGCGAAAGCAATCACTGCAATCGCAATCCACGTTTCAAGGCTTGAGGCTAACTGGAATAGGCTGTAGCTGATAGAGAGGGATGTACCGATCGTGTCATAGGCGGCCGTAAACGGTCCTTCTGTCGGCTTCATGCTCACGTACATCCGCGCTACTGCATAGAAGAGCCCGCCAATAGCGAATCCTATGAACGGCCCAAGAACAAGAGTGATGAGTGCATCGCCTACGTTGCTCTGTCTCATAGTATCCTCCAGTGCGGGATGTCGTAGTGAAGCACCAACATTACGCCTCCTATTACGGCAGCACCGATGAGTAACGGACTCATCGTGAGAATGATTGGCGCCGTGTATGCAGCAATGGCACCAGCTGCTCCGATTTTGGCGAGTTTGAGGAGTGCAGCCTTTTCCTTACTCGTCAAACTCCCACCCCTAAGGTGGTAGCCAGCACTAGATGAGTATCCAAACACGGGGGATAACAGTATCGCGGCTATCGCTGCAATTACCCCCGTGACGAGGAGACTGATCGCCATACATTTCTGAATAAACTATTGACACGTAAAAGTGAACGGCAAAATTACGGTATGGAAACATTTGAAATGACTGTGTAGAGGTTACGACGGATACTTTCGGAATAATGAGAAGCAATCGACCGAGACGTTTTCGTTCTGATCTATATTTCGGTCTGTCCAATAAATGTAATCGCGTCCTCAATCGCGTCCTTCACTGCTTTGCGTTCATCATCGTCGTCTTGGAGATCGTCGAGGTAGCCGTAGTCGTGCACCAGTTTGTTTCGGTACTCTACCACGTCTTGGATGGTGCCAAGGTGCTGATCAAATAAGTCGAGGATTGATGCCATGTATTGGTAGCGTCCGAGTCCTGCGTTGCCGTACAACTGTTCGAACTGACCAGTGGTAATGTTGTACCGGTCGGCGATTGCGTGGCTTAGGATGTTTTCGAGACGGGTTGCTGTGAGTACGAGTGCTTCCGCAATCTTGTCGTCGTCTAGCCGGCCTTGGATGTCGTCTGGTGAGAACCCGATTACGACGTTCACGTCTGATCCAGCCGTTCCTTCTCCAGTTGCGTCTGTTGGTTCGACGGTGGCTGTTCTCGTTGTGGTGTCCTCGCTGTCCGCCTCTTCATTGTTGTCTGTATCTGACGGAGGGTCCGACATATTGCGATGTACCATGGATAACGGTAAGAACCCACTCCACACCCGGGGAGGTGGGTTCCTAATCGGGTGAAGAAGGCCGCAGCCGACGAGGACGTAGGTACCAATCGCGGCATCACCCAACTCCTCCAGTTTCCGATCCGGAACCTACGAAGCGGTACACGCCTTCATCGAATATCAGGGCTGCTCTGTCTTGTTCGACAAGTTCCAGTGCCTCGTTGTATTCTGGTTTCCACGTCGAATCACTGAGGACACTGTCCAGAACGCACGGCATCCACGCAGTAGCGTCCGGATGACCACAGTGGGGGCACTCGTCGATCCCGTCCTTGACCATCCACTTAACCGTGGATAGGACTCGGGCACCACAGTCATTGCACTCCTGGCAGATGTACCGGCCGTACTGCTCCTCAACGTGTGCTACCTGCTGCTGTATCGCCATCACTGTTCATCAGCCTCCAATTTCTCTGCGAACTCTGGTTTGTAGCAGTCTTCTCCGTGTATTGGGCAGTCGGGATCGTCAAAAGTTGCTCCCAGAAGTATTCCAACTGCCCACGCCTTCTGTTTCAATCCGCATGGGAATTCTACCTCTCCTCTCATTATGAACGGAAGCATCTACTCTTCACCCGTTTTCTCGCGGAATTTTTCGAACTCAGATGGTTCAAGTTCATCGGCACTGTCTAGTTCTGGATTACCTCGACTGGCGCTTTTCCATCGAGAGCTTGATGCGGTCTTTGGTGGTTGTAGTAATGCACGAACTGTTCAAGCCACTCTCGGACGCTTGACCGACTGCCCACCCATGAATTATGGAAGCGGTCGATGCGCATTTTGAGGGTATGAAACCACTTTTCGATGAGGTTTCGGTCGGTATAGTTGACCCGACCGCTCAGTCCGACTCGGGAAAGGGCAGTCCGATAGCCAAATTGATCGACGAGAAACTCAGCCTCGGAGAGATCATGTTTCTCGCGGAGTTTCTGCAGAAACGCAGCCGCCGGATCGGTGCCATGTCGACTAAACAACGCAACGTCGAGAATTACTTTTATCTCGATGTCTATTGCAGCATACAACCAAGACCACTCGCCGTTGATCTTGACAGCAGTTTCGTCGACAGCGACCCGCGACGGCGTCGCCGTCGGCGGGTCGCATCCACTGTCAGACAGCCGATGAACCCAGTTCCAAACCGCTCCGTGAGAACGTTCAACGCCTAATTCAGCGAGGATCGTTGTTGTCTCCCGAAGCGAACAACCAGTCTGGTGGAGGCGGACGGCGAACGCCCTGACGGGCGTCGCCGTCCGCTCGTTCTCCCAAGATTCTTCTAAATCCGTCGCATAGCTCTCGCTGAGCAGGTCTGCGAGCATCTTAGCCAATTCACTCAACGACCTGCTCATTTCTCAAACTGACGCAACTAGACAGTGCCGCCGAGCACGTAGTGGAAGATCAGCCCGGACCAGTCGTCTTCCTCCTCTGGATTCTATTCTTTCCCGGAGCGATGTACCTGATTCAGGACGGGATCAACCAGAAGGCGGCATAAGCCAAAATATTTCGACTATTTGACTCGGCCAAGTAGGTCAGTGATAGTATAGAGGCAACCAACTTCAACGATCGACGATAAGCGGGAAACGCTATGGTGCAGGATCTGCCCAACGACTGGTTCGTCATCGATACGCAGCTGAACGCCGCGGTCACGTTGTTAGGTGCAGGTCTCCTCGGCGCTACGGCGATCGTCTATCTCCTCGTGGGCCGGTTCGTGTGGGCAACGGTCACGGCAATCGTAGCGGTAATCGTGATCGTCCCACCAGTAGTCGCCCGATCGTGGACGTACACACTCCCGTGGCCGCTCCTCGCCACTGCGTCGTTCCCGCTCGTGCTCGGATCGTTTCAGCCGGCATTTTTCAGTCAGTTTGTCGTCAGTATCGGTGTCGCAGCACTCGGCATGCTTATCGTCAGCGCACTACAGCTTACAACGACGGTTCGGATGACGCCTCCGTTCGCTGTAGTCTTCGTCGGTATCGCCACGCTCGCCGTCGTCGGATTCTGGGCGGTTGGATCGGCGTTCAGCGCAGCCCACCTTGGCGGGACGTTCGTCGAGACGAACGACGAGCTCATGCAGATTTTCAGCGTCGCTCTCGTCGCGGGGCTCGTTTCGGGGTTCGTCTTCTGGCTGTACTTCCGCTGGCAGCTTCGACGGACATCTACTCCACCACCGCAGGAGGTGGAGTCGCCGTGACTGATCGGGAATATCGAGGACTCGCTACCGATCGGGTTTCCCTCCTCGTTCGCCTTCTACAACTCATCATCATCGGAATCCTCTTGGCCGGTATCCGGTTCGGAAGGCTGGGCGTAATCGTCAATGCCGTCATTGGTCTCTTCGTCACGCAACTCCCCGCGCTCTTCGAGCGCCGCTACGAGTTCACGATGAACGCTGGGCTCGTCCTTTGGATCACGGTCTCGATGCTCTTCCATGCGGTCGGCATACTGCCGATGCCCGGTGTCGGCGTCTCGAAACTGTACAGCTCCGTGTGGTGGTGGGATCACGTGACGCATACGCTCTCCTCTTCGCTCGTCGCTGAAGTCGGATACGCAGCCGCACGGGCGATCGATGTGCACACTGACGCCATCAACTTGCCGCCGAAGTTTTTGTTCGTGTATCTTTTCCTCTTCGTGATGGCGATCGGGGTCCTCTGGGAGCTCCTCGAGTTCTACGTCAGTCTCGTCTCTCACCGACTCGGACTCCGTGGGATCCTCGTTCAGTACGGGCTCACCGACACCGTCCTCGACCTCACCTACAACATGCTCGGTGCTGTGCTCGTCGCCATCCTCGGGAGCGCGTCTCTCACTGATGTTTCGGACGAGTTGGCCGAGCGGTTGAGCGCCCGGAACGACTGAGCGTACCGAGGCCGTGTCGCGATATTCGGCAGCGGGGCGTCGTACGGGGGTAATTTGTCGCTCGTCACCGTTTGGGTGGCTATGCCGTCACAGGTGTTAGTCGGATTTGACGAATCGACACAGGCGAACTTCGCATTACGATACACACTGTCGACGTACCCCGATGCAGAAATACACGTGCTCTACGTGAACGATCTTGCTGAGCAGTATAGGACAGACGATCACGACGGTGAGGGCGATATCTATGATTTCCCCTCCGAGGAACTCTACGAGCGATCACGGACGGACGCCGAGGAACTCCTCGAGAGAGCAGCGGAGATCCCACGGGACTTCGAGACGGAAATACAAACGGAGTCGATCGATGGAAAAGCGGACTCGACTATCGTGACCTATGCGGAAGAGCACGACATCGACCATATCGTCCTCGGTAGTCATGGCCGCAACGGGTTGGCCAGATATCTGCTCGGAAGTGTCGCCGAAAGCGTGGCGCGGAGAGCACACGTCCCCGTGACGATTATCCGAGAGGATGTCCCCCCACGAGAACCGGAACGCTAAGTGTCGATTCGCAGAGCGGAGACGATATCGTTCCGGCCATTTCGTTGCGAACTCTCACGCTCGAGTGCCAGACCTTCCGGCGAGATGCCCGGTTTCCGTCGGCTCACGCTCCGATCGCACCACCCAGCGTCGGGTGCCGAGTAGAACGCAACCAGGAGGAAGCCGACGGCGAGAGATCCGACTCTCGAGGCGAGAGTGAAAGAACAGCGTCACGAGCGTTACGATTACCAAAAATCCGTCATTTTCGATCACTGCCTTTTCGAAGCAGGAGTCCGCTGTTCGGTAAAAAGCGATCGGTGGTATCGGGAGCCGCTCAGGCCCGTGCGCCGACCACTTCCCTGGAGGTGCGACGGCCTTTGGCCCACGATCCGATCGCACCACCCAGCGCACCGGGGATGGCGTAGAAGGCGAGCATGAGCAAGCCGAGGACGACCACGCCGAACGTCGGGACGACGCCCGCGAACAGGAGCGTCGTGAACGCCGCGATAGCTAACAGGATGAGCGAGCCGAAGACGGTCGCGATACCGCCGTGGAGCGCGCCGGAACCCACCGTTCCGCCGACGAGGTAGCCGGCAGCGAGGCCACCGAGGACACCGATGGTTCCCCAGTACAAGACCACGACCGAGGCTTCCGATCCCACGTAGATCACACCGCTGATGAACCCGAGCACGAGGGTTACCACGAATCCAGTTACGACTGCTGACCAATTGATGTTCATGATCAATAGTAACTACGCTGTCATAGTATATATACCCCCTCTCAGGGAAGACGGATAGTACGATCTTCCTGAGCAGAGATTTGGAAATATTAGACCATTCAGAGCGGACGCACGAGCCCAGAATCGGGACGCTCGATTCACGTACGCTACTGAATTTTCGGATCCGCTGTACGCCGAGACGGCCTCATGGTATTAAATACGGATCCGTCGTATGTTGGTTCGAGAGGCTCACCGTTTGTCGGTTCCCGAGTAACCATGGGAGAACCCGCGAAAGCGACCGATCTCTCGTTGATAGAGTGAAAAAACGTGTCGGAACGAGATACCCTCGCCCCCTTGAGCGGTACCGGTGACTACCCATGACCGAGGATGACGACCTGTCCTCAACGACCTTTCTCCGACTTCTCCTGGTGGTGTTCGGGACGCTGTCCCTCGTCCTCGTATTGCCGTTCTTCCAGCCCGTACTGGCGGGTGCATTACTGGCGTATCTGGTCGCCCCGATAAACAATAGGCTCTCACGTCGACTGGGTGCGACCGTCGGCGCACTCGTCACGATACTCATTACGGTCATCGTCGTCCTCGTCCCGCTCCTGCTTATCCTCGCCGTCGCAGTGGACCAGGCGGTTTCGCTGGCGAGCGGTGCTGAAATCCCCGATCTCGCCGCTGTCGAAACGACCGTCCAAGAACTGCTCGGAACGGATGCGGACCTCCAACGCCTCCTCGAGCCGTTGTCCGGTGCCGCCGAAACCGGTCTCCGCGGCGTTCTGGGTGGCGTCATCGGTATCGTCGGCGGGATTCCCGCGTTCGTCGTTGGCGCGGTAATCTTCCTGTTTACTTTCTACTATCTCTTACGAGACGGAGACGCATTCGTCGCGTGGCTCCGAACGGCCGCCCCGCTCGAGCCGGACGTTATGGATGAGTTGATAGAACGCACCGATGACCTCCTCTGGGCGGCCGTCGTCGGCAACGTTATCGTCGCCGGCTTACAGGCGATACTGACCGTTCTGGGCTTCGTGGTCCTCGGCTTCGAGGATCTTGTTTTCTGGGGCATAGTCACGTTCGTCCTGTCATTGCTGCCGCTCATCGGTGCGTCGATCATCTGGATTCCAGCAGTGATCTATCTCGTGATCGTGGGGAACGTTCCAGCAGCGGTGGGACTGCTGGTATACGGATTCGTCATCATCAGTGGCTCGGATAATTTCGTCCGACCGATTGCGATGCAGCGCGGAGCGCACCTGAACTCCGGGCTGCTCGTTCTCGGCATCTTCGGTGGAGTGGCCGTCTTCGGATTCCTCGGGCTCTTCATCGGCCCGGTCATACTGGGGCTGTCGAAAGCCGTCGTCGATCTGCTGGTGGAAATACGTGGTACATCTGGAGAGATCCGATAAGAGACCGCCCTGCGCGAACCACTGCCCGACAGTAATACTCTACCTTCGATGAATCGGTCGACGACAGCGCTACGGTATATTATAGATTGATTGCTTTGTTGAAGTCTTCACTCGAGGATAAGTTTCAGCGGATGTGCTAAATACAGAGCACGAGTGGAGCACGAACGAAGGTCCGTTATCGCTCACTACTGGCGCATGTGACATCCTCCCCGGCGTAAACGCCGGGGCTTCCCGTACCGCAAGTTGGGATATTTGACGGTCTACGACACGACCTGTTCTCCCGTGCGAAACGTCCCGCTCTCGCGGTCGAACAAGTATGTCGATGGCTGTGCCACACAGCCGTTACTCCTATCCTCGCCGTGAGGACTCGAAGTTATCTTCTGTCGCATGTTCTCCGCCCCGTTGCAATCCGCGTTGGCCACCAACTTGCACGACGAACAAACGTACAGGCCACGTTCAACACGGTTCGACTTCGTGTCATCGCCACACGCCGAACACGTCTTCGAGGTGTCCCACTCGTTCTCCTTCAAAACCTTAACACCACGTATCTCTCCTTTGTATTCGAGATACTGGTAGATGCGGTCGAACGCCCACGTATGGAGTTTCTTGTTGCCGGTCTTGCCCCAGTCGGATTCTCGCACATTCTCGGGCCAACTCACCGCGAGCGTTCCAACACCTCGTTCGACACACTCCGTGATGATGGCGTCTGAGAGACCATGGTAGAAGTGTGTCTCTCGGTCAGCGAGTTTTCGACGTGCCCACATCGACTCCTCGGATGGGCCGTTCTCGCCCTCAGTGCCGTACTCTGCGCGGGTGAAGTAGTGTTTGTCCTGTTTGAGCGAGTTCCCGGGGTAGAGAACGTATTCGTCGGGGAATGCGACCGTGGCGATGTTCGTGATGCCGAGGTCGATTCCCGCTACTTCGTCACCTGCAGAGTCGTTGGTTTCGAGTTCGACTTTGCAGACGAAGTGCAGTTCCCACTCGTCGCCGTTCCAGACGGCGCGAACGTTCTGCACGCTGTTGACTTCCGAGAGGTCAACGTCCGGTCGAGTCTGGTACTCGCAGAGGATGAAGTCCGACCAGTATTCTTTGAGATTCGAGCCTTTCGAGAGACGAACGCGGTTATTCTCTGGATCATGTTTGAATCCGTCTGTTTTGAACGTAACCGTGCTCTTGAGACGGGTGCCGCCGTGTTTGCGGTAGCCGGGCGGATTCGCCTCTGGGTCTTTCTGTCGCAGGTCGAACCATGACTGGAAAGCGTCAGAAAGTTCTTCAATGACTTTCTGACTGGATTGCGCGTTCAAATCTTTCCAGCACGACTGGTTCTTCATGTACGATTTCAGAACGCCTTCGTCTGGGATTTCGCCGGTTGCGTCCCAGATGCGATCGGCTGTCCAGCGTGCGACGTTCCAGATTTTCGAGGCGGAGTCTCCGAGCGAGTCAAGGCCATCGCAGACCTGTTGCTGGTTCTGAATGGAACCAATGTAGGTGCGAGTGACCTGAATCGCCATACATAGCCTATGTAGATAAACCTACTTAATGGCTCAGATTGGCGTTGAATATCCGACCTGCCATCGAACGGTGGATTTCGTAGTCGAGTGACGCGATTCACGTCCGCCCTAAAGGGCGGGATTCTCTCGCTGTTTAAAGATAGTCGATTGAGAGTCCAGAGATAATCATCCATCTACCACTATCATCATCCCATGAAACTATTCTAAAGGATTGACACTGACTTATGTGGTTCGCTGGAGTTCGAACGTGTGAGTGGGTCCCAACTGCTACTGTGGCCACTCAGAGAGGCATGAATCATGAGCAACGAGCCGCACCACACGACGCCAAGACTGGACTCCGAACTGCTGCAGGCAACGCGTCGTACCATGCTTCGCGGGGCAGGTCTCGCCGGAATGCTCGCGCTGGGGGGTGGCAGCGCCACTGCCCAGAAGGACTTCCCGAGATCAAACGCCTTACAAGACCAGAACGAGACGTCAGCGGATGACGAGTCAGTCCCGGTGACGTGGGAGAATTTCCCAACCGCTAGCTGTCATGCTGGATTCCAGTCAACCGTTAACGAGGGTGGGTTCGGACAGTTCTATCATATGCGGGATCTGGCCCCCATCGAGGATCAGTTTGTTCCCGGGATCAGTCGTGACTTTCTCTACTCGTGGGGGGTCTTCGATCTGACCGAACCAGTCACCGTCACGCTCCCAGACAGCGGTGACCGATACATCTCAATGGGAGTTCAGAACGAGGACCAATATGCGAAGATGTGTGTCTACGATCCTGGCCAGTACACGATAACACAGGATCTCACAAAAACTCGGTACGCTGGCGTCTTGGTCCGCACGTTCGTCGATCCGAACGATCCTGACGACGTAGAGACGGTCCATGGCTTACAGGACGAACTCGCAGTGAGCCAAGACTCCGCCGGTACGTTCGAGATTCCCAACTGGGAGCAGCAATCATTCGAACAGATCGACGACGCGCTCAGAACAGTCGTGATCACGATAGACAACTGGTCGGGCGCGTACGGTGACGTCGACCAAGTTGACCCCGTGAAATTTTTCATCGCCTCTGTATCGAGGTGGACCGGAGTCCCGCAGCCGTCGGAAGCATTATTCCTCCAAAAGATTCCTACCCAGAATGACGGCACAACGCCATTCGAACTAACCGTCGACAAAGACGTCCCTGTCGGCGGATTCTGGTCGGTCAGCGTTTACAACAGTGAGGGATACTTCGAGGAGAACGAGTACGACGCGTACACGGTTAACAACGTGACCGCAGAACAAGCCGACGACGGCAGTGTCACCGTTCACTTCGGTGGCAATCCCGACCAGCCGAACTTCATCTACACCCCTAAGAATTGGAACTATATGGTCCGGCTCTACCAACCGCGCGAGGAGATTCTCGACGGAAGCTATCAGTTCCCCGAGGCCGAGCCGCTCGAGTGAAATTACGAACAACGAGAGTTACCTAAGCCAAAAGGTGAGTTTTGATGTCAAAAGAGCACCTAAAAGAACGAATTAGCCGACGGTTTTCGTCTACGCTCCCGGTGCTGGAGTGGCTTCCGCAGTACGACAGGTCCTGGCTCCGTCTGGACATCGTTGCTGGAATCACCGTTGCAGCGGCGGTCATTCCCGAAGGGTTGGCGTACGCGTCGCTCGCAAACCTGCCACCGGAGACCGGCTTATACGCCGGGTTGATGGCAGCCATCGCTTACCTTTTTCTTGGCACCTCTCGGCAGGTCATGGTGGGACCGACCTCGGCGCTGGCGATTCTGCTCGCGAGCGGTGTTGGAGCAGTTGCTGGCGGAAACAGCGCCTCATATGCGTCACTCGTTATCGTGACGACGATCCTCGTCGGTATCTTCGCAGTTATCGCGTGGGCGTTTCGGCTGGGGTTTCTCGTCCACTTTATTTCTGGTTCGGTGCTTACGGGGTTTTCCGCTGGGGCGGCACTATATATAATGTCTACGCAACTGGACAAACTGTTCGGGATTGAGGGTAGCGCGTCGGGCGCCTTCTTCTGGGAAACGTTCTTTGGACGTATATGGTACACTGGTACCCATCTCGTTGAGACGAACCCGGAGACACTGGCCGTTGGTCTCGCTGGAATCGTGTTGCTCGTGCTCGGAGAACGTTATTTGCCGCGTGTCCCGAGTGCCCTCATCGTCGTCGTCCTTTCGATCGTGCTAATGTCGGTCACGAACCTGCAGGCACGCGGTGTCGCGATCGTTGGATCGATTCCGAGCGGTCTCCCTTCGCTGACAGTACCGACCGTTCCCAGTATCTCGACGCTGGGTACCCTCGTCCCCATCGCCGCCGCGTTGTTTCTTCTTTCGTACGTCGAAGGCATCAGCGCCGTCGAGACGTTTGCCAGACGCCGCGACTACCGAACCGATGCGAATCAGGAGTTGCTGGCCGATGGCGGCGCCAACCTCGCTGCTGGCTTCGGTGGCGGATTCGTCGTCGGTGGAAGTATGTCTCGGTCGGCGCTCAACGACGCCGTCGGCGGCAAGACGCAACTCACGAACGCCGTCGTCGCTCTCGTTCTCGTCGTCGTCTTGCTCTTTCTCACCGAGATGTTCACGAATCTCCCAGAAACGGTTCTTGCAGCAATCGTTATCGTTGCCGTCACGGGCCTTATCGATACGAGCGAAATCCACCAACTGTACCACGTGAGCAAGAGCGAGTTTGTCATCGCGATGGCGGCCTTGCTCGGGGTGCTCACAGTCGGGATGCTCTGGGGTGTCTTTGTCGGCGTCGTCCTTTCGTTGCTGGTCGCAATTTCTCGGGTTAGTCGCCCATCAACACACGAACTCGGTCAGATCACCGGAACGGACCACTTCGTCGCTCTCGACGTGTATCCGGCGGCAACGACCATCTCAGATGTGTTCGTCTACCGCGTCGAAGCCGAACTGTTCTATGCGAACGCAGATACGGTTCGGACCGACCTCCTTGAACGGCTCGCAGAACGCGATTCCGATGTCGAATTAGTCGTTTTCGATCTCACATCATCGTCAACAGTCGACTTCGGTGCCGCACAAATGTTGGATAAACTCGAGCAAAAACTCGACTCACGCGGAATCGACCTCCGTTTTGCGGGGGCGGAGTCCGAGGTTGTCCAGATGTTTGAAACGACGGGACTTGCAGCGAACGTTGGCGGCGTAGAACCCGAGGAACCAATCGATGACGTCATTGACCGCTGGAGAACAGAGCGGTCGTCCTCGTAGACGGATCTGTTTTCAGCTGCGGTCCCTCGAACCTTGCAGAGTCATCCAGATCGATGGCGGCTCGCATCCGACGTGTTCGATCTAGCGTTTTCGGTTAGTCATCCACGGCTGTTTCAGAAGTCTCATGTGTCGAACTCTGGGCTGACTCAGGGTGGTCAGTGTCGTCGTCATCTTCCGGTATCTGTCGTGGCAAGAACGTCGATGCGATAAGCAGGAGTAGCACGAACAGTACGAGGAGGAGCAGCGCCGCCCGTTGGGCGTCGAACATCGCAGTCTCGAAGATACCCTCGAGCAACTGTCGTTGCGTCGGAGTGAGTCGGTTTAGAAACTGTTGTTGTGTGGCTTCGGTCGCGGTCTCTGCTGCATCTTGGAGCGCGATCACCAGATCATTTCGTTGCTCCGTTGAAACGGTCACGTGTTCTGCTCGTAGTACCCCATCGACGACACTCCCGTAGAACTGTCCGAGAAAGAACGAGCCAATGACTGCTGTCCCCAGGGAAAATCCGATCGAACTGCTCACGTTCAGGACGCCGGATGCCTCGGGAGAGTTCGCGGTCGGGACAGCCGACATTGTCATATTGCTGATCTGTGCCACTATGAGTCCGACACCGGCTCCGTAAAGCGTCACTGGAATAAGCATCATGCCAATCGTCTGACCGGGGCCTGTCTGCTCGTACAACACCAACAATCCAGAGCCCATACACACGATGCCGAGCTGGACGAGCGTCTTTGGCGAGATGTACTTCCGCCAGCTGACCGTGACCGTCGCAAAGAGGATCGACGCAATAGAATACGGTAACAACGCGAGCCCAGTTTCGAAGGCGGTGTATCCGAGTACTGCCTGGAGATAGACCGGGAAAATGAACATGAAGCCGGCCGAGACTATCGAGCGAATATTGTACGTTATAATACCGGCCAAAAAAGGACGGTTCGTTAGTACATGCAGCGGAACGAGCGGCGACTTCCCAGCACGTTCCATTCGGCGTTCGTACTGAACGAACGCGGCGAGCACGAAAAGTCCAATCCCGAGAAACCAGATCGCCGGCGATGTCCCGAACGGATTGAATTGCATCTCTCCGATGACGAACGGCCGCCGTTCGATTAACCACCCGTACTTTCCGGAAAGAAGGAATCCCGTGACGAGCGACGTCGCACCGACGATGGACAGCGCCGTCCCACCTTTATCCAGCGAAATGCGTGTTTCCGACAGGGGGTTCGGAGTCACGTACTGAACGAAGAAGAGAATAATCCCCGCACCGAGGATTTGGAGCGAAAATCCCCAGCGCCAGCTTGCGTACGTGGTTAGTGCGCCACCGATAATCGGTCCAAGAGTCGATCCAACCCCGTGCACGCCAGCCAGCAGGCCGAATGCCTTCGCCCGGTCATCGTCGTCGTAACTGACTGTCAATACAGTGAACGTCAGGGGAAATAACACAGCGGCCGCGACACCCTGGATGAGCGACCAGCCGATATAGAGGATCGTCGTGTTCCAGCTAATAGACGCCACCAGCGTCCCACCGGCATAGACTATCAACGCAACTGTCATTACACGCCTCGTGCTATGCCGAGTTGGCAGCGTACCGGCTGGGAGAACCAGCGCAGCTATCACCAGCGAGTAGAGTGAAACCGCCCCTTGAATCACGGTGACCGTGGTATCGAACTCATCTACCATCGTGGGGATCGCCACGTTCATCAAAGAAGCGTTGACGACCAGGATGAACGTCGTCAGACTCACAGCGATTGCTGGAGCCCAGTACCGTCCCCCAGTCCGCAACTCCTCAGACAGAGACATATTCTCGTCTGAAGGGGGCCCATCTGGGGTCATTGAGTAGCCTCATGCGTTTGATCGTCAAATAACTGGGACGTGGTCAGCTACGTCGCTTCGTCAGCGACTGGCGAGACAAGGTGTGTACTCACATCCGGGATGTCTTACCATCGAAAAGGGATGTACACCGGACCAGAAGAGCCAGGATGATGGCCAGTCCGAGGGTCGGGTATTCGACCGCGACCACCAGCCATTTCGCCGATTGGGTGGTGTTCATCAAGCTGATGAGGGCGTTGGGATAGCTATCGGGGTTTGTATAGATCAGGATAACCCAGAGATTTTCCAGTGCATCGAGGAGCCGTGAACAGACGGTCAGCACCATCCCGAGCTTCGGAACCAACACCAGACGGTCGTCGAACGACAGTCGCTCCATCACGAGAGAGTGAATGGAGAAAAAGAGAAAGAACCCAGCCACAATGAAGAGGTAATCGAGCGCAGAGAGGAGGGCGACTGAATCCATAACCGGCTCGAAGGCCTGCAAGATGGTGTCCACTTCGGTCCGAGTCGTTGCCTCCTGTAGATCTGCGGTCGAATAACCGGACGTCTCAATCTTCCTCGTGACCGGGGCGAATCCAAAGACGATGGTTCCGACGAAAACACAGAAAGAGATGGCTGCAACGACACCGTGAGTTCTGGAAGAGCCGGCCTCCGCGTACGCTTCGACCGGTCGGAAGATGCTGATCTCTCCTCGCATGCTTGGGACTGTGCTGTCGGCCGTTGAGCGGCCGCGATGATAAAATAATGAGTTGCCGTTACGTTTCAAATGAGTGGCTATCCGGGTGACTCAGCATCGTCGAAGCTGGTCTCGAAAACCTCCTCCTCATTGGTATCATGTACTCGGGCTGGCGATGTACCGAGCGGTGGAGGTATCCTCTGTATCTCGCACTGCATTCCTAACCGTATTCTGGTAGGACGTTTAGACGATGCTGAATATACAGCGCGAATGGGGCACAGACTGAGCGCCCATCTGCGAGGGTAGTGATCGTTCAATAGAGGCGAAGGCGTTACCGGAGCAGCTGTCCATCTCTCGGATAGGTGTCAGAAACGACCTGCTGAATATAGAGGATGAGTTCACCACGATGGCTTGGTTTGTTTCGCGTTAAAGCCAATGAACCAGCTGTCCAGTAGACCTGCGAGCTTAATAATCTGGGAAGCGAACAGGTAGCTAACGGATGACTGTGGTGGGTGTCGGAGGGTATGTCGTTCTCGGGTTCGTCTCCATGGTCTTGTTAGTGCTTGCGGCCGAGGTGGTCGTTCAGCGGGTCGTGCGGGTCGCGAAGTACTACGGCGTTTCCGAGGCCGTCATCGGACTTACCGTGGTCTCTCTTGGGACGAGCCTGCCCGAAATCGCGGCACACGTCGTCGCATCGTCGCAAATCCTCCTCGGCGTCGGGGATCCGCGGATCCTCTCGGCGACCGTACTGGGCGGGAACATCGGTTCTGACGTGGTGCAGCAGACACTGTTGTTGGGACTCGTCGTGCTACTCGTGGGCGGCTTTCGGTTCTCGAACAAGTTCCTTCTCCGGGGCTATGCACCGATGATCGGTACGACGCTTCTCACCTTACTGCTCGCGTGGGACAGGACCCTTACGAGAGTCGACGGGATGATTTTACTTACGTTCTTCACATCCTACACATACGCTCTATATACGACGCGGAGCGACATTCTCCAGCAACAGGGCACCAGCCCCCCGTCTACGGCACCGAGACGGGATACAGTCGTCTCGGCGGTCGGCCTTCTCATCGTCCTCCTCGCCGCTCATTTTCTGTTTCGATCCGTCGGCTTCTTCGTGGCCCGAACGGGTCTTGAGGGATCACTGATCGGCGTCGTCGTGCTCGGAGTCGGTTCCGCCTCACCGGAAATGGTCACCGCAATCGTCGGATTGCGCGAAGGCGCAGAGGGGCTCTCGCTGGGAACGTTGATCGGGAGCAATATCACGAATCCGCTTCTCGGAATCGGTCTCGGGTCACTCCTCTCGACGTATCACGTTCCCAGGCCGCTCGTGTACTGGGACCTGCCGATGGAAACCGTAACGGCCAGTATCCTCCTCGTGTATCTGCTGACGAAAGACGATATTGGCGTTATGCTAGGAACGATTGCCGAACGCTTCGAACGCCACACGCTGCAAGCGCGCTTTGAGACGATCGAGGAACGCCATCTGGGTCGGGTCGGGGCAGCGCTATTGATCGTCCTGTATTTCGTCTATCTACTCGTCCGCGTTTCGTACTTTCCGGAGGACTTCTAACCCGACGGTGCCGCAAAAACACGACATACAGATCGGCGTCGGCGACTCACGGGAACACGATGAGCAACAGCGGGACGAGCAATAGCGAGAGGAGAACGCTGATAAAGTAGCCTCTATTGTCGACGATCCGGTTTTGGACCCTGTCGATGAGCTTGCTGTATGGCGCGTAAAAGACCAACACGACTACGGAAATTACGGACCCACCGGTCACTAACGCGAGGACGGTAAGCACGCCGACGGCCGTGTTCAGCGCGATCGCAACGATGAGCGTATCGATCAGCGTCCCGATGTTCGCTCCCAGCACGAACGGCATGATCTCGTTTCGTTTGATATGCCCTCGATTGTAGAGCGGGACGATCATGCCGAGCGAAAACGCGACGCTCGTCGTGACTCCCGTAACGATGAGTCCGAGTCCGAACGACACCCACTTGTCCTGCAATCTCGAGACATAGCGCCGACGCAGCCGCTGTTTATCGATGCCATCGAGTATGTGATCGAATAACTGGAGGCTCACGAGGATACAGCCAATCGCCAAGAGAAACGCGATTCCGGCCCCGACAGAGTCGATAATTATGTCGGCGATGACCGAGATCACGTCCGGGAGCGAGACCTCAAGGTCGGGAAGCATCCGACTGTGACCCTCCCCTGTCCGGATCGCCGGCATCGCGACATATCCCAGCGCCATCGCAGGCAGGTAGATCGAATGGGTGAGCAGGAAGGTGAGCAATCCGAGGCTTGTCGATTCGCGGAGCGATTCGATCTCCTCGTTCAAGTAATCGAACGCCCCGATGAAGACGACGACGGCCGCGCCGCCGAGCCGAGAGCCGACGATCATCAGAAACAGTTGCGACGGGAGAACAAGTCCCGAGTTGAACAGGGATAGCGAGAGGGCGGCGACGATCGACCCGTTGGCTAATACGTACGAGGCGATCCAGCTGAGTCCGAGTGCCGATCTATCGTCGACGATCACTCGATCGAGAACCTTTCTGAGTGACGGTGTCAGTGCATCCGTTGCGGCTCCCAACAATCGTATCGCGAAGAGAAATAGGACAACTGTTACGACTACTTGTGACGCGATCACTAATGACGAATCGGCACGCAACCATCTGAGACCAGTCTCCCTGCTGATATTCTTTCACCCGGCTCACAACATGCGCTGAGACAGGTAAAGTATTGTTCAGAGTTCGATGAAAGATAGGATACCAGGAAAGACGGTGGTCACGATAATTGCTACATCTGCACTGAGCGTTCACCATTCTCGTAAATCGGGTAAGCCTTCGTGCGACATTCGCGCCTTGTATTCAGCACGCGATTCCGAATATCTCTCAGTCCTGATAGACCGTCCAGCGTTCAATAAGCACATCTACTGAACAGCTGGTTCATTGATTACAGGGTGAAACAAACAAGGCTGTCGTGCTGAACTCATCCTCTCTATTCGGTACGCGATTTCTACCAGGATTCGGATACGTGGGGTCCGAGCTTGCTGAATGCAGGGCGCGAATGCAGTACTCTCTGACCATACAGCAGCGAGGATGGCGACGTCAGCACAGACCGTTTAGGTATCGACAGACGGAAGGGTAAACGAGAATGTCGATCCCTCGTCGGGTTCGGAGTCGACCCAAATCTCGCCATCGTGGCGCTCGACGATCCGCCGGGCCAGTGCAAGGCCAATGCCCGTCCCAGAGTGTTCCTCGTGTGTATGCAGCCGTTGGAACACCTCGAAGATACGCTCCTGTTTATCGGGATCAATCCCAATACCGTCGTCCCGCACTGAAATGACCCATTGATCGTCATCACGCGTGGCGGAAATGTCGACCTGCGGTGGCTTGTCTTCACTGTACTCGATCGCATTACTCAGCAGGTTCTGGAATACTTGGCGCAATTGGCTGTCGTCGCCATCGACACGTGGGAGGTCATCGGTCGTGATCTCGGCGTTACTCTCGTCGATCCGCATTTGGAGATCCTTGCGAACGTCATCAAGGACATCGTCGAGGTCGACCGGTTCGAACGGATCGCCACGCGTTTCGATGCGCGAGTATTCGAGCAGCCCGTCGATCATCTGGCGCATCCGCTCGGCGCCGTCGACGGCGAACTCAAGGAATTCTTCGCCGTCCTCGTCAAGCGCATCGCCGTACTGATCCCCGATCAACTGGAGGTAGCTCGTCACCATCCGCAGTGGCTCTTGAAGGTCGTGGGAGGCGGCGTAGGCGAACTGTTCTAACTGTTCGTTCGACTCCTCGAGCTGGTGCTGGTACTCTCGAAGTTCGGTAACGTTTTGAACGACGACCATCCCGGCGTAAATCTCGTCGTCGGCATTCCGGACGGGAAGCGTATGCGCTAATAGGGTGCGTTCACCGAGATCGATGTCGAACGAATTCGATTCGCCGTCGAAGACGGCGCGGAAGTTCGGTTCGATACGGTCGACGAGTTCGTCGGGATAGCGCCCGTAAATCGTCGTGCCGACGACCTCGTCCAGGGAAAAACCGAGGCCGTCGAGGAGTTCACCACCGACGACGTTGTAGGTTAGCTCCTCATCGTAGAGGCCGACCGCACCGTTCGGGAAGTTCTTGACGAGCGTCCGGTAGCGCCGTTTGGACTCCTCGAGCGCATTCTCGCGCTCTTTCCGTTCGGTGATGTCACGCGCGACGCCGATTCGTTCGGTTCCGTCGCCGGGTAACATAGCGAACGTCGCCTCTGCGGGAACGCGACCGCCGTCTGCCGTCTGTAATGTCGCTTCCATCATCGATTCGTCGGTGCTCCCCTCCGCGATCGCTTCCTCCAAAGATGCTGCCCGTTCAATCGTCTCCTCGTCGACAACGAGCGAGACGTGCGATCCAAGCAGTTCCTCCCGGGAGTAACCGGTCAGCTTGGTGTACGCGTCGTTGACCATCGTGAAGCGCCCGTCCTCGTTGACCGTGTAGATTCCGTCGTTGGCGGTTTCGACGATCGTCTCGTACTTCGCCAGTTCTCGCTCGCGCTCTTTACGCTCGGAGATGTCCCGGACGACACCCGTTCGACCGATCGATCCGCCGCGGGCCTCGTATGGGCCGAATCGTCCCTCGACGGGAACGCGGTCACCGCCTGCAGTCTCGAGGTCGAATTCGATCGTGGCGTACTCCATTTCGCCTGCGAGGACGTCTTCACTCAGCTCTTCGGCTCGTTCGTGAATGTCCTCGTCTTGGATGAGCGTGACGCGTTCCCCGAGCAACTCCTCGCGATCGTAGCCGCTCATTTCACAGAACGCGTCGTTGACCATCACGAACCGATCATCGACGTCGAGCGTCGCCACGCCGTCCCAGACCGTTTCGATTGTCTGTTCGTACCGCTCTAACTCCCGCTCGCGCACCTTCCGTTCGGTGACGTCTTGGAAGTACACCGAGAGACCGCTGTCGGACGGGTAGACGGTCACCTCAAACCAGGTCCCGGAAAAGTCCTCTTCGTACGTTCTCGACGCTCCGGTTTCGACCGCTCGAGGAAACTCGTCGAATCCCCGAGAATCGCGCGCATCGGGAAATACCTCCCAGACGGTCTCTCCAAGCAGCTCCGCTTCCGAGTGCTGGAGGATTTCTTCCGCTCGTTCGTTGACGATCGTAAACTGAAACTCCTCGTCGACCGCGTAGAAGGCGTCGGAGATCCGACCGAATACTCGTTGAAGTTCGCTCTCGAGTTCCTGCTCGCGCACGTGCCGGTCGGTCATATCGCGGGTGATTTTCAAGTATCCTCGGGTGATTCCTTTCTCGTCGCGAACCGCAGTAATCGTCACGTTTGCCCAGAAGCGTGTGCCGTCCTTTCTGACGCGCCAGCCTTCGTCTTCGATGGATCCCGCTTCGGCGGCCCATTCGAGATTCCGTTCGGGGACGCCCGCTGCGCGATCCTCCTCGGTGTAGAACCTCGAAAGGTGTTCGCCGAGGATCTCCTCAGAGTCATATCCCTTGATCGCCTTCGCCCCGTAGTTCCAGCTGACGACGTGACCCTCCGCATCGAGTCGAAAGATTGCATCTTCCTCAACGGCGTCGACCAGCGACTGAAACTGCTCTTCGGTTTCATGGCGGGCATCCTCCGATCGCTTCCGATCCGTGATGTCGTAGTAGAGTTCGATTCGACCGCCGGCGTACTCCCCTGATTCGATTGGTTTGCTCCGGTGCTCGAGCCAGCGTTCTTCACGGTCGTCGCACGCCGTGACGCGGCACTCGAACTCCTCGATGTAACTGTTGTCGTCGTACGTCGCCAAAACTGTCTCTGCAAATCTCTCTGGATCGTCGACTGTATCCACGACGAGCTCGTGTACGACCTGTCGTTTGTCGCGGCCGATGAGGTCGTCCCGATCGAGGCCGAAATACCGTTCGATCGTCTCGTCGACCCACGCGATGTCGAACTCGTCGTCGAGAACGAAGATGCCGATATCCGCTTCGTCGAGAACGCTCGTGATCGAAGCGTATGACGCCCGTGCCGACTCGAGCGTTTTCAGCCGCTGCTCTTGTTCGGAGGTATCTCGTACGACGCCGATCGTTCCCTGAAGCTTCCTCTCTTCGATCAGCAGGTTGATCCGTAATTCACAGGGAACCACGTCTCCATTGGCAGTTTGAATACCAAGTTCGAAGGGAGCAATGTCCTCATCTTCAGTTTCGATCTGACTTCCGATTTCGCGTTCGATGCGTTTGACGTCGTCGTCGATGAGAACGAGCGAGACGTGCTCACCGATGAGTTCCTCGCGGGAATACCCCGTCATTTTGACGATCACGCCGTTGACCGCGACGAAACGCCCGTCCGAATCGAGCTGATACACACCGTCGTCGATCGTGTTGACGAGCGTCCGATACCGGTGCAGCGCCACGTCGTCGTCGATGTCACCCCAGAATGCCTCATCGGAGGCGCCCGATCGTGTACTCATTATCACTCTAATGATTAGAAACAACTTAAAGCACTCGTCGGTCGTGCAAGAATTCACGTTTTTGTCTGGTGATTACACGAGTTCTCAAAGTCCAAATCACATACTCTTCGTTGTGACTTCACACCACTGGTAGGCATACGTCGAATACCCCTGTCTCGAGGCGCGAATGAGACTGTTCGGTGAGGAGAATTTGGGCATTTTAATAACATCGAGAACACGGGCGACAGGCAGTTCGTAGGTTGACTGAACGGCTGGTCCATTACCCATGACGTGAAACAAACGAAGCCGTCGCGCTGCATTCACGCTCTGTATCTTGCACGCCGCATCTGTCAACAGGTCGGAAGTTTTGCAGGTCTTTGCAAGATACACAGCGCGAATGCAGCAGAGGTTCGAGCGTGTTCAACGGAGTGTGCTCGGTAATTCAAACGTGAAATAAAACTCTAAGAGGTAGAGGAGGACTGCCAAAAAGAAGATAGCTATCAATCTTCTCGAAGGATTGCCACCTGGAACTTCTCGAATGATTGAATGACCTGAACGAACTTGCCGGGATCAACCGATTTTTGAGTACTGCATCTTCGTCCGCATCGTGATCGCGATCGCGTGATTCAATGAGATTCTCGTCCAATCCGGTCAGGACGATCACCGGGACGTGATCCAGCTCGGAATGATGTTTAATTTCGTGTAGAACGTCTTCACCGTCCATTTTAGGCAGTTTCAGTTCAAGTAATACGATGACTGGTCGGGGGGGCGTCTTCGTACTCTCCGCGTCGATAGATGAAGTCGAGTGCTGCTTCGCCATCAGTGACGGTGTTGAGTGAGTTTGCGATATTGCCGTCCGAGAAGGCTTCTTCGATGAGGCGGACATCACCCGGATTGTCTTCTGCCAGCAGTATCACCGCCTCTGATGACCCGCACGACATAGAGTAACAATCCGGGTTAACGGGTATAAGGATTCCGTGTGTTGCTCTGTGGATAGAATTCCAATATGTAGCTATTGCTGTGCTCGTTGTTCAGTAACCATCTGTAGTGGATGTATTTTCATATGAATATTTCTCTGGAGCGTGAGCTTCAACGAAGCTCACGGGCCCTCATCAGCTTCTGCTCCATCGTCCTTGCCAGCTCCCCGTTCGGAATTACACCCCAGTAAATCGGAAGGTTGTGCCCTCGCAATTCGGGCACGACTCATGTCCCCATGGAGCAGGGTCAGCGCCATTCTCAGCCATGTACACGAAACTACAACCGGTGCATTCTACATATTCATCCATCCATATCACCGTTAGAGTGCCTGCACTCGATTACCCCAGAACCATCGACTGTAATGGACAATCCTGCATACTCAAACGTAACCTGATACCCCTCTCCAGAACCAGAAAACAGGGTATCAAGTGCGCTCGAATCAATTACGCTGTGCAACGGCTTTAAATCGATGAGATCAGTTTGAGAAGCAGCCCCTACTACACTGATCACTGCAAGACTTGTGTTGTCAATACTGGGATCATAGTCGATTCTGTGTGTCCGATCTCGCTCATCAAAGCTAATACCAGTCGCAGATTGCACAAGATCAACACTTCCCACTGTGGACCGCTCGTGTTGGCTCACACGAGAGCATAGAGTAGCGAATCGAGTAAGAATGGCTTTTGCTTGCGTAATGTGTTTAAATACTCAGCCGGACGGTCTTATTAGTGTGCTCGCAATCAAACGCCTCGTCCCGCGCTGCATTCGAGACGCTAATGCTTGCCTCGTAATTCCGAGTTCATCGGCCACATCATCTTGTGTTGCTTCACGAGGAGAATCGTAGTACCCACATGCATACGCGAGAGTCAGCGCTTCCCGTTGTGCACCAGTCAGATCGTACTCTTGGCCCGACTGTAATGGCGATAGCGCATGCAGCTGCGTGAGTTCTACCGGAAAGTCTCTATCTCGGCAGTACGATTGGAACGCAGACACGCCCTGCTGATCGGTGGCGCGTATCTCGAACGTCCATCTGCCTTCTTTTCCAATAGCCGAGATAAGTGAGACGTCCGTTTCGAGAATGGCAGTCAAGATACTTTCATAGTCCATATCCCAGTCGATTCGGACGAAAAACTCATCGTCTACCGTATCGACTACCCGGAGAGCGTTGATTCCGGGGTGTTCAACCCTGTCCAAATTGATATCTGATTCTTGAACGTCTTGTAGCCAAAAGTACGGGATTATCGCTTTAGTCGTTGGGACAACCCGATCTAGCTCGACTTTCCCGGCTGGGAATTTTGAGAATATTTCAGAGAGCGGGAAATCGCCTGACGTGGCAGTGAACGATGCTTCAATAGCCATACGTGGGTTACGTCGGTATAGGTAAAACCCTCTCGAACCCGAGATTCACAGCGAATATTAACCCATGTCGTCGGGAGACTGAACAGGAACACCCTGGACAGCCGCCAATACACTGTTCGCAGATCTACTGGTTAACCGAAATAGCACTACCCAGCCTTGTTTAGACGCTCCCGGATGAGCGGGTCAGGAGTCATTTTGACTGAAAAGAATCCGGTGGTAAGCACCTCACAGTACGGTTCCAGACTTTGAGAACGAAGCGTTAGCGCCGATCTCGGTCGCTTCTAAACAAGGCCCATGCTCTGTATTCGGCACGACCGCTTAAACCCATCACCGATTGAGGGTTTCAACAAGGCCAAAATATTCCCTCCATTTCGGTGGTGGAGCGGGATATAGAGGGCTACAGTACCTACTAGGAGTGATGTCCGAATCAGAAGCAAACCGCTGGGAGTACGAGACACTTCGCCCACCACGTGATGAGACCCAAAAAGAAGCAGAGGATCCGAAAGCAGAGTTGAATCAACTCGGTGCAGAGGGCTGGGAGTTTGTGGAGACGATCGACTATGAGGGAGGCGGCACCAAGTACCTCGTTTTCAAACGACCTGCTCAATCGAGTGAGCCAGTATGACTGACGAGACCGACATCAGTACGGCCAACACGATGCGTGAACGCTCGGGCGAGAGTCGGATAAAACTCTGGTTGCTGCTGCGCGCGAACCGCCTTCTCGTCTCCAGTGTCCTGACCAGTGCCGTGTTCGTCGCATTCGTGATCGCCGTCACTGTCCTCGATCCACCGTTTTCACGGCAACTCGAGTCCGGCGACATGATCGAGACGATGTTCTCGACGATGATCACGGTCATAGTGACTGGGACGACACTCGTCGTCACGATCGGTCAGCTCGTCCTGACCCAAGAGAACGGCCCGCTCGGCGATCAACGCGAGCGGATGGCCAGTTCAATGGATGTCCGGGACTTTACTGAAGAATTAATCGGGTCTCCGAGTCCTACCGACCCATCCGAATTCCTCCGCCAGATCATCGGAATCACGGCACAACGGACTACGGCTCTTCGAGAGTCTATTGGCAAGAATGATGACGAGAACCTCCGAGAAGAGGTCGATGAATTCGCTGAGAGCGTCACTGGGAACGCTGACACGGTACGTGATCAACTTGAGGGTGCGCAGTTCGGCTCGTTCGATGTGGTATTCGCCGCACTGAATTTCAATTATAGCTGGAAAATCTTCCAAGTTGAACGTCTCGCGAACGAATACGAAGAGAGCCTCACTGAGGAAGAACACGGCTTGCTTGACGACCTCAAAACAGCGCTGTCTCTGTTTGGTCCGGCGCGCGAACACATCAAGACGCTGTACTTCCAGTGGGCACTCATCGACTTGTCTCAGATGATTCTCTATGCTGCAGTCCCGGCATTGGCCGTTGCGGGTATCATGGTCGGAATCGTCGATGCGGGGACGTTCCCGGGAAGCACACTCGGTCTCGATCACATCATCCTCGTCGTGGGCGGTGCGTTTGCAGTGACGCTTGTTCCATTCATGCTGTTCGTCTCGTACGTCCTTCGCATCCTCACCATCGCGAAACGGACACTTGCCATCGAGCCGCTGATCCTCCGCAAATCACAACGCTAAGGCGTTACAGCTCCGCTTGGCGCTCGTCCGGGGATGTCTGCTTGCTGAATGGTGTGCCTACGACTGGCGACGCCGCGCCGAGGCGGGAGTCGCCTCTGGTGGTGGCCGTTTGAGGAGTCCATCGACATAGTGAACTACCCCACCCTACCGCTCGCCTGACGGCTCGCGCTTGAGGGTGGGGCTTCCTGTTTCAACGACGCGCTTTGCAGGAACCGAAGTGGTCCCTGTAGGGAGCGCAGTCTCCACAGGCGTTAATTCGGAGCGTCCCGCTCCTACCTGCTTGATACCGCGAGAAAGAATATTCCACGCCGCGTTCCAATCCCGGTCTGCCGTGAACCCGCACGACGGGCACGAGTGTTCGCGGATCCACAGCGGTTTGTCCGTCGAGACACCGCACGCCGCACACTCCTTGGTCGTCCCCGCCAGGTCCACCGCCACGAAGTGAGTCCCATCGCGTTCACACTTGTACTCAAGCATACGGAGGAATGTCCCCCACGCCGCGCCTGCTCGGTTCCGGGAACTGCCCGGCAGTTCGTTAGCCCGGCAGCGTCCAAGTCCTCCACGGCCACGAGGTCGTATTCGCGGGCGTAGTGGTTCGACAACTTGTGTAAGAAATCGCGGCGCTTGTGCTTGAGGTCGGCGTGACGTTCGGCTACGACGCGGCGCTGTTCCGCCCAGTTGTTCGAGCCGTGTTCCTTCCGCGAGAGGTCGCGTTGGGCGCGTTCCAAGCGTTCGCGTTCGTCCGAGAGTTCGAGCGATCCAACTGCCGTACCGTCAGTGTCGTGGCCATACGTGAGAATCCCTACGTCGATACCGACGCACTTCTCGGGTGTCTCGGGCTTCTCCGGCGCGTCATCCAGGATTTCAGCGCCGAGGATGGCATACCACTTGCCGGTGGGTTCGCGCTTGACCGTGACGGTCTTGATTTCGGCGTCGTCGGGCAGGTCGCGATGGAAAGTGAGTGGGATTTCACCGATTTTCGAGAGCCACAGTCGCGTTCGGCCACTCGTGTTCTTGAGTTTAAAGCCGGATTGACTGTAGGTGAACGAACGGTATTCGCCCTTCCCTTTCTACTTGAGCGTCCCGACTCGATGGCCGTTCTGCTTCCGGCCACGGAGCGTCGAGAGGTTGTCGTACAGTCGTTGCACGACCTTCTGTAGCACCTTCGAGTGAACTTGTTTCAGGTCGCTCCACCACTTCTTGAGATCAGGGAGTCGCTTCTGTTCGGAGTATGACGAGGTGTCGTCGTTCCGATTCAAGCGATGGAGGAAGTGATTGTAGACCTGCCTACAGGTATCGACAGTCCACGCTAACTGCTCTTCGAGAGTGTCGGATGGTCGGAGTCGATACCTGTAGTTGTAGTTCATTGTGTGGTACTATTCGTCGTCTGGGTCAGAGACACGGACGACTTTCACGTCCGCGCCACGCCATCGCTTCGGAACGTAGACGTGTGCGCCGTTACCGGTGGCTTTCACGTCGCCGTCCACGACTTCCTGGCCGTTGATTGTGAACTGTTCCATGTACGATGTAGATATAAAGTATATACTATTAAAGATGGCGGTGGGCCTGTGGGCCGAGCGTCGAACGTGCTTGATACTCGCGCGGCGTTGACGAGACGCGTCGCGTCTCGTTCGCACACCAGAAATCTCCGACTTCTGGGGACGCTGTATCCCCTCCCTACTCGCTCCCTCCGGTCGCTCGTTGAGGAAGGGGCCTTAGCGTCTTAATTCAGGTAACACGGGCTGCGTGGACGGCCCTGGTTGTGCGTCGGGCCGTCCCCGCGAACTAACCACCCGACGACCGGTTCTCCCGGTAGTCACCGACCAGGTACGCCTCTTCGGGAGTGGCAACGCTGTCGCGTCGCCGGCTGACTGCCGTCGACAGCGACAAGGCTCCATCGATCTCCTCATGGTTACCCCGTCAACCGTAGTGGTGCAGCCGATCCGACGCAGAACTCGAACCTCAGACACGGTTGGATATGGACGCTTCGTGAGGTACTGAAAATGGATTTCCAGATTGGTCGAGATTCATACTCGGGGCTACCTGAGACTCATGATTGTGGTAGACGACGATGCACGAGCACACCGCACTGTTCCCAATCATTACACGACGGGAAACAGCCTGTCAGCAGAGTCATTACCGTGAGTGCTGATATCCACTCATGGGTACCGAAATACACCAGCAATGGGAATACAAGACACTCGAACCGCCAAAGGGATTGACCAAGCGAGAGACAGTCGATCCAACAGACGAACTCAACCGCCTCGGTGCAGAGGGCTGGGAACTCGCAGAGACGATCAGCTACGACGGTGGGGGCACGAAACTACTGCTGTTCAAACGCCCAGTCTCTCATGAGTGACCTCTCGACGGACAACACGCTACGTGAGCGGACGGATGTCAACAAGTACTGGTTCTGGTTGCTGCTCGGGGCCAACCGGTGGGTCGTCGCCGGTGGGCTCGCTTTCCTGATCTTCCTCGTGTTCATGATCTGGGGCGTGATGAAGCCGGTCTCGTTATACTCGACCATGCAGTCGAGCGACATGGTCGAGACGCTATTCGCCGGTCTCGTCGGCGCGATCATCACGGGAACAACGCTCGTCGTCTCGATCAATCAGCTCGTCCTCTCCCAGGAGATCGGTTCGCTCGGGAGCCAACGTAGTCGGATGGACACGACGATGGATTTCCGCCAGAACACCGACAGCCTCCTCGGGATGACGACGCCCGCAGACCCTTCGGCATACCTCGATGCGCTTATCGAAACGAGCGAACAGCGAGCAAAGACACTGCGAGACACACTCTCCGAGACTGAAAACCAGGAACTCTACAAGAAGGTGGACGAGTACGTCACCGACCTGTTGGAGAACGCCGACCACGCACGCAACCACCTCGAAGACACAGATTTCGGCACCTTCGACGTCTTATCGCCTGCGCTCGATTACAACTACGATCGGAAGATGCACGACGTTCGCCGGCTCGGGATGGAGTACGAAGACTCCCTCACCGACGAGGAACGAAGCGCGTTCAGAAATTTGCTCGAAGCGCTCACGATGTATGGGGTGGTCCGCGAGTACATCAAGGATCTCTACATCCAGTGGGCGCTGGTAAAACTCTCACGAGCCATCCTGTACGCCGCAGTAATTGCACTCACCGTCTCCGGGGGGATGGTTGTCTTCGTCGATGCGACGACGTTTCTCGGCACGTTCCTCGGTATCGAGAGCGTTCTCTGGGTTGTTAGCGCCGCGTTTGCTATCTCAACGCTGCCATTTCTCCTGTTCATCTCCTACATCCTGCGGCTCGCGACGCTTGCAAAACAGACCCTCTCGATGGGACCGCTCATGCTTAGCTAACTGAGTACCAGTCGAGACAATATTCGAGCAGGAGTTCGACGACACGTCACTGAACGACCTGCTCAACGATCCTGATAAAGATACAAGCGCATACTCCCGTCTTTAGGCGGGGGTCAAACGGACAATAGCCTACACACCCATCGACGACTCCATGGCTGGATTTCGCCTGTTCTATCGGTAGTATT
Source organism: Natrinema ejinorense (assembly GCF_002494345.1). Lineage (GTDB taxonomy): Archaea > Halobacteriota > Halobacteria > Halobacteriales > Natrialbaceae > Natrinema > Natrinema longum. The sequence goes on from NZ_NXNI01000001.1 coordinate 1,513,006, forward strand.
AACATACAGACGGACCATAGTATACAACACGGATGAAGACCACACGGCACGCGACCTACAACCTCAAATACCACATAGTGTGGTTGCCGAAGTACCGCAACTCGGTACTCGTCAATGAGGTCGCAGACCGTGTCCGGTCGATCCTCCACAAAATAGCCGACGACAAAGGCGTCGAAATTCTCGACCTCACCGTACAGCCCGACCACGTTCACCTGTTCGTCAGCAGTCCGCCCAAGAACGAACCGGCGCTACTCGCCAACTGGTTCAAGGGCATCTCCTCGCGCAAGTACAACCACCGATACGCTGACCACGAAGGCGAGAAAATCGGATGGGCGCGAGGGTACTACCAGGGACTGCCGGGCACGTTTCAAGTGAGACTGTCGAGAACTACATCCAACAACACAAGGAGGGCGACTCGTGACCGAGATCACGAAGACGCTCAAGCTCAAACTTGTGGACCCGAACGCCCACAAGCGGCGGAAACTCCGAGAGACGCGAGAGGCGTACCAGCACGCACTCCAAGACGCATTCGACGTTGGATGTACCACACAGACCGAAGCGAACGACGTGGTGGTCAACTAAGACCTGAGCGGGTACGCGAAGAACGCGCTCAAGAAATACGTCCCGCAGTTGACGAAGACTTACAATGCGGGTGAACTCCACGACGACCACCCTGTCCGCTTCACTAACGAGGGGCTACGACTCGACCACAAGCCCGAGAACGCTATCGAGTGGTACGTCAAAATCCCGTACCACGAGGACTACCACCTCTGGATGCCAGCACAACCGAATCCCGAACACCGGGACTGGCTGGAAGCGTTGAACGTGGGAGACGCCACGATGGGCGAGAGTCGGCTGTTTGAGCGGGACGGGACGTGGTATCTCCACGTCACCGCCACCCGCGACGTGGAGGAACAATCCGAGGTGTCCGCCGAAGAACGGACGCCCATCGGAGTGGATATCGGGGAAGCGTCACTCGTTACGGTGTGTCACCGCGACGACCACGGTTCCCCGACCGCGCCCGAACTGTGGGCCGACGAGGGCAAAATCGTTCGTCGGCTCCGCAAGACCTACTTCACCGCCAAGCGCCGACTCCAGACGCGAGGGAGTGAGCGTATCACGGAGTCCTTCGGAGACGACGTGTGGGGACAAATAGACGACATACTCCACATTGTCACCCGCGAAGTCGTAGAGTACGCCGAGTCCGTCGAGAACCCCGTTCTTGTTCTGGAAGATCTGACGTACATACGGGAGTCGATGGACTACAGCGACTTCATGAACCGGCGTCTCCACGGATGGGGATTCGCCAAACTCCACGCGCAGATACGCTACAAGGCCGTCGAGAAGGGTATCCCCGTCGAGACGGTGAACCCGCGCAACACCTCAAAGGAGTGCCACGCCTGCGGTGAAGTTGGATACCGCCCTCGACAGGCGACGTTCAAGTGTACGAACGACGCTTGCTGGATGGGTGAGTACCAAGCGGACGTAAACGGCGCAATAAATATCGCAGACCGCTACCTCAGCGGAGAGAGCAATTCAAGAGAACACACGGATGGCGATGACTCGGCTGAGGATGGGGGGCGTTTGACCGCCCCGCAAGACACCCAAGCCGATGCTACCACGCAGGAGACGCTTGGGACGTATGCGTCTTGAAACCATAGGGCCACGACCGGTCTGAAATTCCGTGGTGGGATTCCCGCGTCTTTAGGCGCGGGAGGAGGTCAATCAACGGTTCTCCCTGTTCTCGTCCGGTCTCTTCGCTCGCAGACTCATTCACGCTCGAGTTTTCAGGGCCGAATAGATCCGTTTCGAACGTCCGCTCGTACGAGAGAAACTCAAGCGAGGTCGTCCGCTGGACGCCGCCGTACGCCAGCGTCGCATTGAAGTCGACCGTCAGGTTCGACCGTTCGTCGTTCCGGAGGTGCGTGACCCACCACTCGTCGAGCTTAGAATTGTTGATCATCGCAATGGCCTTGAGCGTTCGGGTACTGTCGGGCCGTAACACGGTCTGTTGGCCGGCGATGCCCTGCCCGACGACGATCCCATTTAGCTGGACCGTGTAGCGGATTTCCGTGATCGGCACCGGAATTGGCGTTGGATTGGTCACCGTCGCCGATGCGTCGATCGGCGTTCGGGTGGCGGTGGCATTGCCCCACTGTGCGTTCGTTTTGTTGACGACCATCACCGTTTGGCCGTACGCCTGCAACTGCTGACTCTCGTTCGTTTCGAGCGACTCGAGCAGGTTCGTATGAACCGTTCGGGTTCGAGTCCACTCTTCCGCCGGGAGTCGGATACCGGCGTAGTTGACGACGACATCAGGTTCGACTCGAGCCGTCGTCGTCTCGTTTCTGTTGACGTGGGAAGCCCACCACTCGGGAATCTCGTCGTTGTCGAACCATGTGGTGACGGCGACGGTACTCTTGTCGCCGCCGAGAGAGACATGGTTTTTCTGCCCCGTCGCGACCTCGATATCGTTCATCGAAACCGCATACGAGACATCCGCCGCGGCGTCGCCGGCGCGGAGCAACAGCGGATTGTCGACGGCGATCTGCGTTTCGACTTCGGTCCGCTCGGCCGTGACGGATCCCCAGTCGTTATCGACCGATTCGACCTGCGGTCGGTCTACTGCGAAGACACCGTAGCCTACAGTTGCGACGATCAGGACGCCTACGAGGAGGACTACTGCACCCGTTCTGCCACGAATCATCTACCGCAAGTTCAATACCATCGTAGTTCCGGCATCGCGTTACACATTCAAGCCGTTGAAATCCAATACCCATTCGACTGATCCCGGCAAGATGGGCCGTCCTCGTCGCCGGTTTTATTCACCAGAGCAGCAGAATGCTGGGCCCACTATCGGAGAGACTCATCGTCGATAGTAAGTGTTTCTTCGTCTACAACACTGAACTCGGCAGCTACGAGATTCCCAGCCGGATCGAAGATTTCGGACTCGTCACGCATCACGTAGAGCTGTCCCGGTTCCGTGTCCGCGCCCTCTTGCGGGAAGAAGAGGAACCGGTTGTTCGTGCCGAAGTACTCCGCGTGGACGGTATTGTAATCGGTGAACAGGCCGCTTTGCTCGATGTCCTGTGGGACCCAGCCTTGCGGCCCTGAGGTAATCTCGAACGGCGCACTCGAGAAGAAGTTATCGGGACGGACGGCGGCTTCGCCGCCGTCATCGTCCAGAATCTCGAAGTCCTCTTGGATCTCGAGCTCGAAGGGGAGGTCCTCTCCAGTGAGCGGTCGGTACTGGACACGCACGAGATCGGAGATCGCTAACTCGTCTTCGGTCGGCGACGATAACCGGTCGTCGAACACGTACTCCTCCCCCTCTTCGATCTGTGCATCCTGAGGCACGAAGAGATACCCTTCCTCGGTCGTGTTGAAATGTTCGATGACGCGCACATTGTGATTCTGCAGGACGTCTGGGTTGTCCACGACGGGGGCGTCCTGCAGTGCTGGCGAGACGACCCGGAAGACGGCGCCCGAGAAGTACATCTCGCCGGTCGTGATCGCCGCTCGAAACTGCCCGTCACCGTTTTCAGTCGTTGTCTCCTGTGCCACTGCGTTTCCGGTCACTCCGAGCCCCAGCGCGGCCGCAGTGACCGTCCCCGCCTTTACAAACCACCGTCGAGATTTCCGGCCAGGTTGGTCGTTCATGCTGAATCACTGTCCTCTCGGACGGTCAGTCATTCATCCCGTCTTCGGATAGACCTCGTGCTGGCTTTTGCAGCCGTTTGCAGTGCCATCGATCGAACGTCTGCAGGGATCTAGTTCTCAGGCTTGGAACGAAGTCGTCGCCGAAAGAATCCAACGAGTTCACTGACGGATCCTGTTCCCCAGATTGCGACGATCACTGCGCCGACTGCGTTGAACACGAAATCGGTAACAACATCGTCGATGCCATAGACCGTGACTACCACGCCGCCGAGGGCAAACTCCAGTACCTCCCAGAAGACACCGATCGCGAGGACGAAGATGACGATGGACACGGATCGAAACGTCGATAAGACGTTCAGCTCATCTGAGTGGAGTTCGAACGTCCGAAAGGCCGCATACCCCAGTCCTGCGATGACTGATGCCGAGACGATATGGGCGATCTCGTCGTACCACTGGTACTCTTTGTAGAGCCAGAGCGATCCCATCGTGTGAAGGATCACGGCGGTGGTGATCCAGAAGACAAGTCCGGCGTCCATCGAGTATCCGTACTCCCGGCGCAACCACGCCGGCAGGAGCGTTATCCCGAGGGCAAACCCCGCCGTTCCAGTGATTCCGAACTGAAACGTCGCTCCACCGTAACCGAGGAGCGAGATGAGCACAAGTTGCAGGCCTCGAACGAGACGGCGCTCCTGGGCATCTGTCAGCCCCAGCGCGTCACCGAGCATCATGATGAGTCCGCTCCGTTCGCGACTCGAGCGACGGTACCTGTCGGCTCGAATCGACCGGCGTACCACTGGAAGAGCGCGCCGAGAACGAGCCCCACGACGGTGACGATGACGAAATCCCACTGGAGTTCGGTCTGCGAGCGCAGGTACTTGGTCCCGAGCCACTGATCCGAGTAGAACTGCGCGACGGTCCAGAGCGCCTGGAGCGCCATCGTCGTCAGCATTGCAAAGACGACAGCGAACCGACGGCTTAGGTCAACCGATGCGAACGTCTCAAGTTCGACGACGATGAGTGCGAGTGTCGCAACGTCGAGATACACCACCGTCTCGGACGGTAATCCAGCCACACTGGTAACGACAGTGAGCGTAGCGACTGCCAAGAGCGGCCAAGAAACCATCGCCGTCCAGTCGCCGGTGATCAGCGCTGGGACCGATACCGTAGCGACGATGACTAGCTCGAACCCGCCCCAGAGTAGAACGCCTGTAAGAACGCTCTCGATGGCACCCAGCGCCACGATGCCCGTCAGCAACCATCCGATGACGGCGTTCATCCGCTCGTCACGGACGAGGCTCTCGAGCGCTACAGCATACCAACTCGGTTCGGAGACACTAAAATCCGCAGCCAAGTTTGCAACTATTCAATGGAGATGAACGTCCGTAGCCAACGGATCGACGGACGTGATCTGGCCCCTATCGTCGACGGAGATAGCTGCCGCTGACAGTGATGAGTCGATTTATATTGCTGACTGGAGTCCGTTCCTGACTCATACCGAATGGTTGAGATTGGTTCTGATTGGCATCGGCGTCAGAAACGAACTCGAGACAGTCTTCTCTTTCAATACCGGCATTCTTCCGATTTGTGCCCATGTGAGTACCCATGGCCGTTTTCGGCGGATGGGACGGCAAGCGTCTCCTCTGGGTTGGAGTCGGGTTGGTGATCGCGACACTGATCGGCATTGCCCTCTTCAGATACGTGGGGACCCTGCTCTTCGCGATATTCGTCTACTACGCAACGCGTCCACTGTATCGCCAGCTCGACCGCGTCATCGACCACCCGAACGTGACGGCGACGGTCACGATACTGTTCGTCGTCATCCCGATGGCGGCCGTCGTCGCCTACGCGGGCGTCGTCGCACTCCGCGAACTGGATCAGTTTCTCGCCTCGAGCGACTTCGAGGCGTACCGATCGCTGCTCCAGCCGTATTTGCGATTGGCCAGGGCGGGCAACATCGATCGACTCCGGGAGGTGCTCACGGCTGGCACCGGTGGCTCGATCAGGAGCGTCGTTCCCCAGGGCACGCTGGACACCCTGGGACAGCTGCGATCGATCGCCGGGTTCGTCTTCTCGGTTCTCGCTCGGTTCTTTCTCATGCTCACAGTTCTCTTCTATCTCTTGCGTGACGACCAGAAGGTACGACGGTGGTTCTACGAGAGCATCGACCACGACGACGAGATCGTCTCGTACATCGAGGCAGTCGACGACGACCTCGAGACGATTTTTCTCAGTAATCTCGCAGTTATTGCGGTCGCCGCCGTGACAGCCGCCACAACGTACACTGGTCTCAACTATCTCGCATCGGGAGGGGCCGTCGTCGCCACGCCGGTGTTGCTCTCGCTGCTCATCGGGATCGGAACGCTGATACCGGCCGTCGGGATGAAGATCGTCTACGTCCCGTACGGACTAGTCCTGCTCGGACTCGCAGTGACGACGTCGACGCCGCTGTGGCACCCGATCGCGTTCCTCGTTCTCACGTTCGTCGTCGTCGACACCATCCCCGACTTCTTCGCGCGGTCGTACCTGTCTGCGCGAAGTGGGGTTCACATGGGACTGGTTCTCCTCGGATACTTCCTCGGGACCCTCGCCTTCGGCTGGTACGGACTCTTCCTCGGCCCGATCGTCGTCGTCCTCGCAGTCCATTTCGCGCATATGATATTTCCCTCCCTCGGTAGCGATCTCCTTGGAGAGTGACCGCGGCCGACCGACACTCTTGTACTTCCGATACCAGCAGTGATAACGCGAGTCCCGTCGGTGCGTTGATGATCCTGTCGCCAAGCGGTCGTCGCGACAGGAACCGACAGAACCGGAAGTGAGCTGAACACTGTGCGACGGACGCAGCTAACGGTCACCAGCAGAGAGTAACCCGGTCGATAGATAGGGATACGAAGGCCGCAACACGATACCCGTCGGTGATAAAGATACGAATACCCCCGTCTTTAGGCCTGTCTCTTACCCAGAAGTCTCAGGAGTGCAGTTCATATCCCTCCGCCAAAGTCTGGAGTTTCTTGAGGCCTTTCCACATCGTCTCCCAACCGGGCGGTGGATCAGAGCCACGGTCAAGGTAGCCACCGATCTTCGCAACCGCAATTGCGTATGCTTTCGGCCCGTTGTCGGTCAATTCTGGAAATTTCGTTTCCAGAATTGACCGCTCAGTCTCAGTTAGAAGGACTTCCGGTGAGTGGTGTACTTCTCCCCGGGCAAGCTCCCGTAACTCTAGAACCTTCCACGCAATCACCGAATAGATACTCAACAAGACTTCCATGCGTTCCCACGTTTCGAGTCGGCGCTCCTCAATCCGGCACCCTGTTTTCAGCACCTTGTGCCAGTCTTCAATCGTCCATCGGGCGCGGTAGGAGTCTACCACAGTCAGCGAATCACTGAACGTAGTGACCGATTCAGTGGTGAGCAACACCCACTGAATCGGGTCGTTTTGCTCTCCGAGTTCATCGATCCGCACGACGTTTACCTTGACTGGTTCAGTGTGAGTTGGATCGTTCTGAGGGGGAAGCAACTCGCACGATCCAGCTTTGATAGTTAGTTCAGCCTCTCGGGCTTTTCTTCCATTCCCTCGGCCGATTTCGAGAGACGTGCGACCTTGTTCTGGGAGATTTTCACTCCAGTCAATCAGACGGCCGTCCGTTCCGGACGGCGTCTGAATACAGCGGTTCTGGTTTGCACGAACGATGAACCCAGCGTCTAGATCATCTGTAACTTCATGGTAGAACGCAAATGCGTCAGCTCCTCGGTCATGGATGAATATCGGTCGAACCTCTTCGACAAGCCAGTGACTGGCTTGCCTATCCCCTCGAATCCACTTCTCCTGTTCACTCTCTAATTCGATTGGCTCGTCCTTTCCATTCGCATCGTGCTTGGTACTGGCTTGTTGGTCCTCGATCAGCGACTGCTGATCGATGACCCCCGTCATACGGTGAGTCTGTGGATCAAGACCAATTGTTGAGTGAACTTTGACGCCTTCAAGATCTGTCTTGGAATTACCGATGTCTCCCAAGCCTTCCTTGGACGGATGTCTCGGGAAGACAAGTTCAGTCGTGTCAGAGACGACTAAGAGTTCTTCCTTCCCACGGATTCGTGACCGTTGTGCTCGTTTGTGCGCATCGAGGATCTCGTTGGGATCCACACTCTCGTTATCGCAAAATCGGTACGTAGCTTTTGTGAAGGCCCAGTCTTCGCACGCGTTTGGGATCGACTCGGCAGGTGCTCTGACGAGCCGATCTCCGACCTGGATCAATCGGTCAGTGAGACGGTCATCACCCAACTCAGCTGATTGAAACTCCTTGCGAACCTTTCCAGAGACATCTGTCTCGCGCAATTCACTCTCGTCGTCTCCATCAGATCGCCAACTCAGTGAACCGCTCTGCATCTTGGCCTTTCCCTCATCGAACTACAGCGATAGGAGTTATGGGTAAGAGACAGGTCTTTAGGCGCGGGAGGAGGTCAATAGGCTGGTCCTGTCAGACGGGGCTCCGCCGTAATCGGAAGTAGCGCTTGCAGGCAGCCGGCTTATTGAATTATATCGCGTACGATATGCCACAATGGTAGACATAATGGGCCATCTAGCGTTCGGATTGTTGTTCGCGCTGCCGGCGTGGTTCATTTGGCGAAAACGCATCAGCGTCGCGTTCGTCGGCTTCGCGCTGATCACGTCGCTGCTCCCGGACGTCGACCTCTGGCTCGCCAGGTGGTTCCCAGGACAGATCCACCACCACGGCGTGACACATACGATCGTATTCGTCGTGCTTGCGAGCCTAGTCACGGGGATAATCGCCGCTGCTTTCCTCACGGGACCGCTTGATAATTGGTTCGAATGGGGCCGCTTCAATAAGGGCAGCATGTTCACCTTCGCCTCCGTGGCGTTCCTGCTAGGCGGGCTGAGCCACATCTTCGCTGACATGCTCTCCGCACCGGACATCTCTACGCCGATTGAGCCGTTCTGGCCGTTCTTCGATAAGCCGTGGTCGGTCGACCTAATTTATTATAACGATCCGGTCTGGAATAGCATCTTCCTGACTGCCATACTCCTCCTGCACGTGGGGCTGGCGTACACAGTCGGCCCTATGGATCACCGCTAACGCTTCAGGGCCGACCGACCGCCTGACACTGACATTTCTGGGGAATTCAATGGCAGAACGTAGTGATCTCTTGCCGCGGACTGAACTAGCAACCAGCGGCGAGTCGGTCAAGGGCGGTGACGTCACCGAAGTCAAACGTATTGACAACGAAGGCAATAGAGAGGACGCTGACATCGGCAAGGAAATCGAAAGAAATATACTCATAACATCTGCTTCGGAAACGGACGGGGCGTCGGGATTACCGACGCGCTTCACGGAGGTGCAGAGAGGGCAGTGATCAGTCTCTTTGGACTGCTCACCCAACTCGGCGATGGCTGGTTTCTCTTTCTGCTGGGCACCACTCTCTACGTCGCCGATGACGAACTTCCCCGCTGGGGGATCGATCGGCGTCGGGGTTGTTCGTCCTCGCACTCATTCTCACGTCCGCCGCTCTAATCGGGAGTCTCAAAGCGTATTTCCAGCTTCCCGGACCATCGTACACGGGTGGGGACGACGTGTTAGTGCTTCCATCGGTACTCGATATCTTGTTCGGCACTGTCTAGTTCAGCACCTCCTGAGCTGGCGTTCGGCCATCGAGTGCTTGATTCGGCCGATCGTGGTTGTAGTGGTGTGTGAACTACCCTACCGGCTCTGTTGAAATCCTCAGAGAGTTACAGTTTCGACCGATAGTTTGACCGAATGGAAGCCCTCCCGAAGTCGCGGTTACTCCGGTTCGTTGAGCAGGCATTTCACACATACACAGGCGGTCGAGGCGGACGCCCCGAGGCTTGACCTCGGGGAGGAAGCCGACACGTGGGAATTAACCCACGCAAAAAAGACAGCCCAACTCCCCCACGAAACACGGATCTTTATTAAGCAACACCCAATAATGTGAAGTGGATGGTGGACGACGCTCCGCGCCGCACAGTACCTATCAAACTCAACATGCCTAGCGACTGCGAAGCAGACTTCCACCACACCAAAGACCAGTTCCTCAACTGTGCCAATCAGACGAGTGACTGGGCGTGGCGCTACGATGACTACTGTATCACGTCGAAAGCCAAAGCTGAGAAAGCACTCTACGACGACCTCAAAGCAGAACACGACCTCACAGCCAACCTCGTCCAGAAAGGCATTCGGCGTGCCATCGAAGCCGTCGATGCAGGCGTCGAGAAGTTGAAGGAGGGAGAGAAGACGAGTCAACCCGTGTTTGACTCGTGGAGCGTAGTGTACGACAAACGCTCCGCGACGTTCAACGCTGACCACGCGACACTCTCCACTGTCAACGGAAGAGTCAAAGCCGACTACGTGTTGCCACTTGAAGACGAGCGGGAAGAGACACCGTTCGGAAGGTACTATGAGAGCGACGAGTGGGATGCCTCAAGTGCTACACTCCAGTATGATGAACACAGTGAGGACTTCTACCTGCACGTTACGCTGAAGAATCCCAACTACGAGGTTGACGGAATAGAACGCCAAGAAGCCACGTCACGTGAAGAGGGTACCGAGAACGGAGTGGTTCTCGGTGTTGACCTGAACGTGACTGGCGCGTTCGCCGTCACCAGCACTGGAAAATTCATCGGCAGTGCGGATTACCTCACTCACAAACGCAACGAGCTCGAGAAACGCCGAGGTCGCCTGCAACAGACAGGCACGCGTTCATCTCACTTGACTATCCAACGTATTGGGAGTCGGTTCTCAGACTGGTCGTTGGACTGGCTCCATAACCGCGTGAACGAGTTACTCGAAGAAGCCGAGCGAGTCAATGCTGACGGTGTAATCTTCGAGAACCTGAAACACATCCGTGAGAACATTGCTAACGGGTCGAAGTTTCAGCAGTGGGCCTATGCGAAGTTCGTGGAAATCGCGGAGTACAAGATTGAAGACCGCGACTTGTTCGTGGATTTCGTGAGTCCAGCGTACACGTCGCAGCGGTGTTCTTGTTGTGGGTTTACCCACGAGGATAACCGCGATGATAAGACGTTTGCGTGTCAGAAGTGTGGGTATGAGGTGAACGCGGATTATAACGCGGCGAAGAATATCGCCGTCCGATATTGCGGGTATATCCATCGCGGGCAGAAGTCTCGTGGTGGATGGGCTGCGTGTCAATCAGCCCTGAAGTCAGGGACGTTGAACGTGAATGGCGAGTTCAACGCCTCCGCTGTATAGCGGCAGAACGGGAGTCCACTGACAAGCCCCGACCCTTGTGGTCGGGGTTATTGACACTGCTCGTAGACACGAGAGCGAATGTGATTCTCGATCTACATGTGACGACGACCCGAAAACACGACTCGAAGATCGCGCCGTCGCTCATCAAGCGAAATGCTGATAAAGTGGTGATTCTGCTCGGAGATAAGGGGTATGACGACCAGAAGATTCGCTCATTAGCCCGTGAAGAGGGTGTTCGTCCGCTCATCAAGCACCGAGAATTTTCGTCGCTCCACAAGGCGTGGAACGCTCGGCTGGACGCCAACCTTACGGTAAACGTAGCCAAAACTGCATATTCATCGTTGGCTCCTCTTCGGACGCTTCAATTGGTGGGGAGACTTTCCGCGTGTAGCGTCTACGTTCGACCACATGTTCGACCAGGATATAGCGCCTCACGTCATTGAATTCGGCCCGGGCGACGCGGACCTCGCCGTGGTCTGCAACATGCACGGAGACGAACCGACAGGCGCCCGCGCGATCCATCGCATCCTCGAGCCGTCGCCCGAATTTGAGCGGGCCGTGAAGTTCATCGTCGCCAATCCGCCGGCGTCAATCTCGAATCACCGCTCTCTCGACGTTGACATGAACAGGGTGTTTCCGGGCGACCCGGAAGCCGACGAACGCGAGCGGCGCCTCGCCGCCCAGCTCGTGACGGAGACAGCCAACTGTGATACCGTCTCCTTCCATACGACTCATTCGACCAACGAGCCAGTCGCATTCGTCTCGGAGGGAGATCCCCGCGCGCTCGAAATCGTCTCACAGCTCCCGATCACGTACGTCGTCAACGAGGCGTCAGTCGTCGACGGTTCGTTCTGTTCGACCGGACAAGTCGTCTCTATAGAGGCCGGGAAGGTCCAGCAACCGAACGCGACCGCTAAAGCCGAGATGCTGATCCGTGCGTTCCTCGACAACGAGGGTGCGGTCTCGGAGGAGCCTCCGATGCACGCTCCCGTGACGAACTACTTCGAGCTCTACGACAAAGTCGATAAGCCGTCCGGGGATGAGTCGTACGAACTGCTCGCACGGAACTTCGAGCGAGTCGAGGAGGGGGAAGCGTACGCAAAATCAAAGAAGGGGTTTCTCCTCGCCGACGAACCGTTCGTTCCGATCCTGATGTCGCAGTCAGGGTACGGTGAGATATTCGGCTACCGGGGCCAGAAGGTCGGTGAGTCGGTCGAGGACGCAAAGGAGGCGTGGCTTGATGAAGAGAAGTAACTGGACACCCGACTGATGGTAGAATGTCCGTCTCTACACTGAATACACTCCTGGATACAGCAGACAATTCCTGACGGGGACTGGTGGCTTCCGAATCAGCGTGAACCGCATTCGTCTGTTGAAAACAGTCTACGGGCGTTTGCGGACCGGAGAACGCCTCCAGAAGGGAGACGTGGCGTTCACGCCTACCGCCACCCGAACGGAATACTGCCGAATGTCGGAGCCCTCGAGAGGCGATCCACAGCCGATCGCACGCGGCGGTGCGTGATCGCGATAGGCGTTGTATCCCCTCCGATCGACACTGGATAGCGAGTGCTGTTTCACGCGTCAGCGGTTCCACGACGTGTTGGCGGGATCGACGATGCGTCGGCGCTCCTCGATGGCGTCCAGTGTCGCCACGTCCTCGTCGTCGAGGTCCACGCCGAGACTGAGCCAGTTCTCCCGGAGGTGCGCCGTGTTCGTCGCCCTCAGAACGGTACTTACCCCCTTCTCGCGGAGCCACGCGAGGCTGATCTGTTCGGGGCTCGCCCCGTGCTTGGCAGCTACTTCTCGGATCTCGTACACGTCCTCGACGGCGCCGCGGGCGAGCGGCGAGTACGCGACGAGCTCCACGTCGACGTCGTCTCGAGCGCAGAAGGTCCGGAGTTCCTCCTGCGGGAGCAGGGGATGCATCTCGACCCGGTTGGCGAAGATCGGTTTTTCGGACACCTCGAGGGCCTCCTCGAGGGGGTCGACGCTGAAAGTTACCTTCGGGGAAGCACTTGTCAATCGCCTTCGACGCGTCTACCTCGCCTTGCTGGGGGTATTGCTTGCTGCCTGGATCTTCCGCATCACGGCATTCGCACCGCGCCAGGATTGGCTCGCGACCGCCGCGGTAGCCAACATCCCCGTCGTGGTCGTGGTCGGAGTCGTCACCACGTTCTTCATCGCGGTTCTCGGACTCGCACTCTGGCCCCGAGAACGGTATGCAAAAAGAGAGTTTCGCGAAGGTGATCCAGACGCGTGGAAAGACGACAGGTGAAACACACAATAGAGAGTTAACCTCCTCCCACGGTTACCGGTCGTCGTCCCGCGATCCGTTGTCGGTCACGTTGTCGGACGGTTCTTGCTCCCCCTCATTCTCACCGTCCACGTCCTCGGAGCCGAACTCACCGTCCTCGTTAGCCGATTCGGGCTCTTCGGCGCTCGAGCCAGCAGGTGCGACGGCACCCTCGCTTACCCGCTCGGGGGCCTTCTCCGACGTTGGCTCGGGGTCAGTTCCCTCGCGGGCTGGATATTCCTGCTCGGGGTGGGAACCAGTTGCCTCGCTGGCCTCATCGGCCATCGCCGCCTCGGAGAGGTTGACCGTCGTCGGCTCGTCGTCTTGGTCGGGGTGCAGTCGTGGGTCGTGAGCGGTCTCGTTCTTGAGGTGCGTCTTTCGGTGCGATCCCGTCAGGCTCGCCCTCGACGAACTGCGGATCTCCGCTGTCATCCGCGTCGACATCGGCCCTGTCCGTCATTCCTCTGGGATTTGGCGTCGTTTCAGACTGAGTGACACCCGCGGACTCGTCGGCCGTCCGCTGAGCACCGAGGTTCTGTTCGGCCTCAGCGAAAGCTTCGTCGGAGGCGCGTTTCTCGCCGGCGTCGTCCCGGCGGACGTCCGCGCCAGTTTCGACGGTGTCCGTCGCTCCCTCGGCTCGCCGCTGGCGGACCGCGAGGCCAAGCAACCCCGCCCTGGTCAGCGCCAGGAGCGTCGATCTCCCCTTCCGCTCTCGTGCCGCCGCGAACGCCAATGCGAGCGAGACGCCGCCGGCGACCATCGCCAGCGAGGCGTCCCGACCGCGTTTCTCGAGGATCGAAACGGCACGCGTTGTCTTCGATCGAGAGCTACTCGCTCGCTTATCTGTCGCCTTGGAATACTGTGGTGACATACTAATGGTAACTCGTGCCGCAATCGTTCGTCGAGCCAGTACCAAGCCTCTGTATGTTCCGGAGAGGGTTGAATCCTCGTCCAAAGCGTTTCGGAGCTGACCCCTCATTGCGCATTAACGATCCGATCACCCCACAGAGCTTCGAGCTAGCGAGCGAGTCCAAGCGCGACGGTTTTCCCGCTCTCAGGTCAACGGTATCCGAGGCGATCGAGCCGACACTGTACATCTCGTAAGACCGTCTTATGTTGAGATTCGAGATGGACGCTAAATTATGGAACGCGTCCGCATAACCCTCCGTCCGCAGGGCGACTACGCACCGCCGATATACGAACACCTCGCGGGCGGGGCGAGCTACCTCAAGTGAGCCCGGATCGTCAACTGGAGCGTCTCGAGTCTGCCGACGGCGTTTCTGTTTCGGCTCAAGGGAGAGTACGAACGGTTCGAACGCGCGCTCGAAGCGAGCGGGATGGCTTCGGACCACGAACTCCTCCCGATCACCGACCGAGAGTGTTACTGCTTCTTCGAGGGGGAGGTTTCGCCGACTGCGCGCTCGTTGTTCGAGACCTTCACGAGCGGGAGCCTGATGACGGCTCCGCCCATTGAGTGCAACGAGGACGGGAGAACCACGTACACGATCATCGGAACAGAGGCGGCGGTTCAGGCCGCTGTCGACGGCGTTCCCGACGCGGTCGCCGTCACCGTCGGGGCGGTCGGCGGAAAGCGAGTCGCTCCCGATAGTATCGTTGGGCGTCCCCCACCCCGGAAGCGGGACGCAGCCGAAACCGCGCTCGAACTTGGCTATTACGACGTGCCCCGCGATGCGACGAGCGAGGACGTCGACGACGAGCTGGGCTGTGCGACCGCGACCGCGGCGGAGCACCTTCAGAAGGCCGAATCCGCTGTGATCGTGTCCCTGTCCGACGGGTGGGTACTCGGTCTCTGTCGAGGCGGGGCGTTCCTACTTCATGGCGTAGAGATCCGTTCGCCGGCTCGTCGTTCCGACCGAAACCGTAAGGCCCACGCTAACACGAATCGCCGACGTTACGCTGACAAGCGGCTCGAGGGCATCGCTATCACAGTCGAAAAACAAGCGTGAATCGTTCGCTCGGATCGTATCAGTCCGTGCCGATCCACCGACGATCGGCGTTCCGTCCGATCGGGTCCCGTTCGTCGTATTGGTACTACCGCCGGCAGTCGTCGTGGCGTTCCCGCCAGCGGTAGTTCAGCCGGATTGCCACCAGTCGTCGCTCTCGAGAATCGACTCCGCGACCTCATCACTGATGGGGCTCGCGTTGACGGTGATGAGCCGCTGGTTATCGCTGAACGGCGTCCACTCCTGATTCATTTCGAACACCTGCGGTCTGTCCTGGCCTTCCTCCGGCTCCGGGATGTATCCCAGATCCGGATTGTTCTCGCCGATATTGGCTTCCTCGGCGATGAACAGCGGAACGATCTCGCCGCTGTTGAGCCACCGAATGTGGTAGGTATTGTACTCTGAGAACCAGCTATCCTGAATGTCTCCGTAGGTGGGCGTCCACTCGACGACGCCGGAGACAATGGCGAACCGCGCTTCGGGATGGAAGTTGTTGGCGAAGAGGACCGCCTTCCACGCGTCGTCGAGATCCTGGGCCGCCGCCGTGCTCGTTCCCGCACCGACGAGGCCAAGCCCGGCCGTGGCTGCAGCACTTTGTTTCATGAACGTTCGCCGCGTCGACGCCTCGCTGTCCGTGATCGAGAGTAACTCGTGATTCATCGTAGTAGCTTCCGACTCCGACTAGCGCACCGATCCCCAATAAGAACAGAGATAGTTCCACCGGACATTCGAACGATTTCGACTCGAACAGTATCGTATTGAGGGCCGAAGTATCGAACTGAGTCCAGTAATATTACTTTTATTTTTGCTCTGTTGAATAGCGATCTAATCAGTCGATATCTCCGCGTTAGAGGGGTGAAGCCGAGGAAATCGATTTCTGCCTATGGAAGTCGACCTCCTCGACTTCGTCGAGCAGTGTCGTCACCTAGCTAAACAAGCGTTGGGGAAGCACGCGGGCGAGACTAAGCGTTCCCCGTTCAGTTCGCATTTGTAATGAACAGCTGTTCCATATCAAAATGTATGTTTTTCAACAGAGCAAGGAAAACATCATAGATAGGCTCTGTTGAAATCTCCGGAGAGTTACAGATTCAGTCGATAATGTGAGTGGATGCAGCCCTTTCCAAAGTCGCAGTTACTTCGGTTTGTCGAGCAAGCATTTCACCTTGCCCAGCGAGCAGTCTCACGATATTCCTCAAAATACTCAAAACGACGCTACACGCTCCACCAACACATTGTCCTGCTCTGTCTCAAAGTCCGGAAGGATACGACCTACCGAAGCCTGCTTGATGAACTCATCGAGATGCCCCGTATTCGGAACGCAATTGGGCTGACTGAGATCTCCCATCCGTCAACACTGTGCAAAGCGATCGACCGACTCAATATGGCCGTTTGGCGAGTACTGCTTAACCTCTCTATTTCACTGCTCCCAACCAACGGTGTTGTGGGGATCGACGCATCCGGGTTCGACCGCAGCCACGCCTCGAAACACTACACGAAACGGGCGAAGTTGACGATTCAGCAACTCAAAGTCACGCTCTTAGTCGATATCAGAGCGAACGCTATTCTCGATCTCCACATTACAACAACCCGTAAGCACGATACGCAGATCACACCATCGCTCATCAACCGCAACGCAACTGAAGTTGATGTCCTTCTTGCAGACAAAGGATACGATGATCGGCACATTCGAGCAGGAGCCCGTGAGAACGGGATTCGACCGATCATCAAATATCGTGAGTTCTCACCACTACAGAAAGCATGGAACGCTCGATTGGATGCCGATCTCTACGGCCAACGAAGCCAGAGCGAAACGGTGAACTCTCGGCTCAAAAGAAAATACGGTTCCTTTGTTCGATCACGCCGCTGGTGGAAGCAGTTCCGTGACCTACTATTCGGCGCTGTATCCGTTATTGGGATTGCGTATACGGGTCAGCCCCCGTCGCAGTTAGAAAAGTTCGGCTACGGGCTTCCTATTGGGGTTGGATCGGCCCTCACACTCGGTACGCTGGCAGCCACCCTTGGAACACTGGGGAAACAGATCAGAGAGGTATTGAAACGGCGAAAAGACCGTCTCACTCTGATGACTAATCTAACGAGCAGGGTTCAATCAGACAGTAGCGAAATGACGACCGAATAGGATTCAATAGAGCCGTTCAGTATCAAGGCCGTCTCTTGACCGCGAATTCTACGACAGCAAGTGTCTCACGTTTCTTCAGGCGCACAATCACGCCTACGTAATGCCGATTGTCCGGTGGGGAAAGAAGATCAAGCAGGAACTTTCGACTGGCTGGAACCGAATAATCCAGCACGATCTGACGGCGAAACTCGGCGGTCACAGCTGGACCGTCGAGTTTCCAGTCTACATCGATTGTACCTACCAAAACGGCCGATACAACGAACATGGAGTAGCGCGTCAGCGGCGTAGCCGTGACGCGCCGTTCATCGACACGCCACGAAACGCTCGATGCCACTACGCGAAACGCTTCGGTATCGAGGCGATCTACCGACTCTCTGAGCAGAGTATCGCGACAACGTCGACACAAGATCCGGTGGTTCGGCTGTTGTACGTCGTGGTGAGTCTGCTGTTGTAGAACGTCTGGCTGTATCTGCACTGGGAATATGTGGCGATGCCCCTCCGTGGCGGGCGTCGCCTCTGGTCCTGGTCGTTCAAGGAATTCATCAACATGATTCGACGGGCAGCGTGGACGGCCCTTGCGGTGCGTCGGGCCGTCCCCGCAAATCGACCACCGGACGATCGGTTCTACCGCTAACCACCGACCGAGTACGCCCTATCCCAAGTGGCAACGCTGTCGCGTCGGCGGCTGATCGTCGCCGACAGCGACAGTTCCTCACCGATCGTCGAAGAGAATCAAATCGGTCACTGTGACCGATGACGGAACTCAGGCTTCAGACTGGCTCATCTGGAGGTGACTTGTGAGGTACTGACCTTCATTATCAGGGGTCACCCTCATTTTATTGACCGCTCATCTGTATCCGTATGCAGGTCATTCCCGTGGTGCCACACCGCGGTAATGAGCGGAACCCACCACACACAATGGACTATGTGCCGCCGAACCGGTGTGGTACGGTTCCGCCCGCCGCCACCGACAGCGGGGTCGACCGCCGATGAACCACGTCCAGTGGACCGACGACTCGTACCGATACGTACGGAACCTGTTTCGGAGTTACGGCATGGGGCTGATATTTGCGGCGAACATCTTTGGCGCTGGGTCGATTTACATTCTCTCTTCCGTCGGCGTATCGTTTGGGTTCACCCTCCTGTGGGTTCTCCCACTCTCCCTTGGTGTCGGTCTCGCGGTCCACGAGATGTCCGCACGGCTGGCCGTGCTCGATCGACCACTCATGGGGTACATCCGCGACGTTATCGGGTCACCTGCCGCGAAGGCGTTCGCAGTGTGTATCGCGTTTATCATGCACCTCTGGAGCGTGGCAAACTACGCGCTGACGGGGGCCGCACTTGCGTTTCTCACCCCGCTCGACAACGTTCTGATTGCCACCTTCCTCAGTGGTGCCGCCGGGATCGCACTCATCGAGCTCCGCGTCTATCAGCGGATCGAGGCGGTCATCGCGATCCTCGTCCTCGTGGTCTTCGGGTCGTATCTCGTGATCTTCCTCGGCATCAACGTCCCGGTCGCCGACGTCGCCCGGGGGTTGGTCCCAGCGGTCCGGACCAGGGTGGGACCTCTCACGATGATCATGGCGCTGGTCGGCACGACAATCTACTACCCGAACTTCTTCATCCAGACGAGCATGCACCAGGCGAAGGAGTTCGACACCGTCAGCCAGTACCGACGGGACCACACCGTCGGCCTGGTTGCGGCCGTCCTAATGAGCATGGCCGTGCTGATCGTAGCCGCGATCACGGTTCCGTCTGGCGTGGTCTCGCTCGTCGATCCGGCTCGGCCACTCGTGGAGGAGCTCGGCCCCTGGGCCCTGACCGTGTTCATCGTCGGGGCCGGGGCGGCCTCCTTTTCCAGCGCGACGGGAACCCTGTTCGGGGCCGGGTTCATGGTCCCCCAGGCGTTCGGCAACGACACCGTATTCGGCGACCGGCCGTTCCGCCTCGTCGTCAACGGTCTGATCGTCCTGTCGTTGCTCCTCGCCATGCCGATCCTCACGTTCACCGACTTCTCGGCGGTGCAACTGGCACTCGTGGTGCCCGCTGTGAACGGCGTAATCGGCCTGCCGGTGACGGTGCTGGCACTCTACGGCGCGATGCACCGGTATTACAACCCCACGCGGATCGAAAATGTGATCTTCATCGGCACCGTGATCCTCATGTTCCTCCTGGCACTCCTGACGGCCACGTCGTTGGCCGAGACGATCAGAACGCTTGTCTGACGTTTCCCCGTCTTCTCCAGGGGCGAACCCGCCAGCCGTACGTATACGAACCACGGGGACTGAACGGTGATAAGGTAACTCCACCGAGCGCATGATCGAAGCAGTGTTCGCGATTACCGTCGTAACCGCGTTCGCCGCAGGGCTGTTCATGGCGTGGTCGATCGGCGCCGTGGCCATCGGCGGCGGCGCGTTCGCCCCGGCCGTCGGAGCGAACGTCATCCCGGTCAAGCGCGCTGCGTACCTGCTCGGCATCGTTGGGTTCGCCGGGGCACTCATCCAAGGGGCGAGCGTGACCGAGACGGTCGGTCGCGGATTAGTACTTGGTACATCGACGACGCCGATGGCCGCGAGCGTCGCCATCCTCCTCTCGGCGTTCCTGATGGCGCTCGGGGCATTCGGCCGGTACCCAATTCCGGCGGCGTTCACCGTCACCGGCGCGATGGTCGGCGCTGGACTCGCGCTTGGGGGGACGCCCGCCTGGGACCTGTACGGACAGTTCGCGGCCCTTTGGGTCGTTGCGCCCATTCTCGTCAGCGCCCTCTCGTACATCATCGCACGGCTCCTCGTCCGGAACAGCCTGCCGCCACAGTACAGCGTCTCGGTTATCGTCGCAGCGGTGTTCCTGGTCTTCCCCCTACTAGAGTTCCCGTTCCTCGGCCCGCCGGATAAGAGCCGCTCGTTGGCTGCGGCCGTCGCCGCGTGGGCGCCGTACCTGTCAGAGGCGCACTGGATTGGGATACCGCTCGCGTTCGCCGTCGTCGGGGCCGCGCTAGCCTACCGAACGGTCCTGCGCCACGGCGAGCGCGCGACCAACCGACGACTGCTGGTGTGGCTGGGTATGCTCGTCGCGTTCTCGGGGGCCGGTAACCAGATCGGGCTAGCGATCGGGCCGCTGTTGCCCCTGCTCGACTCGATACCCTTCTTGGCATCGCCCGTGCTGGTGATCGCGTCGTTCGTCCTCGTCATCGGCGCATGGTCGGGAGCGCCGCGGCTCATCGAGGCGGTCGCACGGGAATACGCGACGCTGTCGCTTTCCCGCTCCGTTGCCGCACTGGTACCGGCGTTTCTCGCGGCACAGGTCGGCATCCTGTACGGCGTCCCGGTCTCGTTCAACGAGATCATCATCAGCGCCATCGTCGGCAGCGGCCTAGCCGAGGGCGGAAGGGGCGAGGTGAGCCCACGCAAACTCTCTCTCACGGTCGTCGCGTGGGTCGCCTCGCTGGTCGGCGCCTTCGTCGGTACGTACGGGCTCGTCTCTCTCTTCGCCGGCCAGGGGCTGACCTGACGCCGCCTCCCGGCGGTTTCCGTTTCCGAGCCCGGAGTACCAACAGCGGCCACCGGGCCGCCATCTATGACAGACATTGTCGGATTTATTACCATACTGTTGTTGTAGTAAGCTATATCCCCGCAAGTCGACTGATGACAAAGGAGATGGTGTTCCAGTCTCAACTGAACCGGGATATACAGTCTCTGTACTTATTATTCGTGCGACATCAAATATAGAAGTAATAACCGATTTGATAACTCAATCTAAGGGTAGAACTTCTCGAGCAGGGACTCGCTCGTAACGAGTACCAACTCCAGCGGGTAATCGACGTCGAAGCCCTCGAGCAACTTGTGGATTCAGCGACCCAGCAGACTGATCTCGAAATCCTATTCTCGGTTGATGAGCTCCGTGTGGTGTTTACATACTTTAGTATAGTTGTAATTAGTGATATGTAATAAAATCTTAGAATTAGGATATAAGGGCACTGTCTAGTTCTGGATCACCTCGACTGGCGCTTTTCCATCGAGAGCTTGATGCGGTCTTTGGTGGTTGTAGTAATGCACGAACTGTTCAAGCCACTCTCGGACGCTTGACCGACTGCCCACCCATGAATTATGGAACCGGTCGATGCGCATTTTGAGGGTATGAAACCACTTTTCGATGAGGTTTCGGTCGGTATAGTTGACCCGACCGCTCAGTCCGACTCGGGAAAGGGCAGTCCGATAGCCAAATTGATCGACGAGAAACTCAGCCTCGGAGAGATCATGTTTCTCGCGGAGTTTCTGCAGAAACGCAGCCGCCGGATCGGTGCCATGTCGACTAAACAACGCAACGTCGAGAATTACTTTTGTCTCGATGTCTATTGCAGCATACAACCAAGACCACTCGCCGTTGATCTTGACAGCAGTTTCGTCGACAGCGACCCGCGACGGCGTCGCCGTCGGCGGGTCGCATCCACTGTCAGACAGCCGATGAACCCAGTTCCAAACCGCTCCGTGAGAACGTTCAACGCCTAATTCAGCGAGGATCGTTGTTGTCTCCCGAAGCGAACAACCAGTCTGGTGGAGGCGGACGGCGAACGCCCTGACGGGCGTCGCCGTCCGCTCGTTCTCCCAAGATTCTTCTAAATCCGTCGCATAGCTCTCGCTGAGCAGGTCTGCGAGCATCTTAGCCAATTCACTCAACGACCTGCTCATTTCTCAAACTGACGCAACTAGACAGTGCCGATATAAGAGATTTTTATAAGTAAGTATGGACTAAATATTGCTTTAATTCTCAATTTATGAGTCTCTCAGTTCAGATCGTGGCAGATAGAACTGACAACAAACAGTAACCTCCTGCAACACTCAAAGCTTCTCTTCAGCAGGACCCGATACTGATTTGCCTACTGAATGTCGAGGCCCCATGTTCGCAGGCAGTCGGCGGAACGAGGAGGACAGTCTACGGTCTAGATCTACGGGACCAGTTCACTACTGACAGCAGTCGGTCACCTGCGAATCATTTATAGGATTTTAGTGAATGGGACGGGATGCATAGATATGGACACACTCCAATCGAACGGCAGTACGTTCCGGGAGAACCGATGGTAAACGTCGCTCTCTCGGCGGCACAAATCGTCTTAGCGTTGTTTCTCGTGGTTCTCAACGGCTTTTTTGTCGCTGCAGAGTTCGCCTTCGTTCGGATCCGGGGGACATCGGTTGACCAGCTCGTCGAGGAGGGACGGCCCGGATCGGGAACGCTCCAAGAAGTGATGACGAATCTCGACAACTACCTCGCCACGACGCAACTCGGTATCACCATCGCATCTCTCGGGTTGGGATGGGTCGGCGAACCCGCAGTGGCGGCGCTCATTGAACCCGTACTGGAATCGGTTCTTCCGGCGGATCTCATCCATCTCGTCGCGTTCGCAATCGGCTTTAGTATCATCACGTTTCTCCACGTCGTCTTCGGAGAACTCGCGCCGAAGACGATCGCAATTGCCAAGACCGAACGACTCTCGCTGTTCCTCGCCCCGCCCATGAAAGTCTTTTATTTCATACTCTATCCGGGAATTGTCGTCTTCAACGGGGCAGCCAACGCGTTCACGCGGTCGCTCGGTGTGCCACCCGCTTCCGAAACGGATGAGACACTCGGTGAGCGGGAACTCCTTCGGGTACTAACACGATCCGGCGAGGGCGGGGACATTGACATGGCAGAAGTGACGATGATCGAGCGCGTCTTCGATCTTGACGACATCGTGGTGCGGGAGGTTATGGTCCCACGACCGGACGTGGTGAGCGTTCCGGCGGATGCCACACTATCTGAACTTCATTCGATCGTCTTAGAGGCCGGACACACGCGCTATCCGGTTCTGGATGCCAACGACGGTGACCAAGTGGTTGGATTCGTAGATGTCAAGGACGTGCTGCGAGCAGAGGTGGACAATGGGGATGCCGAGATGGTCGGTGACATCCCCCGTGAGATTCTCATCGTCCCGGAGACGATGGCAATTAGCGATCTCCTGATACAGTTCAGGGAGGATCGCCAGCAGATGGCCGCAGTCATCGACGAGTGGGGAGCGCTCGAGGGGATTGCAACGGTTGAAGACATCGTTGAGGCCCTCGTCGGAGACCTTCGAGACGGGTTTGACCTCGATGAGCGCGAACCCTCGATACGCCAGCGTGACGATGAGGGGTACGACATTGACGGAGGAGTCCAATTATCGAACGTTAACGATGCTCTGGCGGGCGACTTCGAAAGCGAGGAGGTCGAAACGATCGGTGGACTGGTGCTCGGGCAACTCAACCGCGCGCCAGAACCTGGCGACCGCGTCGAGGTCGACGGTCACGTCGTTGAGGTAACGAGCGTTGAGGGGACCCGAATTTCGACGGTATGGGTCCATGAAAAAGATCTCGATGATCCAGCGGAGGACTGAGTGGGAGGATGGACTTGATCGTTTGGTCTGTTCGGCTTCTCGCCGTTATCTAGTGTTGTTCGTTCTCTACCGGTCTGATTGGTAGTCGTTCATCAATCGAATCAACAATTGAGGCATCCTGGATTCCAGCGGTGGAACCAGATCTGCGGTAGAATCCATCTACTTACCAGCTGATTTAATCAAAGAGAGTTGAAACAAGGCACTCGCAGTCTTTTCGAAGCTATCGACGAGTCGAGCGACCTGACGATCGCTGTTGATGCTACTACCGATCTGGATCACTCTACTCTTTGAGACAGGTGCGTTTCTGCGCCGGTGATGGGTGCTGGCGCTCTGAGCAGGATCAAGCGAACACTGACCAGAGCGGCGGCGCAGTGAAGTATCCGAGAGACATATGTTAATTTACGCACTAGTAGAGGCATCGGCAGCAGAAGAGGCACTGTCAACCGGAAAGACCGTGTTCGACCGACTGGTTGGCGCAGAGTCGCATTTCTGTGCAGCGTTCGACTACTACGTCACCTTCGACGAAGAGGACACGACAGTGGCTGGAAAAGCACGGTGGGGTGACCTGCCGACAGCTGCATTCGTTACGTCCGACGAGTGCGAAGAACTCCTCGAGCAGGCCTGGGAAACCACAACGGAAACATTCCAGCAAAATCTGGACCGGGTGAAGAAAGCACTCGAGGAACGCAGCGACGACGTGATCATGCGTGACGAGGGGCTCGCTCGGCACGCCTTCCAGTGCGTCGGTGCCTCCCGTGGCCCGTCGATCTACCTATACGATCAACATGCGACCGGCATCCATCAGACCCGTCATCGAGAAATCGGCCTGCCCCCCTTACGTGAAGAATCGCGAGAATACGGGCACCGAAATGATAAGGATTTCCGTCTAAAGAAGTATATGACTGAGAAGAGCGAGCCGCCACAGCAGTCTTCGCACAGGAATGCACTAACGATCTTCGCAGTGGTAAGCACGGCGCTCGCCGTACTGCTCGTTTTCACATACTTGCAATACGTCTTGCTCGCGATCGTGCTCGCATACGTTCTCACACCCGTACAACGGAGACTCGAGCAATGGCTGAGCTCGGCGACGGCAGCGGTCGCCACCATCGCGATGTCGATAGTCGTATTTTTCATTCCGGTCGTATACGTCCTCGCTATCGCTTTTCAGCAGGGCCTGGCGCTCTTCACCGCAATCCAGGAGGGAGCGTTCAGACCGGGCCGTATCGAGGACCGATTCGAAACCATCGGATTCGTCGTCGACCTCGACCTGTTGTACGCGACCTATCAGGATCCTATCACGCAGACCGCGCAGCGACTCGCTACTGGCACACTCTCCGTCATCGGCGGCCTCCCGGGTGTGCTGATTGGGCTCACCGTGACAGGTTTCGTCCTCTTCGCACTGTTACGCGACGGCGACCGGTTCGTCGCGTGGCTGGAATCGGTCGTCCCCGTCGACGATCGTGTACAGCGAGAACTGTTCGTAGAGCTCGACCACCTCATGTGGGCCTCCGTCGTGGGTAACGTCGCTGTCGCGGGCATCCAAGCCGTGCTGTTGGGAATCGGACTAGCACTCGTTGGTATGTCCGGGGTCGTCTTCCTGACCGTCGCGACCTTCGTCCTCACACTGCTCCCGCTCATCGGCGCGTTCGGTGTCTGGGTGCCAGTTTCGGTCTATCTTCTTCTGGTCGGACGGCCCGTGGCAGCGAGCGCGATACTGGTGTATGGTTCGATAATTAGCGTCTCCGACATCTACCTTCGGCCAGTAATCATTGGTCGGAGCGGGGCGATCAATGCGGCGACCATCGTGGTGGGCATTTTTGGGGGACTCGTCGTGTTTGGTGCGATTGGCCTGTTCATCGGCCCCGTAGTCCTTGGGGGAGCGAAAATCATACTTGACCTATTCGCCCGGGAGAACGCGCAACCGATCGCCGACTAATTGCAACCGTCTCCGTCATCCATTTCACCCCTGAATAATGGGTCCCGTCACAAAGTCGTCTGGAGTTCGCCTCTGGTTGCGTCAATTGACACCTCCAATGTGATGGCTGTTTTGGCTGACCGCTCGAGCAGTTCGTCGGCGAACGCCACGAACTGCTCGGAATCGGCATATCTCACGAGATTGAGCCAGAAGAGCGATTCTAAGTCAGATTCTGTCCATCGCATCCACTGGTTTTTACACTGCTTCGAGATTTTACCCATGGCAGGCCGTGTTTAGACGCCGGGCGATTGACGTCTCGCCCGGGATTATACGCTGAACAGGCGCAATACCACGGCCTAAAGGCCGTGGTATTGCGCCGTCACTCAGTTTCACATTCTACTAATACTGACAGCCTGGGTATTCCACGCCAAACAACTCTTTTAATAATCTCTATTTCATAACTAGTTATAATATAGTACGATGCTGGAGACGACCCGCACCTACGTCGCACGCATCACGAACCACCAGCAGGTTCGTGAAGATCTAGACCAGTGTGGGTTCTCCGCATCCAAACTGTGGAACGTCGGCCGCTACTACATCCAACAACGGTGGGATGAAGACGGTGAGATACCCGACGAATCCGAGCTCAAATCGGAATTAAAAGACCACGAGCGCTATAGTGACCTGCATTCGCAGTCAAGTCAGCGAGTTCTCGAAGAACTTGCTGAGGCGTTCACCGGCTGGTACAACTCCGACGACGGCAACAACCCACCGGGCTACCGGAAACGTGGCGACCGACACCCGCGCTCCACTGTCACATGGAAGAAGCGGGCGATCAAACATGACACGAAGCATGGACAGCTCAGGCTTTCAAAGGGATTCAACTTGAAAGGAAGGCGGTCTGACTTCATCCTCGCGGAGTACGACACCCGTCCCGACGTACAGGTGGAGAACATCCAGCAGGTGCGTGCCGTCTACAACGGCGACGAGTGGGAACTCCACCTCGTCTGTAAAAAAGAGATCCCCGTGGAAGACGCACCGGGCGACAACACGGCGGGGATCGACCTCGGAATCAGCAACTACCTTGCCATCAACTACGAGGATGGCCCCTCGGAGCTGTATCCAGGGAACACGTTGAAAGAGGACAAGCATTACTTCACCCGCGAGGAGTACCAAACCGAAGGCGAGAACGGGCCGTCAAAACGTGCGCGGACGGCTCGGCAGAAACTCTCCCGACGCAAAGACCATTTCCTCCACACCCTCTCGAAACACATCGTTCAGCGGTGTGTCGAAGAAGGTGTAAGAGAGATTGCGGTTGGCGACCTCAGCGACATCCGTGAGGATGAGAACGGTGACTCGCGGAACTGGGGTGGGTCGGGGAACAAGAAACTCCACGGGTGGGAGTTCGACCGCTTCGCTCGTCTGCTTGAGTACAAGGCCGAAGAACACGGCATTCTCGTTGACCGTGTAGACGAGGAGAACACGAGCAAGACGTGTTCGTGTTGTGGGCAGATTCGTGATAGCAACCGCGTGGAGCGGGGTTTGTACGTCTGTTCGTCGTGCGAGACGACCATGAACGCGGACGTGAACGGTGCGGTGAACATTCGGAGAAAGATAACTCAGAATCCCCCGACGGGGGATATGAGTAACAGCTGGTTGGCACAGCCCGGAGTCTTCCTGTTCGACCGCGAGAGCGGGTCGTTCAACACGAGAGAGCAGGGAGTCTGCAAACCCTAATATCCCAACGCTTGGGATTCCTCCGGCTTTAGCCGGAGGAGGATGTCAATGGTTCTCTTTCCAGTCGTCCGGATCCCCTTCACGGAATTCTCCCTTGGCATGGCGCTCGTGGGGCCAGAAGGTGACGCCCAGCAGTACGACGTAGAACACACCCACAACGGCAACCACAGCAATCCCGGGGATACGGGCGATTCCAGCGGTTGTCAGCCAGTCTTGGCGCGGCGCGAACGCTGTAATCCTGAAAATCCACGCGACCAATAGAACACTGAGCAGCGCAAGGTACACACGCCGGAGCCTGTTTGCGAGTGCTTCGTGGAACGAGACTTTCAGCGTCGGCCTGCGATAGTCCCTGCTCAGTTCCGCTCGCCAGTCGTGACTTTCAGTGCCTTGGGACGGATCGAGGGCGTTTGCGAGCAGGTTCTCTTGGATGACTCGAGTACGAGAGCGAAAGACGTCGTAGTCCCGGTACCGCCGCGCTTCGATACCCAGAAAGATGGTGACGACAACGATCCCGATCAGCAAGATATAGTGTGGGTTATCGGTACTCGAAAACGCCCACGTCAAAATTGCTGCCATCAGCGTCACCGCCCACTTCGTCGTCTCGTCGAGGCGCTGCCGCCACGTCCCCACTCGGTCTATCTCTCCGCGATAGGTGTGGGCCATCACCGAACCGAGTCCCGTACTGTCGTCAACCATTTCGCGGCCGATCTCCCGTTGGTCTGGTGCTGTTGGGTCGAACTCGTCGCTACTCGAATCAGTCATAGAGGATAGACATCTCCTCGCTCCATAAGCAGTTATGGTGACGTCGTAATCTAATTGTCATGTACTGGAGGCCATTAAACAGTATGTGTGTATATTGAGCAGTTGATTCAGTCGTGACTGTGTAAACGGCTATGTCTTCTCCAATATAATGTAGTGATAAGTACAGGTGAAATAGTGAACAGAGTCTTCTGTCTCGACCAAACCTTACCGACGATGGGTTATGACGAGATCTTTTGTACGGCGTCCATCCTCATGTTCAGCCAATAGCCTGAAATGAGGTCCTATCTCATCAAAACAGGGACCTTCTGCTACGAGATTGTGATCTAAACCCCACTCGATGAATCCGTACTCTGCCAGTTTAGGAAGGTGGATGTGGTGCATACTGACCGAATACTCATCCACTTCTGCAATCGTTCGAGAACTGGAGAGACATTACCAAACCAGACACCGGTGATCGTCACCAGTCGATGGTTGTCATGGACGAGGACGCGTATGTGAAAGAGGCATACCACGATCCCGGTGAGTACACGTTGACCCAGGACGGGGTCGGGACGCGGTACGTGTGGGTCATAGTCCGCACGTTCGTTGATCCGAACGATCCGGGCGACGTAGCAGTCGTCCGTGGATTACAGGACGAACTCGCAGTGAGCCAGGACTCGGTCGGCACGTTCGAGATTCCAAATTGGGACCGCCAGGCACACGCAGAACTCTTCGACGCGCTCGTCACGGTTATGAAAACGATGGACGACTTCGGCGGCGCTTATGGCAACGTGGATGTGGTCAACCACGTGAAGTACTTCCTCGCTAGTGTGACACCGGGCGGAGTTCCGGAGCCAGAAACAATCTATCTGCAAAGGATCCCCGACCAGAACGACGGTGGCACGCCACACACATTCACCGTCGATGACGTCCCTGTCGACGGATTCTGGTCGGTCACCGTCTACAACAGCGACGGGTTTCTCGAGGAGAACGAGTACGACGCGTACTCGTATAACAACGTGACTGCAGAGCAAGCCGAAGACGGCAGTGTCACGATCCATTTCGGCGGTGACCCCGATCAGCCGAACTTCCTCTACACCCCAGCGGAGTGGTTCTACCTGGTTCGACTCTACGGGCCCCGCGAGGAGATTCTTGACGGAAGCTATCAGTTCCCCGAAGCCGAGCTGGTCGGTTGACGAGGGATCAAGCTTCCGTCTTAGCGCCTCTGACGTCTGAATCGCGCGATATCGACGTCGGCTCGACACCCGTTTTGTACCCGCGGTCGCGCTGAACGCACCCTCTCTATGCAGTGCGGCGTTTCTCTCAGTTCCAAATGAGTCAACAGCGCCGATCCGGACTACCTGTCCATTCGATCCAGAGAACGCCCGTGAAGGACCGGGGTGGTTCCGAACGATTCTCGAACCGACACCAGGCAATACTCGATAGCGGTCGGTTGTCGCTGAATCTGCGGATATTTGTGACTGGATGTGGGAGCACGTTGCATGTCAGTCGTATGGGTCGGGAACTACCCGTGGAGCAGTAGCTCATTGGGTACGTGGTGCACGGATCGCCATACTTCCTGTCCTGGAGGTCGATGAACCGGTGTCCATTCACGTCAGCCTCGACGTCGTCGCCCTCATCGCGGCCATCGTCGGCCTCGGCGTGGCGGCGCAGTTTCTGGCCGCGATGTACCGAGTGCCGAGCGTGTTGTTTCTCATCCTCACGGGCGTCGCCATCGGTCCCGAGGGCCTCGGGTTGATAACACCCGACGTCGTCGGCGATTCACTCTCGACCATCGTCGGCGTGAGCGTCGCCATCATCATCTTCGAGGGCACGTTTCGCCTCGAGTATGGGGCCATCTGGAAGACGTCGAAGGCGGTCAGCCGGATGATCACGATCGGAGCGGTCATCGCGTTCGTTGGGACGGCTCTGACCGTGCGCCTGCTGCTGGAAGCGAGCTGGGACATCGCGTTTCTCATCGGCGCGCTGCTGGTCGCCACCGGACCGACGGTCATCGCGCCGATTCTCGCGGTGGTTCCCGTTCGTGAGGAGGTTGCCACGACGCTCGAAGTCGAAGGGATAGTAAACGACGTCACGGCCGCGGTGCTGGCGGTCGTCCTCTTCAAGGCCATGACGGCCCAGCGCCTCGCGCCGGACGGGTACGTATGGCTCTTCGTCCAGCGTCTCGCGACGGGGGTGATCGTCGGATTCGTAGTCGCCGGGGTCGTCTGGTACCTCCTTACGCAGGTCGAACACCCATCCGAGACCGCGCCACAGACGGCCCGGCTGCTCGCGCTGGCCAGTGCCGTCATCGCATTCGCCGCCGCTGACTCGGTGTTCTCGGAGGCAGGGATCGTGGCCGCCGCCACTGCGGGATTCGCTCTCGGAAGCCTCGAACTGCCCTATCAGGAGGAGATCCTGCAGTTCCTGAGGGATCAGACATTGCTAGTCCTCTCGTTCGTTTTCATCACGCTCGCGGCGTTGCTCGAGTTCGCGGAACTCCTTGCGCTGGGAGTCGCTGGGCTTGCAGTCGTCGCGGTCCTGATGGTCGTGATTCGTCCGCTGGCCGTCTTCGTTTCGGCGGTCGGAGTCGGCTTCACGACGAGCGAACGGCTGTTCGTGAGTTTCGTCGGTCCGCGGGGGATTATCCCTGCATCGGTTGCGACTCTGTTCGCTGTCCGGCTACAGACGGAGGCGCCTCCGTCGGATCCGTCGGGGGCGCACTTGCTGCTCGGCACTGTCTTTCTGGTCATTCTCGTTACGGTCGTCGTCGAAGCGGGCTTCGCGAGACAGATCGCCAGTATGCTTGGGGTAATCGAGTCGGAGCAGTGAGTTCCGAACTCGATCTGTAATTTGCGAGTGCCGCGTAGAGAATCGCAATGTGACATGGTAATTCCACGCCGTTTCGGCCAATCCAAAACGAGAAGCGGTGTGATTGGTTCTGCAGGCTCGCGTTCGTCTGTTGAACGGCATGATCTTTGCGGCGTGAATCGGCCGAATTCGGGGGTTGAGCTCCACCTTTTGGCATATCTCAGAGAAGGACGTAGCGCGATACTGAATAGATAGCGCGAATGCGGCATGGAATCGCAACCGATCTACGAAAGTGGTGATCGCTCAGTATCGGTCAAGGAGTTGCCGTAGAACCAGTCTCGATTAGTTCTCTCGCAGAACGGCCAACCGTAACTGCTCAAACGACTGGATTATCTCAACGAACTCACTTCCAACCGAGCGTCGGCCTGCTCTAAGCATTCTTTGTAGTTAGCGCATTATTTGTGCCAACACTCGCATCCGAGGTGTCCGATTTGGTATCTTCGGTTAGTCCTCCATGGCTGTTTCAGACGTTTTACGTGTTGAACCCTGGGGCGATTCGGAGTGATCGGTTCGTTCGTCGGCTTCCGGTATTTGCCCTGGCAAGAACGTCGATGCGATAAGCAGGAGCAGTACGAACAGTACGAGGAGGTGCAGCGTCGCCCGTTGTGCGTCGAACACCGCAGCCTCGAAGATACCATCGAGCAACTGTCGTTGCGTCGGAGTGAGTCGGTTTAGGAACTGTTGTTGCGTGGCTTCGGTCGCCGTCTCAGTTACATCTTCGAGCGCGATCACCAGCGAGTAGAGCGAAACGGCCCCCTGAATCACGGTGACTGAGGTATCGAACTCATCAACCATCGTGGGGATCGCCACGTTCATCAGGGAGGCGTTGACGACCACGAGGAACGTCGTCAGACTCACGGCGATTGCCGGAGCCCAGTATTCTACCCCGTTCTGAAGCCTATCGGAAAGTGACGTTTTCCCGTTTAAACGCGCCCCATCTGGGGTTATAGCGTAGCCTCATGCGTTTGACCGTCAAATAACCGGGACGTGGCCAGTTACGTCGACTCAGCAGAGAGTGACGAGACAGGTGTGCGCTTACATCCATCAAATTTGAGACGCCGCTTTCCCATCAGAACGCTACCTTTCGACCCGCGGCGATGGTCCCTGTGGACGATATCAGCACTGCATTCACTATCAGCTATGGTGAGTGTTCTTCCCAGCGTGCAGCATACACAGCGCGAGTACAACACGAACTGAAGTCCGTCATCGCTCGCTACACGTACAGATAGTTGATCAAGAATTTAGTGCCGTCTATCACTGTCATCATGTCACGAGTTTCTTCTCGAGTATCGTCACTGTATTATATGGAATCCTGAAGTGCGAGTGTGTGAGTCGGTCGCAACTGCTGCTGTGGGCCACTCAGAGAGGCATGAGTCATGAGCGAAGAGCCATACCACACGACGTCAGAATCGGACTTTGAACCGCTGCGGGCGACACGCCGAAACGCACTTCGTGGGGCGGGCCTCGCCGGAATGCTCGCGATGGGCGGCGCCAGTGCCCGCCAAGACTCCGGTGTGCGACTTCACTGGCACCGCCGCGATCTTCGTGTGACCGACAACCCGGCGCTGGCGGGCGACGACCGCCTACTCCCAGTGTTCGTCCACGATCCCGCGATACTCGCCTACGGCGCGCCGCCCGTGGTATCGTTCCTGCTCGGTGCGCTGGACTCGTTGCGCGAGCAGTACCGCGAGCGCGGCGGCGAACTGCTCCTCGCCCGCGGTGACCCGAGGACGGTACTTTCCGACCTCGCCGAGGCCTGCGACGCCGATGCGGTCACCTGGAACCGCGACTACTCCGGACTGGCGAGCGAACGCGACCGTGCGGTCGCGGCGGCGCTCGCCGACGCCGGCGTCAGCGTCGACGTCGAGCGGTTCGGTGGCACTCTCCTCCATGAACCGGAGACCATCACGACGGCCGACGAGAGCCACTACTCTGTCTTCTCGGACTTCTTGCAAGAGTGGCGCAACCAGGAGAAGACCGCCCCCGTCGCCGCGCCGGTTCGCGGTGACGTTGTCGACCCCCGCGACAGCCTCGACGAGGAGTGGCTCGACGAGGCCTCCGGTGCCGCCGGCCCGCTCCCGTCACTCGCCGAACTTGGCTTCGACGATCCTAATGCCGACGTGCAGCCAGCGGGTACAGACGTCGCCCACGACCTACTCGCCGACTTCCGCGAGGACACTATCTACCGGTACGGGGACGACCGCGAGTACCCCGCCCGGGAGTCGACCTCGCGTCTCTCGCCGCACCTGAAGTTCGGGACAGTCGGCATCCGAGCGGTCTGGAAAGCCACTGAGGACGCGGCGGCCACCGCTGGCGACGGGTACGCCCGGGAGTCAGTCGAGACGTTCCAGCGACGGCTTGCCTGGCGTGAGTTCTACGCGCACGTCCTCGACGCGCGTCCCGACGTAGTTATCGAGAACTACCGCGAGTACCCGAACGAAATCCAGTGGCGCGACGATCTCGGGGGACTCCGGGCCTGGAAGGACGGCGAGACGGGATATCCGCTCGTCGACGCCGGGATGCGGCAGTTACGCGACGAGGCGTGGGTTCACAATCGCGTTCGGATGGTGGCCGCCTCGTTCCTCACGAAGGACCTACTGATCGACTGGCGCGAGGGGTACGACTGGTACCGTCGGAAACTTGCGGACCACGACACCGCCCACGCCGCTGGCGGCTGGCAGTGGGCTGCATCGACGGGAACGAACGCCCAGCCGTACTTCCGCTTCCTCAGCCCCGTGACCCAGTCGAAGGAGTACGACCCGGACGGCGAGTACGTCAGGGAGCACGTTCCCGAACTCCGAGACGCGCCGACCGACGCCATCCACGAGTGGCCCATACTGGATGACGAGAAACGCGCCGTCATCGCACCCGACTACACCGAGCCTATCGTAGACTACGGCGAGCACTACGAGCGCGCAATCGAGGCGTTCGAGGCCGCGCGCGGCGACGGCTGACGGGGCACGCGAAGAGCGGCGCCGTCAGGAGCACGAGGAGACGGCGAGGCTGGAAACCCAATCGATATCCACAAGTTCATCGGCAGGCGCCCCATCGCGGCGTTCGGCAACTACGTCGGAGACCCCCAGATGCTCGAGTGGGCCGAGGCAGGGGACGGTCCGCGGCTGCTCCTGCTGATTAACCACGACGACGCCAAGCGAGAGTATGCCTATAGTATGGACGAAGACCTAACAGGTGAGACGCCCGACGAGTCTTCCCAGCCATTTATCGACGTGGCAGAAGAGAAGGGCTGGGTCGTCGCCAGTATGAAAGACGATTGGGAGTACGTCTACCCCTTCGAGCAAGCAGATCGCTGAGGCGAGCTTACCCGATGAATCCCGATCGAGCACCGCATCCAAACGGCCAATACGATGAGCTCAACAGTTCCATATTCGGCGATTCATTTGACGTTCTGTCCTCATAGTCGTGCTGAACACATCCTCTGGACTGTACAGACTACCTCTGACAGCAACTCGAGAGTTCGATGAGGCTCTACAACATAGAAGGCGAGAATGTCGCACGAGATCTTGCCCGATTTGCCATCTCGATGCGGCAGCGGGAATCTTCCACGACGGGTAGGCGGCAGTATCACTTAGCCTTCCTCTCCGACTCAGGTTCGTCTTCTTCAGGCTTCTCTTCGTCCGGTTCAACGTCCTCTTCGTCCGGGAGAGAGCCCTCCGTGGTGAGTATCTCGAACGGCTCATCAGCGGGTGCCACCTCCGGCTCGAGGTAGCCAATCGCGAACGCGGAGTAGACGGTTCCTCCGGTGAGGGAAACGTCGATTTCGAAGACGCTGGTCTCCCGGTCACCCGCGGGATAGATGACGAGCGTATACTCGCCTTCCGGGACTTCGGTGTAGCCGGATTCACCGAACGCGACGTTCTCGAACAGCGCGTCCCCTGTTTCACCGGCAACGACGTCCACCGCAGGCGCATCGGGTGATGCGTGGAGGACGCGAACCCGAGCGGTACCCGGACCGACTGGGCTGTTGTCGTCGTCGAGGAACAGCGCCTCGAGGGGCTGGTTTTCGGCGGCCACTTCGCCGATCACTGCGAGGAGACCGTCGAGGGTGGAGTCCACGTCGCCGGCCTCGACGGTCTCCTCGAGCACTGCTTCGGCCGGGTCTTCACCGGCGGGAACGACCTGGACCGTGTACGTGCCAGGCGGGAGGTCGCGGTAGTCGGTGACCGTCCCGTACGGGATGCCCTCGCGGACCCGCTCTCCGTCGACGTAGATGTCGATGTTGGGTGCATCGGGTGAGAGGTGTGCAACTCGAGTCTGGAAGTCGGTATCGGTTGGCTGGTCGTTCGTTTCGTGGTCACTCGAGGCGGCCGTGGTACTTCCGACGCCACTGACTACCACGAGGCCGCCGCCGATTTGTATAATTCGCCGTCGGCTCACGCCATTTTCGGTCATTGGATTGTCATGAACGACGATATCGGTAATAGTGCTACCACTTGCAGGCGCAGGCCGATGCAGTTCCGAGTCTCGATATCCAACGCGTTGGGGTTCCGAGCGAACCACAGGTGCAAATAGGATATTGATAATTTAAAGACAGTCATTAATCTAATACCATCATCATACAATTATATTGTTCGAGAGCATCGGCACTGGATTATATGGAATGCTGGAGTACGAACGTGTGAGTCGGTCCCAACTGCTGCTGTGGGCCACCCAGAGAGGCACGAGCTATGAGCAAAGAAACACATCACACGACGGTGAAACCAGAATCCGAACCGATACGAGCAACGCGCCGCACCGCGCTTCGCGGGGCAGGCTTCGCCAGTTTACTCGCGCTGGGCGTCGGCAGCGCCACTGCCAGCCAACGCTCTCCGGGGGTGAACATCCACGAGGCTGAAAGCGAGTCGTCAGCAGAGGACGAGCCAATCCCAGTGACGTGGGTAAACTACCCTCGCGCCAACTGTCATGTCGTGTTCCAGTCAACCGTCGACGAGGGCGGGTTCGGACAGTTCTACCACCGCAGAAATGTCACCCCCATCGAGGATCAGGTTGCTATCGGAGAGAACCGTGACGTGCTCGCCTCATTCGGCGTCTTCGATCTGACCGAGCCGGTCACCATCACGCTCCCAGACAGCGGTGACCGATACCGGTCGATGAACGTCCAAAACGAGGATCAATACGTGAAGAAGTTCGCCACCGACCCCGGCGAGTACACGATAACACAAGACCACGTAGGCACTCGGTATGCTGGCGTCGCGGTTCGCGCGTTCGTCGACCCGAACGACCCAACCGATCTGGAAGAAGGCCAGCAACTCCAGGACGAGACCGACGTAGAGCAATCGTCGGCTGGCATGTTCGAGATTCCTAACTGGGATCAGCGATCATACGAACAACTCACCGACGCGCTCGTAACGGTCGGACTCACATTTAACGACTTCTCGGGCGCGTATGGCGACGTCGATGAGGTCGATCCCGTGAAGCATTTCATCGCCAGTACGGCAGGATGGACCGGCGTTCCGAACCCATCAGAAGCGTTCGTCCTTCAACGGACTCCCGCCCAGAATGACGGCACGACGCCACACACACTTACCGTCGAGGACGTCCCCGTCGACGGGTTCTGGTCGATCAGCGTCTACAACAGCGACTTCTACTTCGAGGAGAACGAGTACGATGCTTATACTGTGAGTAACGTGACCGCAGAGCCAAACGACGACGGCAGTATCACGATCCATTTCGGTGGTGGTCCCGACCAGCCGAACTTCCTCTATACACCGGAGGGATGGAACTACACGGTTCGGCTCTACCAGCCGCGCGAACCCATTCTCGACGGGAGCTATCGGTTCCCCGAAGCCCAGCCGGTGGAGTGAGTCAAACGCGCGGATACCAGTTTTGACGCTTTAGGCGACTGAACCGCCGCGATATCGAACATCGACTCGTCCGCCCACGACTACCGACGGTCATATGCTGAACGTATGCTCTGGATCTTGCACGCCGCTTCCATCAATAGGTCGGAGATTTGTCAAGTCTTTGCAAGATACACAGCGCAAGTGTAGCACAAACTGAAGTTTGAACAGGGGGTTCGTGATCGCTCACTACAGATACAGATAGAATATATGATTCAGACAAATAATATCAAGCTAATACTACCAATATGTCAGGAAATTATCTTTAAGTGTCGTCACTGATTTATATGAAATGCTGGTGTGCGGTTGTCTGAGTCGGTCCCAACCCCTGCGGTGGGTCACTCAGAGAGACACGAGCCATGAGCAACGAACCACCAGAAACGACGCCAGGATCGACCTCCGAACTGCTGCGGGCAACGCGCCGAAATGCACTTCGCGGGGCGGGCCTCGCCGGACTGCTCGCGCTGGGTGGTGGCAGTGCCACTGCCAGCCAAAACCCCTCGGAGGCGAACACCCAGGGGGCTGAAACCGAGACGTCAGCGGATGACGAGCCAATCCCAGTGACGTGGGAGAACTTCCTCCGCGCCCAAGCGGATGACTACTTCGAATCACATGTCGAAATCGGTGGGTTCGGCGAGTTCAAGCACTACCGAGATATCCCTCCCATCGAAGAGCAGGTCAACCAACCCAAGGCACCAAATCACGAGGTGCTTTACTCGTGGGGAATATTCGACCTGACCGAGCCGGTTACCATCACGAAACCGGACACCGGTGACCGGTACCAGTCGATAGTTCTTACCAACCAAGATCAGTACGTGAAAGGGGTTCTCTCCGATCCCGGCGAGTACACGTTGACGCAGGATGAGATCGGAACGCGGTACGTCAGCGCCCTCATGCGTACGTTTGTCGACCTGAACGATCCGGACGATGTGAACGAAGTTCATAGGCTACAGGATGAAACGACGGTACGTCAACAATCGTCGGGAACGTTCGAAATACCCGACTGGGATCGAGGATCGTTGGAAGAAATTCAGGAGGCGCTCATCACGGTCGGAGAGACGATGGACGACTTAGGAGGCGTCTATGGCGACGTCGACGAGGTCGACCCCGTCAAGTTTTACCTTGGCACTGCGGCGTTCGGCCCGGGTGGACTTCCTGAATCGGAGTCGTTACTTGTAATGCGGTACCCCGAACAGAACGACGGCGAAACACCGTACACACTCACCGTCGAGGAGCCGGACGCCGTCCCCGTCGACGCATTTTGGTCGGTTACCGTCTACAACAGCGACTGGTTGCTCGAGGAGAACGAGTACGACGCGTACTCGATCAACGACGTGACCGCAGAGCGGGCCAACGACGGGAGTGTCACGGTTCACCTCGGCGGTGATCCCGATCAACCGAACTACCTCTACACCCCGGAGGGGTGGCGCTATATCGTCCGACTCTACCGACCACGCGAGGAGGTTCTCGACGAGAGCTATCAGTTCCCCGAAGCCCATCCGGTCGAGTGACAAAGGCGCGAACAGCACTGTCCTGATGACCGAATCGGCGTGACTCGACTGTCGCTCGTCTTCCGCGTCGTACTGACGGTCGTGCTGAACTTATCCTTCTATATCGCGCAACGGTTTCTGACTAAACTCTGGTAGTTTGTTCAGGCGCTGCTGAATATAGGGTGCGAATGTCGTGCGAGATCGGGGCCGATTTGCGAAGGGGGTGATCGCTCAGTACAGATGGAGTAGATAACGGAGCGACAATCAATTCCACGGGTAGCTGTCATGAAGCCGTTCTGAATGCGCTTTTGTGAACCTTAACCACAGACAGATTGGTCAAATTCAAAATATTTATGGTCTCTCTCACGGTTTTCCCGTATCTCCGCTACGAACAAATCTGCTGTCATATCACGCTCATTGCACACCATCTGGAACCCTCTCTCTTCTGACTCGCCGCTGGAAAGTTCAATAACAATATTAAACGTATCACCATTAACTGCTTCAGTAAATCCGTCTTCGCGAATTGCAGTTGCTTCACCATTCGGCTTTCGCTCATCGATTTCATACGAGTTATCCAATACCGTCTCTCCACCTTCCTCGGAGATGGTAATATCAATATCTTGTATCTCCTCAGTGAAATTCAAGAGTACGAAATCGATAGGGCCAGCCCGTTCAAAAAAGAAGCACCCAGCACTACTCGCTGTTGCCGAAGTGCCAATCATCTCAAGGGCCGTTCGACGCTTCATATTAGTTATGAGATATAAAGAAATAAATTCTTTTTGCAGACAAGTCGCAGCAGCGTTCAGTGCGCAGGCTTTAGCAAGCGACTGTTTCGTGTGAATATATCCGAAGAATAAGATTTCAACAAAGCCAGTTAACGTTAATTAGTGGGGTACAAGAGAGGGTGGTTTCTCAGACAATCCTGTAGAAGACAAGGAGGATTTCACATCAGAAATACCAACACCCATAATCACCGTAAATTAGTCGCAATGACCAAATGGAACGCCTGTCTCATCAAGACAGTCCTGGAACTGGTTTGTTGCTTTTTATTGCTGGTTCAAGATTATGTCTCCGAGTCTACCCCACTTCTCGGACAAGGTACTCGTGAGGGGCATATGTGACGATCGAGTAGGCTATACTGATTATATACCTGAAACAATGCAAACAAGGGTTGATGGTTGTTGATGTGATAGCGGAAGCAAGGGATGGGATTGCTCAGAGCTCTCCGTAAGACAGTAACCGGCAACAATGCCGCCCTGTACGAGTGTCGTAATTGTGGGGAGAAACTCTCGGAAGAAACGGATGAGTGCCCCAATTGCGGTTCTACCGAAATCGCGTACTACAGGTTCTAAGTAGCAGATTAGATACTATTGTCCGTCTCCCATCATTTCGCCCCGAATCCCTTTATAAAATACATAGCCGACAAACAACGCGATATACACGATCGCAGTACCTGTTGTGAAGAGCGACCGTCCGACAACCGCAATCAACGGGATCAGGACTAAGCCGACGAGTAAAAGCGAATCAAAGACTCGATCTTCGGCACCAGATTTGAGCACCTGTCCGACAATCGGGATGTCGCTCAGCTTCATCGATAGACCCCTCCGCGGCGGAAGACCGACCGTAACAGCACAAGAACGGGGATGATCTCGAGGCGGCCGATCCACATGTTGAACAGGAACATGAGCTTGCCGACCGTCGGCAGCGATTCGGGGCCGGTGATGCCCGCGGAGAGGCCAACGTTCCCCTGTGCACTCGCGACCTCGAAGATAACGTTCTCGAGCGCGTATTCGCCTTGTGGAAGGACAAGGAGGAGCACAAACATCCCAATGCCGAGGAAGACGAACCAGAGGAATCCGATGATCGCTGCTTCTTCGAACTCCTGACGCACTTCCCGTTCGTCGAGGCGGCGCCCGTTGATCTTCAACCGCCGAACGGCGGTTTCTGGGTAGAAGACGTCCGAGATGCGGAATCGGATCCCCTTCAGTAGTGTGAGTACTCGGATGAGCTTGATCCCGCCGACCGTCGACCCAGCCGCACCGCCGACGATCATGCCAAACGTGACAGTCAGTTGGGCTTGCGCCGACCACCGGCCCAGCGCTACGTTAGTCGAGTCGACAGCGGTCTGGAAGCCGGCACAGGTCGCCGCCGAGACGAACTGGAACGAGCCGTACCGGAAGGCGGTGAACAGAGAGTCATAGGTGTCGCCCATGTACACCAACGCGGTCAAGAGGGCCGTCCCGGCACTCATGTATATGAACACCCACCGGGTCTGAAGATCCGTATACAAGTTCCGCAGATCGCCTTGCAGGATAAGATAGTGGACCGGGAACGCAATGCTCCCGAGGATCATGATGGGGAGGAGCGCGAAGTCGATGGCTACGCTGTCGTACGTCGCGATCGAGTTATCGGTGATCGAGAACCCGCCGGTCGCGAGCCCGGTCATGCCGTGGTTGATCGCACCCCAGAGCGGCATTTTGACGACCCAGAGGAGGAGAATCGAGACGAACGTAAAGAGGATGAAGATCCACCAGATCGTCTGGACGGTCGAGACGATGCTCGGATGGATCCGTTCGGACCGTGCCTCGCTCTCGTAGAGCGTGAGTGATCCACTTCCAGGACGGGAGAGAATCGCCGTCGTGAGGACGATCACGCCCACGCCGCCGATCCACTCGATGAACGAGCGCCACCACTGCAGCGTCCGCGGCAGGACCTCCTCGTTGTCGGTCATCGTCAGCCCGGTCCCGGTAAAGCCGCTCATGCTCTCGAACAGCGCGTTGAGCGGGTTGGTAAACGCCGCGAGCGTCGGTGTCGACGCTTGCGACGCTTGCTCGAGAGTCGGCGGCGCGAACTCGACCGTCCACGCGATGAGGTAGAACGGCACCGACCCGAAGATCGCGACGCAGAACCACCCCAGTGCGGCGATGATCATCCCGTGGAGTTTACCCGGTCTGGCCGCTTGCCTGAACCTCGAGGTCAGGAGGGTCCCGACGGCAAACGGGATCACTCCCGAGACGATTAGCGCCGGAATCGTATAGTATTCGCCCCAGACCAGCGGAATGAGCAGCGAGACGAACATGAGTCCGGCGAGCGCCTGAAACATGCGCCCCAGGTCCCGGCCGATCGTTTCAGTTGCCTCATTCATCTGTTAGTTCCTGTCCAATTTGGACTCGTGGATTCGACTGCGTTGCAATCGCACGCTCGAGAGGATCTGTTCGAAGACGTCCGCTGTGATATACCGAGGCGGCCCTTCGATCCGCTACGTTCGAGTATCATTGTGTCCGGTCTTCCGGGTGGCCGAACACGTCCGTGAGTTCGGGTTCC
Source organism: Natrinema ejinorense (assembly GCF_002494345.1). GTDB lineage: Archaea > Halobacteriota > Halobacteria > Halobacteriales > Natrialbaceae > Natrinema > Natrinema longum. Next base: position 1,554,643 of record NZ_NXNI01000001.1, read on the forward strand.
GCTCCGAACGCCGAATAGACGGTGAGCATATCGCCGGCCTGGATCCTTGTATTCCCCCGCGGCGTGATCGGCGGATCCTCTCCTTCACGTTCGATCGCAACGATCAGAACGTCCTCGGGAAGGAGATCGCTGTCGGCCGCCTCAATGAGGGTCTTCCCGCCGATCGGTGCGTTTTCCGTGACGGTGATCTCGAATACCTCCGCTTTCTCGCCGATTCGCATGTAGTCGACAATCGCCGGGCGGGCGACCGCCCGGTAAAGGTATCCGGCAATGAGTTGCTGCGGGTTCTCCATTGTGTTGACGCCGATCTGGCGGAACACGTTCATGTGCTCGGGGTCGTGAACGACGGAGATGATATTGGGGACCTCGTGTTCTTGTGCGAGCAAACAGACCATAATATTGGTCGGATCTCGATCTGTCGTACTGATCAGGGCATCCGCGTTCTCGATTCCGGCATCCACCAGCACGTTGTGGGCCGTCGCATCGTCCTCGAGCACCAGACAGTCGTACTGACCGGCCACACGGTCCGCGCGTTTGGGGTCGTTCTCGATGACAACGACCTCGTTGCCTGACCGGGTCGCGATGTTAATAAGCGGTGTTCCGATATCACCTGCTCCGACTATGATAATATACATGAGATATTATACCTCGAGCCGCCGTGTGATCGCTTCTCTAATCGACATTGGTGATTCCTCCGGTCCACGAGCCATCACGACTGTTCCGTCTGCGTGCTCACCGATGTTCTCCGGGAGTGAGCCGAACACAGCCTGCGAGACGGTTCCGGACTGCGTTGCGCCCACGCAGATCGTGTCGTACTCGTCTGTGGCGTCGAGGATCGCTCGTTCGACGTTCTCGGCTACTTCGACGCGCGTGTCGAAGGTCATGTACTCGATTCCCGCCTTCTGGGCCAACTCGTCGATCAGGACTTCACCCTGTTGGATGAGGTCTTCGCCGGTATCGTCATCAGCTGGCGGTTGAACGTTAAACAGTGTGAGCGACGCGTCGTCGGACGCGGACACGAACTCGGCGGCGCGCCGTGCGGCGACGGGAGCGTGTGGCCCCTCACCGGCGAGGACCATGATGTCTCCTTCGGCACGGCCACCCTCCGGCCCGAGTTTTACGAGTGTCGCGTCACACGCTGCGCGGCCGATGACCGGATCGATCGTCGAGCCGAGGACGTGATCGCGAGCGCTTCGCGTTCCCTGCCAGCCGATGAGCACGTGGTCAGCGTCCTCGTCTTCGATGACGTCGAGAATCGCCGACCCGGCATCCCGGCCGACGATTGCCCGCGTGCGCAAGCCAACGTCGAGATCCGCCGCGATGTCTCGAGCAGCATCGAGCAGTTGTTGCTGTCGTTCGACGCGCTCTTCCTCGAACGCGAGATTCTGAGACAACGATGTCTGTTGTGGAACTTCGATGACGTTCATCGCGATTACTTCGGCATTTTCCGCGTCGTGAGCGTGTGCACTGGCAGCTGCCATGCGGAGGAGATCACGTTCCGTTTCAGGGTTCGCGACCGGGACGACGACGCGGTATCGCCCCTCACCGTCTGCGACCGGCGACCGTTCGGGCGCGATTGCTTCCCCCACAAGACTCTCGCTGAGTGCTCGTTCGCGGGCGTAGAAATGATACCAGAGGAGCCCAGCGCCGACGATGATGACTCCGATAATGCCGACAGGCGTCGGTGTCACCGGCAGCGTGAGGGTGGTGGTGCCGATCCCCAACTCCGCAGGTACCCAATCAATAGCCATCTGGACGAGAACTGCGAGGCAAGCCAGCATCCCGACAATCGGCACGACAGGATAGAGCAGAGTAGGAATCCGAAACGACGGTTCGTAGGATTCCGGGTTCGCACGGCGCAATACGACCACGGCAACATGGACGAGCGCGTAGGTCACGAGGTACATGAAACTCGCAACCTCGGCCAGCGTCCCGATGCCCACGCCGATCGCGATCAGTACGAGCGTAATGATACCCGTCGCGGTGATCGAGCGGTACGGCGTCCGGAACCGGCTGTGAACTTCGTTGAGCCAGTTGATCAGAATTCGGTCTCGACCCATAGCGAAGTTGACGCGAGCGGCCGAGAGGATACTCGCATTCGCGCTCGAGACGGTCGCGAGGACGGCACCGACGATCATCGCGAGCGCACCGAGACTACCAATCGAGATCTCGAGTCCGAAAATCGAGAGCATCCCGAATCGACTCATGACCGCCGTGGCCACGTCAGCGACGGGAATCGGTGACTCAACGAGTGCGTCCAGCGACAACGTCCCCGTCGAGACGAACATGACGCCCACGTACAGGAGCGTCGGCGTCACGACGGACGCGATCATCGCCAACGGGAGGTTTCGGCTCGGGTTCTTGATCTCCTCGGCGCTGGTCGCGATCACCTCGAAGCCAATAAACGTGACGTAGACCGTGCCAACCGTCGCGGCGACCGCGGGCCATCCGTAGGGGTTGAATTCGCCAATTGATGGGCCGGAGGACGCTCCGAACCCGAGGAATGCGAGGATGAGTCCGACGAGCGTAATGACGATCACGTTCTGGAGCGCACCCGTCTCCTTGACGCCGTAGTAGTTCACACCCGTCAGGAACGCAGCCATCACTAGCGCAGCGACTGTGATCCCGAGGTCTCCCCATCCAGCGAGTAGATCAATGTATTGACCTAGGCCAGGAAGGAGGTACTGGCCGAACCCGATCATGTAGAACGCCGACGCAAAGGTCAGCCCGGCCCACATCCCCCAACCGACGATGCTACCGAAAAGCGGTCCAAGCGCCCTGTTGACGTAATAATAACTCCCACCGGCTTTGGGCATCCCAGTTGCCAGTTCCGACAGTGAGAGCGCGGCGAGTAGCGACACCAACCCACCGACAAAAAAGGAAATCATGCTCGCCGGACCGGCCTGGTCGGCAGCGATACTCGGTAAGACGAAGATCCCTGCACCGATCATCGTCCCGAGGCCGATCGTGTAGGCCTCGAGGAAGCCGAGATCGCGAGCGAGTTCCTGCTCGGCGTCACTCATGGCTCGACACCCGCGCGAACTGTTCGTCCGGTTCTAGTCGGTCACGTCTGCGGTCAACCGTCATCGACGACCTCCTCCTGAAGCGCGATAACCGGCCGATCAGACTCCGTGATGAGTTTGAGCGCTGTATCCCCGGAGAGGAACTGAACGATACGGCTGCCGCCTCGAGGACGGAACGCGATGGAACTGGCCCCAACGTCCGCGGCGACATCGATGATCGCACCGACGACGTCTCTGGAGTATGCAGTCTCGTCGTCCGCGTCAGGGATGGTTTCACGAAACGCGGCAAACGCATCATCAGCCCTCGATTCGGCCTGCTCAAGGGGGAGCTTATCGGGGACGCCTTCGCCTTTCTCGATGACGTGGACAGCTGTGATTCGGTCGAACCGATAGCGTTCGAGAACGGCTGCCGTCGCACGTGCGTCTTCCTCGTCAGCGACTGGCACGAGTGTATGTTCTGTCAGTGATTGCATCATCGGATCACTCCTGAACGTCTCCCAGAAATGCCCAGTGGAGGGTTTCTTCTCCGTCCGGGTGTCGCTCCCGCGTCACATGATAGAGGCTGATGGGCCCTGAGTCCGCTTCGGACTCCTCCTGAGCGGGCGGACGCACTCGCACGAGTGTGTATATTCCCTCGTCCTCGATATCGACTACCTCACCGGTTGCATCCTCGAGAATTTGCTTCTCGAGTGGTGGGTGAATCGACTCGAGACGTCCTTCAACGTATTCTTGTACTGCATGAAGTTCCGACGGATCAAGCGTATCGAGTGTCTCGATGAGGCTATCCGGGAGTTGCTCTGTTAGTGATGGCTCGTCATCTGCGTTGCTCATACAGAAGAGGCTATTCCCGTAGACAAAATAAGTTCCGCTGCAAGTTTTGATTCGTTTATTCAGACGCAGTATTCTTTCTTATCGTTTCCCAGCCAAGGGGCGCTGTATCTCCGGCGATATCACCAGTTCTCCGTTCGATAGTAGATGTCCTTTGGAGAGAATTATGCTGTTTTCCAATCAAGACCCAAAATGAACTTAAAAGTAGCTGGGGAACCAATTATGCGTTATAAATATGGGCCGACGTATCGATGAGATTGATGAGCAGATACTGTATTATCTCGCACAGGAGGGGCGGCATACGTCTGCACCCGATATCGCAGCGGAAGTAGACGTCTCCCCCCCGACCGTCCGCAATCGGATTCGCCGACTCGAGGAAGACGGTGTCATTCAGGGGTACCACGCTCACGTGAATTACGAACGAGCAGACGGTCGACTGACGAACTTATTCATTTGTACCACATCAGCGACTGACCGTCAGGAACTTGCTCAGCGTGTGCTCGACGTTCCGGGTGTTATCAACGTGAGAGAGATCATGACGGGTAAAGGAGATCTCCAAATTAAGGTAGTCGGAGCGGATACCGACGATCTCACGCGAGTTTCACAGGACATCACTGCTCTCGGCATCGAAATCGACGACGAGGGACTCATTCACCGAGAGTACTTCCGTCCGTACGCGCAGTTCGGCCCACGAGAAAAAGAACCGATTTCGCCAGTAACTGGCGTTGCAGGACTTTCGGGGGATGCAGACGTAATCGAAGTTATTGTCAAAGACGAAGCGCCGATTGCTGGCAAGACTCTCCAAAAGGCGAACGAGGAGGGACTGATTCCACCAGGTGTACTAGTCGTGAGAATCGACCGAGACGATCAGGCTATCACCCCTACAGGAGAGACCATAATCAAGGAGGACGACTTCGTGACAATCCACTCGCGGTCGGGAATCACTGATGAGACCTTAGAGATGTTTACTGGCACATAGATTTGCTGGATACCACAATCTGGCAGAGATCTTCTTTGACGTTGTAGAGCGTCTTGTTGAACCGCCAGCCTTGAACGCCATTTCCGTGAGACGGACGTCATCTGGATTGTCCTCGACCAACAAGATGTCCGCGGCTCGTAGTCCCACCGCCCAGTCATTGGGTTCCCTTCTCGTCACCCAGCAATGTGATGCTCACTGTCGCGCACCCTCCGCGCGACATAGTCGATCCAATCACCCAGCCTCCCGTTCCGACCCTTCCCGGTGACCGTCCTCCCCCGACCCCGGGATTTGAGGTTTTCTCGTCGCGACGATACACCGAGCTATGGGCCTCGAGTGATGGCACCTACCCGAGCTCGAGTGCCGAGGCCCGCGATTTTGAGAGGAACGGGCGGGAGCGAACACCACTCTGAAACCGTCGGTAACACGGGGATCGATAGCAGCAGTAGCGTACGTCACTGGACTCCGTGATCACCGCCCAGCTGAAGCGTCTCCGGGCGTTCCTCGAGGTCTAAGTGCTTCAGGAACCGCGCGACGATATCGACGTCCACGAGGTCGCTGTGAGCGTCCAGCAGCCGTTCGGTTATCGGGCCGGGACGACCGGATCCGATTTCGGTCCCGTCGACCTTCGTGATCGGCGCGACGACGTGTGAGGTGTTCGTCCAGAACACCTCGTCGGCATTGTAGACGTCGTACAGTTGCAGGTCCGTCTCCTCGACGGGAATACCGAGTTCCTCCCTCGCGAGTCGAATCGTGGTTTCTCGGGTGATCCCGGGGAGCGCATCGGTAAGCGGCGGCGTCCGGAGTGTTCCGTCGGTGACGACGAATATGTTCCCGATAGCGGTTTCCGTGACGTTCCCGTCGCTATCCAACAACAGCGGATCGGCGTTCGAATCCCGCTGTTTGGCCTCGATGTCGGCTAACACGAAATGCATCCGCGACCGGTGTTTGACCAGTGGGCTGATCGACTCGTTCGGTACTTGTCTGACGCTCGAGGTGACGAAGTGTTTGCCGTCGATGAAATCCCTGGCCATCCGCTCGAAAGGGAGCGGCCTCGCCGACACGATGACCCGGGGTGGCTCGTGACACCCCTCGTATACGTTCCACCCGCCGGAGACGCTGATGAAGACCATGAAGTCCTCGTCGGGACCGGCGAGATCGACGTTGCGATCGACGACATCGCGGACGATGCCCGACAGCTCTTCGGGACGCATCTCGAGGGGCATTTTCGAGGCCCGGCACGATTTGAACGTTCGCTCGACGTGTTCGGCCAGTTGGTACGGCTCGTGTTCCAACGTGATCAGCAGATCGTAAATGTTGTATCCCCACTGGAACCCCGGATCATCGATGGGGACTTTCGCTTCGGATAGTGGGACGATGTCGCCGTCGTGGTAAGCCTCGAGCTCGCTTTCGTTCATCGCTCCCAGGAGGTTTCGGAGAGAAGCTAATAACCCTGTGGGCTGGTGACATTCGACAGACTATTACAGCCTTCTTCGGTATCGTCCCGCGTGTGGCAGTGAGGCGAGACACGCCGCATGGCCGAGTTCGGATTCGGCCGACTGTGTGGACGCAACCGACGACATCACTCCGGCAGTAGTATAGTAGCGACCGCAAGTCACTGCACGCCTGCCCGCATGACGGCGTTGTGGTCAGTGTGTAAATCGTTTCAGTAGCTACTATAACAACCGTGTCGACGGCAACCGGTGTCTCCGCGTGGGGTCCGTCGCATCGGTATCAGCGGCTCCCGTTTTCCCTCCCGGTCCGGTTACCACCAAGATGCGAATCACGATCGAACTTCTTTTCGTCTATATCACCACGGTAACAACGTGCTACGAACTGGCAGCCAGCGATCCTGGCGTTGGCTACGCAGCTGCCAGCACCGTGTCGTGAGAGTGGCAATGGTCTTCTCAGCGATCGGACGGCTATCACTCGAGTATCCCGAATTCGAGTAGACGAGTATTTTCGTCTGCGGTTCTGATAGCTAGTAATGCAATCGGAAACCCAACACACTCGAGCGGTCGAGAGGTGTCGACGATGAACCCGACTCGCGTCGATTTCCTCGTCGATCTCGCGTACGGCGTTATGATCTTCGCAGCGGTCGTGTTCATTCTCGTCGTCGAGACCGGCGTTGGCGTCGCGTTCGGGCTCGGCGTGTTAGTCTCCTACGTCATCCACGTCGCCTGGAAGATGGCTCGGTTCGATCCCGACTGGATGACGACGGAGGTCGCCCAGCGGGTCGAAGAGACAGTCAGCGACACGGTCAGTAAGGAGGTCGAAGAGACGGTTACCGGAACGGTCAGCAAAGAGGTCGAAGAGACAGTCAGCGACACGGTCAGTAAGGAAGTCGAGGAAACCGTCAGCGACACGGTTAGCAAAGAGGTCGAAGAAACCGTCAGCGATACGGTCAGCAAAGAGGTCGAAGAGACCGTCAGCGATACGGTCAGTAAGGAAGTCGAGGAAACCGTCAGCGACACGGTTAGCAAGGAAGTCGAAGAAACCGTCAGCGACACGGTCAGCAAGGAAGTCGACAACGTGGCCGAGAAAGTCGGGAAAACCGTTAGCGAGGACGTGAACAAAACGGTCGAGGAGACCGTCAGCGATACGGTCAGCAAGGAGGTCGAAAAGACGGTCGGTAAGGTCGACGGTGACGGATCGACGACCGACGAGTCGGCCGAGACGGACGACGATTCGACGTCCGATGACGAGCAAGAGTCCCAGCCCTCGAGTTCGGAGTCACGATAACTCGAGTCGGCTCGGTCTCGAAATCGGATCCGGAAGTCACGTCGAGGGCAGTTGCGGCCCCGTAGCCGTTCCCCGATCGGCCCTGATCGACGTTTGGGGCAGTCGAGGGGGATCGATCGGTCCGTTCGCGGCCCGCCTCGCGCACCCTCAGAACTCGGTCCCGCGGCGTGCCCGCTGGCCGTCGTCGATCGGGTGTTTCACCTTGCGGACGTTCGTGATCAGGTCCGCACGATCCGCGAGGTACGACGGCTCGGTGTGGCTCCCCGAGAGCACCAGTTCGAGCTCCGTCGGCTTCGCGTCGATGAGGTCGTGGACCTCCCCCTCCGAGAGCAAGCCACGATCCGCGGCGTAGAGCACTTCGTCCAGAATCAGCATGTGCATTCCCGCTTCCGGCTCCGCGTCGGGGTCGATCGGCTCGTCGAGATCGGCTTCCCCCGCTGCCTCGAGCAAGTCGTGTGCGCGCTCGAGTCCGGCCTGCGCTTCGGCTTCGTGGTCGGCCTCGTCGCTCCCGTCTGCCATCCCGTGCCAGCCGTAGTGCCCGAGGTTCTCGTAGCTGAACCCCGGGAGCGCGGCGATGGCGTTGTACTCGCCGCGGACTGCGTCGACGCTCGAGGCCCCGCCTTTCATGAACTGGAGCATGTGAACGCGGTAGCCGTGTCCCACAGCGCGCATCCCCATGCCGAGCGAGGCCGTCGTCTTCCCTTTTCCGTCGCCCCACCAGACCTGTACGAGGCCGAACTCCTCGGGAGCGGCGGGTTCGATCCGCTCGGCTTCGGGCGTTCGCCCCTGTCCGGGGGTGTTCTCGACCGCGGATTCCGGTGTTCGATCGTCGCTCATACGAAATCGGTCGGCCCGATCGTACATGTAGTTGCTCCATCGGTCCGTGACACACCTGTGTCCGCGCTAACCAAACGTGTCTTTAGTCCTCGCTCCTAACCAGGTGGCATCCAATGTCCCTCGAGATCTCCGCATCGGACGATGCGCCCGCCTTCGAGTGCGTTGTTGCCGCACTCGACGACAGTGGCTGCCGGGAGATCATCGCGGTGCTCGAGGAGCCGATGACGGTCGAGGCGATCGCCGAAACGACTGGGCAGCCCCTCTCGACGACCTATCGCAAACTCGACTGCCTGACCGAGGCCGGGGTCGTCGAGGAAACCGTCGGCGTCCGCCGGGGCCGACACCGGAAATCGCGATACGTCGCAAATCTCGACCGGATCTCGATCACCCTCGACGACGACAACGAACTGTGCGTCGATATCGACCACACGACGGAGCACGGGCTTTGGTCGGACCTCAAACGGGAGTTTTGATCCGGCCGGCCAGCCCGCCGTCGGCTCGAAGGGCTCGTCCTTCCGATCGTTCGGTCGACCCGCCCTCGACGGAACGACGGACGGCGTCGCCACGGGACAGGCCGAGGGGGGCGCTCCTGTACGGTCTCGATCGACCATCGCCGTAGCACACCTGCGGCCGTCTACAGCATTGTCACACCGGTGGCCGTCTGTAGCACTGTCCCGACGGGGGATTCGATCGCGACGCGGACCCGGGACTATCGACCGACGAGATCGCTATCGGTGGGTCCCTGTCCGTCGAACTGCCGGACGAACTCGTCGAGCAGCGCCGGCTCCAACGCGCCCGGCAGTCGCTCGTCAGCAGTCGAACACGTCGCCTCCACGCCGAGTCGATCGCAGACGAGATCCGCGGTCGCCTCGGCCATCCGGCGGTACGTCGTCAACTTTCCGCCGACGATGCTACAGCAGTTCTCGACGCCCTCGTCGCCGTGATCCAGCAGGTGAAACCCGCGGGAGATGCCGCGGCCACCGCGAGCGGCTTCGTCGGGTTCGTACAGCGGGCGGACGCCCCACCACGTCCGAACGCGATCGGCGTCGGTGACCGGCGGGAGCATCGCCGCGCATTCGGACGCCGTCTGCTCGATCTCCCAGTCAGCCCGCTCGTAGTCGTCGGGGTCGTCGACCGACACGCTCGTCGTTCCGAGAACGACCTCCCCGTCGTGTGGGACGATGATATCTCCGTCCGCCGGCTCGCGACATCGGTTGAGTACCGGCTCGAGGTCGTCGTACGCGACCGAGACCATGACGCCGCGGGTCGGACGCATCTCGACGGAGACGCCGGCCAACTCGGCGACGTGGCCGGCGTGGGGGCCTGTCGCGTTCACGACGTAGCTCGGTCGGACCGTTTCGTCGACCGCGCCGCCGAGCGTGACGGTCGTTACCCGGCCGCCCTCGACGGTCATCGACGTGACCGGTGCGTGGGTGCAGATTCGTGCGCCGTGCTCGCGAGCGTCGGCCGCGTTGGCGGCGACCAGCCGGGACGGGGCGACCACGCCGTCCGGAACCCACATCGCCCGTTCGACCTCGTCGGCGAGCTCCGGGACCGTCTCGCGGGCGGTCTCCCCGTCGACCACTTTGGTCGGGATTCCGATGTCGGCACAGGCGTCGCGCTTCGCCTCGAAATACCCCGGATCGTCGTCGCCCAGTTGCACGAACAGGCCGCGGGTCTCCCGGATGCACGCGCCCGCAATTCGGCGCAGGGTTCGGTTTTCCTCGAGACATCCGCGAGCCTCGGGACCGTCCGCTTCGGCATAGCGAGCCCCGCTGTGAAGCAGGCCGTGGGAGCGTCCCGACGTTCCCGAAGAGAGGCCATCCCGCTCGACGAGCGTGACGTCGACGCCTCTGAGCGCGAGGTCCCTGGCGATTCCCGTCCCGGTAGCACCGCCGCCGATAACGAGGGCGTCCGTTCGGCTATCCATACTCCACCTACGGCCCCCAGACGGACGAACGTTTCACCGCACTGGGTCGGTGGTCGGTCCGGATGGAAAACCGACGACGGAAGGGGACGACGTTGAGGATCGGGATCGAATCGAGGCGGAAAACGTCGGTTCGGTCATCGGATCGCTGCGTTACGGACTGTACTCGGGCGACTGTGCCTCGATCGTGGCGGCGACGTTCTCGAGTTCCTCGCCGATCGTCGCGACCAGGTCGTCCAGCGTCGCGATGCCCGCTAATTCGCCGTCGTCGTCGACGATGGGGAACCGGCGGACGTTGTTGTCGCGGATCGCCTCCGAGATCGCCAACGGGTCGTCATCCTCGTGGACCGTCACTGGATTGTCCGTCATTACGTCTTCGACCGACGCCGAACCGACGTCGTCGTGCTCGTGGATCGCGAGGGCCGCATCGCGGTCGGTAATCATGCCGACGGGTTCGTCGTTTTCGGTGACGACGACCGAACCGACGTTTTCCGCCTCGAGCGTGGCCGTGATCTCCTCGAGGTCGGTGTCTGGACTCGTCGTGACGACGTTCTGTGGGCCGAGTTTGCCGAGTGACATGGGTCACCCGTACTCGGGCGAAGCGTGGTATTCAAGCTGGAGCTTTTGTGTGACCGCAAGTCAGCGAACCTACTGTTCCGCGGCGACGTTCTCGGCGAACTTCTCGCGGACCTTCTCGACTTTCGGGGCCGCGTGCATCGTACAGTAGGCGTCGTTGGGATTCTTCTCGAAGTAGTCTTGATGTTTTTCCTCCGCACGATAGAAGGTTTCCAGCGGTTCCAGCTCGGTCACGACGTCGTCGTCGTACTCCGCGTCGAGGGCCTCGATGTACGCCTCGGCCTGCTCGTGTTGCTCGTCGTCGTGGGACAGGACGATAGACCGGTACTGCGTCCCGACGTCGGGTCCCTGTCTGTTCAACTGCGTTGGGTCGTGGGTGGCGAAAAACACCTCGAGCAGTTCGTCGTAGCCGATGACGTCGGGATCGTACTCGACCTGGACGACTTCCGCGTGGCCGGTGGATCCGGAACAGACCTCTCGGTAGGAGGGGTCTTCGACGTGCCCGCCGGCGTAGCCGGACGTGACCGACGCCACGCCCTCGAGTTCTTTCATCGCCGCCTCGGTACACCAGAAACAACCGCCGCCGAACGTGGCTCGTTCCATAGCGGGGGATAGGGCGTGACCGAGGAAAGATGTGACGGGCGAAACGGTTCCGTTAGCGGGACGACCGGCCCCTGCCCTGGGGCGTGAATTAGGTGCGAAAGGCTCTGTTGAAATCCTATTTGTTCGACACCTTCACCGCTGAAACAGCCGTTAGTTAGAACTGCGTATCCATCAAGAACCACGCTGGCGGAGATACACTCCTCCGGCGAGGCAAACCACTGCCACAAGCAACAATCCGCCACTCACAATGTCTCCAAGCGTTCCAGAAACTCCCGGATTACTCACTATTCCGAGACTGTTCTGAAACACGACTAATTGGATTACTAAGGCCAGCCCTCCGACCCCTATCAATAACTGTTCTCCACTACGGTTTTGAGTATCGTTCATAGTGTACCTATCCAGAGAGAATATAGATACTTTGGGGACACAGGATATTCTCGGAGATTCCTGAATGGGAGATTAGAACCCTATATCTAACGTTCAGAGTGCCTTGTCGATGTTGTGAGTGAGACAGCCGACAACGAGTTCACGGAATTGCTTCCACCAGAGTCGTGAGCGGACGAATGCGCCATATTTCCGTTTAATGCGAGAGTTTACCGTTTCATTCTGACTACGTTGACCGTAGAGGTCGGCGTCCAACCGTGAGTTCCATGCCTTGTGGAGCGGCGAAAATTCTCGATGTTTGATGACCGGACGAACACCATCTTCACGGGCTAACGCGCGAATCATCTGGTCGTCGTATCCCTTGTCACCAAGGAGAATCGCTACTTCATCGGTATTCCGCTTGATGAGCGACGGTGCGATTTGTGAGTCGTGTTTTCGTGTCGTCGTCACGTGTAAGTCGATGATTGTGTTCACTCTCGTGTCCACGAGAAGTGTGACTTTCAGCTGTTGAATCGTCAGCTTCGTTCGTTTCGTGTAGCGCTTCGAGGCGTGACTGCGGTCAAAGCCGGAGGCATCGATCCCGACGACACCGTTGGTCGGGAGGAGTGTGATCGAGAGGTTGAGCAGGACGCGCCAAACTGCCATATTGAGTCGATTGAACGCCTTACACAACGTCGAAGGAGAGGGGAGTTCCTCCAGATCGATGGCTCCCCGAATCCGAGGCATCTCGATAAGTTCGTCGAGAAGCGTCCGGTACGTCGTATTCTTCCGAACTTTGAGACAGAGCAAAACGATGTGTTGATGGAGTGTGTATCGCCGTTTCGAGAATTTCGAGGAATAGCGAGCGACAGATCGCCGAGCCAAGTGCATCGCTTGCTCAACGAATCGGAGCAACTGCGACTTTGGGAGGGCCTTCATCCGGTCAGACTACCGGGCGAACCTGTAACTCTCTGAGGATTTCAACAGAGCCGTGCGAAAGGATATGGCGATCGCTCCCAAACGCGGGGACATGTCATGGGACACAGTCCGACTCGAGTGGGACGACACCGTCGCGACGCTGACCGTCGACCGACCCGACGCGCTCAACGCGTTGAACGTCGACACGCTCGAGGCGATGAGCGAAGCGATCGCGGAAGCCGCGGCCGAAGATGCGCGCGCACTCGTCCTGACGGGGGCCGGCGATGCGTTCATCGCCGGAGCGGACATCAAGTACATGCAGGACCTGTCGGCGGAAGCCGCACAGGAGTGGGGAGAGCTGGGGCACGAGGTGGCCAACGCCCTCGAGGCGTTCCCCGCGCCGACGATCGCGGCGGTCAACGGCTACGCCTTCGGCGGCGGCTGCGAGATGGCACTGGCCTGTGATCTCCGCGTCGCGGCCGAGTCGGCGCTGATCGGCAACACCGAGATCGATCTGGGGATCATTCCCGGCTGGGGTGCCACCCAGCGGCTGCCGCGGCTGGTCGGCGACGAGACCGCGCGACGGATGATCTTCCTTGGCGAGCGCCTCGACGCCGATTCGGCCGCCGAGGCCGGCCTGTTCGGCGAAGTCGTTGCCGACGACGATCTCGCGGACGTCGTCTCCGAGTTGGCCGACCGACTCGCCGCGAAACCGGCGTTCGCGATGTGGACCGCCAAGCAAGCGATCAATCAGGGCCAGGAAGGGTCGCAGGGAAGCGGCCTGGCATACGAGAAACGCGCCTTCGCGAGCCTCTTCGGGACGCACGACCAGCGTGAAGGGATGGCAGCGTTCGTCGAGGATCGGGAGCCTGAGTTCGAGTAACGCGGGCACCGGCGCGCTCTCGGCCACACGCTAGCGGTCGTCGACGCGCCACGTCAACACCACGCCGTCGTCGAGCCGGTCGACGGCTGCGAGCTCGAGCGTCGGGAACTCCGAAACGAACCCCTCGCCGTCGGCGAGGGTCGGGGCGTCGCGACCGCCGATGATTTTCGGGCCGACGAACAGCCGTAGCTCGTCGACCAGTCCGGCCTCGAACAGCGAGAAGATGAGTTCGCCGCCACCCTCGACCATGAGTTGCTCGAGGCCTTCCTCCTGCAGCGTTGCAAAGGCCCGCAGGAGGTCGACGCGCCCCTCGCCCGCCGTAATCAACTCGGCGTGGTCGGCGAGGGCCATCCGTCGATCGACGGGTGCGGCCTCGCTCAGGCAGACGTACGTCGTCGCCTCGTCGTCGAGGATCGCCGCATCCGTCGGGGTCCGTCCGCTCGAGTCGACGACGACACGCGCGGGGTTGCCGGGGCGGTCGTCCTCCCGGCGTTGGCTCCGCAGGTCGTCGTCTTTGACCGTCAGATGGGGGTCATCCGCGAGGACGGTCCCGACGCCGACGACGACGGCATCGCTCGCTGCCCGGAGGCGATCGACGCGTGCGAAGTCGTCGGCACCGCTGATCGCGAGCTGTTCGCGCCGGCGCGAGGAGAGTTTGCCGTCCGCGCTCGCGGCAGCGTTGACGATGACGTCCATACCCGTGGTGGGGCGCCCGCTCGTAAAGAAATGTCCGTCTCTCGTCGATCGGTCTCCTCGGCTGCGAGCGACGGATGCCGGTCTAGGCGATACTATACGCGGGTATATAGCGATCAATTCGGAACATATAAACGACTTATCCGGTCTCGGTGGACGGGTCGAACGGACACGACGTGACGACAACCAACTCCGCGTTCGACGACTCCGTATCGTTCGATCACCGCCACATCGACCTCGATACCCGCGACGACGTCTACGTCATCGGTGACGTCCACGGCTGCCTCGACTCGCTCGAGGCGCTGTTGGACACGTTGGATGTAGGCGCGAACGACCTCGCCGTGTTCGTCGGTGATCTGGTCCGAAAGGGACCTGAGAGCAAGGCCGTCCTCGACCGGGTCAGGCGGTCCTCGCAACTGGTCTCGGTCCGCGGAAACAACGAGCAAAAGCTCCTCGAGGGGGAGGCCTCGCTGCCGGACCTCGACGTGGTCGACTACCAGTATCTGGAGTCGCTGCCGGCGGCGATTTCGTGGGACGGCGGACTCGTCGTCCACGGAGGGATCGATCCGAGCCGTTCGCTGTCGGCACACTCGAACGAAGATGTGTTGACGCTGCGGTCGCCCGACGGCGACGGCTACGACGGCCCGTTCTGGTTCGAGAGCTACGAGGGACCGCCACGGGTCTTTTTCGGCCACACCGTTCTCGCGGATCCGATCGAACGGGAGTGGGCAGTGGGGCTGGATACCGGCTGTGTCTACGGTGGGAAGCTGACTGCCTACGACGTCCGCCGCGGAGAAGCCATCAGCGTGGTTGGAACGAGCCACGTCGAGCGGTCGTCCGAGAAAATCGTCACGACCGATAGCGAGTGAGATGCGGGGGATTTCGGGATGACCGACCGAGATACGACGGAAAGCGACGAACGAGACATGACGGAGAGGGACGAACGAGACACGACGAACGATCAGCCGCCCGACGAGACGGTAACCACCGATTCGGCGTTCGCGTTTCGATCGCTGCTCGAAGCGAACGACGAGACATCGGACTCGAACGACGCCGCTCGGGCAACGGAAACCGTGGCGCTCGAGCGCGCCGACACGACCGCCGAAACGGGCTCGGCAACGGATCCAGACCGGGATACGTTACCGGTTCCCGCGTCCGTGGAGGACCGGGCGACACGCTCGAGCGTCGATCTCTCGGACCCGTCCTACTATCTGAACCGCGAACTCAGCGAACTCGCCTTCCAGCGTCGCGTCCTCCACGAGGTCCTCGATGCGGACAATCCGCTGTTAGAGCGAGTGAAGTTCCTCGCGATCGTCACGAAGAACCTCGACGAGTTCTTCCGCAAGCGTATTGGGGGACTGAAACAACAGATCGCGGCCGGCATCACGGAAGAGACGCCGGATGGACGAACGCCCGAGGAACAGTGGGCGGCCGCCCTCGAGGAGGCCCGGCCGTTGTTCGAGCGCCAGACCGCGTGTTACCGCGAGGAGATCCGCCCGGCGCTGGCCGACGAGGGAATTCGAATCCTCGACTACGACGACTTCACGGTCGACGAACGCCAGCAGTTGCGCGAGTACTTCGAGAGTTCCGTCCTGCCGACCCTGACTCCGCTGACGTTCGATCCGGCCCATCCGTTCCCGTTTATCTCGAATCAGAGCCTCTCACTCGCCGTGTTGACGCGGGGACGGCCCGGCGACGAGTTGACCTTCTCCCGGGTGAAAATCCCGCGGAATCAGCTCCGATTCGTCCAGGTCGGCGACGACACGCGGTACGTCCTCCTGGAGGACATCGTCCGGGCGAACCTCGATCTGCTCTTCCCCGACGTCGAGGTAGTCGACACCGCTCTCTTCCGGGTGACGCGCAACGCGGAGGTCAGACGCGACGAGGAGGTCGCCGAGGACCTGATCGAGATGATCGAGGAGGTCATCGAGGAACGACGCTTCGCCACCGCTGTCCGGCTCGAGATCGAGCGCGACGCGCCCGAAACGATCCGCGACATCCTCACGCGCGAACTCGATCTCGAACCGCGGGAGGTGTTTCACCTCGACGGCCCGCTGGATTACCGCGACTTCGCCGACCTGACCGACCTCGAGCGCCCCGACCTGAAACTCACCGAGTGGTCACCACAGCCCCATCCGCGACTGGGTCGATCCGAGGACGCGACGAACGTCTTCGACGCGATCAGCGACGGCGACGTGCTCGTTCACCACCCCTACCACTCCTTCGAGGGGACCGTTCAACGGTTTCTCGAGACGGCGGCCAACGACCCCGACGTGCTCGCGATCAAGGCCGCGATCTACCGAACGGCGAGTGACTCACAGATCATCGAGAGTCTGATCGAGGCCGCCCGCAACGGCAAGCAGGTCGCCGTCATGGTCGAACTCAAGGCTCGCTTCGACGAAGAGAACAACCTCGAGTGGGCGAAGAAACTCGAGGAAGAAGGAATCCACGTCGCCTACGGGACGATCGGCTACAAGACGCACACGAAGACCTCGCTGGTCGTCCGCGAGGAGGACGACGGCGTTCGGCTCTATTCGCACGTCGGAACCGGCAACTACCATTCCGAGACCGCCAAGCGGTACGAGGATCTGGGGCTGTTGACGGCCGATCGGGATATCGGGCAGGACCTCGTCAGACTGTTCAACTACTTCACCGGCCACTCGATGCATCGAGACTACCGAGAACTCCTCATCGCGCCGGGGAACATGCGAGATCGCTTCGTCGCCCTCATCCGAGCCGAAACCGAACGCGCACGCGACGGCGAGGACGCCCACATCGTCGCCAAGATGAATCGGTTGGAGGATCCGGAAATCGTCCGGGAGCTCTACAAGGCGTCGATGGCCGGCGTCGACATCGACCTGATCGTCCGGGACATCTGTCGGCTCCGCCCCGGACTCGAGGGCGTCAGCGACACGGTCGACGTCTACAGCGTCGTCGGTCGCTTCCTCGAGCATTCGCGTATCTTTCACTTCCACGCGGGCGGCGACGAGCGCTACTACATCGGCTCTGCCGACTGGATGACCCGAAACCTCGATAACCGGGTCGAGGCGGTCGCGCCGATCGAGGATCCCCGCCTCCAGCGTCGACTCGAAGCCATCCTCGAGACGCTGCTCTCGGACGATCGGAACAGGTGGGTGATGCGATCGGATGGGACCTACGATCGGTGTCAGCCCGCGGACGATGGTCCGACCACGAACGTCCACGAGACGTGTATGCGATCCGCGGTAGACGATGCGCAGCGGGACACCCGGCAGTAGCGGGCGCACTCGCGAAACGGGGCCTGCTTGGGCCGCCCTCTCCCGTCCCGTCGACTGCCCAGCCAAGGGACGGGAACCGGTCTCTCGACGAACGGAACACCGTTTATCCGCGACGGCACCGTTACGGAGCCGATATAATTCGTATTGACCACTCAATATACCAATTACCAGTCGCTTTGTATGTGCCGTGAGTACCCGTCCCTACGGACCTCACAAACCCATGAACGGATCCACCGGCGGTTACGGCGATCGATCACCCCGACAGCGATTAGCTACGGCAACGCGGTACTCGACGGACGACCTCGACCTCGAGTCGATCGTCGTCCGGCACGAGCACCGGCCCGACCGATGGACGATCACGCCGCGTGAGTGCCCCGAGGCAAAGCAAGTGACGACCTGGTTGTCAGCGGATGCAGATGCTGTCGTCGACCTCGAAGAGTGCCGGTAACGTGGTGTCTCGAGGGTGTCTGGGCCGTCCGATTCGGTGGCCGCTCGACTGGTCCCGGCCCAGTGTCAGGAATAAATAGTACTATATATGTTTCTTGATGTCGCAGTACGTATACCGACCGATAGTTAGTAAAACCCCATCTTCACGGCCACTTCGGCCCCAAATCGGAACTCTGAACGACTCTATAGACTGGTGGATTTATATTGTATTAGTTGGAAAGCCATCCTATGGAGACGCGAAAGGTTCAGGTCACGGGCGGATCGACGTTCACCGTCTCGTTGCCGAAGACCTGGGCGACCGACAACGACGTCAGCAGCGGAACCACAGTCGAATTTTATCCCGAAGGGGACGAACTCCTCCTGACGCCCGAACGCGAGAACCGTCGCCAGGAAGGGACGCTGGATGTCTCCGGACTCGAGGACGAAGAACTGATGCGAGCAGTGATGACGATGTACGTCAGCGGCTTCGACGTCATTTCCCTCGAGGCCGGCCGGATTACGACCGACCAACGGAGCGCGATCCGCGACGCGACCCAGCGGCTCGTCGGCGTCGAAGTGCTCGAGGAGACCGCCGACAGCGTGGTCATTCAGGACTTGCTCGACTCCTCGGAGCTGTCGATCGTCAACGCCGTCACGCGGATGCGCTTGATCGCCCAATCGATGCTCGAGGACGCGGTCACCGCGCTGATCGAAAACGACGACGCGATCGCTGAAGACGTGATCGAGCGCGACGACGACGTCGACCGGCTCTGGCTCGTCGTCTCGCGGATCTTCCGTGCGACGCTGCGCTCGCCCCGTGCAGTCGAGGAACTCGGCGTCTCCCGCGAGGACTGCTTCGACTATCACTCCAGTGCCCGCCAGCTCGAGCGGATCGCCGACCACGCGGTCAAGATCAGCGACATCTCGCTCAAGCTCAAGGACCTCCCTACCGACGTAGCCGATGCCATCCACGGACTCCACGCCGAAGCCGCGACGGTCTTCGAGGGATCGATGGACGCGCTGTTCGCCGAGGAGGCCACAGACGCCACCCGTCTCGGCCACGAGGCACTCGCCGGCGTCGTCGACATCGACGAACACACCCGGCGAATCGACGATATGCTCCGCGACCTCGAGCCCGCCCAGGCCCAATCGCTCGGACTGATCGTCGACTCGCTGTCCAGAAGCGCCGACTACGGCGGCAACATCGCCGAGACGGCGCTTCAGAAGGCGGCACCGCGTCCCTGAACGCTTCCCAGACCCGAAATCCGCTGCTTCGGCTCCTTTTCGTCCTATTAGTCCTCGAGGAACTCCGTGGTGGCTTTACTCCGATCCGGAACGAAGGACAACGGCATGGAGTACACGCGTCTCGGAGAGACGGGGCTCGAAGTGTCCCGGCTCTGTCTCGGCTGTATGAACTTCGGAACCGGCCAGCCGTGGATGGTCCACGACCGCGAGCAGTCCCGTGCGGTGATCGACCGCGCGCTCGAACTCGGGATCAACTTCTTCGATACGGCCAACGTCTACTCCCACGGCGAGAGCGAGGAGATCCTCGGCAGTGCCCTCGCCGATGCGGACCGCAGCCGGGCGGAACTCGTCGTCGCGACGAAGGTGTACGGTCGGATGCACGAGGGACCCAACGGCGAGGGACTCTCTCGCAAACACGTCCTCGAGCAGGCCGACGCGAGCCTCGAGCGGTTGGGAACCGACTACATCGACCTCTACCAGATCCACCGCTGGGACGACGGGACGCCCATCGAGGAGACGCTCTCGGCGCTCGACCGCCTCGTCGACGACGGCCGGGTCCGCTACGTCGGCGCAAGCACGATGCCGGCCTGGAAGCTGATGAAGGCACTGTCCCGAGCCGACGTCGGCAATCACGAGCGCTTCGTCTCGATGCAGTGTGAGTACAACCTCGTCGACCGACACGAGGAAGCGAACGCGTTGCCGCTGTGTGCCGACCAGGACATCGGGGTCGTGCCGTGGTCGCCGCTGGCCGGCGGCTTCCTGACTGGCAAATACGAGCGCGACGAGGATCCCGACTCGGGCCGGGCCGCGACGGACGAATTCATGGCCAAGCGATTCACCGACGAGAACTGGGCCGTCCTCGAGCGGGTCCGCGATATCGCCGACGCCCACGACGCGACGCCGGCGCAGGTGGCACTCGCCTGGCTGCTCCACAACGACATCGTCGACGCACCCATCGTCGGCCCGCGGACGATCGAGCACCTCGAGGACGACGCCGGGGCGCTCGCGGTCGATCTCAGTGACGGGGAACTCGAGCGGCTGGCGGACCCGATTACGCCCGTCTGGAACCCCGCTATCGGGGACGTGTGATGCGACGTGACGAGCGGGCTGTGGCGACAGGGACAGTACTCGCTATCGGACGAGGCTGTCACGAGTCGCGATACCTCGAAAATCAGTCCGCGTTAGTCGAGGAGAACGGCGTTGACCTGACCGGTCTGTCCGGGACGGGAGGTGACGCGAGCGCGACCTTCGCTCGTCTCGATGACGGCACCCTTCGTGATGATGTTCCGGCGGATGTAGTTCGGGTTGGCGTCGTTCTCGACGACGTCCTCGATCTCCGCGGAGACCGTCTCGTCGCCCTTGTTGACGCTCGCGACGTCCGTTGCGAGTGCGCGGGTCTTCGTGACGTTCCCGCGAGCGTCGACGGTCCGGAATCGCTGTTCGCCGACCTCAGTCTCGGTCGGGAGTCGACCGAGTTCGTCCTTGCGGCGCTTTCGAACGTTCTTCAGCCGACCACCGGTTCGCTTGCGCGTAGAGCGTCCCTGATCTTGCATACCCGATCACAATCCGGGCGTATACTTGAATGCACTGCTACGAAATTTCACCCTGCGTTCTGGCGCGCTCGCAACAGGGTCTCCCTGGCGCGCTCGCGCTGTCCCTCGGTAAAATTTCGATCAAAAGCACCGGAAGACGCTTCGCGTCTTCCGAACTCTCGTTCACGAGAACACTCCTTCCTCCGTTCACTCGCTCCTGGTAGTCGCTCCTTCACATCGGTCGTCGGCCCGCTCGCTCCCGCCGGTCGCTCGCGGTTACTGACAGTGGACCGCACTCATTCGTCCGGAACCAGACAGTACGCATGGCCGGGCTCCTCGAGAACCGTCTCCTCGTCGTCGTCGTAGTAGTTCGAGACGACGCCGCGCTCGGCGTAATAGATGCGGTCGCCTCGCGGGATCGCACCGCTGGTGACGTGACCGCGGTTTTCGACCCGCCAGCGTCGCTCGCCGGTGTCCCGTTCGAGGGCGTACAGATGCGTGTCGTAGGAGCCGACGAGGATCGATTCGGCAGTTGCCGTTATCGACCCGATGACGCGACCGCCGACGTCCGCCGACCACAGCTCGTCGCCCGTTTCGGTATCCAGTGCGTACACGTGGTGATCGTCGCTTCCGACGTAGACGACTCCCTGATCCGGATCGATCGCCGGGTTCGACATGTTAACTCGGCCAGTCTCGAAGGACCACTCCTCGCTTCCGTCCGCGAGGTCGAGTCGGTAGTAGCGCCCGTCCCAGGAGCCGACGAACGCAGCCCCGTCGTAGGTCGGAATCGTGCCCTTGATCTGGGCACCGAGATTGAACCGGCCGCCGGCCTTCGATTTGCCGTCGGGGCCGCCCTCGCCGCCGGCCTGGAACGACCAGGCAAGCTCGAGCGAGGGGAACTCCCAGCAATAGACCACGCCGTCGTTCGACCCGGTGACGAGCCGGCCGGCCTCGCAGTCGATCGCGGGCGAGGGATGGGGCATCCCCCAGAGGCGGTCGTCGCTCCAGGTCGGGGTGCCGGTCGCGGCATCGAGTTCCCAGAGAGCGCCGCTGTCCGGGTTGCTGTACTCCGCGAGGAGGTACAGAGTGCCGTCGATGTAGGCTGGACTCGAGCCGATCGCGATCGCGCCGCCGAACTCGCGTGCGGCCGTTCGCCAGATCACCTCGCCGGAGTCGATGTCGATGGCGTAGCAATCGCCGTCGTAGCCGCCGATATAGGCCGTGCCGTCGACGATCGCCGGCGTGCCGTGAAAGCCGAGGCTTCTGGACGCGCCGGTGTCGAGTTGCCAGCGACGCTCGCCGGTCGGGGTGTAGGCATCGATTCGCCCGGTGTCGCTCGCGATCAGGATCGTCTCGCCGTCCGGCGTCGGCCGAGGCGTCGACTTGGCAGCAGTGTGACCGATCTCGTTAGTCGGTATCGACCAGTCGACGCGAACGGCGGACGGAACGGTTTCGTCGGGATAGTATCCGTACCGGCGCAGACCGCGACGGAACATCGATATGTCGTCGTCCGCCGGAAGCGGGACGTAGCCGTCTTCGCGTTCCGCAGCGGCAGCGACGGCTGAACAGTCCGGGGGCGACCGGTACGCTCGCCCGACACAGCCTGCGAGGCCGACGGTTCCAACAGTCGCCCCGATAGAGAGCAGCTGCCGCCGGGAGATCGGCGTCTCACCGGCTTCGCGGCCGTTCCGAGCGGCGGCAGCCGTCCCCGAGGCTCGACCGGAGTCGGTCTCCCGACGGGCAGCGTCCTCGTTCACGTGTTTACTCCTGTTGGGCGTCGACGACCGCAACGCCGGCCAGGTTCACGATGTCCTTGACCTCGTCGCCCCGCTGGAGGACGTGGACCGGCTTGTCCATCCCGACCAGCATCGGGCCGATGGCGTCCGCGCCGCCGAGTCGCTGGAGCAGCTTGTAGCCGATGTTGCCCGACTCGAGGTTCGGGAAGACCAGCACGTTCGCGGGTTCATCGAGTTCGGAGAAGCCGTAGGTTCCCTCGAGGATGTCCTCGACGACGGCGGTGTCGGCCTGCATCTCGCCGTCGACCGTGAAGTCGACCTCGGGGTCGTCCTGCAGCATCGACGCTGCCTTGCGGGGTTTCCGGGTCCCTTCGTTGTTGACGCTGCCGAAGTTCGAGTAGGAAAGCAAGGCGGCGCGCGGTTCAATGTTGAACCGGCGTGCGAGCTTCCCCGTCTGCTTGGTGACCTCGGCGAGGACTTCCTCGTCGGGGGCCTGATTGACCGTCGCGTCGGCGACGAAGATCACGCGGTTCTTGAACGTCAGCATGTAGACGCCCGCAGCGTAGTCGACGTCCTCGTCGGTGCCGATGACCTGCAGCGGCGGTCGGAGCGCCGACGGATAGTGATGGGAGAGCCCCGTCAGGAGTGCGTCGGCGTCGCCCTGTTCGACCATCACGCTCCCGAAGTAGTTCGAATCGCGTTCGATGAGTTCGCCGGCTTCGCTGCGCGTAATCCCCTTGCGTGCGCGGAGTTCGTGGAGCCGTTCGGCGTACTCCTCGTAGTCGCCGACGGTCGGATCGGCGACCGTCGGATCGAAGTCCAGCCCGAGATTTGCGGCCGTCGCCCTGATCTCGTCCTCGTCGCCGATCAACACCGGCAGAGCGATTCCCTGTTCCTGGATCTGGTAGGCCGCGCGGATCATCTTCTCGTTTTCTCCCTCCGCCAGCGCGACCGTCTTGGGATCGCTCTTCGCCTTGTTGAGGACGACCCGCATCATCTCGCGCGATTTCCCGAGGCGGGCCTCGAGTTCCTCCTCGTAGGCCTCGAGGTCGATCTCGGTGCGAGCCGCACCGGACTCCATCGCGGCCTCGGCGATCGCCGGTGCCACGCGGAAGAGCACGCGGGGGTCGACGGGCTTTGGAATGATGTAGTCGGGACCGTACTGGATCGGATCGTCGCCGTAGGCCTTGACGACCGCGTCGGGGACGTCCTGGCGAGCCAGTTCGGCCAGCGCCTCGGCACAGGCGACCTTCATGTCCTCGTTGATCTCGGTGGCGCGCACGTCGAGTGCGCCACGGAAGATGAAGGGGAACCCGAGCACGTTGTTGACCTGATTGGGGTAATCCGAGCGGCCGGTCGCCATGATGACGGTGTCGTCGCGGGCCTCCTTGGCGTCCTCGTAGGCGATCTCCGGATCGGGATTGGCCATCGCGAAGACGATCGGATTCGAGCCCATCGACTGCACCATTTCCTGGGAGACGATGCCGCCGATCGAGAGGCCGACGAAGACGTCTGCACCCTCCATCGCGTCCGCGAGGCCGCCCTCGGGCACGTCGCGGGCGAACTGCTGTTTGTATTCGTTGACGTCGCCCGCCGCCGCGCGCTCCTCGGTGATGATCCCCGAGGAGTCACACATCGTGATGTTCTCCTTCTTGCAACCCAGCGAGACGTAAAACCGCGCCGTCGCGATGGCGCTTGCGCCCGCGCCAGAGAAGGTGATCTCGAGTTCCTCGAGGCTCTTTCCGGCGATGTCGGCCGCGTTGAGCAATGCAGCGCCGGAGATGATCGCGGTGCCGTGTTGATCGTCGTGGAAGACCGGGATATCGATCTCCTCGCGCAGGCGTTCCTCGACGGTGAAACAGCCGGGGGCTTTGATGTCCTCTAAGTTGATCCCGCCGAAGGTCGGCTCCATCATCTTGATGGCCTCGACGAGTCTGTCGGGGTCGGAATCGTCTAGTTCGATGTCGAAGACGTCGATGTCGGCAAAGCGCTTGAACAGGACACCCTTCCCTTCCATGACGGGTTTCGACGCCTGCGCGCCGATGTCCCCGAGCCCCAGCACGGCCGAGCCGTTCGAGACGACGCCGACGAGGTTCCCCTTCGCCGTGTAGCTGTAGGCATCCGTTTCGTCCTCGTCGATCTCGAGACACGGCGCGGCGACGCCCGGCGAGTAGGCGAGCGAGAGGTCACGCTGCGTATTCGTCGGTTTCGTGGTCGATATTTCGATCTTTCCCGGTGGATCGGTCCGGTGGTACTCCAGTGCGTCCTCGTCTAGTCCCATACCGGGGACACTGCAGGGGAGTACTAAAAACAATGCGAAGGGGAGTTTCGACAGCTGTCGTAAACGGTCCCGAACCAACCACCCCGTTCGTCGCGAAAATACGTCGATTCGACCGTTTTATACGCACCGCGGGAGTGACCTGTGATATGGACGTCGCGCTTGGTGGGACCTTCGACCCCGTTCATGACGGCCATCGACGGCTGTTCGAACGGGCGTTCGAACTCGGGGACGTGACGGTCGGGCTGACCAGCGACGAGCTCGCACCGAAGACGCGAGACGTCGACCGGAACGTCCGCTCGTACGAGGAACGGAAACAGGATCTCGCGGCCGAACTCGAGTCGATCGCCGCCGACTACGACCGCGAGTTCGACATTCGGATGCTCGAAGCGCCGACGGGGATCGCGACCGAACCGCAGTTCGAGTATCTCGTCGTCTCGCCGGAAACCCGCGAGGGCGGCGCACGAATCAACGAGATCCGCCGCGAACGCGGCCACGACCCCCTGGAAGTGGTCGTCGTTCCCCACGTCCTCGCCGACGACGGCGATATCATCTCGAGTACGCGGATCGTCGCGGGGGAGATCGACGAACACGGTGCCGTCGTCGACGACTGAGACGGAGTATCACCGAGTTACGACACGGTCGGTTGCCCAGCGCGAATCGCAACGACGCCGGTACTGACGGCGAAGGCGAATTCCGCCCCTCTCCTGTCGGTCTGTCTGTCGGGACAACGCCACAGCCGCGGCACCTCACACGAGGTGTAGCGGCTGACGGCGACGGTATCGGGACCCATGCCGTCAGTGGGGCGGTGACCGGTCACCTGTAGGAGTCCGTTACCAGCGGGGCGGCTCGAGTCCGGCCGACTCGAGGAGGTCCTTCCAGCGCGACTGGATCGAGAGTCGAGAGACGTCGGCGGCGTCGGCGACTGCGCCCTGCGTCCGGCCGTCGCCGGCGACGAGCGACCCCGCGTAGAGGCTGGCTGCAAGGACCGCTCGTTTCGAGCGATCGGACGCCGGCACGTCGGCGAGGAAGAGGTCGACCGCACACGACCGCGCTTCCGTCGATAGCTCCAGGCGCTCGGCGGCGGTCTCGAGTTCCTCGAGCCACGGTTCGTACTCGATGCGATCACGGGCGCTGTGCATGCCCCTGCATATCGGTTCGGTCGGCATAAAGCTCCGGTCCACGAGCAAGGCGGTGTTCGCCAGGCCCGTTGCCACGACCGTTCGCCGATCGGCTTTTCCAGATCGACCGCTACTCGAGTATCAGTCCGTGAGAGTCCCGATTTCGGTCGGGTTTTCTGTCCGAATACGAGACGACTACTAAACCGCGTACCGACTCGAGTATCGAGCCACCGGGCGGTCGGTATGATTCGGGCCCCGATATGCAAGCGCCAACCTGTAAACTCGTCTGTACCGGCTGTGGGCTCGAGATGCCCTATCGGGAGCGGTGGCTGGCCGAACAGGCCGCGGAGTTGCATCAGCTTCGAGATCCCGAGCACGTCACGCACATCGTCCCGCCGGACTGGTCGCCGGAGGAACCGGTCACGCACGGGTAACGTGGACCGACAGGTACTTACTCGATTCGCGAAAACTCGGTGGTGAGCGCGGGTAGCCAAGCCAGGCCAACGGCGCAGCGCTTAGGACGCTGTCCCGTAGGGGTCCGCCGGTTCGAATCCGGTCCCGCGCATGGCTGTCGCGAGCAAACTCGCGAGCGACAGCGATCGTCGACCGGTTCGAACCCTGCAAGGAACGCGCAGCGACCAGCGGGAGCGAGCATTTCTTGCTTCGGTTCGAATCCGGTCCCGCGCATTGTCTGCGAATCGTAGACTCGCAGGCCAGCAAATCTCTGATTTGCGCTGCTGTCGCGAGCAAACTCGCGAGCAACAGCAATCGTCGACCGATTCGAACCCCGGAAGTCGCAGCGCTCGAGCAAAGCGAGAGCGACCGTCTTCCGTCGGTTCGAATCCGGTCCCGCGCAGGCCACGCCTCACGGACAGCGTGGGCCGCCACAGTGTGAGACTCGGTTGCAGCGAGACGGTATTCCGCTGGCAAGAGAAGGGATTCCGAAACCCACTCCGGCGTCGCCGTGTCCCCAGTGACAATAGACCGCCTCAGTCGTCCTGAACGAGCGAACTCGCGTCGAACTCCCCCTCGAGATACGATTTCCCCTCGTCGGTGATCACGTAGAAGCCTCGAGACGGCCGCTCGAGCAGGCCATACGACACGAGTTTGCGACAGCGGACGCCGATATAATTGTTGTTCCGATCGAGCGCATCCGCGATTACTTTCGGAGTGCCGGCCTGGTTCGATCCGAGGTACTCGAGGATTTCGTCATCTGCCCGCGTCATCCACTCGGCACGCTTTCGCATTGGAAGAACTATGCTAAGCAGTGATTCATGAATGTCCGTAGAAACATTGCTATAGAGATTGTAAAAATCTAGATTGAGAGCTACAAAATCTCATTTACATCGTAAAGCATAGTTTTATGTTGGATTAGAAAACAATATGGAGATGCGGAAGCCACACTCGGAACGAGACCGTCCGCAAAACGGCAGGGCGGTGCTAGGACAGCGCCCTGCGATGGCTTCCGTAGTCGAGGGACAGAAGCCATGCCACTTGACGATTCGCGGGGGCTTGAATCCCCCGACCGACGAGCTGTATCGACCGATTCGACGCCTCGAGTCCGCACCGACGGCGGTGAGCGACCCGGTGGGTCGCGATCCTCGTCCGACGGGGAGCCCGACGGTGGTGAGCGACCGTCATCGAACGAGGGGGCCGCTGCTGGGGAGGCACCCGCGTCCCGCCTGCGCCTCGAGGCGCTCGATACGATCGACGCCGCGGCGCGAGCCCTGCTGGCGGACGTCCGGCGACTGCAGGGAGGGGACGGACTCGAGGTGGGGACACGACGAGACGTGACTCGGACCCTCCACGAGATCCGGGAGGCTACGGGTCGCGTCGGCCGACTGCTAGAGGGGGACGGAGAGTGTGGGGGTGGCGACGACGGACGAGTATCGGAACTCGCCTATCGCGGGAACGGCGTGCGGTCGGTGCTCGGCCCCGATCTGATCTCGTTCGAACGCGAACACGACGATCGCGACGACTGACGACCGTCTCGCGACCCCAGCGGGGGGACCTCGAAGGCGGAACCGCGACGGCATCCGCCCTCGAGCGTGCTACAGGACCGTCGTCCGCCCTCGTGGGGTCAAACCGGCCCACACGTCGAAACGGGTCGTGCTGTCGACCGGCGGCGCTCGATCACTCGCGGTGAGGGGGTTCCGGGATCGAACGACGAGTGTCGTCGACCAAATGACGACTCGCCGTCAGATAATTGAACCCAGTCGAACGGAGAGAGAAGCGACAGACAAACGTCAGACACTCCATAACGCTTATTCGCGCAGGAACGGGTTGTAGTATCAATGGTCGGGTTAGACGACGTGTTCGGGGATCTCTTTGCGAGTGTCGATTCGGTCGTCCTCTTCTCGCCGAGTGGCTCGTACTACGAACGATTCGCGGCCGTCGACGATCTCGACGTCATCGTCGTCGGCACCGAAAACGCCGTCGGCGCGGAGCCGTTCGTCGAGTTACCGCTCGAGTTCGAGGAGATCACCGATCGGATCCGCTTCGGCCTCGAGGGGGCGCTCGAACAGGGGGTCATCGAGGACGGCGACACGCTCGCCTGTGCGACGAGCGTCTTCAGCGACGAGATCGATACCGTCTCTCGCGTTCGGGCGGACGCGGAGGCGCAAACGGGGATCTACGACCTGTTCGTCAAATCCCGTGCGGACCCGGAGGTCGTCAAGGCGGTCCTCGAGTTGGCGATCGAACTGGGGAAGAAGGGACAGAAGGGCAAGCCCGTGGGCGCGCTGTTCGTCGTCGGCGACGCGGGCAAGGTGATGAACAAGTCCCGGCCGCTGTCGTACAACCCCTTCGAGAAGTCCCACGTTCACGTCGGCGACCCGATCGTGAACGTCATGCTCAAGGAGTTCTCGCGGCTCGACGGCGCGTTCATCATCTCCGACGCGGGGAAGATCGTCTCCGCGTATCGCTACCTCGAGCCCTCGGCGGAGGGCGTCGACATTCCGAAGGGACTGGGGGCGCGGCACATGGCCGGCGGCGCGATCACGCGGGACACGAACGCGATCGCGATCGTGCTCTCCGAAAGCGACGGGCTCGTTCGCGCGTTCAAGGCCGGCGAGCTCATTCTCGAGGTCGATCCGGAGGCGTACTGATATGGTAGAGTGGCAGCCGCTTCTCAACGAACCGGCCGTCATAGCGGCGGCGGTACTGACGCTTGGCCTGATCGTCGGCTACCTCGTCGGCCGGCTCAACGAGGAGTTACTCTCCGCGTCGGGCGTCCCGGAAGCAGTCGAGGGGACCCCTTTCGAGCGGACCGCCCAGTCGATCGGCACCTCGACGGTCGAGATCGTCGCACGGCTGAGTTCGTGGTTCATCTACGGGATCGCCGTGTTGACCGCGATCCATATCGCACAGTTGCTGGACACCGACGCCTTCTGGCTTCGCATTACCGAGTTCGTTCCCCAACTGTTCATCGCCGTCCTCGTGCTCATTCTTGGCTTCATCGTCGCGGACAAGTCCGAACTGATCGTCAGCGAGTATCTGCGGGGCGTCAAGCTCCCCGAAGTGTCGGTCATCCCGAAGCTGGTCAAGTACTCCGTCCTCTATGTCACCTTCATTATCGCGCTGGGCCAGGTCGGCGTCCACGTGCTGGCGTTGCTGATCTTGCTGACGGTCTACGCCGTCGGCGTCGTGATCGTCGGCACCGTCGCCTTCAAGGACTTCCTCGTCTCGAGCGCGGTGGGGATCTACCTGCTGCTCAACCAGCCCTACGGGATCGGCGACGAGATCCGGATCGGCGACCAGACCGGCATCGTCCAGGAAGTCGATCTGTTCGTCACCAAGATCGAGGACGACTCCGAGGAGTACATCGTGCCGAATCGGAAAGTCTTCGAGGACGGAATCGTCCGAATGCGGGACTGAATTCGCGAATTCGATTCGCGGCGGCTCCCGCTTCCGATCCCCGCAAGAACCGAGCGGAGACTCGAGAAGCCGATCAGCGAACGGTTCGGGTGAGCCGTGCCTGATGCAGTAGTACGTCGAACGCACGTTGCCTCTCGGACCGAACAGTACGTAGTATGACTGTTCACGCGACGGCTCCGCCGCGTCCGGACGGACCAACCATGCGTCGTCAGATATGACGATAAGTGGACGATCTTTTCGAATTTAATCACCTAATAGGGCGATCGGTTCGTAACTCGACGGATCTCAATGCTCGTCCGCAGTACCCCGACTCTCGTCACGACAGCGAGACGGAGAGCGGAGGTTCGCTTCGGTTATTCGTTTGTCCATGTCGCAGAAATATAAGGATACGAATGGAATTACTATCGTATTTCGACATTGGGTTATGTTTGGATGATATGCCGAGAATCCTTATATATCACCTCTGATTGTCGAAGTACTGTAGAAATGACTGGATATTCAGACTCATTCGTGCCGAACTCTGGGACGTTAGTCATATTGAACAATCGGATCTGTAACGGCGGTGACCGTCTCCATGCGTAATGCTTCTCGACGTTCGTTGTTGGCCGCCGGCGCTTCAGGAATCGGTGCCGCTCTAGCCGGCTGTACGGGGTCCGGCAGCTCCAACGGGCCGACCGTCGGTATTCTCGAGGACCGGTCGGGCAATTTCCAGCTCAACGGGACCTCCAAGTGGCAGGCGACGCGACTCGCCATCGAGGAGATCAACGAGGACGGTGGCATCCTCGGTGAGGAGATCCAGATCGAGGATCCCGACCCCCAGTCGGACAACGAGCGCTACCAGGAGCTGACCGAGCAGATGATCCTCGAGCACGAGGTCGACGCCCTGTGGGCCGGGTACTCGAGCGCGACCCGCGAGGCGATCCGGCCGATTATCAACGATTACGACCAGCTGTACTTCTACACGACCCAGTACGAGGGCGGCGTGTGTGACAACACGATCTTCCCCGTCGGCGCGACCGCGCGCCAGCAACTCGGCGTGGTGACGCCGTACATGGCCGAGGAGTACGGCGAGGACATCTACATCATCGCGGCCGACTACAACTTCGGCCAACTGTCGGGCGACTGGGTCAACGTCATCGCCCAGGAGAACGACTACAATATCGTCGGCGAGGAGTACATTCCGCTGAACGAGACCGACTTCTCGTCGGTCATCAACCGGATTCAGTCCGAAGACCCCGACTTCATCATGTCGATGCTGGTCGGTGCCAACCACGAGAATTTCTACGACCAGCGGGATGCCAACGACATGTTGATCCCCATCGGGACCTCCACGACGATGGCGCAGGGGCACGAACACATCCGCTACGAACCCGACGCCCTGACCGACGTCTACGCCGGCGTCAGCTACATGGAGGAACTCGGCGACGAACGCGGTGAGGGCTTCGTCGAGGACTTCTACGACCGGTGGCCCGACGCCAACTACCTCAATCAGGAGGCACAGAACAACTACTTCTCGGTGTACATGTGGCGCGACGCCGTCGAGGAGGCGGGTACCTTCGATCAGGAGGAAGTCATCTCGGTGCTCGAGGAGGGCATGGAAGTCGCTGCTCCCTCGGGGAACATCGAACTCGACGGCGCGACCCACCACATGACGCACAAGATGCGCGTCGCCCACGCCGACGAGAACCACGACATCAGTTTCGACGGCGAACAGTTCATCGAACCGACGTTCCTCCGCGAGGAGGTCGAGGGTGGCGAGGGCTGTGACCTCCGCGAGGAGTCCAAACAGACCCAGTACGAACCCGGAGACGTCTACGACGTGTGATGATGATCGAACACAACGCGATCAGATCCGGCGGTGATCGCTCGTGACCTCGAGCACAGCGGCGGGACCGATGGCGGCGGCCACGGTCTACGACGGACTGTCGCTCCTGTTCCAGTTTCTGAACAATTTCGGATTCCTCGTGTTAGTGACGGTCGGTCTGGCCATCATCTTCGGGATGATGGGTGTCATCAACCTCGCACACGGCGAGTTCATCCTCGTCGGTATCTACGGGACGGCACTGGCCTACCACGCCGGCGCGCCGCTCCCCCTCGCGATGGTCGCGGGCGTCGCGGTGACGACCGTCTTCGGCGTCGTCGTCGAGCGGCTCATCGTCCGGCACCTCTACGACCGGCTGCTGGACTCGATGGTCGCGACCTGGGGGCTCTCCCTGGTGGTCGCACAACTGTTGCTCATCGTCTTCGGGTCCAGCCTCGACAGCATCTCGACGCCGATGGGAAACGTTGCGTACGGACCGTACACCTCGTCGGTCTATCGGAGCGTATTCCTGCCGGCGGCCGCTCTGGTCGTCCTCGGCGGTCTCTACCTCCTGTTTACCCGGACGGAGTTCGGGGTCAAGGCCAGGGCGACCATCGAGGATCCCGAGACGGCGCGTGCAATGGGCGTCGATACCGACCGGATGTACGTCACGACGTTCGCGATCGGGTCGGCGCTCGCGGGACTGACCGGCGCGCTGTACGCACCGGCGATCGGCGCGATCACTCCCGACCGGGGCAGCACCTTCCTCGTCGAGTCGTTCGTCGCCGTCGTGGTCGGCGGCTCGTCGGTCGTCGTCGGAACGCTGTCGGCGTCGACGCTTCTGGGGCTGGTCAACGCGGCGTTCAGCTGGCAGCTCGGCACGTTCGTCGGACTGATGGCGATGTTGCTGGTCGCGATCGTCCTGCTTCGGCTGCTCCCCAACGGCATCTCGGGATACGTCGAGGACTGGCGTGAACGCAGGAGGGCCGACCAATGAGTTCCGACTTCGACTCACGCGAATCGTCCGCGGGGCCGCTCGGTCGGATTCGCGCCCGGTTCGAGGGGCCGAACACGCTCGGCAACTCGACACCGTTCTGGGTCACGTTCGCGCTAGCCGTCGTCGGCCTCGCCGCCTACCCCCAGTTCGTGGGCCTGTACTCGGTCTTGACGTCCACGAAGTACTTCGCGCTGGCGTTTCTGGCGTTGAGCCTGACCCTCGTCTGGGGGTACTGCGGCGTGCTCAGTTTCGGTCAGGTCGCGTTCTTCGGGATCGCCGCCTACGCGTTCGGTGTCATCGGCGTGAACTTCTCGTCGGCGGGCGGAATTACGGCCGCAGTCGTCGGCGCGGTCGTCGCCGGGACGCTGTTTGCGCTGGTGCTGGGATACTTCATGTTCTACGGCGGCGTGAGCGATGTCTACGTTACTATCATCACGCTCGTCGTGGCGCTGGTGTTGAACACGTTCATGGCCCAGACCGCCGGCAGCGAGTGGGCCGTCGGCGAGGCCCAACTCGGCGGGTTCAACGGAATGCCGGACATCCCCGATCTCGTCATCGGTATCGGTGAGACGAACGTCGGGTTCGGCGACATCGTCCCGCTGTACTACGCGCTGTTGGTCTCGCTCGTCATCACCTACCTCGCGTTGCGCGTCCTCGTCAACAGCCGCTTTGGCATGACGATGGTCGCCGTCCGCGAAGACGAACAGCGGACCGCTACCTTCGGCTACGACATCGCGTTCGTGAAACTCGTCGCGTTCACTATCGGCGGTGCGCTCGCGGCCGTCGGCGGCGTCTTCTACGCCGCCTGGGGGAACTACGTCGACCCGACCGTCTTCGGTATCCAGTTCGCCGCGTTGCCCGTGGTATGGGCCAGCGTCGGCGGTCGCGAGTCGCTGCTCGGCACCATCGGCGCGACGCTGGTCATCGAGCGGATGCGAACCGGATTGGCGGAAGGCATCGGCCCAATCGGACCCGAATGGGCGTTCGTCATCATCGGCGGGCTGTTGATCAGTATCATAGTGCTACTGCCATCGGGCGTCGCACCGTCTCTCGACCGGATCGGAAAGCGGTTGCTCGATCGACTCGGAAACCGCTCGTCCAGCCGTCCAACGGAGGAACCAGTGGAATGATCGAAACTCTCATCGACCAGTCGCGAATCGCCGTCGCTACCCACCGACCGCTCGCCGTTGGGGGTGGTCCGTCGTGAGCACACCGAGCGATCCGAACGCCAGAATCAAACCCGCCGTGGCGGCGACGGGTCTCGATCGCGATGCGGTGCTGGCGACGGAGAACCTCACCAAACGCTTCGGCGGATTGACCGCCGTCGATAGCGTCGACTTCACGGTCGCCGAAGGGGAGTTGCGGTGTCTCATCGGCCCCAACGGTGCCGGGAAGAGCACGCTGCTCGAGTTGATCACCGGACAGCTCTCGCCGACCGAGGGGAGCGTTTACTTCGACGGTATCGATCTCACCGACATGCCGTCACACGAACGGATCGACGCGGGCCTCAGCGTGAAGTTCCAGTCGCCCCATATTTACGAGGACCTCAGCGTCGCCCAGAACCTGCAGATCCCGCTCCAGCGAACTGACCGCGCCGACGTCGACTCGGCGACCTGGGAGACCCTTACGGAAGTCGGACTCGCCGACCGGGCCGATACGCCCGCCGGCGACCTCTCGCACGGGCAACAACAGCGCCTCGAGATCGGGATGGCGACGACGCTCGAGCCGACGCTGATGTTGCTCGACGAACCCGTCGCGGGTATGTCGGTCGAGGAGACCGCGAGCGTCGCGGAGTTGATACGGTCGCTCAACGCCGACGGCATGGCCTTCGTCGTCATCGAACACGACATGGAGTTCGTCCGCAAGATCTCCGATCGGGTAACGGTGCTGAACCAGGGGGCGATCTTCCAGCAAGGCTCCATCGAGGAGATCGAGGCGGACGAAGACGTCCAGCGCATCTACCTGGGTGAAGACACATGAGTCTCGAGATGACGACCGTTACCGCCGGCTACGAGGGCACGCCGATCCTCCGTGACGTCAACTGTCGCGTCGCACAAGGCGAAATCGTCGGCGTCATGGGCAAGAACGGCGTCGGCAAGACGACTCTGTTGAAGACGGTGATGGGACTGCTCGAGCCCGATTCCGGCTCGGTTCGGTACCGTGACGCGGACCTCACCGACCGGTCCGCCGACGCGCGTGCCGGCCTCGGTATCGGCTACGTTCCCCAGGGACGAGACGTCTTCCCGGGGTTGACCGTCGAGGAAAACCTCCTGATCGGCGAGAACGTCGGAAGCGGCGACGAGACGCTGTACGACCGCGTCTACGAGTACTTCCCGATCCTCGAGGAGCGGGCCACTCAGGACGCCGAGACGATGAGCGGCGGCCAACAGCAGATGCTTGCGATCGGTCGCGCACTCGTCGGTGACCCCGACTTGCTGCTGGTCGACGAACCCTCCGAGGGCGTCCAGCCCTCGATCGTCCAGTCCATTACCGAAGACCTCGCACGCATCAACGAGGAGCTCGGGACGACGATCCTGTTCGTCGAGCAGAACCTCTCGGTCATCCAGAGCCTGGCGGACCGCTGCTACGCGATGGATAAGGGGCGTATCGTAAACGAACTCGACGACACGGACATCGAGGACCGCGAGAAATTGGCGGAGCATCTCGTGGTGTGATTCCGGACCCCCGAGCGGGACCGTCGTCGGCCCTCACTCGGGCTACTCGAGCGAGAGGCCGGCGTGCCAGCGATCCGCGCCGGCCTCGCGTTTGACGGCGTCCATCTTCGCGAGCAGGTGCGTCGCGAGCGTTGCGGTTTCGGCGGCGCGGGACTCGCCCTCGGTTCTGAACTCGCCGGTTTCGCGGTTGGCGTAGACGGTACAGACCGCGCCGGCGCGGAGGCCATACAGGTTCGCCAGCGTGAGGATGGCGCTGGCCTCCATCTCGATGTTCGCGACGTTGGCCGCTTTGAGTTCATCGACCAGGTCGTCGGCACCGGCGGCTTCGAACCCGCCGAACCCCGGCCGTCCCTGGCCGGCGTAGAACGAGTCCGAACTCATCGTGACGCCGGTGTGGTAGTCGTACCCGAGACGCTCGGCGGCGGCGACCAGCGCCGAGACGACCTCTTGATCCGCAGTGGCCGGGTAATCAGCCCGGACGTACTCGTCGCTGGTCCCCTCCTGACGGACCGCGCCGGTGGTGATCACCAGATCGCCGACGGCCATCCCGGGCTGGATCGCCCCACAGGAGCCGACCCGAACGAACGTATCCACGCCGACGCGAGCCAGTTCCTCGACGGCGATCGCCGCCGATGGGCTGCCGATGCCGGTCGAGGTGACCGAGATCGGCGTCCCCTCGTAACTCCCGGTCGCCGTTCGGTACTCGCGGTGGTGGCCGCGGATCTCGTGATCGTCCCAGAACGCCACGATCTTCTCGAGTCGTTCGGGGTTGCCCGGCAGGAGGGCGGTCTCGGCCACGTCCTCGGGACCGACCTCGAGGTGGTACTGTACGTCGGCGTTCGGATCTTCGCTGTCGCGGGACATCGAATAGCGAGGGTTCGGCCCGGCACCGTATATAAATGCGGGGCGGCCGTAGCGAGCGTATGGCACGCGGAACGCTCGCGGACACCTACGTCGCCGCGATCCAGCACGATCTGGTCGAGCTACCGGCGGACGCGACCCGCGTCGGCGTCGTCCGCCAGCCCACGTCGTGGTTTCACGCGGCCGTCGACGAGAACCGGCCGGCACTCGGCCCGCCGACCGAACTGCTCGAGTCGATGCGCGACCGCGAGGAGGACATGAAGATGCAGGGGCTCTGCGAGGAGGGCGCGCACAACGCCGCGTGGGACCAAGTCGGGTTCGGCGAGACGTACCGGGAGTACCTCGAGACGGACGACGCGCAGGCGGCCCTCGCAGCGCTCGAGGACCGGCTGGCCTCGGGGGAGTCGCTGGCGCTGGTCTGTTACGAGAACACCGAGAAGAAGCGGTGTCATCGGACGATCCTCAGAGAGTGGCTCGAGGAGAACGGACCGTAGGGCCGATCGGGTCCCACCGTGACCGCAAGCGAGACGCTCGAAACGAGTCCCGCGAAATCATGCAACTCGAGCGCGGACGTGTAAATGGTCGAACGGAGACGGAACGATGACCGCACCGGGAGAGGACGACGCAATCGACAGCGACGAGACGAGCGACGGCGAGGAGCCCGCCGAGCGCCGAGCGCCGGCCGACGCGTTTTCGGCGCTCAGCGATCCGCTCCGGGTCTCGATCCTGCAGGAACTGAGCGCCCACTACCGGACCAGCGACGAGGCGGCGATCGGGTTCGCCGACCTGCGCCGACGCGTCGGCGTCCGGGACCCGGGGCGGTTCCGCTACCATCTCAACGAACTCCGCGACGGGTTCGTCGAGAAGGCCGACGGCGGTTACCGGCTCACCCACGCCGGCGTGCAGGTGGTTGCAGCGATCCTCGCGGGAACCTACACGGAGGCCGTCTCGATGGGACCGACCGAACTGGACAGCGACTGTCCGTTCTGCGGTCGCCCGGCGGTCGCGACCTGCGAGGACGGCCGCTGTCTCGTCACCTGCGACAACGAGCACCCACTCTTCCAGTGGAGCGTGCCCCCCAACGCCACCGCCGACGCGACGCTGCCGGAGGTCGTCGATCTGGCCGAGTTGCTGGCGTCTCAGGCCATCGAGCAGTCGCTGCTCGGCGTCTGTCCGCAGTGTTACGACTCCATCGAGCCGACGGTCCTCGTCGACGGCCCGCCGCGCCCGCTCTTTCGTGCCGTCTGTGGCACCTGCGGCGGACGGATCGTGGGCCCGGTGGGCTTCTGTCTGCTCGTCGATCCCGACGTGACCGCGTTCTGTCGCCGGCACGGACTCACGCTGCGGGACGACCACGTCTGGGAGTTCCCGTTCGTCCGCGACGATTCGAGCGTCACCGTCCTCGAGGAGGACCCGCTCCGCCTCGCGTTCGATGTCACGCTCGGCGGCGAGTCGCTCTCGGCCACCGTCGACGGCCGCGGGCACGTCACCGCGGACGAGACGGGCGGCGCCGAGTGACGGGTGATGAGCAGCGACGGCTGCCGGACCGCCACCGACACCCACACTCAAATTCGCCACACGCGAAGTTCTCGAGTGCGTCGAGGTCACGTTCGACCTCGAGGACGGTTACGATCCGATCCACCACTCGGTTCACCCGACGCGACCGATCCGGCGTTCGGTCTACGCCGTCGTCGTCGCTGCGCCGGGGATCGTGCTCGGGTTCGTTCCCGCCACGATCGCCCTCGTGACCGGCAACCCCCTCACGATGCTCGTCAGTGTCGTCAGTGTCGTCCTGTTCTCGACAGACGTCGGCTCACTCATCACCGCCTGGCGCGACCTCGATTCGATAGCTGTCCCGGATCCGGCGTACTGAACGCTCCCTCGCGGTTCGGTGGCTACTACCGGGTCGGACTGTAGCCGGTGTGACTCAACTCAAGTATGTACTATTTCTAATAGAAAATCCGTTCTCCGAGCGTTCAAGCGGTCTCCAGCCGTCTCCCCAGATACCGATGTCGGACCCGAATACGCACCCGAACCTGCCGTCGGTCGACCGATCGAACGGACTGCGCTCTCGCCTCCCGAGCCCGACGTCTCTCGCGCTGCTGTTTTTCCTCGGGATTCCCGGCTCGCTGATCCCGTCGCTCAAGCGCCTCGAGTGGTTCTACCTGTTCGGGCTGTTCACGCTTTGGCACATGGTGACGGGCATCGTGCCGTCCCCGAGCGACGACGCCGAGGCAACCAACTGGATCTCGATGGGGACGCCGTCGGGGTTGCGGCCGCTCGTCTCGATGGTGTCCCTCCAGTTGAACCCGCTCATCCAGTGGCAGGGAGTGAAACAGATCGCCGGCCACGGTCTCACCTTCCTCCGGTATCGGCTTCGACTCCCCGATCTCGACCGGTTCGACCAGCAAGTCGACTACCGGCTGCCGGTTGAGGGCGAGTGGACCGTCGTCAATGGCGGGCCGACACGAGACACCTCCCACTCGTGGGGAATACTCGCCCAGCGGTACGCGTACGATCTGGTCGTGACCGACGACGACGGGCGAAGCTACGAGGGCAGCGGCGACCGTCCGGCGGAGTACCACTGTTTCGGCGAGCCCATCGTCGCGCCCGCCGATGGCGTTGTGGTCGCGGCCAGCGACGGCCACCGGGACTATCACCGTGCCGGCGGCTGGTTGGACCCGCGTCAGCGCGATCTGCGCGGGAACTTCCTGACGATCGAACACGCCACCGGCGAGTACAGCGTGCTCGCACACCTACGGAATGGGAGCCTCGAGGTCTCGAAAGGGGATCGCGTCGAGCGCGGGGAACGGGTCGCCCGCTGTGGCAACTCCGGGAACTCGTCGGAGCCACACCTCCACTTTCAGTTGCAGGACCGTCCCTCGTTCTTCCGTTCGATGGGGCTGCCGATTCACTTCTCGAACCTGCGACTCCGAGAGCCGGACGGCGAGGAGACGGTCCACGAACGCGCCTACATCGCCGCGGGACAGCGTGTGGCGTCCACAGAATGAGCACCTCGACGTAGCAGTGTCGACGCCAGTTACTCGAGCGTCTCCTGACTGATCGTGTTCGGCAACAGTTCGCCGAGCGTGTACTCGGTTACCTCGCTTTCCCCCTCGTCACAGCACACGACGAGGTCGTCGTCGCAGAACTCCGCGAGCGTCTGCCGGCACATCCCACAGGGGGTGACACCGTCGCGCCGGCCCGAACTCACGGCGAGCCGCGAGAACTCGCGGTGGCCGTTCTTGACCGCCTCCGCGACCGCGACCTCCTCGGCGTGGAGGCTGTTGCTGAAGTTCGCGTTCTCGAGGTTGCAGCCGACGAAGACCTCACCGTCGGCCGTCTCGAGGGCGGCACCGACCCGGTAGTCGGAGTAAGGGACGTGGGCCCTGTCTTGGACGTCTCGAGCGGCGGCTATCAGTTCGTTCATGGGACGTGCTTCGACGAGCGGGCACCAAAGAATGTCGACTCCTATCGCCCGTCCTCGACCGCCGCTTCGATGACCGTTCGCGCGTCGGCGACGAGGTCGTCGACGGCGTCGCTCTCCGCGTAGAGGCGCACGTACGGTTCCGTTCCGCTCGGGCGGACGAGGAGCCACGAGGCGTCCGCGAACTCGAGGCGGACGCCGTACTCCGTCTCGACCGCGGCCTCGGGGAACGCCTCGGGGAGGGTCGTCTCGAGGGTGGCCATGGCGTCGGCTTTGGCCGGGTCCGGACACTCGACGCTGACCTTTCGGTACGGCCGTTCGGTGACCGGCTCGCGAAGCGTCTCGGTATCGCCGGCAGCGGCGACGAGTGCAGCGACGACCGCGGCGCTGACGACGCCGTCGATCCAGCCGCCGAACGCGGTGTGGATGTGCTTCCAGGGCTCGGCGGCGAAGGCGAGTTCGGTGTCGGGGGTGCCCCGGGAGCGCTCCCGTGCGATCCCCTCGTGAAGCGACCCGAGACGGACGCGTTCGACCCGTCCGCCGGCCTCACGAACCCGCTCGTCGATGCGTGCGGAGGCGTTGGGCGTGGTGACGACGACGGGATCGTCGGCGTCGCTGGCCGCCGTATAGTGAGCCGCGACCACGGCGAGGATCGTGTCCTCGTGGATCACGTCACCGTCGGGGCCCAACACGACGAGGCGGTCGGCGTCGCCGTCGTGTGCCAGTCCGAGGTCGAACTCGCCACTCCTGAGGAACGCGGTGAACTCCGACAGCGTCTCCGGCGTGGGCTTGCTCTCTCGGCCCGGGAAGTGGCCGTCGACGGACGCGTTGATCGCCACGACCGTCGCGCCGAGTCGTTCGAGGACCTGCGGCGTCGCGAGCGCGCCGACGCCGTTCCCGCAATCAACGGCGATCCGCAGTCCCGAGAGGGGATCGCTCGCGGACACCTCCCCTGGGTGGCCGTCCGGGCTCCGATCCGCGAACTGCTCGCGAACGTAGCGGTCGACGGCGGATCGATACTCCTCGAGCACTGCGAGGCGCTCGGAGTCGCCCCACTCGTCCCAGGGAGCGAGCCGGGAGTCGTCGCTGGCGACCCGGTCGTCGATGGTCCGTTCGGCGTCCCTGTCGTACTCGACGCCGTCGACGAAGAGCTTGATGCCGTTGTCCGCGGGCGGATTGTGACTCGCGGTGAGCATCACGCCCCGTCGTCCCTGCGAGGCGAAGGCGAGTGCTGGCGTCGGCACCGCACCGACGCGGCGAACGTCCGCGCCGGCGCTTTCGAGGCCGGCTTCCATCGCGGCCGCGAGCGCCGGCCCCGTCTCTCGACCGTCGCGGCCGACGACGAACGTGTCGCCGGAATCGCCGGCGGCCTGGCCGACGGAAAGTGCCAGCGAGGGCGATACCTCCGTGACCGGACCACGGATTCCTGCGGTCCCAAACAGCGTCATGTGCGCCCGTTCCGCGAGCAACTACTTAGCAACGTTGCAACGCGTTCTCCGACCGAAGGCGTAGCATGGGCGAAAACAGTTATTCGGCGGGCATGTCGTCGATCAGCACGACGGCTTCGCCGTCGATCACGGTCACGTCGTCGTCCTCGTCGCGGACGACCGTCTCGAGTCGGTACTGATCGTTACCGAGATCCTCGACGATTTCGACGCGAGCGGATACTCGGTCGCCGATACCGACCGGGCCGCTGAACTCGAGGTCCTGGGAGAGATAGATAGTGAGTCCGGGAAGGCGAGCCAGCGCGGAGCTGATGAGTCCGGAGACGAGCGTGCCGTGGACGATGCGTTCGCCGAAGCGAGTGTCGGATGCGAACTCCTCGTCGAGGTGAAGACGGTTCGTGTCGCCGCTGACGGCGGCGAACGCTCGCACGTCCTGGTCGCTGAGGACCTTCTCGAAGGTGACCGTATCGCCGACGCTGATTCCGTCCGGATCGTCGACGGTGCGATCGAACTGCCAGTCGAGATCGGAGTAGTCGATCGACGGGATCGACGGGGCGATTCTGTTGCTATTCGATCCGTTTTCGGCAGTAGTGGACGGGAGCATCGCAGAAACTGCCGCTCGGTTCGCAGCAGTGGCGGTTCGAAGGAACCCCCGAGTCATGGCCGACCATGCGTCCGTCATGGCGGTAAGGTTGTCTTCGCCAGCGTTCTGGTGGGACATCTACGACCGGGTAAGTGTGGGGTGTATATGACTTCTTTGGCTGACCTAACAGCGTTTTACTGACCGAAATACGGAGTAATAGTCTCTTAGGAGGGCTGAGATGAAAAAATTCACCTCACAGCGAGTCGTCACGTTTCCTTCGACCGCGGGCCGCGTACGGCCGCCCTCGACAGCGACGAACCGATCCACCTTGCACCATCCAATGGCATCTAATGGTATCTAGTGGAAAGGCTTATTATGTCCGCGATCCAACGAACTGTTGATGACGGACGACTCCGACCGATCGCCCTGGTTCCCGCCTGCGATGTTTACAGAGCAGATGCAGGAAGCGGGCGAGCAGGTCGCCGAATCCCAGCAGGAGATGATGAAACAGTTGCTGCAGGCCACGTCGGCGAATCCGCTCGAGAACACGTCGGCCTTCGGGCCGATGAACATGGGCACGGCCACGTTCAAGGCCCGCGTCCAGAGCGGCGGTCGGATCAGCATCCCCGGCCCCGAACGGGAAGCCCTCGACATCGAAGAGGGCGACATCGTCCAGACGATCGTCGTCCCCGTCAAACGCAACCGAGAGGACCAATCATGACTCAGAACCCATTCACCGCAGTCTTCGACGCACAGCGCACCGCACTCGAACAGAGCCAATCACTCACCCACGACGCGATCAAGGCCCAGGAGAACTCGATCAGCGCCTTCGCCGACGCCGTCGAAACGTCGAACTCGCTGTTCGAATCCAACGCCGAACTGACCAAGGGCGCGATTCACGCCTACTTCGACGCCCTCGAGGCTTCCCTCCCCGAGGAGGCGGCCGACTTCGGCGAACTCCGCGAACTCGTCGACGAAGGCTTCGATTCGGCCACCGAGGCCCAGTCGCAGTCGATCCAGGCCTACCTCAACGCCCTCGAAGAGTCGGAAGTCGCTTACGAGGAGTTCGCCGCCAGCTACTCCGAGGTCGTCGACACGTCCTTCGACGCAGCGCTGGAGGCCCACGAGCAGGTCGAGGAGAACGTCAGCACCGTCGCCGAAAACGTCGAAGAGGCTGCCGACGAGTTCGACGTCTCGGCGTAGATCGTCGAACCGGCCGTACCCTTTTCACACTCGGCACCCAATTTTATTCCAATGACAGATTCACAGCCCCAGGCACAAAACTGGAACGCGTTCGTCGAACAGTGGAACGAGCAATTCCTCGAGGCCCTCGAGGACAATATGGAGGCCCAGGCCCAGTTCGTCGAGAGCTGGTCCGAGACGGTCGGTGAGATGAGCGAGGAGGAGGAATTCTCCGACGGCGTCGAGGGATACGCCCGCGCCTACGAGACCTGGATGAACGCCTCCCAGCAGATGGTCGACCGGATGAACGACCAACTCGAGGGGGAAGACGTCGACATCGAGGAGTTCCGCGACATCTGGCTCAACACGTCCAACGAGGCGTTCAAGGAGGTCATGTCGACGACGGCCTTCGCCAAGATGACCGGCGAAACCGTCGGCGACGTCCTCGAACTCCAGGAACAGGCCGACGAAGCCGCCGAGGAGACGCTACACACTCTCGGCTTCGCGACGGAGGGCGACGTCGTCGAAATCGGCGACCGACTCGTCGAACTCGAGCGCCGCCAGCACGCCGTCGAGGAGAAACTCGACCGCGTTCTCGAACACCTAGAGGAGCAATGAAGAACCCATACGCGACCGTTCTGGACATGCAACGGCAGGCCTGGGAGGCGACGGCCGACCTCGCCGAGAAGACCCGGGTCGCCCCCGAGCGGACCGAAACGTTCGAGAACGTCGAGGTCGGAGCGACGCCAAGCGAGGTCGTCTACGAGGAAAACAAACTCGAGCTCCTCCACTACGAGCCGATGACCGAGGAGCAACACGACATCCCCATCCTCATCGTCTACGCGCTGATCAACAAGCCGTACATCCTCGATCTCCAGCCGGATCGTTCCGTGGTCCAGACGCTGCTCGAGGCCGGCTTCGACGTCTACCTGATCGACTGGGGCGAGCCCTCGAAGCTGGACCGCTCGCTTTCGCTGGACGATTACGTCAACCGGTACATCGACAACTGCGTCGACGTCGTCCGCGAACGCTCCGGGCAGGACTCGATCAACATCCTCGGCTACTGCATGGGCGGCACGAAGTCGGCCATGTACGCCTCGCTGTACCCCGAAAAGGTCGAGAACCTGGCGCTGATGGCCGCCGGACTCTGCTTTACCGGCGACGGCGGCGTCCTCGAGCTCTGGGGCGGGGAGGAGTACTACGACCCCGACCGGGTCACGGACACCTTCGACAACGTCCCCGCGGAGTTCCTCGACGTCGGCTTCGCGCTGATGGACCCCGTCGCGAACAACGTGACGAAGTACGTCCGGTTCTACGACAACGTCGAAGACGAGGACTTCGTCGAGAACTTCGCCCGGATGGAACGCTGGCTCGACGAGGGGATCGACGTCGCGGGTGAGGCCTACGAGGAGTTCA
Organism: Natrinema ejinorense; assembly: GCF_002494345.1. Lineage (GTDB taxonomy): Archaea > Halobacteriota > Halobacteria > Halobacteriales > Natrialbaceae > Natrinema > Natrinema longum. Next base: position 1,598,870 of record NZ_NXNI01000001.1, read on the forward strand.
TCCGCGACATCTACCAGGACAACAAGCTCTACGAAAACGAGCTGTACCTGGGCGGCGAGCACGTCGATCTCACGAACATCGACATGCCCGTCCTCCAGATCGTCGCCGAGTACGACCACCTCATCCCGCCGGCGGCCTCCAAACCGTTCAACGACGTGATCGCCTCGGATGACACCGAGATCCTCGAGTTCGCGACGGGCCACATCGGCATGTCGGTCTCCTCACGGAGCCACGCCGAGCTCTGGCCCGATGTCTGTGAGTGGTTCGAGGACCGCTCGAACGGCGCGGATGCCGACGCCGAGCCGGAGACGCCAGTGGCTGAGGAACCGGACGCTGCCCTCACGGAAGACGTCGCGGGCGACGAATCGGGGACGGAGGAACTCGCGGACGGCAACTCGAGCGTCGAGGCGAGTTCCGATACCGGTCTCGACGCCGAGACGAGCGAGCTCCACGGGACGGATCGGTCGGACGAGGAAATCGTCGAGCGCGGCGAAGACGACGTTCAGGAAGAGCCCGCAGCGCCCGGCGAGATGACCGTCGACGAGGGCGTGGTCGAGGAAGTCGCCGGCGAGGACGCCGCGTCGGAGATCGAGTCCGAAACCGACGATTTGACCGACCTGAGGGGAGTCGGCGAAGCCTACGCCGAGGATCTCACCGCCGCGGGGATCGAAACGTTCGACGCGCTCGCGGCAGCCGACGTGGCGGAACTCGCCGCCGAAACCGGCATCGCCCCGAGCCGCATCGAAGACTGGATCGAACAGGCTCGAGAGCAGTAGTCGCGGCCCCGCCAGTGGGCACCGCTCGAGGACGTCTTCTCGCCCCTCCCTCGGAGTGTTCTCGGGTCAGATAACGTGATACCTAACAGGTCGTTATTTACCATCGGACGTTGAATGTGTGACCTATGTCCATGGATGGTCGTACCTGCGTCATCACAGGGTCAGCGCGGGGTATCGGTCGCGGTATCGCTCAGTACCTGGGAGAGGAAGGCGCAAACGTCGTTATCAACTACCGGTCGTCGGAGGGAGCTGCACAGGAAGCCGTCGACAGGATCGAGTCCACCGGCGGCTCCGCCGTTGCAGCCAGGGCGGACGTCTCCGATCGCGCGGAGGTCGAACACATGCGCGAGGTCTGTCACGAGGCCTTCGGTCCGGCCGACGTCCTCGTGAACAACGCCGGTATTACGGCTGATAAGCAGTTCACCGAGATGTCCCGCGAGGAGTGGGATCGGGTCATGGACGTCAACCTCGGTGGCATGTTCAACTGCACCCAACTGTTCTACGACGACATCTGGAACGCCGACGAGGGGCGGCTGATCAACATCTCGAGCGTCGTCGGCAAACAGGGCAACTTCGGCCAGGCCAACTACGCGACCGCAAAAAGCGGCATGTTCGGCTTCACGCGGACGATCGCCCTCGAACTCGCCAAAGGCGGGTCGACGGCCAACTGCGTCGCGCCCGGCTTCACCGCAACCGACATGCTCGAGAGCGTCCCCGACGAGGTCCTCGACCGGATCATCGCAGGGATTCCACTCGAGCGGCTTGCGGAAGTCGAGGACATCGCCGCGGTGGTCCGATTCCTCGCGAGCAAGGACTCCTCGTACGTTACCGGCGAAGTGATCGACGTCAACGGCGGAATGGATCTCTGAGTTCTGCCGGAGCATCGGTTCTTCTCGATACGCATCTGTAACGCGGGCGCGTCTCTAAGTAAACGGTGAGCAATGTCCGAACCGAGCGACAGTCATTCGTCGTCCGGTTCGTCGGTTCGTATCTCGGTTGCCGGCGGCTCCGGCGGTTCGAACACCGCAACGAGGAGCTGGACTGCCTGCATCTCGAGAAGGTCCTCGAGACTCCGTCGCGAACGGAGTCCGAGAGCCGCCAAGACAGCGGCGGTGAGGTGAACCCCGAGCAGCGGGAGATCGAGCGAGCCGCTGAGTCCGAGCACGATGAGCGAAACAGCAACGGTGGGGAGTGCGAAAACGCTCGCTGCTGCGAGCGGTCGGTCACGAACGGCGGTCCCGACTCGAGTCACAACTTCGGTGACGGCAGACGTCGGCATCGCGCCCGTCGCGCCATCCAGTACGCGATCGAGAATATCGAGGAACGGGCCGATCGCGTTGGTTTCGCGGAGATCGATGACGATAACGTCCGGCTCCGGCTCCGTCGTGAGCCACCGATAGCCAAACGACGATGTCGCGTACCGAGAGCACGTCTCTCCAAGGGCTGTGAGTCGCGCGCTCGAGGCGACCGCCTGTGCTCGCGTCCTCGTGGCCGTCATCGCGGACCGAAGTGCCGACCCGCTCGCGATCCGCTCGAGCACTGACGGCGATGGCGTAGCGGTCGTCTCTTCGGATTCGGAGGCCTGAGAGTCGTTTTGCCAGTGGGACAGCGATCCGAGCCGTGAGCGGTCGATAGCCGTCCGCATGCGATCGGCTACCGTCCGTCCGACCCGGACGACCACCGATCCATCGCGTGCGTTGGTGCTCATCTGTGTTCGCTGCTACTCGATCTGTGTGACCGTTCCGCTGACGGTCGTCGTCCCGAAGTCGAGGACCACCCTATCGCCGGTCCGAAGCGAGTCACCGTGGAATCGCACGCCAGTGTCGGTCCGTCGCGTCTGTAACTCGACGGAAAGCGTGACATCCTTGTTCTTCGGATGCTCGCGGAGGTAGATCTCTCCGCTCTCGCTCTCGAGGACGACGTCAGCCGCCTCAGTATCGACCGACTGGATCGTGACCAACGTCTCGCCACGGACGGTCTCGGTCATTCCCGAACTGAACTCGTCCGCGACCGCGGGCTGTATGTTCTCGAGTTCGATCTCGGCATCGACCGTCGTCGATTCGCCGGATTCCTGGTCAGTTCCGCGCCTGACTACTTTGCCGGAGAGATCGTAGCCGCCGGGGCTCAGACTGATCTGACTGCCGACGGTAACCGGCTGGCCGCCATACGTCGGCATGGATCCCTGCTGGTGCGTATTGAGTTCGGTACCGACGAGCGCCCGATACTGATCCCCGCCGACCGGGTACAGTTTGACGTTCGTTATCGTCGCCGTGGTGTACGGGCCGAGGGTAACGCTATCGCCCTCGGCGATCTCGTCAGCAGTCCGATCCGAGATCGTCGACTCGAGCAGCACGGGCGTTTCGTCGAGCGAGAGTGTCGAGCCGTCGGGTTCGAGGTTCGTCAAACGACCGGTGGCGGTGTACTCGTCCGTTTGAATCGCGAGTTCCGAACCGACGCGAAGGCGCTTCCCGGCGTACTCGAAGACCGGCTCCTCCCGGTCCTCGAGGTCGGCGGCTTGGCCGTTGATTTCGGCGCGGACCAGAACCTGTGACTGGTTTCCACCGTCGCTCGTCATCGAGGGTGTGACGTAGACATCGGTCACGGTGAGATTATGTGACGAGCCGTCGGCCCTGACGGTATCGCCCTCGGCCACGCGGTCGGCGACGTAATCGGGCTGTCCGCCGAGGTCGATAGTGGCATATCTGGTTTCGGATTCCCCATCCGAGCCGAGCACCCCAACGAACGCGACTCCCGCGACGAGGACGGCGAGCAAGAGGAGGACCGCCAGCGCGTCGATGACGTTGACGATCCCGAAGAGGTTGCCCTCGTCGTCAATCAGCGGCATGTATCACTCCGGATGACCATAGGCGAGAGAGTCGGTTCCTGTACCATAGGTATTGTCATGTCATATCTTCCACTGTCCGTCACAAGGGTAGACGGCTCCCGGGTAAAACTACTTGAGACGCCGATACTCATGCCCCTCCGACTAGATCACGCGATCAACCGCGATCGTGATCGTTGCGATCAGGGCCGCCACCGCGAGGACCGCCGGCTCCGACGAGACGTACAGACTCGGCGTCGGATGGCGAGCCCACGTGAACGGGTAGAGCCACACCCCGGCAGCGCCGTCGGCGTAGGCCTTGATGCCGTCGACGACGAGGTGTGAGAGCGCACCTGCGAGCAGCGCGGTGAACGTCCGTCGGTGCCTGTCGGCGACGACCATCGCACCCATCCCCGCGAGGACGATCGCTCCCCCGAGCGTCGACAGCGCGTCGAGATCGAACGGAACGCCGAGTGCCGCCTCGAGCGTCCCGCTCGCGACGAGCAGCGTCATTCGGTTGAGGTCCGGCAGAACCGCGCCGATCATCACGACGGCGATCCACCGATCCGGGATCGGGCGGTACCAGCCCGCGATCGTACAGCCCGCGTACGCGAGGAGGACGTGAGAGAGGAGATCAGCCACGGCGGTTCTCCTCCGATTTCGGTCCACCATCTGACGTCGCTGGATCGACTCTCGGCTCGAAGGCGAGTTCGCGGCCGGTCACGCGCCAGTGCCGGAGGAAGTAGCCGACCGCCAACAGGAGACCGACGACCGAGGCCCCGAGTTTGTAGGTCGTCGCCGACGGATCACGGTTCACGACGACCGTCCGATCGGCGGCGAGCTCCGTTTCGGACTCGAGAAGGCCATAGACCTGTACGTCACCGCCCGATTTCACGTCGCTTGCGACGCCCCGAACCTCGAGTTCGGCGGCCACCTCGCCGCTGTCGTCCGTGACTTGGATGGTAATGGTCTCGGCTTCGGCGTCGACGCTTCGTACCTCGCCGAACAGGAGTACCCGGTCGCCGACGGACTGCTCGAGTCCCGCGTCCTGGATTCGATCGCCGGTCGGGTGAGGCCAGTTATCGTCGTAGGTCGCGCCGTAGTGAACACAGAGCCCGCCGAGAACGAGGAGTAACGCGGCGACGACGACGACTCTGGTCGCGGGGCGCATTCGTCACTCTCCTGGCACAGCGGTTCCTTTATCGTATCGATGTCCGAAGGAGCGTGCCGTCTATATCCGTCAGCACTCGTTATTCGAGTACGCGGGTCGAGGCGGAGTCGACAGGGGCGGACGCTCTCGGACCACGAGACTGACCTACGATGACCGGACGAGCGGATCGTACCACTCCCGATTCTCGCGATACCAGTCGATGAATTTCGAGACTCCCTGGCGGATGTCGACTGTCGGCTCGTAGCCGAGGACCGCGTTGGCTTTCGAGATGTCGGCGTGGGTGTGTTCGGCGTCGCCCTCGCGGGGCTCGCCGAACTCGAGTTCGAGGCTCGGATCGATCTCGTCGCGGACGACTTCCGCGAGGGTGTGAATGTCGATGTTGTCCGTCGAGCCCACGTTACAGATCTGGCCGTCCGCGCTGTCATCTTCGAGAAGCTGTTCGTTGACCCGAACGATATCGTCGATGTAAGTGAAATCACGGGTCTGTGTACCGTCCCCGTAGATAACCGGCGGTTCGCCGTGGAGACACCGCGAAACGAAATTCGTCATCGCCATGTTCGGCCGCATCCGCGGGCCGTAGACGGTGAAGTACCTGAGTGCGACCGTCGGGAGCCCGTAGACCTCGTTGTAGACGCGCGCGTACTGTTCGCTCGCGAGCTTCGAAACGCCATACGGTGAGACGGGGTTCGTCGGATGCTCCTCGTCGTAGGGCAGATACGCCGGCTTGCCGTAAACCGACGACGAGGAGGCGAGGACGACGCGCTCGAGATCGGTGTGTCGGGCGGCCTCAAGGAGGTTCATCGTCCCGTCGACGTTGTACGCGTTGACTTTTTGTGGTTGCTCGACACTTGTCCGGACGCCTGCCTGAGCCGCCTGGTGATAGACGACGTCAGCGTCGGCGACGAGGTCGTCGACGAGCGATCCGTCGGTGATCGAGCCGTCGATGAGATTATAGCTCGCAGCGGCCTCGGCGGCGGCCGTTTTCGCGGCCTCGACGTTGTGTTCCTTGATGCCGAGATCGTAGTAGGCTTCGAAATTGTCCAGTACGGTCACGTCGTGGCCGCGGCCTGCAACGGCTTCAGCAATGTGGCCGCCGATAAAGCCTGCACCGCCAGTAACGAGCACGTCCATTAGGTGAATCTGTGCTACCATCCCTACAAAAAGAATACGTCTTCGGTGTGTGGAATAGGAGCGTGCACGAATTACAACGCGGCGAATAACGTCGACTGGAAATCCTTCCGTTGCAGACCACAGTCCTCGCAGCAGACGGCCACGGCCGAACGGTCCTGACGTTGGGCATTGTGACGCCGAATCGGGATATACACCCAACTCCGACTCGGAGGTAGAAGCCCAGGGTACTGACAAGCCCAGTTTGATTGAAATATCGAGTATTGAATGTAATTTTACCTACTCTCAATTCTCCGAAAGTCGTTCTATATTGGCAATCAGTATATACACAGTGAAGGACAGAATCAAGCCCAGCGACATATTCAATAAGTTTATACCATTACCCTACAATCGCTCGTATCGAATGCTCACCGGATGGCGGTATCGTATTGTCAGTTTTGTTGGAGTAATACTGGCGACCGGTATCGCTGTCACCACCGCTAACCATCCGGTGTCCCAGTCTCTGTTCACGACGTATGTTCCACTCTTCGACCGTCTCGAGGAGACCGTTTTAACTGGGGAATCACTGCAGTTGGCGTTGCTTCTAAGTATCGGTATCGTCGCTGGCTGTTTACTCCCGCTCTACAAACCCCGTCCTCGTCGACTCCTCGAGACGGTGTTCATCGCGCAAAAACGAGTCGGGGTAGCAGGACTTGCATTGGCGACACTCGGGTTTTTCCAGTGGAGCCATCGACTGCCGCGGGCGACGCTGGTCATGATCATCGGAGTATTGATGTTCTTGATCCCCGCGTGGTTCGTATGGATCCGCCGGCGGCCGACTGCGTCGGACGGCCGCACGCTGATCGTCGGCGATGATCTGGCCCAGATCGAACGGATTGCGCCTGAGGTCGACGCACTCGTACTTGGATATCTGTGTCCGACCGCCATTAACTGGCACACTGTCACTGATGGTGGTGTGACCGTACAGAAAGACGACGGTCTCACGGAAATCGAAAACGAGGTCGATACGCTCACGGATAGCGATTCGCTTACTCGACTCGGTGGGCTTTCACGAATTGAAGACACCCTGATCGAGTACGATATCGATACCGTCGTACTTGCGTTCCATCATCCTGACCGTGCAGAGTTTTTCGGTGCACTCGATGCCTGCTACGAACACGGTGTTAACGCGAAAGTTCACCGGGAGTACGCGAATAAGGTACTCGTTTCCCAAGACGCGGTTGGAACGCTCATCGACGTAGAGGTAGAGCCATGGGATCCATTCGATTATCTCATGAAACGAACGTTCGATATTGTCGTTTCGGGGACGGCTTTGCTCGTTCTCTCACCACTTATTCTGCTTATCGTCCTCGCGATTAGACTAGAGGGCGAAGGTCCGGTCTTTTTCAGCCAAAAGCGGACCTATCTGTACGGCGAAACGTTCCAGATAAAGAAATTCAGAACGCTGAAACCGAAACGGGGTGGGGAAGTGGGGACGGTTATCGAAACGGACCGTCGGACACCACTCGGGACATTCCTTCGAACGACTCATCTCGACGAAATCCCGCAGCTATGGTCGATCCTAACCGGAAGTATGAGCATTGTTGGTCCACGGCCAGCACAGACCGAACTCGAGTCCGAATTTGAGAGCGAAGCAATCGAGTGGCGACAGCGATGGTTCGTCAAACCTGGACTGACCGGACTCGCCCAGATCAACGACGCGACGAGTCAGGAGCCTACCGAGAAAGTTCAGTACGATCTCCAGTACATCCGAAATCAGTCACTTCTGCTCGATCTGAAGATTTTGCTCCGTCAACTTTGGAAGGTCGTTGAGGACGTCGCCGAACTCGCCGGTCGCGAGTGAGCGTCCGATAGCGATTCTCCATCACCGAGTCGAAGGACGGGCATTGCCGTCTCCGTTGGTAGCGCGTTCTGGGCATCGAAGACGAACGGCGCGTCTTCGAGGGCATCATACTCGAAGACATCGTGATCGACCAGCAGGAGCGTGACGTCCGCATCGGCGATTAGTTCGCGATCAATTTCGTTCTCTGGCTCGATCGGATCGTTGGCGAGAGTCGTACTATCGACGTACGGATCAATAGCTGTGAGAGTCGCATTCTTCGCACAGAGGTTCTCACAAATCGCCATCGCAGGCGAGTTACGAATATCGGAGACATTCGGCTTGTACGTTAGTCCGAGTACGACGATCGAGGCATCATCGATCGGGACGCCGCGGGCTCCCAGTCCAGTCTCCACCTGATCGACGACGTGTGCTGGCATCGTCTCGTTGATCGCGTTTGCCTGTTCGACCAGTCGGAGCGGGTTGCCCTCACGTCGACCGAGCCAGGTCAAAAACTGGGGATCGACTGGGATACAATGCCCACCGACACCAGGACCGGGATAGAACTCCTGAAATCCGAATGGCTTCGTTCCCGCTGCGTTGATCACTTCCCAAATGTCGACGTCGACTTCCTCAGCGTGGCGCGCGAGTTCATTGACGAGCGCGATATTCACCATTCGGTAGGTGTTCTCGAGCGTCTTGGCCATCTCGGCGGCTTTCGTCGACGTTACTGGCGCGGTTCCGACAGTGACCGCATTGAACAGTTTCTGTGCCGTAGTCCGCTCGATATCACTATCCGCACCGACGATCAGAGGGATATCCTCGAACTCGTATCGGCCACCGGGATTGATTCGCTCCGGAACGACGGCGACGAGGGTATCCTCACCCGGACGGCGACCACCTGCTTGAAGCGCCGGGCGGACGATCTCATCGGCCGCTCCCGGGAAGACCGTACTACTACAGACGTACAAGATCTCACGATCGGGTGCGTGTTCTGCGATCGTCTGACTCGCTTGCCTGATCGCTTCCATGTCTGGTTCTCCCTCCTGGATCCCCGTCGGGACGGCGACGATGAATGCGTCCGCTTCGGAGAGTTTCTCCGGATCACTTGTCGGGACGAAATCGTTGTCGAGCGCACGCTCGAGGCGCTTGTCGTCGATATCGTCGATATACGAATCGCCGCGCTGGAGGGATTTCATCCGGTCCTCATCGATGTCGAATCCGACGACACGAAAGCCGGCTTTCGTGAAGTGACAGGCCAGCGGCAGGCCGACGTATCCGACGCCGATTACTGCGACGGTTGCCGCCCGTTCTTCGATCCGCTCTCGAACGCCGGTCATTAGACTACCTCCTCAGTTTCGAGTCGCGACCGCCGTTCCGCGATCACGTCCTCGAGAATGCGGTCGAGTTCCGTCTCCGGATGCCATCCTAGCGTCTCCTCGAGTTTCGTGACGTCGGGTTCGCGCTGCTGTGGTTCTTCGAAGTTCTCGTCGAAGGCGACCTCATAGGGGATATGTTCGATTTCGGAGTCGGAGTCCGTGAGTTCGATAATTCGTTCCGCGAGATCGTTGATACTCGTCGGATGCGGTGAGCCGATATTAAACACCGAGCCGTAGGCCTCGAGTGAGTGTAGTAGTTGGTACGTCACTCGGACGGCATCTCGGACGTGTGTGAAGCTCCGTGTCTGTGTGCCGTCCCCGTAGACGGTCAGTGGTTCGCCCGTAAGCGCTTGCTCAACAAATGTCGGAATGACCATCCCGTATTGACCCGTCTGGCGTGGGCCAACGATGTTGAAGTACCGTCCGACGACAACGGGAAGATCGTGTTTCCGGTTGTACGCGAGAGCCAATGCCTCGTCGACTGCCTTTGCGGAGGCGTAACTCCAGCGGAGGCTCTCAGTTGGGCCGAGCACTCGGTCATCCGACTCCGCGAACGGAACCGCCTCGGACTTCCCGTATACCTCAGACGATGACGCGATGAACACCTGCGTTTCGTCTTCGACTGCGGCCTCGAGTACCAGTTCGGTTCCCCGTAGATTCGTCCGCAGCGAGTCGAGCGGTGAATCGACGATCTTCTGGACGCCGACGGCGGCCGCGAGGTGGTATACAGTATCCGCGCGACCGACCTGTTTCGAAACTACTGCGTCGTCACAGACATCGCCATCGACGACCTCGAGTCGATCCGAGTTCGGCAGGTTGGTTTTCGTTCCTGTCGAGAAGTTATCGAGGACCACGATGTCGTGATTCGTCCTCTCGAGTACGAAATCGACCAGATGAGAGCCGATAAAACCGCTGCCTCCGGTTACGAGTATGCGCATTAACTATTCTCTTCTCTATGAACACATCCGCTTAACCGTTCCGGCCTGTACGCAACTATTTTATGGGCCCTCCCGGCCTGTGTGCAACTATTTTATAGGCCATCTAAGAGCCGGAAGTTCATTCGTAGATCTCATTCTCCGGATCGGAATAGACCAGCATACTCATAGGTGTTCGATCCACACCCCCTAGCGAATGCGTATTCTTCGCGTCGCACAGAAGCTCTATCCCGATACGAAGGGCGGTGGACAGTATCACGTCCATGCGATGAGTCGCGATCAGGCGGCACTGGGTCACGACGTGACCGTCGTCACGGTACGATCCGATCCCGACCTCCCTCACATCGAAACTCGAGACGGATATACAGTGATTCGGTACGATCCGACAGCAAGTCTCCTCGGAAACGACATCAGTTCAGGGGTCGCACAGTATCTGGCTTCGGCTGCGGAATTCGATGTCATGCATGCTCACTCCCATCTCTATTTCTCGACGAATCTGGCGGCGCTGAAGCGCCGTCTCGGGAATATCCCGCTGGCGATTACGAACCACGGACTCTACTCGCAGAGCGCTCCCGAGAACGTCTTTCGGCTGTACCTGCGAACGCTCGGTCGGTGGACGTTCGATCAGGCCGATGTGGTGTTCTGCTATACCGAGACGGACCGGGACCGCGTGCGGGAGTTCGGCGTCTCGAGTCGGATCGAAGTCGTCTCGAACGGAATCGATACAAACCGATTTGGTTCTGACGGGCGTGAGAGTACGTTGATCAATAGTACGGAGCCGGTCGTTCTCTTCGTCGGGCGGTTAGTAGAGGGAAAACGCCCCTCGGTGGCTCTCGAGGCGCTCCCACAGATCAAGCGTACGCATCCAGACGCGCAGCTTTATTTGTGTGGCGACGGGCCGTTGCGAAGCGATCTGGAGTCGCTCGCTCGCGAGCTAGATATCGATGACTCGGTCCACTTCCTGGGTCACGTTCCCTACGACGAGATGCCGCGGGTTTACCGCAGCGGCGACGTACTCGTCCTTCCGAGTCGAGCTGAGGGCGTCCCACGGACCGTTCTCGAGGCGATCAGCACCGGATTACCGGTCGTTTGCTCGCACCTCGACCAACTCGAGGAACTCGTCGCAGGACGCGGTGAACTCGTCGATTTGGACGCCGGAGAGTCGATCGCTCCCCGCGTTTCCGAGTGGCTCGAGACGGGGCAACGCGTTCGGCCCCTCGAAGACGATTACGCGTGGCAAACAACTGTCGAACGGACGACAGCGCATCTCCGGTCCATCGCCTACTGAAGGTAGCCGAGATCCTCGAGTCGTTCCTTCGTTTCGTCTCGCATCGAGACGGTACCGTCGGCGTCAGCGTGGTCGAACGACTGGAGCCAGTCGTCGAGTGTTGACTCGAGTTCGGCTACTTTCTCCGGATTCGCTTTCACGAGGTTTTCACTTTCCTCGGGATCGTCGGCGACGTTGTACAATTCTTCGGAGCCGTTGGAGCCGCGGATGTACTTCCATTCCGTTGATCGAATCGCCCGCAGCGATCGATCATACTCGTAAACGCCATCGGGGAGGTCGCCAACGCGTTTCTCGAGGGCGTCCATCGAGGGCTGGGGTGCCATATACTCCGCGAACGCGTACTCGCGCGGCTCGGTGTCCGCATCAGGGTGGAACGATCGACCCTGCATTTGGTCGCGGAACTCCGGGGCTTCGATACCGACGGCATCGAGGAGCGTCGGTGCGATGTCGGTGAGTTGGACGAGATCATCGATCTCGCGACCACCGGTGAACTCACCGCCGTGGGTGAGCAGCGGCACGTGGAGCAACGTGTCGTAGAGGCAGTACTGGTGATCCATCAGCCCGTGGTCGCCGATGTTCTCGCCGTGATCGCCGGTGACGACGAAGAGCGTGTCTTCCCACTCGTTTTGTTCCTCGAGGAGCGCTTTGAGCTCGCCGATTTGCTGATCGAGATACGCAATCTCGGCCCGGTAAAGACATCGAAGGATCTCGAGGTCCTGCTCGGACATCTCGACCGTGCCGGCAATGTAGCCCCATGCATCCTGCGGAACGTCCATCGCCTCCTCGTAGGAGATGTCCGATGGAAGGAATCGTTCGGCGAACTCCTTTGGTGGGTGATACTCGAGATGCGGCTCGAGATAGTTGACGAACAGGAAGAAGGGACTCGAATCGGTCCTCTCGGTGAGCCAGGTTTCGATCCACTCGTTGGTCTGTTTCGCACCGTCGTCGTACTGCTTGCGGACGAACTGCCCATAGATGGCGTTCGTGACGTTGACAAGGGGATTGCCCGTGACCAGCTCCCGCCCGAGCGCCGTGAGTTTAGCTATCCCTTCCTCGGTTCGTGCGATCCGACCGAGATCGACATCTGACTGGACGTACTGCCACGTCTTTCGGAACTCGTCGAACCCCCGTCCGAAGCCGAACTCCTCGCTGATCCAGGTGTTGTTCGAGACGGCCACGGTCTCGTACCCGTTCGATCGGAAGACCTCCGCAAGCGTCACCGGGCCCTCCGCGAGATGTTTGTGGCCCGCGTTCGCGCCGTGACTCGAGGAATGGAGTCCGGTAAACAGCGAAGCGTGTGAGGGGAGGGTCCACGGGGCAGCGGTGAACGCATTCTCGAACGTGGCACCGTTTTCTCGGAGCGATGAAAACGTCGGAAGGTCGGCGGCGACTTCGAATTCCTTCGCTCTGAAAGTATCTAGAACGAGAATAATCACGTTCTTCTTCGATTCCTCGTTGTGATCGTGTCTAGCGTTCATTGGTATGATCCCTACGCCCGATTCTTAGCCATGAGTTGATCATAGAGATCCATATGAGACTCGACGATACTCTTGATGTCGAAACGTTCGGCGGCACGTTGAAAACCCGCTTTTCCGAACGTACGGCGTTTCTGTTCGGATTGCAGGTCTTTCATTGCGGTTGCAAACTCGGCAGGTTCGCGTGGCGGAACCAGAAACCCGGTTTCTCCATCCGCAACGACCTCACGAACGCCTGGAATATCGGATGCGACGACTGGTAGAGACGCTGCCATTGCCTCCGTCAAACAGATCCCAAACCCTTCAGAAATAGACGGGAGAACGAATACATCCCCTAGCGCATAGTACTCGTGAATCTCATCCTTCGGGACTCGGCCAGTCACGGTCACGCTGTCGGCGATGCCGAGATCGGTCGCCAGCTGCTTCAGATCTTCCTCTAATGGTCCCCAGCCGACGATCAGCAGGTGGCTATCCGAGAACTGGTCGACTCCCGCCGCCATCGCGCGGATCGCGTCTTTCTGTGATTTCACGGGCACGTAGCGACCGACGTTTAGAAATATCAGCTCATCCTCAAGACCGAGTTCGGATCGCAACTGATCTGGATCGGCAGCCGCCACGTTTTCGGCGAACTTGGGGATGTCAGTCCCGTTATAAATCGTGTACCAATCTGTTCGAACGGGGGACTCGCGAAACGCCTGTGTGATCGCTTCAGTAATACCAACAGTTGCATCGTCCAACCATCGCGTGTGTCGCTCTAAGAACCGCGTGATCGGATGATAATTATCGGGAAAACTCTGTTGGGTACTTACGATCGTGTCTACGTTTCCGGCTCGGCCAATCGTTCGCGCGAGTGTCTGTGAGTACGGGAGATGGGCATGGAGTATATCGAACTCATTCTGACGGAAGAACGAAATCATCCGTGCGATCGCTCGAGGGTCGAATTTGAAATCCGCCCCGAAGTTGACGACCTCCGCTCCGGCTTCGGTCAACTTCTCAGTCAAATCCGTATCGCCCTCGATCTGGCAAACGGTAACAGAAACGCCCTCGTCCATATTCCGGGCGATATCGAGTAGTAAGGTGGGTGCCCCACCCGGAGCAAGTTGGTTGATGAGATAACAGACCTTCATTCTCTATGGGTAGGAGTAGTTGCCAGTGATTAAAGAACGTCGGTTAAAGACATGTTGATATGATTGGACAACAACTACAAAAAATATATGCGTAATGGTGAACATGCCAGATAACTTGGCTTGTTCTAACATCTCAAAACCACCTATGGATCGTTGAAATATTATTGAAGTAGCCAACAACAGATCTCTTCCACAAGAATATGCACTAGTAATATCCCACTCATAATTTATTAACTGGCAATAATACATAATCATCCTGCTTTTGTCTGCGGTAAAAAGGTTAATCTAAATAGATAAAGTATTATGTCTCCCAATACTTGCCTAAGCAAATATGGCGAGTTCTAAATGGAGTGCTCCTCTTATAACCCTTTGTCTGGCTTTACTTTTCCGGTTGATTATGATACCTGCCTCACTTCTTCAGATCCATCCTTACGCATCCGATGACGCAATTGGTTTTGCTAAAACTGCTGCTCTAATCGCTACTGAATTCTCACTCTCAACGCCTAGAAGTTCCACATACGAAATTTGGGGTATATTCCTTGCACCCTTCTGGATTCTTCCCGGTCCAAGTAGTATATATGCTCATATTTTCGTTGCGATACTTGGTGCAATCGCAGTTTATAATATCGCTGTTATTGGACAAACGCTCTATTCTCCACATGCTGGTGTTTTGGCAGCTCTCCCGGTTGCAGTTTATCCTAGTATTGTCTTAACTCACAGTACTCTCTTACGTGAGGCGGCGATTCTGTTCGGTTTAACAACTGCCGCAAGGCTTCTTATTGCCCGTCCGCCTCAACTTTCACGTCACTGGGCAGCTATTGGTGCAGTAATAGCAATCATATTCACAACTATACATCGACAAGAAAACCTCCCTGTGTATGGATTAGCAATTCTTAGCGCAGTTACTATGAATTACTGGAACCATCGATTCACAAAGACTACCATAGTTTCTTTTTCCATTAGTAGTCTTACCGCTATTCCTTTTCTTGGCCCCATAATCAAACAGATAAATAACTTGCGTAGCCATCGTGTTGGTGGTCGAACAAAGTATCTTGGAAGCGTACAATTTGATGGAATTAGCGAGATAATCGTATTCACTTGGATCGGCATCGGATATTTTCTATTCACCCCATTTCCGTGGATGGTAGAGACTCTCTCGGATGTACCGATAATGTTTGAGTCTTTGCTGTCTTTTTTCTATCTGCTCTTCGCAATTATTGGGTTTCGGATATTAATAAATCGATCCCCATCAATTACTGTTGGGTTGGCAGTTGGTTTTCTATTTGGAGTATCTCTCTACGGACTAGGAACGGTAAATTATGGTACAGCGGTTCGCCATCGACCCATGTTTTTATGGGTCATATTCGTATTTGGAGCCGTAGCAATTACATCAATGTTTGACTCAAAATCCCTTCCATTCTGGTTCACAAAGAGAAACGAATGAGGATAGTACTGAGATAATATCATATAGGACATGAATTTATTATTATTGGTATGAATGTTATGCTCTTCCGGGCATTTTGGACCAAATGATTTTATGATAATAGACAACAATTGCAAGATCACAGATGTATAAACATGGATCTCCTATAGTCTCTGTAGTTGTTGGAGCATATAATGAAGAAGAGACAATAGCAGATACAATACAAAGTATATTAGGACAGACGTTTTCTGATTTTGAGATACTGGTTGTGGATGATGGGTCGACGGATGATACTCAGCGTATTGTTAGAAGTTTTGATGACCAGAGGGTTAATCTGATAGTTAACGAAACTAATATTGGGCTTCCACGATCACTCAATCGAGGAATCTCCCAAGCCAAAGGAACGTATATCGCACGTATTGACGCAGATGAGCGGTCGCTCCCAACTCGGTTAGAACGACAGGTCAACGTTCTTGAAGTGCGAGAAGACGTTCAAGTCGTCGGTTGCTGGTATCAAGTAATTGGCCGAGACGGTGAACGGATCGTCGATATCGAAATTCCAGCGGAACGACCGTTTGACATCGATGACTTGTTGAAAGAGGGTCCAGGGATCGCCCACGGTTCTGTAATGATGCGAAAAGAGGCAGTTGACACTGTCGGGAAATATCGAGAACAATTTACGCTAGCTCAGGACTACGACCTCTGGTTTCGGATGGCAGAAGAGTTTGGCCCGGGCTTTGTCCATGTTGTTCCAGAAGTTCTCTATGAACGTCGGCTATCAGCGGACCAAATGGCGAAGCGATCGAAGCAGCGGTTATTCACGTCGTTTGCTAAAAGAGGTGCGAGACGTCGCCGTAACGGGAAGAACGAGGACCTAGCAGAATTGGAAAGGAAAGCACAACAAATGTCGACTCGGAACTTTACCGAGAACGAGCGTGAGTCGATGTATCACTATCTCGCTGGAGTACAATTACTCAGCGGGGGCGATAATTCGGCGGCACGACGGCGGTTTTTACTCGCTGTAAAAGCAGCACCGACGAACGTCCGACCTTGGTATCGGCTGTTCTTATCATGTCTCTCCGACGATCGCCGTAATAAGGTGAAAAACACCGTCCAGACAGTACTAGACCGAAAGGTATAATCGGTGATATATCGACCGTTTCTACGTTGGCGGGTGAAACCTGCTGTGGCTAATTTCTGAACACCATAATATTCTCTACCGGCCACGTCTTCTGTGAAAGACGGGTATTTAGTGAATTGATTATTGCCTTCGAGTCTTCCGGGCAATAGGTGACTCCACGCTTTTCGAACTTCTCGATCCAATATCGCCGTGGTTTGAGGTTAATATGGTGAGTCCCATATTGGCCCGGCGGTGCAGCAGTGAAGACGATCGTACCGTTTTCTCCCGTGGCGGAAACAATGGTATTCACGATGTTGTCGGCGTATATCGGGTGGAGATGTTCGGCCACTTCGATACACGTTACTAGGTTGTGATCCGATTCGACAGTGATTCCATCCCGTAAGTCTGCCTGCTGTACCGTATCGACCAGTGCGTTATTCACCGCTCGTTGCGACCCCTCAAAGCCTGTTGTTTCGATCCCTCGATCCTGGAATTTCAGGAGATAATGTCCGATCGCACAACCGATATCCGCGACAGTATCAGGGTCGTACCGTTCGACAAGTTCGTCGATTACTGTCTCAGCAACGGTATCGTGAGGCGGACGTGTCCTTTGCAGGAAATACTCTTCTGTATAGATATCGTCTAAATCGTTCAGACGAAATCGATCTAACAGTCGGGCATAGGGAAGGCGAGCATAGAATCGAGCCCATCGTTGTCCCATATATAACTGCTTGGCAACCGGTTGCAATGAAGATGGCAAACGGCGGTAGATCGCAGTGAGCGACATACGGAGTAATATAAGAAAGAAGGTTATACCGTTGTTGGTTAGATGAGTATAGAGAACATCTTTAGTCTAGATCGTTCGAATCAGCCGATTCTGTCAGTAGCCCTATTTCCTGTCGCGATCGGCTGATAATTTGCTCGAACTCGTTCACTCTCAATACTAGCAGTAGAACCGCGTATAAAACGATTCCTGAAGGTAGTGCAACAGTAAGAAAGATAAGACCTCTGAAATGAACAGACAGGTACGAAACAGAGAGCCATACTATCATCGATGCGAGAAGGCACTTGATGGATAGATAATACGGATATTCCCATACCATTATTTTGTTACTTATGAATGTAGTGAGTATGAAATACAGGAGGTAGGAAATCAAGGTTGCGATAGCCGCTCCCGCAATTCCGTGATAGGGTATCAACAGGACATTCAATAAAAGGTTAGAGACCGCAGCAACGGAGAGAATTATTGGCAACCATCTCGTTTTCTCCATTAATTGAATTGGATATGTCGATAATTGGCCAAGGCCATAGAAGAAAGTTCCAAGTACCACCCACGGGATTATGACGGTCGATCCAGAGTATTCGCTATCGAGTACAGTCTGAACGAGCTCTGGACCGATAGCTATGAGGCCAAAAGCGGCGGGAAATGCAATTAGAAGATACGCTCTAACTGTCACAGAGATAGATTCACTTGCAGCCTCTGATCCATTATTTTCGAAGGTCTTTACGACTTCTGGATACGCTGCAAGAGAGAGTAGCGAAAATATAAAGAAAATAATTCGATAGAATATACTATACCCTGCCGCATACTTTCCGACGGTGACTGAACCAAGAAAAAAGAAAATCAAATAATTATCTGCCAATTCGAGCACTTTCCCACTAAGTTGTGATCCAATAAATGGCACGCCGAACTCATACGATTGTTTGAGCTTTTTGAATGAAAAATACTTGGGGGAGTAGTTACCTAATTTGTATAAATGTCTAAGTTCGATGGCTGACAATAATCCAGTCACCAATATCATTCCGATGAGAGCACCGACAACATCAAACGGGGTGTAGTAAATGAGTGCTGCACCCACTAACAGTTGTAATACCGTATTTAGACATGTGAAAGTGCTGTATCTAATAATATTATTCTCCACACGCCTAATAGCGGTGAGCAACATGAACAGTCCATTTCCCCCGACTATGAATACTCCCAGAAAAAGGGGCAACACCAAACGGGTAGTAAAGTGTCTATCTAGAACCAAGAGGCCCCCAACCCAGATGACAAATAAAACTATATAAATGAGGAAGTAGGCGTTAAGTAGCGTCGATAAAAGTGGTCTAATACTATTTTCATTAGATGATTGCTCAAAATATCTGAGTATCGACTGCCTGAGCCACGAACTCAGGAATATTATAACGAAGCTTACCGTCGTGAGGACGACTGTATAATCTCCATATTGAGACGGGGTAAGGAGTGTCGTGAACACGAGGACAGTAGCGAACTGCGTAACGGCTGGGATAACCTTTGCAGGAAGGTAGCCGAGAACGTCTTTACTGAGTTTCTCTGTAAACGTCGTCATCAGATGTAGCCGAGATCACGAAGTGTGTCTTCGACGCCCTCATCGTAGTGCGTCACAGTGCCTATTTTCCCGAACGATTCGACGGTTTCAAACAACTCTTCCTCTAATTTGTCTGAAATATCGTTAGCACCGTCCTCGATTGGTTCTTCACCGTCGATATCGACTGTTGCGAGTCTTCGTTCACCAGTCGATTTCACCGTCAATTTCATCCCATCGTTGTCGTATATCGTTTTGATCTCAAAATCGTATTGATCGTAGTCCGTCTCCGGGTACTTTTGCATAATTCGTTTGATTCCGTCGAATGGTGATCCGAGATATTCTGCAATAGCGTACTCTCGACCGGGATCATCACTATGACGAGGAAGCAGTGTGGAATCCTGACCAAGAAGGCTATCTAACTCAATAGAAACCCCACTCGTCTCTAGAATCGTTGGGAATAGGTCGTGGGTTTGAACCAAGCTATCCACAGTAACGAAATCAGTCGACTTCGGATAGGAAATTAGGAGGGGAACACGGACCACCGCATCGTTAAGTGCGAGCGAATGGCCCATTTGACCAAAATCACCGAGGTTTTCGCCATGATCTCCGACGACGATGAACATCGTGTTCTCTAGCAGGTCCCGTTCCGAAAGTTCGCGATAGAGTTTACCGATCAAGTAATCAGTATGGCGAATCGTCCCATCGTAAAATGACTGGAGGAGCGCGAAGTCCTCTTCGGACATCTCGACGGCCTTCGCATAATTATAGAGGCGCGGGTCTTGATTAACATCCGAATAGTCGACATCACTGTGTTTTGTTGGGGCAACAGACAAGAAATGTTCCTTCGGTGGGAGATATTTGAGATGAGTTTCCATGAAATTTAGATATGTGAAAAATGGCTCATTTCCGCTCTCCATGATGTCAACTAACTTTTTAACGTTTCCCTCACTTCCTTTGGGAGTTCGTCGTCGTTCGCCGACGATATCCCCGTTCGTCTGACTCACGGCAAACTTGTAACCTAAATTAGCGACATCTCGGAAAGAGCCTTCGTTGCGAACGAATTCGATGATATCAGAGAGAAACGTCGTGCTGAATCCATTTTCCGCGAACGAACTCTTCACTGATCCATACTTCGTATTGGTCGGGAACAGGCGGGTTGTAATATACGTTTCGTCAAACCCGTCATTTAACCCATTATTCGATGCGAGTAGGTGATTTGCAGTGATGCAGTATGTCTTATATCCTTCTCGCTGGAGTAATTCAGGTAGCGTATTCAGATCGGAGCGAATTGAGGGAGAACTCCGAGTAGCGTGATGCTTTGACGTATATACTCCGGTGAACATAGATGCATGCGAGGGTACCGTCCACGGCGCTGTGGCTATCGCATTCGTATAGAGCGTTGATTCCGAAGCAATTTGCTCGAGGTTTGGTGACGTTGGCCTGTCGTACCCATAAGCAGAAAAGTTTCGAGCTCGAGCAGCATCAGAGACGAGAAATATCACGTTAGGTGATTGACTCTCGGAATCAGTCGGCATAGACGGTATCTGGCACAAACGTCGTATTATTCTTTCGTTCACGAATAGGGCGTACGACGAATCCGCAGGGGTATATAAACCTATTATACTTACTCTAAGTTCGTTCTAATAACTTCTAGTTTAATTTCATGGAGTTAACTATCGAGGTGGGTTTTCAGAATTCGATCAAGAGTCGGTCCGCTCGAGATCACTCGTATCAAGTTTTCCCTCGAGATACGCTCTTCCTTTCGAACTCACCTGATAGTATCCCGCCTCGTCGACTTTCTCGATTAGCCCATTAGCTTCGAGCACTCGAAGTCGCTGTCGAACCGTCGAATACCCGATCTCGTGGCCGTGTCGATTCAGATTTCGGTAGAGAGGTTTCGCAGGGAGCTCGAGGTCGTGCTCCTCGAGAAACTCGAGAACGAGACCGTCTTTCAGAGACATCCACTCCGGACGGGGTCGCATTCGACGCTGTTGTCCCGCTGACGAGCATTAACTTGGGTTGGTTTCTGCATTGAGTAGTCCACTCAGTGTCCAAATGTAGCGGAAATACGCTAATCTATAAGTGTGCGGAATTTGTTGGTGAAATATACGGAAGCAAAAGTACGAATTCGCCGCTCACGAGTTCGGAAGTAGCGGACCGGTGTTAGCCCACCAGTCCGCGAGAAGCTCCCGTAACATCCCTACGGAAGCCATGTCCAACGACGAGATACGGGGTAAAGAAAGCCCCGACCGGCAGGATGAATCGGCCCACTCGAGCAGCTATCGGTCCCTTCTCGAGTCGATCGACACCGATACCACCACGTTGCTCGAGGCGATCACCGACGACGAGACGCTCGAGTCGGACGCTCGACTGGCGGCGAAGCGCCACTGTCGGGAGCTTCGGGCGGAACTCGAGTGTCTGCACCGGTACCTCCCCGAGACCGGGAGCGCATACGCGGACGACGGTCGGGCGAACGCGATCACGACGGTCAGCGGGCCGTTCGAGGCAGCCCGCGAGGCGTTCCGTCGACGCGAGGGCGACAGCCCGAAACGCGACGACGACCGAACCGACGAGACGGGCGGCGAAAGCAAAAACTGAGCAGTTCGGGGCGGACCCCTGCCTCGCGACTGCCGAGTCCGACGAACCCCACATCCCTCGAGAGTACCCTGCTCGAGACGCTCCTCGCGGAAGTCAGAGCCCGCCGTGTCGAAACCGATCGGCTCACGACCCGCCTCGACGATCCCTTCGAGAAAGAGAGGATGCGAACCAGCCCTCGAAGGAGTGAGTCCCCTCGGACAGCGATACACCGTCACGAGACGAACGGGCCGTTCACTCCTCGAGCGCGACCGACTTCCCGTTTAGCACGTCCGCTTCGGTAACGGTCGCCGTCCGATTGCCGACCGTATACTCGCCGGCGTAGGGCACCCTCACCGTCGCCTGACCGTTCTCGTCGACCGCCACTGTCCGCTCGTACGTGAACGACTCCCCGGAGACGGAGACGTCCGTCTCGACTGTTACGTTCGACCCCGGCTCACCGGACGCTGCGAGCCTCGCTCCGGGAACGACTGCGAAGGCCGTGGCGTCGTCGTCGACGGCGATCGCCTGGTAGTGGGCCAGCCCGTCGGAGCCGTTTCCGCCTGCCCCACGATCCTCGAGCAGGCGCGCTTGTGCGGTGTCGGACGAGACGTTGCCGTCGACGGGGGTCACGACGACGTAGCCGACCCGGCCGCTGAACTGGTCGTACCAGCCGTCGGGATCGGAATCCGCACGGAACTCCTCGTAATTACTCTGGGCGTAGCCGTACCCCCGTGATTCGCCGTTGACGAAGTGGTTGTACATCCGGTTGTCGCCCCACTTGCTCAGCACGAAGGTCTCGGGATAGGTTCGGTTCGCCGCGTCGGCGTGGTCGTTGATCGCGTCGACCGCTTCGATCTGTGCCCCGCTGTAGGTCACGTCGGCCGTCAAGGTGGGGACGTAGATGAGGCTCAGCCCGAACAGGAGCAGACCGATCCCGAGCAGATAGACGAGTCGTCGCCTATCGGGAATCGAAATGGAGGGCTCGAGTCCGCCGTCGGCGGCGACGGTCGCTCCCTCCCGCAGGTCATCCCCAGCAGTGGCGTCTCGATTCCGAAACGGGACCGGCGGACGCGCCAGCTCGATGGCCGAGAGCAGTCGGACGACGCCCATCCCGGTGGGGATGGCCAGCAGAATCGCCAACTGCCCGGCGAAGCGGACCTGAATCCCTGCCAGGACGAGCAGGTAGCCCGCGTAGGTGCCAAGGAGCAACCAGCCGGGTTCGTACCGACGGACGACGAGCCAGGCGATCCAGCCCAGGACCGCGAGTGCGATGTAAAATCCCATGCCAAGCTGATAGAGCGGCCCGAAGATGACGAAGTACTCCGTGGAAAACAGCGAGGCCGCCTCGGTCGCGCTCTCCCGGAAGAGCAGATCGTCGACGCGCGCCATCGCTTCGGCCCAGTCGTCGGGTTGCAGGTGCCGAAAGGCGAGAAGTACCCCTGTGGCGACGGCCGTCTCGAGTGCGAGCAAGCCGCCGAGGTGGACATCGAGCCGCCGCCATAGTTCGCCGAGTGCGATTACGGCGATCGAGCCGCCAAGCACCAGTGCCGGCGTTGTCGCAACGAACTCCGGCTGCCAGCCCCAGCGGTGGTGCAGTGCCAGCGAGAGCCAGCTTCCAAATGAGAGGCCAACGAGCAACGGCAGGCTCGCGAGTGCAGGCGAGACATCTGCTCGAGCGTCCATCACGACTCGCAACGCGACGTAGCCGGCGAGCGGGAGCAGTAACAGCGGCGAGCCGCCCCAGGCGTGGATCCCTGCTGCGACTGAGAGGCCGAAGACGACGGCGACGACCCACGTCATCGGCGTTCGAAGCTGTGCCAGAACGCCCGTACGCGGCTCCGCCCTGGCCTCGAGCCGTCGCTGGAGATCAACTGCGAGCCACGTCAGCGTCAGTAGCGTAATTCCGAGCCAAAAGTACTGGTGGAGCTGGTGATCGATGAACCCCAGTCCCGTGTAGACCGCGTGGATCGGCGTCACTGCAAAGACCAGAACGGACGCGACCCCGACGCGAACGTCTCGAGTCAGCAAGACGGCCACTTTGTAAATCACGAGCCCGAGCGCGACAGACGCGACGACGGGGAGCCATGCTGCGACGGTGTCGGCCGCTCCCTGTCCGCCGCCAAGTAACTCGGCAACAAACCAGTTCGTCGCGTGGGCCAGTGGTCTCCGGAGCGCGACGCTGTGATGGGGATCAACCAGTACTCCATACTCCGTCGGTCCCGATGCCTCCGCCACGAGCGCTTCCATCCAGTAGCGGAAGTAGTAGGGATCGTTCGCGGGCGAGACGACTCGGCCGTTTTGAAAGACCGACCGAAACGCCGTCATTCTGGCACCGGCCACGACGACGAGCGCCCCGACCAACGCGACCATCGCTCGAGGATCGATGGCCGTCCAGAACCGCTCGAGATCGAACCCGCGGTCGTCAGCTGCTGAATCCAACTCCTCTTCGAACTCCTCACCTGCTATCACTGCTTCGACGACTTCGGGGTCGGCAACTCGATACGCGCCATCGACCTTCTCGACGATTCCGCTCGAAACGAGTTCTCCGAACGTTCCCGAATCCAGATCGATATCGTCGAACGTCCATGTGTCGTATTCGGCGTCGGCCGTGAGGACGGTCTCGAGTACCTGGTCGCCGTCGTCGCGATCCTCGAGAAACTTCTGTACCGTCTCGCGGGCGTCGGCGGTCATTCAACGAAGGTGTGACAGTCGCTGCACATGGTCCTTTCGTTCTGAGTACTCAAGAAACGGAGACCAACGGACCAATATGCTGTCAGCGCTTATGTCCGTCTATTCCTTCTATAGCAGAAGATGTTGGTAGATATTAAGAATTCGGTGTGAGAACATACAGAATGAGCAATACACAGGGAGGGAAAGTAAGAATCCACACCAATATTCCCATATCGGTCACGAATCTACGTCTTTTCGTGGGTCATCGATGAGTTCATAAAGCCCTTCGTACACTTTGCGTGCGTTTCCATGTTCTACAAGCCGGCCAAGACGGTCACGGACATATTGCAGACTATATCCTGTTTCTTCAGCGACGTACGGTGCAGTTACACGCCCCTCATTCAGCATATCAAGTAACTTCTCGTCGGCCGGCCCGAGATCTTCTTTTTCAAGCATCGAATCTCGGTTAGTAGTTGTTACGCTCACGTCTAAATGGACAATGGCTTCGGACATAATCCTTATCCCCTTACCCATAGGTCCTAAGGGTTATGTAGTCGTAGCACATCCTGTAGAATGAGCACGGAATGCCTTAGATGATCTGAGGCCGGTGTTAGAGCACCGACCCGTGCTGGAGCAACCAGCAATGTCAACTACGACTACTGCACACGAAACAATTTCGGATGGACAGCAGGGCGACATCGTCCTCGAGCAATCAGGGAGCTACTACGGCTATCTGGGAAAGGACGGTGAGGGATTCCATCATCACGTCGATGAAGCCACGAATACCGTCTACGTGACGTTAAGCCGCGCTGAGCGGTTCCTCCCAGCTAACGCAGGAGTGTACTGGTTTCGCGTCCGTGGTGAACTAAACCACAGAGAAGAACTCGAGCGAGACGAAGACCGTGACAGGTGGGTTGCGTATGTCGACTCGGTCAGAGGCTGGATAGATCGTCCGGTCCCCATCGATGTCAAGGAAATCTTCGCCGAGATGCACTCCACGCAGGGGGATCAACGATGACCGACGAGAATCGAGTCACTATCACACTTGAACTCGAGTACCCAATCACCCCAGGAGATCTCGAACGCGCCTATTGCGAGATCCTCGAGCAGGCTGAGGAGGGTCGATAATGGACGAACTTTCCCTACAGTGGACGCCCGTCCATGGCCCAATGCGAAAGCTCGTCTTCGAGCCACAACCCGAAGGTGAGTACGCGTGGACTCGCACCGAGTTCGAACTCTGTGAATCCCAGTGGCGAGAGGTCGGTATCGAGTATCTCGAAGAGGTTTCGTTCGTCAGTAGCGACGAAGAGGAAACAACTCCATTCCACATTCAAACCCACCTCGAGGGCGGTGATGGTGATGAGTAGTCCCTCTGAACTCGGTAAGGTCGATATCACCACGCTCACAGAAGCGGTTACCAATCTATATGAACAGAACAGACAGCTTATCGAGCGCGTCGATGGTCTCGAGTGCGACCTCGAACAGGCCAACGCCAAACTCGAGAGACTCGAAACTGAGAAAGCGGACCTTCAGGAGACGAACGAACGACTTCACGACCGGCTTGATGACTGTGAGCAAGCGACCACTCGGCTTGACGCGCTCACGGATGCTACGTGCAAGCGAGCAGGGGCGAACAAACAGCGTATCGAAGAACTCCAAGCGCGCGAACTCGAAAAAGGTGCTCACCTCCTCACAGAGACTGTAGACAACTACGAGATCGATGTCGACGGAGACCGACTCGAGCGGATCTCCAAAGACGACGGCCAAACCTACTATCGACTACCGCGATCCGAAGATCCACTCGAACGCGGCAGCGTCGCACTCTCTCACGGGGATTTACTTCCGGTCCAACAACTCGCCCGAATGGACGAAGAAATGCTTCGCTCGACGGCTAACTCCCTTCCGACACGGCTCGCCGCGAAACTCTGGAGAGCGAGAACTGACTCGAGCGTCGGCGACAATCCTTGGGAATCAGGCTGTAAGACCATCGCCGAGTACGTCAAAGCGAGTGACCTGAAACACTGGATCCGCAGGCAAGAGCCTGGGACGAGCGAGACGTATGCGAAGAAACTCGTCTCTCGGATGATCGACGCTGTACTCGATCTCTCGAAGCATCGCGTTGCGGTTCGCAAACGAACCGAGCGAAAGAACGGTCTCGAGTATACCGAACGGCGGCTCGTACTTCCAACCGATGCAGAGATCCCCGGTGAGTCGCCGGAGTGGGACAGGACGGAACAGGACCTGGAGACAGCTGGCGTCCACGGATCCCCATAGACAGCAGGAAGAATCCACCCTCGAGAGAGCCAGACACCTCTCTCCGACATACCAAAGATAACGCTAGCGGTTGTCTATCCGGCCTGGGTAGCTGTGGCTGTCCCTGCTCGAGCAGTCTCGCAGTCAGACAGTAGTGACGGCCTCGAGTCAGTGTCTGGAGACGACAGCTGTCCATGGACGGTGACTGATTCGTCGAGTCTACTCCGATCCTTCTTCGACGCGCTTGCGTCCACGTTCGTTGATTTTATCGGCGATTTCCTGCACGTCGCGCTCGGTGAGTTCGCTTTCGCTGGTGAGTTCGTCCATCATTTCGAGCGCCTCGATCTTCTCTTGGATGGCCTGTCGCGTGACCTCGCTCCAGTTGATCTCCGGGTGCTTTTCCATTTGCTCTTTGAGCTCGTCGTCCACGTTGACCGTGATACTAGGCATACAGGAATCTATGCAAGCACAGAATTCTGTGTCTTTCGATGCACCTCATATTGAACGACATCGAGTTCATCAAACTAGATGGGACAATGCCAAATCCGGCACTGTCTATAGTACTCTCCAGAAGCGTCTACTCTCACTTCTCATCAGATCTTCGAGAGACAATGAGATACGCTAATCTTCAGCGGGTGCCACTGCAAAGACTTCCAGATTCTACTATAGACCATATTATAGTCTCAGTGAAGCTAGAGACTTCACGGGTCGGCGGTCGCCGTGTCGCCAGCCTCTGGATCGAACAGAAGGTTGATCACGAGTTCGTCGAACCAGGACTCAACGTTCTCTAGGAAACACACAACGAATGATTCTCCAGAGGCGACCCCAAATCGATCGTGGCTGAGTCACTCTCGAGTGGTCAGACGGCTGCTCTCGAGTCGCAGGTCGTCCCTCATATGTCTCGAGCCGTCGCTCCAACTGTTCGATACGTGCTGTCTTCTCTTCCAGTCGCGTCTCGAGAGTCGAAGTCTGCTTTCGAAGGAGGGAAAGCTTCTCATTGAGATAAGTGTGTTCACGATCCGTCGGCGACTCGAACTCCTGCGTCTGTGTTTCGTTCGACCTTGTCTCGGACGGCTCGTAGAATTCAGAGGTGTGCTCGATTGCGCGAGCAATAGTTTTCTCACCATACGTGGAGCCGTCTGCGTAGTGGACGTGATACCACTTCGGGCGGTCTAATTTGGATCGTCGAAACAATCGGTCCATCTGGACGGCATGGCCACCGGTCCAGAACGCGAGGAGACAACAGAGGGCCATGTCTGCCTCCGACTGACTCGCGTATCCGGTGGTCGTTCCGTTCCAGAGACGTTCGAATTTGTCTCCGTTCGATGCGTTTCGCGCCTTTTCGAGGAGTTCGTCGTCCGAGAGGGGAGGATTCGAATCCGATTCTGGTGAAAGCGTCTCGTGACGGTCGTCATCGGGCTCGCGAACGTATGTCTCGTGGACCTCCGTGAGTTCGGTTTGTCGAGGTTCGACTCGCGTCGGCGTTCCCGAAACGTGATCGCCGGTGACCGTGAAGTATCGGGCGTGGTCGTACATCTCGACGTGACCGCATCGATTGCGACCGTCGGGCAGTTCGCCGGTAACCAGAATATGGTAGCCGGTTCCTGACGGTGAGCACTCGGTATACGAGTCGAATCGATTGATGATGCGCTTTGCTCGCTCGGTTGGTCGCCCAGTTTCCGGGTCGCGACAGTCATCGAGATCGACGCCGACGACCGGATCCGCACTCGTGAACACGAATCCGAGACCATCGACTGCCGTCGAATTCGACTCCCAATACTCGAGAGCGGTCTCGAGAGTACACCAGGTGTGGTCATTCGTCGTCGATGCGAAGTTCCCTGTCTGCGGGTCAATCGGAATCTTCGTCGTCTCTCCGTTACGTTCGGCTTGCTCCCAGCAGATCCACTGGTCTCGAGCACACAGCGTTTCCGGAATTGTATTTTCGTCGATCATATCTTTCAGTCAGAGTATCCTCGAGAACTCTGACCGCCACCCTTGGTGCGGTCAAAAACATCGTCGGCGGTATCGCTAGAGTGGCCCGGTAACTGGGGCTGGGACTGTGACTTCGGATCGAAGTCGATGACTTCTTTTTCGTTATCCAGTGCCCGAACTTCGATACCGCGCCACTCGCCGTCGACGCCGACGAGGGCCTCCGAGTAGCCCGCCAGATCGTTTCCGGGGACGGCGTCCTGGATGAACCGCATCTGTGCGAAATTGAGGCCGAATTCGTCGGCCCACTCGCGGTCCATTCCGTCGAGGTGGTGGAACTGCTTGATTGCACACTGGTCGATGATCGCCTCTGACTCGGGATGCTGAAAGAACTCGTCGACGGTCTGTGTGACGAGGCGGATCGAGAGGTCGTGATGGCGGTGATGTCGAAAGACGATTTCGAGATACTCGAGACTCGCTGCGTCTTGCATGATGTAGCGGGCTTCGTCAATAACGAAGACGACCTCTTTGTCCGTCTCTTTCGCTCGCTCGTAGACCGCCGAGATCAGCAGTTGCATGATGAGGCTCGTACTGCCGCCGAGACTCCCCTCCTGTTGGGCGAGATCGAGATAGATCACCTTCTCGTCACGGATATCGAACTCCGTTTCCCGTCCGAGATTTTCGTACCGGCCGCCCTCGTCAAAGGAACGTAACTGGTCGATGAGCCACGTCGCGTCCTCGCGGATCTTGGTCGCCTCCTCGTGAGTGCGGACGACGTGTTCGTCAGGGTCGTCGATCATCCCCTCGAGAATATCGAGGGCGTCACGCATCGTCGGACTCTCGTTGTGGTGCGTCGCGATATCGTCGGTGATTCCCTTATGGTCGTAGGCGCTCTCGATCGCCGTCTCGAGCGTCGTTCGTCGATCGCCGAGTCGAATCCCGCGGAGGGCAAAATAGTTCGAGAGAAAACTCATGACGCTATCGAGCTTTTCTCGGTAGGGGCTGGCGTCCTCACCCATCGCTCGCTGTACCCGTTCGGGCGTCGGCTTGATTTCGAGTGGGTTCAGGCCCATGTTCCCACCGATCGTAATGCGCTCACCGCCGAGAGCTTCGGCGACGCCTGCCCAGTTGTTCAGCGGTTCTAAGATTATCCCGATGCGATCCTCGCTGTGTTCGATCGATCGGATGAAGTTCTGCTTCGCGCCGAACGATTTGCCAGAGCCGGGATCGCCGATCGTGAACATCGCATAGCCGTTTTCTCGAGCGAACGGGTCGATCACGACGGGGCTCTGATTCCGCCAGTGATCGCCGAATTCGACGCCACCGTCCTCGAGGATCGTCGCATTGTGTGGTGACGCTAACAGCGCACCGATGGCCCCGCCGAGCGCGGTCGCCTCTCGGCCGAAGGGATTGGGGCCGATCGGTGCCGCCGCCTGAATCGCGAGATCTTGCTTGCAGATGGCCGTCTTCGGTGAGAGCCCTGCTGGTTCCTCGCGGAGGCGACTCTTGACGGTGCGGACGGCATCCCGAAGCTGATCACGGGTTGCCGCACGGATCGTGATGAACGTTCCCTGATCGAACACGCGACTGCCGTTCTCAACGCTCTTGTAGGTCGAGACCGCCTCGACCGCTCGCTCCTGAAGGTACGCACCACGCACGCTCTGCTCGAGGTCTGCATCGGCTCGGAGATCGTCTGCGACCCGTTGGAGTTCGTCACGTGCTTGTTGTTGATCCTTCGGCGTGATGTGTACCGTCAGGTCGAACTCGACGTCAGTGAGTTCGAACAGTTCGTTGAAATACCCGTCTTTCGGGTAATCTGGATAGTCGGCAATATACAGCGTGGACGTCCATTGGTTGCCGACACGCGCGGTACGAGTATCCCACTCGATCGCGGCCGGTGCGATCGCGTGCGTGTGCCGTTCCGCAACCTCATCGAGCAGTTTGCCTTCATCGCGTCCGTCTTCGATAACCTCGTCCTCGAGCAACTCACTGAGGTCGATCTCTTTGATCTCCGCGGCATTCCGGTGATCCCATGCGATTTTCGCGAGGAGTGTGAGCGCAGCGGTGATCCCCAGATAGAGAGCGAGACCGGTCTGCGTTCCGGGATCGGGAACCACGACCCCGTTCACGATCGAGAGACGGACAGTCATCGATCGGTCCTCCGTTCGTGACCAATAACAGGTTGCTCGCGAATCGTAGCTTCGCCGTCGGTGTGTTCCTCACCGTTCCAGAAGTCCATCGAGAGGACGAATAGTTCGACCGTCGTCAGTCGACGGGCGGACCAGCCCGGCGTCTTCTGGACGAACTCCGTTTGGATGGCCCGGCAGCGATCGTCCAGCTTATCGAACATTGCCGTCCTGATCTCGGCGTCGGCCATACTCTTTCGTCGGGTCACGAACGGATTGAACAGGAATCCGATTCCAGGAAACGTGGTGAGCTTCTCAGCGGGCGAGCGCTCGTCCTGATAGCGGTTGTAGACCTCGAGTGGGGCGACCGAAACGCCGAGGAAGTACCGAAGCTGCTGGGTCGCCTCGAGCTCGGTCGGGCGTCGCTCGCGATACTCCTCGAGGAGTACCCTGAAGATCGGATTTCGCTTCACGTCCTCGTCAGTAAGTCGGTCGTCAATCCGATTGACCAATCGTTCGACTGGGAAAGAACGCGTCGTCGCGTGGAACGTGAGTTTGAAGTCGAGTTCGCGGTTCGCGAACTCCTCACCGAGACGCTGTATCTGTGCCCAGTCACCGGACATCGCGAAATCCATGTTCCCGGGATCGATCTCGAGGAGCGCTTCCATCGCGCCATCGGTTCGTTCGATGGCACCGGCACCCGGCCACGCACGGCAGACGTTGGTGAGGTCCTGTGTCCGTTCGTCAGGCTGGAACGGCGTGTAATTCACGAGACCGCCGTCTGTACTCGCTTCGTCGGGACCCGAGTTCGGTGCAGTACTGTAGGTGAATCTGGGGCGTTTGCAGTAGTATCGATAGAGATCGCCTAGCCACGTCGATGCCGGAAGATGACTCGGTGACGAATAGACGACTGCACCGCCTGCGATGACTCCCAAGAGGACGAACGGGAAGATCGCACCCTCGAGTCCGATGAGGCCACCGACGAGGAGGCCACCGATCGGAAATCCGAGCAAGATGTAGACGTCACCTTCCTCGATATTGAAGAGTGGAACTCGATTCGCTTCGCCCAGTTCATCCATGATTCGACGGCCGGCCGCATCTCGTTCTTGCGTCATCAGTAGTATCCCGGGTCGTTCTCAGTTCGACGGTACGCCGGGACACCGTCCTGACCGTACGCGTCTGTCGCAACGTTATCGTGATCGGTTCGTCCGTCGGTACTACTGCTCGCTTGAGATGAGCCGCCCTGTTGGCGCATCTTCGAGACGGCAGAATAGCCGACGGCCGCTTTCGGTCCCCACGTTGCTGTCGTCGCTGCGGCCGCAGGGCCGGCAACGACACCAGCGCCGATCGCCGCACCTGCGGTTACGCCTACCTTCGTCGTCGTGCCGATGATCCCCGTCGCCATTGGGCTGGCGTACTTGAACAGTTTCCAGACGATGACGATCGAGAGAAGTGGGAGCGTGACCGCGATGAGGTTGCTCAGAAAAGCGCTAGCGGGGACGAGTACAGCGTCTGTGCCTTCTCTGAAGAGGATCTCGTATCCCTTGAACAGTAGCGCCACTGGAATCGGCATGATCGCGAGCGGCACGAACTTCAGACAGACCGTTCTCGCGATGTGTGAGACCACGGGGAGATTGCCGTACGCCAGAGCGATCCCGATCGGCATCGCGTAAATCAGGATGTACAACATGATTTCGCGGAGGAAAAATAGCGCCTGAAGTATCCACATCGCTGTGGCACCGATTCCCATCAGAAAGAGGGCGAGGAGCGGGTTTGAAACGCCGGTCAGGAGTATACCAGCCATCGCATCAGTAACGGTTGCAATGTCTGGAAGGAGTGCGATCGTGAAGCCATCGACGAGGTAGAGGACCAAGACGGCGAGCCAGTACCAGGTTACAATCAAAAAGGCACCCATCCACGCGCTGCGTTTCGCCTTTCGAGTTTCATACGCACTGCCGATATTGAAGATTCGAATCGTATGTCGGCCTTGGACACACGTTACGAGTAGTAACAAGGCGACGAGCATGATCTCGCCGGCGACGAGACTGCTATAGATTTCGACCCACGGTGCGTTCGATGGCTGTCCGAATACGAACGCACCATCCGTTTCTGGGGTTGGCGTCCCAAAGATCTGGGCCGTGATTGCATCATAGCCATCCGTCAGTCCCTCTTGGAACCAGTCTATGATTTTGTCAACTGCATCTTCGAACCATTTGATCCCGACATCCGAAAGCGACCACGACGGCATTACGGTGCCTCCTCGATTTCGATATCACAATCATCAGAATCTCTGCTGAGATAGTGGATGATATAATCAAGGGCGAGATTCTCTTCTTTGTGGGTTGCGAAGAGACGGACAGTGAACCGGCCGTCTCGTCCGACCGAGTCGCACTTTGATCGTGTACGTACTGGTGAAAATGGTCGCGTATTGCTGTAGAGAAGAACCGTCTCACCGGCAGGGATCGGTATCGACTCGGCATTTGCTCCAAAGTCGACCTCTGGATCGTAGATACCGCTCTTACCGACCTCGTCGTAGCTCTCGTGCGTCGGAAGCGGAACATCTCCGTCAAACCGTATCGCAGTCGCTGCAGTTGGGCCCGTTCCTCGGTTCGCCACCGAAAGTATTGCTTCTGTTTCCGTCTCATACTCAGCTGCTCCATCATACATCGCTTCAGGGGAGTCCCGCCCCACCCTGAGTTCCGTTACCTCAAGGTCTGGCTCGAGCGTAATCGACGTCGTCTCGACCGTCTTTCCGTCTGCGAGTCCGATGAGTTCGTACTCGCCAGGTGGATAGTCTGTTCCGACCTCGACCGTCGTACGAGACACCCCCGACTCGATCATTCGGCGAGCGAACAGTTCGCCGGAAGGGGCAACTACGTTTAGCTGATCGACCGCGTCTCGCTCGAGTTCGATCATTAGATCGAGCTCGACAACCTCGACGCTCTGTATGACATCTCCACCGGAGTCAGCTGTTGGGTCGGTCTTTCTGGAAGTACTCACCGTCGAACAACCGGCGAGGGCTGTGCTGATTCCAGTGAAAAGGCTTCCGAGAACGATGCGTCTGTGTGGGGTGTGCCGCTTGTCTGTCATGGTGTTTCTCTGATTTTCAAGAAGGATCCGATCCGCTTTGCAGCGTACAGCGCGACTGCAAAGGGGATGGCATATCGAACGAAGTCGACCAGAAGTGCGAACCAGCCCGTCGGTGTCGCGAGCGGGTGCCACGTTTCGGTCGCCGTATCACCGATGTATGCCGGACTGTGCGATCGCCACGAGCCCGGATGATATTCTGCTGTGTAAATCCCCGGCTGGGTGATCACGATCTCCGCAACGCCTGCTGCGTTCGTTCGGACCTGTTGATCGCCGATCGAGATGGTGCCCTCGCGGGAATCGTGACCGATCAGTGAGAATCGAGGATCAGCGACCGAACGCTCGAGCGAGATCGGGGATCCCGTCTCCGCATCGCGAAGTTCGATTTGCAACGTTATCGCAGTCGCGTTCGATTCGACGATCTCGACGGAGAGGTCGCTCTTGCGAATCTCTCGCTCTGAACCGCCGTCGGGCTCGACGATGTCTGCGGAGACACCGCGAACGATC
Source organism: Natrinema ejinorense (assembly GCF_002494345.1). GTDB lineage: Archaea > Halobacteriota > Halobacteria > Halobacteriales > Natrialbaceae > Natrinema > Natrinema longum. Next base: position 1,632,808 of record NZ_NXNI01000001.1, read on the forward strand.
CCGTCGACGGTGATGGCATCCGAATCGATGCGATCGTGACGGAGCGCGAGCCCGTACGATCGCGTGTAGGTCTCGGAGACCACGTCGATCTCGACGTTCTCGTGAATCGACGGCTCCGGAGAGGAACTCTCAGTTCCCCATACCTCGAGGATTTCGGGGCCCTCGCGGACCGGTTCTGTCCGCGGACCTAATTCGGAGGGATAGGCGTGAACATATACCGGGAGTGCGTCGGATTGGATCGTCTCCCGAGTCGCTCGAGTCGCCTTCGTAAGTTCGTCCCAGTTCGTGTCGCGAGCGGTGTAATATCGCCACACGCCACGGACCTTCGCTTCGCCGTCGTCCGAAAGCGTGTATCCGTGCCACGGTTGAGCGTGATAGATCGCGACGCCGCTATCGCCGTTCGGATACGATGCGTGATAGATCGATGCGCGGGGGTCGTAGATCTCGACAGCGAGATCCTGAGAGACGGTCACGTCATCAGTGATCACCACCGTCTCGTTCTCTCCCTCCTGCTCGACTCGAGCGCTGATATCCGCCTCGAGCGTCAGCGTCGCTTCTCCACCTTGGTCGAACACATACTCGAAGATCGGTGTCTGTGTCCCGCCGATGGTCTCGACGAGATCGTCATCGCGTAGCAGCCGGACTTCCTCGATCCCGTGAGTTTGGATTGACGAGTTGTTCTCGAGACGGACGCGATAATCGACGAGTCCACGGAGGTCGCCTTCCGGTGCGATGTAGTGAACCGTCTCATTCGCGTCCAAATGCGTTCTCGTCGACGGATGGATCGCAAACGCCGTTATGTGGGCGTCGGCGATGAGTGCAGAGTCCGTGAGTGTTGCGTGCGTGGGATAAATCGAGGTTTCCGTATCGCCTCCCTCGAGTGATTCGTAGTCAGAGACGGTCCAGCGCTCGGCCGTGTCGGGCGGTGTTTTGAACGTGATATCCGTACAGTTGCCGAGTTCCCGCATCAGGGTCCGCTCTTCGCCGTATCGCTCCTCGTACTCCGCGTTGCTTGTGCACGCGTTCGGTGTTTTCGACCACAGCGTTGCCGTCTCGTTCTCATCCAATCCGAGTTCGGCGGTATTCGTCTGGAACGCAGCGTCAGCGCTGACGAGACCGGTTCCACTGAAAGCGATAGCAATTCCGACGGCTGCGAGGAGGAGTTGCCGTCCCTCGAATCGCATCAGAGCCTCCGACTCGAGTAGAACTGCTCACAGGTCAGCATTACCACGGCACGAGATTGACACACTCGGCTAACGGAAGCCCCATCGTAGCGCCGGCAACCGTATACAGCGGCCCGAGGATCATCAGAATGACCGCGGATTTCAGCGCCGTTCGCTTGTGCATCTTCAGGTTCTTCTTCTGTTCGAGGTTCATCGTGAACATCTCGACGAGCGAGTCGACTTGCCAGACGACCACCAGGCCCATGAGGCCGAGCGCGGTTGTGATCTGAAAGAACCCGGATATCATTCCGGGTAGCCCTTCAGCGTCGCAAACGACGTTGTCCTGTGCGAGGACCGGATCAACGGCGATAATCAGTAACAGCGTGAGCGTTCCAAGACCAGAACGTATGACTCGATGAGACACGTCCGATGGTTCGTCTGTCTCTACGGATTGATGCAAAAACGGGATTTTCGAATACATTGGTAGGTACTTCGATCCAGTGAAATCTCTCAAGGAATCCAGCGTATAGATTCAGACGACTTCTTCTTGGATCGTCAAACCCATTCAGCCGGTGCTGATAATATAGTTTACGTATATATTAGACTAGTAATTACCTATTGATAGTGAAAAACCATATATGGATTATACCTGGTACCAGTAACAGAATGGAGAGAACTAACCCAGGTCCAGAGTAACGACATCGTTGATCCGACAATACGGACAACGATCTCGGTCGGTTTTGAGCGTCGTCCCACAATTCCGACACTCGACGATCGTTGTCGGAGTTCGTTTCGAGTGGTCCTGAAACCATTCGAAAATGCTCATTTTCACTCCTCGAGCGTTCGGCGACCAGTGCGAACACAGTTCCAGCAGGGAAACGAATCTCCGGTCTCAGGACAGTCACACTCTTCTGTCGACGCCGCGTTTTCGGAGTTCGCTTGCGGGCCGGAGTGATCCGTTCTTTCGTGGGATCCGAGTGGCCTTCCACCGTCGGTGGTGAGCTGCTGCTGAGTGACTGCCTGGATGATTGGCCGACGGATCGCAACCGCTACTCGGTGTTTGCATGCCCCCTCGTAGTGGTCGTCTGCGGGGCACTCACAGGCGATCGGGAGTCCGTTCGTGACGGTGACGACGTACTCGTGTTCTTCTGGCTTTGCGTGACTACCGTTTCTGACGCGGACGCCCGCCGGCGTGAGCGTGTATTCGAATGCTTCGTACTGGGCTCGTTTCGCCGTCCGACCTGTAAACTCGAGTTTGGAGAGTGGATTCGTCGACATGCGATTTTTCATGCGAGGCTTCATTGAGCTGCCCCGCACCCTGACGGGGCAAATAAAAACTGGCGCTCGCTGGAGAACGGAGACGGACCTGTGAAGCTGTTCTACGAGGAATTTAGCTCCTCGGTTCGACAATCAGAACCTCACTTCGGAGCCGCAGATCACCTCCCGAAGGCGATTTCGATGACTTCGAAGCGTTGTCGTGGATGTCCCCGCTGCATCAGCGATCGCTTGCTGAGTGAGCCGATGACCGGTTTCTTGCGTTGCACTGTAGAGACACGCTGCGGCGAATCCATGCGGGTGTCTGCCGATCGTCATCCCTGCTTCCTCTGCCCGATCGGCTAACTCGAGCGCTCGGTATCGCACCTCGCATGGAATGTCGAGCTCAGTCGCGAGTCGGGGAAGGACGTCCTGCGGTCGCGAGGTGGGGATCGGCAAATCCAGTTCAGTATTTATCGCAGTGTATGCACACTCCAATTGCGCTCGAGAACATTGCGCCCCAGCGGCGATCTCGTCGCGTGTTCGTCCGAGTCTGTTGCATCGACAGACGACATAGACGCTCGCAGCTGCGATTCCCTCGAGGGATCGTCCCGAACAGAGCTTCCGATCCTGGGCACGCCGAAACAGCGTACACGCCTGATCTCGCAGCGACGTCGATAGCTCGAGAACGCTCGCGAGTCGGCGTACTTCGCCGAGGCCGTCTGCCAGATTTCGCTCGCGTTTCGAACGCCATTGACTACGGCGGTGTTGCCGACGGAGCCGACTGAGTTGACGACGCTTTCGGCCGGGAATCGGATTCCCTCGTGCATCGATTCGCCAGCCGATCTCGGTCGAAAGGCCGCGATCGTGGCGACCCGCAGTGAGCGGTGCACCCGTTCGTCGTTGGCTCGTCCCGTCTGCAGATGGAAACCACTCGGGACCGTAATCAAGCAGGTCTTCCTCAACGATCAGACCGCATTCCTGACATTGCGTTTCGTGCGTTATCGTAATGAGGGATCCACTGCACTCCGGGCAAGATCTCGTCCGTTCTGTACTCGTCTCTCGATCAAATCGACCGCTATCCGAATCTGCTCTCGTCATAAGTCACTCTGACGGGACGCCTCTCTGCTTGCCCCGTCACCCCTCTGGGGGCTATAAACTGGCTCGAGACCATGAGTGGGGAGGGAGTATATCGAACTGGAACTTTCGGAGTGGGTGGCGATTAGTGAACGGACGGTATTATTCGGTTGAGTCAAAAACATACAGAAACAGGGCTCCAACGACACCGAGGAGCCCTATACCTAGCATACCGGATTCCGGAACCATCTGGCCGTAAATAAATACCCCAATCAATGCAATCACTATCAGGAGAAATTCGATCAACAGCAAATGCTTGCGTAGATCAGAATCCATCAATTATCTACGTAAGAATAATACTGTTATAAATTTAGCGTTCGGTCTGTAATATGAGGTTGTTAAGAGCAAAGACAATTCCGTCGGAACTGACGGACTTTTCATTTCTCTCGAGTTATCGTATTGCACCACGCAAGCAAAGCAGTAGGAGAAAACGTGCTCTATTTTCCACCTTCACCGCTAATCGTAGTGGTTGTTCTACGATCGAGCAATAACACGTACCTCGGTTCGCATGACGAGGACGCAAAACTCTCCGACTGCGAATCTGATCTCGAACTCATCGCTCGCCGAGTCGACGAGTTGCTCGAGCGCTTCGATATCGATTACTCGATGCAGTTGGTACGCGTTACGATCGAGTCCCTGTTCTTCGAGTACGTCGACGATTTCGAGGAGGAGGTTTCGATCACTCATCCTTGCTCACCTCGTCGACGACGCCGATAATCCTCTCAGCCGTCGAACTGATCCGATCGAGACGTTCGAAGATGGCCTCTGGCTCGTCGCCTCGCCATGCAGCGAGATAGAACGCAGAGCCGCTCGTATCGAGTCCGAAGTACCGTCCAACGATGTAGCCGACTGCTTCGGCCTCAAGCTCTCGTTCCGAACGATTGGTCTCGTCTTCAGCGTCACCGTGCAACAGTGTGTGGGCGTACTCGTGGATGAGCGTCACAGCGAGATCGGCGCTGTTCTCCCGGTCGCGAACCTTCACTAGCGGTCGTTCCGCAGGGGCTCGATACTGACAGACGCCCCTGGCATTGCCGTGAGGCCACTCCGAGAGAGGAACGACCACGACGTCCACCGAGAGCGATGGCGCTCCCTCGAGGAGGTGTGATGCCACCTCGTCGCCCTCTCCGATCGCTTCGGTCTCGAGTTCGGGTAGTGGCTCGCCTTCCGTCTGCGAGATATCGAACACGGGCGCTGGCCGAAAGCCGACGAGTCCGTTTTTCCATTCGCTCGGGTCGGTCTCGTCGTACTCACACTCGCTTCGGTCGTGGTACGACGACGAGTTACCGCACTCGGGGCATTTGCTCGCGATGATCGGAGCCCAGATCCAGATCGCTTTCTCGCCTTCCGTCACGTGCCGATCGAACTCGTTGTGCCACGTTCGGTAGCCGGCGATATGAGTCGCGTGCGGACACTGGAGTTTAATCAACAGCGTGTTCCGAGGGGAGTAGTCGTGGAACTCGCTCTGGACGTCGAGCCACTCTCTGAACTGCTCGCTCGAGACGGCGTCGTCGACCTCTCCGACGAGTTCCTCGAGCCACGTTTCGATCGTACTGTGCATCTCGTCGTTCCGGGTGCTCGAATCGTCGAACGTTTCCCGGGGGCAACTACTCGTACTCATGGGTAAACGGCCGTCTCGAACCGAACTCGAGAAGACCGCTGCCCGTCAGCGGGTCTCAAAAAACCGGCGTATGGTTAGGGCGCGGTAGTGGCCGTGCCACCAGTCTCTGGATCGAATGGGAGGGTAATCACGAGCTCATCGAACCAGACAACCGGGCGCTTACTCTGGCCGTCTTCCTCGAAGAAGATGATACCCAGCTGGGCAAGGCAACTGAGTTCCTCGTGGACGTTCTTCACGTCTCGGTCAACGATCCGTGCAGCCTCGTTGATGCTGGATGGCTCTTCTCGACGAATGGCCTTGATGAGATCGAGGACGCGCGGTGTTAACGTCTCCATCAAATCGTCGTAACTCGTGAACGAGAGTGTCGGCGTGGAATCCTCTGCTTCGCCCCGTTCGAGCGCCTCGATACTGTCGGTGATATCCCCGTGGAACTCACCGGATGACTTTACAGTCACGACGAGGGTTGATTCGGCCCGAAGCTGTTCGCGCTCCATTGGGTGTAGCGGCGGCGTAGTATCGTTCATGGGTATCACCGTGGTGTGATGTCCTCACTTGACCTCGAACTCGGATTTCGGGGTCTCGCCCCAGAACCGTTCCCAGAGTTCGACTATCCCGGGGAACGTGATTATGTCTGGGTCGGGATCCGGTGCGACGTGTAGTTCGTGCCCTTTGGTGTCCTCGTGCGAGTTGTCGTACCGACGAATCGTCCCATCGTCAAGCGTGCGGGGTGGGTCTGGCTCCGTCGCGCCGTAGTGGAACTTGTAGGCCCACCCAGACGGGTACGCGTCACGATCGGTTCGCATGCAAAACACCTAGACGACGGTCTCATCAGGGAACTTCCTCCCCTCGCTCACGCCATCAAGATCATCGTCGGTCAGTGAGGCCATCCCCATCCATTGGTCCACAGACCAATACAATAAGACTATTGGTCTATGAACCAATATAATTGGTGGAATGACCAATATTAATGCGTTCCGCTTCTCCAGTCCATTTCACCACGTCGTGTCCTCCATTTTCCCACCTTCTCGTATCCTCCATCACTATCTTCGTCGGAAAGGGTAAGATATACCGAATAGTGGCCACCCTTGTAGATCACATGCTGTGAAATGTCGATCAAATAGAATAATTGTGTGTCATCGTGCTCGGGTACAGTCTCTCAGTTCCAACATCAACGAAGCAGTGGTCCCGTTAACCAACAGAGTGCCATGTTCTTCATCGGGCGTTGGTTAAGGTTGTTGAAGTGGATAGTGAGACTCACCTTCCAGAGCGGTACTGTTCGAAGTCACATTTCTCGATGAAGTCACTTGATCAACTCATTTGAGGTCGTTCTTGCTATCTGATAGAAAGTGCGATTTCGGAAATCATGATTTCCGAAATCGGGAGTTCTATTTGTAAGGAGATGCGACTAGGTGCATGGAGCAATTCGTTGATCGGGAAGTCGAACTCGACCAACTCACGGACTGCTACGAGTCCGAGACGGCAGACTTCGTTGTGATCTACGGACGACGTCGTCTGGGGAAAAGCGAGCTGGTTCGTCAGTCCATTTCTGATCGGGATGACGCCCTCTACTATCAAGCAGTCGAGTCCACCGCACAAAACCAGCTCGAGCAGTTCGTAGACATAGCGACTGCACAGTTCCCCTCGCTGCGAAACGTTCGTCGGGACTGGGAAGCACTCCTTGAAGCACTCGGTGACCAAGATGCTGTTGTCGTCATTGATGAGTTCCCGTTCCTCATCGAAGAGGATGAGTCGCTCCCCTCCCGGGTACAACGGGTCTGGGATATGGAGTTACAGGAGACTGGAATGACGCTCGTGCTCGTCGGGTCCTCAATTAGCGTCATGGAAGAGAAGGTGCTCTCGGGGAGTGCGCCGTTGTATGGGCGACGGACGGCAACGATCGATCTCAAACCACTCTCCGTCGCTAACGCACGCCAGTTCTTCCCGGAATACGACCCTGAAACCGCTATCGCTGCGTGGTCGATCTACGGCGGGACACCGTACTATCTCCAGACAATCGACCCTGACAAGGAGTTAGGGAAGAACGTTCAGCAGTCAACCCTCTCGGAACGTGGGCTTTTGTACTCCGAGCCAGAGTTCCTGCTGCGAACCGAACTCCGCCAGCCGAACACGTACTTCAGTATCCTCCGCGCACTCGCTCACGGCCGCCGGACGCCAAACGAAATTGCAGGTATGGCCGGCGTCGAGTCGGCCTCACTCAGTACGTACTTACAGAAGCTTCGCCGCCTTCGTCTTATCGAGCGCCACATTCCCGTGACTGAATCGTCGACCTCGTCGAAACGCGGCCGGTATCGGATCGCTGCTCCGCTGTTCCGGTTCTGGTTCCGATTCGTCTACGGCAGTCAGGATCAGCTTCGGATGCTCGGCGAGAATGCGTACGAAGAACTTGTCGCGCCAGAACTCGCGGATTACGTGAGTCCGCTGTTCGAACGGCTCTGCCAGCGAGCACTCCCAACTCTCGTTGATCGACAGTTCCGGGACGTCGGACAGTGGTGGTTCAAGGAATACGAACTGGATGTCCTCGGTCTGACAGAGGACGGGCTTGTCGCTGGGGAGTGTAAGTTCACCTCCAACCCCGTCAGTGAGGGCATCTTGTCCGATCTCGAACGGACAGCGGACGAAGTACGATGGTCAAAGCGACCCACCGGCGGAGAGCCGCTGTACGTGCTGTTCAGCCGGTCAGGGTATACTGATGATCTCGAACACGCCACCGAAACGCGGGATGACGTCCGTCTTTTCGACCTGTCTGACCTAGTCACCACTGAGCACGACCAGAGCTGACGTTATGGAGTGACATCCTCCTCCGCGTTCATGCGGAGGAATCTCGAGCGGTGGGAGTTTCAGGTCTGCAACCACGGATGCCGCTACTTTACGGGAGTTCGCATCTAACCCTGTCGTCGTGGTCGGTGGCTGTCTGGCGTTCACGAGAACAGCGTTCTCGTGCAGCCCATCAGAAATCTTCGATTTCTGAGGACGGTGCCAAATCGCCGTTACTCCTATCCTCGGCGCCGGAAACACCCATCTGTTGTTTTTGCCAGCAGGGAGTCGCCGCCGCGTCGACAGACTCGGAGGTATCGGTGGGCTTGCTTAGGCCAACAGGTACGAGACGAACCCTTCGAGGGTTCGCGTTCGCCATATCGGCGTTTCGGATACTGTCTCATTGGATGGCGGACAGGGCGTGGTTCGAAAATCGGAGATTTCCGTCATCACGAGAGAGCAAAGCTCTCTCGAACGACCTCCGAAGGTCAGTCGGAATCCGCTTCGTTCCAACCGGACCTTGCCACTCAGTAGGAGAATCATCTACTTGGAAGCACAGATTGAGAAACTCAAGTCGTGCTATGGTCGGTGGGTTGCGTCACCTATCGACGGCGCGTATCCACGGCGTGAACGCCGTGGTATTGCGCCTACTCCGCATATAATCTGACTCAGACCGGGATAAAATCGGAATCAACGTCTCGACGGCGATCCGTATCTTCGAAGAATCGATTGAACCGAGTATAGATGTCGGTGCATTTCCCACTACTCTCGTAACACAGGGTGTGGAAATCGGCGACAACTGCACAGTATCGTTTTGCCCGCGTCAGTGCCACGTTCAACCGCCTCGGACCGTCTTTTTCTCTTCCGAGGAAGCCAATCTTACCGTGACTATTGGACCGAACTAACGAGAGGATGATTGCCTCACGTTCGCTACCCTGAAACGAGTCGATCGTATCGACAGTTACCGCTTGGTCGTTCTGAATGTGATCTTGGAGTCGTTCTTCGATCGTTCTCACCTGTGCCGTGTAGGTCGTGATGACACCGATTTCATCTGGCGACAGATCGTCAGTCAGCTTCTGGATGAGATACGTTACGAGACCGGCCCCAGTGTCGTTCGACCGTGAGTAATCGTCGATCTCGACTGATCCACCGACATTGAACGCTTCCATCGGTTCATCTCTCGAGGGGAGTGGCTCGACAGTCCGTCCGTTCCGCAGTTCCCGATTGTAGAACACGCTATTCGAGAACGCTGCAATGTCACGGTGCATCCGATACTGCGTCTTCAACTGCACGCCGACATCCTCGTAAACACCACCATCCGCATAGAGATGCTCAAACAGGGACATCCCCAGACTCGATTCGGGAGGCTTTTCGATCGTACTGAACGGAGGGAGCTGCTTGTGGTCACCGGCGAGGACGACTCGGTCGGCTTTCACTAACGGGATACACGATGACGCGCACGTTGCTTGCGTTGCCTCGTCAAGGACCAGGAGATCGAACTCACTCGGAAGCTGAGCGGTGCTGTTGTTCGTCCCGGCGACGACGTCTGGCGACTCGTTCGTGGTTCCATATTGCCGAACGAGATCGTTCGATCGCTTCGAGCCGTTGAGCCGTTTGAGCGTGAACTGGTCCTTCTCATACTGTGCATAGGCATGAAGCGAACTGTCGTCTGGGTCGTTTTCTGTCGAGTCTCCCACGACGATATTGTCGACTGCCTGGTTCGAGTCAGTACAGACGAGCACACGTTCGCCAGCTTCGCCAGCTCGCCGGACGATCTCGATGAGCGTCCGTGTCTTTCCTGTTCCGGGTGGGCCGTGAATACAGAAGACGTCGTCGGCCAGTAGCGCCAGTTCCGAAGCCAACTGCTGTTCCTGATTGAAATCAGTGTCGGCTTGCGTGCTTTGGGCAGCCGCTCCGTTCGTGAATGTGATCGGTCGTTGGCCAGTCAGAACGTCTAGGAACGCATCGTCCTGCAGTTCAGTCACTGCCTCAAGTTCACGATCGGTTGGGACAGTGTTCAGCAAGAGGGAGATCCCGAGGTTAGCGTCGTTCGACAGATGGTGTCGGACGCTATTCGACGATTCGATGTTGCTCCAGTGGACGCTGGCGGTGAATCGAAGGCACGGATGGTTTCGACGGTCGCCGGTAGCGGGAAGACATCCCCATCACCGTGAAGTAGAATCTCGTTCCCTTGGTGAATTCCGAACGTGTTTGGAACGTAGTATGCCCAGTCGTCGCGATCATCCGACTCATCAGTTAGTGGTTGCGCTTCGAGTCTGCGTTGCTCGCCATCTTGGCCCCTGTACTCGACGGTCGGAGTCGCATTCCCTCCGTTGATGTAGATTTCACGAGCAGTGTTCGATTGCGCTCGCTCATAGTTTGCCTGGCGAGTTGCCTCTCGCTCGTTTCTGATGAACTCCTCGAGGTCACCACAGAAAGAATCCGGATCGATTGTCTTCCGCGGTGGCCCGTTGTCGTCGACGGGCCGATCGTAGCTCTGTGGAAGGGTTGGTGGCTGATAGTCAGAGTGCCGGAATCGAACTCGCTGTGCCAGTCTGGCTTCTGCAAATTCAGAGAGGCTGATCGACCCGCGACCGTCCTCGTCGCGATACACGATGATTTCACCCCGGAGATCTGTGTTGGCGTATCCGAGGTACTCCCCAGTCGGTGTGGCGTCGTCCATCCCATGGAGTGGGATAGGGATGTAATCATCGTCGCCCGAAAACTCGAGGTCGTGATGCTGAGCGAATTCGACGATCGGTTTGACGGGGACTCGCTCTCTAGTGGATTCAAGATCGCCTGCCTAGACCTCGTAATGGTGACCGGCCTCTGGAGAGAAGTTGGAAAGAGCGTGGTCGAAGAGGAGGGACATACCTGTTACAGTTGTTGAGTTACTCGATATTCTTGTGGCTTATCCTAGGTATGTTGTCCGGAATCACAATCGACTATTGCATACCCAATATACTTTTGATAACAGACTGAGAAGTCCGGAAATAGAACGAGACCCCACAATGGCGGAGCTTCCAGACTCATTGTCAGCAACAGAAACCTACTGTATCGAAGCCCTCCTCGAGGCAAAACAGTTCGACGAGATCAACGGAACCCAACGTGCCTTTTTCGAACAGGGCGGCCTTGAGGAGTCGAATACACTCTTGGTCGCTGAGACTGGCAACGGCAAAACGTTCTGTGCTGAGGCTGTCGTCAAACGGGCGCTCGAGCGAGGACAGACCGTCGGCTATCTCGTCCCGAGCGTTCAGCTGACGAACGGAAAGTACAGTAGTCTCAACAAGTGGATCGATACAGACCGATATACGCTGACAAACGCGACGTGGGGCGATGAAGCCGGCTACCAGTATGCCGATGTGATCGTCGCGACGTTTGATTCGCACTTCGAAGCTGCAATCCGTGGTGTTGATTCACGGATCGACGTCCTCGTCTATGACGATTTCCACGAATTGTACTCGGGCTTTCGGGGGCCAACCATCGAGAAAAGTCTCGCGATGGCCATGGATCGGGATATCGAAATCTGTGCGATGTCGGCGACGATCGGCAACCCCGACGAAATCGCCCAATGGCTGGATGCCGAGTTAATCATCAGCCCCGAAGACCGTGGTGTGCCCATCGTCGAGCGACCACTCGAGAAGAGTGGGAACAAAACCTACGGCGAATTCATCGCCGACCACATGGCCAAGCGGGCCGATGAAGCGCCGTTTATGATCTTTAACTTCACAACGGATCACACTCGCTCGCGAGCGGTCCAGATTGCCTCTCATTCAGATTTCAAACGGCCGGAGACCGACTACCGGGAGAAGATCGAGAATGCGATCGACACGACACTGACGGACACACATCAGGATCTGATCAAGTGTCTGGAACAGGGCGTCGGGTTTCACTATTCGGCACTCGAGGACGACATCAAACAGATCGTGGAAAAGGGTGTCAAAAACGGTGAAATCCAGGCAATTTCGTGTACCACGACGCTCGCCTACGGCTTTGACAGTCCCGTCCAGGCAGTGATCGTTGCCGATCTCACCCGGTTTGGGAACTTCGTTGGGCGGTGGGAGTACATCCAGTGGATCGGGCGTGCTGGGCGTGACTCTGAGATGGAGGAAGCCTACGCCTACCCGATTTACAGTCGCGAAGACGCTGCTGATGTCTTCCAGTTCGATACCCCGGTTGAGGAAAAGTCACTCGAGTCGATCGGCTCGCATTTCGGCCATCCGAAAGGCTTGGACTCGAACGCTGACTATACGACGAATCTCGAGAGTGCAAAGACGAACCTCGAATGGCTTCTGATCGAGTTAGTCCAGAACGGGTGGGACTCCGTCGACGCTCTGGTCGAGTTTGTCTCGTCGACCTTGTACGGCCACTACGCGCTCCGGGACCGACTTACGCTTGGAGAGAACCCGATGATCGGCGGCGAAGCACAGGGCGGTCGTGACGAAATCGCCGACCGGGTTCGTGACGTGCTCACCGAACTCGTCGAGAATGGCTTCATCGAGATGGTCTCAAATTCGATGCTTGCAACGACCGATCTTGGGACGGCTGCGTTCGAGTACGATCACGCAACACGAATTGACTGTCCGCCCGTTGCCATCAAATCGTTGGTCGAAACACTGGAAGCGACTGCCCCAACTGATCCAGAGACAATCGTCGCTGAATTGGCCGAGATGTTCTACCAGTGTAATCTCGGCGAGACGGTCACTGACGATGAGAGTCCAGAGTTTCTCGAACTCCTCGAGCGCCATGACCTGGGAACCGATGAGGGCGGCGTCACAGCAGGTGTGATGTGTTGGCTCTGGGCCGAAGGAATCGATGTCGAACTAATCCAATTAACACTCGATATCGATGTTTCACACGTCTCGCGGACCGGGAGCCAATTGGCAGAGGCGATTCGACCGCTTGCTGAACTGTACACAGCAACGTCGCATACGCCACCACAGTGGCTAGAGACGATGGCCCGACAGATGGATGCCGGCGTCACTGCTGAAGACCTCCATCTGACGAGTTACCAAGGCATTGCTCGTGGGCGAGTAATAATCCTCGACGATCGAATCCGAAACGCCTGGCAAAAATTTGGTGAGGGGACCGATACCATCGATTTGTCGCATCCGACGATCAAGAAGTTAGCGGTTCAGTATGAAAACTCAGTTCGCTTCGAACAACGGCTTGTCAGCAACGCCGAGGGTATCGGTTCACAAACCGCTCCAACAGTCGTCCAAGCAATCGAAGACTGGATCGGTGGCGACACAACGGTGCCAGCCCGGCCGCCGTTCACCGCATCTGGACGGGAGTTCCTCGAAGCGTTCGGCGGCAAAAAACAAACACGTACAGATGGAAGTGACTCAACGACAGCTATCGAACGAGGACAAACCTCGATTGGCTCGGAACCACGACCGACGTCACTTGACGATTTCTGAGGCGTCTCTTATCCTGCTGTCACCACCAAGCCTTACCTGGTTTCTTCAGAGAACGTGATTGGCTGGAGGGAGGATTTTCAACCAGTACTCGTTGACGATCTATTGGTCTGTAGCTGATACTGTCAGACAAAAATATTTCAAAGAAGGGTACGCTACTCCGATATGACCTCTCTCGACAACGTCTTTCACGGCGAACAGAGTCCAAGAATTCGTTGAAGATACTCCGATCGAACTGTGTTACCTTCCGTGGGGTTCACCAGAGTTGAACCCCGCGGAAGAGTGCTGGCGACAACTCGATCAATCACTCGGCAACCGCTTATTCGAAACGCTTGACGAACTTCATGATGCTGCTCTCTGTACACTGGACGACGTCAATATACCAGATGTATTCACATACTTATGTCCGTGAGTGTCAGCACGTTTCCACGAACCCTACTCGTGACTAATTACCCAACCAGCACCGCGCGGCGGGCCGAATACCAAGAGCGGACAACCAACGCAACAGCAACCCAATCAGTCCACGTGGGTGGGGATGAAAGGGGCTGGCGCGCTCGAGGAACCCCGCCGACGCAAGCACCGCAACCTGTGAGGAGCGCAGAGAGGTCTTTGCGAGTGAAACGAGCGACGGGCAGCGAGACGCGTGCGTCTCGCCAGGCGCGGGACTCGAGCGTGCCAGGGGCTTTCACCCTATTATCGAAAGCGGTGATTGCAAGTTGCTCAGTGAGATCCACTCCATCACAGCTGATTCAGTGACTCCTCCACACACTACACCTGCGGACAGACCATCTATTCGTTCACCCGTATCATTACACCTCCCTTTTTTCTTTGGAACGACGCATTTAACTACCCAAGCAGTAGGGAAGCCATGACCAATGTAGATGAAATATTTGACACACTTGCTGATGCGCAACGACGACGGTTGTTAGTACACATGCTTGAACACAATCCTGAAGACGATACAAAAGTCTATATCGGAGACATGAACGTCGAAGACGTCGATTTAGAGGAACTGCTCATACATATGACTCACGTCCACCTTCCCAAATTAGAAGCGGATGGATTCATAAACTGGGATAAAGAGGATCATGTAGTTACAAAAGGGCCGAATTTTGAAGAAATCAGACCACTCATAGAACTAATGAACAATCATCAGGACGAATTACCTAACGAATGGTTGTAACTGTACAGTTTCTACAGTAACTCATTGCCTATACTTACCGATTCAAGAGAACAAAGCAAGAATTCAGACCACTTCTGATATCGGTTCAGTCGACGTACTGGGATTTCCACTCACGACGATCCTCGATTACTTGCTCTCCCTCGTCTGTAATCGCGTAGTAGTTTGTGCGCCTGTCGAGTTGTCCTTTCTCGACAAGGTCCTTATTCACCAAGTCCATCATTGACGTGCTCTGTCCTTCACCGAAACTGAGCGATCACCACCGTCGTAAATCGAGCCGGTCCGTGAGAGTTCATCTTGGGACGAGAATTTATCCAATCAGGTCTACCGTATTGTCCGGCGGTTAGTGCGGCGTGCGAAAGAACACGTCCTGTAGAGGCCGTGCTGTGTACCCCCGACTTCAATTCCCAGCGAGTCTACCATGCACTGGCAAATATTGGGGTGAACTATCTCATCCCAAAGTGGGTCAACAGCACTGAGCGGGATGTCATCAAGACGATGGAGGCTGACGGACAAGCTGTCGCGGTGGAATCGGCTTCTGTTCACGTTGAGGGGGGATCCATCCGATGCGGTTTTTGTACGTGCCGTCGACGAAAGCGACGGAACGGCCGTATTCGCGACAAATCTCAGAGTCAGACTGGAGGAGGCCGAGTCGTTCTGCCGGCGCTACAGCCGGCGCTGGCACATAGAGAACGAGTACGAATCGATCAAGAACGATTTCCTTGCGAAGACATCCTCGAAGGACTACCGTGTCAGGCTGTTTTACTTCGGTGCTGTTGTACAACATCTGGCGGCTCACTGACTTCCTGCTGGAAGCGGGGGTCGACGGCGAAATCAACCACGCGCCGGTCCTGACCGCTGGTGAGTGTGCCAAATGATCGTTTCGGTATTGATACCGCCTGACCGAGCGACGGATCCCCTACTGGGTTCGCCGATTGAGAGTGGCAACGCTCTGTAGGAGCATCAAAATCCGCGGAATTTCCTATGCCCTCTCGATTGTCTCGTCCAGAATGGGCAGAAATCGAGCATCCAGTTTGGTGATTGACCTCGAATCGGCGGGGATTTAACCCGAGACTGCACTATTCTCCGAAACTGTGGGAACTACACAACCTCGGAAGATAGTTTTGATGCGTTCCTTCTATTCAGATATTGTCTACTGAATAGATTATATCTCTTCTACGTCTCGGAACGATTCAATCCCACCGAAGAGCCGCTGAATAGTATCCACTCCGGTGAATGGATTCAGTAGGACGACTCGCAACCTCCGGCTGGCACGATAAGCTGGTAACGACACGGAAATTTCGTGCTCAGAGAGTAACGCCTGCTGGAGCCGGTTGTTCAGGTCGTCCCGCCCTTGCGGCGGACACCACTCGGGCACCGCCTGAAAGCAAACGATATTCATCTCCGGCCCGTTAGTCAGTTCAAGTCTATTCCGGCGTTCTATTCTGGCCCGATTTTGGAGTTGACCCTTCGACGAATTCCTGAATAATCCGACTTTCAGCCCGATGACGCAATCGACTCATTGCCGAGATATTGATATTGAACCTCTCTGTTAGATCGGTGAGCGTACAATCCCGAGGAATATCGTAGAAACCCTGCTCGATTGCTTCAGTTATGAATTCCCATTGGCGTTCCGTGAGCAACTCGTTCGAATCGTGCGATTGAGTTAACGACGTAATCTGATACGGAATGTCAGCGTTGTCTAACTCCTCCGTGTACTCCGCCAATCGTTCGTGTGAGGCCGTTATCTCCTTGGAGTACCATCCATCGTAAAGGAGAGTCGGATACCGTGGAGGGATCCCAGACGCACTTAGTGCTACATACGTCTCCGAGATCGGAATCACGAACTGAACCAGCAGCAAATGCTCGTCGGAATGAATCACCTCATATGATCGCACCTCGGGGGAGTTCTCGAGATGATGAACGAGGACATCTCCGTCCGGCGTCGTTACTTCGACGATTTCGAGCAAGTGTTCATCTATTGGTTGGGAAGCCAACAGTTTGAATTCAGCGGCCGGGAACTCGGAAGAGGTGTCGGCTAGCCAATCGTCTACTGGCATACCGTTGACCTGCAACTGGATGCGAGGCATATCGAACGTTGGCTGGCTGGTCACTTAAACGCAGAAAGTTATTCACGTATGAAGCCAGGGTGACTTCTCATCTACTACCCACCATGGTTACATGGAATTCAGAAGCGGAGATTCGTAGTGACGTACGTGACCACCGGATACCAAACTATGACATCGCACCGGTATTCGTGAATCGCTGGTCGCCACGGGCGATGACTGGCAAATCACTAGATGAAGAGGAATTCATGCCGCTGTTTGAGGCGGCAAAATGGGCTCCATCGTCGTACAACAACCAGCCGTGGCGGTTCCTCTACGCGGCCAAGGGTGACGACCATTGGAATGTCTATCTCGATTTTCTCTCGAATGAAAACAAAACGTGGGCGAAACGAGCAGCCGTGCTCGTCGTCATACTTTCGAAAACGACATTCGACTACAGTGGCGAACTGTCACGAACGCACTCGTTTGATACGGGTGCCGCGTGGCAAAACCTCGCACTCGAGGGGGCCAGGCGCGGGTTGGTCGTCCACGGAATCGGTGGTTTTGATTACGAGCAGGCGGCAGCAGCCCTCTCTATTCCATCGGCCTACACGATCGAGGCGATGGCGGCAATCGGCATTCAAGGCCCTCCGGATTTACTCCCGGATACGCTCCGGGAGCGCGAAGAACCGAGCGACAGAAAGCTTCTGGATGATATCGTTATCGAAGGAGCGTTCGATGGTGCCGAGAAAGGGGGAGATGAGTAGTGACTACTCCAACCGAATCGAACTGGACAATCCCGCTCGCCTCTCTCCTCGGCACGGGTGTTTTCCTCGGCATCTCGACCAATCTCGCTAAGCTCGCCGCCGGCGCCGGCCTTAATCCCTTGGCCTTCCTCGCGTGGTCGCTCGTCGGGTCCACGGCCGTCCTCGCCGGGGTCGGGGCCGCCCGCCACCGGCTCCCTCCGCTTACTGCCCGCACGACCGAGTACTTCGTCGTCTCTGGCTTAGTCAGCGTTGCCGCACCGAACCTCCTGCTCTTCGCTGCCGTCCCCCGCGTCGGAGCCGGCTTCGTTGCGCTCGCAATCGCGTTCCCGCCTCTATTCACGTATCTTGGTGCACTTCTCCTCGGCATGGAGGAGTTCCAGACTCGCCGCGCGGCGGGCGTAGCGTTTTCACTGGGGGGCGCCGCCTTGCTCGCCGCCCTCAAGCTCTCCGAGCCTGATGTCGACGGGTTTTGGGTCGTCGCAACCCTCAGTGCACCGCTCATCCTCGCCGTCGGTAACATCTACCGGACAATCCGCTGGCCAGAAGGGGCCACCCCCGACGAGCTCGCGCCCGGTATGCTCGCTGCATCCGGACTCATGCTACTGGCCGTCGGCGCACTCACGGGGACTCTCCTGAGAGATGTGGCACGATTCTCTCTCGTGGTGCCCACGGATAACGCCGCGCCGGTCCTCCTCATTCTCGCACAGATGGCGGCATTCTCGTTCCAGTATCTCTTGTTCTTCGTCCTTCAGAAGCACGGCGGGCCGGTCTATCTCAGCCTTCTCGGCTCGGTCGGTGCCGTCGTCGGTGTCCCTATCGCTGTTTTACTCCTCGGGGAAGCTCCGCCACAGGGGCTCGCCATCGGTGGTATCCTCATCGCACTTGGCGTTGGCCTCCTCACGTTCGGTGACCCCCAAGCGATGTAGAGCATTGCTCTTATAGCGCTCGACCATTGCATTGGCCAGACCACCCCTACCGAGGCCTACAACGAGTAGGGCGAACAAGTCCGGCGATGATCCCATCGTTCGCGAGCCAGCCGGCTATTTCGGCGAATGTACCGGTTACCGCGGTGCCTAGCGGCTGACGATCGGTCTGACCGTCCGAACGAGAAGCTAGATACCGAGAGTAATATTGGATAATTAGCCAATCCATCATAACTGAGCCCAGTCCGAGCAAATGTCTCCCAACGAAAACTGTAAAACGCGATACCTATGTGAGTCGTATCAGTTTGGCATTGATATTCGAAATGAGTTGTATACCACTGACATAGTCACTGCCTTCTGGATACGAAGACCTGCCGAACGTGCGCGACGCCTCGCAGTTGATCGAAGTCGACCTGCAGAACGACGAGATCGTCGCTCGCCTCACTGACGAGGGTGAAGAGTTAGTCCGGCCCAAGACGGGCACTGGCGGCTCGGCTGGTGGAACTAGCCACGATGAAGTGCTTCTGGATACTGAGATAGCGCTCACTGAACGCGGATTCAGTGTCGAGATCCTCGAGCAGGATGGGAGCGAGCAACCTGACGCAGTTGCGACGCATCCAGACCATGATGTGGTGTTTAACATCGAGGCAGCGACAACAACGCCAGACCGGCCGGCGAAGGTTCTGTAATCAGACCGTCTGGACGCGCGACAACGGCGAGCACGTCCTTTCCGATGGGAACACAGAGTTCGCTCGTGTCCCTGATGACGGAGTACTCTCGAAGGACAGCGTTCCTTTCATCACTTGTCCACGCAGATCGGCTATCCACGGAAACTGCATGGACACCTCTGTCCACGAAGAATCGCATGACTGGAACGCTGTCCACGCAAAAATACCACTCAAAACCAACTAGTATACACCGGGTTCCATCCGCAGAACGATGCGGGGACAGGGAGCTTAGACACTACACATTGCCCATCTACTGGCTTTCGCACCCCCCGCCCGTATACGTGAGCAGTACGTGCGTCTCGTTTTGGTAGGTGACGTTGTAGACGGTCGTTGTGTCCCAATACCGGAATTCCGTCGATTCGAGGCTTTGATTCGTAGTTGAATAGCTTCCTTTGGTGACGACCTCTTCAACCACCCGCTGTGCGTCACTGCTCAGGGTTTCATATCTGTACGTATCAACTGGCTCACCGTAGTCTTCTGGTGATTCGACGATTTCGTGCATCAAGTGGCACTCTGGTTCTGTGGGCTTATCCGAGGAGCAACCAGCGATGAGGCTGGAGACGGTAAGACTGGCGACAGCGAGATACGAACGGCGGTTCATAGCGATCCATTTAGCAGTTATACGGAAATGCCCTCCCTAAGGTCAAGCGTTGATTTGACCCACTCAGGTTGGTAAGTGTGCACATCTACGTAACAGCTGTTCCAGTCAAAAATATATCTGAAGAATAGGGTTCACTCTCGAACTTGAAAAACTCTCCTCTCTTTCGACGTTGTGTAAGGCGTTCGACCGGCTCGATATGGCTGTCTGGGGGCGTCCTTCTCAACCTCTTTCAACGGAGTCGATGATTCAATTCTCCTGAATTGCGTCTATCACAACTGCTCCTGCCAATACTGGATCTACTGGAACCGAACTTCTATCGCGAATCGTGATCTCGTACTGGTCAAAAACTGCGAAACCGCTCTCAATGGTTCCAACGGAGTTGCCTTCGGGATCAGTTACCTTGAACCTGTGTCCGATCCACTGGCCCACTGGCAGGATCTTCCGACCCACGGTGAAGAGTGCACCACGCGAGTTGATTTCGGCGATGAGAGACTCGTCCTCAGCGTCGCGGATTCGCCAAGTGTCTTGGAAGAGCGAAAAGTCGTTGTCTAGAACGACGATGTCTTCTCCAGTCTGGCTATCTGTAAGCAGATAGTCGCCGGCGATGTCCCAGGTTTCGCTCGCCTTGACGGTAAACAGTTCGTCTCCGTCGGCATCGACGAAGGGGAGTTCGTCTTTCTCCTCGTACATGTTATAGGTGCAGCGGAATATCGTGTCGCCAGTGACGTCTCTGGCTTCGTACTCGGGTCGAAAGTTCTTGTCCGTTCCCGTTTGTTCGACGGTATACTGGGTGCCCGAGAGGCCGAGACCAGTGATTTCGTATTGTTTTGGTTCTTTCATCCTTTGAGGGAGATTTTCTGGGGGGCTATTACTTAAACTCTGGACATGTAGAGCGTGTGTCTTTCAGTGCCGACTGTCGTGAACCGTCGAACGTAGTGTTCCCTACCGATCTTCGACCGACGAACAGCGATGAAAGAAGGAAGTCTGGTGAATGACTGAGCCACCACGACGGACGAGGTGTGGAGGCGTTCCGCTGTATTCTGAACATGGTATTATTCGTTGGGGTCGTTCTCAGATGGCCAATACATTCATGCGATACGACAACCTTTGGTCAAATGGCGGGGAAAGGTTCAGACATTCAGCTAACCTACCTGTCCACCACGACAGGCCAATCCTGCCTTCGAGATTGTCCCAACAAGGGGTCAATAGCCATATTGTCACACACGGTCTCGGACCCACCCAGATCGGACACCCACCATCAGGGTTGGGGAGCTTCTACGCTAGCCTCTGGCTGGCGTTTTCTCTCGAGTAAACTTCGCTGTGACAAGCCTGACGATCTCGCGAGCCTTACTAATTTCAACAGTGACCTTGCGAGACCGCTAACGCATCTGTGGATACCTTCGAAATGGTAAGTGGGGGGATGTGAGCAGTCTCCGGATAGGGAGGAAGGGGAGCCGGAGACAAACTATTGTTTCAACCATTACCATTAATCCTTCCGGGCACTGTCTAGTTGAGTCAGTTTGAGAAATGAGCAGGTCGTTGAGTGAATTGGCTAAGATGCTCGCAGACCTGCTCAGCGAGAGCTACGCAGCGGAATTTGATGAATGTTGGGAGCGTGAGCGGACGGCAACGCCCGTCAGGGCGTTCGCCGTCCGACTCCATACGACCGGTTGTTCGCTTCGAGAGACACAAGCGATTCTTCGCTCACTCGGCGTTGAACGCTCTCATCAAGCAATCTGGTACTGGGTGCATCGGCTGGCTGACAGCGTGCCAGATCCGCCGACGGCTTCGCCGTCGCGGGTCGCGGTTGACGAAACCGCTGTCAGGATTAACGGCGACCGATCTTGGATGTACGCTGCAATAGACCTCGACACGAAACTCATTCTCGATGTCGCGCTCTTCGGACGGCGAGGCACCGATCCAGCTGCTGCGTTTCTGCATGGACTCGCCGAGAAACACGATCTCTCCGACGCTAAGTTTCTCGTCGATGGTGCTGGCTATCTAACTGCCTTCTCTCGATTAGGGTTGAGCGGTCACCTCGACTACGTTGATCGAAACCACATCGAAAAGTGGTTTCATACCCTCAACATGCGGATCGACCGCTTCCATAGCTCATGGGTTGGCAGTCGGGCCAGCACAAGAGAATTACTTGAACAGTTTGTCCACTACTATAACACACAGCGACCGTACCAGTCACTCAATAAGCAACCGCCAGCGGAGGTGCTAAACTAGACAGTGCCGTAGAAACAGAAAGTCCAACCTCAAGGAGCGAACGGCGTCAACCGTGAGCGAGTAGGGTGGAGAAGATGTCACCGAATGATCTGATTGCGTTCCAACCGCTTTCTAAATAAACAGTAGAGCGAAAGCCCGGCAGCGAACGGCCTTCGGCCGTGAGCAGCCCGGAACGTGGAGGTGGGTGGGGAGGCGGGTAGTGGGTGATCGGGATCCAACAAAAAGGAGACTACAGCGCTACTCCCACCACTGACCGCGCTCTGGGAACACGATTTCCGACCATCGAGTCAGCGCGATCGAACATCGTCCATTGTACCAGTTCTTCGCAGCCGCCCTGAACCGCACCCGCTCGCCCTTGCAGACCATCGTCTGCCGGCTCTTCGACCAGATAGTGAACTTCGTTCGTCCCGTTTCGTCTTCGATCAACCCCACCTGTTGGATACTCGTACTCGAGGGTTCCCACAGGTCGATCACGCGACCGTCCACACTGACCTCTCCCCGCCTAATCTCCTCGAGCCTCCCGATCGGCACGATCGTCCCTGCTTCATGTAGCATCTCTTCTTTCGTCGCCATCACCGCCTCGAACAGCTCTACGCCCTCGAGAACTCGACTCGCGATTCGCTTCGCGATGACCGCTCGGGTGTAGCCACCGGCGACGTCCTCGGCCAACCGCTGTGCCTGTCGATTGATTTCTCCCACTACCGCTCGCTCGAGTTTTTCACGAGGATCATCTCGCACATTCGTCCGCCGGTTTTGACACGCCTCCTCGACCGCTGCTCTCGTTCGTTCCGCCCGTCCCTCCTGTCGACCGACTACCGCCTGTTCACTGATTCGCTCGAGCTCTTCTTCTCTGGCTCGAATGCGTTCTTCCTGGGCCAGAGTCGCGCCGTAGATCCGATCGTCGCTCGTATCGACGATTCCGTCCGGGTGGTTCGCATCTACTTTCGCCTGAATCTCCATCTCCACCGTGGCCCGGAACTCCGGCGTCTCATCGACGATATCCGGATGCCCTTCTCGAGCGCCATCTTGTTTGTACGCTTGTTCATCGACCGAAACGACCTTGCTAATCGACTTCCTACTAGACATTGGACTTCAGTCCGAAGGCGCTCACTCGGCGTCTTTTCCGACACCACGACTCTCCAGCCCTGGCTCTCGTCGCTCTCCAACGCTCCATCACACGCGTCTCGCTCGCGCCTTCGCAGGCGCCCGTCAGGGCGCGAGCGAGACGCGCCGATGCCCGAGCAACCAGCACCGCGCGTCGCTTCCACCGGAGCGAGCGTCCAGTTTTAAGCCGTTTTCGCGTCTGAGCGCGAGCGAAGACCGAAAGCGCGCTTAATACTGGTGTCCGAAGAGTGGGAGCGAGCGGAGGGCAGAAGCGGCGAGTTGTGTGCGCGGTTCTCGATCGAGAAACAGAGACGATAACTGGCTAAACACCCGGCATGGGTGGGGTCCAACGGGCGAGTGCAGTCGACGAACCCCGACGACGAAAGCACCGCAACGAAGCGAGGAGCGCAGCGAGTCGCGGGAGTCGACTGTGCGAGGGGGTTGGGACGTTCGTCAGATGGTCGATCACTCGTCCCTACGCTCCTACTCGTATATCATCCAAGTTCTTCCTGAGGGACGACTGCTTCGAATACGCCTGAATCAAGTCGCTCGCCTAATCTCAGATAATCTGATTGAGATCATCGAGATCGAACAGTGACCAATTGTCGTCGAGGTCGTCAGCGAGACCGTCGACGAATCCGCTTTTCGAAAAGAGGGTGAACTGCTCAGTGCGATCGTTCGGACCCCATCGGACGCTGTCCGCCTTTGCTCGAAGGTCTGCAGCGAGTCCGTGGTCGATCGGGTCACTGGTCCATTTGCATTCGGCGAGGAGGATACGGTCATCAGTGGGGGCGAGACCGACGATGTCGATCTCTTCTTCACCGTACCACCAACGTCCGACGTCGGAGTACGGCGCAAGGTTGCCACGTCTGATCAACTCCCAGACGGCTTCTTCACAGATGTCTTCGAACGTCGTTGCGACGTGCATCGGTAGATCTGGCTCGATGGTGCCGTCGAAAACGACCGACGGTGCTTCTTCAATGCTAGAGCGGTTCGGCTCGACGTAGCGGAACCAGAATCGGAGAAACTCGTCAGCAACGCGGTATCGAGAACGTTTGGACTTCTTCCCGGATGCTGTGACTGGGACACTGCGGTCGAGGAGTCGGAGTTGGCGAAGCGTTTGGAGATACTTCGACAGTGGCCCCGAATCGATTCCAGTCGCGCCCGAAATCTCGTTCGGCGTCGTATGGCCCAGCGCCACTGCTTCGAGGATACTCAGGTACCGGGCGGGACTTCGTAATTCCGTCCGAAGCAGGAATTCCGGTTCGTTGTAGAGTATTGCTGTCGGCGAGAGGACGTGTGTCTGGATGTTCTTGGCGAGCGATTGCCCGTAGTCGAAGAGAGTCAAGTACATCGGCGTCCCGCCAGTGACCGAGTACGACCGGATCGCGTCTGCAATATCATAGGAAATAACAGCTCGAGCCTCTTGAAACGAAAACGGTTGGAGATCGATCTGCCCGGTACGGCGGCCGTACAGCGGACTCTCGTGACCGAGCACCTCGGATTCCATCGTACTCACACTCGATCCGCAGAGGACGAGCATCGAGTCAGTGTCTCTGAGTTGTTCGTCGACGAACGCCTGGATGTAGGATGGAAGCGAGTCATTCTCCTCGATTAAATATGGAAATTCGTCAATGACGACGATTCTGTCTTCTACTGTGAGCTTGTCACTAAGATAATCAAACGCATCGTCCCATCCATCGATTTGGGGCACGCGGTCGTCGAACGAATCGGCTACCTGTTCGACGAATTTCTCACGCTGACGGTGCTCTGCTTCTTGAGCGGAGAGATAGTAGAGATGCGGTCGGTCGACGCAGAATTCCTTGAGAAGTGCTGTCTTTCCGACGCGCCGGCGTCCATAGACGACGTAGAACGCGTGACCAGGTGCGCTAAAAGCGGTTTGTAACGATTCCAACTCATCGCTCCGGTCATAGAAGGTCATACTTTGTCTAATGATTAGTGCAATAATGACTTGTGTGTTTTGGTGCGCTCAGAAACAGGCCTCCATGAGACGTTTAGGCAGGTTTAGAATCTCAATGGATGAGGTGGACGGACGCGAATTCGATGAGAGACACCAGTGAACAACGTCACCGCGACCGCTCGTCACAGAGCAACTCTGGTAGTCGACCGGAACAATCGATCATCCGTGCTCGACATCTATTTATTAGATTTGCTACTATAGTACACGTATTGAAAGTCGTAGTCTCAGAAGCGCTCATACTACGGTCCGCGTAAGCGCTGTCTGTGCCAGACTTCCCGTAACTAATGCCGACAGAGAAAGACGCGACGCCGATACCTGAGGAACAGACGACTATCTCTCTCGAGAACTCGAGTTCGACCACTCTTAAAAATGACACCAGCAGTGACTCGAGTCCAGAGATCTGCGACGAAACAACCGGGGTTCACACGGAGTCACCATCTTACAAGCCACGAGCGTATATCGAAATTCGACCATCGACGAAGCCACTCAACGCGACGGCCGTTTCACAGGCGACGTCGCTTTTGTACGAGAGCCTACGAGAACTCTCTCACTCGAGTGTCTGGTCGGCGCTGCGGAACGGAACTCAACAGCCGATCGTCGAGTGGCTGCTCGTCGCTGACGGGCAGTCGGATACCAGCATTCGGTATCTCGTCGGCACGACACACGATTCGTTTCTCGATGAACTCGAGGCGATTCTTCGGACGTGGTTTCCGGACACGTACGAATTGACACGGGTCGAATGGCATCCGCGCCAAATCGAAGCCTCGTGTTCGGTCTCTATAGGGAACGAGCGTTCGACGCCGTCGATTGCTGGTGATAGCAAGGTCCCTGAGATCCAAACACAACCGTACGTCGCTGGTGTGGAATATCGCGCTACTACCGACATCCGCCAGGACTGGCAAACCTCGCTCGCAACGTTCGACGAGATCACCGACCGTTCCTCACAGCCACGATCGACCGAAGACGAGTCGAAATCGCGGCGCGTCCCACTGGCGATGCTCGTCGAAACGCTCTGTGATTCGGCGGTTCCCATCGTCTATCAGGTCGTCTGTCGCCCGATCGGCGATCAGCGGGCGACCGCAGACCAGTACCGGTACGATCTCGAGCGCAGCCTTGTCACACCCGCAGATCGCGTCTTCGGATTTATCTTCCCGAACGCGGACGAAAAACTCGAGACGACGGACCTCTCACCCGCATACCGAGACCGCCTCGCCGATCTCGAGACGCGAGACCTCCAACGGATGTTTTGCCTCTCCGCTCGAGCGGTGGCGTTCGCAGACGAGTCTCGGAATCCGGAGCAAGCCGACGCGATCGTTCGCAGTCTGGCGAGCGTGTTCGGACACCTGAGCGGACCGTACCATACCATCCGGGGACACGTCATTACGGACAGCGACCTCCATACGGGCATATGTCCGCCTGCGAGCCGGCTTTTCGAAGAGATCCGTGATCGGACCTGTCCCGAACCGACGTACGAAACCGTCGGGAGCCGTCTTCCGTGGAAGACTCCCGAGAGCGCTGGAATCGTCGTCTCGCTGGACGAACTGCCCGGATTCTGCTTGATCGACGGCGTCGGTCTCACGCCGACCGGGCAGCGAGCACTCGGCGCTCGACAATCCGAACGAACCGGACTTCCCCTGCCATCGCCGGCCGATCTCGAGCGATATACGGGGGTCGGTCAAGCGCTCTGTATGCCTCTCACTGACGACCGCCAACCATACAAGAACCCGTTCGTCCTCCCACCATCGCTCCAGGACAGACATCTCTTCGTCGTCGGCGATACGGGCTCGGGGAAATCCGTCCTCACCGCCGGCGCGATGCTTTCGAACGTCGGAGCAACAGACGGTCCGGAAATTCTCTTCGATTACAAGGGAGGGGGAACGGCCGAGGAGTATCTTCGAGCACACTACGTGGCACACGGCAGCCTCGAGAACGTCCGTTACTTCGACCTCACCAAACTATTGCCCGCGCTGTCGATCTTCGATATCAGGTCACTGCTCGATGCAGGCCTCTCACGCGAGGAGGCGCGATCGAGAATCGCGGGCCACTACGAGGAGATCCTCGCGGGATTGATGGGCGAAGAACAGTACTACGGGGCGACAGAGTCGACAAAGGCGATTCGAAACCACCTTCGAGCATTGTTCGATCCGATTCACGGCTCGGATATCGTCTCGCACAAAGACCTCTATCGAGCGCTTCAACGCACGCTCGGCGATCGAACGCCACCGCCGACCTCGGATGACCGACTCACCGAATACTTCGCCGGATTGCTAGAGCGCGACCGAGACGTCTTCAACATGGTCCTCGGCGGTGCCGTGGCTCGAGTCGAGATGATCGCGACTGACGATCGACTCGCACCGTTGTTCGATCACGTCCCCGCTGTTCACGACGCGGAAGACGAGACTGGTGGGGAGAGAGCGAGTTCGCGGGATGAGACAGCTGATGACCAGACGAGCCCACACTTCGATTTCATCGATGTTATCAACGATGATGTGGTCATCATCTTCGACTTTGGCGGAATGGAAGAGCGGATCAAACGCGCCCTCACGCTCGTCTTCCTCTCAAACCTGTGGACGGCACTGAAAGCTCGGTCCGAAAGCCCGGAGCGGTCCGAAACTCCACTCTTGGTCAATCTGTATCTCGAGGAAGCGAAAGATGTCGTCGCGACGCAACTGGTCGATACGCTCCTCTCACAGGGGCGGTCGTTCGGCCTCTCCCTCATGCTCGGCGTTCAGTTTCCGAGCCAACTCGATTCCCCGGATCCATCGAATCACACGTACGAGGAAGCGCTCAACGAGATCGGGACGTTCGTCGTCGGTAACGTCAGTATCGAAGACGATCTCGCGAAGGCGCTCGCGACCGACGACGTTCCGCCGAAAAAAGTCGCCAGACGACTTGCGGCAATTCGCCACGGCGAGTGGCTCATCCGCCCGGCAGCCGCGTTCGGTTCGCCCGTCCCACGGCCGTTTCTCGGCCGGTCACTGCCCGCCCCTGACGGGCACCCGGTGAGCGACGCTCCTCTCGACGACGAGAGCGCACAGACCTTCGAGGCCGCGTTCGAACTCACCGAGTTGGAGACGTGGAATGAATCGGGACTCGATTACGAGACCACTCCGTCGGGGAGGGGCCAAACGGGTAACGAAAACGGTCCCGGGGAGGGGGACGAAACCGGAGAAGAGTCACTCTATGTCGGGTCGTTACTCCCACATACGAAGCGGCTTCCCGATTGCGTGAGCTACGACGAATCGATACACGCCCTCTGTTGTGACTCGTGTGCAAACCGCTACGACCCGACTATCGATGGAATGAAGCGGGCGATCGACTGCTGTCACACGCTTACGGACGTCGATTCGGACGATATCCCCGTCTGCGAGATCAATCTCAAACTCACGCCCGAGGAGCGTGCTGCCACCGAGTGGAGCGATCGCCAACTGCTCTTTCTACAGACGGTATACAACGCTCAGCAACTCCGCTATGATCCCCTCGAGTACGATCTCCTGTACGACTCCATGCTCAGACTGCAGGAGTACGTCGGCATCGAACCCGACGAAATCTCCCCGCTGCTCGAGGCCGACCTCCTCCGACACGATACGGATCACCCACATCGCCTCTACACCGTCTCTTCGGACGGCAGATCCGTAATTGGGGAGAGCTATCGCAAAGGCGTCGACTATGGCCACGGGATCGGCGATCTCGACGAGTCCAGTGAACACGTCTTCGGAATCGAAGTCACTCGTCACTATCTCGAGGAAGCATATGCGGAGAACCCAGACTCGAGCGTCTCTGAAATCATCCCATATTACGAACTCGACGACCAACATCGACTCGATCTCGCAGGTGTGACCTCCGACGGCGAAATCATCGTCACGGCAGAGGTCGAACGCATCAACCACGACACGCGACGTGCAGTGCCCGAAGATTTCGATAAGATGGCCGCCTGCGAACCCGAGGCCGCGATCTGGGTCGTCATGAAACAAGCCGACGGACACAAAATACTCTCCGCACTCAACGCTCCTCTCGAGGGCACACCCCGCGTCGAGAAAACGTATGCAGAAACCACGCCGCCCCAACAGTTCCGGATCGACACGCCAGGGATGACGGCAGTCTACCCCGCAGAGTGGCTTCGAGATCACTCACCGGAACCGGATACAGTATAGTTCGAAGCGGTACGGGATTCCCAACGACGATTCGTCTCTGTTCTCACCTCGAGACGTCGTGTACCCATCACAGAAACGGCCATTTCCCGTTCATAATCGGCTCAATCCACCGCAAGGCTGCCGTGGCTGGGTTCTCGAGGGGCGTAACTAGGTGGGCTGATCGATCGGATACTGCATGCCTTGCTCTGTCGAACCGATCCATTTCGCTCGAGCTATAGTCCGGAATCAACTCCTGCTATAGATTCTCAGATGCGCCTCGAGCGGAGGAAATCGAGGAGGAGACCCTCTCTTTGCACCCGCTGATTCGAACTTTCACAGAGCAGATCCGAAATCGGTCACCGAAATCGGTCTCCGAAATCGAATTCCCCGACTGCTCGAGCGTATCGAAGACCGCAAAGAACCAAAACCAGCAGACGAAGGCCGATTATGAGATTCGAATTGTCCCACCTCTAATTACTCCTGTTGGCATGCTCAACTCGTCTCTGACGCCCCCTCGCCGTCTCGGACTCGTTTCAGCGCCTCTGCTCGAGTCGATGGCCGATTTTGAATATCACTTCCTCTCTTCATAGGATCTCCCTTTCGTACCCCTCAGCAACACCTTGCGGGGGCAGAGACGGTTATGGATATTTGGATCGACATGAGAGACAATAGGGGAGAGCTGTGACTATCGTAGCCACTGAAAGTCACTGCACACCTCATCGCACGACAACGTTGCGGTGAGTGTGTAAATCGTTTCAGTGGCTACTATAGCTGTTCGGAGCAAGATTCCCATTATGACCGACTGTACACGGGGAATTGCAGTCTGTCGACGGAAATCACGCGCCTGATCGTGTTCGGTTCGTCAACAATGGCTCCGCCTCACAGTCGCCGGCAACATCCGCAGCGACGCATCGTGTCGAGAACAGATCCGATTATACGACGACGGAGACGACGCCCCCGCCGGCGATCGCGAGTGCGCCGAGACCGAAACAGACGACCCAGAACGGAACCCGATCGACGACTCGCATGAGGGCATCGATCGTGAGGTAGCCGACGACGGCGCTGATCCCGAGTGCGGCCAGTGCGGGCCCGAGCGCGATGCCGGGGAGTCCGCCGGCACCCGCGACGGTGAGCGCGGCCGCACCGAGGCTCGCGGGGATCGACAACAGAAAGGAGAGCCGGAACGCGGCCGGCGGGTCGTAGCTGCGAAACAGTAGCGTACTCGTCGTCACGCCCGACCGAGAGATACCGGGGAGGATCGCGACGCCCTGGACGGCCCCGACGAGCACCGAATCGAGCAGCGTCGGCGCGTCGCGAATCCCCATCGACACCGACTCCGAGGCGAGCTGGAGGACGCCGGTCAGTATCAACAGGACGCCGATCGCCGCGATGAAGACGCCGCCGGTAAGCCGGCCGGCGAGATCGACCGCGTACACGTACAGCGGAATCCCCACGAGACCAGTCATGAGCGAGGCAACGACGATGTACGATGCGATCGCGTTCTCACTGGCGTACGCCCGATGGGGTCGCCATCCGGGCACCGAACGAACGGTCGTCGCGATGTCCCTACGATAGTAGGTCGCCGCCGACAGCGTCGTCCCGAGTTGCAAAAACAGCGCCAGTTGCAACGCCACGCTGGGATCCGTTCCGACGGCAGTCAAGAACAGTGCGAGGTTCCCCTGGCTCGAGACGGGCAACCATTCGACGACCCCCTGAACGATCCCGGCGAGTATCGCAACGACGAGTTCGGCGCGGTTCACTGGTGCTAGTCGACGCACACGGCCACTTAAATCGGCCCGATTCGAGCCGCCGTCGAAGCGTCCCGGTCCGCGTCGAACGGGCCAGTACTCGAGCCGCGGGACCCCTTCGACCGGCGAGCATCACAGAGTGGCCGCGGTCGTGTCGTCGACGCGGCCGGTCGTCACGAGAGTGAAACGGACAGGCGGCACAGCGGCGTGCTTGAAAACGAATCATAGAAGAGACGGTGAGATCGTCGAACAGAGTCTGGGGTGCCGGATGGGGGATCGGCTCGATGTGTTCGAACAGCGGCTCGGCGACAGCACGGGCTGGCTGGAGATGCACTCCGCGATCCACCATCGATCTGTGCTTCCCAGTTATCGATCCGATATCCTCCTCTGTAATTTAATATGGGATAATTCCAACAGTAATTCATGTATCAGCATCAACCCGCCAAAATCGGCGCAGGTATCGGTGTATTCAGCGCGTTGTTCCTTCTTCTGACTACGACGCTGCTCTTTATCGTTCCCCAGGAACTGCTGTCCTCGGCGGCAAGCACTACATACATCGAAACGTGGTCGCAACCGATCACGACTGTCGGTGGCTTCGTGTTTTCAGTTGGGATCCCCCTCGCCTGTGCTATAATCGCATGTCACCTGACGAGAACGGAACACACTCCGGGCAGCGTCGGCACGGGGTTCCTCGTCGCCGGGGTCGTCTTTCTCATCGGGAATGCAATTCTTGGGGTAACGGTGACTCACTTCTTCGTGTCTGGTAGCGGAGTAGAGCAGTCGTTGCTCGGCCACATGCGAAATAGCCTGCCTCGTGGTATGCGGTTGTTCGTGGGAGGACTCCTCGGGATCGCTGGTGCTCTCGTCGTCGATGAATACGTCTAGACGTTTCTCAAAAGCAGAACTACCAGTATCAACACTACAACGCCCGGCCATCGAGTGGTTGAGGTGGCCATGAATTCCCTGGCATAATGGGTTACATACTGCAGCGGACTGTCCCGTTCTACTGCATTTTGCATCCAAACGGGGTCAAACCGCTGTATTCAGCAGACCGTTTCTGATCGTTATCAAACCGGTCGATACCGGGACGGAGGGCTGTGTCACCTGAACTGCTCAGACCAGTCGATCGGACAGGACTGGTGTGGGACCCGACCGATGATACGCAGAGCCACCGTGACCGTGCGCTAACTTCAAGATCGATAACAGTAGATTGACGGTATCACTCCACTGTCACGCTCTTGGCCAGATTGCGCGGCTTGTCGATCGAGCGTCCCAGCAGGTTGGCAACCCAGTAGGCGACCAGTTGCAACTGGACGTTCGCGAGCACTGACGCACTGATGTCGTCGACGGCGGGAATCTCGAGGACGTGGTCGGCGTAGCGCGTCACGTCGGACTCCCCGTCGGTGATCGCCACGACGGGTGCGTCGCGGGCTTCGACTTCTTTGACGTTTCCGATCGTCTTCCGAGCGGTTTCGCCGTCGCCGGTGACGATCGCGAACACGGGCGTGGTTTCGGTCACGAGGGCCAGCGGGCCGTGTTTCAACTCGCCGGATGCGAATCCCTCCGCGTGACGGTAGGTGATCTCCTTCATTTTCAGCGCGCCCTCGAGCGCGACCGGGTAGTGGTAGCCCCGTCCCACGAAGAAGTACGCGTCGGCATCGACGAACGCCTCGGCGACCGCTCTGGCGGTCGTCGTTTCGAGGACCGTCTGGATCTGCCCGGGGATGTCTCGGAGTGCCTCGAGTTCCCCGCGAGTCGGGCCGTCGCCGAGTTCGAACGCCAGCAGTGCGAGCGCGAGTTGCTGGCTCGCGAACGTCTTCGTCGCGGCGACGCCGATCTCGGGACCCGCTCTGATGTAGAGGGCGTGATCGCACTCTCGAGCGGCGGAGCTGCCGACCGTGTTGGTCACGGCGAGCGTCGTCGCCCCGGCGCGGTCGGCCTCACGGAGGGCGCGTAACGTGTCGGCGGTCTCGCCGCTCTGGGTGACGCCGACGACGAGCGTCCCCTCGTCGACGGGAACGCGATCGCTCCCGTATTCGCTGGCGAGAAACGCCTGTGCCCTCACGCCGCCCGACCGGAGCCGCTCCGCACCGAACATCGCCGCGTGATACGACGTTCCGCAGGCGACGAACTGGACCGGACCGCCGTGGTCGATGGCGGCGAGTTCCGCCAGATCGACCGTTCCCTCGAGTTCGTCGATCCGGCCCCGGAGACACTGTCGTAGGGCCGTCGGCTGCTCGTGGATCTCCTTGAGCATATAGTGGTCGTAGCCGCTTTTCTCCGCGTCTTCGGAGTCCCACGCGATCGTTTCCGTCGGCCGGTCGACGGGTTCTCCCGCTCCGTCAGTGATGACCGCGCCGTCCGCGGAGAGTCGAGCGAAATCGCCGTTCTCGAGGTAGCAGACGCGGTCGGTGTACTCGATGAACGCGGGGACGTCGCTCGCGAGGTACGTCCCGGTCTCGCCGAGGCCGACGACGAGCGGGGAATCCTGGCGAGCCGCGTACACCGTCTCCGAGCCGTCGAAAACGGCGGCGATCGCGTAACTGCCCTCGAGCTGGTCGATCGCCAGCCGGAACGCAGCCTCGGGGTCGGCACCGCGGTCGAGGTAGCGCCCGATCAGGTGAGGAACGACTTCGGTGTCCGTCTCGCTCTGGAAGGCGACGCCCGCATCGACGAGATCATCGCGCAGCCGCTGGTAGTTCTCGATGATCCCGTTGTGGACGACGGCGACCCGTCCCGCCGCATCGCCGTGTGGGTGGGCGTTGGCGTCGGACGGTTTGCCGTGTGTACTCCAGCGCGTGTGACCGATTCCGACCGGTTCGCCCGCGAGGGCAGGGCGAGAAACCACGTCCTCGAGTGCCGACAGCTCGCCGGCGGCCTTCGAGACCCGCATCGAGGGGGTCGGTACGGCCAGTCCGGCGGAATCGTAGCCACGATACTCGAGTTGCGAGAGCCCGTCGAGAACGACGTCGACTGCATCGCTACCGTCGGTAGAGCCGACGTACCCCACGATACCACACATCGTTACTGGACCTCCGTTCCGGTCTCGATCGTCCCGCGAACGGTCGTTCCCGCGTTGATGACGGCATCGGAGCCGACGATCGTTCCCGGCGCGTAGGTCACGCCGCCACCGTCGTGAACGCGATCCGCGAGCAACGCGCCCAGTCGTTCGGCTTCGTGGACGCGGTCGCCGACGCGGACGTCGCCTGGCCCCCCGACGACGGTCGAACCTGTGCCGATCCGGACGTTCCGCCCAGTGACGCAGTCGACGAGCGTCGCCCCCGAACCGACGCGCGTGTCGGCGTCGATGACGCTGGTCTCGACGACGGCGTTCGCTCCGATCGTCGCGTTCTTGCCGAGTGCGACGTTCGGGCCGACGACGGCGCCCGGGCCGACGACGCAGTCGGCGGAAATCACGACCGGCTCGACGATCGTTGCCGAGTCGTGAACGCGAGCATCGGCCGAAATCTCGCTTTCGACACCGTCGACGCTCTCGAAGAGGGTCTCGGTTACCTCGAGGAGATCCCAGGGATACGTCGCGTCGATCCAGATACCCTCGGACGTGACGCCCCGGACGGTCTCCGTCGACTCGATCGCGTTCGCGATCCCGTCGACGAGCGAGTACTCGTTCAGTTGTGGTTCCGGCCCCCGGAGATATTCGAACAGCTCCGGATCGAAGGCGTAGACGCCCGCGTTGAGCTGGTACGTCCGGTCGTCGCGGGGACGTTCGACGATTTCCAGAACGCTGCCGTTGTCCTCGAGGATCACGCCGCCGTAGTTGTCGACGGCCGCGTCGCGAACGAGTCCGAGCGTCGCGATCGCGTCGTCGTCATCGTCGTAAGCAGCGAGGACGTCCTCGACGATCCGCTGGGCCACGAGTTGATCGCCGTTGAGGACGAGTTGGGGCTCGGAAACCTCGGGTTCGGCAGCCAACAGGGCGTGCCCACTGCCGAGTTGCTTGTCCTGGACGACGTACTCGAGAGAGGCGTCGCGGTACGTCGAGCCGAAATACGACTGGACGTGCGTCCGCCCGTATCCGACGACGACGGTGAGCTCCGTAATGCCGGCGTCGACGAGCGCATCGAAGACGTGCTCGAGAATCGGCTTGGTCGCCGCGGGAAGCATCGGCTTTGGCCGATGTTTCGTCAGGGGACGGAGACGGGCTCCCTCCCCCGCTGCGAGAACAACCGCAGAATGAATCGTCATTGGCAGAGTGAGAGTAATCCGCAGATATTATTCTTGTGGCTCGAACTGTCGCTCTCGACGAGAACTCAACAACGGACGGTGGCGTGATACCGAGTTCGATTCGGGACTACCGATCCCGGACGGGGCGGCGACCGGGACGTGATTCAGGAACCGAGACCTCGCCAGCCGGGCTCGTAACAGACGACCGCAGCCAGGGGGACGAAGACGACCACCAGCGGACCCGCATACAGCAGCTGGGTGAACGGGTCCGGCGGCGAGACGAGTGCCGAGACGACGAACGCGGTCGTGGCGCCGATTCCGAACGCGCCGAGGCGGCGTTCGGTCGATCCGGGCGGTTCGTCTCGGGCTGGGAGTCGCGTTCTGTACGCCCCGTATGCCGGGACGGCGATCGGCAAGAACAGTATCGCGAACATCGCCCAGGCAATCCCGTTTGCACCGCGAGCGTTCGCGTCCGTTCCGATCGCATAGCAGAGACAGACCGTCGACGACAGCAAGACGAGTCCGATTACTAACGCAAGCGCAGCCCACGGCCAGAGAGTGAGCGAACTCATTCGTACCGGTCGAATACGTTCCGACGTTGCAAATAGTTAATTATACTGAATGCACTGTCTCTGAACAAACGTGAACAGCGCGATACTCCCTCACTCGAGTCGGTCACGAAGGGGATGGCCTCCCAGTCTGCCGTCGTCTCGAACCCGCGAGGGAGATTACCCGTCGGCATTCTGGCGACCCGGTAACCCCGAAATCGCCGTGTGGGTTTCCGAGACGAGGTCCGCGAGGACGGCTCCGGCGGGCCGAATTTCGGCCACCTGTCCGACGCTCTGGCCGGCGAACAGTGCCAGTTCCTCGATCGCACCGTCGACGTCCGGGGTCGCGAGGGCCTCGTCGTAGCGCTCGATCGGCTCGCCGTCACCGGTGGTCGCGACGGTATCGGTTTCGCCCGGCCGTTCCCCGGCAGGGGGACTGCCCGCGCGTTCCCACCGCTCGAGCGTCTCGTTTCGCAATACGCGGTGTGGCGTTCCCGGCCAGCCCTTCTCGAAGAGGGTCGTGTACTCGGTGTCGGTTTCGTCGCTCTCGCGGAGCCGTCGCTGGTAGGCCTCGTGGACCCGGGCTTCCTCGCTCGCGACGAACCGCGTTCCCAGCCACGCGCCGTCGGCACCGAGCGCGAGCGCGGCCGCGATCCCTCGGCCGTCGCCGATTCCGCCGGCCGCGACGATCGGAACGTCCGCACCGACGGCGTCCGCGACCCTCGGGACGAGCGCCGTCGTCGCCACGTCGCTCTGGACGTGACCGCCCGCCTCGAGTCCCTGCGTGACGACGATATCGACGCCGGCGTCGACGGCGTCGCGGGCTTCCTCGGCGCTCCCGACCGTCTGCGCGACGATCGCGCCCGCGTCGTGAATCCGACCAACGTGGGGGTCGGCGTCCCCGAACGAGAGCGTGACGATCTCGGCCCCGGCGTCGAGGACCGCCTCGAGGTGGTCGGCCGTGGCCACGCTCGTCGTCGCGTCGTCGACCACGAGGTTGACCGCGAACGGCTCGTCGGTTAGCCCGCGTGTCTCGTCGATCACTCGCCGCGTCTCCGCGAGATCGCGCCACGTGACCGCGAGGTGACCGAGGCCGCCGGCGTTCGAGACGGCGGCCGCGAGTGCAGGGCAGGTCGCGCTCCCGATCGGCGCCTGGACGATCGGGTACTCGATCTCGAGCAGGTCACAGAGCGTCGTTCGTAGTGTCATCCTTCGTGCCCGCTACGGTCGCTGCTTTTCCTTCGTGAGCACGCCCACGTTCTCGATCCCGGTGTCGGGATACTGGCCGTCCTCGTCTTTCTCGACGGCCTTGACCATATCCCAGACGACGTTGAGAC
This sequence comes from Natrinema ejinorense, assembly GCF_002494345.1. Lineage (GTDB taxonomy): Archaea > Halobacteriota > Halobacteria > Halobacteriales > Natrialbaceae > Natrinema > Natrinema longum. Next base: position 1,669,684 of record NZ_NXNI01000001.1, read on the forward strand.
CGGTCGTCACGCCCTCGAGCGCCTCCATCTCACAGCCGGTCTTCCCGGTGGTCTCGACGGCGACCTGCAGTTCGATCCGATCCTCGGCGAGCGAAAAGTCGGTCTCGACGTTCGTAATCGGGATCTGGTGACACATCGGGATCGTCTCCCAGGTGTGTTTGACGGCCTGGACCGCGCCGACGCGGGCGGTCGCGAGGACATCGCCCTTGCCGACCTCGTCGTCCCGGATCGCCTCGATCGTCGACGGCTGGAGGCGGATCTCACCGGCCGCGACCGCTCGGCGTTCGCTGTCGGGTTTGTCGCCGACGTCGACCATCTGGACGTCACCCTCGTCGGTCGTGTGGGTAAGCTCGTCGGCGGCCGCGTCGTCGTTCTCACTCATCCGAACCACCCCACAGGACCGCGGGAAGTTCGTTCACGACCTCGGACGCGACGAACCCGTGGCCGTCTCGCTGGGCCAGTCGTTCCCCGGCAAGCCCGTTGACGTGTGCCGCCGCGGCAGCCGCCTCGAGTGGCTCGGTCCCCTCGAGCAGTGCCGCGACGAGACCGGCGAGCGTGTCGCCGGTCCCGCCGACTTTCATCCCGACGGTCCCGGAGCGGCTGATCCGGGTCCGTTCCCCGTCGGTGATAACGTCGTTCGCGCCCTTCGCGAGGACGACGTGCCCCAGTTCGGCCGCGAACGCCTCGATTTCGTCGGCCGTCGCGGCCAAATCGTCCGTATCCGGCCCCCCCATCCGCGCGAGTTCGCCACGATTCGGCGTACAGACCAGCGTCGCGTCCGTCTCGAGGTCGGGGACGACCGCGAGCGCGTCCGCGTCGACGACGACCCGCCCGGTCGAGGACTCGAGGAACTCCCGGGTGGCCGCGAGGGTCTCCTCGGCGTCCCCGAGCCCGGGGCCGATGACGACGACGTTGTCGTAGCGCTCGGCCGTCTCGAGCAGGTCGTCGGCCACCTCGGGCCTGAGAACGTCGTGTTCGTAGGGCTGGACGATGAGATCCTCGGTGTAGCCCTGGATCTCGCCGGCGACGGAGTCGGGTGCAGCGACGAACGAAAGGTCCGCGCCGCCCCGCAACGCGGCCTGGGCGGCCAGCGCCGGCGCACCGGTGTAGGGGCCGCCGCCGATGATGAACGGGCGTCCCTCACGGCCGTCGGGTCGAGCGAGGTCGACATCCCCGGGGCCGACGAACCGTTCTGCGGCCGCCGGGATGCCGATATCTGCGACGGTGACGGTCGCCTCGAGGTCCTCGAGGCCCGGTTTCGAATCGTGGAAGGTGACGACGCGATCGGCCTCGACCCCGTTGTCCGCGTGGTCGCCGCCATCCGCGTCGAACCCGGAGGGCACGTCGACCGCGACGACGGTGGCGTCGGTTTCGTTGATCGCCCCGGCGGCGGTCGCCGCGGGCTCCCGAAGGTCGCCGCTGATCCCCGTTCCGAGCATCGCGTCGACGATCACGTCCGCGTCGGCGAGCCCGAATCCCTCGGCGTCGCGATCGAACTCGCTCGAGTCGGTCACCGCCCGCGTCTCGTACTCGGCTTGCTCGAGAGCCGCCCAGTTCTCGCGAGCGATGTCGGTCCCGATCAGTTCCGCGCGACCGAGCAACACCGTCGTGACGTCGTAGTCGTCCAGAAAGCGGGCCGCGACGAACGCGTCGCCGCCGTTGTTCCCGCGGCCGGCGACGACGACGACTCGAGCGCCGGGATCGGCGATCGTCCGAATCTCGCGGGCGACCGCGTGCCCGCTCGACTCCATCAACTGCTTTCGTGGCACGCCCAGCGCTGCGGCGTTTGCGTCGACGGCGGCCATTCGCTCGCCTGTAATCATGACTGAGGGTTCGACCGGCCGGCCGTTGAAGATTGCGGACGGCGTGGACCGCTCGCCGAGACGGGTCGTCCGAGCCACGGTGACCAGCATGTTCAAGCCAGCACAGCCCTGAGCCCCGCTGTGAACGTCTTCTGGCTCGACGAGGACCCGCGGCTGGCTGCCCGCTATCACTGCGACCAGCACGTGAACAAACTGCTGCTCGAGGCCGCGCAAGTACTGTGCACCGCGGCTCGCGAGAACGGCTCCGAGGGGGACGGTCTCTATCGGTCGACCCACGTCGCCCATCCCGTAACGAGATGGGCAACGGAGTCGCGAGCCAATTGGCTTCGCCTTCGGGATCAGGCCGAAGCGCTCAACGCGGAGTTCGTCGAGCGCTACGACAAGGACGACGATCACGCGAGTTGGGGCGTCATCGAGCGGATCGATCCCGACGACATCGCGTTCCCCGCCGACGAGCCGACGCCGCGTCCGCAGGCGATGCCCGACGAGTACAAACGCCCCGACGATCCGGTCGCCGCGTATCGGGCGTACTACGCCGGCGAGAAAGCCGACTGGGCCGAGTGGCAGTATACGGCAGAGCCGCCGTGGCTCGAGGCGTCTCTGTCCGAGCGCGAGTGATCATCTTTATTAGTTTATCGCTTGTCATTACTCGCTGGTCATGTTTCCACCGCCGTTCTCGCGGGAATCGATTCTCTCGGACGACGTGAATCCCCTGACGCAGGCCTACCGTGACGTCGTCGTTTACGACGAGCGAGAGGCGGATGTGCCCCTTTATCAGGGCCCGATCGTCGTCCACGCGAACGGGTGGATCGAACTCGAGGGAGACCGACTCCTCTCGCCGAACGCGGTCCATCACATCGACATCTACGACGGAGACGCCGGACTCGACGACCAGCAGGATACCACTGGGAGAGCCGACACCAGAACCGGGGACGATAGCGACGATCACCGGACCGGCCGGTTCAGCCGTTGATATCGGCAGAGGTCGCCCCCTCCCACACGAGGCCGACGTTCGGACCGACCGCCGACTATCCGTAGCCACCGACAGTCACCGCACACCCGATCGCACGACGGGAGCGCTGGTCGGAGCGAGACCCGCGGAGGATGCGATCGGTGTACGAATCGCGTCAGTTGATACTCTAGTACCGAATCTCGAATCCGTCTTCGCCCTGTGGTTCCTCGTACTCCGCTTCGACGTCCTCGACGTTTGCCGCCGGACTGCCGGTCTGACACCACTCGACCATCGACTCGACGGCGTCGGCCGGCCCCTCGAAGACCGCCTCGACGCGGCCGTCCTCGAGGTTTCGAACCCAGCCGTCGATACCCCTCTCGTGGGCGGTATCGCGAGTGTTCGCGCGATAGTAGACGCCCTGTACCGTTCCCGAGACGAAGACGCGTGCGCGGGTTCGATCGCTCATATGCGGATACTCGATCGCGACCGTCAAAAAATCCGCCGCCGGGACCCCCTCGCGGATCGTTACTGATACATTCGCAGCGGCTGGGCCTGGGAACTTTCCTCCTGGCTGATCGCCTGCATCTGCCGGGCCAGCTGTTCGCGTTTCGCGCGGATCTCCTCGGCGCGGTCGATGAGTTCCTGTACGTCGACCTCGAGGTCGGCGACCGGCCCGATGCCGTCCTCGAGCAGGACGCTCGCGGCCTCGGGATCGGGGAACTGCGGGTTGCACTCGACGACGAGGCCGAGACTCCCGTAGTCTTCCTGTGCAGCGCGGTTGATGAGCGCCCCCGTCGGCCCCGTGATGACGCCGTCCTCCGGCGGAACCGGGATGTCGGTCGCCTCGAGTCGGTCGCCGCCGTCGCCGGTCGCGATGCCGTAGAGGTCGGGACGGTCCTCGTCGTCGCGCTCGGCGGGCAGACCGCTGAGGTAGATCGGCGTGACGCCATGCTCGACGATCCACCCGGTCAGGCAGTCGGCGACGCTCTCGACGGCCTTGGTGGTGATCGGGGCGTCGCTCTGGAGCGCGAGCAGGTCGTGTGCTTCGCTGACGTAGAGTCGGACCGGCGGCCGCGCCGTCCGATCGCCGCCGCGGTAGACGCCGATCCGGGGGAGCCCCTCGCAGTGGACGCTCGCGTAGTAGCGCATCTCGAGTTCCTCGACGAGGTGGTCGGTCGCGATCTTGCCGACCAGACCGACACCTGGAAACCCTTCGACGAGCGTCGGCGCTTCGAGTTCCGGTTCCGGTCCCTGAACGCGGATTCCTGCCATGATCGGACCGATGGCCGTCAGCGACATAAAATCGAGGGCAGCGGGTGCCAAACGAATCACACGGGCGGCCACACGCTGCCCGCTTCGAAACCCACAAGCACCGGCCACCCGAACCTGCGGCCAATGGAGCCACTCGAGCGGTATCGACCGATCGTCGACGATTTCGACGCCTTCCTCGCGGCCTGCGAGCGGCCGCTGGGCAACGCCGTGCGCGTGAACACGATCAAGGTCTCGGTCGAGCGGACGCTCGAGGCCCTCGCCGAAGAGGGCGTCGGCTACGAGCAAGCCGACTGGAACCCCCGCGTGTTGGACCTCGAGACCGATTCGCCGGGATCGACGTGGACCTCCTTCCACGGCTTTACCCACGGCCAGGAGGAGGTATCGGCGGTGCCGCCGGTCGTCCTCGATCCCGAGCCCGGCGAACGGGTCTGGGACTGCTGTGCCGCGCCCGGCGGGAAGGCGACCCAGATCGCCGCGCTGATGGACGACCGCGGAACCGTCGTCGCGAACGACAACAACCTCGGCCGGATCTCGGCGCTGCGGTTCAACGCCGAACGACTCGGCGCGACCAGCCTCGCGGTGACGAACGCCGACGCGCGCAACTACTCGCTCGAGCGCTTCGACTTCGACGCGTTCGACCGGACGCTCGTCGACGCGCCCTGTTCCTGCGAGGGGACGATCCGGAAGAACCCCGACGCGCTGGACAACTGGTCGGAGGGCCACATCTCCTCCGTCGCGGGCATCCAAAAGGGGATCATCCGGCGGGCGATCCAGGCCACTCGCGAGGGCGGGACCGTCGTCTACTCGACGTGTACCTTCGCCCCCGAGGAGAACGAGGCCGTCGTCCAGCACGCGCTCGAGGAGGAGGACTGCCGCGTCGTCGACTTCGATCTCGGGCTCGAGCACTCGCCGGGAGTGACCGAGTGGGAGGGCGAGCGCTTCGACTCGAGTCTCGAGCAGGCGGCCCGGATCTATCCCCACCAGAACGATACCGGCGGCTTCTTCGTGGCGAAACTGGAGGTGACCGCGTGATGAGCGAGGGCACCGACGCCACCGATCTCGCGGCAAACGACGGCCAGCGGTTCGACCGACTGCCGGCCACGGAGTCCGAACGAACCGTCGCGGGACGGGCCACGCGCGAGGCGGTCGTCGACCTCTTTGCGGATCGGTTCGGGATTCCGCCCGCGACGTTCGACGAGTACACGTTCTGGGAGAAAGGCGCGGGCAAGATCTGGATCTACGGCGGCGAGGCCTCGACGCCGCTCGAGATCGAAGCGATCGGCATGACCTGTCTGCGCACCCGCCAGGAACACTGGAAGCCCACGACGGACTTCGCCCAGCGGTTTGGCCGTCACGCGACCGAGTGCGTGATCGACCTCGACCGCGAGGCGGCCCGGCGGTTCGCGAGCGGCGAGGACCAGGAACTCGCGTGGGACGGTGACTGGGGGTATCTCATCGCCGCGCAGACGGTCGCTGGCCGACTCGAGCCCCTCGGGGTCGGCCTCTACGTTCACGGCGAACTGCGCTCGATGGTCCCGAAGGGGCGACAGCGCGACCTCACGTCGTCCCGATAAGCGCGTTCGATGCGGGTCGCATTCGTTGCCGTCGGCTCGTTCAACTAGTCGTCGCCCGGCTGCGATGGGGCAGCGAGGGGATCGCTTTATAACACCGGCAGACGTCCCAATGTCGCTCGAGGGGCCGCTATCGAACGGGCTGGCGGCTGCCTGACACGAGTCCGCCGGTATCGTGTGACCGGCGGGTGAACGACGAGTTAGCCTCGGCCGCCGGCCAACTGCTTTGCTTCCGGTCGCGTTCGCAATCTGAGCATCGCGACCGTCCCGATCAACGGGCCGATCGCCAGCGGGACGAACGCCCACTGCCAGCCGACGGCGCGCTGGACGACGGGGAGCAACTGGATCGATCCGATGGTGATGCAGAAGCCGACTGCGGTCTGGAGCGTGAGCGCGGAGCCGACGTAGCTGTCGTCCGCGAGTTCGGAGACCGCCGCGGAGAACTGCGCGGAATCCGCGACGATGAAAAACCCCCAGACGAGCACGAAGGGCGTGATCACGGCCAGCGACGAGCCGTAGACGACGCCCGCGAGCAGGCACGCGGTGCCCGAGAGGATCATCGACGCGCTGGTAACGAGCGATCGGCCCACCCGATCCGCGACCGAGCCGGCGAGCCACGCTCCGACGCCGCCGATCGCGATCGTCCCGAACGCCAGCAGTGCCGCTCGCCGCGCCGGGTCCGGCGTCCCGCTTGCCTCGAGACTGGCGAGGAGGTAGACCGGAATCCACGTCCAGACCGCGTAGAGTTCCCACATGTGGCCGAAGTAGCCGGTGTTCGCGAGAACGACGGCCCGGTCCGTGACGATCCGACGGACCGCGCTCGGATCGAACGGGGCCGTTTCGGGCTGGTGTGGGCCGTCCTCGTATGCGAGCGCGAGGAGTCCCCCGATCGATGCGATACCGGCCGTTCCGTACAGGACGAGACGCGGCTGTCCGATGCCGCCGACTGCCCGGAGCAGGTGTGGCGATGCGGAACCGACGGTGAGTGCACCGACGAGGACGCCGATGGCGAGGCCGCGGCCCTGAACGAACCACGAGGCCATCATCTTCATTCCCGTCGGATAAACACCAGCGAGCGCGACACCGGTGAGGAATCGAAGGACGATAGCCGGCGGCCCGCTGTGTACGGCCCCGGCAATGAGGGCCGTCGACGCCGCTCCGACGAAGGCGGCCCCGGCGAAGAGGTATCGCGGCCGAACGACGTCGGCGATGGTTAGCGAGGCCGACCCAAGCGCGCCGACGACGAACCCGAGCTGGACGGCGTTGGTCAGCCACGCCGTCTCGGCGGGCGTGAGATTCCAGCTCTCGGCCAGCTCCGGACCGACGGCCGTCCCGCTGAACCACAGCGTCATCGCGAACAGTTCGGCGACCCCGACGAGGACGAGCGCACGCCACTTGGTGCCGGCAACGGCTGTCATCGCCCGACTATACGGCGGACACCTGAAAAAGTGAGGCGGCCGATCGGTCACGATCCCGACACGGCCGCGGGTAGCCGTCCAGCCGAGGGGTCTCACTCCGAGTTCGAGTCGCCGGAACTCGATTTGACGGCGAGGACCGGCATCCCCGCGCGCCTGATCAGCCGTTCCGTCGTACTGCCCAGGAGAACGCGACCGAGCCCGGTTCGGCCGTGCGTTCCCATCGCGATCAGGTCGATCTCGTTTTCCGCGGCGTACTCGAGGAGACCACTGGCGGGGAACCCCTCCTGAACGGCAGTCACTGCCTCGAGACCGGCATCTCGGGCCCGCGTTGCGATCGCTTCGGTTGCCCGTTCCCCCTGGGATTCGAACTGGGAAAGCAGCTTGCGGGACGCCGCGACGTTAGGAGTGCCTGCAACGTTGCTGACGTCGACGATATTGACGGCGTGGACGCGTGCGTCCGCTTTCGTGGCGATCCCGAGTCCGTGGTCGACCGCGGCGGACGCCTCCTCGCTGCCGTCCGTCGGGAGGAGGACCTCGTCGTACCCGCCGGTCCATTCGCTTCGGTCGGCCACTCGGGCGGTCAGTACCGGAACGTCCGACCGTCGAACGACGTGTTCGGTGACGCTGCCTGCGACGTAGCGGTTCACGCCGGTTCGGCCGTGGGTCCCCATCGCGATCAGATCGATCCCGTTTTCGGCGGCGTACTCGAGGATCACGTCGGCGGGGCTCCCTCTCTGCAGCGCCGTCCGGACCGTCTCGCTCCCGTCGGCGATCGCTTCGATTCGTTCGGTCGCGGTCTCGGCCTCGGCCTCGAGTCGCTGGACGAACTCCGCGTCGACACCGCCGGCATTGAACACGCCACCGGCGGCGGCGACGTCGACGACGGTGAGGACGTGGACCGTCGCGTCGAACCAGCGTGCGAGCGCCAGGCCGTGTTCGGCGGCCCGGACTGCGTGGTCGCTTCCGTCGATCGGGACGAGAATGGAGTCGTACATAGCGTATTCTGGCTCGTGATTCACTCGCGGTTCGCTTAAAACGCTCTCACCGTTCCTGGGCGACGGTGATTATTGTCTCACGCCACGAGGAGGAGGCCGAGTACCAGTCCATGCCAAACGATGACTGCAACCGCGTACCCCGACTCTGCCGTCGGTACCGGCGGACGGCGGACGATCGCCTCCCACAGGAAGGCGGTCGCCAGCAACGCGCCACCCAAGAGCTCGAGCCGGAAATCGACGACGGGATGGAATCCAACGGCAACCCCGACGAGCAGGGACGTGAGCATTCCGGCCAGCAGTCAATCGTAGTAGTCCATCTTCCGAGCAGGATGTAGGCCGTTTCTCCAAAAGCGTGGTCGACCGATTCCAGCCCGCTTGGAGTCGGAGGTCGGTTCTACGGTGGATGCGGTGTAGGTTCCCCACAGTCACCCCTCCGCCGATCGCCCGGCTGCCGAGTGGATCGAACGGTGCCGCTAAAGCCCGTCAAGAGAGCCGCGCGGCGATGTCGGCCTCGGTGATGATACCGACGGTTTCGCCGGCCTCGGTGATCATCACGGCCTTGTAGTGCTCGAGGAGGTTGCTGATCTCGTCGAGGGTGGCGTCTTTCGAGACGGTCGGAAAGCTTTCGCTCATGTGGTCCTCGATGGGTTCGTCGCGGTCGTCGGAGTCGAGGTGAACGAGGTCGCTCTGGCTGATCGATCCCACCGGGATCCCGTCCTGAATCACTGCCAGCTGGGAGTAGGCTTCGTCCTCCATCTTCTGGGCGGCATCGCTGACGGGGTCCGCCGGCGCGACGCTGACGACGGCCTCGTTCATGAGATCATCGGCGCGGATGACGTCGCTTTCGGCCGTTTCCAGGGCGTTGACGATCCGTCGGAGCGTCGAGAGACGCGGATCGACGTCCCCGCCCTCGATGCGGGCGATCAGCGGCTGGGAGACGTCGGCCGTGTCCGCCAGCTCGCTCTGGGTAAGTCCGAGTTCGGTACGACGTTGTCGGAGGTCCGCGGGCGTCGGGAGTTCCATACGAGTGGATTACTACGGGTTATAGAAAGTATTTTGGGTTGGGTCCAGTTTCGCAGACAGATCGGTGCAGAAACCGGTCCGTCTCGTCACTGTAGCGGGAACGGCCTGGTCGGGCCGGAACAACCGCCCCGAGCGACAGCGCGCGGATCGAATGCGACGCGGGGCCAATCCGCCCGCCGTCTCGTGGTGACAAGCGACAACGCGGTCCCACGCACTGCGAGGTGGGGAGCGGTGTACTCGGTCTCGCAAAAGACGCGGTGTGTCTTTCGGCGGCTTCGATCGACGTTTCGGCCGTTAGTCCAGCAGTTCGCGGGCGATAACGTTTTTCTGGATCTCGGTGGTGCCCTCGTAGATCTGGGTGATCTTCGAGTCACGGTAGAACCGCTCGACGGGGAAGTCGTTGACGTAGCCGGAACCGCCGTGGATCTGGACGGCTTCGTTGGAGACGTCGACGGCGACGCGGGAGGCGTACTCCTTGGCCATCGAGGCGAGTTTGGTGATGTCGTTGCCCTGGTCGACGTTCCAGGCGGCCTTGTAGGTCAGGTTGCGTGCTGCTTCGGTCTTCGTCGCCATGTCGGCGAGTTTGTGCTGGATGGCCTGGAACTCCGAGATCGACTGGCCGAACTGCTCGCGGTCCTCGGCGTACTCGAGGGAGGCCTCGAGTGCGCCTTTCGCGATACCCAGTCCCTGTGCGGCGACGCCGGTACGGGTCGCGTCGAAGAACTGCATCTGCTGGAGGAACGCGGCGTCCCGGTCGCCGATGAGGTTCTCTTCGGGAACGCGAACGTCGTCGAAGATGAGTTCGGCCGTGTCGGAGGCGCGAATGCCGAGCTTGCCGGTGATCTTGTCCGCGCTGAAGCCGTCGCGGTCGGATTCGATGACGATCTGACTGAAGCCGTCGTAGCGGCTCTCGGCGTCGGGATCGGTCTTACAGAGCGCGACGAAGAAGTCGCCGACGCTGCCGTTGGTGATCCACATCTTGTTGCCGTTGATCACCCACTCGTCGCCGTCCTTCTCGGCGCGCGTCGAGACCGAGGAAACGTCCGAGCCGGTGTCGGGTTCGGAGATCGCCGCCCCGGAGATCTTCTCGCCGGTTGCGACGGGTTCGAGGAAGCGTTCCTTCTGGTCTTCGGTCCCGAATTCGCGGATGGCTTCGGTTCCGAACGAGCAGGCCATAATCGAGAGTGCGATCCCTGGGTCGTGGGAGAACAGTTCCTCGGCGATGATCACCGACTCGAGCGTCGAGTAGCCGGCCCCACCGTACTCGATGGGGATCGTCGAGCCGACGAGGCCCATTTCGGCTGCCTTGTCGACGACTTCGTGGGGGAACTTCTCCTCGGTGTCGTACTCTTCTGCGTTGGGAACGATCTCGTTTTCTGCGAACCGGCGGACCTCTTCGCGGATTTGCTCTTGTTCTTCACTGAGTCCGAATTCCATAGTCGTTCGTTACTATCCAAGCGATAAAGAAGTTTGTAACCGATAGTAAACAGAAGTGCTGTTTATAGATCGGAAGAGGGAAACGTTGAAACCCGTCCACATTGGATTCTCAAGCATGGATTTGGACAATATCAACACCATCGCAGTTCTGGGTGCGGGAAACATGGGCCACGGTATCGCGGAAGTCGCCGCAATGGCGGGCTACGACGTGAACATGCGCGACATCAAAGACGAGTTCGTTCAGAACGGCTACGAACAGATCGAGTGGTCGCTGAACAAGCTCGCCGAAAACGACCAGCTTACCCAGGAGGAAGCCGACGCCGCCCTCGAGCGGGTGACGCCGCTGGTCGACATGTCGGAAGCGGTCGGTGACGCCGACTTCGTCATCGAAGCGGTCCCCGAACAGATGGAGATCAAAGAGGACGTCTACACCGAACTCGAGGACGCCGCGCCGGATCACGCCATCTTCGCGACGAACACCTCGAGCCTCTCGATTACCGATCTCGCGGAGTTTACGGACCGTCCCGACCAGTTCTGTGGGATGCACTTCTTCAACCCGCCGGTTCGGATGCCCCTCGTCGAAGTGATTTCGGGTGCCGAAAGCGCCGACGAGACCCTCGAAGTGACGGAGGAACTCGCCGAGGACCTCGAGAAGGCACCGGTCAGAGTCCACAAGGATTCGCCCGGCTTCATCGTGAACCGGATCCTCGTCCCCCTGATGAACGAGGCATCCTGGCTCGTCAGCAACGACGAGTCGACCATCGCCGAGGTCGACTCCACGACCAAGTACGGCATGGGGCTGCCCATGGGGAGCTTCGAACTCGGCGACCAGGTCGGCAACGACGTCAGCTACCACGTTCTCGAGTACATGCACGACGTGCTGGGTGCGGCCTACGAGCCGGCCCCGCTACTCGAAGAGAAAGTCGAGAACGAGGAACTGGGCAAGAAGACCGGCAAGGGATTTTACGACTACGAGGACGGTGATGGCGTCCAGATCCCGTCCGATCAGCAGTCCGAGTTCGTCGAGGAACGACTCCTCGCGACGATCGCCAACGAGGCCGCCAAGCTGATCGGCGGCGACGTCGCGCCGCCCGAATCGATCGACGAGGCCGTCCAACTCGGCGCTGGTTTCCCCGACGGCCCGGTCAAGCTCGTCGACGAGTACGGCCTCGAGACCCTCCACGAGGTGCTCGAGGAGGCCTACGAGGAGACCGGCCACGAGCGCTACGCGCCCGCGGAGTACCTCGCGGAACGCGCCGCCGAAGGCGGCTTCTACGACGATGACGACGACGCCGACGAGCTCGACTTCGAGACCGTCCGGATCGAGTACCCCGGCGATATGGTCGGTCACGTCGTCATCGACCGGCCACACCGGATGAACACGATCAGCGACGAACTGCTCGAAGAGCTCTCGACGGCGGTCGAACACCTGGAAGACGACGAGGAGGTTCGTGCGCTCCTCGTTACTGGGGAGGGCGAGAAGGCCTTCTCCGCCGGTGCCGACGTCCAGAGCATGGCCGGCGACGGTGCCGACCCGATCGAGGGCCAGGAGCTCTCGCGGCTGGGACAGTCCACGTTCGGACGCCTCGAGGCCTGTGACATGCCCGTCGTCGCCGGGATCGACGGCTTCTGTCTCGGCGGCGGGATGGAACTGGCGACCTGTGCAGACCTGCGCGTCGCGAGCGAGCGCTCCGAGTTCGGCCAGCCCGAACTCGACCTCGGACTCATTCCCGGCTGGGGCGGGACGCAGCGGCTCAAACACATCGTCGGCGAAGGTCGCGCGAAGGAGATCATTCTCACCGCCGAGCGCTACGACGCCGAGACGATGGAATCGTACGGCTTCGTCAACGAACTCGTCGACAACGACGAGCTCGAGGATCGTGCACTCGAGCTGGCGACGGACCTCGCCGGCGGGCCACCGATCGCCCAGAAGTTCACCAAACGTGCGATGCTGGCCGGCCGCGACGACACGGACGCCGGCCTCGAGTACGAGGCCTCGGCGTTCGGACATCTGATGGCGACCGACGACCTGATGGAAGGAATCACCGCGTTCATGGGCGACGAGGAACCCGAGTTCGAAGGAAAGTAAGCCGGTTCGGCCGATCCGCGATCGTCGTCGAACCTCGGCGAATCCGCTCGCGAACCGGGCCAACTATTCTAGCACTGCCGGCGCAGATCTGATCGGTACGTGTAGTGCCAATACGGACGGGGCCGGGACGCAACGACGATCGGGCAGTCACGACTGACGGGACGACGGGAGACTGACGGAACGACTATACGTCCAGTTGATCACTAGTGACAATAGACATATATAGCTGCCTCAGCGCGTCGTAACCGGATATAGTACTCTTAGCAGGGCCTATTATCCGGCTTTTTCGTACGTTCTCTTGCATGAAGTCTACTGAGGAAGCGATGGGTGGCATTTCACGGCGAGGCGTACTCACGAGGACCGGACTGACGCTGGGTGCCCTCTCCGGTCTGGCGGGCTGTATGGGGAGTGGCGGGGGGACACAACAGTTCTCACCGATCGCCGACGAACTGACCGTGTGGCACGCGATGGGCGGGACGAACGGAGAGACGCTCGATACGATCGCCGCCGATTTCGAGAGCGAACACGGGACGTCGGTGAACATGGAGTTCCAGGACTCCTACGAGGACGTGCTCACGAACACGCTCGCGGCGTTCGATTCCGGGTCCGTCTCGGATATGCTACAGGTCGACAGCCTGTTCGCACAGCAAGTGCTCGATACCGGCCAGGTGCGCCCGGTAGAGCAAATCCTCCCCGACGATTTCGAGACGGACGATTTCCTCGATAACGTCGCGGAGTTCTTCACCGTGGACGGCGAACTCGCGTCGCTGCCGTTCAACAACTCGAACGCGATCATGTACATCAACCGCGACGCGTTCGAGGAGGCCGGACTCGACCCGGACGACCCGCCGCGCACGCTCGCGGAGGTCCGGTCCGCCGCCGAGCAACTCGTCGATCAGGGTGTCACCCAGTATGGTATCACCTGGCCGAATCACGTCTGGTTCGTCGAAACGTGGTACGGCTTCGAAGGCCAACTCATGACCGATGCCGAGAACGGCCACGCGGGCGACCCCTCGACGTTCCGAACGCCCGACGCGATCTACGACCTCTTCGAGTGGTGGAAGGGAATGGCCGACGACGGTCTCTACACGAATCCGGGCATCGAGGCGTGGGGCGAGGCGACGTCGCTGTTCATCGAACAGGAGGCCGCGATGGTCCTGACGAGCACCGCGTCGGTCGCGGGACTGATCGCCGACTCCGAGGACTTCGACGTCGACGCGGCTCCCTACCCGACTATCAGCGACACCCGCGTCGGGCCGGTCATCGGCGGTGCGTCGTTTTACGTGCCCGATGGACTCCCCGAGGAACGCTACGAGGAGATCGGGCAACTGCTCGAGTACATGGCTACCCCCGAGGTCCAGACGGAGTGGCACAAGGGATCGGGCTATTATCCGATCACACAGCCCTCGGTCGACTCGCTCAGGGAAGAGGGCTGGTTCGAGGAAAACCCGATGTACAACGTCGCACTCGAGCAACTCCAGAACGGTGATGCCGACGATCCGGCGACGAAACGGGCCCTGCTCGGGCCGGCACGGAACGTCCAGACGACCGTGCAGGACAAATCGGTCGACATCATCAACGCCGACGACATCGGCTCCGAGGTCGACGCGATGAAAGACGAGGTCGAAACGATTCTCGACGACTACTACAACTGATCAGCGAGTCCCGTTATCATGTCCACGCGCGAAATCTTCGACGGACGGCTCGAGGCAGCGCTGTTGCTCTTGCCGACGATCGTCGTGTCGATCGTTTTCCTGTACTACCCGACGGCACTGGCGGTTCGGACCAGTTTCTTCGACTCGGGCTTCGGTCGGCAAGACGAGTTCGTCGGACTCGAAAACTACGTGACGATACTGACCAGTTCGGACTATCGCTCGAGCGTCCTCCTCTCGGTTCTCTTTGCCGCGCTCGTGGTGATCGGCGTGATCTCGTTTTCGCTGTACGTGACCTTCCTCATCCACGAGGTGGAGTCCGGCCAGACTGCGTATCTGCTCTCCGTGATCTGGCCGTACGCGCTCCCGCCGGCGGTCGGTGCGCTCGTGTTCCTGTTCATGCTACATCCGACGCTGGGCGTTCTGACCGGGCCGATCGAGGCGCTCGGGATCGACCTCGACTGGTTCAACAACGGCCGACAAGCGTTCGCCGTCGTGGTCCTCGCAGCGATCTGGAAGCAGATCGGCTACAACGTGATCTTCATGATCGCCTCGATGAACACGATTCCCGATGCGCTCACCGAGACCGCTCGACTCGACGGGGTGAGTCGGTTTCGTCGCCTCGTCTCCGTCTACGTGCCGATAATGACGCCCACGCTGTTCTTCCTCGTCATTATCAACACGATTTACGCGTTCTTCAGTACGTTCGCGTTCGTCGATCTGCTGACCAGCGGTGGCCCCTCGGGCGCGACGAACATCCTGATCTTCGATCTGTATCAGGAGGGGTTCTCCTTTTTCAACTTCGGCATCGCATCCACGAAGTCGGTCGTTCTGTTCCTCGTCGTCGGGGTCCTCATGTACGTCCAATTTCGTGTGACTGACGAGTATTCGTATTACGGTGGGTAGAATGGACGGAGTCATCCAATACACGAAGCGCCGAATCGATGCGATGAAACGACGGACCCCCGAGCGGACGGCACAGGGGAGCACTGCCGGAGTCCATCTGCAACTCTGGGTGCTGGTGTCGCTGGTAGTGTTTCCCATCGTCGTCGCCCTCGTCGTGAGTACGAAACAACAGGGGATCGTCACGAGTCTCGGCGACCTCGTTCCCGGCGCGTACGCCGTCGAGAACTATCGGGAGGCGATCGTCGACTACAACTTCGGCCGATTCATGTGGAACTCGTTGCTGATGTCGGTCATCGTCGTCGCCGGGAAGCTCGTCATCTCGGTCTGTGCGGCGATGGCGATCGTCTACTATCGGGTTCCCTACAAGGACCTCGTGTTCCTGTTCATCCTGTTTACGCTCCTGTTGCCCGTCCCGGTTCGGTTCATCCCGCTGTTTCAGTTGATCAACGACTTCGGATGGGGCAACAGTCTACTCGCGATCACCGTTCCCTACCTCGCCAGCGCGACGACGGTGTTCATCCTTCGACAGCACTTCCTCTCGATTCCGACGTCGATCGTCGAAACTGCCAAGCTGGACGGCGTCGGCCCAATAAAATTCATGCTCTACGTGCTGGTTCCGATGTCGAAAGGCGTCCTCGTCGGCGTCTCGATCATCATGTTCGTCTACGCGTGGAATCAGTACCTCTGGCCGCTGGTGATCATCGACTCGGAGACCAATCAGGTCGCACAGGTCGGCTTGCAACTGCTTCAGGGCGACGTGCAGGGCGGACAGCTCTCCTGGTCGCTGGTGATGGCCGGATCGATGCTGACCTTGATTCCCCCGCTGGTCCTGATGATCGTCTTCCGGAAACCGCTCCTGGAAACGTTCACCATTCAACAGAAATAACGATGACAACTATCCAACTACAGAACCTCCGAAAGGAATTCGACGACGTCGTCGCCGTCGACGGAATCGACCTCACTATCGAGGACGGGGAGTTCCTCGTGATCGTCGGCCCGAGTGGCTGTGGCAAGAGTACGACGCTCCGACTCCTCGCCGGACTCGAGCAGGCGACGGCCGGACGGATCGGGATGGACGACAGAGACGTCACCAGTACCGAACCGAAAAACAGGAACGTGGCGATGGTGTTCCAGAACTACGCGCTCTACCCCCACATGACGGGGCGACGGAACATCACCTTCGGGATGAAGTCGGCCGGGGCGTTCACCGACGACGAGATCGACCAGCGGGTCGAGGACGCGGCGGAGACCCTCGACATCACGGAACTCCTCGAGCGGAAACCCGAGGCCATGTCAGGCGGAGAACGCCAGCGGATCGCGCTCGGGCGAGCGATCGTCCGCGATCCGGACGCGTTTCTGATGGACGAGCCGCTCTCGAATCTGGACGCGAAACTACGGATCCAGATGCGCGCCGAACTCACGAGACTCCACGCGGAGCTCCAGACGACGACCGTCTACGTCACGCACGATCAGACGGAGGCGATGACCCTCGGCGAACGGGTCGTCGTCATGAACGACGGGCAGATCATGCAGGTCGATTCCCCGCAGGCGCTGTACGACTTCCCGGAGAATCGGTTCGTCGCGGAGTTCATCGGCGATCCGGCGATGAACATGATCGACGTCACGGTCGAAGACGGGACCGCGGTCCACGACGGCTTCGAGATACCGCTCCCGGATGCCGGCACCGAAGACGGGACTCCCGAAACGGCGGTCGCTGGACGATCAGGGGATCGTCACGACGCGGTTCTCGGTGTTCGCCCCGAGGACTTCTACCTGGCACAGGAGTCTCCTGACCTCGGGAACGCGACCTTCACCGCGACGGTCGACGTCACGGAGCCGCTCGGGGACAGCCTCCTCATACACTGTTCGGTCGGCGACGCCGTCTTCAAAATCCAGGCCGAACCGCGAACCGCACTGCAGTCGGGCGACGAGATCGCGGTGGCGTACGATCCGGAGCGACTCCACCTCTTCGATCCGGAAACCGGCGAGGCCCGCTATCACTCGGCGAACGATCGCAGGTCCCCCGAGCGGATCGAACGAGCCCCTCGAGAGTAGCCGCTCTCCGGTGTCGATCTCGACAACGGACGGCCCGTTTGCGGGGCCTTCGACATATCAGAGTGGGATAACGTAGGTCGTGTTCTGCTCGAGCACCACCTTGAACGCGGTGGGGATGGGATTTGAACCCCCTCCGAGAACCTGCGCTTCGCGCAGAACCTCGGTATCGTTCAAATCCATCTCGACGCTTGACTCCTCACGTCCGTTCGTCGCAAAAGCGGTGGGGATGGGATTTGAACCCATGAGGCTTGACAGCCACCTGCTCTCAAGGCAGGCGCGTTGGGCCGCTCTGCCACCCCACCTCACCTGCACGTTCTCCGCACGCTCAAAAATGGTTGTCGGTCTATTCGCGCTCGAGTTCGCCGTCTGCACCCACGGTAATCCCTCGCTCCTCGATCAGCGCCGCCGTCGCCTCGCCACCCGGCCGCTCTGTGGCCCGTCGGGCCTCGAGTCCGGCGACAGTTGCTACCAATCCGGCCGGAGTCGAGACGGTCGGGAGCATCGGTGCGAAGCCGACGCCGAGGCCGTCGTCGGCTGCCCGCCGGGCCAGCGACGACAGCTCGGGCGTCGCGTACGCGTCCGTGAAATCGATCGGCTCGGAAAAGCCGGCGAAGTAGGTCGCGCCCCCGGTAGACGGCCCCAGAACGACGTCGTAGCGGCGCAGCGACATCGCCGCCCCGTCGATCTCCGTTCGGGCCGCCAGCGGTGCCGTCGGCTCGAGGACCCCCACGCTCTGGGCCCCCTCCTGCTCGAGCAGATGCGTGACGGTGTTGCCGACCCGTGCCGAGCGGCTCGAGCCGACCTGGCGTTCGAACCGCACGTCAGCGTCCTCGCCGAGCGCGTCGAGAGCCAGCGCCCGGACCTCGGCCTCGGGATCGCCCGCCGCGCGATCCTCGGGCAGGGTCTCCTCGTCGCGGTAGTTGATCAGGAGGTCGCCGCCGCTCTGAGCGACGGCCCACAGGACGTCGGCGACGGCGGCCTCGTAGAGCGACACTGCCTCGGTTTCGGTCACCGGCGAGCCGTCGACGAGCGACGACAGGACGAGTCCTTCCCGTGGCGGATCGACCGGAACGACGACGATCATGAGACGTACTCCGAGCGCGCGGTCCTTGAACGCGGCGCTTCCGGGGGTCGACCGCCCGCCAGCGGAGCCGAAATGATGATGAATTATAATGGTGTAGCGCCAGGGCTCCGGTATGGACGAACGAACGATCGCCGGGCTGCTCGCGATGGTCGTCATCGCCACGTTGGCAGTCCTCGGCGTGTACGGATTCGGAACCGGCTACCTGCTCAACTCACCGGGCGAGTTCTTGGTCCCGACGATCGGCGTGCTCGTCGTTGCAGTCCTCGCCGTGGGGGCGTTGATCGCGTCGGGCATCGGCTCGAAGCGCTGGCGCGCGAACCCCTACTGGTAATCGCTCTCGCCGCTGGGTCTCACCGTTCCTGCCGTCCCTTCGTCTGCCGATAGTCCGATGCCATTAGTTCGACGAAGGTTTCGAGCCACGCCTGCGTCTGGTCGTCGGTCTGCTCGCGGGGATGAATCATGGGAACGAGTTCGAACCCGCGACCGCGAATCCGCGCCGCGTGGTCGTCGGGAAGCACGAGCTCCTCGACCGGGGTCGTCGTGTACTCCGTCCCGAGTTCCCGCAACGCGCGCTCGCCGACGGGGACGAGGATTTCCGGATTGATCATCCGAATCTCGGCGTTCAGATAGGGCTCGCAGTTGCCGATCTCCTCGTCGGTCGGCTCCCTGTCGGGGTCGCGACAGCGGGTGAGGTTCGTCAGGTAGACGTTCTCGAGCGTGGGCGTTGCGGCAGGAGACGTCACGTCACACAGCCCAAGCCGCTCGAGGAGCCGTCGCACCCCGCCGTCGCCGTCGCTGCCGCCCTCGCCGGCGAAGGGGACCCCCGCCTCGTCCGCTCGCGCCGACGGGCGTTCGCCGACGAACAGGAAGTCCGCGCCGACGTCGCCGTAGCCGTGGACCACTTGGCTGCGCGTCTCACAGAGGGCCGGACAGTTCCGACACTCCTCGTCCATGCCAAAGGGGTTCGCCCGAGACTGTTGGTTCGCGTCCACACTCGCATCTCGAGGGGCAGGCGCAAAAGCGACGCGCCCGAGGCGTCGGGGAACCGGTCACGGGACGGCCGACTCAGCGATCGAGGCCGCCGCGCTCGGTGACCTCGAGAATGAACTTCACGTTGCGAACGATCTCCTCGGGCGAGGTGTCCTCGCGCTCGTCGTAGAGGTCGCTGGTCCGGTAGAGAACGTTCGCGAGCTGTTTGCTCTCGCTGGTGTCACCGCGGACGTCGTCGGCGATCGCGCGAAGGAATTCGACGCGTTCGGGATCGGGCTCGAACCCGTCGGCCGCCGCGGTATCGTTCGCGTCTCGGCCACCGTCGCTCATCGGTCCGGGGAGGCGGCCTCGTTGCGTCGGCTCTGGGAGATCGCCTGCCGGTGGACGATCCCGGTGTTGTTGGCGACGTTCTCAGTGATCGTCCGCAGGGCGTCGCTCGTGCCGTCTCCATCTTTCAGAACCGTCGGCTTCCCGCCGTCGCCGCCCTCGCGGACGGCCGGGTCGAGCGGGATCGAGCCGAGGAAGGGGAGTTCGTGCTCCTCGGCGAAGTCCTCGCCGCCCCCGGAGCCGAAGATGTCGTGTTCGCCGCCACAGTCCGGACAGGCGAAGGTCGACATGTTCTCGGCGATCCCCAGGACGACGGTGTCGTGTTTGGCGAACATCTCGAGGCCCTTGCGAGCGTCGTCTAGGGCGACGTCCTGTGGGGTCGTGACGATGACCGCGCCGGTGACGGGCATGGTCTGGAGCATCGTCAGCTGCGTGTCGCCGGTCCCCGGCGGGAGGTCGACGACGAGGTAGTCGAGGTGGCCCCACTCGACGTCCTCAGTGAGTTGGGTGATGACCTTGTGGACCATCGGACCGCGCCAGATGACGGGGTCGTCCTCGCCGGTGAGGAAGGCCATGCTCATGAGCTTGACGCCGTACTTTTCGGGGGGGACCAGCGTCTCGTCCTCGGTTGCCATCGGCGGCTCGTCGGCGTCGACCATCCGCGGGACGTTCGGCCCGTAGACGTCGGCGTCGAAGAGGCCGACGCGAGCCCCGAGTTGCGAGAGCCCGGCGGCGAGGTTGACCGCGACGGTCGACTTGCCGACGCCGCCCTTCCCGGAGGCGACGGCGATGACGTTCTTGACGTTCGGCAGTACCTGTTCCTCGCTGGTGAGATCGTCGCGATCGGGAACGCTCGCGGTCAGATCCGGCTCGAGGCCCTCTGCAGTGAGGACCTCGCGGACCTCGGCAGCGATGTCGCTCTCGCTCGGGGAGTACGGAGCGCCGAGTGCGAGGTCGATATCGACCTCGTCGCCGTCGACGGAGATGTCGTTGACGAGTCCGAGCGAAACGATATCGTCGCCGAGTTCGGGGTCCTCGACCGTCCGAAGGCGGTCGCGAACGGCGGCTTCGTCCATGTCGCTAGGTACTTGCCAGCGTCGAAAAGGGTTGTGTTCGAACCCGTTCGGGGGACGCGGACGGTCGTGGTTCGAGTGGCGAACCCACGATCAGTCTCGCGTGACGGGATCGTCCCTGTCCTGCCAGATACTCTCGCCGTCGGGAGCCCGTTGAAGGCCGAGGAGACCGCCGACGACGCTTGGATCGTCAGGGCTCTCCATGCGGTATAGATCGAACGATGTCGCGTCCTCGTACTCGGTCGAGATCACGAGCGAGATCATCTCCTGATCCGGCGGTACGCCGTCGGGACGGTCGCCGATGGGACGACCGTCCGCGTCGACGAGCCGTCGGACGAATTCGTCGGTATTCGCCACCCAGAGTTTGTCCCCGTCACGGCGGACACATAACACGTGACACCGGTCGCTCCTGTCGAGATGGTCGGGGAACGCCGCGTAGTTCATTCCCTCGAACTCGAAGGGGGCGTGTGACTCGCAGATCACCACGTCACTCGCCAGCTCGCCATCCTCGAGGTCGCGAAACGGATCGACGTACGTACTCCGTTGGCGTTCGATCTCGACCCGCAGCTCCGCGAGGGATTCACCCTCGAAGAGGTAGGCGTACGTCGACGGATCGGGGGCCGGATCGGCGTCGCTACGGCCACTTCCCGGCGTCTCTTGCTCGCGGACGAGGACGGCCCCGCTCTCGAGACCGCGGACGTTCCACGCCGGTGCCTCGAGCAGTCGCTCGCGACCGCCGAACCGATCGTAGAACGTCTCGCCGAACACCGTCACCCACCCCAGCGTCTCGAGGGCGGTCTCCGGCGGTTTCCCCTCCGGATACGGATGCGCATCCTTGTGTGGGTAGGGGATCCACGCGACGGCGAGCCATGGGTCGACCTCGACGGCGAGACCAGCGATTCCGTCAGCGAGACGGTCCGAACGGTCACGGGCCAGCTCTCGAGGAACGTCGTACTCCTCGAACGCGGACGTTTCGGGTCCGCGGAGCGTCACCGGGATCGGCAGCTCGCTGTCGCCGACCCCGTCGAGATCGAACCGAGCCTCAACGGGGTAGCTCTCGAGTCGGGTCTCGATCTTCCCGCTACCGCTGTCGGCGATTTCACCGGCGGCGTCGGTGAGCGTGGTGTCAGTGTCGACTCTGCGGTCTCCGTCGACCGCGTACCGGTCGATCATCTCACCGCCTCCAGACGTCGTCTCGAAGCCGTTGTCACGGAGCCGTTCGACCGTCCGACGGACGAACGCTGCGCCGTCCCCCACGTCGTCGACGAAGAACAGGCCCATCAGCGAGTAGGTCTCTCCCATAGGTCGTCCTGATGTGGCAGCGTAATCGTTCTTTCCCGAGACCGGGGTTCCATCGCGCGTTGCTCGAGCCTCGACGCCCGCCGACGGCGAATCGGCGACCCGGAACCTATGCGTTGAAATCGAACCGTGGCCCACCGTACGTCGGCGGATCGGGATCGAGTTCGACGCCCTGTTCGTAGCGCACGAAATTCAGATAGAAGGGGCGACCACAGCCCTCGACGGACTCGCCCTCGAGGTCGGTGACGGTGCCGTCCTCGCCACAGAGGAACTCGATTCCGTCGGCCGACTCGCGATCGGGGTCGGTCGGGTCGGCGTAGTCCCAGCCCGGCTGGCGGACCTTCGTGACTGACCGATCCGCCAGATCCGGCGGGCGCTCGACGCTCACGACGGCTCCGCAGTGGGGACAGGTGTACCGGACGGTGACAGTCATCAGCGGTTCTAGCGGACTCGAGAACGTAAGCCTGCGGGCACCGGTGAGACTGAGGGGCGGCCACTCCAGTGTCGGTCTTCCGAACCGGCTACCCGATCCGACTGCCGTCCGACGACCGACGAAAGCCACGGGACGGCGACGCGATGAGAGCACCCGGAACACCTTTTGCGCTGACGGGAAACCATCAGAGTATGATCGACGAGACGGCCGAGGAAATCCGAGAGATGCAGACGCACAGTTCCTCGGTGGTTGCAGTTCGCGCCGCGCAGGCCCTCGAGGAGCTCATCGAACGGGAGTTCGCCACCGTCGAGGAGTACACCCGCGCCCTCGAGCGGAACGGGTCCGTGTTGCGGCGGGCGAATCCATCACACGCCTCGCTGCAAAACGCCGTCCGGGAGGTCGTCGGCGGCGTGACCGACGCCGACCCCGACACCGTCGAGGAAGCCCGCCGGCTCACGAGCGAAACCATCGACGAGGTCGTCTCGCGGATCGAATCCGCCAAGCGACTCGCGGCCGAAAACGCCGTCGATACCCTCGCAGATGGGGCGACCATCCTGACACACGACTACTCCTCGACGGTTCTCGAGGCCCTCGAGCAGGCAACGGGTGCCGGCAAGCGCTTCGACGTGTACGTCACCGAGGCCCGTCCCCGGTACCTCGGGCGAAAGACCGCCCGGACGCTCGCCGAGTTCGATCGCGTCGACGCCACGCTGATCACCGACAGCGCACACGGGACCTACCTCGAGGAGTGCGACCGGGTCGTCGTCGGCATGGACTGCATCGTCGACGAGACGCTGTACAATCGCGTCGGAACGTTCCCGATCGCGTCGACGGCTGCCCGACTGGACGTCCCGGTCACCGTGCTCGGCTCGGCCGCGAAGCTCGTCAGCGAGGGGTTCGTCTTCGAAAACGAGTTCCGGTCGGGCAGCGAGGTGATGGCCGAACCCGCCGACGGCTTCGACGTTGTCAACCCGGCCTACGACGCAACGCCGGTCGAGTTGCTCGAGAGCGTGATTACGGACGAGGGTCGAACGGAATTCTGAACCGGGCACCGGGGGTTCTCGACCGGCGTCGGTCGGCTCGATCGGTCGGTTGGTCTGACAGTCACCGTCGTGTGGCAACAGCCTATGCCAGTCTCGAGTGTACTGGCCCTATGCGTCTCGTCCAGGTATTCGTGCCGCGAGGCGAGTTGGACCTCGTCCTCGAGGCGGCCGAGGAGGCCGGCGTCGACTACACCGTGTCACGGGATACGGACCGTGGCGAGTTCGAGGCCCTCGTTTCGATTCTCGTCCCGCCGCCGGCTGTGGAGGGGCTGGTGGCCGACTTTCGGGCCGCCGGGCTCGACGAACGCTCGTACACGGTCGTCACGGCCGCGGAGACGATCGTCTCGGATCGGACCGACGATCTGTCCAGTCGAATTTCGGGAACGAGGATCTCTCGGGAGGAACTCCGATCGCGGGCGGTCGATCTCGCACCGGCCGCGTCGACCTACTTCAGCCTGCTCGTCGTGAGTACGGCGATCGCGACGGCGGGACTGTTGCTCGATTCCGCGGCGACGATCATCGGTGCGATGGTCGTCGCACCGCTGATGGGGCCGGCGCTGTCGGCGAGCGTCGGCGTCGTCGTCGACGACGAATCGCTCGCGACGCGGGGCGTCGTGCTCCAGGGAGCGGGACTCGTGGTCTCGATCGCGACGGCGGCGACGATCGGTTGGGTACTCAGGGGAACGGTATTGCTTCCGCCGGGATTCGACATCACGACGGTTCCCCAGATCAGCGAGCGGATCACCCCCGACCTCCTCGCGTTGTTTCTCGCTCTTGGCTCCGGCGTGGCCGCGGTCGTCAGCCTCACTCGCAACGTCGGGTCGGTCCTCGTTGGGGTCGCGATCGCCGTCGCGCTCGTTCCGCCGGCTGCCACCGCGGGACTGGGCATCGCCTGGGGGCGTCCGGAGGTCGTGCTCACCGCCGGCACGCTCGTGCTCGTCAACATGCTCTCGATCAATCTCGCGGCGTTGCTCTTGTTGTGGCTCTCAGGCTACCGACCCCACCGGTCCGCGGACGTCGAGCGCGCCTATGGGCGACTACGTTCGCGAGTCGCCGTCCTCTTCGTCGCGATCGTCATCCTCACTGCCGTTCTCGGCGGCGTCACCTACGGGACGTACCGAACCGCGGCAGTCGAACACGACGTTCGGACCGAACTCGAGACGATGAGCGAGGAACGACTGGCCGACGGCGCTGACCTCCAGTTCCAGGAACTCGGCGTCGACTACGAACTCGTCGACGTCTACACCGGCGCTGACCCGGTGGTTACCGTCCTCGTCGAACGACCGCCGGGCGAGCAACTCCCCGACGACTTCGCCGACGACGTTCGCGAGCGCCTGGAGGTGGCGACCGGCGTCGACCTCGAGGTGGTCGTCGAACTGGTCGAGACACAACGCAGCGGATGAGTCGACTCGAATCACACCGCCGGATTCGACCCCCCAGTGCAGGCGTGGACCGCCATCAGTCCCGTTTTCCGAACGTCCGTGGCGCACCCTCGGTCGGCGCGGCCCACTCGACTGCGTTGTGGAGCACTCGCTGAACGTCGTCGTCCTCGTAGATCGGATACGTCTCGTGGCCCGGTCGGAAGTAGAAGATCCGGCCGTTTCCGCGCCGGTAACAGCAGCCGCTGCGGAACACCTCGCCGCCCTCGAACCAGCTGACGAACACCTGTCGGTCGGGTTCGGGGACGTCGAACGGCTCGCCGTACATCTCCGTTTCCGGGAGTTCGATCGACTCCCCGAGTCCGTCGGCGATCGGATGGCCGGGATCGACGACCCAGAGGCGTTCGGTCTCGCCGTCCTCCCGGTACTGCAGGCTACAGGACGTTCCCATGAGTCGCTTGAACGGTTTGGAGTAGTGAGCCGAGTGAAGGGGGATCAGGCCCATTCCCTCGAGGACGCGTTCCTGAACCCTGTCGACGACCTCGTCGGCGACCTCGTCGTGGGCCTCGTGGCCCCACCACAGCAACACGTCCGTCGACGCGAGGACGTCCTCGGTGAGGCCGTGCTCGGGGTCGTCGAGCGTCGCGGTCCGGACGGCGTGGTCGTCCTCGAGCGCGTCGGCGAGCGTCTCGTGGATACCGTCCGGATAGACCGCTGCGACGTCGGCGTCCGCCCGTTCGTGTCGGAACTCGTTCCAGATCGTGACTGCGACCATGGCGGATCGGTCCGCTCTCCGGGACCTTATACTGGTGGCAGTAACTCGGTTCTACTCCGTCGCGATTCGCGCCCCGAACCACCGTGGCGAGTACCGACGGGGACACCGAATCGGTCTGTCAACTAATAGATTAGTATCGCCGATATAGAATACGATTTCGGTCAATACATCTGGGATGTGGTGCCATAATAATATAGTAATACGTGAACTACGCAATGGTTGTATAGATTAATCGGTCACAACCCTTATTTCGATCGCTGACCGCAACTCTGTATGGACCGGGATCGAGTACGAATGATGTCGAAATGGCTTGTTTCTCACCGTACCTCCATTGTTGCTGAGACGAACTCGGGTGTTTGGACATGATCGGGGACGAGGTCGGGATCGGGATCGTCGGCCTCGGCGGCATGGGTAACCTTCACGCGCGAAACATGCAGGAACTCGGTGCCGCTATCGTCGCCGGCGTCGACCTCGTTCCGGAGCAACGCGACCGGTTCGGCGACGAGTTCGGCGCACGGACCTACGAGACCCACGAGGAACTCGTCGCCGACGACGCAGTCGACGCCGTCATCGTGACGACGCCAAACCGGTTCCACGAACCCATCACCATCGCCGCCCTTGAGGCGGGGTTGGACGTTCTCGTCGAGAAGCCCCTCGGACACACGCTGGAAAGCGCCGAGCGGATCGCCAAAGCGGCGGCTCGATCGGCGGGCATCTGTATGGTCGGGTTTCACAACCGCCACGCCGCGTCGATGGCCATGTTCGAGGAACAACACGCCCGCGGTCGCTTTGGCGATCTGACCCACGTCGAGGCGGACTACGTCCGTCGACGCGGCGTTCCCGGTCCCGGCTCGTGGTTTACCGATCGCGAACTCGCTGGCGGGGGCGCGTTGCTCGATATCGGCGTCCACGCGCTCGACCTCGCGCTCTACGCGCTCGATTTCCCCGAGATCGTCGAAGTCAGCGGCGTCGCGCGAACGACCTTCGGAACGAGCGAGGAGTACGCCGACCCCGAGGGCTTCGGTGACAACTGGGACGCCGAGGCCGAGACCTACGAGGTCGACGACTCCGTCAGCGCCTTCATCCGCTGTGAAGACGGCCAAACGATCTCGCTCGAGGCTGCGTGGGCGACCAATCGCGAGGAGAGCATGGACTTCAAAGTCCGCGGCACGCAATCCGGTGCCCAGTTCGACATCGGCGACACCGATCTTCGGATTCTCGAGGCCGGAACCGCCGGCTGCGACCACTACGCCGACGTCACTATGACCGGCGACAGCACCCTCACCGGCTACGGCAAGCAGGACGAACAGTTCCTCGAGACCGTCGCCGCCGGCACGACGCCCGAGACGAACACGGTCGAGGAAGCGTTGACGGTCCAACGCGTGATCGACGCGATCTACCGCTCGAGTGAGACGGGGCGGGCGACGACGCTCGCCGACCCCCGTGTCAGCGAAGCGCAACTCGAGCAGGCGGCGCGACTCGAGTAACGAACCCGGTTTTCCGTCACTTCGAGACCCGAGAGACACGGCTACTGAGCGGAGAACACTGGAAAACGCCTGTTTCGGCCGCGCTAGAGGACTTCGTCGAAGTCGTGGTGACCGTGGATGTCGACGCCCTCGTCGGTGATCTCCGCGAGGAAGACGCCGTTCCCGGAACCGGTGTCGCGCTCGACGGCGGACTTGATCCCGCGGGCGGCGACCGTCTTCGCCTCCTCGTTCGACATGTCCGGTTCGTAAGCCTGCTCGAGGTGCCCGTAGGCGAGTTGCATCCCGCTACCGGTGACGGTGTAGTCGTCTTCCATGACGCCGCCGGCGGGGTCGATGCTGTAGACGTGGCTGCCCTCGTCGTCGACGCCGCCCAGGATGGGATGGATGGCGAAGAACGGGCCGCCGCGAGCGAAGTTACCGGCCAGCGTCGCCAGCGCGTCGATGCTCATGCCCTCGCCGCGGCGGGCCTCGTAGAGGTTGACCTCGGCGCGCAGCGTCGAGATGAACGACTGCGCACCGCCGACGCTGCCCACGAGGGTGAGCGCGGCGGTCGGGTGGATCTGCTCGACCTTCTGGACGTTCTTGTTCGAGACGAACCGACCGCCGAGGCTGGCACGCATATCGGTCGCGATGACGACGCCGTCGGCGGTGGAGATGCCGATCGTCGTGGTCCCGGTCTTGTTGACGTTGTCCAGATCGGCCTGTGTCAGGTCGTTCTGGGGCATCGATCCGACTTCCGGCTCGTAGGGGTTCGGATCGTCGGCCAACTTATCGACTGTCCGAGAGAAATCGGAGTCGTGGGTGGGCGTACGCATTGATCGTCATCTACGGCCGGGACGGTATAAAACACCGGCGGTCACCATTCCGGTTTCCGGTTTCGCCGACCTCGAGAGCGGGGCCGCTGGCGCGGGAGTTCCGTAGCTCACCGGTCGACGAGCGGGAAAACGAGTCGGGCTCGGTTCGGTCGATCAGTGCGTCGTGGCTTCGTAGGCCTCCTCGACGTTTTCGAGGATGCGGTGGACCGGCAGGGTAACCCCTGCCTGACGGGCGGCGATCGCGAGTGGCATCGCGACGATGCCGATCACGATACAGAGTTGGTACAGTGCGAACAGCGTCGCGTGGTACGCGCGGGATATCATCAGCGTTCATCCGTGCTCTGGCCGAGGGCATATATAAAAGTTCCTTCTGTGTGACTTTCATAATGATCGTTGCTGTTCGACAAGGTCGACGCTTGCATGCGATTCAATCACACTTGTTTACAAAACAATTGAGAGAGTACCCGCGTCGATCTACGGGTATGTCGGTGAGAATCGATCCGGGGATTTCCCATAAGTTATGGGAATCATCCGATTCACGTGCGCACGCTCGAATTGCGTGTGTCCCGAGCGAACGGGAGCGCCGACGAACCGCAAAGCAGGAAACCCCCCGGACCGACCAGGTGGTATGGGCAATTATCTCGTCGCGATGGAAGCGGCATGGCTCGTTCGTGACGTCGATGCGATCGACGACGCGATCGGCGTCGCCGTCAGCGAAGCCGGGAAGCGACTCAACAGCGAAGACATGGACTACGTCGAGGTCGAGGTCGGCGCGACGGGCTGTCCGGCCTGCGGGGAGCCGTTCGACTCGGCCTTTATCGCGGCCGACACCGCACTCGTCGGCCTCGCGCTCGAGATGGAAGTGTTCAACGCCGACGGCGAGGAACACGCCTCTCGGATCGCGAAAAGCGAGGTCGGCGGCGCGCTACGCGACGTGCCGCTGTCGGTCGTCGATATAATCGAGACGGAGACGGAAGACGACTAGTGCGCCCGCAGGCGCGCCGACGTACAATTAATTAGACGAACGACGGTCGTGTACGGACGACCGGTAGTTCGAGTCAGCAGTCGGGGATGTGGGGTCGGTTCGTGACGCTATCGCACCGATTACACCCGGACAGTATGGTCGATCGGAACCGGACTGCCAGCGGCGAGGAGAAATCCTTTTGCGGGTCCCCTACACACGTCCGAGCATGAGTAGCAACTGGCCAGTCGATCCCGATGGCGAGGAAGGCAGCGAGGGGATGCGCAAGTTCGACATGCGGATCATCGCGGACAAGGTCGACGAGGAGGAGGACTTCCCGATGGACCGCGACGAGTTCGTCGAGGAGTACGGCGACTACCCGATCCGGATCAACTACGAGACGGTCGTCCCGATGAGCGAGATTTTCGAGTACGTCGAGCCCGCGGAGTTCGAAACGATGCTCGACATGCACAAGGCCGTCGGCGCTGCGATGCGTGCGGGCGACTTCTGGACGTACCACCCACAGGGCAAAAATCCCGAGAAGAAACACGCCTAGACGTCCGTCCGGCCCCATCACGAATCTGGATTGCGTATCGCTTATACGACACCGTTCGAAAGAGTTGGACACCGTGACAAACACGCAAGTGACGCTCGTTCAGATCGATAACTACGGGCCCTGGACCGTAACGCCCGAGCCCCGGCGGGAAGCCGACCTGCAGACTATGCAGTCCCGGCTGTTCGCGGACATCTCACAGTTCGTCGGTAATCGTGGCGGGTACGTCTTTTTCACTCGCTTCGACAACATGGTCGCCGTCACGAACGGCTGCTCGCTAGAGGACCATGCGCTTCTCCAGGAGTCCGTCGGGAACCGATACCCCGTGACGCTCAGCCTCGGCGTCGCGACCGGCACGAGTCCCGTCCAGGCGTTGTCCGACGCGACAAACCGACTGCAGGAAGCCGGCAGCGCACAGGACAAAAACCGTCGCGAGTGTCTCGAGGGTCGGGATATCGACGACGACCACCGAACCGACGATGACGTCCAGATCGCCCACTTCGACGTGATCAACGCGACCGGCAACTACACCGACGAACTCAACGCCTTCGACACGTTCATCGAGATCGAGCAGGGGTACGCGGAACTCATGCGGCACATGCGCTATTCCCACGACAGCCTCTCGTTTTTCGTCGGCGGGGACAACGTCATCGTCGTCTGTCCCGAACTGACGGCAGACGACTACGAAGAGGCGATCACTCACGTCGAGGAGGCCGTCGACGTCGGAATGCAGGTCGG
Source organism: Natrinema ejinorense (assembly GCF_002494345.1). Taxonomy (GTDB): domain Archaea; phylum Halobacteriota; class Halobacteria; order Halobacteriales; family Natrialbaceae; genus Natrinema; species Natrinema longum. The sequence continues at coordinate 1,699,834 of NZ_NXNI01000001.1, forward strand.
CGTCGGCCGCGGCAAAAGCGCCCACGAAGCCGGCTTCGAGGCCAAACACGCCCTCGAAACCTGTCGAGCGGACGGCACAAGGGTCGAACTCGAGTGGGAAACGGTCTGAAAACGAGACGCAGGGAACTTCGCCGCCGCTTCGCTTAAGTGTGACGGGGGTAGCTTTTAGCCCGTCCGTGGGGTTAATTCACACATGGAATCGGAACTGTCAGTCAGAGATGTGCTGACGAGCGATTACGTCGGCGTCAGCGAGTCCGACGCCCTTCGCGGTGTCGTTCGACTCATGCGGGACGAACGGACGAGTTGTGCGCTCGTCGTCCGTGGCACGGAGCCGGTCGGCATCGTGACCGAGTGGGACGTGCTCGGACTCGTCGCCGACGCCGACGATCCGGACGAGACGACCGTCGGTGACGTGATGACGACGCCCGTCATCACGGTGAGTCCCGACCGGTCGCTGACCGATGTCGCAACCACGATGGCCCGCCAGAACATCCGTAACGTCGTCGTCGAAGGCGATGACGGCATCGTCGGTCTGGTAACTCAACGCGACGTCATTGCCGCCGCGGGTTCGTTCCAGGCCACGATGACCCCTGCCCGCTCGAGCGAACCACCGATCGACCGGACGCAGACGGCAGCCGACCCCGCGGCCGCTCGTGCCCCCGACGAGGCCGGCACCGCAATGCTTCCCAACGGCGGCGACGAGTACACCACTCAGGGAGTTTGCGAGGTCTGTGGGTCGCTTGCGGATGCGCTCTGGGACGCCAACGGTCAACTGGTCTGTGCGGACTGCCGAACGGTGTGACCGCTATCGGTGACGATAACAGCGTGTGCCGTGACACCAGTCACCGACCCGTATCTCTCCGATAGAAAGACCTTTCGGGTGCCGCGGTGGACAGAGTGGTAATGATCGAGACCCTCGACGATCTGGCCGTCGACGGGACTACTATCGGCGTTCGCGTCGACATTAATAGTCCGATCGACGACGGCACGCTCGCGGACGACGCCCGACTCCGCGCCCACGTCGACACCCTCTCGGAACTGCTCGAACGCGGGGGCCGCGTCGCCGTTCTCGCCCACCAGGGCCGGCCCGGCGGTGACGATTTCGTCTGCCTCGAGCCCCACGCCGATCGCCTCTCGGAACTGCTCGACCAGCCCGTCGAGTACGCCGATTCGACCTTTACGAGCGCCGCTCGCACGGCCGTCGAGGAGCTTACGAACGGCGACTGCGTCGTCCTCGAGAACACGCGCTTCTACAGCGAGGAGTACATGGAATTCGAGCCCGAACGAGCCGCCCGGACCCACCTCGTCGAGGGACTAGAACCCGTCCTCGACGCGTACGTCAACGACGCCTTCGCCGCCGCCCACCGCTCTCAACCCTCGCTCGTCGGACTGCCGACGGTCCTTCCCAGCTACGCTGGCCGCGTGATGGAGTCCGAACTCGATATTCTCGGCTCTATCGAAGCGACCCCCGAACCACGAGTGTACGTTCTCGGTGGCGCGAAAGTATCGGATTCGATCGACGTCGCCTGGTCCGTCCTGGAGAAGGGGCTGGCCGATCACGTCCTCACCGCGGGCGTCGTCGGCAACGTCTTTCTCATCGCGGACGGCGTCGACCTCGGCGACGCCAGTTCCGATTTCATCTACGACCAGGGGTACTGGGACGAGATCGACCGTGCCGCGGATTTACTCGACGCCTACGGTGACCGAATCGCGCTTCCGAGAGACGTCGCCGTCGCTCGTGATGGCAGCCGCCACGAACTCGGTGTCAACGCCTTGCCACCCGGAGACGGCGAGTCCGCGATGGATATCGGCGGGTCGACGCTCGACTACTACCGGCGGATCCTCACGGATGCCGAAACGGTGATCCTCAACGGGCCGGCCGGCGTCTTCGAGGACGACCGCTTCCAGAACGGGACCAAGCAACTCTACGGCGCTGCCACGGAGACCACGACGAGCATCGTCGGCGGTGGCGATACGGCCTCCGCACTGCGCAAACTCGGCGTTACGGGCTTCTCTCACGTCAGTACCGGCGGCGGCGCCGCGTTGCGGATGCTCACCGCGGAATCACTTCCAGCCGTCACGGCACTCGAGAATGCCCCCCAGCAACCCGCAGCCCACGATTGAGCCCGCCACGCGGGACGATATCGACACCGTCGCCGACCTGTGGGTCCGCCTCGCCCGCGACCAGCGCCAGCACGATTCCGCCGTTCGCCCGGAAGCGAACCGCGAGGCGATGCGGGAGACGCTCGGAGCGTACCTCGTCAACGACGGGCTGCTCGTCGCCCGCCTTGGCGACAGGATCGTCGGGTTCGCCTCCGTCTCGATCGAACGCGGAACCCTCGAACTCGAGACCACACGCGGCCTCCTCTCGAACATCTACGTCGAACCCGCCGCCCGGGATCGGGGAATCGGCTCCGCACTGCTCGAGGCCGCCGAGGAGTCACTCCTCGAACAGGGGGCCGACGTGATGCTCCTCGAAGTGATGGCCGACAACGGAGGTGCACGGCAGTTTTACCGTCGGAACGGCTACGACGAGTTCCGGGTGACGATGCGACGCTCGCTCGCGGACCGGGACGAAAACGATACACATTCAAAGGAGGACGGCTAACTCACGGAGTGCGCCAGGGGAGCATGGGCGGTTCATGCACTCGACTTGTAATCGAGACTTCGTGGGTTCAAATCCCACCCCTGGCTTGAACCCGCAGGTACCAAGCTCTTACTGGCTGAAACCGCCTGTTTTTGGTATTCCACAAACCGGGGACTCCGAATCGACGAGTCAACGTTCATTCTACCGCCGGATCGAACGAGGGTGTTGTCGCTCGAGCACCGCGACCGATGGGGTCGGTCCGTTCTGCAGAGCGACACCAGGAACGCCGAGTCCGTCATCGGCCATCCGAAACACGTGAGCGAACGGTCTGTTCCGGCTGGACCGCGGCTGACGAGGAGGTTTGCGTTGTCCGCCGATACGTCACAGGTCCGGGAACGCAACCGACTTACTGAGCCGAATCCTTCTCGGAGCTGATCCTGACATCTCGTATCCCCGGCCGTAGCTGAGAGAGGAAGCGCCGTTAGCTGCAAAAAGTTGTGAATGCCCCCGGGTTCGTGGCCGAATTAGACCTTCTTAACGGCGTGTTCGGAGTCCCAGCCGGCTCCCTTGCCGAAATCGAGTTCGACGAACTGCTCACCCGACGATTCGTAGATGCTGAGCACTTCCGTCTCCCACCCGCGGCAGGCGTAGGGGCCGGTTCGACTCCAGTCTCCGTTCGGCGGGTCCTCCATCAGCTGATAGCAGTCGTCACAGTCACTACAGGGACTGTACGTGATTGTGTCGCCGACGGAGAGATGGGTCGCCGAAGCGCTTCCGGCTGCCATCGCGATGCCGCCGACGCTGGCGAGTCCGATGCCGGTCGTTCGAAGGACGCTACGTCGATCGATACCTGCATCATTATCTGACATGACTTCATAGAGTAGACATCGGTGGAAATGATAAATCTTTGCTAGATCTAGTTTTATCATATACATATATCGTTCAGTTATTAAAAGTAGTAAATACGGTGGTGCAGGGTCGGATCTCTTATCGTTGTTGATGCGCCAGTGCAGAGCCACCGAATTGAAACGACTGGTCATCGAACCCAGTCACGGACTGACAGCGCCGATGACTGACTCTCACCAGCCGTCACCATCGGACCTCTTGACCGATCTTCTCGACGACAGCGATCACAACGAGGTGGGGGCGGATCGGCGCGGCAGACGGTGTCCCGCGGAGAGTCACTTCCGGTGTCGCTGACCGTGACGAACACCTCGGAGACCGACGGCCGGTTTCTCGCAGCCCCGTATTGGCCGACGGAACGCATCGCGGACGACGACGAATCGCACATTCTCGAGCGTGAGGTGTCCGCCGGCGACGATGCGACGTTCTCCCTCGAGCTCGATACGAAGTACACGACCGAGACACCGGACTCGGTAACGCTGTCGATTCGAGGGTATATTACCGCCGACCGTGAGGTCGCGGTTCGCGGGCGTTCCGCACAGAACTAAGCCCGTCGGCTGTCCCGGTCGCCCTTCCCAGGTCTCACCGATCGGTTCGTACTCGAGGGAACCCCGCGCGTCGAGTTTCTCGAGCGTCCGATAGAGCGGTTTCGTTGCTTGTACACGAGTTGTAATTGATCGATGCCGTGTCCGGCGGGAACGGCCCGTCAGTCATTCGAACACCCCATGCACTGCTATCGGAGCTGCTACATATAAAATACCGATCCAATGGCCTTCATTTAGGAGTTCGACCGAGTCGATGTTTCGACAGCGGTCCGGCGACGATTCGCCGAGCGTGAGACAGTGACAGCACAACGGCCTCGGGGCGGAGTGGTCGGTATCCGACAAGCGGGCCAGGTTCCCACTGTCTCAAACGGTCGAGCCCGACACGAGCGGCCTCGAGTCGGACAGGCTCGGAACGCGAACGGATCGGTCGAAACCCTCACCAGAGGCCGAGCAGGTTCCCCGTGACGAGGACGGCGAACAGCACCAGCGCGATGGCCACGAGCACTACCGACTCGGGCGAACCTGACGAGTGGAAAAAGCGCGTGAGTCGTCTCGATCCCATCCTCTTCCCGCTGACGATCAATCGCTCACCCTCCTTGCTTGCCATGTGATGTCATGGGTTGTCTTTGACTAAAAGTTGTTTGTAGCGCTCCTGTCATTCCGGACCGAGTATCGGGCGAGGTGACCGTCGAGACACACCCAATCGTCACTGTCAGCGGAGTCGAACGGGAGATTCGATATCGGGCGTGGATGGATGCGGACAGTCTCGATGTTGGCAGTTTTATCATCGTACACCGCTCCCATGTAACTGTCCGCGGGATCCCCCGAAAACTACCACCTACCGCCACCGTGGGCGACGGTTTCCGGGCAGTGAACGGCGTGCCCTCCGTGACCGACGGCGCGACGGATTCTCGTGGAGCGACCGAACACGACGTTCCAGACGACACGTCGATTGCCACGTCAGCAGCGGTGGTGAACGGACCGTGTGGGACACCGACGCCGACTGGCGAGGACGGACGACTCCGAACCCAGGGTACACCGATCGATATCGCAGCCACAACACGGCGACGAACCGTTTGGGTGATCACTCGAGCGCCGGCGGACCCTATTCGGTTTTCGGCCCCTTCGCAACGCGGGCCTCGCTCGTCAGGGCGTCGACGTGGACGTGAACCGGTCCCGAGTCGGTCTCGAGGAGGACGATCCAGGATGCGCTGGTCCGGTGTGGGTCCTCTCGGACGGAGACCTCGCTGTACCCCTCCTGTTCGGCCGTCTTTCTGGCGACCCGTTCCGCCTCGTCGGCGTCTTCGATCCGGAGGTCGTCGGTCAGGCGGACGGTCACGATCGGCACGTCGGCCATGCGGACGACCCGTTCCGTAACGCTGCCGACCAGCACGCGGTCGAGTCCGGTCCGGCCCTGTGTTCCCATGACGATCATGTCGATCCCGTGTTCGTCGACGTACGCGAGGATCTCTTCGTGGGGGACACCCTGTTCGACCGCGGTGACGGCGTCGACTCCCTCCCTCGTCGCCTCGGTTTCGACGCGCTCGACTGCCCGTTCGGCCGCCGGGATGGCTTCATCGGTCTGGAGCGTCCCGAGGGGTCCTTCGGGAACGATCGACAGCGCATGGATCGTCGCGTCGAACCGATCCGCGATCGTCAACCCGTGTGTGATCGATTGACGGGTCCCGTCGCTCCCGTCGGTCGGGATGAGGATGTCCTGATACATGACACGGGGACATAAGCTGTCTGTCCCTAAATACTCCCTCGGTGAGGGCTCGCATTCGAACGCCAGATCGCGTTCTTTTCAATTCAGTTACACCCTCCCTCATTATCGCTGGAAAGTGATTCCGGTCGTCCTATCGAACGATGTAAATCTTTTTTACGATACGCGCAAACGTATCGCACGGAGCATGACAAATCTTGTCACTAATCTTGCGGATGCCGTCGATGAATACGGCGACAATACCGCGATCGGATTTCGGGGCTCGGAAACGAGTTACGAGGAGTTCTGGGGGCAGACAGGGGCGTTCGCCACCGCACTCGAGGAACGCGGCCTCGGCGAGGGCGACCGCGTCGCACTCTATCTGCCGAACGTTCCGCCGTTTCTGATCGCCTTCCACGGAACGCTTCGAGCCGGCGGGGTCGTCGTCCCGATGAACCCGCAGTACAAATCCCGCGAGATCGGTCATCTGCTGGGGGACAGCGAGGCAAAAGTCGTCGTCGCGCTGGCCGATCTCGTTCCGTTCGTCAACGAGGTCAAAGACGAGACGGCCGTCGAGCACGTGGTCAGCATCGGCGGCGAGGCCGACGGTGCGAGCACGCTCGAGGAGTTCCTCGAGCCGGGTGATCCCGACGTCGCCGACCGCGACGACGACGACGTCGCGGTCCAGCCCTACACCTCGGGGACGACCGGGCAGCCGAAGGGCGTCCAGCTCACCCACGCGAACCTCGCGTCGAACGCGAACGCGGCGTCGAAGCTCATTCCGGACGGGATTCGGCCGGACGACAAACAGCTCGGCGTGTTGCCGCTGTTCCACATCTACGGGATGACCGTCGTGATGAACACGGCGCTGTTCAACGGCGCTGCCTTCTACCCGATGCCCGAATGGGACGCACAGGACGCCGTCTCGCTCGTCGAGGACGAGGAACTGACGATCGTCCACGGCGTGCCGGCGATGTACAACGACGTCATCAACCAGCCCAACGCCGAGGAGTTCGATCTCTCGTCGGTGCGGCTCTGTGGCGTCGGGGGCTCCGGGATCCCCGTCGAGGTCCTGCGTCGGTTCGAGGACCTCTACGAGCCGAAGGTCTACGAGGGATACGGACTGACCGAGACCAGTCCGATCACGCACTTCAACAGCCCGCTGGACGGCCGCCGCGTCGGCAGCGTGGGGAAGACCGTCCCCGGCGTCGACTCCAAGGTCGTCGACGAGGATTTCGAGGAGGTATCGCCGGTCGAGGAGGGACCGATCGACGAGGAAGAGGCCGACATCCGCGAGATCACCGGCGAGATCGTCGTCGCCGGCCCGAACGTCATGAAAGGCTACTACGGCCTGCCCGAGGCCAACGAGGAGGCCTTCACCGAGGAGGGTGGCCGCCGCTGGTTCCACACCGGCGACATCGGTTACAAGGACGAAGACGGCTTCTTCTACGTCGTCGACCGCGAGAAGCACATGATCGTCACCGGCGGCTACAACGTCTATCCGCGGGAGGTCGAGGAACTCCTCTTCGAGCACGAGGACGTCGCCGACGCCGCCGTGGCCGGCATCCCCGACGAACGCCGCGGGGAGACGGTCAAGGCCTTCATCGTTCGCACGCCCAACGGCGACGTCACCGAAGACGAGATCAAAGAGTACTGCCTGACCAACCTCGCGGAGTACAAACACCCGCGTGAAGTCGAGTTCGTCGACGAACTCCCCCGAACGACGACCGGGAAAGTCCAGAAGTTCAAACTTCGCGAAGAGGAGGGGGACGCATAATGTCGCTCGGCGACGACGTCCTCCTCGAGATCGAAGACGAGGGGGTCGCGACGATCACGCTCAACCAGCCGGACCGACGCAACCCCCTCTCGGAGGGGATCAGTGCCGGACTCACCGAGGCCCTCGACGAAATCGAAGACAGCGACGCCCGCTGCGTGATCGTCGAGGGGTCGGGCGGCTCGTTCTCGGCCGGCGGCGACATCGAGTCGATGGTCGAAGGCATCGAAAACGATGTCCCCGCCGACGAACGGGTCCGCACGCTCGAGCGGTCGACGAACGAACTGATGCGGCGGCTGATCGACTTCCCGGTGCCGACGGTTGCGGTCATCGACGGCCCCGCCGTCGGTGCCGGTGCGAACCTGGCGCTGGCCTGTGACATGCAACTCGCCACCGAGGACGCCGTCTTCGGCTTCGTCTTCCGGCAGGTGGGCCTGAGCGTCGACGCCGGCACCTCCTATCTGCTCCCCCGAGTCGTCGGGGAAAACGTCGCGAAGGAACTCGTGCTCACGGGCGACATCATCGACGCCGAGCACGCACTGGAGATCGGCCTCGTCAACCACGTCTACGACAGCGACGAGGTCGACGAGCGGGTCGAGGAGTTCGTCGGACGGATCGTCTCCGGCCCGCCGATCGCGCTGCGTCACGCCAACCGCCTCCTCGGCGAGGGCCTCGAGAAATCCCTCGAGCAAGCCCTCACCGACGAGGCCACGGCACAGGGGATCGTCTTCGAGACCGAGGATCACGAGGAAGGAGTGAGCGCCTTCTTCGAGGATCGCGATCCGGAGTACGAAGGGCGATAGGCGGTCGACGCCGTTTCTGTCCGGACCAGCAGCCGGTTCGGAACCGACGAGCGATCTCCTCGATGTGTCGCTCGGCCCGCTCGAACCGGCACCGATATCCGTAATTGTTTTCTCGTAGTTGTTGGAACGTATACCAATGACATCGCCTCCGTTTCGAGACCGGAGCCGGATACGGGCTGGTGCCGCGATCGGTCTCCTGTGGCTTTTGAGTACAGTTTATGGGTTCATCGGCCCCGGTAGTCTCTTGCTCTTTTCGATTCTGCCACTCGTCCTCGTCGGAAGCGTCGTCCTGCTGTCCCTGTTCTACCGATTAGTCGTCGCTATCGAACACATCGCCTACGAATCGTAGCGGGGTCGGGTCGAGGGCGCAGACGCCCCAGCCGCCGGTTACTGCGTGATCCCTCCGACGGGAACCAGCGTCGACACCCGCGCGTTCTCCTTGATCTTGAGCCCCCCGTCGGCGACCGTCAGCGGGATCAACGGGAGGTGGTCTCGTACCTGCATCGACGGATGCGAGCCGCCACGAGCTAACAGTTCGTTCCGTGGCTGGAGCTGTACCGGTTCCTCGAGATCCGTCAGGAACTCGTTGTGCTGAAGGACGTACTGGCCGCCCTCGAGGTGCCACCAGCCGTACTCGTCCTGGGGGGTATCGAGTTCCGTCGGCACCGGCTCGAGGTCGGCGTCCGTGAGTTCGTCGCCGCCGAAGTCCAGCCGGCCGGGGGCGGCCACCTCGTAGATGGCGCTGACCGTCAAGTCGATCCCGTCTTCGGAGACCTGAACCGGTTCGTACACCAGATTGTCGACGTACTCGGTGAGAGGGTGTTCGGTAGACATGTCGGGTGATACGACGCTTCCGAGCATCAAAAAGGATACTGTCGGACGTTTTGTGGGTCCGTCTCGACAGACACACGGACGGTCGGGCACAGTCTGCAGGAACTGCGTTCCTGCGTCTCGTTCCCCCGCCGATTGGAACCGGGAAGCGGCCGGGACGCGTGGCGGAGGCGGTCTGCCTCCCGGAACCCTATAGGCTGGGGCCCGTATGCCGTCGTATGACCGACGTTCTCACCGACGAAATCGCTCGCTTCGTTCGCGCGGTCGGCCCGGATCCCGACGAGACGTTGATCGAGATGGACGAGTACGCCGCCGCCGAGGGTTTTCCCCACGTCGGTCCCGAGGTCGGCGCGTTCCTCCGATTCGTGGCCCGCCTGAGCGACCCGAAACGGATCTTCGAGTTCGGATCGGGGTATGGCTACTCGGCGTACTGGTTTGCCGACGCCCTCCCCGACGACGGCGAGATCGTACTCACCGAGGTCGACGAGGACGAACTCGAACTCGCCCGCGAGTACATGGCCGCAGGTGGCTACGACGGCCTCACGGCGTACGAACTCGGCGACGCGATGGAGACGATCGACCGCTACGAGGGACCGTTCGATGTCGTCCTGATCGATCATCAGAAGGAGCGCTACGCGGATGCCTTCGAGGCCGTCCGATCGAAAGTCCCCGTCGGCGGGGTCGTCGTCGCCGACAACGCGATCACGGCCAGCGTCGTCGACTTCGACCGCTTGCTCGAGTGGGCCGCGGGCGGCTCCCCGACGACCGTCAACGAGCACACGCAGGGCGTTATCGACTACCTCGAGACCGTCCGTGCCGATCCGGCTTTCGAGACGGTCGTCGTTCCCCTCGGCGAAGGAATCGCGGTGAGCTACCGCGTCGAGTAGTCGGAGGCCTCGCCATCGAGGACCTGTTCGTCGGCCCGCGACGGGGACCCGTACTCCCGAAACCAAAGAAAGGTCGTCGACCCCGCAGCGGCGAGCAGCGTGGCCCACGTCGCCGCGGAAACGGCGACGACCGTCGCGGCGGTGGGACCCGGCGCGATCGAACCGATCGTCTCGACGCCGAGCGCATGAGTGCCGGCGACCGCGAGGAACGCCAGCCACAGTCCCAGCGCCGTTCGAGCGAGCGTCTGCCGACTGACGGACCGTGCGTAGCGAGCGACGCCGTAGACGCCAGCGATGGCGAGCCCTGTCGCTCCCAGCGTCAGTCCAACCCCGTCGACGGCGACGTTCGCGACGCCGACGACAGCGAAACAGGCGAGCGAGGCGACGAGCAGGAATCGATCCGAACCGCGTATTGTCGGGATCACGTCGTGCACCGCTTTGGCGGGTTCAGTAGGCGGTCGGATATATAGCTGTTGGCTGACCGCGAGTACGCGCCTCGATCGCTCGGTCGCGCTGTCGATCCAACCGGGCCCGTCCCACCGACGGCCGATAGCGATCAGGAGCCAGTGGCGTCGACGGCCGGGAGCGTCAGCGAGAACGTCGCGCCCTCCCCGGACGCGGAGTCGACTCGAATCTCGCCGCCATGGCGCTCGACGATCCGTTGACAGAGCGCGAGCCCGATCCCCGTCCCCGGATGTTCCTCGTGGCTGTGGAGTCGCTGGAACACCTGGAAGATTCGATCCTGATCCTTGGGATCGATACCGATCCCCTCGTCGCGAACGGAGATCACCCATTCGTCGCCGGTCCGTTCGGCACTGACGTGAATCCGCGGTGGGTCCTCGCCGCAGTATTCGATCGCATTCGACAGCAAGTTCTGGAACACCTGCCGGAGCTGGCTCGAGTCGCCCACGACGCGGGGAAGCGAGTCCACCGTTATGTCGGCATCCTGTTCGGTGATTCGAAACTGCAGGTCCTCGCGGACGTCGTCGAGGACCGCCTCGAGGTCGACCGGCTCGAGGGGTTCTCCCTGCGTTTCGACCCGGGAATACGCGAGCAGGCCGTCGATCATCTCGCGCATGCGCTCGGCTCCGTCGACGGCGTAGTCGATGAACTCCTGGCCGTCCTCGTCGAGGTCGGCAGCGTAGCGGTGCTCTATCAACTGGAGATAGCTCGTGACCATCCGCAGGGGCTCTTGCAAGTCGTGGGAGGCGGCGTATGCAAACCGTTCGAGGCGCTTGTTCGATTCCTCGAGTTTGCGCTGGTACTCGGTCCGTTCGGTGATGTCCTGGACGACGAGCATTCCGGCGGTGACCTCGTCACCGGTCCGGACCGGGAGGGTGTGGGCGCGGAGTTCCCGGTCGTTGTGGGACAGTTCGAAGGACTGTTCCTCCCCGTCGAGGGCGGCCAGAAACCGAGGTTCGATCGCTTCGACCAGGTCATCGGGATAGCGCTCGTAGATCGTCTTGCCGATCGCCGTTTCCTCCTCGATACCCATCTTGCCGAGCAGCTGGCCGCCGGCCGCCGTGTACCGCAACTCGTCGTCGAACAGTGCGACGATGCCGTTCGGGAAGTTCTCGGCGAGGGTACGGTAGCGCTGCTCGCTCGCCTCGAGTCTGCGCTGTCGTTCCCGCCGTTCCGTAATATCGCGAACGACGCCGATCCGCTCGCATCCGGTCTCCGCGGTCGTCAGCGACGTGACGGTCGCCTCTATCGGGCACCAATCGCCGGATTTCGTCTCGATTTCGGTCTCTATCGTCGGCTCGTCGCTCTCGTTGGCGACGATTCGCTCGGCCAGGTCCATGACCGCTTCGTCGGCGACGAGCGAGGCGTGGCTCCCGATCAACTCGTCACGATCGTAGCCGGTGAGGTCGGTGTACGCCTCGTTGACCATCGTGAACCGGCCGTTCTCGTCGAGGACGTAGATGCCGTCCTCGATCGTTTCGATGATCCGTTCGTACTGCTCGAGTTGGCGTTCCCGACGTTTCCGGTCCGTGATGTCCTGGAAGTACACGGAGAGTCCCGTCTCGGAGGGATAGGCCCTGATCTCCATCCAGATGTCGAGCGAGTCGGAGTATCGCTGCCACGAGGCGGGGTGTTGTGACTTCATTGCCGCTCGATAGCGCTCGATGAGGTCGGATCTCGTTCCGGTCGGGAACGTCTCCCAGACGTTCTCGCCGACGAGCTCCGCCGGGTCACGTCCCAGCAGCTCCCCGGCCCGTTCGTTGACGTGCGTAAACCGCCACTCGTCGTCGAGGGCGTAGAACGCGTCCGAGACGCGGCCGAGGATCTCGCTCAGTTCGGTCTCGAGTTCGTGCTTGCGGCGCTCGAGGCGACGCTCCTGTGTTTTGAGTGCCGTCACGTCCTCGCCCGCGGAGATGACCCGCTCGAGCGAGCCATCGGGGCCGAAGATGGGAACGGCGGTGATGGAGAACCACTTCCGCTCGCCCGACGGATCCTCGATCACGACTTCCTCGTCGGAGACCGGCTCCCCGGTTTCCCTCACGCGTGCGGAGGGGCCGGACTCGGGCCCAATCGGCTCGCCGTCGGCGTCGACGACGGTCAGTTCGGCGAGCAGTTCGGTCTCGCCGAGGGGGTCCCGATCGCCGAGCCCGAGCGCCGTCTGCGCGTGCCGATTCGCCAGCACCACCTCTCCATCGGCGTCCTCGACCGAGATCCCGACCGGCGCAGTCCGGAGGAGTGTTTCGGTCTGGCCCCGTTCGCGTTCGAGGGACCGTTCCTGACTCATTCGATCGAAGGTCACTTCGAGGCTCGAGGCGACGATCTTGGCCAGCGAGAGATCGCCGTCGTCGAACGCGTTGCGTTCTTCCGAGCCGATCATGACGACGCCGTGGTCCCCGATCGGAAGGCAGAGCTCGCTGCGGATCGGTGTGTCGGGATTATAGACGTCCGAATCCATCCTGACGTCGTCGTAGATCGCCGGCTCGCCGGTATCGAAGACGCGCCAGGCGATCCCCTCACCCTCCGCAAACGTCGGCACCTCGTCGAACAGCGCCACGGCCGGTTCGGACTGGGCAACCGGCTCGAGTGTTGCCGACTCCGGATCGTAGAGGAAGACGCCGTTGATCTCGAGACCGAGGATGTCGAGGAGATGGCAGGAGGCCTGCTCCGCTGCGGCCTCGCGCGTGCTGGCGGCGAGCCACTCGCGAACCGCCTCGTTCAGCCGACGGAGCTGATATGCGCGCCGGTGTTGTTCGGTTACGTCGTAGTAGAGTTCGACCCGGCCCCCTTCGTATGGGCCGGATTCGATCGGTTTGCTCCGGTGTTCGACCCAGCGTTCCTCGCGATCCTCGCCGGGCGTGATACGGCACTCGAATCGCTCCGTGTCGCTGTTGTCGTCGTACGCCGTAGTGAGGATATCGATGAATCGGTCCGGATCGTCAACCCGGTCACGGATCGTCTCGTTGACAACAGCCGTCTTGTCTCGCCCGACCACGGCCGTCGAGTCGATCCCGAAGTACCGTTCGGTAGCCTCGTTGATCCACGCGATCTCGAACGCCTCATCGAGGACGAACACGCCCACGTCGGCTTCCTCGAGCACAGCGGTGATCGCCTCCAACGACGGGTCCGGAACCGGCGTCGATTCCACTGCCGGGTCCGCCCGGTCGGCCGTCTCGGTCGGTTCGGCTGCCGACCCCTGGTCACGCTCCGAGGCGTCGCGTTCGCGGACAGTTCCGATTGTACCCCGGCGGCTGTCCGGGCCCGACACGGTCTCGAGGCGTAGTTTACAGGGGATCTCGGTGTCTCGAGCCGTCCGAATCGTCCCCTCGAAGGGGGTGTGACTGGTTTCGTCGCCGGCCTCGATGGCCGGCTCGTCGACCAGTAGCGAGACGTGCTCGCCGCGAAGCGCCTCGCGTGTGTAGCCGGTCAACTCGAGGAGGGTGTCATCGACCGCGACGATCCGATCGTCCGCATCCAGCTGGAAGACGCCGTCCGGAACCGTCTCGACGAGAGTCTGGTACCACTGGAGTGGCGCTCGTTCGTCGCCGTCGCTCCAGGGTACTCGATCGGTCGGTTCCACCCGTTCGGTCATTAGACAAGGAAAGCCGTTCGAACGGATAAGTCCAGCGCCTATCGCCGCCTCGAGGGTATGTCGGGAGCGGCGGCCAGAGCACGTCTTCGAGAACGGGGCCACCTTCGCTCGCGCGCCCGGTTAGTCGTCGCCGTCGACGAGAACGCGGTCTTCGGGCGTCGGCCGACCCGGATGGAGTCCATAGCAGGCGACACAGTAGAGGACCGTCGTCGAGACCGCACAGAGGACCGTCGCCCCTGCCAGCGACTCGAGGACGAGACCGACGATCGGGCCCGCGAAGGCCTCGCCGACCGCCGCCGCCGCGTCGCTCGCGGGGGCCGTCGCCAGCGCGTAGGGAACGAACGTAGCGAACGCGAGTAGCCACCATCGTTTCGCGGTGTGGCGGAGCCGTGCTCGCCCGTACTCTCGCGTCGTGCTCGTGACCCCGGCGACGCCGAGCGCGATCAAAAAGAGGGCTGGAAGCGTTCGGACCGACGTCTCAAAGCCGGTATTAACGGCGACGCCGGCGGCGACGGTCGCGAGGGAGCCGGCGAGGAGCGGAATCGAGGGGCTGGACCCTGTACGAGGCATTCTGTACAGTGGTAGTAACGGATTGTACAAAACTCTCGCGAACCGTCGGCGCGGGAGATCGCTCGCAGCGACGGCGGCTCGAGGACGCCGCTACAACAAAGGACGTATTACCGGTGCCCGCAAGTCGGAGGTGAGAACGAATGCCGGAACACGATCGAACCGACTCCGTGACGACCCTCCGACAACGCGCCGCGGCCGCGGCCGATCGAGCAGCCACTGCCATCTCGCGAGTCCCCGGTATCGGAACCACCCGGTCCCTGTACCGGGTCTGGCAGCGACACGTGCGGGAGCGCCCGGATCTGTATCAAGCGTCGATCACCTTTCCGACGGCACCGACACAGCCGACGGTCGCCGAGATCCACGACTGGATCGAGGACCTCGAGTACGCGTTCGAGGGACGCCTCGACGTCTATGCCCGTCGCGGGAGCGTCGCGGTCGAGACGGATCGCGTTTCCGCCGAACTGTTCGACGAGGACGAGTTCGTCGAGATCTGTGAGCGAATCGAGGACGGCTACGACGGTTCACACTCGATCGCACACCTGAAAAAGTGGCGACGGAACGACGGGCGACTCGTGCGAGCCCACGTGATCGTCCCGGTCAAGCCGCTGTTTCCGCGCGGCGAGACCGACGAGCCGGACGCGGATCGAGCCGCGGCCGGAATCGAAGCCAACTGATCGCCACGCCGGTCTTACCCTCGATCGGTCGCAACGCTGCTCATACGGTCTTCGATACATCATTGCCGGTGGGACCGGGACCGCCCTGCGGTCCCACCGGAAAATCGGGACAGCGAACCGTCTCAGTCGTCGTCGCTCGGACCGGAGCCCGAGCCGCGTTCCCGGTCGGAACGCTGCCGCTGACCGCCGCTCGAGCGGCCGCTGGTGCTCTCCTCGTCCGGCCTGACGCTACTCGTTCGTCCCATCCAGTTATCGATGTTGTTGGCGACGTAGTCCTTGCCGCCCCAGCCGAACGCGATGCCCGCACCGATCGCGAGGGCCGCGCCGATCCCCCACGCGAGCGCTCGCGCGAAGACGTAGAGGATGCCCACGTCGATCCCCATCGTGTCGAGACCGATGACGACCGCCGTGAAGTAGAGGAACATCCGCGTTCCGGTCGCGAACCAGCTGGCGTATGCCGTCTGGGTCGCGGCCCGGGTCCGTTCGATGGCATCACCGATGAAGTCGGCGACGACGAAGCCGAGGGTGATGACGAGCAGCCCCGCGATGAACGCCGGCAGGTACGAGACCGCCGTCGAGATCCACTCCGATAGCGTCGGTATCGCGAGCGCGTTCGCGGCTGCGAGGAACGCGAGCGCGTAGACGAACCACTTCGCGAGTTTGCCGAACGCGCTCGAGACCGCCTGTTCCGTTCCGCCGAGGATGCGTCCGAGCGGCGTCTCGAGGACCATGCGGTCGAGTTCGATGCCGTCGGCGATTCGTCCCACGACGCGGGCGGCCAGCCGGCCGATGACCCAGCCGATGAAGAGGATCACCACTGCGCCGATTATCCGCGGGAGGAACGTGAGTAGCTCCGCGATCGGATCCTGTAGCCAGTCGGGAACCTGTGCTTGTGCGGGGTACGGTGGTAACATGTACGACTTCGGTTGTCGGCCGCCATCCTTTGTAATTGAGTGCCTATCAATCGATCATGAAACCAACCAATCGAGACCGATGACGGTCCCGGAATTGAAGTGTCCGTTACCGCGAATTGTGCGAAGACCGTACCGTGATCGATCGATACGGATTCCCGACGCGACGGCGAACCCGTTCCGGATCGATCGCGAGACGACCCTCGAGCGGGCGTGCGATAAACGCGTTTTGTGACCGAACACGGTGTCACGACAGAAACGGCGCTGCCGTACGCGAGGATCGGCACCGTCATCGGCCGACCGAACGTGTCCAGTTTCACTCATTGGGCGGCAGCGGTGCTGGGTCGAATCCGAGTCGAAATCGTGGTCCCGATTTCGATCGATTCCGGTTCGAAACGGCAGCGACGGTCGGCCGAGCCGTCGCCCTCCGGGTCGGCCGCTATTCGATGAAAGCGAGTGTCGATCGTCCGTTTGAGTGTCGATCATCGAACGATCATCGAGTTATGGGTGAGAGAAAAGCTCTTCCTCGAAAAATGACGGCGAGTAGTCGAAAGCGTTTCGTCAGACGCGTCGCGTTCGGTAATACGGTGTTACCATCGACCGTCCGCCAGCGACTCCGTTCACCGCTGGTTCGGGGATTTCGGTCGCTGCTCGAGTGGTCTGTCGTGTCCGTCGATCCGATGGTTCGCCCGTGGTCACTACGCTATTGGTGTTGCGCATACGAGGGACTGACATGTATCTCGGCGACGAAGCATGGCCGGACCTCGAGACGTACTTCGATTCGGAATCGCTCGCGCTCGTGCCGCTCGGATCGACGGAACAACACGGCCCCCACCTGCCGGAGGCGACCGACCACCTGATCGCGGAGGCGTTCGCACGCGAGGTCGCCGATCGAACGGGCTATCTCTGCACGCCGACGGTGAACATCGGTGTCAGTGGACATCACCGGCAGTTCCACGGGACGATGTGGGTCGAACCACCGGCGTTTCGATCGTACATGGAGTCGCTGACCCGAAACCTCACCGCTCACGGAATCGATCGGGTCATCTACGTGAACGCTCACGGCGGCAACGTCCCACATCTGCGGGAGGTCGGGGCACGGCTCCGGCAAGACGAGGTCGCGTACGCGATCGAATGGATGTGGGACGAGTCGATTCCGGACCTCGTCGACGAACTATTCGAGCAGAACGGGCCCCACGGCGGCCCGAAAGAGACCTCGATGATCCAGTTCCTCGAGCCGACGCTGGTCCACGACGACCGCCTGCAGGACGCCAGAGACGGCGGCGTTCCGAGCGTCGACGACGCCGAGACGGTCAGACACGGCTCGCGGACGTTCTACGATGCGGCGGACAACACCGACAACGGCGTTCTGGGCGACCAAACCGACGCGTCCGCCCAGAAGGGCAGGGAACTCTTCGACGCCGCGAGCGACCAACTCGTCGGGCTCTGCGAGTGGCTCGACGCCCAGCCGTTCGAGGATCTGCTCCCGAGAGACCACGTGTGAGACGGCCGACTGTCAGTCAGTGCCGACCCAGCCTCGCCCCGCTGTGTGAGTGCGCCGGAACCCAGTGACAGCAGCCCGTCCGAGCCGCTGCCCAGCAGATCAGTTCGAGTCGCTGCCCGACTCGAGATGCCCGCCGCCGATCCCCCGACCGCGTCGCTCGACGATGTCTGTAGCGGCGGGTGGTCTCGTCCACTATCATATCGAGAACCGAATGAGATAATAATCCTTAATAGGGAACTGCCCATGAGTTATTACATGGCAGTCGTCAGCGTCTCGATGCCGGACGAACTCCTGGATCGACTCGACCAATTCGCCGAGGAACACGGCTACACCGGGCGGAGCGAAGTCGTCAGGGAGGCCTCGCGGAACCTGCTCGGAGAGTTCGAGGATACCCGACTCGAGGATCGGGACCTGATGGGGATCGTCACGGTGTTGTTCGATTACGAGACCACGAGCGTCGAAGAGCGGATGATGCACCTGCGTCACGAACACGAGTCCCTGGTCGCCTCGAACTTCCACAGCCACGTCGGCGACCACTACTGCATGGAGCTGTTCGTCCTCGAGGGCGAACTCGAGGACATCTCGGCGTTCGTCGGGAAGATCCGGGCAACAAGGGACGCACTGACCGTCGACTACTCCGTGATCCCGGTCGATAGCTTCGATCCGCTCGCGCAGGGCTAGTACCGTTTCGGCCGTCGACTGTAGGCGTGGATCGCTACTATAGCCGCCGGCGGCGACACGCATCCCGACGAGCAGGCGGTCGATTCGCCGGACCGACCGTTTCCCCGGACGCGCTCGGAGCGGTCCTGCCGTCTCGTGGCGGCTACCGCGACCGGCCGCAGTGAACGAATCGAAACGGAACGCGTAGTTTTACTGTTGTCCCGGCGAATGGAGACGTATGTCCTACCGGAAGGTAAACTACGAAGACGTCGAGGAGGTCTCGAGCGCGATGCACTTCCTCAGCGATCCACTCGAGACCGAACAGGTGGGCGTGACGATCGCACGCTGTGACCCCGGCTGGAACAGCAAACCCCACGACCACACCGACAACGACCACGAGGAGGTCTACGTCCTCATCGAGGGAGCAGCGACGGTCGTCGTCGACGACGAACCGGTCGAGATGGAGGCGGGCGATGCGCTGTGGATTCCGCCGGCATCGACGCGCCAGATCCGCAACGACGACCAGGAGAGCGCGTTCGTCCTCGTGAGCGCCCCGAGCATCGCCGACGACGACGGCGACGACGGGGAGTGGCTGCTTTCGGGCTTCGCCGGATAACCGAGCGCCGTCCGGACGGACGGTTCCTCGAGGGCCCGCGTGGATCGAGAGCCGTCCGGAAAATCGGCGGGACGGTTTTGGTCGTCGGCGTGGTCGCCGGGAGCAGGTGAGGGTCCATTTACTCGAAACACCACGCAGTCATCTCGGTCGTCGTCGCAGCGGTTCTGACCGCGTTGCTCCCGCCGATCGCTCCGTTCGGCTATTCGGTCCCGGCAGGGATCGTCGTCGCCTACGGCACCGCGATCGGCGTCTTCATCGACCTCGATCACTTCCTCATCGCCCGGTTCAAGACCGGGAACTGGAGCGCCGTTCGGTTCTGTCTGTCCAATCCACGAACGGCGGTCGCCGACCAGTCCGAGATCTTCGACCCCGGCGACGTCGGCGTCCTCTCTCGGCTCCTGAGTCACGTGGTGGTCGGCGGCCTCGTGGTAGCGGCACTCGCTCTCGTCAGCGCTCCCCTCGCGATCGTGACCGGCGCAGTGCTCTATGCCCACCTGCTTGCCGATCTGATCTGGGACATCGCCCTGCTCGAGGATCACGCGAACGCAGCCGCCTCGATGGACGATCTCGTTCGAACACTTCGATAACGGTGGGGGCTTCGGGCGAGAGTCGGGCCGATACCGGGCCGGGAGTTGCAATATTCGCCCCCGGCTATTTGGACGGTCGAACCATCACGTGTCACATGGAACTGCTCGACGACAGCATCGTCCCGGAGCACGCACGCGACGTGAAAGCCGAGGCTCGCGAGTTCGCACGCGAACACATCCAACCGAACGCCCAGGAGTACTTCCAGTCGGGCGAGTACCCCGAGGAAATCCTCGAGGCGGGCCGGGAAGCGGATCTCGTGGCACAGGACATTCCCGAGGAGTGGGGTGGCCGGGGCCTGGATCTCGCGCAGTTGCTCGCGATGACCGAAGAGTTCTACCGGGCCGACGCGGGGATCGCGCTGACGCTCCAGTTGGCGAGTTTCGGCTGTGAAATCACGTACGAACACGGCTCCGAGGAACAGTGCGAGGAGTACATCCGTCCCGTCGCGGAGGGGGAACAGCGGTCCGGACTCGCGGTCTCCGAACCCGACACCGGCAGCGACCTCGCGGGGATGCAGACCACGGCCGAGAAAGACGGGGACGAGTACGTCATCAACGGCGAAAAGTACTGGATCGGCAACGGCGTCGAGGCCGACTGGATAACGCTCTACGCGCGGACCGGGGACGACGAGGACAACCGCTACGGCAACCACTCGATGTTCATCGTCCCGACGGATACGGACGGCTACGAGGCCGAGCACATCCCCGAAAAGATGGCGATGCGCGCCTCGAAGCAGGCCCACATCGAGTTCGACGACTGCCGAATTCCCGCAGAAAACCTGATCGGCTCGGAGGGGGACGGCTTCATGCTCCTCGCGGACTTCTTCAATCACGGTCGCGTCGCCGTCGCCGGCCACGGACTCGGCATCGCCGCGGCCGCTATCGAAGAGGCCTGGGAGTTCACCCACGACCGCGAGGAGTTCGGGCGGACGATCAGCGACTTTCAGAGCGTCCAACACGGCCTTGCAGACATGCTCGTCGAGTTCGAGAGCGCCCGGACGCTCACGTGGCGCGCCCGCGAGAAGGTGGCCAACGAGGACAACGCGGGCTACTGGGCCGCGATGGCGAAGACGAAGGCGACCGAGACGGCGGTCGACGTCGCGGAACAGGGCATGCAGTTCCACGGCGGCCGTTCGGTATTGGACGAACGTCGGATCGCCCGCGTCTATCGGGACGCGCGGATCCCGGTCATCTACGAGGGGGCGAACGAAATCCAGCGCAACCTGATCTACGGGCAAGCGCCCTGAGTCGACTCGGCTCGTTTCCACCGGCAGAATACGCCCGGTGGCACGACTCCCAGCCCGTCGAACCGTCATCGCACCGTTTTTCTCGTCGGTCATGGCGTGGTCGAAAGAACAATCCCGTTGGCTATCCACTATACTGGCACGCTCGCTACCGTCGTGATTGACATGTCTAGGGCCAATATTCGGAGGGCGAAACCGAGAATTCAGATGTCTGCAACCGGAACGCAACCAGTATGAGCCGGCCGCGCGTGCTCTGTGTCAGTAGCAATCGCTCGACGCGGGCGTCGCTTACGCTATCGCTTACGGACGCCCCAGTCGACGTCGTCATCGCCCAGCGATCCGCCAAAGCGGCCAACCGACTCGAACAAGAGGAGATCGACGCGGTCGTCATCGATGCGAGCACCGTCGCGAACGTCCCGGGACTCGTCGATACCGTCGAATCGGAGGCCCCCGAAACGCCGACGTTCGTCCACTGGGACGGGGACGGCGACGACAGCGTCGTTTTGAGCGACGTGCTCGCTCGCGCGGCCGACGATTCGGCAACGCGGCTGGCGAATACGATTACCGACCGTCTCGCGACCGAAACGAACGCGCAAATACCGATCGAGACCGACCCGAACGCCGACGGTTCCCACAACGATACCGAGAGCACACATGCCGTCCGGGACCTCCCTGCGGACCTGATGGGACTGGTCAGCCGGGCTCGGTGCCGACTGGTCGATGCCACCTCACCCCGTACCGTCGAACGGACGCTCCGCGAAGAACTGACGGGTCACGATTCGTTTACGTTCGCCTGGCTCGGGGAGTACGATCGCGGTGAACGAGCGGTCATTCCGTGGCTCTCCGACCACGACAGGGCCGAGTGGCCGCTCCGGAACTCGTTCAGTATCGGCGACGGCGACCACCCGCTGCTCGAGCGAGCCATCCGGACCCGAACCCTGCAGATCCAACAGTACGGCGAGAACGAGCACGACGCCGTCCCGTTCGGAGATCGTGCGTTCCGGCGCGGGATTCGATCGGTTGCCGTCGCGCCGCTCGCCGCAAACGGCGATCTATACGGGGTGGCCGCCATCTACGCGACGGTCCCGCTCTCGGAGCACGAACGCGACGCGATCCGAATGAGCGTCGCCGCCGCGTCCCACGTCCTCGAGACGATCGCCCTGCGGGGCCGACTCGAACAACAGGAACGGACGCTCCACCGGTACGAACGACTCGTCGAGACGGCCGGCGACGGGATGTACATCCTCGACGACGGGGGCCATTTCATGACGGTCAACGACGCGCTGGTCGACATGACCGGCTACAGCCGCGAAGGACTGCTGGGGGAACACGCCTCGTTCCTGTTCGATGACGACGATATCGCCGCCGGCAAGGAGATCATCAGATCGCTTCTCGAGAGCGGAGAGCGGACCGATACCCTCGAACTGGCGGTCGGAACGAAAACCAGCGAGCCGATCCCGTGTGAGGCCCAGATCGCCGTCCTCGTGCCCGACGGGGAGTTTCTCGGTTCGGTCGGCGTCCTCCGGGACGTCACCGAACGGAAGCGCCAGGAACGAAAGCTCCGCGAACGCAACGAGCGACTCGACGCGTTCGCTCGGATCGTCAGTCACGACCTTCGCAACCCCCTCGGCGTCGCGCAGGGCTATCTCGACCTCCTCGAGGAGAGCGAGAGCCCCGAGTACGCCGCCAAGATCCACGACGGACTCGACCGGATGGAGTCGATCATCGAGGACGTCCTGGCGATCGCCCGCGAGGGCGAGTGGGCCGCCGACACCGATCCGGTCGACCTCGAATCGGCGGCGCGAGAGGCCTGGGACCACGTCTCGACGGCCGACGTGCGCCTGTCGGTCCCGGAGACGATGACGCTCGAGGCCGATCGATCGCGACTCCTGCGGCTCCTCGAGAACTGTTTCCGGAACAGTATCGAACACGGCGAGACGACCGCGGTCGTTCGCGTCGGTCCCCTCGAGACGACCGAGGGCACGGCGCACCGACAGGGGTTCTTCATCGAGGACGACGGGAGGGGGCTGCCGGCGGAACTACAGGACGACTTGTTCGATCCGTCGGTTTCGTCGTCGATGGACGGCCTCGGAATCGGGCTGTGGATCGTCAGGGAAGTCACTACCGGACACGGCTGGTCGGTCGTCACGACCGAAAGCGACGACGGAGGGGCCCGCTTCGAGTTCGAAACCGCGGGTTAGTTCTCCGACTGGAGATCCTGAAACGCGCCGACGAAATCGTCGTGGGACGACATGCCGGATACCGTCTCGTCGACGCGTTGCTCGAGTTCGTCGACGCGGCCACAGAGCTCCTGGTACTCCTCGTGGTCCGCGAGCTCTCGCTCGGCCTTCTCGGACTCCAGCAACGCCTTCTTCGAGACGAGTGCGTAGTAGTCCTGGATATCCGTCTCGTACTCCGAGCGGTCCCCGACCTCCTCGACCATCTCGACGAGTTCGTCCTTCGAAACCGGCTTGACGAGGTAGTCGTCGAACCCCATCTCGATGATGTCGAAGTCCGGATCGACTGCCGTCACCATGACGACCCGAGAGTCGTACCCGTGCTCCCGGATCCGTTCGAGGACTTCGTCGCCGGAGAGTCCTGGCATCCGGCGGTCTAGCAGGACGACCTCGACGGAGTCCGCCATCTTCTCGAGCGCTTCCTCCCCGTCGTAGGCCGTCTCGACGACCCAATCACCCTGGAGCCACGCGGCGAACAGATCCGCGAGCCGCGTTTCGTCGTCGACGACGAGCACCTCCGGCCCGTCACTCATTTGGTAACCCCTCCGTTCCTTTCATCGATTACAGCCACGCGTCACCAATGGTACCTCTGCATGATAAATCTCGCCCCAGCTATCAATTTTCGGATACCTGATACTCTCAAAAACGCCCGACTGCTCGGTTGTTTGTCCAATTACCGTGGCGAACGTCAGCTGGTCACATCGAATATGCGACGACTCTCGAGCCCGGTCGGCGGTCTCTCGGAGCCGTGAAACGATGCAGGCGACGCTGGCAGCCAGGGGCCAGCGCCTGGCCCCCGGTTTTCGGGAGCGGGTGGTCATCGCCGGTCAGCGACCACTGGAGCGATCGAGCAGATCCGAGTAGTCGGCGATGATACCGTCGACGCCGGCTGCCGCGAGCTGGTGGGCCTGCTCGCTCGTCTCGACCGTCCAGACGTTCACGTCGCGACCCTCCTCGTGGGCGAGGGCAACCACATCGACGTCCGCCACGTCCGACGCGTCGACGAACGGCGTCCCCTGAATCATTCCCGTTGGCGGATGAATCGCCTCCGCGTCGTACGTCCGGGCGATCTCGAGCCCGTCCGTGATCGAGTCTCCCACCAGCGGTGCGATCGGATACGTCGACGCCTCGCGGCTCGTCGCGAGTGCCGCCTCGTAAAACGACGAGAGGAGAATCTCGTTCTCGTAGTCGTCGCCGATCTCGAGGACGCGTTCGACGAACGGCCGCCAGATCTCTTTCTGGCCGTCCAGTTCGCTACTGGAGAGTTTCTCGCCGAACCGCAGGTCCGAACTGCCGGGGTTCTTCAACTCGACGTTCACGCCGACACTCGCCGGGATCGCGTCCAGTACCGCCGTGAGGAGCGGGACCGTCTCGCCGCTGTCGAGTACTTCCGCGCTGGTCACGGTTCCAGTGTCGGTCTCCCAGACGATGCCGTTCGCGTCGGTCAGACCGTCACCACCGCGCTCGGACAGCCGGTCGTCGTGGAAGACCACCACGTCGTCGTCGGCCGTCGGCACGACGTCGATTTCGACGAGGTCGGCCTGCCGGGCGGTCGCTCCGTCGCCGTTCGCGGCCGCTTCGACGGCCGCGATCGTGTTCTCGGGGTTCTCTCCGGCGAACCCGCGGTGTGCGATGAGCGTCGGGTCGCTCTCCCGCGATGGCTCCCCCGTTTCGCGGTCCTCGTCGGTCCCCTCGCCCAGCCCGTCGGTGAGCCTGAGTCCGCTCGCCACCGTGAGTCCCGCTGCGCCGATCAGGATCCCTCGGCGACGACCCGTCGCCGCCGCCACGTCTCGTTCCCCAGTTCGGATCGGTGGAGCCGTTCGATCGTCGACGCAGTTCGTCCGATCCGGAATCGACGTTCCACACGACGGTCGCTCCGCAGCGGTGTGTTCGATCATGGCCGACCGTGGCTGCGTCTCGAGTATAGCCGCTGCTATGAGGGCTCCAGAGAGGTATGTAGTCGCGGCTCCGTTCGACGGGACCCGGCGTCTGCCACTGGACGGAACGCAATCGACCCGAGCCAGGAGAGCGGTCGCTCGGAATCGACGGACAGCGACGAAAACTAACGACTGCAACTATTTGTACACCGATCGCACCCTGTCGTGCGATCCGGTCTGCATTGACTCGCAGTGGCTCCTCTCGCTCACGACCGGATGCCCGACGGCGTGTCTCGAGGCCCTCAGCGATAGGACAGCTCGAGCTCGCGGGCGCGCGTCAGCAGCTCCTCGTCGTAGTAGTCCTCGGTCTGTGCGGGCCGCATGTCGTCGATCGCGCGGACCTGCTGGACGGTGTTTCGGAAGTTCTTGAAGGTGGCTTCGTCGACCATCTGGCCGTCGATGGTGACCGCGCCGGTCCCCTCGCGTTTGGCCTCGTTGAAGCGCTCGATCTTGTGGACGTCGCGCTCGAGTTCGTCGGGCGTGGGCATGTGGACGGTGTTCGCCTGGATCGTCTGCTTGGGGTACAGCGACCAGGAGCCGTCGAGGCCGAGTTGGGCTTCGTGTTCGACCTGGTCGGCGTACTCGTCGGCGTTGTAATAGGTCAGCCCGGCGCGTTCCTTGAAGAGGTCGTCGAAGGGACCGCCGATGGAAAGCAGGCCGCCGGCGCTGGCCTCGTTCGAGAGGGCCTCGAGGAGGCCGTCCCAGCGTGGCATGCCGTCGCCCAGATCGCGGCCGCCGAGTTCGGCCGCGTAGTCGACGGGGCCGAAGACGAGCGCGGTGAGTCGAGAGTCCTCGCCGAACTTGGCGATCTCGCGCAGGTCCGAGCGGGCGCGACCGGTTTCGATGATTATCGAGAGTCCGATCGAGCCGTCGTCGTAGCCGTGTTCGGCTTCCGCTTCGGCGACGACCTCGGCGGCACGTTGGACGTCCTCGAGACGGCCGACCTTGGGGACGACGACGCCGTCGATCTCGTCACCGATCTCGGCGACGAGCCGGTCGATCTGATCGCGGCCCTTCTCGCAGTACTCCTCGTCCTCGTAGCTCCACTCGACGCGGGGCCAGATCTCGCCGGGGAAGTCGTACTGGGGGACCTTCTCGATGGTATTCTCCAGCCCCTCGGCTTTCATGTCCGGTGCCGTCCCGTCTTCCATGTCGGGAACGAGCCAGTCGGGAGCCTGGAAGCCCTCCGCCTCGAGCGCGGAGGTGAGATACTTCGCCGAGTCGTCTTTCGGAACGGCGGCCGGTGCGGTCTGGAACGTACGGCAGAGTCGAATGTCGTCGGTCATGTGTATGTATCGGAGTGCGTATCTGTCTGCGTTCGTTTATGATGTTCGATCGTGTTAGTTAGAACGCTTTCGAATTTCGGCGGTTCGTGTTCCCGAGTAGACGGGTTCGTCGTTCTGGTTGAACGCGATGTGTTCGAACGTCACCGTCCCCGCCTCGTCGCTCGAGGCGTCGTCCTCGGCCTCGATGACGCGCGTGAAGGCGTAGACGGTGTCGCCGACGGCGACGAACGTGTGGAACGATTCGTCGTCGAAGCCGACCTCGCGCCAGGTCTGTTCGTCCGAGCGGGCGTGGCCAAGCGCCGTCGATCGGGTCACGTCCCCGTAGGTGACGATGTTGCCCGACGGCGAGTCGCTCATCACGTCGACGTTGTGGTGTTGTTTGGCCGTGTTCAGCGTCGCCAACGGAAGCGAGGCGACGGTCACGTCGTCCTGCGTGCGGCCGCGCTCGTGGCGGTAGGCGACGGCAGCGTTCTCGTCGTCGGCTTGCTCGAGGGCGGCGACGAAGTCCTCGTAGTAACCGCCCTCGGGCGCGATGAACTCCTCGGGGAGGTCGGGTTCGTCCTCGTCCTCGGCAGCCGCTGTGCCGCTTCCGTCGGTCGCCATCGGCTCGCGACGCGGGATCATGTTCGTCCGCTCGTAGGAACAGAGCACGTCGCCGGTCTCGGCGTCCGTGCCGCGGGTGCGCCAGGAGACGATGCCGTACTCGGGTCGGGAACTCGAGGTCGCACAGTTGACGACCTCGCTCTCGACGTGGAGTTCGGTGCCCGCGTAGACGGGTGATTCGGGGAACCGTACGTCGGTCCGTCCGAGGAAGTAGCCCCCCTTCTCGCTGAGATCCTCGACGGTGATGCCCAGCGTCGCCGCGGTCAGATAGTCCGGGTGGATCGGCGGTTCGTCGAACCCGCGGTCCTCGGCGGCGTCGGTCCGCCAGTAGGCGGGGTCGTGGTTCAAGGTCTGGCCCATCCACTGTTCGTTGCCCCAGCGGGTGAGGGTGAGCCCGGGATCGTGCTCGATGAGGTCCCCTTCCTCGAAGTCCTCGAAGCAGTTGCCCTTCTCTTTCGTCTCGACTTCCTCGAGTGCCTGTGCGAACGTGTCCGGATCGGTCCAGTCAGTCATCTGCAGTCACCTCGTCGGTCTGTTGCTGTCGGTCCCGCTTGCGGCGGGCGATCGTGCGTCGCATCTCGTTTTCGACGATCATGTACCCCTCGTCGAAGCCCATCCCGGGCTTTGCGAGCACCTGCGCGGCGTTGGTCGCGAGCGCGACGTGAGCGCAGGCGCGTGCGGAGGTTTCCGTCTCGTTACAGGTACCACCGAGATAGGCGCGGGTGTCGGTCCCCTCGCAGTAGCGGACCGCCTGTCCGCTGCGGTGGATGCCGCCCAGATCGGGCGTTTTGACCTGCACGAGGTCCGCGGCCCCGGCGTCGACGAACGCCTGCACGTCCTCGAAGGTGTTACACCACTCGTCGGCGACGATGTCGACGCCGACGTTGGCCTCGGCGAGCCCCTCGCGGAGCTCGACCATCGCGTCGATCTGGTCGGCGCGGTCGCCGACGTCCATCGGCCCCTCGATCTGGATCGGGTAGGGCGCGGCGGCTTCTTCGAGCGCGGCGAAGTAGTCGACGACCTCCTCGCGGTCGTAGGGGGCACCGAAGATTTCCCCGATCATGCCGTAGACGTCGATGTGGAAGCGGGGCTCGTAGTTTTCCGGGCCCAGTTCCTGGGAGCGTTCGACGAGCCACTCCACGTACTCGAGGAGGACCTCGCCGTTCTCGCCGATCTTCTCGACGCTGTTGATCAGCGCGTGGGGCAGGACGGGAACGCCCTTGACGAACATCTTTTCCGTGTTGTTGTAACGGTCGTCGCCCGATTGGCCGAAGACCGGAACCGGCTCCGTCGCGGGCTCGGTACCGAGCGCGTCGGCCATCACGTCCGTCTTCGTGGTGGTTTCGGCCTCGGCCGCGGCGGCGAGCAGCGCCTGCGAGACGCCGTATCGGATCGCGGTGTGCAGGCGGTCGCCGTCGACTTCCATCTCCTCGAGCAGTTCCGCGTTGTCGAGGAAGTCGGTCGCGTCCCGACCCTCGAGTGCGTCGGCGACGGGCCCTTCGATGACGGGAGCGTACGCCTCGGCCTGGAAGAGCGGGTCGCGCCCGCCGGCCCCGGAGTACTGGACCGCGGCACAGTCGCCCCGCACGACGGTGCCGTCGGCGAGTTCGATATCGACGATGATCGACTCGCCGGCCTGGCGAATCTCGTCGAAGCCGTCGGTAACGGGCTCGCCCTCGTAGGTGAAGCCGTCGTGTTCGGCACCTTGCTTGATCGCGCGCTGGTCGTCGAAGAAGAACCCGGAGTAGCCGGGCGTGGCGTGTATTCCTGTAATCTCCATTTAGACGTCACCCTGGGGTCGACCGATGAGTTTTCCGTCGCTGATCGCGTCGACGTCGTCCGCGACCATCCGGAACGACTGATCGCGGCCCTCGGTGTCCGCACGCTGGGACAGTCGGGCTCTGTGAATCTCCTTGATGTCGTCGTCCATCGCGAGGTCGGCCCACTCGAAGATGCGGACGCGGCCGTCGTCGTCCCGTGCGGGAAGGACGGCACCCCGTGCGCTGTCGCTGGGTGCGAAGGGAACGTCGAGTGCGCCGGAGTCGAAGGCCTTGAGCGTCCCCTGAACGACGTCGCCGTCGCCGTGCTCGAAGATGGTGTCCATCAGACAGCGGGTCTCGCGCTCGATGAGGTCCTGTTCCTCCTCGATGCCGTCGATGTCGATCTTTTGCTCGATGGCCATGTCGATGACCTGCCGGGTCGTGCGCAGGCCGGCCGAGTTGGCCTCCTTGGTCGGGACCCCCTGGAACTCCTGGGGCGACTTGGTGATGACCTTGTCCGGCTGGGCGATGGCGGCGGTCATGCCGCCGAGACTGATGACGCCGTTGGCGCGTGCCTCGTCCGGCGGGAAGCCGCCCATCCACTCGTGGAAGACGGTCGTGACGACGACTTCGTCGGGCAGGTACTCGTTGCCCAACTTCTTGAGGGCGTTCAAGGCGGCGACGTCTTGCACGACGTTGCCGACCTGTCCGTAGCCGAGGGTGATCGATCGCACGCCCTGCGTGGCGGCGAGTTTGCCCTCGACAAGCATGACCGCGATCGCGATCGACGGCGGGACCAAGGTCCCCGTCAGCGGACCGAAGGGTTCGCGGTTGATCCGCACGCCGCGTTCCGTGTAGGCCCCCGCGAGTCGATCGACGAACTGCCACTTCTCGATCGTTTCCTCTAACCCGTGGCGTTTCGTGTACGGAATGTTGTAGGAGATCGGGCCGCCCTCGAAGCTCTGGAAGCCGCCGGCGAAGGTGATCGCCGCGAGCAGCCGGGCGTCGGGCGTGCCGTGACGGACCTCGATCGGCGCGTCGACCGCGTCGATCAGTTCGCGGCAGCCGTCGACGCCGTGGTTGACGGCCGGGAAGCCGTTGAGGGTGTCGTCGCCCGTCTCGAGGGCTTTGTCGAGCCCCTGCTGGGCCTTCTCGTACTCGTTGTCGCGCGTGTACGAGTCGATAGTGGTCGGCAGGAGATCGGCCTGTCCCTCTTCGAGAAGGTACTGGAGGAGTTCGATCTGGTCGTCGAGCCGGGGAACGCCGGCTCGTGGCTGGAGGAGGGGCTTGTCGGCCGACTCGAGGACGTCCGCGAATCGCTTGTGGTCCGGAAGCGACTCGTGGTATTCGATCGCGTCCTCGAAGTCGACGTCTGCACCCGTCGGCCAGTTCGACCGGATCTCTTCGTCGATACGCCGTAGCTCGTCGGATGGAATGCGTTCGTCTCGTATCATCTGGGCATCTACGAAGTGATAGTCGCCCGTTCCGACTCCGTCGGTGAGATCTGGAGATCCTCGCGGAGCGCGGCAATCGCGTCCTCAGGGTCGGTTTCGGAATCGAAGACGCGGTCGAAGCCGAGCTCCCGGAAGGTACGGCGGGTCTGCTCGAACTCGTCTTGACCGACGGCGAGGTTGCCGCCGATGTACGTGACCGCGTCGACGTCCGCGTCCTCGAGGACGCCGTGGAATCCCTGGCAGTCCTGCTCGGCGTGGCCGTAGAGCGAGGAGACCAGTACAGCCTCCGCGTCGTGGGTTACTGCTGCCTCGGCGAACTCCTCCTGGGAGGTCTGAACGCCGAGATTCACGACATCGAAGCCGGCTGCACTGAAGGCTTGCTCTAAGATTGTGATGCCAACGACGTGGGCATCGGAGCCGATCACGCCGAGGACGACCGTTTGGGACATCGTATCCGAAACCATGAGCGACCCCCGTATAAACCTAATGATCTTCCATGATAATACTCATTAAAGATCCTTTCACCATCTCAATGTCGAATGATCACACGACCATTGGTACCCGGAGACAACTACATGATCGATGGTAAGGGTTTTGGTAGTGGTTTCGGAAGGGTGGTATACACACATGGGAGCGCTCTCGAACCTTCGCGTTGTGGATCTGACCCAGGTGCTCGCTGGGCCGTACTGCACGATGTTACTCGCGGATCTCGGTGCGGACGTCGTCAAGATCGAACGGCCGGGCGGCGACATGATCCGATCGAACCCCCCGTTCGTCGACGATCCCGAGGAGGAGGCCTACGGCGGCTACTTCCAGAGCGTCAACCGGGGCAAGCGCAGTCTCGAACTGAACCTCGGCGACGAGGAAGACCGCGAGGACTTCCTCTCGCTCGTCGAGGAGGCCGACGTCGTCGTCGAGAACTACCGCTCGGGGACGATGGAGAAGTACGACCTGGGCTACGAGACCTTGAAAGAGTACAACGAGGACATCATCTACTCCTCGATTCGGGGCTTTGGCGACCCGCGGACCGGCGAGACCCACCGACAGGGCCAGCCCTCCTTCGACCTCATCGCGCAGGCGCTGGGCGGCGTCATGGAAACCACCGGCCAGCCCGACGGCCCGCCGACCAAGACCGGGCCCGGCGTCGGCGACCTCTTTACCGCGACGCTGAACTGTATCGGGATCCTCGCCGCCGTGAACCACCGCGAACAGACCGGCGAGGGCCAGTACGTCGACACCGCCATGTACGACTCGATGCTCAGCTTCACCGAACGCGCCATCTACCAGCAGTCGTACACGGGCGAGGCCCCAACCCGGCGGGGCAACTCCCACCCGACGCTGTTCCCCTACAACGCCTTCGAGACCGCCGACGGCTACGCCGTCATCGCCGCGTTCAACAACAACCACTGGGCCGAACTCTGTGACGTGATGGGGCGAGACGACCTCGCCGAGGAGTATCCCACGACCGCCGAGCGCCTCGAGCACCGCGATCACCTCCGCGGCGAGATTTCGGAGTGGGCCATCGAGCAGACCAACGACGAACTCGTCGGCCAGCTCGAGGGACTGGTCCCCGCCGCGCCGGTCCAGACCACCGAAGAGATCTTCGAAGACGACCACGTCCACGCGCGGGACATGCTGGTGCCGGTCGAACAGCCCGGTGCCGACACGGACGTCGAGATCGCGGGCACCCCGATCAAAATGAGCGAGACCAACCCCGAGCCCCGCGGTCGCGCGCCGCTGCTCGACGAGCACCGCGAGGAGCTACTGGGCGAGGAGTCCGAAGCCGAGACGGCCGACGACTGAGACGGTCCCCTGTCCCGATGTCCCGGCGCACCCCCAGGGCGGTTGGCGGCTGGGCCGGCACTGACTGACAGGAGTCCGTATGAGGAGCTGTTCTGTACGGACGGCAATCACACGTCACAGATGCAGTCGTGCCCTGCTGACGCGAACTCGAGAACGCAGCCGTGGACTGCCGCGGCAAGTGCGAGGATCGCGTCGGCCTGTTCGGCGGTTGCGGCCGCCTCGCGATAGTATACTGCCGCCCGGTTCGTTTTTCAGAGCGCGAGCAATCGATCGCCGAAGGACTCGCTGAAGAGGTTCATTTCGGCTGCTCGCTCGTAAACCGCGGCGTGGTCGTGCCGAAGGCCGGCACCGGTCGCCGCGTTTCTATGGATGAGGTAGAACTGGATGCTGCGCTCGATCGCGACGAAACTCGTTTCGATGACGACGGTATAGTGTCCGTTCTGCTCGCGAAGCGTCGTCGCCGTCTCGAGCAGTCGACACGCCTTCCGGAGCTGGACGAGTGCCTCGTCGTCAACGTCGAGTCCGACTTCGGGTGATTTGGCCGCGGGTATCCTCGAACACCGCCTCAGTGGCAGTGAGCGCGTCGTCAACGTCGCTCCCGTCCATCAGTGAGCACCTCCGTTTTGAGGGCGGCCAACTCCGACGTGTCGTACACCGTGATCCCGTCGGCGACGATTTCCCGCAGTCGGTCTCGCTGCCTGCTCGCAGAGTCGTCAGATTCGACCAGTACCTGAAACTCGTACCGGTCGCCGTCGAACTGCTCCTCGCCCAGTTCCTGTGCAAGTTCGTGTGCGCGCTTCTGATTCGTCGCGCGTTCCGACCGGACGAGCACGAAACAGTCGATATCGCTCTTTCGATCCGCTTTGCCCCTGGCGACGCTGCCGAACAGCAGAATTCCCGCGACGTCCTCGAGTCGCTCTAGCAGTTCGGAGCGGAGCCGCCGAACGGGATCGTGGAACTCGTCCTGTGGAATCTGAACGATCGGATCGTCGGGTGTACTGAGTCGAGTCCGGTCGATCTGGACGAGTTTCTTCCCGCCCTCGACGCGGGTCGTGACGAGGTCCAGCAACTCGAGATCGTCGACGGCCAGCGAAACGCTTCGATGGGGGCGGTCGACGGCACGGCCGATCTCGCGAATCCCGAGCGCGGTGTGGGGCGTCTCCGCGAGCAGGGACAGGATCGGCCCGCAGGCGGAGTGACGGAACACCTCGTCCGGAACCGGAAGCGAGAGCCGAACCGAGGGTCCGGTTCGGATATTCTAGTTATCCATGGATAAAATTGGTATCCACCCTGGAAAATGAGTTGTGGTCGTGAACAGCGGGTCTCGAGGACCCTCTCTTACCAGTGCTTTCTTAGTGTGACAATTCGAGGTTCGGGGACTGAACTGCGCGCCACGTGGCCGGGAGCGTGTCGCCGCGCGATCCCGCGCGGCGGCACGCGACTCGGGGAAGGGCAGGCCTGCAGCCCCCTGGCGGACTGAAAGGGCGAGGCGGGCTCGCACTGCAAGGGAGTCGCGCTGGCGGCCCTATCCGAGCACCGCGAACGGAGCGCGACGCGATCCGTGAGCGCGCGCGGATATCCGCCAGCGCGGCTGCGGGCGCGCCGAGGGCTTTCGTCGTCTCAGTGCCATCCGAATCACGCGTCTCTCGAGGTTCCAGCGTCCAAAAATACGCTCGAGGCCCGTTTGCGAACCGGCCGGCAGACGGGTGCTGTCGACGATAGGGTGGTGTGTCAGGTGGTTCGACTCAACGCGTCGGCCGGCCGGCTGACCGCCGGGGCTCGAGCCCCGCGGTCACACTTAGCGCTCGCGGTTCATCAGTCCCGGCGAAACGAGGCAGCCACACGGGCCCGCAGTGGCTCGACCGGGGCCGGTCACGGAGACGATGGCGACGGGCGTGCCACAGCGCGGGCAGTCGGGGAGGAACTGCGAGCCGCGGTCGACGGGCTCGCTCTCGTCGCGGTCGACATCGCTCGAGTCGGACGCGATGGTGCTCGTGCCGGACTCGGCAGTACTCGAGCCAGGGTCGACATCGCTCGAGTCAGGATCGCTACACATCGGACTCACCGCTCGCGACTGTGGTTGGCGCTGGGGCTCGTTCCGTCGGGCGATTCGGGTGTCGTGCGGGACGTTTATATCCCGGTAGAATGAACGTAATCATGCTTCGAAATCCCGGCTATGGGATTTGGAAGCAAGTCTCGGGTGTGCACCCACCCGGGGCGTTTTCATCTAGCCCCCTTTTCTGGAGACTGCTTCCAGTTTGGGAGTTTATCTGTTGAAACTTATATCTATTGCAAATACGTTGGAAAAGATCCGCGATCGAGCTCTGCCGACCGCCAGACACCAGCTCGAGATCCTCCCGTCCCGGACTCGAGACCCCCTCGAGCTGCCCGAAACCGAACCCTCGAGCCGGCGTCTCGATCGACGACGGGGACGACGGCCTCGAGTCGGCCACCACGACCGACGGCCGCCACCTCACTGGGTGACGAGCCGGTAGAAGGAAACCGAGTAGACCAGCAGGAACGCGGAGACGACGCTGCTGATCAGCGTCGCGACCGCTCCCGCGGCGATCAGCCCGCCCGTCGAGAGGACGGGCAGTCCCAGCTCCGCGGCCTCGGGCGTGGCCAGCATCGACAGGCCCCCGACGAAGAGGCCGACCAGGCCGCCGCCGACGACCGCCGCGAGCATGTACCCGATCGTCGCCAGGAGGTTCGACCGGACGACGCGGTAACTCCGCTTGAGGCCGTCGAGCGCCGTCTCCCCATCGATGACGATCGCCTGCGCGTAAAACTGGAGGAAGAAGAGGAACACGAGGTAGATGAGCGCGACGATGGCGGCGACCCCGCCCAGCACGACCACCGGGAGCGCCCCCAGCTCCGCGAGGCCGAACAACAAGGCGACGAACCCGGCGAAGAAGAACACCACGCCGAGGATCATGTTCACCACGAGGAGCAACAGATACGCGATCAGGATCTGGACGTAGTGTGCCTTCCCGGCGGCGACGAACGTCCCCAGCGAACTGCGCCCCTCGAGTGCCTCGTCGGCCATGCCGATCATCCCACCCTGGAAGAACGGGGCGGCGACCAGGAGGAGCACCGACGCGCCAAGCGACAGCACCGAGGCCAACAGCGGTCTCGTCGACTGGAGGAGCACCTGGGGGAGCTGGAACGCCAACAACACGATCGCGGGTACCACGAGTGCGGGCGTCCGAACGAGCGCGCCCGGCGACCGCCGAAGGGCCTGAACAACTGCCATATCCTGACTTTTCAACCACCTATACATATAAGTGTGGGAACGACTCGAGGAACGCGGACGCGGGATCGGAACCGACGACGCGACGGGTGGCCGGAGACCCCGCGACCCGAACCGATCCGGATCGATGGCCCCACGCTCGAGGCCCGAACACGGGGTCGACGAGCGGTCGAACGGGCGGCGGAGACCGACCAAAGCGGCGGGCCAGCCGGGCGTCGCCGTCCCAAATCTTCATAGCAGTGTGTGTTGTGCCCC
Source organism: Natrinema ejinorense (assembly GCF_002494345.1). GTDB lineage: Archaea > Halobacteriota > Halobacteria > Halobacteriales > Natrialbaceae > Natrinema > Natrinema longum. The sequence continues at coordinate 1,735,268 of NZ_NXNI01000001.1, forward strand.
CACAGGGGTGTGCTATCACATGGCATCAACTGACGCGGTACTGGAGCATCACCTGTCGACGTTCGGCGAGCAGGACCTGGCGGGCATCATGGAGGATTACACCGAGGAGTCGGTGGTCGTGACCAACATGGGGACCTTCAAGGGGCTCGACGAGATCGAGGGGCTCTTCGAGGACCTCTTCGCCGAGTTCTCACAGGAGGGGGCCACGATCGACATGGAACAGGAGACCGTCGAAGACGAGTTCGCCTACATCGTCTGGCAGGCCGAAACGCCCGAGAACGTCTACGAGTTCGCCACGGACACGTTCTACGTCCCGGACGACGAGATCCTGTTCCAGAGCTTCGCCGGGAAGCTCTCCCCGAAAGACTGACGCGACAGGCCGGGGGTCACCCCCTCGTCGTCCCGTCGTTCGACGCGCCGTGAGCACCGGCGTTCCGTTCCCGCCTCGGGTGACGATCGGCTGTGAGACTGACTCCTGTCAGCCAGTGCCGGCGCAACTGCGAACCGACTGAGGGTGCGCCGGGCATCGGGACAGCGAACCGTCCGAACTCACGCCCGCTCGAGCGCTCGGCTCGCGGAAACGGACGCATCGCGGTCGATTCGACACACGTCCCGGATCCGACCGCGAGGGGCCACAGGACTGTAGCCGTCCCCGTCCTGTCGCTGCCGATGACTGTCTGGCTCGAGGGAGTGACGGGGGATCCTGCACGAGAATTGAAGTACCGATCTCCCCCTGGTATCGATGGGGTGATCGCCTTGTGCGACCACAACCGCGTTGTGGCCGTGTGCGTCAGCTGCGACTCGGTATACGCAGCGAAGGAGCTCTTGGACGGCCGTATCCGACCCATCGGAACGCCGGCTTGTTCCTGTGGGTCGACGGAGTTCCAAGCGCTCGGGTGAATCGTCCCGCTTGCAAATACGGGCCGTCGGCCGCGACCGACGTCCCGTTTTCGACTGCAGTACACGGGAGCGATGCCGTAAATAAGGAAATAGTATATTACTTCCCGATGCTTACAGTTCCCATGGGATACACTGTCATTGATGCGACGGCCGTCGAACCGAGGGACGGCCTGTCGGGCGACCACTACTATCTCGACGATGCGGTCGATCTGGATCGGCTTTCCGTCCAACTCGTCGAGGCCGACCCCGGCGAGTCGTTCGCGCCGTATCACTCGCATCGGGAGAGCGAAGAGGTGTTTTACGTACTGGACGGCCACCTGCACGTCGAGACGCCCGACGAGGAGTACGTCGTTGCCGGCGGCGAGTGGTTCGCCGTCGAACCGGGCCACCCGCTCCGTCCGTTCAATCCCGCCGATGCCGAGGGCACCGTTCGTGCCCTGCTGTTGAACGCCAAACTCGACGACTTCGATCCGTACGAGCCGGATCGCTGAGACGGGTGACCCGAGGAAAGCGACGCCGGAAGTGCAGTCACGAGCCGCGAGCGCTGAGCGGCGACCCCGGCGGTTCGTCGAACGGACCGACCCGCTACGGCGACGACCGAAACCCAATTCATCCCGCGAGCACCACTAGTCACCCGTGAGAGAACTCGTCTTCGCCCTCGAGTACGATCCCGGAACGAACCCGGTCGCGGACACCCTCGAGTCGCATCCGGAGACGACGGTTCGGTCGCTGTCGTGTCACGTCACGCCCGAGAGCCTCTGGCGGGTCGACCACGCGACCGGGTCCGCGGCGGGGATCGAAGCCCTCGAAGACGCCTACCGCGAGCCGACGTTCTGTGCGGACTGTCTGGTTCGAGACAACTGCGGAGCCGACTGCGAAACGCAGGTCCTCGATCGCGGCAACGACGAACTCGTCGTCTACACCTACTGGGATCGGACGGACGTCTGTACGTCGGTCCCCCACCTCGCCCTCGAGCGCTTGGGCGAAGGGCTGTTGTTCGAGACCTACCGGGAGGGGCGGCGCTACCGCTGGCGGATCGTCCTCGGGAGCGACGCACCGGTCCACGAGTTTTTCGACGCACTCGGCGACGAGGTCGGCGAGTGTACCGGCATGGAGATGCTGCGGCTGACCGACCTCGATCCGGACCGCGACCGACTCGAGGCCGAGGACGCGCTCCCGGCCGAACAGCGGGACGCACTGCGGGCCGCCGTCGAACACGGCTACTACGAGACGCCCCGGCGGATCGACCTCTCCGAACTCGCGGCCGAACTCGACGTGCCGCGGTCGACGCTCTCCTACCGGCTCCGCCGGGCCGAAGCGAGCCTCGCGACGACGTTCGTCGACGAGGACGACTCGCTCGAGACGCTCGCAGCGGGCCACTGATCGGGACCGAGTTTCTCGTGCGACGAAGGGGAAGTTGGCGCACGCCGAATAACCGGTATAGGTAACGAGTGAGTAGGGACAGGTAATGAGTGACGCTTCACCACCGACACCGCCGGGATCGGCCGCTGACGACGCGGGCTCGAGTCGGACCCTCGAGCTTCGCGTCCCCGACATGGACTGTCCGTCCTGTGCCGGGAAGGTAACGAACAGCGTCGAGCGACTCGAGGGGATCGACGACCTCGACGCGCGAGTGACCAGCGGTCGGCTCGTCGTCGACTACGATCCGACCCGGACGAGCGACGACGCGATCCGCGAGCGGGTTCGTGCGGCCGGCTACGAGATCGTCGCCGCGGACACGGAGCTGACGGTCTCCGTCCCCGGCATGGACTGTGCCTCGTGTGCGACCAAGGTCGAAAACGCCCTCGAGGGCGTCGACGGGATCGGAACGATCGAGACCCGACCCACCACCGGCCGCGTGACGGTGACGGTCGACGAGACGGTCGATCCCGAGCGGGTCGTCGACGCGATCGGGGCCGCAGGCTACGACGCGACGCCGATCGGGGAGACCGGCAACGGGATCGGCGACGAGCAACCCGTCTGGCGGAGTCGGCGAGCCGTCATTACGGGCGTCGGTGCCGTCCTCGTGGCCGTCGGGATGGCCCTCGAGTTCGTCTTCACCGGGGCCGACCCGACCCTCTTTAGCGTCGTCGGCCGGAACTACGACCTCTCGTCGCTGCTCTTTATCCTCACTGCGGCCGTCGCCGGCGTGCCGATCTTCCGGAACGGCTACTACTCCGTCCGCAATCGGAGCCTCGATATCGACTTCCTGATGAGCGTCGGCATCATCGCCGCGGTCGGGGCCCACCACCCCTTCGAGGGGGCCACGCTGGCCGTCCTCTTCAGCGTCGCCGAACTCCTCGAGCAGTACTCGATGGACCGGGCGCGGGACTCCCTGCGGGAGCTGATGGATCTCTCGCCGGACACGGCCACCGTCAAGCGTGCGGACGGCTCCGAGGAGACGATCCCGGCGGCCGAGCTGGCGATCGGCGACGTCGTCACGGTTCGGCCGGGCGAGAAGATTCCCGCCGACGGCACCGTCCTCGCGGGCGAGAGCGCGGTCGATCAGTCGCCGATCACCGGCGAGAGCGTCCCCGTCGATAGGAGCGAGGGCGACGAGGTCTTCGCCGGGACCATCGCCGAGTCGGGCTATCTCGAGGTCGAGGTCGAGCAGGCGGCCGAGGACTCGACGATCGCCCGGATCGTCCGGCTGGTCGAGGACGCCGAGCGCGAGGGGACGAAACGCGAGCAGTTCGTCGACCGCTTCGCGAGCGTCTATACGCCGATCGTCGTCGTCCTCGCGATCGCGGTCGCCGCCGGCCCGCCGCTGCTCGTGGACGCGTCGTGGAACACGTGGTTCCTGCGCGGGCTGACCCTCCTGGTCATCGCCTGCCCCTGTGCGTTCGTCATCTCGACGCCGGTCAGCGTCGTCTCCGGGATCACGAGCGCCGCGCGTAACGGCGTGCTGATCAAAGGGGGTCGCCACCTCGAGGCGGTCGCCGAGAGCGACACCCTCGCGGTCGACAAGACGGGGACCCTCACGACGGGCGATCTGTCGGTGACCGACGTCATCCCGCTGGAAGGAGCCGACGAGGACGACGTCCTTCGGCGTGCGAGCGCGGCCGAGCGTCGGAGCGAGCACCCCCTCGGGCGGGCGATCGTCGGCTACGCCGAGGAACGGGGGATCGACCCGGCCGAGCCGGAGGTCTCGGCGTTCGAAGCGCTGACCGGCAAGGGCGTGCGAACCGACATCGACGGAGAGACCCACTACGTCGGGAAACCCGCCCTCTTCGAGGGGCTTGCGGACCTCGAGCACACGCACGCGACGACCGACGGCGGGACGATCCTCGAGTCGGCCGACGCCCGACCGGACTGCGAGCGCGAGGGCTGTCTCGACGTGGCGAGCGACATCGTCCCGACGCTCGAGGCCGAGGGCAAGACCGTGGTGGTCGTCGGCACCGAGGACGGCCCGCTGGGGGTCATCGGCGTCGCGGACCGGGTCCGGCCCGAAGCCGAGTGGGCCGTCTCGCGGCTGCAGGAACGGGGGATCCGCGTCGTGATGCTCACCGGCGACAACGAGGGGACCGCCCGCGCGATCGCCGAGCAGGTCGGGATCGACGAGTACCACGCCGAGTTGCTCCCCGACGAGAAACTCGAGTGGATCGAGCGACTCGACGGCGACGACGGCGGCGATGGGGACGGGAGCCGCGTCGCGATGATCGGCGACGGGATCAACGACGCGCCGGCCCTCGCGACGGCGGGCGTCGGCATCGCGATGGGCGCGGCGGGGACAGATACGGCCCTCGAGACGGCCGACGTCGCGCTGATGGGCGACGATCTCACGCGCTTGCCGTACCTCTACCGGCTCTCGAACACGGCCAACGGCGTCATTCGGCAGAACATCTGGGCGAGTCTGGCTGTGAAGGCCGTCCTCGCCGTCGGTGCGGTGCCCGGCATCGTGACGGTCATCCACGCGGTCGTCATCGGCGACATGGGGATGAGCCTCGGCGTGACGGGCAACGCGATGCGGCTGGCGAACGTCGAGCCGGAGCTCCCGGCGGCTCTGGCCGACGGCGACGGGGACGCGATCGAACCCGCCGACGAGTGACGATCGAAACCCGGTCTCGGTCGACTCGAGCGGCGATATCGGTGGCCAAAGCCGGATACAGGAGGGCCGTCGTCGAGCGATTCTCAGGCCGCCCACGACCGATCGGACCGAGTAGTTTCGGTGAATTACACAGCACTCAGAAGATATATCGCCGACCAGTTCGCTTTCCCGGAGTGGTGCAACCGTCCCAACTACTATGACAGATACATAAGAAGACCAGTGTATGAGACGTGCCCTCCGTAGCCACCTCCTCGGCAACCGGTTTGAGCGAAATCTCACGTTTCTCGCCGCACCTATCGTCTTCTTCGGGACTTTCGCCGCGTACGCGATCGGATTGTTCACCGTAGCGGGTGGGGTCATTTTTCTCCCAGCTACTGCAACGTCCGTCGGGCTCATCGTGGCTGCCACCGTTGGATACCGGCGTGGTGGCTTGATCGCTGCGTGGGTCTCGCTATTCGCCGCCTACCAAGGATTTTACGCTGAGTGGGCGTTCCTCGGACTTTCAAGTCATTCGTTCGTCGGACAACTCGCGTTTCTCCTCGATCCAGTCGGACTTGCGGTCGCTGCAGGCGCGTCGATCGTCTTCGGTACGATCGCATACATCGGTGGTGTCCTCGTCCATCGTGGACGCGATTTCGTACGGCACCGAAACGAACCCACGCAAACGTGAGCGGAGCCGCTCCGATCGGAACGGTCGATAGTAGCAACTGAAGCTCGTACACCAGATCGCACGACGGCGTTGCGATCAGTGTGGAAACCGTTTCAGTTGCGACGACAGTGGCCGCCCGAGTGTCGCAGGCGAGAACGGCCAGTTCGCTCGTGTCCGTCCGGGCTGATCCAGCGCGATCTGTCGTCGGAGGAGAGACGGGGCTCGTTCGTTGCTACTCGTTTGGAGCGCCCGAACTCTCGGGAAGCCACTGCAGGACGGACGGTCGAGCAACGACTGCCCTCCCTCGAGCGGGCAGCCGATGTCGTCAGCGTCGAACTGCCAGCACGACCAGATCGGAGAACGGCGTGTCGTCCGTCCCGCTCCCACCGGCGTGAGCCGACAACTCGTCGAGCGTGAACCGATGGATCGCCTCGTCGTCGTGGGTCAACTTCTCGAGGACCAGCGCCTCGAGGTCGGGATCGGCACCCGACTCGAGCAGGAACGCCGCGATGTCGCCGGGCATCCGGTCGTAGGGTCGCGGGAGCACGAGCAGGTGGCGCTCGCCCACCGCGGCGGCGAGCCTGTCCATCTCCGACTCGAGGTCGCCGCTTTTGTGCAGCGTGACGAACTCGGTGTCCTCCATGGGCGTCCGGGCGCGGCTGGCGGCCACCTGGAGCGACGAGATGCCGGGGACGACGCGGACGAGTCTCGGATCGGCCCCTCGATTCCCCGCCTCCCGCTCGACGGCAGCCTGGACCTTGCCGACGAACTGGTAGCCCGAGTGGTTGGGATCGCCCATCGCGACCGCGGTTCCCGACTCGCCGGCGGCGACGCGCTCGGCGAACTCCTCGAGCGCCTCGGCTTCGTCCCTGTAGCCACAGGTCAGCAGGTCGGCGTCGGTCAGGTCCTCGATGAACTCCACGACGGTCGTGAAGCCGACGACGACGTCCGCCTCGCGGATCGCCCGCTCGCCGCGGGGCGTGAGATACTCCTGATTGCCGGGGCCGACGCCGACGGCGTAGACGGGGTCGTCGGCTTCGGCGGTTTCACCGCCTCCGTCTCGCTGCCCCTCCGGCGCAGCGCCCTCCTCGTCGATATCGGGCTCTGCAGCGTCCGCGGCGAACGTCGCCGGATCCGGTCCCGCGTCGAGGTCGTACTCGTCGCTCATCGGTTCCGGCCGTCCGCGGCCCGCGTCTCCGCGTCCATCTCGAGGTCGATCTCGTCGGTTCGGGCGTCCGTCGCGACGTGGATCAGTTCGTTCGTCAGGGCCGCGGCGAGGCCGCTGCCGCCGCGGCGGCCGCGGTGGGTGATCGCGGGCACGCCGTACTCCTCGCTGACCTCGCGGATGCGCCCGCGGCTCTCCTCGGCCTTGACGAAGCCGACCGGGTTCGCGACGACGACCGCCGGGCGCGTTCCCTGCTCGATGCAGTCCGCCAGCGCCAGCGCGGCCGTGGGCGCGTTCCCGATCGTGACGATCGCGTCCTCGAAGGCGTCCTCCTTGTCGAGTTCGAGCATCGCCGCGGCGGTTCGGGTCATTCCGGTTTCGGCGGCGAGTTCCTTCCCGTGACCGATGGCCTTCGAGACGTCGCAGTCGTGGCCCCGGCCCGTGACGCCGGCTTTCACCATCGTGATGTCCGTGAAGATGTCGGCCGTCTCGAGTACGGCTCGCGCGCCGGCACGAACCGGCGCGTCCTCGTCGGCACCGAGGTCGTCGCTCCCCGTGAACTCGATGAGATGCTGGAACTCGATGTCGCCCATCGAGTGGACCGATTTCTGTCGCACGCGGTCGGCCAGCGTCTCGTCGGGCGTGAACTGCCTGACGATGTCCATGCTCGTCTCCGCGATGTCCATCGCGTTCTGCGTCGTTGCTCCCAGATCGGCGTACTCCTCTTCGAAGTCCTGATCAGTCATCGGGTATCACTCGCTCGGTAGCGGCTATCGGCTGTCGGCCGAATCCGTTCGGTCGCCGGTTCGATTCCGTTAGTCATCGGTCGCTGCCCCCACGGCCTCGTTTGTCGTCCGCGCCTCGAGGTCGCCCTCCACCGCGAGGTTGAGATCGCGCAGTCGGTCGACCGTCTCGTCGTCGGCGTCCCACAGGTCGCGCTCGATGGCCTCGAGGAGCGTGTCCGTGATGGACTCGAGCGCCCACGGGTTCACGTCGCGCATCCAGTCCTGTCGGTCGTCGTCGAAGGCGAACTTCTCGGCGACCTCCTCCCAGATGGTGTCGCTCACGACGCCGGTGGTCGCATCCCAACCAAGCGTCACGTCGACCGTCGTCGAGAGATCGCCCGCGCCCTTGTAGCCGTGGTCCTCCATCGACTCGAGCCAGTCGGGATTGAGCACGCGCGAGCGCATCGCCTTGCGAACCTTCTCCTCGTTCGTGTAGACGTCGACGTTGTCCGGGTCGGACGAGTCGCCGACGTAAGAAGCCGGTTCCGCGCCGGAAATCTCGGACACGGCGGAGATGAAGCCGCCGTGGAAGGCGTACCAGTCCGAGGAGTCGAACTCGTCCTGTTCCATCGTGTCCTCGAGCTTGACCGTCGCGTCGACGCTCGAGAGGCGACGCTCGAAGGCGTCGTGGGCGTCGGACACCCGACCGCGGGAGCCCATCGCGTAGCCGCCCCACTGGACGTAGACGTCGGCGAGATCCGAGCGGTCGTCCCAGTTACCCTCGTCGACGGCCTTGTTCGTCCCGGCACCGTAGCCGCCGGGCCGGGTCGTGAAGACGCGGTGTTTCGCCGCCTTCCGAGCGTCGGATTCGTCGAGTCCTTCCTCGTCCTCGAGTTCCGCCTGCTCTTCCTCGACGTGTTTCTTCACGTAGTTCATTTCGTGGGGTTCCTCGAGGTCGACGACCGCGTCCACGGCGTCGTGGATGACGCCCGCCGCGGCCGGGAACGCGTCGCGGAACAGTCCCGAGACGCGCGTCGTCACGTCGATTCGGGGCCGGTCGAGTTCCTCGAGCGGGATCGGTTCGACGTCGTCGATCCGCCCGGCGTCGGTCCACTGGGGCTCGACCCCAAGCATCGCGAGTACTTGCGCGATGGTCTCGCCCCGAGTGCGCACGGTCGGGGTCCCCCAGGCGACCACGCCGATCTCCTCTGGGTACTCGCCGGTTTCGCTGTGGTGGCGCTCTAAGACGCCCTCCGCGACCTCGCTCCCGACCTGCCAGGCGGCCTTCGCCGGTACCTTGCGGGGGTCGAGCGTGTAGAAGTTCCGCGCGGTCGGCAGCAGGTCGACGCCGCCCCGCGTCGGCGCGCCGGAGCCGCCCGGCGGCACGTACTCGCCCGAGAGGGCGTCCGCGGTTCTGGGGATCTCGTCTTCGGCCCCTTGTACGCGGGGCTGGGCCTCCTCGCAGATGTACGCGAGGACCTCCCGGAGGTCGTTGTGTGCTCCCGACTTCGCGCGCCCGTCGCCGATCGTCTCGAGGTCGACGATGAGCAGGTTGACGTTCACCTCGTCGTCGGGGCCGGCCTCCCGCTCCGAGACCGGGATGTCGAAGTCGTGTTCGGCGAGCGTCTCGATCAGGTCGACGCTGGTCTCGTAGACCTCGTCGGCGGCCTCGGCGTAGGTCATTCCGAGGTCGTCGTCGTACTCGCCGGGCGCGTTCAACATTTTCTCGTAGTCGACCCCCAGTGCACCGGCGACGCTCTCGCGCAGGCTCGGCGCGCCGGGGTTCTCGAGTCGCGTCAGCGCGACCAGATACTCCGTCAGGCGCTCGCCCGCCGGCGGCTCGGACATCGTGTGCAGCCCGAGCCGGATCTGGGTCGTCTTCACGTCCGTGAGGTACTCGTGGATGCGCTCGACGAGTTCGTCGATGTCGACCTCGTCGCCATCGATTTCGCCTTCGGCGAGGCTCGAGCCGGCCTCGTCGGGTCCGCGAACGTCGGCCTTCTCGTCGATCGTCCCCGTGATGCCGAGTTCGACGGCGAGGTCGAGTTCCTCGACTTTCTCCCGCATGAGGGCCTCGAGGTGCTGGCCGTCGTCGGCGCGGGCGTCCTCCATTCCGGCTTCGCGGTACTGGTTTGCCAGTTCCTCGAGTTCCGAGAGTTCGTCGTACGTCCCGGCGTTTCGCATGACGGGCGTCAGGTAGTCGACGATCGCGGCGTAGGAACGGCGTTTTGCCTGCGTTCCTTCCCCCGGATTGTTGACGATGTAGGGGTAGACGTTCGGGATGTCGTCGATCAGCTGGTCGGGCGCGCTCTCGCCGTCGAGCCCGACGGTCTTCCCGGGGAGCCACTCGAGGCTGCCGTGGGTCCCGAGGTGGACCACTGCATCGGTCTCGAACGTATTTCGAAGCCAGCCGTAGAAGGCGTAGTAGTCGTGTGGCGGCTGCAGGTCCGAGTCGTGGTAGACCTTCGAGGGATCCATGCCGAACCCACGGGGCGGCTGGACGGTGACGAGCACGTTCCCGAACTCGACGCCGGGAATCGCGAACGGGCGGTCCGGAACCTCGCCCCACTCTTCGACGATGTTCTCCTGAAACCGCTCGTCGGCGTCGTCGAACCACGCTTCGTACGTCTCCGGTGAGACCACGTCGACCGAGCGGTCGCGCACGTCCTCCGGGGCGACCCACCGGTCATCGAGCGTGAGCTGTGCGGTCAGTTTTTCGACGAGCGACTGCCCGTCCTCTGGTATCTCGTCGCCGAGATCGTACCCTCGAGCGTCGAGTTCCGCGAGCAGATTGACCGTCGACTCCGGCGAATCGAGGCCGAACGCGGTGCCGATCCCGTCGTCGCTGGGCGGGTAGTTGTGGAGGACCACGGCGACCTGCTTGTCCTCGTTCGGCGTGTGGCGCAGTTCGGCCCAGTTGACGGCGAGGCGGGTCGCGTGGTCGATCCGATCCTCGATGGGGAAGTGGTGTTTCGGCGCGGAGCCGATGCCGGCCTCGTCGTCGGTGCGCTCCTTCCCCGAGATGGGGTGGGTAATCACGTTCCCGTCGAACTCCGGCAGTGCGACCGAGAGGGCGAGTTCGAAGCCCATCACGCCCGTATCGCTGGATTCGTAGCGCGAGCGCGAGCGCATCGTGGTGACCGTCTGCAGGACGGGCACGCCGAGCCGATCGAGGAAGACGTCCTCCGCACTGCTTCCTTCGTCGCTGGCGCTGCGGCCGCGCTCGTCCATCGAGAGAGAGAACATAAACGAGGAGAGCACGGCGTCGACGACGGACTGGCCGTCATCGAGCAGCCAGTTGTCGGTCACCCACTCGGCGTCTTCCTGTTCGTCCGTATCGGTGGCCGGGTTACAGAAGATCGGCAGGGCGTTGGCACCCTGTTCCTCGAGCGCCCGGACCTGGGCGTCGACGTAGCGGGTGTTCTCGTGCGTCCAGTGCGATTCGTAGAACCAGACCGCGACCGTCGGCTTGTCGGGGTCGTGAGTTTCGAGGAGTTCCTCGTACTCGATTCCCGGATGGTCGGGGTGGTAGACGCCCTCCGTGGGGAGTTCCGTCGGTTCGTCGTACGCCACGTCCCGACCCTCGTACTCGGCGGCGAGGAACCGACACAGGTTCTCGACGTTGATCGTCCCGCCCTTCTCGAGGTAGTCGTAGACGCGATCCCGATGGGCGTCCGAGACCGTCGTGTCCTCGAACGCGAAGGCGTCACCAGTCGCTTTCACGATCAGCGGGACGCCCGCCTCCGCGAGGGCACCCGTCGCGTAGTCGTAGCCTGGCATGCTGTCTTCGGCACCGTGCAGCCAGAAAATCGCTGCCGCGGCGTCGTGCAATTCCTCGACGAACTCCTCGACGTCGGCCTCGTCCTCGAGGTCGCTCTCCGAGCGGACCTCGAGTTCGACGTCCTCGAGACGCCCGGCGGCCCGGCCGATCGAGCCGAGTTCGTTCTCCGTCGCGGTATATATCCCGATCGTTGTCATCGCGTTTTTAAACCTCTATTGTATTAGCTCAAGTATGGTTGCAAACGCCGGGGGCAAAAAGCTGTCGTCACTCCCCTTTCCGGCGATCGTCGGACAGGACGACTTAAAACGCGTGTTGCTCACCGTCGCGGCCAACGACGGCCTCGACGGGGCCCTGATCGTCGGCGAGAAAGGGACCGCGAAGTCGACGGCCGTTCGGGCGCTCGTCGATCTCCTGCCCGAGCAGCGGGCCGTCGCCGACTGCCCCTACGGCTGTTCGCCCGACGATTCGACCAACCAGTGTGCGGACTGTCGCGACCGCGACTCCGAGGAGTTGCCGATCGAGACGCGACCCGTCCCCCTCGTGACCCTGCCGCTGGGGGCGACTCGAGACCGGGTCGTCGGCACCCTCTCCGTCGAGGACGCGCTGGCGGGCGAGGCCGACTTCGATCCCGGACTGCTGGCTCGCGCGAATCGCGGCATCCTCTACGTCGACGAGGTCAACCTGCTCGACGACCACCTCGTGGATGTCGTCCTCGATGCGGCCGCCAGCGGCGTCAACACCGTCGAGCGCGACGGGATCAGCGTCTCCCACCCCGCGGAGTTCACCCTGATCGGGACGATGAACCCCGAGGAGGGCGATCTGCGTCCCCAACTGCGGGACCGCTTTGCCCTCCAGGCCAGCGTCGAGGGCTGCCGGGAGATCGACGATCGGGTCGAAATCATCGATCGGGCACTCGAGGCCGATGGCGGGAGTGAAACGGACGCCGGGACGGACTATACCGACGAGATCGAGCGGCTCCGCAACGACCTGGCCGCGGCACGGGACCGCCTCTCGAGCGTCGACCTCCCGAGCGATTTCAAAGCCGAGATCGCCCAACTCTGTCTCGAGGCCGGCGTCGACGGCCACCGCGGCGACGTCGCGACCGCTCGAACCGCCATGACCCTGGCCGCACTCGAGGGGCGAGAAACCGTCATCGAGTCCGACGTGTACGAGGCGGCGACCTACGCGCTCCCACACCGCCTGCGGAGCACGCCCTTCGAAGACGAACCGGAGCTCGACGACCTGCTCGAGGACCGGTTCGACGACGGGTCGCCCGACGAGGGGGATGGGGACGGGACCGAAAGCGACGCGGACGACGGTGACGGCGATGAAGCCGACGACGAGTCCGACCCCGAACCCGGGGACGGTGACGAACGCGGTGATCGCGGCGAGGGAAACGGAGACGAGGGCCCCGACGACGGTGCGGACGGTGACGAAGTTGGCGACGAGTCCGACGGCGACTCCGAACCCGAGCAGCGACCGCAGGGCGGCGACGAACCGGCCTCGCCGAATCAGTCACCCGCCGATACCGGTGGGGAGGGGTCGGACGACGACTCGAGCGAGCAGGAGTCGGATGCGGACGAGTCGCCAGCGGACGCCGAGGACGAAACCGGCCAGCCGCTGGTCCCCGGCCAGCAACGCGCCGGCGTGGGCGACGCACGGGCACCGGACCTCGAGACGCCGACCACCGAGCGCACCGGGAACGCGGCAGCGACGGGAACCCGGGCGAGTACGACACCGAGTACGGACAACCGGGGCGCTCGGATCCGCACCGAACCCGCCTCCGGCGACGGTGCGATCGACGCCGCGGCGTCGGTCCGGTCGGCAGCGAGCCGGGGCGAGTCTCGAGTCGCGGACCGGGACCTCCGACAGTCCGTTCGGACCGGCGAGACCGCCGTAACGATCGTCTTCGCCGTCGACGCCAGCGCCTCGATGCGCCCGGCGATGCGGACCGCGAAAGGCGTGGTCCTCGAACTCCTGCGGGACAGCTACGAACACCGCGATCAGGTCGCCTTCGTCGCCTTCGCCGGCGACGACGCCGACGTCCTGCTTCCGCCGACCGACAGCGTCTCGCTGGCGGCTCGGCACCTCAAGGACCTTCCCTCGGGGGATCGGACGCCGCTGCCGGCCGGCCTCGAGACCTCGCGGCGAGTCCTCGAGCGTGCCGACACCGACGTCTCGGTCGTCGTCCTCGTCACTGATGGGCGGGCAAACGTCGCCGACGGGAGCCCGACCGAAGCGACGCGAACCGCGGCACGAGGGCTCGCCGCGAGCGATACTCGCGTGATCGTCGTCGACGCCGGCGACGACTCCCGCGCCGGTCTCTCGGATCTGGTCGCAAGCGAGACCGACGGCGAACTGGTCGACCTCGCCTCGTTGTCGGTCGACACGGTTCGGGCTGCCGCCGAGAGCGCAGCCGACGAGCGCCAGTAGTCGGTCGCTCGAGCGAACGGGCACCGTGACCGAGCGATTCGTGCGACGACGCTCGGGTGGACGGGACGACAGCTCTCGGAACCCCCGAAACGATTGCTCCACTGATCACAACGCTGTCGTGCGATCAGGTGACGTCAGGGGCTACCATACCTCTCGAAATCGAGGGCGTACCAACGCCCCTTTGAGTACCCACGATCGTTTTCCGACGAGAATCGATGACGGGGGAGGAACCAGTGGCCGACGAGGCCGTCGGTGACGGTATCGAATACGGGATCGACGAACAGCCGCCGCTGGGCGAATCGATCGTGCTGGGGATGCAACACTATCTGACGATGGTGGGGGCGAACATCGCGGTGCCACTGATCCTCGCGAGCGCGATGGGAATGACGGAGTATCCCGGCGTGACCGCGCGGTTCATCGGGACGTTCTTCGTCGTCTCCGGGATCGCGACGCTCGCCCAGACGACGTTCGGCAACCGATATCCGATCGTACAGGGTGCGCCGTTCTCGATGCTGGCCCCGGCACTGGCGATCGTCGGCGTCGTGACGGCCGGCGGCGTTTCGGGCGGCTCCGGCTGGGAAACCGCGCTGTTGCAGTTACAGGGGGCGATCATCGTCGCCGCGGTCGTCGAGGTCGCGATGGGATACTTCGGACTGGTCGGCCGACTCCGTCGCTTCCTCTCACCGGTCGTCATCGCGCCGACGATCGCGCTGATCGGCCTGGCGCTGTTCAACGCGCCCCAGATCACTGCGGCGAACCAGAGCTGGGGCCTGCTCGGCCTCACGCTCGGCCTCATCCTGCTGTTCTCACAGTATCTCAACGTAATGCACAGAGCGTTCCGCCTCTATCCGGTCATCCTGGCGCTGGCCATCGCCTGGTTCGTCGCGGCTGCGCTGTCCGTCCTCGGCGTGATCGGCGGGAGCCATCCGGGCTTCGTCGATCTCGAGCGGGTTACGGATACCCAGCCACTGCTGGTGATCTACCCCTTCCAGTGGGGCGTCCCGCAGGTGACGACCGCGTTCGTCGTCGGCATGTTCGCCGGCGTCCTCGCCTCGATCGTCGAGAGCATCGGCGACTACTACGCGGTGGCGAACCTCTCGGGAGCGGGCGCTCCGAGCGAGAAACGGATCAATCACGGCATCGGGATGGAGGGGCTGATGAACGTCTTCTCGGGTGTGATGGGCACCGCCGGTTCGACCTCCTACTCGGAGAACATCGGCGCGATCGGCCTCACCGGCGTCGCCTCGCGATACGTCGTCCAGATCGGCGCGGTCATCATGTTGTTCGTCGGCTTCGTCGGCTACTTCGGCCAGCTGATCGCGACGATTCCGGACCCGATCGTCGGCGGCCTCTTCATCGCAATGTTCGGCCAGATCGTCGCCGTCGGGATCTCGAACCTGCGCCACGTCGATCTCACCTCCTCCCGTAACACCTTCATCATCGGCTTTGCCCTCTTCGTCGGGCTGGCGATTCCGGCGTACATGGGCAACTTCGAGAGTACGATCGCGTTCCGCGAAGCCGTCGGCCTCGAGGCGACGATCACGACGCTGGTCGAGGCGACCGGACTCGCGGCGACGGGTGGCGCTGGCTGGGTCTCGGCCATCGGACTGGCCGTCGTCGACACCGTCTACATCATCGGCTCGACCGGGATGGCCATCGGCGGACTCGCGGCGCTCGTCCTCGACAACACCGTCCCCGGCTCTCGCGAAGAACGCGGGCTCGCGGCGTGGGACCGCGTTACCGAAGACGAGTCCGACTTCGACTCGTTCTGGGACCGCTGGGTTTCGACCGACTCGACCCAGGAGCGGTGAGCCGCGACGCCGGACGCCCGATCGCGCCGGCACCGACTCGAGCGCGCATACGGGTCCGTCACCCGCAACCCGTTATTGTAAGAGCGATCGGGCCTTAGTCGTCGCATGGCAGAACTCGAACTCGAAGACGGGACCATCTGGTACGAGACGAACGGCGACGGCCCGCCGCTGGTGTTCGTCCACGGCGGCTGGATGGACGGCACGGCCTGGGAACCCCAGGTCGAGCACTTCGCCGACGACTATCGAGTCGTCACGCCCGACGTTCGGGGCCACGGAGAGACCGGTCGAACGGAGCCCGGCCAGTACTCGATCGGGCTCTTTACCGACGACCTCGAGGCGCTGTGTTCGGAACTCGCGATCGACCGGCCGATCCTCTGTGGCCTCTCGCTGGGATCGATGGTCGTCCAGGAGTATCTGGATCGGCATCCCGACGGCGCGGCGGGCGCGATTCTCGGCGGCGCAGTGCGGTCGATGCCCCCGATCGAACTGCCGACGGACGTGAAGTCGTTCTGGTCACCGCTCCCGGCGCTGTCCGCGTCGCTGTCGCTATCGGGAACCGAAGCCACGTTCCGATCGATGCTGTATTCGATTCAGGCGACGACCGGGCAACGGTGGTTGTCGGTCGATCCCGAGATCAGGGCCGACGCGATCGGGGAGGTCGGCGACATCTCGACCGCCGAGTTTCGGAAGATCTTCGACGCCCTCTATCGGTACGAACCGCCCGCGCTGACCGGTGTCGAAACGCCGACGCTGGTGGTCCACGGCGAGCAGGAAGCCCCGCTTGTCAAGCGACAGGGGCAACAGATCGTCTCGGCGGTCGCCGACGGCGACCAACTGGAGCTCGATAATTCGGGACACCTCGTCAATCGAGACCGCCCTCGTGCGTTCAACGCGGCAACGAGTGACTTTCTCGCGGGGCTCCCGGCGTAGGCCACGCATCGCGGACGGCAGTAGCGCCGTCCCGATCGATCACGCGCCCTGCCAGATGCTTCCTCGAAGACTGCAGTAGAACCCGGCCGTCTTCCGTCCGTTCGATCACCCGGCTGTCGCTCCTCCGTTCGATTTCCGGGGCTCCTCTCCCACGGCTTCGACCGAGCACAGACCAGCGCCGTCCGGAAGCAACTGTTCGGCGTGAAGCGATCGGAGGCGCAGGGAACCGGTCAGCGGTCGGGAGAGTACCACCCAACCAACCAATATACTTTGGCGACACGACAAAGGCAGCGACCGTACTAGCTCTATTCGGAATCGCGCCTCCCGCCGAACGGGACTTCCCACAACACCTATGAGTAGTCAATGTCCGGACGCCGACACCGATACCCCCCTTCCAGCGGCCGAGCAGTGGTCCAGCATCTCGAAACACGTCGTCAATAGCTACGTCGAGGCCAACAACGCGCTCCTCGCCGCGATGGGGTTCAGCCCCTCGGTTGGAGACGCGTCCGCTACCCAACCGGAGGTCGACTCGACGACGTCGACACCGGCTGTGGAGATCGCGTTCGGCGACGAAACCTGGGTCATGGAGCGCTCGACGGATGACTACGACTTGCTCGGGATCGGCGACTACGTCCGTTTTCGGAAACCGATCACGGACGCCGACGTCACCGCCTTCGCACAGGTCTCCGGCGACACCAACCGGCTTCACCTCGAGCCCGAGTTCGCCGACGCCACTCGGTTCGAGGGGCGGATCGCCCACGGGACGCTCGTCGCCGGAACGATCAGCGCCGCGCTCGCACGGTTCCCCGGCGTAACGGTCTATCTTTCCCAGGATCTCGAGTTCACGGGCCCGGTGCGCATCGGCGAGTACGTCACCGCCGAGTGCGAAATCGTCGAGAGCCTCGGCGGGGATCAGTATCGGTTGCGGACGATAGTCAGCGACGAGGACGGCGAGACGGTCATCGATGGCGAGGCCGTCGTCATGATCAACGAGTTGCCCGCCGAATGACGGTCGAGTAGTCGGACTGCCCCACACCGAGACCACTGTAGTGCGATCCCCACGGTCGGAACAGAGACGCGCAGGTAGCAGTGACGACGAGAGCATCCGATTTACTCGTGTCCCACGGAGCCGCCAGCCCGGCCGCTGCCCCTGGCGGGATAGCTGACGGCCCCGCTGTTCAGCCCGAATACACCACTGTTAATACTCCCTGGCCCAGATCCAGCGTCCGAGAATGACCGATCGGCCGCCATCCCCGCCGACACCGACATCCGGACCCGCAATCGCCGATACCACCCTCGAGGGCGATATCGTCACAACGACCTCCCAACTGGCCGCGTCGATCGAAGAATCGCTGGGGTGTCGCCTCGACGAATCCGTATTCGAGACGCTCTTGCTCGAGTTGGATCGCCACGGCTACGTCGAGTGGGTCTCCATCACCGGGACCGGCGACTACGTCTGGGACCTCTCCGACGCGCCCGACCGAATCGGCGACGCCATCGCACGAGCAGTCATCGCTCGCCTCGAGTCGTGGCTCGAGGGCAACGCAGCGGCCTGATACCCTTCCACGGCTAGCCGTGGGGTTCCCCCACTGTTCTACGACGAGGCGAACCTCGAGTCGTTTCGCGAGGAGTACGAGGCCATGCCCCTCCACCGGAAGGCGCTGGAGAACGTGCCACTCGCCGCGAGCGGCGTACTCTGAGACGAGCCCAGACCGTTTGCTCTACCCCGCGTGCGACGACGGGGACAGCGACATCGCTCCCTGGGTACTCCCCTCCCGTGTCCCCGCCGCTGGTGGCTCACCGCCGTTCGGCCCGTTCACGTTCCTGCGCGAAGGGTGCCACAAGATACAGTTATGCATCGATCGCCCGTCTCATCAGTCACTACTGTCATGGCAGACACTACCACATCACCCGATCCGGCCGAGTTTCCGTCGGCGAAACCGATAGCGGCACAGGCGAGATTCCTCCTCGACTATGCGATTCTGGCGCCATCGAGCCACAACTCTCAGCCGTGGGCCTTCGAGGTCACGGAGAACGCGATCCGAGTCTATGCCGACCTGTCGCGTCAACTCACCGTCGCGGATCCGGACGGCCGGGAGTTGTTCCTCAGCGTGGGCTGTGCCATCGAGAACCTCCTGATCGCTGCCGAACGGTTCGGGCTCGAATACACCCTCGAGTACGTGGCGACCGATGATACGCAACCAGCGGGGGACGACGGACTACGACATGTTGCGACAGTCGGGCTCGATTCGGGCTCGTCGTCACCCTCTGAGACGGACTCGGCGCTGTTCGAAGCCATCACCGATCGGCACACGAACCATCGTCCCTTCGAATCCACGACGGTTCCAGAGCCGCTCCTCGCGCGGCTCGAGCGATACGCAAACGCGGCCGGGCTGGGGCTCGAACTGGTCACGGATCCCGCGAAGCGAGCGGAGATCGCGGCTTTACAGACCAGTGCCGACGAGCGACAGTTCGCGGACCCGGAGTACCGCGCGGAGTTGGGCTACTGGATCGGATCGGGGGCCCTCGGTACGAAGTGGCTCACGGCCCGGCTCAGCCAGCTTGCAGTCCGCCACCTCGACATGGGCGAACGCGAGGGCCGAAAGAACTCGACGCTCGTCACGAGCGCTCCCGTCATCGGGGTGCTCACTGCAGCGTCGGACGACGAAGCGGCCCGACTCCGGGCCGGGCAAGCGTTCGAACGAATCGCGCTGACCGCCGCAAGCGAGGGCCTCGCGGTCCACCCGATGAGTCAGATCCTGGAAGTCGGCGAGTTTCGCGACGATCTGGCGGCGCTGCTCGCGCTCGAGGAGGGGAGCCCACTGCATCTCTTCCGGCTCGGGTATGCGGAGCCGGAGACGACTCGAACACCTCGGCGGCCCCTCGAAGAGGTCCTTCGGTAACGCTCGGTGTCCAAGCGGGGAGACGTCGGCCGATCGGCGATACGTCCATCTCTCGCGGTGATCTGGGGACCGGAGACGCTCAGGAACGCCGAAGCAGCGCCTCGACCGCCCGTTACTGTCGACCGGAACTCCGGTCGAAGCTGACGGAGTGACCCCTCGAGCAGCGCCGTGGCTGCCCGCGCTCGGTTGTCCGAAGACTCTGTCGGCCAGAGCAGTCGCTGAAGACACGGCGCGGAGCTTGCAGCCATTTCAGCTTCGGGCCGAATCGGGCGGCCGGATCTGGCAGGGTCGGTGTTTAGATGGGCACCGACCAACGGTCACACATGCAGTGGCAAAGACGGCGTGACCTGGAAGGAGGAAAGGAAATGGGTGTCTGGTTACTCCTCGACGACGGGAGTGTCGAGGAGGAACTCTACGTCGAGTCCCACGAGTACCGGGGCGGGGATTTCGACGTGTATGTCGCGACTCCCGACGGAGAGTGGGATCACAGAGGGACCTTCGAGGCGGCCGACGACGCGTTCGACGCGGCCCTGGCGTATATAAACGAGAGCCAGTCACCCGTCGAGGGCGCGGCGGAGTAACCCCCGTTCTCCGCAGACTAACCCACAACCGGCGCGTCCATCCGTTTTATTTAGCGGAGTGGCTCTGACAGTATCGGGACGGTTCGATCCAGTTCTGCTACGGAGACGGCACGGATGACTCACGATAGTCACGGCTCATCGTGTTCGATGTTCTGACCCCAGTAGCCCGGGTGTTTCCGAACGACGAGGTCGTCCTCGATCTGGAGTTGACACGCTAACCGGAGCCCGGAGTCGGGACTGTGAGGCGGGAATCTGAGACGGCGGCGCTCTTTCTTTGTGGGATCGGCAACCTCGCCCGCGACGATTTCGACGGCACACGTTCCGCAGATCCCGTTGCCGTGACAGTTCGTATACTGTGCTTTCCCGTTGTGCGGGGTAAGCCCGGCATCGAGGAGTGTTCGACGGAGGTCGTCCCCGGTGTTGGCCTCGAGCGTTTCACCCTCGAATTCGATTGTAGGCATGTGAAACGCTGCCACTCCCACGCACAAATACGTTTGACCGACCCTTCCACTCTATTCAACAGGACACACGGAATCACATCTGTGACGAACGACCCAGGCCGAGAAATCACGTGTGGCATTTATTATGATCGATGATGTAAAATCCCTCGTCATGTCCGACCCAACCGATAGCGAACGCCTCAGAGAGCACGGGGTCGAGTTCGGCCCCCTCGCCCACCAGCTCGATCAACACGAGTACCCGACGACGTGTGAAGAACTGGTCGAGGCATACGGGAGTTCGATCCTCCGGTTCCAAGACGGCGAACAGACGCTGGAGGAGGTGCTGAACCCGGTGCCCGAAGAGCAATTCGATTCGCCCGCGGAGGCCCGTACAGCCATCTTCAGCAACGTCTCCGAGGGCGCCATCGGACGGAAAGGCTACAGTGATCGCACGCCGCCGGCGCTCGGTGAGCAAACCGAGGAACCGGACGAATCGTTCTGAGTCCTCCTGAACGACCATTCCGGATATTCACCACGGCGATCCTGAAAGGACCTGGAGGCACCCTGGTTTGTAATCGCTTATCCAGCGTCTGCGGAGGACTGATCGTCGATCGATGCGTGACGCTCTCCGTCCTGACCAGTTTGGATGGTCGCAAATCCCGGTGACGCCCACTCGCCCACTCGAGCATCGAACCAGAGCACCGGTGTTGCGTTCAATCGAACGCAGCCCCGCCGCTGTCGGGCTATACCATCCTCGAAACGATGGGCGCTGCAGGGGCCGGTTCGACCGTCGACCGAATCGGCTTCTGTGGCTCGAGACGGCCGAATTCGAGGGTCTGAAAATGAGGGATGTCCCAGCTTGGAAGCCAGTTCGCCGTCGTCCCGTAAGAGAGTGGGCGCGTATTCGTTACTGAGAGAGGAAACTGAACACGTCCGGCTGTCGTTAGGCCGTGGGCTTGATGTTCTGGTTGAGACTGAAGAGGTTCGTCGGATCGTACTCGTCTTTTACCGCAACCAACCGTTCGTACGTCGACCCGAACGTGGATTCTATCAACTCGTCATTGTCCTCCAGAAATCCCGGAAAGTTCAGGTAGACCGAACCGTCGGAGAACTGCCGCATGTCGGCCAGACAGTCGCGGACCCACCCGATGTTGGCATCGTCGTTCGTGGGTTCCTCCCAGTTCGCCTCGACACCGAGAAGGAACGGTGCGTGCCTGCCTGCGAAGGAACTCTCATCGATACCGACCGCTGTGATCGCGCCGCCCAATTCCCAGACATCAACAGTCGATAGCGGCGACGGGGCGGCGTCTGCCCAGTAGCAGATCCGCTCGATGGCTGATTCGGAGAGCCCATCGAGATAGAGCGATTTCCAGTAATATCGCATCCCATCCGGGTAGTCGTCGTCGAGCATCTGTTGGAACTCGGTATAGGGCACCGTTCCGCTGAAATCGGCGATCGGCTCGGCAAACGCTCGGAGCGGCGCAAGCACGTCCTCACCTTCTTCAGGTGGTCCCGCATAACACCCCAGGAAGCCGATCTTGAGATCGTCCAGTACGTCTTCTGAGAAGAGTTCCTCGTCGAGCATTATGCCAGTCGAGGTGAGCGTGCTAACCTCGTTAGGCGCTGTCGAGGTGTACTCACGATACGCCCGCAGACAGTCAGCCGCCCTGTCGCCCGGATACAACACGAAACAGGTCGCAACATCCGGTCCGACGGGATGGAGGTCGAACTCGAATCCGGTGGCGATCCCGAAGTTGCCACCGCCCCCTCGAAGACCCCAGAAGAGATCCTCGTTCTCGTCTTTGTTGGCGGTCAAGTACTCGCCATCCGCCGTGACGACATCGACGGACGCGAGGTTGTCACAGCTCAATCCGTATTTACACCGGAGGTGGCCGATGCCACCACCGAGAGTGAGTCCCGCAACGCCCGTCTCCGAAACGACGCCGCCGGGCGTCGCCAGGCCGAACGCCTGTGTTTCGTGGTCGACGTCAGCCCACGTGGCACCCCCCTGGACCAACGCCTTTCGTTCGTCAGGGTCTACCCACACACCCGTCATCTCCGAAAGGTCGATAACGAGGCCATCGTCACAGACGGCCGTACCGGCAACGTTGTGACCGCCGCCCCGGACCGCCACACGGAGATCGTTCTCGCGAGCGAACTCGACTGCATGGATGACGTCTGCCGTGCCTCGACAGCGGACGAGTAGGTTCGGATACTTGTCGATCATCCCGTTCCAGACCGTCCGGGCATCGTCGTAGTCGACATCATCGGGCCGAACCACGTCCCCGTGCACGCTTGCTCGAAACAGTTCGATCCGTTCGTCGCCGATAATCGATTGTGCCATATACACACGGTCGGCTGCGGAGCTGTTAGCCTCATTCACCGAGAAGCGTTCGGCAGCATCCGCACGGTTTCAGGTCGTGAGACGGATCTCGCTTCGTGGACGGGATAGAATTACAACCTGTGCCATCGTTTGACAAGCTAGTGAGTTCCCATGGAGTTCCAAGAAGACGAACAACCGACCGATGACGGACGCCCACCACCTGGCTCACCGGTCTTGGAGGCCCTCCTAGAGAACGCTCGAAATCAGCAGTATCTCGGACAGCGCCTCGGTGCGGCGGGCGATCGTGTTGAGACGGATCTGCTCGGCGATATCGTGCGACACAGGCCGGTCTTGGAGGCTCTCCGCACGGAACCGCTCGACCGCCGGGAGATCGAACAAAACCTCGACGTCTCGCGGGCGACGAGCCACCGCTTTACGCAGTGGCTCGACGAACAGGGCTTCGTCGAGAAGGTCGACGGCCGATTCGAGTTGACCGGGCGAGGTGAGGCCGTCGCCGACGAGGTACTCCGGTTCGAGGCGAACGTACAGACTGTCCACCGGCTCGCTCCACTACTGGACATCATCTGTGAGGACCACCAGGAGTTCATCGTCGAACCATTCGTAGACGCGAGGGTAACCCATGCTGAACCGGAGGATCCCTATCAACCGATCGAGCGATTCCTCTCGTTGCTCAGCGAGTCGGAAAGGTTCCGCGGGTTCAACACGACGCACATGGCACCACTCATCCTCGGGGAGTTCCACCAGCAGATCTTCGAAGAGACCGACACTGAAATCGTCTCCCTTCCCCATATCGTCGAGAACCTATTCGAGACGTACCCGGAGCGCGCTCGAGAGGCGATCGATCGCGGGCACTTAGCCCTCCGAACGCGTGATGACCTGCCGTATGGCCTCGCAATTTTCGACGAACGCGTTGGTATCGGTGGCTACGACGATGCCACCGGGCTCATGCAGGTGTTCGTCGATACGGACGCACCGATCGCGTGTGAGTGGGCCGAGCGGGTCTACACCTCGGTCAAAGCGGATTCCGACCCACTCAACAGAACGGATTCGACCTGATGTTCTGCACCCAGCGAAGACGTAGGCTACTGACTACAGCCGCTATAGTTAGCAGGCGTTTCCGACAGAATTTGAGCGGATCCCGGCCTGCTATTGCTATCCAGCGCAAGCAGGAGACTGCTCGCCACTCGGCGAATTATTCCCCACGTGGGAGACGAGTGGGGTTTAGACGAGCACCAGTGGCACTTACTCGCTCGTTCGACCATCGAACGAGAGCAACGGCGCTGCGCTCGAGTGGAAGACAACCCCACCGCTGTCGATCGATTGCTTCCTCGAGAATATGGGCGTTGCAGGGGCGTTATCACCCATATCATGATATCTCCGACGCAAAAACCACTCGTTTGACAGGGTGTATACCTAGGGTGTGAACTATTCCCTCTTGTGTTCGTTTCACTCCACTTGGACTGAACTATCCGTTCTCTACACGTGCAGACTGAACGGCTTACTAGACTACTGGCTAGCTTTATTGGCATGGATATACCAATGGATATGTACACCGGGATGTTGGTGGTCGAGATGTTCCCGGAGTAGTGCTCCTGTTTCGAATTCGATGTTACAGATGTCACAGTAATACTGATGGTGTGGCCATGGCGCGGTCTCTTTCTGAAAATTACCGGGTGGATTCTTGTTTTGGATACTCTCGTGGCCGAGGATTGATGAACTGATTCGCATCGATATCACATCAAAATGCAGGAACTTTGGGTGGTCAACAATAAGCTCTGAGATTATGGCAAACGGAATTGCGATTACCACCACTACTACTACGAGATCGAATGACAGTTGTGCATCAGTAGCAATCAAGACGGCGAGGACATCTTCGGCTACACCGAATACGATCCCTATTATGAAGAATTCAAGCAAACGCTTGATTTGCCCTTGGGTCATGTTCTATGATCGATCTATCACTACATTATTCGACCACCATCTCTCTCGCCCGTGACATTCGATCTGACTAGCACTCTATCTCAGCCAGAGTCAGCCAAACCGTAGTAGAACGGTATGTTGTTCTTCTGCACTGAGCGATAATTACAGATACGTAGTTATCATTCAAATAATGTAAAAATCGATATATTCAAAAACCGGCGTGCGAGATACAGAGGGTAGAGTCACCAGAACGTTCTGACGGCCAGATGGAATACCGACCGGGACCCATAGGGCATCAAGGGCAGACCAACATTGAATAGGCCGGATTTCTTAAACGCTTTAGAGAGCTACTATGGATGATTCGCTCAGTTATGCAGTGATATTGGCTGTAGCTGACGCCGAGGGTGCCGATCCGACTGATCTCTCGCCCCTCTCCGATGCCATCGACCCTGAGGCCCTTGATCTATTATTATCCAAGAATGAGAGCCAAGTTCGATTCAACTATCATGGATATACGGTGACTGTAGATCATCGAGGTGTTGTCAACATCGAATCTGTGAATAGCAAACCATCTCAGGGCCGGAAGTCCGTTGACGCGCACCGGGTGATGGAAACCGCCCGGGAGGGGATGAGCCTTGTCAGGTCCGATGGAACGTTCGCGTTTGTGAACTCGGCGTTCGCGAACTTGTTCGGATACAATCGCCACGAGTTACTCGGAGAACATTGGACCGTGTTGTATCACGAGGGGGAGGCGAAGCGGTTAGAAGAAGACATTCTCCCAGCCGTCCGAGAAACCGGGTATTGGTCGGGTGAGACGGTCCGGCTCACGAAACACGGCGAGCCACGCGTTACGGATCACCGCCTCGCGCTCACCGACGAGGACGTAATTCTCTGCACCGCCACCGACATCACACTTGATAGGACCGCATCTGGGTTAGATGCGCGCGATTTTGACGGCATGGTCGACAATATGGAGGAGAGCGCATTCTTCACTCTCGATCACGAGGGCTATGTCACCCGATGGAACGAAGAAACAGGGCGCCTCGAAGGATATGAACCGTGCGAGATTCTCGGGGAACACGTATCGAAATTTTTCCCCGACGAAGACCGGGATCAGGGCCTCCCCGAGCGGCTCCTCGAGACCGCGAAAAACCAAGGTAGGGTGACTGACGAGGGATGGCGGGTCCGGAACGACGGAACTCAGTTCTGGGCCGATATGACGATGGTTGCGAGTTACGACGACGCGGGGACGATTCGAGGGTTCGGGACGGTGATTAGTGAAACGTCTGAACTATCCGTTAGTTCGTAAACTGGGAGACATTCCGTGAGGTTCGTCGGGGTACGATCCCTGAACTCACTGGTTCGTGAGAGGGATTCACGGCCAGCCCACATGACGGTTGATTCGTGACGCATCGTATGGCCGGTGATCACGCGCACTGTATTCATCACTTCAGTATTACCAATAGACGAATGGGTTGTATGAAGTCCGATACCTATCTACTCTATACTGAACGGCAACTACGTGTGCAGACTGAACGTAGATTGATTCTCCCAGTTAATCAAAACACAGCGAGTTGGTGAAAATGTCAGGAGCATAAGGGCCGTCGCCTCCTACGCTTCGGTAGAGATGGCTAGTAATAATGAAATACAGAAGGTAGTAGTCGTGTGTGATAACTGTGGAACTGGTCTTACAGCACATTTCGACCCTGACGGCGAAATACGGCTAATTTGGACTAGAAGGGGGCCAGCTTGCTCATGTAGAAATGACGAACTTCGTATCATGAGCAACGACAGGACTGTTCTCGAAGACGTAGACATGTAGCAGTTGGGTGAATTAACTCAAAAGAATGTTTGAAAACAATTGTTCTGTGAATCGCCTGAACTGACCGTTATTGGGTTGTTTTGATAATCAGAGTGATATCTTCCCGGTCTTTATACGTGGCCAGCCCCAGTAGTCTATAGCGAGAGATTTTGCACTGTGCGTCTCCCTTTGCAGAAAGGGAGTCTGCCGGTGAATGGTCGTGTAACAATCACGGGCGCATCACAGATACCATACTCGCCCATCTACCATGTACGACACTCCTTCCTACCAGTCCTACAGCGACGATAAGATCGATATTTTGCTTGTCGAAGATAACCCCGTCGACGTCCGTCTCACTGAAGAGGCATTCAAAACAGCCGAACAAGAGATAGCACTACAGACAGTCACCAATGGAGACGACGCTGTGGAATTTTTGCAGCAGTCCTCAGATACCGATCTTCCAGATTTGGTCTTACTGGATCTGAACCTTCCCGGGCGAGATGGATGCGATGTCCTCGAAGTAATCCGGGATGATCCCCGGCTCAGACCACTTCCTGTGCTTATGCTCACGAGTTCAGAGGCAGACGAGGATGTTGCGCGGTGCTATGATGCCCGTGCTAATTCCTATCTGACAAAGCCAACAGATCCTGCTGAGTTTATCTCTCTTGTAGATATTTTTGCACGGTTCTGGGTTGAGAAGGTACATCTCCCACCAATTCCGCAATAACGTTCACCTTTTACGGATGTCAGACCTGTACTGAGTGATTGACTCATTATTGCAGATCTTCTACACAGATGTAGTCACCTTCCTCTGCACGAATCCATATCGTTTCAAGTTGCTCGTCAGTCGTATCCGCGGGATAGAGAATACACACATCGGCCGAATTTGCGTCTTCAGTCACAACAGCATTCACTTCTATTGGACTCAGCTTTTCAAATCTCGAGTTCATTTTAGAGACTATCGTCTGATCTGTGGAATGTCTCTGCACGGAATAGATGAGATCATCCAATAAACAGTTAATCGCTTTCTCGTGTGCTTCTTTCCTACAATGAATGTGAGTCGGGTAAACCGATTGTGCGTCGTAGGCGGCAAATGCACTAGTGGAGAGTGTATCTTCCTGTTCAAGATAGCTGCGTATTTCCAACAACAATGCATGCATATGTAGGAGTTCTTGTTTTCTCATGATCTCATATAACGCACTCTCTCTTCTTAGAGTTTCTTGGTGAAATCTTTGGGTGTAATCATCTGGGTGAAGAATAAAATGTTATATTTAAATCATAATAAATTTTGACGTGTTTTTGTGAGGTTAGCAGCCACTCTATGACCCGTACTGATCGTTTGTCTTGGAGTTGCGGAGAAGGTGTTCAAACCGTTTCTAGACACCCTCTGTATACCCGTTATACTACTGCTGCCTGCCCTTCCTCTTCGTCGTCCTCGTCATCCTCGTCCTCATCTGTGTCGTCCAGCAGACCCATGAACTCCTACAGGAGCGATGTCAGGAATACGATGGGCGCTGCAGGCTCCGGTTCGAGTGTCGAACGAATCGACCTTTGAGGCGTGAGGCGACCGAAATCGGCTGTCTCAAAATGGTGTTTCTGACGGGGGCTCGTGTGGAGACGACCAATGAGTCTCGAACCAATCAACCCCGACCACGCACTCGAACTGTACTTAGCCGACCGTGAAAACAGTGTAACCCAGGCCACGCTCTACTCCCACCGATCACGATTGGGCCACTTCATCCGTTGTACAACGGGGAAGGCATCGAGAGCCTGAACAAACTGAGCGGACGGCAGCTCCACAAGTTCCGCATCTGGCGACGCATCGAAGGCGATCTGGCTCCGGCTACCGAGAAGACCCAGATGGACACGTTACGGGTGTTCATCAAATGGCTGGAGTCGATAGACGGTATCGAACAGGATTTGCACACGAAAGTGCTGTCCCCAACGCTGACCGGCAACTAATATTAGGAGTGTAATGCTAGACACAGAACGAGCCAATCATATTCTGGCATATCTACGGAAATATGAGTACGCGTCACGGCCCCACGTCACGTTGGAACTGATGTGGCACACAATGCTGCGAGTCGGTGCAGTCCACGCGCTGGACTGTGCTGACTACGATCCCGCGAACCAAGCACTCGAAGTAATCCATCGACCAGAGACTGGAACGCCATTGAAGAATGGTGAGACAGGACAGCGGTTTGTCGCACTCTCGGAAGATGTCTGTGAGGTACTGGACAACTGGATCGAGCACCAACGCCCGGCGGTCACCGACGAACACGGCCGCGAACCACTCGTGACAACGCTGGAAGGGCGCGCTCATACGACGACACTTCGTGGAGACTACTATAGATACACTCGCCCGTGTATACCGACAATGGAGTGTCCCCACGGACGTGATATCGATGAGTGTTCAGCGGCTGACTACGACGGTGCTTCTGAGTGACCTTCCTCTGTGAGTCCTCATGCTCTTCGACGGGGTGGCATCACACACGCGCTCTCAGAAGATTGGCCAATGAAGGCGGTTGGGGACCGGGCGAACGTCTCAGAAACCGTACTCTCGATGCACTATGATTCGCGTTCAGAGGAAGAAAAAATGGAACAGCGGAGGGATTACTTAGACGATCTCTGACGCAGTCAGGACTCGATATACTCTATTGCATCCCAGATGCTGAGTACTCGAATTCGCCCCTCATAATACGTATTGTCGATCACACCAGAAATCGCCCGCTCAGCGTTCCGGTCGTCAATCAAAATCCCGACGGACTCATGCACTGTCGAACCAAGAAGCATCACGGCAGCCGCTGGAAGTTCTGAATCAGTCTTCCTCAGCTCGTCTGGATCTGTCTGCTCAAACTTCGCCAGTCGCTCATGAACCCGATCCATGATCTCCCCAGCACGCAGCCCGTTGTGGACCCGAACCCCTGGCTGCACGGTATCGATGAGATTGATCCACGCTGTTGTGTCCGCTCGGTCAACCCAATCGATACTAATGTATCCGCGTTGTTCCGCGAGTTCCTCCACGATACCTGGTGTTAGATACAGATCACTTCCCTCCTCTCTGACGTACTGTATGAATGTTTGATACGAGGAGGATTCTGTCCCCCCGATGGTTCGAAGAAAGCTTGTATCGAGAATAAGGGCTGTCGGGAACGGAGACGGATGCTCTTCACTCATCGGCTCGCTGGTACGGTCCCTGTTTGATTGCGCGGTCGTGAACGTCCACCTCGAACGTGATGTCGCTGAGGGTTGGGTCGTGGTCTTTCACCAGAGCAATGATCCGCTCAATTGCTTGGGTGACCGCGATGGCCTCCACAGCAGGGACACTGAGTTCATCCGCGACGCCACGACGCGTTGTCTCACCCTGTAGATAAGTGAGCGTCGCCATGACCGCGGGTGCGAGTGCCGCTTTCCCGTGGCGGTCAACGAAGAGTTCGAGATCGTCGTCAACGCTGGTCGCCCCATAGACGGAGATGATGGCAGGTCCCAGTTCGAGGGTTGTTTCGTCTGTCCAGTCTCCACTCACGGGGTCGGCACGCCAAAGTGAAGAGCCATCTTCGTACTCATCCAATTCCTCTGCGACACCCAACTCGGCCAGTGTATTCGCGTACTTGTAGGCAGTACTCTTGGAGAAGCCTTGACGTTCACGGGCTGCCTTGACCGTTGTCGGGGAGTTGATCAAGAGATCTGTGTAGAGCCGCGCGAGATCAGGAGTCCCCAGCAGGTCTTGGATGACGAAAAACCGCTGTGCAGTGTGTCCCGCGTCTGGTGGTTGGTTTGGGGTTGGAGCGTTCGACATAGTCCATAGTACGCGAACTATGGTCTAAAGTGTTCCGGGAATTTCGAACCAGCCAACTACGGCTCTCACACCAATTGGAGTCGGCTGAACACTCCTCGTACGATATTCTTTCGACTGAAACAGTCGTTAAATAGGTATGCGAACTGACCACTAAGAGTTCTCTCGGGTATGACTCATATCTATAGTACCGTGCTGAATAGAGAATGCGTTTACAGCTTGCTAACGAGGTTAGAATTATCCGGCACGTTGTCTCGGTGGTCCAACTCGTGTCATTCCGAGTAAGAGGAATAGGGTTGGTCGGAGAGCATCTCGGCAAGTTCAGCCAGCAGTTCCTCGGCCGAATCATGGCCACGGTATCGGACGTGGTGCGTACGAGTATCGTACTCGGCCCACCCGTTCGATTCGAGCTTTGGGAGGTGGCTGTGCGTTAGTTCGAGAGAGACTTGTTCGTGATCCATCTCGGGGACACGCTGGGCAATATGTGTGGCCAAATCCTCCACGGTGGCTGTATTCTTTGACTCGATATTCTCGAAATAGCGGATGACTTCCCGGCGGAGATTGTGACACAATGTATTCAGCAATTGATTCGTCCTCGGGGCCTTCTCCGGGTAACACTCTGTTTGGTCCATGGTGGCTGTTAACATGGGAGAGAGTAATAATAGTTGTTCCCAACGCTTCGAAATCGGCAGTACCAATTGAGAACAATCTGCTGGATACAACCTCTGGACTGACTGCAACCAGAGGAAATATGCCAGATACTGAAGTTTTCAACAGAGCCTGGAAAGAGAAGACTGAAACTGCTTGTCGGCTAGAGTTGCGTAGGATCGTGTATCGGGAGTTTCACGACGAATACTGACCCGGTCGGTTCGTTGTCTTCGACCCAAACATCACCGTCAAACTGGTCCATTAGTGTGTAGACAAGATAGAGTCCAATTCCGGAACCAGGGCTATCAACCCCTTTCTCACCTTTCCCAAAAATATGCTCTTTCTGTTCGTCTGGAATTCCCGGCCCATTATCAGCAACCCGTATTTGGACAGAGTTTCCATTAAGGCACCCAGTGACGGTGATTTCTGGTACTGCTTTGTCGTTGTGTCGAACGGCGTTCCCCAATAGGTTCCTGAACACTGACGACAGCATTTCATTCGCCTGCACAGTGACTTGTGGGAACCCGCTGACGATCTCGAAGTGCGCATCGAAATGTGTTTCTTGGACTGTGGTGAGTTCCGCCTCTATTGTGCTACGTAAGTTAACTGGTTTCAATTTTACAGTACTATCGCCTGTAAGAGATTCGACGAAAACGCGTGCAGTATCAGTCAACTCAACCACATGGCTAGAACTCTGAAGGACATGTTCGAGTGCTGCTTCACCGTCTTCGTCCACGTGATCTCGCAAGGTTTCTGCCCATCCGAGAACCACGGCCATATCGTTCCGGATATCGTGACGGACGACCCGATTTAATGCTTCAAGCTGTTCGGTTTTCTGTTCAAGTTGCTTGCGATAGGTCTCCCTATCCGTAACATCAGTGATGGTCACCAGTCGTCCAGTTTCTATTTCTCCCGACAAGAATGAGGTTGTGGTGACCTCGTAATACCGTGTCTCTCCATTTTCTGTAACGGGTACAACGCCTGGTTCTGAGATGTGGTCTGCGAGCGTAGAGCTGATGTCGTCAATCGAGTCTCCAATTGCGTCGGTAAGTGCCGGAAAAATTGCTTCTGCAGCTTGGTTGTAGTCTCGAACTCGCTTCGATTGGTCAAGGTAGATCGTTGGGTCAGTTGCCCCACCAGTTAGCCGGATTGCCTCGAACCGGTCGAAGTACACGAACAGTGTGCCAACAGCGAACACCGCCACACCAGGTGGCTCATACATGAGAGGAAGTAGTGTTTCTACTTGGCTGCTCAGAATCGTAGCGAGTGCTGGGACACCCGTAATTCCAAACAGAATAGCGAGTGGGCGGCTATCTGTCCCGGTATGGTACAGCCGCTCAGCGAGCATGAAGAACCCGACCATAATGACCGAGTATGAAAGTCCAAGAACAACCCAGTACAATAACTGATGATTGATTGCAAGATGCGGGAACGGCTCTGTCGTCCACTCAGTCGTGAAGTAGAGGTTGTGCAGCGGGTTCGTGATCTTGAGTACGATGAAGAAGAGAAAAACAGCTAGTGCTGGGTAGAGAAATGGCATGTCTTGTACTGATCGTCCGGTATACTCCACACAAAAGCATACCCATGCACCGACCGCGACGAACGCGGAGATGAATCCGATAGTGTACAGCGCGACTTTGCTTGCCGTCGTTGGTGCAAGCAAGTAGCCAAGATATCCACCACACCACAGTGCGGCGGAGACGAAAAAGACGATGAGTGCGTTCCGTGTTCCAGAATGTTGGATTGTCCGTGCGCGTGGAATACTAGCAAGACAAGCGACTCCAGAGAGACCAAAGAGTACGACATACACAAGAAGACTGAGTTCCATATCTGTTATGAGTATTTGCTAGGTGTCTGTTAGTGGTTTTGATAGCCGTTCTCTGGGTCCTGTGTTTATCCGGACACGACCTCTTCATTGATGCTGGTATCAGAATCAAGAATATGTGATTCCGGTGTAGTTCACGGAAGGTTATTCGTTCTCGGGAACGAAGTAACTACCAACTAAATGACAGACATCTCAACACAGGCCGCCGTGGGAAAGAGGGCTATGGCCCTTATACAGAATTTTCCGAACGGCGTCCTCGTTCTCTTCGACGACGACTTGCGATATCGGGTTGTCGGTCCCGATATACTCCCGTTCTCGAATACAGAGGCGACCAAATTACTCGGACAGTCCATTCATGAACTGTTTCCAGAACACACTGTCAGTCGTCTCCAACCGAAGATGCGAGCGACAGTTCAGGGCGAATCATGCTCCTTCGACGTTGAGTACGGTGACCACGTCCACCACATCGAAACGAAGCCCGTAGAGATCGACGACGACGCGTACGGTGTTCTTGTCACACAGGATGTGACTCAGGAACGCGAGACCGCAACTGCGTTGCAGCAACAGAATGAACGCCTCGATCAGTTTGCGAGCATGATCTCACACGACCTGCGAAACCCACTTTTTATCGCTACCGGACACTTAGAACTGTATCAGGAAACTGGTGACACCGATCATCTGAGACAAGTCGAAGAGACACTCTCCCGCCTTGATGAACTCACAAAAGATCTCTTGGCGCTTACCCAGTCGAACGACTCGAATCCCACCTCCGAGACAGTCGCGCTTAATATAGTTGCACATAACGCGTGGGAGATGATCGATACCCGCGATGCAACCCTAGACGTCTCGGAGTTCCAGATTCAGGCAGACCACGGACAACTGCAAGCACTCTTCGAAAATCTGTTCCGGAACGCAATCGGCCACGGCGGTAACGATGTCACGATTCGAATCGACCCCATTGACGACGGCTTCTACGTCGAAGACACAGGGTCAGGAATTCCTAAAGAGAAGCGCGAGAATATTTTCGAGCACGGGTTTTCAACAGGATACGGCGGCAACGGTGTCGGGCTCACCATCGTCAGTCGCATTGCTAATCATCATGGCTGGTCGATTGAGCTGAGCGAGGAGGCGTCCGGCGGCGCACGCTTCGATTTCACCGGTGTCGAACTCGCTGAGTAACTGTTACGCGGGTGCCGTTAGTGCGCCACCTCTTGAACAGACCCAACGATCCGGACAACAGCTCCGTCGTCGTCAAAGATTGGTTTGCTTTGTCCACGAACCCACCGCAGCCCCCGCTCCGGATGTATCACGCGATATTCGATCTCGTCCGGTTCCCCATTCGATAGTTTGTGCATTGATTCCCGCGCTTTTTCGCGGTCATTCTCGTGAATCTGATCGAGGAACATCTCTGGATTTTTCTCAAGTGCCTCGGCTGGAACCCCCCAAAGATCTTCGAACGAGGAATTGATGAAGAGTAACTCTCTCCAATCGGCAGTAAAACTGAACAGGATGTCATCCGAGTTCTCCGCGAGTTCCGAGAAGCACTGTTCTGCTTTTCGGGTCGATTCCTGTGCATTGTAGCTGGCAACGACGTTTTTGATTCGATTGGCGAGGATTGCGTACTGGCTAGTTCCGATTTCCTTCTGAAGATAGTCGGTAACACCAGCGGAGATAGCCTCACTTGCAACATCCTCGCTCCCCTTCCCCGTATACAGAATAAATGGGATACGAGGGTGTGTTTCTCGGAGTGTTGTGAGAAAATCAATGCCTGTCTGTCCTGGCATATCGTAGTCCGAGACGATACAGTGGAAATCCCCCGCCGCGAACTTCTCTAGACCCTCGGTCACGTTTGTCGCCGATTCGACGGCAAAGCGATCATCTTCTCGATGAAGAAACGTCGCTGTTAGTTCTGCCAGACTCGGTTCATCATCAACATGGAGAACACGAATTTCGGGCGGAAGAGAATCCATTATGCAACGACAAGTTGCTGGACCAATATAATCACGTAGGGTATGTGTTCTGATACACTGTGAATGACTAGGTGACTGAAAACTAAAGGTATCTGGCTCTGTTGAGGTTCTATTCTTCAGATGTACTTTAGCGAGGAATGCGTGTACGCTACACGTGCGTATGGAACGCTTAGGTATCTCCGTCATAAGGAGAGTGACCTGTTCTGGACCGTATTCGGGCGACGATACATTTGGAGAGCCCTAAAAGTAGAACCACTGGGTCGTTAGGCACGAGTTCGAGCGCGGTCTGGCGCGTCGGCCTTCCCGTTCGCGTATGCGTTGTAGGCGGAGAGCGCTGCAACGACTAACCCTGCGATGAGTGTGCCCGTCGCCAGTGAGTCGCTTCCCATCTCGATGACGTTTGGTGAGAGGAGCGCCCACAGCCCGCAGGACAGCCAACGAGGCAACGCCAACGCTTGCTAGCCGGTCTTTCGACAACCGGTAGAAGTTGTAGCCAGCGAGCAAGAAGATCGCCGTCCCGACCATGGTATTGTTCCAGACGGCTGTCTCTGTGGCTTCGAAGACAAACGGCGAAGCGACGAGCCACAGCCCGACCAGCGCAACGAGCGCGCTCAGCCACTGTATTACGTCCGTGTTCAAGGTATCACGACTGGTTCCGGATTCGGTATTTGTTCGTCTGTTAGTCGGTGTGCCACTCATAGGCTGTGTTGAATCGCCATACAGCGGTGGATTTCACTGTTTGACAGCCCGCTTGATGTTATAGACGACACACATCAGGGTAATTTCACGGAACTCTCGATACCAGGTACGCGCTCGCACGGCGTAGCCGAGCGAGCGCTTGATGGCGGAGTTCACGGTTTCAGTCATTGATCGCTGAGCGTACCGATCTTCGTCAATACGAGCGTTGTGAGCGTGATCGTAGGGAGCGAAGATCCGGTGTTTGATCAGCGGGCGAATGTCGAGTTTGCGGAGCTGGTCGCGGAGCGCTTGCTTATCGTAGCCCTTGTCAGCGGCAAGGGATCGCAGATCGCCCGCGTTCCGGCGGGCGATCTGCTCGGCGAGGTCTGCGTCGCTTCCTTCTAACGTCGTCGAGCAGTGAAGATCGAGAACAGCTTGCGTTGCTGTATCGACGAGTTTTGTAACTTTGAGCGTTTGAACGCGGTAATTGGTTCGGTGGCAGTAGTGGCGGCTCGCACGATCACGTTCGTAGAATGTTGCGTCGATAGCAGCGTGTTCAGAGGGGTTGTGCAACTGCGCCGACTGGTGCAGTAGCACTCGACAGACACTCATTTCGATCCGATCAAACGCCTTACACAGCGTAGATGGAGCGGGGAGATCGGCCACGTCAAGGCCGATATCCCCTGTTATTTGCGGCATTTCCTTCAACAGATCGATCGTCATCCGGTAGGACGTATCGAGGTAAATCCGGAGGCAATGCAGCGAAATGAGGGCATAGTCGGCGAATCCGCCGCCACCAGTCGGGGCGGCGGATTCGCCTCGTTCACCCGTAACTCTTTGTGCAATCGAGACGCAACGCTCGGTGAAGCGGGAGATTTGTGTCATGGACAACCAAATTTTCCCGCTTCAACTCCTTCGATTTACTGACCTTCCCCGACGCCATCTAGTGATTCAACGCAGCCATTGAGAGTGATCGAGAGGGAGTAAGATGCCGGATACTTGAACTCGTAGGACGTGTATCTGTCGCCCCCCAATTCGACTGTCTCCTCGTAGATCACCTCTGAACGGACAGACACTTCGATTCTGACTGACGTGGGCTCCTGATTATCGACGAGCAGATATACCCAATGCTCGCCGTCACCCGCCCCGAACTCCATCGCACTCACCGGGGTTGCCAGTGACTCTTCCTGAGAGACATCACAATCTAACTCGTCGTACCCCGTCAAATTACCTGCTCGGTCAGCCTCTCTCACTACCGTTGCCGGGCTACCGATGATTGGAATATCATGACGAGAAACGCACCCAGCACAGGACGCGACACTACCGATAGCACACGCCCTGAGGAGGGTTCGCCGGTCCATGCCGAATAGTGTGAAGGTGACTACTATATGCTTTATCACAACTATTCAATTTATAGATACTTCGTTCAATTCGCACGTTTACTAAGCGGATTGTTCGCCAGTTCGGCGTAAAACAACGAAGGTATCGTGCTGACCTCATGCTCTGTATTCAGCACGGCTTCTGTAATCTATCACCGACTGAGGGTTTCAACAAGGCTCTCTATTTCTTTTCTTCAGTAGCCTACCAGCAGTCCGACGACCAACCACCGCGGGCCATATCCCTGACCTGCGAATCCAACAATGTTATTGAAAGTCATTGCCGCGTCGACAAGAATGATAATCTTGCCGCGTTTTGTATTACTCGAATCGACATGCGGCGACAAGGGCGACCCGATACAACTTGCGCTCTGGCATCATCAGAATGATATGTGTTTAAATAACCCCCATGCCGTACTGCGCTTTCTTCTGGATTTGGAGAAAGCGACTGAAGGATGGGCGCTGCAGGATTTGAACCCGCGGCAGCTTGGTCCGAAGCCAAGTACTCTGTCCAGGCTGAGCTAAGCGCCCGCATCGCGTTATTCCGGGCGGGTCCGTATAAGTCACTCGATTTGCACCGAATGAGACAGGGACCGACACACCCCCTCTCGAGGAGTTTTCAGCCGGTGACAATCGGCTCCGGGGGTCTTTAGGTTGGGGCGCCACGGACGATGTGGGCCATGACTAGAAACGAGACCCAAGTCCCAGACGAGACGCAGTCCGGCGTGACACCCCTTGAGTTGCTCTCGGACGACGAGGGTGTCTGGACCGCCGTCCCCGCAGACGCCAGCGGCGACGAGCGGGTACGCGAGTGGCTCGAGATCGAGAGTGGCGGGCTCTGTGATCTCGAAGCGTGGCGCTGAGACGCCGGGTCGGAGCAGTGCGGTCTCCAGGGTGGGGTCCGACGCTATTTGCGGTCGTATGTCCGTTCGAAACCGCGCGGTATGTGCCCTGAGCGCGACGAATAATACTTATTGATGGCGGTTCGGGCTGGGAGCGGAGAGACCGAGGCCGATGCTCGCGGACCGTACCGTTTAACCAGCCTGAATGACCACTGCCGGGTATGACTGCCGGGGAGACGGGTCGCGGGTTGCTCGAGTTGACACGGCCGGTAAACGTGATCGCAGCGAGCGTGTTGACGTTCATCGGCTCGTTCGTCGCAGGCGGCCTCGCCGAGAAGCCGCTTGCGACCGCCACGGCGGTCGGCGCGACGGCGCTGGCGGTCGGTGCGGGCAACGCGATCAACGACTACTTCGACCGGGAGATCGACCGGATCAATCAGCCCGAGCGGGCGATCCCCCGCGGTGCGGTGAGTCCCCGCGGCGCGCTCGCGTTCAGCCTCCTGTTGTTCGCCGGTGCGGTCGCGCTCGCGGTTACCCTTCCCACGTTGGCGATCGCCATTGCGGCCGTCAATCTCTTCGCGTTGATCGCGTATACGGAACTGTTCAAGGGACTGCCCGGCCTCGGGAACGCGCTCGTCGCGTATCTGGTCGGCAGCACGTTCCTCTTCGGGGCAGCGGCGGTCGAGGAGATCGGTCCGGCGGTCGTGCTCTTCGTCCTCGCGGCAGTCGCGACGTTGACTCGAGAGATAGTCAAAGACGTCGAGGACATCGAGGGAGACCGCGCGGAAGGGTTGAACACGCTCCCGATCGCGATCGGGGAACGGCGAGCGCTCACCGTCGCTGCTGGCCTCCTCGTCGTCGCCGTCGTCGCGAGTCCCGTCCCCTACCTCCGTGGTGACTTCGGGCTTGCCTATCTAGTGGTCGTCGTCCCGGCTGATGCCGTCATGCTTGTCGCCGCATACGAGAGTTTCGCGGATCCAAGCAGCGGCCAATCACGTCTCAAGTACGGGATGTTTCTCGCTGCACTGGCGTTTATCGTCGGCCGCGGCGTCCGAGCCCTCCCGATCTCGCTATAGCAACGGGGTCGAGACGGGACGGCGCCCGAAGCCGTCCCATCGGCTTACATATGCGCTATCGGTTTTATAATCAAAAGTACTATATGCCGCTTCGCGTATTTCAATAACAACACGCCGGACACCGGAGTGGGCTATGGAACCAGTAACGGTCGCTGCCACGGCGATGGATGTGAGTATCTCGTATGTATGACCTCGCAGATGTCCTTCCGGATGCCGAACTCGATCCGGGGACGAACGTACTCGTCGCAGGCCCGCCACTGACGGGGAAACGACGGATCGCCTTCGATATCCTCGCGAGCGGCGCGAACCGCGGTGACGGGTCGATCATCGTCACCACGAAAGACAGCGCCGACAAGGTCCTCGAGAGCTTCGCCGATACCGTCTCCGAGGGGATCGAACCGGATATCGGCGTCGTTGACTGCGTCACGAAACAGCGTGGCATCGGGACGATCGACGACGACCCGCGGATCAAGTACGCCTCCTCCCCCGTCGACATGACCGGAATCGGAATCAAGCTCTCGGAGTTCCTCCAGGAGTTCTACGAGAGTCGAGGGCTCACGGAAAACCGGGTCCTCTTGCATTCGGTCTCGACGCTGTTGATGTACTCCGACCTCCAGACGGTCTTCCGGTTCCTTCACGTCTTTACGGGACGGATCCAGAGCGCCGACGCGCTGGGGGTCTACGTCATCGACTCGACCGCCCACGACGACCAGACGATGAACACGCTCAAACAGCTGTTCGACGCCGTCATCGAACTCGAGGAGTCGGCCGACGGCGACGAGCCCACGATTCGGACTGCCGGTCTCTCACCGTAGTGGAACGCGAGCGCTGGGCCGACGACTCGCTCGGGACTGTCGACTGACACGGTTTGCTGTCCCGATGTCCCGGTGAGACCGCAGGGTGGTCCCGGTCCCACCGGCACTGACGGACAGGAGACCGAATGAACCCCGAGAGGTTTACTGATCGAACCCATACGGTCACGCATGCCAGTTGACTCCCCGGAGGAACTCGAGGAGATACTCGCGTACGACACCATCGCCGTCGTCGGCTGCTCGAGCACACCTGGAAAAGCGGCCCACGACGTGCCGAAGTACCTGCTCGAACACGGCTACGACGTCATTCCGGTCAACCCGTTCGCCGACGAAATCTTCGGCCGGGACGTCTACGACTCCCTCGCGGACGTCGAGGCAGAGATCGACGTGGTCTGTATTTTTCGACCCAGCGACGAGGTCAGTGAGATCGTCGATGCAGCCCTCGAGCGCGACGACGTGGCGGCGATTTGGACCCAGCAAGGCATTCGCGACGACGAGGCAGCGGCCCGCGCGGAAACCGACGGTCGGGCCGTCGTTCAGGATCAGTGTATGAAGGTACAACACCGGCGGCTCGTCGCCTGAGGAGGAATCCGGCGCGACGAACGGGCCGTCGACGCTGCGTCCGACTCGATTCGACCGCGCCGACGCGTTTTCGACGGCGGAGAGGCGGCACGTCCCGTGGCGCTATTCTGCCGGCGTGTCGGCTGTGGTCGCGTCGTCCGTTGACTCCGAGTTCGCCGTCGTTTCGGCGTCCTCGGCGTCGGCGTCGGCCTCGAGTTCGGCGTCGTCGATCGCCGCGTCGGCCAGGATCGCCTCCCCATCGATCCCCTGCTCGTCGGCGATCGCGAGCAAGAGCGCGCGCTGCTCGGTGAGTTGGTGGTCCATGCGCGTGACCGTATCGTGGGTTTCGTCCGTCTTCTCTTCCAGCCCGGTGACCCGTTGCTGGAGTTTCTGTACCTGTTTGTACATCGCTTCGGCCCGGTCCGAAAGCGCCTGAATCTTCTTTGCAGTGCTGCCGAGTCCCATACCTGTCCGATGTGTTGGGGAACTAATGGGCCTTTTCCTCCGTTGCAGTCGATCGACTGGAACGTCATATGCTACCAATGGACATTATCCGATGAATTTATCACGAAGCGCCGACAATCATCTACTGAATTCGAGGTGATTAGCCATGGTGCGAACGAGCCCACCAAGCACATGGATGCAAGGCCTCGACCTGCCCTCCCAACTGTTCGGTGACGCTGGTGGCAGCGACTACGAACTGTACGAGGAGGACGACGAGTTCGTCCTCACGATCGACATGCCGGGCTTCGAAACCGACGAGATCGATCTGGCGTGGGACGACGGCATCCTGAACGTCGCCGCCGAGCACTCCGACGAGAGTCGCGGCCGGAAGAAGACCTACCATCGTCGGTTCCGCTTCCCCAAGGTGATCGACGACGAGGAGATCGCCGCCGAGTACACGAACGGCGTCCTCGAGGTCCGGCTGCCGACCGCCGACTCGACCACCCAGGGGAAGGAGATCCCACTCGAGGGGTAACCGCCCCCGAACTCGGCACGGGCGAACCGAGCGTCGCCGTTGCCACCACGTCCACTCCGGTGAATCGTTTCCCGGGACCACCCCAGTGAACCACCTCCGCGTCGACCGTTCGACTCTCGCACGTCGGCCGGTCGGCTCCTGTCCTGAATCCGTCGTTTGACGTTCGACCGCGTCGACGAACGGCACCGATACGAACGTCCAAAGCACGCCACAGTGTCCATGCGACTCCGCGTGAAACCACTCGAACGGAAGGACGCAGGCAGTGGCCTGGCCGCGATCGACCGCGAGACGATGGCCGAACTCGGGGTCTCGAGCGGCGAGTTCGTCGCGATCGAGGGTCCCGACGGGCGCGTCGTCGCGCGCGTCTGGCCAGGGCGTAGCGAGGACACCGGTCGGGGTATCGTCCGCATCGACGGCCGGCTCCGACAGGCCGCCGGCGTTCGGATCGACGATGCGGTGACGGTCGAGGCGGCCGACATCGAACAGGCCGAGCGAATCGCGCTCGCGCTGCCCGGGAACGTTCGCAGTCAGGGCGACGTCGGCTCCTACCTGGAGGACAAACTCTCCGAGCGAGCCGTCAGCGCCGGCGACACGTTCTCGCTGTCGCTTGGCTTCGGCCTCATCTCGACGCGCTCCGGCCGGCAGCTGCCGATCACGGCCGTCGTATCGGTCCCGGCGATTCCCTGTCGGTCGATGTCGGCGATCGCGACGAGTGGCACGTCGTCCTCTCGGGAACGGTTCCCGGAACCGACGAGCGCTGGACCGAGTTCAACGTCGGTCCCGAGCGGTTCGACGGGTGATCGAAGATGGACCGAGCCATCGACTCCCACGGGCGTATCGCTCTCGGGGGTGGTTCACCGGCCATCGACCGGACGGTTCCCCCGCAAACCGACAGTAATTTTACCGAATGGATGACGGATACGGACGACGTGACGGCGGAGTTAGACTTCAAGACGCTCGCCGAGGTGCTCGACGACGACTACGCCAGGGACGTGTTACGGGCGACGAGTCGCACCCCAATGACCGTCCAAGAGTTACGGGACGTGTCGGAGGCATCGCCGTCGACGCTGTACCGCCGCGTCGAGCGGTTGCAGCGGGTCGGTCTCCTCGAGCGACAGACGCGGCCGCGACGCGACGGTCACCACGATACGGTGTATGCGGCGAACCTGTCGGGGATCCACATTACGTTAGACGACGGCCACTTCGAGTTCGAACTGGACCGGCCGAGCGAGGACGTCGCGGACAGGCTTCAGCAGCTCTGGAGTGATTTCTGATGGCCCTGGAACGGATCGTCTTCGGCCTTCGCGTGGTCGAACTCCTCGCCGGCGTCTTCGCGGCCGGGTCAGCCGGCGTCGGCCTCTACATCGGCTATCAGGCGTTCAGGGGTCTGCAACGCCACAGTGATCCGTCGATGTGGTATCTCGGCGTCGGACTGATCCTGCTGACGACCGTGACCTACACGTTCACCTTTCTTGGGTCCCTGCTGGTTCACTTGCGTCTCATGTCCCTTCCACAGCAAGATTACTTCTCGACGGTCGCCCACGTCCTGCAGTTCGCCGGACTGTGCTGTCTCGCGTATGCGATGCACCGGCGAGGGTAGCGGACAGGAAGCGGATGCCGCCCGTTTCCGGCCTCGACCTGCTTCGACTGCTCGTTCGAAACCGAAGCGGAGGTGCCTCGTCAGGCTCCCGTCGACGGCCGCACCGGACGGCAGCGCTTGTGACTCGTCCGCTCGGACCACGTCTCGAGTCGCTCGATTAGTTTCACGTCGACGCCGGCCCGTTCGGCGACGACTGCCGCATCGACGCCCTCGTCGATTCTGCAACGAAGGATTCGATCGACGGTTTCGGGGTCGACATCGAGTTCCGTCGCCGGCGATTCGCCCGGGTGAAGCGGCGACCCCGACGTCTCGACGGTCAACTCCTCGGGGATCCCGACGGCTCGAGCGAGCGCCTCGACTTCGGTTCGGTAGAGGTCGCCGAACAGGAGGCAGTCGGCACCCGTCTCGCCGTGTTTCGTGACCGAGCCGAGAAGCGACTGCGTGCGGTTGACCGTTCCCACGACGAGCGCGTTCGTCGTGTTCG
Organism: Natrinema ejinorense; assembly: GCF_002494345.1. Lineage (GTDB taxonomy): Archaea > Halobacteriota > Halobacteria > Halobacteriales > Natrialbaceae > Natrinema > Natrinema longum. The sequence goes on from NZ_NXNI01000001.1 coordinate 1,778,346, forward strand.
CGACGTAGTACGCACAGGCCATCCGAAGCCGTGACAGCGCGTTGTTCGTCGCGACCAGGTCGTCGGCCGGTCCGTCGGAGCCACCGACCGTCTCCTGAAACGCGGCCAAGACCGGCTGGAGTTGCATGCGCCTGTGTTCGATGCCAAGCGCCGTCGCGATCGCCTCCGCGTTTCGGGACACCGCCTCGTGACTCAGAAACGCCGGCATCACGAGACCCGTTACGCGATCCTGTCCGACAGCCTCGACTGCGAACGTCGCTGCCAACGCCGTCTCGACGCCGCCGTCGAGGCTCACGACCAGACGGTCCGCGCCGGCATCGGCGACCCGTTCCTCGAGGAACCGGGGGAGTCGCTCCCGGAGCCGTGCCAGCGCGTCGTCGGTGGTCGCGAGTCCGTCCGAACTGCGGGGGAGATCGGCGAGGGGCGCGTCGGAATCGGCCATCGTCATCGGACTGGCGAGGCGACGACCCCTCGAGCGACGGTCCTCCGTTGGACGCCGGGACGGTCACAGCGATCTCCCGGCCAGAGGCCGGAGAACGGACGGTCGACGGCTATATCGTGGAGTCGATAGCTCATCGTTCACTCGAGGGAGGCCGGTCACGCGATATAACAGTTTCTGACCAAATGATTAGCCAATTGCCGAGGATTGGTGGACTATACTACAATATATATCCGGAAAAGTATTGTAACATCCAAAATATTCGGCCACAAAAAAAAAAGATGAACGAACTCGACGCGGGCCGGGTCGATTCCGAGACGGAATCGTCCCGCGGTGTCAATCGGTGTTCGTCCCGCTCGATATTCACTCCGGCGTGCCGACCGGCGTCCCTACCGGACGCGATCTCGTGCCGCGAGCGACGGTCTGGCGGGGGATTCGCACCAACCGCCTGTGGTACCCCTCGAATCGCTCGATCGCCGCTGGCTCGGGCGGTTCGCGAGACGAAAGGCCCTTAAGTACCAGTCGTCTACAATGAGATGGACTAGGTCGGGCAGTTTGGCCCTGCTCGTTACCCGCGCTATGGTCATCAGCGGGGACCGAACACCGTGGGCGTCCGGTCAGACCGGCCGGGGCCTCGGGAGCCAACATGGAAGCCTCGTCCGTCGGGGACAGCGGTCTACGATGGCCGTCCGCAGGGACGACCCATCGTGGTTAGTCGGCGACAGCCCATCAGGCGCGGAAGCGAGCAGTGGACCGCCGGACACCTGTCGCTCGACGGGTCGCGGGGTGGAGAAGGCAACCGAGATTCCCCCGTCCGGAACGCCGGGCAACCGTGGCCGTCCACACTCATACTATTTCGAGTCCGACAGTACTATTCGATTGCTGAGTCCGATCTCCGCGACGGCGTCGACGGAACCCGGTACGAGTTGCGCCACGCTCGAGGCGAGGCCGCGTCGAGAGCCGGACTCCTCTAGTAACAACTGTACCGATGTACGCCTGATCGCACGACAGCTGTGCGATCAGGCGTGCATTGCCTTGCAGTGGCTCCGGGAGAACGACGGTTGTTAACACCCTTCTGTCGTACCGGACCGTATGGTGTGTCCATACCTGGAATACAGGGACGAGTCGGCCGACCGCGGTCCGTTCGACGAGGCGCGGGCGTACTGTACGGCGGCAGATCGGTTCGTCCAGCCGATGCGGGCCGACATCTGTACCGATCGCTACGAGCTCGTCCACGAGCGCGACTGCGAGATCTATCGCGACCACGACGACGGACTCGCGGAGAACGACCCTCGAGCGACGGCCCCGGAGGACGATCACGAATGACCTACGGGGACTTCCTCGCCGGCGAGCCCTGCATCGTCACCGCGGCGTTGACCGGCGGCGTCCACGGCAAGGAAACGACGCCACAGCTCCCCGAGACGCCCGCGGAAATCGGGCGGGCGGCAGCCAGGGCGGAAGCCGCTGGAGCTGCCGTCGTCCACGTCCACGCGCGCCGTCCGAACGGCGAGCGGACCTTCGCGACCGAGCGGTTCCAGGAGATCGACGACGCCATCCGCAGCCACGCCGACGACGTGATCATCCAGCACTCCACCGGCGGGACGGCAGCACCGGACGAGGCCCGGCATCTCCCGCTACGAACCGATCCCGCACCGGAGATGGCCTCGCTCGATATGGGGCCGCTGAACCGCTACGACCACCTCACCAGCGAGAACACGCGTGGACTGGTCGACTCGCTCCACGCGGAGATGGTCGACCGAGGGATCAAGCCCGAACTCGAGGTGTTCAACGACGGCCACCTGAACGAGGTTCACGGCCTGCTCGACCGTCGTGATCTCGCCGCCCCCGTCTACGCGACGCTGATCTTCGGACCCGGTACGTTGACCCCGCCCCGGCCGCGGAACTTCCTGAACGCGGTCGACAACCTGCCCGAGGGGGCACGGTTCAACACGCTCGGCTTTGGCCGCCATCAGTTGCCGTTCGCCACGCTGGGGCTACTCCTCGGGGGTCACGTTCGCGTGGGACTCGAGGATAACGTCTACTACCGGCAGGGGGAACTCGCGGAGAGCAACGCGCAACTGGTCGAACGCGTCGGCCGCGTCGCCGAGGAACTGGGCCGGGAGGTCGCGACGCCGGCACGAGCGCGGGAGATCCTCGGCCTCTGAAATCGGCGTTACCGTCGTCCCACGAACCCCGCGTCGTGACGGACCGTCTGACACTCGAGACCCTCGTGTTCGTGGATCGATCCACCGTCCGAATCGGGCGGAGTCGGTCCCGAGCCCAAACCATTAGCCGATACCCGCAACAAGGAGCGATATGGACGTCTTCGAGGCACTTCGGGCGGAGTCGGGGGTCGTCGCCGTCGTCGGTGCGGGCGGGAAGAAGACGACGCTCTACACGCTGGCTGAGCGGACGAGGGGCGATTCGGCTCGTCGAGCGGTCGTGACGGCGACGGTCCGGATCCCCATCTTCGATCGCCACGTCGAGGCGGTCGTCGTGACCGACGACCCGGTTACAGCCCTCGCGCAAACGGACACGTGGCCAGTCGGCGTCGTCCCGGAGCGAGAGCGCGAGGACCGGTACGTGGGATACGACCCCGCGATCATCGACGATCTCGCGGCGGCCGACGCCGCTGATCTCGTCCTCGTCAAAGCCGACGGTGCGCGGACGCGGGAGTTCAAAGCGCCCGACGACGACGAACCCCAACTTCCCCAGCGGGTCGACACCGTGGTCCCGATCGCGAGCGTCCACGCCGTCGGGAAGCCGCTCTCGACCGAGTACGTCCACCGACCGGAGCGGGTGGCAGCGATCACCGGACTCGAACTCGGCGATCCGGTCCGACCAGCGGACGTGGTTCGTGTGCTCGCGAGCGAGCGTGGCGGGCTGAACGGCGTTCCCGACGGGGCGACGGTCGTCCCGCTGCTCAACAAGGTGGACGATCCCGACCGACGAGCGATCGCCGAGGAGATCGCGGCGGGGGTACTCGAGCGAGCGCCGCGCGTCACGCGAGTCGTCCTGACGCGGATGATCGCCGACGAACCGGTCGTCGACGTACTCGAGAGATAGCCGTCGCTGACGGTCAGCGAGCGCGCGCTCGCGAACCGGGGGCAAGCGACCCCGGCACTGGCCGTTCAGGTAGGAGCGGTGGAAGTCGGCTCGCCGACGACTGTGGTGTCAACTCACTCATCACCGAGTCGATCGATTGCCGCCTCGAGCTCCGTGCGGGTGTTGACGTTCTCGAACGTCTCGAGGGCCGCATACTCGCGAATTTCGTCCTCGTCGACGACGACGTAGTCGAGTTCCAGCAGGGGTTCGACGATCCGTCGCTCGTCGCGCTCGAGAGCGCGCTCGCAGGCGGCGAGCATCGGCTCGACGCTATAGACGGCCTGGGTCGTCTGGAACCACTGGTCGTCGAGCCGGGGCACCGCGGCCTCGTGGTCGGCCGCCCGATCGAAGAGATGGGCGGCGAGGTCGGGATCGACGAAGGGCATATCGCAAGCGACGACGAACGCGTCCGCTCCGCCGGCTGCTCGAAGCCCCGTCGTGATACCCGCCATGGGTCCGCGATCGGGAATCGGGTCGACCGCAAACGACGCGTCCGGTTCGGGGTTCCCCTCCAGGGCGTCTCGGATCGCTGGCACCTGCTCTTCCCGACAGTTGACGACGAGGTCGTCGACGACGGGCTCGATCCGGTCGACGACGCGGCGGATCATCGGCGTCCCGGCGAGGTGGGCGACGGCTTTGTCCGCCTCGCCGAAGCGAGTCGAGTAGCCACCCGCGAGGACGATAGCCGTTCGCTCGGTTCGACCGGTCTCGAGGGTCATGGTCGACCGTTCGTCCAGCGATACGAAAAACGTCCGGTCGAATAGCCGGGCTATAGCCGACTTCGTTTGCGTAGTTCGAGCGTCCGTCGAAGCCACGAAAGAGCGTCCACAGGCCGCGTTCGAACCGATCGACAACTGAACGACATCGCTCGAGGCAACCGCTCCTCCGAGGGAAAATCGACAGGAAACGAACGTGATCGTCGTTTACGCGCCGGCCGATTCGAGGGCGTCTTCGATGTCGTCGCGCTGGGTGACACCGACGAAGCGTTCGACGATGCCGTCGTCGTTCTCGATGATGAGCGTCGGCAGCGATCGTACCTGGTACTCGTTTGCGATGTCCTGTTGTTCGTCGACGTTTACTTTCTCGACTTCGAATCGGCCCTCCCAGTCGTCCTCGAGCTCCTCGAGGATCGGATCCTGGGTCTTGCAGGGGCCACACCAGTCCGCGTAGAAGTCCTTGAGTGTGACAGTCATACGGTTCAGCGCTAGTTGCCACGCGCCGCGCATAAGGGTTTCCCACTGCCACTGCATTGCCGTCATCGCCGACGGCGTCCGGTCGAAAGGTTTAGTTTCAGGGGCACATAGGAACGGGTATGGATAAAGGACAGAACACGGGCGGCCTGATGTCCAGTGCCGGACTCGTCCGGTACTTCGACTCCGAGGACTCGAACGCGATCCGTATCGACCCCAAGACGGTCATCGCGTTCGGCGTCATGCTGGGTGTACTGGTCCAGCTACTGACGTTCGTTTCGTAACGCCGCCTTCTTCCGAAATCGCTTCGCCGTAGCGCCAGCGCCGGACCGTCGTTCCGGCTGCTAACCGTTCGTCGTAGTACTCTACCCGCTCGGAGAAAACGGCGGTACTCGAGGGGGGCTATCGCGACTCGCAGATCGCCAGGAAGTTCTCGAAGATTTCGTCGCCCTCCTCGGTGTGGGCGACCTCGGGGTGCCACTGGACGCCGTAGAGGTCCCGGTCAGTGTCGCTCATCGCCTCGACGTCGCAGACGTCGCTTTTCGCGGTTAGCTCGAACCCGTCGGGCAGTTCAGTGACCTCGTCCGCGTGGCTCGCCCAGACGCGGGTTTCGGGATGCAGCGTGCCGGTCAGCGGATCCTCCTCGTCGACGATATCGACGGTGACGTCGGCATAGCCGCCGTACTCGCCGCTCTCGACGCGGCCGCCGAGTTCCTCGGCGATCAGTTGCATCCCCAGACAGATACCAAGGACCGGCACGTCGGCCGCGAGGTAGTCGGTCGACTTCCCGATCCGATCCATGTCCGGCCCGCCCGAGAGGACGACGCCGTCCGCGTCGACGTCTTCGGGTGGCGTGTCGTTGTCGATCAGTTCCGTATCGACGCCGAGGTCACGAAGCGCCCGGCGCTCGAGGTGGGTGAACTGTCCGTGGTTGTCCACCACGACGATCTTCGTCATTGCGTGCTCGTAGCGGGCCACCCGATAAAAGGAGTCCGAAAATCGATCTCGAGTCCGACGAGCTGCCGGATCGATGTCACCACGCGCAAATAACGGACGCACCACTCGATGGAACGATTTTTGAGTACCTGCTCCAATCCCGCCATAGAACCAATGAATCGACCGCGTGTGGATGCCGGCGATATGCGGTGGGGGTGGCGCTGTCCGGTGTGTGGGACGGACGCATCGGTCTCGAGGGATCCCGATTCCGGGACGTTCCGGTGGGAGTGTGACGCCGATCGATGCGACGCGGTCGGCTTTGGTTTCACCTCGCGGCGACAGGCCCGGCTCGCTCTTCGGGAGTTCCGTAAGCGGTATCGGGATAACTATCGCTAGTGACGGTCTTCCTGCACTGCAGGGTCAAATCCGGTGGTCTGCTCTCCGCCGACCCTGCAGTCGACGGGTGAAACGCGACTAGTTGCGACCGGAATCGCAACGGTAAACGCTGCTTTTCGACTCGGAGTTCCGGTACGTTTATGCGTTCGTCACCGGATGGCAGACACATGGCAGTCGATCTCAGCGAATTCGAGCATCCGTCGTGGCTCACTGCGGCAGGAACGGGCATCGGATACGTGCTAATCCTCGCAGCGTTGACGGTGGCCATGTTCATCGTGCCGTACCTCGTCTTCTCGGCGCTCTAGCGGCGGACCGATAGACACTTTTTCCGACAACTACCGGTGTGTTCTCAAACATCGACATTTAATTCCTGCGTTCAGAGCGCGTCTGACTGCGGCTAATCCGCTTTGGCCCCAAGACTGAAGCCAGTGGTCGAATGAGAACGACATACATGTCTGAAAGAAATTCAGGTATGTTTATTAATAATACGCGTCGTGAGTTGCTGAAAGTAGCAGGTGCTGGTGCACTCTTTAGTACGACTGGAATAGTCAGCGGGCAAGACGGGGGAGGCACGTCTGGTGGGGCGAAACAGTGGACCTTCTCGACAGAGGGTGCCGTTCAAAGTTCACCAACGGTTGTTGATGGGACCGTTTTTGTTGGCAGTGATGACCATAATGTCTATGCATTAGACGCGAACACAGGTGCCGAGAAATGGGACTCCCCGTTTGAAACGAGTGGTGATCTATACTCGTCGCCCGCAGTTACCAATAATTCGGTTTATATCGCTGACGGGAGCGGGGTCGTGTATGCAATAAACGCCGACGATGGTACCGAACAGTGGCAGTACGAGACAGGAGCCAGCGACATCAATTCGTCACCAACAGTAGCGAATGGGACGGTCTATATCGGCGCGGGGGATCAGAACGTCTATGCAGTAGACGCTGCTGACGGGACCGAACGATGGGACTCACCGGTTTCGACTGACGGTGCCGTTGATTCGTCTCCGACAGTCAGTGACGGGACAGTTTATGTCGGAAGTAACGATAATAGCGTCTATGCCATTACTGCAGATGACGGGTCGGTGAAATGGTCGTTTGAGACGGGCGACTCCATCGTTTCGTCCCCAACGGTTGCTAACGGGACGGTCTATGTCGGAAGTTACGACTTCCACTTTTACGCGATCGACGCTGACAGTGGTGAGAAAGAATGGAGAACGAACATGGATTCCGGTGTCTACTCCTCACCAACGGTCGCTGATGGGGCAGTCTATGCAGCAGATTATTCGTTTGGGACGCTCTTCGAACTACAGGCCGATTCCGGTGAGAGAACACCAATTGCACCTGACGTAACGGCCAATCCAATCAGATCGTCGCCCACAGTCGCAGATGGGATCGTTTACATCGGTGACGGCGACGGAACGGTTTATGCGTTCGATCCAACGGCAAAGACCGCGGATCGAGTCGAACAGTGGCGGTTTTCAACTGACGGTGTAATTGATTCGTCTCCAACAGTCGTGGACGGCACCGTCTACGTCGGGAGCAACGATGGCACAGTCTATGCACTAGATGCGGGTGTCGAGGGTTCAAGCGAGGGCAGTCGCGTCACCCTTGGAACACTGGGGCACCACTCTAAGGCAGCGGATACAGGCTCTTCCGACTCTCCGCCTGCAGAAATCACGGTGGATCGTGATACGCTCCAGTTCGGTGCAAACGTTGTTGGCGGAACGCCAACAAAAAAATTCACTATTACAAACGATTCCGAAAGAGAGGTTAGGATAACACCTGAATCAATGGACGAAATCACGTTCATCGAGGAGTCGTGGATGGTCGACGAGTACGACTCGAGCGTTCCACCATTCGACATTCCAAAAGGAGAGACAGTCCCGCTAACCGTCGAACTAGATACAACAGAAGCCTTGGAGAGCCAGGGGTCGGACGTTTCGCTCTCGATTCCGTTCTATGCGAACGAGAAAACGGTCGCGACGATCTCGGTTGAGGCGGCAATTCTCGACGATCCCGATACGCTGGACGAAATGGCAACGGCTGCCCAACGCACGGCAGAGATGTTTAGCAGCGAAGCTGCGAAAAAAGAAAGCGTCAAAGAACTCTCTAATGCATATATCAATATTGCTCAAATAACGTACGAGTTGAGCGACAAGGATTACAGTGATGCGGAAGACGAACTTACAGCTTTCCGCGACAATATAAACAATATTAGGCATTCGACCTCGATTGGTTCTGCACTTAACTATGCTCAAGGCTTTCAAGAGGACGACTATTACAATAAATACACATCTGCTGCATCTAATTTCGAAACCGCTGCCACCAGACTCGAAGAAGATCATAGCAACCAGGAAGCAGCGAAGAAGTTCGATGATGGAATATCGAAAGTACGTGAACTCGCGGATGAATGGGTTGGTGATGGGGGACTGAACAGTGATAGACACGCGTTCAAAAAAGCACTGCAAAACGGAACTCCTGCAACTGCGGAGGATGTCCAAACGATCGTCGACGAATATACGACAGCGATCACGACGTTTGTAGATGTCACGGCACTCTCCTCATCGATGCTTACTCTTACGGCTTCACCAGTCAATACCACCGTTACGGATCCAGAGGGACGTGTCGTTGGTCCGGACCGAGTCGAAATCCCGAACGGGTCGTATCACGAGGTCACACTTGATGGAGCAGGATCAACGGAAGAGTTGATCGTGATACAGGATCGACAACCCGGATCGTATGATGTCGATGTAACGGCCGAACAGAACGCGGACACTACGGATAGCTATTCGATTGGTGTAAGTAGTGATGGCGGAGACACTCAGTTGGCCGACAAAGAGCAGATCCAGTCGATCCCGTCCGACGGCTATACTATTAGATCCCCTTCAACCGTCGCCGATGACGGATTACCAACCGACCCTGGCGAACCGTCGTTCCAAGAGGTACTGGAAGTGCTTCAGGCCCACAATACTGGAGAACAGTATAATGGAGTAGATGTGGGATTCCAGGACGTTTTAGAGGTGGTTAGTGCGTATAATGCGGGTTAGGGCTACGAGGGCTGTAACCCATCGATCTCGAATCGAGACCCTGCCTATACAAGGATCAACCACCGTTCGTTCGGACGGAGTTCGAACAAATTAGGAAGCGATTCCAGTCAGCAGCACTCACCGTCACTGGTGCGATCCGGAGCAGATTCAGATCGTGTCCGAAATACTGGTTTCTTGGCACGCGCAACCGTCGTCTATCGAATACCGACGCCACTGGAGAAAACATACCTAAAGTTACGTTGCGTCGGTCGAGAAATAACCCGGTTGCCGAACCACTCCATCCAAACGAACGCACACAGAACGCAACGAGCCGCCGTCGATCTCGGAGGGAGGGGACTCAGGCGAAGGTCTTCGAGACCTGTTCGCTCTCGTCGGATTCGGCCTGAACCTTGTCCCAGGCACTGCGGAAGTCCTCCATCCGGATTTCGGTGCGATCGTCGCGGATCGCGAACATGCCGGCCTCGGTACAGACGGCCTTGATGTCGGCACCCGATGCCGCTTCGGCGTCGACCGCCAGTTCGGCGAAGTCGACGTCGTCGGCGACGTTCATGCCGCGGGTGTGGATCTCGAAGATGATCTCGCGGCCCTCGGCGTTGGGCTTTGGGACCTCGATGAGACGGTCGAACCGGCCGGGTCGGAGAATGGCGCGGTCGAGCATATCGAAGCGGTTGGTCGCGGCGATGATCCGGATCTCGCCCCGCTCCTCGAAGCCGTCCATTTCGCTCAGGAGCTGCATCATCGTCCGCTGGACCTCGGCGTCGCCGGAGGTCTTGGACTCGGTTCGCTTGGCGGCGATAGCGTCGATCTCGTCGATGAAGATGACCGCGGGTTCGTGCTCGCGGGCGACGTCGAAGAGGTCGCGGACGAGTTTTGCGCCCTCGCCGATGAACTTGTGGACCAGCTCCGAGCCGGCCATCTTGATGAAGGTAGCGTCGGTCTGGTTGGCGACGGCTTTGGCGAGCATCGTCTTGCCCGTCCCCGGCGGACCATAGAGGAGAACGCCGCTCGGCGGGTCGATCCCGACGTCGTCGAACATCTCGGGCTTCTCGAGGGGCATCTCGACGGTCTCGCGGACCTCCTGCATCTGCTCTTCGAGCCCGCCGATGTCCTCGTAGCTGACCTCGGGGCTCTCGGTGACTTCCATCACGCGGGCGCGGACGTCCGTCTCGTTCGAGAGCGGTTTGACGATAGACAGCGAGTTGTTGACCGCGACCCGGGCGTCGGGCTCGAGGTCGTCGCGCATCTCGTCGGTGACTTCGGTCAGCGCCTCCTGGTTGTTCCCGTGTTGTTTGATGATGACGCCCTCGTCCGTGACTTCCTGGACGGTGGCGACGAACAGCGGGGACTGCTTGAGTTTCTTGTTCTCGTGGGTGAGTCGCTCGAGTTTCTGCTGGTACTTGTTGTTCTCGGCGTTGGCATCGAGGAGTTTGTCGCGCATCTCCTCGTTTTGTGTCTCGAGGATCTCCAGCCGGTCCTCGAGCGCCTGGATCTTCTCCTGTTGGGACGCCTCGTCCTCGTCGTATGGGAGGTCGACGTCGTCCACAGTATCGCTCATTACCCGTCCTTTGGAAGTTGGTTCATAAGAGACTTCGGGTAGGTGCACTCGCGAACGCGATATAACTGCAAAGCATTAGAACGAATGGAAAATATTATTACCTCGTATTCGGAATGGGAGATACGATGAGTGCTTCAGAGTCGCTTCGAGGGGAGACAAGCAATCGGGGAACATGGGACGACGTTCGGGAGCTGCCCCCGAGCGCGAAACTCGTCGCGAAAGTCCTCGAGTACAACGAGACGATGACCCAACAGCAGATCGCCGACGAGACGCTCCTGCCCTCGCGAACGGTTCGGTACGCGCTCAATCGGCTCGACGAGAAAAACGTCATCGACTCCCGCTTTTCGTTCTCTGACGCTCGTAAGCGTTTGTATAGTCTCGAACTCGAGTAATTGTGACCCTCCTCGACGGTCGTCTCGAACTCGATCTATTTTCGTTCCGATTCGACACCACCGAGGCTCCGTTCGACGGCGCGAGCGGTGTGAAGTTCAGTTGTGTCGAAAAGCGGCGTTTCGGGACAGTCCGACTGTGAAACGAGGTCGGTGATCTCGGTACAACCGAGCACGACACCGTTCGCGCCATTTGCGACGAGATCGTCGATAACATCGAGATACGTCGACCGTGACGGGTCTCGGATCCGTCCGCGGGTGAGTTCGTCGAAGACGATCCGGTCGATTTCCTCGCGAGACCCTCGGTCCGGGACGACCACGTCGATTCCGTGGTCGGCAAACCGATCCCGGTAGAACTCCCCTTCCATCGTCGCTTGCGTCCCGAGCACGCCGACGGTATCCAGACCGTCGTCACGGATCGCGTCAGCGGTCACGTCCACGATGTGGAGAAACGGTATCGAGAGTTGCTCGGCGAGCTGGGGTGCGACCCGGTGCATTGTGTTCGTCGCCATCACGACGAAGGCCGCACCGCCCGCCTCGAGGTCCATCACAGCGTCGGCGAGGTACTCGCCTGCGGCCTCCCACTGCTCGGTTCGTATGTACCGGACGATACGCTCGAAATTGACGCTACGAACGAGCACGTTCGCGCTACTGTGTCCGCCGAGGGAATCGTTGATTCCCGCGTCGAGTAATCGGTAGTACTCGACCGTCGACTGGCTACTCATCCCACCGAGAACGCCGATCGTTCGAGGGGTCGCCGTGCGAGGATCGGTCATCGAGATCCCCCGTCGCGCTCTCCATCCGTCCGTTCGATTCCGTCACTCGCCGGTTCCGGAGCGGTCGTCGGTCCGTGCATACCCGTTCCGACGCGATCGAGGATCGTTAGCGTCACCCTCACATACGCGGGTCGCGGACCACCCGGTGCCGATCAGTCGTCGAACGGATGTCGACCGAGCAATTCGGCTTCGGCTTTTCGGAGGTGCTCCAGATAGGTCGACTTCGAAACGCCGAGGTCCGTCGCCAGGTCACCCGCCGACACTCGTCGCGGCCACTCGTAGTAGCCTCGTCGACGTGCGACTGCGAGCGCTTCACGCTGGCGCGGCGTGAGACGCCGTTCCCGCCGATCGGGTGGCGAGGTCGGTGCCATCGTTCGTTCAGCCGTCGAGAGGTGTTCGAGCGAGATGTCCGCGTCACGGGCTCGTCGAATCTCGTCCAGCGATCGCTCGACCGACGACCGTGTCGTGTACACGAGGAGAGTCCACGTCTCGATGCCGTCCTCGATTCGGTAGCTGCTATCGAGGACGAATCCATGCGAGAGAACGGCTGATCCGATCCCCTCGTTCGCGTCGTACTCGATGAACACGTCCTGGGTCGATTGCCCCATCACGGGCCGGATCGCGTCCGCGGCGGATTCGAACGGATGAATCGTCCGAATGAACGAGAGTTCGTCCGCGACCGCGATCGCCTGCTCGAGTTGATCAGTCGTGTCGCCGTAGAGCGTACACCGTTCGTATCCGGAATCGCCGTCGATCGCCGCTCCGTGACCGACGATCCCAGTGCCCGTCCGATCCGTCGAGACGATGCCCCAACAGTCGGGGTGCCAGACATCGACGGTGACCTGAAGGAGTTCCGCGCTCGATTCGCTCATGAGTACTATGGTAGATGGATTGTCATATAGTTGTGGGGCAGGCCGGATTGCATCCGCGTTCGCTTCCGGTTCGGTCACAGATATTATCAGATGACTTTATTTAGACGTTAGATTTGTTTCCCAACCCATACTAATATATAATGTAATAGACTGGCTCCAATTTAGATGTCAGCATATATGTCATTGGATACGGAACAGCGAACTATATGAATCGCCGTCAAGCCCTCCAACAAATCGCTGGAGTGGGTGTCGTCCTGACAGCCGGTTGCACTACTATACTTGAAAGTCCGGGATCATTTCATGGCGGTGTTCAGATAAGGATGAAGGATGAGGCGGTTCGTTTTCTGAGTGATCTATGCCCGAAAACGACCGCCTCAACGGTTGTTTAGACGAGATCAACTTAGAGTTTGTTGAACGAGAAGCGACACCGCGATTGCTGATGAAGCTCAGTATTCAACTGCACCTCGCTGGACTTTCGCTTTCGAATACTGTCTCTGTTCTTGAGGTATTCGGTGTCAAACGCGCTCGGTCTACTGTTCACAATTGGGTACACAAGGCCGATCTACAGCCCGAATCTGGCCGGTGTCCGGATCACGTTGCGGTTGACGAGACCGTGATCCGACTGAACGATGAGCAGTATTGGCTGTACGCCGCAATCGATCCAGAGACAAACGAATTGCTCCATACAAAGCTTGAACCGACAACAACGAAGGTTCTCGCTCATTCGTTTCTTACGGAACTATCCGAGAAACACAACGTCTCTGACGCCGTGTTTCTCGTTGATGGGTCGCACTCGTTACAAGATGCATGTCAGCGCCACGGCTTCGATTTCAGATACGAAAAGCATGGAAATCGAAATGCTGTTGAACGTGTCTTTAGAGAGATAAAACGACGAACACTCTGCTTCTCAAACTGCTTCAGCAACGCCGAAGCAGAAACTGCCGACGACTGGCTCAGATCGTTCAGCTTCGCATGGAATCAGCTTATCTGAACACTACCATCGATCTCAACCGAGGTCGATCGGGTCCACCTTCAGATACTCACGCGAGACGACCGTCGCGTACGACCCCTTCGGCAGCGCGAACGCGAGCGTCAGCGGCTCCGTCTCGAGGCGTAGATCCGTCCGCAAGAGCATCGCGCGCCGGGTCCCCGTCGAGCCGAACTCGCCGGGCAGATCGAAGGCCGCGGGCTCGAGGCCCAACTCATCGAGGACGGCGCGTTCGATCTCGCCCTGTTCGCCGTCGGCCAGTTCCGTTTCGGTGCCGACCAGCGGCGCGGTGACGAACGCCCGACCGCGCTCGCAGTGGCGGGTCACCGAGTCGACCCGGCGCTCGTCGACGCGCTGGAGCCGGTCGGTGTCGGGGAGTTCGAGCCCGTCGGGCGCGTCGGTATCGGCAAAACAGACGACGTCGCCGGCGACGGGGCGATCGAACGGGAGCCCGCGCTCGAGCCGTTCGGAGAGCATCAGGTTGAACGCGTAGGACTGTGCCGCGTGGACGAACAATCGCTGGAGGTTCGAGGGCACCCGCTCGAGGGCCTCCCGAAAGGCCTCGGGGCCTGGCTCGCCGTCGTGTTCCGCGAGGGCGTGGATCATCGAGCGCTCGTAGCGGAGCCGATGTGGCACTCGCTCGAGGGCCGCCTGCCAGTCGCGGGTGTCCTCGACGAACGCTCTGGCCTCCTGGGTCCCCGCCGGCTCCGCGTCGGTCGGGTTCCCGAGATAGGCCATCACCGCTCCTTCCCAGTCGTCGCGGGCGATCGCGAGGCCCACCCTATGCGTGACCGGCCGACGGCTGCCGAAGCGCTGCTGACCGAAGAAATTCGGAACGCCGATCGAACCGACCGAGTCGTCGGCGTCCACGCCATCGCCGTCGGTCTCGAGCCCGCCGAAGTTGCACAGTTCGTCGGTGATCGCCCCAGCGTTGTCGGGCCGCTCGGGATCGGTGACCACCAGTTCGAACGCGTTACCCGCGAGGTCGCCGAACTCGAGGTTTCGGCCGGCCTTGCCCAGTACTTCGATCTCGACATCGTCGATCTCGGGCAGGTCCTCGGGATCAGCCCCGTAGACCGAGAACAGTTGCGTCGTCACGGCGTACTTGTCTTTCGTCCCAGCCCAGTTGACCCGCTCGCGAGAGATGCCGAGCGCGTTCGAGAGCCGCGAGGCGAAATCGTTGGTATCCCACCCCCGCAGCGTCGCTCGAAAGACGAGGTGGGGGTAGGCGTCCGTCGGCGCGTCGACGGGTTCGGTGTCGAAGCGCTCGAGTTCGCGGACCCGGAAGTCGGCGTCGTCCTCGCGGAGACGGCCGCCGACGCCGTCGGTGTCGCTGACGTAGTACTCCATCCCGACAGCCTGCTCCGTGGGGTGGCCTGGGCGCATACTGATTGGCGACGATTCGAGTGCCGCGCGTAAATCGGTTCGTTCTCGCAGGCGATCGGTCGCGGAGTCACCTGTGGGCCGCGGTCAGTCCGTTTGTGGGATCGACCGCGCACCCAACGCGAACGCGAGGACTGCGAGGACCGCGAGAATCGCGAGATTCGCGATCGCGGGGTCGATCCCGGCGACTGCGGGCGTCTCCGCACCCGAATACGTCGCGGCCCGTACGCCGCGTGCGAAGTACGTCAGCGGCGAGAGGTGCACGAGCGGCTCGAACCAGGCCGGAAGCTGGGACAGCGGGACGAACGTCTCCGAGAGGAACAGGAGGGGAAGGCCGATCCCGTTGCTGGCGGCGACCGCACCGTCCTGTGAATCGGTGTAGCTGCCGAGCATCGCCCCGACGCCACAGAAACAAACGACGCCGACGAGGACGTAGGGGACCAGCAGCGGCGAGAAGACGATCGACGCGCCGGTCAGCACGATTACCAGTCCGAGGATGAGCAGGCTCGCCAGTCCGATGATCGCCGCGTTGACGACGGTCTGGGCGAGCAGCCACTCTCCCCGCCCGAGCGGCGTCGTCGCGAGCTTCTCGAAGCGGCTCCCCTCGCGGTGGCGCGCGACCTCGCTGCCCATCCGCGAGAGGGGCGTGAAGAGGACGACGACGGCGAGATAGCCCGGCACGTAGAACGCCGGGGGTTCGGTGAACAGCCCGCCACCCGTTGGATCGGTGCGGATCAACGCCCCGAAGATGACGATCAAGATAACGGGGAAGAAGAACGTAAAGAAGACCGCCGTCCGCCGGCGGACGAACGACCGCCAGCCGGCGCTCGTCTCGGACCGGACGCGTCCCATCCGGCTCATGCCGTCTCACCCGCCCGTGCGAGATCCGACTCCCCCGCCCCACCGTCGTCGCTCTCGATGCGATCCGTCCGCGCCCGCTCGGTCGCGTCGGCCAGTTCGAGATAGACGTCCTCGAGGTCGGGTTCGGCCCACGAAAGCTGGGTGTACTCGACGTCGCGTGCCTCGAGGTAGTCGACCACCGTCCCGATCGCCGCGGGCTCGATGTCGCGGACGACGACCGCGCCGTCCGTACTTCGGCGTCGACCGCTCTCCGGGCGTTCGACCGGATACTCGAGGTCGACGAAGACCGCCGGATCGGCCGCGGTTTCGACGGTCAGCCGGCTCGAGCCGCCGTGGTCGCGGACCAGGCGTTCGGGGGAACCCTGTGCGACGAGCGAGCCGTCGGCCAGCAGGCCGACACGGTCGGCGAGGCGCTCGGCCTCGGCCATGTCGTGTGTCGTGAGCACG
Source organism: Natrinema ejinorense (assembly GCF_002494345.1). Classification (GTDB taxonomy): domain Archaea; phylum Halobacteriota; class Halobacteria; order Halobacteriales; family Natrialbaceae; genus Natrinema; species Natrinema longum. The sequence goes on from NZ_NXNI01000001.1 coordinate 1,794,729, forward strand.
ACGGTCGTTCCGCCGGCCGCGAGGTCCTCGATCAGCCGCCAGACGGTCCGGCGGCCGGCGGGGTCGATGCCGGTCGTCGGCTCGTCGAGGAAGAGCAGATCGGGGTCGTTGACCAGCGCGGAGCCGACGCAGACCCGTCGTTGCTGCCCGCCCGAGAGGTCCTCGTACCAGGTGTCGCCGGCGTCGACGAGGCCGACGTCGGCGAGAACGTCGTCGGGATCGCGCGGGTCGTCGTACAGCCCCGCGTAGTAGGACAGTAGCTCGCGAGCGCTGAGTCGCCCCGGCGGCGAGAAGTCCTGTGGCAACACGCCAAGGCGGTCGCGGTCGACTGCCGTCGGCGATTCGCCGAGGATCCGGGCCGTCCCGCTATCGGGGTCGGTCGTCCCCGTTAGCGCGCGGACGAGCGTCGTCTTGCCGGCCCCGTTCGGGCCAATCAGGCCGAAGACTTCGCCGCCCTCGACCGACAGCGAGGCCCCGGACAGGGCGACCGTCTCGCCGTAGGCCTTCTCGAGGTCCGTCGCTTCGACTACGGCTTCCATACGGGTCGGTTCCGGCGCGGCGTGGGTAAGGGGTTCGGTTCGGTGTTCGAGTGGGCTCGCCGTCGACCGCGTACTGAATCGGGGATTCGGACACGGGTTCGAAGGCAACAACGCGCCCTGCTATCGTCGCAACGCGGAATCGACGGTGCCGCGTTATTCGCCGTTGGCGCACCCGCTGGTCACGGTGTGGGGACAGCACGCGCCACCGCAGGCTGGATCTCGGTCGACGATACTCCGAACTGCTCCTCAATTACTACTCGCAGGTGCTCGAAGCCGATCGATTCGGTTGCCCATCCACGCACCGGCTATGCTTCCCAGCGCTCCGAGTGCGCCATAGAGGACGATATAGACGACACCGACAGCAGCCAGTCCGACGAGCATAAAGGCACCAGTAGAGGCGGTTCGAGCGGTTTCGGGAACCCGCGTCGAAAAGCCGGCTAGCCCCCACGAGAGGGCCAACCCACCGACGAGGCCGGTTCGCCAACCGACCCGTCTGCTCTCCGGTGGTCGGCTCCGAAACAGGTACCCGACGAACGACCCGGCGACGAGTACCGGCGCGAGTATATAGTTATCCGCAGCGAGCGTCTGGAGGGCAAGCGTGAACGGAATGGACGCGAGACCCGCAATAATCGGGTAGCGCCACGCCTCTTCCGCCAGTATCGACCCGATCGTCTCGAGACGATCCATACGCGGGTATTGTTGGCGATCCTCTATTAGATCCTCGCTCGAGTCGCTGTCCTGCCAGTGATCCCCACGGAGACGAGCCGAGTGGGCCGGTGATCGCCGCTCGCTCTTGCCCTCGCAGGTGCAACCGTTACCCGACGGTCCGTGGTAGCGGGTCGAGAATGACCCACCTCGGGTACACCCTCTCGAGCGAGGAACACGGGCCGACGGAACTGGTCGACATCGCCCGTCGCGCCGAGGCGGCCGGCTTCGATTTCCTCTCGATTTCCGATCACTTCCATCCGTGGGTGTCCGCCCAGGGGGAGTCACCGTTCGTCTGGTCGACGCTCGGCGGGATCGCGACGGTGACCGACGAGATCGAGGTCGGCGTCGGCGTCACCTGCCCGACGATCCGGATCCATCCGGTCAACGTCGCCCACGCGGTCGCCACCGTCGACGAGATGCTCGGCGACCGCTTCACCTTCGGCGTCGGGACCGGCGAGAACTTAAACGAACACGTCACCGGCGAACGCTGGCCCGAACACGACGTGCGCCTCGAGATGTTGGACGAGGCGATGGACGTGATGCGCTCGCTGTGGACCGGCGAGACGACGAGTCACCACGGCGAACACTACACGGTCGAGAACGCGCACCTCTACACCGCCCCCGACGAGCAGCCGACGACGATCGGGAGCGCGTTCGGCCCGCAGACGGCCCAGTGGGTCGCCGAGACCGTCGACGGACTCTGGTGTTCCGGCCCGAAATCGGAGCCGGTCGAGGCCTACGAGGACGCCGGCGGCGACGGGCCGAAATACACCCAACTCCACGGCTGTTACGCCGACAGCGAGGCGGAAGCGATCGAAACGGTCCTCGAGCAGTGGCCCAACGGCTCGATTCCGGGCGAACTCGGACAGGAGTTGCCAACGCCGGCACACTTCGAGCAGGCGGCCCAGCTGGTCGAGAAGGCGGACATCGCCGAGGCGGGCACCACCACCAAACCCGACCCGCAGGCCCACATCGACAGCATCGAGGGGGCGATCGACGCCGGCTACGACCACGTCTACTTCCACCAGATCGGTCCGGAACAGGAGCAGGCGATCGAGTTCTACGAGGAGGAGGTACTGCCGTCGTTCGAGTGAAACCGTTCCGGTAGTTTTGCTACTGGCCGAGTGCGGAGACCATCACAACTGCGACCGCCGGTGCGTGTCGGGTCCCGGTTGCGATGGCAGGGTTTACGTATCACACAGGTATAGGCGAGACAATGGTCAATGCGAACGACAATCCGATCGAACTCGTTCCAGCCAGACACGACGCGTGGTGCGAGTGCTTCGCCGCCGAACGCGACCGCGTGTCCGACGCGCTGACCAGCGCATCTCTCGAGACTGCCGTAGAGCGAATCGAACACGTCGGATCGACCGCCGTCCCCGACCTCGCCGCGAAAGATATCGTCGACCTCGATATCGTCGTCGCGGACGATGCGGTGAGCGATGTCTCGCTAGCGCTCGAGTCCGAACTCGGCGGTGGCCGCATCGAGAACGGCGACCACTGGCAGCCCGTGTTTCGACGCGAGAACGACCAGCGGTTCAACGACCACGTCTTCGCGGCGTCGGCCGACGGCTGGAAGATCAGCGTCGTCACGCGCGACGTCCTTCGCGCGTATCCCGCGTTCCGTTCGGAGTACGGAACCCTGAAACGGGATTTAGCAGACGATCACGACGACCTCGTCGCCTACTCCGAAGGGAAGACCGCGTTTATCGAGCGCATCCTCGACGCCGCACGGACGGACGACGATCTGACGTTCGAGTTCCGGATTCCGACAGTTGAGTCATAGCTCGACCGAATCGATGGCGAACACTCTGAACCCCCTGTTCTCCCGTATCAGCAAGCGAACGCGACGAACCGGTTGACTGCGTCGTCGCTCCCCGCGACGATCAGCATGTCGTCCTCGCGGACGACGAACTCCGACCCGAGATCGGTCAGCAGTTCCTCGCCGCGTTCGACCGCAACGATGGTACATCCGGTTCGCGCTCGCAGGTCAACCTCGCCGAGGCTTCGGCCGGCGATCCGGGGGGCGGTCGTCCTGATGAGTTCGAACTGGGTCTCGGGCGTGAGGATCTCTTCGTCCTCGATCAGGATGGAGCCGAGCATCCGGCCCGTCACCGTCGACAGCGAGAGGACGTACTCGGCTCCGGCCCGGTAGAACTTCGGAATGTTCTCGGTCTCGTTCGCTCGCGCGATGATTTCGACGTCGGGCGCGACCTGCTTGAGGACCAGCGTCGCGTAGATCGTCGTCGCGTCGTCGTCGAGGGTGAGGATGATCGCTCGGGAGTCGTCGACGTCGGCGGCCTCGAGGACCGATTCGTCGGTGACGTCACCGACGATGTCGACGCCCGGTTCGTCCGCGAGGTCGACGACGCAGGTCGAGACGCCGCCGGATGCGAGCGTTTCGACCGCGGTCCGTCCGACGACGCCGTAGCCGCCGACGACGACGCGGTCCGGGTTGTGTCGGAACGCCGATACCGTCCGCGATTTCAGCTCCGTGAGGTCGTCGCGACGGCCCGCAACGAGCAGGATCGTGTTCCCGTCGATCACGTTCTCGGAGCCGGGAACGGGGACGAACTCGCCGTTGAACCACGCGCCGATGACGGTGATCCCCATCCGATCGCGGATGCCCGACTCGGGGATCGTCTGGCCGACGAGGTCGCTGTGGTCCTGGACGAGCAGTTCGGTCACCGCGAGGTCCTCGCTGAGTTCGATCGTGTCCCGGAGTTCGGCCGAGACGGTCGTCGTCGCCTTCGTCGCGAGGCTCTGGCCGAGTACGTGCCGCGGCCGGACGATCTCGTCGGCCCCGGCGTAGCGGTGATAGCTCGCGACCTCGGCGTCTTCGACCACGCTGACGAGTTCGAGGTCGCTCGAGAGTTCCCGCGCCGTGAGGATCACCATCGCGTTGGTCTCGTCGTCGATGTCGGTGACGAGCGCGTCGGCCCGTTCGGCGTTGGCGGCCCGCAGCGTCTCCTCCTGGTCCAGTTCGCCGTAGATGGCGTTCGTCCCCTCGTTGTTGAGGTCGACGACGAGTTCGGCGTCGTCGTCGACGAAGACGTAGGGAACGTCCGCCGCCTCGAGTTCCCCCGCGAGGACGTCCGAGCGCGGCGTGTACGAACAGATGACGACGTGGTCGGTGAGGTCGGTCGACTCCGGCGGCCGATCCTCGAGGGCCTGCTGAAAGAGCGGGACGACGATGAGCGGCAGGGCCAGAAAGACGAGCAAGACGCCCGTGAGGTTCATCGCGACCACCATCAGGTTCATGGGGGTACTCTGCCAGTCGTCCGCGTCGCCGCCGAAGCCGGCCGTGGTCAGCGTCTCGATGACAGTCTGGATCGCCTGGGCGTACGTCTTCGCTTCACCCTCGAACGTGGCCATTCCCAGTTGGTAGAGCCACGCGTAGACGAGGACGAGGCCGAGAACGGCAACCAGTGAGAGGACGATCCGCCGCCACCAGTGATTCATCACCGGGTAGTGACTGTCGAGCGGTTTGTAGCTTCGGAAACCGGCTCCTGGATCGCAGGAGACACGGCTGTTCGTCGAGAGAAAAGTATCGCTCGCGGACGTATTCGGCTCTGTGTCTCGTCCGCTCGAGGAGTACTACGGAGCGTGGACCATGGAGAGGATGGTCGACCTCGAACGGATCGTTTCCGAACGCCGTACGCGCCGGTCGAACGGTCATCGACAACGCGGTCGTCGGATCGTCAACGCGCTCGAGTGACCGCCGTTCGCCGCTTCCCCATGCGTTTTGCACTCGGGGGGCGAACCCGCGTCCATGGAGTACACGACGCTCGGAAATACGGGTACGACAGTATCGAAGCTCTGCTTCGGAACGTGGCGCTTTGGCAAGCAAAGCGACGGCACCGTCGAGACCGACCGCGAGGAAGCGCACGAACTGCTCGACGCCTGCTGGGAGCACGGCATCAACTTCATCGACACCGCGAACGTCTACGGCAATCCCAACGGCAAAAGCGAGCGCTGGATCGGCGAGTGGCTCGAGGACCGGGGCCACCATCGGGAGGACCTCGTCCTCGCCTCGAAGGTCTATTTCCCCTTCGACGGCCGGGGCGAACCCGGGCCGAACGACTCCGGACTCGGCCGCAAGCACATCCGCGCCCAGATCGAGGGTACCCTCGAGCGATTGGGGACCGACTACCTCGACCTCTACTACATCCACCGCTGGGACGATGACACGCCGATCGAAGAGACGATGCGAACGCTGACCGAACTCGTCCGCGAGGGCAAGGTCCACTACCTGGGGGCCTCGAGCATGGCCGCCTGGAAGCTCACCAAGGCGCTGTGGACCAGCGACGTCGAGGGTCTCGAGCGCTTCGACGTGACCCAGCCGATGTTCAACGCCGCCGATACGGACGACGTGAGCGACTACCTCGACGTCTGTGCGGAGCAGAATATCGCCGTCTGTCCGTACTCGCCGCTCGCTGGCGGCTTCCTTACCGGGAAGTACGAGCGGGCCGACGACGGCACCGTGATCGCGCCGGACGGTGCCCGGGGCAGCCTCACCGATCTGTTCGAGGATCGCTACACCAGCGACACCGCCTGGGAGGTGCTCGAGGCCGTCGAGTCCGTCGCCGACGAGATCGACGCCACGCCGGCACAGGTGTCGCTGCGGTGGTTGATGGCGCAGGATCGGTTCACCTGCGTGCCGATCGTCGGCGCACGGACGGCCGACCAGCTCGAGGAGAACCTCGGCGCGGTCGACCTCGAACTGTCCGCCGAGCAATTCGAGCGGATCGACGCGGCGCGTGGCGCGGACGGCCGCGACTATCGCTAACCTCGCCACTCGTCGCTGGAGTGACGTTCCCATTCGTTCGGATTTCTACAGGCATTTATTGCTGTTTGGACCCCAAGCGAACGTGATGGCACGAGAGAGGGGCATGTCCCGACGACGGATGCTCGAGCTAACAGGTGTCGCAGGGTCGACAGCGTTCATCGCCGGCTGCGGTGGCAGCGGTAACGGTGGGAATGGCGGTAACGGTGGTACCGACGGCAACGGCGAGAGCGGTGAGGCGCTCGAGCCCGAGACGCAGATCGAGTTCGACGGGCAGACGTCCGGCTGGCTCGGCATCGAACCGGACTCGATCGCCGACCAGGAAAACCCGACCCTCACTCTCCAAGAGGGTGAAACCTACGAGATCGGCTGGACGACCGGCGACGGCGCCCCGCACAACATCGCGATCTACGACGAAAACGACGACGTCGTCGACGACCTCCAGACAGAGCAGGTGACTGAGCCCGGCGACGATCAGTGGCTCGAGTTCGAGGCCAGCAGCGAGATGGTCACGTACATCTGCGAGGTCCATCCGACGACGATGGTCGCCGATATTCGAGTCCAATAGCGCAGTCGCGACGCGATAGATCGCGAACGCGAGACGGTTGCGTGCCGCCGAACGACGGGGCCGTTTCGACGGACCTCGTTCGGGGACAGGGCTTGCCCTGTCTCCAACGGTCCCCGTCTCGCCTGTCCGTCCTTCCTTACTGTCGACCGCCAGCCGTCGGCTCGAGCCCGATTCGGTACTCCGTCAGGTTCTCGTACCCGTCCGCGGTGACGACCACGAGATCCTCGATGCGGACGCCGCCGACCGCGGGGTCGTAGATGCCGGGTTCGATCGAGATCACGTGGCCCGGTTTCAGTTCGCCGCCGGAGGGCGAGACGCTGGGTTGTTCGTGGACGTCGAGGCCGACGCCGTGGCCGGTACTGTGTATGAATCCCGTCTCGGTGGTTGGGTCACTCCGCAGCGTCTCGTAGCCCGCCGCTTCGATCACGTCACAGACTGTGTCGTGAACCTCGGCCCCCGTCACACCCGCTGCGACCGTCTCGAGGGCGGCCTGGTAGGCCCTTCGCGTGACCTCGTAGCGCCGTCGGGCTTCCTCGCCGGGGTCGCCGCGAGCGAACGTCCGGGTCATGTCGGCGAAGTAGCCCGTCTCCTTGTCCCGCGGGAAGATGTCGATCACGATCAACTCGTCGGACTCGAGCGGGCCGCTGCCCCGATCGTGGGGGTCCGCGCCGTCGGCCCCGCAGGCGACGATGGTCTCGTCGAGCGCACAGCCGTGTCGGAGCAGTGTGACTTCGATTTCCTCCGTGACGCGCTCGCTGGTGAGTGCCTCGCCGTCGTGGACGAGGATTCCGTCTTCGACGTCCGCGGTCGCGATCAGTTCCTCGGCGGTCGCCATCGCGGCCTCGTTAGCACGTTGGCTCGCCCGAATCTGGTCGACCTCCCAGTCGGTTTTCGTCGCGCGGATGTCCGTCACGATGCCCTCGCGTTCGACCGTCACCGTGAGTCCGTCCTCGCGGAGCCCGTCCGCCGTTCCCGTCGGGAAGTTTCGGGGAACCGCGACCGACGCTACCTCGTGGTCCCCGAGAAAGGCCGCGAGCGTGCGTATTTTCCCCTCGTACTGGCCGTATTCCCCGACCAGTTGCTGGTAGTCGTACGCGGCTCGCCGAGTCACGGACGCCGCGTTTGCGTCCGCACTCGCGCGACCGTACTCGAGGCCGGAGACGAGCAGGTGGACGCCGTCCTGGGTCACCAGCGTCTGGTAGGGATCCGGTGCGGTAAAGCCGGAGACGTATCGCTGGTCCGAATCCGAGGCATCGTCATCGATCAGGTAGCCGTCCAGCCCCTCGGCCGCGAGATACTCGCGAAGCGCGGCGAGATCGACGTCGACGTTCATAGACGACCGTGCGAGTGCCGACTACATAATATCGGGGTTCCGAGCCGTTCCGGACCGATTCGAATCCACAAACTTATCAATAGAGGATACTGTATCACGCGTATGAAACGTCGCCGGCTCCTGGCAACGGGGGCTGCAGTCGCACTCGCCGGCTGTGTCAGCTATACGGGCGACACCGATGCATCCCCCTCGAGCGAGACACTCATCCGGGAGGCAATCGAGCAGCGCCGCGGCATGACCGATCTCGAAGCGCGCCGAACCATCCGGGTCGAAACCACCGAGGACGCGTTCCAGCGGACCGAGGCAATCGCTCGAGAGCCGCCGGCCAAGCAGCGTATCGAGGTCGTCGAGTCGACCGATCCGGACGTTCCAGCCGGCTCGATCATCGTGACGAATCGGACGACGACCTGGGAGTATAACCCGGCGACGAACGTCGCGGACAGGCAGTATCACCCGAACAAGGTCGACACCGACGGGACGAAACGCGAACTCGAGGAATTGCGGTCGGCGTACCGGCTCGACTACCAGGGGACCGAGACCGTCGACGACCGCACGGCCCACGTCATCGAGACGCGACCGCCGGTCGAGGACATCGATCGATCGATCAACCTCGTCGTCGGTGATACGGAGTTCGTCATCCCGCTGGACGCGACCGAGAACGGCGAGGACATGTCTGTTAACCGAACAGTCTGGATCGACGATGAGTACCGGTATCCGATCAAGGAGCGAACCTCCATCGCTGACGACGAGGAGACGCGCTACGAACTGGCCGTCACGTATCAGGACCTCGCGATCGACGAGGGGATCGAGGAGGACACGTTTACGTTCCTGCCGCCGGCAGACGCGACAGTCGTCACCGACGGTCCCGAACCCGACGGCGTCTTCGACTCCCGGTCGGCCGCCGCGACGGGGCTCCCATACGACTTGCCGGATCCGGACGTGCCTGGCCCGTACGTACTCGATCGGATCACCGTCGTCGAGATGGGCGACCAGTACGGTGGACTGACCACGACGCTGTGGTACAACGATCCGAACGTGATCGCGCGCGAACTCTACGTGACCGTCCGGGAGTCCCAGCGGTTCAGGCCGACCGCGCCGGCCCTCGAGGAGATCGATCTCGACGGCCGGACCGCATACCATCGCGACGAGGGGGTCCGGACCATCTTCTGGAACTGTGCCGACCTGTCCTACGAGGTCTCGAGCCTGCGAGCGGAGACGCCGCTGCTCGAGATCGCATCGTCGATCGACTGTTCCTGAGGCGGGCTATGTGACTAGTGGCGGTCCACGCCTGCACTGCAGGGTCGGCGGGGAGCAGCCCGCCGGATTCGACCCTGCAGTCGACGGGTGGAACGGTACTATCGTAGCAACTGAAACGACTCACACACTGATCACAACGCTGTCGTGCGATCAGGTGTACGATGACTTTCGGTTGCTACGATAGGTCCCGGAGCCGGGTTCCGTTCGACACCGGTATCGATCCCGAACCGTCGCGGATCGAGAAACGCCCGCAATCGGTACCGTCATAGGCGGACCGTACGACACCTCGAGCATGAACGTCACGATCAGGCCCTCGAGCGTCGAGGGGACGGCGCGGGCACCGCCTTCGAAGAGTTATACCCACCGGGCGATCCTCGCGGCGGGCTACGCCGACGAGGCGACTGTCCACGACGCGCTCTGGAGCGCGGACACGCAGGCGACCGCCCGGGCGGTGGGACTGTTCGGTGGCGATGTCGACCGACACGACGACGGGACCCTCGAGATCGACGGCTTCGACGGCCGTCCCGAGGTGCCGGCGGACGTCATCGACTGCGCGAACAGCGGGACGACGATGCGTCTCGTCACGGCGGCGGCCGCACTCGCGGACGGGACCTCGGTACTGACCGGCGACGAATCCCTGCGCTCGCGCCCGCAGGGTCCGCTCCTCGAGGCGCTCGCCGATCTCGAGGCCGAGGCGTACAGCACCCGCGGGAACGGACAGGCCCCGCTGGTCGTCACCGGCCCCCTCGCGGGCGGCGACGTGTCGATCCCCGGCGACGTCTCCTCTCAATACATCACCGCCTTGCTGATGGCCGGTGCGGTCACCGAGGAGGGGATCACCATCGACCTCGAGACCGAACTCAAGTCCGCGCCGTACGTCGACATCACGCTCGAGGTGCTCGCGGAGTTCGGCGTCGAAGCCGGGAAGACGGAGACGGGCTTCCACGTCGATGGCGGGCAATCGTACGCGCCGGCGGGTGGCGAGTACGCGGTTCCCGGCGATTTCTCGTCGATTTCCTACCCGCTTGCCGCGGGCGCGATCGCCGGCAATGCGGGTGAGAACGTCCGCATCGAGGGCGCACACCCCAGTGCGCAGGGTGACAGCGCCATCGTCGACATCGTCGAGCGGATGGGTGCCGACGTCGACTGGGATCGAGACGCGGGGACGATCGACGTCTCGGCGGCCCCGCTCTCCGGGATCGAGGTCGACGTCGAGGACACCCCGGATCTGCTGCCGACGATCGCGACGCTGGGCGCGGTCGCGGACGGCGACACGCGGATTACGAACGCCGAGCACGTCCGGTACAAGGAGACCGACCGCGTGAGCGCGATGGCCGCCGAGTTAGGAACGATGGGGGTCGAAACGACCGAAGAGCGCGACTCGCTGACGGTCCACGGCGGTGCATCGACGCTCGAGGGCGCGACCGTCCAGGGGCGGGCCGACCACCGCATCATCATGGCGCTGGCGCTCGCGGGACTGGTCGCCGACGGCGAGACCACCATCGAAGGGGCCGACCACGTCGACGTCTCGTTCCCCGGCTTCTTCGGGCTGCTCGAGGAGTTAGGCGTGGAACTGGAGCGACGGGACTAGTCCCGGAGGCGACGGAAAACACGCGACGACGAACCGCTCGATAGTCCATCCGTTCTGGAAGTGGTTGCCAGTGAGACACTCAGAAATCAGGCAACTCACGTCGTGTCCGTCCGGTCGAGCGATGGTCGTGGGCCACAACTGACACTGGTTGCTCGCTCGCGGATCGTATGCGGTCCTGGGCCCCCACCCGGACGGCCTCCCTCTCGACGAACGGCACACGTTCTTCCGACAAAGATAGCTATTTATGTCCACAAAAAATGATGGCATACAATGTCAGCCAATACGCCGGTAATCGTTAGCGCTGTTAGAACCGCACAGGGGAAAGAAGACGGTGCGCTCTCGGATATCCGCAGCGAGGACCTCTCGATCCCGCTGGTCGACGAGATGCTCGCCGAGACGGGCGTCGAGGGCGAGGCCGTCGACGACCTGATGTGGGGCTGTGCCCAGCAGCGCTCGGAGCAGCGGACGAACATCGCGCGCCAGATCGCGCTCTTCTCGGAACTCGGCGAGTCGGTTCCCGCGACGACCATCGACCGACAGTGTGCCTCCTCCGCGCAGGCGATCATCAGCGCCGCGGACTCGATCGCCGCGGGTCGCCACGACGCGGTCATCGCCGGCGGCGTCGAGAGCATGAGCCGCGTCAAGATGGGCGGCGGTGATAGCGACGACATGTATCCCCCACTCGACGAGACGTACGGGATGCGAAACCTCCAGATGGGGATGACCGCCGAGAAGGTCGCCGAGGAGTTCGACATCAGCCGCGAGGAACAGGACGAGTACGGCGCGCGCAGCCAGCAGCGCGCGGTCGAAGCGACCGAGGAAGGCAAGTTCGACGACGAGATCGTTCCCATCGAGACCGAGGACGGCGTCCACGACGAGGACGAGGGACTCCGCCCCGGCACGACTCCCGAAAAGCTCGCCGAGTTACCCACGGTGTTCAAGGAGGACGGCACGGTCACGCCCGGCAACGCCTCCCAGATCGCCGACGGCGCGGCCGGCGTCATGCTCACCAGTCGGGACTTCGCCGACGAGAACGACCTCGAGGTGCTGGCGGAAGTCGGCACCAGCTACGTCGCGGGCGTCGATCCGACCATCATGGGCGTCGGCCCCGTGCCGGCGACTGAAGGACTGCTCGAGCGTGCCGGCCGCGAGATCGACGACTACGGACTCGTCGAGATCAACGAGGCGTTCGCCAGCCAGACGCTGTACTCTCAGCAGGAACTGGGCATTCCGGACGACCAGTTGAACGTCAACGGCGGCGCGATTTCGATCGGGCACCCGCTGGGTTGTTCCGGCGCGCGACTGCCGGTGACGCTCGTCCACGAGATGAACCGTCAGGGCGTCGACCGCGGTATCGCGACGGAGTGTGTCGGCTTCGGTCAGGGTGCGGCGATCGAGTTCGAGCTGCCCTGAGACGACCGACCGAGGTATTTTGGTCCAGCTTTTGCGAGGGAGACCGCGAACGACGTGAGCGTGTCGACCGAGACAAAAGGTGGTCGTGTCAGGGTGCGGCAATCGAGTTCGAACTGCCCTGAGGCGAGTCGACTGGGCTTTTTCGTCCGGGCTTTGCGACCGGGTTCGAACTCCGTCGTCGGATCACTCGTGTCGCTCTCGAATTCGGGTTTCGACGTACTCCAAGACGTCGAAGAGGACGCCGAGGTGGTGATCGGACTCGAGCGATGAGGGGTCGACAGACGACGACGCGTTCGGCGGCGGATGAAAATGCTTGCGAGGGGCGGTCGGTTTCGGATGGCGATCCCACCGACACTGCCAGGTCCGGTCGTCGCTGGCTTCGAGGTAGTGAATCGTGTAGTCGCCGCCGACGAACCAGCGAACGTCGAGTCGACTGCCGTTCACGCTCGCCGGATACCGTTTCTCGTCGAGTCGGAGTTCGAGGACTCTCGGAGAGATCGAATCGGGTCGAAACTCCCAGTTCGAAACGAGCGACCGCGTGGTCGCACGCCGTGCGAGTACCTCGAGCGTCGGCACGTCGAGCGGCCCGCTCGGTCCCTCTCGCTCGGTCCCTCTTCTCGAGCGGTCACGGTTCAGACCTGTGCCCGTTCGTCGGCTGACGATTCCGCCCGCTGGACGGCTCGTTTCAGGAGCGTGATGTCCCGCCGAATCGTCCGCCACTCCGTGAGATCCTCCCAGCGATCGTGGAGGGTCTCGTGGTCCTCGATCGAGTCGTCCGGGACGACGGCGTCCGGTTCGGGGACGCCGTATCGTTCCTGTCGCTCTCGATCCGCGTCGATGAGTTCCTCGAGGCGGGTGCGAAGTTCGCTCGCGCTGTGGTCACGGACGTGCGTTTCGACGCGTTTCCACCGAAAGTACGACTGATTCCGCCGGTACAGCGCTGGCCGCTCGTTCGATCGATCCGCGATCCCCATCTCGACGAGTTGCTCGAGCGCTCGTCGAGCGCCGTTTTCGGAACAGTCGGCCCGCGACGCGAACTCCTCGGCGGAAGCGGGTTCGGTGGTACCGACGAGGCAGTCGTAGACTCGTTGGAACGTCGTCCGATCCCCGCTCCGATCCTCAGGCGGGGTCTCAGCGGATTCGAAACGGTCCGACATAGTCCCCCCTTCGAGCGATGAGCGCATAGATCTTCTCCACAACTCAGATATCTGTTTTACTGGCCGGGAGAAAAGAACGGAGCCGCCTACCCGAGGACGTACTCGAGGCGGGGGTAGCGCTCGAGGAGCGTCTGGCCGCCGAGGTCGTAGTTCTCGATGTACGCGTCGAGGCCGAGGATCCGGCCGGCGCCGAAGGCGGCGACGGCGAGGAAGACGAGCATGTACGCGAAGTCCCCGTTGATGACGCCGTGGGCGATGTCCCAGTTCCCGAAGTAGAACATGAGCATCATGAGCGCGCCGAAGAACGCCGCGAGGCGGACGAGCGCGCCGACGAGCAGGCCGAGGCCGATCAGGAGTTCGCCCCACGGGACGGCCACGTTCGCGAATTCGACGAACCAGGGCGTCGCGCCCATCCAGGCGAAGAGGCCCGCGAGCGGGTTGCCGTTGGTCGCTGCGACGTTGGTCAGGTAGCCGCCGGCGCTGAACGGTTCGGCCGCGACGATCTTCGTGAACCCGGAGTAAGCGAAGGCCCAGCCCATCATGAGCCGGAGCGAGAGGACGAACCAGGCCGAGAGGCTGTGCGCGCGGCCGCCGACCGTGTAGCCGCCGATGGTGCTTTCGAAGGTGTTACGCGCGTCTGCGGAAATCGTGGATGAAGTCATGATGAAGGAAGGAAACTTCCTACTTCCTAGAAGGATAGGATACTATATAAATCTATTCCATATTCTCATTCGTGGCTATCAATAAGTTATACGAATATTATCCACCGTCTCGAGATCGACGAACGCGTGGCGGGTGGGGGAGCCGAACGGTCCGCCGCCGCCGTCCCGGCTGTCACCGACTGTGTGGCTCGTCGTCCCTGAGACGTCGTCACCGGTGAGACGGGGCCTCGGAGGCGACCCTCGAGGATCGGAACTGCGGTTTTCGAGACGGCCTCCGGGGTCAGTATCCGAGATCGAACAGCCAGTTGACCGCGAGCGCGAGGAACGTCACCGAAAACAGTCCGGCGAGGATGAGAAACGCCGTCCCCCAGCTGAACAGGTCGGCGAACAGGCCGACGCCGACCGAGCCCGCAGAGCCGACGACAGTGTAACACGTCCGCACGAGTCCGAAGCCGGCACCGCGTTCACTGGTGCCGAACTGATCGAGAAACCGGGGATCGATCGCGGCGAAGAAACTCGAGCCCAATCCCGCCAACACCACGGCGACACCGAGTGTCACAGGGGCCTGTCCGACGACCAGTCCGAGGAGTCCAATGGCACCGGCGAACATCGATCCGGCGATGGCGAGGTCGCGCCCGTACCGATCGGAGAGTTCGCCCAGCAGGAGCTGGCCGACGGTGCGGACGACGAAAAACGCCGAAAAGGCCGTGCCGGCGAGGGTCGCCGAGTAGCGGTGGTAGTCGACGAAAAACGTCGGCAGAAACGTGAGCAACCCCTGGACGACGAACGTACCGAGCATCGCGATCACGAGGGTAAACGCGACTGCCGGCCGCGAGACGAGGTCGAACAGCACGGTGAGTTCGAACCGGTCGCGCATCGGCTGCTCCGGCCGCCGGGGCTCCGTGGGGTTGATTCGCCAGGCGAAGAGGACGAAAACCGGGAGGCCGACGACCAGCGCGAGCGCGAGCGCCGGCCGCCAGCCGTACCGGACGCCGACCCAGGCCGACGCGACGGGCGCGACCAGTCCCGCGATCGGAGCACCCATCGAGTGGATCCCCACCGCGCGGCCGAGTTCGTCGTACGTCCGCGACAGCAGCGTCGTCGCCACGGAGTAGTGCAGTCCTGCGACCGATCCCAGGAGGAAAGCGACCACGACGAACACGGCAAAGACCGGCGCGAACGCGAGCAAGAGGCTCGCGATCGCCGTCCCGCCGACGGCGACGAGGATGATCTGCTTTTCGCCGTACCGATCGCTGAGGACACCACTCGGGAACTGCGAGAGGCCGTACGCGAGCCACATCCCCGTCAGCGCGAGCCCGATCCGCGTGTTCGAGACGTCGAACTCCGCGATGATGAACGGAATGACCGGACTGATCGCCATCCTGGCGAAGTACGTGACGAAAAACGCGAGTAGACAAAGCACGAGAACAGTCGTTCGGTACTGCCAGCGCATTCCTGTCTATTGGGTCCCGGAGTGGCCTGTATAAGTGTAGTGACATCGGAAAGAACGCGTCCACCAGTCGTTCGACCGCTGCGGGTGGCCTCGAGTCGTTCGCACACTATCGACGGGCGGTCTCTCAGCCGCGATGCTCGCGTTCCACGGGAAGGGGGAGACGTCGGGATATTCCAATGCGGTTTTCCTTTGGAGATCGGTACCCGCCAGCGCAGAAATTTCGGCAGCCAAAGCGGCGTCGCGCGGCGGTTCCGTCCGCCTTCCGATCGCGGTCGCCGCCGTCGACTCCGTTCGCGTCCGCAAGCCGATATCCGCGCTCGCGACGATCTTACTCCCGTTCCGAGTCCGCGTCCGAATCCGGCGATTCGACGCGCTTGCCCGTCTCCATCGGGATCACCCGCCGGTCGGCGTCGTCCCACTCCCGCTCGAGTTCTCGTCCCTCGAAGAGGCGATCCAGAAAGACCGCGAGCCCGGCGACTTCGGAGTGGGGCTGATTGGTCACGCCGACGTTCCAGTCGGCTTCCTCGTAGACGTCGAAGGGGACTTTTTCGGAGCCGACGACGAGCAACAGCGCCTCGCCGTCGCTCCCGTGTGCCGTTCGGATCTCGTCTTCGACGTCCTGGACGCGCTCGCCGTACATCGTGAGATGGACGACTCGTCCCGCCCAGTTGCGGATGAGCCCCTGCGGGGAGCCGGTGAGTTCGGCCTCGAAGGGGCCGCCGAAGCGGTCGGTGATGTCCGCCACCGTCTCGAGTGACTGGCCGGCGTTGTCGGGAAAGACGACGCGGTCGGCCCCCAGTGCCCGCGCGGTCAGTCCGACGTGGGTCGTCATCCGGTCGTCCCGACCGGGTCGGTGACCGAGTCGAAGGACGGCGACCTCGCTATCGTCGTGCATGTCCGACCTCACTCTCGGCGGAGGTTAGGGGGTTTCGTTTTGGATGAGGTCGTGGCTGAGCGTGTTCGGAATCGTGGGTGTGCTCAGAATCGGCGGTCTCCGTCTCGCTCCGGATCGGAGCCAGTCGTTCCGGGCGCATGACGGAACGGTCGGGACGACGCGTTCGAGTGCGACGCGAAATTGTAAGTGATTGACGTGAGTTGGCTATCGTATGGACAAAACGAACGAAGCCGAGATCGACTGGAAAGAGTACGACCGCGAGGAGACCGCGTTCCGCCGAAAAGAACTCTCGAACGCCGTCGACGCGTCCGGTCTCGGCTGTAGCCTCTACGAACTTCCCTCCGGAATGCGATCGTGGCCCTACCACTACCACACGGCCAACGAGGAAGCGATCTACGTCCTGGCCGGCGACGGCCAACTCAAAACCGAGACCGGCCTCGAGCCGCTGACGCCGGGCGACTACGTGACCCTTCCGGCGGACGAGAGCGGGGGGCACCGCGTCGTCAACGACAGCGAGGGCGCGCTCCGCTATCTGGCGATGTCGACGATGAACGAGCCCGACGTCACCGTCTATCCGGAGATGGGGAAGTTCGGCGTGTACGTCGGGTCGCCCCCGGGCGGTCGCGACGACCGATCGCTCGAGGGCTACTACTACTACATCGACGACGAGACGGCCTACTGGGAGGAGTAGCGCGGTCGACCGCTCGGCTATCAGGTCCGTACCGACCACCGTTCCGCCATCAAATCCGTGCCGACTACCGGTCCGCCGCTTGCTCCGCGCCCACGACAACCGACGCCGTCTAGGTATCGCTCTCCGTTTGATCGTGCGACGAACTCGCGCTCTCGCTTGCGGACGCGCTCCCGCTCGCCATCCCCATCCCGTGGACCTTGCCGTGTCGATCGACGACGCTGGCCGAAATCCGCGTCAGGGGCTCGGGCTCGAACGTCGCCCGAACGAGCCGTCCGACGGTCGTTTCCTGGGCGATACAGGCCGCTGCTTCCTCGCCGGTGGATTCTTGCTCCTGTACTGCCGCCTCGAGCGCGAGCGTGTCGTCGCCGTCGCCGTCGTCGATCTCGATCGACTCGAGGACCAGCTCGTGGCAGGGGTTCGGTGCGCCGGCTTCGATCGGGACCAGGATCGACGTCTCGAAGTCCGTGTCGTCGATAACGTCGGCGATCTCCTCCGGCGTTGGCTCTCGTTCGGCGAGCCACTCTTGGGCACGGTCACGGTTCTGCAACAGCGCCACGTCCGGCGACGTCGACCGTTTCGGATATCGGTAGGCGTGGGTTTCGTGGTCCACCAGTTCGGTGGGTGTGTCGTCCGAACCGTCGTCGGTTTCGCTCGAGCCGTCAGTCTCGTTGCCCGAACTATCGGTACTGTCGTCCGAGCCGTCGTCGGTTTCGGTACCCGTCTCGTCGGTATCGGGCGAACCGTTGCCGTCACCGTTACCGTCGGACTCGCTTCCGAGACGGTCGCCGAGACAGCCGGCCGAGATCGCACACAGAGAGGCGGTCGCACCCAATAACGTTCGTCTGGAGGGACTTGTCATCGCTACCTGACCATACGCGAGGGTGACTAAAGGTAGTTCGGCTAGCTAAAACACGCTTTTTGGTCGTCCCGATCCGCGGTCGAGCGCCCGGCGACGCCGTCTCATACGGACTCCTGTCAGTCAGTTCCGGCGCACCCGCGACCCGTCCTGCGGGTGCGCCGGGAAATCGGGACAGCAGACCGTCTCAGTCGAAGAGACCGGTCGAGAGGTAGCGCTCGCCGCTGTCCCAGAAGACGGTGACGACCAGCGGGCAGTCGTCGGCCGTCGCTCCCCCGTCGGTTTCGGGCGATGGCGGTTCCGTTCCCTCGTCGAACGCCGTCGGTATTTCCGGACACTCGAGGTCGGGTGCTGCGATCTCCCGTGCGATCCGCTGGGAGACGAGACTCGTCGCACCGCTGGACTGGCCGACGAGGACTCCCTCCTCGCGTGCGAGGCGACGACACTCCTCCTCGGCGTCCTCGAGCGTCACGGTCTCGACGCGGTCGAGCAGGTCGAGATCGAGGTTGTCGCTGACGAAGCCGGGTCCCATGCCCTGGAACTCGTCCGTGCCGGCCTCGCCGGTCGAGAGAACGGCGTTTCTGGCCGGTTCGACGGCGACGATCTCGACGTCGGGAAACTCCTCGCGGAGGCGGCGCCCGATCCCCGAGATCGTGCCGCCGGTCCCGACGCCGGCGACGAAGGCGTCGATCTCGCGGTCGCCGACCTGCTCGAGGATCTCCGGCCCGGTCGTCCGGTAGTGGGCCTCCGGGTTCGCGGGGTTCTCGAACTGGCCGAGCTGAACCGCGCCCGCTGCCTCGAGTTCGTCGGCGCGAGCGCGAGCGTCCGTCATGTCGCCGTCGACCAGCTCGAGGTCGGCCCCGTATGCGGCCATGATCTGTTGGCGCTCCTTGGATTTCGAGCCCGGCATGACGATCGTCAGATCGTAGTCGCGGGCGGCAGCGACGAGTGCGAGCCCGATGCCGGTGTTCCCGCTGGTCGGTTCCACCAGCCAGTCGCCGGGCTCGATCAGTCCGTCGCGCTCGGCCGCTCGTATCATCTCGCGGGCCGGTCGGTCCTTCGCCGAGCCGCCGGGGTTGAACGATTCGATCTTCGCGGCGACCGTCACGCCCTCCGGCGAGTCGACCTGGACGAGCGGCGAGCCGATAGTGTCCAGGATACTCCCTTTCATGCGGATTTCGTAGGCGTTCCAGCGGTAAACCCGTGTTGGACCTCGACAGGATCTGCCGGCTACTCCGTCACGCCGACGCCACGTGCCGCCGTTGCCTTCACCGAGGCGACGATCGATCGGCCGGGCTCGAGCCCCAGGGCGTCGACGCTGCGCCGGGTGACCAGGGCGACGAGTTCGGTGCCTCCGTCGTCGTCCACGTCCGCCTCGAGTTCGATTCCCACCCGCGCGACTGCGTCGCCGGCCTCGAGCCACGAGACGGTCCCCGAAAAGCGGTTGCGAACGCTCGTTCCCTCGGCACGCGGGACGTCGCTCGGCGCGTGGAGACTGACGGCGTCGGACCGAATCGTCACGGCCGCAGTCACGGTATCGGCCGGAACGACCGCCAGAATCGCTCCGACGTCGGTCTCGACGGTCGCCAGTTCGCCATCGCGGTCGACGACCGGGCCCGTGAGCACCGTCTCGTCGACGCGGGCGACGCCCTCGTAGGCCGCGACCAGCCGGTCGAATCGCGACAGGAGATCCTTGGCCGTTCCCGTCAGGGAACTGCCGCCGCCGTCGGCGCCGCCGCGCGTTCGTTCGACCAGCGGCCCGATCGCTTCCTCGAGCGCGACCACCCGCTGCTGGAGCCGGGGATAGGACCGCTCGAGGGCGTCGGCGGCACCCGACAGCGAGCCACAGTCGTCGATCGCATGCAGCATCTCGACGTCGCTGCGGTCGACGGTCACGTCGTCGATCCGCAGATAGGGGTCGAACTCCTTTTCCATGATCATCGGTACTCACGGCACTCCCAGCCGAATCGGGGCCAGTGATCGACGCCGCTCGAGTCCCCGTTCGCGCTCAGGCGAGAAGTTCGTTTTCATCGTACAGGAGATCACCGCGAACGAAGCGTGCGGTTCGTTCGTCGCGAGGGGTATCGAAGACCCGCTCGGGCGGGCCGACCTCGATCAGTTCGCCCTCGAGCAAGAACGCAACGCGATCGGAAATCCGCTCGGCCTGGTGCATGTCGTGGGTCGCGAGCAAGACGCCGTGATCGTGGTCGCGGACCCGCTCGATCGCGCGCTCGAGAATGGCCGTGTTCCGCGGGTCGAGATCCGAGGTCGGCTCGTCGAGGACGAGCAGATCGGGTCGCGGGGCGAGCGCGCGAGCGAAGGACACCCGCTGGGCCTCTCCGCCCGACAGCGAACTCGCCGCCCGATCCCACTCCTCCCGGAGCCCGACGAGTTCGAGGGCCTCGAGCGTTCGGTCGTCGACCGTCGGCGACCCGTGGATCCAGCGACTCGCGAGCCGCTCGGCGAAGTCACGGATCCGGCTGGACCACGGCCGACGAACCCGCCTGCCGGCATCGACGTTGCGCGCCACCGAGGTCGCGAACAGGCTCGCCTGCTGGAAGACGACCCCGATCCGCCGGCGGAGTGTGAGTCGCTCGTCTCGCGGGAGCGACCACGGGTCCGTCCTATCGCTCCGGACCGCGCCGTCGGTTGGCCGTTCGAATAGCGACGCCAGCCGCAACAGGGTGGTCTTGCCGGCCCCCGAGGGGCCGATGATCGTCACGACCTCGCCGGGTTCGACGGCGAGCGAGACGTCCGACAGAATTCGGGTCCCGTCGACGCCGTAGGAAACGCCCTCGAGTTCGAGATTCATTATTATCGACCTCCGAGCCGCAAGACGAGTCCGTTGACGAGCAAGACGAGGACGAGCAACACCGCACCGAGTACCAGCGCCGTCTCGAACTCGCCCCGTCTCGTCTCGAACGTGATCGCGGTCGTGATCGTTCGCGTCTTCGAGGTGCCGTCGGCGTAGGCGATGTTGCCGCCGACGATCAGGACGGAGCCGACCTCGCTGACCGCGCGCCCGAACCCGGCGAGAATACCCGTAATAACGCCGTATCGGGCCTCTTTGAGCGTGATGAGGGCGACGTCCGTGCGGGTCCCGCCGATCCCGTAGGCCGCGTTCCGGACGGTGTCGTCGACGCTCTCGACGGCCGACAGCGCGACGCCGGTGATGACCGGCGCGGCGAGGATGCACTGGGAGATGATCATCGCCTCGGGCGTATAGACGAGATTCAGCGATCCCAGCGGGCCGTTGTTCGAGATCGCCAGCAGGACGAGTAGTCCGACGACGACGCTGGGGAACCCCATTCCCGTGTTGATGACGGCCGTGACGAGGCGCTTCCCCCGAAAGTCTGCAAAGCCAACGAGGAAGGCGATCGGCAGGCTCAACAGCGTACTCAGCGCGACGGCAGTCAGGCTGACCGTCAGCGAGACCCGGATAATACTCCGGAGATAGTTGGGTTCGACGATGGGCTCGAGTGGCATCTGGTTGTTGTCGGTTCGTGTCGATGGGTTCTGTTCGTACCGATCAGTCCGCGTCGGCGTTCGACTGCCATCCTTCGGGAACGTACTGCTGGAAGTCCGGATCCTCGGACAGCGCTTCGGGATAGAACAACTGTTGGTCGTTTGCGGTGAACTCCCCGATCACCGCCTGCCCGTCGGGGCTCGTGACGAAGCCGATGTAGGCCATGGCGAGCTGGTAGTTGACGTTCGAGTGGATCTCGGGGTTGATCGCCATGATGCCGTAGGGGTTCGCGAGGAGCGACGGCCCGCCCTTGATCGGTCCCTGGAGCAGAAGCTCGAGGTCGACGTTGTCCTGCATCGAGAGATAGGTTCCGCGGTCGGCCAGCGTGTAGGCGCTCGACTCGCTTGCGACCGTCAACGTGTCTCCCATCCCGTCGCCGGTTTCCTGATACCACTCGCCGCCGGGCTCGAGGCCGGCCTCGCTCCAGATCACGCGCTCCTTGGTGTGCGTCCCGGAGTCGTCGCCGCGAGACATAAAGGTCGCCCGAGCGCTGGCGATGGCGTCGAACGCGGCGGTCGCCCCTTCGGTTTCGCTTACGCCAGCGGGATCGTCGCTCGGACCGACGACCACGAAGTCGTTGAACATCAAATCTCGTCGGTTGACGCCGTAGCCATCTCGCATGAACTCGTCTTCCTGTGAACGGGCGTGGACGAGGATGACGTCCGCGTTGCCGTTGCGGGCGGATTCGATCGCTTTCCCCGTCCCCTGTGCGTTGGCCGCGACGGGCGTTCCGAACCGTTCCTGAAACGCCTCGTTGACCTCGTCGAGCAGCCCCGTATCGTACGTACTGGTCGTCGTCGCGAGCGCGAGTTCTTCGCCGGTAATCGACCCGTCGCCCTCCGCGTTCCGCCCTCCGAGACACCCGGAAACGGCCGCAGCGATCCCGGCCACACCCGCCCCGAGAACCTCCCGCCTTCGATATTCCATATACGGAATAACGATGGAATACGGTATCATAAACGTACCGCTCGAGGAACCCGTCGGTGGTTACGGATCGCTCTCGAGGACTTACTGCGGGCGAACGCGTAACGATATCCGGTTACGCCGCCACCGCGACCACGACGTTCTGGACGTACCGCATACTCGTCGCGATCGCCATGATCCCGTCCATCAGCGCCTGCTGGGTGGCACCGTCGGGATAGATCCGATACTCCACCTGTACCGTCTCCGCCTCGCGCAACTGGCAGGACGCGCCGTCCTCGTCGAGGAACGTGTAGAACCCCGGCGTCGCCGCCAGCATCGGTCCGACGTACTCGAGTAACTCGCCGCGTCGCTGATCGTCGCGAAGCAGGTTCCTGGCTCGTTCGGTGTCGAACCCGCTTTGGCCGACGATTCGAACCGGCCCGAACTCGTCTTCCTTGATGACGTGGACCGGAAGCTGTGAGAGTTCGACCTGGAAGTTGAACTCGGTATCCTCGCCGGCGTGGGAAGTCACGTTCCGGATCGCCGTATCGTCCAGCCAGTGACGGACCTGCGTCTCGCTGATGTGTCTCGCCATACACGACTCGCCGACGAGGGTCTGGATAAGGCTTCAGCGGGCGATGGCCTGTCCGCGGTTCCGGCTGCTTCAGCCTCGCTCGAGACCGAACCGATCCGCTAGCCGTGCTTGTCCGGCATCGTCGAGTGACGCGTGACCCCATGCATGTCCGCCCGCTCGGACGGGGGTGGTGGCATCGTCGAATGGCGGCTCGGACCGCCCGACGTTCCGCGAGTCCGGTCGCCGCCGAGCCCCGATCCGAGAACTCCCTCGTCTTCCTCTTCGTCCGCCGTTTCTGCCTCGTCAGCCGCTTCTTCGGTACCACCCTCGTCCCCGGACCCGGCGTCGGCAGCCGTCTCGTCGGCCGCCGACGCGTCGCTGCGGGCGGGTCCCTCACTCGCGGAGTCGAGTCGCTCTCTGAGTTGCGCCACATCGTCGCCGAATTGCTCGAACGAGGACCGCATCGACGATCGGAGTCGATCCCCGAGGTCGTCGGACGTCTCCTCCGCCGTGTCGCCTCCGGATGCCTCCGTGTCCGCGTCCGTCCTCGCGGATTCCTCCCGGTCACCGATCGTCTCCCGAAGGCCGTCGGCGGTCGCTTCGAGATCACGTTCGTCCGCTCGGTCGGCGAGTTTCGCGAGGTGGAGCAACCGCTGCAGGTCCTCGAGGTTCTCCTGGTCGCCCCGTGCGATGGCCTCCGGAATCGACTTCGGTTCGGTTCCGTCCGCGAGCGTGTCCAGCCCCACCGCCGCGAGCAGGTCGGCGGGGTCGGCGGTCTCGAGTAGCTCGTTCGCTTCCTCGGCGGTCTCGAGCAGGGTCATTTTGGGGGACTCGTCCTCGCCAGCCGAGTCGTCGTCGGCGACGACCGAGTGGCTCGACGCGGCGGCCCGGTTCAATACCTCGTCCACTCGATCCCGTAGTCGTGAGTCGTTCATAGTTGTCTCCTGGTATGACCGCACGGCGTCGGTCCCGCGATCCGTGATGGGGAGAGACGTGTCGGTCGACTACTCGGCTGTTGCCTCCGCTTCTGACCCCGAGTCGTCGTCGCTCTCCTCGTCGATCACTGCCCCGATGATTGCGTCGGTCATCTCCTCCCGGCTGAGGTTCGCCTTCACGCCGACGTCCTTCGCGACCGACTGCAAGTCGCTGTAGGACATCACCCCGAGGAAGTCCTCGAGGGTGTCCGTCCTGAGGTCCTCGAGGTCATCCATCGACGGCTCCGCCTCGGGCTCGTCGGGCGTCTCGGCTTCGTCGGACGCCTCGGCTTCCGTCGCTTCCTGCTCGGCCGCAGCCGTCTCGTCTTCACCGTCGGCGTCGCTCTCGGACACGTCCTCCTCGGGTGCCGCCTGCGCATCGCTCTCCGACTCGTCTTCGGCAGGCTCGTCACGTCCGTCGCCGCCGATGCTATCGAGAAGTCCCTCGACGCTGCTGCCGTCGGTCACACTCCTGGCTACCGACTCGAGCGAATCGCGGCCCGTGATCTCCGAGATCGAGTCCCCGAGAGCGTCCCGAATCGCCGCCGATAATTCGGTTCTGATCTCGCCGAGTCCTTTCCCCTCGTCGACGCCTTCGGCGATCGTCTCGTGGACTTCTCGGCCGACCGCCGCCCCGACCTCGCGGCCGAACTGTTCGCCGAACTGTCGACCGACCGCTGCGCCGACCTCGCCGCCGTCGATGCTGTCTTCGATGGGGCCGTCGCCGAGCATATCGGCGACATCGAGTTGATTGCTCACCTCGTTGGCCACCATCCCCTTCAGTCCGGATCCGTCACTCACGGCGACCACCTCGAGCCGGGCCGTCGAGCGGGAGCGTGTGCTGCATCACGGTGTTACTCCTCGGCTTCGGTCGCCTGCTCCGATTCCTCGTCCGCCGATTCCTCGTCCGCCGATGCCTCGCCTTCCTCGCCCGATTCGGAATCGTCTTGGGCCTCGTCTTCGCCGCTCTCGTCGTCCGCTTCGGTCTCGGGCTCGTCCGCTTCCTCACCCTCCGCAGCCGTTTCCTCGCTTTCCTCGGCGGCCTCCTCGCCTTCCTCCTCGTCGCCGGAACTGAGCAGTTCGTCGACGACCATGTTCCCGATCGTTCGTCCGAGGGATTCGCCGATCGCTCGCCCGAGGATCGCGCCGATCTGTCCGCCAAGCGCTTCCCCGAGCGGCTTGTCCCCGTCGATCTCGTCCTCCCACTGGGTCCCCTCGACCAGTTCGTCGACGTCGACGTTTTCGGTGATCTTCTCGGTATCGATCCGCTGTGTGATTGAATCGTCGCTCATGATGATGCTTCCGCCTGTGACGGCTCCGCCTGTCCGCCGGCCTCTTCCTCACGCTCCGGCTCGAGTCGTTCGATTAGCTGTTCGATTACTTCGCTGACGATCATCGCCACGATCTCCTCGGTCGGGAAGCTGGGAACGAGCCCGGACAGCTTCTCTCTGAGCCAGCTGGCCGCCCTGGAGATGCGACCCGGCGTCTCGTCGCCCTCGCTCGGTTCCGCTTCCTCGTCGTCGGCTGCTGGTTCCGCTTCCTCGGCGTCCGGTTCGTCAGTCTCCGCCGGTTCGCCAGCGCCACCGCCAACGAGTCCACTGAGCCACTCCCCGGGCTTGCTGAGTGCGCTATTGAGCCACTCTCTGGGCTTGCCAAGTACGTTGCTGAGCAGCTCTTTTGGCTTGCTAACCAGGGAACTGAGCAGCTCTTTTGGTTTGCCCAGTAGCGACTGGACCTTGTCAAGCAGGGCGCCGGGGCCGTCGAGAAGTCCCGTGACTGCCGATAGCAGGTTCCCGAGCAGGTTGTTCCCGCCGGGTCGCGCCGAGACGTCGAGCGTGACCGGATTCAGGTTCACCTCGAGGCCGAGCAGATCCAGGAAGAGGCCGTCGAGGTCGAGGTGGAGGACGCCGGCCGTTTCGTCGTCCTGGTAGACATCGTCGGCGTCTTCGACGTGGTACTCGTCTTCTTCCTCGTCGTCGGTGTCCTCCCCGTCCGTTTCAGCTTCTTCTTCGCCCTCCTCCTCGGCTTCCGTTTCGTCTTCTCCTTCCGTGGTCCCGGTTTCTTCCTCGGTCTCTTCTTTTTCGTCCTCGTCTTCGCTTTCGACTGCGCCTTCGGATTCGTCTTCCCCTCCCTGGGTCTCCTCGCTTTCGGCAGTGTCCGCCTCCCCTTCCTCGGCGTCGGCTTCCGCTTCCTCGGGCTGGTCGCCGGACTCCTCCATCCCCGCCTGTCCGCCGTCGGTCATCACCCGGCATGGCGGTCCCGTCGTCCGCTCAGTTTCGTCGAGACGGCTCGAGGAGCGTTCGACCCGCCCGGGATCGGAACGCACCTCGCGACCGTCGCGTGCAGAACTCTCGGTCATTATACGGGAGAGCGGACGCTCGTGAGCGTTGTGGGGGTTGGCCTTGCGTATGCGACTAGTCAACAGTATCGCCGTGGACCCATCCGAGAAACCGACCGATCGACGGCGCTACTCGAGCGAGCCGACCCAGACTGCGTACTCGCCGCGCGTCTCGCCCTCGTCGTGGTATGCGACGGGTTCCTCGATGGCTGCGACCGTTCCGCCCTCGACAGCGGCCGCGGTCGCGATTCCGTCGAGATGCTCGGTGGCGCTCGCGCCGGACTCGAGGTCGAACCAGCGGACGGCGTGGGTGTCCGGGTCGCGAACGCGGAAGTTCTGGGCGCAGGGAGCGACGAGTCGCCCGCCGTCGGCGGCGAGGCCGTGGACGAAGCCGCGAACCTCGTCGTCCCACAGGAGGGCACCGTCGGCGTCGAACGCGGCGACCCGGTGTTCGTGCGGATGTCGACGCTCCGTCTCGCGGCTCTCGATCGCGTAGGTGTTGCCGGTCACGAACGCCACACGACCGTCGTTCGCGTAGGCGTGGTTCGGGTAGGCGTACAGCGTCTCGTCCTCGAGTTCGGTCTCGACTGCGAGGTCGACGCGCCAGCGCTCGGCACCGCCGGGACCCAACAGGTAGCCGCGTTTGTCGCCGTGACTCGAGACGGCGATCGACTTCCCGTCGAAGGAGACGTCGCCGACGCGGCGGTCGCCTTCCGTTCCGGGATCCCAGTTCCACAGGGTGTCGCCCGACTCGGCCTCGAGAACGACGAGCCCGGTGTCGTGATCACCCATACAGCGGTTGTAGCCCACGGCGAGGCGCTCGCCGTCGTCGTCGAGGTCGAGCGCGATCGGCGACGCGTCGGTCTCGTCGGTCCACCGGACCGACCCGTCGGGATCGAACGCGTAGACAGTGCTGTGCCACCGTCGGGTTTCACCGTCGCGCTCGTAGCGTCGCGCAGCGGCGTAGAGCCGCTCGTTGCCGTCGGCGTCGGTGCCGGTCTCGAGGGAGACGACATAGGGCAAGTAGAAGACGGTGTCTTTGACCGCCTCGCCGATGTCGTCGGCGGTGTCGTACCGCCAGCGCCGATCGCCCGTCGCGGCGTCGTAGGCCGCGATCGCCCCGGTATCGCCCCGGCCGGCGACGACGACCGTGCCGCCGCGCTCGTCTCCGTCAGCCACGCTCCCCTCCAGCGACGCGATCCCGACCGCGTGATCCGGATGCTCGACCGTCCACCGGACCTCGAGCGAGTCGGCATCGCGGGCGGTGACGGTCCCGTCCCACTCGCCGGTCACGACGAGATTTCCGGACGCCGCCACCTCGACCGCGGATCGGGTCCACATATGGCGGCTCCGGGCCGTCTCGATCTCGCCGAGCGGGACCGACCGGAACTCGAGGGACCGGTCGCGTTCGGTATCGGCAGTGTCGGCCATGATTACTCCTCTACGGGGAACGTCTCGTGGAGGGTGTCGTGGGCGTCGCCGAGCCCGTCGACGATGCTCTCGCCTTGCGCACTCAATCGCTGGACCGCTCGCTCGGCGTCACGGACCGCCAGCAGCCGCCCCCGCGTGTAGTCGTACTCGGGGTCGTCGCTGTCCATCGCGGCGACCTCCTCTTCGAGGTCGACCAGCGCCGCGTCGAGATGGCGCTCGATCGCCGCGAGGCTGTCGGCCTCCGCGAGGCCCTTGATGGGGCCGTCGAGATGGCCCTCGAGTTCTTTCTCCGCGTGATCGCGGGTGCTGTCGTCCCCGACGCCGAGGACGGTCATCAATCCGAGTCGTAGCGCTTCGATTTCGTAGCAGCTCATGGGTGGATAGTGATTTTCGCGTGCGTGTGTTTCGAACGGCGTTACAGCGTCTGATCGACGAGTTCGCTGACGATACGGTCGCGATCGAGGTGGTCGCCGACGATCCGTTCCGCGTCGTCGTCCTCGACGCCGCCGTACCAGACCCCATCGGGGTAGACCGCGACCATCGGCCCGTCGCCACAGCGACCCAGACAGGACGACCGCGTGATGCGGGCATCGCAGTGCTCGGAGTCCCGCACCTCCTGGCGCAGGCGCTCGAGGACCGCCGGCGACCCCATCTTGGCGCAGGTCTGGTTGGTACAGACCGCGACGTGCTTTTCCGGCGCGTCGTGGCTGTCGGGTTCCTCGTCGATGTCGTCGCGGTCGGCGTGGGCCTCCTGGTGGGCCAGCGCGCGGAGCATGGCCCGCGCGCCGCCGACGTCTTCCTCGTAGCCCTCGAGGTCGACTTTGTACTTGCACGTGTCACAGGACATCTCGACGCTCTCGGTCCGCGCCTCTTCCCAGCGGTCGGCGAAGACGTCGAGCAGTCGGGAGTCGGTCCCGAGCGGATCCCCGGCCAGCGCGTCGACGTACGGATACTCGTCGTCGAATTCGGCCGTCCAGTCTCGAACCCGCTGGGTGAGGACGCCGTCGCCGAGCATGTACGGCAGGACGACGACCGCGTCGGGGCGGTGCTTCGAGAGCCCGTGTAAGGTGTCTTCGAGCGTCGGCTCCGTGACGCCGATAAAGGAAGCCTCGACGCGGTCGAACTCGCGACCCTCGAACAGCAGGCGGGCCAGCTTGTGCACGTCGCCGTTGGCGTCCGGGTCGCTCGAGCCGCGGCCACAGACCACGACCGCGACCTCATCGGCCTCGCGGTCGACGCCCAGTTCGCGCTCGATGGCTGCGGCGCGGTCGTCGAGCAACTCGAGGATCGCCGGGTGGACACCGAGGTGTGCGCCGTTGTTGATCTCGAGGTCGTGCTCGACGCGGGCCTGCTCGATGGCGAGTGGCACGTCGTTCTTGACGTGGCTCGCGGCGAACAGCGAACAGTGGACGACCGTTACCTGCGAGGTGACGGGTGCGAGCTGGGCGAACGCCTCGTCGATCGCCGGCTCCGCGAGCTCGAGGAACGCGGCGTCGACGGGGATCCCCAGCCGCGACTCGAGGTCGGCGGCCAGTTCGCGGACCTGTTCGTTGGACTTCTCGCGCCGGGAGCCGTGGCCGATCAGGAGGACGGCCTCGTCGTCGAACCCGGCTGTAGATGCGTGTATTGTCTGGTCGGGTGTGCTCATCAGTATCGGATGTCTCGATCGTTCAGCTGGCTACTCGTCGTACGCCTCGGCCTGCTCGAGGCTCCGCTCGAGTTTGCGGCGGCGACTCGGCGCGAACAGGCCCGTCTCCTCGCAGTTCTCGTAGAGCCACGTGCCGAAGTCGGGTGCGGCGTCGTCGTCGACGCCGAACCAGTAGCCACCCGAGGACGTCTCCGAGAGGTCGTCGACGGGAGCCGTCACGGGACAGTCGGCGATGAGGTCCTGTGCGAACTCGAGCAGGTCCGCGTCGTCGTGGACGAAGGAGATGCCGACGGTGCCACTCGAGGACTTGAAGCAGATCGTGCCACAGCCCTCGAGCAGTCCCCGGAGCAGTTCCCGGTCGTAGTTCGAGAACGCGCCGAAGCGGTAGTTGCCGCGGCCGTCGACGGGGAGTCCGAGCGCGCCGCTGCGACCCAGCAGCCCGGAATCGCCGTTCTCGCTGCTTCCGCCTCCGTCACCGCCGATCGAGAGCGTGTACTCGTCTTCGGTTCGCGTAATGGACGTGTCGTGGGCGTAGTCGCGAGTGGTCGTGTCGTGCTCGAGGTCGCCGCCCGCGATCGCGGCGAGCACCTGCGCGGACGCCTCGTCGTTGGTGACGACCTCGATACGGTCGTCTGAGACGTCGCCGCTCCCGGCGACGTGGCCCCAGAAGTACGCCGTCGCGGCGTGGCCGGCGAGCGGATCGGACGGAACCTCGATTTTACTACGGGGTTCGCTCATTCGCCAACCTCCTCGACGACGATCGCATCGGTCGGGCACGCCGCGGCGGCCTGCTGGGCTTCGTCGATGCGGTCGTCGTCGAACGTCGCGACGACCCGGTCTTCGTTGTCGGTGACCTCGCCTTCGCAGTCGTAGACCGGATCCGCGCCGGGATCGATCGTCGCGAGGCCGTCCTCGCCCTCGACGAACCGCGGATCGCGGGTCAGGCAGGCGAAGATGCCGTCGCAGGCGTCTTTCTCGATGGTGACTTCGTATCGTGACATGGTGTGCTCTCAGTAGTCGTACTTCGTCTCGTAGCCACGCGGGGTGACCATCCGGTCGTCCCAGACGTAGGTGTCCTCGTTGCCGACGACGATCGTCGTCGTCATGTCGATGATCTCGCTCTCGCCGAGCTCCTCGAGTTCGCCGAGTTCGGTGATCATCACCTGCTCGTCCTCGCGGCCGGCACCGTGAACGATGCCGACGGGCGTGTCCTCGTCGCGGTGGGCCAGCAGGATCTCACAGGCCTTCTCGAAGTTCTCCCGGCGCTTGCGGCTCCAGGGGTTGTAGATCGTGATCGTAAAGGACTCCTTGGCCGCGGAGTGGAGTCGCGACTCGATCTCGGGCATCGGGACGAGGTGGTCCGACAGCGAGATCGAGACGGTGTCGTTGACCAGCGGCGCACCCAGCCGGGCCGCACAGGACTGGGCCGCCGGGACGCCCGGCACGGCCTCGAAATCGACCATCGACGCCGTCGCGCCCTTGGACTCGAGAATCTCGAGTGCGAGCCCGCCCAGCGCGTAGACGTTGGGGTCGCCGCTGCCGACGATGGCGACGTCGTTGCCCGCCAGCGCGCGGTCGATGGCTTCCTCCGTTCGCGACACTTCGCCACACATCGGCGTGTCGTACAGCTCGTCGGCCTCCTCGGTGATCTCGTCCGGAATGAGGTCGATGTAAGTCGTGTAGCCGACGATGTGCTCGGCCTCGAGCAGCGCCGTCTTCGCGCGGTCGGTCATCCCTTCCGGATGGCCGGGACCGAGGCCGACGGCGCTCAGTTTGCCGGGGTCGGCGTCGAAGTCGTCGACGGTGGAGCCGACCTCCTTCTCGTTCGAACTGTCGTCGTCGGAACTCGAGGCCCCGCAGCTACTCGAGGACGAGGAGGAACTCGACGAACTCGCACCGCACTTGGAACTGCTGGAGTCGTCGGTACTGCTCGAGGCACCGCAGCTACTCGAGCTATCGGTGCTCGCCCCGCTGGCACTGCTCTCCGTGCTCGAGGCTCCGCATTTGGAAGTCGATTCGTCGTCAGCGTCCGCGTTGGTGTCCGTACTCATGGTTGTCTGGTGTTGGATTCAGAAGTCGTCGACGTCACGCCCGCCGCGCGGGGTGACGAGGTACGTTCGGTCGTCGTTGCGCCAGGTTTCGGTCTCGTGGTTGCCGATGATCAGCGAGGTGCCCATCCCGGAGACCTTGTCGTCGTGATCGGCGGCCTCGCCGAGGGTGGTGATGAACTGACTCTCGCCGTTTCGGCCGGCGTCCGCGCGGCCGGCATCGTTGACGATGGCCACGTAGGCGTCGTCGGTCCGCTCCTCGCGGACGATCTCGACCGCTTTCTCGTAATTTCGCCAGCAGTTATAGAGGACGATCACGAAGTCCGAAACCGCGGCCGCCCGCAGCTTCTCCTCGATCTCGTCCCAGCCGCGCCACTTGTCCGACAGCGAGACCGTACAGAAGTCGTTGCACAGCGGCGCGCCGACGTTCGCCGACCCGCCCAGTGCTGCCGTCAAGCCGGGGACGATCTCGATCGGAATATCCGTCGCGTCGTCCTCCTCGGCCATCTTGAAGATGAGGTCGGACTTGCCGTAGACCGACGGATCGCCGCCGGAGACGTGGGCCACGTCCTTTCCCTCCCGAACGTGGTCGAACGCCGCGCGGGCGAGTTCGATCTGGCGGCCCATCGTCGAGCGGACGATTTCCTGCTCGAAGCCGTCCTCGCGGATTGCAATGCCGTCCTCGTCGGTTTCCTCCTCCGGCAGCAGGGTGCCGTCGTCGCGAAGGAACTCCTGATAGAGGCTCGAGGCGATGACGACCTCCGAGGATTCGATGACCTCCTTGGCTCGCTTGGTCATGTGTTCTGGCAGTCCGGGGCCGATGCCGACGACGTAGAGGGTGCCGTGGTCGTCGGGGGTACCGCCGGCGGCGTCCGCGTTCGCATCCATCTCGGTGGCGTCTGCGTCCGAACTCATCGACCGATCGCCACCGTAACCTCGTTTTCGTAGCTGATCTTTTCGAGGACCAGTTCCTGCTCGGCCCCGCCGGCGATCGCCGAAGCCTCGGAGACGCCCGGCCAGCCGATCAGCTCCTTCGACTTCGAGGGCGTCGGCCCCTCGTGTTCGAGTAGCGTCTCCTTGTCGAAGGCGACCACGCCGAGGTCGAGTTCCTGTGCGGCCTCGAGCAGCCCTTCTTCGTCTTCCTTCCGAGTCGCAGTCCCGACGAACTCGACGTCGTCGACGTCGTAGTCGGTCTGCTCGAGGGCCGCCTCCCAGGCTGCGAGGAAGGCCTCTTTGCTCGCACCGGAGACGCTGCCGGTACCGAGCACGACGCCGTCCCCTTTGTTGCGCTTGAGAACCGTCACGTCGTCGCCGACGAGGACCGCTTTCGGCCCGTCGAGTCTGGCGACGGGGCCGAGGTTTTCGTCGAGGACGGCGAGGTTCGTCTTGACCGTCGAGTCGCCGTTGACGACGTGGGTGTCCATCGCCTTCGCGCGGGACTCGACGCCCTGCTTGCCCGCGGCCTCGCTCGCGGTGGTCATCGCCGGCACGGCACCCATCGTCGCGAGGTCCTGTGCGACCTGATTCGCGCCGTGGTGGCCGCCCGTGATCGGAATGGCCCACGTCAGTTCCTCGTCGACGACGCAGATCGCGGGGTCCTCCCACTTGTCGTCGAGCAGGTGGGCCGTCTTCCGCATCGCGATGCCCGACGCCATCAGGCCGATGAAGCAGTCGTACTCGCCCCAGTGCTCCTCGAAGACATCGCCGTGGTACTCGATGATGTCGATCGACTCGTAGCGATCGCCGATCTCGGCTTTGATCTCCTCGGCGGTATCCATCTTCCGCCCGAAGGAGATGATCGCGATCTCCTCGGCGACTTCGCCGTCCGAATCCGCCGTCGAACAGTGTCCGCCGCCGGAGTCCGATCCCGAATCGTCCATCGTATCCGCGTTCTCAGTTCCTGAACTCATTGTGTAACCTCCATCGAATCGAAATCGTCCGCTCCGCGTTCCACGACCCCGTCCAATCCACCGTTCGGGTGGGACTGAAAGGGGCCAGCCCGCTCGAGGAAGGCGGACGACGCAAGGACCGCAGGCCGACGGCCGAGGACCGCAGCGAGTCCTCCGACTCGAGCGGGCTGGGGGCTTTCACCGTGTTCGCGGTAGTGACTCCGAGTCATCTCAGTCGTCACCCGCCTCGGTCTCGCCGGACTCTCCCGACGAGCCTCGATTGGCCCAGTCGCCGTAGAGGAACGAGCGCTCGTAGCCCGCCCCCGTAACCGCATCGCCGATGACGACCAGCGCCGACGCCCGGTATCCGGCCTCTTCCACTTTATCCGCAATATCACCGATCGAGCCGATGATCACGTCCTCGTCCGGCCACGAGGCGTGGTAGATCACCGCAACCGGCGTCTCGGGGTCGTGATCGTCCTCGAGCAACCGGTCCATCGTGTCCCGAACCGCGTGGGTTCCGAGGTAGATACAGGTCGTCACGTCGCCCATCTCGACGAAGTCGGAGATGTGGTCCTCCTCCGGCGTCAGGGTCTTGCCCTGGGGCCGGGTAAAGGCGACGTGGTTCGAGACCTCGTTGAGCGTCAACTGGGTCCGAAGCGTTGCGCTGGCCGCGAAGGCCGACGTGACGCCGGGCACGAAGTGAGTCGGCACGCCCTCGTGTTCCAAGGCGTCCATCTGCTCGAGCGCGGCTCCGTAGATCGCCGGATCACCGCTGTGCAGCCTGACGACGTTGTCGCCGTCCTCGTAGGCGTCTCTCATCAGCGGGATCAGCTCCTCGAGGTCCTTCCCGACGGAGTTTACCAGTTCGGCGTGGGCACAGTATTCCTCGAGGAGTTCGCTGTTGACCAGCGAACCCGCGTGGACGACGAGGTCGGCCTCCTCGAGCAGTTCCTTCCCCGCGACGGTCAGCAGGCGCGGGTTGCCGGGGCCGGCACCGACGAAGGGAATCCCCTCCTGTTCGTCGCCCGCGCTGTGCTCGAAGATCCGGTCGTCCAGTTCCTCGCGGCGGCGCTCGCCTTGGGAATCGATCGCGTCCTGCGGGTCGTTTTGTGCGTCGTCAGTCATCGGTGGCCTCCACAGTCGCCGCCTTCGCAGCCCTCGGCGTGCTCGAGGTCGACCAGCCTGCCTACGTCGGAGGGTACCTCCGACGAGGATCGCGAACCTTCCTCGGAACGCTTCGCGTTCCGATGTGGATCGCGCTCGCTTCGCTCGCGCTCACCTTCGATTCGCTCACCGCCATCGGTCACTGGCTCACCGCTCGTCGTCGAGTCGTCCTCGCTCGAGTCGTCGGAGCCCTCAGTCTGGAAGGCTGCCGTCGCCTGCTCGACCTCGAGGCCCGCCTTTTCGGCGTAGGCGAGCGTGTAGTAGTCCCGCTCGTCGATGTCCGCGGGATCGTCGGTGACGATCGTCTCGCCCTGTTCCATGAACAGCCGGCGGCCGTAGGTCACGTCGTAGCCGGCCTCGACGAGTCCCTCGTGGGTCGCCGGTGCGTCGGTGACTTTGAACAGGATCATCCGATCCGGCCCCGTGGGGCTGTGGCCGGCGGCGGCTTCCCGCAAGGAGAGGCCCGCGCCGGCTTCGATCTCGACCCCCATCGCGGTCGCGAACGCCGTCACCGCGCTCACGCCCGGGACGATCTCCAATTCGACGTCCGAGTGGAAGGCGTCGATCGTCCGGCGCAGGTGGCCGAACGTCGAGTAGACGTTGGGATCGCCCAGCGTGACGAAGGCGACGTCACCCTCGCGGGCGTTCGGGGCGATCTCCGCCGCGGCTTCCTTCCACGCCGCACGGAGCTTCTCCTCGTCTTTCGTCATCGGGAAGTCGAGATCCCCGATCTTCGACTCGTCGACGTGTTTCAGTGCGACCGTCCGCGACAGGCGGCCGGGCGAGTAAACCACGTCGGCGTTCTCGAGGACCTCCTTCCCGCGAACGGTCACGAGGTCGGCCTCGCCGGGACCGAGCCCGACGCCGTAGAGAGTCATCGGTGATTCCCCCCGCTCCCGTCGGTGGCACCTCTCTCGCCATCATCCTCGTCGTCGGCCGTCGCGCTCCCGACCAGCATGTACACCGGGTTGTCCGAGTTGAAACTCGTCGCGCCGGCGAGTTCGTAGCCGTGGCTCACCTGGAACTGGACGACCTCCTCGAGCAGGCCCCGTTCGCGGAAGGCCTCCGTCGCCTTGCCCGCGACCTCGAGGCGCGAGACGTTCATCACGACGCGGTCGATTTCGGTTTCGACGGCGTGATCGAGTACTGCCTCGAAGTTCCGACTCCCGCCCAGAAAGAGGGCGTCGGCGTCGGCGGGCAGCCCCTCGGGCGCTTCCGCGTTTCGCAGTTCGACATCGGCGCGCACCGACTCCTCGTTGACCGCGAGGTTCTTTTCCGTCGTCTCGAGTCGCTCGGGTTTCCGTTCGAGGGCGGTCACCCGCCCGGCTCGCTGTGCGGCTTCGATCGTGATGGCCCCTGTACAGGAGCCGACCTCCGCGAAGTGATCGTCCGGCTCGAGTGCGAGTTTCGAACCGACGACGGCGCGGACCTCCGATTTGGTCGGTCCGGCCTTCGCGTCGTGTGGAAGCGCGATGGGTGGCATCATCCGGTGGAACAGATCCCGGCCGTAAAACAATTTTGTTTGGGGTAGAACAACTGTGGTTGCTCGAGGTGCGTGACCGCGGCCGGACGGACAGTCACGGCCCCGAAATCGGAGTTAGCGGGTCCCGGCTGCTTCGGGATTCGGCGGATACCGGCTGCTCGAGGCTGCCTGCCGAATCGGATCGCCTGGCTCGGCGACTCGTCACCACTCGATGCCGCCGTTGATCCCGACGACCTGGCCGGTCATGTACTCGGCCCGGTCGCCGACGAGGAACCGGACCATCCCGACGATATCTTCGGGTCGGGCGAACCGATCCAGCGGAATGTCCTCGCGGATCTTCTCTCGAACCCGATCGGGAACCGTCTCGAGCATGTCCGTCTCGGTAAAGCCCGGCGCGACGCAGTTCGCCGTCGAGCCGTGACTCGCCAACTCCAGAGCGAGCGTCCGAGTGAACGCGAACAGGCCCCCCTTCGAGGTCGCGTAGTTGGCCTGTCCGTAGTTGCCCTGCTGGCCGACCACGCTCGAGATATTGATCAGTCGCCCGTGGTCGGAGGTTTTGATGTCCTCGTAGAACGCCTTCGTGCAGTTGAACGTTCCGTGGAGGTTGACGTCGATGACCGCCTGCCAGTCCTCGTAGGTCATTTCCTCGAACGTTCGATCGACGGTGATTCCTGCGTTGTTGACGAGGACGTCGATCGCGCCGAACTCCTCGCGGATGTCCGCGGCCATCCGTTCGACCTCCGTCGGGTCGGAGACGTCGGCCTGGACGGGGATCGCCGACTCACCGTTTTCTTCGATCCGCTCGGTCACGTCGCGTGCCTTCGCGTCGGACGAGCGGTAGTTCACTGCCACGTTCGCACCACAGCGGGCGAGTTCGAACGCGATTTCGCGACCGATTCCACGCGAGGAGCCGGTGACGAGACAGGTACGGTCGGTCAGCGGTCGACGCTCGAGCGGTTCGAGTCGGTGAACCGTTTCAGCCATATCTGCACCCACACCGTTGTTTGCATTAACTATTTAATCCGTTTTCAGAATGATTGAATGGCAGTTTGAGTGGTTCTCTTCTCCACTGTCGTACGTCTGATACGGTCCTCCGTCCGAGTGACCTGACCCTACGGACGAGTCGTGGGGTCGCCGGCACTGCCTGACAGCGGTCCGTATGAGGACGTGGTGTGGAAGTCGTCGGTTCCCGCTGCCGTCGCAGTGTCGATCCGGACCGCTACTGCGACGACCGGAATCGTGAATTGGCAGGAGTCCCAACGGACAGCTACCCCATGAGTACGGACATCCCGGACGACCCGATCATCCTCTTCGACGGCGTCTGTAACCTCTGTAACGGGTTCGTCCAGTTCATCCTGCCGCGGGATACGGACGGGCAATTTCGGTTCGCCTCGCTCCAGTCCGATGTCGGCAAACAGTTGCTCGCCGAACACGACCTCCCGACGGACGAACTCGAGTCGATCGTCCTGAT
Source organism: Natrinema ejinorense (assembly GCF_002494345.1). Classification (GTDB taxonomy): domain Archaea; phylum Halobacteriota; class Halobacteria; order Halobacteriales; family Natrialbaceae; genus Natrinema; species Natrinema longum. The sequence goes on from NZ_NXNI01000001.1 coordinate 1,832,090, forward strand.
CGAGGGCGACGACTGCTACGTGAAGTCCGCGGCGGTCATCCGAATCGCGAGGCTCCTCGGTGGGGTCTACGCGCTGCTCGGCCCGTTTCGGTTCCTGCCGCGGTCGATTCGGGATCGGGCGTACGACTTCGTCGCGGCTCGCCGGTATCGCTGGTTCGGCAAGAAAGACCAGTGTGCGATGCCGCCGGCCGACGTCGACGTCGGTGCGCGATTCCTCGAGTGACGACGCGGCGGCTCCGTCGCTCGTCGATGTCGCGCAGGTCAGTCGTCGCCGAGCGCGAGTTGTCGGCCCAGAAGCGCGAGCGGGTAGCCGAACACGGCGACGCTTACGACCCACGGCAACAACAGGAGCCCGTATATCGTCGGCCCGTATCCGAACACCGTGACCGGAGCGATGGCCCCGATCGCGGCGATCGGCGTGAGTCCAGCGATTGCCACGACCACGAGCGCGATCGGCGTTCGGCCGCGTTCGAACGCGTGTCCGATCGGTAGCCAGAGTGCGGTTGCCAGTCCGAACCACATCGGGAACGCGTACAGCGGCGGTCCGGCGAGCAGAAGAGTGACTCCCCCGGCGGTCGTCGTCGCGAGCAGCGACAGGCCCGCCAGCCCGCGCGTTTCGAAGCGTCTGCCGAACCGGCGTGCCACGCTTCCCAGCAGGGCGTAGCCGATCCCGAGCGACGCCAGCGCGACGGCACCCGGCGCGAGGCCGGGACCGGCCGCGGTCGACCCGACGACGAGGAAGCCCACTGCTCCGATACTCCCTACTGCCACGATCAGTCGCTCGAGCGTCGCGTCGTCGACGGCGGCGACTCCCAGGCCGATCCGCCCGGCTGCGACCCCGGCGAGTGCGATCAACGCCCCCGGAATGGCGCCGCCGCTCACGCCGTGTGCGAGCGCCGTCGGTCCGGTCTCGAGGGCGAGCGTCGCGTAGCCCCTCGCGGCGTCGAGAACGCCGCCGCTGCCGTAGGTGACGTACGTCTGCTCGCCGAAGTCGTCGCCCGGATCGCGGTCGGTCCCGCCGGTCCACGTCACGGCGTTGCCATCGACGTCGGCGGCGCGGACGTGGTTCGTGACCCTCGTCCCCGCGGGAGTATGTAGCGTGACTCGCTGCGCAACGATCTCGTAGCGAGTGGACGCGGTTCCGACCGCGAAGTAGTCGACGATCCAGGTGTCTCCGACCCCGGATCGGGCGATGTCGTCGACCGTATAATTCACGACGACGGTATCGTCCTCGAGCGACGGCTCGACCTCGCGGACGTCGTCGTCGGCGGCGTGGTATCGTGCCCAGGCGTCGTCGACCGCGGCCTCGAGTGCGGTCGCGTTGGTGCGGTAGCGCTCGGCGGCGGCCTCGGTGACCGGCACGCGGGCGTGCCAGCGCGAATCCCCGGTTTCGTCGACGTAGATGTCGAGCGTTCCCTGCTCCGTCGCGCCCGCGATCTCGGCATCGTTGGCGGTGCCGGGGCCACAAACCCCACAGAGTTGCGTCGGCGGTGGTGCGCCGGCGACGGCGGCGACACCGGTCGCTCCGACGAGGCTACAACAGAGGAGGGCGATAGCGAGGCGTGCGAGGCGCATCGTTTCCCGCAACGAGTGTCAGCGTGAAATACTTTATCGGAAACTGAATCGAATCGCAACCGATCGCGGTGCCGTCGCCGCGACGCCGACGATCACTCGTACTCGTAGAACCCGGTTCCGGTCTTCTTGCCGAGGTCGCCGGCCTCGACCTTCCGTTTGAGGAGGTACGCGGGCTTGTAGCGGTCGCCCAGCTCCTCGTGAAGCGTTTCGGAGGCGTGGAGACAGACGTCGAGACCGATGTGATCCGCCAGCGTCAGCGGCCCCATCGGGACGTTGGTCCCCAGTTCCATGCCGGTATCGATGTCCTCCTTCGTGGCGACGCCCTCGTCGTACGCCCGAATGCCTTCGTTGATCCAGGGCATCAGGATACGGTTGGTGACGAAGCCGGGCTTATCGTCGGCCTCCCAGGTCGTCTTCCCGAGGTCGTCGGCGAGTTCGTGTGCCAGCTCCGTCGCCTCCGCGGTCGTCTTCTCGCCGACGACGACCTCGACGCCCTCCATAATCGGGACCGGGTTCATGAAGTGCAGCCCGATCACGCGCTCGGGGGTCTCGAGGTCCGACGCGATCGAGGTGATCGAAATCGTGCTCGTGTTCGTCGCGAGCAGGACGTCGTCGGCACAGATCCGCTCGAGGTCGGCGAAAATCTCCTGTTTGACGCTCAGTTCCTCGAGGGCGGCCTCGACGACGAGGTCGCAGTCGGCGAGGTCGTCGAGCAGTGTCGTTCCCTCGATCCGGTCGCGGATGGTCGCCGGGGATTCCGCGAGATCGTCTCGCGCGTCCAGCCGTGAGAGGCTATCGTCGATGGTGTCGAACCCGTTCTCGACGAACGTCGACTCGATGTCGCGCATCACGACCTCGTAGCCGGCCGCCGCTGCGACCTGTGCGATCCCGCTGCCCATCGTCCCCGCACCGACGACGCCGACACTGTCGATCTGCTGGCGAACCATACGCCCTATATGCCCGGAGACCGGCGTAAGCCTGGCGGTAGTCGCCGTCGGCCGCGAACGTGGGGTCGATTCATACTGCCGGACAGAACGACGTGAAGATCGGTCGCTCTGCTGTGGCCGTCACCGGTGGGGACGGCCACGAATTCGCGACCGACTTCGTATTGACTTCTGTCCGACAGTATCACGAACGGACCTGGACGTTCTCGTCAGAAACTATAACACCGTCCCCTGTGACGTACGCGTCATGTGTCGGGAGACGAAGCGCGAACCTGCGTGGGTGTCGGCGATCCGGCTGGCATTCCTCCGGGGGCAGGTCGACGTCGACGGCGTGATGGAAGAAGCGAATCTGATTCCCGGCCGCGAGGGGACGGTTCGGGACGTCCTCTCGACGATGGCGGACCGGAACCTCCTCGAGTCGGTCGATAGCTCCGAGGACACGTACGTTCCGGGACCGGTTCTCGTCGAATCCGACCGATACGACCTCGACTTCACCAAGGCGTCCGACGGCGGCGCACACCGATGGCGCTCGAGCGGGTGACCCCGCTCCGGCCGTCGGTGACCGCGTTCCCTCCACATAGCGTAAACTATGTATTGACTAGGGCTGTACCCCACGTAGAATGGGTATACTCACCGATACGAAGGTTTCCGAAAAGAACCTGACAACAGTGCCGAAACCGGTTCGCAATTTCCTCGATGTCGGCGAGGGCGATCGGGTCGAGTGGCACGTCGAGGACGGACAGATCGTCGTGAGGAAACTCGAGTCCGAGTAGTACGGCCGGACCGCGCCGGGGTCGAACGCCCGCTTCGACGAGCGGAGAACTCACGAGACGCATTCGGCGGGTCGGTCACAGATCGTTGGGGCTGTCGATGTCGCGGCGCACGCCCGGATCGTCGACGAGGACCAGCGCGCTCGCGTCGCTCTCGCGAAGGATTTCGCGGCCGCCGATATCGCCGTCGACGTCGGCGAGCGCGTCGAAGAACCGCTCGTCGAACAACACCGGGTTTCCCCGCTCCCCGTCGAACGCCGCCGCGAGCGCGTCACCGGCGTCCGCGGCGTACGCCGAGACCAGCGAATCGACCGTCGACGGATCGACGAACGGCATGTCCCCGAGCGCGATGACGGCCGCGTCGTACTCGCGATCGCGTCCGCGAATCGCCCGGATCCCGGTTCGGAGCGAGGACGCCTGTCCGGTGTCGTAGGCCTCGTTGACGGCGGTTTCGACGGGAAGGCCCTCGAGCGCGTCACCGACCCGGTCGGCCTCGTAACCGAGGACGACGACGACCGGGTCGACGCCGCTGCGGACGAGCGTTCGCGCGGCCTGGCGGACGATCGGCTCCCCCTCGAGCGTCGCCAGCAGTTTGTTTTCGTTCCCGAAGCGGCTGCTCGTCCCGGCGGCGAGCAGGAGGCCCGCCACGGCCGGCGAATCGGACGCGTCCGTCGTCATCGCTCCAGCGCCGTCGCCGGAACGACGTCGACCGGCTCGTCGGCGGCGACGCCGTTCGTCGTCAGCACGAACCCGTCGGCTCGGCTCGCGCGCGTACTCGAGGAGAGGACGCTCGGATCGAACGTCTCCTCGTAGATCGGGAGCGGTGAGTCGACGTGGCCGAGTCCCGTCGCGGTCCCGTCCTCGAGCGTGACGGGAATCGCGTAGGTGAAGCCGGCCGTACCGATCCCCACGTCGTGGGCCATCCGAGCGGACACCGTCGGTAGGGACGCGTCGCCAGTAAAGAACGGGCGGGCGACGAGTGCCGTTACGAGGTATGCACCTACCGGTTTCCCCGGGACGGCGACCGCCACCGCGTCGTGGTCGGGCAGCCGTGCGACGCCGATCGGTTTCCCCGGTCGGAGCCGAACGCGGTGGAACAGGACGTCTCCGAGCGCGTCGAGCGTCCGGATCACGTAGTCCTTGTCGCCGACGCTCGTCCCGCCGGTCGTGACGACGACGTCGTGCTTGCGGGCCAGTTCGTCGATTCGGGATTCGACCCGGTCGTTTTCGTCGGGGACCGACCCCTCGTAGGTCGCCTCGTGTCCCCACGAGCGAACGAGTCCGGCCAGCATCGGCGAGTCGAGGTCCCGGTGGCGTCCCTCGTGGATCTCCGTGCCGGTCGCCAGCAGGCCGACGGAGATGCGCTCGCGGACGGCGACATCGTCGATCCCGAGGTCGCCAAGTAGCAACGCGTCCTTCGCGCCGAGTCGCTCGCCCGCATCGAACAACTTCTCCCCCTCGCTGACGTTGCTGCCGCGTTGGTAGACGTAGGTTCCGGGTTCGATCGCCGTCCCCGTAAGTTGGCCGTCGTCGACGGTGGCCTCCTCGCGCTTGAGCACCGCGTTCGCCGACGGTGGCAGCGGCGCACCGGTCGCGATCCGGATCGCCGTGCCCGACTCGAGGGCGGGTGGCTCGTCCTCCGGGCAGACCGGGTCGTCGACGACCGCCAGCGGATACTCGTCGGTCGCGTCGAACGCGAAACCGTCCATCGTCGCGTGACTGTGTGCGGGGACGTCGACCGGCGCGTGGATCGGTTCCGCGAGCGTCCGGCCGGCCAGTTCGTCCAGGGAGACGCGTTCCGTCTCGAGGGCCGGCAGCAACTCCGTGCGGAGCGTCCGAACGTGGTCGACGGCCGCATCGAGGTCGATCAGATCGTCGCCGTCGTGGGGATTGTCGGTCGTCATCGGTCTAACTGAACGGTCGAACCTGTTTGTCGGCAAACACTCATGTTTATTTGTGTGGTACGGGATATCATATACTGTGGTAAATAGTATGCACATAGTGCAGGGTTATAAAAGATGACGGCGACCGACACACGACCATCGCGGTTCGGACGGAGGGGGATATAAATGGAGTTCGATGGGGAGTTCGAACTCGAGGACGTCCCGCCGGAGAAGGCGTGGGTCGTCCTTTCGGATCCGATCGCGGTACGAAATTCGCTGAAGGGCTGTCAGTACATCACGCCGATGGACGACGACTTCAGCTACGACGACTACGAGGCCGACGAGGACGCGGAGACGCTGCCCGATGCCGATCCGGAGGCCGTCGCCGCGCGGGCGTTCGTCGAGGGCCAGGAGTACGCCGCGCTGATGCAGGTCGGCGTCGGAAGCGTCAAGCCCCGCTTCGAGACGTCGGTGACGATTCAGGAACGCGACGAGGAGGAGTTCATCATGACCGCGACCGGTACCGGGACCGCAAGCGGGAGTAGCTTCAGCATGGATTCGGGAATGCATATCCACCCCCTCGAGGACGGGGCGGGGTCCCGTATCGAGTGGTGGACCGAGGCCGACATTTCGGGCCGGATCGCCCAGCTCGGCTCGCGAGTCATCAACCCCGTTGCCAACAAGATCGTGAACAACTTCTTCAGCGACATCGAGAAGCAGATGAGCGACGTCGACGAGACGGATTCGGGCATCACGGACCGGATCCGTGGCATGTTATGAAAGCGGCACAGTTCGAGACTCACGAGCCCGATACCGTCGAGGAAGCCGTGAGCTTGCTCGAGAGCCTGGACGACCGGGCGATCCTGGCGGGCGGACAGAGCATGGTGCCGATGCTCCGGTTCCGACTCGCGGTTCCGGAGACCGTCATCGACATCAATTGCATCGACGGACTCGACTACCTCGAGGAAGCGGACGGCTGGCTCCGGATCGGTGCGCTCGCACGCCACGCCGACGTCGAGGAGTCGGCGCTGATCGACGAGAAGTACGGCAGCTTCGCCGACACGGCACCGTTGGTCGCGGATCCACAGATTCGGAACCGCGGCACGGTCGCCGGCGCGATCGCACAGGCGGATCCGAAAGGCGACTGGGGAAGCGTGTTGCTCGCACACGAGGGCGAGGTCGTCGCGCAGGGTCCGGACGGCGAGCGAGTCATCCCCGCCGAGGACTTCTTCCTGCTGCCCTACGATACGACCCTCGACGAGAACGAACTCATCACCGAGGTCCGGGTCCCGACGCCGGCCCCACGCGAGGGCAGCGCCTACCACAAGCTCAAACGGAAGGTCGGCGACTACGCGATGGCTGGCTCGGCGGCACGGCTCGTTCTCGACGAGGACGGCCGGATCGAGAACGCCGCCATCGGGCTCACGGCCGTCGACATCACGAACGTCCGGGCGACCGACGCCGAGGACCACCTCGAGGGCGAGCAGCCCGGCAGCGAGGTGTTCAAACGCGCCGGGGAGCTGGCGGCCGAGCAGTCCAACCCCGAATCGGACGAGCACGGCGACGCGGGCTACAAGGAACGCATGGTAAACGTCCTCACCCAGCGCGCGCTCGGCGACGCGGCCGAACGCGCAGGACTGGTCAAACGGAGGGTATCACAGTGACAGACACGCGCGAAATCACGCTGACGGTTAACGGCACCGAACACACGATCGACGTCGAGCCGCGACAGCTGCTCGTCCACGCGATCAGGGAGGAACTGGACCTGACCGGTACTCACATCGGCTGTGACACCGGGAACTGCGGGGCCTGTACCGTCCTCAAGGACGGCGAACCGATCAAGTCCTGTCTCATGTTCGCGACGCAGGCCGACGGGAGCGAACTCATGACCGTCGAGGGAATGGAGGACCTCCCGGAAGCCGGCGCGGACCTCCACCCGCTGCAAGAAGGGTTCCGCGAGGAACACGGCCTGCAGTGTGGCTACTGTACGCCCGGGATGATCATGTCCGGGAAAGCACTACTCGACGAGAACCCGGACCCGAGCGAGGAGGAGATCCGCGAGGCGATCAGCGGCAACCTCTGTCGGTGTACCGGCTACCAGAACATCGTCCGCTCGATCGAGTACGCCGCCGAGGAACTCGAGGCGGGAGAGATCGCGGCCGCGGACGGCGGGGTCGTCACGGATGCCGACGGCTCGACGATCACGCCCGCCGAGATGACCGACGCGGACGGCGAGTTCGACTGCGGCGTCGAGAACTGCTGTGGCGGGCCGACGACCGATCGCGATCACGACTCGATTGCCGGAGGTGAGAGCGAATGAGCAGCGACTCCGAACGGTTCGCTGAGGCAGAAGACGGCGGCCCACAGCCCGAGAAACACTGCGGCCACGGCCGCGGCGGGATGGGCGAGGAGGTCAAACGAAAGGAAGACCAGCGCTTCATCACCGGCCGGGGCAACTACGTCGACGACATCAAGAAGCCGGGGATGCTTCACTGCGAGATCGTCCGCAGTCCCCACGCACACGCACGGATCGAGGACATCGACAAGTCGCGAGCGCTTTCCGTCGACGGCGTCGTCGCCGTCCTCACCGCCGAGGACCTGCTCGAGCACGACCTCGCGACGATGCCGACGCTGATGGACGACACCCAGGACGTCCTGGTCAACGACAAGGTCAAGTTCCAGTCCCAGGAGGTCGCCGCCGTCATCGCGACCGACCGGTACACGGCCAAAGACGGGGCCGAGAAGGTCGTCGTCGACTACGACGTCCTCGACCCGGTCATCGGCGCGGAGAACGCACTCGAGGACGACGCGCCGGTGATCAGGGACGACATCGAGGGCAAGGAGGACAACCACTGTCTCGACTGGGAGACCGGCGACGAGGAAGCGACGGCCGAGGCCTTCGAGGAGGCCGACGTCACCGTCAAAGAGGACATGCTCTACCAGCGACTCCATCCCGCGCCGATCGAGACCTGCGGCGCGGTCGGGGACTACGATCCCGGCAAGGACAAGCTGACGGTCCACATGACCTCGCAGGCCCCTCACATCCACCGGACGCTGTTCGCGCAGGTCTCGGGGATCCCCGAACACAAGATCCGGATCGTCAGCCCGGACGTCGGGGGCGGCTTCGGCAACAAAGTGCCGATCTACCCGGGTTACGTCGTCGCCGCGGCAGCGTCGTACGTCTTAGAGGAGCCCGTCAAGTGGGTCGAGGAGCGCTCGGAGAACATCCAGTCGACCGGGTTCGCCCGGGACTACGACATGACCGGCGAGCTCGCCGCCACCGAGGACGGCGAGATCCAGGCGGTCCGGACCGACGTGCTGGCCGACCACGGCGCGTTCAACGCCGTCGCCCAGCCCTCGAAGTTCCCCGCCGGGTTCTTCAACATCTTCACCGGGTCCTACGACATCGACACGGCCTACGGCACGCTGACGGCGGCCTACACCAACACCGCGCCGGGCGGGGTGGCCTATCGCTGCTCGTTCCGCGTAACGGAGGCGGTCTACCTCATCGAGCGGATGGTGAAAGTCCTCGCGGACGAACTCGACATGGACCCCGCCGAGATCCGGCGGAAGAACTTCATCCAGCCCGAGCAGTTCCCCTACGAGAGCGCGACCGGGTGGAACTACGACTCCGGCGACTACGAGAAGGCCCTGGACAAGGCCCTCGAGATGGCCGACTACGAGGACTACCGCGAGGAACAACAGCGTCGGATCGAGGAGGACGCCGACAAACTGCTGGGTATCGGGGTCTCCTCGTTCACCGAAGTGGTCGGGGCCGGCCCCGGCAAGTCCTGTGACATCGCGGGCGTCGAGATGTTCGACTCCGCGGAGATCCGGGTCCACCCGACCGGGAACGCCACCGTCCGGGTGGGCGTCCAGACGCAGGGACAGGGCCACGAGACGACGTTCGCACAGATCGTCGCCGAGGAACTCGGGATGGACGTCGACGACATCACCGTCGAACACGGCGACACCGACACCGATCCCTACGGCCTCGGGACCTACGGCTCCCGGAGTACGCCGGTCGCCGGCGCGGCAGCCGCCGTCGCATCCCGGAAGGTCCGCGAAAAGGCGAAAGCCATCGCGGCCAACGAACTCGAGGCCGCCGAGGAGGACATCGACTGGGACCGCGAGAGCGGGGAATTCCACGTCGCCGGCGCGCCCGATCGTTCGATCACGATCACCGAGATCGCCGCCGGCGCGTACATGAACCACCCCTCGAGCGAGGAGCCCGGCCTCGAGGCGATCAACTACTACGATCCACCGGAAATGACGTACCCCTTCGGCTCGTACATCGTGATCGTCGAAGTCGACCGCGAGACCGGCGAGGTCGAGTTCGAGAAGTTCGTGGCCGTCGACGACTGTGGCAACCGCATCAACCCGATGATCATCGAGGGCCAGATCCACGGGGGGCTCGCCCAGGGGATCGGGACGGCGATGCTCGAACACGTCACGTTCGACGACAACGGCAACGTCACCGGCGGCGACTTCATGAACTACCTGCTGCCGACGTCCATGGAGATCCCCGAGTTCGAGACGGGACACACCGTCACGCCGTCGCCCCATCACCCGATCGGGGCGAAAGGGGTCGGGGAGTCGCCGACGGTCGGCTCGCCGCCGGCGATCGTCAACGCCGTCGTCGACGCGATGTCCCACGGCGGGATCAGCCACGTCGAGATGCCGATGACGCCCGACACGGTCTGGGAGAAACTCGACGAAGCGGGGCTCGCGATGGACCCCGCCGACAACATCGCACTCGAGTTCGATGGACAGCGAAGCGACGGAACGGCGGACGACTGAGCGTCGTCCGACCGCGACCCGGCGTGTCGAACGACACCTGTGCCGATCGACCGGGACGCTGCGTGTCGGACGACGACCGCGCGGATCGACCGCGAACGGGACCGTCTCGCGTCCCCCCGATCGGACCCGGGCGCATCTCAGGCCCGCTGGAGGAGAGCGAACGCGGATATGATTTCACCGAAATGACCGCAGACACACCAGTAGACGGCGACGAGACCGAGACGTCCGATCGATCAGCGACGGCGACCGACGGGGAGTTCGCCGAGCGAGAGCGAGCCCTGCAGGCCCGTGAGGAGCCGTACGCTCGAGCGACCGTCGTTCGGCGCGAACCGCCGGTTTCCGCCACCGTCGGCGATCGCGCGCTCGTCACTGCCGACGGCGACATTCACGGCTGGATCGGCGGCGTCTCCTGTGCACAGTCCCGCGTCGTCAGCGAGGCCCAGGCCGCGATCGCCGACGGCGACCCGCGGTTGATCGGTCTCGCACCCGATCCCGACGCGGTCGATCGACCCGGGCTCGCGGCGTTCCCGATGCTGTGCCACAGCGAGGGGACTCTCGAGGTGTTCATCGAGCCGGTCCTCCCGACGAGGGAGCTCCTCGTGGTCGGCGGGTCGCCGATCGCCCACTCGCTGGTCAGGCTGGCGAGCGAACTCGCCGTCGACGTGACGATCGTCGACCCCGACGGCGCGGACGCCGACCTCCCGGACGGGACGACCGTCGTCGCCACGCTCGAGCCGGACGAGATCGCCGATGCGGTCGGTGCGGGGCCGTTCGTCGTCGTGGCCTCGATGGGCGAGTACGACGCTCGGGGCGTCGCCGCCGGGATGCTGTCGGACGCGCCGTACGTCGGGCTCGTCGCGAGCGAGACCCGCGCCGACGAGGTCGTCGAGCGGGCCGCAGGACTGCTCGAGCGCGATCCGGCAGTCGTCCGTGAGGGGGTCACGAACCCGGCAGGCGTCGACATCTCGGCCGATACCGCGGCCGAGCTGGCGACGAGTCTGCTCGCCGAACTGGTCGAGGTGCGCGCCGCTACCGGACGGGCCACAGCAGGAGCCGATTCGACGGCCGAATCGGGGGCTGGGACGGAGACGACGGACACCACCGAACCCGATCCGGAGACCGAATCGTCGGCCGAACCCGACGACGAATCGGTCGTCGACCCCGTATGCGGCATGACCGTCGATCCGGACGGGGCTCCGAGCGTCGCCCACGACGGGACGACCTACTACTTCTGTTGTCCCGGCTGTGCGGACTCGTTTCGGAACGACCCGGACGACTATCTCGCGTCGACTGATAACGGGGTACTAGAGTCTACATGACGAGAGAGAATCCGGTCCTCCCGGTCGATGCGATATCCGAGTCGGGGATCAGGGAGCGATTCGAGCGGCAAAACTACGTCGCGGACGACCGCGTGATCACGACCGTCCAACTCGCGCTTCAGCTGGGCCGGCCGCTACTGGTCGAAGGGCCGCCCGGCAGCGGCAAGACCGAACTTGGCAAGGTACTCGCTGAGGGGTTCGACACGGAGCTGATTCGGCTCCAGTGTTACGAGGGGCTCACCGCCGAGAACGCACTGTACGAGTGGAACTACACGAAACAGCTGCTCGCGGTCCAATCGAACGAAGGGACCGTCGCCGGTGGATCCGGCGCGGGCTCCGGATCTGTATCTACGGGCGGGGTGACCCCGTCGGAAACCGACGCCGAAACCGACGGTCCGCGGTCCGTGTTCGACGACGAGTTCCTGCTCGAGCGACCGCTCTTGCGGGCGCTCACCGCCGGCGAGGACCGGTCGCCGGTGTTGCTGATCGACGAGATCGACCGGGCGGACGAGGCGTTTGAGGCGTTCCTGCTCGAACTCCTCTCGGACTATCAGGTGTCGATTCCGGAACTGGGGACGATCAGCGCGGACAACCCGCCGATCGTCGTCCTCACGTCGAATCGGACCCGCGGGCTCAGCGACGCACTCAAGCGGCGGTGTCTGTACCTGCACGTCGAACCGCCGTCGTTCGAGACGGAGTACAGGATCGTCTCCCGCAAAGTTCCCGAACTCGACGCGGCGATCGCGGCCGAGGTGTGCGCGGTCGTCGAACGCCTCCGGGAGGAGTCGTTCCTCAAGCAACCGGGCGTCGCCGAGACGCTCGACTGGGCGCGAGCGATCGCGGCGCTCCGATCCGAAGGCGAGGTGGACTCGCTCTCGACGGCCGAGATCGAACGGACGATCGGCTGTCTCCTCAAGGAAGTCCAAGACGTCACCCGCGTCGACACCGCCTTGCTGGAACAGCTCGAGGCGGCCGCGGCCGCTGCCGACGAACGAGTCGATTCGACCGACACATGACCCCCGACCGGCCACCCTCCGGACCCGCCGACGAGCCCGACCGAGCCGAGGCCGGGGCTGCCGAACGGGGCGGACTCGAGCGGGCGACCGGGACCGGCGTGCCCGACTTCGAGGCGGCCCGCAACCACGTGTTGACGGAACTCGTCCGCTTCGTCGGGCGACTCCGGCGTGAGGGCGCGACGGTCCCGGCCGACGGCACCCTCGAGGCGGGGCGAGCGCTCGCCGTGGTCGGACTCGGGGACCGAAAGCCCGCCGGAGACGCGCTTCGGGCGACGCTGCTCACCGAGCCGGACGACCGCGAGATCTTCGACGAGGCGTTTCCCACCTTCTGGCACCGGTTGCGGACCGGACTCGATCGAATCGCGACCCACGAGGGAGGCGAATCGCCGGACGGCGACGCAGGGTCGAAGCCGGAGGTCTCCCTCGAGACGGAGCAGCCGGAGGCCGAACTCCCCGCCGACGCGGAACTGCCATCGCCCGACTCGGACGATGGGCCGGCGGACGTCGACGTCCGGATCTCGACGGGCCGCCGGCACGCGACCGGTGAGCGGGCGAGCGACACTGGCGGCGACGACGCACGGCGGTACAGCCCGGTCGGTGGGCGCGAACCCGTGGCGGTCGAGGGGGTCTCGTTGACCGACGACGAGGTCACGGCGATCGATCGGTTCGTCGATGCGCTGGCGACGATTCCCGGTCGACGGACCCGGCTGGCTGCGAGCGGTGATCGCATCGACGCTCGGCGAGCACTCCGATCGAGTCTCGGGACCGGCGGGACGGCGATCGAACTGCCGACACGCGAACCCGTTCCGAGCGAACTTCACTGCTGTCTGTTGATCGACGTCAGCGGCTCCGTTCTCGATACGATCGACCGCGACACGCTGTTGGCCGTCGCGGACCGACTGCAGGACACCGCACGATCGGGGTCGGTGTTTCTGTTCGACACGGACCTCGTCGACGCGACCGAACAGTTCGAGCGGGCGGCCGGCGATCCGGCCGCGGCCCTGCACGATGCCGAAATCGAGTGGGGCGGTGGGACACGGATCGGTAATGCGTTCGACACCCTCCGGCGAAACTACCCCAACGCGGTGGACCGCCGGACCGTCGTCGTCGTGGTCAGCGACGGCCTCGACGTCGGTGACCGGGAAACCCTGGAAACGGGCATCACCTGGCTCGCACGCCGGGCCGACGCGATCCTCTGGCTCAATCCGCTGGCGGTCTCGTCGGCGTACGAACCCCGTTCGCGGGGGATGGCGACGTGTCTCCCCCACGTCGACGGCCTGTTCGGCTTCGCGGAACCTGCCGATCTCGACGAAGCGGCTCGCCAACTCGAGCGCCACGGGATCGACGGACCGATCGGCTACGAACACGATCGCCGCCGCATCGGGACCGAAAACGACGCGCCGACCGACGGAGGGGACCGATGATCGAGCCGATCCTCCCCGCGGTCGTCGACCGCCTCCGGTCGATCGGCACCCTCGAGGCGGCGACGGTCGAGGACGTAACGATCGGCGACGCCGCGGTCATGGTCGAAGTCGGGGGCGTGGCGGCGCGATCCGGTGCCAAAGCGCGGGCCGCTACCGGTTCGGAAGCGACTCGAGGAAGCCAGCCGACCGCTGGTCTCGCTCACCGACCCTCGGGACCCACGCGACCGGAAGACGATCTCGATATCGACACGCTCGTCGGCTGGGCGACGCGGACGAGCCGCGAGTCGTCGATCGACGGACAGGACCGACATGGCGGGGCCGGCGATGGGGCGACGTCCGCCGACGGACTGCTCGAGAACGCACTCGGCGTCGCGGCGATCAACGCCCTCTCGGCCCCGTATATCGACTGGCAGACGGGCGATCCGATGGCGTTGCTGGACCCGAGCGTCGACACGATCGCGACGGTCGGCCTCTTCCGGCCCGCGTTCCGGAAGTTCGACGACGTCGACGTTCGCGTCATCGAACGGACCGACGTCGGGTCGGTGACGGCACCTGCGGGCGTCCGCGTCGCGACGTTTCAACCGGACGCGGCGAGCGCAGCGATGGCGGGCGCGGACGTCGTCTTCGTCACCGGCTCGACGTTCGTTTACGGCGGTCTCGAGCGCTATCTCGCGGCTGCACCGGCGGCGGCGACGGTCGTCCTGATCGGTGCGACCGCGTCCGTCCTCCCCGACCCTGTCTTCGACGCCGGCGTGGACGTCGTCGCCGGAGCGTCGGTGGCCGATCGGGCTCGCGTCCGCGAGGCCGTCGCAAGCGGTGCCTGCGGGACGGACCTGCACGACGCCGGCGTTCGGAAAGTATACGTGGCTGCCGACCGATCGACTGATCCGAGCCAGGGACTAACACACACGCGGAGCGGGGGATCCAACCGAGATGAGACGACAGACGACTGACCGACAGCGGACCGACCAATGACACGAAGCAACTGGAGCCTACCGGAGACCGAGGTGGTACAGCGCATTCACGAGCGACTCGACGCGGCGGGAACGGACGTCTTAGCGACGATCGTCGATGTCGAGGGGAACGCCTACCGGCGGCCGGGCGCGAAGATGCTCCTCGACGACGCCGGCGAGGGCGTCGGCAGCATTACGGCCGGCTGCCTCGAGGACGACCTGCTCGCGGCAGCCGAGTCAGTTCGCGAACGCGGCCGTCCGGAGCTGGTGACCTACGACCTGATGGAGGACGACGAAGACGTCTGGGGGCTCGGCGTCGGCTGCAACGGGATCATCGACGTCCTGCTGGAGCCGTTGACCGAGACCTATCGTCCCGCCGTCGAGGCCTTCGCCGACGGACGGAACGTCGCCGTTCTCACCGTTCTCGAGGGAGCGGACGGCCCCCTCGGCCGTGGCGACCGCGCGTACTACCATCCCAAAGAGGGGCGGCTCGCGACCCCGGACGGCGAGCCGGCGACGGACTGGCCCGCCGCGCTGTCGGGACCCGCGGCGGATCTCGCCGAGCGCGGCCGAGCCGACGTCGTCGAACTCGAGTCGGACGGAGAACTCGAGGTGTTCATCGACGGGCTCGCAGCGCCCTCGGAGCTGGTCGTGTTCGGAACCGGCCACGACGTGGGGCCGGTCACCGAACTGGCCGCGAAAAACGACTTCCGCGTGACCGTCGTCGGGTTCCGCGGTGGCGTCGACCTCGCGGACCGGTTTCCGGACGCCGACGAAACGATAACGACCTCGCCGGCGGCCGTCGACGACGAGCTCGACCTCGACGACCGCACCTACGCGGTCGTCATGACTCACAACTTCGTCGACGATCGGTTGACGGTCGAGCAGTTACTGGAGTCGCCGGTTCCCTACATCGGTCTGATGGGGCCCCGCGAGCGGTTCGAGGAGATGCTCGAGGCGTTCGAGGACGAGGGACGGTCGTTCGAGGAAGGGGAGTTGTCGCCGCTGTACACGCCGATCGGGCTCGACCTCGGCGGCGGCTCCCCCTACCAGATCGCACACAGTATCGTCGCGGAGATGCTGGCGGTGTCCAACGATCGGACGCCCCGACACCTGAAACGCCGCGAGGGACACATTCACGACAGAGTGACGGTCGATTCGAAGGAGGGTGCCCCCTCGCAGTAGCCCGCGTTTCATACGGTTTGCTGTCCCGATTTCACGGTGGGACCGCAGGGTGGTCCCGGTCCCACCGGCACTGGCGGACAGGAGACCGTATCACGCGCCGATCGCGGACGGTCGGCAGGGACGGGCCAGTACCGCCTGTCCGATGAGGTCGTTCCCCTGGCGGGCAGCGTTCTGTGACGATCGGATACCTGGACATCGCTGTTCCTCGCGTGGTGACGCCCGTCCACGAGCGGGGACGAACGCCGCTGATCCGCGGCCAGAGAAACTTTCAAGGTCGACGCCCGAGAGTTCGAGACAGAGTTGATGAATCGCGTGAGTGAAAGAAACAGCGCGAACAACACGGGTTCGGGGGCCGCAGGTGAGACGGAGACCAGCGAGAGCGCGGTCGTCGACATCGGCATCTCCGTCGACGTCAGCGACGACAGGAATCCGGCTGCGGATCTCAGTGGGGCCGAACCCGAACTCGAGGAGGGGGAACTGCTCGAGGCGATCGAGGGGGAACGGACGACCGACACGGCGGCCACCACAGGGAGGGATACGGGTATCGGTACCGACGAGCGCCAGGCCCTCGAGGCTGCCGATATCGATCCCGACGCGGTCGCGGGCAAGGAATACTCCTATCGCATGCTGCTGGATGCGGGTCTCGACGAAGGGATCGCGGCCAGCCTCCGCAGACGGTACTCGCTGCCGTGGTCGTTCGAGGGAGAGGGCGATCTCGACCGGCGCTCGAGCGAGGTCCGGGGGCTGGGCGACGCCGAACGCGAGTGGATCGCCGTCAGCGCCGACGAGGAGTGGCAAGCCTTCGAGTACGATCACTCGGGGCTCGTCTCGGTCGGGCGGGACCGCCCCTCGGAGCGTCCCTATCCCAGACCGACCCCGGTCACGGCGGTCACTGGGGTCGGCCCCGACGACGCCGACGCGCTGGCCGAGGCCGGGGTGCGATCGGCGGAGCGACTCGCGACCATCGACGCGATGACGGTCGCGGCGGTCCTCGATCTGAACGTGTTGCACGTCCGGACGTGGCGACACAACGCGCGCGAACTACTCGAGTGAAACCGCGACGACGACCGAAACCCATCGAACCGATGTCACGCGGGGGCGGTTCGATCCGCAACGGCTGTTCCCGAAAGTATTCGACGACCGTTTCCGCGAAAACAGGCACGTTTACTACAGTTGTACGTAATTTCGATAACTCGGACCATCAGAGATTTATAGCGGCCTGTTGGACCGTCTAACAGATGATTCCGATCGACGACTCTCCGATCGTTCGCGACGGCAAGTCACTGATTCTGGCGATGGACCACGGGCTCGAGCACGGCCCTGTCGACTTCGAAGCAGTTCCGGAGAAACTCGATCCAGCGACGGTCTTCGAGACGGCGACCCACGACGCCGTCACGTCGATGGCCGTTCAGAAGGGGATCGCGGAGGGGTACTATCCGAGCTACGAGGACGACGTCAACCTCCTCCTGAAGCTCAACGGGACGTCGAACATGTGGATGGGAGAGCCCGACTCCGCGATCAACTGCTCGGTCGACTACGCGGCCGAGTTGGGTGCCGACGCGGTCGGCTTCACCGTCTACAGCGGCTCGAACCACGAGGTCGAGATGTACGAGGAGTTCCGTCGGGTACAGGAGAAAGCCCGCGAGTACGACCTCCCGGTCGTCATGTGGTCCTACCCCCGCGGCCAGGGGCTCAAGAACGACACCAAGCCGAGCACGATTTCCTATGCCACCCGTATCGCCCTCGAGGTCGGTGCCGACATCGCGAAGGTCAAGTACCCCGGCAGCGCCGACGCCATGGAGCACGCGTGCAAGGCCGCAGGCGACATGAAAGTCGTCATGAGCGGCGGCTCGAAGACCTCCGACTACGACTTCTGCTCGACCGTCGAGGCCGCCGTCACCGCCGGCGCGAGCGGGCTCGCGGTCGGCCGCAACATCTGGCAGCGCGAGGACCCGACCCGGATCCTCGACGCCTTAGAGGAGGTCATCTACGAGGAAGCGACCGCCGACGCGGCACTCGAGGCCACCGAATAGGATGACGGTGTCCGATCCAGTCGTCGAGGACGTAGTGACGACGATCAGCCGCTCGGCGACCGAGATTCGACAGGGGCTGATCGGCCGCCGCGGGACGGTCGAGGGGGAAAACCCAAGCGGCGATACCCAAGCCGAGGCCGACGTCTGGGCCGACGAGTTACTCGGCGATCGAATCGCCGGGATCGACGGCGTCGGCCAGTACGCCAGCGAGGAGCGAGCCGATATCGTCGACTGCGGCGACGATCCCGCGGCGTCGGCGGCGTACGCCGTCGCAGTGGACCCACTCGACGGCTCGTCGAACCTCAAATCCAACAACACGATGGGGACGATCTTCGGGGTCTACGACGCCGCGCTCCCCGCCCGCGGTGACACCCTCGTCGCCGCCGGCTACGTCCTCTACGGCCCGATCACGACGATGGTGATCGCCACCGACGATACCGTCTCGGAGTACGAACTCACCGGCGGCGAGCGAACGATCGTCGAGCGCGACGTCACGTTGCCCGCGGAGCCGGTCGTCTACGGCTTCGGCGGTCGCGTCCCCGACTGGCCCGCGGACTTCCGCGAGTACGCCCGCGAGATCGAGCGGGAACTCAAGCTCCGGTACGGCGGCGCACTGATCGGCGACGTCAACCAGGTACTCACCTACGGCGGCACCTTCGGCTACCCCGCACTCGAGTCCCGACCCGAGGGTAAACTCCGGCTCCAGTTCGAAGGGAATCCGATCGGCTACGTCGTCGAGCAGGCCGGCGGTCGCTCCTCGAACGGCACGCAGTCGTTGCTGACCGTCGACCCCGACGAACTGCACGACCGAACGCCGTTACACGTCGGCAACGACGATCTGATCGACCGGCTCGAGTCGACGGTCGCGTAGCGCCGTCTCGAGGGCTCGTCGCCGCCGGTTTCAGGGCTCGTCGTCGCCGCTCACCCAGGCTGCCGTCACGGTGACGTAGAGAGCGACGCCCCCCACGAGCATGGCGTAGAACGCCCAGCGGGGCCAGGCGTTCTCGAGGAAGAGGAGCGTCAGCAAGAGGACCCACAGCGAGACGGCGAGCAGGTCGCCGAGGAGTCGGAGGACACCGCTCGCGACGCTTCGGACGCGACTCCGGTCGGATCGCGAGTTACGGGCGGTATCGTTGCTCATATTCGAGTCGGTGTTCGCCATCGGACGGTCAGCCGGAAGCGAGCCAGTGGGCGGTAGTCAGAAGTGATAGCCATGGTTCTCCGTCAGTCGGTAGGCACCGACGCCCCAGACGTAGCTCTGTCCGGGCCACCAGGTCCGGGCGTTGTTGAAACCCGCGACGAGCACCTCGCCGTCGTCGCCCTCGGGGTCGGTGTGATAGCTCACCGAGCCGCTGTCGCCGTCGGTCAGATCCATCTCGCCGCCCCAACGGATCTGCCCGCGCCGACAGAACTCGTCGGTAAAGCAGGTAACCGCATCGACCCCCTGGATCTTCCCCGTCGTGTGCCCGCTCAGGGCGCCGACCTTCTCGAGTTCCTCGTCGCGAGCGGCGAGGTCGGCGAGGCCGAACCTGGTGAACTGGCCTCGAATGCGAGGCTGCGACGGCGCGTCGATCCTGCTTGCGGGTTCGACCCAGCCGCTTGGTTCGACGGCCGCGACGTCCTCGATGGGATGGTAGTGGACGACCCGTCCCAGTTCGATGGGGTCGGCCTCCTCGCGGGGCAACAGCAAGGCGTCGTCCGCGGAGTCGTGATTCTCACGAAACGCATGCTCGGCCGTCACGAAGAGCCGTCGCTGGCCGTCGGGATGATACAGCGCCGGTCCGAGCGTCGCGATACTCGAGGGCGTTTCACAGGCGACGCCGCTCGGGACGGTTCCGTCCGAGGGCGCCTCCGCGAACCGTGGTTCGCTGAATTCGGGATCGTCCTTGATCGCTTCGATATCGATGATCGTCTCCGTATCGATACTGATCCCGTCGGCGAGTTCACTGAACAGTTCTCGCAGGGAGTGGCTGTCGCTCGAGAGACCGACGGAGACGGTGGCGGTTCCGCTCGAGTAGTCGCCCGGGACGACGGCGCTACCGAGATAGCCGGTGAAGGCGAGACTGGCGAGTCGCTCGTTCAGTTCGAGGGCTTTCTTGACAGCGGCGTACCACTCCGCAGGGACGTATCTGGTCCGTTCCTGGAGCGACCACGGATCGTCGGGGACCTCCCTGACGAGTGCGGTGACGATGGGGACGTCGCCGTCGTCGGCTGCCAGGAAGTCGTCGACGCCGAGCCACTGTGCCATCCCGACTGCGAAGCCGCCGCTGACGATGGTTCGCAGGAACTCCCGCCGATCCATTCCCGACTCGAGTCGATCGCGAAGCGATGCGAGCTGGGAGCCGAGATGTTCGATGTTTGCTGACGGCATGCGGCAATGCTGGTCTTCAGTCGCTATGCGCCCCGCTCCGCCGAACCCTCCGTATACGGACACGGAATCGATAACCGATACAACGAACGACAAACGCGATAAAATCGGTTCTGCCTGCAGTTGCCGCCGACGATATCGTCGCCACGAGCCGACGAACGATCGACCGGACCGAAGGGCTGGGCAACTGAATGCGGCGTTCGTCCCACCGTCCGTTCAGTACGTGGAGTCGCCGCGCTGACGATCACGGAGACGGCACGCGTTCCGTCGGCTCCTGTCGTGACTGCGAGCGTGCGTCCGCCGCTCGCGGCGACCGCCGGCCGTTGGGGGTGATCGACTGGGCACGAGCCCCTTTTCTCTCGGTTCCGTCTCTGACGCCCGGAATCCAGCGGGAGTCCGAACGACTGTGCGACCGGGGATCGGGGAAAACGGTATTTGGTCCCCCGACACAGCACGTAGCATGCGAGTTCGTATCGCGGCCGGTGCCGACGACGACGAGGCTGCGGCGATCGCGGCCGCGCTGGCAGGGCACGTCGGCGAGACGGTCGAGCTGTTCCTCGGCGACGAGACGGAGCCGACGGTGGTCCACGAAATCGAGTCACCAGCCGACGGCGAATCGGCAGCCGATCCCGAGACGGAGCCCACCGAGGCCGAGCGCGATCTCGGCCCCACCGAGCGCGAAGCGCGTCTGTGGGACGAGATCGAAGACATCCTCGAGGGTGGCCCCGAGAAGTACAAAACGCAACTCTCCGAGGAGGGCAAGCTGTTCGTCCGCGATCGACTCGAGTTGTGGTTTGCCGGCGACGACAGCGAGATACACTTCGAGGACGGTCGGTTCGCGGCGTTCGACGACTGGCACCCAAGCGGTGCAAACACCGACGAAGACGACGGTGACGGCGACCGCCTCCCGGCGGACGGCCTCATCACGGCCGCAGCCACGTTCGAGGGCCGGGACCTCCACGTGATGGCCAACGACTACACGGTCAAGCGCGGCAGCATGGCCGCGAAAGGCGTCGAGAAGTTCCTCCGAATGCAACAGCGCGCGCTCAAGACCGGCAATCCGGTGCTGTACCTGATGGACTCCTCGGGCGGGCGGATCGACCAGCAGACGGGCTTTTTCGCCAACCGCGAGGGGATCGGGAAGTACTACTACAACCACTCGATGCTCTCCGGACGGGTGCCCCAGATCTGTGTCCTCTATGGGCCGAGCATCGCCGGGGCGGCCTACACACCTGTCTTCGCGGACTTCACGATCATGGTCGAGGGGATGTCCGCGATGGCGATCGCCTCCCCGCGGATGGTGCAGATGGTCACCGGCGAGGACATCGATCTCCAGGAACTCGGCGGGCCGGCAGTCCACATGCAGGAGTCGGGGTCGGCGGACCTGATCGCCGACGACGAGGAACACGCCCGCGAACTCGTGGCACGACTGATAACGTATCTGCCGGACAACGCCGACGAGAAACCGCCACAGCGGGAGCCGGCCGAGCCAGCCGGGTCCCCCGACGGAATCGACGCCATCGTCCCCCAGCAACCGAACAAGGGGTACGACATGACCGACGTCATCGACCGAATCGTCGATGCGGGGTCGTACTTCGAGTTACGGCCCGATTACGGTCCGGAGATACTCACCGCGTACGCCCGGATCGACGGTCGTCCGATCGGCATCGTCGCCAACCAGCCAGCCCACCGTGCCGGCGCGATCTTCCCGGACGCGGCCGAGAAAGCTGCGGAGTTCATCTGGAAATCGGACGCGTTCAATATCCCCTTACTCTATCTCTGCGACACGCCCGGTTTCATGGCCGGCTCGCAGGTCGAGAGAGACGGCATCTTGGAGCAGGGCAAGAAGATGATCTACGCGACTTCCTCAGCCACGGTTCCCAAACAGACCGTCGTCGTCCGGAAAGCCTACGGCGCGGGGATCTACGCGATGGGCGGGCCCGCCTACGACCCCGAGAGCGTCATCAGTCTTCCCTCGGGCGAAATCGCCATCATGGGGCCCGAAGCGGCGATCAACGCCGTCTACGCGCGCAAGCTCTCCGAGATCGACGATCCAGACGAACGCGAACGGATGGAACAGGAACTCCGCGAGGAGTACCGCGAGGACATCGACGTTCATCGAATGGCGAGCGAGGTCGTCATCGACGAGATCGTTCCGCCGAGCACGCTGCGCGCGGAACTGGCCGCCCGGTTCGACTTCTACGAAGGCGTCGAGAAGTCCCTGCCGGACAAGAAACACGGGACGATACTCTGAACGCGCCCGGAATCCCCCCTGTTCGGCGTCCCAGTGGGCCTTTCTGTCGACCCGACTTCCGTCCCAGCGGCCCCCTCCGCGACCTGCTTCTCGACCGTCTCGAGACCCTGCTACGAGACCGGGTCCGTCGAGCAGGTATGCACACCCACGAGATCGGTCCCATCGCTATCGTCGCAACTGAAACGATTTCCACACTGATCGCAACGCTGTCGTGTGATCAGGTGTGCAATGACTTTCAGTTGCGACTATAGTTATGATCGCTTACCGACGACGGAACTCCCCCTACGCCTGGCATAACAATAGCCCGCGTGGTAGAATCGGCGCGTGCTCCCGACGGCACGACGAGCCGGTTCGACCCCGGCGGGGGGCCTATGAGTTCCGAGGGCGCGTCCCTGCACCACCGTCTCCCCGGCGATCTGACGCCCGTCGATCTCGAGCGACTGCTCTGGGGAGCCGTCGTCCTTGCTTTGGCCGCCGACGTCGCGACGACGTTCGTCGGCCTCCATCTGGGGCTGTCCGAGTCGAACCCGGCTGCTCGCGGGGCGATCGAGGGATACGGGGTGGGCGGTATGCTCGCGCTGAAGGCGTTCGCGGTCGGTGTTGGGCTCGTCTGTCGGCTCCTCCTCGAGCAGGTTTACCGGCCGATCGTCCCGGCTGGGCTCGCAGTACCGTGGCTGGCCGCCGCGCTCCTGAACGTCTATACGATCGCGACCGTCCTGTAAACGACCGGCGTTATGGCTTCCCCTCGAGGTCGCGTCGCCACGCTCGAACCTCGGCGAGGACGCCCTCCCACTGATCGCGCCGCCCCGGAATCTCGGCGTCCGTCAGCCCCTCGCGTTGGGCCTCCAGCCGGTCGTGAATCGCGTTGGGGTCTTCGACGTTCCAGAACGCGAGTTCCAGGCCGCCCGCGGTTTCGATCGTGACGGTCCCGTAGCCGACGAACCGGCCGATCGCATCCTGCTCGACGGTGGTGTTCTGGATCCGCTCGAGCGAGACGGTTCGAACGGTTCGCCCGAGGACGCCGTGGCGCGTCGCGGCTCTCGCGTTCGTGACGACGAACGCCGTTCGCGAGACGCGAGCGTACTGCCACAGCGCGGGTGTGACGAGGATCGGAATCCCGACGGCGGCGAAGACCGGCACGACATCGATGGCGACTGCAACCAGGAGGCCGATCGTCCCCACGACCGCGAAGACGGCCCACGGAAGGACGGTCTGGATCCGCGGGCGCTCCTGCCAGCGGACCTGCTCGCCGGCCTCCATCGGGAGCCAGGGTGGGCCATCCGTGACGGCGTCAGATCGATCGGTCTTCGTCATACTCGTAGGACTGGTCGTCGGTTCGTCGGGTCCCAGTACTCGTCCCGGCGTCGGATCGGCCCGCGGCTCCCCCCTCGACGGCCGTCCGAATCGCGCGGAGTTCGGCGAGGATCTCCTCGAGGATCTCGTCTTTCGTGCGCTCGTCGGCGGAGTCGCCGCGTTCGCGTTTGATCCGTTCGCCGATCCGCTGTTGGATGGCTCTGGGATCGGGAACCGAGTCGAACGACATCTCGACGCCGGAGCCGCCGGCGGTGCTGATCTCGACGGAGCCGTAGCCGAAGTGAGTTCCCAGCGCGCTCTGACTGTAGGAGATATCCTGTACCTTCCCGTGTTCGATCCGCTTGACGTCCCGCGAGAACACGCCGGTTTTCTTGTAGAGCGCTCGCGTCGTCACGACGTAGTGGGTGTTCGTCACGCGGAGGTACTCGCTGGCGATGATGAGGAGTCCGATCAGGACGATCGTGAGCGGGATTCCGATCACGAACGCCGGAACGAGCGTTCGCCGATCCGGGCCGCCGGCCCAGAGGATCTCCTCGTCGTCGTCCAGCGAGAGCCACTCGAGGTCGACCCCCGCATCGACGGCTGACGTCTCGGTACTCATTCTGGTCACTCCTCCGCTCCGTTCCCGTTAGTATGCTCCTGTTTCAGCGAGAGTGCGGTTCGGTCGAACTCGCAGACGAGCGGTTCCTCCGAGTCGTTCACTTTGAACGCCTCGACGTGCAGAGTGACGATCCCGCGCTCGCCGTCGCTGGTCTCGCGCTTGTCGGTGACCGTCGACTGGACGCGAATCGTGTCCCCGTGGAAGACCGGATTCGGGTGTTCGACGTTGTCGTAGGAGAGGTTCGCGACGATGGTCCCGTCGGTGGTTTCGGGAATCGAGACGCCGACCGCCAGCGACATCGTGTAGAGCCCGTTGACCAGCCGCTCGCCGAACTCCGTGTCGGCTGCGAACTCAGAATCGAGGTGCAGCGGTTGTTGGTTCATCGTCATGTCACAAAAGCGCTGGTTGTCACTTTCGGAGATCGTCCGCCGGCGTTCGTGTTCGATGGTCTCGCCGACCGTGAACTCCTCGTAGTACAGTCCGGTCATAGGTTCGGAATCGCGCAGTACGCACAAAAACGTGTCGACACTTCGAAAGGTATGTGGGTCCGGTCCGCGTTCGTCCGGTGCTCGAGGACGACGACTATTCGATCGGTTCCCGGCCGATCCGACGGCGTTCCCGGCGGAGTTCGACCGAGACCGCTCCGCGGTCGGATATCGGTCGCTCGGACCCGCCGCGATTCCCCCAGCGGCTCTCGAGTGAAGCGCCAGTAGCGCCGGTAGCAGTCGTATGCGGGACGGTCCGACCACGGGCGATCCCGATCGGAATCGATTACATGATCGAGTTCCTGTATAGATTCAAGAACGTATGCCCGACGAGAATTCCGACATCGCCGCTGCCATCGCTACCGTACGGAACGGCGACCGCTACGAACTGGAACCTGCCTGCGACGACGAACGCGTACTGTTCGTCAACGTCTCGGAAACGGGGTTCGAGCGGTTCGAGATAGCTGTTACGGTGTCCGTGAGAGAGACGGACGTGCCCGACGATATCGTCCCAGTCACCGCCGTCGACGACCGCGGGGAAGCAACCCCACTGGTCGAAGCCCTCGGCCGTGAGGGAGTGTTCGCCGAGCTAGTCGATGCCGTTTCGAACGCCTACAACTTGCCCGAAGAAACAGTCTCCGAGCGCCTCGAAACCGACCTTCACTGTACACGATCGTGGCCCGATCAACCGACGGTATCGAACGTGGTCTTCCAAACGCGCCTCGCCGGTGGTCCTGGCGGGATGCGCTCCGAACGGTTCCACGCCGACGACCTCGTCTATTAACCGCGCTACCGTTCGGCAGCGGTCGTCCGAATGGAGCGTGACGGACCGTCCGGTGTAAGTTTTGCGTGATATTTTATTATGGCGGAGTCACTCGACCACGTCGGTTTCCTCGCCGGCGTCCTGCTGGACCCAGATCGTCTTCGTGTTCACGAACTCCCGGATTCCGTGTCGCGAGAGTTCCCGGCCATACCCCGAGTCCTTCACGCCGCCGAAGGGCACCCGCGGATCGGACTTGACGAGTTCGTTGACGAACGCGAGCCCGGACTCGAACTGGCGGGCGACCCGCTCGCCGCGCTCGAGGTCATCCGTCCAGACGCTCGCGCCGAGCCCGAAGCGCGTGTCGTTGGCCTTCTCGATCGCGGCCTCCTCGTCGGGGACCCGGAAGACCGTCGCCACGGGGCCGAACAGTTCTTCCTGGTCCGCGGGCGCGTTTTCGGGAACGTCCGTGAGCACCGTCGGCGGGTAGAACGCGCCGTCGCGGTCCATCGGCTCGCCGCCGAGTTCGATCTCGCCGCCCTGTTCGACCGTCTCTTCGACCTGCTCGTGGAGGTCCTCCATGAGGTCCTCGCGAGCCTGCGGGCCGATATCGGTGTCCTCATCCGTCGGGTCGCCGACCGTTTGGGCCGCCATCTCGTCGACGAACCGGTCGACGAACTCGTCGTAGACGTCCTCGACCACGACGAACCGCTTGGCTGCGATACAGGACTGGCCGTTGTTGATGAGCCGCGCCTGCACCGCCGTCTCGACCGTCTCGTCCATCGGCGCATCCTCGAGGACGACGAACGGATCGCTCCCGCCGAGCTCGAGGACGGTCTTCTTGAGCTGGCTCCCGGCGGTCTCGGCGACGGATCGGCCCGCACCGTCGCTGCCGGTGATGGTGACGGCCCGAACCCGGTCGTCCTCGATCACCGCGTCGATCTCGCTGGAGCTGATCAGGAGGGAGGTAAACGCACCCTCGGGGAACCCCGCCTGCTCGAAGATGTCCTCGATGGCCCGGGCACAGCCGGGGACGTTCGAGGCGTGTTTCAGCAGACCGACGTTGCCCGCGGCGAGATTGGGTGCGGCGAAGCGAAAGACCTGCCAGAAGGGGAAATTCCAGGGCATGATCGCGAGTACCGGGCCGATCGGCTGGTAGGCGACGACCGTCCGTGCCTGCTCCGTGCTCGCGACGACCTCGTCCTGCAGGTGTTCGGCCGCGGTTTCGGCGTAGTAGTCACAGACCCACGCGCATTTCTCGACCTCGTCGTGGGCCTGTCCGATCGGTTTCCCCATCTCCTCGGCCATCAACTCGGCGTACTCGTCCTCGTTCTCCCGGAGGACGTCGGCCGCCTTCGCCAGCAGTCGTTGGCGCGTCTCGATCGGCGTCTCGCTCCACTCCGCGAACGTCTCGGTCGCCCGCGCGATGTGTTCGTCTCGCTCCTCGTCGGAGGTCTCCTCGAAGCTGTCGACTACGTCTCCCGTCGCCGGATTGGTACTCTCGATAGACATGGCGCGACCGACCACGACGAACTGCTTAGTACATGGGGCCGGGGACTGCCAGGTCCGCGCCGGGAGTGGCCCGATCCCTGCCGGGCAGTTGTCGTCCGGCGACGCGAATCGACGCCGCCACTGTACGGATCAGGGCCTAGTCCTCTCCCTCGAACTGCTCGAACCGTTCGATGGTGATGGCGATCGCGTCTCGATCCGGGACGTCGCGAACTGCGTATGCCGTCGGATAGCTGCCGGCTCTGGCATACGTCTCGGGTTGTGCGATCGGTCGGCGATCGGTATCGGCATGCCCTCGAAGGAACGCCCGCGTGATCATCGGTTCGACGAACGTCAGTTCCGCAGTGCCGTCGCCGTCCGGATCGGACGCCCCCCAGATGAGCGTATTCGTGAACGTCCCACCGGTCATCTCGGGGACCGTGGGGTCGACCATGTGCTCGCCCATGTCGGTGATGACCCGTTCGTCGACGATCGGCCCTCGAGCGTACCCCTCGGGAACGAAGCTGTCGGGGAGGTCGTAGGTCGGTGCGGCCGGCCCGGTGATCGCGTCGACGGTGTCGGTCGACAGCATGTGGAAGTGGATGTCGAAGTGGGGCACCGTCCAGACGCCCGCCGGCGGGTGACCGCCGGGGTTCCAGTTCAGTCCGAGGAACGTAAACGGCGTCGCGTCCGTCGACGGGAACGGGATGAAAAACTCCTGGGACCACTCGTGGTGGATGATCACCGACTCACCGGTGGACCCGTATTTGTCCGCGTACTCGTCGCCGGAACTCGCGAGTTCGTCGGCCGACGGGAGCCCCTCGAGTGCGTCCCGCTCCAGCAAGAGGCCGTGGTATTTCGGGATCCCTGCCGGCGTCACCGTCGTGAACGCCGTCGCGTCGCCGTTTCCAAGCGCGACGGGATCACTCCACTCGGTTACGCCGGCCGGTGGGAATTCGGTGTTCGTGTCCGCACTCGCCAGCCCACTCGTCCCGATGGCTGTGCCGGTCGCAGCTACGGTCGCGATGAACCGGCGTCTCCCGACGCGGTGCCGGTCGGCGTCACACGTTCGCTTCCTGCTTGTTTCTCGTGGCATTGGTGAACGGAATCTGTCGGAACGACTACGTCCGCTTCAAACTCCGACGATGGACATGTTTGCAGAGATAATAATAGTATCGTATAATTCCGGAACCCGATTACGTCCGGCCGTCCGACCGAACCCGACGGGACATCTCCCCGGGAACGGCGAGTGACGGAGGGACTGGTTCCCCAACACGACGAGGCGAACGTCAGCCGTTTGCCACATAAATCCCGGGACTCGATTCGTCCGTTACGGTGTCGGTTTCGATGTCGTATGGGAACCATACGGTGGCCTTCGCTGGACGTGGCCTCCCGATTCGAT
The DNA here is from genome assembly GCF_002494345.1 of Natrinema ejinorense. Lineage (GTDB taxonomy): Archaea > Halobacteriota > Halobacteria > Halobacteriales > Natrialbaceae > Natrinema > Natrinema longum. Next base: position 1,860,664 of record NZ_NXNI01000001.1, read on the forward strand.
CCCGACGGGGGACGGACACGTGCTTCCACCGGTGTCGCGGGACCGATCACCAGTCGGAACGCGTCACGGATGACTACCACCCAGACCGTTCGAGGAAAATTTTTGGTTGTAGAGATGAGAATTAGACCCAGTGCCCTCCACGAAGCTTCGCGTTCGGATCTGTGCCGTTCTCGGCGTGTTCGTCGCCATTACCGCCGTGTTCGTCCTCGCGTTGCTGTGGGCGTACGGCGTCTTGCTGCCGGGGGTCGTCGGCGGAACGATCGTCTTTCTACAGCACGGTGCCGTCGAGTTCGACCTCTTCCAGTTGCCGGTCTCGTGGGGGACGGCGCTGGTGGTGATCGCCGGCTTCCTCGCCGCACAGACGTATTACGGCTACCAGCGCGTACTCTCCGGGACGAGCGGTACCGACGGCGAGGGGAACCACGCCGTCGCCCGGACGGTCCGCCGACTGGCGATGAGTGCCGACATCCCGGAGCCCGACGTTCGCGTCGTCGCCGACGAGACGGCGAGTTGTTACACCGTCGGTCGACTCACCGACGCGACGATCGTCGTCACGACGGGGCTCGTCGCGTCGCTCGACGCCGACGAACTCGAGGCGGTCCTCGCCCACGAGATCGCCCACGTCGCCAACCGCGACGTGACGCTGATGACGATCACGACGTTATTCCTCGAGATCGCCGATCGAGCGTACCACGCGGCGCGGCTCGCCCGGCGCGCCCTGGTCGACCCCGACGCGCTCTCGGACGGCGGACGGCTCGCGCTCTACTGGTTCCTGCCGCTGGTCGCGCTCACGTACGTCTTCGTCGCCCCGATTCTGTGGGTGTTCCCGACGATCGCCGATTGGGCGACGCGAACGCTGTCGCAGTCCCGGGAGTTCGCCGCGGACGCTGGAGCCGCCCGGATCACCGGGAAGCCGATGGCGCTCGCGAGCGCGCTGGTGAGCCTCGCCGGGACGACGGAAACGCCGGCGATGGACCTTCGGGCCACACGGACCCGCGCACTGTGTATCGTGCCGACCGATCCCGTAACTGGCGAGGACACGACGTCGCTGCCCGCAATCGGGCGACCGATGGATGCGACGCGACGGCGCGAGCACGTCCGCTCGTGGCTCGAGGGGGAGACACCATCGGGACCCCGCGACCCCGGCGACTCGGCCCCGACCCACCCGTCGGTCGAGGCTCGCGTCCGCCAACTAACCGAGCTGGCTGCCCAACTGGAGGTGAACTCGTGACGGGGACGCGCCGGTTTCTGTTCGTCGTCGGCTGTCTGTGCTGTCTGCTCGCGGTCGCGAGCGCGCTTCCGGCGGCCGATCCGCGGATCGAGGGTCCCGGCGAAGCCGGCGGCGAGCCGATCGCCGGCGACTGGGAGTCGATCGACGAGACGCCCGAATTCGAGACGAACCCCGCACCCGACACGAACGAGACGACCGACGAGCGCGACCGTGAACCGAACGACGACGAGATCGATATCGAGGGGGCCGTGGAACCGGGCAACGAGGTGACGGTCGATATCGGTCACGTCGGCCACTTCGACGAGGGAACGATCGCAGTCAACGGCGAGAACGTCACGAGTTCCGATATGTTCGGTAACGCCAATATCACCGTCCCCTACGCCGAGGAGATGACCGTTTCGGTTCCCGACGAGAACCGCTCGCGGACGGTCGACGTCCGAACCGACGCCACCCTCGAGACACACGGCGGGGCCGCGCCGGCCCGCGACCTCGAGATATCGGCCGCGGTCGGGTCGACGCCGGTCCCCGACGCGACGGTGAGACGGGACGGGGAGGCCGTCGCGACGACCGACGAGGACGGCCACGCGAACGTGACGCTGCCGGAGACGGCGAGGGACGTAGACCTGCAGGTCGAACGCGGGCCGGTGACGGCAACCCGAACCGTCGACGTCGCCGAGCCGACGGTCAGGTTCGTCTCCCCGCTGTTGTTCCCCGGGATGCCCGCCCCCGTACAGGTGTCCGCCGGCGGGGAGGCCGTTTCGGACGCGACCGTCCGCCTCGAGAACGGCGGGACGGCGACGACCGGATCCGACGGGAAGGCGCGGCTCTGGTTGCCGGTCGGGGACGAGGCGACGGTGACGGTCGACGTCGGTGCGGAGACCGCGACAGCGACCGTCGGGAACCTCTACCTTCGGCTGACGGCGGTCGTGGTGCTCGTCCCCGGGTTCTGTATCGGCGGGGTACTGACGTACCTCCGGGTCGTGGCTGCTCGCGAGCGCCGTCGAGGAGACGCGTGGGCCGGCTTCTTCGTCGCGCTGGCGGCGTTTTTCGACGGGCTTGCCGAGGCGTTCGCGCGGTTCCTCCGTACGCTTGGCGGTGGCAACTGGCCCTCGCTGTCGCTGCCAGTGCCGTCGGTGTCGTTCCCGACCCTGTCGATTCCACGACTCGAATTCGGCGGATTCGGCCGCGGGTTCCCCGCCCTCCCGTCGATCGGACGGACGTTCGGGACCCTCCCGTCGCTTGGGTCGCCTGGCTTGCTTGGCTGGTCGTCGAACGGAAGCGAGCGGTCAGTACTCGGCGAGTTGCTCGGATCGAGTAGCGACGAGTCCGACGAATCGACCGATTCCGAGGACGGCGGGCCTACCCTGGCAGCCGAACCGCTCACGCCACGCGGCCCGCGTGCGGAGGTCCGAGCCGCCTGGCACGCCTTCCTCGACCGGCTCGGCGTCGAGGACCGCGAGACGACGACCCCCGGCGAGGTGGCTCGCGACGCACTCGCCGCCGGATTCCGGGCCGACCGCGTCGACCGGCTCGTCGGGGTCGTTCGCGATATCGAATACGGTGGCCACGAGCCGTCCCCCGATCGAGTGGCTGCCGTTCGGGCTACGGTACGGGAACTACTCGAGTCCGATTCGGACGAGGAGGGATCGACGTGAGTCGCCGATCGAGTGGCGGCTGGTGGCGGCGGTTGATCGCGGGGATCGAGGGCCTCGATCCAGAGCGAGTCGCGACCGCGGTGGTCGGTGCCGGTGCCCTCCTGGCAGTGGGTGCAGTGCTACTCGGGGGGTTCGTGCCGTCCGTCCGCTTGCTCTCCTGGCTGCTGTATCCGATCGCGACGCTGTTTCCGCTGCTCGGCGTGGCGATCGCGGCGGCTGCGTGCTGGTGGGCATGGACGCTCGAGGAGGGGGGCGCGACGGCGATGCTCGAGGGACCACCGCCCGAAACGGCCGTCACCCAGACGACGTACCCGGTGGGCCAGGACGCGGAGCGAACACTCACTGACGCCACGCAGGGGTGGTACCGCTGTCGGCCCACCGAACCGATCGCGGACGTTCGCGGTCGGCTCGCCGACGGGGCGGTTCGCGTTCTCACCACGAACCGGGGGCTTACGGCCGAGGCGGCCCGCGAGGCCGTTCGATCGGGGACCTGGACCGACGACCCGGTCGCTGCAGCGTTCCTCTCCGACGATCGCCGTCAGCCCGGGGACGAGCGGCTCCGTGCCGTGGTCGATCCCGGCGCGGCGTATCATCGCCGCGTCCGTCGCACGCTCGCGGCCATCGACGGCGTCGCCGACGGGACGGTGCGGGGCGACGAGGAGGTGGATCGATGACCGCCCGGACCGTCGAACGGCTCGAGAGCGGCGAGTGGGCGCTCGCCGCCACGCTCTCGCTTGCGGGGCTGGGGATCGCCGTCGGCAGCCAGCTCCTCGTCGTCGCTGCGACGCTTCCGCTGTGGTATGCCGCTGGGGCCGTCCTGGGATCCGAGGGGACGGCGATGGTCCGCGTGCAGCGCCAGCTCGTCGTGTCCGACGACCCGGGGGGTCGCGAGAACGCCGATGCCGGGAATGGGACCGATTCCGGCGCGGTGTCCGCCGAGCCCGGGACGACCGTCACCGTTCGAACGACCGTCCAGAACACCGGTTCGGAGACGATCGTCGATCTGCGCGTTATCGACGGCGTTCCGGGCGCGTTGCCGGTCGTCTCCGGCTCGCCGCGTGCGTGTGACACCCTCGAACCCCTCGAGGAGACGACCCTCGAGTACGAAGTCGAACTCCGGCGCGGGGAGTACGCCTTCGCCGATCCGACGATTCGAACGCGCGATTTGACGGGGACGGTCGCCCAGACGTGGTACGCGAGCGCGGCCGGCGACGACACGGTCCGCTGTACGCCGGTCGTCGACGCGGTGTCACTCGGCGACGGAACGAACGACTACGCGGGCGAGGTACCGACCGACGAGGGCGGCAGCGGCATCGAGTTCTACGCCGTTCGCGAGTACGAGCCGGGGGATCCGGTCGGATCGATCGACTGGCGGCGATACGCCGCCACGCGGGACCTGGCGACCGTCGAATATCGCGCCGAGCGAGCGACGCGGATCGTCTGTGTCGTCGATGCCCGCTCGAGTCAGTACCGTGCCGCGACGACGACGCACTGCCCCCCGATCGAGCACTCGGCCGATGCCGCCAAGCGGACGTTCGAAACGCTGGTGGCAGCCGGTCATCCGACCGGCGTCGTCGGCGTCTACAACGATCAGGTAGCAACCGTCCCTCCGGGCACCGACGCCGAAACCCGACGATCGGTCTCTCGCATACTGAACACCGTGCAGGATTCCCCACAGCCCGGGAACTGGTCCACGTTTCGGACGCGAACGGACGATTTCGTGACCGATCTCCCCCGTCGTCTTCCCGGTGAAGCGCAGGTGTTCCTGTTCTCCTCGTTCGTCGACGACGATCCCGTCGAGCTCGTCGAGGCGCTCCGAGCGCGAGACTACGCCGTGCGCGTCGTCTCGCCCGACGTTACGGCCGACGGCGACGACGTCGCGACCCGACTCGAGGCGCTCGATCGGCGGACGCGACTCGCTCGTGCCCGCAAGGCCGGCGCTCGCGTCGTCGACTGGGATCGCGATCAGTCACTCGGCGTCCTCCTTCGCAACGCGGTCGGGGAGGTGAGGACCCGATGAGCAATCCCGAGGCGGCGGTCCCGACGACGACGCGGCGGGCGATCGCGATCGCCGCGACCGTCGGCGCGATCGCACTGGCCGTCCACGAACCGCTGGTGATCGGGGGAGCCCTCCTCGGAGTCGGGCTCGCGGCGGCGATCGGATCGTTCGCCGGTTCGAACCGCCGCGTACTGATCGCGTCGGCGCTGCTGCCGATCGTCGTCCTCTGTGGCGTCGCCGTCGTCGCGCTCGCGGGAGCGCCGGGCGCGGCTGTCGTGACGATCCTGGGCGCGATACTCGGCCTCTTCGCCTGCGGTGTCGTCTTCGGGCAGCCGAGGCCGTCCGCGCTCTCTCGATCGGTGACGGCCACACTTTGTTCGTCGGTCCTCGCCGGCGGCGCGACGCTGCTCGCGTTCGGCATCGATGCGATGGGCGGACCACGATCGACACTCGCCGCGACGCTGTGGCTCACCGGCAGGGGGATGTCCGGCGCGATCCTCGCGGTCGTCGGCGCCGCCCTCGCAGCGGCGATCGCGCTCTTCCTCGTCCCGCCGGCGGCAGTGACCGTCCCCTCGAGGCGCTCCGCCTACGCCGGCACTCGAAACGCGCTCGCGATCGGCGTGGGGGTCGCGACGACGCTCGCAGTCGTCGGACTGGCGATACTGCTGGGGCTCTCCCGGTACGTCCCACTTCTCGGGGGGGTCGTCGACGCGATCGCCGGCAGTGGTGTCGTTCGCGGACTGCTCGCGACCGTCACGATCGTAGCGCTCGCCCTCGCCGCGATCGCGACGGCCGTTCGCGGCTCGTGGGTGCAGGCAGCGGGCCGACGCAACGCCACCGTCGCGATCGTCGCCGGCGCGGTTTCCGGTGTGGCCGTCCCGTTCGTCGCGATCACCGGCCATGACGGTGCCGAGACGACCCTCGTGGCCACCCTCTTCGGCGCGACGGCGGTCGTTCTCGGCATCGGCTGGCTGATTGCCTGGCTGTACGAGGGGCTCGTCACGAGCGGCGATATCGATCGACTCCAGCCTGCGATCGTGCTGGCCGGTGCGCTCGCAGCGGGCGGTATCGTCACCGGTGCGAGCGCCGAGCCCGTGACGCTCGGCCTCGAGACCGTTCGGGCGGCGACGGCGACGTTCGGTTCGCTCGCGGCCGCACTGTTCACGTACGATGTCGGTCGGTACGGGCACACCCTGACGCGCGAGATCGGGCCGTCGGCGTCCCGTCGTCCACAGCTCGTCAGGGTTGGCTGGAGCGGGGTGGCGGCGGCCGTCGGCGTTCCGATCGCGGCCCTCGGCGTGGCGGGAGCGGCCCTCCTCGCCCCGACGTTGTCGATTCCGGCGACAGCGGGCGTCGTCGCCGCCCTGGGTGCGATCGTCACCGGCACCTGGCTCCTAGCGCGATGAGGGCGGCTCCATCGCCGGCACCGTACACTCCTCGAGGACGGAGTCGACCACCTCGGCGCGGGAGACCCCTTCGACGCTCGCTTCGGGAGTCAACACGAGGCGGTGGGCGAGCGTCGGGCCGGCGATCCGTTTGATGTCAGCCGGGACGACGTACTCGCGGCCCTCGAGGACGGCCCGGGCCCGACTCACCTCGAACAGCCGCTGGACGCCTCGTGGAGACACCCCGACGTCGACGCGGCCGTCGGTTCGAGTCGCGCGACAGACGTCGCCGATGTAGTCGCGGACCGGGCCGTCGACGGTGATCTCCTCGGGGACTGCCTGAAGCTCGAGGACGCGGTCGCGATCGATGACGGGATCGACGGTCGGCTCCGGACGGTCGCGATCGGCCCGTCGATCGATCAGCTCGCGCGTCCCGTCGGCGTCGGGGTAGCCAAGCGAGGTCTTCACGATGAAGCGGTCTCGCTGGGCTTCCGGAAGTTCGAACGTCCCCTCCTGCTCGACGGGGTTTTGCGTCGCGATGACGACGAACGGGTCGGGGAGATCGTGGGTGTCACCGTCGACGGTCACCTGTCCTTCCGCCATCGCCTCGAGCAGCGCCGATTGGGTCTTCGGCGGTGCACGATTGATCTCGTCCGCGAGAACCACGTGTCCGAATATCGGACCGGGCGTGAAGTGAAACTCGCCGGTGTCCTCCTCGAAGACGTACGAGCCGGTGATATCTGCGGGCATCAGATCCGGGGTGAACTGGATCCGGGAGAACTCGAGTCCGAGCGCGGTCGCGAACGACCGGGCGGTGAGCGTCTTGCCCGTTCCGGGCACGTCCTCGAGGAGCACGTGACCACGGGCGAGGACGCCGGCGATGACCTCCTCGAGAACGGTTCGATCGGCGACGACTGCGGAGAGGATTTCGTCGACGACGGCCTCCGCCGTCGTCGCGGCGTCGGGGACTGACATATCGATACCCGTTCCTACGGCACCTTATATCTCACGCCGACCGGCACGATATCAATCGTCGGAGTCGATCGAAACGGCGTTGTTCGACGCTCCACTGCGGTAGACCGCATAGAGGACCAACACGGCGATCAGGAAGTCGAACCCGTGTTCCACGAGGTGGTGGACCGTCATCGGGACGAGTCCGAGGACGGTCCCGAGCCCGGTCACCGAACGGACGACGAGCAGCCCCAGGACGACCGTGATCAGTAGATACCGGACCGTCCGACGGCGGGAATACGCGACGACCCCGGCGACGAACAGCACCGTCGTCCCGAGCACCGCGAGAGCGATCACACAGATGAGGACAGGGGTGAGCTGTGGGTTCAGCCACTCGCTGGCGACCGACATTGCGAGCACCATACGATCGATACTGGTACTCGGTCGGACATCCACCTATTCGCTTCGGTGTTTCCCACCGAGCCGAGGGACCGATCGGAACCGGATCCTGATCGACTGTCGGCCGTCGTCGTGGCGTTCCGTGGAAACTGTGACGCTTACATGGGAGCCGGCAGTATCGCTACGCTACAGGAGCTACTGCTCGATGTACTGTTGTTCCCACTCTCGACGTTCTTCGATCGCTTGCCGGCCACGATCACTGATTTCGTAGTAGTTGGTTCGGCGATCGAGTTGTCCCTTCTCGACGAGTTCCTTGTTGACGAGTGTATCGAGATTGGGATACAATCGCCCGTGATTGATCTCGCTGTTGTAATACGTCTCGACTTCGTCTTTGACGTCCTGTCCCGACGGCTGATCGGCTCCTGCGATCACGTACAGCAGGTCCCGTTGGAACCCTGTCAGATCGTTCATGTTGGGCGGGTGGACGAACGGGAACCCCACTATTTGTTATCGATTTCGTATCGACCGTTTTCAGTACATTCAGCGAAGCTAACTGAGGCAACTGTGACACGGACTGTCGTTTCGCTCGGTAACGAGAGCATACGCCCACCGGTCGTCCCCGCTCGATCCAGTTCGCTCTCGAGGCGGCGGCCGACGGCTCGTGGCAACCGCCACAGTGGGTCGACGAGCGTCCTCGAGACGTGGACAGCGCTGTCCACGAGCGGTATCTGGGCGGAAATACCCGTCTCGAGGGGGTGAATCAGTGTCAGCCGTAGCGGCCGCTGTCGTAGTAGGTCGCTGAAGAATGATTAATCGAAGTGTGAAACCCGTTACCGAACGTAAAAAGCCGTATTACAGGCGGGTGACGTTGGTGGCGCGGGGGCCCTTGGGGGCCTGTTCGATATCGAATTCGATGTCTGTGCCTTCTTCGAGGTCCGGACCGCCAACGTCTTCCATGTGGAAGAAAACGTCATCGTCTGCGTCGTCCGTCTCAATGAAACCGTAGCCGCCTGTGTCGTTGAAGAAATCAACGTTTCCTTTCGCCATTGCAACTCAAGAGAGGCCACCGATACGTATAACAGTTGTGTTATAGATATCCTGTCGAAACAAAAATAATTCCTGGGAAAATACGATGACCACCGGGTTCAATCAGGGTGAACGGAGAGATGCGGGTTTTCCCGTCCCTCGAGAAGTCCGTCCCGCCGAGAGCACTCCAGTACCCTCTCGAGACGGGACACGAGTCGATTCACCGTACTATTCGGCCGCCGGTCACACCCTGGAGCGGGCTGATCACGGGCCGCTCGCGCCGGTCCGCCTGAACTCGGACCGACCGTCCGTCCAGATCCAGCAGCGAGTCGCCGGGGACGATCCCTTCGAGGACGATCGTCGAAATCGATCATCGGGGCGTCCATCGGCGGGAGCGACTCGACAGGAGCCGACCCTGACCCGTGGTGTTCCCTCGAGAATATCGAGTACGGATCCCAATCTCCCACGAAGTGTACTGGAATAGTACCGTTTAGGTAGTTCCGACGGATACGCCGCGGCATGAGCCGGACACAACCCCGTGGCGTCCCGACGGTCGCGCAGGTCGCGCTGATCGGCCTCTTCGTCACGGCGCTCGTAACCGCACAGTTGACCGCATCGAAGGTGCTCGCGTTCGAACTACCGGTCGCGCTTCCGGTCACGGGTGCACAACTCGCGTTGCCCGGGGCTGCACTCGCGTACGCGCTGACCTTCCTCGCGAGCGACTGTTATACCGAGTTGTACGGCCGTCGCGCGGGACAGGTCGTCGTCAACGTCGGCTTCGTGTTGAACTTCGTCGTCCTCGCGCTCGTCTGGTCGACGATCGCCGCGCCGGCGGCCCCCACGAGCGTCGATCCCGCCGCGTTCGAGACGGCGCTGGGAGCGTCGACGAACATCGTCATCGGGAGTCTGCTCGCGTACGTCGTCAGCCAGAACTGGGACGTGATCGTCTTCCACCGCATTCGGGAGTACACCGGCCCCGAGAAGCTCTGGCTCCGTAATATCGCCTCGACGGCGAGCAGTCAGGCGATCGACACCGTCATCTTCGTCACGGTCGCGTTCGCCGTCGCACCCGCCGTCCTTGGCGTCGGTGGGGTCCTCAAGCCCGATCTCCTGCTCTCGTTGATCGTCGGCCAGTACCTGCTGAAACTCGCGATCGCCTTCCTCGATACGCCGGTCGTCTACGCCATCGTCTCGCTCGTGCGCTCGCGCGAGGGGGGTCCGGCCGAGGACGCCAGCACCGCCTGATCGCTCACGGCTCGCAGCCACTCTCCTCACAGTTGCCCGGAGTTTTCGGTCCGAACGGGGAGCGTTTAGTAGCCCGCTCGAGAGTGACGGGTATGGACGAACGCGTACGCGAACACGCCGCCGTGTTGGTCGATTGGAGCGCTCGCGTGGCGGCCGGTGACAACGTCGTCTGCTCGGTGGGACCCGACGCCCACGAACTGGCGGTCGCCGTCGCCGAGAAACTCGGCGAACGGGGGGCGAATCTGCTTGCGACGTACAGCGCCGGCGAGATCACGCGGGCCTACCTCCGGGCCCACGACGGTGAGTTCGACGAAAATCCGGCCCACGAACTCGCACTCCTCGAGAACGCCGACGTCTACCTCTCGCTTGGCGGGGGGCGGAACACGAGTGCAACGGCCGACGTTCCCGGCGAGCAGCGCCGAGCCTACAACGGTGCCAGAAGCGACATCCGCGAGACGCGGCTGGGAACCCGCTGGGTGTCGACGGTCCACCCGACCCGCTCGCTCGCCCAGCAGGCCAACATGGCCTACGAGGAGTACCAGGAGTTCGCCTACGACGCGATCCTCCGGGATTGGGAGTCGTTGGCCGACGAGATGGCCCAATTGAAGGAGCTTCTCGATGCCGGCTCCGAGGTGCGGCTGGTCTCGACGGACACCGATCTCACGATGAACATCGAGGGACGGACGGCGGTCAACAGCGCCGCCTCGGTCGCCTACGATTCCCACAACCTCCCGAGCGGCGAGGTCTTCACCGCCCCCTACGCGACCGAGGGCGAGGTGACCTTCGACGTGCCGATGACGGTGCGTGGCGAGTCCGTCCGGAACGTCCGCCTCGCGTTCGCCGACGGCGAGGTGGTCGACTACGACGCCGACCAGGGAGGGGCGGTCATCGGCGACATCCTCGAGACCGACGCGGGCGCGCGCCGACTCGGCGAACTCGGGATCGGCATGAATCGCGGGATCGACCGCTACACGGACAACATCCTCTTCGACGAGAAGATGGGCGAGACCGTCCACCTGGCGCTTGGCCGGGCCTACGACGCCTGTCTCCCCGAAGGCGAATCCGGCAACGAGTCGGCCGTCCACGTCGATCTGATCACCGACGTCAGCGAGGACTCCCGCCTCGAGATCGACGGCGAGGTCGTCCAGCGCGACGGCACCTTCCGCTTCGAGGAGGAATGAGTTTCGCGGGCGCTCGCGTCGCGGGCGAGTCGACAGGGCTGGATCGTTCGGTCGAACTCGGCAACGCCGCGTTGCCCGGTAGGAAGTGATTACGATCCGCAGATGGCTACCAGCGACCCGTAAATAACAGCATACTAATATCTACGACGAACGTTACATCGACTCCCGCCACACCGGTGGCGGCCAGTAACCGGTTGGGATACCGCGTCCCGGAATCCACCCGTCCACAGTCTGCCCCACCCAGCTGGTGTCGACGGTGGCTATCGGCCGGCGACCGGCGGTTCGTCAGCCTCACCTGACGCAGGTCGCCGCTGCCGACGAGCGATCGTCCGACACCGTTTTCGTCACGTTCTCGAGTCTCGAGCCCCAACGGACACCTATGCGCGATCGGCTCCGGGCCGGCGTCGCCGTCTTCAACGATGGTCACTACCACGCCGCCCACGACGCCTGGGAGGGCCGCTGGCTCGAACTCGAATCGGGGAGCGACGACGAACGACTGCTCCACGGACTGATCCAGTACAGCGGCGCGGTCTTCCACGCCCGCGAGCGCAACTGGGAGGGCGCGGTCGGGCTCGCGAAAGGCGCCGGCGACTACCTCGCGGCGCTGCCGGCCGACTACCGCGAGCTTCGGCTCGATCCCGTCCGCTCGTTTCTGTCTCGGCTCGCGGCCGATCCCGAATGCATCGAGCGCCGGCCGCCGGTGTGGATCGAGCACGAGGGTCGAGCCCCGACGCTGTCGGCGCTTGGATTCGAGCCGACCGCGATCGCTGCCGTCGTCCTCGCCGAGGAGTTCGGCTACGACGAGGACCCCGTCGAGCAGGCCCGACGGTACGCACGGCAGGATCTCGAGGCCGGCGAAGACGGGAGCGTGTTCATCACGCTCCTGTTCGATTTCGTTCGCGAGGACGAGACTCGCGGCATCATCTACCAGCGGCTGACGGATCACGTCGGCAGGCGACGGGCTCGCGAGGGGGACGTCGAAGGGCTGTTCTAATCGCTTGAAATCTCGGCGGAGACTCGAGTCGTGTGGCAGTTCCGTGTACTGGAGCGATGTGACCTGCCGCTACCCATCCGACTGTTCGCGGAACCGCGGGTTCCGTGCTACCGTTCGACAGCGCGCGCCACCGCGCGTGGACGATCGCATGAGTCGTCGGATCGTGATAGCTTCAGCGACAGGTACATTTTCAAGTTCGACCCGGTCGAAGGCCGTGTATGGAAATCGGTACCGTACTCCCGCAACTCGAGATCGGACACGATCCGGAGACGATCGCCGGCTACGCACAGCGGGTCGAGGCGTCGGGCTACGAGCACGTCCTGGCGTACGATCACGTCCTCGGCGTGAACCCGGATCGGGAGGGCTGGGACGGGCCCTACGACTACGAAAATACGTTCCACGAGCCCCTGACGACGTTTTCCTATCTCGCCGGGCGGACGGACGAGCTGGCCGTTATGACCGGGATTCTCGTCTTGCCACAGCGCCAGACGGCGCTCGCGGCGAAGCAGGCCGCCCAACTGGATCGCTTCACCGACGGCCGGTTCCGCATGGGAGTCGGCGTCGGCTGGAACGAGCCCGAGTACGTCGCCCTCGGCGAGGACTTCTCGCGGCGAGGGAACCGCATCGAGGAACAGGTCGAGGTGCTCCGACGGCTCTGGACGGACGACCTCGTCGACTTCGACGGCGAGTTCCACGAGATCCCCGACGCCGGCATCCGACCGCTACCGGTCCAGCAGCCGATCCCGCTCTGGATGGGCGGCATGGCCGACCCGGTCAAACGCCGCGTCGCCCGCATCGCGGACGGGTGGCTGCCGCAGTTCCAGCCCGGCGACGAGGCCCAGGAGCACCTCGCGGACCTCTACGAATACGCCGAGGACGCCGGCCGCGACCCCGACGAGATCGGCCTCGGCGGCCGAATGTACGCCGTTCCGGGCGAGGAAGACGAGTGGATCGAGCGCGCACAGGCCTGGCGGGACCTCGGGGCCGACTTCCTCTCGATCACGACGATGTACCAGGGGCTCGAGGGCGAGGAGCACACGGCCCACGTCGAGCGGGTCGCGGCGGTACTGACCGAAACCGGGCTGTTGTAACGTGCAGGCGGCCGCGATCGGTTCCCACCCCTACTCGTGGCCCGCGACCGGCAGCGGCTCGTACGGCTCCTCGAGGTACTCCATGTCCGAGTCGGAGAGATCGATCTCGAGCGCTTCGACGGCGTCCTCGAGGTGTTCGATGCTGGTCGTCCCGACGATGGGGGCGTCGACCCACTCCTTGTGCAACAGCCAGGCCAGCGATATCTGGCCCATCGAGACGCCCTTTTCGGCGGCGAGTTCCTGAATCCGTTCGTTGATCGCCTCGCCGCCGCCCTGGAGGTACGACATCTGCTCGAGGTACTGGTCGGTCTGGCCGCGCGTCGTCGACTCGATCTCCTCGTGGGGACGGGTGGCGACGCCGCGGGCCAACGGCGACCACGGGACGACGCCGATGTCTTCCCGGTCACACAGCGGCAGCATCTCGCGTTCCTCCTCGCGATAGAGGACGTTGTAGTGGTTCTGCATCGTCGCGAACCGCTCGAGGCCCAGCGCGTCGCTGGTATGGAGTGCGTCGGCGAACTGGTGGGCCCACATCGACGAGGTGCCGATATACCGCACCTTCCCCCGTCGGACCGCGTCGTCGAGCGCGCGCAGGGTCTCGTCGATCGGCGTCTCGTAATCCCACCGGTGGGTCTGATAGAGATCGATGGTGTCCATCCCCAGTCGGTCGAGGCTGGCCTCGAGTTCCTGTTCGATCGCCTTCCGCGAGAGCCCGCTCGCGTTCGGATTGTCGGGATCCATCTCGGCGAAGCCCTTCGTCGCGACGACCTGCGAATCGCGGTCGTAGCCCGCGAGGGCCTCGCCCAGAATTTCCTCGGACTCGCCCGTGGAGTAGACGTTCGCGGTGTCGAAGAAGTTGATCCCGAGATCGATCGCGCGCTCGATGAGGGCTTTGCTTTCCTCGGGCTCGAGCATCCACTCCTGGCCGGTGCCAAAGCTCATACAGCCCAGACAGATTCGACTGACCGTCATCCCCGTCGATCCGAGCGTCGTGTATTCCATAGAACCAGTTGCGATGGCCGGCACCAAAACGTCGTGGCTCGTCCGAACGGATTGCCGACTCTCGCGGGCGCAGGGTCGGCGCGTCGGTACTGCGATGGCGCCGCTGTCGAGCGGTTTGTGACAGTCGTCAGTCCGGGTGGGGAGTGACTCGGCGACGTGGGGCCGATCAGGTATCGGGTTCGACGACCTGCTCCTCGCCGTCGAAGTGTGCGGAGTTGTCTCGTGGCCTGTAGCCCAGGACCTCGCGGGCCCGCTCGAGCGAGTAGTACTTGCGGTCGTTGTCGGAGATGCCGTAGACGATCTCGTACTCGTAGTCGGCGCGGATACAGCGGTCGAACAGGCGCGCGCAGTCCCGATAGGAGAGCCACATCGCCTGCCCGCGCTCGTAGTCGATCGGCGGGTGGCCTCGGGTGAGGTTCCCGATGCGGACGCAAACGACCGAGAGGTCGTATTCGTCGTGGTAGTAGCGACCCAGCGTCTCGCCGGCGGCCTTCGAGACGCCATAGAGGTTGCTCGGCCGGGGGAGTTCGGTGCCGTCGAGGAGGTAGTCGTCGTGCTCGCGGTAGAGATCGGGCGTCCGCTCGTCGGTCTCGTAGTTCCCGACGGCGTGGTTCGAGGAGGCGAAAACGACCTTCTCGACGCCCGCGTCGACGGCGGCCTCGAAGACCGTCTGCGTGCCGTCGATGTTGTTGGTCAGTACGCTGTCCCAGGGGGCCTCGGGACGCGGATCGCCCGCGAGGTGAATCACGACGTCGATCCCCGCCATCGCCTCGCGGACGGCCTCCTCGTCGGTGATGTCCGCGACGACGAACTCGCCCGGTTGGTCGTCCGTCGGCGGATCCCGATCCAGTAACCGCCATTCGTGGTCGTCCGCGAGGCCGCCGAGGATGGCCTCTCCGACCCGCCCCGCAGCCCCCGTGAGCAGGACTGACTGTGCCATTCGTTCGGTGTGAGGGACAGCGTCGATAAGTACCATGCGGTTCGCCGTCGGCGCGTGCGGTAATGGCACGCGTCTCCCTAGCGGTGAGACACTCGGTTATCGTCTCGGTTTCGTCACGTCCGTTCCCCGCCGCTGCTCTTCCGTGCGGTGTGCACGCTGTGTCACGGTGCGGAGTGCGAGGGCTGGGCGGAGCGGACCGCAGTCGACTCGGGAACGTGTGGCCCATCGTGGTGCGACGGTCGCAGACCGCTCGTCGTCCCCGATCGACGGTCTCGGCCGAGAACTCCACCCGCATCGCAATCCCCTTCCCGACCGCACGCGAGCACTCACGCATGTCACCGACCGAACCGCCGACCGACGCCCAGACCGCCTGCTTCGAGGCCGGTATCAAGTTCGGCTCGCTGTACCACCAGTTCGCCGGCACGCCCGTCTCGCCCGAGAGCGCGCCGAGTCTCGCGACCGCCATCGAAGAATCGATCGAGAACCAGCCCCACTGTACCGAGGTGACCGTCGCCGTTCGAACCGAGGAACTCGAGGCCGAACTCGCCGAGTCGACGGCCGACTACACCGAACTGACCGGTCGCTTCCTCGAAGTCGAGATCGTCGTCGACTACGAGGGGTGGACGGTCGTTACCCGGATGGAAATGGAGGACGGCTATCCGCTGATGCGACTCGAGTCGGTTCGCGAACGGGCGTCGTCGGATCGGTAATCGAGTCCGCCGGGTAGGTCGAGGACGACTTCGCAACTCGGCCGCTACGGAGTTGGATTTCGAATCACCATGACCTTTACCCGCTGTACGCCGTCGAAATCACGGAGTTGGTAGGTCAGTTCCCGCACCTGTTCGGCGTCCCCGCGGCAGAACAGCGACTCGAGACACCACTCCCCCTGATGGGTGTGGCTCGTGCTCTGGATTACGTCCTGATAGTCGTGCTGGACGGTGTGGAGTTCGCCGATCACCTCGTGGTGGCGATAGTCGAAGCCGACGAGCGCGACGACCTCACCGGCCCGTTCCTCGAGCCTCGAGTGGGATTCGATATACTCCGACATCGCTTCTCGCACCGCCCGCGAGCGGTTCTCGATTCCTTCTTCGGTCCAGACCCGATCGAACTCCGCGACGATCTCGTCGGGAATGTTAAAACTCGTCCGCATACGAACCGGTTCGCCACGAGGACACAAGATAGCTCGTATGACGATACCCCCGGTTGGATATTAACAACCCCTATGAACCCAGGTTTCGGATGTTCTCGCACGTTACACCTCGATGATAGGGACGGACGCATCCGGGCTGTTCGTCGGGGCGATCACGCTCGGGGTCATACACGGTATCGAACCGGGCCACGGGTGGCCGATCGCCGCCGCGTACGCCCTCGATCGGACCAACAAGTGGGCCTACGGGCTCGCGGCGAGTCTACTCATCGGGATCGGCCACCTGATAAGCAGCATCGCGATGGTCGGCGCGTTCTTCTACGCGACATCGTATTTCGACCTGACGCGGCTCAACGAACCGCTCACCGTCCTCGGTGGGGTTCGAATCGGCGGTCCCGTCAGTATCGTCGCCGGGGTCGTCCTCATCGCCCTCGGGATTCGAGAATACCGCCACGGCCACTCACACGCGGGCGAGACGGACCCTCATGCGGACGAAACGCACCCACGCGCGGACGAAGCGCATTCCCACGACGACCGGGTTCACGACCACGACCACGACCACATCCACAACCACAACCACGACGAGTCCCGCTCGGAGGGTGGCGTCCTCGCTCGACTGTCGCGCTCCCTCCCGTTCGTCGATACCGATTCCCGCTCGCACACTCACTCCCACTCGAGAGACGACCTCGAGGCGGCCGCCGACCGCGGTTTGCTCGACATCGCGTGGGTCGCGTTCGTCCTCGGATTCGCCCACGAAGAGGAGTTCGAGATCATCGCACTCTGTGCCGGCTCGACCCACTGTCTCGAGTTGATGAGTGCGTACGCGATCACGGTCGTCCTCGGAATCGTTAGTCTCACGATGCTCTTGATCGCAGGCTATCACCACTCCGAGGAGCGGGTCGAAAAATACACGCCCTACCTGCCCCTCGTCTCCGCCGTGGTTCTCGTCGGCATGGGCGGTGGATTCGTTCTTGGCGTCTTCTGATGCGGACTGCTGTCAGTCAGTGTCGACGAATCCACGTCTCGTCCGTGGGTTCGCCGGTCAATCGATACAGCAGACCGCATGAAACCACGGCACGGCCGGGTCTGGGACGCAGCTCGTGGCCACTGACCGAGCCGTCCCTGTAATAATCACCGCACGTCACTATACACCGAATCGCACGACAGCGTTGCGATCAGTGTGTCACTCGTTTCAGTTGCTACTATCGCCGGCACCGAAATCGGTCGCAGCGATCAGCGGGACTCCCGTTCGCCGGAATTCGAACTCGAGACCGTGCTCCGGCCGGTTTGGCCGCTGTTAGAACTCCCTGTCGGTCGCTTCTTCCGCCGTCTCCTCGGCACCTTCTGCTATGGCTTCATCTACCCCACCGGAGATATAGCCCTCGACTATTTCAGCCAGTATCTTGATTATATTCACGGCAGTGAGTTTTGACTCTATATATAATAACGGACTGTCTCGAGAGTGCCCACCCATTCGTCTCGGACGCTTGGTAGACAGGTTCGATCTACTGCCGGTGAAAGCGAACTCTCCGAATCATTACGCTCGGGCCCACGTGCGGTGCAGTCCCAAAGTAACTCGAGTAAGCATGACATAACTCCAGCGAAGCGTTGATTCCAGAGCGTTACTCGGACAACTCGTTTGGATAGGGCTTGCACGGTTTTCGTTACAGTCCTTCGCGGATATTAAAAACACGCTCAAGCACTGTAACGGGTTGTCATTGAATATCTCCTGGGGCGAGAGCGTGCTGGATCAGCGGATGATAGCGATCGAATTCGATATTCGAGCCCTGAACGTGGAGATTCACCCCTTCCTCGAGATCATCGGGTATGGAGATCGTCCCGCCACCCTTGCTCGGCATTTCCTGCCAACGCGAAGCGATGTGAGTCTGGAGCGATCGCTCACCGACGACGTCGTCGCCGCTCTCTACGCTGCCTCCCGTCGCCGTCCTTGATCCGACTGTCCCACGCGAAGAACGGATCGAGACCGTGTGCGGCGAAGCGATAGTGGGCCGCGAACTCGTGGGGCGCGGTCTCGATCGGTTGCACCCGCGCTCACTCCCGTGACGAGAAGCGACGAACAGACCCCTGAGTAGGGGGGGTGTCGTTCCGGCGTGTAAACCGAGACGGTCATGCCGCCTCCCGGATTTGAACCGAAATCAGACGTGCTCGCTTCGCTGCGCGCGACTGATAGGGTTCAAAATCCGTTCGGCGTCGTTTCTTCGGCTACTCACTTCGTTCGTAGCCTCAGAATATGCCGCCTCCCGGATTTGAACCGGGGACAGCTCGATCTTCAGTCGAGTGCTCTCCCAGTCTGAGCTAAGGCGGCGCACCTCTATCTCCGTCCATGGTATAAAAAAGGATTTCGAATCGGAATCGTTGTTCCGCCCAGCTTACACGAAGCCCTACCGGGATCCGAACACTCGAGTATGATCTCGAAAACTCGAGAAGAGGGACGATACTGTGACATCCATGTTCGATTACCTGCCGTCTGTTGGAACATCGGATATTCAAGACACCCTTTTGCGCCCTGGAAGGTAATATCGTGTTATGGCAGCCCTTACCTCGAGTCAAGAGAACCAAGAACTCGATGCCGACACGATCCTCGAGCTGTTAGCGAACCGCCGGCGTCGATATCTCCTCTATGCGCTGCGCGGACAGGACGATCCCATCGAACTCTCGACGCTGGCCGAAACGGTCGCGGGCTGGGAACACGACGTGCCGCCGGACGAGGTCGCGAAAAACGAGTACAAGAGCGTCTACGTCTCGTCGGTTCAGTGCCACGTTCCGAAACTGGACGACGCGGGCGTCGTCAATCACAACGAGGACAACCACACCGTCGTCCTCGCGGACAGCTTCGAGCAACTCGAGCCGTACCTCCAGGTCGTCGTCGAGGACGAACCGGAGAACTCCACGCTGTACGCCGCCCTCCAGACCGAGTCCGGCGATGGCCTGCTCGGGCAGATTCGGGAGAACGTCGCGCGACTCAAGCAGTGACTCCCCTCGAGGTGTCGCGATCGTGACAGCGATCGGGTCGAATCGCGTTCGTGCGTGAGTCGAATTCGGTCGGGCTGTGTCTCTCGCTCGAGCGTACCGCGTCCGCACTCGTCTCCGTCTCTGTTGCTCACGAGGTTTCGCGTCACACACCTGCTGCTCGCGAGAGTGCTCGCAGCAGGAAGTGGGCTCGGGCGGGTTCGAACCACCTGAACTTCGCTCGCTTGCGCTCGCTCGTTCCGTCGTTCGAACCGCCGCTCGATCACAATGCTGCCGCTCACGAGTTGTTCGCGGCAGCAATAGTGGGCTCGGGCGGGTTCGAACCACCGACCTCGGCCTTGTAAAGGCCGCGTCATGACCAGCTAGACCACGAGCCCGTACCCGAGACGAGTAGATCCGTCCGAATAACCTTTACTCTCTCGTCGCGCAGCTATCGTCCATGGCCTTCGAGTACGTATGGAAGGGAGTGCTGGTGATTGCGATCCTTTCTATCGCCGGCGTCGTCCTCGTTCAGGCGGGACTCGTTTCTGCTCCCTGGGGCCCTGACGAGGGAGAGGTTCGCGTTTTCGGGGACGACTCCGACGGCGGATCGACCGGCGAAGTCGAAAACGAACCGGGCACTGAAGCCACCGCCGACAGCGGTGACTCCGCAACCGACACCGATGGGACCGACGACTCGAGAGACGAACCCGACAGCCCCGATGGCAACGCTAGTGAACCGAAAGCCGTCGTCGATGTCGAAATCGCGGACTCCGCTACGGAACGGTACACCGGCCTAAGCGACCACGACACCCTCGAGCGGGGCACTGGGATGTTGTTCATCCACAGTAGCGAGGACGAGCAAACCTACGTGATGCGCGAGATGGACTTCGATATCGATATTATCTTCATCGGTGCCGACCGCGAGATCACGACGATCCACCACGCCCGCGCGCCCGGTCCAAACGAGAACGGGAACGATCTCCAGTACTCGGGCCAGGCGAAGTGGGTCCTCGAGGTGCCACGCGGGTACACGAACGAAACGGGGATCGAAGTCGGTGACGAGGTTGAGATCGACCTCGAGTCGAACCGAACGATCATTACCAGTGTCGGTACCGACGCGCCCGAGCGAGTCGCCGCGACGGCGGATCGCGACGTGGTCGCACCCGAAGCCGTCGCCGCGGGGACCTATTTCGATTCGTAGGTAATTCTTATTGCCTGCGGCCCCCGAAGCCAGTGCAATGAGTAGTGCCGACTGGGACGAAGACGACCCCTTCGAGGAACAACGGGAAGAGATCGAGAACCCGATGAAGCGACTGTTCCTCGAGTACGGGTCGGACTACATCGGTGCGGCAACCATCGGTGTTATCGCGAGTTTCTTCGCCCGGATCCTGGATCTGCTTCCCGCGCTCATGCTCGGCGTCGCGATCGACGCCGTACTCCGTCAGGATTCGAATATCGGGTACGCCGAGGCGTTCCCGGTCGGCAGCGGGTTCATCGCACCCTACGTCCCCGACGGACGGATGGCCCAGTTCTGGCTGACGATCGGGATCATCGCGGCTGCCTTTCTCTGTTCCGCGGTCTTTCACTGGACTCGAAACTGGGGGTTCAACACTTTTGCCCAGAACGTCCAACACGACGTCCGGACCGACACCTACGACGAGATGCAGCGCCTGGACATGGGATTTTTCGCCGACAAACAGACCGGCGAGATGATGTCGATCCTCTCGAACGACGTCAACCGCCTCGAGAAGTTCCTCAACGACGGGATGAACTCCCTGTTTCGGTTGCTCGTGATGGTACTCGGCATCGGTGGCCTCCTGTTCGCGATCAACAGACAGCTCGCGCTGGTCGCCTTGCTGCCCGTCCCGTTGATCGCCGTTTTCACCTATCTGTTCATTCAGACTATCCAGCCGAAATACGCGCAGGTTCGCTCGACCGTCGGCAAAGTCAACTCCCGACTCGAGAACAACCTCGGGGGCATTCAGGTCATCAAGTCCAGCACGACCGAGTCGTACGAGTCCGACCGGGTCGAAGACGTCTCTCGGGAGTACTTCGACGCCAACTGGGGCGCGATTCGAACCCGGATCAAGTTCTTCCCCAGCTTGCGCGTCCTCGCGGGGATCGGCTTCGTCATCACCTTCCTCGTCGGCGGCCTCTGGGTGATCGAGGGGCCGCCGGGCCCGTTCTCGGGCGAGCTCACCACCGGGATGTTCGTCGTCTTCATCCTCTACACGCAGCGTTTCATCTGGCCGATGGCTCAGTTCGGCCAGATTATCAACATGTACCAGCGCGCTCGCGCCTCGAGCGCCCGCATCTTCGGGCTGATGGACGAACCAAACCGGGTCGGGGACAAGCCCGACGCGCCCGATCTCGAGGTGACCGACGGCCGCGTCGAGTACGACGACGTCTCCTTCGGGTACGACGAGGAGACGATCCTCGAGGACATCGACTTCACGGTCGAGGGCGGCGAGACGCTCGCCCTGGTCGGCCCCACCGGAGCCGGCAAGTCGACGGTACTCAAGCTCCTCTTGCGGATGTACGACGTCGACGAGGGCGAGATCCGTGTCGACGGCCAGCGAGTCCAGGACGTAACCCTCCGGAGTCTCCGCGAGTCGCTGGGCTACGTCAGTCAGGACACCTTCCTCTTCTACGGCAGCGTCGAGGAGAACATCACATACGGCAGCTTCGACGCCGACCGCGAGGACGTGATCGAGGCCGCGAAGATGGCCGAGGCCCACGAGTTCATTCGGAACCTGCCGGAGGGGTACGATACCGAGGTCGGCGAACGCGGCGTCAAGCTTTCCGGCGGCCAGCGCCAGCGGCTCTCCATCGCCCGCGCGATCCTCAAAGACCCCGACATCCTCGTCTTGGACGAGGCGACCAGCGACGTCGACACCGAGACGGAGATGCTCATCCAGCGCTCGATCGACGAGCTCGCGGAGGACCGAACCACGTTCGCCATCGCCCACCGACTCTCGACGATCAAAGACGCCGATCAGGTCCTCGTCCTCGAAGGCGGCGAGATCGTCGAACGAGGGACCCACGAGGAACTACTCGCAAACGGCGAGCTCTACTCCCATCTCTGGGGTGTACAAGCCGGCGAGATCGACGAGTTACCACAGGAGTTCATCGAACGCGCCCAGCGCCGGCAGGCGCGGACGGAAGTCGGCGACGACGACTGACGATCGAAACGGATCGAATCCGAGATCGATCGACTCCCGGGCGTCGGGCTAGAACGATTCCTGTCCTTCCTGGCCGCCCTGATCCGGTGCCCCCTCCTCTTGGCGATCCTCGCCCGACGCGGGCGGCGTGCGGTCGCTGTAGTTCTTCCGACCGATGGCCTCGTCGCCGACCATGTTCATGATCGCCCCCTCGACCTCGCCGTAGTCCTGATACTCGTCTTCGTTCAGCGGCCCGATGAGGTCCTCGAGGGTCGTCGTATTGCCGCTCATCTCGACCGTTTCCTCGCCGTGTGCCTCGAGGAGTTCGTCGTGGCCGATCGGGTACTCCAGGTTCTCGAGTGTCTCCTGTAAGTCGCCGAGTTCGACGCCGAGCTCGCGGCTGTCGTCTGGCATACTCGGTGATTGGTCACGGAGCGGAAACCGGTTGGCCCTGCGCACGCCACGGGAGCGACCCAAGCCGTCCGTGGGTTCGCGCCGATCGCACCCACCGGGAGTTTCATCACCGTCCGGTCGGTGTACTCGCGCATGAACCTCTCCGACGCGACGTGGACGGACGTGAAGGATCTCGAGACGGATCTCGCGGTCGTCCCCGTCGGCAGCACGGAACAGCACGGCCCCCACGCGCCCCTCGGGACGGACGTGCTGACGGCCGAGGCGGTCGCCGACGCCGGAGTCGAGCGGGTCGATCGCGAGGTCGTTCGTTCGCCGGCGATTCCGGTCGGGATCGCCGAGGAACACCGCCAGTTTCCCGGTACGATGTGGGTCTCCGCGGATACCTTCCGAGACTACGTCGGCGAGGCCGTCACGAGCCTCGCTTCTCACGGATTCGACCGCGTCGTCCTCGTCAACGGCCACGGCGGCAACGTCGACGCCCTCCGTGAGGTCGGCGGGCGGCTCACGCGAGACGGTGACGCCTACGCCGTTCCCTTCACCTGGTTCGAAGCTGTCGGCGAGCACGCCGCCGACATGGGCCACGGCGGCCCCCTCGAGACCGCGCTCCTGCGCCACTGCGAGCCGGACCTGATCCGGGAAGACCGGATCGACGAGGCGCGAGCCGG
Organism: Natrinema ejinorense; assembly: GCF_002494345.1. Lineage (GTDB taxonomy): Archaea > Halobacteriota > Halobacteria > Halobacteriales > Natrialbaceae > Natrinema > Natrinema longum. Next base: position 1,884,123 of record NZ_NXNI01000001.1, read on the forward strand.
CGCTGCCGACGGCTGGGGGGAGTGGACGAGTCACGCGAATCTCGCCTACGATGCGGCGGAATTTACCGAAAACGGCGTCGTCGGTAATCCGGACGAGGGCGACGACGGGCGAGGGGAAGAACTGCTCGAGGGAGCCGCCGACGCGCTGGCTCGGCTACTCGAGGCGGTCGCCGAGCGTGACGTGTCCCGCCCCGAGAGCCGATAACGTCCGAGACCGCTTTGGCCGGCGGTCGACGGTGGCGATCTATTCGTCGGCGATAAGACGGAGGGGCGATTCGATTACTCCTCGTCTTCGTCCGCGTCGTCACCGTCGTCCGTCGCTTCCGAGTCGCCTGCCGGACCGGCGTCCTGGAGCGTCCCGCGAAGCGCCGGAATCGTCGACGTGAGTTCGCCGACCTGCTCACCCGCCTCCGAGATGTCCGTAATCGCCTCCTCGAGGTCGGCGATCTCTTCCTCGAGATCGTCGGCGTCGTCGAAGGCGTCGGCCCGCTGGCCCATCGTGAACCACTTCTTCGCGTCGCGGAGGTGTTCCTCGGCGTCGCCGGCCTCGAGCGTCGAGTTGAGTCCGTTGAGTACGCCAAGCACGTTATCCGCGTCGGTCTCCCAGACGTCGTCGGCGTCGGGCAGCGTGGCCCAAGCGTCCTCGAGCGAGGACTCGACGTCCTCGCGCATTTCGTTGGCTGCTTCCCCGAACAGTTCCTCGTCGTCGCCGAGCGTGGCTTGGCTCATGTCATCGTGTTTGCGGGCACCATGGTTAAAAGATAGCCCGAAAGTGAAAGTGAAATCGGTCGGGAGCGGATCGATATCGGTCGAACGGCGACAGAATTTCGAAAGAAACGTCGGTGGGTCGAGTAGCCACTGAAACGAGTGACACACTAATCGCAACGCTGTCGTGCGATTCGGTGTGCAATGACTTTCGGTTGCTACGATAGTACGAGGGGCAGTCGACGGCGACAACGCTCGAGTCGCCCATCGAAGCGAGTCCCTGCTGACGAATTCTCAGGTCCGTCGCTCGCTAATCTCGTCGCCGACGCGGTCGCCGGGCCGGCGGAGTTCCCCCGACTCGACCTCGTAGACGTATCCGGTCACGGTCACATCGTCCGGAACGAACGACGACTCGCGGAGGTGCTCCACCTGGGCGGCGCAGGCCTCGTCGATGTCGTCCGTCATCTTCACCCAGTCCATGATGTCGGCGTCCCCGATGGTCAACTCGGGCAGCGACGGATCGAGGGGCGTCTCGTCGAGGTCACCGGCCTGTGCCTCGAGTCCCTCGCGAACGGCCTCGTCGGGTGCGCTCATCATTCCGCAGTCGGTGTGATTGATCACGATGATCTCGTCGGTGTCGAAGAAGTTCGTCGTCAGTGCGGCCGAACGGATGACGTCGTCCGTTACCTTGCCGCCGGCGTTCCGGAACACCTGCGCATCCCCCAGTTCGAGGCCCAGCGTCTCCTCGATGGGGATCCGTTCGTCCATGCAGGCGACGACGAGCAGGTTCTCGTTCGTCGGGACGCCCTCCCGACGGCGGCGGGCCCAGGTTTCCCGGTCGTCGACGGTCGCGTCGACCCGTTCGTGGTGGTGGTCGTGGTCGGAGTGGTCGTCGGACATCGAGAACAGACACGGCTGCCAGTAGCTGAATAGTTCCGGTTGCCCTCGCGATTACCGTTATCGGGAAGGTGCGGAGAATGCTACCGGTACTGATCCGGTGATCGACGGTCATTCGCCGGCCAGGTTCCGATTAGCCGTCCGTGTCGACGCGAAAGATCGGCGCGTCTCAACCAGCGTCACTGCTCGAGTTCGCGGAGGGCAGCCAACAGCGCTGTCGCACCGATAAGTAACGAGACCAGAGTCAGTACCGATTGCCCGCCGCTGGCGAACAGAAAGACGAGGTAAACGGGACCGACCCCGACTGTGGCGACCGCGATGGTGACTGCCGCATGGGCCAACTCGAGACGCCGCGTCCTGGCCCGCGGGCCGAGTTGGTCGCCGAGAGTTATCGCACGTTCCCCGAAGTCCCAGGCGACGAAGGTAGCTGCGACTGCGAGGACGATCCGTGCGGGCTCACCGCCGGCAACCCCCGTTGCCAGCGTGGCACACCAGAGGGCTGCACAGCCACCGACCACGATTCGCCGGTCCGACCGCCAGAGGCCGCCGGCGACGAGGGCGACGCCGAGCGGAGCGAGCAGGATCGACCAGCCGGCACCGCCGAGTCCCGTCACGCCCGCCACTCCTGCAGCCCCGACTGCGAGGCTCGAACTGATTCTCGACGGGGTGGTCCGTATTCCGGCGTCGGTCATTGCCATCCCTCCTCGGCCCGCTCGAAGGCGACTGCGAGTGGCTCCGACATCTGGCAGTCGATGACGCGGACGTTCGCCCGTTGCAGCGTCTGTATCCGCTCTTTCCGATAGAGTCGGGCGACTCGAGCCCCCAGCGTCTTCCGGTCGGTGACGTCGGGACTGACGACCGTTACGGCAGTCCCGGCGGCCTGCAAGCGTCGGGCGATCGTAACAGCGGCGTCGTCGGCCAACGGTGAGCAAAAGAGGACCTGTGCGTCGTCCGGGAGGTAAACCTCGAGCCGGCGAAGTTGCAACGCGGTTTGGCGGTCGACTTCGGGTGAGGGCGTGGACAACCTGTGTGTTCGGATCCGTTCGCGTGGCGGACTCGAGGACAACGTCGGATTCGTTGCCAGCAGGTCGCGTGCGCGTTGGCGGTGCGTCTCTCCCGCGGACGGGCCGAGCCATACGAACTCGGATCCGACCGCCGTGATGCCCGCCCGGTTACCGGCGTCGAGCAGCCCAGCGAAGATCTCTCCGGCCGCCCGAACGCTCCATTCCACGGCATGCGTCCCGGTCGCATCGTCTCTGACTCCCACGTAGGCCGGCGGCCGTGCGTCGACGAAGAGGAGGGCCGTCGCCATTCGTTCCTCGCGAAAGTCGAGCGTCGTTAGCTCGCCGGTCCGTGCGCGTCTCGCCCAGTCGATGCGGTTCACCCGGTCGCCAGGTCGGTAGTCACGAACCCCGTAGAATTCGGTTCCGCTGCCGCCGCTGTCGGTCGGGATCTGCCCGCCGTAGTGGGAGACCAGCCGTCGAAGCGGTGGTTCGCTCGAGCCGTCCATCGACGGCGAGCAGGTGAGCGTCGTTTCGACGGGCTCGCGTAGCGCCGTCTCGTAGGCTCCGTTGAAGCTCCGGCAGACGACGCGGACAGGATCGAACTCGTGGGTCCCGCGTTCCGCCCGGATCGTGTACGTATGCGTCAGTGATTCGCCAGCATGCAACACGGTCCCGAGATGTGGCGATCCCTCGGGGACGTCGAGTGCTGTGGGGACTCCATCGACGATGCGTACGTCGGGCAACAGCCGGTTGCCGCGGTTTTCGACGGTCAGTCGGACGGTGACGTGCTGGCCCGGCGTCGGCGTTCGATCGTCTAATTCCCTCGTCATTCGGATCTCGGGTTCCGGCTGCGTTCCGAGTCTGGCGTAGGCCGCGAACACGACACCGACGGCGGCGAGGAGGAGGACGCCCGGTTCGCGCGCGAGTAATCCGACTGCGGCGGCGGCCCACGCGACTGCGTCGACGCCCGCCCACCGGTTCGTCGGCCGTTCGGTCGCCGTCTCACTCATCGGGGCCCTCCATGCGTTCTTCGAGGGCGGCGACGGCGTGTCGTACTCGTCGCTGGAACAGCGTCTCACGGCCCAGTAGCGAACGGATTCGATCGCGCCACGTCGGGACGTATTCCTCGGTGAACAGGGCGGCTCCGACGGGATCGTCGGTCCACGTCCCACGCTCGAGACGCCTTCGGACGACCTCGGTCGAATCGCCGGTTTCCGCGACGAGTATCCGAACGGCGGCGTGTCTGAGATAGCGCGTGAGGCGGGTACGGCGGCCAGTCTGCGTCTGATAGCTGCTCAGTTCGAACGTCCGATCGAACGTCTCGCCCGGGAACGTCGGCGATTCGACCCGGTGGGCGTCCGGGAGCGTCGCACGCTCCCACGGGGAGTTCCAGACGGCACTCGCGGTCCGGACCGTCTGGACGAGGGCGAGTATTCCGAGCAGCGGGACGAACGCATCGCTACCGCCAAAGAGCGTTGCGACGCCGGGGATCCACATCGCAACGATCCCGAGCCCCACGGCGACGACGCCGCCGGCGATCAACGCGCGTCCGACCACTGGACTTCCCATCTAGTTCCCTCCATTCGGGGGTACGCCGTCCGAGTCGTCAGCTGTCGTGGGACCCTCGCCGACGCTCTGGAAACTCGCTTCGATGCGCTCGAGGGCGTTCCGCGCGCGTGTTTCCCGATCGGCCGTCGCGTCGAACCCGCCGTAGCGTACTTCCTCGAAGCGTGCAGTCAGCTCGCGCACGGCGTCGGGATTCAGGCCCGCTTCGATAGCTGCGTCGGCGAACTCGCCCGGCGTACTCGATTCCGGACTGGGAACGTCGAGGTGGACCGCCATCTCTCGCCACGCCCGATGGATCTCGGTCTCGAAACCAGCACTGCCCTCGAGACGCTCGGCCGCGTCGCCGGCGGCACGTGCTGCCGCCGCCCCGTCCGAATCGTCGTCCGCCTCGACGGGAGAGGCCGACGCAGCGCCACGATCGACGAGCGAAACGGAGAACGATATCGCGGCGAGGGCAAGTCCCGCGAGGAGGACCGCGCCGAGGAGCACGGCCGGGACGACTGGACCGGACCCGCTCGCGGAGTCGCCGACGCGACCCAGCGGGAGTCGATCGAACTGTCTGTACACGATCGTCGCTGCGCCACCGGTTGCGCAGTCGGTGAGCACCAGATACAAGCCGAGGGCAGGGCCACCGACGCCAGCCCCGACCGCGATCGCCTCGAGGCGACTGTAGCGGTGCCAAACGAGCAGGCTCCCGCCGCCGAGGGCACCGAGGAGCCCCATCGTCGCCCAGGGCGTCGCGAGCCAGGAAACGCAGGGGGGACCTGGGGAGACACCGGGCCGATCCCCGTTCGATACCGGGGATGGGCTCGCTCCGTCACCGGTTCCGCCGCCGCCAGGGGCGGGATCCACTGTCGAATCGAGCGTTGCCGCGGCCAGCGAGAGCGCGAGCACACAGACCGCCGCGACGATGAGGAGACGGTGTTGCCGTGGCCGCATAGCTACGTCCCGTTCCCACTCCGTTCGATTCCGTCGACCGTCGGAACGGGTTCGGATCCGAGGACGCCGTCGATGACGGTGCGGCCGTCGATGCCATCGATGCGCGCGTCGGCGGTAAGCACGAGTCGGTGGGCCAGTACCGGGTGGGCGACTCTCTTGACGTCGTCCGGCGTGACGAAACCCCGACCCTGCATGACGGCACGTGCACGACACGCTTCGAGCAGTTGCTGTGTCCCGCGGGGTGAGACGCCGATATCGACACGGCGGTCCTCCCGAGTCGCGCGTGCCAGTCGACCGATGTAATCGAGGGTGTCGGCGTCGACCCGTACCGTCTCGGGCACGCGCTGCAGTTCTCGCACCTGTGCTCCGGACAGGACGGGTTCGACGTCGGGACTCCGGGTTTCCCGGTCGAGACGCCGTTGGAGGATATCGATTTCGCCCTCGTGATCGGGGTAACCCAGTTGCGCTTTCACGGTGAAGCGATCGATCTGTGCCTCGGGGAGGGGAAAGACGCCCTCGCTCTCGATGGGGTTTTGGGTCGCGATGACAACGAACGGATCCGGGAGCGGCCGCGTTTCACCCTGCGTCGTCACCTGCCGCTCGGCCATGGCCTCGAGGAGTGCAGCCTGTGTCTTGGCCGGTGCTCGATTGATCTCGTCGCCCAGAACGACGTTCGCGAAGACCGGGCCCTCGCTGAACTCGAACGTGCCGTCGCGTTCGTCGTAGAGCTGGCTCCCGGTCACGTCCGTCGGCAGCAGATCGGGCGTAAACTGGATTCGGGAGAACGAGAGGCCCAACGCCGTCGCGAAGCACCGCGCCGTAAGCGTCTTGCCGGTTCCCGGGACCTCCTCGAGAAGAACGTGGCCGCGCGAAAGCACCCCGATGAAGACGGTCTCGAAAAACGACCGGTCTGCGACCACCGCGGTCGCTACTTCGTCGAGGACGTCGCTGCAAACCGCGCTCGCTTCCGCGATGTCCATGACAATTCACGGCACGCCACTGAGTTAGGTATTCCGCTCGAACGGGTGGTTCGCACCGAACGGGAGCCCACGGCAAGTCATCGACACCGACTCGCGATCCATCGTGATCGATCCCGGGCCGAATCGGCCGACCGGATGTCCTGCCAGGAGCGGACTCCGCCGGGACTCGTCCCGACGGATCGCAATCGACGAACGGCTCGCGTTCGGCCATCGGCCCGAGCGTCGGAACGGACGTCCTCGCTAACCGGGTCAAATTCGGATCGACCGGAACCATGAAAGGAATTAAGACCGGTTAGAAGCAAAGTAAGTGCAGATGTCAAACGTATCCGAATCCGCGGCGTCGGAATCGACAGCAACCAAATCGAGGCAGGTAGCTCGCGTCCTGAACCTGTCTATTCTCTTCGTCGGTATCGGACTGTACGCGGCGATCGGGTTCGCGATGCATTACGTCGCCCTGTTTTCGGAACACCAGACGACGTACTTCGTCGTCGGGACTGCTATCGGAGTCATCGGACTTCTCCTCTGGATCGTTACCAGATAAGGCGTCGTGAACCCGACACCCCGAAACCGACGGCGGAATCACAACTGCGTGGTTCGACAGCGAGTGGTCACGATACGACAGGGATAGTCTGCTCAATCGGATCCCGGCTGAGACGGACACGAGGGCGGCTGTGGACCGAGATACTATCGACGAGGCCGACTCGACGATCGATCACGCGACCGTCAGCGATTTTCGAGTCCCGGTGACGCTTCGGTTCCGGCAAGCACCTCGCAACCGCCAACGATTATCCCCGCTCGGTGTGGTACTGCAAGCGTGAGCAGCAACTCGATCACAAACGAGAGTGGGACGTTCGAGATCGGCGAGACGACGGTCCATCGGCTGGGGTTCGGCTCGATGCGGCTCTGTGGCGACGACATCATCGGCTCGCCCGAGGACGAAGAAACCGCACGGGAGGTCGTCCAGCGCGCCGTCGACTGTGGCATCGACCTCATCGACACGGCCGACTCCTACGGCCCGGCCGTGAGCGAGCGACTCATCGGCGAGGCGATCGGTGATCCCGACGACGTCCTGGTCGCGACCAAGGCCGGCCTGTTGCGCAACCGGGAGGGCGAGTGGATCGCCCACGGCGATCCCGACTACATCCGCAATCAGGTGCTTACCTCGCTCGACCGGCTCCGGACGGACACCATCGACCTCTATCAGTTCCACCGGCCCGACGGCGATACCGACTTCGAGGACTCCGTGGCTGCGTTCGCCGAACTCAAAGACGAGGGACTCGTCCGCGAAGTCGGTCTCAGTAACGTCTCCCCCGAACTCATCGATCAGGCTCGCGAGCAGGTCGATGTCGCGACCGTCCAGAACCGGTACAACCTGAACGACCGCGGGGCCGCCGATTCCCTCGAGGTCTGTGCCGAGAACGATATCGGGTTCATCCCGTGGGCCCCGATCAACGGCGACGATCTGGCCGCACACGACGATCTCCTCGACGACATCGCAGCGGCACACGACGCGACGCGACGACAGGTCGCGCTGGCGTGGCTCCTCGAGCGTGCAGACGTCATGCTGCCGATTCCGGGGACGTCCGATCCCGCTCACCTCGAGTCGAACGTCGCCGCCACACAGCTCTCGCTGTCCGACGACGAGGTGCAGCGACTGACCGACGCGGCCGACTAGGGCACCGAACCCGATTACGACGCTGCGAGTCGGCCGGCGATGCGCTGGGAGAGTTCGGTGAGGTAGAACAACCCCCAGATCGCGGCCACGACGGCGCCGACGACGTCGTACACGAGGTCGACGATCGTATCGTTGAGACCGTGTTGGGCGAGAACCGCCTCGAGGCCGTACCGTCGTGCGCTCCAGTCGATGACGAACTCCATGAGTTCCCAGACGACGCCGAATGCGAGGACGAACACGAGGATGAACGCGAACAGCATCGCCGGGGGAACGTAAATCTCGTCCGTGTGGAGGTCGATCGCCCGGACGACCGCATAGCCCCCCGCGGCGACGATCGACGCCGAAACCGTATGCGTCAGGCTATCCCACGGGCCAACGATCGCGTACAACCCGGCAGAGCCGAGTACGTGGAGGAAAACGGCCGCCGTGAGCCAGAAGACGAGTCCCGGCTCGAGCGGTAGTTTGGCATCCCGCTCGAGGAGGGCGGAGAGAAAGGTGATGGCGAGCGCGATGGCGGCGTTCGAGACCGTCGTCAGGTCGCGGCTGACGATCCCATACAGCAGGAGGACCCCCAGGGCCGCCTGCATGACTCGGGAGAGTCGCCGAACGATCTCGTCGGGGACGTCTAGCTGATCGCGGATCAGCGTCGGGACGGGGTCCGATTCCTCGTCGGGCGACGCGTCCCGCGGCGTCGGCGTCCGCTGTCTCTCGATCTCGGTACCGTACGACCCGAAGTAGCGACCGAAGACGACGCCAGCGAACAGCCCGGCGGCCGCTGCGTACGCGAAGTTGATCATCAGCGCGCGGTTGGCCGCGTCCTGCGAGCGGCCGTCCAGTATGTAGTCCGTCCCGAACGTCACGTCGGCGACCCACTGGGCGACGTTCCACGCGCCGGCGACGGCGAGCGTCGTCAGCACGACGAGCGCGACCGCGAACGCGTGGTTCATCCGGACCGTCGTGAACCGGTCGATCTCGACGGTGGCCACGAGCGCGACTGCGGCGACGGCGACGTAGACGGCGATCGACGTCAGGAACGACTCACCGAGTACCGTCGCGTCGACGACGGGCAGGGAGACGAGGCCCAACAGCTCCCAGGGTGGCATCATCAGCGGATCTCGAAACGCGACGGCCGGAAGCATCACGATCACGGTCGCGAACCCGGTGAACGCGAACCATCGGTAGGAGTCGGCGAGGCCGTGAATGATCGCGAGCGCGACGAGCGCGATCGTGATTGCCCAGGCGAGCGCGGCGTTTCGCTGCGTTTTGTCGAACGGGCCGCCGAATCGAGCGTCCGCCATGTGTCCCCTACGAGACGACGCGCCTAAACGCGAGAGCATGCGAGAGCCATCGAGCGGGCAGCGACACGTCCGGGGGGAGACGGTTCGACCGCTCGCAGTCGACTCACTCGCCGACGAAGACCGTCTTGAGTCGCGATCCACAGGACGGGCAGCAAAGCGTCTGCCACGTGGCCGGGTCGAGTCCACCGATCGTTTTCGTCCGTCGAGCGTCGTCGAACGGGACGGTTTCTCCACAGGAACCACACTCGAGGCTGTCGTCCGTCTCGGTCATCGATCGATGGGACGGTCCGAACGCGCTTTGGTTTGACGACGGCTCACGTCCGCGCCGGTTCCGACGGAAGACTGATAGTTAATCCTCGTAACAGTGTCGTATGGTCGAACACGACGACTTCGAGCACGGACAGGCCCGCGTCAACGGCGTCAAACTGCACTACGTCACCGCCGGTGAGGGGCCACCGCTGGTGTTGCTCCACGGCTGGCCACAGACCTGGTACGAATGGCGGGACGTGATCCCGGAACTCGCGGCGGACCACACCGTCATCGCACCGGATCTCCGCGGATTGGGTGACTCCGAGGCGCCCGTCTCGGGATACGACAAGGATACCGTCGCGACCGACGTCCGAGAACTCGTTTCCCACCTCGGGTTCGACGACGAACCGATCGCGCTCGTCGGCCACGACTGGGGGATGCCGACCGCCTACGCCTACGCCGCTCAGTACCGCGAGGATGTCCGCGCGCTCTGCGTTCTCGAGGCCGGACTGCCGGGCATCAACGAGGACGAGAAGCTCAAGCTCTGGCACACCCGCTTTCACAGCGTTCGCGACCTCCCCGAACGGCTGGTCGCCGGTCGCGAACGGCTCTATCTCGACTGGTTCTACGGGGAAGGGGCGTACGATCCCACGGCGATCGACGACGACGCCCGCGAGGAGTACGTCCGCTGTTATGCACAGGCCGGCGGACTGCGGGGTGGCTTCGAGTACTACCGGGCCTACGACGCCGACGCCGAGCACAATCAGGACCACGCCGAAGATCCCCTCGAGATGCCCGTCCTCGCCCTCGGCGGCGCGGCGTCTTTCCGCGAACTCCCGATCAGAGACATGGAGGCGGTCGCAACCGACGTCGAGAGCGAGGTCGTCGAGCGCGCCGGCCACTGGATTCCCGAGGAACGGCCGGAGTACTTCGTCGAGCGCCTGACCGAGTTCCTCGAGGAGGCGGCGTAGGCGGAGGCGTTAGGGGACGGCGGCTCGCGGTCAGTAGTCGTCTTTGACCGCGTCGATCTGGCACTGAATACAGTGATCGTCGGCGAAACAGGCGACGTTGTCGTACGGGCAGTCGTACGCCTCGACGTCGACGGACAGGCGCCGTTTGGCGTGCTCCCACTCCGTCTCCCAGTCGTCGATACTCATCTCGGCGGAGGTGAAGACGACGGCCCCGTCCCGGTCGACGATCTTCGCGACCGTGACCGAGCGGTGGTTCTCCTTGACGACGGCGATGGCCTCTTCGTACGACGTACAACGGATTTGCTCTCTCCCCGCCGTGTCGTCCAGGAGGCGGACGACGATGGAGCCGTCGTACTCCTCGGTCGGCTCCAGCCCATGGCTCATGCCATCTACTGTCGGAACGACGCGACAAAAAGTTGCGCTTCAGCGAGGCGAGGGAAGGGGCGCTCGAGAACGCGATTCCGAGCGGCCGCAGTCGCTCGAGAGAGGCGGATGGCCGTCCGATTCGAGAATCGAACGGGCCCGACTCACTTCGGTCGCGACGACCTCGAGTGCGGACAGCACGTACATCCCGGTCGACTCACCGTAACCCACAACCCGACGCTCGCCGAAGGGCCTGTCGTATGTCACCGAACCTCGATACCAGCGTCTCTCTCGTCCGCAACGCAACGCTCCTCGTGACCATCGGAGAGACGACGTTTCTCGTCGATCCGCTGTTTGCGTCTCCCGGAGCGAATCCGTCGATACAAAATACGCCGAACGATCGTCGGAATCCCCTCGTCCCGATGCCCGACGTCGAACTGTCGTACGATGCCGTGATCGTCACCCACCGTCATCCCGACCACTTCGACGACGCGGCGAAAGCGGAACTCGACGCGGACGTTCCACTGTTCTGTCAGCCCGTCGAGGCGAATGCGTTCACAGACGAGGGGTTCACCGACGTGCGGCCCGTCGACGATTCGGTCTCGTTCGGCGGCGTCACCATCTCCCGGACGCCGGGTCGCCACGGACACGGCGAGTTAGCCGAAGAGATGGGGCCCGTCTCGGGATTCGTTCTCGAGGCCGAGGAGACGCTGTACCTTGCCGGCGACACGGTCTGGTACGATCAAGTGAAACGGACGCTTGAGCAATTCGAACCCGACATGGTCGTTCTCAACGGCGGTGAAGCACAGTTCGATCACGGCGAGCCGATCACGATGGGCGTCGCGGACGTCTCCGCCGTCCGTGAGGCCACCGATGCGACGGTCGTCGTCGTTCACATGGAGGCGATCAACCACTGCTTGCTCACACGCGACCAATTGCGGTCGGAAACTGAGAACGTCCACGTCCTCGACGATGGAGAAGCGATCACGCTGTAGCGCGAACGACATCGTGCGACGGCGGTCAGAATCGGCCGATCGTGGGGACACGCTTTCCTCGAGCGATCGACCGCTCCGCAGTGACCCCGCTCATTCGAGCTGGTGGTAATCGAGTTCGTACCCCCTATCGAGGGCCGCCTGTACCGCATCGCTCGGCGTGCCGACGGGGCTAGTCGAGAGGTCCATCGCGCCGACGCTGTCCGAGCGAACCACCACGTTGCGTCGCCATTCGGGGGTCGTGTCCGGGAAGTCGGTGCGGAAGTGTGCGCCGCGTGACTCCGTTCGCTCCCGCGCACTGCGGAGCACGGCATCCGCGGTGAGCAGGGCGAACCCGAGGTTGAGCGCGAACTCGTAGGACGCGCTCGTCCTGTCCCCGACCGCGAGATCGGACGCCCGCTCACGGAGTTCGTCGAGGCCGGCCAATCCGTTCTCGAGTCCGTCCGCGTCGCGCAGGATGCCCGTGTGGTCCCAGAGCAACGACCGGAGGTCGTCGAACACCGCCGCCGGGTCGTGCGTCCCGTCGCTGTTTGCGAGATCGGCGAGATCGTGGAGGTGGAACGCGGCGTGCTCGCCGAGTTCGTCGGCTCCGCGCACCTCGCGTTCGGCGAGCCGGTCGGCGACGGCTTCGCCAGTGACCGCGCCGTACGCGACCGTCTCTGCGAGCGAATTTCCCCCGAGCCGGTTCGCACCGTGGACGCCCGCCATCGTCTCCCCGATGGCGTACAGCCCGTCGACGTCGGTCTCGCCCTCGTCGTCGACACGAACCCCACCCATTCCGTAGTGGGCGGTCGGCGCGACCTCGACAGGCTCTTCGGCCATGTCGACGCCCAGTTCGGCGAACCGTTCGTCCATCCGCGGGAGCCTCGTTTCGATGAAGTCGCGCCCCCGGTGGGAGATATCGAGATAGACGCCGCCGGAGTCCGTACCGCGGCCGTCGGCGATCTCTTTCGCGATGGCGCGGGCGACGACGTCTCGGGCGTCGAGCTCCATCTGGTCCGGCGAGTACCGTTCCATGAACCGTTCCCCCTCGGCGTTGTACAGTCGACCGCCCTCCCCGCGAACGGCCTCGGTCACGAGCCGCCCGTCCCACGACTCCCCGTACCGCTTGCCGACCATGCCCGTGGGGTGGAACTGGACGAACTCCATGTCCATCAGCGTCGCACCCGCCTGATAGGCGAGTGCGGGCCCGTCGGCGGTGTTCTCGTCGTCGCGCGAGGAGTGGCGGCGGTAGAGCCCGGTGTACCCGCCCGCGGCCAGAACCACCACCTCGGCGTCGAAGACGACGAACTCCCCAGTGTCGAGATCCGTTCCGACTGCCCCGAGCACGCGGCCGTCGTCGGCGAGTATCCGGGAGACGAAGACGTTCTCGCGGTAGGGGATCGAGAGCGCCTGTGCACGGTCGACCAGCGCGTCGAGGAGCGCCTCCCCGGTGTAGTCGCCGGCGAACGCCGTCCGGCGAAACGACTGTGCGCCGAAGTAGCGCTGGTCGATGTCGCCGCTTTCGGTGCGGCTGAACTCCATGCCCCATTCCTCGAGTTCGCGGAGGATGTCCGGCATTCGGCGGGTGACCGTCTCGACCTTCCCCGGATCGTTGAGGTGGTGGCCCTCGGTCAGCGTGTCGGCGGCGTGGATCGTCCAGTCGTCCTCCGGGTCGAGGGTCCCGAGCGCCCCGTTGATGCCGCCGCGGGCCCACGTCGTGTGGGCGTCGCCGTGGGCACGCTTCCCGACGACGAGCACGTCCGTCGGGTCGACGCCGCGTTCGACCAGTTCGATCGCGGTCCGTGCTCCTGTGGCACCCGCGCCGATGACGAGCACGCGCCGGTCCACGGTCTCGTAATCGACCGTATCGGCCCGCGTACCTGCGTCTGTTGGGGGTGATTTGTTCACGCTATCGCTAGGGACGCGACACTGTTAACTCTCTCGCCAAACCCGCTTTGTGAGCGCCGCTTAACTGTCTTGGAGGCTGTTTCGTTACCTGCGGAAGGAACGCTCAACACCGCGACCTCCTTGGTCGTCGTTCGGACAGCCGTCACTCGTCGCCGGCGGTTTCTGCCTCGAGTCGGCCTCGGTATCTTCAAGCGAGGTTCACGAACGGCCTGGGTGCGAGAATCGAACCACGGCCGTTCGGCTCACTGCGTTCGCTTCGCTCCCTGGTTCGATTTCGCCTTCCGGCTCCTCCACTCCTCCCTGTGGCTCCCGGAGCGACATTGCCGCTCCGAGCAGTCGCTCACTTCGCTCGCGACGACGTCGTGAAAAAGTCCGGGTGCGAGAATCGAACCCGACTGCGAGACTCGTTTCACTCGTCTCGCGTGGTTCGATCTCGCCTTCCGGCCTTCTTCGTCACTACGTTCCTCAGAAAGTCCGGGTGCGAGAATCGAACCCGCGTCTCAGCCTCCACAAGGCTGAAGGATAACCACTACCCCAACCCGGACACGCTTACACGTGAACCTACAGCCGGTTGGACTAAAATACGTTACGACTCTGCGACGCGGTGTGGGACACTGTCGCGTGGGATTTCGCCCGGCGTGAGCGATTCCTGGTAACTCGGCGCACTCGAGCCCGCTCGCGACCGAGACGTTTTTCGGCCCACGCGCGGTAACACCGACAAGCGTGGCCATCACCGACAAGATTTACATCAAAAACCACCGTCAGCTCAGCTCCCAGCTCGAGACGAACATCCCCAAGGGCGCGTTCAAGGGTGCGACGCTGGACATGCTCTTCCAGGGCGACGGCCTCGAGAAACTCGACGACGCGACGCGCGATCGGGTGCTGGATTTCACGCAGGACTTCCTCGATTGTGGCTGTGACAACAACCCCTACTGTGGGTGCCCGGAGCGGAAGTTCGTCGGATACCTCCTCGAGTTGCGCGCCCAGGGTCTGGGACCGGACGCGATCGTCGACGTGATGACCGACGACTACATGGTGTATGCCTACTCCGGCGACGTCCTCTCCTTCCTCGACAACGGCGTTCGCACGCTCGAGGCCGCGGAAGGACTCGCGCGGGTCGACGGGGCCGACGAGAAGTACGACGAGATCCGGCAAGCAAAACGGGAACTCGAGCGGTAGATCGCTCTCGAGGATTTCGTACTGCCGGAGAGGGCTCCGTGAAGACTTCTGATTGGAGCCATCCTGAAGGGTCTAAGACGCCGCCCGTGGTTCCGACCGGATCGGAATCGTGACCGATTATATACGTATCTGCCAGCTAGTCGGCGGTGATGCCCCAGACGGCTTTCGAGACCGTTGAAACGATGCTCACGAGCGTTCAATCGGAGGTCGACGATCCGGAACTCCGTTTCAAGCTCCGGACGTCCCGACAGCTGCTCCGCTTGTTGAAAGAGCAAAAGGAGGCGGGACGCGAGGCGTTGGCGGAGACGGATCTCGACGACTCGACGCGTGAAAACCTCGAACAGTTAGGATATCTCGAATAGAAACCGCTGGCTGTCCCACGATCGGACGGGTAGAACCGTTCCGGACCCGGTTTCGACCACCCCCGTTCGTTACCGCAGTTGGTAGGGTTCGTCTTCGTCGTCCAACTCGTCTAACTCATCGAGCAGCAGTACCTCGTCTTCCTCGTCCTCGAGTCGGTCCTGCAGGTCGTTGACGTATCCCTTGTACTCCTCGAGTTGCTCCCGGAGGTGTTCGGCCTCGAGTTCGAGCCGTTCGTGTTCGCGAATGAACCGCTTCGGGACTTCGACGGTCGGCGGGAACGAGATGTCGTCGCCATCTCCGTCGCCGCCGGTTCGGGCCTCGAGTTCGGTCTCGGGGACCACTTCGACCTGGCCGTCGTGTTCGACGAGCTGGTCGACGTAATCCCGAAAGACGGCGGACAGCGAGATGTCGCGCTCCTCGGCGATCGCCTGAAGTGCCTCGAAGGCGTCCTCGTTGACCCGAAACGAGATCGTCTTGTTCTTGTTCCCCATCGATACCCCTAGTCGTCGTTCACGCCACTTAACCATTTGTCAGACGGTGTGTACGACCGACGAACTGGTCGAGCCCGCTCGAGCGCTCGAACCGCTGCGTAAACCGGTAGACCGGCAGCGACCCGGCAGGCTATCTGCCTCGAGGCCCAATTTTCGACTCATGCTGACCGATACGCCGGGCCTCCACCACGTGACGGGGATCGTCGGGGACGCCCAGACAGCGATCGACTTCTACGGCGGCGTGCTCGGCCTCGCGCTCGTCACGCAGACGGTCAACTTCGAGGACATCCTCCAACATCACCTCTACTTCGGCGACGCAAACGGGACGCCGGGAACGGTCCTGACGCACTTCCCGGATCCACACGGCGATCCCGGCCGGGCCGGAACCCCACAGATCGAATCGGTTTCGTTCGTGATTCCGGCCGGCTCCCTCGAGTACTGGCGGATACGGCTCGGGAACCACGGGATCGCAGTCGAGGGACCGTTCGAACGGTTCGACGAACGGGTCTTGCGGTTCGAGGATCCTGCGGGCACGCAGATCGAACTCGTGGCCGGGCCGCCGGTGCCGGACGATATCGAGCCCTGGACCGCGGGCCCGATTCCGACCGCCCACGCGATCCGCGGACTCCACGGCGTCGCGACGCTGTCGGTCAACCCCTACGCGACCGCGGGCACGCTCGAGACCCTGGGATTCGAGCACGACGCGGAAGACGGCGATCGGATTCGATATCGCACCGACGGATCGCGAGCGACGGTCGTCGACGTTCTCGATCGCGACGCCCCGTTCGGCCGGGAGGGGCAGGGAACGCTCCATCACGTCGCGGTCCGCGTCGAAGACGAAGACGAACTCCACGAGTGGCGGGAACGCTTCGACGACCGCGACTATAGCGTCTCGCGGGTCAAAGACCGCCGCTTCTTCCACTCGCTGTACGTCCGCGAACCGGGCGGGATCCTCTTCGAACTGGCGACCGAGACTGACGGGGTCGCGGCCGGCGAGGACGGGGCGGACCAGGGCGAGTCGCTGTACCTCCCCGACTGGTTCGAGGAGGATCGCGACCTGATCGAGAGCCAGCTCCCGACGCTGACGGTTCCGACGGCTCGCTGGGATAGCGAGGAACGCACAGGTTTCGAGGGGCGATGACGGAATCAGGTCGTCCGACGGACGCCGTAGCGGGACTCCACACCGGCCAGCCGCTGCGTACCGCCGGCGCACCCGCACTGGCGGCGGACGCGGCGCTGATCTGCTGTCACGGCCGCGGCGCGACGGCGCAGGGCGTCATCAACCTCATGGATCCTGCCTCTCGACACGGCGTCGCCGTCCTCGCGCCACAGGCCGAGCGAAGCCGCTGGTATCCGCACCCGTCGACCGCACCGCGAGCCGACAACGAGCCGTGGCTCTCCTCAAGCGTCGACCGTATCGGGCTCGCACTCGAGCGGGCACGAGCGATCGACGTCCCGCCCGAGCGGACCGTCCTCGCCGGTTTTTCACAGGGAGCTTGCGTCGCCGCGGAGTTCGTCCGCCGAACCCCGACTCGCTACGGCGGGCTCGCCGTCCTCTCCGGACTGCTCCCCGGATCGGCCGCCGAAATCCGTTCGACCGCGATCGACGGCTCGCTCGAAGGAACGCCGGTGCTCGTCGGCTACGGCGACGCCGATCCACACGTGGAGTCCGAACACATTGCGGAGACGATCCGAGTGTTCGAGGAGGGGGATACAGCGGTCGACGAACGCTGCTATCCCGACACGGGCCACGAAGTCACCGCCGACGAGTTCACGGCGATCGGAGCGATGCTCGAGCGGGTGCTAGACGAGTGATGCCGTCGACGGTCACTGCTGGGATCGCCGTCGTCCGACTACGATGGCCGCCGCTTTCGAGTCGGGAAAAAGAACCGTCCGTGAGTCGCGTTCAGACTGTCGCTTCCGCGTCGTCGGTCTCCTCGATGGCCTCGAGGCTCTCGAGTGCCTGAATCACGTCGTTGCGGTAGTTGACGACCGGTGAGTCGTAGCGTTCGCGGGCCATCTCGGCGTACTCGTTCGTCGGTGCCGTCGAGGCGCTTTCGGGCGCTTCCTGTTCGGCCTCCCACTCCTCGAAGGACTCGATGCGATCGAGGGTGCGCTCGGCGGTTTCGACGACCCAGCGGTCGCGGGTGTCGTCGTCGACGACCGCGATGGACTCCGGTCGCAGGGAGACGTTGACGGTGCCGTCGTCGGTCTCGTAGGTGCGCGGTTTGCCGACGATGGAGACGTATTCCGGCGGCTCCGTGTCACGCAGCACCGAGGCGGCCTCGGGCTGGTACTGGCCGGCGTAGACGAAGAACGTTCCCGTCGGGTCGACGACCCGTCCGCGCCAGTACTCGCTGTCGTCGCCGACGTCTTCGGTCTCGGTGAGGGTCCCGACGACGAACACGCGGTTCGCGCGGTCGCCCGTCGGCAGGAGCGCGAAGTTCGGCGCTCGCTCGTCGTCGCTCTCTTTGAACGCGTACGTCGAATCGTTGAATTCGGAGGCGAAGACGCGGCGGGCGACTTCGCGCGTGAGTTCTGACTGGCTCATATCACATCGACCTCGCTTTGATCAGCAGTTCCTCGGGATCGGCTGGCCCGTCCAGTTCCTCGACGTCGTCGGCCAGGACGTACCGGCCGAAGGTCGGCCCTTCGATGCGGTAGTAGGTCCCGACGATATCGTCCCGGATCTCGTCGGCGACGACGGTCGTATCGAGCGCGTCCATCGCCATGTCCTTGGCTTCCTCGAGGCTCAGACCCGTCAGCTCCTCGGTCGCGTCCTTGTCGAAGATGACCTCGTGGGCGTCGATGCCGTCGTCGACGACGGCCTTGATGCGGAGGTCGAACTCGCCTTCGCCCTCGCCGTGTTCGTTACAGCGCCCGTTCTGGAGGACGCGGGTACAGCCCTCCTCCGGACAGCGCTTGATCAGCCCGCTGCCGCTTTGCATGTCGACCAGTGCGCCCTCGACCTCGCTGGTGTCGTTGCCGACCTCGAGGTCCTCCTCGAGTTCCTCGATCACCGTCGTCGAGTTGAGTTTGACCGAGTACCGGCCCTGGTACTCGTCGGTGACGACGTTGCGAAGTTCGTAGACGCCCCCTTCCTCGAGCGCGGGGAGATCGGATTTGGCCCACTTGGTGAACTTGATCGTCCCGGTCGGGTCGCCCAGCAGGCCGACCTGCGCGACGGAGTCGCTGCGGGGATCCCAGAGTTCGATGACCTTCGCGGTGAGGTCGATCCACTCCTCGGGCTCGTCGACGTCCTCGACGTTGGCTTTCTCGCTGTCGCCACTCGAGATGTCCTCGCGATCGAGGCCGGCCTCCTCGAGGTAATGGTTGGTGACGCTCCGGCGTGCCTCGTCGATCGGTACTTTGTATTCGTCGACGAGCGTGGTCAGGCGCTCCTCGACGTCCTCGACGCTCACGTCGAGGTGGTCCGAAAACTGCTCGTGTATGTCGTCGGCGTGTTGGCGTACGTCGCTCATGGTTTCTCGCCTCCTCTTTGGTTTCACTGGGAGGCATACGTCCGTTCGCGCCCGATAGTATTTAAAGTACCGCCACCGGAGCGAAAGTGAAGGCCCGCGAAAGAAACCGCCGGACTGCGTCGAGGGGCGTGTTCGGTACGGCGATCGAGACCGGCACGGTCGGCTCCCCGTTACCGCTCGCCGACCGCGAGTGCGGTCTCGAGAGCGCCGGCGATCGTTTCGGTGCCCGCGTCGTCGACGGCCACGAGTGGCGGCCGAACCTCGTCGGATGGGATAACGCCGCGTTCGGTGAGCGCGGTCTTCGTCGCCGGGGCGAAGCCGTGTGTCGTGCAGGCCTCGAACAGCGGCGAGATGGCATCACGCTGGAGCGCTCGCCCGCGTTCGTCGTCGGCCCGCTCGAAGGCCGCTCGCAGTATGTCGGGAACGACGTTCGACAGCGCGTTGATCCCGCCGTCCGCACCCATCCGGAGCGCGGGGACCAGCAAGGCGTCGTACCCCTGCAGGCACAGGAACTCCGCGGGCGTCTTCTCGAGCACCGAGAGGAAATACTCGAGGTCGCCACTCGAGTCCTTGATCCCGACGACCTGGTCGTGCTCAGCGACGGCGGCCACCGTTTCGGGCTCGATGCGCTGGCCCGTACACTGGGGAATGTTGTACAACAAGATCGGGAGCGACGCGTCCTGCAGGACTGCCTCGAAGAACTGGTGGTTGCCAGCGGGGGCGTTCGCCGTGGTGAAGTAGGGTGCGACGATCGCGGCGGCGTCGGCACCCGCATCGCCAGCCCGGTCGATAGCTGCTATCGTGTCGTCGACGCTCGTCGCCGCGGCCCCGGCGACGACCGGGACCTCGGCGTGTTCGACGGTCGTCTCGACAACGTGGTGTTGCTCGGCGGCCGTCAGGGCCGGGAACTCGCCGGTCGTCCCGCAGGGGAAGACCGCGTCGATGCCGCCCGCATGAAGGTGCTCGAGCAACTCGGCGAGTGCCGCGTCGTCGATCGATCCGTCGTCGAAGGGAGTCACCATCGGGCAGGTGATTCCCCGGAGCGCATCGGTGATGGCCATGTTTTTGACTTGGGCCATTCGATCAAAGTCGTTGGCATCGCAGTGCCGTCCGACAGTATATGTGCCCGGGGGCCAAACGGTGAGCCAATGGCGGATCGGCGTCGACTCGAGCGGTTCCTCCGCTCGACGCTGCAGGAGGCGGGCGAGCAGTTCGAGGAGCTCCGCAGGTCGACCGACGAGCAACTCGAGGAGGCGCGGGACTCCTACGCGGTCGCGAAAAACGCCCGCGGGTTGCCGGCCGACGATGCGGGGCGGGCGAAGATCGTCTGCCGGCGCTACGCCGAACAACGGGCGGCGAAGCTCGACGAGGAGTACCGGCCGGCCTGCTACGAGGAGGGCCATCCCGACTGCGAAGGGTGTGCCGAGGACGTCCGCAACGGACGGATCGAGACCTGGTAGTATGGACCGTCCAATCGTCGCCTGCGTCCTCGCCGGCGGAACCGGAAGCCGACTCTACCCCGCGAGCCGGAGCGATCGCCCGAAACAGTTCCACTCCTTTGGCGGCGAGCGTTCCTTGCTCTCCCGGACGATGGATCGAACGGCCTTTGCCGACGAACGGTACGTCCTGACTCGCGACTCGTTCACCGACGAAATCCACGACCACGCGCCCGAGGCGGGCGTGCTGGTCGAACCCGACGGAAAGGACACCGGCCCGGCGCTGGTCTACGCCGCCTGGCGGCTGCGCGATCGGTTCGAGCGGGAGCCGGTACTGGTCTGTCTCCCCAGCGACCACCACGTCGCCGACGAGGCGGTGTTCGCCGCTCGGCTCGAGCGCGCCGCCGAGATCGCCGTCGAAACGGACGGGCTGGTCACGCTGGGCGTCGAGCCGACCCGGCCGGCGACGGGCTATGGCTACATCGTCCCGACGCGGAGCGATTTCGACGAGGACGGCTACGCTGCAGTCGAACGATTCACCGAAAAACCCGACCGCGAGGCGGCGACGCGCCTCGTCGACGCCGGTGCGTACTGGAACGCCGGGATTTTCGCGTGGACGCCGAGCGCGCTCCTGCAGGACGCGCGTGACTCCCCGCTCGCGCCGCTGGTCGATGCACTCGAGGACGGCGATCCCGACGGTGGGTTCGACGCGGTCGACTCCATCAGCGTCGATTACGCGATCATGGAGCGTTCGACCGACGTCTCCGTGACGCCGCTGTCGGTCGGATGGGACGATCTCGGGACGTGGGACGCCGTCGGACGGGTATTCGAGACCACGCGCGACGACACGGCGAACGACCTCGTTGCGGGAGAGATCCTCTCGATCGACGCCGCGAACAACGTCGTCGCCGCACCCGACTCGCACGTGTCCGTACTCGAGGTCGACGACCTGATCGTCGCCGCGTTCGACGACCGGATCCTCGTCGCCCCGCGGGACGCCTCACAGCGAGTTCGCGACGTGGTCACTCGACTCCGCGATCGGGACGCCTTTTGAAAAAACGGTCCGGAGTTAGCTCGAGCCTGAGGGCCCGGCGTTCCCGTTGGGCGGCCACACCGCCCAGAGTACGATCGCGAGGACGGCTGCGCCACCGAGGACGAGCGACTCGAGGACCGAGAGCTCGATCCCGAACCACGAGAGCGCCGTCCGGAACTCGACCACGAACGGGATGAGGACGGCGATGACGACCAGCAGCGCCCCCTTCGAGATGCGCATCTACGGCATCACCTCACTGACGGACTCGAGCACGAGCGCGGGATCGGTGCCGATGGTGAGCTGGAAGCCGTCGATGCCGGGGCCGAACAGCCCGCCGGCGTCGACGATGCTCGCCAGCGGGAGGGTGTAGCCGATGATCACGAGGACGACGGCGATTGCCGTCCAGAGCTTGAGGTTGTCGAGGATGGCCGGCGAATCCTCGGGACCCGAGAGCGTGCCAGCGTAGGTGTTCTCGGGAATCGAACCGTTGCTGTCGTTGAACGAGGTCATGACCATGTTCAGGAGGAACAGGGCCAGCGACACGGTCAACAGAACTGCACCGAGGGCGACCTGAGCGTTGATCTCGCCCATGCTGCCGGCTGCGGGCTCGAACGAGAAGTTCTGGTACTGAGGTTCCGCGGTCCGTCGGGGCACGCCGAACAGCCCGGAGCGGTGCATCGCGTTGGACATGAACGTCATGCCGATGAACCAGATCAGGACCTGCCCCAGCGCGACCGAGCGGTTCCACAGCTCTTTGCCGGTGACCTGCGGGATGAACCAGTAGGCCGCTGCCATGAAGGTCAGGGCGACGGCGGTGCCGACGGTGAGGTGGAAGTGACCGACGACCCACCACGTGTTGTGGACGAGGTAGTTGATGTTCATCCCGGCGTTGATCATCCCGGAGAAGCCGGCTGCGGCGAACATCAGGCCCGCAAGCGCCATCCCGGTGAACACCGGGTCACGCCACGGGAGGGCCTTCAACCAGCCGAGATAGCCTTTGCCGCCGCGCTGGCGAGCGCCGTGTTCCATGCTGGCGACGACAGTAAAGGCGGTGAGCAGGCTGGGCAACAGCAGGAACATCGTGTTCGTCATCGCGATGAACTTGTACCCCTCCGCGATGCCGGGGTCCAAGTACTGGTGGTGGATGCCCACCGGCGTCGACAGCAACAGGAAGAGGACGAAGACGACCCGCGCGAGCGGATCGCTGAACAGCTTCCCGCCGGAGAGCTTCGGCAGCATGATGTACCACATCATGTACGCCGGCATCAACCAGAAGTAGACGACGGCGTGACCGAAGTACCAGAACAGCGTTCTGGTCAACAGCGGGTTGACGGAGTCGACGATCCCCAGCGACCACGGCAGCAGGAAGACGAGGATCGACAGGGCGACGCCGAGCGTACAGAGATACCAGAACAGCGTCGTCGTCAGCGCCATGAACGTCGGCAGCGGGATCCGCTCGCTGGAGTTTTCCTTCCGCCAGGCCCACCACGTCCGGAACCAGTCCGCCCCGGCGAGCCACGAGCCGACGACGAACAGCACCAGCCCGATGTAAAAGGCGGGATGGGCCTGCAGCGGCGCGTAAAACGTAAAGAGCACGTCGGCGTTCGTCGGGATCGCGTCGACGACCCCGCCGAGGATCGAAATCCCGACTAACACCGTCCCGACGACCATCATCGCGTACCAGCCCCAGGTGAATCGGATGTCGACGACACCCCGATCGAGGCTGGTGGTCACCGCCCAGGTGAAGATCCCCACGAGGAAGAAGATCGTGAAGGTGATCGCCAGCAACACGCCGTGGGCGGTGAGGACCGTGTAGTAGTCGGCCGAGTCCATAATGCGGAGGAAGTCGGTCCGGTGAAGCGCCTGCAGGAGACCGAGCGAACCCCCGATCGCGAGCGCGAGGAAGGAACTCCAGAAGGCCGCCTTGATCACTCCCGCTTCGGCCGGGAACTGGTCGACGTAGGCGTTACGCATCGCCCTCACCTCCGTCGCCACCGTCACTGCCATCGGTCGGCTCGACGACCGAGAGGGTACCGCTGTCCTCGTAGCCGTCGGCGGTCACCGTCCAGTCGTACTCTCCCGTCCCGAGCTCCGTCGTATCGACCGGGAACTCGACGGTCTCGCTCCCGTCGCCGGCGACCGTGACGTCTTCTTCGTACTGCTGATCGCCGATCTCGAGGGTGACGGTCGTCTCGAGGTCTTCCTGCATGCCGTTGCTCACGGTCGCGTTGATCGTCGTCTCGTTGCCTGCCTCGACCTCCCGTGGGGCATCGACCGACAGCTCGGTCAGGTCGAACTCTTCTTCGGGAACAACGGTGAGTAATCCTTCCATGGTGTGGTGACCTTCTCCACAGTATTCGTTACAGAGGATGCCGTACTCGCCCGGTTCGTCGAACTGGACGGTCATCTCCGAGACTTGACCCGGGACGACCATCGTGTTGATGTTCGTTCCGACCACCGAGAAGCTGTGTGTCACGTCGCGACTCGTGACGTAAAACGTCACTTCGCTGTTTTCCGGAACCTCGATTTGATCGGGCGTGTACAGCCACGCCTGGGCGACGACGTTGACTTCGTATTCGTTGCCGCCGACGTGTTCGACGCCGGGGTCGCCGAATCGCTCGTGGTCGTTGATATTGGCGGGGTCGATCGTCCCGCCATTGTCGTCGATCATCGCGATCCCGGGACCGACCGCGCCGTACGTGATCGTCGCGATGAACCCGACGATCAATACCATGGCTGCGGCCAGCCAGACCTTTTCGTAGGTGTGAATGTTCATGCCAGTCCCACCACCGTCAGAAGCGTCCCGACGACGGTTGGACCGTTGCCGAGGAACTCGACGAAGTACATGAACACCCATAGCAGTACCAGTATCAGAAAGTAGATCGTGATCAGGATCGCTGTCCCGACCGGATCGTACTCGTCGTGACCGATCTCACGAACCTGATCGGTCTCGCTTTTTTCCGTTGCCGAAGCCATATCGGGTGATAGGGGAGGGCCGTCACTTATTCTCGACCGTCCTTCCCGGTTCCTGGGAACACCGAAACGGTTTAAGCAGTCTACGCCCCCACTCGTCGGTATGACTCTCGAGAACGTCACGCCGCGACACGCCGCGGCCGCCGGGTTGCTCGCGTTCGTTCCGGTACTCGTCTACGGGATCACCCACTCGCCACTCGCCGGCATCGTCAGTGGGATCAATCTGCTCATCATCTTTAGCTCGCTGTACATCGCGACGACGCCGGTCGATGGCGGGCACGGACACGGCCATCCCGGTGACGGCACCGCGAGCTGAGCGTTCTTTTCGCCCAGATGATTCCAGTACCACTCCCAGCGGCTCCGGAGTCACCGTTGTTCGCACTCGAGGCCGCTTCGGGGTCCGGAGTGGCCCTCGAGAACGCGGATCTGCTCGTCCTCGTCGTCGTGGGACTGTTCGCCGGCGCACACTGTCTGGGGATGTGTGGCCCGCTGGTGACGACCTACGCCGATCGGATCGGAGCCGCGAGTGAGAAGCGCCGCGAGGACACGCTCTCCGGCTACGAGGTCCGCCAGCATGCACTGTTCAACCTCGGGCGGACGGCGAGCTACGCCGTGATCGGCGGCCTGTTCGGCCTCCTGGGCGCGATCACGGTCGCCTCGACCGAAGCAGTTGCCGCGGTCGGCGATAGCGTCAGGGGCGCAACGGGGATTCTCGTCGGGATCGCGATCATCGTCAGCGGCCTCTACTACCTGCGGGGACAAACCGCCGTTCCCGGCCACGGACTCCCCGTCGTCGGCTCGCTGTTCGCCCGGCTTTCGGGGCTGCTCTCGAGCCGGATCGATCGGCTCGCGACCTCGCCGGGGATCGTCGCACTCGGCGCGATCCACGGGTTCATGCCGTGTCCGATCATCTACCCCGCTTACCTCTACGCGTTCGCCCTGGGGTCGCCGACCCGCGGGGCGCTCTCGCTGGCCGCGCTCGGAATCGGGACGATCCCGACGCTGTTCGTCTACGGGACCGCCCTGACCTCGATCGAGACGGAGACGCGACTGCGCCTCCATCGTGGACTCGGCGCAGCGTTCCTCCTCCTTGGCTACATTCCCCTCTCACACGGACTGATGCTGTACGGAATCCACCTACCACACCTGCCGCTGCCGTTCGCCCAACCGTTCTAACGATGAGTCAGGACCCACGAACCACGAACGCATCCGTTCCGCCCCCGGAACGGGCGGCTACAAGCCAGGATACCGCACACAGCGGGAGCGCCGCGGATACCGAGACGTGCGACCTCTGTGAGCTGCCCACCCCCGCCGAACCGATCACCGACGCCGACGTGGACGGCTCGTTCTGTTGTCGGGGCTGTCTCGAGGTCTCTCGCACGCTCGAGGGAACCGACGACGCGCCCGAGGAGTCGGCGTTGCGGTCGCGTCTGGAAGGGGGAGACGACGGGACCGGGCGATCGCTCGACGAACTCGAGGGCGAGGACGCCTATCTCGCGGTCGAGGGCATGCACTGTTCGACCTGCGAGGCGTTCCTCGAGACGACCGCCGAGCGCGAGGACGGCGTGGTCGGGGCGACCGCCAGCTACGCGACGGACACGATCCGGCTCGTCTACGATCCCGACCGGCTCGCGGCCGATGAGCTTCCGGACGTCGTCTCGGGCTACGGCTACACCGCAGCCGAGCGGTCGGCCGACGGCGACGACGCCGGCTCGGCCGACGATTCCATCGGCCTCCTGTTGGGTGTGTTCTTCGGGATGATGGTCATGGTGTGGTACGTCCTGTTTCTCTATCCGGTCTACTTCGGCTTCGAGCCGGTCGCCGACTTCGGCGGCTACGAGGGTACCTTCCTCGCGGCCAACATCTGGCTGCTGACCTCGATCGTTCTGTTTTATACCGGCCACTCGATCCTCCGTGGCGCGTACGTGAGCCTCCGCGCGGGGCAACCGAACATGGATCTGCTCGTCGCGATCGCCGCCCTGGGGTCGTATTCCTTCAGCGTCGTCGCGACGCTGCTTGGAAACATGCATCTCTACTTCGACGTGACCGTCGCGATCGTCCTCGTGGTAACTGCGGGGGCCACTACGAACGCGCCGTCAAGCGCCGCGCGACCGGGTTGCTCTCGGAGTTGACCGAACGACAGGTCGACGAGGCACGCCTCGAGAACGGCGAGACCGTCCCCCTCGAGACGGTCGACGCCGGCGACCGGCTCCTGGTGCGGGCCGGCGAACGGGTCCCCCTCGACGGCGAGATCGCCGAAGGGACTGCCGCGATCGACGAGTCGCTCGTGACCGGCGAATCCCTGCCCGTCGGGAAGGAGCCCGGCGATTTCGTCCGCGGCGGCACCGTCGTGACCGATGCCCCGATCGTCCTGGAAGTCGGCGAGGGAGCCGAGAGCACGCTCGACCGACTCGTTTCGGTCCTCTGGTCGATCCAGAGCGCCCGACCCGGCGTCCAGCGGCTCGCTGACAAGCTCGCGACGGTGTTCGTCCCGCTGGTCGTCGCTCTCGCTGTCGGAACGGCTGCCGTGTTGCTCGCGACCGGCTCGAGCGTATCGAGGGCGTTGCTCGTCGGGCTGACGGTCGTGATCGTCTCCTGTCCCTGCGCGCTCGGGCTCGCGACGCCGCTTGCGATCGCCGCAGGCATTCAGGCTGCCGCCGAGCGGGGAATCGTCGTCGCCGCGGAGACGATTTTCGAGGACGCGCCGGCGATCGAGACCGTGGTCCTCGACAAGACGGGGACGCTCACGACCGGGCGAATGGCGGTCGAAGCCGTCCACGCTGCCGACGGGGACGCCGACGAACTGCTCCGACGCGCCGGTGCGGTCGAGTCCCTCTCCGAGCATCCGGTCGCGGACGCCGTGGCCGACGCCGCATCCGACGCCGAAACCGAGGACGATCCCACCGCCGACGCGGGCGCAGTCGACGGGTTCGAGCGAGCAGCCCGCGGCGTCAGCGGGCTCGTCGACGGGCAGCGCGTCACCGTCGGCCACCCCGACTTCCTCCGCGAGCAGGGTCACACGGTTCCCGAGTCCCTCGAGCCCCGGATCGACGAGGCCCGCGATGCCGGCCACGTCCCGGTCGTCGCCGGCTGGGACGGCCGGGCCCGCGGCGTCATCGTCGTCGGCGATTCCCCACGCGAGGAGCTCGAGGATGCACTCGAAACGCTCTCTGCGGGCCGCGAGGTCGTCGTCCTCACCGGAGACGAGGGGGCGGCTGCCGACGCGTTCCGCGAACTGGCCGGCGTCGACGAGGTCTTCGCCGGCGTCCCACCGGAAGCGAAGGCCGAGACCGTCGACCGGCTGCGTGCCCGCGGACCCGTCGCGATGGTCGGGGACGGGAGCAACGACGCGCCCGCGCTGGCCGCTGCCGACGTCGGCATCGCGATGGGGAGCGGGACGAAGCTCGCGACCGATGCGGCCGACGCGGTGATCGTCGGCGACGACCTCGAGGCGGTCACCGAGACGTTCGATATCGCGACGGCCACCCACCGGCGGATCCGCCAGAACCTCGGCTGGGCGTTTACGTACAACGCGGTCGCGATCCCGCTCGCGGTCGCCGGGCTGTTGAACCCGCTGTTCGCCGCCGTCGCGATGGCCACGAGCAGCGCGCTCGTCGTCGTGAACTCGGCGCGATCGATCTGACGGACGGACGACCAGTCGCGTCTCCGAATCCGTACGTGCAGCCGTCAATGGGGACGCGCAGTCGTCGACTCGTCATCGGACCGCGAGCCGTCTACTCGGCGTCGCCCTCGGCCGTCACGAGCCGCTCGACGGCCCGACGGTCGCCGTCCTCGTAGACGTAGGTCGTTCCGTCGTCCTCGTCGCGCGTCTGCCGGTGGCTCCCATCGCAGAACGGAAACGACTCCGAGAGCCCGCACTGACAGACCGCGATGTCACCGTTCTCGTCGTCGAGGTCCGACGGATCGAGTTTGCGCGGTCCCGTCTCCTCGAGTTCGACCAGTCGCGTCATCGTAATCGGCTCCGTGCCCCGGCTCCTAAACGGTTCGCTCGCGGGACGGGGTGATTCCGATCCGACGACGAAGTACGTGGCTAGCTGACAGTCACCATAGCGTTCGGCAACGGCAAGGTTCTTGGTACCGCTATTGAATATCGAATCACGAACAACAATGTCGCTTGACGCCGCGGGACTGCCGATCGCGATCGCGCTTACGGTCGTCAAGACGCTCGTTCTCATCGTCGGCGGCGTCATCACGTTCATCGCGTACAAAGCCTATCGGCGAACCCAGCAGCCGGCGCTTGGCTATCTCTCCCTTGGGTTCGGACTCATCACGCTGGGCCTGGTGCTTGCTGGCATGCTGACCGAACTGTTCTCCATGCCGCTGGCGACGGGTATCCTCCTCGAGAGTCTGTTGGTGCTCGCGGGCTTTCTCGTGATCGCGCGTTCGCTGTACGTCACCTGATCGACGGCTCCGTCGCTGGCCGGCGGTTGCGCTCCGATTCCCTGTCTCGGTTGAGAGATCCCGGGGGTAGTGTTCAGATAAGCTGATTCCATGCGAAGCTGAACGATCTGAGCCAGTCGTCGGCAGTTTCTGCTTCGGCGTTGCTGAAGCAGTTTGAGAAGCAGAGTGTTCGTCGTTTTATCTCTCTAAAGACACGTTCAACAGCATTTCGATTTCCATGCTTTTCGTATCTGAAATCGAAGCCGTGGCGCTGACATGCATCTTGTAACGAGTGCGACCCATCAACGAGAAACACGGCGTCAGAGACGTTGTGTTTCTCGGATAGTTCCGTAAGAAACGAATGAGCGAGAACCTTCGTTGTTGTCGGTTCAAGCTTTGTATGGAGCAATTCGTTTGTCTCTGGATCGATTGCGGCGTACAGCCAATACTGCTCATCGTTCAGTCGGATCACGGTCTCGTCAACCGCAACGTGATCCGGACACCGGCCAGATTCGGGCTGTAGATCGGCCTTGTGTACCCAATTGTGAACAGTAGACCGAGCGCGTTTGACACCGAATACCTCAAGAACAGAGACAGTATTCGAAAGCGAAAGTCCAGCGAGGTGCAGTTGAATACTGAGCTTCATCAGCAATCGCGGTGTCGCTTCTCGTTCAACAAACTCTAAGTTGATCTCGTCTAAACAACCGTTGAGGCGGTCGTTTTCGGGCATAGATCACTCAGAAAACGAACCGCCTCATCCTTCATCCTTATCTGAACACCGCCTCCCGGGGACACCAAACCATTTTGGGAACAGTTGTATGAGGGATGTCGCCGTCTTTGTTCGTACGGCAGGGCGAAGCGACACTGAACCATGGAGCTTGCCCCTGCCGTCGTACCCCCCCTTCCTCCCGTCCCCCAGTCGTCTTTCCTCGGGACCACCCAGACGTAAGTAGACCGCACCACGAGTGTCGTCCATGCAACTCGACGCCACGAAACCCAGCGGTCGCGTCTCGAGTCGATTTCACCGATCGATAGCCACGGGTGATCGGCCATGAGCGGGCCCGACGAGCCGGAACTGGCCGTCGGTGCGGACGCGTTCACTCGGGCGGGAGCCGGCCTCGAGGTGGCGGTCGTCGGTGCAGGTGCCATCGGCGCGACCGCAGCCTACGACCTCGCGCGCGAGGGTGCGGACGTGACCCTGTACGATCGTGACGACGTCGCGAGCGACGCGACCGGGCGGGCGGCCGGCATCTGCTACGACGCCTTTGCCGACGGCCTCGACGCCGAGATCGCCAGCGACGCGATCGAGCGATTTCGCGCGCTCTCCGGGGACGACACGTTCCCGTTCGTCGAATGTCCCTACGTCTGGCTCGCTCGTGACGGTGACGCCGACGGGGCCGACGCCATTCGCGAACAGGTACGTCGCATGCAGGAACACGAGATCGTCGCCTTCGAAATGGACGGCGAGACGCTCGCGGACCGCTTTTCGTCCCTGCGAACGGACGACGTCGATGTCGCGGGGATCGCCGGCGCTGCGGGCTACACCGATCCGACTCGGTACACGGCCTGTCTCGCGGCCGCGGCCACCGGCGCCGGCGCGACCCTCGAGACCGGCACGCCGGTCGAGGTACGGACGGATCCCGCGCGGGTGATCCGTCCGGATGGGACGATCCGGGAGGTCGATGCAGTGCTGGTGGCTGCCGGCGCTCGAACCGGAGAACTGCTCGACGATGCGGGTATCCCCCTCGCCGTGAAACCCTATCGGGTGCAGGCGCTCGTCGCTGCCGGCGACCTCGCGGAACCGATGTGTTACGACGCGACCGGCGACTTCTACCTGCGGCCCCACGCCGGCGGGATTCTCGCCGGCGACGGCGTCGAACACCGTGTGGCAGATCCCGATACCTACGACCGGGAGGCGGATCCAACCTTCGCCGACGATCTCCTCGAGCGGGTCACACACCGGGTTCCGGCGCTCGAGCGGGCGGGCGACGATGGGCTCGAACGGGCGTGGGCCGGCCTCTGTACGGCGACCCCGGACCGCGATCCGCTGGTCGGACGGGTCGCCGATGGGCTGTACGTCGCGACCGGGTTCCAGGGGCACGGCTTCATGCGTGCGCCGGCGATCGGCGAGCGGATCGCGGAAGAAATACTCGGCGGATCGGGGATCGACGCCTTCGATCCGTTGCGGTTCGACGGCGACGAAGCCTTCGAGATCGTCGAGGGGATGGCCCTCGACCGGGAGTGATCAGTCGTCGATCGCGACCGGTTCCGTATCCGTGTCGGGTTCCGGTTCGGCGTCGGATTCGTCGGCCGCTTCGAGCCCGTCCGCCGTGTCGGCTCCGCCGTCGTCGATCGCCGAGCCTTTCGGAATTTCGACGCTCAGCGTGCCGGTTTCGCTGAGCCGTGCCGTTCCGGCGTTCGGATCGACGACCGCATCGGCCGGGAGCTCGGCTTCGCCGGACAGTCCCATCCCGCGACCGGGGAAGCGCATCTCGTATCCCTCGTGGAACTGTCGGAACCGGTCGATTCGAACCTTGACGTTGCCCTCGAGGTACCGGACCTGAACGTCGTCCGGCT
The DNA here is from genome assembly GCF_002494345.1 of Natrinema ejinorense. Lineage (GTDB taxonomy): Archaea > Halobacteriota > Halobacteria > Halobacteriales > Natrialbaceae > Natrinema > Natrinema longum. Next base: position 1,915,587 of record NZ_NXNI01000001.1, read on the forward strand.
CGGCACCGGGTGCGTCGAAAACGACGTGATACGAGGTATCGTCCTCGAGAACGTCGACTGGGAGTGATCTGTGGTTCTGGAGGCGACTGTTCGTGCGGCCGATCTGTCGATAGAGTGCGTTCCCGACCGATCGGCCGAACTTCTTGAGGCTCACGGGGGGTCACCCCAGGCGGTACGTGCGACGGTGGCGACGGTCGTGGGGACCGGGAGAAGGGCCTGACAGTACATAGCAAGCATGACCGTAGTGACGGCTACGATAGTCCGCATTATATCCTTTTCTATGCTTTCAAAAGAAACGTCTGACGACGTCCCCCGTTTTCGGGTCGAACGCGCCGGTGTCGTGGTTCGAGACGACACCGATCAGAGTTCGACCCGCTCGAGACAGTCGGTTCCCCCACAGACCGGGCACGACAGTTCCGAGATGGCGAACTCGTCGGGAACGTCGTACGTGTAGTGGTTCTCGAAGATGTCGAGAAAGCAATCCTCGGCAGTACACACGATTTCCTCTGTCGGAGGCATATGCACGTCTAGCGTCACGACGACTATCAACGTCGGGGTTGCGGCACGCCAGTTCGAGATGGCACACAGCGAGCGTCTTCATCGAGACCGTCACGCGGCGAGAGCGATCGTCACAATCCGAGTTAATGAATATCCGTGAGCCCATAGACGGCCCCCGAGGTGTACGTCCACGTGGTCGCAGTCGACATCCCAAGCGTTTCGGTCGGACTGGTGGTCGGCCTCGTCGCGGGCTGGATCGCTGATACCGTCCTTCCGTATCATTACGAGGCGTGGCAGGACGGACGAACGGAGCGAAGGGAGCGGCGAACCGAGTGGTATCGCGAGGCAGCACAGATCGGGCAACGCGCACAGTCCGTTTGGAACCGACCGACGACCGATCTCGTCCGGGCCGATGCGGAGACGCACGCGGAAATCGGTCGCATCGCGGACCGGTTAGACGAGATGCGATACGAATCCGACGGGATAGACGAGGAGGTTCTCGAGGCAGCCAAAGCGCTAGCGGACGAGTGCCACGCAATAACGGACGAGATGGAGATGATGACGGACGCGGAACCGCTCGTTCGTCCGTCCAAAGCGGACCACTCCAACGGAACGCTGGAACACGGCATCACGAGGGCGATCGAAGTCGGTGCGGATCTCGAAGCGGAGGCTTCGAAACGGCTGTGATCGAGTCGACCGGTCTCGAGCGGCCCGGGTTTCGGTTTCACAGCGGTTGGAGTGACCGCTGGGGGACCCGGACCGCGTGTAGTCATTGTTTTACTCCTCGAGGCGCTACCGGGAGCCATGACTGACCCCGAGACGCTGTCGGTGACGATCGTCGACGGCTACGTCGACGAACCCGCTCACTTCGGGGTGCCACCGTATATTTCGACGTATCCCCGGTACGCGGCCGGTGCGCTCGTCGACGCGGGCGTCCCACGCGAGCGGATCACCTACCACACGATCGATCGGCTTCGGGACCAGCCCGACTACTGGCGCGACGTCGACGAGGCGGACCTCCTGGTCTACCTCGGCGGGATGACCGTTCCCGGCAAGTACGTCGGCGGCACGCCGGCCGAACCCGACGAAGTCCGAAAGCTCGCCTGGACCGCCACCGGGACGAGCCTGATGGGCGGGCCCGTCAAGTTCGGCGTCGGCGAGGAAAACGCCGGCGCGACGGAAACCGAACGGCAGGATCTGGACTTCGATTTCGTCGCCAAAGGTGACGTCGAGGCCGCCGTCTACGACCTCGTCGAAAGCGGTCTCGAAGGCTTCAACAACCGAATGCGCGACATCGACGAGGTGTCGCGGTGGGCCCAGGAGGGTGCGTTCATCGTCGACCAACATCCCAACCATCCCGAGTACCTCATCGCGGAACTCGAGACCTCGCGGGGCTGTGCGTATCGCTGTTCGTTCTGTACGGAGCCGCTGTACGGCAACCCCGAGTTCCGGCCGCCGCCGACGGTCGTCGGCGAGGTCGACGCGCTATCGGACCACGGCGTCAAACACTTCCGGATCGGCCGTCAGGCGGATATCCTCGCCTACGGAGGGGACGGGGAAGCGCCCAACCCGGACGCCCTGCGCCAGCTCTACAGCGGGATCCGCGAGGTCGCGCCCGACCTCGAGACGCTGCATCTGGACAACATGAACCCCATCACGATCGTGGAGTGGCCCGAGCAGAGCCGCGAGGGGATCCGGATCATCGCCGAGCACAACACGCCCGGCGACACGGCCGCCTTCGGCCTCGAGTCGGCCGATCCGGTGGTTCAGGCGGAGAACAACCTGAACGTCACCGCCGAGGAGTGTTTCGAAGCGGTACGGATCGTCAACGAGGAAGCCGGCTGGCGGCCCGGTGAAGACCCCGAGGACGCGCCCACCTTCGGCGACGACGCGCCGCGACGGCTCCCGAAGCTCCTCCCCGGGATCAACCTCCTGCACGGCCTCAAGGGCGAACGAGAGGAGACCTACGAGCACAATCGCGCGTTCCTCCAGCGCGTCTACGACGAGGGCTACATGCTCCGGCGGATCAACATCCGACAGGTGATGGCCTTCGACGGGACCGACATGAGCGACACGGGGGCCGAGATCGCGAACGAGCACAAACAGCTGTTCAAACGCTACAAGAAGCAAGTCCGCGAGGAAATCGACAACCCCATGCTCGAGCGCGTCGCCCCGCCGGGGACCGTCCTCCCGGACGTTCACCTCGAGTACCACCAGGACGGCAAGACCTTCGGTCGCCAACTGGGGACCTACCCGCTGCTGGTCGGGATTCCGGGCGAGCGCCAACTCGGGGAGACGGTCGACATCGCCATCGTCGATCACGGCTACCGCTCGGTGACCGGCGTTCCCTACCCGCTCGATCTCAACGCGGCCTCGATGAACGAACTGACGGCGATTCCCGGTATCGGCGACAGCACCGCCGGCGACATCGTCGTCAACCGCCCCTACGAGTCGGTCACCGATGCCGACCTCGGGACGGAGTTCGACCTCTCTCGGTTCGTGACGACGCGCCCGCTCGAGACCGCCGACTAACGGAGGACCCTCTCGCTTCGGTCCGGTTTGCCGGGGTGCTCGATCCGGACGCGCCCGATTCGTCGGTGGATCGGTGGTTCCGTGTCGGTAGTTCTATTATGGATGGGAATCTGCACTGAAATAGAGGGTCTACCTGTGGAGATATCTGAAAAACTGCTGTGTCTGTTCAGTACGGACGTTTCCGAGGAAGAGGATCGATACGTCATCGAAGTACCGCGTCAGGAAATCGAAACCGGCGATGTCGACCCCGGGGACGTGTACCGCGTCGCGCTCATTTCCCGCGAGGACGAGGACGAGACCGACGGCGGGTCGGCGACCGCCACGGCCGGAAGTGTGCCATCCGAGCCACAACCACCGGTCGACGTCGGCGAAACGCGCTACGTCGAGATCGAAGACATCGGCAAACAGGGCGACGGTATCGCCCGGGTCGAACGCGGCTACGTCATCATCGTTCCCGGCGCTGACGTCGGCGACCGCGTCAAGATCGAAGTGACCGAAGTCAAGTCGAACTTCGCCGTCGGCGAAATCATCGAAGAGACGTTCTAGAACGACGTCTCGGACGACGTTCGGCCGGACGGTCGGTGGCCGACCGTGTGGGGTGTCACGCTGTAACCCTACGCGCGGAGGATCGGCCGACCGCGGTTCGACAACCGCCGCCGCCGGACCCGGCGACGAGGTCCGGCAGCGAAGTCCCTATACCATCTCCATCCTAAGCGCCAGCCATGCAAGCGCTGGTCATCGCGGCACACGGATCGCATCTGAATCCAGACGCGTCGGATCCGACTTACGCCCACGCGGACACCATTCGCGAAACGGGTGCGTTCGACGAGGTTCGCGAGGCGTTCTGGAAGGAGGAACCACACTTCCGCGAGGTGATCCGGACCCTCGAGTCCGACGAAGTGTTCGTCGTTCCCCTCTTCATCAGCGAGGGGTACTTCACCGAGGAGGTCATTCCCCGCGAACTGCGCCTCGAGGAGTGGGATCCGGACAGATGGGAATCGGACGGGACGAGCGCCTCGCAGGCCACGCTCGAGGCCGAGGACGTCGGCAAGACGATCCACTACTGTGGACCTGTCGGGACCCACGACGCGATGACGGACGTGATCGTCCAGCGCGCCGAGACCGCGACCGAGGATCCGGACGTCGGCGAGGGATTCGGCCTGTCCGTCGTCGGCCACGGGACTGACCGAAACGAGAACTCAGCGAAGGCGATCAAATATCACAGCGACCGGATCGCCGAACGCGACCGCTTCGACGAGGTGAAGGCGCTGTTCATGGACGAGGAGCCCGAAGTCGACGACGTGACGGATTACTTCGAGAGCGAGGATATCGTCGTCGTGCCGCTCTTTATCGCCGACGGCTACCACACCCAGGAGGACATCCCCGAGGACATGGGACTGACCGAGGACTACCGGCTCGGGTGGGACGTGCCGGCCGCGGTCGACGGCCACCGGATCTGGTACACCGGCGCGGTCGGCACCGAGGACCTGATGGCCGACGTCGTCCTCGAGCGGGCGGCGGACGCCGGTGCCGATATCGGCGACGCTCGCGAGGCGGTCCGCGAACTGGCCGCCTCGGTCGCTGACACGGGTCCCGAACCGAGCGCGGGAACGGGTGCGGGGGACTGACGCGTGACCGTGGCGAGGGACGACCTCGAGACGCTGCTCGAACACGCATCCTCGGGCGTCGCGTTCGACGGCCTGCACGTCGACGCATCCGCCGACGGATACCGCCTCGAGACGCCGGACAACGAGTGGACCGGTCTCGACGAGACCGAGTTGCACCACGCACTCGAATCCTGCGAGGAGTACGTGACGAACTGGCGGTACTGGCAAGAGCGCGTCGGCGGAGCGGGGACCGCCCGCCGCGCGTTCCTTCGGTGGTGTGAACGAGCGCCGCTCGCGGACGCCGAGACCGACCACGCGATGACCGGTCCCTGGAGCGAGGACGACGCCGGCACCGAGACACTCGCAGTACCCGAACGATACGACGCCCTCCGCGACGGCATCGACCGCGAGTGGGGCCAGCTGTCGATCACGACCCGCTACCTCGACATCGACGAGCCCGACGGGGAGCGGGTCTACGACCTGTGGCACGTCGACGACGCCGGTAGCGACGTCGCGGACCTCGAGGTGTACGATGATCCCCGCGATGCGCGAGAACTCGCGACCTACGACGACGACGGCCGGTATCGACCGCTAAAGACCGCGCCGACGCTGCCCGCCGGCTGGGCCTTTACCGGTCTCTCGGGCGCGGCCCTCGTCGAGACGGTCGAGTTCTTCTATCCCGCGACGGTCGCCAACTGGCACCGCGAACTGCAGGGGACCCTCGACGTCGATCACTGGCTCGAGACCGCCGAGCGGCAGACGGGGATCTACGACGTGATCGACGAACTCCCCCGGGAGGCCGTCGAGTGGATGGCAGAGGCCTGCTGCGTCGATTCCCAGTGTCTCCGCCGCCGGGAGTGGCAGTACGAGGCGGGCGACGAACTCGACGCCGACGGCGGTGACGGCCACTTCCCCTGTCGCGAACCGTGCTCGCTCGTGGTCGCCGCCGCTCGTAAGTGGACGACCCTCGAGTCCGAGACGGAACACACCTACGAACTCGAACTCACGACCAGCGAACTGAATCAACTCGAGGAACTGATCGACGCCGTCGCGGAGGACCGAACCGACGAAATACGCGAGGCTGATGTCTACGACGGTGCGAACCGATACCGGGCACGATACCTCCGTGCCAAGCGATTCGACGACGAGGGCGAGCTCGAGGCGACGCGAGTCGACGACTGACCGTCGAGCCGCGGTCGCCGTGTTACCGAACCAGCAAGAACAGTGCGACGACGGTACCGACGAGGACGATCGCCAGTCCGGCCGTTGCGACGGGACCGCCGATCGTCGCCGTCGTCAGCGCCGCGATACCGATCGCGACCACTCCGAGTGCCAGGACCCCGAGCGTCGCTGGCTCGAAACCGCTTGCACCGGTCACCCGATCCAGCCCTCGCTCGAGCGTCGTCGGGTCCGGCTCCGATCGAGCGGGTTTCGCGAGCGACTCGTCGACGTCGACGTTCGGTGGGCCGGGGAGGACGGTGACGTCGATCGAGACGGATTCGGAGCCGTAACCGGTTACCACTTCGAGGTGACCGTCGACGGGCCTATCGATACCGCCGGTATTGACGGCGACCGGGACGGGCGTGACGGTACTCGGCTCGATGTAGTAGTTCGATTCATCGAGCGATGCGATTCGTCCGAGGCCACCATCGAGGCGACAGTGAACGTGGGCGGGCGTCTCGTGGCCTTCCAGCAGGAGCGTAAACGACTCGCTGGTCTCGAGGGCGGTGCCGGCTGGCTCGAGCGTGTTGGCCGCCTCGCGATTGACGTGGACGGTGACCTCGGTCCCGGACATGATCGGAGCAGCCTCAGGCCGGCGTCTCTTCGCGCATATCCGGCGGCAATAGGTTCGGAATCCCGTCTTCGATCGGGTAGGCCTCTCCGCACTCCGTACAGACGAGTTCGCCGCCGACGACATCGTCGTCGTCGTACTCGGCGTCCTCGAGTTCCAGATCGTGTTTGTCGAGCGGACAGCAGAGGATATCCAGTAACGACTCGTTCATACTAGATATGCTTGCCGCCTGGAGCAAAAGGTTTCGGGAACGTTGCTCGTCCCCGGTGGGATCGAACCACTCGATCCCATCGTGGCGACTCGAGCGAGCGGCGTCTCAGTCGCGTTCGTCCGTCAATCTTCACGCCAGATGACGGTCACGACGTCGTCGTCGCGCTCGACCGTCTCGTATCGGTAACCGCGGTCGTCCAATTTCGGGAACAGAAACTGGGGAACCCGATCGTTTTGCTGGATCAAGACGGTCTCGTCGGGTAGCTCGACGAGTCGCTCGAGCGTCTGCTGGAGCGGATTCGGCGGGCCGAGCGATCGCACGTCGAGGTGCTCCTGGGGTCGATCGCTCGGTGCGGCGGTCCGGTCGACGACGCTGGTGAGCGATTGCATACGTGACTGTTCGATCCCTCGCTTGCTATCTTTCGTCCCGTACATGTTCCCCCGAGCAGTGATCGTCGGGGGATCAGCGGAACTCACTCGACCGGACCGACGGCGTTTCCGGAGCTACGCTTCCTGTTTCGGGAACCTGGCGACGAACTCGTCGGGGGCGACCCGTTCGACCTCGTAGCCGTCGGCGTCGAACGCCTCGACCTCCGCTTCGAACTCGTAGAACAGCGGCTTGGGTTCGTGATCGTTGACGATCGTCAACGTCTCGCCCGGCTCGAGGGCGTCGAACTCGTCGTGGATCTTCGGATGGCGGTTCACCGGCGGGATATCTCTGACATCGAGTCGTGTCATGTAGTTCTTCCTGGGTCCGAGTCAGCCATCGGCCTTTGTGCGAACATATTCGCGCTTCGCCTCGGCCGGCTACGCGGATTCGATGAGAACGTGCCAGACGCCGCCGTCGCGTTCCTCGCTCTCGTGGGTGAACCCGCGCTCGTCGAGTTCCTCGTAGAGCGGTCTGGGTTCGAACGGCGCGATCAACCGCAGTCGTTGGTCGGACTCGAGGTCTCCGAGTGCGGCGATGATGTCGTCGAACGGCGGGCCATCGATCTCCCTGACGTCCAGCGTTCGTTCGGTCGGTTTGGTTGCCATCGGTTCCGCGTTCGGTCCGCGCTCCGTTGGTCGTTCGTCCGAACGTGTTCGACTACCACAGTCTTCCCGGCGGGTGGGAATTTGCCGAACATATTCGTAACCACCCGTATATAGATTCGAACGGAACACGTTCGTATGGCCCAAGCAACCCTTACTCTCACAATGCCCGAGGAGATCTGGATTCAACAGATATCGACGGAGTATCCAGCGGCGACTTTTCGGGTCCTTGCAGCCGTCCCGGGGACGGAGTCCGGCTTCGCACTCGTCCGGATTTCCGGTCCGGCGGTCCCTGAAGTGATCGAGGCGATGAACGATCACCCACAGCTCACCGAAATCACGCTCGCCCAGTGGAGCGACAACGAGGCGACGGTTCACTTCGAGACGACGGTGCCCCTCCTGATGTTTTCCTCTCGAGAGTCGGGGATGCCGATCGAGCTCCCGGTCGAGATTCAGGACGGCGAGGCGTCGATCGAGGTCACTGGCTCCCGAGAACGGTTGGCCGAACTCGCCGAACAGCTCGAACACTTCGGCCTCCAGTATCGGATCGAACACGTACGCGAGCGACTCCACGAGAGCCAACTCCTCTCGGAGCGCCAGCTCGAGGTCGTCGCGGCCGCCGTCGACGAGGGGTACTACGACACCCCGCGGCGCTGTTCGCTGACCGACCTCGCGGGCCACCTCGACATCGCCAAATCGACCTGTAGCGAAACGCTCCACCGGGCGGAAGAGGCGATCATCAAGCGGTTCGTCGAGGATCTCCCCAACATCGACCGCGAGGAATCGCTCGAGGAGCAACTCGCGACGAGTTGATTGATCCACTGGGCACACCGGAGCGGGGGCCGCCGTGTTCGCTCGTGTTTTGGCGTTGCTCTCACCGATCCTGCTGTCCTCCCGGTTTCCTCCTCGAGCGGTATACGGCGTTGGAACGATTTAGACACGCTGATCGCTTCGAACGGGTTCGAGGGAGGCGGATAGAATACCCGCTACTCACTTAAATACCTGCGAACATATTCGCATTGGTTCTCACGTATTGGAAATCGACTCGATAGTACATCAAAGTACGGTTGTGAGACGGGGAATGAGGATCCACAAATGAACGATTTCAAGTGCATGCCGTCGAGTACCTCCGGCATGACACCAGCGTCATATTCAGAGGTGTTCTGATCTAATGAGCACGGACGATGAATCATTCCATCCGCTCGGAAAAGAGTGGGAGGACGACCTCGAGGCGATGCTCGACGATACCGAGTACGACAACGAACTCGGTATGGAGATGGCCCAGGACGCGATGCGGGTCACGAAGGGCGAACTCTCCGAAGCCGAATTCCACGAACGCTATCACGAGGACGTGATGGAGGAGTTCGGCGAGGACCAGCGCCCGACCAAAGAGGCCTACGAAGCGGCCCAAGAGGAGGCGAGCGGCACCGTCTCCAACATGCTCGACGCCTTCGACGGCGACGGCGACGAGACCCGTCGCGAAACGATGAAAAAGATGGGCGTCGGCGCGGCGGCCGTCGGGCTCGGTGCCTGGGGGACCGTCGACGACGGGGAACAACCCCTCGCGGCGGCCGAAGGAGGGCACGGACCCCGACAGGAGACTACCGAGGAATCGGACACCCAGTGGGGGATGACGATCGACCTCGAGCGCTGTGACGGCTGTCTGACCTGTATGACGGCCTGTACCCAGGAGAACGACCTCGACAAAGGGGTCAACTGGATGTACGTCATGGCCTGGGAGGACGAGAACCACGAGGGTCCCGGAGAAGACGGCGGGACCGACGTCTACACCGACTTCAACATGGGGAGCGACTTCAACATGCTCGTGCGCCCGTGCCAGCACTGCACGGACGCTCCCTGTGAGAAGGTCTGTCCGACGACGGCCCGTCACACCCGCGACAAGGACGGACTCGTCCTGACCGACTACGACGTTTGTATCGGCTGCCGGTACTGTCAGGTCGCCTGTCCCTACGGCGTCAACTACTTCCAGTGGGGCGAACCGAGCGTGGACTACGAGGACATCGACGGGAACGAGGATCCGGAAGATCCCGACCAGATCACTCACGCAAATTACGAATACGGCGAGCGATGGGTCGACAGCCGCGCACCCCGCGGCGTGATGAGCAAGTGTACGATGTGTCCGTCCATGCAGGACGGCAAGCAGGGCGAGGAGAAAGTGGGAACGAGTGCCTGCGAAGCTGCCTGCCCGCCGGGTGCGATCCAGTTCGGGAACGTGAAAGACGAGAAGAGCGATCCATCCCAACACCGCGAGCACCCGACCAAGAGTCGCTCGATCATCCACCTGACGAACAGCGTCGAAAGTACCAAAGCCGCTCCGTCGGCGGACCAGGTCAACGAGGCCCTCAGCGACGGCGACGACCTCGAGACCGCGATCGAGAATATCGACGGCCTCACCTCGGACATCCTCGCGGTTATGAAGGCGATCGACATCGTCAGCGAGGGGATGGAACCCGGCGACGCCGAGAACAACTCCATTCTCGAGAACGAACAGCGGATCCTCGCCGCCGTCGAGGCCTTCGAGCAGTACGTCGACCTCGAGACCGAGGAGGCGTACGCCGAACTGGGACTCGGCGATGGCAGCGAACAGCAGGCCCAGTTCCGACTCGAGCAGTACGCTGGCGACCCGAGTTCGTTCCAGTTGCTCGAGGACATCGGGACGAACCCGAACGTCACCTACCTCGGCCAGCAACCCGGACCGGAGGCCCATCAGGTCGAAGGACCGACCAAGTACGAGGATCAGGACCTCCTCGACAAGCGCCAGGAGGCTCTCGACGAAGAAACGATCGGTCGCGTTGACGGGGTGTCGCTATGAGCACGAAGGAGCCATCAGAAGCGGACATTCTCCGGCCGATCAATACGCTCACGAAGAAGTACTTCATCCTGTACGGTGTCGCGGCACTGGGCCTCGTTGCCTTCCTCATCGCCTGGGCGGTCCAGCTCCAGAAGGGGCTGGTCGTCACCGGCCTCGGCGACTGGGGGAGCGGTGGCGGCTCGACCTGGGGCCTGTACATCGGCGCGTTCATCTGGTGGGTCGGGGTGGCACACGGCGGGATCATCCTCTCGGCCGCCGTCCGCCTGCTGGGCATGGACCGATACATGCCGGTCGCTCGCCTCGCGGAGATGACCACGATCGGTGGCCTCTCGGCCGCCGGCTTCTACATCCTGGTCCACATGGGCCGTCCGGACCGGATGGTGACGAGCGTCATCGGACACTACCACATCACGGTCAATAACTCGCCGCTCGTGTGGGACGTGACCGTCATCACGGCCTACTTCGTGCTGTCGGCGACGTATCTCGCCCTGACGCTACGCTATGACATCAGCCGTCTGCGAGACGATCTGCCGGACATGTTCGAGCCGGTCTACAAGCTGATGACCATCGGCTACACGAAGAAGGAAGACGAGGTCATCGACCGAATGGTCTGGTGGCTCGCGGCTGCAGTCATCATCATGGCCCCGCTCTTGCTCCACGGCGGCGTGATCCCGTGGCTGTTCGCGCTGCTCCCGGCGATGCCCGGCTGGACCGGCGCGATTCAGGGGCCGATGTTCCTCAGTATCGCCCTGATGTCGGCGATCAGCGGCATCACGATCATCTCCTACGCGTTCCGCCGAGCCTACGACTGGGACCACATCATCACCGACGACATCTTCCGCGGGATGCTCCTCTGGCTCGGGTTCTTCACCCTGTTGTTCCTGTGGTTCCAGCTCCAGACGATCATCAACGGCGTCTTCCTCGGTCCGACCAACAAGGCGGTCGCAATCGAGGCGAAGATCGCCCACCCGGTCTACCGAGTTGCGATGGCGATGATGTTCGGTACGCTCGTCTATATCTTCCTGCAGGGGATCCGTCCAGCCCTGTTCAGTAAGAAGCGAGCGCTTCTCGCCAGTGCGATCATCCTTACCGGGACCCTGACCGAAAAAGTCCTCTTCGTCGTCGAAGGCTTCCTGCACCCGACCTTCGACATCTACGCCAACACGCCCGGGACCTACTTCCCGAGCGCGATCGAGTGGCTCTCGCTCGTCGGGACGACTGCGCTGGTAGCACTTTTATTCCTCAACCTCTCGAAGCTCGTCCCGGTGGTCGAACTCCACGCGATCGAACACCTGCGCGGCGACCACGAGCACAGTGAGGAAGCAACCGAACCGGAGGTGGAAGCATGAGTTCAGCATTGACAGTGGCGTCGACGCTCCTGTACCACGGCTACGACGGAACGAGCGGCTTCACCGGCTTCGCCAACGAGGGGACCTGGATCATCTTCGCGGTCATCCTGGTTCCGGTCTACATCATGATCGCGGCGTGGTTCCTCGGTGAACCCCGCGATACGAAGTCCGGACTGCTCGGCGTGAGCTACCTCGTCGGCCTGACGACGTCGATGTGGGTCGGAATGTTCGTCCTGACCATGCTGATCGGCTTCGTCTTCTACGGCGGCGTGCCCGAACCGTTCAGCAGCGTCGGTCCGCCGTAACCGTCAGGAACCGCATCCGAACACCGCGTTTATTTTTCGCGCTCGATCGAGTCGCCAGCGGGTCGTCTCCGGTGACTCTCGAGTTTCGAACCATCACACGTATCCCGTTCCACACCCTCTAATCGGCTAGCACACAGTCACTATGAGCATCACAGAACACGAACTCGAAATCAAACTCGAGGAGGTCGAGGATCCGGACATCGGCGAAGACATCGTCTCGCTGGGACTGGTCAACGACGTTACGATCGACGACGAGACGGCCCGGATCTCGCTCGCGTTCAACGCCCCGTATGCCCCCTCCGAACTGGAGCTGGGTAATCGGATCCGCGAGGTCATCGAGGACGCCGGCCTCGAGCCCGACCTGCGAGCACACGTCGGCGAGGAACACGGGTTCGACGACGAGGTCCTGCCGCGAGTTCGCAACGTCATCGCGGTCTCCTCCGGGAAAGGCGGCGTCGGCAAGACGACGGTCGCGGCCAACCTCGCGGCCGGACTCGAGAAACGCGGTGCGATGGTGGGGCTGCTCGACGCCGACATTCACGGCCCGAACATCCCGCAGATCCTCCCCGTCGAGAGCGAACCCGGCGTCACACCCAACGAGGAAATCGTCCCGCCGCGCTCGGACGGCGTCCGCGTCATCAGTATGGGAATCATGATGGAGGAAGACGACGACCCCGCGATCTTGCGTGGGCCGATGGTCAACAAGTTCATGATGAAGTTCCTCGAGGGCGTCGAGTGGGGCAAGCTGGACTACCTCATCGTGGATCTGCCGCCGGGCACCGGCGACGCGACGTTGAACCTGCTGCAGTCGATGCCGGTAGCGGGCTCGGTCGTCGTCACGACGCCCCAGGAGATGGCACTGGACGACACCCGAAAGGGGATCCAGATGTTCAACAAACACGACACCCCGGTGCTGGGCGTCGTCGAGAACATGAGTTCCTTTATCTGTCCGTCCTGTGGCGACCAGCACGGGCTGTTCGGGACCAGCGGCGCGGATACCATCGTCGACCAGTACGACGTGCCGTTGCTGGGCCGGATTCCGATTCACCCCGACTTCGGGGCCGACGGTAGCGAGGGGGCACTCGTCAAGGACGACGACAGCGAAGTTCAGAGCCACCTCGAGGACGTCGTCGGCGAGGTCGCAGACCGGATCGGCGAGCAGAACCGCCGACGGGTCTCGGAGAACGTCACGCACGAACCTACGAACAAGCTGCCGACCGAGACCGAAGACTGAGACGGTTTGCTGTCCCGATGTCCCGGTGGGACCGCAGGGCAGTCCCGGTCCCACCGGCACTGACGGACAGGAGACCGTCTGAGCGCTCGCTCGCCACAGGTACGTCCGCGCCGGTCTCGCTTTCCGCTTGGCGCTCCCAGTGCTGTTATAGTGCGCTCGATCGAATCGACCCACATGCTCGATACCGACGCCGATGCCATCGCCGACCTCGAGCCCGCCGACGGCGAGGTCGAAACCGCGGAACTGGTCGTCAGCGACGACGTCCTCGTCAAGGCGTTCGCCCTCGGTCCCGGTGGCGAACTCGAGGCCCACGATCATCCCGGGAGTACGAACGTCTTCCACGTACTCGAGGGAACGGTGACCGTACTGCAGGACGACGAACGCGAGCGGATCGACGCGCCCGGCGTCGTCCATCACGAGCGCGGCGTCGCCCACGGCGCGCGAAACGAGACCGACGAGACGGTGATTTTCACTGCGAGCCTCTGTCCGCTGCCGTCCTGACGCCGGGTGGACCGCTGTCAGTCAGTGCCGGCGACCCCACGACCCATCCTGGGGGTCGCGGTCACTCGGGACAGGGGACCGTCTCACTCGCGTCTCGTCGGGCCGTCCGAGCACAGCGCGGCGACGTACTTGCTGACGTGATCGTCGATCCGGCGCTTGTAGCCGGCCTGCCGGGCCAGCCGATCGAGTTCGCGCGCGACGAGACTGCCGTACTGGACCGCTTTCTTGTCCCTGCTGGCGACGTCCGCCGGCAGATACTCGGCCGCAACCCGTCGGAACCCGCGCTTTCGTTCGTCCTCGTCGGCCAGTAGCACGTCCGGGAGCCGGAGCGCCGCCTCGACCACGGCGTCGTGGAGGAACGGTGCGACCGGCTCGAGACCAGTCGCTTCGATCGTCAGCACGTCCCGTGGAAGTTGATCGGGCAGGCTCCGAATCTGTTCCCGGACGGCTCCCCGAACCGTCTCGGCGTCGACCCGATGGTCGAGCCGGACGACCTTCTCGTAGCCGCCGAACAGTTCGTCGGCCCCCTGGCCGACCGCGAGCGCGTCGAACCCGTCCGCGGCCACGCGTTCGCCGACCAGGGACAGCGGGAGCGCGATCTGGACGTCCATCGCGTTCGTCCGCCCGGTCGCTCGCGCGACCTGGGGAACCGCACGCTCGAGGTCCGCCGGCTCGAGGTCGACGACGGTGAGCTCACGCCCCATCGCGTCGGCGGCCGTCCGCGCGGCCTCGACATCGTGGCTGTCGGGGAAGCCGACGACGTACAGCGGCGCGTCGAGCAGTTCGGCGACCAGCGCCGAGTCGACGCCGCCCGAGAACGCGACGGCGATATCGCGATCCGCCGAGTCGACGGCGTCGGCCGCCGTTTCGATCGCCGTCTCGAGTCTCTCGAGTGCGGCCTCGTGGGCGACGGGCTCGGGATCGGGCAGCGACCACTGGGATTCCGGCTCGGGGAGTGGACCGTCGACGGCCGTGGCCCCACCGGCCGGAAAGAGCGTCGGCTCCTCGAGTGCGCTCGGCTCGAACGCCCAGTTCCGGGTCGCGTCCGTATCGGCTCCGTCGTCGACGAACAGCGGCACCCGTCCGAGGACGTCGCGAACGAGCAGGCCGTCGACCATCCCCGCGAAGCCGGCGGTTCCGGGGAGGGAGTCGCCACGCTCGAGCGCGTCGCGGACGGTCGTCGAGTCGGCACCGCGAAGGTCTGGCTCTGTCATCGGACGAGTTTCAAAACGTGACTCAGTCGTCGCGTGACGCCGCCGGCGAACTGTCGGATGCTGATCCGCCAGGGCGTTCGCTTCCCTTCGACGGTCGTTCGCCCGTCAGCGATCGCTGCGAGGATCGCGTCGGCCGAGCGATCCTCGGCGTCGACGCGGGTGATCGCCTGTCCGACCATCTCGCTGATGTGGGCGTCGCTGCCGGCGGTCATGGGCAGGTTCCGCGACCGCGCGTAGCGTTCGGCTTGCCGGTTCGCCCGGCCGGTGAACAGCCGGGAGTTGTAGACTTCGATCGCGTCTCCCATGGCGAGCTGTTCGCGGGAGATCCGGGCCATCACCCCGTGGCGTGACTCCTGAAACGGATGGGGAATCACCGCGAGCCCGTCCTGCTCGTGGATCGCCTCGAGCGTCGATTCGAACGACAGGCCTGGCGGGATGGCCTCCTCGACCCCCAGTCCCAGGACGTGGCCCGCCTTGCTCGAGATTTCTATCCCGGGAATGCCGACCAGGCCGTACTCGGGGGCGCGCTCGACGGCCTCGAGGCTGGCGTCGATTTCGTCGTGGTCCGTCACCGCGATCGCGTCGAGTCCGACGGCTTCCGCTTGCTCCAGGATGAGTTCGATCGGATCGCGGCCGTCGTAGGACAACGACGAGTGCGTGTGAAGTTCGACCGACAGCACGAACGCACGTTTCGGCGGCCCGATCAAAAACGACTCGATCCTCCCGTTCGGTGACCGCTCGTCGAGAATCCGATCGGATTCGGCGGAGTGCCACGTTACTCCTCGTCGCTCCAGGGGTCCGTCGTGTGCGTGTCGATCTCGTACGTCGACGTTGCCCGTGCCTGCCGGATCCGTTCGTCGACCAGCTCCGGTGTCGCCGCCGCGTAATCGGCACCGGTTTGCCAGGCGACGACGAGGACGATGCCGGCACCGATCGTACCCAGAAGCGCGTTTCCCGTCAGGACTCCATAGCCCACCACCACAGCTGCGACGATTCCGAGGACGATCCGTCGGACCCACTGTTGCTTTCGTACTTCGTCTTCGTGGACGGCCACGATTCGTTTCCCCTCTCCCGCTGGAACCGACCGATAGCTGGCCCCCGCCGTCGTCTCGTATCGAAGTACGTCGACCAGTTCCGGGTATTCGACGCTCTCGTCGGCCATTCGTCTCCCAGGTGGTCACCGCGTGATAGTAAACGTTGCCGACGGCATCGTTGCTTCGCCGTCTACTGACGGGGATGTCGTCGGCAACTTGGTGCCGTCCTCGTCGGTCGGCGGGGTCAACGCCCGAACGGCGACGAGTTCGTCCCGGCGGCCTCGTCGATCAATGCACGACCGTGTATATGGAAACCCCTTTACTGTCCGACTTCCACCACCGACATGAATGAGTCTTGCCGATTCGGACCGCGAACTCGTCGTTTCCGAGCTGGGGCGGGAACCGACTCGAGCGGAGGCGGCGCTGTTCGAGAATCTCTGGAGCGAGCACTGCGCGTACCGCTCCTCGCGACCGCTGCTGTCGGCGTTCGACAGCGAGGGCGAGCAGGTCGTCGTCGGGCCGGGCGACGACGCGGCGGTCGTCGCACTGCCGTCGCCTGACACCGACGGCGATCGCGCCGGCGGGCGCGCAGACGATGAAACCTACATCACGATGGGAATCGAGAGCCACAACCACCCCTCCTACGTGGATCCGTTCGACGGCGCGGCGACGGGCGTCGGCGGCATCGTCCGGGACACCCTCTCGATGGGGGCCTACCCGATCGCGCTCGCGGACTCGCTGTACTTCGGCGAGTTCGACGACGAACACTCGAAGTACCTCTTCGAGGGGGTCGTCGAGGGGATCAGCCACTACGGGAACTGCATCGGCGTTCCGACGGTCGCGGGCAGCGTCGACTTCCATTCCGACTACGAGGGGAATCCGCTAGTTAACGTCGCCTGCGTCGGCCTGACGAACGAGGAGCGCCTCGTCACCGCCGAAGCCCAAGAGCCCGGCAACAAGCTCGTACTCGTCGGGAACGGGACCGGTCGGGACGGACTCGGCGGTGCGAGCTTCGCCAGCGAGGACTTAGCGGAGGACGCCGAGACCGAGGATCGACCCGCGGTCCAGGTCGGCGACCCCTACGCCGAAAAGCTGCTCATCGAGGCCAACGAGGTCCTCGTCGACGAGGACCTCATCGAGTCCGCCCGCGACCTCGGTGCCGCCGGCCTCGGCGGTGCCTCCAGCGAGATGGTCGCCAAGGCCGACCTCGGTGCACACATCGAACTCGAGCGGGTCCACCAGCGCGAGCCGAACATGAACGCGCTGGAGA
The DNA here is from genome assembly GCF_002494345.1 of Natrinema ejinorense. Classification (GTDB taxonomy): domain Archaea; phylum Halobacteriota; class Halobacteria; order Halobacteriales; family Natrialbaceae; genus Natrinema; species Natrinema longum. The sequence goes on from NZ_NXNI01000001.1 coordinate 1,932,998, forward strand.
TCCTCCTCGCGGAATCCCAGGAGCGGATGTGTTACGAGGTCGAACCGGACAACGTCGACCGCGTGCGCGAAATCGCCGAGCGGTTCGATCTGGGCTGCTCGGTCATCGGCGAGGTCACCGACGGCAACTACGTCTGCACGTTCGATGGAGAGTCCGTCGTCGACGTCGACGCGTACTTCCTCGGCGAGGGCGCGCCGATGAACGACCTCTCGACCGAAGACCCGGCGGAACCCGAAACCGATCTGCCCGATGTCGACCTCGAGGATGCGTTCGAAACGGTCGTCTCGAGCCCGAACACCGCCTCGAAGCGGTGGGTCTACCGACAGTACGACCACGAGGTCGGCGTGCGCACGAGCGTCGGGCCGGGCGACGACGCCGCGATCATCGCGGTCCGAGAGGCCGAACAGGGACTTGCCCTCTCCTCCGGTGGCGCACCGAACTGGACCGACGTCGCACCGTACGAGGGTGCCCGCGCGGTGGCCCTCGAGAACGCGACGAACATCGCGGCCAAGGGGGCGACGCCGCTGGCCGCGGTCGACTGTCTCAACGGCGGCAATCCCGAGAAGCCCGACGTCTACGGCGGCTTCACCGGGATCGTCGACGGGCTCGCCGAGATGTGCGAAACCCTCTCCACGCCGGTCGTCGGCGGGAACGTCTCGCTGTACAACGACTCCGTCGCGGGACCGATCCCGCCGACCCCGACGCTGGCGATGGTCGGCTCCAAGGACGGGTACGACGCACCGCCGCTGGCGGTCGAGCCGGCGGGCGACTTGCTTCTCGTCGGCGACCTCGGCCTCGAGACCGGTTCCCCACGGCTCGGCGGCTCCGAGTATCTCGCCCGGTTCGACGGCAGCGACGCCTTCCCCGAACTCCCGACCGATCCGGCGGCCGTCGTCGAGACCCTCGCTGCGGTCGCGAACGACGACGCGACCCTCGCAGTCCACGACGTCAGCCACGGCGGCCTCGCCGTCGCGCTCGCGGAGATGGTCACCGAGGACGCCGGGCTCGAGGTGGCGATTCCGAGCGACCAGCCGGCAGGGGCGTTGTTCCACGAACAGCCGGGGCGCGCACTCGTCCAAACGGAGTCGCCGGAGTCAGTCCGCGAGGCGTTCGACGGCGTCGCGCCGGTCGTCGAACTCGGCTCGGCGACCGACGACGGTCGACTCACGGTCGACGCCGGTCGGACGCTGACGGCCGACGCGGCCGAGATCCGCGACCGTCGCGGGACGATCGAACGGGAACTCGAGTGACGGTTCGCAAATCCGAGTAAGGGTTCGGGAACCCGGATGCCGATTCAGTCGCTCGAATTTTTCACCGACTGTCCGGTATATTGATATGCGGTCGGGACGATTCGTCCAACGAGCCGACACTCCAAGAGGAACGCCGATGACTACTGATACCCCGTCCGTCCTGATCGTCGAAGACGAGCCCGACCTCGCGAACCTCTATGCCGCCTGGCTCGAGGCCGAGTGCGACGTCGAAACGTCCTACGACGGTACCGAAGCCCTCGATGCGATCGACGAATCGATCGACGTCGTCCTGCTGGACCGGCGGATGCCGGGCCTCTCGGGCGATACCGTCCTCGATACGATTCGGGAACGGGGCCTCGACTGCCGGGTCGCGATGGTGACGGCGGTCGAACCCGATTTCGACATCATCGAGATGGGATTCGACGACTACCTCGTCAAGCCGGTTTCGAAGGACGAACTGGTCGAGATCATCGATCAACTGCTCCTCCGGACGAGTTACGACGCACAGCTCCAGGAGTTCTTCGCACTGGCCTCGAAGAAAGCGCTGCTAGACGATCAGAAAACGGAGGCCGAACGCCGCTCGAGTCAGGAGTACGCCGAACTCAAAGACCGGCTGGCCGTCCGTCGAGTGCAAGTCAACGATACGATGCAGGAACTGCTCGAGCAAGACGGCTACCGACAGCTCTGTCGGGATATTACGAACGAATCGGTACTGCAGGAGTAATCGCTCGAGTCCCGGAAGCGACCGTCGGCCCGCCGGACTGGTCGGTCGCATCCGTGACTCACTCGCGGGTCCGTTCGAGGGTCGTTACGTCTCGAATTTCGATCCGCGTTCCGCCGTTGTCCCCGTTGGTGACGGAACACTCCCAGTCGTGGGCTTTGGCGATGGCCCGGACGAGTGCGAGGCCGAGACCGTCGATCGCGGTTTCGTCGTCGGCGGTCGGATCGAGCACGCGGTCGTGTGCGGTCGGCGGAATCTCGGCGGCGTCGTCGAGGAGGAAAAACCCTCGACTGCCGCCGTCGTCGAACCCGACGAGGCCGATCTGGATCGTTACGTCGCCCTTGGCCCGCGCGGCGGCACTGTCGAACGCCGTCTCGAGGAGATGGCCGAACCGGTCGGGATCTGCCCGGAGCGTGGCCGAGCCGTCGACGACAACGACCGAATCCATCTCGAGTTGCGAGTCGCTGATGGCGTCTTCGATCGCCGCCTCGAGATCGAGTCTGGTGCGGGTCCCGACGGTCGAGGCGTTGCGGGCGAACTCCCGGATGTCGTCGACGAGTCGTTCGGCCCGATCGAGCGTCGTTTCGACGGTGTCCTCCGCGAGCGGAAACTCCCATTCGTCGGTCGTCTCCTCTTCCAAGGCGTCGGCGACGGTCTCGAGTTGGTCTTTCAGATCACTCGAGAGGACGTCGGCGATGGACTCGAGGCGGTCGGTCTGGCGCTCGAGTTCGGCCGTCCGATCCCGCAGGACCTGCTCCCGATCGGCTCGATCGAGGGCAGCTCGCGTGTTCTCGACGAGCGTCGAGATGAGATCGATATCGGTCTCGTCGAACCGGTAGGGATCCAGCGAGCCGGTCATGAGAATACCGTGTGTCCCGATCGGTGCGATGATCTCGGATTCGAGGGGCGTATCCGGGTTGTAGAGGTTATCGATGGTCCCGAGATCGTCGAACAGCTGGACTTCGCCGGCTTCGAAGACGTCCCAGACGAGGCCTTCGCCGGGGTTGAACCGCGGGAGACCGCCGAATTCGTCGTGTGCACCGGCGGTCCCGGCGACGGGTTCGAGGTAGCCCCGTTCTTCCTCGAGCAGCCAGACGCCGCTGATGGGCAGATCGAGCAGATCGCTCCCGGCGTGGACGGCGATCGCACAGATCTCCTCGGGATCGTCGGACTCGAGGAGCCACCGGGTAATCTCGTGGAGCGACGTGACGACGCGGTCGTACTCGTATCGGTCGGTGATGTCCCGGATGACGGCGGCGACGGTGGCGGTGTTGTCCTCGATCGGGACGAATCTGAACTCGGCCATCCGCGCATCGCCCTCCGGCCCGACATAGGCGACCTCGAGCTGGCTGCGGTCGGCGTTTCCGACGTCGACGTCGGTGATCGCCCGGCCGATATCGACCGCGGATTCGCCGTCGATTCCCGCTAACTCGGTGAGCGTCTCCACGTGTTCGCCGACGAGTTCCGTTCGATCGGCACCGAGGATCGTCTCCGTCGCGCCGTTGACGGTGACGATCTCGCGGTTGCGATCGAGCGTCACGACGGCGTCGTGGACCGCCTCGACGACCGCAGCGTGTTGGGCCAACGTCGTCTCCTGGGCCTTCCGCTCGGTGACGTCGCGCATGAACACCGACAGCCCGGATTCGGAGGGGTAGGCCCGAGCTTCGAACCAGGTCTCGAGGTGCGTGTGGTAGATCTCGAAGGAGACCGACACCTGCTCGTCCATCGCGCGGTGGAACCCCTCGGGGAACTGCGTCTCGACGGTCTGGGGGAACTCGTCCCACATGACCCGCCCGATCAGGTCCTCGCGGGACCGTTTGAGCAACGTCTCGGCCCGTTCGTTGAGATAGGTGAATCGAAACCCCGTATCGAGTGCGAAGAACGCGTCGGAGACCCGGTCGACGATCGGTACCGATCGCGTCGTCACGGCTCTTCACCCCCGCCCAGCGACGGATTCGTCTCCCCTCCCCGCTCGAGGCTATCGCCTCTCACAGCCGTTGCGATCATCGGCGGACAGTCAGCACATAGTAAGTGAATCCCCTATTTCAGTGTCGTGGCCGAGCGCCCGAATGGTACTAGATGACATATGCCCCGTCCGCGGCCGGTCCCCGTCCCCTGCCAGTCGGACGGAGCGTCCGACGCAGCGGCTCGAGGGGTCAAAACCGATCGCCGAGATAGACATCGGTTTGCGGAAAGAGCGTCGAAAGCACCGCTCTCGCCTCCGGAGCTGCCGTCTCGATCCGACCCGTTCGCTCGAGGGCTTCCGCGGACTGGAATCCGACGACGAGCTGTGAGAGCGCACCGATTTCCAGGCGGACATCGGCGTCGGCCGCCGCGTTCGACCGACCGTCCAGCCGGGTACAGTCCGCCTGGCCGGCCGCGACCGCCAGCTCGAACACGCCCTCGTTCCACTCGACCAGCGGGTCCTCGACGGCGATCGTCGTACTGACATCGAGATCCGGATACGAGAGGGCGGAGAGCGTCGCCGCGACGTCGACGATTCGGACCATCGGGCCGTTCTCGACGACGGTCTCGATCTCGTCGGGGTCGCGAGCGAGATCGCGGAGCGGAACGCCGGCAGGAACGCGAAGCCGCACACGCTCGACCTGCGACTCGTGGTCGTGACAGAACGACAGCAACGCCAGGGTGGCCTCGTGATCGATGGACGCGAGTTCGGAGACAGCCATCGTCCGGTCGCCCATCTCGCCGTCGATCGTGTAGACGAGATATCCCCGTACCCGACCGTCGCGTTCGTACGCGTAGACGAACGGGTCCCGTTCGTGGCCGCCGAACACGCGATAGCGCCACCAGTCTTCCTCACGCTCGAGGGACAGCGAGTATCGGTCGGCGTGGGCTTCGTAGGCCGGTGTGAGCGACCCGAACTCGTCGGCCTCGAGTCGGCGGATCGAACCCGCGTCCCGGTCGACGGCGTCGGTCGCGAACGAAAACACCGACGGCTCGCATTCGTGGGTGACGATCCGGTTGCACGTGTCCCAGCCATATCGGCGGTAGAACCGATAGCTGAACGGCCACAGCACGCAAAATCGGATATCACGGTCGCGATACTCCGCGAGCGAGCGGGCGAGTAACTGCCGAACGTACCCCCGACGGCGGTACTCGGGTGGCGTCGCGACGGACGCGAGCCCGGCGGTTCGGTGGCCCTCCTCGCGAACACGGGACTCGAGCCAGTAGTGCCGACAGACACAGCGTGGCTCCGCGTCGTCGGCTTCATCGGTTTCGTACACGCCGCGACGGGATCCGAGCGTCGCTCGGGGCCGCTCGTGTTCGTCGGGATCGTACGCCGGGACCCCCTCTTCGGGCCTGAACGCGTAGCTGCGGTATTCGTGAAAGACGTCCCGTTCGTCCGGGATGGGACGATAGTCGACCATGCAAACGAAAGCGGCGGCGACCGGGAAAACTGTTCCCGATCAAAAGCGATCCGCGACCCGTCTGGGCGATCGTCAGTCAGTCCCACCACACCGACCAGGGGATGGCGTGGCCCCAGTGACGGCCGCCGTCTCAGACGTGCTCGTCGACGAACGCCTCGATACGGTTGAGCGCTTGCCGGAGGTCACCGAGCCCGGTCGCGTAGGAAACCCGCAGGTGGCCTTCACCGACATCGCCGAAGACGTCGCCGGGAACGACCGCCACCCCCTGTTCGCGGAGGACCGCCTCGGCGAACTCCTCGGCCGTGAAGCCCTCGGGGACTTCGGGAAAGCAGTAGAACGCGCCCTTGGCCTCGAAGACGTCCATCCCGATTTCGCGAAAGCGCGAGAGGACGAACTGTCGGCGGCGGTCGTACTGGTCGACCATCTCCTGGACGTCGTTCGCACACGAATCCAGGGCCTCGAGGGCGGCGTACTGGGCCGTCGTCGGGGCCGAGAGCATCGTATACTGGTGGATCTTGTTCATCGCGCCGATCGCATCGGCGGGGCCGAGCGCGTAGCCGAGCCGAAGGCCGGTCATCGCGTGGGCCTTCGAGAAGCCGTTGAAGACGATGGTTCGCTCGCGCATCCCCTCGAAGCTCGCGATCGAGGTGTGGTGGCCGTCGTAGGTCAACTCGGCGTAGATCTCGTCGGAGAAGACCATCAAGTCGTGCTCGCGGGCGAAGTCGGCGATCGGCTCGAGGTCCTCGGCGGGCATGATCGCGCCCGTCGGGTTGTTGGGGTAACAGAGGACGAGCACGTCCGCGTCGGCCGCGCCGGCCTCCTCGAGGCCCTCAACGGTGAGGCGGAACTCGTCGTCTTTCGTGGTCGGGACCGGCAGGACCTCGCCGCCGGCGAAGATGACGCCGGGCTCGTAGGAGATGTACGACGGCTGGGCGATCGCGACCGTGTCGCCGGGATCGACGAACGCCCGGAAGGCGAGATCGACCGCCTCGCTCGCGCCCGCCGTAACGATGATCTCCTCGTCGGGGTCGTAGCCCAGCTCGAATCGGTCCGCGACGTAGTCGGCGATCGCCTCGCGGAGCTCGCGTTTCCCTCGGTTTGCCGTGTAGGACGTCTTGCCCTGCTCGAGGGAGGTGATCGCGGCGTCGCGGGCGGCCCACGGCGTCGCGAAGTCGGGCTCGCCCACACCCAGCGAGATGACCTCGTCGCGTTCCTCGGCGATCTCGAAGAAGCGCCGAATGCCCGACGGCGGGACCGCCTGCACGCGGTCTGACAGTTCGAACGTCATGGTCAGGGTGAGAACGAGAGGCGATCGTCGCCCTCGCCGTCGCCGAGTTCGATGCCGTTCTCCTTGTAGGAGGTCATCACGTAGTGGGTGACCGTCTGCGTGATCTCGGGGACCGGCGCGACCTTCTCGCTGATGAACTGGGAGACCTCGCGGATGGAGTCGCCCTCGACTTCCATATCGAAGTCGTAGTCGCCGCTGATCAGCCGCAGCGCTTTGACCTGCGGGAACCGAGCGAGGCGCTCCGCGATGTCGTCGTAGCCCGTCTCGCGGTCGAGCGTGACGTTCAACTCCACCTCGGCCCGGACGCGTTCGTCCTCCAGTTTGTCCCAGTCGACGACCGCCTGGTAGCCCCGGACGACGCCCGCTGCCTCGAGCTCCTCGATGGTTGCCTCGACCTCGCTCTCCTCGAGGTCGGTCATTCGCGCGATATCCGCCGTGGAGTAGCGCGCGTTCTCACGGAGCAACTCGAGCACCTCGCGTTCGCTCATACCGCTTGGAAGCGCGAGCGCGAGTAAAGGTTTAACGTTGTTCGGCCGGCGGCCTGCGGGGACGGTCGTCGAGTGCGGGACCACGACGAGGTACTCGCGATGGACGGTCCGTACGCGACGCTGTAGGGTGTCAAGCCGGTGAAACCGGTGCGATGCCCAGTCTCCTCAAGACGCCCCGCGGTTCCGTCGGCGGTAATTTTAGGCTTGCCTAATAACCGGAGCGTTTATCGTGATTTAGGTCAGCCTAAAACCATGGGAATAGATGAGACAACACACGATGTACCGACACGCAGAGACACGCTAAAATACGGCGCAACGCTCGCGACCGGCGTTGCCCTCGCCGGCTGTTCAGAGTTGGCCGACCAGAGCAAGCAGGGCGAGACGAGTGGGAACGACTCGTACTCGGTGTCGATGGAACCGATGGGAAGCGTCACCTTCGAGACGGTACCCGAGCGCTGGGTCGCGTACGACGGCGGATACGCCGATATGGCCGTCACACTGGGGCAAGCTGATGGATTAGCGGGGCTCGGCGGAGCGAACCGGTACTACACCGACGTGTACGACGAACTCCCCGGAGTCACAGTCGATCGAGATGTCCTCGAGTCCTATCCGGAGGTCCGGACCAAAGAGGAGTTCTACGAACTCGACAGCGACGTGCACCTGTACGACCCACAGATGCTCATCAACTGGTTCGGGTGGGACGATGCGGATATCGACGAAATCACGTCGATGGTCGCGCCGTTCGTCGGCAACCTGATCTTCCGTCGATCGGACGAATGGCACGATTACCGCTACTACACGTTATACGAGGCCTTCGAGAAAGTAGCGGCAGTGTTCCAACAGCGTGATCGCTACGAGGCGTTTCGCGAACTCCACACCGCGTTCATCGCGTCGGTGCAGGAGCGGCTCCCACCGGCCGACGACCGTCCGTCCGTCTTCCTCACGTTCGAGGGTGCCGAAGAGCCGGAGGCGTTCTCGCCGTACCGGCTCGACGACGAGGGGACGAGCAAGAAACAGTGGCGGGACCTCGGTATCCACGACGCGCTGGCGGGGACGGGAACCGAGAATCTCAGCACCACGAACAGGGGAAAACTCGATTACGAGAACCTGCTCGAAATCGACCCTGATGTGATCCTCATCCGCGGCCACGAGCGGAAGTCCGCGACGGAATTCCGTGACACGGTTCTCGACTATATGCAGCGCCATCCCGTCGGGAGTGAACTCACTGCCGTACAGAACGGGCGCGTGTATCGCGGCGGTTACCTCAACCAGGGCCCGATTCACAACCTCTTCCTGACGGAACGGGCAGCGAAGCAACTGTTCCCAGAAGAGTTCGGCGATGTGACCGGCGACGAACACCTCTTCGATCGGCAGGAAGTCGCGGACATCATCAACGGAGCGATCTGACCGAACGCACCCACGAACGACGGCAGTCCCGCAAGCGAGATCGGTTCTCGGAACGCGATACGAGGGCGCTCCGTCGCAGGCCCACACTCGAGCGGCCGCTCACCTGACTCGCGTCACGATACCGACGGTCCCGTCGGCTGCGGCGACGGAACCCGGCGAGACGGCGCTGTCCCGGCTGTATCAGCGATAATTCTTGAACAGCAGCGCACGCACGTCGTCTTTCGTCTGTACCTGTTCCGACGAGCCGTCGGGGAGTTCGACCGTGTACCGGTAGTCCGCCGAGTCCGATTCCCCCCACTTGTCGTCGTGAGTCTCGAGCAGGCTCATCATCTCGTCGAGCATATCGTCGTCGTCGGCCGAGCCGTCACCGTCGTCGGCCACATCGCCCTCGTCGGCCGAATCGTCACCGTCGTCGGCACCGTCCGCACCCGCGTCGGTATCGGCGTCCGTCTCGGCCGCCGCTTCGTCGCCGCCACTCGAGTCGGCCGCGTCCGACCCGTCGGGCTCTCCGTCGAAATCGGCGGCTTCACCGTCCCGAGCGTCGTCCGGTGCCGGCGTCTCGTCTTCGACGTAGGAGACCTCCTCGAGTTCGTGGGGATCGTCGTCGCCCTCGATTGCGGCCCCGACGGACGCGGTGACGTCGTCCGTTGCCGAGGAGTCGAACTCGCCGGCGTCGATGTCGACCTCCTCGTCGAGGTTGTCGATCAGGAACTGGACGGCGTCGCGCTCGCGGACGAAGCCGTACTTGCCGACGACCGATTCGGAAATCTCCTCGCGGAGGTGCTGGATGAACGCGTACTGTTCGTCGGTGACCTCGAGCGTCTTCATATCCTACTCGATGCGGCCGGGGCTACTAATATGTAAGTCGTCACGATCCGAGAACGGGAGTCGATCTCGTCTCGAAACCACTAGAATTAACCGACTGATATAGTTAGATTCAGGCCCCGATGGACGATGCACTCGAAGTCGTAGACATCATCGCCGAGTCGGAACTCGAGGGGCTGTTCGTGTGGATCCTTCGACTCGTCGGGCTGGTTGCGGTCCTGTCCGGGCTGGGACTCTGGTTGTTGACCGACATGGGGTTGCTCGTCCTGCCGCTGGTTCTGATGGTCGGCGGGCTCGTGTTGCTCGTCGTGCCCGGTATACTCCTGTCGGTCGCAGAACTGTTCGGCTAGGCTCGATCCCGCCGAACTGCGCGCCGGTTCGCAGTCAGGGACGAGACGGACGTACAGCGCTCGTATCGCGCCGATTCCTCGTCCGGGGCCAGCACAATCCGTACGTCTGTCCTCGGACGATCCGGGAATCGAACCCGTGCGATCACGATCGCCGAGACGGTTCGAGGGACGACTCCCAGCCCGAACGACACGACTGCTGTGAACGTGACGATTAAGAACGAACAAGCACAACCATTCGTATGGTCCTGAAAGAGTCGGAGTCCGAACTCGAGGCCGGCGATACCGCTCCCGCGTTCGAACTCGAGGGCGTCGACGGCGAGACGTACACGCTCGAGTCCTTCGCCGACGACGAGGCGCTGTTGGTCGTGTTCACGTGTAATCACTGTCCGTACGCGCAGGCGAAGTTCGAGTTGCTGAACGAACTGGCCGCCGAGTACGAGGACGTCTCGGTCGTCGGGATCAATCCCAACGACGCCGAGGAGTACCCCGACGACTCGTTCGAGAAGATGCGGGAGGTCGTCGCGGACGGGACGGTCGACTACGACGCCTATCTCCGGGACGAGAGTCAGGACGTCGCCCGCGCCTACGGCGCAGTGTGCACCCCCGATCCGTTCCTCTTCGAAAACGAGGACGGGGAGTTCCGACTGGTCTACCACGGCCGACTCGACGATGCCCCCAACCCCGACGACGAACCGAGCCGGTTCCAGATCCGCGAAGCGATCGACGCCGTGCTGGCGGGCGAGGCCGTCGACCTCGAGTGGCAGCCCTCCCAGGGTTGTTCGATCAAGTGGACGGACGACTGACGTGCCCGTCCGCGGTTGTTTTTCGAACCCTTCGACGGTGTTTCGACCCTTCGGTTCAGGCCGGGAACGCCGGTGGCCCCAGACTTTAGTCGCGGGCGAGCGTGACGTTCGGCCGTATGAGTCAGGCACCGCGTGGCAACGCGCTCCGCGAGACGCTCGAGGCCGGCGAGGTCGCACTCGGCGTCCTCGAGAACACGTACAGCCCAACGGTCGTCGAACTCTACGCGGCGCTGGGTGCGGATTTCGTCTGGATCGACCTCGAACACGGCGGCCCGAGTCCCCGGGACGCCGGCAAACTGGAGGCACTACTCCGCGCAGTGGACGGAACCGACACGGAGCTGCTGGTACGGCTTCCCGATACCGATCCCTCACTGGTTCGGAAAGCCCTCGACGCCGGCGTTCGAAACGTCTTCCTCCCGCGGGTCGGCAGCGCCGAGGAGCTCGAGGCGGCGGTACGAGCCAGTCGGTTCGAGTACGACGACGAACCCGGCCGGCGGGGAATGGCGAATCCGCGAGCGGGCCGTTGGGGATTGACCGACGACTACGTGTCCACCGAAGACGAGTCCGTCGTCGTCGGCGTCACGGTCGAAACCCGGTCCGCGCTCGACGACCTCGACGACATCCTCGCGGTGCCCGAACTCGGCTTCGTCTTCATCGGCCCGCTGGATCTCTCGGTGTCGCTGGGACAGCCGGGCGAGTTCGACCATCCCGACATCGAGGAGGCCGTCGAGACGATTCGATCGGCTGCCGTCGAAGCGGACGTTCCGGTCGGCGGCCTCGGCTTCGGCATGGACGACGTCAACGAAAAGGCGCGGAACGGCTACCAACTCCTGAACATCGGGACGACGACCGGTGCGTTGCGCTCCTCGGTCAGTGGCTGGCTGGACGACTACGACGGCGCGTGATCGGCGCCTCGAGTCGCGGTCGAACCCGCCGCGTTACCGCTGGACGGAACGCCGGTACTGGGCCGGCCACTGGTCCCTGACTGCCTCGGAATCGCGCTCGAGGTCGCCGACGGCGCGCAGTCCAAAGTAGGGATCACGCAGAAACTCACGGCCGACGAACACGAGATCGGCCCGGCCGTTTCGGATCAGGGCGTCGGCCTGTTCGGGCTCGGTGACGCCCCCGACGGTACCGACCGCCACGTCGGCTCCATCCCGAACTCGCTCGGCCAGCGGCACCTGGAAGTTCGGCCCGCCCGGGACCGTCTGCTCGGGGTGGAGCCCGCCCGAGCTGACGTCGATCAGGTCGACGCCCAGAGCCGCGAGGTTGTCGGCCAGCCGGACCGTCTGGTCGATATCCCACGATTCGCGGTCGTCGAGCCAGTCCGTGCCGGAGAGGCGGACGAAAAGCGGCTTGTCGTCGGGCCAGACCTCGCGGACCGCCTGGACGACCTCCCGGAGCAACCGGGTGCGGTTCTCGAAGCTCCCGCCGTAATCGTCCTCGCGGTGGTTCGTGACCGGCGAGAGGAACTCGTGGAACAGGTAGCCGTGGGCCGCGTGGATTTCGACAATCTCGAAGCCGGCCTCGAGCGAGCGCTCGGCCGCCCCGCGGTAGGCGTCGATGACGCCCTCGATGTCGTCCTGGTCGGCCTTCCTCATCGCGGGGCGATCGCCGTCGAACGGCGGATAGGCCTCGGGTGACGGCGTGAGGACTTCCCACCCCGATGCCCCGCTGGGACCGGTCCCGTCGGGTTGAATCGGGACGTGGCCCTCCCAGGGGCGTTCCTTGCTCGCTTTGTGGCCCGCGTGGGCGAGCTGGATCCCCGGCACCCCGCCCTGGTCGCGGACGAACTCGGTGATCGGCTCGAGCGCGGCCGCGTGCTCGTCGCTCCAGATCCCGAGGTCGTGGGGCGTGATTCGGCCGATCGGATCGACGGCGGTCGCTTCGGTCATGACGATCCCGGCACCGCCGACGGCTCGACTCCCGAGGTGGACGCGGTGCCACTCGGTCGCGATCCCGTCCGGTTCACAGGAGTACTGGCACATCGGTGAAACGACGATTCGGTTTGGGAGTTCTACGTCCCGCAACGATACCGAAGAAAGCAGATCAGTCATCGAGCGGACGTAACGACGGCGCGGGCAAAACACCCTTGGAGGGAGCGGGGCTTGCCGCCTCGTACGGACTCGCCCCGCTCGTCGCGCCCCCGAAGCGTACCACGACCACTTATCTCCCGTCCGACCCCAGCGCCGATATGACCGCGACACGGGCCGTTCTCGAACGCTTCGACAGCGATCGTCCCGTCATCGGGATGGTCCATCTCCCGCCTCTGCCCGGCGCACCCGCGTTCGAGGGCGACCGCCAGGCGCTCCGCGCCCGCGCGCTCGAGGACGCACGCCGCCTCGAGGCGGGCGGGGTCGACGGGATCGTCCTCGAGAACTTCGGCGACTCGCCGTTCTACCCGGACAACGTCCCCACCCACGTCGTCGCAGAGGTGACCGCGATCGCGACGGCTCTGACCGACGCCGTCGATCTCCCGGTCGGGATCAACGTACTTCGAAACGACGCCGGAGCGGCGGTGTCGATCGCCGCAGCTACCGGGGCCGAGTTCGTTCGCGTCAACGTCCACGTGGGGACCGCCGCCACCGATCAGGGACTCATCGAGGGTCGCGCTCACGAGACGCTCCGGCTTCGTGACCGACTCGAGACCGACGTCTCGATTCTCGCCGACGTCCACGTCAAACACGCGACGCCGGTCGGCGACGACGATATCGAACGCGCGGCGATCGAAACCGTCGAGCGCGGCAAGGCCGACGGCGTCATCGTCTCCGGTCCCGGAACGGGTGCCGACACCGCCCTCGAGGACATCGAACGGGTCGTCGACGCGCTCGACGAACGGGACAGCGAGGAGACGCCGGTGTTCGTCGGCAGCGGGGTAACCGCCGAGACGGTCGGCGACTGCCTCGAGGCTGGTGCGGTCGGCGTCATCGTCGGCACCGCGCTGAAACGGGGGTGTGAGACGACCGCTCCCGTTTCGGACGAACGCGTCGCGGCCCTCGTCGGGGCTGCTCGAGAGTGGCGCTCGGACGAGTAGTTGATCAACCCGGCTCAGAGGCCCAGCATGAGCGGCCCGATCAGGACACCCATCAGGTGGACGCGACGGCACCGTAAGCGAACCGGAACCAGTCCGATCGCGGCCGCGATGGCGAAGATCCCGATACCCAGCGGGCCGGTGAACAGAAACGAAAGCACGCACAACAACGTGAGAACTGCAGCCGAAATCTTCCAGTAGGTCAGTCGACCGATCAACTCGAGGTAGGCGTCTCCGGCGACGATCACCAGCACGAAGCCGATCAGGCCGGCGATGACGACCCCCGCGAGCAGTATCGGGAGCTCGAGGGGTGCGGCCGTCCCGTCGAAGGCGACCAGCACGCCGGTTCGGGGCTGGCCGATGGCGACCAGCGCGAAGAGCGCGAAGATCGTATTCGCCGTATCGACGCCGCTGGTTGCGACGATGTATCCGCGATCGCTCGCCCCGTTTGGCACGGCGGCCAACACCGCGACGGCGGCGATAGCCGCCGAGATGCCGGGGATGTACCCGACGACGGCACCGGCGAGTGCGCCCGCAACGGCGGTCGTCCCGACGAACCGGCGAGACGTCGTTATTTCCTCGCCGTCCTGTCTCGGAATGCCACTGCCCCGGATCGCATCGATCAACACCGGCGCACCGAACAGCCCGGCGAAGAGTGGAGCGAGCGTCCCTCCCGCCTCGAGGGGAGCGTTCGTGGAGAGATCCAGCGTCAGTGTCCCGAGCGCAGCGGCCAGGCAAAACGACAGGAGACCACCGAACCGCCCCCGCCACGTGTGCTCCGACGCGATCAGCGCGACGACGACCATCGCCAGGACGAGCGAGAGGTGTGCCCGAACCGTCGGGTAAACGGCCATCACGGCCCAGGTCACGGGGACGGCAAGCGGGACCGCCGCGAGCACGGCGAGGATACTCCCGACTGCGGAGAGTCGGATCGCCTCGTACCCCCGCCCCTCGAGAACCATCCGATGTCCGGGGAGGGCGGTAACGGCCATCTCCGCGTCGGGGACGCCAAGCGCCATCGCGGGGACGGCGTTCAGAAACGTGTGGACGACACCGGCCGCCAGCATCGCACAGCCGACGAACAGCGGTGGGCCGGGAACCGACGGCGCGATCCCCGCCAGAAGGAACGCGAAGTTGTTGGCGTGCAGCCCCGGTACGAGTCCGCTACAGCACCCCAGCAGCGAACCGGCGACCACCCACGCGAGGAGCTGTCCCGTCAGGGCCGGCTGGAATCCGATCTCGACTGGGGCGACCATCGCCGACTCTGGCCGCCCCCTCGGTTATATACTCTCGGATCGTCGATCCCGGCCGTCGAGTGCGGGAATCCGGCCCGGCTCTCGCGTGGGCGACCTGCCGTCGGCTCAGGGACGTCGGCGTCGCCACTCACCCTCGAGCGTCGATAAAAAGTCGGGATTGCAACTCGTCGGAACCGGATCGACGGGACCGTTATCCGAAGAGTTCGCCGAGACCCTCGCCGTCGGCCTCGTCGTCCTCGTCGTCGTCCTCGTCCGTCGTGTCCGGCACGTCGCTGGTCTCTTCGGCTTCGTCGGCCTCGTCGGCCTCGTCGGCAGCTGCCTCGCCACCTGCGGCACCGCCTGCGGCGGCTCCGCCAGCGGGGACGGCAGCGGCCTCGGAGACTGCCTCGTCGATGTCGACGTCCTCGAGTGCGGCGACGAGCGCCTTGACTCGGGACTCTTCGACGTCGACGCCGGCAGCGTCGAGGACGTTCGTCAGGTTGTCTTCGTTGATCTCTTCGCCCGATTCGTTCAGGATGAGTGCAGCGTATACGTATTCCATTGTTGGATCCTCCAATTAACCGAACATCTCGCCGAGACCGGCCGCGCCGTCGCCGTCGTCTTCGTCGTCATCGTCGTCGGTATCGGCGTCTTCGGTCTCGGTCTGATCGTCAGTCTGGTCGTCTGCCGATTCGTCTTCGTCGTCGGCCGCCGCCGGTTCGGCGGGGGCCTCGACGTCCTGAAGCTCGTCAGGAAGCGCCTCCTCGTCGTCGATCTGGCCGGCGAGCGCACGCAGCTGTGCGTCGGCCTTGCTGACGAGGTCGGGCATCAGGTCTTCGTCCTCGATCGCGGCCTGCAGGCCGAGGCTCTTGGCCTCGCCCGTGGCCTTGGCGATGAGCGTCGGGGCCGTCGACGCGGTCGGGAAGCTCGCGTTGAGCGCGAGGTTCCGAGCGCGGGCGGCAGCCGTCGACACGTCGCTTTCGTAGGCCTCGACGTCGATGTCGAGGTCCTCGGGGTCGAAGAGCACGCCGTCGGCGATGACGGCTCGAAGGTCGAGACCGACCTCCTTTGGTTCGATGCCGAGTTCGTTGAGGACGTTCGCCAGATCGGCGGAGACTTCCTCGCCGGCCTCGAGGACCGTCGAATCTTCCATGACCTGGATCGAACCCTCTTCGATGCGTGCGTTCGCACCGATGCCCTGGAGTTCGCCGACGAACGGCCCCGGATCGACACCGGTGTCCCCTTCGGGGATGACGATGTCGTTCGGGGCGACTTCGCCCTCGTTGATCGGCGCGGGCGTCTTCGACGCCTCGAGCTCCTTGTACAGCGAGAACGGGTTCTCGTCGGTCGCGATGACGCCGACCTGTCCCCCGATGTGTTCGACGAGGTCGCCGAGCCCGGCGTCCTCGAGCGCACGCGTCTGCAAGGTGTTGCGGCTGACGCGTAACACGGCGGTGCCGTGGAGGTCACGACGCATATCCTGGAGCTGCTTCGAGGGAATGCCGGCGATGCCGACGACGCCGACGCTCTCGTACTCGTCGATGATCTGTGCGAGGTCGTCGACTTCCTCTTTCTTCCACTGGGGAAGGTTCTCGGTTTTGCGTTCGGCCTGTGCGCTCATGTTAGGCCACCTCCACGGACGGCCCCATCGTCGTCTTCACGTAGACGGTATCGATGTTCTGGGGGCCTTTCTCGAGGTCGGCGTGGAGTCGACGCAGGATGACGTCGATGTTGTCGCCGATCTCCTCGGCGTCCATGTCTTCGGCACCGACGAGCGTGTGAAAGGTTCGTCGGTCGCCGGAGCGAAGCTGGACGGTGTTCTTGAGTCGGTTGACGGTTTCGACGACGTCGTCGTCGGGCGCGAGCGGGTCCGGCATCTTCCCTCGGGGACCGAGAATGGTACCCAGGTGCCGGGCGATGTCTTGCATCATCGCCTCTTCGGCGATAAAGAAGTCCGTCTCGTCGGCCATGTCCTTGGCGTCGTCGTCGTCCAGGTCGGCCACGTCGTCCACCGAAAGGACCTCGTCCGCTGCCTCCTCGGCGCGGACTGCGGTTTCTCCCTCGGCGATGACGACGATACGGGTCTCCTGGCCGGTTCCGGACGGCAGGACGATCGACTCGTCAACGCGGTTCGACGGTTCGTTCAGGTCTAAGTCGCGCAGATTAATCGCGAGGTCTACCGTCTCGGTAAAGTTCCGGTCCGGCGAATCCTCGAGTGCGCGGGCTACTGCTGTTTCAATATCCGAATCTGCCATTGTTCACCTCCGTAGTGCGCAGGACTGCTCCTACGGGTCAGTGAAACAGGCGATGCCTGTCTCCCTTGGACCAAGTGCCATGCCGAACTTAAACCCGTCGAACTGCCAGCACGCTCGCCTCCCGGCGTCCGCTCCGACTGGCTGACCACGACGCTGTCGGGAACCGGTCGTGCCGTGAGTACGTCGTCGATGTGTCCCTTCGACGGTCGTCCAGCCGAGCCCGGCGTCGGCTGTCGTTGGCAATCGGTCAAAGCTATTGGACAGTCTACCTTTCGTGTTAATCAGGCCGTAGATACTAGTATACTAACCAAAAACACTATTATCCGTGGTGATGTATCGTGTATCCATGTGGCCATTAGACTTATATACTATGATTGGGTCGCCGGTCGTCGATCCGATCGTAATGCTGGCAGCGCCCGGCGGCGAACTCGAGGCGTATCGGTCCCTCGAGCCGGTCGTGCGGATGGGTGTCCAGTTTGCGGGATCCCTCCTCGTCGTGATGATCGTGCTCGGATTGCTTCAGAACTACGGCACACGGGCAGTGACGAAATCACGCCACAGCCCGATCATCTCGCTCTGTATCGGGCTGCCGGGCCTACTCGTGATCGGCGGGCTCGCGAGTACGGGATATCTCATCGTCGATACGGGGATCGGGACGTTCTTCGGCATCCCACTGGTGATCGTCGGTGCAGCGGTGCTTCCGACTGCAACGGCGATCGGTCTCGTCGCGATCGGTCGCACGCTCGTCTCGAAAGTCGCCGCTGATCGGCCCTGGACCGGCGTCCTCGTGGGGGCACTGCTCACCGGGATCGCCGGTTGGTCGCTTCCGGCGACGCTGGCTCTCGCTGGACTCGCCGCTGCGCTCGGCGTCGGTGCGAGCATTCGCGTCCTCTTCGGTGCGTCCGGGGCGGCGCGCCCGGACGATCGGACCGTCCCACCCGCAAACAAGATCTGAGCTGCGTTCTCAGTCGTCCGTGGCACTGGGACGGTTCCGACTTCGAGTTCGGGGACGGATGCCGTCGATCACGGATCGAGACACGTGGAAAACAGCGAAACGCTCCATGCGCTCGTGGTCGAGACCGGCGATCTACGCGTTCGCTTCGCCAGCGAGCACGTCGTCGTACTCGCCGTCGTCGACGCGTTGCTTGAACTCGCGGGCGTCGTTGCCTTCGATGGTTACGCCCATCGAGGCGCAGGTACCCACGACTTCCTTCGCGGCGTTGATCGTGTCGTAGGCGAGCAGATCCGGATGTTTCTGCTCCGCGATCGTCTTGACTTGATCGACGGAGAGGTCCGCGACGAAATCCTTCTGGGGCTCGCCGCTGCCGGTTTCGAAACCGGCCTCGTCTTTGATCAGTGCCGCCGTCGGCGGGACACCGACATCGATCTCGAAGGAGCCGTCCTCCTCGTAGTCGACGGTGACGGGGACTTCGGTGCCGTCGAACGCTTCGGTTTGATCGTTGATCTCCTGTACGACAGCCTGCACGTCGACGGGGGTCGGTCCGAGCTCGGGACCGAGCGGTGGGCCAGGGTTGGCCTGGCCACCCGGAACGAGCACTTCGATGGTTCCAGCCATACCCGTCACAACCCGTGCGCGAGTTTTAAGGGTTGCTAATTCGGGCAGTCATCGCCTGTGAGCGGTTGGCGCACGCCTCCGTCTCCCACGCTGCTACTCGACGACGTCCGCTCTCCACGCGGCGAACGACTCGAGGACGTCGCTCTCGTCGAATCGCTCGAGGCAGGGGATGTCGTAGGGATGGGACTCCCGGACGCGTTCGACGAGGTCGTCGTACGCGTCGTCGGTCGTCTTCGCGAGCAACACCGCCTCCTCGTCGTGGTGAACCTCGCCGTCCCAACGGTAGGTCGAAGTCGTCGAGAGTCGATTGACGCAGGCGGCGAGTCGCTCTTCGACCAGCGTCTCCGCGAGTTCGTCGGCCGCATCCGGCGGGGCCGTGATGTATACCGTCGGCATGATCGCGGCTACGCTCGAGCCGGGGAAAAGAGCACTGTCGCGATCCCGGATCAGTCCCGACAGGAAGACCCGTTAGCTGTCGCTCGCGCCGACCGGTGTGAACGTGCCGGTGATGTCCCACTCGTGAATGCAGTGTGGATTGCCGACCTGTTTTTCGCCGTCCTCGCGGGCGATCTGCCAGGCCTCGAGCTCTTCGTCCCACTGTTCGCCGCGACCGCACGCTTCGCAGATTCTCGCGGTCGGTTTTCGTACCTGTGCACTCATTATCGAACCGTGCGAACTCGACACATATAACGGTATCCGTGTGCGGCAACTACTGCCTCTCAATTCGGGTGTCGTGGGCCGATCCGGACTCGGATCGTCCGCGACCGACGCGACCACCGAACGCCGAGCGGTCGGTCAATAAACGGCGTCCGTGAGTTCCTCGCGGAGGTCGTCGAATCGCTCGAGATAGTCACGACGATCGGCACGCAGTTCCGCGAGCGCGGCGTCGTAGTCGTCGACGTGGTCGGGCACGTAGTAGTCGTCGACGTCGAGTCCCGGGACCGATCGGGGGATCGTCAGCCCCATTCGCTCGTCGTCGGTCCACTCGACGGTACCACGGGCGACCTCGGTGAGAATCGTGACGGATTCGGCGACGCCGATGTCTTTCGATTCCTCGCCGAGATACCCGGTATTGATGACGTAACAGTCGACCTCGAGGGCGTCGACGAGGTCGTGAAACGCGTTCCCTTCCTCGCCCTCGGAGCCGATGATGAACGGGTTCGTCCCGACGACGCGAATCGACTCGCCGGCTCGCGACGGGTCGCCCGCGCTGGTCTCGATCGACTCGCCGAGCATGAACGCGACGGCGGCTTGGGCCGCGTCGAGTTTGGCGATCGGCGGCATCAGTGGGTTCCGAGTGATGAAAAACACCTGATCCAGTCGGTCGAGATCGATCTCCGACGCCGCGCTCTCGAGGTCGTCGCGTCGGATGATCGCCCGCGAGTTCGAGGTATAGCGGTCCTCGTCGAAGTTGACGGTGCCGTCGTCGTCGACGGCGACGTTCTCGAGGATCGCGGACTCGTCGGTCGCGGCCTCGTAGAGTTCGGGTTGCTCGTCGTCGAGACCGATCGTCTTGATGAACAGCCCCCCGCCCTCGCTGCCGGCGACGGAGCCGTCCGGGAGAAGACCGCAAACGTCGTCCTGCACCATGGTGGCGTCCTCGGGCTCCTCGAGCCAGCAGCCGTGGGACGTCAGCGTGGATTTGCCGGTCGCGGAGAGGCCCATGAACACCTGACCGACGGTCCGGAGTTCGCCGTCGTCGTCGCGGACGCGAACTCGCTTGCTGCCCGCGTGAAGTCCGAGCCCGCCCTGTTGCTTGATGCGATACATGAACAACCGCAGGAACGACTTCTTGGCCTCGCCGATGTAGTCGCTGCCCAGCACGGCGGTGAACCCGTCGTCGGGGAGGACGCGGATCGCGGTCTCGTCGTGGTCTGGCAGCTGGACGGTGTAGAGATCGGGGTCCTGTCCGTCTGCCGGCTCGAAGAGCGTCGCCCACGCGTAGGCGATTCGGGCGTGTTCGACGGGAACGAAGAGCCGACAGCAGAAACTCGCCTCCGGATGGCGCCCCATCCGACGGTCGACGCAGAGTAACTCCGTGTCGTCCGTGCTGTCGACTGCGACGTCGATCAACTCGTGATCGCGGTCGTCGAACTCGTCATCGACGGCGTTTTTCGTCCGGTCGGCGCTCCGCGAGCGAACTTCGCTGACGTAGGAGGCCGACCCGAACTCGGTCGTCGTCTCCTCGGGCGCGGCGAATTCGCGCAATTCCGCGAGCGACGGATCGTACCGGACGTTCGACGCTGTAGTCGGATCGGGAAGTCGTCGGACCAGTGGACGGGACTCCGCCCCGGTTTCGGACATATACGTACGCTACTACTACCCCCATGTATAAATATGAAGGATTGGTCTCGTCGTGTGTCAGACCCTATCCAACGACGCGGCGGCGTATGGCAGTTCGTACCGCTGGAATGGCGGTGCGTAGGAGCTTCTTACGCTGCGAAGCGGGTGTGTACTTCGCACGATGGCCGTATCTTCTCGAGTGATACTGGTCACGAGGACACGCGAAGCGGCGTTGGGAACCAATTCGCACTGATTCGACTGTATCCGTTCGACAGTTGGCTGCGGCGGGAGCGGGGACGTCCGACGGGTGGGGCCGATCAGACGTATTACTGACAGTGCCGGCGCACCCACACAGGGGCCGCGGGCGCGCCGGCACTGACGGACAGGAGACCGTATCAGTCGTGGATCAACTCGACGTTTCGCATTTCGCCCCCACACTGTGAACAGGTGCTTACGAGTGCGTCGCCGACCGTCTCTCGTCGACCACACTGGAGACACTCGTACTCGCGTTGTTCTTCGAGTGTCATGTTGTAACGTACGCCTCGAACCATGTTAACTCTTTACACAGTAATTCTCCCGGCCTCTCGGTCCAGCCAGTGACCGAGATCCCGTATGCGCCGTCGCTGGCGAACCGTCCGCCAGTCCGGGAATCGCCGCTGTCGTAATTAATGTCATTATATGCCATTCAAATTATAATGAATCCTAACGGACGAGACTTATATGATAGTTCCTGATAGATTTCGGTACGAATGGCAACAAATACGACGACCGACTGGACCGATCCGGTCACGTGCCCGTTCTGTGGAGACGAACTCGCGTCGCCTGGTGCTGGATTCGTCGATCACATCGACGACAACGCCGCCTGTGAGGACGGCTTCGACCTGTGGCGAGAGAACATCGCCGGTGATCTCGCCGGCGAATGGTCAGGGTAGACTGCTGGTGTGTTTTGGCGCTCGAGACGCTGCGATTCTCGGGACCGAGTGAGACAGTACCGACCACGAAGTAGTCCGCGATCAGTGACACGTCCGTGTCTCCGTTCCAGTAGTTCAGTTTTGCGGAAATAGGCCCCTCGGCCAGTATGCTGTCGGTCGGACCACGGAAACGGTAGTGTGACGGACCAGTATTCGCTCGAGGCGATCCGAAGTCGATCGCAACCCTCGGTGTGTCTCCGCGCTCTCCTCAAGCACAGACGTTTGCAATCGTCTCAACGCGGAGTTGGGACCTCGTTGTAAGCATATGTCCAATAATAAGACGTATATGGTGGCACTCGATTGTATATATTCGTGCGCTACTGATTCAACACAACACTTTTTCGTGTTACTCGGTGTCACCGTTCATGGTCTACACGGACCCGTACACGCCGGAGCGATCGTACTACGAATGCCGGACCTGTGGCCACCGAGAAGCGACCGATTCCCTGGGCACCTGCCCGGAATGTGGCGGACGAACCCGAAACCTCGCGGTTCCACGCGACTGATTCAGCCGATTTGTGGCTCGGCTGTACCGATCGCCCTCGTCTCGAGGGCCGGGCACTCGCGATCAGTCGAAGTCCGGCAGGTCCTCGGGCGGTTCGTACTCGGCCTCCCAGTCGACGTACTCCGCTTTGAGGGTGACCGAGACGATCTGACCGAACTCGGTGAGTTCGGCGTTGATCGAGGACACCGTCCCCCAGGTATCGAGTTCGGGGTGGTACTCCCGAGCCTGCCAATCCTCGGGGATTCCGGGCGCGTGGTACCCCACGCGATCGGCGAAATCGTCCCAGAAGAAATCGAATCCCGCGAAGAGATCCAGATCACGAGCGATACCGTACTCGCGCTCCTCGAGGTCCGTCCCCTCGCGCCACTCGTCGAACGCTTCCGTCCAGGCGCCCTCCTCGAGGAACCCCTGGAGTTCCTCGCGCCGGTAGTCGATCTCCTCGGCACCGTCGGCGCTGATGGTCGCGTCCTCGTACTCGTTTGGATCGACGAACTCCAGTTCCGGCGGCTCGGGGGGCTCGACCTCGAGTGTCATAGCCGGTCGTAGGTCGGGTTCCCGGATAAGAATTCCCACCGCTGGATCGGACAGGGGCTGTCGATCACCGACGGAGTGGTCGCGGGATCGGTTGAGGACGAGTGGACATCCACGCCCCCGTTACTCCCAGGTGTAGCCGAACTCCTCCCCGTCGCGGTGGATGTAATCGGTTTCCAGCACTTCGCTTACCGTCAGGCCGAGCGTGTCGAGTTCTTCCTCGATGTCTTCGATATCGGCTTCGTCGAGTTCCTCGTGACCGGCTACCGACGCTTCCGGCACCGCCGGCGCACGGTAGCCGACGTCCTCTGCGGACTGATTCCAGTAAAAGTCGAACTCGTCGATCAACCCGAACTCGAGGACGGCCCGAAACTCCGTTTCGGTCAGATAGGTGTCCCTGGCCCATTCGTCGAACGCGTCTTCCCAGGCCCCCGCCTCCAGAAAGTCGGCCAGATCTTCGCGGCGAGCAGTGTCGCCCGTCCGCTCGTCGGGTTCGACGACGGCGTCGTAGTCGCCCGGATCCTGTGGGCCGCTGAGGGTCGGCGGCTCGGGTCTCTCGACGTCGAGTGCCATATACCCGCTTCGGCTGGCAGCCGTATGGGGTTTTCCCGTCGGTCAGCAAGTCAGCGATCGAACTGGGCCGATTCGGCAGGTCTCGAGACCGACGAGCTGTCCCTGGAGTGCGAGCGGTGATCGCCACAGTCCGCGGGCGTTTCCGTCGATCCCGATCACGCTCGTCGTCGGCGACCGGCATCCAAACACTCAATCGCCGGCCGTCCCTAGCGACGAGCGATGACGGACTACGAGGCGGTGATTCTCGATGTCGACGGGACGATCGTCCGCGGCGAGGAGTTGCTGCCCGGTGCGACCGACGGCCTGCGCGCGCTCGAGGCGGCGGGCTGTTCCCGGCTGCTCTTTTCGAACAACCCGACGCGGGGGGCCGACCACTACGGGACGAAGCTCGCACCCCACGGGATCGACATCGACCCGGACGCCGTTCTCACGTCCGCAACCGTTTCGGCGGCGTACCTCGCGACGACCCATCCGGGCGAGGCGGTTTACCTCGTCGGCGAGGAGCGACTCGAGACGATCCTCGACGACGCGGCCGTCGAGCTGACGGCGGACCCGGATGCGGCCGAGGTCGTCCTCGGGTCGTTCGACAGCGAGTTCTCGTTTGGCACGCTCTGGGAGTCCCTGCGGGCGCTCGAGGGAGAGGTGGCCTTCTATGGAACCGACCCGGACGTGACGATCCCGGTCGACGGCGGAGAGATTCCGGGATCGGGTGCGATCCTCGCGGCAATGGAGGCCGTCGCCGGCCGGGAGGCGGACGCGATCCTCGGCAAACCGTCCTCGATCGCAGCGACAGCGGCGATGGATCGGCTCGATGCCGACCCCTCGAACACGCTGGTCGTCGGTGATCGTCTCAATACCGACATCGCACTCGGGAGCAACGCCGGCATGGATACGGCACTCGTTCTCACCGGAGTCACTGACCGTGCCGACCTCGCGGCGGCCGAGGTCGAACCCGACCACGTCCTCGACTCCCTCGCCGCGGTCGAAACGGTTCTTTGAGCGAGGTCCCACCACCGATTCTGTCGCTCCGACTCGGCGAGTCGGAGGCGACGTGCAACACTCGAGAGGTATATTTATCCGTACCAGTCACCAAGGACGATATATGAGAGAACGTATAACTGCCGTGTTGTTGCGTGCCCGGTATGCAGCGATCGGCGCTGCCGTCGGTGCGGCCATCGGCGGACTGTTCAGCCGTAACGCCGCGAGCACCGGCGGTGCGATCGGTGGTCTCGTCGGCGCGACCGTCGCCGATACGCGCGGGACCGTCGATACCCTCCTTGAAGACATCAGAGAGCGCGACCCCCGATCGGACGACCTCGACGCCGAGTAATCGTTCCACCATCCCGCGCCCGCGGTCACCGTATGAACGGTATTGGTCCGTCCCCGATCGGGTGGGCCGGACCGGTCCGACCGCCGATTCGATTTTTCGATCCGGATACGCTCGTGGATCGACGTTCCCGGTCGCGATCACTCCCCCTCCCCAGACGGATCGCTGTCAGTCAGTGCCGGCGACCCACACCGGGTCGTGAGGTCGCCGGTTGCTCGGGACGGCGGACCGTCTCAGAGTTCGTCCTCGAGCGCGGCCTGTCGGAGTCGGTTACCTTCCTCGGTGCTGACCGTTAGTTCCGGAACCGTCGTCGGCGTATTGTCCTCGTCGATCGCGACGTAGACGAAGTGTGATTCGGTGGTCCGTTCGCGCTCGCGGGTCCGGAGGTCCTCGCGCTCGGTGAGCAAGCGGACCTTCACGCTCGAGGTGCCGGCATCGTAGACGTACGCGGTGATGTAGGCCGTATCGCCGACTGGAATGGGTTGTTCGAAGTTCATCTGATTGACCCGTGCGGTGACACACATCTCACCGGAAAACCGCATCGCGCTCATCGCGCCGACTTCGTCCATCCACTTCATGACGTTGCCGCCGTGAGCGACGTCGAGCGTGTTGGCGTGGTTTGGCTGTACCATCTCCCGGTTCTCGACGACCGTTTCCATGAGGTCAGTCATTGGGCGAGGTTCTTCCAGGGCGGTACTCAGTCTTGTGATCACCGGCTCATCGGACCTGAGCCCGCTCGACTGACAGCGTCGGGAGATCGAGGGGGCGAACGTATCGGTATCGTTCCCCTTCGCGGTCCGATACTGGTAAAAGTCGCCGCCCAGTTGGGGCCAGTAATGAGCGATGCAGGCGAGGCCGACGTGCCGGAGCCCCCAGCGCCACCAGACCGAGAGCGAGGCTCCGTCGAGGTCCTCGGGACGGCACACGTCTCGCAAGCGAGTGTCGACGAGGTTCGGGAAACGATCGACCGGGAGGACCCCGACGTCGTCGCCGTCGAACTCGACGAAGGGCGGTATCGCCAGATGCAAGGCGGGACGCCCGACGACATCGAAGCCGGCGACCTCCTTTCGGGCAACACCGTCTTCCAGTTCCTGGCCTACTGGATGCTGTCGTACGTCCAGTCGCGGCTGGGCGACCAGTTCGACATCGAGCCCGGTTCCGATATGCGGGCCGGCATCGAGGCCGCCGAAGCCAACGGGAGCGGCGTCGCCCTGGTTGATCGGGACATTCAGGTCACGATCCAGCGGTTCTGGAGCCGCCTCTCCGTGACCGAGAAGCTGAAAATGGTCGGGGGGCTCGCGCTCGGGATCACCGATCCTCGAACGATCGGGCTCACCTTCGGTGCCGTCAGCGGGGCGGTCCTCGGGTTCGTTTTCGCGGCGTTTCTCGCCCCACTGTTCGGACTCGGCGATCTCCTTTTGATCGGCATCACCGATACCACGACGCTACAGTACGTCGGCGGCGGCGCGATCGGCGCGTTCGTCGGGGCGTTCGTGGGCCTCCTCTTTCTGCCACCGGTCGACGCCGCCGGCGGCTCCCTTTCGGGACTCTCGATACGAGTGGCCGGCGGACTGGTCCTCGGCGTTGCGGGCTGTCTCGCACTGGTCGCAACCGGGACGTTCATCGGCCCGTTCTCGGCCTCGACGGTCGAAGGGACCGGTATCTACGCCGTTCGTGGGACGGCCGGGATGCTCGCCGGGCTCGGCGTCGGCGTCACGATCGGTGCCATCCTCGGACTCGTCCTCGACGCGGTCGGCGCGGACGTCGAGGATATCGACGAGGTCGACATCGAGGAGATGACCGACGGCGACGTCGTCGCCGCCATGATGGAGGAGTTCCGCCGGTTCAGCCCCCGTGGCGCAAACGCCCTGATCGACGAGCGCGACGCCTACATCGCACACAACCTCCACGACCTCCGCGAACAGGGATACGACGTCCTCGCCGTCGTCGGTGCCGGCCACAAGGCCGGCATCGAACGCCACCTCCGGAACCCCGAGGACATTCCCTCGCTCGAGTCGCTGTCGGGAACCGCCTCGAGTCGCCGGTTCTCGCCGCTGAAGATCGTCGGCTACCTCGTCATGCTCGGCTTCTTCGGGTTCTTTTTCCTGCTGATCATGGCCGGGGTCAGGGACACGTTCCTGTTGAAGTTGTTCGCCGCCTGGTTCTTGTTCAACGGGCTCTTCGCGTTCACGCTGGCGCGGCTGGCCGGCGCGCGCTGGACCAGTGCGGGCGTCGGCGGCGCGGTCGCCTGGCTGACGAGCATCAATCCGTTGCTCGCACCCGGCTGGTTCGCCGGGTACGTCGAACTCAAGCACCGCCCGGTCAACGTCCGGGACATCCAGACGCTCAACGAGATCGTCGACGATACGGAGCGACCGATCGGCGAGGCGATCACGGCGATGTTCAACGTGCCCCTGTTCCGGCTGATCATGATCGTCGCGCTGACGAACATCGGCAGCATCATCGCGACGGGGCTCTTTCCGTTCGTGGTGCTCCCGTGGCTGGCTGGTCCCGAGTTCGGCGGCGTTGACGCCCTGATGAGCGAACTCTTCGAGGGCGCCAGGAACAGCGTCGAGCTGATTCGGGGGCTGCTATGAGCTATCCCACGAAGCGCCGTCCCGATCGCGAACTGACCTTCAGCGACACGGAGCTGCGGGACCTCGCGGTGGCGTGGACCGTACTGAGTGTCGCGTTCGCGTTACTACTCGCGCCGGTACATCTGGGCGAGGCGAGTCTCGGCTACTTCGTGACGCGAGTCGGCCTGAGTTTCGTAACCGTCGGCGTCGGCTTCCTCCTCCACGAGCTCGCACACAAAGTCGTCGCGGTCGAGTTCGGCCAGGTTGCGGAGTTCAGGGCGGACTACCAGATGCTCTTCCTGGCGATTATGGGCGGGCTGGTCGGCTTTCTCTTTGCCGCCCCCGGCGCGGTCTACCACCGAGGACGGACCACCCAACGGGAGAACGGACTGATCGCACTGGCAGGCCCAGTGACGAACCTCCTGCTCGCCGTGCTCTTTGCGCCGTTGCTGATGTTCGCTGCAACACCCGGCTTTCTACCCGGAATGCTCGCAACGATCGGCCAGATGGGGATCTGGATCAACCTCTTCCTGGCCGCGTTCAACATGATCCCCTTCGGCCCGCTGGACGGCAAGTCCGTCTTCGAGTGGCACAAGGGGGTCTTCGCGATCGTCTTCGTCCCGAGCGTTCTGCTCGCGGCGTTCGTCGTTTTCGGGCTGTTCTGAGAACGTCACGCTGGGCACCGTCTTTCAGCCCCGAGCGACAGCGGCTCACGAGGTCCGAAGGCGACGGGACGACGCGGCCACTCCGTGGCCGGGCTATCGACCGTAACAGGCTCCTCGAGTGGGGCCGCCCTGGCGCGTGGTCTCTCACGCGATGCTCGATCGTTTCCACCAGTGGTATTTTGTGTGATTCGGTCGACGTATCCATATGGCGATCGACGTCGAGGAGTTCGTGGCCGACGATCTCTGGCTCCTGATCGGGCTCGTGACGTTCGTCCTCATCAGCCTCACCGGTCTGGTCGGCGGTGACGAACTCGCCGGCGCGATTGCGCTCGTGGGATGGTTCCTGCTGGCCCCGATATTCCTGTTCTGGGGCGAGGAAATCGCCGCGCTGCTGGTTGCGGGACGGAACGACACGGCGACGACCGAACACGCCGCCGGAGACGACGCGCTTGCCGAACTCAAACGCCGCTACGCCGAGGGGGAGATCGACGACGCGGAGTTCGAACACCGACTCGAGCGACTCGTCGGTGTCGAGGAATCGTTCGCGGACGTGTTTTCCGACGGCTCGAGGAGTGGCGACGAACCGAATCCGGGGGGAGTCGACGGCGAGTACGAGCGGGAACCAGCGTTCGAACGGTAGCGTGTCGGCTCGGACGGAGCCGTGACCGCGCTGGGATGAGTCGTTCGCACCCTGCTTCTGGGTTTCGAAGCCGTCGCCTATGGCATCGGGATCGTCGACAGTCGGCACTCGCGGCCCACACGGGACCCTCTGGAGGACCGGTGACCTTTTGCTCGCCCCACGCAGTCGTTCGCACATGACCGGACCAGCGGACGACGAGAGCCAGGCGGACCGACTCACCTACGCCGACACTGGCGTCGACATCGATGCCAGCGAGGACGCGACGGCGGCGCTCCTCGAGGCCTTCGGCAGCGATCTGCGAACCGAATACGCAGGCCTGCTCGACATCGGCGACAGGTATCTCGCGCTGGCGACCGACGGCGTCGGGACCAAGCTGCTCGTCGCCGAAGCGATCGCGGACTTCTCGACGATCGGGATCGACTGTATCGCGATGAACGTCAACGACCTCGTCGCGGCCGGCGTCGAACCCGTCGCGTTCGTCGACTACCTCGCCATCGACGAGCCCGACGAAACGCTGACGAATCAGATCGGTGAAGGCCTCGCGGTGGGGCTCGAGGAGGCCGATCTGACGATGCTGGGCGGCGAGACGGCGGTCATGCCCGAGGTCGTGAAGGGGTTCGATCTGGCGGGTACCTGTGTGGGTCTCGCCGGGAAAGACGACATTCTCGAGGGCGAGGCCCAGGTTGGCGACGTCCTCGTGGGCTTCCCCTCGAACGGGATTCACTCGAACGGGCTGACGCTCGCCCGCGAAGCGGTGACCCGCGAGCACGACTATACGGAGCCGTTCCCACTGGACCCGGAACGGTCGATCGGCGAGGAACTGCTGGAGCCGACCCGGATCTACACGGCCCTGCTCGAGCCGATGCGCGACCACGAAGTCCGTGCGGCGGCCCACATCACCGGCGGCGGCTGGACGAACCTGCTGCGGATGGGCGAACACGAGTACGTCATCGACGACCCGCTGCCGGCCCAGCCGATCTTCGAGTTCGTCCAGGAGGAGGGGAACGTGACCGACGCGGAGATGCACCGCACGTTCAACATGGGCACCGGCTTCGTCGTCGCGGTTCCCGAGGACCGGGCCGACGAGCTGGTCGCCGAGACTGAAGGGCAGATCATCGGACACGTCGAGGACGGGGATTCGGTCGAGATTCGCGGGCTCTCGCTGTCCTGAAACCCGGAACGGACCGTTCGAAAAACAGGGTGGTGTCTCCCGGCGGACGGACGCGGCTCGGACGACACGGATCGGTGGCCGACGGGGCGAACTGTACTGTCAGACGGCCTGAACGGGGATGTCAGTGTGTCTCATCACCCGGTCGGCGACGCTCCCGAGTGCCGTTCGTCGGTCGTCAGTCGCTCCTCGTCGTCCCATCACGATCAGATCGGTGTCCCGCTGTTCCGCGAGGGACGTGATCTCCTCCCAGGGGAGTCCCCGGTGACACTCGCAGTCGACGTCGAGGCCCTGATCTGTGGCCCGGTCCGCGATCTCCTCGAGCATTTCGATGGCATCGTCCTCTATTTTCGCGTGTTCGACCGCGGTACTGCCAAGCGCCGGCGTCCGTCCGTGCCGGCGTTCGTCGACGACGTAGAGAAGCACGACCTCCGCGTCGTAGTTGGCAGCGAGACTCAACCCCTGCTCGACCCCGCGGTCCGCCTGTTCGCTGCCGTCGGTCGGGATGAGGATCGTGTCGTACATCAGTTATCACCCGTGTGATGGTTCGACGGCGGTGGTGGTAAAACTAGCAACCGTTCTCAGTGCGTAGAAACCAACCCCCGACGGTCGTCCCTCGCTGCGTGGCAACCTGACCGTGCGGTACTCCACGGGGCTCGGCATCCCCGGCCGGTCGATCGTGCCCGTCACCGATCCACGTCGCTACCCTCGGCCGTCACCGAACGAACCGTCTCGTACTCCGCGTCGCTGTAGGCGATGAACCGAACCTCCTCGAGCGTATCTGGCTCGTAGCGGTCGAGTTCCTCGCCGATGAGTTCGGCACCTTCGGCAGTCTCGAAGCCGGCCACGCCACAGCCCAGCGCCGGCAACGCGAGCGAGCGACAGCCGAGGTCGTCGGCTTTCTCCAGGGCGTTTCGCGTGGCGTCGCGAATACTTTCCGCCGTCGCCTGGCCGTCCCCGTAGTGGGGCATGGCGGCGGCGTGAATCACGTACTCGGCGTTCAGGTCGTAGGCGTCGGTGACGGCGACCTCGCCGAGGTCGACGGGTCCCTTCTCCGTGGCCTCCTCGTTGATCGCCTCGCCTGCACCCCGACGGAGCGCCCCGGCGACGCCCGACCCCATCTCGAGGCTCGTCCCGGCGGCGTTGACGAGCGCGTCGGCGGACTGTGCAGCGATGTCTCCCTGAACGACATCGTACTCCATACGGACGGATACCCGATCGAACCCAATGAAACTGATCGTGGTCACCGAACGGTCCCGCGCGGGCGACGCTCAGTCGGTTCGAATCCAACCGTTCCGAACCGGTTGGGGCATGAGGTCGGCGGCTGCGACCCCGTAAAATTTCTCCCGGCCGACGGGCGTCCGGAGCCGCAGGACACAGGTCGCGTCGGTCACCTCGAACGCAGTTACCGTTCGAGTGGACTGCTGGTGGGCCAACCGAAAGCGGCGGTCCGCGTCCGCTTCGACTGTAACGCGGTTACCGAGCGACCAACTCAGCGACTCCACGCGTTCGATATCGATGTCGAAGAGGTCCGCGATCAGGGGTCGACCGTGCCGACCGGTTGTTCCCTGTGATCGACTCTCGTGTGAACTCATGTGATGACTATTTCACTGAATCCCGAAAAATGATACTATATTGGTCTGGCCTTCACTACCACGATCGTGTGGACCACGAACTCGATCGTAGAGGACGCGACGGGACCGAGATCGTCCCGCCGAACGTGTCAGTCTCAGGATCTTAGGCCGACCAAAACCTTTTTAGATTTAGGCTCGCCTAACTCAACCTGATGGACGTACCCGCCCGCAGGCAGGATCCCGACACCGACGCCGAACGCGAGGAGCCGGCGGCGGTCGTGACGAGTCACGAAACCCGCCCCGGCAAGATCGTCTTTACCGAACGAGACAACACCGACGGCTGGATCGCAACGGATCTCGCCGTCGAACTCGAGCCCTGACGTGTCGCGGGGGCAACGATCGGTTGCATGGCTAGTATCGACCCTGAACTATCTCTTTTGACTCGTCGATAAAAAGCGGTCTGCGCTGTCGGTACCGTTTTTCGGTCGTCGACGCGATTTCGGGGGGTACTAGTGGGTCGCTTCCTCGAGCACCAGCGTATCGTCCTCGAGGTAGTGTTCGAAGTGGTGCCCGTCTTCCTCGAGCGTCACGAGGATCTCCCGCAGGATCTGGGCGGTGGCGTGGTCCCCGAGGTTCTCGGCGAGTTCGATGCTGTCGCGCATCGATTCGATGATGTCCCCGTAGATTTCGAGGTCGTTTTCGAACATCGTACGGACGTCGTAGACGTCTTCGCCCTCGAACTCGACGGTGGCACGCTCTTCCTGGTTCGATGGGCCCGAGACGGGGACGCCACCGAGCGCCTGTGCGCGCTCGGCGATCATGTCCGCGCCTTCTTCGACGTGCGTGTAGGCCTCCTCGAGGAACTCGTGGAGCGGCAGGAACTCGGCACCCTCGACCACCCAGTGGTGTTTCTTCAACTGGTGGTAGAGCACGTACGAGTTGGCCAACTCCGTGTTCAGCGCGTCGACGATCTGTTCGGCCTTCTCCTGCTCGAGGCGGAGCTCGTTCCCCTCGACGTTGTCAGCCGATTGACGGACGGTTTTCTGAGTGCTCATCGTACGACGTACGTACGCTCGCTTAGCACTTAAAGATTTCCCAGTAATAAATATTTCTTCCAAAATAAGAAAGACTTCTTTCGCCTTCAAGCGTTTTATTTGTGTATGGGGTGGCTGTTCGTGTTACCAAACGACACCGTCACTCTGTTCTTCGTTTTTTCGAGGCTGAGTAAACATTTTCAGTGCGCGGTTCCAAGAAGGGGATATGGCAACCAGAGTCGCACAGCGTCGAGAGCGGATTTACGTCGACGGCGAATGGCTCGAGACCGAGAACGTACTATCAGTGTCCGATCTCGCAGAGGGGGGGACCTTCGCACAGGTCGCCGCTGCAGGGCCAGCAGCGGCTCGAACTGCGCTTGGCGCGGCCCACGAAATAAAACCGGAGCTCCGGGAGACGACGGTCGTCGAACGCGCGACGTGGTGTGAGACGATCGCCGAGGGACTGCGCGAGCGCGAGGAGGAACTCGCCGAGGTCATCGTTCGCGAGGCCGGCAAACCGATCTCGTCGGCCCGCGGAGAAGTCGAGCAGGCCGCCGAGCGTTTCGACCGCGCGGCCGAGGAGGCGCGCAACATCGTCAGCAAGGGCGAGTACCGCGAGGGGTCGACCGAGGGTCACGAGGGGTGGCAGGCGATCGTCAAGCACGAACCGATCGGTGCCGTCCTCTGTATCACGCCGTACAACTACCCGCTCGCGACGACGGCACTGCAGGTCGCGCCCGCGCTCGCGGCCGGCAACAGCGTGCTGCTCAAGCCCGCCAGCAAGACGCCCATCTCGGCTGCGATCCTCGCCGACGTCATCGCCGACGTCGACGGGATTCCCGACGGCGCGTTCAACTTCGTTCCCGGCGAAGCCAGCGAGATCGGCGACGTCCTCGCGGGCGACGACCGCGTCAACGCAATCGCGATGACCGGCTCCTCGGGTGCGGGTAAACACGTCGCCCGCGAGAGCGGGATGGTCAACCTGCACATGGAACTTGGCGGCAACGCCCCGGCGATCGTCTTCGACGACGCCGACCTCACCGACGTCGCGGGCAACTGCGCCAAGGGATCGTTCAAGTACGCCGGCCAGCGCTGCTCGGCGATTTCGCGCGTCCTCGCCCACGAGTCGGTCCACGACGACCTCGTCGACCTGATCGACGGGCAGATGGACGCCTGGCAGGCCGGCGATCTCTTCGAAGAAGACACCGCCTTCGGCCCGCTCATCAGCGAGGAGCAGGCCGACTGGGTCGAAACGCTCGTCGAGGACGCCGTCGAGAAGGGCGCGGAGATCGTCCGCGGCGGGGAGCGACGTGCCCCCGAGGGCGTCCCCGACGAACTCGCCGACCAGTTCTTCGAGCCGACGCTACTCGCGAACGTCCCCCAGGACGCCCGCATCGTCGACGAAGAGCAGTTCGGCCCCATCGCCGCCATCACCACGTTCGAAGACGAGGCCGAGGCCCTCGAGATCGCGAACGGTTCCGACCTCGCGCTCGACGCGGCGGTCTTTACGGCCGACTACAAGCGTGCAATGGGGATGGCCGAGCGCATCGACGCCGGCGCGGTCCGGATCAACGGCGCACCGAGTCACGGCCTGGGCGACGTTCCCTTCGGCGGCAACAAAGATTCCGGTATCGGCCGCGAGGGCCTCGACGCCTCGATCCACGAGATGATGCGCAAGAAGAGTATCATCCTCTAAGTCGGCGTCACCGTCGGACTCGGAGCGAATTCACTCGAGTCCCCGCCCGCACTCAGAACGAATACGAGTGCGCAGCGACGACTGCCTTCGTCTCGCCCCTGACGCCGACGACGGTAAGTTCTCCCGACGCCCCCGCTTCGTACTCGAACGTCGTCGTCTCCCCGACCTCGGTCATTTCGTCGCTGTTCCCGCTCTCGTCGCGTATCTCGAGTCGATCCGCTCCGCTCCTCGAGACGTAGGTCACGGTAACCGTCCGGCTTGACGCGTCGGATTCGATCGTCACGCCCGCCTGCGGTGGGGCCGGCTGGGTCCCGCGGTCAGCGAACCGATTCCGATACTCGTAGTCGTCGGTCGGAACGGTTCTCGTCGCCACGCCGACGGTACCGTCGATTTCTATCGCCTCGTCGTCGAACGTCGCTGGGATCTGCGTCTCGAATTCGGACACGGTATCGGCGTCGTCATACACGGCAACTATCGAGTGAGTTGTCGTTTCGGAGCCGATCGACCACGCGTTCGCGACCCCAACCCAGCTCGCGTCGGTCTCGTCACGCCGGTCGTGTTCTCCTTGGACGAACGTGGCTTGGGCGACCTGGTCGGCCGTCGTGGCGAACGTCACGTCCGCGTCGACCCGACGGTCGGTTCCCTCGACGCCCGCCGCGAGGATCG
Source organism: Natrinema ejinorense (assembly GCF_002494345.1). Taxonomy (GTDB): domain Archaea; phylum Halobacteriota; class Halobacteria; order Halobacteriales; family Natrialbaceae; genus Natrinema; species Natrinema longum. Next base: position 1,967,825 of record NZ_NXNI01000001.1, read on the forward strand.
CGTCGATATCCGCACCGTCGGCGTCGCTCACGACGACCGTCTCCTCGGAGACGGCAACCGATGTGCCATCGCGCTCGAAGACCCCGAACTCGCCCGCTGCCGACTCGAGGTCAACGTCGACCGAATCGGAATCGAACGAGCCGGAGACGACCACGTTTCCGACGGCGTCCGCGGACCCGAACCGAAGGACGGAGTCGACCGCCGACTCGCCGTCCACCAGCTGTTCGACGATCTCGCCGCGCTCTCCCCGGGGGAGCGACGGAATAGCCGCGACCACGTCCGACTGGAGGTGTTCCTCGTACGCACGGACTGTCGCGAGGTCCCGATACTGAAACCCGAGTTCGGCACTCCCCGACGCGGGAACCCACCGCTCGAGGGGCGGCCGATCGCTCGCACTGGTCTCGTCCGGTTCGTCCGCCCCGTCGGGTTCGTCGGTGTCGGTGGCCTCGTCGGGACCGGTCTCGGCCGACTGGTCGAGACACCCCGCGCCGAGGGCAGTAAGACCCGTCCCGGTCCCTGCGGTCGCGAGTAGTCTGCGGCGTGAAATGTGTTCCATACGAATACTAACACGTCGTAACCGGCGGTATTTATGGATTCTCGTCTCGACTACTCGCGCCGGACGCGAGTATCACGCCACGTCGACGACAGAACTACCGCCGTCGACGAGGGAGTCTCGCGTATGTCCCAGGACGTGCTCGTCGCGGGCGAAACACTGATCGACTGCATTCCCGAGCGACCCGGCCCCCTCGAGGACGTCGCGGGGTTCGAACGCCGGCCCGGCGGCGCGCCGGCGAACGTCGCAGTCGCGCTCGCGCGACTCGCAGCGCCGCCGCTGTTCTGGACCCGTGTCGGCGCGGACCCGTTCGGCCGGTACCTCGAGGGGGTGCTCGCCGAGTACGGCCTTCCCGACCGATTCGTCGAACGCGATGGGGCTGCAAAGACCACGCTCGCGTTCGTCACCCACGACGAGAGCGGCGATCGCGAGTTTACCTTCTACCGGGACGGAACGGCCGACACCCGCCTCGAGCCCGGCCGAATCCCCGATAGGACGCTGGCGGACTGCGAGTGGGTCCACGCCGGCGGCGTCACCCTCTCCAGTGGCTCGTCCCGCGGAGCGACGATGGACCTGCTCGAGCGCGCGGCAGCGGCGGGTTGTTCGGTCTCGTTCGATCCGAACCTGCGACCCGAACTCTGGCCCGACGCGGAAACGTTCGCGAGCGTCGTCCGCGATGGGCTTGCCCACGTCGACGTCTGCTTCGCGACGGCCGCGGAACTCGAGGCCCTCGGGTTCAGCGGCGGGACGCCGACGGAACTCGCGAGCGCGGCGGTCGATCGGGGAACGGTCGACACCGTCTTCCTGACGCGGGGTGGCGAGGGTGCCGTTGCCGTCGCTGGCGACGACGCGCCCTGGCCCGGACGCGTCGAGCACGCCGGCTACGAGGTCGAGACCGTGGATACGACGGGTGCCGGTGACGCCTTCGTCGCCGGAGCGATCGCCGCCCTCCGGGAGGGACAGGCCCTCGAGGAGACGGTCGCGTTCGCGAACGCGGTCGCGGCGACGGCGACGACCGGCTCCGGGGCGATGTCGGCATTGCCGACTCGCGACGCGGTGGCTCCGTTGCTCGAGGGGTAGGTGTCGAACCGACCTCAACCGAATCGAGCGAGTCGCCGCGGGATCGCTACGTGGGTGCAAGCCGGGGCGCTATCCGGTCCCCTCACGAACGAACCCGTATGGGGTTTACCGCTCGTGGAACGATTCCCTTCGCGAAGTCCGTCGCCACGGGAATCCAGGAGAAGAACGTGACGTTCATGGCCGCCAGTATCGCCTATCAGGCGTTCATTTCGTTGATTCCGCTCCTCGTGTTGGTCTTCTTTCTCGTCTCGTTCGTCGGCGACGAGGGACTCGCCACGCAGGTCTCATCGGCGACCGAAGGGTTCCTCCCCGAGAGCGGACAGATCGTTCTCGAGGACGGGATCGAGGGGACGACCGGGAGCGCGGGAACGTCGATCATCGGCCTACTCGTCCTCCTGTGGGGGTCGTTGAAGATATTTCGGGGGCTGGACACCGCGTTCTCGGAGATCTACGCGTCGACCGAGGACAACTCGCTGGTCGACCAGTTGCGCGACGGGATCGTCGTCTTCGGGGCCATCGGGGTCGCGCTCGTGGCAGCGGGGGTGACCAGCATCGTCTTCGCGTTCTTCCCCGACAGTCTCTTCATCGGCTTGGTGAACCCGCTGTTGCTCGTGATCGGACTGACGATCGCCTTCCTCCCGATGTACTACTTCTTCCCCGACGTCGACGTCTCCGTCCGCGAGGTCGTTCCCGGGGTCGTCGTCGCCGCCGTCGGCTGGGCGCTCCTCCAGTCGCTGTTTCAGGTCTACGTCGCCGTCTCGAGTAGCTCCGAGTCGGCGGGACCGATCGGCGCGATCCTCCTCCTGTTGACCTGGCTGTACTTCGGCGGGCTCGTGTTGCTCGTCGGTGCCGTCGTCAACGCCACCCACTCGGGGCACATCGACGTCGCCCGCGAGGAGACGGCGTCGGGAGCCGGAATCCCCGAGGACTCGGATCGAGGTCCCGTCGTCGAGACGGGCCAGCGCGAACGCGAGCGCCTCGAGCGTCGACTCACGGCGCTCCGGCGGGAACGCGACCAGTTACAACACGATCGCCGGGCCCAGCGAACCCGCCGGTACCGGCTCGAGGACCGCGTCGACGAACTCGAGGCGCGGATCGACGGGCTCGAGGCGGAGAACGAACGGCTCCGCCACGAACTCGCGGCTCGGCAGGGGTCGTCGTGGCGACGGCGGCTACGCGGCGTGTTGAGGCGGGTACGGACGCTGAACGTCGGTGTCGTCGAAAATCGCAACGAGTAGGACAGGGCAACTCGGCGACGATATGTCACGATCCGAGTCGAGACTTCTTAGTGTGCCCCCGTCCCACCGACGACCGTGTCCCATCCAGTCCGGGCCGCTCGGCGTCGAATACGGACCGACCACGCGTCGGTCATCGAGGGGATCGACGCCTGTGCCGACGCGATCGCCGAGCCCTGGGATACCGCCCGAACGACCGACCGCGACGCGGTCGTCGACGGCCTGCAGCGATCCCTCACGGAGACCGGGCTACACGAGGTGCTCCCGCGCGTGCTCGCCGACGCGGTCGACGCGACGGGATGCGACCTCCAGGCCCGTCCCGTTGCGGGGCCGCCCTACGTCGTCGTGACCAGCCGCGGACCCGTTCTCCGGGCGACGATCGAGCCCGGCCGCCTCGTGATTCGGTTCGACGTGTTCGAGGTCGTTCGCGACGACGGTCCCGAACTGCCACCGACCTACCGTCGCCTCGAGGGGACCAGACTCGAGATCGCACTCGAATAGCGTTCGTCTCGAACCAGCGCGCGTCCGAGATTTCCGCCGGAGCGCGCCCCCCGGCCCAGCGACCGATAACAATTCGGCGCGCTATATCGTCAGTTCTTGTTAACAGCGCAGATATCGCGGGCGGTGTTTTAATAAAATACACCTCTAAGATAATAACTCTTATACACGGGAGGAACTAGTCACAGATATGAACCTGACACGGCGCGCGCTGGTGAAAACGGGGGCCGGCGCGCTCGCGACCGGCACTGTTGCGGGCTGCCTCGACGACGTCGGCAACGCGACCGCGACGATGGATTCGGGCTACGCCGCCTTCTTTACCCTCTGGGACTGGACCGAGCAGATCAGCGGCGACGCCATGGAGTTCGAAAACCCGGTCGGCACGGGCGAGGCCGGCCACGGCTGGTCGCCGAGTGGCGATCTCACCCGGGACATCGCCGACTCCGGTGCCTTCGTCTATCTGGATACCGCCGAATTCTCGTGGGCACAGGACATCGCAGCGACCCTCGAGAGCGATTACGACACCGTCGCCGTGATCGACGGCTTCGAGGGACTCGACGATCAGTTACTCGGCTGGGACCACGAGGTGGAGACCGGCGGTCACGAACACGACGACGGTGGCCACGAGAGCGATGGACACGACGACCATGACGGTGACGGACACGACGAGGAACTCGAAAACGCGCACGATGGCCACGACCACGACCCGTCGTCGGTCGACCCACACGCCTGGCTCGATCCCGTACTCGCAGGGGAGATGGTCACCGCCATCGCCGACGGACTCGCCGACGCCGACCCGGACAACGCCGAGACCTACGAAGAAAACGCCGCCGAGTACGCCGCCGAACTCGAGTCCCTCGACCAGCAGTTCGAGGACCTGATCGACGCGGCGAATCGGCGAGTCGCCGTCTTCGCCGGCCACGACTCGTTTACCTACCTCCAGGAGCGATACGGGTTCGAAATCCACACGCCAGTTGGCGTCTCCGCGCAGGCGCAGGTTACCACCGACGCGATGGCAGCGACGATCGACCTCGTCGACGAGGAGGGAATCGAGACCATCCTCTACAACCCGTTCAAAGCGACCGACGGGTCGTATCAGATGGTAGAGAACATCCTCGAGGGGAGCAACGCCACTGACGCGATGCCGATTACGCACTTGTCCGGGACCCTCGCGAAGTGGCACGAGGAGGGATTGGGCTACCGGGAGCAAATGGAAGAAATAAACCTGCCCGCGTTCAGGGAGGTACTAGACGCACAGTGACCGTCGTCGATCTCGACAACGTGACGTTCGCCTACGGCGAGCAGCCGGCGGTCAAGGAGGTCTCGCTGACGGTCGAGGAGGGCGACTTTTTGGGACTGATCGGTCCCAACGGCTCGGGCAAGACGACCCTCTTGCATCTCATGCTCGGATTGCGCAGTCCCGATCGCGGCTCGATCGAGCTATTCGGTGACCCCGTCTCCCAGTTCGACGACGGCGAACGGATCGGCTACGTCTCCCAGCAGGCAACCAGCGCCGGCGGTTCGATGCCGGTGACCGTCCGCGAGGCCGTCACCATGGGCCGGTTCGCCCACGCGGGACACGGGCGACTGACCGACGAGGACCGCGCGACGGTCGACGACGCCCTCGAGACGGTCGGCATCACCGAACTGGCCGACCGGCAGGTCAACCAGCTCTCGGGCGGCCAGCGCCAGCGAGCCTACATCGCCCGGGCGCTGGCTTCCGAGGCCGACCTCCTGGCGCTCGACGAGCCGACCGTCGGGGTCGACGCCGAGTCCCGCGACGCGTTCTATCAACTGCTCGAGTCGCTCAACGCGTCGGGAATCACGATCATCCTGATCGAACACGATATCGGCGTCGTCACGGACCGCGCGAGCCGGATCGCCTGCATCAATACGGAGCTGTACCACCACGGTGACACGGAATCGTTCGTCGAAAGCGAGGCGTTGACCGAGGCCTACGGCGCGACGGGCCAGGTCGTCCATCACCACCACTGAAACCGATGAGTCACGGCTCTTCCCTCCGTCGACGGCTCGAGCACGTCGGGATCGGTCTGACCGCGGTCCTCGCGGTCGCGATGGTCGGCTTGCTCGCCGTCGACGCACTGCGGTCGGTCCCCGTCGCAGGCGGGATGTACGATCAGGCGCGGCTCGCGGGCCAGTTACTGGATCACGCGCTCGGAACGAACGTCTTTGCGCATCCGTTTATGTGGCGGTCGATCGCGACGGGGATCCTGATCGGCATCGTCGCACCGCTGGTCGGCACCTATCTCGTCCACCGAGAGATGGCACTGATCGGCGAGACGTTGGCCCATACCGCCTTCGCTGGGGTCGCAGTCGGTCTCCTCGTAAACGCGATGACCGGCTGGGATGGCCCGCTGATGGTCGTCGCGTTGGTCGTGGGGATCCTCGGTGCCCTCGGCGTTCAGTGGCTGATCGAGCGGACCGACACCTACGGCGACGTGCCGATCGCGATCATGCTAACCGGCAGTTTCGCCGTCGGGACGCTCATCATCAGTTTAGACCGAACGAGCGGGATCAACGTGAGAGACTACCTCTTCGGCAATATCTCCGTCGTCACCCCCTCCGGGGCGCGACTGATGGCCGTCCTCAGCGTCCTCGTCGTCCTCGTCGTCGTCGCGACCTACAAGCAACTGTTGTTCATCACGTTCGACGAGCAGGCCGCCCGGGTCGCTCGCCTCAACGTCACCTGGTACAACACCCTGCTGATCGTGATGACGGCCGTCGTCGTCGTCGGCGCGCTCCAGATCCTGGGCGTGATCCTCGTCGCCGCGATGCTCGTCGTTCCCGTCGCGGCCGCCACCCAGATCGCCCACAGCTTCCGAGAGACGTTGTTTCTCTCGATTCTCTTCGGACAGGTAGCGGTCATCGGCGGCTTCGTCGTCTCGATCTCTCAGAGCCTTCCCACCGGCGGCTCGATCGTCGTCGTCGCAATCGCCTGTTACCTGCTCGCGATCCTCGCCTCGAGTCGCTCCACGGCCGCTATTTCGACCCGCTGACCGTCGGGGCGGGAGTCACACGCACGATTCGACGGCGACATGATCCACCCGGAAGGGATCGTCTCACGGCCTCCGCTCGGCCGAAAGCCCCGATCGTCTCCCGGTTCCGTCTCCGAATACGATCGCTGCCGCTTACGTGTCTGGGATTCAACAGCCAGGTATGAGTCGACGATCGACCGGCGTCCTCGTGTGCAGCCTCCTCGCGTTCGTCGTCGGATACGCCCTCTGGCCGCCCAGACACGTCTACTGGGAGGGGGTCGCACGCGTCATCGGCGAACCGCTTACCCTCGCGCTCGTCGGACTGCTAGCCGTGGGTGTCGGTCTCGTAGCTGGTGGTCTCCTCGAGTTCTCGATCGTGGAGTTCGTCGCGGGCGGGGTGATCGCCTACGCGGCCGGAATGGCGCTCATCGAGTACGTCCTCACGACGGACAGTCCGGTCCACTTCCTCCTGTACGGCGTGCTATTGCTCTGTTTCAGTCTCGGTGTGTCGATCGGTGCGTTCCGGCGACGAGGGTCCGGTGACCGTGCCTCCCGGTCGGAACGTCCGTCCACCGAGTGAGGGCCGTCTCTAGCAGCTGAATCCGGTGTGTCCCCATCCACGATGTCGGACGGCGGGAACACGCCCTACGCTTAACTCGCTTCCCGAGTAACGATCGACCGATGGGACGGTTATCCGCACTCTTCGATCCCGACACCGTCGCCGTGGTCGGCGCGACCGACCGCGAGGGCGCAGTCGGTCGGGCGATCCTCGAGAACCTGCGAGACGGGTTCGCCGGCGAGGTCGTCCCGATCAACCCCTCCCGCGAGGAGGTACTCGGGCTCGAGTGTTATCAGGACGCGCAGAGCGCACCGCCGATCGATCTGGCGGTGGTCGTCGTACCGCCCGATATCGTCATCGAGTCGATTCGCGACCTCGCGGGCGCGGGCACCGAGAACGTGGTCGTGATTACGGCTGGGTTTGCCGAGACCGGGAGCGAGGGGGCCGAACGCGAACGGCAGCTCCGCGCACTCGCCGACGAGCACGACCTCAACGTCGTCGGGCCGAACAGCCTCGGCATCATGGCCACGCCCAACGGCATGAACGCAACCTTCGGCCCCGAGGACGCACTCGAGGGATCGATCTCCTTCATGAGTCAGTCGGGGGCGTTCATCACCGCCGTGCTCGACTGGGCCAACGAACAGGGGATCGGCTTTCAGGACGTCGTTTCGCTGGGCAACAAGACGGTGCTCGACGAGACGGATTTCGTCCGCGAGTGGGGTGGGGATCCCGAAACCGACGTCATCATCGGCTATCTCGAGGACATCGACGACGGGCAGGGGTTCATCGAGGCCGCTCGCGAGGTCACTGCGGATACCCCGATCGTCCTCGTCAAATCCGGCCGAACGGACGCCGGCGCGCAGGCGGCCTCCTCGCACACCGGCGCGATCGCCGGCAGCGAACGGGCCTACGAGGCCGGCCTCGACCAGGCCGGCGTGCTCCGCGCCCGCTCGGTCCAGGAACTGTTCGATTACGCGCGGGCGCTTGCGGGCTTGCCCCAACCCGAGTCCGACGGAGTCGCCGTCGTCACGAACGCGGGCGGTCCCGGCGTGCTCACGACCGACGCCGTCGGCGACTCGAGGCTCGAGATGGCCTCGTTCGCCGACGAGACGATCGAGACGCTCGCCGAGGCACTGCCCGAGGAAGCCAACGTCTACAACCCGATCGACGCGATCGGCGACGCCGACGTCGAGCGATTCGGCGAGGCCCTCGAAATCGCACTCGCGGACCCGAACGTGGGCAGCGCAGTGGTCGTCGCCGCGCCGACGGCAGTCCTCTCCTACGACGCCCTCGCCGAGACGGTCATCGAGAAGCTCGAGGAACACGAGACCCCGGTCGTCACGTGCCTGATGGGCGGCAAACGAGCCCGCGAGGCCGAGGCGACGCTGCGCGAGTCGGGGATTCCGAACTACTTCGATCCCTCGCGGGCGGTCTCGGGACTCGACGCGCTCGCTCGCTTCCGGGATATCCGCGAGCTGCGGACCGACGAGCCGGAGCGCTTCGACGTCGACCGCGAGCGTGCTCGCGACATCCTGGCGCGTGCCACGCGACGCGACGACAACCGGCTCGGCGTCGAGTCGATGGACCTCCTCGAGGCCTACGGGATTCCGACCCCCCAGGGGGAGATCGTCGACGACCCCGACCGCGCTCGCGAGGTCGCCGAGGGGATCGAGGGCGACGTCGTCATGAAGATCGTCAGCCCCGATATCTCCCACAAGTCCGACATCGGCGGCGTCACGGTCGGCGTCGCCGACGAAGACGTCTACGACGCCTACGAGGATCTCGTCGCGAGAGCGCGAAACTACCAACCCGACGCGACGATACTCGGCGTCCAGGTCCAGGAGATGCTCGACCTCGAGACCGCGACCGAGACCATCGTCGGGATGAACCGCGATCCGCAGTTCGGCCCGCTGTTGCTGTTCGGACTCGGCGGCATCTTCGTCGAGATCCTCGAGGATACGGCCGTCCGCGTGGCTCCGATCGGGGAGGGCGAGGCCCGAGAGATGGTCGACGAAATCAAGGCAGCACCGCTGTTGCGGGGCGCTCGCGGCCGCGAACCGGCTGACGTCGAGCGCGTCGTCGAGACGATACAGCGACTCTCCCAGCTGGTGACGGACTTCCCGTCGATCCTCGAACTCGACGTCAACCCGCTCGTAGCGGGCCCCGACGGCGTACAGGCGATCGATCTGCGACTGACCGTCGATCCGAACGAACTCGACACGGAGGAACCATGACCGACACCGATTCAACACCCGACTCTACGACGACCGAGACCGACGAGGAGGCCAACACCCACACCACCGACGGCGAAACCGAGACGCTGCTCGTCAGCTCGCTCGAGGAGAGCACCGGAAAGACGGCGATCACGCTGGCGCTCGCCCGGCTCGCCGCCGCCGACGGGGACAGCGTCGGCTACATGAAACCGAAGGGCACCCGGCTCCAGAGCAACGTCGGGAAGACCCTCGACGAGGATCCGCTGCTCGCCCGCGACCTGCTCGAGCTGGACGCGGAGATACACGACCTCGAGCCGGTGGTCTACTCGCCGACGTTCATCGAACAGGCGATCCGCGGCCGCGAGGACCCCGCAGCGCTCCGCGAGCGCGTCCAGGAAGCGTTCGCGACGCTCGCGGCGGCTCACGATCGGATGTTCGTCGAGGGCGGCGGCCGGTACGACATCGGCGGGATCGTCGATCTCACGGACGCCGATATCGCCGAGTTGCTCGATGCGCGCGTCCTGCTGGTCGCACCATACGAGATCCCGGCGGACGTCGACGACCTGCTCGCCGCGGCCGAGACGTTCGGGGATCGCCTCGCCGGCGTCGTCTTCAACGACGTCTCCGACGCGGCATACGACGGCCTCGAGACGGACGTGATCCCGTTCCTCGAGGCGCGGGACGTTCCGGTTCACGGAGTCCTCCCGAGCGAACGCGACCTCGCGGGCGTGACCGTCGCCGACCTTGCAGCCGAACTCGGTGCGTCGATGCTCGTCGAGGAAGGCCAGGACGCCTACGTCGAGCGCTTTACCGTCGGTGCGATGGGGTCCGACAGCGCCCTCCGACACTTCCGGCGGACGAAAGACGCCGCCGTCATCACTGGCGGCGACCGCGCCGAGATCCATACCGCCGCCCTCGAGGCCCCCGGCGTCCGCTGTCTCATCCTCACCGGCGGCCACCGACCATCGGGAGCGATCCTCGGTCAGGCCAGCGAGAAAGGGGTCCCGATCCTTTCAGTCCAGACGGACACGCTCACCACCGTCGAGCGCGCGGAGGATATCGTCCACAGCGGGCGGACTCGAGACGTCGAGACCGTCGATCGATTGGAACAGCTGTTGTCCGATCACGCGGCCGTCGACTCGATTCTGGGGTAGGGACGGCGATCGAACTCGTTAGCGTGGCTCGAGAACGCGTCCGCCGATGGTCGACCGAGCAGGCCGCTCTCGACGACTGTCACGTCTGACTAAGATTAAAGAGTCCGCCACGCATGAGGCCAGTTATGGACGACATTCCCCAAGAGATCACGTCTCTCGTCGGCCGCGAGGTGTACTCGAACAACGGCGTCTTCGTCGGCGAAGTCGAAGACCTCCGATTGAACATCGACGGCGAAGCCGTCACCGGGTTGGCGCTGGCGAACCTGAACGGCGAACTGTTCGCGGACGAAGCCCGCAGCGGCCAGGGGATCATCGTTCCCTACCGCTGGGTCCGTGCGGTCGGTGACGTGATCCTCATCAACGATGTCGTCGAACGCGTTCGCGAGCCGGACGAGGAACAGGACGAGCTACTGGCCTGAGTTAGCCGCCGTTGGACCCTTCATTGCTACTTCCCTCGACGCCCATCGCGTCGAACAGCGTCCGTTTGACCGCCTCTTCGGTCAATTCGAGCAGCGTGTCCCGCGTGTCCTCCGAGATTTCGATCCCGGTGAAAATACCCAGCGGGATCTCCGCGCTGGCCTGCGTGGAGTGACCGGCCGTCTCGCCGATCTCGCCGTAGGCGTCCGCGAGCACTTTCCCGATGTTGATACGGATGTCCTTCGAGCGGCCCGCGAGGAAGATCGTCTCGTCGGCGATCCCGAAGACCGCGGTCGTGGTAACCCCCTCGAGGTTCAGCAGGTGACTTGCCGCCTGCGTGAGGGCTTCGCGGTCGCGGACGAAGCCGGCGTTGGAGACGAGGTGACTGCCCTGGACGTCGCGGTTCGTAATCGCCTCCGCGAGCACGTCCAGGGTCTCGGGGGACATCGACGGGGACTCCACTTGCTCTAGGGTATCGTGGTTGGCAAAGGGGTAGAGGTAGGCGGCGGCGGTCAGGTCGGCGGGAGTCGTATCGCGTTTGAAATCCAGGGTCTCCGCACGGATGCCATAGAGGAGGGCCGTGGCGACCTCCTCGGAGACGTTCATATCGAACTCCTGGATGTACTTCGTCATGATCGTCGACGTCGAGGACATGTTGGGCCGGATGTCGACGAACTCGGGCTCGGACTCGGATTCGGACTCGTTGTGGTCGATGACGATATCGACGGGCAGTTCCATCTCGCCCGCGGTGCCGTGATCGACGAGGGCGACGGTGTCGTAGATCGAGTGATCCTCGATCTCGTCCCACTGGACCAGATCGATGCCGAGCAGGTTGACGAACGCGCGGTTCTCCTGGTGGCCGACGTCGCCCAGATAGATGATGTCGGATTCGACCCCGAGGTGGTCGGCGATCGCCTGTAAGGCCGCCGCGCTGGCGATCGAGTCCGGATCCGGGCTGTCCTGGGTGATGATCGCGAGCCGCGTCGACGTCTCCTCGACCAGGTCGGCGAGCTTGCCCGCGTTGTACTCGAGTTCGCCCGACTCGAGCGCCCGCAGGGCGGACTCGGCGATGACCGAAGACGGATTGATGACGATGTCGGCTCCGAGTTCGGAGAGTTCGTCGCCGGAGACTGGATCGCTCGCGCGGGCGACGATGAACTGATCGTCGTCGCCGTTGCGGATGTGTTCGACGGCGCGTTTGTTCGATTCGACGTCCGATGCAAGGATGAGGACGACGTCGCGGTCGGCGACCAGTTCGGCGACCTCGGGTTCCCGAATGTCGGCCCGTCGGGCGTCCAGATCCTGATCGCGGAGCGATTCGACCCGACTGTCGTCCTGATCGACGATGAAGACGTCCTTGCCCTGTTCGACGAGTTCCTCCGCGACGGCGTACCCCACGCTCCCACAGCCCAAGATAGCGTAGTCAGAGATCGACGAAATCGTAACCCCCGTACTCATATGCCCGAGTGGTCGGACCGACCGTACTTAACGCTCCCGGAGATTGGTACAGGCTGATGGGTCGAATCGAGCGCCTCGAAGGGAGCGATTCGCGCGTGGATCGCTGTCACGGAGCCCGCCAAGGGAAACGTATTTGAACGACCGAGGGAAAGTCGGAAGCACAGGGCCGGTAGCTCAGTCCGGCAGAGCGTCTGACTCTTAATCAGACGGTCGCGTGTTCAAATCGCGCCCGGCCCGCTTCTGCGAGGAACAGTTCGTGACGAGCAGAGGGGCGACCGCGATTTGAATCGCAGGGCGGTCGTGTGAAACGGAGTGAGCACGTCCGACTGTGTGTTCGAATCGCGCCCGGTCCGATCTTGTGACACCCATGACCATCCTACGACTCGCTTTCGTATGGGAAGGTACTCAGTTCGCAGATCTACTGAACGGCTGGTTCATTGGTCTCAGGATGAAACAAACAAAGCCGTCATACTGACCAGATCCTCCGTAATCGGCACACCGGTTTTGACGATTTTCACACAGAACGAACAGTCCGGAGAGAACACGCGTATGCGCCACGCGTTCACAGAAATTGCACATCTCGAGGTCGTACTTCGACCCAAGGTATTCACCACTGTGTCACGATGTAACACGTATGGGAAACAACCCGGAACCTCGACCGATACTGGTCGCAGTTGGTAACCCTGACCACGTAGAGCAGTTGGTCCGGACAGCTGGCGACCTCGCCCGGGTGACCGATGGCCTCGTACAGATCGTTTCTGTGGTTTCCAAGCCCCACAACTCACCGTTTTCCCTGTACACTGATGAGACGATCCTCGAGCAGTATTCGGGAACCAGTCGGAAAATACTCGACAAAGCAACGAGAGTCGCCCCCGACGATGTCACGGTAACAAGTGAGCAGATCGTCGGCCGATCGATTGCCGATGGCGTGCTCACAGCAGTCGGACAGACCGAGGCGCACGCACTCGTAGTGGGGTGGCAAGAGCGAAAACGCCGAACGGACGCTGTCCTCGGTACCACCGTCGATCGACTTATCCAGCGTGCACCGTGTGACCTCTACGTCGAACGGATCGGTCAAGAGGCGAACAGCGTCGATTCCATCCTCTTGCCCGTGGCTGGCGGCCCTCACGTTCGTCCAGCAGCGTCCGTCGCGAAAGCGATTGCTGCTCGCAACGACGCCACCGTACACGTCTTCGCAGTCGACGCTTCCCATACGGCTCCCGAGACAGCACGCGAGTACATCGCAGATGCAGAACTGAGTCTCGAAGAAGCGCCCGGTCCTCGTCTTCAGGTGGAATCAGAGATCGGCGATGGTGACGATATAGCCGAGTCGATTATCGAGGTCGCTCTCGACCACGATGTGATCGTTTTCGGAGCAACACGCCAGGGGGTCTTACACCGTCGTCTCGTTGGTTCGGTTCCTCGGACGGTCGTCCATCGGACTGACCGAACGGTACTTCTCGCTCGCGCTGGTGATGTCGTTGACACCCCTCTCAAAAAACGCTTGCCGTGGGTCTGATTTGTTCGTGATCGACGCCCGATCGTGACTACCGAACCCGCAGTACAAACGGCTGCCCGAGAGGAGGGTGAAAAAGCACCGTCGATCGGCGAAGAAGAGACTGAGGAAGCGCTTCAGGCGAGCGGTCTCTTCGACCCGCGGGCCGTATAACGTCTGCTCGATGTGGCGTATCGGGCCGACGTTGGCCACCGTTTTGGCGTCCGTGTTCTTCGTGGCAATCCCCGACGTTACGTGAACGAAACGGGTGTACTGGTCGTCTCGACCTGACGCAGGGCTTGCCCGTCTCTTGCGTTCAGCTCTCGAGTCGTGATCGTAGCCGAGCGTACACGACCTTATATGCCCGGAGGATGAAACCTCACCTATGCTCTCGCGGATTCTCGTTCCGATGGACGACTCTGAGCCGGCCGAACGTGCGCTCGCGTACGCGCTCGATAATCATCCCGACGCCGACGTCACCGTTCTACACATCGTCGGAGTCCCCTCCATGATGATGGGAAGTGCGGTGGGACTGAGCCTCGAGGACGACTTGGAGGAGGCGGCTGCCGAACGTGCTGAACCTGTCTTCGAACGCGCACACGAAGTCGCGGCTGAACGGGACCGGGAGATTAACACGGACGTGGGGGTCGGACATCCCGCCCGAGCGATCATCGATCGTGCTGACGACTACGACACGATCGTACTCGGGAGTCACGGCGAGGACTGGCATCGCACGGCACGCCAGTTCCTCGTCGGAAACGTTGCCGAAACGGTGGTTAAGCGGGCACCGGTGCCGGTAATAGTGGTCCGATGACGGGTCGCTCACGCTCTTTACTGTCTAGTCGGGCCAGTTTGGGCAACGAACAGGTCGGCGCGTGAATCGCTTGGATGCTCACAAACCCGTTCGGCGAGAGCGATAGCCCGGATTTGGAAGACTCGTGGGAGAACGAGCGGGCTCGTGTTCACTTCGTAGCATCGTGCTGGCCGGCGAAGCGTAGATCGAACTTGTGAACCCCTGCCACGAGTAGGGATCACGAAACCGACGGGAATCGACTCCTTCCGCGAGTCGACGACCGGGCCGGCGGCACGGAGAACCCACAAAGCGATCGGATTCAGGGGTCGACCAGTTCGGCGTCCTTGGCGGCCGCCTCGGCGCGCTCGAGCAGGTCGTCCGGTTCGGCCGCCAGCAGCGGCTCGAGGCGGGCGTTGGTCTCGACCTGGTCGGGGGTGACGCGGTTGCAGCCGGCGTCGATGGTCGAGTCGGTGAAGGTGCCGATCTCGCGGGCCTGTGCGACGATGTACTGTTTGTCCCGGCTCAACAGCGGCCGGTGGATGGGGAGCGTGGCTGCGCGGCTGGTGACGCCGAGGTTCCGGATCGTCTGACTCGACTTCTGGCCGGCGGCTTCGCCGGTGACGATGCCGTCCGCGTTGACGCGTTCGGCGAGCGTCTCGGCGGCGCGATAGAAGAACCGCCGCAGGGAGAGCATTCGTCCCTGTTCCATTTCCCGGACCAGCAGGTCGACCGTCTCGCCGCCCGGAACCCGGTAGACCTGCATGTCGAAGTTGGGTGCGTACGCCGAGAGGAGCCGAACCGTCTCCATCGCGCGTGCCTCGTGATCGATCCCGCCGTAGTCGCCGAGGTCGACGTACGCCGGGACGATCGGGCTGCCGCGTTTCATCATCTCGTAGGCCGCGACGGGGGAGTCGATGCCGCCGCTGACCAACGCGACCACCGCCTCCTGTGAACCAAGCGGGAGCCCGCCCGGGCCGTCGACCGTCTCGAGGTAGACGAACGCCACGTCCTCGCGGACTTCGACGCCGAAGGTGAGGTCGGGCTCGTCGAGGTCGACTTCGGGTTCGAACTCGTCTTCGACGGCCTCCCAGATTACGGTCCCGGCCTCGCGGGCGAGGTCCTCGCTATCGTAGGGGAGGGTCTTGTCGGCCCGGCGGGCGTCGACCGCGAACGTCCCGCCGTCGTAGTGCTCGCGGGCGGTCGCCGCCAGCGCCTCGAGGATCCGTGCTTTCTCGGTGCTGACGGTCAGCACCGGGCTCGCGGAGACGACCCCGAAGGTGTCCGTCGCGGCCGCGGTCGCGGCCTCGACGGCTGCCTCGTTCGTGTGGATCAGCGGCCGGTTCCACCGGCGCTCGATCGTGCCGGGAATCGCGCGGTCGGCCAGTACGGCCTCGAGGTTCTCCGCGAGAAGACCCTCCATATACCGCTTGACGGTGTTGCTCTTGGTGTTGAGGTCCCCGTGGCGGACGAGGACGGTGTCGGCTCCCGGAGGGTGCATGGGCTGTGATAGATGGTTGCGGCTATAAGGGGGTTACGAGGTCGGCCTCGAGGGGTTCGTACGTCGGTCACGCGATCGATTCCTCGACCGTTGGGCTCAGACTGCCGGTATAGGAGTAGATCCCGACGACGAGAACGGCACCGGCGATCAATGGGATGATCGCGCTGAGGGCGTACAGCACGTTGTAGCCGACTGCGTTGGCGAAGGGGAGCGATATCAATGGTCCGAGACCGCCGCCGACGTCGCCGAAGATGTTGTTGGTGCCCATCGCCCTGCCCATCCGATCCTCGGGCGTGAGGTCGGCGAGCAGTGCCGTCAGCGGACCGCCGACCCCGCCCTGTCCCGCACCGATCAGGATACACCCGAGCACGACGGCCCCCAACGACGGCGCGACCGTGAGTACGACGAACCCGGCACAGCTCGTCGCGAGGAAGACGATCAGGACGGGAATGCGTGCGCCGACGCCGTCGCTGATCTTGCCACTAGAGATCGTAAAGACCGCGCCCGAGAGCGTGGAGACCGCCATCAGCAGTCCGGAGGTCCCCTGTTCCCCGTAGTCAATGCCGTAGCCCGCAACCTCGAGCGAGAGCGTCAACGACTCGATTTGCAGGTACAGAACCAGCGTCGAGAAGAGGACGCCGATGTACGCGAAGTAGAGCCCGAAGTTGACGAGGCCGACGGTCAGTGCGGGGAGGGTCGTCTCGAAGTCCAGCGGGTTGATCGACGAGTCGGTCGACTCGACGTGGGTTTCGGGGACGATGAAGTAGGCGATGACGCTCGCCAGGCCGGCGAAGGAGGCCGCGATGGCGAACGCCGTGGCGTTGTTGTACACTTCGCTGACGATGCCGCCGAGCACCATGCCCGCGGGGAACCCGAACGTGATCCCGGCTCGGACGATGCCCATGCTCGTCCCGCGCGAGTTGGCCTCGCTGACGTCGGCGGTGATCGTGTACGCCGTCGCGAACACGAGCGCGCTGCCGATGCCCCACATGATTCGCGCGAGAACGAACCAGAGTTCGGGCATCGAAGACCGGATGGCGATCACGTAGCCGACGGTCGCGAGCCCCTCGATCGCCAGGCCGACGACGAACGGTTTCCGGGTCCCGATCCGGTCGACGAGCACGCCCGCCGGCCCGTTTGCCACCAGTCGCGTCCAGCGATTCGCCGAGAGGATGACGCCGACCATGAACCCCGAGATCCCCAGTACCTCGCCGAGGTTCGGCAGAATCGGGAAGACGACGCCGCCGCCGAAGCCGACGAAGAAGGTACTCGCGACGACGGCGTAGACGACGGATCTGGCAGTCGATTCGGAACTCGAGTCGGACACGTGCAGTCACTCGCTGGTTCGATTCGCACTGGCGTACATCGCGGCTCACGCTGGTCGAAGAAAACGCGGCGTGTTCGTTCAGAACGTCGAGAGTTCGCCCTCGATCACGCTGCGGGTGATCCCGGTCACGTCCGCGAGTTCCCGGTCGACGATGGCTTCGACGTCGGCCTCGACATCCGAGACCGCGACCCCGTCGTCGGTGACGACGTGGACGTCGGCGACGTGGGGCTGATCGATCGGGCGACCGATCTGGGAGAGGAGGCGCACACGCAGATCGCGGATGCCGTCGACCTCGTCGACGACGGACTCCGCGATCTCCGTCGAGAGCAGGTTGTAGATCTTTCCGATGTGATTGACCGGGTTCTTCCCGCTGGTCGCCTCCATCGACATCGACCGGTTGGGCGTGATGAGACCGTTCGCGCGGTTACCGCGCCCCACGGAGCCGTCGTCGCCCTGTTCGGCGGAGGTTCCGGTCACCGTGAGATAGATCGAACCCTCGTCGTAGTCGTCGGCCGTGTTGACGTGGACCTCGACCGCGCGGTCGGTGTACTCGCGTGCGACGCCGTCGACGAACTCCCGGACGGACTCGACGGCCTCGACGTACTCGTCAAGATCCGCGACGTACTCGTCGACCATCGCCGCCGCGACGGTGACGTCGATCTCGTCGCCCTCGCGCTTGCCCATGATCTTCACGTCGGGGCCGAGTTCCGGGTTCTCGTCGGCGTACTCCCCGTTCAGCCGACGTTCGGCCTCGAGGACGATCTGCTCGGTCTCGGTCAGCGGCGCGTGACCGACGCCGAAGCTCGTGTCGTTGGCCATCGGGACGCTGACTTCGTCTTCGCCGAAGACCTCCTGGAGGTCGCCGCTACCCTCGCCGAGTTTGACATCGACGACGATGTCCTCGCCGACGGTCAGCTGAGGTATCTCGGACTCGAGGTACTCCCGTGCCGCTCGCAGCGCGATCGTCTCGGCGGGGATGGTCTGGCCGTCGTAGTGTTTGGTCGCGCGGCCGACGATCAACAGATAGATCGGATCGACGACTTCACCGCCACCGAAGGCGGGCGCGGCCTCGCCCGCGACGAGTTGCGTCTCGTCGGTGTTGAAGTGCAACACTTCGCCGACGCGGTCCAGATACTCGCGTGCGAGCGCCCCGGCGACGCTCTCGGCGATTCCGTCGCAGATAGAGTCTGGATGTCCGATGCCCTTTCGTTCGACGATTTCGACCTCCTGGTCCTCGACCGCTTGCCGGTCGATGGACTCGATCCGGATGTTCCGCTCGCTCATTGTCGGGACTTGACGGAGCGAGTTCGTATAACTTGCGGAAACAGATACGGGACAGAAAATGCCTGTAGGTTATGTCGCGATCGACGGACGGCCGATAGCAACTCCTGAAACGGTTGACACGCTACTCGCAACGCTGTCGTGCGATCAGGTGTACGGTGACTGTCAGTGGCTGCTATCGTCGGCGGCGAGCAGTAAGCCGAGATAGGAGGTCCGGAGCTGGTCGTCGGGATCGAGTCCCAGTCGCTCGAGGACGTCGTAGGCCCCCTGGCGGGCCGTCTCGAGATCCGTCTCGACTTCGACGTCGGTCTCGACCTCGACGTACTCGCCGACGTCGTCGACCGAATCGAGGGTGACGGTGTATTCCTCGAGCGCGAACCGCTCGCGATCCTTGCGGACCGTCGCGGCGGGCTCGAAGCCGAGGTTCGTCAGGATCGCGTCCGTCTTTTCCCCGTCACCGACGGCGGTCTCGACTTCCTCGCGGGTCTTGGACTCGTCGTCGACCAGTGGCCCCTTGTAGGTGACGCGGGTCTCCGCCTCGCCGTCTTCTGGTCGCTCCGACCGGATCCGAAGCGCCTCGTCGGTCTCGGCGAACTCCCGGTGGGGTGCGTCGTAGTAGGTGTCGACCTGCACGACGGCACCCCGTGGCGTCGCCTCGAGCGCCACGAGGCGGTCTCGGACGGGCTCGAGATCGGCGGGGACTTTCACTTCGACCTCGTACATGCTCGGGGGGAGGTGGAGCTGTAATAAGTATCGGTCGCTCTCGCTCGAAAACGTCGTACTTAAATGTCGACGGCGGGACGTACAACGTATGACTGAGGATCAAGAGGCCGAGCTCGAGGAGCAGGCCGATGACGTCGACGAAGAAGTAACCGAGGAAACCGCCGACGAAGCCGAGGGGCTGCAGGAAGGCGACTTCGTCGAACTCGAGTACACCGCGTACACCACCGAGGACGAACAGCTGGTCGACACGACCGACCCCGAGGTCGCCGAGGAAGAGGGCGTCGACGATCAGGGCCAGGAGTTCAAGCCGCGAACGATCGTTCTGGGCGAGGGCCACATCTTCGAGGCCGTCGAACAGGCGGTCACCGGCTCCGAACCCGGCGATTCCGGCACCGTGACCGTTCCCGCCGAGGACGCCTTCGGCGAGTACGACCCGGACGACGTCCAGACCGTCAGCGCCGAGAAGATCGACGAGGACGACCGCTACCCCGGTGCCAACGTGCAGATCGACGGCCAGCAGGGCTACATCAGCACGATCATCGGCGGCCGCGCCCGCGTCGACTTCAACCACCCGCTGGCCGGTGAGGACGTCGAGTACGAGTACACGGTCGCCGACGAGGTCGACGACCGCGAACAGCAGGCCGCCGGCCTCTTCGAGATGTACCTCGGGATGGAGCCCGACCTCTGGATCGAAACGGACGAGGTCGAGGAGGAGGTTCCCGTCGAACCCGACGAGGACGCCGACGAGGACGCAGAACCCGAGTTCGAGACCGAAACGGTCGAGAAGGAGACGCTCTATCTGGAGGCCACGCCCCAGATGACCATGAACCAGCAGTGGATGATGGGCAAACAGCAGATCGGTCAGGACATCATCGAGAAGGTCGGCGTCGACCGCGTCATCGTCCAGGAAGTCATCGACGGCATGGGTGGCATGGGCATGGGCGGTATGATGGGCGGCATGGGCGGCATGGGCGGTGGCGACATCGAGGAGGCCCTCGAGGACGCCGACGTTGATGCCGACGAGATCGTCGAAGAGCTCGAAGGCGCAGAAGAGTAACGCACCCGGCGATCGCTGGCCGTTCTGTAGCGTACTGACACCGACCATGGACGTGCGCGTCTCCCCTTTTTCGCCCGCGGGAACGTAGCGGTCGAACCGGACCAGTACTTCAGATCGGTGTCTCTGCGGGTCGAATTTTCCCGGCTCTCGCGATACGTACTCTACGGCGGCGTCCCGGCCGTCGGTACCGCCATCGCCGCGTTGTCTGTCATGACCGCAGCGAGGGTCCGCCCTTCGGAGAACCGGTCCGTGTGGTCCTCGTTCCGATGAGCGTCGCCGTCGGCGTCTTTCCCCTCGCGTTGCTGGTCGCGTACGTTCTGCGAACGGCGACGGTGACCGAGCGGACCGCCGCGAGTACGCCGTTACGACGCCCGAGCAAGAGCCGTGACCGGATCGGGGGAGCGGCGACGCTCCTCACGCGATGTCGCGGCTCGTGTCGATCGCCACTTCCTCGATGAGTTCGAGCTTGATCGCGTCGGTCGGCTGGCTGCCGCCGCGGAACTTGGGGATCGTCAGGTGATTCTCGAGTTCGGTGCCGGCGACCTCGGTCCGGAGATCGAAGACGGCGTCGGCAGCGTGGTAGGTCCGTGCCCGGTTGAGGGGTTCGTCGTCGCCTTTCAGGCAGTGCAACACGGCGATGCTCCCCGTCTCGAGCATCTTGTCTTTGAGGTCGTTGAGAAAGCGGACGTACTCGTCGGTGTCACACCGCTCCAAGACGTCCATCGTGTCGATGATGAGATTGGCGCCGTCGGGCAAGGCACCGATGAGTTGGGTCGCCTCCTCGAGAGGCATGTCGCTCGTGACGTGTCTGACCGTCGGGCTTCCGACGGCCGACGGCGAGGAGTCGATGGCGTGGCGGACGGCGTCGTCGGAGCGTTCGGTCGAGAGATAGAGCGTCCCGCGTGCGGCCGTGAGTTCGTACAAGAGGAGTTCCGACTGGCTGGCTGGCTCGGCGGTGTAGGCGACGATACACCCCGGTGGGAGCCCACCGTCGAGCTTCCGGTCCAACACGTCGATTCCCGTATCCAGCCGGCCGACCATACGATTACGACTTATTATTGTAGCGGCTGTATAACTCTTTGCTTTCAATACACACCAGCTGGATGCAATGATTTTCCGCCGATCGGTGATTCGAAGTCGGGGAACTCGCCGTGCCGAATGGAGAGATTCAAGGGGCACGCCACAGCCTACACGAACGAATGCGCCACGATCACCTCATCACGAGCAAACAACTCTCTCGGGGAGACATCGAAACCGTCCTCGACTACGCAGCCGAGCTCGACGCCGACCCGTCGACCGTCGCCGACCGCCACGCGGGAACGTTGCTCGGCCTGCTCTTTTTCGAGCCGAGCACGCGGACGAAGATGAGCTTCGAGACCGCGATGAAACGGCTCGGCGGCGACGTCGTCGATATGGGATCCATCGAGTCCTCGAGCGTGAAGAAAGGGGAAACGCTCGCCGACACGGTCCGGGTCATCGAGGGCTACACCGACGCGCTCGTCTTGCGCCATCCCAAGCAGGGAGCGGCGACGATGGCCAGCGAGTTCGTCGACGTTCCGCTGGTGAACGCCGGGGACGGTGCGGGCCACCACCCGACACAGACGATGCTCGACCTCTACACGATCCGGGAGAACGCCGGCCTGGACGACCTGACGATCGGCATCATGGGCGATCTGAAGTACGGTCGGACCGTCCACTCGCTGGCCTACGCGCTGACGAACTTCGACACCCGCCAGCACTTCATCAGCCCGGAGAGCCTCCAGTTGCCCCGCGAGGTCGTCTACGACCTCCACCAGCGACAGGACGGCACGGGGATTCGGGAACACGACTCCCTCGAGGAGGTCCTGCCATCGCTCGACGTGCTCTACGTCACGCGGATCCAGCGCGAGCGGTTCCCCGACGAAAACGAGTACCAGAAGGTCGCCGGCGAGTACCAGATCGACGCCGACACGCTCGAGGCCGCAAGCGACGAGTTAACCGTGATGCATCCGCTCCCGCGAGTCGACGAGATCGCGCCCGAGATCGACGAGACCGACTACGCCGCGTATTTCCAACAGGCACACAACGGCGTCCCGGTCCGAATGGCGCTGCTGGACCTGCTGTTGAGCGACGACAAGCGTATCGGCGGTGATGACGATGAGTAACGATCACGACCACCACGACGGGAACGACGACCACGAACTGCGAGTGAGCAAAATCCGCGATGGCACCGTCATCGATCACGTCCACGGCGGGCAGGCACTGAACGTCCTCGCGATCCTCGGGATCGACGGCAGCGAGGGCGAAGAGGTGTCCGTCGGGATGAACGTCCCCTCCGATCGGCTCGCACGCAAGGACATCGTCAAGGTCGAAGGGCGCGAACTGAGCCAGGACGAGGTCGACGTCCTCTCGCTGATCGCGCCGGACGCGACGATCAACATCGTTCGGGACTACGACGTCGTCGAGAAACACCGCGTCGAACGACCCGACGTCGTCGAGGGCGTGCTCTCCTGTCCGAACGCCGGCTGTATCACGACCGGCGACGAACCGGTCACGTCCCGCTTTACCGTGCTCGAGGATGGCGTTCGCTGTTCGTACTGTGAGACGATCGTTCGAGAAGAGATCGCGTCGCTGATCGATACGTGGGGCCACGGCGAGCGCGCTTTTTTCCGGGACTGACGACTATCCAGAATCTCTAAGTGTGTTCCGACCGAAGGCTCCACTGGACATGTCACGTACCGTCAAGATCGTACTCGCCCTGTTCGTCGTCGCCGTCCTCTACAAACTCACCGTTGGCGGCTCGTCGGACGTCGAAGTCGACTACGAACCGACCGAAGAATAACGCACGATTCCGAACGGCTTACGGTGCCGGCGTCGTACACTGAGTTATGTACGGCGTCGTCACTCGGAACGCCGAAGAAGTACGGTGGCCGGAGTTCGACCGCGGGTTCTACGAAGTCAAAGACGTGACCGGCCGGTCCGCCGAACCGATCGCCGACGGGGTAAACATGGTCTCCTGTTTCGGCGACAACGCCGCGGCCGACGCCGATCCGTCGCTGGTCCCCGTCGACGACATGGGACGGCCGGCCGATCGGGAGCGGTCGTACTTCGACTGGGCCTACATCTGTCCGACTCGAGCGGATTACCGGGAGGGACTGCTCGAGGTCATCGACGACTGCGTCGCAGAAAACGAGGACGTGCGCCTCGACGACATCGGCTTTCCCCGCGCGGAATACTGTCGCTGTGGCGTCTGCGAGCAGGAGTTCGAAGCGAGCGGGTACGACGACCGCATGGCGTGGCGTGCGAGCGTCATCACCGACTTCGTCGCGGAGGCGGTCGAACACATCCCCGGGACGGTCTACATGACCCTCTATCCCGATCCGTATCCCGGCCACCTTTACGAACGCGCCGGCATCGACCTCGCGGCCATCGAGGAGTACGTCGACGAGTTCGTCGTCCCCCTCTACGATACCGCCTACGGGACGACCTACTGGCTCGAGACGATCGCAAAGGGGTTCGAGAGCGCCCTCGAGACGCCGTTTAATATCGAATTGTACGCGGTAAACGTCGATGTCGACGACCTGATCCACGCGACCGAAGTCGCCGAGGAATACGCCAACGGGGTCTTCTTCGGCTACGAGGCGAGCAACGGGCGCGCGGCGCTGCGCCGGATGCGGGCCGACGAACGCGAGGGCGTGACACACGGCGAACCGACGTCCGATTCGGACGGCTAACCGCGGCCCCGGCCGTCGTTCCGTCCTCGGTTCGCTGCCGGCTCCCAAGCAGTAATTACGCCGTCGGACGCCGCGACAGGATCGATTACTCCGGGATGGGACGCCGGTATCGTCTCGCCAATTGACTGATGGGCGACAGCCTGTTACGGCGAATTGGTGACGTACTACCGACTGGAACCGACGACCCCCTTTATCTGCGTCTCGGTTGCCCCCAGTCGTGACCGAGGATCGACAGCGGCGACGGATCCTCAGGTGAGTGGTATGAGAGACCAACAACGTCAGCAGTCCCGGAACACGAACAGGGACACACAGCAGATGGCACAGTCGACGATGAACCAGGGCCAGCAGACCATCGAACAGCTGATCGACCTCCAGCGCAATATGGCCCGCATGACGCTGAGTGCACTCGAGTGGCAGGACACTGCCCAGCGACAGGGCCTCGAAATGACGAAAACGATCCTCGAGAGCGCGCCGGGCTCGCAGTTCACCGAATCGATGGTCCAGAGCTATCTCCAGGGGATGGAGGCCGTCATGCCGGAGATGGAGCGGGCGATGGAAAAGGGCATGCAGGCGGCCACGCAGCCCCAGATGGAGGAGATGGGCTCGCAGCCGATCGGTCAGGGCCGGGCCAGCGAAGGGGAACCGAGCCAACGCGGGGCGGGC
The DNA here is from genome assembly GCF_002494345.1 of Natrinema ejinorense. Classification (GTDB taxonomy): domain Archaea; phylum Halobacteriota; class Halobacteria; order Halobacteriales; family Natrialbaceae; genus Natrinema; species Natrinema longum. The sequence goes on from NZ_NXNI01000001.1 coordinate 1,992,538, forward strand.
GGTCGGATGGCCGACCAGCAGATGGGGAGCCAGCAGGCCGGCAGACAGCAATTCGGCGGGGAACAGGCCAGTACTGAACGATCGAGAGACACGCCACGGACACAGCCGGGCGAGCAGCGTGCCTCGAGCGAACGATCGCAGCCACAAGGTTCCGCTGGGACCGGGGAGTGGGTCTCGCCACAGGAGTACGGTGGCGAGTCGGCGAGCGCCTCCGGCTTCCAGCAACGACCGATGACGGGAGCGCAGACACGCTCGGGACAGCCGGACATCTCCCCTCAGGAGAGTCGGATCGAGCAGGGCAGGCTGGGTGGGTCCCAACGGAGTCAGACCGGCGGCCCTCCACAGGAGCCGGGTCGATCACCCACGACCGGCCAGTTCGAACAGCGTGGGCAATACGGCCAGGAAGGGCAGCCGCAGCGTCACTCCCAGGAACCACAGCCTCGGGGCGGGCAACAGGGTCCCCAGGGCCAGCACGGTGGCCAGCCTCGGGGCGGTGAACAGGGCGGACGCGCCAGCGAGTACGAACAACCGATGCAGGGACGGGAATCGTCGCAGCCACGGACGACCGGTCAGGGACGGGTTAGAGACCAGTACTCACAGCGCATCGAGACGGAGCACCGCGAGCGGGGAGAGCGGGGACGACCGAGTGCACGGGGGCACCAGGGGGAGAGTCCACAGTCGGGGGCTCGTGGTTCTCCGGAGCCTGGCGGGGAACTAACCGAGGGCCGAAGTGGCGGCGAGATGGATCGGACCGACGAGACGGGCGAGAGCAAGGACACGCAAGGACAGTCCGAACGGGACCACAGCGACGAGGACGAGGAGTAAGCGCAGGACTGATCAGTCGGGCCGATCAACGATCCGCGTCGTTTCGTCGCTCGAGGCCGGGACTCGAGGCCGACCCGGTCCGTCGAACCGTCGCTCCTCGTACTTGGGGCGTCGCCGAAAGAAGTTCGAAACGGTGTTACCGGCTTCGGTCGTCGCCGAGGAGGTCGTCGTCATCGTCGTCGCGGATCAGCCCCTCGTCGTCCGAGCCGCTAATATCGTCGTCGTCCCGGTCGATACCGCGATCCTGTCCCGTTCCGGAACCGGCTGTGCCGGTCCCGGTGTCCATATCGCCGGTTCCGCCGGACGCGCCGACACCGGAGAGGTCGTGCTCGAGGTGGATTTCGTCGTCGGTGACGCGACTGACAGCCTCTTCCTGAAGCGGGTAGGTATCCGCCCCGCTGTCGCTCCATCCGAGCGTTGCCTTGATCGAGTCCGTGATGCCGGGGTCCGGTTCGACGTGGGCCGTTCCGTGTTCGACGGCTGCGACCATTCCGACCTCGTCACCGTCGGCGTTGACGACGCGTTTGCCGACGTCGTCGTCGGTAAATTGCGGGGTCATTACAGTGTCATCAGCGGCCGATCCGCGCAAGGTCGTGGTGCTTGCGCGCGCTTGCGACCGGACGGTCGGACTCGAGTCTCGATGCCGAAACGGTGTCGGAGGGGCCGATTACTCGAACTCCGGCTCCCGGTCCTCGAGGAACGCAGTGACGCCTTCCTCGTGGGCGTCCGACGTCCGGGCCTGTGCCTGCAGCAGGTTCTCGTAGTCGAGCGCGTCGTCCCAGGCGCGACCCATGTTTTCGTGCATGGCCTGTTTCATCATGCCGATGGTGGCCGTCGGGCCGCTGGCAAGTCCCGCGACGGTTTCGGCGACGCGATCGTCGAGTTCGTCGGCAGGGACCGACTCGTTGACCAACTCGAGGTCGGCCGCACGCTCGGCGTCGAAGAACTCGCCGGTGAACGCGAGTTGCTTTGCGGCCCGCAGTCCGACGATGTGCGGGAGGATGACGGTACCGCCGGTATCGGGAATCAGGCCGACTCTGACGAACGCACAGGAAAACGTCGCATCGGCGGCGGCGTAGGCGATGTCCGCGAGCGCGACGATCGAGAGGCCCGCACCGATGGCGTCGCCGTTTACCTTCGCGACGATCGGAACGGGACACTCGAGCATCGCTTCGACGACGCGGCCGAAGGTTTCGGTGACCCGCTCGTAGGCCGCCTTCGAGGAGTCGGGTGTTTCCGCCATCGACTCGAGGTCGCCCCCGGCGCTGAACGCGTCGCCGTTGCCGGTAATGACGATCGCGTCGTACTCCGCGGGCGTGGCGGCTTCGATCTCGTCGGCTAGCTCGTCGGCCGTCTCCATCGTGAGCGCGTTGAGCGCAGCGGGTCGATCGAACGCCAGTCGCAACACGCCGTCGTCGCTGTTGATCTCCATGCCGCAGGTGTTGGTCGGCCGGATATTAACTGTTGGAGACTTCTCTTCTCGAGCAGCGGTGTCAAGTTCGTTCAGTCGACCGATCGGCGATCAACAGACCGATCGGCGAAAACCATCGCTTCGACCGTCGGACGAACCCCGTTCCCTCGAGGGGGCTCAGTTCGACGGGACCGGCGGTGCGGCGGTCTCTTCTTCGGTCACGTTGAGTTCGGACGTGACGAGTGCGCGGTAGGCCCGCCGGAGTCGCTCGGAGAGGGCTTGATGGGAGATACCCAGCTCCTCGGACAGTTCCTGCATCGAGACCTCGCGGGGGATCTCGAAGTAGCCGTGGTCGATCGCTGCGACCAGCGTTTCGTACTGGCGGGCCGTCAGCCCACACTGGGAGTGGCTCTCCTCGGCGAGATCGAAGAGCCGGACGATCGTCGGCGTGACGTCGTTGTCGTCGAGGCGGTCGTACAGCGAACTCACGCTCTCGCGGTCGACCACGCGGACGGTGAGCAGCCACGTGCCGTTCGACGCGGCGGCGCTCAGTACCGTCCCGCCCTCCTCGAGGGTGAGCTCGAACGGGTCGACGGTATCGGGTTCGAACTCGATGTCGTACAGCCACCGGTCCTCGTCGCTGCTGATCCGGGAATACGCGCCGATCGCGGCGGCCCCGTCGAGGGCCGCTTCGAGTTCCGACCGCGAGGGCCCCGACAGCCAGAGCCCGTGGCCGCTCGAGGCGATCACCCGTTCCATTTCGCACGTCAGGGAGGGGACAGCCGCGAACAGCTCGCCCGTTCCGGTTCCGTCAGCCGGGATCTCGATGTCTGCGATGGATGTCATGAGTCTCACCCGTGGATACGACTACGAACTGCATAACCCCACTTCCAAAGCACTTAGAACCGTTCAGAGCGAATTACACGCGTTTTGATGGGTTCGAAGGACGAGACGACACGCCACACGACGACGGCTCAGGCGGTCCGTCTCAGTGTTGCCTGGGCGTTCCGACCAGCAACTGGACGGCGACGACGACGGTCACGGCGATCGCGAGCAAGGCGAGCGCGATGGGGACGATGGCGTCGATCCCACGAGCGATAAACGAGACGCGGATCTGCACGGGCATGGTTCGCGGTGAGTACGCGACCATCATCGTCGCGCCGAACTCGCCGATCGCCCGGACGAACGTCAGTACGATCCCGGCGGCGATGGCGTTGCGCGCAAGCGGCAGCGACACCAGTCGTATCGTTCGCAGTGGCCCATACCCCATCGTCCGCGCGGCTTCCTCGAGGCGGGGATCGACGCCGTCGAAGCCCGCGCGGGCGGTAACGACGAGAAACGGCGCGGCGACGAACGTCTGGGCGAGGACGACGCCGGCGTGGCTTCCCGTCAGCGGCATCCCGAGCGCCACGGCGGCCGCGCCGATCGGCGTGTATCGACCGACGACGGTCAGCAACATCACGCCGCCGACGATCGGCGGGACGACGAGCGGGAGCAAGACGAGCGCTTCGACCAGCCGCTTGCCGCGAAACGAGCCCCGCGAGAGGACGTACGCCAGCGGGACGCCGAAGACGGTCGCGATGGTCGTCGAAACCGGGGCCGTCACCAGCGAGGTTCTGATCGCGTCCTGAATCGTCGGATCCGTGAGCCCGGCGACGAGATCGACCGCCCGCATTCGAAGCAGAAAGACGGCGACGGGGACGACGAAGTACGCGAGCAACACTGCGCCGAGTAGCGCCGGGACGGCCAGCACCGTCGGGAGCCACTCGAGGCTAGCGGTACGACGAGTGTGACCGTCATCGGGATCCTCCTGACGGGCGGAATTGGCCCTGCTCACGGCTGGATCGCCTCCGGCGGATCGCCGTGGAATCGCGGCAACGAGCCGTCGACCCGCAGCCCGGACTCGGTGAGCAGGTCGTCGTTCTCGAGGAGGAACGCGACGAACTCCTGTCCCGCCTCGGGATTGTCCGCATCGGTACGGACCGTCGCGTTGTAGACGACGGGCGACCCCTCGACGGTGTGGCCGTCGGCGGTCGTGTAGCTCGCCTGCGCGTACCGGTCGGCGGCGGCGGGAGCACCGAAGTTGTACGCGTCGGAAAGCCGGCGGACGGCAACCTCACGCTCGGACGCCATGTTGCTATAGGCGACCGCACAGGCACGATTCCCGCTCTCGACACCGGCGAGCAGTTGCGATTCGTTGGGAACGTGAGCGACCGTTTCGGCCATCGCGTCGCGAAACCCGTCGAGCCCGTGTTCCCGTTCGGCGAGTTCGAAGAGGAGGAGCGCCCGATAGCCAAGCGGGTCGAGATCCGGATCACTGATCGCGATCGCACCTTCGTCGGCGTCGTCGAAACACTCGTACCACGGGCGATCGGTCTCGAGACACGCACCCAGGTCGGTCTCCGGTTCGTAGGCGATCACGACCTCGTTGGCCGCGAACGAGGCGTCCCAGTCGGCGTGGTCGGGGTAGAGTCGATCCCGCAGGAGTTCGATGTCGGCTCCGATCACGACGTCCGGATACTTCGTTCCGTCCTCGACCAGCCGCAACACCGCGTTGGTTCCGTGATATTCGCCCTCGTAGTGGACGTCGGACCCGGCTTCGAACGCCGGGCCGATCCGCTCTTCGAGGGCGATAGCAAGGCTGCCCGCAGCGAGCACCCGAACCCTGTCGGTGCTGCCGAGACAACCCGCGGTCCCGACGAGTCCCGCGGTGAGGCCGCCCACCCCCGCGAGTACCTCCCGACGGCTCCTCGAGGGGCTCCGACCGCGACCGTCGTGGGTATCCATACCACTCCTTTCTATCCCCGGTATAAATATAACTGGTATTGGTTCCAGTATTGTGGGAACTAAACCGAAGGTGGTTTCGACAGCGGATCTACGACGGCTACACGGTCGCCCGACCACGGCCCGTCGCGGCCGTCGAAGCGGCTTACTCGGTCGGTTCGTCGCTCGGGTGCTCAGCGATGTCGGTCGAGGCATCGAGTTTGTCGAGCCCACGGATCGTTTCGACGAGTTCGTCGATCGGGTCGTCGCCGCGGCCGACGACGGTACCGCCGACCGCCGACGCGTCCCGATCCCCGACGAGAACCGTCGGCAGCGGCGCGTCGGCGAACCCTTCGACGATGACGGTGTCGTATCCGCAGCGGGCGAGCCGCTCGAGCGAACTCGTCAGCGCTCGAATTTCGGGGTCGTCGGACTCGAGGAGCGACTCCGCGTCGTCGGGATCGGGCGGGTTCCGCTTTCCCCGTGTCGTGACCTCGAAGGTCAACGCGGGCGTCACCCCGACGACGGTTTCGGCACCGGCGGTCCGGTGGCGATGCGTGTCGGTCCCTGGGGTATCGATCTCGATGTCGTGGTGGATCGATTTGACGGTCGCGACGCGGCCGGTCTCTGCCAACCGCGGGACGAGCCGCTCGACGAGCGACGTCTTGCCGGCGTCGCTTGGGCCGGCCAGACAGACGACACGGAGACGCGAACCCTGACACATAGCTCTCATCTCGGTGTACGGCTACAAGACCCGTTCGAACGGTCGACGGTGGGTGGATCGCGTTGCCTTCGACTCGCCGGGACTACCGCGAAACGGCCATCACCCACTCGTTCGGCCCGCGCCGGCGGACTTCGTACTCCTCGAACGCGTCGCCAGGCGGTCCGTCGCGACCGACCGCGGCGACGAGCTCCGCCGCGAGCGGCGACGGATCGTGATCGTTGAGCAGGTAGAACCACTCGCCGGGCTCGGTCACGCGGAACTCCTCGGTGGCCTGCTCGTGGCGGATCGGCTTCGGCAGCCCGCGCAGGTCGAGCGCGTGATCGGGCACCGAGAAATCGTCGACGTCCTCGAGCCGCTCGCGGACGGCGTCGGCGAGGTCGATCATCTCGGCTGGCACGCCGTCGTCGAAGTCGCGAACCCGCTCGTCGAAGGGTAGTTCGCACAGTACCGGTTTGTCGAGTTCCCGCTCGACGTCCGTGTCCGGGAAGAGATCGTGTTCGCGGCCACAGTCGCAGGTAAACCCGCGCATGTTGACGACCGTTCCCAGCAGCGGGACGCCGTTTTCCTCGAACAGCGTGGCGCTGCGCGACGTGTCGGCCACGCTGGTCGGATGCGGCGTGCTGACCAGCACTGCGCCGTCGATGGGAAGCGACTGGAGCGCCGTCAGGACGATGTCACCGGTCCCCGGCGGCAGGTCGACGACGAGGGTGTCGAGCTCGCCCCACGCGGTGTCCTCGAACAGTTCGCTGACGGCCTCGTGAGCCATCGCGCCGCGCCAGGCCAGGGGCTCGTCGTTCGCGATAAGGCCGACGCTCATCGCGGTGAGATCGCCGGCGTCGATCGGTTCGGCGTTCCCCTCGGCGTCGGCGGCAATCGGCCCCTCGAGATCCAGTAGTTCGGGCACGTTCGGCCCGTAGAGGTCGGCGTCGAACAGGCCGACGTCGTGGTCCGGTTCGGCCGCCAGCGCCCGGGCGAGTTGCGTCGAGACGGTCGTCTTGCCGACGCCGCCCTTGGCGCTCGCGACGGCGATCACGGTGTCGACGCCCGCGGGACCGTCGATCTCGTCGTCGGCGGCCCCATCGGGCGCGTCGCCTTCGACCGTCGCACGCTCGACGCCGGGCGTTGCCAGGGCCCGCCGGCGGATTGCCTCGGTGACGTCCTCCGCGGTCGGTTCGTCGAAGCCGGTGAGATCCGCGTCGATCCGCACGACCCGCTCGTCGACCGAGACGGCAGTCACCAGCCCGGAGTCGAGCACGTTGCCGCCCAGGTCCGGATCTTCGACGTCGCGCAGGCCGTTCCGGACGCGGTCGGCGAGGTCGTCGGTCGGGACGTCGTCGGGAACGATATCGTGTTTCGCCATGTTACCAGGCCTCGAATTCGTCGGCGTCCTCGTCGGGTTCGCGCTCGGTCATCAGCGTCCCGCCGTAGGGACGGTAGTCGAGGTCGTAGGTGTTGGCGACCGTATCCAGCGCGTCTTCCCGCTCGGCGATCGTCGCGGTATCGAACTCGAAGGCCTCGATGGCCGCGACCAACTCTTCGTCGGTCACCCGTCCCTCGGCGTAGCCCGCCGCGATGCCGTCGCGGAGGATGTCGGCGTTCCGGCGCAGCCGCGTTGCTTCGTCGAACTGCTCGCGCATGTCGTCGTCGAGCCCGCCCCGATCGAGGGGAATTCCCTCGAGCAACTCGGTCGCCCGCTCGTCGAACTGACCGGCCATCTTCAACAGTTCGACGACCTGTTTCTTCGGGGTAAGCGACTGCCAGGCGTTGCGGGCATCGTCGGCGACGACGGCGTCGACGGCTTCGGTCCACTCCGTCGAGCGTTCGACGTCCTCGAACGCCTGCGCGACGAACGCGCCGACGTGGTCGTCGGGAATCGTGACGCCGAGTGATTCCTCGATGGGTGACCCCCCAGCACTGGTGTCGGTCGTACAGCCCGCATCGGGGTCGTGGTCGCGGTTTGCATCCGATTCGCCGTTCGCGTTCCGTGGCTCGTCCGTGGGTGTGCTGTCGAGTTCGTAGGTCATCGTCGATCACGCTGTCCCTGCGTCAGGCCGTCGATCGAGCCGGCTGGCCCTCGCCCCGGGCCGGGGCCCTGCCGTTCTCGTTCCCGTCGCGATCCCGGCCCGCCGCCGGGTGCGGCATCGTCGTCCAATTCGGCGTCGATCTGCTCGGGGTCGACGCCGCGTGCCGTCGCGAGCGCTCGCTTCGCCGACCGCCGCACGTCGTCGCTGCGGTCGTTCAATCCGTGGCGCTCGAGGACCTCCTCTGCCCGGTCCGTCCCGAGGTCGCCGAGGCTGGTCGCGGCCTTCGCCCGGACGAACGCCTCCGGATCGCGGGCCAACACTGCGGCGAGGATCCGAACCGTCTCGCCGACGTCGTCGGCGTACTCCCGCAGGTAGTCGGCCGCGTACTCCCGAACGCCGGAGTGGGGATCGTGTTTGAGTTGCTCGATCAGCAACTCCTCCGAGGCCGCACCCGTCTTCGAGAGGGCGATGACGGCGTTGCGCCGCACCCAGCCGCTGTCGTCCTCGAGAGCCGCCCGAAGCGGCTCGTCGTTTTCGGGTTCGGCCCGCGACTGGGCGACGACCGCCTCGGCGCGGACCCACTCGTGGTCGTCGTTCAGCGCCGCCCGAATCGCTGCCTCGGCCGCGTCACCACCATCAGAACTCGCGGCGAGGCCGAGCGCCTCGACCGCGAACTGTCTGACATCGGCCGATTCGTCCTCACCTACCCGCTCGGCAAGCCCCGCGATCGTCGCGGGTTCCAGCCCGCCGTCGTCGGCCGGATCGACCAATCCGAGCGCGGCGCGGCGGCGATCGCGCTCGCGATCGGCCTCGAGCCGAGTCCGGAGCGTTGCTTCGTCGTCGTCGGGTGCCCGGCCGCGGGCACTTCGGTTCGCGTAGTCGGTCATTCCTTGATCCTCCAGTAGCTGACGAGCCACGCGGCGACCGTCGCGAGGACGATCGCAGCGGGCCAGTTCGTCGCGGCACCGGCCAGCCAACTCGCGGATTCAGTCGCGCTGGCCACGGCACCGCTGTTGGCGCTTTCGCCGTCACTGTTGTCGCCGCTCCCGCCGGAATCGGCCGTTGCGAGCGTTCCGTCCTCCGTATCGAGCGTGAGGAACTCGTAGGACAGTGACTTCTGTCCGTTCGCCTCGTCGGCGCTCCCGTTCCAGATCGCGTACGTGAGGTACATCCGCTCGTCGCCCTCGAACGAGGCGTCGTACTCGCCACTTGCCTCGTGTTCGCGCTGGAACACGACGGCCCAGCCATCGTCGGTCCGTTCGCCGTTCGCCGCGACCGGCTGAGTCTCCGCGTTCGTCAGCGAGCCATAGCCCATCGCGTAGTAGTTCTGCCCGTACCGGTTATACGCGGACTGCGAGAGCGGGTTCCCCGCCGCCTGACCCGGCTTCGTTCGGTTATCCGGGTGTGGATAGGTGTACATGTCGCCGCCCGGGTCGGACTCCGAGAACTGCCAACTCGAGCGCCAGTACCAGATGTTGACCGGATTACCGTTTGCCCCCATCGTGATCGGCGGCTCGTCCCCGCTCCGGAGCATGATCGCCGCGGCGTCGCTGTAGGCGTTCGGCTCGTTGATCTCCGTGTCCATCGTCGGGTCCTCCCACTCCATCCGGAAGGCGACGTGCGTGTCGTTCGTCACGGACTGGACCGTCACGTCGTCGACGCTGCCGCCGCCATAGGGGGCAATCATCTGCTGGTTCTCGAGCGAGACGGTCTCGGTCGGCGCGTCCTTCCACGCCTCGGCGTCCGGCTCCGCCGGCACCTCGTTGACCGACAGGATCGACAGCGGACCGCCCGTGAGGACGGCGATTCCGACCACCTGCACGACCATCACGAGACACAACACGATCGCGGCCAGCTTCGTCGCCTCGCGTGCGGCCGTACGATCGATCGAGAGCGGACCGATCTCGATTGGGTCCGAGCTCACGGCGTCTCACCTCCGTTCGCCGCGTCCGCCGACACGCTCGGGTCCGGGTGCTTCCCGTTATCGTAGGTCACCAGTTCCTCGACGAGGTCCGCCGCAGCCTCGTAGGCCGGTTCGTCCGTCGCCCGACGGAGGTCGTGTGCGAGCGCCGGCACGAACTCGACGAGGTGGTCGGCGAGTACCGTCGCCTCGGCCTGCCCGACGCGCTCGGCGGCGGTGGACTCGCCCGACTCGAGTGCGACGGCCCGCTGGCCGGCCAGCACCTGCGCCAACTCGAGTTCGGCGGCGGCGTGGTCCTGCCGCTCCGCGAAGTCGTCGCTGGGCTCGAGGCCGAACTCCTCCATCAGGCCGACGACGGTCGCGATCCGGCGCTGCTCGCTGCTAATCTCGTCACGGGTCGTGTAGTGGGCCTCGTAAGGGATCACGGCGTAGGTCCCGTCGTCGCTTGGGAGGCCGAACAGCTCGTTGTACGCCGTCCGGAGGTCCTCGACGTCGGTTTCCGCGAGGGCCTCGAGCAGTGCGGTCGCCTCCTCGGCGACGGTGAGCTGCTCGGCGGCCCGTTCGATCCCCGCTCGGGCCTCGGGGTCGAGCAGTTCGCGAACGGTGTCCTCGGTCGGGTAGGTAAACGCCGCGGCGGCGGTACAGTACAGCGTGGCCCGCGCGGCGTGATACTCGGGGTCGGGAGTGGTTGTCGGTGTCATTGGTCTGTTAGGGCTGGTTAGTCCACATCTCGCCCTCGCGGACCTCCATCTCTTCCTCGAAGGGCATGTCGACGACCTTGTTCCCCTTGCGGTCCCACCCCTTCACGCGATTTTCTTTGACGGTGTAGGTCTCGATGAGGCGGGTGGTCGCGCCGAACAGCTGGAGGATCCCGAGGGTGTGGTGGCTCGGATTTCGGACGCGATCCTGGACGATCTTGATCGATTCTTCGAAGGTGCTGCCGGGCCACTCGTTTTGTTTGTCCGCGGTGTTCGGCGTGAACATCTGGGTGAGGAACTCCGGTGGCACGTGGTAGGGCGGCATGTAGAACACCTGCGGCCGGGTTCCGAACTGCGGGTACAGCGGGAGCGCGATCTTCTCGTCGCTCTTGGCGAGGTAGTTCACCGGACTCCGGCCGGCCGCCGCCGACGTGTTTCCGCCGGGGTGGCCGGCGTCGGGACCGCGATTGATGTTGCCGTGCAGGCGCGTCTTCCCGATACACGAGGAGACACACCGCGGGACGTTCCCCTCCTCGATGCGCGGGAAGCAGCCGACCGGCTTCTCCGAGACGCCCGTCTCGGGGTTGTACATCGGCTTGTGGTACGGACAGGACTTCACGCACTTCCGGTAGCCCCGGCACCGCTCCTGATCGAGCAGGACGATCCCGTCCTCCTCGCGCTTGTAGATCGCCTTCCGCGGACACGCGGCGAGGCAAGCGGGGTTCTTGCAGTGGTTACAGAGCCGCGGCAGGTAGAACTGCCACATGTCGTGGTACTCGTCGTTCTCGAGGTCGCTCTCGACGACGTCGCCGGTGGGGTACTCGCCGTGAACCTGGTCGTCGCCCAGCGCGGGGTACTCCCACTCCTCTTTCTGTGCGATGTAGCCTTTGACTTTCTCGCCGTCCTCGGCGGCCTCGAAGATCGTCTCGTCGTCGCCGAGATCGTCGAGCAGCCGCATGTCCCAGCCCATCGGGTAGCCGCCGTAGGGCTCGGTCTCGACGTTCATCCACCACATGTACTCCTCGCCCTTCCCGCTCGTCCAGGTGGACTTGCAGGCAAAGGAGCAGGTGTTGCAGTTGATACACCGGTTGATGTTGATGATCATCCCCCAGTGCCAGTCCCGCTCTTCGTCGCGGTGTTCGTAGGGGTAGCTGTGCTCGCGCCCGAGTTGTGGATTGTAGGTTTCCGGCATCAGCTGTCACCTCCCTGCAACGAACCGCTCACGTAGTCCTGGAATAGTTCGTCCTTCCGCGCGTCGCCGGGCCACCAGTCCGCCTCCTCGTACTTCTCGACTTCCACGAGGTCGTCCCGGTTCGTGCCGGTCGGTGCCCAGACGGTCTCCTCGTAGCCGTGCTCGAGTTCGGCCCCCTTCCAGACGATGTCGTCCTCGACCTCCTCGGAGATGTTCGGATCGCCGAAGACGGACTTGTGGACGAGGTCGTCGGTCTCCTGTGCGGGGTCGAGCCAGATGTTCGTCGTGACGTTGTACCCCTTGACGCTGTCATCGTTCTCTTCGTCGTCCGGGAAGTGCTGGGGCCACCAGCCGTGCCAGATGGTCAGTTGGCCCATGTCGCCGGCCGAGCGCGGCCGCTGGCGTTCGCTGATCATCACGCGCACGACGAGGTCGCCGCGCTTGCCGCTGATCCGGACGTAGTCGCCGTTCTCGACGCCGATGTCCGCGGCGTCTTCGGGATGCATCTCCACGAAGGCCTCGCCGAGCGGCGGCGTCTCCTCCGTCTCGCCCTCCCCTTGCGGGAACGAGAAGTCGTCGACCAGCCGTTCGGTGCCCTCCGGATCGGCGTTGGTCGACCCGAAGTCGCGCGACGCCCAGATCAGGTTCCAGTCCGTCATCCCCCACGAGGAGTGGGTGCGGTACTTCGGATGGGGCGTGTTGAAGTAGAACTGATACTCCTCGTCGTGATACAGCGGGTTCTCCTCGTCTTTCGCCTCGTCCCACTTCTTGTTCACCCCGTAGGGCGTCCCCTCGGGGCTCTCGATGTGATCCAGATCGGCCCGGCCGAGCTCGAGGAAGCGGTCTTCCTCCTTGTGGAACTCCATGCGGCCGGTCTTGGTGTAGAACGGCCGATCCTCGTTGATCTGGGAGTAGAAGGGGATCCGCGGATAGGTCTTCAACTGGAGCCGTTCCGGGCCGTCCTCGATGTCCTCGACGTCGATGTCGCGGGTCGTCATTCCCGCGTCCAGCGTCTGCTGGATGTAGTCGCGGACGTCCTTGTCGTCGTCGAGGAACTTATCGAAGTACGCCCGGTAGGAGTCGACGTTGCGTTCCTCCGGTGGGATCTTCTCGTCGAGTTTCTCGGCGACGAGCGCGACGGCCTCGCCGTCCTGTTTCGTATCGTAGAGTGAATCCATGACCCCGTGGTCCATGTGGATGAACGGGTTCTCCGGGCCGACGGTGATGTCGGGATAGTCACACTCGAGCCAGGAGGGGACCGGGAGCACGATGTCCGCGTGGCGCGCGGAGTAGGTCATGTGCATGTCCGAGACGATCGAAAGCTCGTTGCTGGTGTCGGGGTGTTTGACGAAGTTCTCGATGACGTGCTCCTGATGTTTGGTCTGGTTCAGGAGGTTGCAGTTCATCGTCCACAGGATCGTCGGCTTCGACATCGTGTACGACTCGGCGTTCGTCGGCACCACCGGCTCCTCGGCGTCGCCCTGTGGCACGAGATCGAGTTCGCGGTCGAAGTCGCCGCGGATCTCGTGGGCGTCTAGCTGCTCGCCGCCGAAGAACGCGAACGCGTAGCCGGGATACATCCCGTGGGCTGCGTTGCCGTCGGGGTTGACGTAGGAGGGGTAGCCGTCCAGCAGTTCGATCTTGTACTGGCCGGAGTAGTTGTAGTAGCCGGCCCCTCGCTCGCCGATGTTGCCCAGCATCGACTGGACGAAGAAGATCGTCCGCTGGAGCGAGTCGTTCGAGTGGAACCAGTGGTTGATCCCCTCGCCGGTGAACCACTGGGCCTTCTCGGCGTCGGCGAACTCCCGGGCGGTCGTCCGGAGCGCATCGGCCGGGATCGTCGTGATATCCTCGACCGTCTCCGGATCGTAGTTCTCCATGATGTTCGACTTCTGGCGGACGAAGTCGGTGTGGACCGCCACCGACCCGCCGTCGGCCAGACTGACGTCGGTGTCGACTTCGAGTTGCGGTGTCGCTCCCATCTCGTCGCCCACTTCTTCGCGGGTGACGGGGACCGGGTCGCCGTTCTCGTCGAGCATCACGAAATCGCCCCAGTCGTTTTCCTCGTGACGTTCCTCGCTGTCTTCTGCGGGCGGTTCGTGGTCCGGGAACACCTCGTGGGCGCGGAGGTACTTCCCGTTGTCCTGCCGGATCAACAGCGGCAGGGTCGTGAACTTCCGCATGAACTCCTCGTCGTAGAGTTCCTCGTCGATGATGACGTGGGCCATTCCCAACGCGAAGGCGGGATCGCTGCCCGGCCGAACGGGAAGCCACCGATCGCACTTCTGGACCGTCGGTGAGTAGTCGGGGTAGACGCCGACCATCTTCCCGCCGCGCTCGCGGGTCTCCTGGAGGAAGTGGTTGTCCGCGAGCTTGTTGTGGATCAGGTTCTTCCCCTGCATGATCGTGTAGTCGGCGGCCCGCCAGGCCGACGCATCGGCGTCGCTGGTCTGATAGCCCGTCGTGATGACGTGGCCCGGCGGGAGGTCGGCGTACCAGTCGTACTCCGTCCACTCGCAGCCGCCGAAGATCGAGGCCAGTCGCCGTCCGGCCCCGTGACGGGTGATCAGCCCGTCGGCCTTGATGGCGTTGAAGATGTGGAACCGCTTTTCGTCCTCCAGACTCGCCATCTTCTCGGCTATCAGGTCGATGGCTTCGTCCCAAGAGACGCGCTCGAATTCGTCCTCGCCGCGGCCCTCGGGGTTTGGATCGTCGGGACTCCACCCCTTGCGGACCATGGGATACTTGATCCGGCTCGGCTCGAACGTTCGGCGGTGGAGGGTCAGTCCCTTCATACAGCCGCGGGGGTTCCAGTGGCGGCTGACGCCCGCTTCCTCGTATCCGCCGGGACTCCCCGGACCGGGACTCCCTTCCTCTTCGTGGTAGATCTGTTCCGCCCTGATCGGCACGCCGTTTTTCATGTAGAAGTTCAGCGCACACGACTGCGTACAGTTGGGGTGACAGACCGTCCAGTCGACCCTGTCGTACGAGTAGATATCGTGATAGACCTGCTCCCAGTCCCGGTTCGGATAGGACTTGAGCGGGTTGTCGACCTGCGTGATCGAGTCGACCGTTTGCGTCGCTCCCCACGCGGAGCCGATGAGGGACCCGACTGCCCCCGTCCCGGCCGCCGCCAGGAAATCGCGTCGCGAGAGACTCATCGCCGACCACCTCGTGTGGCGGAGCGCTTCGGTTGCATACACGCCGACGTTACGATTCGACTCTTTAACCGAGATTGCACGTTCCCACGCTCTGAGGACGCTACCGCCGAAATCCTGCTAATGGGGGGTATTCATATGGGGGCGACTCTCTCGAGCGTGATTCTCGGGCATCCGCGAGGAGGAGACCGTCTATTCGGCAAGCGATCGAAACCGAAGGAGCGGTGAATCGACGCGGTCGCCGGCTCACGACTCCTCGAGGCCGGCGTCGAGATCGAAGAGCCGGTGTGTGGCCTCGATGATCGCATCGTCGCCGTCGCGTGCAGCCGTCCGAAGGCGTTCGGTCGGCGTTCCGAGGAGCGACCCGGTCAGCGCGCTGGCGAAGTCCTCCAGGACGGCCTCGGGATCGTCCCCGTTCTCGAGGCGTGCCCGCGCCTGCTCGAGTTCGCGCTCACGGATCGTCGCCGCAGTGCGGTGCAGTCCGCGGAGCGTGTCCTCGGCGCGGTTCTCGCGTTCCCGATCGACGAACGACGCGACCGCGTCGGTCACCGCAGCTTCGACTGCCGGGATCGCGTCCCGCCGACCCGAGACGGCCGCCTCGATCCCGGCCTGGATTTCGTCGAGATCCACGACCGGAACGGCGGAGTGTCGAACCGCCTCGGCGACGTCCGGCGGGTTCGCCAGGTCGACGACGACCGTCCCGTGTTCGAGTTCCCGCATCGTTTCGGCGGTCACCACTGGGTCCGCCGCACCCGTCGCCGTCACGACGGCGTCCGCGTCGGCTATCGCCGCTCCCAGCGATTCGAGCGGCCAGTACCGCCCGTCCGCCGTGGCTATCTCCGGCGCGCTCGAGCGGTTGACCACGTCGATGCGACTCTCCCATCGATGCGTGGCTGCCTTCGCGACCGAGGTCGCCATCTCACCCGCGCCGACGACGACGAGACGGTCCGGCACTCGGCCGCGAGCCTCGAGTCGCTTACAGGTCGCACTCCCGTAGCTGACCGCCCCCTCGTTGATGTCGGTCTCGTCGCGGCAGCGCCGTCCCACCGAGACGGCTGCGTCCGCCGTCCGCGTCACCACGCCGCCGGCGAGTCCCGCCTCGAGTGCCGTCTCGAACGTTCGACGGAGCTGTCCGAGGACGTGGGCCTCGCCGACGACGGTGCTCTCGAGTCCGCAGGCGACGCGGAACAGGTGGTCGACGACGTCGAGTCCCGTCTCCGTTCGAGCGCCGTCGGGATCGCCGAGCGCCTCGCCTGCGACGCGAAGCCCCTCGTCCCGATCCGCCGGCGTCCGAGTGCTGCAGTACGCCTCCACCCGGTTGCACGTCGAGAGGACGACCGCCTCGGTGACGCGGTCGTGGCCTGCGATCCGACGGGCGACCTCGAGCGGTTCGGCCGGCCGGATCGTTCCCAACTCGTCCGTCGAGTGCGTGGCGCAACTGACCCGGCAACACGCGAGCCGGCGGACGCTCTTCGGCGTCGTTGCGACCGTCGCCGAGTCGAGGTCGGTTCTCGCGTCGGTGGGTGCCAAGTCGGGTGCGTGCATCTGTCTACTCGAGTACTGCGGGCGCGTCGACCGGTGGCGCGTGGTCGGTCGGTAGTTCCTCCGTCCTGTACTCGGCGTCCGTGAGATAACACCGCGGATCCTCGGCCCAGAGGTCGTCGTAGACCGCGGCGGCGCGGGCGCGGGAGTTCCCGCCGCAGACCTCCTTCCACGGACAGCGGCCGCATTTCCCGTTCAGGTGGTCTGTCGGCTCGGCCAGCTCGGACCAGAGCTCGCTTTCGGCGAGGATCTCGTCGAGGCGCTGTTCGCGGACGTTCCCGAGCGTGTACTGCGAGAGGAACATGCTCGGGTGGACGTCGCCGCGGTGGTCGACGTTGACGACCTTCGGGCCGGCGTCGCCGTTCTTGACCACCCGACCGGGGCCGTCGTCGAACAGGAGCTCTCGAGCCCGTTCGGCGTGAGCCGGCATGTCCTCGCGGATGCGGTGATAGAGGTAGACCGCGTCGGCGTAGTTGCCGGCGGTCAGGATCTGCATGTCGGGGTGGGTCTCGGCGAGCGTTTTGGTGCGCTCGTAGAGGTAGTCCACGATTTCGCGCGTGCGCTCGACGGAGAGGTCGGCGTCGGTGATGTCGCCGCCGCGCCCGGAATAGATGAGGTGAAAGAGGTTGACGCGGTCGATTTCCTCCTCGACGGCGAGATCGATCACCGCGGGGACGTCGTCGACGGTTCCCTGGGTCATCGTACACCGGATCCCCGTCCCCATCCCGGCGTCGCGGGCGTTACGGAGCCCGTTGCGCGCTCGCTCGAAGGCCCCGTCAACGCCGCGGAACTCGTCGTTCGTCGCCCCGACGCCGTCCAAGGAAACGCCGACGTACTGCATCCCCGCGTCGGCCACGTCTCGGGCGCGTTCCTCCGTGAGGAAGGTCCCGTTGCTCGAGGCGATCGGACGCAATCCCTGTTCCGAGGCGTACCGGGTGAGTTCGGCGATGTCGTCGCGGAAGAACGGCTCCCCGCCGCTAAAGACGAGTACCGGCACGTTCACCGCGGCCAGCGAGTCGATGAAGGCCTTGGCCTCGGCGGTCGACAGCTCCTCGCTGTCGCGCTCGTCGCAGGCCCCGAAGTAGCAGTGCTTACACCGCAGGTTGCACGCGGGGGTCGTATTCCAGACGACGAGCGGGACGAGCGCATCGCTCGTGTGACGCTTCTCGTAACGGATCTGTTCCGGTCGATTGTCGAGTCCTCTGATGAGTCGTGTGAGATCGATCATTGGTCCACCTCCGGGCGGAAGATGCCGCTCGGTTTCTCCCCGAAACCGTCGATTCGGCGACCGACTGCGACGTCCGCCGGGCGATCGTCGGCCAGCGGTCGCGTGTCGAGCACCGCGAGGTCGGTCCGCTCCATGTTCCCGACGTAACACTCCTCGCCGTCGGGTCCGAAGACGACGTGGAGCGGTTCCCCGCCGATCTCGACGCGGCCGGCGACCGACAGGTCTGTCAGGTTCAGGATCGTCACGAACGGCTCGTCGTAGGAGTCGACGACGGCGTAGCGGCCGTCCGGCGTCACGCCGGCAAAGCCGGTCGTCGTTCCGACGTCGAGCAGCGTTTCGGTCGGCGACGCCTCGCCCGCCGCGGCCGCCTCGAGATCGACGACGCCGACCCGCTCGTCCTCGCGGGCCGGGAACAGCCCGTACCGATACTCGGGCCCGTCCGCGACGGCGAAGCCGTGGGGGTTCGTCCCCGTCTCGGCGGTACAGCGGACGCGCTCGGCGGCCGCGTCGACGAACGAGGCCGACGAGCCGCCGGCGTGGTTAACGACCAGGAGCCCGTCGTCGTCGAGTACGTACAGGTCGTGTGGCTCCGCGCCGACGGGGATCCGCGCCTCGACCTCGAGCCGGGGGTCCGCGCCGAGCACGGTGATTTCGTCCTCGATCTTCTGGCCCACGTAGAGGCGGTCGTCCGGGCCGATTCGCATGCCGGAACTCCGCGAAAGCGGCCGCGTCCCCGCGGGCTCGAGTCGGCCGTCCTCGTCGATATCGAACGCGAGGACGCCCGGATCGGACGCCGCCGGCAGATCGACGGCAGTCCCGACGAACAGCGAGTCACCGCCGGGGCCCAGCGCGCTCCCGACGGGCATCGTTCCGAGCCGGTCGACGCGCTGGACGGTCTCCAGGCGCTCGAGGTCGAGTACCTCGAGATGGGCGCTGGCGATGTACAGCAGATACGCGACGGGTTCGTCCGGGTGGAACAGCGCCGTATGCGGGTACCGTCCCTCGCCGACCTCCGCGAGGACCTCGCCCTCGGAGAGATCGGCCGCGCTGAAGTGGCTGCTCGCGGCGTTCTTGACTATCGTCGGCGTGCGGGACGATCCCTCGGTCGCGACGGCTGCGCTATCGGTATCGAAAGTCATGGATATCTCCCTCTGTCGGTACGGAAACAGCCCGCAGGCCCGGCCCCGTCGGGCAAATCTATCTTCGCCACGATCGGATCGTGGGCGGGTTCGGATCGGGGGGAATCGCCCGTCGAGCGGACCACGTCGGCATCGATGACGGTCACCGCGTCGCCGTCGACGCTCGGAACGTAACAGACCCGGCCGTCCGCGCTGAACCGCGGATGACGCGGCGTCGGGCCAGTTTCGACTCGCGCGACGATCTCGAGGGTCGCCGGCTCGAGGAACGTGACGCGGTCGTCGTCGTACGCATCGACGGCGACCAGCGCCCCGTCGGGAGTCGCGTCGGTGAACGCGGTGGCCGTTCCCAGCGGGACGCGTTCGACGGCCGTCGAATCGGCGTCGCCGCGTCGAACCGCGTTCACGTCGACCGCCGTAACGCCGTCACCGTCGGTGTTCCCGACGAACCACCGATCGCTGGCCGGAACGGCCGTCCCCCCTCGCGGGTTCGGAGCCGGAACCGAGCCGAGCACCGACGCCTCGAGTGCGTCCACGAACGTGACGCTTCCCGCGTCGACGTTGTTCACGCCCACCAGTCCGTACGCCGGGTCGTACGCCAGGTCCTGGGGACCGCCGGCGACCGCGAACCGGTCGCGTTCCGCGAACGGCGGCGTTCCGGAAATGCGGACGACCTCGTCGGCGTCTTTCAGTGCGACCCAGACGTCGTTTCGGACGTCGACTGTTAGCCCGGCGGCCTTCCCCGTCGGGAGTTCCTCGACCAGTTCGAGCCCATCGCCGTCCGTTCGGAAGACGGCGAGTCCGGGCCGATCGTCCCCGGGAAGGCCCCCGTACGTGCTGACGAACAGGTACCGTCCGGTCCGGGTCAGGACCGCTCCCACCGGCGCAGTACCGACCGTCTCGACGCGATCCGCGACGGAGAGCGTCCGGAGATCGACGATCTCGAGCGCGTTCGACGCCATGTAGGGGACGTACGCCCAGCGTCCGCCCGGGTGGGCCGCGAGCGCGTGAGGCTGGCGTCCCTCGCCGACTCGGCCGATCGGCTCGTGGCGATCCGCATCGATCACGGTCAGCCCCGCTCCGCGGAGGTGCTTGACGAGCGCGAGTGGCCCCCGTGCGTGCCGGGTCGCTGCCGTCGTTTCGGTGTGGGTGTCGGACATGTGCCTGTGGGAACGGTCGGTTGCGTTCAGTGTCCCTCAGCGCGGACGCCGAGGAACTTCCCGGTCGGTGCCAGCAGGTCCTCGATCTGGGTCAGCAGTTCGCCCGTGTTCGGATCGAACACGAGGATCGATTCGTTGTCGCCCATCCAGACGCTGATGTACACCTTCTCGCCGTCGCGGCTGAACTCGGGATGGATCGCGGCGGCGGCACCCCACTGGCTGCAATCGATCTCCTGGTCGACCTCGAGGGTCTCGGGGTCGATCGTGTAGACGTAGGCGTCGTCCTCGCTGTCGGTGAGGATGACGTCGGCCCAGACGTAGTCGCTGTTCTCGTGTTTCCTGATGAACAGCCCCGATCCCCTGACGTCGATCATCTCTTCGACCTCCCAGGTCTCCGTGTCCCAGACGCCGACGCTCGGCGCGCCAGCGTGGGTAGTAAAGGCGAGGTCCTCGTCGGGGTAGAGCGCGCCGGGGCCGGGGTGTGGCACCCCGTCCATCGGAATCGCGGCGACGTGGCTCCGTTCTTGCGTGTCGATGACGTCCATCTGGTTGTCCGTCTGCGAGGCGATCATGAAGTAGCGACCGTCCTCCGTGAAGAATCCGTCGTGGAGGGTCCGACCGCATTCGATGGTCGCCACGACCGGGAAGTCCTCCTGCGTGTAGTCGATGAGCCACACTTCACCGCCCTCCTTGAGCCCCGCGAGGAACAGCCCTTCGTGGGGAACGTCGTACAGCGAGCAGACGCGGCTCCCGAGACTCTCGCCGTCGGGGTTGACGGTGTGGGTCGGGATCCGCTTGATCGGCTCCATAGTCTCGGCGTCACAGATGACGAGGTGGTTCGGGTTGTAGAACCCGCCGATCACGTAGTTGCCGTCCCGGGAGACCGCGATGTCCCGGGCGTCCGTCCCGGCGTCGGCGACGGCGACCCGTTCGAAGTCGAACAGATCGATCTTGTACATCTCCCCCTGTCTCGATTGCGTGTACACGTACGCGCCCTCACGCGTCTGCTCGGGGAGGTCGGGATGGAAGTCGTGAACGTGGATCGCCTTCCCCACGTTCTCGACCCGCTGCATGAACTCGTCGTTGACCGTGTCGATCATCGCCACCGAACCGTTGTTGCGTTCGGTGACGACCATGATGTCCCGCAGATCGAGGTCGTGTTGGGGCTCTTGGGCCAGTTCGCTCTCTTCTTTGAGGATCTCGTGGCGCTCTTTCAGCGTCTCCATGTCGGTGAAGTCGACCCTGTCGACGGACTCGCCCTCGGGAACGACGTACAGTTGGCCGTTCATCTGGGCGTGACCGTCCCCGCAGTAAATGTTACACTCGAAGTCGAAGGTCCCCTCCTTGTCGGTGACGAACGTGACCGAATCGATCACCTCGTCGTCCGTGCTCTCGGGGAGATTGACCGGCCCGACGTCGTACGGCTCCTCGAGGTAGAACGTGTGGTACTTGAAGTCCGGGTTCTGCTCGAAGGTCGCCTTCGTGAACTCGATCGTGAGCTCCGTGTTCGGAGCCACTCGGATCTCTTGGGGTCGGAACTCGTATTGATGTGCCGACAGCTGAACGGTCTCGCTTTGCTGTGCGTCCGGTGTCTCTTCGTTCGACGAGTCCCCATCTTCGTCGTCGTCGTCCGTCGGCCCCGGCGCATCGTCGTCGTCGTTACTGGCACAGCCCGCGAGTGCTGCCGACGCCGCCACGATGCCGCTCGTCTTCAGGAACGTCCGACGACCCGGACTCGGGATCCCCATCTCGAAGTGGAGTTCGTCGTCGAAATCCAGGTTCTTCGCGATCTCTCTCGAAGCGCTCAAGTGGCGCTTGATTCGTTCCTCGTGGTCCGCCATCGACTGGGCCGCTGACTCGGATTGTGACATTTCGGACACCTCTACGGGTGAGGCTCTGGACCACACACGTATAACCGGGCAGCAACGTTTCGAGTTCGCGAGAGGTCACGGGAAGATGTTCGTCGGGGGGTTTTTCCGTCGTTCCGATACGATATCCGTGGCTGCGAAATATCGTGCCCTAACGCCCTCTACATCGAGTTCTGCCGCCGAACCTGATCGGCAGCAGTTCCCACCGCGTAGGATTCGGCGGTACAAACATGTCTAAATGAACCGATACATATACACATGACGACAGACAGCACGAAGTCGAAACCGCGGGGCGACCGGATGACGACTGACTTCTTCGACGACGTCCTGACCGAGTATCTCGAGGACGACCGCATCGAGGACGGCGTCGTGAGACTCCGCCTGGACAACGGGCGAACTCGTCGGTTCGTCATCGGCGACGACACCGAGTCGATGGATTCGTTCGAATACGTCCGTCGCGAACTCGAGGAAGTACAGCACCTGATCGACGAAAACGAGGATCGCTTCGACCAACCGGTCGAGTTCTCCGTCCCGGTCCGGGACGAGGAACAGGTCCTCGAGGAAGTCGAAGACGAAGGGGCGGTCACGACCTGGATCAAGCCGGAGGGGTTCGGACTCCTGCTCGAACACCTCCACGCGATGGCCGGCGACGAGACTCCTGCGGAACCGACCGACGAAATGGACGCGACGACCGACTGAGACGCACCGAGCGGTGCGACTCGGGGGAGCCCCGTCGGACCGCAATCGTCGTCTCTCGGGACGGGCTCCGTGATCGTCACGAAATACTACCGCGAACCGAACCGATACGCGAACGGTGAGCGAGGTGCCCGGCGTCACGCCGGCCCTCGAGTCCGCTTCTCAGAACAGTTCGACGCGGATTCCGTCGTCTGCGAGCTCGTCGGCGAACGCCTCGGCGTCGGTCTCGATGGGCTCGAACGTGTCGTAGTGCTCGGGAAGGACCAGGTCGGGCTCGACGCTCCGCGCGAAGTCGGCCGCCTCGTGACGGTCCATGGTAAAGTGGCCGCCGATGGGTGGGACGAACACGTCCGCCGTAATCGACTCGTGGTGTGGGAGGAAGTCAGTATCCGACGGGACGAACACGGTCGTCCCCTCGAGAGTCACCACCAGCCCGATCACCTCGCCCTCGGCGTGGAACGGCGCGCCGTCCTCGTCGAGGTGGTCGCCGTCAGGGTCGTTGTATGCAGGCACCGTTCGGACGTCGAGCCCTTCAACGGTCGCCTCGCCATCGTGAGGCAGGTCGATCACGTCGAGCGCGAGGTCACCGGTGTCCACCGCCTCGTAAACAGCGACGGTCGCGTCCGGTCCCGCGACGGCCTCGATCGCGTCCGGATCGTAGTGGTCCATGTCGTCGTGCGTGACGAACACGACGTCGCCGTCGCTCGGATCGTCAGCGAGTACCTCTCCCCACGGGTCGACGTAGATGACGAGGCCGTCGTCGGTCTCGAGACGAATGCTTGCGTGGCCGAGTCGTTCGAACGTGATTCCCTCGTAGTCGACGGACATGGCTACTCGAGTGGACGGTCCGGATCAGCTTTTATGTACCGCACCCGCGATCGGTTGTCTTCGCGTCACTCATCGCGGGGCGTCCCATCGATCCGTTTCGCGCCCTCGGAGTCGTGGACGACCACCTCGCCGGGGTCGGGGTCGGCGGGTTCGTACTCGTCTCGAACCGCGATGGCTTCCTCGAGTTCCCGAACGGCGCGTTCCTTCAGCGCTCGCGCCAATTCTCGGGCGTCCGTACGGGAGATGTCCCGACCGAGCCCCTCGCACTCGTGGGCGCGGACCATTCCCGCCTCGTCGTCGGTTTCGCCGGCTTCCCGTTGCGCTTCCAGCGCAACGCTGTCGACGGCCTCGCCCATCGGCTGGCTGGTGCCGGCGAGCGCGATGCTAAACGGGTAGGTCCGACAGATCAGCGGGCGGTCGTCGTGGGCGGTACAGGCCCCCGTGCCCGACTCGTCCTCTTCGTAGAAGGTACAGTCACCACAGCCGTCGGTCTGGAGCGCCCATTCGAAGGTCTCGCCCTCGAGCCCGTCGTCACCCTCCGAGAGCCCGTATGGCATGGGCCGAGCGACGTCGCGCCAGTCGTAGTCGCCGCCATAGCTGTCGCCCTCCTCGAGAGCGCGGACTTCGTCCGGAAACACCGTCGCGGTGTGGTCCTCCTCACCGTGGCCCCGACAGCAGGCCCCACAGCGGGTACACTCGAAGCCGATCGACTCGATCGCATCCGCGAGGTCGTCGACGGCGAGCTGGCGTGCCTCTTCGAGGTCGGCTTCGAGCGATTGCACACCCCAACCTACGCGGCGACGCGGAAAAGTCAGTCGCCCTCGCCCGCGGTCGCCGTGGCGCGGTCACCGTCCCACGCCAGCGCTCCCTCGACGGCGAGTTTCTCGAGATGGGCGACCACCGTCGCCGTCGCGAGGTCACGAACGCCCGACAGATCCTTCTCGTAGGCCGCGTCGACGATCTCCTCGAGCGTCTCTGCACCCGCAGTGACTGCCTCGTTGACTCGTCGTTCGCGCTCGGCCCGGTGGGCGAGCAGTCGCTCGAGGGTCGCTCGCGGGGCGTCGATGTCGGGCCCGTGGCCCGGATAGAGCGCCGGCGGATCGATCGCCCAGAGGCGGCGCAACGTCGACACGTACGCGCGCATGTCGCCCTCGGGTGCACCAACGACGACGCTGCCCTCGCGGACGGCACAGTCACCACAGAGGATCGGGCCGTCGAGGCCGGCCTCGAGCGCGACGTGGTCGGGCGCATGGCCGGGCGCGTCGAGGATTCGAACGCGCTCGTCGCCGAGTCGGATCGCCGTCCCCGGCGTGAACGTCCGATCGGGATCACACCCCGTCGCGTCGTGAAATCGGCCGGTTCGACCGTACCGGGACCAAACGGTCGCACCGGTCTCCGCGGCGTAGGATTCGACGCCACCGACGTGATCCGGGTGCGTGTGCGTGAGGAGAACGTGCTCGACGTTGCGCTCGGCAACCAGCCGGTCGAGCGCGTCGGTTCGCGCCGCCGGATCGACGAGGACCGCGGGGTCCGTCCCGAGTAGATAGGCGTTCGTTTCGCCACTGGGGGCGCGTGTCGCAACTGGAACGGAGCGGGAAACGACATCCATACCTCGACGTGACACCGAGGGAAAAAGTGTATGTCGGCAGCCGGTGGATGCCCTGTGATCGAATCGGACGCGTCAGCGACCGGTGTGACCTGCCCGTGTCGCGTTCCCGACGGTATCGATCCGCTCTCGAATCAGTGTTTCAGGAAGTACACCTGCTTGCGCGCGTCACGGAAACTGTATCGGGAGCCGACGAGGCCGACGTCCTCGAGGCGATTGAGCGCGTAGCGAACGGTCCGGTCGGGGAGGAGCGATTCCTCGGCGAGTTGGCCCTGCGAGAGCGGCGAGTCGGTCTCGAGCACTTTCGCGACGAGCTTCGCACTCGGTGGCAGCTCACGGAGACGGTCGCGGTATTCGTCCTTCGAAAGGGTATCTTCGGCGGCAGCGGCACGATCCTCAGCTGTACTCATGCTCATACCTACTCGAGCGGAATCGCTGATGGTAAAGCTTCCCTATATGTGGATACGAATACTGTAGTTTGTATAAGGGGTATGAATGGTGTATTAACACATATGATCGAAAGGGAGCGCTCGACGGGTCTCGGCGCGTGGGTCGCGGAACGGTCGGGCGAATTTGCCAGCGACCCTCGGCGGACTCCAGTATCGTTTTATCCTCTCACAATAGTAGATTCGCCCAGTGTGAAAGGACAGGAGTGGTACCAAGCCGACGATATCGCCGAGGAATACGACGACAAACGGTTCTCCCGGGGCGGACAGCTGATCGACCGCCGCGAAAAGGAGGCCGTCCTCGAGGCCATCATGCCCGTCGAAGACCGGAAGGTCCTCGAAATCGCCTGTGGTACCGGGCGGTTCACGGTCATGCTGGCCCACCAGGGCGCCGACGTGGTCGGATTGGACATCTCGGCGGCGATGTTACAGCAAGGACGACGCAAGACGCAGGATACCGAGCTCGCAGGCAGCCTCGAGTTCCTCCGGGGCGACGCGGGCCGGCTGCCGTTTCCGGACGATCACTTCGATACCGTCGTCGCGATGCGGTTTTTCCATCTCGCGGACGATCCCGAGGGCTTCCTCGAGGAGATGCGCCGTGTCTCCCGCGATCAGATCGTCTTCGATACGTTCAACCGGTTTTCGACGCGGAGCGTCTACAACTGGGCGCTCCCGATGGGATCGCGACTCTACTCGAAGAGCGAAGTCGCGGTGCTCCTCGCGAAGACGAACCTCACGCTCGTCGACGTCGAGGACGACTTCCTCCTTCCGTACGGGCTCTACCGCTCGATCCCCAACGGGTTCGCGTCACCGCTCCGGGCGCTCGACGAGGCGGTCGGGAAACTCCCGATCAGCGACCACTTCGCGTCGGTCTCGTACTGGAACGCGAAGGTTCGATGACCGGATCGATCCGAACGATGGGTTCGATCTGAAACCCACCTATTTACTATTCGGACCTCCTATTGGCCCGTATGGAGCTCTCGGTAGTCGTGTCGACGCTTAACGACCGGGAGCGGTTGCTGTCGTGTCTCGACGCCCTCGGGGACCGGACGCCGCCGTCGACGGAGATCATCGTCGTCAACGGACCCTCCTCGGACGGAACGACCGGGACGGTCCGAGAGCGCGACGACGTCGACGTCCTCGTCGAGATTTCCGAACGAAACCGCAGCGTCTCTCGGAACGCCGGCCTCGAGGTCGCGACCGGAGATATCATCGCCTTCCTCGACGGCGAGTACGCGATCGACACCGACTGGTATTCGGCCATCGACGACGCGATCACCACCGAGACGGCGATCGTTACCGGGCCCGTCACCGGCGGCCCGGTCGGAACGACCGACCAGTCCTCACAGCGGATCGCCGGACGGACGGTGACGCTTTTCCACGGCGAAAACGTCGCGTTCGAGCGATCGGTCCTCGAGGCCATCGACGGGTTCGACGAGTACCTCGGGGAGGAAAGCGAACGCGACTGTGCCCATCGCATGGCAACGCTGGGCTGTGAGGTGACGTGGTCGGAGTCGATGGCCGCCCGCTGTGAGGTCGGAACCGACGGCGGTCGTGCCGATCCCGACTGGGGGGCAACCTACCGATCGCTGTCCTATCGGCTCGCGAAGAACTACGGTCCGCGACCGAGCGTCCTCGCTCGGACCGTCGGAAGCGCGCTCCGGGACGGTGCCAGCGGCGTTTGTCGGTTGGCGTCCGGCGACGCGACGCCGACGGGCTGGGTGTCGGACGGGACCGACGTGGTCACGAACATTGCCCGTGGGCTGTGGGACGGCGTCCGGGCCCGATACGCCGATCGATCGACCCAGCGAAATCCCAACGGGATTTCGGAGCGACACGACCGGGCAGTCCAGATCTACGATCGTCGGTAGTCGATTGCTGCGGTGATTGGCAGCCACTCACTCGCCCCGGAAATCGGGCTCCTTGGCCACGAACCGTGCTTAAGGATCATCTTTGAGTCGATAGCTATTGCAGTATATTCTCGAGACCAGTCGCCGTTGATTTTGACAGCGGTTTCGTCAATACCGACCCGCGACGGCGTCGCCGGAACGCTCGTTCTCCCGAGAGCCTTCTAAATCCGCCTCATAGCTCTCGATGAGCAGATTTGCGAGCATCAATCCAACTCAACGTCATGGCCTGCTCTCCTCTCAAACTGGCGCAACTAGACAGTGATAGTTGTTTTTCAGATATCGGTGTGAAATTATAAGTAAGAGCAAAAGCATCTATTATCGCATAGTGGATAGACGAAAATATCTGGCCCTAGGTGGAAGCGCTGTGCTAGCCGGATGTATCGGATCACCGCTTTCACTGTTGTCCGATGATTTGGTGAAATGGACGGCTAGTCTCCCTTCCGGTCCGTGGACTTCTCCAGTGATTGCTGACGGCACCGTTTATATTGGCGCAGACAACCAGCTACTAGCTTATTCGATAGAGGACGGAGACCCGATAGCGTTTCAGTTTGATGAATTGGGGACTCTCACTGCAACACCTAGTATTGTTGATGGCAAACTATTAATTCCTGTTTTCAATGAAGAGAATGAAGAGAGCGCGTTAACGAAACTCAATGACGATGGTGAAGTTATATGGAAACGAAACTTGTCTGGCGGGTATCCATTTTCTATGGATGTCCACGAGAATACCATTTCTATTCGTACTGAATCTATGGTGTTTTTGCTTAGAGAGGATGGGACAATTAAGTGGGAGGTGGAAACACCAACAGTCAACCATGATTATCTGATGCGATTAGCTGATCTTTCACCCATACTTCATAACGAGTCTGTGTTTATACCCTCTCCTAACGGACTGAATAAACGGGACCGCGAAACGGGGGTACGAGAATGGACCTCGCTACAGAGACAAGTAGCAGCGACGCCGACAGTGTCTGGAGAAACCATTTACTGTACATCAAATGAGGGGCTCGTTACGTCCATTGATAAAAACACAGGTAAGCAAAATTGGCGGAGAAGTATCTCTGGATCGTGGACCGCACCCGAAGTTGATGACGAAACTGTGTATGTTACCTCTGGAACTGATGTTCTTGCGCTCGATCGGACGAACGGTAAAACACGATGGCGGCTCGGCGACTATGGGCTTCACGGCGACTCATACACCGATCCCGTGATCGTCGAAAACACAGTAATAACCGGTTCTATCGGGCGAACGATGACGTTGGTGTCAGCAAATGATGGGCAGCGGTTGGATCACTACGAAGGGAATGGAACGAGAACAGCAATTGCAGTTGATGGCGACATCGCGGTTGCAGTTGATGGCGACCAGCTAGCAGCCCTCAATTTGCCGTAGAACTTTGTGTGGGAATATGAACGAGGGAGTACGTTGGTGCCTGTGTCGTCGACAAATCGTCGATTAGTCACGCCGTCTTTCCCGCACATTTTCCTCGAGTCATAGCTCGCAGTTCGTCTATAACTCGCTGAACCGCAGCGTCCACCAGTAGGGAGTGGACGATGTCCGGATACCAGTTAGTACTACGATCCGTCGTAGCACTGCCCCGATTGCCGTCAGGCTGCCTCCCAGGGCTTGGTCTCGAGGTCGACGAACTCGAATAGCTCCTCGAACTCCTCGGGCAACTGCGCATCCGCGTGAGCCAGTTCCCCGCCGGGAACCCGTCCGCTGACGAGGTCGACGACGGCCTTGATCCGGTAGACCGCCTCGGCCTGCCGACCGCCCTCGAGCCTGTGTTGTACCTCGCCGATGAAATCACCGTAGCTCGTACTCATCGGTGTCGACAGTGATCGAACGGTTCGGGGGCCCCCAAAACCTACCGCTACCGACGCGACGATCGAACCTGCGGGAACGTTACAGCCGAGCCGGCGCGAGCGCCTCGATCGTCGTCTCCGTGACCTCGCTCGAGGCCGGCTCCGGAACGACGACGATCGGGTGGTCGATTCCCGTCTCGGCAACGAGCGTCCGGAGCTGGTCGCGGGCTTCCTCAGGCGTGCCGGCGACGCCGAGATCGGCGATCATGTCGTCGGTCACCGCGCTCGCAGCAGCCCGTTTGTCGCCCTCGCGCCACGCCTCGGCGATCCGGTCCGCCGCCGTCGGGAACGCCGTCGCGACGGCCCGGCGATACCCCTCACCGCTCCCGACGTAGTAGGCGACGTGTCGGCGCAGGGTCTCGCGAGCGTCGGCCGGCTCCTCGCTGACCGCCGACGGAACGTACGGCGCGATCGTGATCTCGTCGGGCTCCCGGTCGCGTTCCCGCGCAGCCGTCGCGACCTCCTCGAACGCGTCCTCGAGGCGCGAGAAGGGGATGTTGTGCGGGATCCAGCCGTCGCACAGTCGGCCGACGACGCGCCGGTTGGCCGGCCCGAGTCCGGCGTGGTAGATCGGGACGTCGGTTTCGACCGACGGAAAGTTCGCCGCCTCGAGCACCTCGCCCTCGTACTCGACGGCCTCGCCGGTACCGGCGGTGAACTCGCGAATCAGCTCGATCGTCTCGTGAGCACGCCGTACCGGTCGATCGAACGCCATTCCGTGGAGGCCCTCGACTGCGGTCGCCGTACTCGTCCCGAGCCCGAGCGTGAACCGTCCCTCGGAGGAACGGGCAAGCGAGGTGGCCGTCATCGCGAGGACGGCCGGCGACCGGGAGTAGACGTTCAAAATCGCGGTTCCGATGCCGATTTCGTCGGTCCGGCAGGCCATCTCGGTCGCCTGCACCACGCCGCTTTCGCCCCAGAGCTCGCCGACCCAGACGGCGTCGTATCCCTGCGATTCGGCTCGAACGGCGACATCCCCGAGATTCACGTCGCCGAACGACGTGACCATGAGTCCAACGTCCATGCTCCCGCCGTTGCTCCCCAGCGACAAAAATCGACTCCCCAGAAGGGGGCGACGGTCACGTCGGTCGGTCGTCGAAGACCACATCGCCGTCGACGAGCGTCATCGTGACCTCGATCTCGTCGATCCGATCCGAGTGGGCCCACGGAGACTCCTCGAGCACGACCAGATCCCCTCGCGTGCCGGGCTCGATGGCCCCGAGCCGGTCGCCGTCGAAGCCGGCCTCGGCCCCGCCCTGTGTGTAGGCGCGGAGTGCCTCCGTAACGGACAGTCGCTGCGCTTCCGTCGGCGCGTTTACCGCATGCTGGACCCCCAATAGCGGGTCGAGAGGCATACAGTCCGACCCGAACGCGAGGGTGACGCCCGCCTCGAGGACTCGGCGGAACCGGTTCGTCCGATCGCGTCGGTCCTCGCCCAGCCGCCTGTCGTAGAGCCCACCCGCCGCCGCCCAGCGGAGGAAGTTCGGCTGCATCGACGCGACGATCCCGGCCTCGGCCATGCGTTCGAGGTGGTCGTCGGTCGCCAGCTCCGCGTGTTCGATCCGGTGGCGCGAGCCGCCGGGATCGGCGGTCGACTCGAGGGCCGACAGCGTCTCCTCGATCGCTTCGTCGCCGATGGCGTGGACGCAGAGCTGGAATCCCTCCGCGTTGGCGCGCTCGACGAGGTCGGCGAGGTCGGCGGGGTGGACGACCCACTGCCCCCGCTCGTCCATCGCGTCGCCGGAAGCTGCCAGTTCGGCGTCGTCGCGACCGGCGTCCGCATACGGCTCCCGCAACTTCGCCGTCCGACTCCCGAAACTCCCATCGGAGAAGGACTTGATCGCGCCGGTCCGGACGCGTCCGTCGCCGTCGTTCGTTCCCACTCCGACCTCGACGAGTGCCTCGAGGTGGTCGCTCCAGTAATCGATCCGGACGCGCAGCGGGAGGTCGCCGTCGGCGGCCATGTCGCGGTAGACGCGCGGGGCGACGGAGCCACGAACCTTGTCGTGGACGCCGGTGACACCGCGTTCGACCGCGTCCGCCGTCGCCGCCGCGAGAAGCGCTCGCATCTCCTCGCGGTCGGCCGTGAGCCGCTCTCTGACCACCGTGGCCGCATCCTCGACGGCGACGCCGGTCGGCTCGCCGTCCTCGCGTCGAAGGTCGGCGTCGGGAAGGTCGTCCGCGAGGCGCTCGAGGGCGACCGTGTTCAGCGACGCGGTATGCAGGTCGACCCGCATCGCGACGACCGGCCGCTCCTCGCTGACGCGGTCGAGTTCCGTCCGCGTGAGCGGCGTCGAATCCGCCGCCGACCACTCGCTCTCGTCGTAGCCGAACCCGAGGACCCACTCGCGATCGGGGTCGTCGTCCGCGTCTGCCCGAAGCAGATCGACACACTCCCCGGCGGAGTCGGCGGTCGAGAGATCCGCGTGGACCAGGTGCTGTCCCAGTTGCTCCATGTGCGTGTGCGCATCGATGAACCCCGGCAGAACGACGCGACCGCCGCAGTCGATCACGTCGGTTTCGATTCCCGCGAGGAACTCGAGTTCGTCCGTGGTTCCGAGCCGGACGAGTTCGCCATCGCGGATCGCGACTGCCTCGTGGACGCTGTCGGGTTCGGTGAGCGTATGGACTTCCGCGTCGAGCAGCAAGCGATCGGCGGCCTCCGTCATGGGAGTGAGCCCGCGGTCGAGTAGGAAAAGAATTGGGACCGAGAACGGATCGGTTGGACGCGACCCAGGGGATCGGAAGCTCGAGTGTAAGGAACGCCAAACGCCGAAATACGGACGTAACGCCGGCCTACAAACGCGATCCGGGCACAAGGTTGACGTAGCCGTTCGTGGACTGTCCACCTATGATCGATCGCGAAAGCCGCATCGTGTTCGGCTCGTTGCTCCTGTTCGTCCTCGCGCACGCCGGCTCGAGCATCGTCGATCGCCAGTTCGGGATCGCGCTGACCGGGCGGCCGTTGCTGTCGTTTCTCCTGTTTGCCGGCGTCGCCGTCGCACTCCCCCAGCTGTATCTCGCGGTCACGGACGGCGGGCTGTCCCCGCGAAGCAGGCTCCGGTTCGTCGCGGTCGCCACGGCCACGTTTGCGGTCGCGTTCGCCGCCGACGCCGACGGCCTTCGCAATCTCCTGATCGCGACGATCGGCACCGCCTCGCTCCTCGGACTGCTCTGTTATGAAGTCCTCGCGGACTATCGCGCCGCCAGCGACGGGCCCGTGATCGGCCTCTCGTAGTCGGGTCGCGGTATCATCGGTTCGGTCCCCCCCGCTGGAGTCGTCTTCGCCGAGGTGGTACTCGCGGAACGATGGCTGGCGATCACGGTCAGTGGCTGTCGCGGCGATAGCCGCCGACGGTTCCGGTCGACTTCAAGACCGGCTACTCATCGGTATCGGTAGCGGCGCGTTCCTCGTGCTCGTCGGCTACGAACTCGTCGCGGGCTGTCGGGACTCGAAGGCAGCGGAGCCACGGAGCGAACCCGGTCGACCGCACTCGAGCCACGACGATCAGCAACTGTTAGGGCCCACCACCCTCTTGGCCCATCCATGACAGACCCCGAGGAACTCGCCGAGCGGGTGCGCGAGGGCGACCTCCGCATTCACGAACTCGAGGATCACGCCGACTACGACACCGCGGCCCGGGCGCGTCGGCTGTTCATCGAACGGGAGACGGGAACGGACCTCGAAGCGATCGGGGAGTACGCCTTCCCCGCCGAGCAGGCGGATCCGAACATCGAGAACATGATCGGCGCCGCACAGGTGCCGATGGGGGTCGTCGGTCCCGTCCCCGTCAACGGTGAGGAAACCTCACCGACCTCGCAGAACTCGGGGAGGTCTGCGAACGACGGCGGCGCGGCCGACGGCGAACACTACCTGCCGCTCGCGACGACCGAAGGCGCGCTCCTGGCGTCGGTCAACCGCGGCCTTTCGGTGATCGGCGCGGCCGGCGGAGCCGACGCCCGCGTCACGAAAAACGGGATGACTCGAGCGCCGGTCTTTCGGGTTGGGGGCGTCGTCGAGGCCGCCGAGACCGTCGAGTGGGTCGAAGCGAATTTCGAGGCCCTGCGCGAGGCCGCCGAATCGACGACGAGCCACGGCGAACTGCTCGACATCGAGCCGTACGTCGTCGGCGACTCGGTCTACCTCCGGTTCGCCTACGACACCAAGGACGCGATGGGAATGAACATGGCGACGATCGCGACCGGCGAGGCCTGCGAACTCGTCGAAGCTGAAACCCCTGCCTCGCTCGTGGCGCTCTCGGGCAACCTCTGTTCGGACAAGAAACCCGCTGCCGTCAACGCCGTCGAGGGACGGGGCCGCTCTGTCACCGCCGACGCCGTGATCCCCGGCGACCTCCTCGAGGAGCGACTCCACACGACCGCCGACGCCATCGCCGAGGCCAACACCCGCAAGAACCTGATCGGCAGCGCCAAGGCGGGCAGTCTGGGGTTCAACGCTCACGCAGCCAACGTGGTCGGTGCGGCTTTCCTCGCGACCGGACAGGACGAGGCCCAGGTCGTCGAAGCGGCCAACACGATCACGACGATGGACGCCCGCGAGCGCGAGGACGGCTCCACCGACCTCTACGCCAGCGTCTCGCTTGCCTCCCTCGAGGTCGGTACCGTCGGCGGCGGGACGACGCTGTCGACGCAGGCCGAAGCGCTCGAGATCCTCGGTCTCCGCGGCGGGGGCGATCCGCCGGGGTCGAACGCCGACGCACTCGCCGAGATCATCGCGGTCGGCGCGCTCGCCGGCGAACTCTCCCTGCTCGGGGCGCTCTCCTCGCGACACCTCGCGAGCGCCCACGAGGATCTGGGTCGGTAGGAATCGGGGGCGGAGGTCGATGTCCCGGTCGCGAGCACGCTCCGGGGAGCGTCCGCCCTCGACGCGTAAAACTAATCGGAAATACTCATATTTCAGTTATTTCCTCGTGTAGAACTAGCGCCTTCGAGAGCGCTTTACTCGGCAGGTAATGGAACATCCACATCGAACCTGCCAGAACGTATAAGCGTAGTGGGGGCATATCGATCACATGGCTCAGCGCTGGCTCCGGACGAACGCCGCCCTCCTCGTTGGCGCGTTCGGAACGGCGCTGTTTTTGCTCGCGGTGGGGCACCACGCGACCGAGTTGTCCACCCACGACGGGATAGGGCCGATCCTCGCAGTGCTTCTCGATGGCACCCCGGCACTGGGCCTCGTCTTCGTCGGGTACTGGCTTTCGGCCAGCGATCTCTCGACCGATGGCCGGTGGACCGTGTGGCTCTGGTGTCTCGCCGGAGCCGTCCTGATCGGGGCCGTCATGGGTGCCACGGTCCTCGTACGGGCGCTCGAAGGGCGGACCATCGCCGAACCCGTCTTCCCGCTGCTGGTCGCAGTCGAGGCGGGGGCCATCGCGGGCAGCGTCGCCGGCTACTACAACGCTCGAGCACGGGCGGATGCCCGGCAGGCCGAAACGGTGACTGGCGCGTTCGCGTTCGTCAATACCCTCATCCGTCACGATCTGCGCAACGACCTGAACGTAATCCAGGGCTACGCCGACTCGATGGCGACCGCAGCCGACTCGACGGCTACCGAACCGGATCCCAACGACCCAACAGTCATCCTCGAGAAAACCGACGAGGCGCTCACCCGTATCGAAACGACGGAAGCGATCGCCGACATCCTGATCGGCGATCCGGCGTTCGAGCCGGTCGACCTCGCGGCGATCACCGCCGAGATGGCCACTCGAGTCGACGAGACGTTCGAGGTGGACGTAACGACTGCCCTCCCCGAGCGGGCCTACGTCACCGCCAACTCCGGACTGCGATCGATCGTCGACAACCTCCTGGAGAACGCCGCCGAACACAACGATGCCGACGAGCCACGGATCCACGTCGAGGTGACGGTCGCGTCGGAGACGGTCCGACTGTCCGTCCGCGACAACGGACCGGGGATTCCCGACGCACGGAAGGGAGCGGTCTTCGATACCAACGCGGAGGGATCCACGGGTGGGCTCTCGCTGGTCGGCACCCTGATCGACGGCTACGGTGGGAGGGCATGGGTCGAGGACAACGACCCTCGGGGCACGGTTTTCGTCGTGGAACTTCCCCGAGTGACCGATCCGAACAGCAACGACGATCCAGTCGATGCGGTCGAAACAGCCCGGTCGAGAGCAGCCGGGTGACCGCAGCGCCGTCGGTACCGTCCGCGACTCAGAGCAGTCGGTACCGTCCGCGACTCTCGCTGACGACGCCGCGTCGCGTGAGCGTCTCGAGTATCTTCCTGACGGAGTCGGCCCCGACCCCGCGTTCGGCGGCGTAGTCGACGACGTCGGCTTCGGTCGGTTCCTCGAGGCGCTCGAGTGCGCGCTCGACGATCTCTTTCTTACTGCCACTCCGGGTGGGCCCGCGCGGATCCCGGTCGCCGGCCGCGTCGATCTCGTCGACGTTCAGTCCGGCTTCCTCGAGGTACTCGTCGTCGTCGACGACGCCGTCGGCCACGTCGTCCTCGAGCGCGGCGAAGGAGTCCAGTTCGGCGAAGGCCTCGCCCTCACCCTGTCGGTTCGCGAGCATCGACGCTCGCACGTCGCGAGCGTGGGCCGCGTCGTCGGTCTCGACGAACTTCTTGCGCTTCTCGAAGGCCCGGCGCGAGCCACAGCGGGGACACTGGGTCGTCTCCGATCGGCCCTCGATGATCCAGAGGTTCGAACACTCGCTACAGCCGACGACGGCGTACATGTCTCGCAGTGGTCCCTCGGGACAGTTCAACGTTCGGCAATCGGAGTGAAACTGGTCGGTTTCGTCGACGGCCGTCCAGCGGGTATCGCCGCCGAGAAACCGGGCGGTCAGTGCGCGGAGACGTCGGAGACGATGTTCAGACAGTAGACGCCCGCGAGGATGAGGCCGACGCCGATGACGGCCGCTCCGTCGAGCCGTTCGTCGAACGCCACCACCCCGACCGACACGATACCGACGATACCGAGCGCGGCCCACGTCGCGTAGACGATGCCGACCGGCAACTCCTCGAGAGTGAGCGAGAGGAGGTAGAACGCGAGGCCGTAGCCGACGAGAACGCCGAGACTGGGGAGTGGCCGCGAGAAGCCTTCGGAGAGCTTGAGCGCCGTCGTTCCCAACAGCTCGGAGAGGATCGCTCCGGCGAGTATGGCGTACGGATTCATACGAGCCCATATATATAGAAAGTTGATATTTGTTTCGAAACGTGATGCGGACCGAACCCACGAGACGATCGACCGAGTGGGGCGCAGCCGCCGCTATCCGCGGAATTATGTCGGTCGCCCCCGTCGGAACTGCGTATGGAACGCGTTTCGCTCGACGACTGCGAGCCGTCGGAAGCGGCTGACGGCGTCCACCTGGCACTGATGGCCGGCACCGACTCGATGAACGTCCAACACTTCGAGATCGAGCCCGGTGCCGTCGTCGACGAGCACAGCCACCCACACGAGCAAACCGGCTTCATCGTCGCGGGCGAACTCGTCTTTCTCGTCGACGGGACGGAACTCGTCTGCGAACCGGGCGATTCCTACGCGATTCCGGGCGACCAGCCCCACGCCGCGGAGAACCGGGGCGACGAGACCGTCCGCGGGATCGACATCTTCAGCCCGCCGCGCGAAAACCCGAGCTGGCAGTCCGACTGATCGGGCGAGAAGCCTCGAGCCGTCACACTATCGTAGTCACTGAAACGATTTACACACTGATCGCAACGCCGTCGTGCGATCGGGTGTGCAATGACTTTCAGTGACTACGATAGGAGTGCGGTCACCAGCTGGAAGAAGACGAACAGCCCGACGCCGGTAATCGCGACCGCGAGCCCGAGGGGAAGGGCGATACGGAGGGTCTTCCGGACCGCAGCTGCCGTTGTCGACGCCGCTTTCGTGGGAATGTGCATCGCCTGTGCCATACCGGCGACACCAGATGCACGGACTTGAATTTCAGTCAGACGGACGACAGACGCCCTCTCGACCGGGTTGCCGGTGAGCCAGGGGAGAACGGCGGTCCGCAGGTCCGCTCGTCGATCACTGCGGTCGCTTTCGCATCTCGACGTGTGGAATGCCTGCCTCCTCGAACTCGTCGCCGACCTGTTCGTACCCGCGCTCTCGATAGAACCCGACGACGCGGGTTTGAGAGTGCAACACGAGGGTCTCGAGACCCCGCGATTCGGCGCGCGTTTCGACGGCGTCCATCAGCGCTTGGCCGACCCCCTCACCGCGGCGCGAACGACGGACGGCGACGCGCTCGACCTTGCCGACATCGCCCGCGCCGTCCGTAAGCCGTCGGAGCCGCGCGGCTCCGATCGCTTCGTCGTCGTCGACGGCGACCAGGTGCGTCGCCTCGCTGTCGTGGTCGTCGTATTCGAGCGCCTCGTCGACGCCCTGTTCCTCGACGAACACCTCCCGACGAACTGCGAACGCAGCCTCCCGATCGGCCTCACTCTCCGCGACTCGTACCTCGAGCATCGCCCCACCGTAGGGCGACCACGTCCGAGAACGTTCCGATATGGGGCGTCGGCGCGGTTCCGATCGCTACAGCCCGGTCGGCACGTCGAGGAAGGTCGTCTCGAGGCCCCATTCGCCGACCAGTTCCTGAAGCGACCGCACGCCGAACGTCTCCGTCGCGTAGTGCCCGGCGAGGAAGACGTGAATCCCGGCCTCCTGGGCCTCGTGGTAGGCTTTCCCCTTCCCCTCACCCGTGACGAGCGCGTCGGCGTCGGCCGCGACGGCGTCGTCGAGCCAGTCGGTGCCGCTGCCGGTGACGATCGCCACGTCCTCGATCCGCTCGGGGCCGAAATCGAGGTGCTGGATCGGCTGGCCGCCCGTATCGAGGGTGGCCTCGAGTCGCTCGCGTACCTCGTCGGCCGCGTAGGGGTCGGCTGTCCGCCCGCGCTGGCCGACGTACTCGGGACCGAGCTCGCCGAAGGGGGACCGATCCTCGAGGTCGAGCAGGTCGGCGACGCCGGCGGCGTTGCCCAGCTCCTGATGGCCGTCCAGCGGGAGGTGCGAGACGTACAGCGCGAGGTCGTTCTCGATCAGGGGGGCGATCCGGTCGTAGGTTCGTCCGGTCACGCGGTCGAAACCGCCCCACGAGAGCCCGTGGTGGACGACGAGCAGATCCGCGTCGGCCTCGATCGCCCTCTCGAACGTCTCGCGGACGCCGTCGACGGCGACGGCGACGCGTTCGATCTCGCCCTCATCCGGCCCGACCTGCAGGCCGTTCGCGCTGGCGTCGAGGTCGGCGTAGTCGGCGGTTCCAAGCTCCTCGTCGAGTCGGTCGACGATCCGTGAGAGTTCCATACCACTCGTTGGCCGGGGATCTCCTTGTATCGGCTGGTTTCAGCCGGTCGTACGACGGCCTCGAGTGTGGCTCGCTTCTCACGCGTAGAAATCACGACCGTGCTACATGAGATAGAACAGCGGGAACAGGATCACCCAGACGATGTCGACGAAGTGCCAGTAGAGCCCGAAGTACTCGACTGGCCGGTGGTCCCGGAGGTAGGCATCGACGGACACGACGCGGTAGATCATGAACCCGGCGATGAGCAAGCCGAGGATGACGTGGAGCGCGTGCAGCCCCGTCGTCACGAAGTACATCGAGTACTGGAGTTCGGTGAACCAGTAGATGCCGTGGGCGAACTCCTGGCCCCACTCGTAGCCTTTGATTCCGAGGAACGTGAGCCCGAGCAACAGCGTGGCCCCCATCGACGCCAGCAGGCCGCGCTTATTCTCGCGTTCGGCCATCACCAGCGCGAGGATGACGGTAAAACTCGAGGTCAACAGGACGTAGGTGTTGACGAGACCGACCACCTCGGAGGGCGGGACGGGCTCGATCTCGCCCCAGCCGGTGTGGAGCCGCATGAACACGTACGCCCCGATGACGGCACCGAAGACGACGACGTCGGATGCGAGGAAGAACCAGACACCGGTTTTCGTGGTTCCGACGCCCTCGAAGGGCCACCGCTCGGCGATCGCCATCTCGGGGGCGTCGAACCGCTCGCGACCGTACTGGAAGAGCGTGACCAGGAGGATGCCGACACCGACGACCGAGAGCGCGGGATAGACCAGGGTGGTCGAACCGACGCCGGAAACCTCCGCCCCGCGCGGGATGGCGAACTCGGCGACCCACGGGGTCAGCCCCGACAGTCCGAGGAACGTGACGAACATGCCGATCCCGATTCCGAACGGCCAGATACTCGCGTGATCCTCGTGGCCCGCCTCGAGGGGCTCGGGGTGGTCGACTCGCTCGTGGCCGGTCGCGCCGCCGTCGGTCGCGGTCGCATCGTCGACGAACTCGAGGCGGCCGCTGGCGTAGCTGGGCCGATCGGGCCAGTTCTCGAGGGGCGGCGGCGAGGTGGTCGCCCACTCGGCGGTTCGGGAAAACGCCCACGGGTTGTCGGGTGCGTCGGGGCCCGAAACCAGGCTCTTTGCGAGCGTGACGAAGACGAGCAGGACGGACAGACCGAGGACGAACGCTCCGACGGTCGCCAGCTGGTGGTAGAGCTGTGCTCCCTCGCCGTAGTGGAAGACACGCCGGGGCGTCTCCCAGGCGATGAACATCGGGAAGTACAGCAGGTTGAACCCGAAGAAGTAGACGGCGAAGCTGAGTTTGCCGAGCCGCTCGGAGTACATCTTCCCGGTGATCTTGGGCCACCAGTAGTAGAGCCCGCCGATCAGCGCGGTGACGCCCGCGACCATCACGTAGTGGAAGTGAGCGACGACCCAGTAGGTGCCACGGAACTCGTAGTCGAGGACGACGGCACCAAGGAAGACGCCCGTAATGCCGCCGATGATGAACAACACGAGCGCACCCAGCGTGAAGAGAAACGGCGTCGTAAACCGGACGCGGCCCTTGACCATGGTATAGATTATCGCGAAGACCATCAGGTCGAAGGGTAACGAGATCCCGATCGTCGTCGCCATAAAGAGCGTCTTGATCGGGAGGTTGATCGTGGTCAGGAACATGTGATGCATCCAGACCAGGAAGGACTGCACCGCAACCAGCACCATCGCGATGATGACCCACTTCCGACCGACGAGTCGGCGTCCGGTAAACGTCTGTACCGTCTCGAATATGATCCCAAGCGCGGGGAAGAAGACGATGTAGACCTCCGGATGGCCGAAGAACCAGAAGATGTGTCCCCAGAGCAGGCTCGAGCCCTGCTCCGTCGACGAGAAATACTGCGTCAGCAGGATACGGTCGGTGAGCATGAGGATCAATGCGGCCAGCAACGCCGCGAAGGCAAACAGCATCATCCAGACGGTCAGCAGCGTCCCCCAGGTGAACAGGGGCATGTTCCAGAGCCCCATCCCCTCGGCGCGACAGCAGTGGATCGTCGTCAGGAAGTTCACGGAACCGAGGGTAACCGACATGGTAAACAGGACCAACGCGAGGATCGTCGTGTTTCCGCCCGTGGTCAGCGCGTAGCCGGGATTGTAGATCGGCACGTTCAGCGGGGCGTACATGTACCAGCCGTTGGCCCACGACGTTCCCTGAAAGAACGAGAGCAAGACGAGAATCCCCGAAAACAGGTAGAACCAGTAGCTCAATGCGTTCAGCCGTGGGAACGCGAGGTCTTTCGCCCCGATCTGTAAGGGGACGACGTAGTTCGCGAACGCGAAGCCAAGCGGCGAAATGAACCAGAACACCATCAGGAGTCCGTGGACCGAAACCGCCTGATTGTACTCGGTGTTCGTGAGCAGTCCGGTCCCACCGGCCTCCCAGAGGTGGAGGCGAAACACCAGTGCCAGCACGCCGCCCGCCACGAGCAAGAACAGCGCGGTCACCAGATAGAGGATCCCGACGTCTTTGTGGTTGGTCGTCACCAGCCACCGCTTGATCGTCGTCCGCGGGGGCAACTCACTCATCGGTGGCCACCTCCCACCCTAGTCGGCGTCTCGAGTCCGCGCCGTCCCCGACCGATGGCGTGTCGGAGCGGCCGACGTCCCACCGGTCGAGACGACTCGTCGAAGACACGACTGAAACCATACTCAACACATCCTCATTACGATTCGCCGTATCAAGATGTCCGGTGCGTTTGCAAGCAGTACTCGACGGATCGGTTCTCCTCGAATCCAGGATGTTGCCAGTAGCAGCCGTCAGACCTCCTTGCGGGACGATAGCGGGTCGACGCCCCATCCGCCGGCGTTACCGATCGCTCGAGCCCCCAGCCAGCCCCGGATAGTCGGCGACGACCCCGTCGACGCCGGCGGCTGCGAGGTCGTCGAACTGGATCCAGTTCGTCGCCGTCCAGACGTTGACCGCCCGCCCCTCGTCGTGGGCCACGGCGAGAACGTCGACCGCGGGCGCTTCGTCCGACAGCCCTGCGTACGCCGTCGCGGTCAGTTCCGTCCCGGAAATCGCGTTTCGCGGCGGGTGGATCGCCTCGCAGTCGTAGCGACGCGCGATCTCGAGGCCGGCCTCGAGGTCGTCCCAGATCAACGGTGCGGCTGCGTACGTGGTCGTGGCCGCCCGGAGCGCCGCGATCGCCCCCTCGCAAAACGACGAAAAGAGGAGGTCGCCGTCGAAGGCCCTAC
This sequence comes from Natrinema ejinorense, assembly GCF_002494345.1. Classification (GTDB taxonomy): domain Archaea; phylum Halobacteriota; class Halobacteria; order Halobacteriales; family Natrialbaceae; genus Natrinema; species Natrinema longum. Next base: position 2,034,061 of record NZ_NXNI01000001.1, read on the forward strand.
AGTCGGCGACGACGCGCTCGACGAACGGCTGCCACACCGCCCGTCGCCGGGCACGCTCGTCCGGGGAAAGCGACTCCCCGATTCGCAGGTCGGTCGTCCCGGGGGTCTTCAGTTCCACGTTGATACCGACCGTCTCTGGAACCGCCGCGAGTAGCTCCGACAGCGTCGGGATCGTGGCATCGGTGCCCAACACCCGCGTCTCCCGTAGTTCCTCGAGGGGCGTCTCCCAGACGAGTCCGGTGGCGTCGGTGAGCGCTCGCCCGTCGCGACGTTCCCCGAGACGCTCGTCGTGGACGACCACCGGCGTCCCGCAGGCCGCCGGCTGGACGTCGATCTCGAGCATCGCGGTCTCCTCGTGAGCGGCCGCCCGCTGGGCAGCAGCGACGGTGTTCTCGGGCGCGACGCCGGCGTAGCCGCGGTGTGCGATGACGGCGGGACGGGGCATAGCGGATCGACGATCGGCCGGCTAATGGAAGCTCCGAAGACGGACGGAGCGGCGACGTGGCGTCTCCCGGCCAGCCGTTGATGCGTCTGCTCCGTGAACGTCCGGTATGACCGAGCCCACCCTTACGGACGTCGAACGCGCCCTCGATCGTGCCGCCGGCCTCGAGACCGCGGAGGCCGTCTCGGTGTTGCGAACGGCCCGACAGGACGTTCGGGATCTGGCGAACAACCCTGACGTGGACGAGGAGCGGCGACAGGAACTGGAAACCCGACTCGAGCAGCGGATCCGCGAGGTCAAAGAGCGCGACGCCTACGACAGCGGGCTGGGATCGGCGATGAACCCGGCCGAGGACGACGCCCCATAAGAGCGTGTCCGAGCGCCGTCTAACGGCGTCGCCCACGGTCGTGAACGCTGGACACTATCGCGTGCGGGAGCGCTCCGGCGGGGAGAGAGACACGTCGCTTGGACGTCTCCGTCTCTGTGACCGTCGATCCACTGTCGACTCCGTCCGAGGAGCCGGCGATATCGGCCGATCTCCGGCCCCTTTATTCGGGTGCCGTCCCGAGGGGGACGTATGCGAATTGCACTGCTTGGCGGCACTGGCGACATCGGCGAAGGACTCGCACTTCGGTTCGCACGCGATACGAGCCACGAGATCCTCATCGGCTCGAGGGATCCCGAGAAGGCCCGCGACGCGGTCGCGGAGTACGAGGACGAACTCGAGGCGCGCGGTGCCGAGGCGGACATCAAGGGCTTCGGAAACGAGATGGCTGCCGACCGCGCCGACGTGGTCGTCCTCAGCGTCCCGCCGTACTACGCCGGCGACACCGTCGAGGCGGTCGCCGACAGTCTCGATTCCGACTCGGTTCTGGTCACCCCTGCGGTCGGCATGCAGGGCGACGAGGACGGGCTCCACTACCACCCGCCCGACGCCGGGAGCGTCACCCAGCTCGTCGCCGGCCGGGCTCCCGACGACGTACCGGTCGTCGGTGCCTTCCACAACCTCGCGGCCGACGCGTTATCGAATCTGGACAACGATCTGGACCTCGACACGCTCGTCGTCGCCGACGACGACGACGCCAAAGAAACCGTCCTGTCGGTCTCGAACGAGATCGAGGGGCTGCGCGCACTCGAGGCCGGGCCGCTCGCCAACGCCGCCGAAGTCGAGAGCGTCACGCCGCTGGTCATCAACATCGCGAAGTACAACGAGGGAATGCACGACGTCGGCGTGAAGTGGATCTAGTGGCGGTCCACGCCCCCACTGGGGGGTCGAATCCGACGGTCTACTCCCCGTCGACCCTGCAGTCGACGGGTGGAACGGGACTAGGACCGACTCACGTCGACGCCTCGCGATGACTCCCGCTCGAGCGTCGTCACGGCGATCCCCACGATCACGACGACCCCGCCGATCACCGTGATCGCGTCGGGGACCTCCGAGAGCAAGACGAGCGCGAGGAGGGTCGCACCGACGGGCTCGCCCAGCCAGGCGACGCTGACGACGACCGACTCGAGGTGCTCGAGGGCCCAGTTACTCACCGTATGGCCGACGATGCCGGGGCCGACGGCCAGGCCGAGAAAGAGCAGCCACTCGCGGGGGGAGTAGCCGACGTAGGAATGGCCCTGGACGCCGACGAGGAGGAACAGCGTGACGACGCAAACACCGTAGACGACGGTCACGTAGGGTAACACGGGAACGCGCTGGCGGATCGAACGACCGGCCAGTACGTAGCCGGCGACGGTTATCGCGCCGAGTACCGCGAGCGCGTTCCCACGGAGCGTCACGCCGGCGAGGCCGTTCCGTCCGACGCTCCCCAGCGACATCGCGGTGGCTCCGGCGATCGTGACAGCAATCCCCACAACCGTCCCGCGGCCGATCCGCTCGCCGAGGAACAGCCCCGCCCCGAGCGCCACGAAGACCGGCTGACTCTGGACGAGCGTGACGCTCGCGGCGACGCTCGTCCGCTCGAGGCTCGCGAACCAGGCCGCGAAGTGGACGGCCAGCGCGATGCCGGCGAGGACGGCCCCCACGAGGTCGCGACGCGAGAGGCCAGCGAAGGCCCCGCGGTGACGGGTAACGGCCAGCGGGGCGACGAGTCCCGTCGTAAAGAGCACGCGATAGAAGGCCGCGACCGAACTGGGAGCGTCGCTCCAACGGACCAGAATCGCGCTCGTGCTCGTCGCGACCACCGCGACGGCGAGCGCGAGCGTCGGCGTGGCCTCGAAATCGACGGTCACATCGATGTCGACGGGGCCGCGAAACTAAACGGATTCCGAAACGAAGCGGGATCCTTACTCGTCGGGCAGCTGCGTCCCGCGGTAGATCGACGCGAGCTCGAGGTCGACGTCGTCCAGACCGACGATGATGTCCTCCTCGGGCGAGAGGTCCTCGGCCTCCCACCCCTCGAGGAAGGCGACGGCGTCCTCGCGGGCAGCGTAGGGGCGGGGATCGATCCCCATCGGGTCCTCCGCCGCTTCCTTGTCGGTAATGAGAACGAAGTTGGCTTCGGTCGCGTCGATGAGGTCTGCGGTCTCGTAGTCGGTCGTCCAGGCACCGGCGATCGGCGAGTCAGGCGTCGACGATACTTTGTAGGCGAACAGACAGCCCGGCGAGTCGAAGACGGCCGCCAGCCCGTTTTCGTGGACGAGCTGGCCCTTGCCGTAGTACTTGGTCGCTGGCATCCCACAGACTGCACAGCGGTGCCCCTCGGGAAACTCGAATGGACCGTCCTCGACGTTCTCGATCGAGGGCTCGTACACCTGCGGTGGCGGCTCGTCGTCGGTGTCTCCGTTCCCGTCGTTCCCAGGTCGGGCACCGCCCAGACAGCCCGCGATACCCGTGGCCACGCCGACCCCGAGCGCACCCAGTAGCCCCCGCCGCTCGAGCGCGTCGTCACACATACCCGCCTCTAGGGCCCCACCGATCAAAGCCGACGTGGTTCAGCTATCGAATGCGACGGTCCGGCCATCGATCCCGGATCCGGGTCGGCTACTCGAGCCGCGATTTCGCGAGGCGATGACGACTCCGGAACATGGCCTCGAAGCCGACCTTCGACAGCGGCGCGACCGCGTCGCCGAGTCCGCCAAGCGGCAGTTCGTACTCGACGCGGTCGTGGATCACCGTCCGGTCGCCGTCGGCGTGGAACGTGTGGGTGTGTACCCAGTGGTCGAACAGGCCGTGAACCATCTCGTCGCGGAAGTACGCCGAGCCATCGTCGCGCTCGCGGGCCGTGATCACCGACGTCCAGTGTTGGCGCGGTCCCACGCCGAACGGGCGGATCGACAGCGCGATTTCCGCCCCGGGCTCGAGCACGTCCGGGTCTGACTCGCCCTCGGAGCCGATCACGCGCTCGACCCGCATCCCCATCCAGTCGGGCGTTACCGCCTCGAGCCCCGAAACACGGGAGTTGAACGCCCAGACGTCTTCGAACGGCGAGTCAACGGTCGTTTCGCGTTCGTAGGTCGGCATGGCGTGGTCTCCTCGGGCAGCCAACATAAAAACGTGGGTCCCAAACGGCGAACGCCACGGACCCGAACCCCGGTGGCGACGGAGAGCCCCGAGTACCTACTTCAACCGCTCTTGCAGGAAAGACGGGTGGGCCGCAGTGACGCCGTCGATCTCGAGCAACTCGTCGGAGATGATCTCGCCAAGCGAGTCGCCGTCTTCGGCGCGCACTTCGGCCATCAGCATGTGGTCACCGCTGGAACTGTACAGTGCTTCGACCTCCGCGAGATCCTTGATCGCCTGTGTCGCCTCGACGTAGCGTTCGCTCGCGACGTCGAGTCCGACCAGCGCGATCGTCTGGCTCGAGAGCTTTTTCGGGTCCACGTCGGCCGAGTAGCCGACGATGACGCCCTCCTCCTCGAGCTGATTGATGTATTTTCGGACCGTCGGTTTCGAGACGTTCGCCCGCTCGGCGATCTCGGCGTAGGACGCCTGTGCGTCCTCCTCGAGGACTTCGAGGATACGATCTTCCGTCGCCTGGGTACTCATGAGAGTATGTTTTGCTCCGGCGGAAAAATATCTTTTGTATCCGAAAACGACGGATATCCGAACGGAAGCGCGCTGGGACGGCCGTCTCGAGGATCGGATACCGACAGTCGTAACCGCCGGACTTATCGCTCACTGGGGCCTGTTCGGACACTGGATGGTCGATCCGAATCTCGTTAGCGGTGCCGTCTGGGTAGTCTGTGGGTTCGCGATCGTGGGCCTGGGCTGGCTCATCGCGGTCCGTGGGCGAGTGGAACTACACGCGAACTACGACGAGTCGGTCGACCCGACGTACGCCGCTCGGTGGGCCGGCGGGACGGGCCTGCTCATGGGGGTGCTCGTCGTGGCGTATGGCGTCCGTGAGATGCGCTACGGCTTCGAATCGCGCCTGCTCGCCGGGCTGATCGTTGCCCTGCTCGTCCTGAGCTACGTTTCGAAACTGTTCGCCGGCGGATTCGGTAGCCGTGAGTAGTTGACACGCGATCCCGGCAGCGGTATCGAACGGACCGACATATTGAAGTCACACAACAGGTGAGTGAGGGTACATGTTCGTCGGCGATCGAGACGTCCGCTCCGTCCTCCCGGCTCTGGCGCTCGCAGTCGTCCTCCTCACGGCAGGCTGTGTCTCCGTGCCGAGTGCCGGTCCCGATCCGGCGGCCCTCGAGGACGAGGTCACCGCGGCCGACCCGCCCGACGAGGTCACCGCGACGGTCGTCAGTACCCGGACGGTCGACGGTGAAACGATCCGAACTACCGAGGCGGTCTGGCTCCGTGCGGATGGACGGAGTCGGATCGAGACGGAATCGAGCGGAGCCGGTACCGTCATCGTCGACGACGGAACCCAACGCTGGCACTACGATGCCACTCGTGACTGGGTGACTCGACTCGAGACCGATCCGACCGCGCTGTCGATCCTCGAAGGGCTGTACGTACAGCAGCAACGATACCTCGAGGCGTACGAGATGACGGCGGTCGAGGAGGACGCGGTCGATGGCCGGGACACCTACCACGTCACGTTCGACCCGCCGGCGAACGAGACGATCGAACGATCGATCAGCGTGTTGATCCAGGATACGGAGTACGTCATCCCGCTGGCGACCAGCGACGTCGAACACGCCGAACGCGGCGCTGATCGCGTGGAGGTCTGGTACGATCAGGAGACGCTGTTCCCGGTCAAACAGACGATCGAGGGCGACGGTGTCGTACTGGAACGAACCTACCGAAACCTCTCGATCGACGGTGGAATCGACGACGAGCGGTTCGAATTCGATCCGGCGGCCGTGGGCGGCACCGAGACCGACGTCGAGTCGATCGCACTGCCATCGATCGACGACTACGAAACCCTCACAGCAGCCGACGAAGCCGTCCCGTTCACGGTTGCCGAACCGCCGGCGAGCGCGCTGCCAGCGGGCGTCGAACTCGATTCGATTACGGGATACGAGTTCCCGGACGAGAATCGAACGCAGGTGTCGCTCCAGTACCGGAGCGGGGACGACGAGACGGTGTCGGTCACCACGAGCGACGGCCCGCGTCGGTTCGCGGTCGGCGGCGAGGCGGTCCCGGTCGGAACCGCGACGGGAACGATCGCCGAAACCGACGAAGGGACGGAACTGCAGTGGTCGTGTGGTGAATCGTACTACTCGGTTTTCGTCGAGGACAGCTTCGACGACGGAACGGCAGTCACGGTCGGTGAATCCCTCGATCTCGACTGTTGACTGGTGTCATCGTCTCACCGGAGACTGACACAAAAAACGGCTGACGACAGTCGGGAACGAGACGGCGACCGACTGCCGGCTATGGGACTCGCGAATCGGTTCGCGAGATCAGGTGTGACGCTCGAGCAGATCGTAGCTGCGCTCCCACTCGGCGTCGTCGTCGAAGTACCGTTCCGCAAGGGGCTGGTCGGGCAACTCGCCGACGGCGGACTTCTCCGCCTGGTAGGACGGCCGATCCTCGTCGACGTAGTAGCGGCCGGTCAGGACGGTCCCCTCGTTGAGGACGTCCTCGGTCTCGTGCATCATTTCCGCGGCCTCGCGCCGGTCGGTGACGTCGTGGTCGTAGTCGTCGGATTCCTGGATGTCGATGTAGGGGACGTACTGCCGGGCGTCCTTGTTCCAGGTCGGACACTGGGTCAGGAAGTCGACGTGGGCGAAGCCGTCGTGTTCGATGGCCTCCGCGATGATCTCCTTTGCCTGGTTCGGGTTGACGGCGGCGGTGCGGGCGACGTAGCTCGCACCGGCGGTCAGTGACAGCGACAGCGGCCGCAGCGGCGTCTTCGCGCTGCCGGATGGCTGGGTCTTGGACTTGTGACCCTTCGGGCTCGTGGGCGAGGTCTGGCCCTTCGTCAGGCCGAAGATCTCGTTGTTGAACACGATGTAGGTCATGTCGTGGTTCTCCCGGGCCGTGTGGATGAAGTGGTTTCCACCGATCCCGTAGCCATCGCCGTCACCGCCCGCGGCGATGACCTCGAGGTCGGTGTTCGCCAGTTTGGCGGCACGGGCCACGGGCAGCGAGCGCCCGTGGATCGTGTGGAAGCCGTACGTGTCGAGATAGCTGTTCAGTTTGCCGGAACAACCGATCCCGGTGACGGTCAGTACTTCTTCGGGCGTCTTGCCGACCTCCGGCAGCGCCTGTTTCAGCGACTTCAGGACGCCGAAGTCGCCACAGCCCGGACACCAGGTCGGCTGGGGTTCGACGCCGGGCGTGAACTCGTCCCGGTCGATCTCCCGTTCCTCTCCGATCGCGTTAAATGCACTCATGGTTAGTCACCTGCTGCGGGTTCGATTCGTACCTGTGCGGTCGGTTCGCGGTCCTCCTCGGCGAGGTTGACCTCGTAGCCCTCGACGATCTCGGCGGGCTCGAACGGATTGCCGTTGTACTTCAGCAGACTGGTCATCTTCTCGCCGAAGCGGCCCAGTTCCTTCTGGATCAGGCCGCGGAACTGTGCGGTGGCGTTCATTTCGACGACCATCGCCTCGTCGACGCTCTCGAGGAACTCGGTCACCTCGGTCTCGGGGAACGGCATCATGTCGGAGACGCCGATGCCTTTCACCGAGTGGCCGTTCTCGTTGAGCCGTTCGACGGCCTCCTGAACGGCACCCTGTGAGGAGCCCCACGTGATGATTCCGTACTCGGCCGTCTCGTCGCCGAAGTAGGTCTGGTTGGACTCGTGTTCCTCGTCGAGTTCCTCGCGGATGGAGTCGAGCTTCTCGATGCGGCGGGTCATCTGTGCGACGCGGTTGTCGGGATCCTCGCTGATGTGGCCGACGGGCGAGTGTTCGTTCCCGGTTGCGAGGTAGCGACCGCCCTTCTGGCCGGGTAACGACCGTGGGGCGACGTTGTTCTCGGCGTCAGCGTAGTTGAACCGCTTGAATTTGCCGCTCGCGTCGTGAGCCGCTTCCGCGAGCTCGTCCTCGGTCAGCGTCGCTCCCAGATCGGGCTCGGGCTCGCGGTCGAAGAACTCGACGTCCACGTTCTTGTTCTCGCCGGAGAGTTTCTGATCGTAGATGATGATCGACGGGATCTGATAATCCCACGCGATCTCGAAGGCGAGTCGTGTCTGTTCGTAGGCTTCCTCGATGTTGCCCGGAGCGAAGACGACCCGCGAGGAGTCGCCCTGACTCGTGTAGAGGACGAACTCGAGGTCGCCCTGTTCGGGTTTCGTCGGCATCCCGGTCGAGGGGCCGGCTCGCATCGACTCGACGAGAACCAGCGGCGTCTCGGTCATCTCGGCGAGGCCGAGCGGTTCGCTCATGAGCGCGAAGCCACCGCCCGAAGAGCCGGACATGGCCTTCGCACCCGCGTGGCTCGCACCGAGGGCGAGCGCCGCGGCGGCGATTTCGTCTTCGACCTGCTCGGAGACGCCGCCCATGTCGGGGAAGTTCTGGGCGAGGATGGTGAAGACGTCCGTCCACGGCGTCATCGGATAGCCGGCAATGAACCGACAGCCGGCGTCGATGGCACCGTAGGCGATCGCGTTCGAACCCGACAGCAGCGCCTGTTCGGTCTCGTGAGAGCCCGTTGGGGCGCGCAGTTCGTGCTCGAACTCGTACTCCTCGTTGATCGTCTCGTAGGCCTCGTGGAGGATCTCGAGGTTCGCCTCGAGAACGTCTCCACCCATGGCGTCGGACATCAGGTCCTCGATGTGCTCGAGGTCCATCTCGAGCAGCGCCGCCGTCACGCCGACGCCGGCAGTGTTGCGCATGACCTCGCGACCGTGCTCCCGCGCGAGGGACCGAAGGTCCATCGGGAAGACGTGCCAGTCGTTCTCCTCGGCGCGCTCGTGGAGGTCGATCGCCTCGACGTCTTCCTCGCTGATGAGACCCTCGTCGTAGACGATGATGCCGCCCTCGCGGAGATCGTCGAGATTCTCCGAGAGGGGTTTGACCTCTTCGTTGCCGTAGTAGGCGTCTTCCTGTGGATTGCGGGCGAAGGAGTCGCCCAGCGAGAGCAGGAAGTTATAGCCGTCACCACGTGACTGTACCTCCCGGTCTGCGGCCCGGATCTCGACGTACGTGTGGCCACCGCGAATCCGCGACGGATAGTGGCGGTGTGTAAACACGTCGAGTCCCGAGCGCATCAGCGCCTTGGCAAAGTTCTGGCTCGTCGAGTCGATCCCGTCGCCGGAACCGCCCGCGATTCGCCAGATAAGTTCGTCGCTCATAGGTGGATCAGTGGCCGGTGGGCCAACCGTACCCGGAATTTCGGACCACCGGGCCTAAAGCCTTTGCTATAGATTACCAAGGATCTTTCGTGAAGAATGGACATCCATTGAAGAATATGTATGGAAGATCATTACTATTGGTACGAAACGCGTTTATAATTGTCCGCATTCGTCCGGCCCGCTCACGTCTCAGCGGTTCGATCGGCGATACATTTTATATCCATTTCATGCTACTCAATCCCATGGGTTACATCGTTCGGATGCCGAAACTCGGGCTCGAGATGGAACGCGGGACGCTCCTCGAGTGGGCGATCGACGAGGGCGATTCGATCTCCGAAGGGGACCCGATCGCCGAAGTCGAGTCGGAAAAGAGTATCGCGGAGGTCGAAGCTCGCGAAGACGGGGTGTTGCGACGGACGTACCTCGAGGCCGACGAGACGGTACCGCCGGGGACGCCCATCGGGATCGTCGCGGCGGCCGAGGTCGACATCGACGAGCTCGAGGCCGAAGCGACGGCTGACCTCGAGGCCAACGTCGAAGTTGCCGACGAGTCCGAACCCGAACCGGACGAGCGCGCGGCCGATGCGGCCGCAAGCGGACGCGAAGCCAGCGCCGGGGGCGAGGCGACGGACGACGTCAAAGCCTCTCCCCGCGCTCGGGACCGGGCGGCGGAACTGGACGTCGAGTTGGCGGCCGTCGAAGGAACCGGCTATCAGGGATCGATCACCGAGGACGACATCGAACGAGCGGCCAGCCAGGGCGCGGGCGCTGGTGAGCCGGACGCGTCGCCGCGAGCGCGCAGCCGTGCCGAAGAACTCGGCGTCGACCTCGCGAACGTCGAGGGGACCGGCTATCAGGGATCGATCACCGAGGACGACGTCGAGGCGGCCGCGGCCGAAACCGGTGGAACGAGCCGGACGGTCGCGGACGAACGGCCGTTCAGCGGGATGCGCCGGACGATCGCCGCCCGCTTGAGCGAGAGCTATCGCGAGGCCGTCCACGTGACCGTCCACCGCGAGGCCGACGCCGAGGCGCTGCTAGCTGCCGCCGCCGCGGCGGACGAAGCCCTCGAGACCGATGTGTCGGTCCAAGACCTCCTCCTCCGGGTCGTCTCGGCGACGCTCGCGGACCACCCCGCGTTCAACGCGACGTTCGAAGACGACGTCCACCATCTCTGGGAGGAACACAACCTCGGGATCGCCGTCGACATCGAGCAGGGACTGATCGCGCCGGTGCTTCCTGACGTCGAGAGCAAGTCGCTGACGGAACTCGCCGACGAGCGACGGGCCCTCGTCGACCGCGCGACGAGCGGCGATTACACGATGGACGATCTGCAGGGTGGGACGTTCACCGTGACCAATCTCGGCGTCCTCGGCGTCGAGGCGTTCGATCCGATCATCAACCCGCCGCAGGTCGCCATCCTCGGCGTCGACGCCATCGCCGAGCAGCCGACCCGCGGCGAGGACGGCCTCGAGTGGCGACGGCACCTCCCCTTCGATCTGACGTTCGACCACCGGGTCGTCGACGGCGCGGACGCCGCCCGCTTCCTCGAGACGCTCGTCGACTACGTCGAGAATCCGTGGCCGGTCCTTCCCGAGGACGTCGCCACGGCGGCGGATCGAGCGGGCGAACGCGGGACCACCGGCGAAGCCGAGACGGAGATGCCCGGCCGGTCGGTCACCGCAACGAACCCCGACGGAATGCGGGGTCGTATCGAGGCCGGCTCCTTCGAGTGGATCTACGACGAACCCGAATCCAGCGGCGGCACAGAGACCGGCCCGACTCCGGTCGACGTCGCCCTCGGCGGCCTCGCCTCGTGTCTCTCGCTGAGTACCAGATTCCAGGCGCGCAAACGCGACATGTCGGTCGACGAGATCCGAGTCGATGTGGACGCGACGCCCGAAGAGGGAACAGTCGAGGAGATTGCGGCGACGATCCGACTCGAGGCCGACGCGGACGACGAGACGATCGACCGGCTCGTCGACCTCGGCGAACGGGGCTGTCACGTCTCGCAAATGCTTCGGGAGGACCTGGAACTCGACCTCTCCTGGGAGCGCCTCTGAAATCGGGGGAACGGCCCGTTTGGCGGTCCGTTACTCCGGGTACGTCCGGTCCGGCTCCGGCATCGCGTCGACGTTCGCCCCGGTCTCGAAGATCGCGCCGTTGAGTTCGTCGGCGGTATCGAAGTACCAGAACTCGGTGCCGCCGTAGTTGCCGCTCTGGATGACCGGCAGTCCGGCGTCTTCGAACTCCTCGACGACCGCGTGGGGATCGTCGACGGCGAAACAGGCGACGTGGTGGAGCCCTTCGCCGTGGTCCTCGAGGTGATCCGTATAGATACTCGGCCCCTCGAGCGGTTCGATCAGCTCGACCATCGTCTCGCCGAGCTGGGTAAGCGCGAGCACCATCGAATACTCGTGGGACTCGCCGCGGTAGGTCCGGTCGGTGAGCGTCGGCGGCTCGAACCGGTACACCTCCCACGGGCCGACCCCGAGGATCGATCCGAACCGGTCCATCCCGTCGTCGATATCCTCGACGACGAACGCGACCTGGGACAGCTCCGGAACCTCGACGTCTACTTGTGGAATGGTATCGTACACCATTGTAACGACCGCCGCTACCACGACGTCGAAGTAGTACTTTGTGTCGGCTGGATGTGACCGACGTTCCCTAGCGCTCGTCGATCCCGGCAGCCCCGAAGCCGCCGACCCGTGTGCCCCGCTCGAGGGTCGCGTCGACGTCGACGAGTCGCGGCCCCTCCGGGACCGGCGTCAACTCGACCGTTGCGTCGGTGAGTTCGAGTTCGCGCTCGCCGTCGGCACCGACGACCCCGTCGGGGACGTCGAACGAGACGGACTCGCCCGGCTCGAGTCGGGCACACGACGTGACACCGATCGTCGCCGTGACCCCCGGCGCGACGATCGCGCGGACGGATCGGGGCGCGTCCGCCGGCTCGGCGAGGCGAACGGCGACGCCACCGGGCTCGGCGGGCGAAAGCGGCTCGAGGCTGCCTGCGACGGCCGGCAGCCCGATGTCGTCAGGATGCGCCTGCGAAACGACCCCGCCGCGGAGATCGGTCGGGTCGAGCAGCGCACGGGTCCCGATGAACGACCGCGAGGAGACCTCGACGGCCGCGAGCCCCGTCAGCCGTCGCTCGCCGGTCGGCGTCTCGGCGCGCGCCTCGACCATCCCGTGTCGCGTGGTCACCGTTTCGGCCGGGACCGTCCCGGTCGCGATGAGCGCTGCCGCCGCACCCGCGACGGTACCGTCGACGGCCGACGGGACGACGTTGTTCGTCCCCGTCGAGACCGCGACCAGCGGGACGTCGCCGAGTTCGAGCGCGGCGTCGCGGGTCGTCCCGTCGCCGCCGAGGACGACAGCGACGTCAGCCGCGTCCCGAAATCGGGCCGCCGCCCGACGGGTGTCTTCCGCGCTCTCCTCGATCGGTATCTCGAGCCTCGCTGCCTCGATGTCAGCGGGAGCCTCCGTGACCGCGTGGTCGGCGATTCCCGTCCGGTCGGGCATGATCAAGACCTCGAGGGGCTCGCCCGCGACGGTCAGCCCGTCACAGACGCACTCGGCGACCCGGCGCTTCGCGTAGTTGTCGACGACGCTCGCGCCGCCGGTGAGCCGGCGGATGTCGCGGCCCGCAGCGGGGTTGACGATCAGTCCGATAGTCGCCACGTGGTGACCCCGTTATGCGATCCGCTCGATCGCGGCTCTGACGTCGTCGCCATCGGGCAGGACCTCCTGCTCGAGTGGCGGACTAAACGGAATGTGCGTATCCGGCGTGCCGACCCGCTGGATCGGCGCGTCGAGGCTGAAGAACGCCTCCTCCTGAACGCGCGTGGCGATCTCCGCGTGAGTGCCATACGACAGGGGGCTCTCGTCGGCGACGACCAGTCGCCCCGTCTTTTCGACGCTCTCGACGATCGTCTCGGTATCGAGCGGGTACAGCGAGCGCGGGTCGATGACCTCGATGCTGACATCCCCCTCGAGGGAGTCGGCCACGCCGAGGGACTCGCCGACGAGTCGCTGGGTGGCGACGACGGTGACGTCCTCACCCTCACGTTCGACGGCCGCCTCGCCGATCGGGACCGTGAAGTCGTCGTCGGTCGGAACCTCGCCCGACTGCTCGTAGATCATCTTGTTCTCGAAGACGAACACGGGGTCGTCAGACCGGATGGCCGCCTTCGTCAGCCCCTTCGCGCTCGCGGCGGTTCCCGGCGCAACGGCTTTTAGCCCCGGGAAGTGTGCGATCCAGGTGTGAACCGTCCCCGAGTGCTGGCTGGCAGCTCCCATCCCGCCGCCCTCGGTGGTCCGGACGGTGACCGGCAGTTCGGCCTTCCCGCCGAACATGTAGTGCATCTTCGCCATCTGATTCATGATCTGTTCCATCGCGACGCCCGCGAAGTCCGAGAACATGAGTTCGACGACCGGCCGCGTGCCGGTCGCCGCCGCGCCGGTCGCCGCGCCCATGAAGCCGGCCTCGCTGATCGGCGTGTCCCGGACCCGTTCCTCGCCGAACTCCTCGAAGAGGCCGCTGGTCACCTCGAGGACGCCGCCGAAGAGACCGACGTCTTCGCCCATCAGGTAGACGTCCTCGTCGCGCTCGAGTTCTTCGCGGAGCGCCTGGCGGATCGCCTCCCGTACGGTCATCGTCTCGGTCTCGAGTTCGAGTTCTGCCTGTGCCGTCATCGGTGGTCACCTCCGTTCGCTCCGCCGTCGGTACGCGCGACGTTCGCAAAGCGGTCGAGTTCCGGCGGCCGGTCGGCGAACATGTCCTCGTAGGCCGCGCTCGGTTCGGGCGAGTCCGTCTCCTGTGCGTACTCGACGGCGTTTTCGATCGTCGCCTCGGTCTCGGATCGGAGCTCGTCGAACTCCTCGTCGGTTAGCTCGCCGCGCTCGATCAGTCGATCTTTGAACGATTCGATCGGATCGCGGTCCTTCCAGCGTTCGATCTCGTCCTCGTCGCGGTAGGGTTCCTCGTCGCCCTCGTAGTGACCGCGGTAGCGGTACGTCTGGGCCTCGACCATCGTCGGCCCGTCGCCGGCACGGGCTCGCTCCCGGGCCTCAGCGACTGCCTCCGCGACGGCAGTGATGTCCATGCCGTCGACGGTCACGCCGGGGATGTCGTAGGCCTGTGCCGTGTCGCTCAGGTTCTCGAGGTTGTGCTGTTTCTCGACCGGGGTTCCCTCCCCGTAGTGGTTGTTCTCGATGACGAAGATCGCCGGCAGGTCCCAGGTCGAAGCGAGGTTGATCGCTTCGTGGATCTGCCCCTGGGCGACGGCCCCGTCACCGAGGAAGCCGACCGCGACCTGATCGCGGTCCTGATAGTCGATCGACAGGGCCGCGCCGGTCGCCAGCGGCGGCCCGGCACCGACGATGCCGTTCGCGCCGAGCATCCCGGCGTCGACGTCGGCGATGTGCATCGAACCACCCTTGCCGTTGCAGTAGCCCTCGGCCTTGCCGTAGAGCTCTGCCATCATGTATTTCGGGTCCAGCCCCTTCGCGATGCAGTGGCCGTGACCGCGATGCGTGCTCGCAATGTAGTCGTCGGAGTCGAGCGACGCACAGGCACCGACGCCGACCGCCTCCTCGCCGATATAGAGGTGGACGAATCCCGGTATTTCGCCGTCAGCGAACCGATCACCTGCCTCCTCGTCGAACGCCCGGATGGTTACCATCCGGCGCAACGCCTCTCGCCGGCCGTCCGCACTGTCGAGGTCGAAATCTGCCATGAGCCATCTTGAGGTACGATACCATTCCACATATATCTAGCATTTATAACTTGGTGGTACCACTCGATAAACGATCTAGAAAACGTGGAGTTCATCGGTCAGAACGTGTCGTGATCGACGGCAACCGGTCGGTTCGTCACGCCGTCGTCGCTACGGGACCTGCCGACCGCTGTCCGACGTGATCGGGTCGCGGTTCGCCCTCACAGTTGCCGTTCGCGCCGCGCATTCCCGCGATTACCGCTCGAGGCAGTCGGGAGCGACCGGCTCGAGTCCGGTCTCGTCGACGAACTCGGCGAGAAAGTCCGCCCGATCGGGTATCTCGCCCGGTTGATGGGAGTCGGTGCCGACGGTCACGGCGACATCGTGGTCGCGGAGCACGGTCAGGAACGGCTCGGCGGGATGGACGACCGCGGCGTCGGTCAGCGCCCGCCCGGCGTTGATTTCCGGGATCGTCCGGGAGTCGGCCAACGCCTCCGCCACTCGTCGATAGTGGTCGTCCGTCGCCAGCCCCCGTAGCGGCGACGTGCGCTCGAGCAGGTCGACGTGGGCCGCGATATCGAACAGTTCCGAGTCGACGAGCGCGACCAGTCTGTCGAAGTACCGATCGACGACCGCTCGACGCTCTGCCTCGGACATGTCCGTGAACTGTGTCGGGACCTGCACGTTTCTGCCGTCGACGCCGTGGACGCTCCCGATCGCGTACTCGAAGCCCGCCTCCGCGAGGAACGCGTCGATCGCCCCCTCGTCCCGTGGATCGTAGTCCATCTCGACGGCGTCGTAGATCTCGAGGTCGAAATCGTCCCGCAGCCGTTCGATCCCCCGTCGCCGTCGCTCGTAGGTCAGATCGAGGTTGAATCCGTACACGTTCCGCATCGATGCCGGCTTCTCGCGAGTGGCCACGTTGCAGTGGTCGGCGATGCCGACGCCCTCGAGGCCAGCCGACTCGGCGGCTCGCACCATCGACCTGAGAAAGTCGCCGTCCGAGTAGTTCGAGTGAACGTGGAAATCCCGCATACGTCGTCGACCACGGGCGACGTGTTAGTCGTTTGGCTCGCGGAACGCGTTTCGAATCGTGTGGGATTCGCGGGCCGTGGGCGGTGTCTTTCGGTCCCGTCAGACGGTGTGCACCGGTCGCGGAGCGGACGAAGTAACACCGGTGTAATCAGCTAACCCTGGTATCCGCGAGCGCTTAAGTCGGTCTCAGCCCCAGACGAATGTACGGATACAGCACAAATGTCACAGCAAAAATCCGATTACGTCGCCGACACGGAGATCGACGCAGCACTCGATGACCTCCCGACCGATGCGGCCGTCGAGGAGACCGTGGAAAACCTCGAGGCCAACGGTTTCGAGGTCGTCGTCGCCGACTCGCCCGAGGACGCCCTGACGACGCTACAGTCGCATATTCCCGCCGACGCGTCGGTGATGAACGGCCACTCCACGACGCTCGAAGAGATCGGCTTCGTCGACTACCTTTCCGAGGGCGACCACGAGTGGGAGAGTCTCCCCGACGAAATCTGGAGTATCGATGACGATGCGAAACGCCAGGCCGCTCGTCGAGAGTCACAGACTGCCGACTACTTCCTCGGCGGTATCAACGCGATCGCCCAGACCGGTGAACTCGTCGCAGCCGACCGCTCGGGCAGCCGGATCGGCGCGTATCCCTTCGCCGCGAGTAACCTCGTTATCGTCAGTGGCATCAACAAGATCGTGCCGACGCTCGACGACGCACTCGATCGCCTCGAGTCGGTGGCCTACCCCCTCGAGAACGAACGAGCGAAGGAAGCCTATGGCGTCGATTCCGCGATCGCCAAGCAACTCGTCTTCCGACAGGAACTCGAAGCGGGTCGCACGACCGTCGTCCTGATCCGCGATCAGCTGGGATACTAACTCGATCGCGCTCAGGAAGCGGGTCCCTGCAGTGCAGGGACGTCACCCGGGACGATTCGGGTGGCTTCGAACGCTCCCGGTTCCGCCTCCCGTAGACGTCTGAGAACCGAACGCACGAGAGAACGCACTGACTGGCGGGTTACTCGTTACGTGGGCTGCTCGGGTGGTACTCGGTATCGTACTCGCCGGGCTGGTCGTCGACGCGGTCGGGGTTGATCCGACCGGACAGCAGCATGAAGTCGACCAGCGTCAGCGCGAGCATCGCTTCGACGACGGGAACGCCTCGTGGCGGGAGGACGGGGTCGTGGCGGCCGATGACCTGCTCGTCTTTGAGTTCGCCGGTCTCCCAGTCGGCGGTCTGCTGGGACTTGGGGATCGAGGTCGGCGCGTGGAGCGTGACCTCGCCGTAGATCGGCTCCCCGGAGCTGATACCGCCCTGAATGCCGCCGTGATCGTTCTCCACCGGCGTCGGATTCCCCTCGTCGTCGAACTCCCAGTCGTCGTTTCGTTCCTTACCGGTCCACTCCCGCGCCTCGCGGCCGAGGCCGAATTCGAAGGCCGTCGTCGCCGGCACTGCCATCATCGCCTGTCCGAGCCGCGCGGACAGCGAGTCGAATCGGGGTGCGCCGAGGCCGACCGGAACGCCACGCGCTTCGAAGTAGATGCTCCCGCCGATGGAGTCGCCCTCCTCCTGGTACTCCGCGATCCGATCTTGCATCCGCTCGGCGGTCTCGGGGTGGGCACAGCGAACGTCGTTCGCTTCGGAGTGGTCTTTGATCTCCTCGAAACTCACGTCCGGCGCTTCGATGTCGCCGATCTGGTTGACGTGGGCCTTGAGTTCGATACCCTCTCGAGCGAGGAGCTTCTTCGCGATCGCGCCGGCTGCGACCCAGTTGACGGTTTCCCGCGCCGAGGAGCGGCCGCCGCCGCCCCAGTTTCGCGTGCCGAACTTCGCCGAGTACGTGAAGTCGCCGTGGCTCGGCCGGGGTGCAGTGATGAACGGCTCGTACTTGCCCGAGCGAGCGTCCTTGTTCTGGATGACCAGCCCGATGGGCGTCCCCGTCGTGTAGCCGTCCTGAATCCCCGATTTGATCGAGACGGCGTCGGGTTCGCCGCGGCTGGTGGTGATCATCGACTGGCCCGGCTTGCGCCGATCCAGGTCCTCCTGAATGTCCTCCGCGGAGAGCTCGAGGCCGGCCGGACAGCCCGAGACGGTACAGCCCATCGCCTCCCCGTGGCTCTCGCCGAACGTGGTCACCTGAAAGAGGCGACCGAAGCGGTTGCCGTTCATTACCACGTCATCGGGGACGCGGACACTTAGCGGTGCAGGATTCACGGCCGGAGCCGGCCGTCCCTCGAGAGCACCGGGCCCGTCGCCAGCAGCGAAGCGTTCCGCGACAGTTCGGTCTTTCCCGAAACCGACCGTCGCATGTCGTGGGTTTATTTGTCAGTCGTGACTGTATCCCGTGACAATGGTTCGAGCGAAGGGACGACGCGATGGCGTCTCACCGAGGAGAGGGATCGAATCGTGGTTTCAGTAGTCGAACTGTTCGTTCGGATCGCCGGCGAAGATCCAGTGGTTCAGGGACTCGTGGGCGGGATCGTTATCGCGACCCTGAATCTCTTTGGCGCGTCGCTGGTACTCGTGTGGCGGGACCCCTCCGAGCGTGCACTCGACGGCGCGCTCGGGTTCGCGGCCGGCGTGATGCTCGCCGCAGCGTTCACGAGTCTCATCATCCCGGGTATCGAGCAATACTCCGGGGGGAATCCGATACCCACGCTCGTCGGCGTCGCACTGGGCGCGGCCTTTCTCGACCGGGCCGACGTGATCGTCCCACACGCACACTATCTGCTGACCGGAAGCAAGCGACCGGACGAAGCCAACCCGAGCACGTCACTGCCACTCGACAACGAGCGGCTGACGCCCGTCGTCCTGTTCATCCTGGCGATTACGCTCCACAATATGCCCGAGGGATTGGCCGTGGGCGTCGGCTTTGGCTCCGGTAACGTCGAGAACGCGATCCCACTCATGATCGCGATCGGCATGCAAAACGTTCCCGAAGGGCTCGCCGTCTCGGTGGCCGCGATCAACGCCGGACTGGATCGCCGCTTCTACGCGGCCTTTGCGGGGGTGCGCTCGGGAATCGTCGAAATCCCGCTCGCGGTCGTGGGTGCGCTGGCAGTCAGCGTCGCCGAGCCCATCCTTCCCTATGCGATGGGATTCGCCGCGGGCGCGATGCTCTTCGTGATCTCCGACGAGATCATCCCCGAAACTCACACCCGCGGATACGAGCGAATCGCAACACTCGGGTTGATGGCCGGCACCATCGTGATGCTCTACCTCGACGTGAGTCTGGGGTAGTCGACGACTGAAGGAGGATCGCGTCACAGCAACTCGAGGTCGATCGCCCCGAACGGGACGAGCATTTCGTCGGGGTGAAGCCCGCCGTGCATTCCGATCAACTCGAGTGTGGCGGGATCGCTGCCGTACCAGACCGCCTGCTCGCGATGACAGACGACGAGATCGCCGAGTCGACGGCGGAAGGTCTCGCTTTCCTCGCAGTCGCCAAAGAGGTCGCGATCGCGGGCCTCGTCGGCGGTGAAGACGCGAGCATCGAGGTCGGCGAGCGCCGACCGAACGGTCTCGAGCACGTCCGCACCCGCTCCCGGGCCCTCGTCGTCCGTCCGCAGATGGAGGTGCACGTTTCGCGGACTGCCGGCATACCGGACCGGTTCCCCGTCCGCGTAGCGCTCGAGGGTCGCCATCACCGTATCGTACGTCTCGAGGTCGACGGTTCGGTCGGGATCGGTGTCGACGTGGCCGTGATCGGCCGTCACGAGGACGAGCGTGTCGCCGGCAGCCGTCGTCTCGTCGGCCACGAGCCCCGTGAGCGCCCGCTCGAGCGTGTCGAGCGTTTCCGTGACGGTATCTCGGTACGCTTTGCTGTCGGTTCCGGCGGCGTGGGCCGCGGTGTCGATCTGTGGGAGGTACGCGAACAGATAGGAGGGATCCGTGGCAGCGTCGAACGCCGCCCAAAGCGCGGACTCGAACCCCTCGAGGCCGTGCTTCCGGGCCGCCGCGTCGCCACCGCCGTAGGAGTGGACGGCCGCCCCGTCGTACGTCTCCGGGAACGGAACCACGTGCCGACAGTCGATACCCGCCGCTTTGAGGTCCGGATAGATCGGATCTCCCTCGAAGACGTCCTGTAACCCGTGATCGATCGATTCAGCGCCGGCTTTCGCGTCGACGGTGAAGGCCTCGTAGGAGGCGTCGTCCGCCGGGTCGTAGACGTCCCAGCCCAGCACGCCGTGGGACGCGGGGAGCCGACCCGTGTGGAACGTGGTCACCGCCGCTGCCGTTTCGGAGGGATAAATCGACGTCAACGGCGAGACGGTCCCGTCGGTCTCGAGTCGCTCGAGCAGCGGATGATCGTGGCGATTCCAGAATCGGAGGCCGAAGCCGTCGACCAGGACGACGAGGACGCGGTCGTACTCGCCGCCGAGGCCCCGGAGGACGTCGTCGGGAAGTTGTCGACGAGGGACTGGCATCCCGTCGGTCTCGAGGACCGACAGCGCCGTCCCGGGGATGTTTGCGAAACAGTATCGCTCGTAATCGGGGAACAGATACCCCTCCTCGAACAGCCGGCGTCTGAGCTGCGACTCGAGCTCGGGACGCATACGTCGACGCACGGACCCAACCGAGAAAACGTCACGGGCCTCGAGGGCGGCAGACGGTCTCCTGTCCGTCAGTGCCGGTGGGACCGGGACATCGGGACAGCAAACCGTATCAGGAGGCGGCCGTTCCAGCGACTGTCGCCCAGAAGGCGACGACAGTCACGCCGAACGTGAGCACCAGGGCGGCGGTGTACCCGCCCGTGTGAGCGATGCTCGCGGCACCGATCGGTGGCATGGCCAGTGCGCTGCTCCCGATCGCGACGTTGAACACGCCGATGATCGCGGTGTCCCTCTCGGGGCCGTATATCCCCATGAGCACGGGGATATACAACGTTGCACACCCGCCTAATCCGAGTCCGATCAGGAAGATCCCCGTTGCGAGCGCCGGGGTCTGTGGCACGAACAACAGGGCGATTCCGACGGCCGAACACGCGATCGAGCCGAGGAAGGCCCGCTCGGAGCTAACGAAATCCGTGAGATAGCCGCTCCCGATCCGTGAAATAATACTCACGCCGCCGATCAATCCGAACGCCGCCGCGGCGTTTGGCTCCGTCAATCCCCGGGACGCGAACAGGTCAACGGCGTACGCGGCGAGGAGCTGATACCAGGCAAAAGCCAGCCCGATACCGACGAACAACAGTTGGAACGTCCGGGTTCCGAGCAACCCGCCGACCCACTCGAGGAGGTCGCCGACGGTCGCGGCCGCCCGATCGGCCCACCGCGGCCGTCGACACGTGACACCGGCGAGGGCAAACGCAATCGTGGTCGCAGTCATGACGAGCAGAAAGCCACGGTCGACGCCGAACTGCGTGAGGACGTACTGCCAGACGGGCGGCAAAACGGCCAGGCCGAGCCCGTTCCCCACGAAGATGAGCCCGGTCGCGGCACCACGACGGGTCTCGAACCAGCGGGGAACGATCGACGCGAGCAGGACGAACACCGATCCCAGGGCGAGGCCGAGGACTGCAAAGACGACCGTCAGTCCCAACTGTGAGTCGACGACGTACAGCGACGGCGCGATCAGTCCGGTCGCTGCCGCACACGCCAGGAGGACGGCTCGAGCCGGCACACGCGCGGCGAACACGCCGACGACTCCCGACCCCATAAAGAAGGTAAACAACATCACGGAGAAGACACTCGAGAGCGCGACCGGCGAAACCCCGATGGCGTCACTGAGCGGCTGCCGAAACACCCCATACGAGAACGGCGTTCCGAACGTAAACACCATCGCGACCGCACCGACGAACGCCACGACCCAGCTACGACGGCTATCGGGGACCTCTCCGAGAGCGGCGGGCACGAGAACGCGTAGCTCGCAAGCCGGTGAAAACGTTCTGATTCGGCCGTGGGTCCGATTGAACTGAGACGGTCTGCCGTACGTCACTGACGGTGTAACCGCAAGACAGTTCGCGGGTATACCGGTACATCGGTACAGGAGACCGTATGAGCCCCGATTACTCGTCCGTTCCGCTGTCCGATCGGCCGAACCGGCGCTCGTTTCCGCCGACAGATGTCTGTGAGGAACACTTTTATCGTGGCTTTCGGTATCACGAATCATGGATCTGGATGCCATCGATCGCTCCGCACGACACGGAAACGTCGCGAAGCTGTTCGACCAGACCGCGGCCCACCACGGGGACGCACAGGCGATGGAACACCACGGGCGGCGCTGGACGCACGAGGAGGTCCGCGACTGGACCGCCGAACTCGCCGGTGGCTTCCACGAGATCGGCCTCGAGCCCGGCGATCGACTCCTGCTCTTCCTGCCGAACTGTCCGCAGTATCTGGTCGCATCGATCGGGGCGTTCAAAGCCGGCGTGGTGATCTCACCGGTCAACCCACAGTACAAGCGCCGCGAGGTGGCCTACCAGCTCGAGGATACGGACGCGAAAGCGATCGTCACCCATCCGGCCCTGCGGGAGGTGGTCGACGAGGCGACCGAGGACGCCGGGATGGATCCCGCGGTGATCACGATCCAGAGCGAGGAGTGGCCCCGTGACCCAGCGGACCACGCCTTCGAAGAGCTACGGGGCGAGCCGACGCTGGTCGAGCGGGCCGACGACGACGTGGCGCTGTTGCCCTACACGTCCGGAACGACCGGCGATCCGAAGGGCGTCCAGCTCACCCACAGCAATACGCGAGCCCAGCTCATGTGGCCCTTGACGGCATCCAACGTCGACGTCGACCCCGAAAACGTCCGCAGTCTCACCTGGCTCCCGCTGTACCACATCACCGGCTTTACCCACACCGCGCTCCAGCCGCTGGTCGGCGGCGGCCGGCTCTACTTCCGCAGCGCGCTCGAGTGGGACGCCCAGGAGTGCATGCAACTCATCGAGGACGAGGGGATCACCCACTTCGTCGGCGTGACGACGATGTACGCCGACATGGTCGAGGCCGACGACTTCGGCGAGTACGATCTCAGCAGCCTCGAGTCGGCTTCCGAGGGCGGTGCGAAGCTCTCGGCTGCGGTCCAGGAGCGATTCGAGGAGACCGCCGGCGTGGACATCTCGGAGGGGTACGGCCTCACCGAGACCCACGGTGCCACCCATACGCAAATGGGGTCGACCTTCGGGCTGCAACACGGGACGATCGGCCAGCCGCTCCGAATGACCGACTGCAAGATCGTCGACGATTCGGGGGCGGAAGTCGCCCCCGGCGAGGAGGGGGAACTCCTCGTCCGCGGCCCGCAGGTCATGACGGGGTATCACGACATGCCCGAGGCCACGGACGCCGCGTTCACCGAGACCGGCTACTTTCGGACCGGCGACGTCGCCCGTCGCGATCGGGACAACTACTACGAGATCGTCGACCGGAAGAAACACGTCATCGTCTCCGGCGGGTACAACGTCTACCCCAGCGAACTCGAGGATCTCCTCCTCGAGCACGAGGCCGTCGCGGACGCCGCCGTGGTCGGGATTCCCGACGAGCGGCGCAACGAGGTGCCGAAGGCGTTCGTCGTTCCCGCACCGGGCGTCGAGCCCGGCAGCGACGTGACGAGCGAGGCGCTCACGGAGTTCTGTCTCGAGGAGGTCGCCAGCTACAAACACCCTCGCGAGATCGAGTTCATCGAGGACCTCCCGCGGACGACGAGCGGGAAGGTCCAGAAGTACAAACTCGAGGAGGGCGAAGCGTAGCGGCAGTGACGCCCTCCCGTCGAGGGCCACGGTTGCCCGATCGGCAGCGTGCGGCCTGGGTCGTTGCCCGCGGGGTGTCCAGAAACGGGTGGTCGCGAAGCGGCCGGTCGATGTGCGAGAGCGACAGACGCCGTCGCCCCACCCCTGACGGCTGGCAACTATCACGCGGCCACGTGGCCGGACGCTTTTGCTCTCCCGAAAAGTCGCGGCCTGTGGCGAGCTTTCATGCCGCGGGCGTCTTTCAGTAGATGACTTTATCGCGTCATGAGTTGGCAGACAACATGGTGAGCGTCGATGCCACAAGACTGGACCATCGAGGGAGAATACGTAGAGACCTGCAACTGTGACGTCGCCTGCCAGTGTCTCTGGTTGGAACCACCCGACGACGACGCCTGTACGGCCTCGCTGGCGTGGAAGATTCGGGACGGACAGTACGGACCTGTGGACCTGAGCGGGCTGCACGTGGCGATGCTCGCCCGCTCCGAAGCGGGCGTCATGTTCGATCCGGATGTCGCATGGCAGATGGTGCTCCTCGTCGACGAGACGGCGAGTAGCGATCAGCAGGCTGCCATCGAGGACATCTATCTCGGCCGCGCTGGCGGGATCTTTGCTGCCCTCGCCGACACTCACGTCGAACGCGCCGAAGTGACGACCGCTCCCATCAGCATCTCTCGAGCGGACGGCGAGATCGTGGCCACGGCGGGGGATATCGTCTCGATGGAGGTAGTCGAGAAACCCGGTTTCAACGAGGACGTCGGGACGGTTTCGCCCCATCCCCTCGCGAAAGACATGACGCCGAAGGTGGGGAAGTCGACCACTGCGGACGTCTCGTACAGTGACGAGTTCGCGTGGGACGTCGCGGGGAACAACTCGTACTTCTCGGAGTTCGAGTTGGCAAACGCCTGAGACCGCCCGAGCCACCGTTCGAACGATCGTTCATGCACACACGAGGGCCGTTGCGGATCCGATTCCGTTTCCGGCACGTTCCAATCGTCGCACTCGTCGCCTACGTAATCGCGTTGCTCGCGTGGGTGGCAGTCGCCAGTCGCTTGCTGCCGATGACAGGGGAAGCGATGACCATGCAACTGTCCGATCCCGCTGCCCCGGAGACGATGGCCCTCTCGAACGGAGCGACGGGCGTCGGCCTCTACCTGACTATGTGGGGAGTCATGATGATCGCCATGATGTACCCCTCGTCGGTACCGCTCTTCCAACTGTACTACAAGACGCTCGCGGGGACGTCGACCCCAGGCAAAGCAATTCGGGTCGGGGCGTTCATGGGAACGTACGCGGTCGTGTGGACGCTGACGGGTATCGTCCCGCTGCTCGTCACCGCCGTGGTTCCGTTCGCCACCCTCGCAGGCGGAGATGGCGGCCTTCTGTTGGGCGGATCACTGCTGTTGCTGTCGGGATACCAGCTCTCGCCGTACAAATATCGGTGTCTCCGACACTGCCGATCGCCGCTTGGCTTCCTTATGGGACACCACCAGCCAGGAGTCCGCGGTGCCGTTCGGATGGGGTGGGAGTTCAGCGTGTTCTGCGTCGGGTGCTGTTGGGCCCTCTTCGCGTTCATGGTGGTCGTCGGCTCCATGAACCTGGTCTGGATGGCACTCATCGCGGTGGTGCTCTCGCTCGAGCGGACGGTCGCATGGGGCGAGCAACTCGCAACCGCGGTCGGCGTCCTCGCAGGCGTAGCCGGGGTAGTCCTCGCCCTCCTCACACTGATCTAACGCTATCTGGGACCCATCGGGCGAGACCAGTTCCGCATGCAGTACGCCCGCAACCCCCCATCACGGCTGAGAACGCTCTCGCCGTGCAACAAGGGACTCGCCGGCGGAATCGTCTCACTGTCCGAACCCGACTGTACGTACGGGAACGTACCCTCACGTCGTTTCGTAGTAGCGGGCACCGTGCTCACTGTCGTGGGACACCCTGCCCTGCCCCTCGAGCGTCCCCAGCGCCCCGAGCGTGTCGAGTACCGGCGCGTGATACCGGACGTTGCCGACGCGCGCTTCGGCGATCGACAGCGGCGTCGCGGGTTCGATCGTCTCGAGGGCCGCCCGCGTCTCCTCGAGCAGCGTGTCCAGCCGTTCCTGCGTGGTCTCGACGACTCGCTGGGGGTCCTCGAAGACGGGGCCGTGGCCGGGGAAGACGTGCGTCGCAGTCGTCTCTTCCAGTCGGTCCATGGCCTCGTAGTAGGCGTCGACGGCGTCGTAGGCACCGTGGTTGAACCCGACCTGGAAGGCCCCGGCGCGAAACGGTTCGATGAGCGCGTCGCCCGCGAAGAGGACGTCCGTCCCCTCGACGGTTGTCTCGAAACAGAGGTGGTCGATCTCGTGGCCCGGCGTCTCGAAAACCCTGAACTCGCGGCCGCCGACGGCGAACGGCTCGGTCGGATCGATCGGCTGGGCGCTCTCGCCGTCGACCAGTCGTCGGTCCCGACGACGCGACTCGAGTTCTTCCTCGATCACCGTCTCGAGGTCGTCGCCGCTGTAGCCGGCCGACATCGCCGTCTCTCGAAGCCCGGACTCGACGGCGTCCAGGTCGTCCTCGAGTCGTTCGATCCCCGCTTTCGGTGCGTGAACCGTCGCGCCGGCCGCCCGCAGCGCGGGGAGTTGGCCGATGTGGTCGCTGTGGATGTGGGTCACGATGACGTGGTCGATAGCCGCCGGTTCGGAGTCGACCTCGGCGAGTCCCTCGCGCAGTGCCGTCTCGCCGGCGTGGTCCGATCCGCCCGTCTCGTCGGGTGCGCCCGCGTCGATCAGGATCGGTTCCGGCCCCTCGAGCAGGTAGGCGGCGACGTGTTTGGGCGGCCAGGGAACGTCGAACTCGAGACGATGGATCCGCGAGCAGGCAGTATCGGGACGAGCGGCACCGCACGAAGCGTCGGGAGTCATCGTCTCGAAAACGCCCAGCCAGCACCATAAGCGCCGCGCTCGAAGGTGCCGACGGGGTCCGAGACCGTTGCGGTGATTTTGCGTCTTCCGAATCACGTGCTATCGCGGGCGGGGCCAGTTGACAAGCTTTAATGGCTCCATGGCGTTACATGGGGGTAATGGCTTTTGAGGACCTGCTCGAGGACCCGGTGATCCAGAAATATTTGCACGAGCTGGTCGGTCCCAAGGGGATGCCCGTCGCGGCGGCACCCCCGGACGGCGAAGTGACCGACGAGGAGCTCGCGGAGGAGCTCGACCTCGAGTTGAACGACGTGCGGCGCGCGCTGTTCATTCTCTACGAGAACGATCTCGCCACCTATCGACGGCTGCGCGACGAGGACTCGGGCTGGCTGACCTACCTCTGGACCTTCGAGTACGACAACATCCCGGAGAACCTAGAAGAGGAGATGTACCGGCTTCACGAAGCACTCGAGGAGCGCCGCGAGTACGAGCGCAACCACGAGTTCTACCTCTGTGAGATCTGCTCGATTCGATTCGAGTTCGGCGAGGCGATGGACTTCGGCTTCGAATGTCCCGAATGCGGTTCGCCGCTCGAATCGATGGACAACAACCGACTGGTCACTGCGATGGACGACCGCCTCGACTCCCTCGAGGACGAACTCAACATCGACGCGGACGCCTAATGGTCGTACTCGCAACGAAACTCTACGTCGAGGGCGAGGCCCGCGAGCGGTCGCTGGACTCGCTTCGGTCCCTCGTTACCAACGAGATCGGCGAACTCGACGTCGAGTTCGAGATCGGCATCCGCCACGACGACTTCCCCTCCGTGACGATCGAGGGCGAGGACGCCACCGTCGCGCGCAACGTCCTCCGCGAGGAGTTCGGCGAAATCGTCCCCGATCTCGAGGCCGGCGAAACGTACGTCGGCACGCTCGAGTCCTGGGACGAGGACGGGTTCGTCCTCGATGCGGGACAGGGCGAGGGAGTACGGATTCCGACCGCGGAACTCGGGCTCGGCCCGGGGTCAGCGACGCAGATCCGCGAACGCTACGGGCTGGTCCAGCACCTCCCGCTGACGTTCGTGTACGGCGGCGACAGTGACGACCCCGACGCCACCTCCCGTCTCGCCGATGCCGAACAGGACCGCCTTTACGAGTGGACCCGCGGTGACGGCCGGCTCAACGTCAACAGCGCGACGCGCGCGGAAGTGCGGGCCACGCTCAACCGCGCGGGCCACGCACAGGACTACGTGACCGTCGAGCGACTCGGCCTGCTCGAGCAAAGCGTCATCTGTACCGAAACCACCGACCCGCCGGGACTGCTCGCGAGCGTCGGCGAGTATCTCCCGGCCGAACTCCGGTGTGTCGTTCCATAGCATGAATCGACGGCTCGTTCTCGCGGCGGTCGCGATCGCACTGCTGGCGACGTTAGCCGGCTGTTCGGCACTCTCGGGTGGGATCTCCGACGAACAGCTCGATCAGGAGGCGGAGTACGGCGACCTGCGCGACAGCGAGGCCGACGTCGCCATCGATCTCGAGGACGGCAGCATGATCGAGGACGGCGAGTTCCGGGCGGTCTACGATCTCAACGAGACCGAGGAACTGTCCCTCTACCGCTCCTCGCTCTATCGCGACGAGCCCCTGGACATCAACAGCGTCCGCTACTGGTATCCCAACGGCACCGAACTGACGGGGTCGGAACTCACCGTCGAACAAGGCCAGTCCGAAACGACGGTTCAGGTCCCCGACGGGAACGGCACCCTCGCGTTCTCCGGCGAGGCCGGCCGGAAGACGTTCCAGTTGCCGGCGTTCGTCGAGGGCTCCTACGTAGTGACAGTGCCCGAAGGGCATCGGACGTCGAACTTCCTGTTCGGCGACGTGTCTCCGAACGGGTACGAACGGGAGGTGATCGACGATCGGGAACGTCTCTCCTGGGCCGAACTCGAGAACACGATTTCGCTGCGATACTATCTCACGCGAGACATTCCGCTGTTCCTCGGCCTCGTCGGAACGGTCGCCGTACTCGGCGGAATCGGAATCGGCTACTACTATCGGCAGGTCAAACAACTGCGGAAGCAACGCGAGAAGTTCGGACTCGACATCGATACCGATGACGATTCGGATGGCGGCCCGCCAGGGTTTCCGTAGCCGGTCCGATTCGAGTCCGGGAGGACGCCGACTCAGTCGTTGATCGTCCGCCCGTCGAGCCAGATGAGGTCTCTCTTACCGACCGCGAGTCGTCCCTTGACGTGGGTGGTCGTCGTCTCCGTCGACTCGAGCGACGTGACGCGGACGGTTGTCGTCGTCTCGACAGCATCGACGAGCCAGCCGTAGTGGCGACCGTCCGAATCGGTTTCGGCGAAGACGAGCAGCTTGGGCTCGTCGATCCGCGCCGAGATCCGGGCCGACGATCCGAACACTCGCGGCAGATCGACGACGCCGATGCGTGCTCCGGCGGCAGTAACCGTCCCCGCATCCCACGGATCGTCGGTACCGGCGAGGTCGGAATCGACCGCGACGTCGAGGACGGAGAGGACCGATTCGGCCCTGACACAGTAGCCCGTTTCCTCGAGGTCGAACGCGAGCACGGTAACTCGCTCGGTAGCGTCGGCTCCGTCGTCGTCCGATTCCGATCCCATTCCGGATGATGGATGCCCGGCCAGAAAAATAAGTTCGCCGATACACCCATCGGTATCCAATCGCGCCGTCGGTGGGTCGAACGGAGCCGTCACCGCCTCCCGGGACCGGTATCGGAGAGGTCCACACGCGAACAAACTCACGCACACGGAGGCCGATCGGCGCCGAATACCTGTTAGGAGACGAGATTATACTCGTGGAGTCAACGTTTTATTGGTGGAACCTGATACACGAACAGGACCATGGCCCCGGACCTCTCGGAAAAACTTCTCGGAATGGATGTCGACGACGACCGACCCGGCGATTCGGGCGGCGAAGACGGTGAGGAGGAACAACTCGCCCAATTCGTCTTCGTCGCTGTGGGCGAACATCGGCTGGCGCTCCCGGTCGATGCCGTCAGGACGATCACCGAACCGCCGGCAGAACTCACGCGGGTACCGCGTTCGTCCCCCGCTATCGAAGGGCTCATGGACCTTCGTGGGGAGGTTACCGCGGTCATCGATCCACGCGTACACTTCCCCACGACCGACCCCGGTTCGGGGCGCGAGCGACTGCTCGTACTCGACCGGCCGAGCGACGAACAATCGGTTGCGATCCGGGTGGACGACGTCATCGGCGTCGAGACTGTCCCCGAAAGTGATATTTTCGACGACGAGACGATCGACACCAGCGAACTCTCCGGCGACGTCCTCGAACACCCCCTGATCGTCGCACTCGTGACGAAGGAACGGGAGTCACGCGTCGGCGCCGGAACCGGAGTGAGCGACGGCTCGATCGACGGCGGTGCCAGTCCGACGGCCGGTCCCGAGACCGGTCGAGCCGGAGGAGCCGGCTCCGCGACGCTGTCGCCCTCTCGAGGGACGAGCGGTGGACTCGGCGAGTCGATCGGTGAAACGTTCGAGATCGAACCCACCGAGGAGACGACTGCCGAACCGGACGAGGACGAAGCCGAGTCGACGCGGGAGATCGTCCTCGAGGCAACAGCGCTGGTAGATGTCGACCGGCTGCTGTTGGCGTCCGGTCAATCCGAAGAAACGGCGTAATCGGCCGAGTTACGATAGCGGATCTGAAGGGGCTCTCCGGGGCGGATTCGACGTTTATCACGACTGATAATCGAGAGAAAGCATTTATGGTAGTTGTATGGCTACCAGAATTTGGTGTACTACTGAATGTCGACAGGGGTGCTCATCGTGGACGACTCTCATTTTATGCGGAACTTGCTACGCCAGATCTTAGAGCAGGACTACCGCATTCTGGGAGAGGCGTCCAACGGCGCTGAAGCCGTCAAACTGTACAAAGAACACGATCCCGACATCGTCATGATGGACATCGTGATGCCCAAATGCAACGGCATCAAGGCGACCGCAGCGATCAAGAAGATCGATCCGGACGCCCGCGTCATCATGTGTACGAGCGTCGGACAGCGTGAGAAAATGAAACTCGCCGTGAAGGCTGGCGCCGACGGCTACGTCACGAAACCGTTCGAAGAGCCCAGCGTCAGAAAAGCCCTTTCAGACGTCGTCGCTGCATGACGCGAGTACTCGTTGTCGACGACTCGAAGTTTATGCGGACAGTCATCGGCAACGCGCTCGAGGCGGCCGACTACGACGTCGAAACGGCTGCGAACGGATCCGACGCCGTCGACGCCGTCGCTACGTTCGATCCGGATGTCGTGACGATGGACGTGGAAATGCCGGAACTGGACGGGATCGATGCCGTCGAGCGGATCATGGCGACGAATCCGACCGTCATTCTCATGCTCAGCGTACACACGGAACAGGGAGCGGAGGCCACGCTCGACGCCTTAGAGCGTGGGGCAGTCGACTTCCTTCACAAGCCCGACGGCTCCGACTCGCGAAACATCGCACACCTCTCCGACGAGGTCGTCGAGAAGGTCGACGAACTCGCCGAGGCCAACGTGTCGTCGGTGGCGCTCGCTCGAGCCTCCGCGGCAGCATACGCAACTCGGTCCGAGCGCGCCGGCGGTGCCGGGCGGGGACCCACGACAGGGAACGCCGTCGCCGGCGGTTCGGACACGCAGATAAACCTCGAGACCGGGCCGGGCAGTACGCCCGGAATCGGAACCGGGTCCACCGCTACCGAGGACCCGACGCCGGTCACCGTCGACGGCGAGCCCGCGGACGCACCGACGATCGCCCTCGGCGCGTCGACTGGCGGTCCGAAGATCGTCGAACGGCTCTTCGAGCGACTCCCGGCCGAACTCGGGGCGAAACTGCTGGTCGTCCAGCATATGCCGCCGGGGTTTACCGAGCGGTTCGCCGACCGGCTCGACTCACGCAGCGCGTACGACGTGCGTGAGGCCACGGACCGGGATCGGCTCCAACCCGGCGAGGCCGCCGTCGCGCCGGGGAACGTCCACCTCGAGGTGGCAGCCGAAATCGGCGACTCGCTCCGGCTGCGACTCACGGACGGCGATCGGGTCCACGGCGTCCGACCGGCGATCGACGTGACGATGGAAAGTGCCGCCAAACGGGTCTCGAACGGGCTCTGTGGCGTCGTCCTGACCGGTATGGGCCGCGACGGTGCGGCCGGGATCGAGGCGATCAAAGGCGTGGGAGGACACACGATCGCCCAGGACGAGGCGACGAGCCCGGTCTTTGGCATCCCCTGTCAGGCAATCGAAACGGGTTGTGTCGACACGATCGCGCCCGCCGAGGGCATCATCGACGCAATCGTCGACGCGTTTACCACGGACGGTGAGAACGATGAGTGATTATCTGACAGACTTCGTTCAGGAGAGCGAAGAACGGATTACCGAACTGAACAACGCCTTGCTCACGCTGGAGGAAGACCCCGACGACGAGGAGGCGATGGACCAGATCTTCCGGATCGCACACACCCTCAAGGGGAACGCTGGGGCGATGGGGCTGGAGCCGGCCAGCGATCTCGCCCACGCGATCGAGGACCTGCTCGATGCCGTCCGCGGTGACGACCTCGAGGTGACGCCGGCGCTGATGGACGACATCTTCGATGGCGTCGACGAACTCGAGACGATGGTCGCGGAAGTCGGCGCGGCCGGCGAGATCGAGACCGATCCGTCGGCGACGATCGGCTCGCTTCGGGAACATCTGTCGGAGTCGGCCGAACCGGCGACGGGAATCACGACGCCGACGGCGGACGAGATCGACGACATCTGTTCTCGATTCGAGCCGCCCACCGACGACAGTCACAACGCCTATCTTGCCCGCCTCGCGATCGCAAAAGAGGAGGGCGTCAACAACGGGGAGCTGGTCGTCGAGGCCCTGATCGACGCGTTCGATCTGATCGGTACCGACCCGCCCCGCGAGACGATCGAGGCCGGGGAGTACGGCGACAGCTTCGATGCCGTCTTCGCCACTGCGGTCGGCGAAACGGCGATCGCCTCCGGCCTCGAGCCGGTCGAGGAGGTCGACGACTTCGAGATCGTCGCCGTCACCGATCGATTCGACGCCGTCGACGAGCGGGCCGGGGCCGGCGAGACGGACGCGGCCGCCGAACCCGGTGACGGGATCACCGCCGACGAGGCACAGGATCTCGAGGTCGACGACCTGCTCGACGAGTTCACCGAGTTCGACGACCTAGACGAGATGGTCGAGGACGTCGAGGACGAAGAGCTCGACGCGTTCGAAGACATGGGCGAGGCCGGCTCGTTCGACGACCTGCTCGACGACGAGGACGTCACCGAACTCGAGGGCGGGGCGGGCGACCCACCGACCGAGCCAGACGTAGGCGACGAGGGGGGATCCGGCCCGGCAGGCGATTCCCAACCGGCAGCTGACGACGACGCGGCGGGGACCGCCCAATCGGCCGAGGAGGACGTCGAGGATGCCGGTGCCGTCTTCAACGAACTCAAAGACGAAGTCGAGATGGTCGGGTTCGACGAACTCCAGGACGAACTCGAGGAACTCGAGTTCGACGAGTTCGACGAGGAAGAGGAAGTCGACATGGACGAACTGCTCGGCGAGGACGCCGACGACGACTCCTTCCTCGACGCGGCGGAGCCATCGGAGGACGCGGTCGACGACGTGCTGGTCGATTCGGGGCCGACCGACGACGCCGCAGCCGTCGAGGAGGTCGGTGCCGACCCGACGACCGCCGATGCCGATGCCGACGCCGACGAAGCGTTGGAGCCGGCCGAAGACGACCTCGAGACCGCCACCGACGATATCGGCCCCGACCAGGGAGTGGCGACCGCCGAAGACGCCGCGGACGCCCCGAGCGCCGATTTCGAAGGTGCCGACGATACCGGATTCGACGACGATACGGCGACAGCCCAGGACCCAGGGGACGCCCCACCGGATGGCGAACCCGAATCGGCCGCCGCCGAAGCTGGTGTGGAGCCCGAAACGGCTCCGGTCGATTCGGAACCCGAAACAGCCAGTGAGAGCGAAGTCGGTGGAGCCGACGGTGAAACGGCCGCGGGTGACGCCGGGACGGGAGACGAAGCCGTTGCCGACGACAGCGTGGCTGAGGAACCGAGTCCCGGCGACGGAGTGGCTGACGAAGCCGGCAGCGACGCTGAAGTGGTAGACGAGCCCGTCGTCGATGACGAGGTGGGTGAGGAAGCCGTCTCGGACGACGAGACGGGTGAATCAGCCGTCACTGACGATGCAACCGTGGCCGACACCGGTAGGACGGACGGCGTCGATCCGCTCGATGACGACGGGGAATCGGATGCCTTCGGTTCGGGAGACGATAGCAGCGACGACGCCGTGACAACCCCTGTCGACGCCGATTCAGTCGATACCGAGTCGGTCGATGACGCGACCGAGTCCGTCGACCCTGACGACGACGGTGCGAGCGACTCGTTCGGAGCGGACGCCGACGATGCGTTCGAACCGACAGCAGGGTTCGACGATACCGGCGACGTCGATTCGTCGTCCGAGACGGACGCGTTCGACGACACCGACGGCTTCGACGTGGATGCCGACGATCCGTTCGACGACGTCGACGACGATCCGGTCGGGGCCGACCTGGACGCCGACGACGACTTCGACGACGGCTTCGACGACGAGATGTTCGGGGGAACGGACGAGTTCGATACCGCCGATGCCGGCTTCGACTCGCCGACTTCGACCCCCGAGACGAATGACGACTCGAATCAGGCCTCAGAAGCGTCCTTCGGCAGCGATACGGCCGACTCGGGCGACGAAGACGAGTCCGGTGACGTACGGATCGTCGACGAGCCGGAGATGGAGATTCCGGACCTCTCCATCCCCGAAACGAGCGATCAGCCCGACGCAGACGCTGAAAGAGACGAGAGTCAGTCGGTCCGTGTCGACATCGAACAGGTCGACTCGCTGTTGACCCTCGTCGAGGGACTGGTGACCAGTCGTGTCAGGCTCCGGCACGCGGCGGACTCCGACGACGGTGGGACGGCACTCGAGAAGGAACTCGACGCGCTGTCGGACCTGACGACGGATCTTCAGGAGACCGTGATGGACATCCGACTGGTGCCGCTCCAGACGGTAACGAACCGCTTACCGCGGGTCGTCCGTGATATCGCCCGCGATCAGAACAAGGAGGTCGACTTCGAGATACACGGCGAGGACGTCGAGATCGACCGCAGTATCCTCGACCGAATCGGCGATCCGCTGATTCACCTCGTCCGCAACGCCGTCGATCACGGGATCGAATCGCCCGCAGAGCGCGAGGAGGCCGGCAAGCCCCGCGAGGGAGCCGTCGAGGTCCACGCCGACCGCGCGCGCGACCGCGTGACGATCACCGTCGAGGACGACGGCGGCGGACTCGACCCCGATCGACTGCGCGACGAGGCCGTCGAGGCCGGGATTCTCGACGCGGACGCAGCGGACGCGATGCCCGACGAGGACGCGTACGATCTGATCTTCCACTCCGGGCTCTCGACGGCCGATGAGGTGACGGACGTCAGCGGCCGGGGGGTCGGGATGGACGTCGTCAAACGGACGATCGAGGATCTCGACGGAACGGTTTCGATCGACAGCGACGAGGGCGACGGAACGACCGTCACGATGACGCTCCCGGTAACGGTCGCGATCGACGAGATCCTGTTCGTCGAGAGCGGCGGTGAGGAGTTCGGCGTTCCAACCAAGGCCGTCCAGGACATCGAGTCCGCCGGATCGATCGAGACGGCCGAGGGAGAATCCGTGCTCCCCGGTGAGGGGGGCGACTTCCCCGTCATCTCGCTTGCCGACGTCCTCGAGACGCCGGCCCCAGGCGCGAACGGTGACGGGATGGTCGTTCGCATCCGCGACGAAGTCCGGGAAGTGGCCCTGCACTGTGATCACGTTCACGGCCAGCAGGAGGTCGTCGTCAAGCCTTTCGAGGGCATTATGAGCGGCATTCCCGGGATCAGCGGTGCGACGGTGCGGGGGAGGGGGGAAGTGGTCAACATCCTGGATGTGACGACACTATGAACGAACGCGAACACCAAACCCTACGGAGTAATCCATGACGATGATGGTCGACATTCGAAAGCTGAGTTTCATAAACGAGATGGCGAAGGTCGGGACGAACGGCGTCGCCGATAACATGAGCAAACTGACCGGCGAGGACGCCCAGATGGAGGTGACGAAAACTAACTTCATCGACGTCGACGACATCGAGTCCCAGCTCGACGGCGGCAAGCGAGTCGGCGTCCGCGTCCGGCTGCTCGACCCACCCCACGGGCACATTCTGATCCTCTTCCCCGAGGCAAGCGCAAAGAAGATCACGGCGATCATGCTTCGCGAGGTCGTCGACGACATGGGCGACGTCTCCGGCAAGATGGCTCGCAGCGCCGTCGAGGAGATGGGCAACATGATGGCCAGTGGCTTTATCGACGGCTGGGCCGACGTGCTCGGCCGCGCAATCGATATCGCCGCGCCACAGCTCGTCTACGCGCCGACGGGCGACATCGTCACCCGGACGGCGAGTCTCGGCGGCGACGATCTCGCCTTGTTCTTCGATTCCGACCTGGCGGTTCCCAGCTATCAGATCGAAGCAGAGATCTACGCTTTCCCCGACTTAGAAGAGTTCGTCGAAATGGTCAACGGCATCGAAGTCCAACCCGCATGAAACTCGACGTCAATGCACTCGGCACGTTCTACCGGATGGCTCGAGAAGGAGCGGGACTGGCCGCGGGCCGACTCACCCATATGCTGGGCGTCGAGACACAGGTCGGCGTGACGAAACTCAACTTCATGCGAGGCCAGGAGATCCGGCGTGATTTCGAGGATTCGACCGAAAAGGTCGGCGTTCGGGTCAAGCTGACCGGTGGGATCGAGGGATACTCGGTCGTCGTCTTCGAGCGCGAAAACGCGATTCGGATCGTCGAAACCCTGCTCGCCGAGGCCGGGCCCGATGCTGATGTCGACGCCGACGTCGGCGACGTAGACGGGTTCGACGAGATGACCGAAAGCGCCGCGACGGAGGTCGGCCACATCATGAACAGTGGCTTTATCGACGGCTGGGCCGACGTCTTGGAGACCGTCATCGACGTCTCCACCCCGGAGTTCGTCGAAGGCAAATCCTCCGAACCGTTCTTCGGCGATATCGACGAGGCGCCGGCCGACGACGACCTCGCATTGCTCTTCCAGAGCCAGATCGAGACCGTCGGCACCGAGGTCGGGTTCAGCCACTACCTCTTCCCGAAACGCGAGTCGATGTCGAAACTCCTCGAGCGGCTGCGGACGAGCGACGGCATCGAGTACGACAAGCTCGATGGCTTCGATCGGATGGCAGAGCGCGGTGCCGAAGAGGTCGCCAAGACCGCGACTACCCTGACCGGGATCGATACGAGCGTCGAGATCCGTCGGCTCAACTTCGTCTCGCTCGAGGCGATCCCCGAACAGGTCGCCGAAGAGAAACTGGTCGGAGTCGCATTCGAGTTCGACGGCATGCCCAGTGGGTATCTGCTGTTCCTGTTCGACGAGGAGTCGGCTCACGAGATCGTCGACGCGATGGTTCCCATGGAGGTCGATGAAGACGGGTTCGGCGAGATGGGAACGAGCGCGATCAAGGAACTGGGCAACATCATGGCCAGCGGATTCCTCGATGGGTGGGCGAACGTACTCGATACGACGATCGACCACTCCACGCCGGAGTTCATCCACGATATCGGCGCTGCGGCCGTCGATCCGGTTATTATTCAACTCGGCGAGAATCAGGACTTCGCGTTCGTCTTCGACACGGTCGTCATGGCCGACGGCCGCGAGTTCGACTGTGAAGTGTACGCGATCCCCGACGAGTCGGACCTCGAGCGGGCGCTGAACAGCCTCGACGTCGACCGGATCGAAGACGCCAAGACGACGGCGGAGTTTCAGGAAGTCGATAACACATGAAAACCTACGGCACCGAACCGGGGGCACCGACGCCGGTCCAGGTCGGGATCTCCGAACTGGTCGTCAGCGACGGTGACGACACGCTCAAGTCCTACGGGCTCGGCTCGTGTCTTGCCATCGCACTCTACGATCCGAACGCCGAAATCGGCGGATTGGCACACGTAATGTTGCCCGACGGCGACGCCGCGGATAACAGCGACCGCAAACCCGGCAAGTACGCCGACACGGCGATCAGGGCGTTGCTACGCCGAATGGTCGAACAAGGGGCCAACTACACTGCCGTCGAGGCGAAGATCGCCGGCGGCAGCGACATGTTCGAATTCGAGAGCTTCGGTGACGGTGTCGGAAAGCGAAACATCGCCGCCGCAAAGACGGAACTCGAGAAACTCGGGGTGCCACTCGAGGCCGAGGACGTCGGCGGTGAGTACGGCCGGACCGTGGAGTTCACGCCCGGAACGGGGACGCTCGTCGTGAAGACCTCCGACGGCAACAACGGAGTGACGAAGTTGTGATCGGCAACGGGGACGGCGACGCTGGCAACGATTCCGATGGGGATCGAAGACGTGCCGAGACGACTGCTGACGACGAGGCGTTCACAGCCCTTCTTACGTTCGTCGAGGACGAGCTGTCGTTCGCGACGAGCCACTACAACGACAGCTACCTCGACCGGCGGGTCTCCTCGCGGATGCGTCGGACGCAACGCGAAACCTACGGGACGTACTTGGAGAAGCTCCGAACCGATCCGACCGAACAGGAGGCGCTGCTCGAGGCGTTGAGCATCAACGTCACGGGCTTCTTTCGAAACCCGGACGTCTGGGAAGGGATTCGCGCTGTCCTCCGGACGCTTTCCACGAGTACGACCACCGTCCGCGTCTGGAGCGCCGCGTGTGCCGACGGACGGGAACCGTACTCGCTGGCGATGCTCGCCCACGACGACCCCGAGATCGACGAATCGAACGTCTACGTTCTCGGAACCGACATCAGTACACCAGCACTCGAGACCGCCCGAGCGGGCGTCTACGAGGAATCCCGAACGATCGATCTCGACGACCAACTTTCCTTTCTCGATGACTACCGCCAGTACGTCGACGTCGACGATCGAACCTACCGGATCAGTGATCACGTCCAGCGAAACGTTCGCTTCCAGCGCCACGACCTGATCAACGACGGGCCCAAATCGGGGTTCGATCTCGTCATCTGTCGGAACCTGTTTATTTACATCGACAACGCGTACAAAGAGCCGATGCTCAAGACGATCGCCAGGTCCCTCCGGACGGACGGTTACCTCGTCATCGGAAAGGCCGAGACGATACCGCCGACCCTCCAGTCGGCCTTCGCCGTCCGCGAGGCCCGACTCCGGATCTATCAACGAGAACTGACGGAGCCGAACGATGGAGCCCCCGATCGGCGTGTGAACTCGAGCCCCGAATCGTAACGCAGCTACCGGCGAGGACGCCGATTGCCACCTCCCGAGACAACGCCTGGAGCTGTGGCTCTCCCCGACGCCGACGGACGCCAGTTCAGTGGGTGGAACGCAACCAGGTATTACATGCCGGTCCGCCGAATACCCCCCAGGGATGCCTTCGCTCGACCTCCGCTCGTTCGTCGCCCGCGCTGGGACGCTGGTCGACTCCTCGCCGCCAGCGTCGCGACGGGAGACCCGTACCTGGCTCGTCGAACCCTTCCTCGAAACGCTTGGCTGGGACCTCCGAGCCGAGTCGTGTGTTACCGACCGGTC
The DNA here is from genome assembly GCF_002494345.1 of Natrinema ejinorense. GTDB lineage: Archaea > Halobacteriota > Halobacteria > Halobacteriales > Natrialbaceae > Natrinema > Natrinema longum. The sequence goes on from NZ_NXNI01000001.1 coordinate 2,073,168, forward strand.
CATCGACGATACCCCCCTCGAGTACGTCCTGCTGGTGGATTCGGTTCCAGCGCTGTTCGTCGCCGTCGAGGCAGCCGACGAGCCCCTCGAGGAGACGCGAGCAAACGCGCTCCAGCAGGCGATGGCCTGGACGGGCGTCGACCGCGCGATCTACACGAACGGCCGCCAGTACCTCCTGCTCGCGGGAACGACGGACATCGAGTACCACACACTCAGGCTTTCGGAACTCACTGACGGGGAATCGACAGTCGGTCTCTACTCGCGAGACGCGTTGGGTCGTCGCCTCGCACAGCACTCGCGGAATCACGTCGCCCGCCAGCTCGCGATCGAGCGGTCACGGCTCGTCGATTCGATCGGCGAACAGCTCACGGCGGCAACCGCTCACGGCGACGTCTACGACGACGAGTTCGAATCCGCGATCGATCGGTTTCTCGACCAGCTCGTCGTGGCGTTCACCGACGCTGACTCCGAGCAACCGAACGCCGTCGCGGACGTTTCGGTTCGATTCGACGAATCGACGATCTCCAGCGAGACACCGACCGACGGAGATACCGCCGAAACCGGATCCGCGACCGACCCGAGCCGGCACACCACGACGGACGCGAACGAGGACGCTGGGACCGGACGAGTCGCGGACACGGCAGCGTCGACCGAATCGAACGGCCGGGAGGCTCCCGCTCGAGACGACGACGCCGAGCGACGGGAGCCCGACGACGACACGGACGCCGAGAACGGGACCGAGGACGGTGAGGAAAGTGAGTACGTCGTCCGGCTGTTCAACGACCGCGGCTCGATCGGTGCGATCGGCCACTCGACGTCGGAGGGGGCACTCGTGGGAGCAGCCGAGTACCTCTTCGAGCGTGGCCTCTCCGGGGTCACCGTTCCCTGGAGCCCGGACGAGGCCGACGGCACGGTGCTGAACAGCGACCCGGTCCACGCCGACGGCTCACCGATGGCCGCGTCGACACAGCTCTCGAACGGCCTCTATCTCGAGACTGCAGGGACCGTCGAGGAACGAGCCGCCCGCGTCCAGGCGCTGGCCGCTCGAGCGGGGTTGCGGGCGATGCTTACCGGGGATTGGGATACGTGATATCGACGGTGACGACGGTGACGGCGGCTTGATCGACGTGTTCACAGGTCCCACCGGACCAGCCACCGGTCGAACGAATGCCGTCCCACGCGGTTGTGTAGTCGCTGCTTGACGTTACCGTTACTTCGTTGCTGCCGGTCACGTCGTAGACGGTTCGTTCGTGGTTCGTTACGTTCATCTCCAGTTCGAGCGTCCCGCTGGTTTGGATCGACCGATTGGCAGAATCGATCGCCACGAGCGAGATGATCGCCGTTCCGTTATCGGAACCGCCCGACCCAGGCGTACATCTGAGCTGGGGGTTTTTGAGCGCGACGCTCCCCTCGCCGTCGGATCGGACGACGCCACCGCCTTCGTATGCGATCGTATCCGACCCGGATTGGTACGCCAGGACGCCCAGCGGGACGTCTCTATCGATAGTCCCGCTCTCGCTCGATTCGAAATCGATAGAAACGACTGTCCCGCCATTACCGGTCGTAACCGTTCCGCCTCGTACTGCTAGTTCACTGTTCCGTGTCTCGATACTGTCGGAATGCAAGGCGGTGTTGAAATTGTCCGCGAGTGCGATCATCGCCCGTTCGCTATTTCGAAGCTGTTCTCCCTCCTGAAAGTCGGCCATCGTCTGAAAGCCGACCGTCGACAGTAGCGCCACCGAGCCCATGATCGTCGCGAACACCAGAATGAACGCGAGTACCTCCGAGACGCCACGGTCCCGAGAGTCCGTGAACGTGGCCGGTCGATCGCGGTTTGATCTCATCGGGGCCCCTCCGTGATCGAAATTTCGGTACTGTCGTACCGTATCTCGATCGGTCCACCGGCCGCATCGCTGCCGTCGGCGATCGGCCGATCCGTCTTGATCGGAACGTAAACGACGACGTCAGCGCTGTTCGCCGTCAGTATCAGACAGTCCGTCGACCCGTCGAGCAGGGATGCAGAACAGCTCGTTTCTAATTCGACGGTATATCCCGAGGCGGCTGCCCGCCGTGGATGGTCTGCGACCATCGCCACGGTATCGTCGCTCGCTCCCGCGATCTGATCGACGTTCCCGATCTCGTCGGCGAGTCGTTCGCCGATCGTCTCGAGGGAGGACTCGGTACTCCGGTCGGTTTCGGTATCGAGCATCGTACTGGCACTCGTCAATAGCATGGCTATCAGAATCGTCGTGACAGCGATCGTGAGAACGTGTGTGATCGTAATCGAGACCGCACGATCTCGATCGCCACGTCGCGCGATCACGTTCCACCACCGGGACATCCTTTGTCGATCGTCCGAGTTCGGTTGTAGCTGAGCGAATGTGACTCGTACTCAGTTGTCACGGTTACGTTTTGCAAGTCCTCCCCACTCGCGTTCGCATCGATGTCGCTGAGCTGAACCACAGCCGGCGTCGACTGTACGGTCGCATTCCGATAGGCACTATCGAACCTCGATACGTTCGTCTCCGCAAGGTCCTCTAACGACTCGTCCTCCGCACTCGACTCCGCTTCGACCCACACGAGCAGACAGCCAACGCTCTGGTTGAGTTCGTGCTCCGTTACGGCAGCGGAACTCGCGCTCTGACTCGTTTCACTGGAGGAAAGCGTCTCCGTGAACAGAACGCCGTTGTACACGACGACGATACCCAGAATGACGAAGGCGAGGGCAATCGCACCGATGAGGATCAGTTGCGCACGATCGTCGCTCATCATCGCCATACGATCACCCGCACCTCGACGACGTTGTAGAGCGATGTTTCGTCCTGATACTCCCGTGGGATAATTCGTGTGTCCGAATCGGTGGCATGGAGTTCCTTGGAAACCGATGCCGATGTCACGGTCTGGTTATCGTACAGCGTGACGGTGTAGCTCGCTATCGAGGCACTCGGTGGTGGACTGGCCTGATAGACGAGGTGACGCTTGGAACTGTTCACCGGATGGAGTTCGACGTTGTATTTCGGGTCTTGGAAGCGTTGATTCAGGATCCGCCCTAGTTTGGATTCGTTTTCGAACTCCGATACGGTGTAGGTGTTCGTCCCGTTGATCGGCTGGCTCGCGTTTTCAAACTCTCCCTCAGCGTTCCAGTTTCGAACGAGTTCGGAAAGGTTCCCCTCCTGGTTTGCGACGATCAGCGAGTCCTGTACCTCCTGTTGGACCTGTTCCTGGACCGATTGGTCGCCCTCTCCACCCGTCGACGACATGATGACGGCCGACTGTAGCGCAAAGAGGACGGCCATCAACACGATCATCGCGCCGATGAGTCCCTCGAGTGTGTAGGCCTGTCCGCGGTCGGTGTCGGACGAGTTCGTTCCGAACATGCTATCACCAGACCCTCACGACGAGTCGACATCCTGGGTTACAGTCACTGCTATCGGCCGAAATCCCATCGTCGTCGATCGTTACGATGCGCGCAGAACTCGCTGCGGATTGGTTGTGATATACATCACCGCCCGACAGTTCGGACTCGTCGACGGGCGTTCCGTCGAACGCTTCGATACTTACGTTTATTCGATCGTAGACCATGTCGTCGCTGCTGCTTGCACGCAGGCCGAGCTGGGTGGACAGATCCTTCTCGTTGTATTCGCTGTTGAACCCGCTTCCATCGATCTCGTTGGGCGTCTCCGTCGAGAGGTCGTATACGATCCGATCGGCGATCCGATCGGCCTGTGCTCTGTCCGCGCCAGCCGACGATTCGTACGGCGTCCCGATCGTTGGGAGAAACAAAAAGACGAACGCGACCGCCAGCAGGAACAGACCGATCCCGACGGCGAAGTCCTGCGTGGTCTGGCCTCGATCGTCCATCGAGAGGGAAACCGTTCGGGGCCGGCGAGCCCGCGTTCGATCCTGACGTCGATCGGGAGTTCGCTTCCGACTCATGTTAGGCCACCAGCGTCCAGCCGATGAGAGCGATCGCCGAGAGGGCGATCGCGTATTTCAACCCGCTCAATATGCTTGCATCGCGGATATAGCCGGCGATGAACCCGGAGATGATCCCCTGCAGCGTTACCGCATGGAAGAACAACACTGACAGCATATTGACGTTGACGTTCTCACTGAAGTTTGCCTGCCCCATCCCATCAGCGCCGCCGCCACCACCGCTGGTCTCGAGGCCGGCCATCGTATCGATGAACTGCGTCTTGAGGATCGCGATCACTGCAAGCACCGTCATGAACGTCATGATAATGATCACGATCTGCATCCGGGTTCGTGACTTCCGTTCCCGTTCGATGTCGTCGTGATTCTCGCTTGCAGTTGCGGCCGTCCGCAGCACCTCAGAGATCTGGTTCGACGCTTCCTGTGCCTCGGTTATCAGACGGGTCGTCCTAGCGAGCCGTGGGATGTGGTACTTGTTGTTGAACTCGATGAGCGCCTCTTTGAGGCTCGTCCCGTAGTTGACCTTCGTGTGCATCTCCTCGAACTCGCGGGCTAGTTTCCCGCTGGTCGTATCGGAGACTGCTTTGAGTGACTCGAGTAGCGTCAGCCCGGTTTCGTTCGAACTCGAGAGCTTCCGGAGGTTCTCGGAGAGTTTGTTGACGATGGCGTTTCTGTACCGAACGTTCCACTCCCGGAAGATAGCGAGCGGGAGTGCGATGATATAGAACGGCAAGTAGAGATAGAGGAACGTCCCCCAGATCGGTTGATCCAGCAGTTCCTCCCAGGACATCGGTGCCATCCCGTTGACCATGGCCGTGACGACGACGACCAGTGCCGTCGGGACGGTCAACGCGAGCGTTACCAGCGGATTGTCCCGAAAGAACAGATGGGGTTTCCGGAGGACTTCCATCGTCTCGTAGGTTCCTTCCCGGTTCTTGATCCGATCGAAGACGCTGTGCGTCCCGGTGAACTGCTCGATGAGTCCGAGACTGAGCAACCCGCCTTCCTGGCCGGTTTCGGTCCGCTGGTCCGTCGCCCCCATCGAGAGGTAACCGTCGCCGGGTTCGTCGTGTTTGACCGTGGAAACGAGGACGATAAAGCCGACGCCGATCATCGGAATCAGGCCGTAGACGACCATGTAAAGCATCCGATTCGACACGTCTGCGCTCGGAATCATCTGCATGATGACCATGATGATGATCAACAACAGCGGGAACAGAGACAGCGTCATGTACATCTCGCCGAACAACTCGAGCGTCTCGAGAGTCAGTTCCTGTTCCTGCTTTGCAGTCCGCATGTGCTTTTCTTTCTTGTCCTCGAGAAAGCTCTCTATGTCACCGCCGCTGTTGACGATCGAGAGCATGTCCGTCAGGAACTGCGAGAGATCGTCGCTGGGAGTCTCGAGGGCCTGCTTTCTGATAGCAGTCCGGTAGTCGATGTCGAAGTACTCGGTCTCCTTGACGATACTCTGGAACTCCATTGCGACTTCGCCGTAGGTGTCGTCGGCCTGGGCCATCGCATCGATGATCTCGAGTTGGTTGAGGCCACCGACCGACAGCGCGTACATAAACGAGACTGCGTCGGTCAACAGCATGTTGATTTCGCGTTTCCGGGCGGACGCACGCGAATAGGGGATCGCGACCATCGATCCGAACCCGATCAGAAAGCCGATCGATCCCAATACAAGCCCTGTGAAGAAGACGATCGCCGGAACGCGAAGCAACTCGATGAGGTCGAGGAGGAATCCGTGACCGACCGGGATACCGATGAGCGTCTCGTTTTCGAGGAGACCGAAGGCGAAGACGCCATAGCCCAGGAGGAGTCCGACCAGCCAGAGACTCGCTCCGCTGATAAAGCCGATCCCGAGCGCCCGAGAGAGGTACAGCTCGACCGTGTCCGTCATCCGGGCCTGTGCCAGTTTCGTTTCGACGTCGGAGACGAACTCGCTGTCGTCACCGAACAGCCGTTCGTACAGCGGATAGAATCGGTCACCGAGCGCGTCGGAACTGGCGGACATACCCGAGCCGCCACCGTCTTGCGTTTGGAGGCTCATGAGTCGCTCTCCTCGTCGCTTCCGTCAGCGTCGAACATGCTGCCGGTGTCGTCAGCCACGGATTCGTCGGCAGCGTCGTCTTTGAAGATCGACGCGTCGTCGCTCGAATCAGCGCCGTCGAACATCGAACTGTCATCGTCGGCCGCGTCCGCGGTATCGTCCTCGCTGAAGATGGAATCGGATTCGTTGCCGAAGATCGATTCGCCGTCGTCGTCGACCTCGTCAGCCGTCGGCTCATCGGTCGTCGGCTCGGCAGCCGAATCCGTGTCGTCCGGGGGTTCCTCGGTACCGTCGTCGATTTCGATCGTCGGCGGCTCCCGTTTCTCGCTCGTGGGTTCCCCGGCAGTGTCGGCAGCTGTCATCGACGTCGTGTCGGCTTCGCCCGCCTCCTCGCCGTCGCTCGTCGACGCTCCATCGTCCTCGAACTGCTCGCTGAAGTCACCGGTCGACGCGTTGTCGCCCGATTCCGGATCGAAGATCGACTCGATGTCGTCGTCCGAGAACATCGAATCGATTTCGTCGGCGTCCGCTCCACGTGTCGCCGTCGACCCCTCGCGTGTCGGTGCCGTCTCCGGGTCCTGATCGCCGATCTCGTCGATGGTTTCGCCCATATCGTCGAACAGTCCACCGAGATCACCGTCCTCGGCGTCGTCGGACGGGAGTACCGTCGAGTCGCCCGCTGTCGATCCTGCAGTGTCACCAGTCCCGGTCTCTCGGTTCGAGGCGGCCGGCAACGTGGCGTCTCCGTCCGCCGTCGACGCCGGCGCAGCGGTGCCTGATTCGGAGTCGGAGTCGGAGTCGGAGTCAGTCGTTGGATCCCCAGTGGACGCGCTACTGGCTGTGGCAGCGACGGTATCCGTAGGCTCGCTATCGTCGCTCCCGATGTCGAATCCGCTGTCGTCGCTCAGCCATGCCGGCTCGTTACCGCCCGCCCCACCGTCATCAGCTTCGACCGCGAACTCGGCGGAGCCGTCGCCCAACTCCCACGTTTCCTCCTCGACGGACTCGTCGAGAGCGCTGTCGAATTCGAAGTCATCCGTATCACCACGGTCGACTTCGATCGGATCGTCCGATTCGACGTTGCCGAGCGCGCTCGCGAGGCCGCTTGGGACCTCCCCGCGAAACTCCTCGAACACCGATTCCTCGGCCCGTTCGAGGAGATCAGTCGAGAGGTTGTACGTCTCGTCCGTCGCCTCGGGACGGGGGACGAGCTCTTCTTTCTCCTGATCGACGTCGATCAGGACGCTTTCCATCTCGCGGAGGTCTTCGAGGCTGTCCTCGAGTTGGCCGTTCGCGATGAGGGTGAGAATGGTGTCGGGATCGTTGATGAACGCCTGAACCGTTGCAGCGACCTGGGCGTACGTATTGAGCCCGTTCTTGATGAGGTACGCGAGGATGACTTCGCGTTTGAACAGTTCCTCCTCGAGTTTCTCTTTGCTCCACCCGCGGTCGAACTGGATCTCCTCCAAGGTGTTCGAGTCCCCCATCTTGAGGAACTCGTCGGTTTCGGCTTGCCACTGGTAGACGTCCTGAACGTTGATCTCGTCGTGTTCGGCCTCGTAATGGTTGATTTCGGTCAGTGATTTGTTCCGGCGCACCTTGTTCCCCTGCACTCGCGTCTGGGTCTGGATCGAAACCAGATCCAGTGCCGTGAACATCGTCTTCGAGACGTTGATCGGGTCCGTGGTGAATCGCTTGAGAACCTCGTCGACCGAGTCGGCGTGGAACGTGGTATAGGTCGTGTGACCGGTCGACATGACCTGGAACAGCGTTCGGCCTTCTTCACCACGGATCTCACCCATGACGATGTAGTCGGGTCGCTGGCGCAACGCGGCCTCGAGCAGGTCGAACTCGTCGACGTCGCCTTGCTCGTCGTCGGAGAAGGAGGGGCGGGTGACGCTGGCGATCCAGTTTCGCTGTGGGAGTTCGACCTCGCGGGTGTCCTCGATGGAGACGATCTTCGCGTTCGAGGGGATAAACAGCGAGACGGCGTTCAGCGAGGTGGTCTTCCCGGATGCAGTACCACCGGCGAAGATCAGGCTCTTGTGGTTCTCGATCGCGAGCCAGAGGAACGCCATCTCGTCCAGGCTAAAGGTGTTCCAGTTGATGAGGTCGATCGGGGTGAAGGGGACGTCTTTGAACTGACGGATGGTGTAGTTGGTCCCGTGGTCGGAGACTTCCTTGCCGAGCGTAAGCTGTGCACGAGAGCCGTCGGGCAACGTCGCGTCGACCTGTGGAAGTCGTTTACTGATCCCTTTGCCCGACCGCTGGGCGAGTTTGACGACGAAGTCGTCGAGTTCGTCCTCGCCGTGGTAGATGTTCGAGATGATCTGTTCGTACTCGGAGTGGTAGACGAACACCGGCGAGTTGTAGCCGTCGACGGAGATGTCCTCGACGTTGATGTCGTGTTTGATCCCGTCGATGCGCTCGTAGCCGATGAAGTTACGCTTGAGTCGGTACAGGAGCTTCTCGACTTGGTACTCGCTCAGCGTGTCCGGATCCTCCTCGAGAATGACCGGCTCCGGTCGGACCTCGATTCCCTGAAGTTGCCCTGGGCCGTCGTTCTCGATCGTCCCATCCTCGTCGTCGTCGAGCAGTCCCTGAAGCGTCTGGAAAATCCCCTTGGACGCATCGCCGGAGGTCGCCTCGAAGAGGTCGTACCGTTTGAGTAACCGTCGGGTCTCGTCCTCGATAACGCTTCGGCGGCCGTCCTCGCTCGTCTTCTCCTTGATCCCCTCCTCGGAGTATTTGATCGCCTTCCTGAGCTTGCCCGAGAGGAACTCCTGGAGTTCCGTCTCGATCTCGTTCTGGTAGGGCTCGATCATGTAGTACTTCTTCTCGTTTTCCTTCTCCGAGTGGAAAATGACGACGTATGCGTAGGGTTTGTTGACCCAGTAGCGCTCGACCTCACGGAAGTGTGACTTCTTCTCGAACGGAACGGCCTTCTCGAGGTCGTACCGGTTGGAAACGGTGGTGTTGCCCGCGACCGTCGAGAAGAACTCGTCCTCGTCGAGTTCCTCCTGAACGTTGACGGTTCGTTCCTCGACGATGTCGTCGACCGCGAGTGCAGCGTCGTTGCCGGCGGCGAGACGGTCCGTCAACGTGTCGGGATCGAAGCCAAGCGCCTCCGATTTGTCGAGCGACGATGCGTCATCGTCGTAGCCGTACTCCCGCTTGTAGTGTTCCCAGGTCCAGATGTCCTTGACCACCGGGGTCGTCTCCGGATCGACGTACTTCTGGACGATGGGGTAGAGCGTGGCAGCGTTGTCGCCGGCGATGGGCAGCAGTTGCTCCTCGAGGTCGTCCGGGTGATAGCCGAGGTACGATTCCGGATCGAACTCGACTCGGTCCCAGTCGTCCCCGCTGGGGGCTGTCGATCCGACCTCGCCGGTATCGAGCCCGAGCTGGCCGTCCGTCCCCGTGCTGTCGTCGGGATACAGCGAAGATACTTCGTCGCCGTACCCGTGCTCGTCCATGAACTCTTCCCAGGTGTACTCGCCGACTCTGACCGCTGAACCAGATGTCAGTTCAGTTTCATTAAGGCGCTTGTCTTCCGATTCAGGGTCGGATGCCTCCCCCTCAGAAAAGTCCCCGGCATCCGACTGGTCAGCCTCGTCAATAGCCATTGAGTTCACACTAACCCTCCCCCTTCAAAAAACTCATCCGCCAATTACCAGTTCTGATAATTCCGAACCAACTATTTTTTACGATATGACATGATTCGGTACAAAGTTTGGTTGGGTTATTGGTATGTTCCGGCGAGTGGCCGTTGGGAGTGTTCGAAACGGAGTGGTATTCGACGACGGATCGAGACGGGGCGGAGCTACGATGGCTTGTCCACGCCACGTTTGGCCGTCGTTGGGGAACCCTTGGTACTCCAGGGGCCGAGAATCCACCGAGCCACGAACTGTGCCAAAGCTTGAGGGTGGTGCCGCCGAAACGGAGGACCGATGAGCGACCTCTTCGATCTCGACGGACGAGTTGCAGTGGTGACGGGTGGCGGACGTGGCATCGGCCGTGCGATCGCCATCGAACTGGCGAACGCAGGCGCCGCCGTCGTGCCGAGCGCCCGATCGACGGACGAAATCGAAGCCGTCGCCGGGGAGATTCGGGAGTCAGGTGGGGACGCAGTCGCCGTCTCCGCGGACGTAACGGACTCGGCCGACGTCAATGACGTCATCGACCGGGCGGCGGCCGAATTCGGCGGCGTCGATGTCGTCGTCAACAACGCGGGTTTCAATCCCGACGACGCGCTCGGTCGGCCCGAAGAGGTCGATACCGAGAGCCTCGATCGCGTGCTCGACGTTAATTTGAATGGCGCGTACGAGGTCACGCACGCGGCGGCGGCTCACCTCCTCGAGAGCGACGGCGGCTCGGTGATCAACGTCGCGAGCGTCGGCGGTCTGGTCGGACTCCCACGCCAACATCCCTACGTCGCCTCCAAACACGGACTGGTCGGGCTCACCAAAAGCATGTCGCTGGACTGGGCCCCCGACGTTCGGGTCAACGCCGTCGCGCCGGGCTACGTCTCGACGGAACTGACCGCGGACCTCGAGGAAAACGACCGGCTGCGCCAATCGATCGTCGATCGAACGCCGTTAGACCGGTTCGCCGAACCTTCTGAGATCGCCGGTCCCGTCGTCTTCCTCGCGAGCGAAGCCGCCGGCTACGTGACCGGCTCCGTACTCGCGGCCGACGGCGGCTGGACGGCACGATAATCGTTCAGGCACGTGTCCCGCGTTCTGGAACCCCGCCGGAACCGATATATCGCCAGCCCGAACCGATCAAGTTCGGTCCCCCAGTTCGCCATCAAAAATCATGGGGATAGTTGCGACCGCGTGGGTGTTCTCCCAACGCTTAGTCTTCGATCGGGGGAACCCCTACTATGCGCTACAATGACAGTGACCAGGCACGCGAGGTCGCCGACCGTGCCAACGCATTAATGGAGGAGGTCGTTCTGCCGATCGAGCGCGAGCGGGCCGGCGGGATGGCCGTTTCGGGTGGCACCATCGCGGACCTCCGCGAGGCCGCTCGCGAATACGACGTGTACGCCCCGCAGATCCCCGAGGAATACGGCGGCATGGGGCTGAGTTTCCGGGATTCGCTCCCGGCCTTCGAGGAAGCCGGCCGCAGCCTCCTCGGACAGGTCGCGATGCGGGTCGACGCCCCCGACGAGGGGAACATGCATCTCCTCGAGCTGGCCGGCGACGACCTGCAAAAAGAGACCTACCTCGAACCGCTGGTCGCCGGCGAGATCAAGTCCGGGTTCTCGATGACCGAGCCGATGCAGGGTGCAGGCTCGGATCCGAAAATGATCCAGACGGTCGCCGAGAAAGACGGCGACGAGTGGGTCATCGACGGCCACAAGTGGTGGACGACACAGGGCGTCGAAGCGGACGTGCTGATCGTCCTGGCCCGAACCGATCCCGACGCCCATCCCTACGAAGGGTGTTCGCTGTTTCTCGTCCCGAGCGATGCCGACGGGGTCGACGTCGTTCGCGATGTCCCCCACATGGGCGGGGGGAGCCACGGTGCCTCACACGCCGAGATCCGCTACGAGAACGTCCGCGTTCCCGAGGAACACCTGCTCGGCGAGTTGAACCAGGGCTTCGTCCACGCCCAGGAACGACTCGGTCCTGCGCGACTGACCCACTGCATGCGCTACTCCGGGATGGCCCAGCGCTCGCTCGACATCGCGAAGGCCTACACGAGCGAACGGGAGGGGTTCGATACCACACTCTCGGACAAGCAGTCCCTTCGCCACCGGATCGCCGACGCCGAGACGAAACTCCACATGGCCCGAACGGGCATCCGCGACGCCGCCGACCGGATCGCCGCCGGCGACGAGGCCCGCGTCCCCGTCTCGATGTGTAAGGTGTTCACTGCGAACGTCACCCAGGATGCCATCGACCTCGCGGTGCAGTGTTGCGGTGCGAACGGCATCGGTAAGGACCTCCCGCTCTCGGAGTTCTACGAATCGGTCCGCCAGTTCCGCATCGTCGACGGCGCAGACGAGGTCCACCGCCGCGTCATCGCCCGCGCTGCCTTCGAGGACGTCCCCGAGGAGGAACTCGAGGTGCTAACCCGCTTCGGTGAGCCAAACCGCGAACGGGGCGGGAGCCACTGACGGCACGATCACGATACCGGTCGCTAGCGACGGCCCGCATCGACGAGCGGCACGACGCTGGCCGGATCGGGCTGGGACGATCGGCTAGGTCACGACTAGTATGGGTGTCAGGTCGACTCGAACCGGAGGCCCCTCTGTGGGTCGCGTGTTGGCTCGAGATCGCGTTCCCGGGTTCACGAGCGACGTCCACTGCGGGCGTGTGACAGGCTTCGAACTATCCGAGCATCGATTGCTGACGCGTCCCATTACTGTGAGCGGGCAAGACGATCGGTCGTCGATTTCGCTCTCGTCACCACCAGAACAAGCAGAGCCGCTTTCAGTGCTCGCTGTCGCTCGCAGGATAACGGGCGTGGCGGGATTCGAACCACGCCCGAGAACCCGCTCGCGGAACCTCGGTCTGCTTCGAATCCGTGCCCGTTCGCTCGTCGCGTCCGCTCCTCGCAGAACGGGCGTGGCGGGATTCGAACCCACGATCAGAAGGTTAGGAACCTCCTGCCCTATCCGCTAGGCCACACGCCCAGCGCAAAAAGAACGTTAGTTGGTTTCCGTTTCGGTGTTCGTCTCGCCCTCGCTAGTGACGGGCTCCGTCTCGACGAACTCGTCGTCCTCGTTGAGGTCGGCCTCGGTTTTGTCGCCTTCGAACTCGCCGGTTTCGCGCATTTCTTCGAGTTCCGTTTCCACCTTCTCGCGACCTTTCTGGAACTCACCCATCGCCTCACCAGTCGATCGTGCCAGCTTCGGGATCTTGTTCGCCCCGAAGAGCAGGATCGCGATGATAAGGATGATGGCGAGCTCCGGAGGCCCCATGCCGCCGGGAATGAACAGCGGTGCAATTTCGGCTACCATCTCTATGCGTGGCTTACCCGCTGGCAATTATAACCTTTTTGGACCACTCAGGCAAACAAGACCCCGAGACAGTCCGTTTGAGAACGAAATTCGGGGCGAACCGTTCGACCGTCAGCAGTATCGACGGACGCCGACACCGGTGACATCCGGAAGCCGAAACCCACATTACACCGTCGGTCCCACCACAGCGTAGTGACCCGCGTCTGTCTGATCGGCGAGGCCGGGACCAACCTCCAGTACGAGTTGCTCTCCCGCGAAACGGCCCGGGAAGCGCTTTCGACCTACGATTTGGAGCGCCCCTTCGAGAACTCGCTTGCCGTCCGAACCGTCAGCATCGGTGCTGCCGTCTCACTGTTGAACGATCTGAACTGGTATCTCACACGGTTCGTCGACGAAGTACTCGTCTCCGAGCCCAGCGTCAGCGATCGAGAGTGGCTCTCGCGGCCGCTGGCTATCCGACTCCGAAACGGCGATATCGACCCCGACGATACCGCGGAATTTTGCAAGATCTACGGCCTCGAGCGCATCGATCCGGACTCGGTGCCGACTGCCGATGCCGGGCCGACCTATCGACTCGTCGAACCGCTGTACGTTCGACGGACCGACGGGGGCCGGCCTGAGTACGACCTTCGGGACGTCGAAGAGACGCTTATCGTCCGTTTGACCGAGGCCGAATACTCCTCGTAAGCCCCCTGGGGGCCGTCCGTCGTCGCGCCGACGACCGTGGAACAGCATAGCTATTAGGTAGCATACGATCAATGGTACCTATGAGCAACGAGCCAAGCGAGGAGCGGTGGTCGACGTTCACGGAGGGATTCGTCGTCCCGATCGCCGGACTACTTGCGCTGCTGTTCGCCACGATGGCGGGAATGAGCGTGCTACCCGCCCTGTCCGGCTCGCCGTCGGATCTGGCGACACCGGTCATTTTCGCCGCCGTCGCCCTGCTGAGTTTCCGCGTGCGACAGCGGGCGATCGCGGCCCGAGAGGACGGGTGAGACGGACTACCGTGTCAGTGACGGCGCAACCGCGAACCGCCTGCGGGTGCGCTGGTCCATCGGGACAGCAGACCGTCTGAGACGCGAGCGACCGATCCTCCCCCGTCGATGCATTGTTTCCGAGAACGACTTCGTCGCTGAAGCGTTTCCGAGAACGACTCCTGTCGTCACTGCTGTTTGGCCTGCTCGAGCGAGAAGAAAAAGCCGAAGTAGGCGACGATGCCTGCGAGCATGAACATGTAGAAGACCCATCTGGGAGCGCCGGTGAAGACGAAATCGAAGAGGAAGCTCACGAGCGCGACCCAGATGACGGCGAACAGCAGGTCGTAGATCATGCCGGATCCGTTGTCCTCGACGTGTTCACGCAGGCGATCGACGACGCTCATCGCGGGAGCCCTCCTGTCCGTGTGGATAATGGCCGTGTCATGTCGAAAGAATCGGGTCGGTCGTAGGTTACTCTTGTGCGTCCGAGTCAGTCCTCGCCTTCGTAGTCGACGACCAGGACGGGGACGTGCGTCGAGCGGAGCACGCGCTCGGTGACGCTCCCGAGCAGCGCTCGCCGGACGCCGGAGCGGCCGTGACTGCCGATCACGATGAGGTCGATGTCGTTGTCCTCGGCGTAGTCGGCGATCATTCGGTGGGGCTCGCCACCGGCGTGGCGCTCGTGGGTAGTCAGGCCGGCCGTCTCGGCCGCCTCCGTGACGTAGCCGGTCGCCTCCTCGGCGTCCTCGCGTAACTCCGTCATTCCCTCGAACTGACCCTGTCGGATCCGGTCGACCTGCTCGGTACCCAGCCCGTACGCGATCGCGTCGGTGTCGGCGACGAACAGCGCGTGGACCTCCGCGTCGTACTGCCGGGCGAGATCGATCGCGTGATCGACCGCTGCTTCCGCGACTCTACTTCCGTCGGTCGGAACGAGTATGCGCTCGTACATGATTAGTCGTCCGCAGGTGCGTTTCCGTCCCGGTTCTTCTCGGCGACGATGTCCGCCGCGGTCTTGTCACTCGGCATCGGATCGGGGCTGTGACACTGGCGGACCATCTGTTTGGTCTCGAGTGGCGGCTCGGTGGTCACGAGTGAGACGGCGATCGTCACTGCGAACACGATCGGCGTGCCGATGAGTGCCGAGCCGATGGCCGGCATCCACGTCGAGATTGCCTCGATGCCGAGACCCGCACCACCGTTGACGAGGCCGAAGTTACCCTCGTTGATCATGGGGATGAACCAGACGACGATGCCGGTCACCATGCCGCTGAGCGCGCCCTGCCGGTTCGTGTTCTCCCACCAGAGTCCGAGGAAGAACATCGGGAACAGCACGATGGCCGCGAGGGAGAACGCGAACCCGACCAGGGCCGCGATCGGCTGCTGGGGGTTCAACGCGAAGATGATCGTGAGCAGACCGATCAGGATGATGCTCAGGCGACCGACGAGCACCTGCTGGCGCTGCGTCGCGTCTTCGTTGATGATGTTCGCGTAGATGTCGTGGGAAATCGCGGACGAGGCGGCGATGAACAGGCCGGCCGTCGTCGCGACCGCCGCGGCGATGCCGCCCGCCGCGACGAAGCCGACGAACCACTCCGGAAGGCCGGCGAGCTGTGCGGCCAACACGACGAGGACGTCACCGGCGGCGCTCGTCATGCCGGGATCGCCGTAGACGGCACCGATCTGATCGCCGTACAGCGCGGTCCCGACCGCAGCGAAGGCGGGCGCGCTGAGGTACAGCAGCGAGATGAAGAACAGCCCCCAGGTACACGACCAGCGGGCGACGCGTTCGTTCTTGACCGTGTAGAACCTGACCAGCACGTGGGGCAGTCCACACGTCCCGAAGACCAGGCTGAAACAGGTCGCGACCCACAGGTAGTAGCTCCCGCCCGCGAACGGGGCCGAGAACTCGCTCGCGAGACTGTCGATCATCATCCCGTACTGAAGCTGGGGGAGCACCGTGGTGAAGCCGCCCGCCCAGCCGGTCGCGACCAGCCCGAGCAGGAACGCGACGATGAGGATGACGTACTGCAGGACCATGTTCTTGGTCGCGCCGAGCATCCCCGACAGCGAGAGGTAGGCGACGGTGATGACCATGAAGACGACCATCATCGTCTGGTACGCGGTCAGCAAGCCGCCGGTGAGCGCCGACCAGTCACCGAGGATGTACAACCCGACGAGCCCCATCCCGCGGGCCTGACCGAGCGCGTAGACGAACCCGATCAGGAACGTGGTGAGCGCCGCAAGGGCGCGTGCGGTGTCGGAATTGAATCGGTCGCCGACGAAGTCCGGTGCGGTGTACTTCCCGAACCGCCGCATCTGGGCGGCCATGAAGATCAGCAGGATGAAGTAGCCCGTCGTCCAGCCGATGACGTACGCGAGGCCGTAGACGCCTGCTGTCGCAACCGTTGCAGCCACGCCGAGGTACGTCGCCGCGGACATCCAGTTGGCCCCGATGGCCATCCCGTTCTCGATGTTCCCGATCGACCGACCGGCGACCCACATGTCGTCGGTGTCGGCGACCTGGAACATGAAGCCGGCAACGATGAACAGCAACATCATCCCGATGACGATGATCGCCGGCAGCAATTTGAACGAGACGTTCAGACTCTCCGGGAGTAGTTTGGAACCCGACTGCAGCGGCATCAATTCCGCCGCGCCGATCGCGAGATCGGCCACCAGCGGGGCAGCGTCGATCATTCGTCGACACCTCCGTCAGTCGCGGCCGCGTCGTCGGGGACGGTGTCGGTCGTCTCCGGTTCGACGACGCCCTGTTCGATCCCGTACTTCTCGTCGATCTGGTCGCGCTTTCGTGCATACCACACCGAAAGGACGAGCGCTGCTCCCGGTCCGACGATCGCGAGCAGGAAGTAGTGCAACGGGAAGCCGATCAGTGGTATCGACTGCGTCATCGTATCGGGCGCGAGACGCGTCGCCGTGATCGGTGCGAACGTCGTCAACACCCAGATGCCAAAGCCGATCCAGATGATCCGCAGGTGATCCCGCATGAACGGGGTCGCCGGCTTCAAGAGGTTGATCTCGACGTCCATGTAGTCGATTTGCTGTTCGCGCTCGACGTCGCTCATCCCGCCGTCGGTCGCTATGTCACGGGAACCGTCTTCCGTATCGTGATTGGTGTTATCTGGCATAGTTTCGTGTAGCGTCTGTCGATCAGTGTCGTTTCGTCGGTCCGAAATGTCGATGTTCGAACCGGACCGCCTCAGTCCGATTCGACCTGTGCTGCGATGTCGTCGACGACCTCGGGATTGCGCAGCGTCGAGGTGTTCCCGAGTTCGTTCCCGCTCGCGATGTCCTCGAGCAGGCGACGCATGATTTTGCCCGACCGGGTTTTGGGCAGTTCGGGCGTGAAGATGATCTCTTCGGGCTTGGCGATGGGCCCGATCGAGTCGAGGACGGCCTCCATGGCCTTCTCCTCGAGTTCGTCGTCTCGATCCTCGTAGCCGTCTTCGGGGATGGCGTAGACGTAGACCGCTTCGCCTTTGACCTCGTGGTCGCCACCGACGACGGCGGCCTCGGCGATCCCTTCGACGCCGACGACGGCCGACTCGATTTCCATGGTTCCCAGCCGGTGGCCGGAGACGTTGATCACGTCGTCGACCCGGCCGAGAACGGTGATGAAGCCGTCTTCGTCGATCTTGGCGCCGTCTTCGGGGAAGTAGACCCACTCGTCGGCGTCCGGATCGGAGTACTCCTGCCAGTACTCCGAGATGAATCGGTCGTCGTTGTTGTACAGCGTGCGGAGCATGCCGGGCCACGGGTTGTTGACCGTGACGTACCCGGCCTGTCCGGCGTCGACCTCCTCACCCTGCGCGTCGACGACGCGAGCGTCGATCCCCGGCAGCGGCGGCCCCGCGGAGCCGGGTTTCATGGTGTTGATCCCCGGGAGCGTCGTGATCATCATCCCCCCGGTCTCGGTCTGCCACCAGGTGTCGACGATCGGGCACTCCTCGTTGCCGATGTGCTTGTAGTACCACTTCCACGCACGCGGGTTGATCGGTTCCCCGACGGTGCCGAGCAAGCGCAGCGAGGAGAGGTCGTGGTTCTGCGTGTACTCCTCGCCCCACTTCATGAACGCACGGATGGCCGTCGGCGCGGTGTAGAAGATGTCGACCCCGTTCTTCTCGACGATCTCCCAGAGCCGATCCTTGTCGGGATAATCCGGCGTTCCTTCGTACATCACCGACGTCGTGCCCAGCGCGAGCGGGCCGTAGACGATGTAGGAGTGGCCGGTAATCCAGCCGATGTCCGCCGAACACCAGTAGGTGTCGTCGGCTTCGATGTCAAGCACCGCATGGCTCGTCCAGGCGCTGTACGCGAGGTAGCCACCCGTCGTGTGCTTGACCCCCTTCGGCTTCCCGGTCGTCCCCGAGGTGTACATCAGGAACAGCATGTCCTCGGCGTCCCGCGGGACGGGCTCCACCGTCGCCCCCTCGTGGTCGGCCACCAGCTCGTCGTAGTCGTGCTGGTTGTCCGCGAGGTCGTGCTCTAACTCGTCGCCCAGTCGGTCGACGACCACGACGTCGGAGACCTCGTGCTCGACGCCCTCGAGTCCCTCGTTGGCCTTCGAGATGTGATCGAGCGCGTCCCCGCGACGGTAGTAGCCGTCGCAGGTGACCAGATACTCGCTGTCGGCGGAGTTCATCCGCGTCGCCAGCGCGTCGGCCGAGAAGCCGGCGAAGACGACGCTGTGAGGTGCGCCGATCCGGGCACACGCCAGCATCGCGATCGGCAACTCCGGAATCATCGGCATGTACAGCGTGACGACGTCGTCTTCTTCGACGCCGAGGTCTCGCAGGGTCGCGGCGAAGTCCTCGACCTCGTCTAGGAGTTCCGCGTAGGTGAACGTCCGCGTTTCGCCGAGTTCTCCCTCCCACTCGATCGCGACGCTGTCGCCGGCGCCGTCTTCGACGTGCCGGTCGAGGCAGTTGTACGACGCGTTGAGTTCTCCGCCGGTAAACCACTCGTAGAACGGTGCGTTTCCGTCCTCGAGTACCGAGTCGTACGCCTCATCCCACGTGAGCAGATCGGCTGCCCGCTCCCAACACTCCGGCCAGTTCTCCTCGAACTCGTCGTAGATCCCCGGATCCGTAACGTTTGCCTGCTCGACGAACGACTCGGGAGGGTCGAACGCCTCCTGTTCTTCGAGTCGTGCCTCGAGATTGGCATCGTCCTGTGACATGGTCCATCCACATCATTGATAACCATGATAGTAAAGCCGGCCTCTAGTTGTGCAAAACCGATCGGATTCTCACAGGGTGATCTAGCAAATCCGTATTGTATTAATACGCGAGAGAGGGTCATCGTCCGCGATATATTCGGCTATTGCCGGCGAGAGGGGCCACGGTTCGTGATGTGGTCCCAGTATGTGGGACAATTCTGTCCGCTCCAGGACGCGGCCCTAGAGAGCTAGTATCCATCCCAGGCGGTGACGCTCAAACTGACACTCCCTGCGAAATCGATGCGACAGGTCCGTGAGAAGCCACGAGTACCGACCGCTCGCTCCGTGTCGCGGGCCCCGATCGCCGCGTCTAGTCGGCCGGATCGTCGAAGAACGTCCGAAGCAACTCGTGTTGTCCCTTCCGGAGGTGGTTGTGTAACGTCGGCGAGGAGACACCCATGGCGTCGGCGATTTCCTCGGCCGTGCTCTCCCGTGGCCAGTCGTAGTAGCCGCCGAAATACGCTGCCCGAAGCGCAGCCACCTGGCGGTCGGTCAACCGATCTTCGAGCCCTTCGCGGAACTCGCGGGCCGTCTGGACGGTCCGTTCGGCGTCGCGTTTCCCGAGCAGTTCGGAGTCGGGGAACGACGAGCGGAGTCCATCGACGATCGTCCGGAGGTCAGCGTCGGCCGCACAATCGCCGATGATCGTCGCGGTACCGCCCTCGAAGAGCGCCTCGTGGACGGTCACGCCGTACTCGGACAACGTGACGATCGGACAGGAACCCTCGATGACGAACTCGACGCGCCACCCGTCCTCGTCGGTTTCGACCAACCGACAGTCCTCGATTTCCGTGGCGGCGTCGGCGAGGTCGAAGACGTCGACCGGCGATGCCCCCTCGAGTCGGACGTAGTAGAGTTGCGTCGACTCGCCGATCGGAACCCGCGAATCGAGTTCGAACCGACAATCGAGCCGACGCGAGGCGTCGACGAAAAAGGAGCGGTCGTCGCGACAGGCGACCTCGAGTTCGAGGACCCGGTCGGACAGCAGGAGGTTCCGTCGGCGAACGGCACCGATCGCGTAGCCGACCTGCCGGCCGATCGTCGTGAGCCACGTCCGCTCCTCCTCGCCGAAGGCGTTCGAGCGGTCAGTCGCGAGCGAAAGCGCCCCGTAGACGGTGTCGCCGTACGCGAGCGGGACTCTCCCGACGGTCCCCTCGAACCGCTCGCCGTCCTCGAGGGTCGCGGTAACCTCGCCCGCAACCATCACCTGGTCGGTCGCGTCGGTGTCAGCCGCCGGTTCCGGCCCCCCGAGGGCAGCGATCGGTTCGTCCGCGTGCCACTCGTCGGGAACGACCCCCTCGACCGCATCGAGATCGATTCCGCTGGACGCGCGACTCTCGCGGGGGCGATCCGCGAGCGTCGTTCGATCGATCCACGCGAACTCGTAGCCCCGTCCGTCCGTGAGTGTGGTACACGTCACCGTCTCGATCTCCTCGTGATCGGTCGACTCGAGCAGCGCAGCCGTCACTGCCCGGTGACGCCGGGAGATCGCATACAATCCGTCGAGTTCGTTTCGCTGCTCGCGGACGTCCTCGAGTTCCTCGTAGGCGGTCGTCATATCGCGGACGAAGACGGCAAACCCGCGGTGTCGGCCCTGGTCGTCCCGGAGCGGCGAGACGACTTCGGTCGCACGGAACTGCGAGCCGTCCTTGTGGACGCGCCAGCCATCGGTCTCGCAGCCGGACTCCTCGAGCGCCCTCGAGAGCGTGCGTTCGGGCGCACCGTCCTCGACGGCGTCGTCGGTGTAAAACGCGGAGACGTGGGTGCCGACGATTTCGCCGGCTCGATAGCCGAACATCGCGGCCGCGCTCCGGTTCCAGCGTTCGACGTAGCCGTCGGCGTCGATGCGGACGAGCGCGTAGCGTTCGCTCGCGGCCAACAGCAGCCGGACGACGCTATCGTCGCTCACCGCGGGGCCGGAACGCGGGTCGCCGGACCGGGGGCCCGATGGCTCCTCGACGGCGTCGAAGGCGTCGACGATTTCGCCGTCAGTCGGTTCGGGCATGTACGATTCGAGGGCCTCGAAGCTGCGCCAGCCACCCACAGTCTTGACGACGCGGGGGTTGACGTCGTGTTCGACCAGCGCGGTGTGTGCGAAGTACTGTCGGAGGCTGCTCGTGGAAACGTCGGTGAGACCGGGATCCTCGAACAGGTCGGCCGCCCGATCGGCGACGTCGGAGACGAGCATCTGGAGCCGGCGCGGCGTCACGCTGAAGATCCGGTCGTCGGTCGAGAGGTCGTTACTGCGGGCATAGCGTCGAAGTTCGCGTTCGACGCGGGTCGGCAGGTAGGCAGTGCGGCGTCCGCCGTCACCGGTCGGAACTCGCATCAGGTATCGCGGCGGATCGATCCGCACCTGCTCGATGTCGTCGATCGTGAGACGGGTCAGCTCGGCCGGCCGAAGCCCGACGTCCCCACAGAGCCGAAGCACCAGGGCCTCGCGATAGGTTTCCGCGGCATCCAGCAGGGAGTCGTACGCCCGTCGCGTGAGTACCGCCCCCGAATCCCCCTCGAGACTCATGGCATTCCTTTCGTTGCTTCTAACGACTCGAACATAATTCTATCGCCCGTAATCGGCATTCGCGGACGATTCTCACCAACGCGGAGGTTATCGGGAGGTGGACCGTTTCGGGACCGTAGAATGAGCGAAATCTCAACCCGACGAGCCGCCGCCTCCCTCCTCGCCGATCGCGGCCTGAATTTCGCCGACGATTTCCGGATTCCGGAGCGCGCTCGTGTCGCCCAGCTCTTCGCCGTTGGCCACGTCCTCGAGCAGGCGACGCATGATCTTGCCCGACCGGGTCTTCGGGAGCTCCGACGTGAATATTACCGTCGCCGGCCGTGCGATTGGCCCGATCGCGGATTCGATGTTGTCGCGGATCGCCCGCCGAATCGTCGCATCGTCGTCCTGGCCGCTTTTCGTACTCACGTACGCGTAGATTTCCGTGTCGCCGGTTTCGCTCGAGCGGCCGACGACGGCGGCTTCGGCGACGCCGTCTACGTCGGCGATCGCGCTCTCGATTTCCATGGTTCCCAGCCGGTGACCGGAGACGTTGATCACGTCGTCGACCCGACCGAGGACGGTGATGTAGCCGTCGTCGTCGATCCGAGCGGTATCGCCGCTGAAGTAGCGCCACTCCCCTGCGTCGGGATCGGAAAACCGCTGCCAGTACTCGGTGGCGAAGCGCTCGTCGTTGTCGTACAGCGTCCGGGCCATCCCCGGCCACGGGCGGTCGATCGTGAGATAGCCGGTCCGGCCGGGATCGACCTCCTCGCCCGCCTCGTCGACGATTCGGGCATCGATCCCGGGCAGCGGCGGGCCCGCGGAGCCGGGCTTCATCTCGTCGATCCCCGGCAGCGTCGAGATCGTCACTGCGCCGGTCTCGGTCTGCCACCAGGTGTCGACGACCGGACAGTTCCCGCCGATGTGTTCACGGTACCAGTTCCAGGGACGGGGACTGATCGGCTCGCCGACGGTCCCCAACAGACGCAACGATGAGAGGTCGTGACGGTCGGGGTAGTCCGATCCCCACTTCATGAACGCACGGATCGCCGTCGGTGCGGTGTAGAAGATATCGACGGCGTTCCGGTCGACGATCTCCCAGAGCCGGTCCCGGTCGGGGTAGTCGGGGGTCCCCTCGTACATCACCGTCGTCGTCCCGAGTGCGAGCGGGCCGTAGACGATATACGAGTGGCCCGTAATCCAGCCGATGTCGGCCGCACACCAGTAGGTGTCCTCGGGTTTGATATCGAGGACCGCGTGGCTCGTCCACGCGACGTGGGAGAGGTACCCCCCCGTCGCGTGGACGACGCCCTTTGGCTTGCCGGTCGTCCCGGACGTATACATCAGGAACAGCATGTCCTCGGCATCCCGCGAGACCGGATCGACGGTTTCGCCCGCGAACTCGTCGCGGAGGTCGTGATAATCCCATTCGTTTTCGCCGAGGACGTGGGGCAGGTCGTCCCCGAGCCGATCGACCACGACCGTCCGGACGTCCTGCTCGAGGGCGATGCGGGCGTTGTCGGCCTTGCTCTTCTGATTGAACGCGTCGCCCCTGCGGTAGTAGCCGTCGCAGGTGACCAGATACTCGCTGTCGGCGGCGTCCATCCGCGTCGCCAGCGCGTCCGCGGAAAGCCCGGCGAAGACGACGCTGTGGGGCGCGCCGATCCGGGCACACGCAAGCATCGCGATCGGCAACTCGGGGATCATCGGCAGGTAGATCGTCACGACGTCGTCTTCCTCGACGCCGCGGTCCCGCAGTGCCGCCGCGAACTCGTTGACCTCGACGTAGAGATCGCGGTAGGTGTAGGTCCGGCGCTCGCCCTGTTTGCCCTCCCAGCGGATCGCGGCGTGGTTTTTCCGGCCCGACTCGAGGTGGCGATCCAGACAGTTGTAGGCGGCGTTAAGTCGTCCGTCCGGGAACCACCGATAGAACGGGGCGTCGTCGTCCTCGAGGACGGTCTCGTAGGGCTCGTCCCACGAGAGGAGATCGGTCGCTCGCTCCCAGCAGCCGGGCCAGTTCGCCTCGAACTCGTCGTAGATCCCCGAATCCGAGACGTTCGCCTGTTCGACGAACGAGTCGGACGGGGTGTGGGTGGACCCGATAGGTTCGGATGCATCTCGGTCCCACCCGTTCCGATCGACCATGTCTCGTCCGAACCGTGGTGAGTCAGAGGAATAAACGTTCCTCCGAACCGCCATCCCTGGGGGCAGTGACAGTATCCTGATTCGGCTCGGGTCGCCCGGCTACAGCTCGTTCGTCGAATCGATATCCGAGATTTCCTCGGAATCCGGGTCGGTACCGGGACGACGCACGACGTAGACGTCGTAGCGCTGGTCGTTCGCGACCGGACTGCCGACGCTCGACTGCGGTGCGATCACCGAGCCCGCGTTCTCCGAGCCGATAAAGACCACCGACGCGTCGACGTCGGCGGCGACCCGGCGGATCTCGCGGACGGTCTCCGTCGTCGACGTCGCGGTCGGTTCGTCGGAACTGACCCGTTCGGTCCGGAACGTCGCCGACGGGGTAACCTCCCGGGCGCGACTCTCGATCCCCTCGGCGATCGCCTCCGCGTCGAACGGCTCGCCGTGAGCGATCCAGCCCCGGTCGCGCGCGTAGTCGGCATCGTCCGGGATCACCGTCAGGACGACGACTTCCTCGTCGAGCAGGTCGCCGAACATCGACGCCCGCTCGAGTGCGTGCGTTGCCAACTCCGAGCCATCGAACGGAACGAGTAGTGACATACGATCATATCACACGACAGGAAGGGTAAATGTTCTCCCTCCGACACCGGGGCTCACTCGCGGTGGGCCCGTCGTCGCGCGGTATCCGAACGCGGGCCAACCGCCGCCCTAGCCGACGACCAACACCGGACGGTCCGTGGTCCTGACGACCCTGTCGACGGTACTCCCGAGCAACGCTCCCTTGAACGACGAGCGCCCCCGGGACCCGAGGACGAGCGCATCCACGTCCCGCTCGCCGGCGTAGTCGAGGATCTCCTCGTGTGGAACGCCGGACCGAACCGCCGTCTCGACGGGGACGTCGGCTGCCGTTGCCGTCGCTTCGAGGGCCTCGAGCCACTCCGCCGCGCGCTCCTCGAGGTGGCGGTGGGCCTCTTCGGGGTCGACGATACCCGTGTCGTAGGCAGTCCGTTCGTCGACGACTGCGATCCCGTACAGCGGCGCGTCGAATCGCTTCGCGAGTTCGATCGCGTGGTCGACTGCCGTCCCAGCGGCCTCGCTCCCGTCGGTCGCAACCAGAATCGAATCGTACATGCTCGTCGATACGGACGCCCTCGAGAAAGGCCTGTGGCTCGTTCGCGTCGGCCGAGGATACCGGACTCGACGCGAACGGCTGACCGCTGTGCGCCGTTTTAACACCGATCGGCCCGAAGGGACGCCATGACCCGAGCGAGCGACCGCGATCCGTCATTCCGATTCGAATACGACCCCGCGACGATCCGATTTGGCACCGACTGCGTCGACGCCCTCGAGACCGAACTCGCGGCGCAGGGGCTCGAGCGAGCCCTGGTCGTCTGTGGCTCGACCGTCGGGACCACGCCCGCGGTGATCGAGCCGGTCACGCGAGGCCTCGGCGATCGGCTGGCCGGGGTCTTCGACGAGACGACGCCAAAGAAACGGCTCGCAACGGCCGTCGACGGTCGCGAGCGCCTGAGAGACGACGACGGGGATGTGCTCGTCAGTCTCGGCGGTGGCAGCAGTCTCGACGTCGCGAGGGTGATCAGCGTGCTCGCGGCGAGCGATCGATCGGCCCGAGACGTGGCCGACGAGGTCGTCGAGACGGGAACGATTACGGTTCCCGACGAGGGACTGCTCCCGATCGTGTCGATTCCGACGACGCTGGCCGGTGCCGACCTCTCGACGGTGGCCGGCGTCACTGCCGGACCGGACTCGGGGCTCGACGAGGAGATCGGTGGCGGCATTTCCGATCCCGAATTGATGCCCACGGCCGCGTTCTACGACCCCGAACTGGTCGCGACCACGCCGGACCCGGTGCTCGCCGGCTCGGCGATGAACGGCTTCGACAAGGGAGTCGAGACGCTCTACACGGCCAACGCGACGCCGGTGACCGACGCGACGGCCAGCGACGGACTCGAGACGCTCGCGGACGGTCTCCGGGCGTTCGGCGACGGGAGTCGCGACCTCGAGACCCTCGAGCGGATCCTCGAAGGGACCGTCCTCGTTCAGTACGGCATCTCCCGTCCCGGTGAGACCACGCTGTCGATCGTGCACGCCTTCGGCCACGGACTCACACGCACGGGCGAGGTTCAGCAGGGGGCCGCCCACGGGATCGTCGTCCCCCACGTCCTCGAGTACTGCTTCGAGCAGGACGGCGTCGACGCACGAGCGGGGGCGCTCGCCGACGCGCTCGGGGTCGGGGACGCCACGGATCAGGCCGCCGCAGTCGTCGAGGCGGTGACCGAGATCCGGGACGGGCTCGGACTCCCGTCGCGCTTGCGGGACGTCGACGGTCCCGAACCCGACGAGTTCGCCGCGGTCGCGGACGCGATCCTGAACGACGCGTTCATGGCGAACGCACCGCCGGGCCTGGAGCCGACCGTCGCGGAGATCGACGGTATCCTCGAGCGGGCGTGGTAGCCCACCTGGGACGTGTCACTCCCTCGCTTCAGCGCGCCGGTGGCGCGGCTCGAGCGACGACGGCGGCTCGACGCCTCGCGGCGGCGGCTCGAGGCCGTCGTGCAGCGGAGAGAGCAGCCACGTGCCATAGATCCCGAGGATCGTGACCCCTGCCACGAGGAGGAACAGAACCGTCGGTTCCGCGAAGTGGACGATCCGAAGCAGGGTGAGGCCGATTCCACTACCGAACAGCCCACTGACGACGACGGTACGGACTCCCTCCGGAACGAGCGAGTACAACCGATCCCGCCAGTACACGGCGTACACGAAGCCACAGAGCACCCCGAGGGACGCCGCGACCGGATACGCCGTCGGCGCTGGGATGCTCGTTTCTCGCGTCGCGAGGAAGGCGAAAACGGGGAGCCAACAGCAGATACCGACGAACTCGCCGCGGCGTCCGTCGGGCATCGTCCACCCGTCGTCGTCACGGAACCACTCGAGGCCGGGCCTGCTCATCGTCGTCCGATAGGATATGTCGGGTAAAAATCGTTTTGTGTGGCTGGGACGATCGCCGATCGGCCCGTTATTCGCCGCCGGTCTCTCCGACGTACGACGGCCGCTGGGCGTACTCGATCGGATCGCGGACGCCGACGTTCCGGAACGCCTGGAGTCGGAACGCACAGGCATCGCAGGTCCCACACGCGGGCTCGTTCTCGCGGTAGCAACTCCAGGTGTGCTCGTAGGGGACCTCGAGTTCGACGCCGTGTTCGGCGATGTCGGTCTTCGACCACTCGACGAAGGGCGCTTCGATCGCGATCTCCGTCTCGGGTTTCGTGCCGACGTCGACCACCCGCTCGAAGGCCTCGAAGAACTCGGGACGGCAGTCGGGATACCCCGAAAAGTCCTCGCTGTGTGCGCCGATAAAGACCGCCTCGCAGTCGTTGGCTTCGGCGTACGCGACGGCCATCGAGAGCAGGTTCGCGTTCCGGAAGGGAACGTACGAGGTGGGAATTTCGTCGCTCTCGAGGTCGGCGTCCGCGACGTTCAGTTCCTCGTCGGTGAGGCTCGAGGCACCGATCGCCGAGAGGTGTCCCGTCTCGACCCGCAGGAAATCGGCCGCATCGAAGTGGTCAGCGAGTCGGCGGGCACACTCGTGTTCGCGGTTTTCGGTCCGCTGGCCGTAGGAGGTGTGGAGGCAATAGATCTCGTAGCCCTGCTTGCGGGCCTCGGCGGCGGCGGTGGCGCTGTCCATCCCGCCCGACAGGAGGACGACGGCGCGTTTGGCGGTCGGTTCGTCGGTCGCAGACGCGGTGGTTGTGGTGGTATCGGTCATCGTAGCTCGAGTGGTGGTTACGTTTCGGGCGCGTCGTTCCAGAGGTCGACGTGCAGTCGCGGCGTGTACCGGAAGCCATGCTCCATCGCCAGTTCGGCGACTCGATCGCGAGTCTCCGCGAGACGCTCCCGGGTCGCCCCTTCGGGCATCAACAGGACGTCGTCATCGGGGACCGGGACGTCGGCGGCGGCGCGGAGGTCCGCGAGCAGGTCGAGGATCTCCGGCATGTCCTCGGCGTCGGTCACGACGAACTTCAGTTGGACGTCGTACTCCGCGACCAGCCGAGCGAGCGCGTCCATGTCGATCCGGTCGCGCTCGTGGCGCTCCGCCCATTCGCCCTCGCCGTCCGGATCGCGCTCCGGCGTCGGGGTGCTGCTCGCTAACTTCGGGCTCACGGAGGCGAGATCGATCGGTGCGTCCCGGTAGATCGTGCCGTTGGTCTCGACGGTCGTGTGGTAGCCCCGGTCGTCGAGGGCCTCGAGCAAGGCAACGCTCTCCTCGTGGAGCAGGGGTTCCCCGCCGGTGAGAACGACGTGATCGGCGTCGTGAGCGTCGATCTCGGCGAGGATTTCCTCGAGGTCCAGCCACGCGTGAGTCGGTTCCCAGGAGGTGTGATAGGAATCGCAGAACCAACACCGGAGGTTACAGCCGCTCGTGCGGACGAACACTGACGGCACGCCGGCGAGGGTTCCCTCACCCTGCAGGGAGTAGAACAACTCGTTGATTGGCAGTCCGGCGGGTCTCCCCTCGCTCCCGGTCTCGGCTGCGGTCCCGGAATCGGCCGCGGACTCGAGGTCGACGGAGTCGGAAACCGGCATCTCAGATCTCGCTCCCGCCGCAGAGTTCGCTCGTCTCGCTGACCCGGACGGCGACATCGGTGACGGTCTCGGGCAGCGCCGCCTCGAGTTTGCGCTCCAGGAGCACGCTCATCACCTCTGCCGTCGGTGGGTGCTCGAGCACGACGACGCCGTCGTCGTCGCCGGCTGCCTCGAAGGCTTCGACGAGCGGGTCGCCGGCCTCGAGTAGGAACATGTGATCCCACTCTGATATCACGTCAGTAATATCTCCTTTGTCCGCGATCCACCCCTCCGCCGTCAGCTCGCCCGTGACAGTGACGGCGACCTCGTAGTTGTGGCCGTGGGGTCGCGAGCACTTGCCGTCGTGGTGTTGAATCCGGTGCCCGGCGCTGATCCGTATCGGCCGGTCGTGGCCAACGGTGAGGACACGCCGGGTCCCGACGACCGCTCCGTCGACGCCAGCCGCGTCGACGTCTCCGCCGGCCGCACGATGCCCTATGCGTTCAGTCATACTTCGATATTCCCTCGAGAATACTTAAAGGTGGATGATCGGCCCTGCGACATCGACCACGTCGTTTCGTCCCACCGAGTCGGATCGAGCACCCACTTTTCAGTCGGCTACGTTTACTGCGGTGTCGTGATCGGGGACCGAGTCAAAAAGGCGGCCGCCGGCGAGAGACTGCAGGATTCCGAGGGGGAACCGATGCTCTCACACGGTGAGTTCCAACGGGCCGTATCTGGGGATTCGAATCGGGATCGAAGGATAGCCGCCCGGTTTCGATCGCAAATGGAGGACGTCTCACCGGTCGGATCGGAGCAGCAGCGGGGCTTCCCGTCGTCAGTCCTCGAGTTGGTCCTGTAACCTGTTTTTCGCCTCCGTCCGGTGTTTCCGCGAGAACGAGGGCTCGTCGTCCGAGAAATCGATCTCGATCTCGTCGAGGGTTCGTCGGTAGATGTTCGTTCGACGCCCCTCCTCGGACAGTTGTCGCCCTTCGCAGGTCAACAACCCAGCATCGACGAGTTCTTCGATCCGGCGATAGCAGGTCGCGATCGGAATCTCGATATCTTCGCTCAGTGCCTGCGCGGATTTCGGCGTTCCGGCTGCACAGAGGATCTCGGCGCTATATTTGCTCCCCAGCGCAGAGAGGACCACGGCCGAATCCACCTCGTTCCGTTCTGTCCGACTCCGAGACATACTCTCCCCGTTACTAATTATCAAGATTGAATCTTGTGGTTGTCGTGAGTATCATACAATTCGATAGTCGCGACGACCGAGGGCGAAACTTCCACTGGGTGTGGCCCCTGAGAAACCGATGCGGCGGCGACAGCGGCCAACGAGGGCGAGACGCATTTGAGGTCTCGGACCGAACGAGTCGGTATGAACGTCGCGGTCGTGACGATCGGAGACGAACTGCTCGCGGGACGAACGACGGACACGAACGCCACGTGGCTCTGTGAACGACTCGCCGAGCGCGGCGTCACCGTCGAGCGCGTGACCACGCTTCCCGATCGCGTCGGCGACATCGCTCGCGTCGTCAACGAATACCGCGCCGAGTACGACGCCGTCATCGTCACGGGCGGTCTCGGACCGACTCACGACGACGTCACCATGGACGGCGTCGCGGCCGCGCTCGGCCGGTCGGTCGAGGAACACGACGATGCGCTCGCCTGGCTCGAGGCGGACGGCTACAGCCGTGGCGACCTCGCGTCCGGGACGGCCGAGCTCCCGGCTGGCGCGCGCGCACTCCACAACGATGCGGGCGTCGCCCCCGGCGCGGCCCTCGAGGGTATCTACGTGCTTCCCGGCGTTCCCGCCGAAATGAAGGCGATGTTCGAGTCGATCGAGGACGAGTTCACGGGGACGCCGACCTACCGGGAAGCCGTCGTGGCCGACGAACCCGAGAGTGCCTTGCTCGACCGGATCGCCGAACTCCGCGATCGGTTCGACGTTTCGGTGGGGAGTTATCCGGGCGAGTCAGTCCGGATCGAACTCGAGGCGGGCGACGAGGCGACGGTCACGGATGCGGCCGCGTGGCTCCGTGACCAGGTCGAATCCCCGTGATCGAACGAGGGACCTTCAGCGATAGAAGGAGACGACCCAGGCGATCGTCACCAACAGGCTCAGGGCGAGCGTGCCCCAGCCGACGAGTTGCATCGGCAACACCGGTTCCGTTTCCGTCGTGAGAATAGCTGCCTCGATCAGTGTGGACATGATCGGCGATCGGTTCGCATCCCCCTTAACCTTTCAGAAACCGATCCGGTCTCCCGACCGGTTTCGAGTTGCGGGCGGCGCGTGACTCCCCGACGACGGAACCGGCGATCCGTCTGCGATACGGCTTTCCGATTGGCGTCCCCATCCCCGCTATGGAGTCCATCGGCGTCGTGGTCAACCCGATCGCGGGGATGGGGGGGCGGGTCGGGCTGAAGGGGACCGACGGGAACGTCGAGGAGGCACGCCGCCGGGGTGCCAAGCCGCGAGCGCCGGATCGGGCGCGCGATGCCCTGCGATCGTTACACCGGCGCGCACCCGATATCGCCGTTTTCACGGCCGCCGGCGTGATGGGTGAACGCGCAGCGCGGGATGCCGGCTACGAGCCCGAGATCGTCTACGATCCGGCGGACGCGACCAGTGAGTCCCCAGCGGGCGAGCCGGGACGTGTCGACGATCCGACGACCGCGGAGACGACTGCGGCCGACACCCGAAGGGCCGTTCGAGCGCTCCTCGAGCGCGACGTCGACCTCGTCTTCTTCGTCGGCGGCGACGGGACCGCCGTCGACGTCGCCGAAGTGCTCGAGGCCGATGGGAGCGAGACGCCGATGCTCGGCGTGCCGGCGGGGGTCAAGATCTACTCGTCGGTCTTCGGCGTGACGCCGGCCGACGCGGGCCGGATCGCCGCCGAATTCGACCGCGTCGAGAACCGAGAGGTCAACGACATCGACGAGGACGCCTACCGCGAAGGAACGGTCCGGACGGAACTCAAAGCCATCGTTCCGGTCCCCGTCGCGCCGGATGTTCAGTCGGGCAAGCAGGTCTCGAGTGGGAGCGTCGACTCGCTGGCCGCGGGGTTCGCCCGCGAGGTCGAACCCGGACGAACCTACGTGTTCGGCCCCGGTAGCACCGTCGGCGCGATCGAGGAGGAACTGGGTATCGAACCCTCGCCGCTCGGCGTCGACGTCTGGCGCGCTCGGACCGGCGACGACGGCGGAGACGGCACCGACTCACGCTCACAGCGCGGCGAGTTGCTCGCCCGTGACGCCGCCGAGACGGGGATCCTCGAAGTACTTACGGATCCGGTCACGATCGTCGTTTCGCCGATCGGCGGCCAGGGATTCGTTTTCGGTCGCGGAAACCACCAGATATCCCCGCAGGTCATTCGACGGGCCGACGAGATCACGGTCGTCGCCAGCGGCGAGAAACTCGACGACATCGACTCGTTGCGCGTCGATACCGACGACGAGGAGGTCAACGAGAGCCTTCGGGGATGGGTGCAGGTCCGGATCGGCCGGTTTACGACTCGGCTCGTGAACGTCGTCTAGTGGCGGTCCGGGCCTGACCTTACGAGTGGAACCACTCGAGCGATCGGCCGGGTCCACTCGCGAGTCGACGGTTGGGACGGGTTTCGGTCTCCGTCGCGTCGAGGGACGACCCGTTGTACGCTATTATATAAGGTAACGGGTAGAAGGGCGTGCTGAAATCAACCATATAACGATTCGACTATAGATAATGACCATATAGTCAAGATTAAGGCCTGGTCGATCCTAGGGTGTCCCATGGAAACGCGAAAAGTGCAACGGCTCGGTCCGTCGACACTTGCGATGACGCTTCCCGCAGAGTGGGCGTCCGAACACGCCGTCGAAAAAGGCGACGAGGTATCGCTTCGGACCAGCGGCAAGGGAACCCTGACGGTCATGCCCGAATCCGCGAGTACGGAGGAGACGGAAGCGATCATCCACACCGACGATCTCGACGCCGGCGCCGTCGAACGTGCGATCGTCGCTCAGTACGTCCTCGGACGTCGAATCATCCGCATCGAACGCGAGGACGGTGCCCTCGAGTCCGACCACATCAACGCGGTCTATCAGGCCGAAACGCAACTGATGGGGCTGGGCGTCATCGAGGAGACCCCCGAGAGCATCTCGATTCGGTGCTCGGTCGACCCCGAGGACTTCACGCTCGACAATTTGCTCGAGCGCCTCGAGCGGACCGGCCAGACGATGCGCGGTGAAGGGATCAAGGCACTGGCCCACGGCAATCCCGATCTCGCCCAGCGCGCCCTGAACCGGGAGCGACAGGCGAACAAGATCTTCGTCCTCCTCTTGCGGCTGATCTTTACGGCCTACCAGAACCCGAACCTCGCGCGTGCCGTCGGCCTCAACACCGGCTTCCCGCTGATCGGTTACCGCTCGATCGCGAAGAACCTCGAACTGACCGCCGACAACGGCGAGGACATCGCCGAGATCGTCATCGAGACCGAGGGCCACTCGCTCAACGTCGACAGCTCCGTGATGCGCGAGATTCGAGAGCTGAACGAACTGGTCGACGAGATCACGTCCAGGGCCGTCGAGGCGGCCGTCGAGCGTGATTACAACAAATCGAACGAAGTTCGCGAGCTGTTCCACGACATCTCCGATCTCGAGCAGGAGATCCTCTCGGGGCTCCCCGAGATGGACAACGAGGACCTGCTGCGAGTCCGTGAAGTGCTCGTCAGCCTCCAGCAGACGGCCCAGTACGCGATGCGAAACGCCGAAATCGCCGCGAACCTCGCGCTCAACGAGGAGTCCGAACACACGACGATCAAGTAGTCCCTCGCCGCGAGCAGGCGGACGCGTTCGATGGAATGAGTGAAGTTAAGAGACCCCACGCACAACGCCCGAGCATGGCTACGGAATCCGAGACGACGGACAAGGGCGTTGGACTGGCGCTCGCACTGGGTGCCCTCGCGGTGATCGGCGCACTGGTAATGTACGCTGGCGCGCCCGACGTGACGGCTGCGTGGGGATTCGCTGGGGCCGTCCTCTTTAGCTCGCTGGCGATCGTGGGCATCCACCTCTACGGGAACTGACGCCGGGTGGCATCGTCGATCGAACGACGAACCGATTCGGGGGATCGGAATCGGCCGTCAAGAGTTAAGACCAACGACCACCTAGACTGCCTTACGGACGATGACCGACTATTCCGACGAAGAGCAGCGAATCATCTCGTACCTCCGCGAGAGCGCCGCCCGCGGCGAGCAGTACTTCCGGGCGAAAAACATCGCGGACGCGATCGGACTCTCGTCGAAACAGGTCGGCGTTCGGCTCCCCCATCTCGCGGAGAAGGCAGACGAAGTCGATATCGAGAAGTGGGGCCGCGCCCGGTCGACCACCTGGAAAGTCACGATCAGTTGACGAACGGCCGCCCGCGGTCCACGGTCTTTTTATCCGACAATCGCTCACGTACTGGCATGACTGTACGGGTCGACCGGTCGTTCGACGTCGCGGCATCACCCGAACGGGTCTGGGAGTTCATCGCCGATCCCGAAAACCGTGCTCGAGCGATCAGCGTCGTCCAGGAGTATTCCGTCGACGATCCCGATGGACGACGCGTCACCTGGCACGTGAAACTTCCCATTCCACTCGTCCGGAAGACGGTGACGGTAAAAACCGAAGACGTGACGCGCAGACCGCCGGAGTACGTCAAGTTCGTCGGCAAATCGAAAGTGCTCAAGGTCACCGGCGAACACGAAATCGTCGACACCGACGCCGGCGTGTCCCTCGAGAACCACTTCGTCGTCGACGGCAAACTGCCGGGCGTCGAGAAGTTCTTCAAGCGGAATCTCGATTCCGAACTCGAGAACCTCCGGCGGGCACTCGAGCGGGATCTACAGACGACACAGTAACGTAGTTGAGTGGCCACACTGAGACCATGACTGAGACGACGGACGTCGACGGCGCTGACGCCGGTGGCAGCGGGTCGCTCACGCTCGCGCTCGCACAGATCCGCGTGGAAGCGGGTGCGGTCGACGCGAACGTCGATCGGGCGCTCGCTGCGGTGTCGCAAGCCGCCGACCGCGGCGCGGAGCTGGTCGCCTTGCCGGAACTGTTCAACGTGGGCTACTTCGCGTTCGACCTCTACGCGCGCAACGCGGAGCCGTTCGCGGGCGAGACGTTCACCCGGCTTCGGAAGGCGGCGGCCGAACACGGGATCGCCGTCCTCGCGGGCAGCATCGTCGAGGACCTGGCCGCGACCGAAACCGTCGAGACGCCGGCCGACGACGGTCTGGCGAACACCGCCGCGCTGTTCGACGCCGACGGCGAGTGCCGACTCGTCTACCGAAAACACCACCTCTTTGGCTACGAGTCGGCCGAATCCGAGCTGCTCGTCCCAGGCGAACGCCTCGAGACGGCGACGGTCGGCGAGTTCACCGTCGGCGTGACGACCTGTTACGACCTGCGATTCCCCGAACTCTACCGACAGCTGATCGACGGCGGCGTCGAACTGGTGCTCGTCCCGAGCGCGTGGCCCTACCCGCGTATCGAACACTGGATGACCCTCTCGCGAGCCCGCGCGATCGAGAATCAGGCCTACGTGGCGACGATCAACGGCTCCGGGGAGTTCGACGACGCCACGCTGCTGGGTCGCTCGAGCGTCTACGACCCCTGGGGAGTCTCGCTGGCCTCGAGCGGCGACGAGCCGGCGCTGGTGACGACCGAGATCGACCCCGAAACGGTCGCCGACGTCCGCGAGGAGTTCCCGGCGTTGCGGGATCGTCGGTACTGACTCCCCAGTGACACTGGCAGGTGAGGACGTATCACCGGGCGGTTGCGACCGCTGATTTTTTATTTCGGCGCGTCTTCCCTACGGTTGCCGGCACGGACGCTTTTCACGTCTACTCCGGCATTGCGCGTCGCTCCGGCCCGTCGCGCGCTCGGTTCCCGGGAACCGAGCATCCACGCCCGCACCCGTCTCCTCGTCCCACCTTTCACGATCGCTCTCGTTGTCACTCGCGCTCTCGCTGTCACTCGCGCTCTCGCTGTAGCTGACGCGCTCGCTGTAACTCGTTCGAGAGCCGTTTCGAACCTGGGATTCGCTGACCCGGATCCGGATCACACGGCCCCGTCCGCGAAGTGGAGTTCGTCCGAGCGGACTGTGGCAACAGTTCGACCAGTTGTACGAATGGAACAGTCGCGGGTGTGACATGATCTCAACGGAGACGAGTGTGGTGCTCTCGTGGCAACACGGAATCGCCACACCCTCCCCAACCGATTCGCTCACGCCCGACGGCAGACGCTTTGCGTCTTCCGAACCGTCACTCGCTTCGCTCGCGACGACCTCGCGCGGCTTCGAGCCGCGGCTCACAGTCGTTCACCGCGCCACGGCGCGCGCCACCGCATACCGGTTGACCATCCGTCTCGAGTAGCTGCGACCGATCGTGATGGGGCGGGCGGAACCGTCTCGGAGTCCTCGAGTCAGAACGGGAAACCGCCGTAACGGAGATAGACCATATCGAGGATCAAGAGGAGTTGGAAGACGCCCTGCACACCGCCGAGCATCGCGTTCTGCTGGCCGATGGTGGCGATGAGCGACGGATCGGGGTCGGCCGAGCGCATCTCCCGGTACATCCGAAGCTCCCCGGGCAACAGGAAGCCAAAGCCCTGGACCGAGAGGACCGTGACGATGCCGAGCGCGACGGCGACCGTGGGCTCGGTCATCGCGAACTCGTCGATCGTGAGCGCGACCCAGGCCAGCGAGCCGACCGTGGCGAGGGCGAAGGGGACCTGCCAGCGCCGGTCGCCCCACGCGTTCAATCGCCAGCCCAGCAACAGGAGGATCGGAATCAGGTTCACCGCGGTGAACAGCGCCAGCCACGATTCGGCGTGGGGGAAGATGCCGATCCGCTGGGCGAGCGTGATGCCACCCCCGATCGTGACGAACGCCAGCGACGGCAGGAGGAACGCCGTCTTGGGCGTGAGCCGCTGGAACACTGCCGAACTCTGTTCGTCGTCGAGGCCGCCGACGACCGGGCCGAGAACGGCACCCATGAAGACATCGATCCCCGTCCAGAGGACCCCAGCCATCACGTGGACGTAGGTGTGCCCCTGTACCGTCGCGACCGTCACCGCGTAGCCGAGCGCAGCCAACGGCAGCAATACGACGGCCACGGCGAAGGCCGGATTCGCCCGCTGTCCCATTCCCCTGATCGTTCCGCGAACAGTCGCCGTCGACATATCGGGAAGCTACTACAACTAATGCGATATAAATCATGTTCCTGGAGCAACGGCTACCGGAAAAGCGTACACGTACCCGGTAACGTGTACAAATCGTGAATTTGCGATCATTTCAGTACAAAAATAATTCCTGCGTTCCGGAAGACCGATCACGGAGCCGGATGGCGATGCCGCCGAGGGAGACGTTGAAACCGCCTCGAGGCGCTTTCGTCGACCGAGCCGGTAGTTACCGATCCCGCTCGACGGTTTCGCCGGGACGGGTAGTCGCCCCGGTCTCGAGTTTCAGGCCCGGCGTCAGACTCGTGTTGATACCGGTCTTGACCCCGTCGCCGGCGACGACGCCGAACTTCCGTCGCCCCGTCGAGACGCGCTCGCCCTTGACCGTGAACCGGATATCGGCGTCGTCGTGTCTGAGGTTCGCCACGTTCGTCCCCGCGCCGAGGTTGACGTCTCGCCCGAGGACGCTGTCGCCGACGTAGGAGAGGTGGCTGACCGAGGTCCCGCGCGAAATCACGCTGTTCTTGATTTCGACGGCGTGACCCACTTCCGCATCGGGCTCGATCAGCGTCGCACCACGCACGTAGGCGTTGGGTCCGACCGACGCTCCCTCGCGGATCAGCGCCGGCCCTTCGATCACGACGCCGGGTTCGACCGTCGCGCCGTCCTCGACGACGACCGCCCCCTCGAGGGTCGCGTCCTCGCTCACGTCGCCGTCGATCCGCCGGTCGAGGTCGGCGAGTTTCCACTCGTTGGCCTCGAGTAACTCCCAGGGGCGGCCGACATCGAGCCACCGCTCGAGGGTGATCGGCGTCGTCTCGTACTCGTCGATCACCCGCGCGACGACGTCGGTGATCTCGTGTTCGCCCCGCTCGCTCGCCGGAACGTCGAGCCACTCGCGGGCCGCGGCCGGGAACGCGTAGGCCCCGGCGTTGGCCAGGTTCGTCGGCGGGTCGTCGGGTTTTTCGGTGATCCCCGTTACGCAGCCCTCACCGCTTCCGTCGGTACTGAGCACGCCGTAATTGCTCGGCTCGGCGACTTCGATCGCACAGACGGCCGGGCACGCATCGAACAACCGGTCGATCGCGGCCCGGTCGTAGAGGTTGTCACCGTTCAGGACGGCGAAGGGACCCTCGAGGTGGTCTCGAGCGGCGTTGACCGCGTCGGCTGTCCCGGCCTGTTCGTCCTGGAGCGCATAGGAGACGGACACGCCTCGATACTCGGGACCGAAGTAGTCCCGGACCGTCTCGCCCTCGTAGCCGATGACGAGGACGATCTCCTCGGCCCCGGCATCGATGGCCGCGTCGACGGTGTGCGCCACGAGCGGTCGATCGGCGACCGGAAGCATCGGCTTCGGAACCGATTCCGACAGCGGTCGCATCCGTGTCCCCTGACCTGCGGCGAGAACGACTGCCTTCATGTACTCGCCCCTTCCACGAATCGTCGGATAAGCGGTTCGTTTACCAATGAACACTGAGAGCGATAGGCATTGCTTATGGTAATATAGTAGCCACTGCAAGTCACTGCACACCCGATCGCACGACAGCAGTGCGATCAGTGTGGAAATCGTTGCAGTCGTTACTATAGGCGCTGGAACGATGCCAGGGCAGTGCTGACGATGCGACAGCGATCCGCCGGAACCGTGCGTGGGTTCGCCGGGTCTCGCCGACTGGTGTCAGTCCTCGGACGTCTTGATGTCGGCCGAGAGTCCCTGGGCCATCTCGATGTCCGTCGAATTGTTCATCGTCCACGCGGTGCGTTCGGTGACGGCTTCGATGGCCTCCCGAGCGCTCGGGTAGCCGTTGCCGGACTTCTTGACGCCGCCGAAGGGTAACTGCACTTCGGCACCGATACACGGCAGGTTCGCGTACGCGAGGCCGAGGTCGGCGTGGTCCCGGAAGTAGTTGATCTGGCGGTAGTCCTCCGAGATGATCGCCCCCGCCAGCCCGTAGGGGGTGTCGTTGTGGATCTCGACCGCGTTCTCGATGTCGCCCGAATATTCGATGAGCGCGACGTGGGGGCCGAAACACTCCTCGTTCAGACACCGCAGGTCGGATTCGTAGTCGATTTCGTAGACGAACGGGCCGACCCAGTGGCCGTCCGCGTAGCCGTCGGGAACCTCCTCGTCCGCGAGGTCGAACCGATCGACCAGCACGGTCGCGCCCTCCTCGCGGGCGAGGTCGTTGTACCCTCGGATCTTCTCGACGTGGTCGGCCTCGATGACCGGCCCCATGAAGGTGTCTTCCTCGAGCGGATCGCCGACTGCGATCCCCTCGGCGATGTCGACGAAGCGGGCTTTGAACTCGTCGTAGACGTCCTCGTGGACGATCAGGCGCTCGCTCGAGACGCAGCGCTGCCCCGTCGTCTTGAAGCTCGACATGACTGCCGAGTGGACGGCGATGTCCAGGTCCGCCTCCCCGGTGACGACGATCCCGTTCTTGCCGCCCATCTCGCAGGCCGCGAGTTTGCCGGGCTCGCCGCCGACTTTGCCGGCGATCTCGTGGCCGACCTCCGCGGAGCCGGTAAACAGGACCGTATCGACTCGGTCGTCGTCGGTGATCGCCGCGCCGGCGTCGCCAAAGCCCTGTACCATGTTGAAGACACCCTCCGGGATTCCGGCGTCCTCGAACATCTCGGCGATGATCTGGCCACACCAGGGCGTCTGCTCGGCCGGTTTCCAGACGACGGTGTTGCCCTCGACCAGGGCGATGGCCATATGCCAGAAGGGGATCGCGACCGGGAAGTTCCAGGGCGTGATACAGCCGACGACGCCGCGGGGTTTGCGCCGCATAGAGGAGTCCTTCCCCGCGACCTCGGAGGGGACTACGTCGCCGTGGGGATGGCGCGCGTTGCCGGCCGCCCACTCGACCATGTGCCAGGCCTCGGTGACGTCGGCTTTCCCTTCCGAAATCTCCTTGCCACACTCCTTCGAGACGATCTCTCCTAACTCCTCGTGGCGGTCACGCAGTTCGTGGTAGATCTCCCAGAGGTACTCCGCACGGTCGATATACGACAGTGCGCGCCACTCCTCGAAGGCGTCCGTTGCGGCCTCGAGAGCCGCGTCGACGTCGGCCGCCGTCCCGCGCTCGAACGTCGCCAGCGTCTCGCCGGTTGCGGGGTTCTCGCTCTCGAAGGAGTCGCTCTCGGCGGACTCCGTCCGACCGCTCGCGGGACGGCCGCCCGCGCTGGGCCCGTCCGTCCACTCGCCGCCGATGTAGTGGCCGTGTCGCTGTTCGGTGACGTGCTCGCTCATGCTCGAACGGAGGACGGGCGCAGTGAAAATCCTGGTGGTCGTTCACACAGTTCGAGTCGGCCTCGAACCCCTATCGCGTTGAAAGACGGTCGTTACGCCCGATAGCTACCGGGCGTGAGCAACTCGATCGGATGTGGCACGTCCCGCTCGAGCAGCGTCTCGAGCTGGTCGCCACAGGAGGTTCCGGAGGCGACGACCGTGTCCGCGCCCTCGAGTTGCCCAGCCAGTCGTTCGCCGACGTCCATACTGAGTTCGTAATACTCTCGCTTGTAACCGAAGGAGCCGGCCATGCCACAACACTCGGCGTCGGAGGTCGTGGGTGCGTAGCCACACCGCTCGAGGACGGCGACGGTCGGTGCCTCGAGATCGAGCGTGCGTTGCTGGCAGTGGGAGTGATAGGCGACCGGCTCCGCGCCGTCGCCGGTCGACAGCGCCGACGGGTCGGCACCGTTCTCGAGGAGCCCGTAGACGTACTCGCAGATCTCGTAGCTGCCCTCCCGGAGGCGCTCGGACGAGCTCTCGGGCAGCAGGCGTTCGTACTCGCGATGCATGGCCGCCAGATCCGAGGGTTCGATGACGACCACGTCCCGGCCGGCGTCGAGGTCCTCGGCCAGCGCGGCGTAGACCCGACTCGCCTGCCGGTCCGCCGTCGCGATCATCCCCTGGGAAAGAGCCGCTCGTCCGCTCTCGGGGAGGTCCGGCACGCGGACCGGGACGCCCAGCGCCTCGAGCGTGCGGACGGCTGCCTTCCCGCGCTCGGTGTCGACGTAGTTCGTGTAGACATCCGGATAGAGGACGACCTCGCGGTCGACGTCGGCCCCGCCGCCCCGAGCCGCGGCTTGGTCCGCCCGTCTGCTCGAGGCGGCGAAGCCACCTCGCTTCTCGAACCAGTCGACGAGCGATTCCCGCCGGAAGGTCGGGAGGTCGCGCCGGCGATCGATACCGAGGGTTCGCTCGAGCGCTGCGCGGACGGGGCCGGCGTCGGCCAGCCAGTTCGAGACCGGCGCGGTCGCGCTGGCGGCCTTCGCGACGGTGCCGATGTTGCCGAAAAAGCGCTTGCCGGGGTCGAGCCCGCCCGTTTCCTCGTCGGGCGTGAGGCCGTCGACGAGGAAGTCGTAGGCCTCGGGCTCGTCGCTGCGGTTGACCCGATCCCTGACGACGGTGTTGATCCACGGGATGTCGATCTTCACCGGGCAGGCGTCCACGCAGTTCGTACAGCCGGTACAGAGGTCGTTGAACTCGGCTGCGGAGTCCTGGCCGTGGACGCCGGCCTCCCAGCCGGTGGCGATGCCGCCCGAATAGGTCTCGCCGCCGAAGCCGTGGCCGCCGACGGACTGGAAGTTCGCACAGGAGTTCGAGCAGGCACCACAGCGAATGCAGTACAGCGTCTCCCGGAGCTGGTCGTCCTCGCGCATGTCCATGCGGCCGTTATCGAGCAAGACGAGGTGGAACTCGCGGTCCGGGTCCCCGGTTGCGCCCGCCGCTCCCCCGCCCCCGCCAGCCGTAATCGGCTCATCCGGCGAATCGAACTCCAGCGTCGGGGAGTCAGTCGGCGGCGTGAGCATCGTCACGTACTGGGAGATCGGCTGGCCCGTCGCGCTCTTGGCGATGAGATCGACGAACGGCTTGAGGTCCGACAGCGTCGGGATCAGCTTCTCGACGCCCGC
Source organism: Natrinema ejinorense (assembly GCF_002494345.1). Classification (GTDB taxonomy): domain Archaea; phylum Halobacteriota; class Halobacteria; order Halobacteriales; family Natrialbaceae; genus Natrinema; species Natrinema longum. The sequence continues at coordinate 2,114,697 of NZ_NXNI01000001.1, forward strand.
GATCGCGACGTGCGTGTCGGGCGTGACCGCACACTTGCGGGCGTTGCCCTCGTTCGTGACCAGCGTGATCGTCCCGCTGTCGGCGACGACGAAGTTCGCGCCGGTGATTCCGACGTCGGCATCCGTGATGATCTCGCCGAGGTGGTCACGCGCGAAGCGGGTCAGTTCTCCGGCCGTCTCGAAGGGCTCGTCGGGATCGAACCGCTCGTTGAACAGGTCGGCGATCTCCGCTCGAGAGAGGTGCATCGCCGGGCCGACGATGTGGGAGGGCGTGTCGTCGGCGACCTGCAGGACCCACTCGCCGAGGTCGGTCTCGGTGACCGCGATCCCGTCGGCCTCGAGCGCGTCGTTGAGATCGATCTCCTCGGTCGTCATGGACTTCGATTTGACGACCGACGGCTCGTCCACAGCGTCCGTCGGCCCGTTTTGCTCGACCACGTCGGCCACGTACGCGTTCGCGTCCGCGGCGTCGTCCGCGACGTAGACGGTACCGCCGTTTGCCTCGACCGCCTCGCGAACGGTCTCGATCAGCTCGGGGAGATCGTCGATGGCGTCTTCCTTGATCGCTCGCGCGTCGGTTCGCAACGCCTCGAGGTCGTCGGTCGCGTCGTAGACGTCACCGCGGCGCGCGTTCGAGGCACTCGTCTGCGCGTGGATCGCGTCGCCTTCGGTCTCGAGCAGGTGTCGGATGCGATCGGCCTGCTGGGAGCGCGTGCGCTGTGCCATCTACCGATCCTCCAGGACGATCACGCGGACGGTACCCGGGCCGTGGACGCCGTGGACGAGATCGCCCATGTCGGCCGTCGCACTTCGGCCGGTCGCGAAGACGACGCTCTCCCGGCCGGCGTCGAACCCGTCGGCGAGACGGGTGAAGCCGGCACTCAGATCCGGGACGACGTCGCTTTCGGCGACGACCGCGACGTGTCGGTCCGGATAGAGACTGATCGGTTCAGCACCGTCGGCGGTCGATTCGATGGCGACCGTTCCGTACTCCGCGATCGCGAAGCCAACCGGCGTAACGCCCGTCCGGGCTGCCTCGAGTTGGGCAGTCGTCGGCCCGGTCGTCACGTCGTCGGGAAGCGAGACGCCCTCGAAGGGAAGCGGCGCACCGACGGCCGGCTCCTCGACGATCGCTTCGATCCGCTCGGTCGCATCGGCAGCCGAAACGCGCTCGAGTTCGACGTCGAGTCCCTCGAGTACGCGTTCGAACCGACCGACAGTGTCGACTGTCATCGTCCCACAGGTAGTGGTGAACGGGCAAGATACTGACGGTCGATTCGTTCACCCATCCGTGGAACGGGACGGTCTCGAGGGATCCGTCGATCGGCACGTCGGCAGGGGAGACGGCGAGCGGTCCGGTCGTTCCCGCGACCCTCACTTGTCGCCGACGCCGTCGCGAGCCAGCCCATCGAGATAGTGATCGAGTTGCGTCCGAACGCCCGCGATCCACCCGTCGTCGTCGGTCGTACTGCCGAGGAGGAGCGCCCCCTCGATACAGAGGTAGAGCATCCCGGCGACAGCGTCGGGGTCGACCTCGCGAACGGTTCCCTCCTCGATACCCGCTTCGATCAGGGCGGCGAGTCGGTTCCGGGCCATCCGATCGAAGGAGTCGAAGTGATCCCGATAGGCGGGATCGTGAACCGCCTGGGTTCGCAACTCGAGGATGACGCGATCGATCGTCTCCGAGGCGTAGTCCTCGAGTCGGTCACCGTCGGCCGTCTCCCCCAGAACGGCGAGATCGAGGAGTCGGTCGAGACTCTCGAGGGCGTTTTCCCCGGTCTCGAAGATGAGTTCGTCGGCGTACGTCACGAGCAGCGAGTTGGCGAACTCGAGTAACAGCTCGTCCTTGCTCTCGAAGTGGTGATAGATGGTCGACTTGCTCACCGACGCCTCGTCGGCGACGCGGCTGATCGAGAGGTCGGCGTAGCCGTCTTCCTCGAGCGTCCGGTAGGTAGCCGCGAAGATCGCTTCTTTCCCGCCGGCCGACTCGTCGAACAGCAGCATTCCCTGGTCCATCCTGACCGACTGTTCGGTCGACCGATACAAGAAGGCCGCGGGCTCGCCGCTCCGTTTCGACGCGGGAACGAACCCCCATCTTTTTCTACCCGACCGAACGTTCGGTTAACTATGATACCGAACGTTCGGTTGGTGGCGTGGTCACGATGAGCGCCGAGACGATTGCAGCGGCGATCACGGAGAATCGACGGGTCGTTCTCGTCGCGATACTGTTGCTCACGGCCGGACTCGGTGCCGGAGCTACCGCGATCGAGGAAGACACTGCGATGGACGAGTTCCGGACCGAGTCCGACGAGCGCGAGACACTCGAGTACATCGACGAACACTTCGCGACGCGCGGTGGCGAGACGACGACGGCACAAGTGGTCGTCGAAGCGGACGGGGACAGCGGGAACGTCCTCGAGCGCGAGTCCCTCGTCTCCGTCCTCGAGTTCCAGCGGGCGCTCCACGACGACGACCGCGTTTCCCGGACGCTGGTCGACGACGACCCGATCGTCAGCGTTCCGAGCGCGATCGCGACGACGGCGATCCACGAGGACCGTGCGAGGGAGCTCGAATCGCGGGCCGCCGAGTTGAACGCGACCGAAGCGAAACTCGCCGGAGCGCTCGAGCGCCTCGAAGCCGATCCGGACGCTGCCATCGAAGCCGAGTTCGAGGCCGTCGACGAACGGACGCCGGTCGAACTCACCGACGACCACGCCGACACGTTCGAGACGGCGGCCAAGCGGCTGCGTCGAGCCGAGACGGAGTCCGAGCGCGAGACGGCGTATCGACAGGGAACGCGTGGCGTCCTCGGCGACGAGTACGATGCGCTCGCGGCGGATCGGGCGGCTCTCGACGACGGCCTCGAGCCGTCGCTCACGGCCCAGATCGATCACGTGGAGTCGATGAGCGACGACGAACTCGCGGCGACGATCGAACGGGTACTCGGCGCGGACGAGGGTCGCGACGAACTGTTCGCGCTCATGCCGACCGCGTACGAACCCGGCGAGCCGACGGCGTCGGGAACGATCGTCGCCGTCGTCCAGGATACCGAGGGCGAGTACGTCGCGGTGGACAGCGCCCCGGCATCGATCGTCACTGGCCAGCAAGCGATCGCCGAAATCGGCGAGGCGGAACTCGAGGGATCGGCGTCCGTGTTCGGCAACGGTATGACCGCGGACGAGATCGAATCGGCGGCTCCGGACAGCCTCGCCGTCGTGGGTCCGCTGGCGTTCGCGTTCGTCCTCGTGGTCCTGTCGATCGCTTACCGGGATCCGATCGACGTCGTCGTCGGACTCGTCGGCATCGTGCTCGTCCTCGTCTGGACGTTCGGCACGATGGGCTGGCTCGGTATCGATTTCGCCCTCGTATTCGTCCCGGTTCCCGTACTCCTGATCGCGTTGTCGATCGACTACGCGATCCACCTCCTCATGCGGTATCGGGAGGAACGAACCGACGGCACGCTCGACGCCGACGCCGGGATGGCTGCCGGCCTCGTCGGCGTCGGTGTCGCACTCGTCACCGTGACGCTGACCACGGCGGTCGGCTTCCTCTCGAACGTCGTGGGCCCGATCGGTCCGCTTCGGGAGTTCGGCATCGTCTGCGCTATCGGGATCGTCGCCGCGCTCGCGGTGTTCGGTCTGTTCGTCCCAGCCGTAACCGTCTCGATCGACGACTTCCTCGAGACACGAGGAATCGACCGTCGCCGATCCGCTCTCGGGACGGGCGACCGGCTCCGTCCAGTACTCGTGGTCGGGAAGCGGATCGCCAATCGGGCACCGCTGGCGCTTCTCGTCGTCGCAGTCGTCCTCAGTGCGGGTGGGGCCTACGGCGGGACGCAGGTCGACACCAGCTTCGACACGGCCGCGTTCCTGCCCGACGAACCCGAGTGGACCCACGAACTCCCCGATTCGGTGGCCCCCCGTACGTACACCGCGGCTCCGACGATCGAAACCCTCAACGAGGAGTTCGTCCGTCAGGACAGGCGCGCACAGATACTCGTCGCGGGTGATATCACCGACTCGGAGACGTTACAACGGGTCGATACCGCCGGACGGGAAGCGGCGACGAGCGATACAGTCGCACGACTCCCGAACGACGCCCCCGCCATCCGGAGCCCAGTTACCGCGATGGAATCGGTCGCCGCGACGAACGAATCGTTCAACGAGACGTTCCACGATGCGGATACGGACGGCGACGGGGTTCCCAACTCGAGACTGGCACCCCTTTATGACGAGTTCTTCGCCGCCGATTCCGCGACCGCCGAGACGGTCATCCACCGGACCGACGAGGGCGAGTACGAGGCGCTTCGACTGATCGTCACGGCCGCCGGCGACGCCTCCAACGGGGCGGTGACGACGGAAACGCGAGCCGCCGCGACGGCTGTCGACGGTGACGGGGTGACTGCCACCGTCACCGGGCAGGGAACCGTACTGAACTATCAGACGGAACGGGCCATCGTCGAAACGATCGTCACGAGCCTGCTCGCTACGCTCGCCGTCGTCGGCTGTCTGCTGGTGGTCGTCTCCCGCCGGACGGCAGGATCAGCCACGCTCGGACTCGTCACACTGATTCCCGTCCTCCTGACCCTCTGTTGGGTCCTCGGGACGATGTGGCTACTCGAGATCCCCTTCAACTACATCACCGGCATGATCGCGAGTCTCACGATCGGGCTCGGAATCGATTACAGCGTCCACGTGAGCGAACGGTACCACCGGGAACTCGAGCGGGGCGGGACGATCGGTGACGCCCTCGAACGGACGGTGACCGGGACTGGCGGTGCGTTGCTTGGAAGCGCGGCAACCACGGCCGGCGGGTTCGGCATCCTCGGGTTCGCCTTTCTCCCCTCGCTGCAGTACTTCGGGCTCATCGCGGCGATCTCGATCGGATACGCGCTCGTCGCGAGCGTGATCATCCTCCCGACGCTCCTCGTCTACTGGACGCGGTTCGCCGCTCCCGATCGGGGGCCGTCGGGACCCGAACGGGCGTCACAGCCCCCCGCGACGTCGACCGCGGAGGACGACTGACGGCACCGAACCGTTGCGACGCCCGAGACCGCTCCTGAACGAACCCATCGAACACCCATCCCGCGACGACTCGATCGTGTTTCGACGCCCGTCGCCGCCGGGAACGGCGTCTCGAGAACGATCGGTGTGAACCGTTTGGTTCGGCAGTATACCAGCGCGCGGTGGAACCATATTGCGGTCCCTCGTCGTTGTATTTACGTCTTAGATGTCTGATTATATTGTGTGAGCTACATTGAGTGGGTCGGCAAAGGTGGCGTGTGGTTTCATGACGGAAACAGAACTCGGCACTCACGAGTGGTGGGAATCGTACAAGGAGACGGTAAACAGCGATCCCGAACTGAACGTCAGGGGACACGGCAAGTTCTCCGAAAACTTCTACGTCGAGATCGGCGACGAGCGCGTCCTCCTCGAGATGGACGACGGCGAGATCGAAACCCTCGTGCCCAACCCGACGATGAACCACCAGTGGTCGTTCGGCGTCGAAGGCGACCGCGAGACCTGGGAGGAGTTCGTCCGGGAGACGCCACCCGCGTTCAACCACGAGATCATCGCGTCACACTATCGAACGACGGTTCGCAACGAGGACGGTCACCTCGAGTTGACCGGCGACAACAAGAAGATCTTCCAGCATCTGCGCGCGTTCCAGCGAACGCTCGATCTGATGCGGGTCGCACACAACGATGGGGGAAGCTGAGATGGCCGAAACCTACCAGCAGGGCGACGTCGAACCGATCGACGGGTCGTACGTCCACGTGGACGTCGAGGGCGTCGATCACCGGATCTATTTCGAGGAGAACGGGCCCGAAGATGGCATCCCGCTGGTCTGTCAGCACACGGCCGGCAACAACTGCCAGGAGTGGCGTCACCTCCTGACGAACGAGGACATCACGGAGGAATTCCGCGTCATCGCTCACGACTTGCCGTATCACGGCAAGTCGGTCCCCCCGACCACCCAGGAGTGGTGGACCGACGACTACACCATGACCGCCAAGCGGTTCACCGAGACGCTCGTGAACCTCGCCGACGCCCTCGAGCTCGAAGACCCGATTTACATGGGCTCGAGTATGGGCGGCAACATCGCCCTCGAGCTGGCCGACTGGTACCCCGAGCGATTCCGGGCGCTGATCGGACTCGAGTGCGGTGCCCACAGCCCCGGGTTCTACATCGACTGGCTCGACCACCCCGAAGTGAACACGACGGAGGTCAACGCCTACGCCTGTTGGGGGTTGATGGCACCCCAGAGCCCCGAACAGACCCGCCGCGAGACGATGTATCTCTACGAACAGGGCGCGACGGGCGTGTTCAAGGGCGACCTCTACTACTACTCCGTCGATCACGACTACCGCGACAAGCTCGATCAGGTCAACGCCGACGAGTGTCCCCTCTACATCGCCAACGGCGAGTACGACTATCTGACCACACCCGAAGACGGTCGGCAGACCGCAGCGGGGATCGGCGAGGGTGCGACCGCGATCGAGTTCGCCGAGATCGGGCACTTCCCGATGAGCGAACACCCGGAACTGTTCAACGCATACATACAGGAGGTGCTCGCCGACGTCACCGGCGACCGGGACGAGGAGCTTCCGGACGTCCTCGAGCCGGACGACGTCGGCATCGAACTCCATCAGCAGGGGCCAGCACGCGAGAAACACGCCGAATAGTCGCTCCCAACCCGATTTTCGATCGGTTCCCGTCCTGGCCACCCGTCGGTGGTCTCACTTCGGGATCCGTTTTTCGACGCTATCGAACGGCGGACAGAGCAGCCGGTCGAACACAAGACTGATACTACCTGTTGACAGTTATCATGCAACAACATTCATGCCAGGAACGACATCCGAACCGGATCGGTACGCCGAGCACCAGACGGAGGAGGGAACCGTCCGCATCTTCGACCGGAGAAACGATGCAGCCTGGATCGAATCGGATACGACGCTATCGATCGCCTGGCAGACCTGAGAACACGGAGCCGCGATCACAGTCGTTCCACGTCAGTGGACACGCTCGCGAACCGGTAGTCCGATGTAGTACGTCGATTCCGTTCCGTCCAGGCGAAAAAACGAGCGTGACGGAGAGGGGTTCTCACCCTCGTCCATCGATTCGTGCGTTCGTCGTCCGATACCGTTGGACTCCCATCGCCGCCAGCGAGTGTCCGTCCTACACTGTCGGTCGTGGCAGGTCCTGGGTCGACCTCACGGAGCGAGGCCCGATTGCGCGGTACTACCGGCGTCCGCGATCAGTTCCGCAGCGTCGGTCTCTTCACCGTCCTCGATCGTGACGGACGCACCATCGTACTCGGCGTCGAGCATCTCGGTCCGCCACAGGTACCCATCGTCTTCGACGATGACCGACTGGACGCCCGAGGCGTCTGGCTCGAACTCGAACGTCGCATCGTCACCGGCACCATCGACGACTTCGAATTCGGCCGTGAACGCGTCGACCGGTGTGTCGTCCTGTCGCGGTGGCGCCCAGTTCGGAGCGATGACCAGGATCCCCTCGTTCTCGATATCGACGACCTGCCAGTGTGGTCGATCGATATCCTCGAGTTCGAGGGCGTCGGAGTCGTACCGGAGAACGAGCGTGTACGCACTGATCTTCGTCGTGTTGTCAGTTGCGGACTCGATGTCGGTGTCGACGGTGACGGTCTCGCCGACCGCAGCGCTGTCCTCGTCGACATCCGCGTCGACGATGACATCGACGTCGCTCTCGTCGTCCGTTTCGGTGAGCGTCACGTCGACGGTGACGGTCGTGTCGGCGTCGACACTCACGGTCTCGCTTGCGTCTTCGTAGCCGTCGGCGGTGATCTCGAGCGTGTACTCGCCTTCCTCGAGCTCAAGTTCGTAGCTGCCGTCGTCGGCAGTCGTCACCGTCTCATCGTCAGCGCTGATAGTCGCGTTAGCGATCGGTTCGCCGTCCTCGTCGGTGACGGTCCCCGCGACCGTTCCGACGCTCGGGGTCGGTTCGCTCCCGCCATCGTCCTCCTTGAGGGAGACGTCGACGGTCACGTTCGAGTTCGCCTCGACCGTAACGTTCTGGGTGGCGTCCTCGTAGCCCTCCGCCGAGACGGTGAGGGCGTACTCACCGCTCTCGAGTTCGAGTGCATAGCTCCCGTTGTCGTCGGTCGTCGTCTGCTCATCACCGACGCTGACAGTCGCGTTGACGACCGGCTCGCCATCCGTGTCAGTGACGGTTCCCTCGAGGGTCCCGACAGTCGGCGTCGGGTCCTCGTCCTCGAGTGCCTCGAGCTGATCGGCTGCGCCGTTCAGGTTGGGCTGGATGTCGGTTTCGACGAGGTCGGCAGCGTCGCGAAGCGACTGGGCTGCCGTCTCGGCGAGTCCGCCCTGTTCTTCGAGGTCATCCGCAACGTCGCGTGCGTCGGCCGGCGATTGGACTTCCTCGGGGTCGACATCGGCGATGCCGCCCTGGTTGATCACTGCAACGACTCGATCGAAGATGGCCGCTTCGCGGTCGTCAGCATCCGCTCGAAGGCGATCGGCTTCCGCCGTAGCTTCCGAGACGGTCTCGGCTTCGACCGGGTCGACCTGTTCGACGTTCTCGACATCGGCACCGACGAGTCCAGCCTTCTGCTGGAGCTTGTCGTTGAACGACGTGATCGCGTCGTTGGCGCTCGCGATTTCGTTGTCGTTGACGCTTTCGACTGTCTCGGCGACTTCCGAACCCTCGTCCGAGTCGTCCTCGAGAGAGATGTCGACAGTCGCAGTCGAGTTCGCCTCGACTGTAACGTTCGCCGTGGCGTCCTCGTAGCCCTCCGCCGAGACGGTGAGGGTGTACTCACCGCTCTCGATCTCGAGGGTGTAGGAGCCGTCGTCGGCGGTCGTCGTCTGCTCGTCGCCGACAGCCACGGTTGCGTTGGCGATCGGCTCACCGTCAGCATCAGTGATGGTCCCGTTGACCGTGCCGACGGTCGGTTCGCTTCCGCCATCTTCCTCGAGGGTGAGGTCGACAGTCGCAGTCGAGTTCGCCTCGACTGTAACGTTCTGGGTGGCGTCCTCGTAGCCCTCCGCCGAGACGGTGAGGGTGTACTCGCCGCTCTCGATCTCGAGGGTGTAGGAGCCGTCGTCGGCGGTCGTCGTCTGCTCGTCGCCGACAGTGACCGTCGCGTTGGCGACCGGTGCGCCGTCGGCGTCGGTGACGGTTCCCTCGAGGGTGCCGACAGTCGGCGTCGGGTCGTCGTCCTCGAGTGCCTCGAGTTGGTCGGCCGCACCGTTCAGGTTGGGCTGGATATCGGTTTCGACGATATCGGCGGCGTCGCGTAGCGACTGGGCTGCCGTCTCGGCGAGTCCGCCCTGTTCTTCGAGGTCGTCGGCGACGTCACGTGCGTCGGCCGGCGACTGGACTTCCGCAGGGTCGACGTCGGCGATGCCGCCCTGGTTGATCACCGCGACGACTCGATCGAAGATCGCAGCCTGTCGGTCGTCAGCATCCGCTCGGAGGCGATCGGCTTCCGCCTGAGCCTCCGAGACGCTTTCGGCCTCGACCGGATCGACTTCCGAAACGTTCTCCACGTCGGCCCCGACGAGTCCAGCCTTCTGCTGGAGTTCGGCGTTGAACGAGCCGATCGCGTCGTTCGCGCTCGCGATCTCGTTTTCGTTAACGCTCTCGACCGTTTCGGCGACTTCCGAACCCTCGTCCGAGTCGTCCTCGAGGGAGACATCGACGGTCACAGTCGAGTCAGCCTCGACCGTGACGTTTGCCGTAGCGTTCTCGTAACCGTCGGCGGTAATCTCGAGGGTGTACTCTCCTTCCTCGAGTTCGATCGCATAGCTCCCGTTGTCGTCGGTCGTCGTCTGCTCGTCGCCGACGGTGACGGTTGCGTTCGCGATCGGTGCGCCGTCCGTATCGGTGACGGTCCCGTTGACCGTGCCGACGTCCGGGGACGGTTCGCTCCCGTCATCTTCTTCGAGGGAGACGTCGACGGTCACGGTCGAGTTCGCCTCGACCGTAACGTTCTGGGTGGCGTCCTCGTAGCCCTCCGCCGAGACGGTGAGGGCGTACTCACCGCTCTCGAGTTCGATCGCATAGCTCCCGTTGTCGTCGGTCGTCGTCTGCTCGTCGCCGACGACGACAGTCGCGTTGGCGATCGGCTCGCTGTCGGCATCAGTGACCGTTCCGTCAATCGTTCCGACGGCCGGCGTCGGGTCGCCGTCCTCGAGTGCCTCGAGCTGATCAGCTGCGCCGTTCAGGTTGGGCTGGATGTCGGTTTCGACGATATCGGCAGCGTCTCGCAGCGACTGGGCTGCCGTCTCGGCGAGTCCGCCCTGTTCTTCGAGGTCATCCGCAACGTCGCGTGCGTCGGCCGGCGACTGGACTTCCGCAGGGTCGACGTCGGCGATGCCGCCCTGGTTGATCACCGCGACGACTCGATCGAAGATCGCAGCCTGTCGGTCGTCAGCGTCGGCTCGGAGGCGATCGGCTTCCGCCTGGGCCTCCGAGACGGTCTCGGCCTCGACCGGATCGACTTTCGTAACGTTCTCGACGTCGGCACCGACGAGTCCAGCTTTCTGCTGGAGCTTATCGTTGAACGAGCCGATCGAATCGTTCGCGCTCGCGATCTCGTTTTCGTTAACGCTCGCGACGACTTCGGCGACCGACTCCGATCCCTCGTCCGAGTCGTCCTCGAGAGAGACATCGACGGTCTCAGTCGAGTCAGCCTCGACCGTGACGTTTGCCGTGGCGTTCTCGTAGCCGTCGGCGGTGATCTCGAGGGTGTAGTCCCCTTCCTCGAGCTCGATCGCATAGCTCCCGTTGTCGTCGGTCGTCGTCTGCTCGTTGCCGACGGCCACAGTGGCGTTGGCGATCGGCTCGCCATCCGTATCGGTGACGGTTCCTTCGAGGGTCCCGACGCTCGGGGCCGGGTCGTCGTCTTCGAGTGCCTCGAGCTTGTCGGCTGCGCCGTTCAGGTTGGGCTGGATGTCGGTTTCGACGAGGTCGGCAGCGTCTCGCAGCGACTGGGCTGCCGTCTCGGCGAGTCCGCCCTGTTCTTCGAGGTCGTCGGCGACGTCACGTGCGTCGGCCGGCGATTGGACTTCCGCAGGGTCGACGTCGGCGATGCCGCCCTGGTTGATCACTGCAACGACTCGATCGAAGATCGCAGCCTGTCGATCGTCAGCGTCGGCTCGGAGGCGATCGGCTTCCGCCTGGGCCTCCGAGACGGTCTCGGCTTCGACCGGGTCGACCTGTTCGACGTTCTCGACATCGGCACCGACGAGTCCAGCCTTCTGCTGGAGCTTGTCGTTGAACGAGCCGATCGCGTCGTTCGCAGCCGTAATTTCGTTGTTGTTAACGCTTTCGACGACTTCCGCAACCGACCCCGGTCCCTCATCCGAGTCGTCCTCGAGGGAGACGTCGACGGTCACGGTCGAGTCGGCCTCGACCGTGACGTTTGCCGTGGCGTTCTCGTAGCCTGCTGCCGAGACGGTGAGTTCGTACTCACCGCTCTCGAGCTCGAGGGTGTAGGAGCCGTCGTCGGCGGTCGTCGTCTGCTCGTCGCCGACGGTGACGGTCGCGTTGGCGATCGGCTCGCCATCGGCGTCGGTGACGGTTCCGTCAATCGTTCCGACGGTCGGCTCGAGTTCCTCGAGCGTCACGTCGACAGTGTTCGTCTCGTCGGCCTCGACTGTCACGACTTCGCTGACGTTCTGGTATCCCTCGGCCGAAATCGTGACCGTGTGGTTACCGGGCTCGAGTTCGAGTTCGTAGGAGCCGTCGTCGGCAGTCGTCGTCTCCTGACCCTCGGCGGTCACGGTCGCGTTGGCGACCGGCTCGCCGGCGGCGTCGGTGATGGTCCCCGCAACCGTCCCGACGGGCGGCTCGACGTCTTCCTCGTCGACGGTGATGTCGAGGACAGTCGTCTCACCGGAGACGACGGTCACGGTTTCGCTGGTGTCTCCGTACCCCTCAGAACTGACTGCGAGGGTGTACTCGTCCAGTCCCTGTTCGAGGACGTAGCTGCCATCGTCGGCGCTCGTCGTCTGCTTGTCACCGACGGTGATTGGCACGTCGCCGACCGGCTCGCCGTCGGCGTTGGTGACAGTCCCGTCGACTGTCCCGACGGTTGGCTGGATCTCGAACTCGTAGAAGCCGTCGTCGTCGGTCGTCGTCTGCTTGTCGTCGATACTGACGGTCGCGCCGGCGATCGGTTCGCCGTCCTCGTCGGTGACGGTTCCTTCGACTGTGCCGACAGCCGAGTCGGTATCGTCGGATCGCACCAGCGAGACGTCGACGGTCACAGTCGAGTTAGCTTCGACCGTGACGTTCTCGCTGGCGTCCTCGTAGCCCGCTGCCGAGACGGTGAGTTCGTACTCACCGCTCTCGAGTTCGAGCGCGTAGGAGCCGTCCTCGGCGGTCGTCGTCTGCTCGTCGCCGACGGCCACAGTGGCGTTGGCGACCCGCTCGCCATCCGTATCGGTGACGGTTCCCTCGAGGGTGCCGACAGTCGGCGTCGGGTCGTCGTCCTCGAGTGCCTCGAGCTGGTCGGCCGCACCGTTCAGGTTGGGCTGGATGTCGGTTTCGACGATATCGGCGGCGTCGCGTAGCGACTGGGCTGCCGTCTCGGCGAGTCCGCCCTGTTCTTCGAGGTCGTCGGCGACGTCACGTGCGTCGGCCGGCGACTGGACCTCCGCAGGGTCGACGTCGGCGATGCCGCCCTGGTTGATCACTGCAACGACTCGATCGAAGATGGCCGCTTCGCGGTCGTCAGCATCCGCTCGAAGGCGATCGGCTTCCGCCTGTGCCTCCGAGACGCTCTCGGCCTCGACCGGATCGACTTCCGAAACATTCTCGACGTCGGCCCCGACGAGTCCAGCCTTCTGCTGGAGTTCGGCGTTGAACGAGCCGATCGCGTCGTTGGCGCTCGCGATCTCGTTGTCGTTGACGCTCTCGACGGTCGTGGCGACCTCGTCCGATCCCTCACCCGAGTCGTCTTCGTCGCCCTCGTCCCCGTCGTCGTCCGGGGTCTCGAGGGTAACGTCGACTGTCGCGGTCGAATCGGCCTCGACCGAGACGTTCTCGCTGGCGTCCTCGTAGCCGTCGGCGGTAATCTCGAGCGTGTACTCGCCCGGCTCGAGTTCGAGCGCGTAGCTGCCGTCGTCGGCAGTCGTCGTCTGCTCGTCGCCGACGGTGACGGTCGCGTTGGCGACCGGCTCGCTGTCGGCGTCGGTGACGGTCCCTTCGACCGTCCCGACCGCCGGCTCGGGCTCGCTCAGCGTCACGTCGACGGTTACAGTCGAATCGCTTTCGAGGGTGACGTTCTCGGTGGCGTCCTCGTAGCCGTCGGCGGTGATCTCGAGGGTGTACTCGCCGCCCTCGAGTTCGAGCGCATAGCTCCCGTTGTCGTCGGTCGTCGTCTGCTCGTCGCCGACGGTCACGGTCGCGCCCGCGATCGGTGCGCCGTCGGCGTCGGTGACGGTCCCTTCGACCGTCCCGACCGCCGACTCGGGCTCCTCGAGTGCCTCGAGCTGGTCGGCCGCGCTATTCAGGTTGGACTGGATGTCGGTTTCGACGATGTCGGCGGCGTCGCGCAGCGACTGGGCTGCCGTCCCGGCGAGCCCGCCCTGTTCTTCGAGGTCGTCGGCGACGTCACGTGCGTCGGCCGGCGACTGGACCTCCGCAGGGTCGACATCGGCGATGCCGCCCTGATTGATCACTGCGACGACTCGATCGAAGATCGCGGCCTGTCGGTCGTCAGCGTCGGTCCGGAGGCGATCGGCTTCCGCCTGTGCCTCCGAGACGCTCTCGGCCTCGACCGGGTCGACCTGTTCGACGTTCTCGACGTCGGCACCGACGAGTCCAGCTTTCTGCTGGAGTTCGTCGTTGAACGACGTGATCGCGTCGTTTGTGGTCGCGATCTCGTTGTCGTTGACGCTCTCGACGACCTGTGTGGGGTCGTCGTTCTGTACTTGAATTCGTTCGGTGGCCGGTACTGCACCGCCACTCATCCCTGCGGCCCCGATGGGGGCAGCGACGAGTGATAAAACCACCAGGGCAGCAAGTAGTGTTGCCCGGATCTGTCTGTCTGTCATGGCTATCACGCCGTCTGGGGAGTCAACGACATCCTGATTGTATTTTTGCCCGTATATGGCTGTAACTTTTAATTAGGAACGGGTTACAGGGAGTGAATCATCTCCGCGAAGGAAGCGATGCCGGCTCTAGAGGGGCTTCGATCGAAAGCCACCGAAAACCGGATGCTGAAGCGTCTACGTACAACATAGTAGCCACCGAGAACGATTTGCATCTGACCGCAATGCCGCCATGCGGCCAGGCGTACAGTGGCTTGCAGTGGCTACTATACCAGTCTCGCTGTGTCTCGGTCGTGGTCACGGGATAGCCAACGAGTTTCGAGAACTCGAGTCGAGACGGGAGACCGTCCGAGAGGGTGCCAGCAAGGGAGGGGTCCAAGCGCCAAAGAGAAAGGGATTAAGAGCCTCTGGACGGAATCGTCTCGTATGGCAATCAAACCGGCCTACGTCAAGAAGACCGGAACGCTCCTCTTAGAGCGGTATCCGGAAGCGTTCACGACCGATTTCGAGCAGAACAAAGAAAGCGTCACGAAACTCACGAACGTCGAGTCCAAGGGCGTCCGCAACCGTATCGCGGGCTACGTAACTCGAAAGAAAGGCGCTGAAGTTCCCGCGTAAGTCGTTCTTGAGGACGTCCAGCAAGTTACTTCGGACGGACGCGAGCAACTGTCGTTAGCGCTGCGGTCGTAGCCACGGCGACGCCATCGAACGGATTCTCGAGGAGGGTGATCGTACAGAGGAGTCGGCGAGCCGTTATTCGTCGAAGCCGGGCTCCATGTAGAGCGCGGCGACGAACGCGACGAGAGCGATCCCGAACGCGAAGAGAAGGCCGATAAGACCCGTCAAGATGGACAGTTCCATGCCGATACCCGGCAGTGCCGAATCGTTGTAGCCCGTCCAGGCGAAGACGATTCCGAGCAGCGCCGCGACGGCACCGATGGCCGCTGCACCCACGCTAAACCGCGTCTCGAACAGTCCTCGATCGCTCGTACTCGCGGTCGAACTCGTCATCGGGACCACCTCTGGCCGGCGACCTCGCGTCGATCCTGTCGATAGTGCATCGGTCTCTAGGTGCCACTCCCGTTTCTTAATAGCTTCTATCCGTTCAGCGGACGCTGGCAGCAGCCGTCGGTGGTGGCGGACGATGCTGTCGCCGGACCGGCGACGAGGAACGACGGCGCGGTCTCCGCCGATTGACACCTGCTACCGAAAACCCAAACGGTTTTGCGGACACAACTCGGAGTGGCGGAAAATGGCAGTACGAGTAGGCGTACTCGGTGCGACTGGCGCTGTTGGACAGCGATTGATTCAGCTGCTCGATCCCCATCCGGAGTTCGAGATCGCCGCACTCACCGCGAGCGACGCCAGTGCCGGCAAGACGTATCGACAGGCCGCGAAGTGGCGCGTCGACAGCCCGATCCCGGCGGACGTTGCGGAGATGACAGTCACGGCGACCGATCCCGACGAGGTCCCCAGCGACGTCGACATGCTGTTTTCCTCGCTCCCCTCGAGCGTCGGCGCGGACGTCGAGCCTGCCTTCTGTGAGGCCGGCTACGTCGTCTCCTCGAACTCCTCGAACGGTCGGATGGACGACGACATCCCACTCGTGATTCCGGAGGTCAACGCCGACCACCTCGACCTGCTCGAGGTCCAGCGCGACGAGCGCGGCTGGGACGGCGCGATGGTCAAGAACCCCAACTGCTCGACGATCACCTTCGTCCCCACGCTCGCGGCCCTGACCGACTACGGCCTCGAAAAAGTCCACGTCTCGACCCTGCAGGCCGTCTCCGGGGCCGGCTACGACGGCGTCACCTCGATGGAGATCATCGACAACGCGATTCCCTACATCGGCGGCGAAGAGGACAAACTCGAGACCGAGTCCCGCAAGCTACTCGGCGAGTTCGACGGCGCCGAGCTGTCGCACAACGGCATGGACGTCGCGGCCTCCTGTAACCGCATCCCGACGATCGACGGCCACCTCGAGAACGTCTGGGTCGAGACCGAGGAGGAACTGACCACGGACGCGGCCGCCGAGGCCATGCGGGAGTACCCCTCGCTCGACCTGCGTTCCTCGCCCGACCCGCTCATCCACGTCTTCGAGGAGCCCGATCGACCACAGCCACGGATGGACCGCACGCTGGGTGACGGGATGGCAATCGCCGCCGGCGGCCTTCAGGCATCGCCGTTCGGCCTGCAGTACAACTGTCTGGCCCACAACACGATCCGCGGTGCCGCCGGTGCGAGCGTGCTCAACGGCGAACTGCTGCTCGAGAACGGCTATCTCTGAGGACGACTGCTGCTCGAGAACGGCTATCGCTGCGGACAGCGGGCGATTTCGTCGGATCGATCGACTCTTCCGTTCGGGTCCGGTTCGAGGCCGGTACCACGCCGAGCGGTCACGGTGTCTGTTCACTTGCAAGGGGTAAGTACGTACGACCGCCGATACTATGGGAAGTACTCGACGGACGGCAAACCACACGTTCGGTATGTATCGACTCGGCCGTCCGGACAGTCGATCAGCTATTCGGACCGTCGACAGTGCGTGAGAGTACCATGGTCCTCATCGTCGAATTCGAAATCGAGACGCCGATCCTCCGAGAGACCGTCGAGACCGTCTCGAGGATCGACGTCGAAGAGATCTACCGGTCCGAAACGGGTGAAACGAAGCTCATCTGCTGGGTCTACGGGGACGACCTCGAGCGGGTCGACGGGACGCTGGCCGACGACGACACCGTACGGGGATGGACCCTGCTCGAGGAATCGGCCGACCGGCGTCTCTACAGCGTCACGCTATCCGAACACGGCGAAAGTCATCTGACATATCCCACGGCGGCGGAGTACGATATCGGCTACCGCGAGATCACCGTCACGGAGGAGACACGAATCCGTGCCCGCGTCCCGACGCGGGAGGCGCTGTTCGCGTATCGCGATCGCTGTCTCGAGAAGGGGATTCCGTTTCGGATCCTACGTATCTTCCAGGAATCGGACCAGGCACGGGATCGATACGGGGTCACCGATAGACAGCAGGAAGCACTCCTCATCGCACTCGAGGAGGGGTACTTCGACGTCCCACGAGAGACGACGTTGTCCGCGGTCGCCGGACAGCTCGATATTTCGGATCAGGCACTCTCGGCGCGTCTCCGACGGGGACAGGCCAACCTACTCCGGAACACGCTCGGAAGTTCTCCCCCCTCTTAAACCGTTGGCGCTCCAATCGGGGTTGTTTCCCCCGTCACACCGGTATGACGGGTATGGAAACCGACACCGCAGCCGACGGGACGCAACTGCACACCGTTGATCACACCTACCAGGCCGACCCGGACCAGCCACTCAGCGAAGCGGTCCTCGCGGCGATCGCATCGGAATCCGAACTGGACACGCTCGAACTCGCGGACGAGTTCGGCCCGCTGTACGACGTGATCGATCCGACCGCACTGGACTCGCTCTTTCAGTCGGGCCTGAAGACGGAGCGGTCCGTCGGCACCGTCACGTTCGAGTACGCCACCTATCGAGTAACGGTCGATCAGGACGGCGAAGTAGTACTCGAAGACCGAGCATAACGGACGAAACTCGGGACGACTGCTCCGCTACTCCTCTTCGTTTCGCGGCAGCGCGACCACCGGAACCGAGGCGTTTTTCACCAGCCGGCGAGCCACGTCACCGGTGAGTAGTTCCACGAACCGGTTCCCGTCGCGGGGCTCGAAGACGACGGCGTCGACGTTCCGTTCGATCGCCGCCTCGGAGATCGTCTCGACGACGTCGGTACCGAAGAGGATCGCCGTTTCGACGGCTCCGGCCCGCTCCTCGAGGGGGCCGCGGGCACGGTCGAAGATCTCCCGCGCGTATTCCTCGCGCTGTTCGACCGAGGCCTTGTCGGGCGCGCCGCCGGCCTTCTCGATCACGTTGACGACGATCACTCGACTCGAGGGCTCGAGATACGGTGCGAGTGCCGCCGCCGTCCGCTCCCCGTCGTCGGGGTCGGCTGCGGGGACGAGGATCGTCCCGTCGAACGTTAGCGACACTGGATACCCTCCGCTCGGGCGCATCGACCGGCTAGTGAACGGTCCATACTCGTCATTCGCCACAGGGGATCAAAAAGATGGGCCGAACGGCTCGAACGGAGCGAGTTGGAACCGACCGCGGCCATGCGGATTCCGATCGCCATTCGATCGGTTCGATCAGGGCAGGACCTGATTTCTGAGTGACGGGGAGTCCCCGTCGTCGAACCGCCGGCGGTTTTCGGCAACGATGTCGGCCAATCGATCGTAGTAGTTGGGCGTGTGGCCCGCGTTGTGGGGCGTGATCTGGACGTTCTCGAAGGTCCACAGCGGGTGCTTTTCGGGAAGCGGTTCGGGGTCGGTGACGTCCAGCGACGCGCCGCGGATCCAGTTCGATCGCAGCGCCGCCACGAGCGCGTCGGTGTCGACGACCGGGCCGCGGGCGACGTTGACCAGTACCGCCTCGGGATCTATCGTGACGAGGGCCTCTCGATCGATCAGTCCGTGCGTCGTCTCCGTCAGTGGACACGCGAGCACGAGGTAGTCAGTCCGCGCGAGCGCGTCGTCGAACGCCTCGCCCTCGAAGCCGATCACCTCGTCCGTCGGCCCTCCCTTCTCGGGGGTGTATCGCACACCGATCGTGTCGACGCCGAACGGCTCGAGGCGCTCACAGACCGACTGGCCGATCGCGCCGAGGCCGACGACGGTGACCGTCGACCCCTGTAGCTCGGTGGCCTTGTAGTGGCGCCACTCGCGACGGCGCTGCCGGCGCGCGCCGACGTGGAATCGTCGGGTAAATCGGAGGATCGCACCCAGGACGTGCTCGCCGATGTTCGGCCCGTGGACGCCCGAGGCGTTCGTCACCGCGACGCCGCGCTCCTCGAGTCGATCGAGGGGCAGGTGGCCGGTCCCCGCGTAGGCACACGCGAAGACCGCGAGGTTCTCGGCGGCCTCGAGCAGTTCGTCGTCGAAGGTCATGCCGGTGACGAAGCGCGCGTCCCGAATCGCGTCGCGCTCCTCGGCCGGAGTTCGTGCGAGCGCGACGGTGTGATCGGGCAGTCGTTCGCGGATCGCGTCGGCGTACCGTTCGATCGGTATCCCGTGGGTCCCCTTGCGTAACACGAGCACGTCCGGCGTGTCAACTGCAGTCATGTCCCACCCGTCGGCCGGTGTGATCAAAAGCGTTCGTCTTCGCCGTCAGCGCGTCGACGTTCGATCGTCGTCGACGTTCGTCTCGAGGGGCGGTCGAAAAACCGTCGCCCGCTCGTCCGTCGAAACGCCGTAGGGCGCGTCCGCGACCGATTCCGGAGCGGCCGCGTCGGCCGCCGCGTAGTGGGCACGAAGCGATGCCAGCACGGCATCCCGGACGCAGGCACGTGTCGCCGCGCCGACCTCGGTGCCGCTTCCCGAAAACGCCGCCGACGGGCCGTCCGGATCGTGTCCGACGATGATCGCGTCCGTCGTCGTGCCGGGAAAGCCCGTTTCGGCGAGGAGCGTCGCTGCCTTCGCCTCCGCCGTGACGGCGACCAGATTCGCCAGGGCCCCAGCCGCGAGCGCTCGCGTCGTCCCGACGACGACGTTGACCGTTCCCCGACCCTGCTCGAGTTTACCCTCACTGGACGCCGGCGTCTCGGACGCCGGTTCGCTCTCCGGTTCCACCGTCGTGGGCAACGCGGCCGGATTCGAAATACCGGCGGTCGCATACGCCGTCACGGGACCGCGGCGAGCACCGCGAGCGTCGCCGATGTCGACGCCGGTCAGCAGCGTGGGCCCGGTCGCGTTCTCCGGGGTCTCGAACCCCGCGCGCTCGAGCCGTTCGTCGACGTAGGCCTCGAGATCCGTCCGATCCCAGCCCTCGGGGACCGAGACGTTGTACGCGCAGTCGGCGACGCGACGCCCCCCGTTCCAGCCGGTCGAGAGCCACTCCGTGTTCGGTCGCGTGATTCGAAGGACGCCGTCCCGGCGAATCGCGGCGTACGCCGGGTCGGAGTCAGTCATGTTCGGTTTCGCGATCGGCGTCGTCGCGGTTGTGGACGCCCAGCGCCGCGAGCAACCGATCGTTTGCCGTGCGGTCCTTGACCGCGACGCGGACGTGGGAATCGAGCCCGCGGAAGGTCGTTGCGTCGCGGATCGCGACGCCGGCGGCCCGCGCGTCGTCGATTACCGTCGACACGTCGCGGTCGCCGACGTCACAGAGGAGATAGGGCGCGTCCGACGAATGAACCTCGAATCGCTCCGCGAGTGCCTCGCGCATCCGCTCGCGTTCATGGGCGACGCGAGCGCGGGTCTCGCGAACGAACGCGTCCTGTCGCAGGCAGTACGCGCCGACCCGCACAGCGGGCGTCCCGACCGACCACGCGCGGCGGGCCGTCGCGAGTGCGTCCCGTCGATCGCCGGTCGCGACGGCGAAACCGGCACGGAGCCCCGGCAGGCCGAACAGTTTGGTGAGCGACCGGGCGACGACGACGTGCTCGAGGTCGAGTTCGGCGGCCGACGAGCGGTCGGTAAAGCCGAGGAACGCCTCGTCGACGAGCAGCGTCGTCCCGGCGTCCCCACATCGGGTCGCAAACGCCTCGAGCGCGTCGGGATCGATCGCGTCGCCGGTCGGATTGTTCGGCGTACAGACCACGGCGAGCGCACACGCCTCGAGCACGGCGGGGCCGATCTCACACAGTTCGTCGTAGCGAACGAACCGGGGGGTCGCACCCTGGAGGCTGACTTCACGGGCGTACTCGCCGAAGCTCGGGTACGGCACCAGCGCTTCGTCGCCGGGCTCGAGGGTACATTCCATTGCGAGTCGGATCGCGGCCAGCCCGCCGGGGGTGGGAATCACCGCGGCCGGATCGCAGTCGACGAACTCGGCTGCAGCCCTGCGGTAGGCCGGATAGTCGTCGTCCGGATAGCGCCGCGACTCCTCGAGTGCGGCCGCGTAGACGTCCCCGACGCCGTCCGGGGCTCGCGGGTTAGTGTTGGCCGAGAAATCCAGCAGGTCCGGGTCCGGTTCGCCGCCGTGGGGGACCCGGCTCCCGGTTCGGACGGCGTCAGGGTCCACGGCCGCCCTCCGCTGGCTCGTCGGCAGTCCGTTCGGTGGTCGGGTCGTCCTCGGGCCCGCTCTCGATTCCCAGCCGAGCACAGATCGTCTCGAGTCGATCCCTGACGGCGGCCATCTCGCCGTCTGGAACGAGCGAGAGTGCGCCGCCCATGCCGACGCCTTCCTTGGCCTCGCCGGCACAGTAGCGTTGCATCGCGACGTGGTCGCGCTCGTCGAAGCCGGGATCGGTGACGGTGAGCTCGCAGTCGAACCGCTCGCAGGCCTCGGCGAGCCGATCCCCCTGCTCGTCGGCCACGAACGAGGTGGTCGCGATCGAGAGGCCCGCATCGATGCCGGCGTGGCGCAACACGGCAGCGACGGCGACCATCTGGGTCCCACCGGCCAGCGTCACCGCAGTCCCGGCCTCGAGTGCGCCCGCCGCGATCCCGGCTACCGTCAGTTGAACGGGATCCCCGACCGCTTCGATCGCCTCGAGCGGGGCGTCCTCGCAGTCGCCGGGCTCGAGGTCGCTGGCGGCCAGGGCCTCGTCGACGACCCGTCGTTTGCGTTCGACCGGGTTGGTCGGCAGCGACGAGGAGACGCCGGCCGGTTCGCCGAGCGCGGTGAGGACGCTGAGCGCGGTCGTCGTTCCACCGGGGACCGTCTCGCCGATCATGAGCCGATCGTCCGGCAGACTCGCGCCGTAATCGTAGGCCCGGTCGAAGGCGGCGGTGGCGGCCGGCACGGCGGACGCCTCTCGGATGTCGGTGCCAGGCTCGCCGCCGAGTTCGACCGTCGGCGCGGCCGTCGACCGGGTGAGTCCTGCATCGACCACCGCCACGTCGAAGCCGACGACGTCCCGGACGGCCCGGGTCACGGCGGCGGGCGTCGGACAACCGTTCGGGCTCACCGGCGTCACCGGCGATGCGACCGGCTCCCCGTACTCGAGGATCTCGACGTCCGCCGAGGGCGTGTGTTCCATCAGCTCCGGGGCGGCCCCGGCGGCGCTGATGCCGTCGATCAGGGCCGTCTCGGTCGTTCCGGCGGGGAGGATGAGACGCATCGCTACCGGCCCTCCGTGGGACGGTTCCGCAGTCGGTCGGCTGCGAGACGGGCGTCTTCGAGTCGGTTCACGTTCACTGCCAGTCGTGAGTCGTAGTACACGTCGGTCATCGTCGTGGATTCGTCGGTCGTGCCGACCACGTTGACCCCGGTCGGCGCGAGGTAGTCGTCGGATTCGAGTCGCGTATCGATGCTGACGCCGAGTCGCCGTTTGAGCGCCGCAGGGACACACACCGTCCGCGACGCGTCGCCGTCGCCGTGGGCGGCGAGGATTCGGTCGAGGACCGACCCCTCGAGCAGCGGCAGATCCGCGGCGACGGTCAGGATCGGCGGTGAGGGGTCGGGGTGCTCGAGGACCGCCAGCAGGTCGGCCACGTAGCCGTCGCCGGCCGTCTCGATCGTCGCGACGCCGTCAGTTCGCTCGAGGTGGGACCGCGTTGCCGGTGCGTTCGGCGAGACGGCGGCGTAGCTCGTCTCGATCCGGCTCGTCTCGAGCGCCGCGAGGACGCGATCGATCATCGCGATCCCGTCGATCGGGTGCAGGGGCTTTTCGTGAGGGCTCTCGAGGCGGGTGCCCTTCCCGCCACACATCACGACAGCGTCCACAGTATCACCCCCAGGTGGACGCCGGCGACGCGGCCGATCTCGTTCGCTGCGCCGAAGATGTCGCCGTTGATCCCCCCGAGATAGCGATTCGCCCAGTACCAGGGGAGCCCGATCCCGGCGACGGCCCCGCAGAGGGCGAGTACACCGGGGTGGGGCCAGACGAACGTGGCCGCTGAGAGGACGACGGCCATGGGGACGAACAACGATCCGGCGGTGGCTGCGTCGGTGAACTGTTTTCCCATTCCCTCGTAGGCCGCGTGTCCGAAGCAGGCCATCGCGGCCATCCCGAATTTCGTCCCGACTTCGGCCCCGACCGCGACGCCGATCGCCGCGGGGACGGGGAGTTCCGCCAGTCCGAGGCCCGCCAGCGCCAGCGCGGCGACGGTGATCGTCACCGCGAGCAGCGCGCCGACGCCGGTCGTCGTGTCCTTGAGCACGTCGCGACGGCGCTCGACGTCGCCGTGAACCACCAGCGCGTCGCCCAGGTCCGCGATCCCGTCGAGGTGATGGATACCGGTCACCGCGTACACCGAAAGCAGGTAGCCAAGCGCGACGGTCGGGGCCGCGAGTCGCTCGGTCCCGAGCAGCGGTATCGCCGCCAGCGCACCCGCGAACAGGCCGACGAGCGGAAACGCCGCCGGCGTCGCTCGGAAGGCCTCCCAGTCGCCGTCGCGGTACCCGATCGGGAGCCGCGTCAGAAATCCGAGCGCGCCGCGAACCGCACCGATCCAGCGCCCGATCACGGTCATTTCGGTCTCACCCTCGCAGCGTGCTCCGTGTTCAGCGTCGCCAGTGCCTGCCAGTAAGCTTCGAGGTCCCGTCCGAACTCGGAGACGACGATCGCCAGGACGACGGCGAGGACGATCGAGACGACGGCCGCCCGGCCGACGACGGTGACGGCCCGCTGACCGTCCGCCAGCGTCGGGAGTTCGCCGCCGGGATTGAGCACGTACACGTCCGGCTTCTCGAGGCGAACCGCCAACGCACAGGCCAGCGTCGCCATCGGCCAGCCGGAGTTGGGCGACGGCGGCACCCGTGCCCACTGCCTGGCACGAACGAGCGCGAGCGGGTCCCCCGCGGCGATCGTGATCGCGCCTGCCGCGATGCGGGCGGGGAGGTACATGACGAGATCGTCCAGACGTGCGCTCGCGGTGCCGATCGGTTTCGAGGGGTAACCCAGCATCGAGTCCAGCGTGTTGACGGCCTTGATCCAGGCTGCGATCGCCCCGGCGGCCGGCAGTGACACCGGTGCGAGCACCGCAAACGCCAGGAGGGTCGCGACCAGCCCGTCCGCGAGGTTTTCCGCCGCACTCTCGACGGCACCACTGCGAAGTTCCCCGGCCGAGAGCGTCGATGCGTCTCGGCCCACGAGCCCCCGAACGTCCTCCCGAGCCCGCTCGAGGGAGCCGTCAGTGGCTGCGACGACGCCCTCGGTGAGCTCGAGCAGCGAGCGGAGGCTCGTCGTCAGAAAGAGGAGGAGTGCGGCGACGATGCCCCCGCCGATCGGATGGAGTTCGGTCGCTGCGAGGACGGCTCCAGCGGCGACGGTAGCGGGAACGAGCGGGCAGAGGGCAGCGATCACGAGGCCCGCCAGCCGCTGCCGGCGGTCGTCCGTGCTCCAGACACGATCGAGGACGCCGACGAGCCGGCCGAACCAGGCGACGGGATGGATCGGGGTCGGCGGCTCCCCGATCAGGAGGTCGAGACTGAACGCCAGGCCGATGACTGCCAGCGTCGTCAACACTCCGTCACCGCCTCCATGCTATCCTGAGAGAATCGACGCTCAGTCATGACTGCTCTGTTCGGCCAGCGACGTCAGTTGCGTCGGGACGTCGGCGAGGGAACCCTCATCGAGGAGCAGCGCCGTCCCGCCGACGGCCTCGACCCCGCCGTCGGCGCGTGGATCGTCACCGACGTGAACGAGATCGGCCGGGTCGACGCCGAGTTCGTCGGCGGTCAGTTCGAAGATTTCCGGTGCGGGCTTGCGCCAGCCACAGCCGACGCTCGTCACGATCGCATCGAAGTCGTCGCGGTCGAACGCGGATCTGACGAGCGTCCGCCCGACCAGCTCCGGAACGCTACAGTTCGAACAGATCGCGACCGGCCCCCGCTCTCGAGCAGCGGCCACCGCCTCGAGCGCGCCCGGCCTCGTCTCGACGACCGGATCGAAGGCCGCGACGACGGCCCGTCTGGCTGCGTTGTGTTCGTTGTCGACGCCACGGCTCGCGAGCGCGCGCGAGACGTGTGCCGGAAGCGGTACTTCCGCCCCGTCGGGAGCGTCGACGTGGGGCTCGGCGTACGCCTCGGCCCAGTCGTCGGGCACCGTCACGTCCCGGTTTGCTAATTCGGTTGCCACGGCCGTCGCAGGATCGTCTGGCCGGTCGGCGGTCACCAGCGTTCCGAAGAGGTCGAACGATACTCCCACGACAGTGTGACTAGGACAAACTCACTTTAATTTCGCGATCCCCTCGTATCGGTGGGCCGTCGATCGGCGTCTCGTTACCGATCCGCCCGAGCCCGCCGCGGAAATCGACCGTTCGAATCGGCGGTCTCGTACGGACTCCTGTCGGTCAGTGCCGGCGCAACCGCGAACCGCCCTGGGGTTGCGCGGGACATCGAGACAGGGGGACCGCCTCAGTCGAGCCGAGCGAACGCCAGGTTGCCCGAGATGTTCTTGATGTAGATGTCGACGACGTCACCTTCCTCCGCGCCGGGGACGAAGATCGTGTAGTTGCCCTTCTCCGCGACCCCGTCGCCCTTGCGACCGGTGCCGGTGATTTCGACCGTGTAGGTGTTCCCTTCCTCGACGGCGTCTTGCTGTTGTTGCTGCTGGCTGCTGGTCGAGCGCTTGGTGACCGGTCGGAACGCACCGCAGGCGTCACAGCGCAACATCGGCGTCCGGTCCTCGCGGACGAGCCGGGTGTCGGGCAGGCCACACTCCGAGCAGAGGACGTATTCGTCGACGTAGGCGTCGATAGCCGCATCGAGATCCGTCTGGGAAAAAGTCCCGTTGTACCGGCCGCGACCGTCCTCGAGTTTCCCGCTGGTCCCCAGTTCGCGCTGAATGAACCGGTGGAGATGTTCGGTGTCTCGAGAGAGGACATCGGCGATTTCGTCGAGGTTCGTCACCCGCGTGAACGCGCCGTCTTTTTGTGGTTGCGGGTCGGGGATCTGTAGCCGCTGTTCGTCGCCCCCGATATCGGGGACGTCCTCCATCGCTCGGTCGAGACTCGATTCGTAATCCATACGCGAGAACAGGTGATCGGAACGTAAATCCGTTCTGCTATCACGATCCACCGGCGCTCGGCGAGAGACCACGGGACGACGCCCCCCGGGTTGACGGCCTGATTCCTCAGCCCGTGCTGACCCCGCTCTCGCCGAGCGCTCCCTGTGTTTCGGCGTCGAGTTCCTCGAGGTGGCGCTCGACGTCCTCGAGGATCGATTCGGTGTGGGCTGCGCGTTCGATTTGCGTCGTTCGGACCGATCCTGAACCCGATCGCGGCTCGGTTCGTCGTCGCTCATAGCGGGGCTAGTACCACCCCTCGAAAACGCACCCGGCCGGCACTCGCGTGGCGCTCCGGTCCCCTCGTCGCCGTGTAAACGGTGCCTACTCCGTATAGCCTCTCGCTACCGCTCGAGTATGTGGCTCATATATAGGACGGGGAATCGGGTACCTCAATTCGATGACCAGTCCTCCCAGACGACAGTCGTCGTCACGGAACGGTCGCACGATCACGGACGTAGTAGCCACAGCGGGGTACGGAGCGTGACCATGTTCGGAGCACGAACGCTTCGGGGTGTGTTGCCAGGCGGACAGCGGGCCGTCCTCGTCCTCGGGATCGGTCTGGCCGTGATCGCGAGTCTCGTCGTGGCGGGCGCTGCGGGTGCATCCACAGGCGCTGTCAGTCCCGATCCGAACGAATCCGTCTCGGAGGAAGCGTACGTCGAGCAAGCACCGGAGCCGGGAGACGCGTACTTCGAGGCAGCAGCGGACGATGGGAGCTGGATCAGCTACGAGAACCCACGTGACGAGTATCGAAGCCCGTATCTCGGCGACGGCTCTGGGAAAGTCTGTGTCACGTTGGTCAACGAAAACGGCGACCCGGTCGTCGGCGAATCGGTACCGAACACGTCGGTAACGATTCCGACGAACGACGTCACGAGCTGGCACTCCCACGCCGACCCGATGACCGTCCGGTTCCCCATGACCGACCACTATGATCGCCCGCTCGACGCCGACCAGTTCGGAACGAGCCCTGACATCGCACAGGGCGACGGCTACATGGACTCGCACTGCATCGAGTTACACGGACTTCCCGAAGACGCGACCGTCGAGTACGGGGAAGCGGAGGTCTCGGGAGAATACGCCGACCGAATCGACGTTGCCGGCTACATCCAGCAGGTCCCCGAGGGCGATGGCTGGGACACGGATATCGACCCGGTCGCTGCTGCAGAACCCTACGCGGACGCCGGCGGCGGCTGGACCTACCGGAACGGGTCCACCCACGGACAGGTAGACGTCATCCTCCAGCTCGACGCACCAGCCGACGAGCGGTTCGATCCCGACGGCTCGAGTGCCTCCGATTCGGGGTCGTCCGACCAGTCCACGAACGCGACCGACGGGGACGACACCGGCGGAAACGACAGCGACGAGACCGATTCGATGCCCGGATTCGGCGCGCTCGCAGCCGTTCTCGCCCTCTCGATCGCCGTCCTCGCTCGCTCTCGAGGAGACCACTGAACTCGAGACCGGTCGAGACGGCGTCGGCTATCCGAGGTTGGATCCGGCCGACGGGAGTAGAACTGGCGCTCTACGCGCAGATTGGTACCACGAAAGACAGGGAACGGCTACGGATGTAGCCGGGAACCATGGAGCTCCTCGCACGTCATGACGGGGTGAACCGAACGGATGGAGCAACCCACCACCAGACTGTCGTACCCCCCGTCTATCCGAAGATTCGACCGGATCACAATAATACTGCTGGCCGAATGCCGGCAGAATTGGCGAAAACGGGTGGGAAAACCCCACGATCGAGAGTTATGTGTTGACATACCATGTCAGAACGAGGCGCTCCGAACCAATTAGGTTTTGACGGTCGCCGCGAGATAGCCGACAAATGACGAACGCAAGCGAGCCGGACGAGGAGACGCCACGCGTCCCGGTCGTCTGTCCGGACTGCGAGACGACCTCCCGCGTTGCGCTCTCGGACGTCGCCGACGCCATCGAACGGCACAACGACCAGCTCCACGACGGCGACGATGTCGCCGAAGTCGACCCCGATATCGCCGATCAAATCGCGGATCTCGTCGCAACCGAACTCGGCCTCCTCGAGGAAACTGACTGAACGGACACACGAGACGGGGACCGATCCCGTGTGCCCACGAAACGCCGCCGGTGCTCTCCTCGAGCCGTCGATCGGCGGGTTCGAACCGATACCAATCGACGAGGACCGCCTGCGAATGTGCAACAGCGATTCACCTGCCGTCCAAAATTTCGCGACATCGCTGCTCGAGACGTTATATTTCGTCTAATCCAACCGTTGGTTCAGTGAGAAGGCTTATACTGTGATACCCGACTGTGTCCACTATATGCCACACGAGAACGCGACAGCCGATCAGGACTCCGGACGCCCCACAGCCGAGACAGGGGAGCAGGCCCCAGCGCCGATCAGCGCCGAACGGACCGCGACGATCGCGGCGACGAGCACGGCAGCGGGTGCCGATGACGCGGACGGCGAGTTGCCGAACACGCTGACGATCATCGGCCAGGGAACGCCCTCGAGTTTCGAAGTTACCGTCGAGGACGACATCGAACTGGTCGACGCGGCGCAAGCGGCGGACGTGACTGTCGTTTCGGGAACGACCATCGAAGGGACGATCGGAACCGGGACGGTAGAGTTCCGATTTGCCGGTGACCTAACTGACGTCACGTTCGTCGATCGCGGGATCACGGGCCTGGCACCGACGACCACGCCGAACGTTCACGTCGATTACGACGGCCCGGAACGATCCCAGACGTAAACATACTCCCGGGAGGAGGACGTACCGACCGCCAATGGACGAACCGACTCCCGACGCCGACGAAGAGACCGACGCCGACGGCGCTGTCGATACTGCGGCGGAGACCGACGCCGACGACGCTGAGTCGGAGACCGACGCGGACTGGATGGAACCCGTCGACAGGCGACTCCTCGAGTTCATGCAAGCGGAGGACGCCTTCGAACCGACACAGTTCGACGACGAAGGGATCTGTCCCGCGCGGTACGGCTCGTATCGGTGTCGCGAACTGACGAAATACGGACTGCTGAAACAGCACATCCCGGGCGTCTACGAGGTGACCGACGCGGGCGAACGCTACCTCGCGGGCGACCTCGATCCGAGCGAACTCGAGCCCGACGAGTAGTCTCCCTCTCGGTGACTGCAAGGGCCACCGGACAGTGCGGGGATGGGACCGCTCGTCTCGGTTCGCGCCCGAGAGAAGGGGGATCCGGCGGTATGCTTACGAACTCCCGACCGCGGTCGGAACGTGTGTCGCGAGGAAGTCGGTGACGGCATCGCCGCCCTGGAACCCCTCGGCCAGCCGTGCGATCTCCGAGCCGTCCTCGAACAGGATCAGTGTCGGAACCGATCGGATGTCGAACCGGTCGACGAGTTCGATGTCGTTGCCGGGGTTGATCATCCCGATGTCGACTGCGGTCGCGCGGGCGACGTTCCCCAGTACCGGTTCCATCGCCTGACACAGGGTACACCCGCTGGTATAGAACTCCACGAGTGCCACGTCGTGGCTCGCGATGAAGTCGTCGAGTTCACTGCCGCCCTCGAGTCGGCGTGGGGTGGTTGTCATGGTCGCACTAGGGACCGGCCCCAAATACGCCTGACGGCTGGGACGACCGGGAGTCGGCGCGATCGATCGACGACCCCGAGAATCCCGGGATCCGAACGTCCGTGCCCCTACGAACTGCGGGATCCCGCAGCCGAGGTGTGTCGCGGCGACCGGTGCCACGTCGCCGAAGCGCCGTGGTATCAACTTACAGGGGACGGCTTTATGGCTGGGGCCTGTATCCATGCTCGATGACCCAGCCCGCATCCAGCCGAAGCGACGGGAGGCCGAAACGGCGGAAAGCGACGCTGTTTTGCTGGGAGTGCGACCACTCGAGTCCCATCGATGGCGACTGGCGGCTGCAGTCACAGGACGGAGACGTCGCGTACGTCTGTCCGGCCTGTGAAACGACGCTCGTAAAACGGCCGCGTCGGCACGACCCGACACCGGATCGGACGCCTGCACCGTTTCTGACGGCCTGGCAGCGGGCCTTCCGTAGCTCGGCGACCCTCTGGCGGGCGTCCATCACCGTCGGCTACACGAATCTGAACGCAGCGATCGGTGCCAGATCGTGGGTCGGCTCGTAGCGCCGCGACCAGACCGGTTATAGTAACAACTGCAACGGTTTACACCCGATCGCACAACTGTCGTGCGATCGGGTGTGCAGTGACTTGCAGCGGCTACGATAGTGTCTGCGTGACTCGGGACGTACTCGCCGAGTAAGTCCGACACCAACCCGAGACGGGCGGCGCGATACGTGCGAGCCGTCGGAGAACGCCGTACGTGCCGCCGACGAGGAGCGACTCATCGACGAGCCACGGCGTCGTGACGAGAACTGCTGTAGTGGCGACCGAGAGGGCGACGAACGCGTCGATCGTCGGGTCGTGTAGCCGTCGCGGATGCCCCACAGCGGGATCGAATCCGACCAGTGGACTGACAGACGCTGCCAGCGAACGCGCCCACGAGCGCCACCGATACAAGCTCGGGATGGGGAGACGAGCGGCGCTGCCATCGCCAGCCCCGCCAGCGCGTCTGTCGGGAGCAACACGGCTGATCTCGGGGAGGAGTCACCGAATCATCCCACCGGCTTTATCCTGCGGTAGTGTCTGGAACTCCGATATGCCCGACAACGACGGACATTCCTCCCGAGGTGACGGTTCGGATGGCTCGGCGGAACTCTTCGAGCAACTGTTCCGGAGCAGTCGGCTGAACGGACTCATCGCGTGGCTGGTCGTCGCCGTCCTCGCGACGGTCTTCATCGAGAGTGCACTCGAGTTCGACCTCCAGTGGCTCGGCTTCGTCACCAGCGTCGGTGTGATCGTACTGATTCCGCCCGCTGCCTACGGCGACTGGCGAGTCATGCTCCCCTGGGAGTTGCTCGTCCTCGCGACGTTGCCGATCCTCGTCAGAGGGCTGTTCGGCGGCAGCGTCGGGACGTTCGCCGCGTATCTCGCGGTCGCGGGCCTGGCTTTGCTCGTCACGGTCGAGCTACACATGTTCACGTCGCTTCGCGTCACCCACTGGTTCGCCGTGGCACTGGTCGTGTTGACGACGTTGGCATCGGTCGCGGCGTGGTCCGTGCTGCGGTGGAACCTGGATCGGGCGTTCGGAACGTCGTATCTCTCGACGAACGAGGCGCTGATGTACGAGTGGCTCTCCGTGACCGTCGCCGGGCTGGCGGCCGGAGTGTTGTTCGACGCGTACTTCAGACGACGGGACCGACGGCTCCGTCGGGCCCTCAGACGGGTGGTCCGTCGATGACGCTCCTCCCACGGCCCTCGGTACGAAATCAGCGGCTGCTGACGGGACTGATGCAACTCGTCCTCGTCGGTCTCGTCGGCTACGGTCTCCTCGCGGGCCAGCCCAAAGCGATCGTCAACGGCGGCGTTGCACTCCTGATTACGTTCCTTCCGGCGTTGTTCGAGCGCAACTACGGCGTTCCGCTGGATCCGTGGCTCGGCCTCTGGATCACGTCCGCCGTGTTCCTCCACACGCTCGGCTCGGCGGGTCTGTACGGCCAGATCGAGTGGTGGGACCACCTCACGCACGCGCTATCGGCCTCTCTCGTCGCCGGTGCCGGCTATACGGCCGCTCGAGCGGTCGACCTCCACGTCGACGACATTCACATCCCCAGTCGGATCGCGTTCGTCTACATCTTCGTGATCGTGATGGCCTTCGGCGTCATCTGGGAACTGTTCGAGTTCGCGCTCGATCTCGTCGCCCTCGAAACTGGACTCACGATGCCACTGGCTCAGCACGGACTCGACGACACGATCCGCGATATCATGTTTAACTCGGTCGGCGCGCTCATCATCGCGGTGTTCGGTCAGGTCCATCTGACTGACGTCGCCGAAACGGTCCGCGAACGGTTGGTATCGGTCGACTCTTGACCCCGTCGCGGGTCGTCCCGCGACCGTCGGCCAGCCGTCACTCCGTCACCCGCCGTCGGCAGCCGGCTCGTCCGGGAGTGCGATATGGCCCGTCGGGAACTGGCAGAGACGCGGGTCGGTGTCGGCATGTGGATCGAACGCTGTGTAGGCAAAGGCCTGCCAGAGGACGCGTTCGGGATAGGGACGAGCGGTCAGGTCGACGGCCAGCGACTCCGCGAGGGCCTCGTGATCGAGTTCGCCGTTCACCGTCGGAACGGAAAGGGGGTTGGGCACGGACTCGAGGTCCAACCCGAACGAGGGGAACAATCGATAGTCGGCTCCGAGGGCCGGATGGTGTAGTTCTCGGTCGCCGGGGAACCGAACGACGAGTTCTGGCGTCGTGGTCGCTGGTTCACCGCCGCCGTCGACTCGAGCGACCGTCTGCTCGGCGAGCGAGACTCGTCGTCGGGTTCCCGCCGGAACGACGAACGTGGTTCCCTCGACGCCCAGTCGAAGGCGTGATTCGGCCAGTGCTCGGACGCGAACGTCCGGAACGGCGTACGACTCGAGGAGCGTGCTCGTCGACTCGCCGGCGATCGTCGCGTCGACGGTCACCGCCGTCGCCCCGCGCCGTCGCGAAACGAGATCGATCCCGTTCGGATCGGTCGCCGTGACCGTCGAGAGCGAGTCCGTCGTCGCACAGGTCCCGTCCCAGGCTGCCGGTTCACTGGCCGCCGCCGGTAGCGACGGCCGCCAGTAAAAGACCCGATGGGTGCCCGCGCACGTGTACGGCACGGCGTCCGGAAAGAACGACTCCCCGTACTCCGTCGCCTCGAGGTCGCGGTGCTCGAGTGCGAGTTCGACGTAGGGAGAGCGCTCGACGATCGGTTCCGGATACGCCGCGTGGGACGACCGGTTCCAGCGCCTCTCCGTCGTCCGATCGACTGCCGCCATTGGTTCGCTCATCGGCCTCCACGGTACCGGTCGGATACGGACGATCGAAACGCTGTTTCCGGAGATGTTCGGGCAATCGTCGCTGACGGAATCCGAATATGTCCGTGACCGAACTTAGCCCCGGTGAGCCACAACCCTCGAGCAGGTGATTGCTCGATGGCCGATTCATCGACGGGGGTCCAACCCACCGTCTCGACTGATCTCTTCGACAAGTACGTACTGCCAAAGATCGCACTCGTGGTTATTCTGACCGGCTCGCTGATCGGAACGTGGGTAACGGGACGTCTGGGCGGCCAGTCGGCAGTCGTGACGCTCGCCAAGTGGTCGTACTTGGTTTCACTCGGCGTGCTCACGGGTGGGCTCGTCTGGAAACATTGCTTCGTGCGGCCGCAGGATCTCGGGACGGCAGCCAGCGAGTACTGTGCTGAGATGTACGCCCGATTCGACAGGATCGCGACCGGAGCCGTCGTCGTCCTCGTGGCGACCGGGCCCGTCGTCCTCGCAGCGTACGTCTCGGTCCTCGGGATCGGGCCGCTCGTGATCGCCCTCGGCGCGTTGTTCGCGATGTGGATCGGAACCCTCGTCGTGACGACGCGGCGCTCGATAGCTGTCGACGCGCAGTTCCGGAGTCCGGCCGGACTCCTCGCACTGGGCCTGGCGCTGGCCGTCGTCGTCGGCACGGGACTCGCGGAGGTGAGCCTGCGCGGGTTCGAGCCGATCGCAGCGGGCATCCGAACGGGACACCTCCTCGCGTTCGTCGCGTGGCTCGGCGGCGCGGTCTGGAACATCTTCGTCGCCGTCCCGACGGGCCAGAAGCGACCGACCGCCGCCGTCGCCCGGGCCGCCGGCGAGCAACTCGAGCGGTTCCGCTGGGCGGTTCGGTTCATCATTCCGTTCCTGTTTCTGACCGGGCTCTTCCAGGCCGTCACCGTCCTGGGCGTCCGCGTCGAGAGCTACGTGGCGACGCCGATTGGCGTGGCCGTCCTCGCCAAGGTTGCCAGTATCGGGGTGTTGGCGGTCATTTTCAAACTCTGTCCGATGTGGCGCGCCTGCTCGCCGATCGATGGGGTTTGTGACCTCGAGGAGCGAGAGTCGGATCGGTCGGCCGAACTACGGGCGAGAGGGAACGCCGATGACTGAGATCGAGATCCCCGAGACGGCACCCGACGTCGAACCCGATCTGACGGTCGACAACCGGGGACGGGGCTGTGCGAGCGGCATCGCCCGCGTCCAGCGTGCGCTCGAGGACCTGGGGCCGGGGTCGATACTGCGCATTCGAAGTACGGACCGGCGGGCAAAGCAGGAGTACGGTCGCCTGGCGGCACAGACCGATCACGACCTGCTCGCGATCGAAACGAACCGGAACGGGCTGCTCAGGAAGGAGTATACGACGTATCTCGAGATCGGAGAGCCGTAGATCGACGACTGGTGGCCGTGAGGTGACCGTCCGGCCGCTCACTCACTCGATTCGGGAGAGCGCCAGTTCTTCGGCGGTGTCATCCGCGATCGGTTCCGTCTCCCGCAGGTCGATCCGACGTACCCACTTGATGCTCTCCCAGCAGTCGCTCTCCGACGCCGTGGGAACGAGTCGCGCCGGGCCGCCGTGTTCGACCGGGAGCCTCTCGCCGTCGAGTTCCACGGCGAGGACGGCGTCGGCAAGCCGGGCCAGCGGGAACGAACAGGCGTACTCGTCGTCCATCCCGTGGACGAGCGCGTACGTGCTCGCGTCGGTCGGCTCGGCGAGTTCGAGCACGCTCGCGACGCGAACCCCGCGCCAGGAGCAGTCCTCGGCGACCCACCCCTCGACACACGCGAAGTCCTCGGTGTACGTCTCGAGCGGAAGCGCCCGGAGCTCGTCGATGGAGAGCGCGACGGACTGCTCGACCGTCCCCGTGACCGACAGTTGCCAGGCATCCTCGTCGACGCCTGATCGGACATCGAACTCCCTGAGATCGCTCATACGGAGCGGACGGTCCCACAGGTGATAAGGGCAGATCCGAACATCTCCGGTCACGGACACCGGCAATCGCTCTCTCGAGGTCGTCCGCGAACGGAGAGCGTTACCGATATGATCGTCGGTGCGCGGAGAACGGTTCCCTCGAATCGCATCGACTTCGAGGGAGAGTCACGAGCCGTGACGGCTCATACGGTCTCCTGTCCGTCGGTGCCGGTGGGACCGGGACCGCCCTGCGGTCCCACCGGGAAATCGGGACAGCAAACCGTCTCAGTCGCCGCCCGGATTCCGACGGGCGATCATGCCGTGGGCGATCCAGGAGATGACGACGTCGCCGTCCTGGGTGATCCCCTCGAGACGGCTGTCGACGTACCCCCGATTCGGATCGCTCTCGGAGACCTGTTTGTCGATGATTTCCGTCCGGATCGAAAGCGTATCACCGGGTCTGACGGGCTGTTTCCAGCGAAGTTCGTCGACGCCGCCGGCACCCATGCTGGCTCGGTCGTCCAGCGGACCGTCGACAAGCAGCCGCATACACATCGCGGCGGTGTGCCAGCCGGAGGCGACCAGTTCGCCGAACGCGGAGTCGCCCGCAGCCTCCTCGTCGACGTGAAACGGCTGTGGGTCGTACTGCTCGGCGAACTCGATGATTTCTTCTTTCGTCACGTGATACTCGCCAAACTCCTGGGTGTCGCCGACCTCGATGTCCTCGTAGTACTGCATTATCGTGTGGTGTGAGACGATTCATCAAGAACCTGTGGGACGGGGCAGGATCGACTGGCGACGGCGAGATCCGCTGTCGGGAGATGACAACACCTATGGATTGCCGAATGGGGGTTCCTGGTATGACTCTCGAGGCGCAATCCGTCCTCGTCACCGGGGGTGCGGGATTTATCGGGTCGAATCTGGCGAACCAACTCGTCGAGGTCAACGACGTGACCGTCGTCGACGACTGCTATCTGGGAACGCCGGAGAACCTCTCCGACGACGTCGAATTCGTCGATGCGAGCGTGTTGGACGACGATCTCCCGACCGACGTCGACGTGGTGTTCCATCTGGCGGCGCTGTCCTCGTACGCGATGCACGAGGAGGACCCGACGACCGGTGCCAGGGTGAACGTGGAGGGATTCGTCAACGTGGTCGAGCAGGCTCGACAGGAGGGCTGCGAGACGGTCGTCTACGCCTCGACGTCGTCGATCTACGGGAGCCGTACCGACCCGTCGCCCGAAGACATGGACGTGCACGTGAACACCGGATACGAGGCCTCGAAACTGGCCCGGGAACGCTACGGCGAGTACTTCTCGAACCACTACGACATGTCGATGGCCGGAATGCGGTTTTTCTCGGTCTATCAGGGCTACGGCGGTGCCGAGGAACACAAAGGCGAGTACGCCAACGTGATCGCGCAGTTCGCCGACGACATCGCCACCGGCGAGTCGCCCGTCCTCTACGGCGACGGCACGCAGACGCGGGATTTCACACACGTCTCCGACATCGTCCGCGGGCTCGAGGGCGCTGCCGACGCCCAACTCGACGGAATCTACAATCTCGGGACGGGAGAGGCGTACGACTTCAATACGGTCGTGGAGATGCTCAACGACGAACTCGGAACGGATGTCGAGCCCGAGTACGTCGAGAACCCGATTCCCGATTCGGTGTACGTCCACGACACCTGTGCCGATGCCTCGAAGATTCGCGAAGCGATCGGCTGGGAACCGAAGATCGATTTCGAGGACGGGATCCGTCGCGTCTGTGCGCAGTATACCGACGCGTAGCGCTTGTCCCTTCGATCCGGATCGACGCAGCGGGAAAACGATTTCTATAGTAGCCACCGAGCGTCACTGCACATCTGGCCGAATGACGGCGTTGCGGTCTGTACGGGAATCGTTGCAGTGGCTACCATCGACGCCGTCAGACGATCTACGAACTCGAGAGCTGTCGGTCGGCCGAGCGGACGAGCCGGCAGTCAGCGGAGTGGCTCGAGCGATAACTATCACGGAAAACGATGTATGAGCCGCCAACTCTCCTGCGAGGGGTTTTTACCATGGCACACATATCCACAGATATGCGACTCCACAATCGGGATGTCCGGCAGGACGTCCGAGAACTCGGAGCGCTGCTGGGAGACGTCCTCGAGGATCAGACGTCCCGCAGCGCGTTCGAGACCGTCGAATCATGTCGGCGAGCGGCGATCGAGTACCGGTCCGGGGAGCGCGATTCACGAGAGCCGCTGGTCACCGAACTCGAGGGGCTCTCGCCCCACCACCAGCGGGTCGTCGCTCGCGGGTTCACGACGTACTTCGAGTTGATCAACCTCGCGGAGGAACGCGAGCGAGTCCGAACGATTCGAACGGCCTCCCACGAGGGGACCCTCGACGACAGCCTCGAGACCGCTGCCGAAGAGCTCGGCGAGGCAGACATCGAGACCGTCCGACAGGTGCTAGACGACGTCCTGATCGAGCCGACCTTTACCGCCCACCCGACCGAAGCCCGGCGCAAGACCGTCAAATCCAAACTCAGAGAGATCTCGACCTATCTCGAGACCCTGGACGAACGACTGCTGACGGACAAAGAGGAGAGTCAGGTCTGGCGGGACATCGACGCCGAGGTGACGAGCCTCTGGCAGACCCCACAGGTGCGCAACCGCCAGCCCGAACCCGAGGACGAAGCCCGCAACGTCCAGTGGTACCTCGAGAACACTCTGTTCGACGTCGTCGGGGAGGTCTACGACGAACTCGACGACGCGATCGACGCCGAAATCCCCGGCGACCTCGAGATTCCGAAGCTCTTCGAGTTCCGCTCGTGGGCCGGCAGCGACCGCGACGGCAACCCCTACGTGACGCCCGACGTCACCGCCAACACCCTCGAGCGCCAGCGCTCGGTCGTCCTCGAGCAGTATCGCGAGCAGCTCAAGCGCCTCTCGGGCGTGCTGAGCCAGGACGGCAGCCGGATCGACGCCGGCTCCGCCTTCCAGGCGACCCTCGAGGCGGATCGCGAGCGCCTGCCAGGGAGCGCCCGCACCGCCGAGGAGCGCTACCCTGGCGAACCCTACCGACAGAAACTCAAGCTCATGCGCGAGCGGCTCCGCCGCGTCGGCGACGTCCGCCCCGGCGGCTACGACGACGTCGACGAACTCCTCGACGATCTCGAGGTCATCGCGAAGAGCCTGCGGAACAACGGGGCCGAGAGCGTCGTCGACGCCCACGTCGATCCGATCCGCCGCCAGGTCGCCACCTTCGGCTTCTCGC
This sequence comes from Natrinema ejinorense, assembly GCF_002494345.1. GTDB lineage: Archaea > Halobacteriota > Halobacteria > Halobacteriales > Natrialbaceae > Natrinema > Natrinema longum. Next base: position 2,152,798 of record NZ_NXNI01000001.1, read on the forward strand.
TTGCGAGCCTCGACCTGCGCGAGCACCAGGCGAAACACACCGACGCGATCGCCGAGGCACTCGAGCGCGAGGGAATCGACTACCACGGGCTCTCGGAGGACGAGCGCGTCGAGTTCCTGACCGACGCCGTCCTGCAGGAGGAAACCGTCATCGACCTCGAGGACACCGCGGAGCTTTCGGACGACTCCGGTCGGGTCCTCGAACTCTTCGACAGCCTCGCCGACTGGCAGACGGAGTACGGCAGCCACGCCATCGACACCTACGCCATCTCGATGACCGAGGAACCCAGCCACGTCCTCGAGGTGCTCTTCCTGGCCGATCAGGCGGGCGTCGTCTCCCTGCCCGAACACGCCGGGATCGACATCGTCCCGCTCTTGGAGACCGAGTACGCCCTCTCGGGAGCCCGACGGATCATGGGCACGCTGTTCGAGAACGAGGCCTACGCACAGGCTCTCGAGGCGCGCGGACGGACCCAGGAGATCATGCTGGGCTACTCGGACTCGAACAAGGAGAACGGCTTCCTCGCCGCGAACTGGTCGCTGTACAAGAACCAGCGCCGGCTCGGCGAGATCTGTGCCGACCACGACGTGACCATGCGGCTGTTCCACGGCCGGGGCGGCTCGATTTCCCGCGGTGGCGGTCCGATGAACGAGGCGCTGCTGGCGCTGCCGAACTCGACGGTCACGGGCCAGGTCAAGTTCACCGAACAGGGCGAGGCGATCGCCGAGAAGTACGCCAACCCGCGCATCGCCGAGCGCAACATCGAACAGATGCTCAACGCCCAGCTACGGGCACGCAAGCAGGCGATGGACCAACCCGAAGAGGAGGTCCACGACGAGTGGGTCGACGCCATGGAGACCATGGCCGACGCTGCTCGCCAGGAGTACCGCGACCTCCTCGAGAGCGACGGGTTCGTCCAGTACTTCGAAGAGGCGACCCCCATTACGGTCATCGAAGACCTCGATCTGGGATCGCGGCCGGCCTCCCGGTCGGGCGAGCGGACCGTCGAGGACCTGCGGGCGATCCCGTGGGTGTTCTCCTGGACCCAGTCGCGGTGTATCCTGCCGGGCTGGTACGCCATCGCGACGGGCGTCGAGGCCTACCTCGAGGACGGTGGCTCGATGGAGACCCTCCAGGAGATGTACGACGAGTGGCCGTTCTTCCGGACGACGCTGGACAACGCCGCCCTCTCGCTGTCGCGAACCGAACTCGAGATCGCCGAGCGGTACGCCGACATGGCCGAGGAAGAGCTTCGCGATCGGTTCTTCCCCCGCGTCTCCGACGAGTACGAGCGGACGGCCGACCTGATCACCGAGATCGGCCAGCGCGACCAGCTGCATACCCGCGACTGGCTCGGTGAAAACCTCGAGCGGCGCAATCCCTACGTGGACCCGCTGAACATGCTCCAGGTCTACCTGCTCAATCGGACCCATCGGACGGACATCGAGGAACGAACCCTGCGACTGACGGTCAAGGGGATCGCGGCCGGCATGAAGAACACGGGCTGATCGAGCGCGCCGGCCCCGCTCGGGCCGGTCCGCTCCCGCGACTCGAGCGGGGCCGAAGCTGTTGGCCGATCGCGAGAGAACGAATCACAGTGGGAGCGAAAAATCGAAACGGGTAAAAACGTCTCCCCGATATATACGAGTGAGCCGAGATAGCCTAGCCCGGCCAAGGCGGTAGATTCGAAATCTACTGTCCTCACGGACTCGGGAGTTCAAATCTCCCTCTCGGCGCTTTTGCAGCGGCCCCACCCAACGAGCGACGCGTAGCGGCGCGAGTTAGTCAGTCGCTGTAAACGGCTACGGAGATTCGAATCAGGGAGTGAAGCGGAGCGAAACGACCGTGGTTCAACTCTCCCTCTCGGCGCTTTTGCAGCAGCACAAGACGGTGAGCGGAGCGTGACGCCCTCGATGGCGAAATTCGCCGGTCGAACGGGGTGTCCGTAGAACTCGTCGCACACCATCTCTCTTCGAATCGACGAACCGGTAAGTACAGACAGGAGACGTAACACTCGGTACACCGATTCTTAATCTGCACAACACCTATTGTATTAGAAGTAGAACATGAACTGATGGATTCGGACTGGGCGATTATCCCACTCGGGTTTCTTGTCTTCGTACTTCTTGTTGGAGCGGGGATGGGTATCGTGTTCCAGATTCAGCCTGATACGCCGGGTGAGGGTGTTTCGAATGTCGAGAGTTATCCCGTTGGTCCGGAGAAACCGACCCCGTTAAACTCCTCGAATGGCGTTGACTATACTGTTACTTACGAAGAGCGCCTTTTCTATAACGACCTACTCGCAAGCAATAACCACAGGCTCGATGACGATGACAGAGTGATAGCTAACTGTACCTCTATTTCAGTCTCAAACGGTAGTACGGACGAGTTTCACGCCCAATTAGAGTGTCGTGGCGGTGTTACCGACGCATCGCAACTGGCTGCATCGGAGGAGTTTACCTACTCAGTCACCTACCGTATAACGGATAATACGACACAACAGACTGGGCTCCAAAATTATCCCTTTGGAACGGATAGAACGTTCAATAGCGAAAGGGATTAATTAGCAGTAGTTGGTGATCCGGTTCCGTTATTCAGAGTTGGACATGAAACTCGCGCTCAGTACACACACGTATGTCTCGGTCAATTGACCGTAACCGTGGCTGTACTCGGAACCGAGAGAGGGCCTCTCTGACACTCACCGATTGACGGTTACTCGATCGAGACCGTTTTGAGGTCCTCGGCGAATCGGACGTCGCCGTCGTAGTGAGCGCCGATCGACTCGAGCATCTCCTCGTGTCGGCCCTCAGTGTGGGGGTAGAGGTGGGTCAGGTAGACGCGGCCGATGTCGTGGCCGGCGAGCGCGCGGCCGAGGCTCTCGGGCGTGGGGTGGTTCGAGACGTCGACGTCGTCGGGAAACGAGCAATCGTGGGCCAGGATCGCCGAGCCCTCCGCAAAGTTCGCCAGCCCGGTAAAGGCCTCACTGTCACCGCTGAAGGTAAACAGGTCGCCGAACCGATACGCCAGACACGGCAGCGAGTGACGCGTCTCGTAGGCGGTCACGTCGAACCCCGCGACCGAGAACTCCCCGGGGACGACCTCCCGGATCTGCACCTCGAGTTTGTCCTGCATGTACTCGTGGACCGAGAGGAGGCCGTCGACCAGGCCCTTGGTTCCCTGCGGGCCGACGATCTCGAGGTGTTCCTCGCCGGCGAGCCAGCGGGCCTTCATCAGGGGGAGCAGGTCGGTGACGTGGTCGAGGTGGTGGTGTGTCAGGAGGACGCTCGAGACGTGCTCGTAGCCGACGCCGGACTGCTGGAGTCGCTGGAGCGCGCCGGCACCGCAGTCGACCAGTAGCGTTCGACCGTCGTCCTGGAGGAGAATACCAGCCTGAAAGCGTTCGCCGGTGGGCATCGCGCTGCCCGTGCCCAGAAAGGTGACACGCATACGCGAGTGTGGAACGCCCGTCCCGAAAAGGGTGTCTCTCGGCGCCGCCGGAGCGCTGGTTGGTCACTGATCGGCGGTCGACCGCTGCACCACGCTCGTCGACAGCGCTCGAGTCGGTACAAAGATTCAAGCGGATTGACCCGTCACCCTACGGTATCGCCTCGATGGATTCACGCGCTACCGACCACGATCGAAACTCGGTTCCGAACCCTGCGGGTCGTCCCGCCGTTGACGACACAGCGGGCGCGATCCGTGACGCCGACCGGACGGTGACGGAATGAGCGGGCGTTTCCAGGCGTCGCTCCCGGCGTCGGTCACGAAGACGACGCTGTACCGCGCCGTCGGCTGGCTCTTTCGAGCGTACGTTGCGAGCCTGCTGGTCATCGGCGGGTACAGCCTCCTCTGGATCCTCGAGATCGCTGGTATGCTCCCCGCACACCTGCTGTCGACGGCCTGGATCGGAATGGCCGCGATGGGGGTGGTATTTCTCGTCATCTCCCTCCCGCTGTACTACGCCGCTCGAACGGCGGATCGCTGATGGAACGGCCGATCGGCGGTTTTATCGCCGTCTCGGCTCGAGTAGCGGGACGAACCAATGACTGTCGTTCTCGCCGGCGTCGGTGCGGACAGTACGAACCTCGGTGCGCTGGCGCCGCTGTACGACGACGGCCGCTTCGAGTACGTTCCGATCCCGGAGAAAACACGTGAGACGACCGAATCCGAAACACTCGGCTCGTGGGAGCTCCGAGCCGACGACGGCACCGCAGCGGATCTGACGACCCGTATCACCCCCCAGCCGGTCCACGAGGGGACCGAAACCGTGGCCGGCGACGAACTCGCGTCCTGGCCGCTCCACCACGATCCGAACTTCGAGGCGCTGACGTACGGCGAACACCGAACCAGCGGCTACGTCTCGCGGCTCCGTGCGCTCGAGTCGGGCGATGTCGTCGGCTTCTACGCCGGCCTGCGACGGCCCAGCGGGGACCGCGCCCACAGGTACCTGATCGGTTACTTCACCGTCGACGAGGTGCTCGTCGTCGGCCCCGACACACCGCCCGGCGAACGGCAGGCCATCCTCGCTGCCCATCCGGACAACGCACACGCGAAACGCGCCCAGAACGGTGACCTCTACCTCGAGAAACCGGTCGTGATCGTCGACGGCCGCGAGCCGGGTGGGCTCTTCGAACGGGAGCCGATTCGTCTCAGCGAGTACTACGTCAGGGACGGAAACGAACGCCCGCAGTATTACTTGCGCGAGGAGATTGCGGACGAGTGGAACGTACGGGCCGGCGGCGCGAACATGATGTTCAAGCCGGCCTACCGCTGTGCGCTCTCGGGCGCTGCGTTCCGGGAGCTGGTCGGGACTCCCGACGCGTGACAGCGAACACGAGGGTGGCCGGGTGGGGCAGTGAGGGAGAGAGCGACGATCGGCGGGCCCGACAGCGATCGTTCCTACACGCGAACGGTATCTGAGCGACGGCGAAACGGGAGCCGTTTCCGCATCGATCGGATTGATGTACCAACACGTCGAACGGGACAGCCAGTGACGGCTTCCGACGATACGACACCCCGACACGACCGCGTCGAGCGCCACGCAACGCCCGGCCCGCGAAACTCGCTGGCCCACTGGACCACCGCTCGCAACCCGTTCCGGATCGCGATCAACTACGTCGTGGTCTGGCTCGTTCGGATCTCGCCGAGCCTGCGGCTCAAGCGCTGGCTCCTGACCGCCATCGGTGTCACGGTCGGTGACGGCGTCTCCTGGGGACTCGAGGCCACGCCGGACGTCTTCTGGCCGGAGCTGATCACCGTCGAGGCAGACGCGATCGTCGGCTACGACGCGACGATTCTCTGTCACGAGTTCCTCCAGGACGAGTACCGGACGGGCGAGGTCGTCGTCGGCGAACGGGCGATGATCGGTGCCGGTGCGATCCTCCTTCCCGGCGTCGAAATCGGTTCGGGGGCTCGCGTCGCGGCGAATTCGCTGGTGACCCGTGACGTGCCGCCGGACACGACGGTTGCGGGCGTCCCGGCCCGACCGATGGGCGGCGATAGCGACGCGGAGGCCGATTCCACTCGAGCCGAATAACCGATCTATCAAATCGCTGTTGTTCGCCCACTCCGTATCCTCTCCTTCGTTTTACCCCGATCGTATCCGAAAGCAGAACACATATACAGCCGTGAACGAATCCTCGGCTATGTCGTATTGTCACGACTGTGATGAGGAGTTCGAAACGGGGACGATTCTCTGTCCCAACTGTGGGGGGAAACTGGCAGAGGGGGACGTCGGAGACGCATCGGCCGGGTGGTCAGACGGCAGTTCGGACGGGAGCGACGCAACGTCCGGGTGGTCAACTGACGATTCGGGGATCGACGATTCGACGGCAGGCTGGTCGACCGATCGGAACCGGGATCCGGCAGCGGCATCGGGTCCAGGATCGCCCGATCCGTCAGAGCCGAAATACCACAGTATTGATATTTTTACCTTCTCGTTCAAATACCCCCTCGGGAAAGGCGGGAAACCGTTGGTGATCGATTCCGTCTTCACGTTCTTTTGGTTTCTCCTCTTGATACCGCTGATCGTCTCGTATGGCTACTCCTATCGAGTCGGTCGTGCCGCCGCACGCGGCGACGAGGAAGTCCCGTCGTTCGACGACTGGCCCGGTATGGGAAGGGACGGCCTGATTCTCGTGGCGGTCTATCTCGCTGTAGTGATCGCACTCGCGGCCGTGACAGCGGTCATTTCCCTGGCGGTCAGCGCAGTCGGGGAGTCGTCGACGCTTGCGCTCCCGATCATCGGGATCGGAACGATCGCCGTACTGGCTGGCAGCTATATCGCAGGCGCGATCGTACCGGTGTTGATCGGGACGGGAAGCCTCAGTAAGACGTTTTCCGACCGTCGAATTCTCGAGTTCGCACTCTCGATGCACTATCTCAAGGGGATCCTATTGCTGTTCGTGATATCCATCGGCCTGTATATTGCGTTCGCGATCGGTGCGTTCATACTCGCGATCACGATCATCGGCATCCCCCTGGTGCTCGTACTGTACATCGTGTTCCCGGTGTATCTCGTGAACCTGTCGTTTGCCTTGTGGGGCTACATTTACAACGAGGCAGCAAAAGCGGGCGACGTCGAACCCGTCGAGCCGGACGCATCACTCGGATTCGAGTGACGGCCGACGACCCGTTTCAGACATCGAGGATACACTGACGGGAGCCCCGTTGGGCCGCTTGGAGCCACCCCCTCGAGTACCGATTTTGCGGCCCACGCCATCGAACACAGCGTCGTCATCGTAGAGCATCGAGACAAAAACGACGTCGAGACAAAACCGAGTTACAGCGACGACCAGGACCGTCGGGCTTCGTTCCAGGAGGTAATGTCGGCGATCCAGCGGGCGGCGATCATCTTCTTCAGGTTCTGGGCCGGGAAGCCGCCGAAGGTATCGACGGGAAGGGAGATGCCGAACGCGGGTTTGACGTCGTGGGCAACGGCTTCCTCCCCGACGGAGATGACGGTCCCCTTATCGTCGTACTCCCAGGTTTTCAGCGGGCGGTTCTGGATCGCACGAACGATGTTCTCGCCGGCGACCTCCGCGGCCTGCCAGGCGGCCTGTGCCGTCGGTGGCGCGGGCTGGTCGCCCTGATCGATGATCGCCGAGTCACCGATCGCGAAGACGCGCTCGTCGGAGGTCTGGAAGTTCGCACCGGTGTTGATTCGGTTGTGCTCGTTTTCGAGGTCGACATCGTCAATCGCGTCGCGGCCGGTGATCCCGCCGGTCCAGACCAACACGTCGTATTCGAGCGGCTCGCCTTCGTCGAACTCGATGGCGTCGTCGGTCGCCTCGGTGATCGGGTCGTCCGTGTGGATGTGGACGCCAGCCTCCTCGAGCAGGTCGCGCAGGGCCTGTTGGATCTCCGGATCGTTGCCGGGGAAGATCTCCTCGAGGGCTTCGACGAGGTGGATCTCGATCGGCGCACGGTGGTTGTCGCGGAACTCCGCGATCTCGCCGGCGGTCTGGATGCCCGAGAGGCCGGCACCGCCGATGACGACCTGTGCGGGGTCGCCGCGGGTCGCCGCCTGGCTGGCGTCGTTGACCGCGTCGTGGATCTCGAGGGCGTCGTCGAGGCTCTTCAGGGTCAGGGACTGCTCCTCGAGGCCGGGAATGCCGTAGTAGGCGGTCTGGCTGCCGAGTCCGACGAGGACGTAATCGTACTCGACGTCGTCGCTGTCTTCGAGTTTGACGACCTGTTCGTCGACGTCGAGGCCGGTAACCTCGTCCTGGATGAACCGCGTCGACGGGTCCGCGATCTGATCGATCGGGAACGTGATGTCAGGGCGGACGTTCGGATCGCGAATCACGCGGTGGGATTCGTGGAGAACGAGGTGGTAGTCGACGTCAGCGATCCAGGTTAGCCGCACGTTGCCCCCGAGCTCCGATTGCAGCTTGTTGATCGTACCGGTTCCGGCATATCCGGCTCCGAGCACGACGACGTTCTCAGTCATACCCCACACTGAGAATCACTATGATACAAAGGTGTTGAAACGCGAGTGAGTGTGCTCACCGTTCTCGTGCCACGATGGTGTGGCACACACTGTATGCAACGGGTTCAGAGGATGCGCTTGCCGAACGTACTCGCGGTCAGTTCGGCCGCCAGCGTCGCAGTCTCGTTTGCTTCGTCCAGAATCGGGTTTACCTCGACGACGTCCATCGATCGGAGCACCCCGTCGGCGTCGTGACGCCGAGAGAGGCTCTCGAGGGCGGCGTGGGCCTCCCGGTAGGTGACGCCGCCGCGGACGGGGGTACCGACACCGGGTGCCGCCTTCGGATCGAGCCAGTCGAGGTCGAGGCTGACGTGGACGCCGTCGGTTCCATCGGTCGCGACCGCGAGGGCGTCGTCGACGACTGCGGAGATGCCCCGTTGGTCGATGTCGGACATCGTAAAGGCGGTCATATCGCTCTCCCGGATCAGTTCGCGCTCGCGGTCGTCGATGCTCCGGAGCCCGACGTAGGCGATCGAAGACTCTCGCAATCGGGGAGCAGGTGCCCACTCCGTCTCGCCGAACGCACCCCGACCCAGCGCCGCAGCCAGGGGCATTCCGTGGACGTTACCGCTGGGAGAGGTTTCCGGCGTGTTGAGGTCGGCGTGGGCGTCGAACCAGATGGCACCGAGGTCGGCCTCATGTGCCGAGCCGTTGAGCGAGCCGATCGCGACCGAGTGGTCCCCGCCCAAGACGAGCGGGAACTCGCCGTCCGCGAGCGTCGCCGCGACCCGATCGCTCACTCGCCGGCAGACATCCTCGACTTCCCGGAGGAACTTCGCGTTCCCGCCGGTAGGTTGGTCGGCGTCCGGATCGCGCTCTTCCGCCCGCGGCATCGACAAATCGCCGTCGTCGACCGGTTCGACGCCAGCGCGTTCGAGGCCGTCCGCGAGGTCGGCATAGCGGATCGCGGACGGTCCCATGTCGACGCCGCGGCGGTTCGCCCCGTAGTCCATCGGGGCACCGATGATTCTGACGGTTCGTTCCATACCCCTGGTACGCCGTCGGCTGGTTTGATCGTGACGATCCACGCCGATTCGCTGGCGACAGCTTTAGGGTTAGACCGATCTAATTTCGCTACAGCATGATGCTGAGCGACGTGATGGAGGACTACCTGAAAGCGATCTATCAGCTCCAGCGCGAGACCGACGAGCGGATCAAAACCTCCGAAATCGCCGGAGAGCTGGACGTCACGTCGCCGACGGTCACCAGCATGCTCGACAAACTCGAGGAGCGCGAACTCGTCGACCGCGAGAAGTACCGCGGGGTGACCCTGACCGACGAAGGCGAAACGGTCGCCCTCGAGATCGTCCGTCACCACCGGCTGCTCGAGGCCTACCTCACCGAGCACCTCGACTACGACTGGTCGGAAGTCCACGCCGAGGCCGACCGGCTCGAACACCACATCAGCGAGGACTTCGAGGATCGCGTCGCCGATGCCCTCGGTGAGCCGACGGTCGATCCGCACGGTTCCCCGATCCCCGGTGCCGACCTCGAGCCGCCGGAACGACCCGAGGGCGAGGCCATCACCGAGTTCGAGGCAGGCACCGTCGTAACCGTCGCCGAGGTCGCCGACCGCGATCCGGAGGTCCTCTCCTATCTCGCCGAGCACGGCGTCGAACCCGGCGTCGAACTCGAGATACTCGAAATCGCGCCCTTCGGAATGGTGACGGCTCGCTCGAGCGAGGCTGCAGAACCCGTTTCGCTGCCCGAATCCGTCGCACACCACGTCCGAGTCGCACAACCCGTCGAACCCGAACCGTAGCCGGTGGCGTTGTACGCGGGACCCGTCTCGAGTCCATCGGTCGCTCCCGGATTAAATCCGAAACGACACCTGTCGTTAATTACCGACGGACGCCGCTTTCCCTCCGAAACCGGAAAAGAAACACCTTCCCGTGCCCGCTTCGAAGGCCAGGATCCCACCACCCGGCCGGGTCTACCCGTCGGGTTTAAGGAAACCAAATACGAATAAATACCTATGTCATCCATCGAACTCACCCCGAGCCAGAAGAAAATTCTACGTGCACTGACGAATCTTCACAAAGAAACCGAAGACGCGATTAAAGGCGAGGATATCGCCGAGCAGGTCGATCGCAATCCGGGGACGATTCGTAACCAAATGCAGAGTCTCAAAGCCCTCCAACTAGTAGAGGGTGTACCCGGACCCAAAGGGGGCTACAAACCCACGGCCGCTGCCTACGAAGCGCTCGAGATCCAGCAGATGGACGAGCCAGCGGCCGTTCCGATGCAACACGAAGGTGAACCCGTCGACGATACGATTATCGAAGAGATCGACCTCTCGAGCGTCCATCACCCGGAACTCTGTCGCGCGGAGATCCACATTCAGGGCACGCTCGGCGACATTCACGAGAACGACGCCGTCACCGTCGGCCCGACGCCGCTCTCGAAACTCGTCATCGAGGGCACCGTCGACGGGAAAGACGACACGAACAACATCCTCATCCTACGGATCGACGACATGGTTGCGCCCGCCGAAGAACCGGCCCACTGAGGGACGGTCGCCGCGTTTGCTTCGATTCTCTCTAGTGACTGCCCTCCCGATCGACGAACGAATCCGCTTCGAGCCGAGGCCGTGCCGAAGCCGACCGGCTCAGTTCGCGTCGTCGGCTGCGTCGGCGGTCGCCGACGCCGGAAGGTCGTCGACTGCGGCGACCGCGTCGCCGTCTTCGACGTCCATGACGATCACGCCCATCGTGTTCCGCCCGACGGTCGAGATCTCGTCGACGCGGGTCCGGACGATCTGTCCGCGCTCGCTCATCATCACGAGCTGATCGTCGTCGGAGACCGCCTTGACGGCCGTCACGGGACCGTTTCGCTCGCCGGTCTTGATGTCGATCAATCCCTTCCCGTAGCGGGACTGCGTGTTGTACTCCGAGAGGGGAGTCCGCTTGCCGTAGCCGTTCTTCGTGACCGTCAGCAGCGCCTGCTCGTCGCCCTCGTCGGTCGCGACCAGTCCTGCGACGGCGTCGCCCTCTTGAAGTTTGATGCCGTTGACGCCGCGGGCGTTCCGGCCCATCGCACGGACTTCGTCCTCGTCGAAGCGGATCGTCATCCCGCCCTCGGTCGCGATGACCAGGTCCTGCGAGCCGTCGGTGACCTCGACGTCGACGAGTTCGTCGCCTTCTTCTAGGTCCGCGGCGATGATCCCCGTCGAGAGGATGTTGTCGAACTCCTCGCCGGCGGTGCGCTTGACGTAGCCGTTCCGAGTCGCCATCGTCACGAACTCGTCGTCGCCGAACGCGTCGGTGTCGACGATGGCCGTGATGTCCTCGCCGGGGTCGAGATCGAGGATGTTGACCGCGGATTTACCACGCGCGGTCCGGCCCATCTCCGGGATCTCGTAGGTCTTGAGTCGGTAGACCTCGCCCTGATTCGTAAAGCAGAGTAGATAGTCGTGGGTGTTCGCCCGGAAGACCGCCGAGACGCGGTCGTCTTCCTTGACGTCCGCGCCGATGATCCCCTTCCCACCGCGACCCTGGGGGTCGAACTGCTCGATCGGCATTCGCTTGACGTAGTCGTCTTCCGTCATGACGACGAACACCTCCTCCTCGGGAATGAGGTCCTCGTGGGTAACCGTCCCTTCGTCCTCGACGATCGAGGTGCGGCGGTCGTCGGCGTACTCGTCTTTGATCTCGCGGAGCTCGTCTTTGATGACCGAGAGCAGTTCCGACTCGCTCTCGAGGATCGTGGTCAGGCGTTCGATCTCGGCCTGGACCTCCTCGTACTCGTCTTCGATTTCGGCGGCCTCCATCGAGGTGAGGCTGCCGAGTTGCATCCGAACGATGTGGGTGGCCTGCTCCTCGGAGAAGTCGTAGGACTGCTGTAGCGCCGCTTTCGCTGCCGACCGATCCTCGCTGTTGCGGATCAGCTCGACGACGTCTTCGGCGTTCTCGACGGCCGTCAGCCGTCCCTCGAGGATGTGTGCCCGATCCTCGGCCGCCGCGAGGTCGTACTCGCTGCGTCGGCGAACGACCTCGCGGCGGTGGGAGATGTACTCCTCGAGCGTCTCCGTGAGCGAGAGCACGCGCGGTTGGCCGTCGACCAGCGCGAGGTTGATGACGCCGAAGGTTCGTTCGAGGTGATTCTCGAGCAGTTTGTTCTTGACGACGTCGGCGTTCGCGCCGCGTTTGAGTTCGATGACGACGCGGACGCCGTCGCGGTCGGACTCGTCGCGCAGGTCGGAAACTCCCTCGATCTCGCCCTCGTTGACGTCCTCGGCGATGCGTTCGACCAGTCGAGCCTTGTTGGCCTGGAAGGGCAGTTCCGTGACGACGATCCGTTCGCGACCCGACTTCCACTCTTCGACCTCGAACTCGGCGCGGACGCGGATGCGCCCGCGGCCGGTCTTGTACGCCGAGTAGATCGCGTCTCGGCCGACGATGTTCGCACCCGTCGGGAAGTCCGGGCCTTTGACGTGCGCCATCAGGTCGTCGACGGTCGCGTCGGGGTCGTCGATCAGCTCGATCGTCGCGTCGATTACCTCGCCCAAATTGTGGGGCGGGATGTTCGTCGACATCCCGACCGCGATCCCCGAGGAGCCGTTGACCAGCAGGTTGGGAAACGCCGCCGGAAGCACGTCGGGCTCTTGGAGGCGGTCGTCGTAGTTCGCCGAGAAGTCGACCGTCTCCTTGTCGATGTCCTCGAGCAGTTCCTCGGCGACGGAGGCCATCCGAGCCTCCGTGTATCGGGGCGCGGCGGCGGGGTCGCCGTCCATCGAGCCGAAGTTCCCCTGGCCGTCGACCAGCGGATACCGCATCGAGAAGTCCTGGGCCATCCGGACCAGGGTATCGTAGATCGCGCTGTCGCCGTGGGGATGGTAGTCACCCATCGTCTCCCCGACGATCGAGGAGGACTTGCGGTGGCTGCTCCCCGAGGAGACGCCCATCTCGTGCATCGCATAGAGGATGCGCCGGTGGACGGGTTTGAGTCCGTCGCGGGCGTCGGGGAGTGCGCGACCGGCGATGACGCTCATCGCGTAGTCGATGTAACTCTGCTCCATCTCGTCTTCGATACGGACGTTTTCGACCGCTCTGGCCTCTATGTCCGTCGGATCGGGTACGTCTGAACTCATATTCTCAGCTGATTGGTGGGGTGGTTATCTGCAAAGTGTTGCATCCGTGAGAGCGTCCGCTCTGGGGACGCTCGAGCGGGCCGACGACCGACCCGGAACGCGGCGTGCCCGCACGGAGGGGAAGGGGGAGTCCTTTTCATCGAATTTTCACCGAGTGCGGTCGCTTCGCGACCGTACGCAGGGTGAAAGTCCGTTCTTAGATGTCGATCCACTCCGCCTCCGGCGCGTGATCCTTGATGAACTGCTTGCGGGGTTCGACGGCGTCGCCCATCAGGACGGAGAACATCTTGTCCGCCGCGGCCGCGTCCTCGATCGTGATCTGTTTGAGAATGCGGTTGTCGGGATTCATCGTCGTCTCCCAGAGCTGTTCGGGGTTCATCTCGCCGAGCCCCTTGAACCGCTGGACCTGCGAGGGATTGCCGTCGCACTTCTCTTCGACGATCCGATCGCGTTCGGCGTCGGTCATCGCGTCGTAGGTCTCGCCGCGATAGCGGATGCGGTACAGCGGCGGCTGGGTCGCGTAGACGTAGCCGCCCTCGAGCAGCGGGCGCATGTGCCGGTAGAAGAACGTCAACAGGAGCGTCCGGATGTGTGCCCCGTCGACATCGGCGTCCGTCGCCATGATGATCTTCTTGTAGCGGACGTCCTCGACGTCGAACTCGTCGCCGATCCCCGCGCCGATCGCGGTGATCATGTTCCGGATCTCGTCGTTCTCGAGGATGCGGTCGAGTCGGTGTTTCTCGACGTTCAGAATCTTCCCCTTGATTGGCAGGATGGCCTGGAAATCCGGATTCCGAGCCTGTTTCGCGCTCCCCCCCGCGGAGTCACCCTCCGCGATGAACAGTTCGGCCTCCTCGGGATCTTTGGTCTGGCAGTCGGCCAGTTTCCCGGGCAGCGAGGTGGACTCGAGGGCGGATTTCCGCCGGGTCAGCTCTTCGGCCTTCTGGGCGGCCATGCGTGCCTTCGCGGCTTCGACCGCTTTGTTGACGATCGCCTCGGCGGTGTCGGGGTGTTCCTCGAAGTAGGTTCCGAGCCCCTCGTGCATGGCGCTCTCGACGATGCCCCGTACTTCCGAGTTGCCGAGTTTCGTCTTCGTCTGACCCTCGAACTGGGGATCGGGGTGTTTGATCGAGATGACTGCGGTCAGCCCCTCGCGGATGTCCTCGCCCGTGAGGTTGTCGTCGAGATCCGAGAGGAGGTCGTTGTCGTTGGCGTAATCGTTGACACACCGCGTCAGCGCGGTCTTGAACCCGGTGAGGTGGGTCCCCCCCTCGCGTGTGTTGATGTTGTTCGCGAAGGCGTGGATCGACCCCTGCAGTTCCTGGGTGGCCTGCATCGCGACTTCGATCTGGATGTTCTGTGCTTCGTCCTCGAAGTAGATGACGTCCTCGTGCATCGCCGAGCGCGTCTCGTTGAGGTAGTCGACGAACTCGCGGATGCCACCGTCGTACTCGTAGGTCTCGGTAACGGCCTCGCCCTCGTCGTCGTCCGCGCGCTCGTCACGGAGCGTGATGCGGACGCCCGAGTTGAGGAAGGCCAGTTCCCGAAGCCGGTTCGATAGCGTCGAGAACGAGACGTCGCCCGTCTCGAAGATACCCGTATCGGGCCAGAACCGGATCCGGCTCCCTGTCTCCTCGTCGGGCTGCATCTCGCGAACGCGTTCCATGTCACCGATAGGTTCGCCACCCTCGAACGCGTGGCGGAAGACGCCGCCGTCGCGTTTGACCTCGGCCTCGAGACGCTCGGAGAGGGCGTTGACCACGCTCACGCCGACGCCGTGGAGGCCGCCGGAGACCTGGTAGGACTTGTTGTCGAACTTGCCGCCGGCGTGGAGGACGGTCAGAATGACCTCGAGTGCAGGGCGGTCGTACTCCTCGTGTGTGTCGACGGGGATACCACGGCCGTCGTCAGCGACGCTCACCGACTCGTCCTCGTGGATAGTGACGGTGATGTCGTCGCAGTGGCCGGCCAGTGCCTCGTCGATCGAGTTGTCCACCACTTCGTAGACCAGATGGTGGAGTCCTCGAGAATCGGTAGAGCCGATGTACATCGCCGGTCGCTTTCGGACGGCTTCCAGGCCCTCGAGGACCTGAATCTGCCCGGCTCCGTACTCGCTTTCCTGGGACATGTAAAACCTGCTTTCGGATAGCAGTCCGGCCCTAATAAAAGTCACGTGTACGCGCGCGAGCGCGAGCCGGATGGCCCCAATAAACGGCCTGCCCCGATAAACGACCAACCGCGGCCTAGATGACCGCGTCGAACTCGTTGTGGCCCTGAATGTCGACGCCCTCGTCGGTCACTTCCGCGAGGAAGACGCCGTTCCCGGAGCCGGTGTCGCGCTCGACGGCACTTTTGATGGCGCGAGCCGCGACCGACTTGGCGTCCTCGAGCGAGAGGTCGTCCTCGTGCTCCTGTTCGAGGAGGCCGTAGGCGAGTTGCATCCCGCTGCCAGTGACGGTGTAGTCGTCGGCCATGACCCCGCCAGCGGGGTCGATACTGTAGACGTGGCTCCCCTCGGCGTCGACGCCACCGAGGATGGGGTTGATCGCTCGGAACGGCCCGCCGCGGGCGAAGTTACCCGCCAGCGTCGCCAGTGCCTCGATGGGCATCGGCTCGCCGCGACGGGATTCATAGAGGTTAACTTCGGCCCGCAGCGTTCGGATGAACGACTGCGCGCCGCCGACCGAACCGACGAGCGTGAGCGCGCCGGTCGGGTGGATCTGCTCGACCTTTTGGACGTCCTTGTTCGAGACGAACCGGCCGCCCAGACTGGCGCGCATGTCCGTCGCGATGACGACGCCCTCGTCGGTCGTGATGCCGATGGTCGTCGTCCCCGTGGAGTTGACGTTCTCGCCGTAGTCGTCGCCCCCGTTCCCGTCGGGAAGCGAGCCCAGTTCGGGCTCGTAGGGCGAGGGATCGCCGTTCCCCTGGGGCGTCGACGGCTGGCTCCAGTTATTCATCGGTCTCCTCCGTGTCGATTTCCGCGAGGATCGACTCGAGTCGGCTCTCCTCGACCGAGTGGAACGATTCGTCGTCGGTCGTGATCGTGGCGACGTCGACCGCTTCGGCGTCGACGACCTCCTCCTCGGGCTCGCTGAGTGCGCTCACGGCGAGTTCGATGCCACCGTCGACGTCGAGATCCTCACGATAGTGGTCCTCGAGGTAGCCCTGAATGGTGTCGCGATCGCCGCCGATGGCGGCTGCCTTCCACTCGTAGTCCGTCCCCGACGGGTCGGTTTCGAACAGCTTCGGTTCGCCCTCGTCGATGCCGCCGACGAGGAGCGCGACGCCGAAGGGGCGCGCGCCACCGGTCTGGGTGTACTCCTGAATGTGGTCCGTGATCGATCGCGTCAGGGTTTCGACGCCGACCTCCTGACCGTATCGGAGCTGTTCGCCCTGTGCGCGGCGACGCGCGAGGTCGACGAGCTGGCGGGCGTCGGCGACGTGCCCGGCGCTTGCGACGCCGATGTGCTCGTCGGCCTTGTGGATTTTCTCCACGCTCGAGCGCTCCATGAGCGGCGAACTGACCTGTCGGTTGGCGGCGAGGACGACGCCATCGGGCGTCCGGAGCCCGACGCTCGCGGTCCCACGCTTGACGGCCTCGCGTGCATATTCGACCTGGTAGAGGCGTCCGTCCGGGGAGAAGATCGTGATCCCCCGATCGTAGGCCTGCTGTTGGGATTGTCCTTGCATTTGGTCTTCACCTTGGGTAAGGGATAGAAATATATATGCCTTCTTCTGAAGGCAACTTCCTCTCCATCGGTGCGTTCGCCCTGGAGTAGTAAGAGCGTACTGCCGGCAGCCTCCCGAGTGCGTCCGCTCTCAGTGACCACTCAGTATTCGTCGCCACTCGAGTTCGCTCGTCGCTCTCGTACCGTACTCGCGTCAATTCCATCTTACTCGATCCAGCTATCTGCAGGGTAGGCTGCTATCTCAAGCTTTCCGCTGAAACGAATCCCGTTCCTTGGGTCAGTACGGGATTTCGGACTCCAGTAAACAGCATACCGGTGGCAGTCCCCCAGTCCTCGCGGTCGGTCGCGGGCTCGAGGGGCTGAGACGCCCGAGCTTTTCAGGGCACGATTACATATGGAAGAACACAGTACCGCGGTCGACATTCCTGTCGAAAAGGCAAAAGAAACAATTCACCAATACGGGCTCGGGCTCCTTTTTGCGGCGAATATTTTCGGAGCTGGGTCCGTCTATATCCTGACGCAGGCCGGAACTAGTTTCGGCTTCGGACTCCTGTGGGTCTTGCCGCTGACGCTCGGCGTCGGTCTGACGATGCACGAGATGTCCGCTCGATTGGCAGCGAAGAACGAACCGCTGATGGACTACATCAGGGACGTGATCGGACCGGGGGCCGCGAAACCGTTCGCGTTCGGCATCGCATTCATTATGCAGTTCTGGAGTGTTGCCAACTACGCACTCGCGGGAGCTGCGCTGGTCTTTCTCACTCCGGTTTCGAATCTGTACGTGGGTATTATCATCACGGCCGCACTCGGTATCTCGCTCGTCGAACTTCGCGTCTATAGCCGTATCGAGGGAGTCATCGCAACGCTCGTGCTGGCGATCTTCGCCTCCTATCTGGTCATCGTCGCGAACCTCCAGCCGTCGCTCGGCGGCGTCGCCCTCGGGTTCGTTCCGACGATCTCCGCCGACCTCAACTACCTGACGATGATTATCGCACTGCTGGGGACGACGGTCTACTACCCGAACTTCTTCATTCAGACGAGCATGCAACACGAGAAGGACTGGACGGACGTCTCCCGATATCGGAAAGACCACACGGTCGGACTGGCCGCCGTCGTCGCCCTCAGTGCGACGGTTATTATCGCGGCCGCGATGGCCGTCCCTGACGAGACGCTCACGCTGACCGCACCCGCAGAACCGCTCACCGATATGATCGGCCCGTGGGTGCTGGGCGTGTTCGTCCTCGCCGTCGGCGCTGCGTCGTTCACGAGCGCGACCGGGACGCTGTTCGCTGCCGGCTTCATGGTGCCACAATCCTACGAACTGACGACCCACTTCGGCGACATGTACTTCCGGCGGACCGTCCACTTCCTGATCGGACTGTCGGTCCTTCTCGTCATCCCGATCCTCGCCTTCACCGACTTTACGCCAGTGAGGCTGGCTCTACTGATGCCCGCGGTCAATGGCGTCATCGGCCTGCCGATCACGGCGCTTGCACTGTTCGCCGCGATCAACCGGTACTTCGAGCCGACTCGACTCGAGCGCGCGCTCTTCCTCGCGGTCGTCGTCTTGATATTCCTCACGTCGCTCGTGACGGCCGAATCGCTGACTCGTTCGATCCTCGAACTCCTCTGAGACTGGACCGGGTCCGACCGGAAGAGTCAGGCGCGCTGGGACGGACACGTGAATAACACCGCCCCTCCATGTTCGAACTGCCCTTCCAACTCTCACTGGTGCTGTTGCTCGTTTCGATCGCCTTCTTCTCGGGCATCGGAATCACGACCATCGGTCCCGGCGGTATCTTCGTGACGATCGCCCTCTACTCGCTGACGCCGCTGGCCTCGAGTCAGGTCGCCGGAACCGCTCACGCGACGTTCATCGTCACCGGTCTCGTCGGGAGCGCCGCCTACGTCTACTCCGGCGAGATGGACACCGGGGAGGGCCGTGCCATCGCGATCATCCTCAGCGCGACGAGCGTCTTCGGCGCGCTCGTCGGCGCGTACGTGAACTCCTTCGTTTCGCGCTCCCTGTTCGGACTCCTGCTCGGCGGCGTCGCGATGGCCGTCGGCGGTATCATTCTCTACCGCGAGCGTCGGGGCTTTCGACCGAGCTACGACCTCGAACCGCTGACCCGGTCCGGCCGGATCGTTCTGGGAGCGCTGGGGTTCGTCCTCGGAGCCTGTAGCGGCCTGCTCGGGATCGGTGGCCCGGTGCTGGCCGTCCCCGCCCTGGTGCTCGTCGGGGTGCCGATGCTGCTCGCCGTCGCCGCGGCACAGGTCCAGTCGATCTTCATCGCGACGTTCGCGGCGTCGGGCTACTTCCTGCAGGGGAACGTCTCCGTTCCGCTCGCGGTCGTCATCGGTACGCCGCTCCTGCTCGGCGTCGTCATCGGCTGGCGGGTCGCCCACGCCATCGACCCAGAGCGGCTGAAAGTCGTTCTCGGGGTCGTCCTGCTGGGCGTCGGCCCTTATCTCGCCCTCTGATCGCCGAGCCGATCGCCAGTTTGCGGATGGTCGTTTCCGACCGGTCCTCGGCGACGGTGAAATCGCCTGACACAGACTGAAGGGGACACGGATAGACGGAGGTAGCTATGGTTCCACGGGTCCTCGTTCCGTTCGACGATTCGAAGCCTGCCGCCGACGCCCTCGAGTACGCCTTCGACCTGTTTCCCGACGGCGACATCGTCGTTCTGACTGTCGTCGATACGTCTTCGCTGCCGTTCGTTCCGAACGCTGCGGACGATACCAGATCGAGCGACGACGCCCGAACGTTTCTCGGCGAAGCCACTGATCACCGAAACGCGGCCGAGACCATCGCGGACGAGCACGGAACGGCGGTCGAAACGCGGACTCGCATAGGGATCCCGGCCCAGGAAATTCTCGAGTACATCGAACGGAATCCCGTCGATCACGTCGTCATCGGTAGTCACGGTCGATCGGGCGTCGTACGGATCCTGCTCGGCAGCGTCGCGGAAGTCGTCGTCCGCCACTCGCCGGTACCGGTTACCGTGGTTCGGTGAGAGGCTGCCGTGGCGAATTCCGCGGTGACGACGAGCTGACCGGCCCCGACAGAACGCCCTTCGAACCGAATCCGAGCGAACGCGGGACGTGGCTACAGCGCCTACGCGATCCGCGATTGCTGTCGCCGGGTCGACGTGCGACGAACGGCGACTTGAACCGCCGATTCCCGTCGACGGACCGATCCACGCCCCTTCCTCTCCACAATCCTGAAAGTGGCATACTCCGGCACAATCGACTTATCCCCCGTTCTGGTATGGTGGTCCGATGCTTCCGCTCGTCGCGACCGCACTCGCTCTCGTCGTCGGCGTGGTGGTTCTCGAGGCCGTGTCGTACCGGGCCCTCGAACGGATTCCGTCGGTTGCGACCGAGGAGTTTCCCGAGATCGACCGCGAATTACTGGGGAAGTTCAGCAGTTTCGACGCCGAACTGGGCTGGTGCCCCCAGCCGAGCCGGGAGAAACAGAAGGACACCGGCGATCACCTCCCCGGTGAGGAACTCCGCAGCGTCGTGACGTACTCGACCGACGAGTACGCGAGTCGAGTTTGCCCTGCGAAAGAGCGCGACCCCGACGCCGAGTTGACGGTCTCGACCTACGGCGACTCCTACTGTTTCTGCCGGGAGGTCGACGACGACGAGACGTTCCAACACTACCTCGCCGAAGAACTCGACACCCACGTCGCCAACTACGGCGGCGGCAACTACGGCCTCGATCAGGCGCTCATGCGACTCGAGCGCCGGTATCCCGAGGACCCGACCGATCACGTCTTCGTGGTCGTCACTGCCTCCTCGATCGCGCGCATCCTCAGCGTCTGGAAACACTACCAGGAGTTCGGCAACGTCCTCGCCGTCAAACCCCGGTACGTCCTCGAGGACGGCGAACTCGAGCGCATCGAGAGCCCCGTCGACGAGAAAGAGGAGTTGCTCGATCTCGAGTCGAAAGCCGACTTCCTCCGGGAATACGACTTTCACTACGAACACTGGTTCGAGCCACACGTCGCGTCGCGGCCGTACACTGCGGATTTCCTCGAGAAAAACGAATACGTCCGCTACGCCGCGTATACCGCCGGGAAGGAACTCGAGCGCCGACTCGAGCGCTCGATCCCGGGGATCGACTTCGATCTGGCCCAGACACAGTCCGCACTGCGGTTAGAACAACCTCGCGTTCGATACCACGAGCGGCTGTTCGAGACTCACGAATACCTCTTGGACGCGCTCGTCGAGAAGTTCGTCGACTACGCGGACGAACGGGGCTTCGAGGCGACGTTCGTGATGGTCCAGCAGCTCCGATACGCGAAGTACGAGTCCGAGCACGGCCCCATCTACGGCGATCTGATGGATCGGCTCGACGAGCGCTACGACGACCTGACGACGATCGATATGGCCACTCACCTCTCACCGGACGACGGCGAGGTCGAGTCCCTGTACGTTGAACGCGGAGAAGGGGGCCACTACAGTCCCGAGACGAACGCGGAGATCGCGCAGGTGCTAGCAGACGTCGTCGAAGAGCGGGCAGTCGCAGAATGAATCCGTTCTATCTCGTCGCCGGGATCGGCATCCTCGTCGCTGCGATCGTCGACATCATCTGGACGACCCTCTGGGTCGACGGGGGTTCCGGACCGATTTCCGGCCGGCTCACGACCGCCGTCTGGCACGGACTCCGGATTGGAAGCGGTGACCGCGACAGGGTACTCAGTATCGCCGGGCCGCTCATTCTCATCCTCACCCTCGCGATGTGGATCGGCCTCATCTGGCTCGGGTGGACGCTCGTCTTCGCCAGCTATCCGGCCTCGCTCATCAGTACGCGCACCGGCGCAGTCGCCGACTGGTCGGGGCGGTTCTACTACGTCGCGTACACGATGTTTACCGACGGTAACGGCGATTATAGCCCCCTCGGCGACGTCTGGGAGATCGCCAGTTCGTTCACGACGGCTACCGGAATGGCCTTCGTCACGCTCGGCGTCTCCTACATCCTCACCGTCCTCGGAGCCGTCTCGGACAAACGGTCCTTTGCCAGCACCGTCACGGGACTGGGAGAACGAAGCGAATCGATCGTTCGAACGGGGTGGACCGGCGAGGACTTTCAGGGACTGGACCTCGCTCTCGAGTCGCTCGCGACGGAGCTGAGTCTGCTCGCCGAACAGCACAAATCCTATCCGATCTTGCACTACTACCACAGCGAACAGGCCGATCGAGCCTCGGCCGTCGCGGTGCCGATCTTCGACGAGGCGCTCATGCTTCTTCGATACGGCGTTCCGGACGAGCACAGCCCCGACCCCGCGGTCGTCGAGTCCGGCCGGTCGAGTGCACAAAGTTACCTCGAGACGCTCGATACGGCGTTCATCGAACCCGCGCCGTCCGTTCCGCGAGCCCCGGACCTCGAGCGCTTGCGCGACGACGACATCCCGGCCGTCTCCGACGACGCGTTCGCCGAGGCCCTCACGGACCTGACCGACCGACGACGGCGACTGCTCGCCGTGGTCGAAGCCGACGCCTGGGAGTGGCCGCCCGTCGAGGAGTGAGGCAGGCCGTTCGACGATCCGCTCGGGTTCCGGTCACGGATCGGGTGTATTCATCCCGACCGCGCCGGAAACGGGGAACGGTATTCATTGCGCTCCGGACCCACTCGTACCCATGGAGGAGTACGACTTCCTCGTCATCGGCTCCGGATCGGGGCTCGACGTGGCGAACGCGGCGGCGAATCAGGGCCAATCGGTCGCGGTCGTCGAGAAGGGGCGACTCGGCGGTACCTGTCTCAATCGGGGCTGTATTCCATCGAAGCAGCTGCTGTACCACGCCGACGTCATGGAGACGATCGAGCGCGCGGACGAGTTCAAGATCGACGCGACGGTCACCGACGTTGACTTCGCCGAGATCGTCCGGGAGGTAACCGAGGACGTCCACGGGAGTTCGGACTCGATCCGGCGCGGTCTCAGTTCCTCCGACCGCCACGACCTCTACCAGGCGGAGGGGCGATTCGTCGACGAACGCACGCTCGAGCTAACCGGCGGAGACCACGACGGCGAGCGCCTCGCTGCCGAGACGGTCCTCGTTGCGGCGGGGACCCGTCCCGCGATTCCGCCGATCGACGGCATCGAGACCGTCGACTACCTCACCAGCACGGAGGCGCTGCAGTTGCAGGCCCCACCGGACCACCTCGTCATCGTGGGCGGGGGCTACATCGCCGCCGAACTGGGACAGTTCTTCGGGACGTTCGGCAGCGACGTGTCGATCATCGGTCGGCGACCGACCCTGCTTCCCGACGCCGACGAAGAGGTGGCCGCCGCGTTCACCGAACGCTACGCCGACCGGTTCGACGTCTACACCGGCTACGAGGCCACCGCCGTCTCGGCGGCGGACGGCTCGATCACCGTCGAGGCTCGCCCCTACACGTACCCCGACGGGGGCGACGCGGGCTCGGACGAACCGGTCTCGGTCACCGGCGACGAACTGCTCGTCGCGGCCGGCCGCGTACCCAACACCGATACGTTGAACACGGAAACCGCCGGCATCGAAACCGACGAAGCCGGGTTCGTCCGGACCGACGAGTACCTGCGAACGACCGCCGACGGCGTCTGGGCGCTGGGCGACATCGTCGGCGAGTACCTGCTGAAACACAACGCGAACCACGAGGCGCGGGCCGTCGCGCGAAACCTCTTCCGCGAGGACCTCGAGCCGGTCGACTACTCGGCGATGCCCTTCGCCGTCTTCGCCTCCCCGGAAGTCGCCGGCGTCGGACTCACGGAACAGGAACTGCGAGCCACCGACCGCGAGTACGCCACACGAACCTACCGCTACGAGGAGACGGCTCGCGGGAGCGCGATGAACGCGGAGGGGTTCGTCAAACCGATCATCGATCTCGAGGGCGAGATCCTCGGTTGTCACATCATCGGCCCCGAAGCCTCGGATCTGATCCAGGAGGTCGTCGTCGCGATGACGGCCGGCTCCGGAACGGTCCAGGACATCCGCCAGTCGGTCCACATCCATCCTGCGCTTTCGGAGGTCGTTCAGCGTGCCTTCTCCGGGCAGTTCACCAAAGGTGGTGGACACGATCACAGACACAGCCACTGATCGACGGTCATTCGGTCGGCACTCACCGGCTCATCCCGGCCCGCGGGATCGGTCGGGTCACCGGCATCCCACAGCCGACCGGAGTTGCGTCCGCCGTACACGACCGCATTCCCCTTTTTCCATCACGGGCTGTATTACCCTTCGTAATGACGAACGCAGCGATTATCATTCTGGCAGGGACCGAATCGCACAGTGACCTCGGCCGTCTCGTCAACGGCCTCGAGGCAGCGAGGGAGTTCGCCGAGAATCCCGATGACGATCTGGAACTGATCTTCGACGGAGCCGGGACCCAATGGATCCCGGAACTGGAAGACGAAGCGCACGACTACCACGACCTCTACCAGTCCGTCAGCGAGGAGGCGGCCGCCTGCGACTACTGTGCCGGCGCGTTCGGCGTCGACGACGCTGTCGACGACGCCGGCGTCGTCACCATCGACGACAACAACGGCCACCCGAGCATCCGCTCGCTGATCGGTGACGACTACGAGATCATCACCTTCTAATCGGGCGTTCAACCCCGATATCGCCCGTTGAACCGACATCGAACCGGACGGGAACACGCGGCGGCACCACTTTCACTCCGGTAGCACACACCTTTTAGCCTCCCCGTTAGTACAGGGAGACGATGACGTCGTTCCAGTCGACACTCGGTGAGGAGGAGGGGATCGCCGAGGAGCTGGCAGCAAGCCAGCAGTCGATCTCCATCGCCGAGTTCTTCGAGAAGAACAAGCACATGCTCGGCTTCGACAGCGGCGCTCGAGGCCTCGTCACGGCCGTCAAAGAGGCCGTCGACAACGCCTTGGACGCCGCCGAGGAGTCGGGCATTCTCCCGGATATCTACGTCGAAATCCAGGAAGCCGGTGACTACTACCGCCTGATCGTCGAGGATAACGGTCCGGGACTCACGAAAGAATCGCTCCCGAAGGTTTTCGGGAAACTACTCTACGGCTCTCGCTTTCACGCACGCGAACAGTCCCGCGGTCAGCAAGGGATCGGTATCTCTGCCGCCGTTCTCTACGCCCAGCTGACCAGCGGGAAACCCGCCAAAATTACGAGCCGAACGCAGGGCTCGAGCGAGGCCGAATACTTCGAGCTCATCGTCGATACGGACGACAACGAGCCCGAGATCAGCGTCGAGGAGACGACCACCTGGGATCGGCCCCACGGGACCCGCATCGAACTCGAGATGGAGGCGAACATGCGCGCCCGCCAGCAGCTCCACGACTACATCAAGCACACGGCAGTCGTCAACCCCCACGCCCGCCTCGAGCTTCGCGAACCACAGGAGCACTTCAAGTTCGAACGCGCGACCGACCAGCTCCCAGCGGAGACCGAGGAGATCCGCCCCCATCCCCACGGCGTCGAACTCGGCACCGTGATGAAAATGCTGGCGGCGACGGACTCCCAGACGGTGTCGGGATTCGTACAGGAGGAGTTCACCCGCGTCGGGAAGAAGACCGCCGACTCGATCATCGACGCGTTCCGCGATCGCCACTACGGACGGGAGATGCGCTGGCGGCCGCCGGCGAGTCACGAAGGGATCGACCTCCACGCGGCGGTCGAGGACGCGACGGCGAACAAGGGTCCCGAGCCGACGGCTGCCTTCGCCGACTCGATCGCCGACGCGGTCGCTGACGCCGATCGCATCGCCCACCACGAACTGCTCGAGATCGTCGAATCGGCCGCCGAGGCGGTCGAGGACGACCACGGAACGACGTTCGGCGACACCGTCCGCGAAAACGCCGTCGAGGCCGTCTGGTTCGAACTGATCGACGCCGGCAACGGAGACCCGGAAACGGAGGAGAGCGACGGTCCCGAGGGAGACGGCGACTCTCGGCTGGTCGCCGATCTCTACGACCTCGCGGACGACGCGACGAGTACCCGCAAGGACGACGAAGTCATCACGGCCTTCGCGGACCGGCTCGCCGGCAAGTTCGAGGACGAACTCGAGAGCGACGACGAGGACGACGGGAACGTCCGTCACCGGCTCACCCACCGGCGACTTCGGGAGCACGTCGACCGGGTCGCCGACCTCACCGAGGAGTACGACGACGTCTCCTTTGGCGAGACGGCCCGCGAGAACGTCGTCAAGGCGATCTGGGACGTGATGGCAACCGTCCCCGACGACCCGCCGCTCGTCCGCGAACTCGACGGCGACCGCGACGCCACCAGCAACCTCGTCGATGCCATGCGCGCGACCGACATCATGGCACCGCCGACGCGGTGTCTCGCGCCCATCTCCGAGGAGCTCATCACCGCCGGCCTCGAGAAGGAGTTCGACGCCGACTTCTACGCCTCGGCGACGCGGGACGCCGGCGTCTCCGGGGGCGATCCGTTCATCGTCGAAGCAGGGATCGCCTACGGCGGCGAGTTGCCGGCCGAGGGAACCGCCGAGGTCATGCGCTTTGCCAACCGGGTTCCGCTGGTCTACCAGCGGGGTGCCTGTGCGACGACCGACGTCGTCAAATCGATCGGCTGGCGCAATTACGGGCTCGACCAGCCGGGCGGCTCGGGGCTCCCCAACGGGCCGGTCGTAATCATGGTCCACGTCGCCTCGACGAACGTCCCCTTCACGAGCGAATCGAAAGACGCGGTCGCCAACGTTCCCGAGATCGAAGACGAGATCGAACTCGCGGTCCGGGAAGCGGCTCGGGAGCTCAAGAGTTTCCTCAACAAGCGCCGGTCGATGCAACAGCGCCGGAAGAAACAGAACGTCCTCGGAAAGATCCTCCCGGAGATGGCCACGAAGGTCGCCGAGGTCACCGGCCGCGAGGAACCCGACATCGACGACGCGATCGCCCGCATCATGAACAACGTCCTCGTCGAGCGGACCGTCGAGGAAAACGGCGACGGAAAGGCGGTTTCCGTCGTCGTCGAGAACAACTCGAGTACGAACGAATCACTGGAGGTCACTGACATCGTCTCGGCCGAGCCGACGAGCCTCTCGGATGGCGCGTCCGTCGTCGAGATGGACGGCGAGTGGTTCGTCAAGTGGGAACCCGACGTCGGAAGCGACGACGAGGCGGCCCTCGAGTACGAGGTATCGGACGACGCGACGTTCGATCTGGACGTCAAAGGCGTCGAGAGCGAGAAGCTGACCGTAAACCAATGAGCGCAGACGACAACCAGCAGGCACGAGAACAGTTGATCGATCTCGCGGCGCAGTTCTACGACCAGTTCGAACTGGGCGAGATTCCCCACATGTCCGTGCCGACGCGGACGAAGAACAACATCGAGTACGACGAGGAGATGGACGTCTGGGTCTACGGCGACCGCGAGTCGACTCGGTCGGCCAACTCCGTCCGCGGCGCACGAAAACTCCTGAAGGCGGTCTATACGATCGAGTTCCTCGCCGACCAGCTCGAGGAGGACCGTTCCTCGACCCTGCGTGAACTCTACTACCTCTCGGAGAGCTGGGACAACGACGAGGCCCAGTTCAACGATCAGGACGAGTCCAACAGCATGGTCGAGGACCTCGAAATCGTCTCGGGCGTCACCCGCGAGGACTTCCACATGCGCCCCGAGGAGTCCGGTGCGACCCTCATGGGGCCCCTGCACCTCCGCGAGCAGACACGCCGCGGGGAACGCGAGATCCACTGCCAGGAGGACGTCGGCGAGGGCGGCTACCAGATCCCGAACAACCCCGACACGATCGAGTTTCTGGACTGTGACGCCGACTTCATTCTCGCCGTCGAAACCGGTGGCATGCGCGATCGGCTCGTCGAGAACGGCTTCGACGAGGAGTACAACGCGCTGATCGTCCACCTCAAGGGCCAACCCGCGCGGGCGACCCGCCGGATCACCAAGCGACTCCACGACGAACTCGGGCTCCCGGTCACGGTCTTTACCGACGGCGACCCGTGGTCGTACCGCATCTACGGCTCCGTCGCCTACGGCTCGATCAAGTCCGCCCACCTCTCGGAGTACCTCGCGACCCCCGAAGCGGACTTCATCGGCATCCAGCCCGCCGACATCGTCGAGTACGAACTGCCGACCGACCCCCTCTCGGATTCGGACATCAACGCCCTGGAGAGCGAACTCGAGGACCCGCGATTCCAGACCGACTACTGGGAGGAACAGATCGAACTGCAACTCGATCTCGGGAAGAAGTCCGAACAGCAGTCGCTGGCATCTCACGGACTGGACTTCGTGACGGATACCTATCTGCCCGAGCGGCTGGACGACATGGGCGTCCTCTGAGATCACGACCGGACCGCCTTCCGACGCTTCGTGGCGGACTCGAGTCTCTCGTCCGCCAGACCCGGTCCGGCTCCGATTCTCGATCCGGGTTCGAATCCGTCGGCGGGCCGTCCACCCGCGGTTCCGCGACCGCCGAACGGTTGCTCGCGCCGGTCGTGGCCGACTCCGCGTTCGCACACTGCCGGCAGTAGTAGTTGCGACCGCCGCTGGCGGTCACCGGCACGCCGAGCACGCACACCTCCGAGCGGTAGCTCCGCTCGAGTCCGCGGTCGACGGGGCCGGCACACGCGGCACACGGCTGCTCGGGGGCGGCGACGGTTCGTTCGTCGACCGTGTGGGTCCGCCCGTTCGTCAGCACCGAGTGGCGATCCTCGAGGCGGCGACTGACAGAGGGGAGGACGCTCGTCCCCGCAACTGCGAGGCCGAGTGCGAGCGCGAACAGGACGAACCCCACAGTCGATGCACCCAGTTGGACGCCGAGCGCGACGGTTAGCCCCGCCAGCAGCCACGCGACGGCTGCGGACGCCCGCGCAAGCAGGTTCGAGTCGGTCGTGGCGTCGTCGGGTTCCTCCCTGCCGATCGGCTCCGCTCGCAGGACCGTCCGCTCGGTACCGTCGACGTATCGGTACGCGCCGTAGAGGACGTTCCCGATCCCCATCGTCCACCAGACGGTGAGCAGCGCGATCAACAGGTGATCGGCCACGCCCCCGAACGTTCGTCGGACCAACACCGCCTGATCGCCGAAGTCGCGCTCGAGTCGCCAGCCGTCCCGCGAGGCGGCGGCGATTCGCCGCTCGAGTCGGTCGCGGTCCGCCGCCTCGGTCGCGTCGCGGCCGGTCGTCCTCGCTGCGTCGCGGCTCGTGTTCGTTCGCAGTCGCCTCTCGGAAGCCGACCGCGATTTCGGCACCGAAGCCGACCGCAAGCGTTCGCTCGAGCGGTCGATCGGCACGCCGCAGTTCGGACAGTAGTGCATCGAGGACTCGAGGGGCGCTCCGCAGTCGGTGCAGTACAGCGACCCGGTTCGGCCGTGACGCCGGCGTCGAGGACGGTCACTGCGCATAGTCGACCGTCGCCGACTGCGACACTAACTCTTTGGAGCTATCGACATTCCAACCAGAGCGGCAGGGAGTGCCCCGCCGTCGATCGATCACGGTCCGCCGTTCGACGAACGCCGGGCGGACGTGGTGTCGGTTCGGGGGCCGAATCGAGAATTCGGGCAGCGTTAGCCGAGGAACCCGAGTCGAACCGCCGCTCCCATGGCCCCGAAGACCAACACCAGGAGCAGGCTGACGACGTAGTACGCGTGCCAGGCCCGCGAGGGGCGGAACGGCTCGGGCAGGTTCTTCTCGACGACGTACCAGTTGGCCGGGTAGAAGAAGATCTCCGTGACCGCCAGCACCGCGGCGACGTAGAGCAACAGCGTCACCGGGACCTCGCCGAGCGCGATGACCATGGCGCTGCTGACGGCGACGACGCCGACGACGACCAGCTTCCGCACCCGTTCACTGTCGATGTCGTCGTTCTCGAGGGCCATCGGCAGGATGTCTCCGGTGGCGCGCGCAGCGCCGTCCAGCAGCGTGATAACCGTCGAGTACAGCGCGGCGAACCCGCCGAGCAACATCGCGTAGTACGACCACTCGCCGAAGGAGTCGCTCAGGATCGACCCGATCGCGACCGCGAGGTTCGCATCCGTCGGCGGCTCCGGATAGAGCACGTTCGACGCCAGAATCACCATCGCGACGATCAGCAGGAAGCTAAACACGTAGCCGATGTTGAAGTCGCGCCGACCGGTCCGGATCCACGCCCGGATGTAGTCGTGGTGTTTCGGGTCCTCGGGATCGAGGTCTCGCTCCTCGAGTTCGCTCGCGCCGTCGCCTTTCGCCATGCTCCAGCTGCCGATCAGGATGCTCGTGCTGAAGCCGGTCGGCGCGAAGCCGGCGGCGGCGGCGAACAGTCCGATAAAGACCGGCCCGGTCAGATCGGGCACCGCAAAGGCCGTTTCGAGGACGACATCGCCCGACGGCGGGCCGACGATCACGCCAAGCAAGACGAGGAGGCCCAACGCGATAGTGAAGGCGATCAGGGCCGTCTCGAGCAGGCTGTACCGCGACACGACGACGAGTAGCCCTGCGCCGCCGACGAAGACGACGTACGCGATGGTTGCAGTGAACCACTCGGGAGTCAGTGCGGCGACGAACGCCGCCGTGCTCATCCCGACGCTGGCCGTGATGAACGTGTACATCCCGGTGAACACGAGGATCGTCACCCAGAGCGCCCAGTTCTTGGGACCGGGGAGCTGGTCGTAGGCTTCGATCGGGTTCGCGCCGACGCCGTAGTTGTACCGAATGCCGAGCTCCCAGGCCCCGTACTTCGCGGCGTAGATGAGTCCGAACATCCAGATCGCAACGAGCCCGAAGGTCCCGCCGAGAGTGGGCGCGAGCACGATGTGGCTCCCGCCGATACTGATCAGGGCCCACAGCATCGACGGCCCGAAGTGTTCCCTGAAGAACCCCCGCCAGTCCCGTTCCGGATACTCGAGGTCCGCGTTGGAAACGTCCGTGGCCCCCTCACCGGCCATCGCGATCACCGATCGTGGCTGCCGTCATCCCGCCGCCCGAAACCGGTGAGATGGGGGATTTCGTCGTTTTCACTGTGGGAATACGAATCATGGGTGTCGAAGAATTCCGCAGGGGCCACTTATATCGTGCGAATCGCCGGGAGGCGACCGCTCCCGCCAGGGGGTCCAACGCTCACGTCAGCGGAACCACCGCGTCGACGTCCCCCACTGTCGCTTTCGTCGCGGAACGCGACCGGTTCGCCGGCGATGGCCTGTGACTGCAGGTACAATCGGTACCCGTCTGTGGCGGGTCCAATTCGCTAGACTGGTGACATGGCGGACGAAAACGATAGCGAACGGCCGTTGCACAGTGACCCCGACGAGGAGGCGATCGACGAACCCACGACCTCGAGCGCACAGGAGGCCGACGAGACCGCGTGGATGATGAAGGAGGGAATCACGGTCGGCCTCGTCGCGATCGGTGCGATGGTCCTCCTCGCGCTCGGGCTCTTGCAGGGGACCGGGCTCGTCGACGTCTTCGCGCCGATCGCGGATACCGGTCTCGGGCAGTGGGCCGCGTTCGGGGTCCTGGTACTCATCGCTATTGCAGCGTTCGCCTGGTCGCGAATGGGCGTCTGAGTTCCGTCGACTCGCCGCCGATTCGACCGCTACTCGTCGAGGACGACCGGAACCTCGCGTTTCGCGACGTCGACGACGAACGCTTCTTCGTCGGTGTCGATCGCGTCGAAGGTATCGTAGTGGACGGGCAAGACGAGGTCGGGCCC
Source organism: Natrinema ejinorense (assembly GCF_002494345.1). GTDB lineage: Archaea > Halobacteriota > Halobacteria > Halobacteriales > Natrialbaceae > Natrinema > Natrinema longum. The sequence goes on from NZ_NXNI01000001.1 coordinate 2,184,197, forward strand.
GATGGTTTCGGCCAGCGACGCCGCCTCGTGGCGATCCATCGTGAACGTGCCCCCGATCGGCGGGAGGAAGAGATCGATGTCCAGGCGCTCGTGGAACGGGAGGGCGTCGGTATCGCCGGGCCAGAACGCGGTGATGCCGTCGATAGTGACACCGAATCCACAGCCCTCTCCGTCGGGATGATAGGGAGTTCCGTCCTCGGCCGTGTGGGGGCCGTCGGGATCGTTATACGCCGGTGTCGTAAAGAGATCGAGCGGCCCGAGAACGAACGATTCGTCCGCACGGACGCGTTCGACGTCGAACGGCAGCTCGTCCGGCCCCTCGTCGGCGTGATCGATCTCGGTCGCGTCGACCGAGTCGTGGACGACGACCAGCGCGTCCTCGTGTGCGACCCGTCGTATCGACGCGGGATCGTAGTGATGGCCGTGACTGACGAGAACGAGGTCGCCGTCGCGGGCCTCGAAGCCGTCAAGGAGGCCGTACCGTTCCGGACCCGGATCGGTATAGACGACCGCGCCGGTCTGTCCCTCGAGTCGAACGGTTCCGAGGCCGAACCAGTCGATGGTCACTGCATCGAAGCGAACAGTCATTGCTGACCCATTCCTCGAGCGGGCCGAAAAGTGTTGACGCTCGATCGTCTGCGACGCGAGTCCAGCTCAGGGAACCCGGACCGAGTGCTCGAGCGTGCCCACGCCCTCGATTTCGATCTCGACTTCGTCACCGTCGGAGAGGGGGCCGACACCCTCGGGCGTGCCAGTCGCGATCACGTCACCGGGCTCGAGAGTGAGGTAGGTGGTGATCTCGGCGATGAGTTCCGGAACCGAGAACACGAGTTGGTCCCGGGAGCCGTCCTGTCTCGTCTCGCCATTGACGCGGGTCCGAACCGCGGCGTCGGCGGGGACTTCTTCGGGCGTCGCGAGCACGGGGCCCATCGGCGCGGCGCCGTCGAAGGCCTTCCCGCGTACCCAGTTTTGTTCCTGACGCTGGTCGTCGCGGTTCGAGAGGTCGTTGACGCAGGTAAAGCCCTCGACGACGTCCATCGCGTCCCCTTGGGAGACGTGGCGACACTGCTCGCCGATCACGACACCGAGTTCGGCCTCGTGATCGATTCGTTCTTTACCTGCCGGGAGGGTCACGGTATCGCCGTGGGCCGCGAGCGCGTTCGGTGGCTTCAAGAAGAGCAACGGTCGGTCGGGGACGTCGGAGTTCAGTTCCGCAGCGTGGTCGGCGTAGTTGCGCCCAATACAGACGATTTTCGAAGGGTCGGTCGGCGAAAGCACGTCGATGTCATCGTCGAGCGCGTAGCTCTCGTTTCCGAAGTGGACGTGCCCGTTCTCGTACTCGCCGCGGCGGACTGCACCGGCCGGATCGCGAAAGCGGACGTATTTCATCGTCGATGGATAGTCACAGGGGGGTAAAAAGGGTTGAGAAGACGGCGTGTACGGGGATCGTCGACTCGAACCCGACAATTAACCCGTCACACGTCCTACGGTCGGACGATGGCCGAGCACGACGATTCCGCATCCGAGGACGACCCAGCGGCGATCCGCTCGATCGCGCTGTCGCCGGACGACGCCGTCGACGCGTTCATCTACAGCCAGGAAAACCCCGGAGAGGCCGTGCTTCGAGTTACCCCGCCGTTCCACGGTCGGATGCGGGCCCGCCTTCACGTCTACCGCGTCGACGACACCGAACTGACCGGTGCGGTCCACCTCTCGCCGTCGGCGATCATCGCGAACGACCTCATCGACGCGTACCCCGACCTCGAGTCGACCCTCGACGCCGAGAACTCGACCGAGGCCGATCGGATCCGCGAGCGTCACGCCGACGCCGTCGACGACTGGCGAGCGCGCGCTCGTGACGGGATCGTCGATTCGGTCGCGCTCGAGACCGACGACGGGACACACCGGGTCGAACTCAAACCGCTCGGCTAGGCCGTAGTCGACCGAACGGACTCCCGGTCACCGAGCCCATGGGCTCCGTTCGGTCGAACCGGACGCGTTCCCGTACTTTCACTTTCACTCCGGACGGATCGGTTTGACGTACGTTCAGTCCAACTGAGAGATATGTCACTGATCGTCGAGGCCGCTGACGAACGGACCGATCGCGACGAAGGCGGGCGTTCCGACGCTCGACCGAGCGTCGAACCGCCAACGACGGCCCACGGCCAGCGCCGACGGATCGACGTCACCGACCTGGATGCGGCGGGACTCGACGAGTTCGTCCGCACGAACGTCGAAACCGACGCCGTCTCGCTCGAGCACCGCGGCGGCCGAACGTATCTGCTGATCGCGGACTGAACGTCGGTCGATGAGCGTCCCCGTCCGAACTGCGTCCAATCGACCACCGCAGTCACCTCCCCGATTGGTTCCCATCACACCCACCGTGCCGCCGTCTTCACTGTATCCGTTTTCGAATTTTATCCCGGTCGAGAAGCCAATCGAAGCGGGATCGTCGTCTTCTCGCTGGCGTGGAGTTAGAGTGTCCGACCCTTCCTCGGAGACGGGGGCCGCTACCACACGGAGTGGGAATTCGGTCAATAGACGGGAAACCCACCGGACAGTAACGAAGGTAGAACTGCTGGAAAAGTGGGGATGCTCCGACAGGGATTCGAACCCTGGTCATTGCCGTGAGAGGGCAATATGATTGGCCGGACTACACCATCGGAGCGCGGTGCTTCGCACTCAATCGTAGCAGCGTACGATGTTTAAGCATTCCGTTTCGTCCCGGGAGTGGTGTCCCTTCTCACGTGAGAGCCAGTCACCGACGCGTGGCTATCGAGGTCGTCACTCGTCGAACGGCGACTTCGTCGCTTCGGGTTCGAAGCCCTCGAGACTGATGATGTTCTCGCGGCCGACGCGGAGTTTGCTGATGGTTCCGTCGTCTTCCATCTCCGAGAGCAACATGCTGACCTTGGATTTCGACCAGCCGGTCGCGTCGACGATGTTGACCTGTTTCATGCGGCCGCCGTTCTCCCGGATGAGAGCGACGACGCGATCCTCGTCGGACATGAGTTCCTCGTCGGCGACGGCGGTCGCACCGTCGCTCGAGTCGGTCGTCTCCGCGACCGTTCCGGATTCGCCGGCGCCGTCGGCTCCGGCTGCCGGTTGGGCCGACGGAGCTGCGGGATCCGTCGCTCCGCTCACAGCAGTATCGTCAGCGCCGGGACCGTACCGCCGGTACCAGATCACGGCTGCGATACCGAGTCCGGTTAGCAGGAGGGCCCCCACGAGATACCGGGTCGTATCAGCGGTGTCCGTCGGTCCGATCCCTTCGGTATCACCGCCTCCGACTGTGGCACCGTCGGGACGATCGAGAACCGCACGCGGCCGGCCGTCGACGAACTCCTGTTGGCCGTTCCACTGGACCGAATCCGCGTCTTCGAGCGAGGAGCCGGCGTACTCTCCCTCGGGCTCGATCGTACGGAACGTGAGATCACCACCTGCCTCGAAGACGATCGCCTGGTCGGCGGACAGATAGATGTCCTGGAAGACGTCACCCGCGACGATGGTCTCGTCGGTGACATCCGCGAAGCCGTCCCACAGGAACGACATTTCGACTACCCCTCGCTCGTTTGGCCACCCGTCGACCCGCGCCGATCGGTCGAAGTCCGTCGCTTCCATCTCACGGCCGGTCTCCCGCGATCCAGCCTCGACCAGTAACCGGGACTGATTGATGAATCGATCGTACAGGCCGGTTTCGTTCGCTTCGAACTCCTCTTTGAACGCTCTGAAGTTCGCTTTCGCCTCCGTTTCGTTGTCCTCGTTCGCGAACTGCCGTTCGTATCGGAACGTCCACGTCGCGCTTCCGTTCTCGTGAATCGTAATCTCGAAGGTCCGATTGTCGAACCGCTGTGTCTCCTGTGAGACGAACGGGCTGGTACCCGCAGCGTCGGTCACCTGTTCGGCCCGGGGCTCGACGGCAGCGGGCTCCGGCGCTGACGGATCGGCCGGCCCGGGCGTCGCGAGAACGATCGGCCCGCTGACACTCGCGACCGACACGAGGAAGACGAGAGCGACGATTCCGACAGGGGCCGACCGATTCATTCGTCTACCACTACGTGCCGGAGCTAAAAATGGTTGTGAATACACGAGTCGACGGGACCGGATACCCTTCCGTGTCGACACGTACAAATCGATCGACGGCGTATCGATTCTCGTGATAACCAATCTCGCACAGGGCGTGCAGGCGTTCACGAGCAACGTCTTCCTCGTCTCCGGCGATCGGCCGGTCCTCGTCGATACGGGAGCGAACTTCGACGTCGTCGATGCCGTCCGCTCCCGCGTCGACGACCTCGAAGCCGTGATCCTCACGCACACACACCGCGACCACGTGGGCAATCTCGCTGCGGTCACGGACGCCTTCGACATCGACGCGTGGGGATACGATACGTCGATCGACGGCGTCGATCGCACTATCGCGGACGAGGAACGGGTCCAGCTGGGCGACCACGAGTACGTTGCGCTCCACACCCCCGGCCACAAAAACGACCACCTCTGCTTTCACTCCGAGGCGGCGAGGGTACTGTTCGCGGGCGATCTCGTCTTCCAGAACGGGAGCTTCGGTCGAACCGATCTCGAAGAGGGCGACCGCGAGGCCCTGATCGAGAGTATCGACCGCGTGCTCGAGTGGATCGATCCGGGGCTCGAGGAGATGCATACCGGACACGGACCGAGCGTGACGACCGACCCCTACGATCACGTCGAACTCTCGGCACGGATGGCCCGGCAAGCGTGATCTCGTCCGGGTTCGAATCGTGCCGGACTCGAGGGCGGGGCCTACACCCCGCCGGCGGCGTCGAGGACCGCCTCGTAGGCGTCCGCGTACGCACGGGCGATCCGAGCGGGGTCGTCCCGTTCGGGACCGGAAAGCGCCGGGAGTGACACCCGCTCGAGCGGGTCGAGATACTCGAGGACGTCGGGGACGCGTTTTTCGATGGCCCCGTCTCTGGGGCTCGAGTTGGCGATCTCGCATGCACGACAGTAGCGATCGCCCCGATAGATCCGTACGCGCCCCGGCTCGACGGCCGCGACGGCGGCGATCGACGCCGGCTCAAGAGTCTCGAGTGGCCGTGCGATATCGCTGTAGGATTCGACGACGGCGATGTCGGTCGCCTCGATCTCCGCGGCAACTCCCTCGAACGCGGGAACGTACCGCTCTCTCGCGAGGTCGTTGAACTCGTCGACGGTCTCGACGGGGACGGCCTCGGCGAGTGAAAGCGCGTCGGCGACCGCGTCCGGGACCGTGGCGGTCGCGTTGCGAACGAACAGCGGGTCGTCGCCATCACGTCCGACACGGTCGACGACGAACTCCCTGTCCGCCCGGCCGAGCAGGCCGGTCCCACCGCCGGGTGCCGGCTGCCACAGCCGGTGGACGGGATTGAGGCGCTCGGGCGGACGCTCGCGGCCGTCGGCCGCCGAGAGACGCGCCGCATCCTTTCCGTAGAGCCGTCCGTCGGCGAGCGCGCGTCGACAATCGTCGTGGTCGAACCAGAAGTCGTTCCCGGCGCGGGGTTTGTAGCCGACCGCGCCGGTTCGCTCGAGCAGACCGGCCGAGAACGTGGTCTTGCCGGCGTCGACGCGATCCGCCCCGACCACGAGGAAGATCATTCTTTCAGGCCGTAGTAGCCGGGTTCGTCCTCGTCTCGTGGCTCGGCGACCACGAGGTCGTCGGCGTTGGTCATGATCCACGGAATCGCCCAGTCGAGCAGGACATCCTCGGTCTCGCGGTCGATATCCGCGTCGGGTTCGACCCCCTGTAGCATGCGGGCGATCTCGTAGACGGTATACATCTGGTCGTCCTCGAACAGTTCCGCCGGCGTGTAGAAGTCACACGGCGGACGGCTCTCGAACTCGGATTTCGGGACGGGCATACGCTCACGTATCAGCGGCCGACGCCTAAATGGTTCGTTCGCGTTCGCCTGGAGGCCGGACCGACCGGTCCGTAGCGGAAACGGCCAGTGCATTTTACAGCGTTGCTACTCGAGTAGGGGTGATGGCTTTTCCGACGGGTATCGCACCCATTCAACTGATTTACCTGATCGTCGTCTTCAACAGCGTTGCCCTCGCTGGCATCCTCTGGCGACATCGTGGCCGGACCGGGGCGGTGCCGTTGCTCGTGAACGTTCTGTCGACCGGACTGTGGGCCGGGTCGTTGCTCGCTCGAACCGTCGTCGACCGCGGCCTCGTGGCTCGCGTGTTTCTAGTGATCGTGTTTCTCAGTATCGGGCTGTATTTGCTAACGCTACTCGTGTTCACGCTCGAGTATACCGGTCGGGAGCGCTTTATCAGACCGTCGATAGTCGCTGCGCTCTCGATCGAGCCGATTCTGGTGATCATCTTCGTCGCCGTCAACCCCGATGGGTTCTTTTTCGACGTCGTCGATGGCACCGTCGAGTGGGGAATCGGGTTCTGGATCCACACGGCCTACGCCTACACGATTCTGGCCGTCGTCACGATGTTGATCTTCGGACTGCTCTATCGGTCCCAGGCAGTCTACCGGGGACAGATCGCCGTCATGCTCGTCGGAACGATCGCAGCCTGGGCCGCCAACAGCGTGTACGTCTTCGATCTGGTCGACGTGGAGGTCTCCCCGGTTGGCTTCCTCGTAACCGGAATTCTGTACGCGATCGGGATCGTTCACTACCGACTGACCGATCTCGTCCCGATCGCTCGAGATCGCGTCCTCGATAACGTCTCCGACGGGATCTTCGTCGTCGACGAACAGGATCGGTTGATCGACCTGAACCCCGCCGGACGGGCCCTCCTCGAAGATATCGATCCCGCACCGATCGGCAAGCGTCTCGAGTCACTGCTGGCCGACTACCCCGAGTTATGGGACGAGTACCGAGCGCTGACCGCGACTCGGACCGACGGAGACAGCGAGGTCGCGGTCGCTGGCGGCCACTATCACCTCCGGATGACACCGCTCGAGGACGGACGTGATCGCCACATCGGCTGGCTGTGTATCGTCCGCGATATCACCGACCGAAAGCGCCAGGAAGCACAGGTAGAACGGCAGAACGAACGCCTCGAGCGCTTCGCCAGCGTGGTCTCTCACGACCTGCGGAACCCGCTGAACGTCGCCGAGGGATACCTCGATCTCGCTCGCGAGGCCGACGACCCCGAGCCGTCTCTCGACGAGATCGAACAGTCACACGATCGAATGGCCGCGATCATCGAGGACGTCCTCGCGTTGGCTCGCGACGGGACGACGATCACCGATCCGGAACCGGCCTCATTGGCCGCTCTCGCCGGGCGTGCATGGGAGAGCGTCGATACCGGCGACGCCGGCCTCGTGATCGCATCGGAGACGACGATCCTCGCGGATGCCGATCGGGTAACGCGCCTGCTCGAGAACCTGTTTCGGAACGCCATCGAACACGGCGCGAACGAACCCACTTCGCAGGCGGACCACCACGCTGTCGAACACGGGCCGGCCGACGGCTCGGAGGACACGACGGGGACCGAGGCCTCGGAGCGGTCGTCGCTCACTGTCGAAGTGGGGACCGTCGGGACGGATGGGACCGGCGGTCCGACCGGGTTCTACGTCGCCGACGACGGCCGTGGACTGCCGGACGATGGAGACGTCTTCGAGGACGGCTACACGACCAATCCGGACGGAACGGGATTCGGTCTGAGTATCGTCTCCGGGATCGCCGCTGCCCATGGCTGGACCGTCGAAGCCGGCGAGAGCGAGCACGGCGGTGCCCGATTCGAGTTCCGCGGGATCGAGACGGGAGACGACGCGACCGGTTCCACACCCCGGCAGCCAGCGGACACGAACCCGAACGGTGGGTCCTGAAGGCGGACGGGAAAGACGCTATAGGAGACTCTCACAGCGCATGCGGCGTCGATGCTACGCGCATTGACCCGCCAAAAAATCAGGGTTCGACCGAGTCGTCTACTCGAAGTGGTCGAGGCACTTCTCGTACTCGTCTGCGGCCTTCTCCCAGTTGACGACGTCGAAGAAGGCATCGATGAAGTCACCGCGGTCCGGACCGTAGTCGTAGTAGTAGGAGTGTTCCCAGACGTCCAGCGCGAGGATGGGGTGGGAGCCCCAGAGTGCGCCCTGGTCGTGCTTGTCGACCGCGACGTTGCGAAGCTGTTTCGCAACCGGATCGTATACCAGCAGTGCCCAGCCACCGGCAGCACCGGCAGCGGCCTCGAATTCGCCCTTCCAGCCCTCGTAGGAGCCAAAGTCCGCTTCGATGCGATCGGCGAGGTCGCCCTCCGGCTCGCCGCCACCGTCTGGCGACATGTTCTCCCAGAACAGCGTGTGGAGATAGTGGCCACAGCCGTTGTGGGTGACGTTGCTGAGGGCTCCGGGCGTCGAGCCGAAGTCGCCCTCCTCGCGGTTCTCGGCGAGGGTCTCCTCGGCGGCGTTGAGGCCGTTGACGTACCCTTGATGGTGGGTGTCGTGATGCCAGGTCAGTACCTGTTCGGACAGTGATGGTTCAAGCGCGTCGTAATCGTACGGGAGTGGTGGAAGTTCGTGGTCAGTCATAGTATGCACCTCACGTTCTGTATCGGTATCTCGCCTGTTAAGTTTTGAGGAGTGGGACGATATCACACCACATAAGTCTCGACCGCCCCGTCCGGCGATTTACCGACACTCCGCTGGTTCCACCACGAACTGAGTAGTAAACCTTTCGGCGGTTCCGATCGGCATTCAGTACGGCCACGAGTAGAGCACCGTTCGCGTCGCGCTATCCGATCTCCTTGTACCGTGCGTGTTCGAGCCACTCCTCGACGGAGGGCTGGCCCCAGTACCGAACCGTCTCGCTTCGCCGGTCGTGTTCGAGGATCCCCGCGTTCTCGAGTTTCGGAAGGTGGGCGTGTTGGAGTTCCATCCGTACCGCCATCTGTTCGTCCGACGAGACGGAGTCGTGAGTCCCATCGAACTCCGGGTTCGCGTTCGGCTCCGCCCCCACGTCGTCGTCTGCTGCCGTCCGTTCGAACGCGATGACGGCCTCCGTGAGTCGTTCGATCGTTGCGACGCCGTCCGACTGATCGGCGAGAGCGTAGAGCACGTACCGCCGTCGACGGTTCGAAAGGAGATCGAAAACGAGGTCGAGTGATGGCGTCCCCTCCGCCCTCACCATGGCCATACCCTCCGTATCACGCATTCACGAACCACCTACCGTGTATTACCATTCGAAACCACCAACCACCTCTACTACAGCCGCCACATTAGACTTTACGTATCTCTAGAAAAGTACATATATCTAATAATATACGAACTATCGGTAGTGGGGCGGGTACTCCCGCCGTCGCAGCCGATCACCGCAATCGGCATTTCACGGCGACACGACGACTGAGACGGACCGCTGTCAGTGCCGGCGTCCCCAGAGACGGGTCGCGGGTCGCCGGTCGCTCGGGACAGGGAACCGTCTGAAACGACGTGAGAAAAACGGCACCCGATGTCGCGTCTCCTTACTCGTAGAGCCACTCGGCGTCGTGTTGATCGTAGTCGATCAACTCGTCGTCGTCGAAGTGGATCGCGATTTCGCGTTCGTTTGCGCCTTCGTCCTCGTGGTCGGCGGCGTGAACCACGTTCCGACCGAGATCGAGCGCGTAGTCGCCCCGGATCGTTCCGGGTGCAGCCTCGAGCGGGTCGGTCTCGCCGATCATCTGGCGGACCTGACGGGTCGCGTCCTGGCCCTCCCAGACCATCGGGACGACCGGTCCCGAGGTGATGAAGTCCACGAGGTCGTCGTAGAACGGCTTGTCCTCGTGTTCGCTGTAGTGTTCTTCTGCCCGTTCGCGGGGCATGTTCTCGACTTTGATACCGACGAGCTTGAGCCCGCGGTCCTCGAGTCGAGAGACGACTTCGCCCACGAGTCCGCGTGCGAAGGCGTCGGGCTTGACCATCACGAAGGTGCGCTCGTGATCGCTCATTGTTCGGCTTCCTCGGCTTCGTCAGCCGCTTTGGCTTCTTCCGTCTCGTCGACGGTTTCGTCCCCCGCGGACACGTCGTCCTCGTCGTCGACGGCATCCGTCTCGAGGTCCTCGTCGTCGCCGGCCTCGACCTCTTCGGTCCGGTCGACTTCCTCGTCGGCAGGCGTGTCAGCCTGTGCGGGACCCTTGCCGCGACGACCTTCTTCGGTCCACTCGAGGTCGCGCGGTTCGCGCCCGAGCTTGAAGTTTTTCTCCGCCTTGGAGTCGACGAAGTGGAGCACGGTGCCGTCCGTCTGGACGTACATGATGCCCGTTCCGGGTTCGATCTCTTCGCCCGTGTAGTCGCAGGTTCGTTTCTCGACCATTATTGTCCTCCGATGGAGTCGGCCTCGCGGGCGGTCTCACGAAGTTGGAGTACGTCCCCTTCGCGGACCGGCCCGAGGCAGTTACGGGTGATGATGCGTCCCTGGTTCTCGCCCTCCTTGATTCGGCATTTGACCTGCATGGCTTCGCCGTGCATGCCGGTCTTGCCGACGATCTCGATGACCTCGGCGGGCGTAGAGCCGCTTTCTTCCTCTTCAGCACTCATCTCTGATCACCTCAGTCGAGGTCCTCGACCTTGTCGGCGATGTCCTCGACGTCGTCTTCGGCTTCGCCAGCGTCGACGATCGCCGCAGCGGCCGAGCCGACCTCGAGACCGGCTGCGTGGCCGACGTCGTCCTGGGTCTCGATAAAGACGACGGGAATGCCCTTCTCGTCGGCGAGCTCCGGGAGATGCATGACGATCTCCTCGGGGGAGACGTCTTCGGCGACGTAAACGAGATCGGCGTTGCCGCGCTCGATCGCCTTCGTGGTTTCGTTCGTTCCTTTCTTTACTCGTCCGGTGTCTCGTGCGACCTCGAGCGCCTCGAGGGCGTCGTCGGCGAGGTCTGCTGGGATGTCGGTGGTTACGTAAACTGACATTGGTTGTTCACCTCTCCTACACGTGGGCTCGCGCTCCCCTGCCGTCCGGGCACTGGGTACCCGTACCGGGTCGATCCCGGCGAAAGTCCTGTGAAGCTAGGAGCATCATCAACCCCGCGTAGGGTGTACACCTGAATAGCGTTGCCCCCCTTAAAAGCGTGTTCAAACGCATGACGCCGTGGGATACCACCGCACGGCGGACCGGTCTCCCGTTCAGGTTCAGCCAGCCCCTCGTTCCTCGACGCCCGCTTTCAATTCGTGGTGCAGGCTCGCGGTCCCGCCGTCGGACTCCGTCGAAACGCCCGCTTCCGCGAGGCCCTATAGTCGTCACTGGACCGATTACACACCGATCGCACGACGGTCGTGCGATCCGAGTGTGCGGTGGCGACGAGAGCCGCCCCGTCCCGAGTCCGATCGGTTCCGCCGTCGTTCGTTCGAGACCTACCTGAACGCGGCTTTCGCGGCGTCGACGAGGACCTCGGGTTCGTACTGATGTGTACTCACGGGCGGAACCTCACGATCCACGTCCATGAGGTCGTAGACTGCCATCATCGCGGATCGCACCGAATACTCGACCGTGAAGACCACGTCCTGTGGGACCTCGGCGAACTGTCCGATAAACGCCAGGTTGTTCGATCCCGGCGGAACGACGTCCGGTCGATCGCCGGGGGTTCGGGGCATGAAGTGGCTCGTGATAAACGGCATGTTGCAGGGGATACAGTTCGCGTCCTCGAGAACCGCCGGGAGTTCGTCGAGGTATCCGAGGTGGTAGCAGAGTTCCTCGAGGATCTCTTCGCCGGTACAGTTCTCCATCTTCTTCTCGACGTGGTTCCCCTCCTCTTCGGGGAACAGTCCGTATCCCCAGAAGACCTTCACGTCGTCGGGCTGGTTCGCGAAGTGGGGCTGGGCGGCGACGACGATGGACATCAACCAGTTCGACTCGGTGAAGGTGATCAATCCGTTTCCGGGCGCTTCGCCGGTGACCTCGACGATGTGCTCGAGCAGGTCCGGTTCGTCCAGCGTGACGGTGTACGACGGCCACTTCGTCTCCTGAACGTGGTCGGCGAAGGCCGACGGCGTCCCGAACTCGGGGTTGTCTTCGACGATGTTCGTCCAGAGTTCGAAGGACGCCCCCGTCGTGTTCAGTTCGGGCGCTTCGGTCATCGATCCGAGATCCGAGCCATCGGTCATCGACCCGTTGGTCACGAAGACGAGATCGGTCGGCTCGACGTCGATCGTCTCGGCCGTTCCGTCGGCCTCGTAGTGGATCGTTTCGACGGTCTTGCCTTCCCGACCGGGCACGATGTCCATGTCCGTCACTTCACAGCCGCCCCGGAACTCGACGCCGTGGTCTTCCAGCCACCGCCGAATGGGGCGCACCATCGAGTCGTACTGGTTGTACTTGGTCCGGTGGATGCCCTCCATGGTGTTCAACCGGGGGAACTCGTGCATGAAGCGGTGCATGTATCGGCGCATCTCCGCGACGCTGTGCCAGGGCTGGAAGGCAAACGTCGTGGCCCAGATGTACCAGAACGGCGTCTCGAAGAACGACTCCGAAAACCACTCTTCGATCCGCGTGTCGCCGAGTTGCTCCTCGGGCGTCAAGACCAGTTGTAATAACGAGAGCCGATGCTCTATCTCGAAGTCGTACGACGAAACGTCCAGTACGTCCTGATCGTCGCCCAGCAGCCGTGCGATCGCATACGTCTGGTGTGCTTCGTTGAACTCGTCCATCACGTCCTTGATCGACCTGTCGCGGTCTTCGAGCGAGGGGATCGTCTCGAGCAAGTCCCAGGTACACTCGTACGTCGGGAAATTCATCATCCGGCCGCCACGGATGACGTACCCCTCTTCGGGCGAGCCGGCCCCGTCGAGTGCCCCGCCCATCACGTCCAGTTTCTCCAGCACGTGTACGTTCTCGCCGGGCAGTTCGCCGTCACGAACGAGGAACGCAGCCCCGGCGAGGGACGCGATGCCCCCGCCGACGAAGTACGCTTCCCGTTCCGAGCCGTCCTGTCGTTGGGTACTCTCGTTACTCATATGACTCACTCTCCGTGCTCTCGACCGTCGTCTCGTTTCCCAGGTGTAGCCGGTGCAGCTCCGTGTTGCTGTACATTTCCGATCACGTTCAAATTTTTGATACGAATGGTATTGAAAGGGTGAAGCGATTCTCGTGGGGCGGAAATCATAAACCAGTTATATGTTTTTAGATATCGCCCACACCAATCAGAAGCTGCTGTGGTAACCGCTGTACACGCTCGGCGTTCGGCGGAACGGACGTCGCTGTTCTCGAGGGGAGGGAACACGCATGCGAGATTATTATATTCGAGCCCACAAAGCGGCCGTATGAACGCGGACGCGGATGTCGTTACGCTCGCACGAGCGCTCCGCACGGAAGCCACGCGAGCCAACGAGCGCCGGGTGCTGGTGCTTGCAGGAGGCCGGAACCGTGGGTACGACCGCCTCGAGTCGATCCTCGACGCCCTCTCAGTCCCGATCACCGGCACGACGCTCGTCGGTCCCGAGGATCGGCTCCGGTGTGAACACCGCCGACAGGTCAACGCGAGCGACCTCCTCGGGACCACGCGGGCTGTCATCGCCGTCGACGTCCACGAGGGGCTCCAGCCGAACGCGCTCGGCACAGTCACCGGCGCGGTCGACGGGGGTGGCCTCCTCGTTCTTCTGACGCCCTCCCTCGAGACGTGGCCGGACCGCCGCGGTGCGTTCGACGAATCGCTCGCGGTCCCGCCGTTCGAACTGGACGACGTCACCGGCCGATTCAAACGCCGTCTCGTCGAGACGCTACGGGCACACCGCGGTATCGCGATCGTGGATCTCGAGGCGGATCGCCTCGAGGCCGACGGCCTGACGGACCCCGCTCCGCGGCTTGCAGCGGCCGCGCCGACACCACCCACGAACCATCGGTTTCCGGCCGCTGCCTACGAGGCCTGCCTGACGGTCGATCAGGTCGACGCCGTTGCCGCCTTCGAATCGTTGTTCGAGGACGATCGGGCCGTCGTCGTCGATTCCGACCGCGGCCGGGGCAAGTCGAGCGCCGCAGGGCTGGCCGCAGGGGCGTTCGCCGCTGGCGGGAAAGACGTGCTGGTGACCGCCCCCGCCGCGCGGAACGTGGCGGAACTGTTCGAGCGGGCGGGGGAACTCTGCGAGCGACTCGAGGGGGACGACGCCACCGTCGACACCCGCCGAATCGAGACGGCTGCCGGTGGCGCTGTCCGATACCTCGAGCCGTCGGACGCCATCGAGGCCCTCGAGTCGGCGGACGTCGTTATCGTCGACGAAGCTGCCGCGCTCCCGGTCGCAACCCTCGAGTCGCTGCTCGGGGCCGACAGGGTCGCGTTCGCGACGACGATCCACGGCTACGAGGGCGCGGGGCGGGGCTTCTCGGTCCGCTTTCGGGATCGACTCGCCGAGAGCGACCACGAGGTGACCGACCGTACGCTGGTCGAACCGATCCGGTACGCGGCCGGCGATCCCGTGGAGGTGTGGGCCTTCCGCGCACTGTTGCTCGACGCCCGGCCGCCGGTCGACCAGCTCGTGGCCGACGCCACGCCCGAAACGGTCGAGTACCGACGACTCGAGCCCGAGGACCTCCTCGCGGACGACCGACTGCTCCGGGAGGCCTTCGGCCTGCTCGTCCTCGCCCACTATCGGACCGAGCCAAACGACCTCGCGCGACTACTCGACGCCCCGAACCTCGCGGCTCACGCGCTACTCCACGACGGCCACGTCGTCAGCGTCGCCCTGCTCGCTCGCGAGGGGGATCTCCCGGCAGAGACGCGGGCGATGATGTACGAGGGCGGCCGCGTCCGCGGCAACATGCTGCCGGACGTGTTGACGAGCCAGTTGCGCGACGAGGCGGCGAGCGAGCCCGTCGGCCGCCGCGTCGTCCGGATCGCGACCCACCACGCGGCCCGTTCGCGCGGGCTCGGCTCGCACCTGCTCGAGCGCGTCCACGCGGAGTACGAGTCCGCGCTCGACTGGCTCGGCACCGGCTTCGGCGCGACGCCCGGCCTCCTCGAGTTCTGGCACGAGAACGGCTATCGAACGGTCCACGTCTCGACGACCAGAAACGACGCCAGCGGCGAGTACTCCGCGCTCATGCTCGCGCCGACCGGCGACGACGGCCGTGCGCTCCACGATCGCCACGCCGACTGGTTCGTCCGCCGGGTCGCCGCACTCAGTTCGGACGCGCTCGACGACCTCGCGCCCGACGTCGCTCGAGCGCTCCTCCGAACCGTCGACGCCGACGCCGGCCCGCCGCTCTCGATGACGGACCACGAGTGGCGAGTCGTCGCCGGTGCGGCCTACGGTCCGGGGCTGTTCGACGTCGATCCCGGGCCGTTCAGGGACCTCGTCGTCCGATACCTCGTCGACGACCCCGACACCGTCACCCTGACGGACCGCGAGGAGCGGTTGCTGGTCCTGCGTGCACTCCAGGGCCACGGCTGGGAGACGGTCGCCGACCGCCTCGAGTACCACTCCTCGGGACAGTGTATGCGCGCGCTCGGCGACGCGTTCTGTCCGCTGGTCGACCACTACGGAACGGACGCCGCACTCGAGGTGCGAGCGCGATTCGTCGACGAGTGATCGCTCGTGGCCGTCCGAACCGGAACACGGCAGGCGGTGGCGCACGCTGGGTCGTGGTGAGCCGCTGGCACCACATCGAGAGGCGACTCAGAACAGTCGTCGGAGCAGCCACTCCGGAGCGAGATCCACGAGCCACGCGATGGCCCGCCATCGCCGCGTCACGTAGGCGTGAGCCCGCTCGTTACGGATCGCTCGAGCGATCTGCTCGGCCGCCGTCTCGGGCGAACACTCCCAGAACCCGCCCAGCGATAGCTTGGTGTCGACGAACCCCGGTTCGATGGTCGTGATCGTCACGTCGACGTCGCGACCGGTCCTTCGATAGCGAAGCCCCTCGAGATACGTCGAGACGTAGGCCTTGGAGGCGTTGTACGCCGGCGCGTCGCCGTTACCGACGTGAGCCGCCATGGACGAGATTCCCACGAGGTGACCGTCGCTCTCGCTCGCGTGTTCGGGATCGTCCTCGAAGAACTCCATTGCGGCCGTCGCGATGGCAGTGAAGCCGCGGACGTTGACGTCGATCGTTCGTCGCTCGGGCACCCACTCGAGGTCCCGGTTGACGGTCGCAGCCCCGGCGCTAATGACGACGAGGTCGACTGACGTCATCGCCTCGGCCAGTTCGAAGAAGCCGTCTCGAGCGTCGTCGACGTCGGTAACGTCCATCGTCGCGACGGACGATTTGGTCGGCAGTTCGGCACCGATCGCTTGCATCCGCTCCGTTCGACGGGCCGCCAGACCGATTTCGTACCCCTCCGCCGCGAGTCGCCGAGCCAGTGCTTCGCCGATACCCGAGGACGCGCCAACGATGATCGCTCCACGCGAGTGGGTCATATCCACGGGTTCGGAGGCGGTCACCTAATGCTACTGAAGGCGGTACGCCTTTGCCGCGGTCCGTCGTCCCCCTAATATGGTCGACGCCGTCCTCGTCATCGCCATCGCGTTGCTCGTGGGTGCAATCGTCGGCGCGGCCGTCCCGATGGTCCCCAGCGGCCTGCTCTCGCTGGCCGGCCTCGTCGTCTACTGGGTCGGAGCCGGATCCGCGGAACTGAGCGCGCTCACCTTCACCGTCCTTGCCCTCATCGCCGTCATCACCGCACTCGTCGAGTTCTTCGGCGGCTCGATCGCCGCACGGGCCGGCGGGGCATCGTGGCTGACCACCGCCGTCGCCGCCGTCGTCGGTCTCCTCCTGATGGTCGTCACCGGGCCGCTGGGACTGCTCGTCGGCCTCTTCGGGACCGTCTTCGTCCTCGAGTTCGTCCGCGGCGAGGAACTCGAGGGAAGCGCGCGCTCGGCGGTCTACACGACCATCGGGACCCTCGCATCGACGGCGGTCCAGGTCCTGCTGACGGCGTCGATCCTGCTGGGATTCCTCGTGGCCGTCTTCGTGCTGTGACCTGGGAAACACTGAAGCTGTGGGTGTCGTTGTCATTCGTGAATGGAGTGTTCCGAGTCAGACTGTGATCGGCCGGCTGCGGTCGAGTTGCACATTCCCTGGGCGGACAACCGCTTCGTCTGTGCCGCCCACGCCCGCGTCCTCGGTCGGCAGGACGGCGTCGTCGCCGATCCGGATCCGGAGCTGAGTGACGACCTGCTCGAGTGAGATCGCACGGCGAGCGAGCCAGCGTCGCCGAGTTGGCGGACGTAATCCTATGGATGCGCGTAGTACGCGACCGTCTCCTCGTCTTCGTCGTCGGTTTCCTGCCGGTCGATTCTCGCGAACCCGACCCGCTCGAACTGGACCATCTCGTCCGGTTCGAGGTCGCCGACCCCCGGTTCCGCGTGGCCGGTCACGTCGCCGTCCATCGTTCGCATACGGACCGGGACCCTCCCGTCTGCGGGAACCCAGTGGATCACGTCGACGCCGCCCTCGCGGACCACGTCGATGTCGTCGTCCGTGTATCGCAGGACGCCGTCGTCGAACCGGAAACAGCCCAGTCCCTTCAGCCAGATGCGCTGATCGCCGCTCTCGTCGTCGGGAACGTCGTCGACCTCGAGCATGACCGAGTCGCCGACGGGGATCTCGCGGACCCCACGCTCCTCGTGGTTGGGATGGAGCGGCGGGTTCGCTTCGGCGGGCGGATCCCCGACGAGGGGGAGCTGGTTGCCGTCGCGGACGAAAAAGCGGCGGTCGGTCTCCTCGTCGATCAGATCCCGGTTGTTCGCGTAGATCGAACTCATCGCGAGGTCGACGTCCGTCGTCGAGGTACCAAGGCCGGTCATCGCCTCGACGATGGCCTCACCGCGGATACCGCGCCGTCGCAGACTCTTGAGCGTCGGCGCTCGCGGGTCGTCCCAGCCATCGAGCGCGCCGTCCTCGATCAGTTCGGAGATGGTCGACGTGCTCATCTTGACGTCGTAGTCGTCGAGCTGGACGTGTCCCCAATGGATGACTTCGGGGTAGTCCCACCCGAAATAATCGTAGACGAACTGCTGGCGCTTCGCGGAGTCCTGCAGGTCGATCCCGCGGATGATGTGTGTGACCTCGAGCAGGTGGTCGTCGACCCCCGACTGGAAGTCGAGCATCGGCCAACAGCGGTACTCGCTGGCTGCCTCCCGCGGATGTGGCGTGTCGATCATCCGGAAAGCCACCCAGTCGCGCAGCGCCGGGTTCTTGTGCTCGATGTCGGTCTTGACCCGCAGGACCAACTCGCCGCTGCTGTACTCGCCGTCGACCATCGCGTCGAACTCCTCGCGGACGGTTTCCTCGTCCTTGTCGCGATGCGGGCAGGGCTCACCGGAGTTCTTCAGTTCCGAAAACGCCTCGCCCGAACACGAGCAGGTGTAGGCTCCGCCCATCTCGATCAGGTCGCGGGCGTGATCGTAGTAGGTCTCGAGGCGGTCGCTGGCTTTGTAGGTCGCGTCGGGTTCGAAGCCGAGATAGTCGAGATCCTCGAGGATCGCGTCGTAGGCCTCGAGATCCGGCCGCTTGGTCTCGGGGTCGGTGTCGTCGAATCGGACACAGAACCAGCCGTCGTAGCGCTCGCGATAGGTGCCGATGACGGCGGGCATCCGGGCGTGGCCGACGTGCCACGGGCCGTTCGGGTTCGGCGCACACCGCATCCGGATCTCGTCGTACTCCTCGGCGTTGGGCAGATCGGGGAGGTCGTGTTCGTCTTCCTCCTCCTCGGCTTCGATCTCGGCGAGTTCCTCGGGTGCGAGGTCCTCGAGCCGGGCCCGCTTTTCCTCGTAGTCGAGGTCGTTGACGCGACTCACGACGCCGCCGACGACGCCGGGGACGGCGTCGGAGTGCTCGCGGAAGTCGGGGTTGTCACCCATCAGCGGCCCCATGACGGCACCGACCGCGGCGTCGCTCTCGTGTTTGACGGCGTTCAACAGCGCGTGCTTCTCGGCTTCGCGCTCGACGCGCTCGCGTAACTCGTCGTTCATTACAACGGACTAGTCGTGCCCATCTCAAAACCCTCGCGGTTCCTCGCGACTCGGCCGGCTCCGCGCTTGCCGTCCGGAGAGACGGCCGGTCACCGGCCCGAGCGTCGATCCGATTCGAAAGCGACGCCCGAGGTGGCTCAGACGGAGCGCCGTCGGGCAGTGCCGGCGACCAACGAACCCGTCCGTGGTGTCCAGTCGGGACAGGGGACCGTCTCAATAGCCGCGTTCGATCAGGTAATCAGCGAGGTCACAGAGCAGCGCGCGTGCTTCGTTGTCCGGCAGGACCTCGAGTCGGTCCTTCCCCTGGGCGACGAGGTCACGGGCGGTCTCGTTGGCGTAGGAGATCGAGCCGGCCGACTCGAGTTCGGCGACTGCGTCGTCGATCTCGGCTTCGGTGACCGCGTCGACGTCGTCGGTGTCGACCAGTTCGTCGACGTCGACACCGCGCTCGCGGGCGTGGACGGTGATCAGCGTCTGTTTGTTCTCGACGAGATCGCTCCCCCGCTGTTTCCCGAGTTGCTCGCTTGGCACCGTCAGATCGAGGACGTCGTCCTGAATCTGGAAGGCCCGGCCGATATCGAGGCCGTAGCCATAGAGTGCGTCGATCGTCTCGTCGTCGGCTCCGAGCAGGATCGCCGGGAGACACGCCGAGGCGGCGTACAGCACGGCCGTCTTCTGTTCGACCATCTCCAGATACTCGTTGGGCGAGACGTCGGTCCGTTCCTCGAAGGTAACGTCCAGCGATTGGCCCTCGCAGATCTTGGTACAGGTCGTCGCGAGCACGCCCAGCGCCTCGACGATGCGATCCGGCTTCGCCCCCGTCTCGAGCATGATCTCGAAGGCCTTCGAGTAGAGCGTGTCGCCGGCCAGAATCGCCGTCTCGAGGTCGTACTCCTTGTGGACGGCGGGGACGCCACGCCGGAGATCGTCGTCGTCCATGATGTCGTCGTGGATCAGCGTAAACGACTGGATGACCTCGACGCTGACGGCGGCTGCCATCATGTCGATCGGTCCGCTCTCGTCGAGCGCGGGAAACGAGCGGTACTCCGTCGACAGCGGCTCGGCGTCGGCAAGCGCCTCCGCGGTCGTCAACAGAACGGTCGGCCGCAGTCGTTTGCCGCCCGCGTCCAGCAGGTATCGCGAGGCCTCGTAGAGCCGCTCCGGTCGCTTGATCGGCAACTCGTCGGGAATCGCCTCGTTGACCTGCTCGCGGCGCTGTCGGACCGCCTCGAGTACCGCCTCTTCGCGTGCCTCGGGACTCGTCATATCAGTCGACCAGCTGAATGAGGTTCCCGTTACGCGTGACGTGGAGGTCTCGGCCCATCTTGTACCCCTCGCTCTCACAGAGGTTGACGTAGCTCGAGTAGCCGCTCATGTCCTGGTGTGCCGGGATGATGTGCTGGGGTTGGAGGGCGTCGAGCATCTCGTAGTGGCCTTCCTGATTGAGGTGACCCGAGACGTGGATATCGTCGTAGACCCGTGCGCCCTGCATGCCGAGTAGTTTCTCGGCCTGATAGCGCTGGCCCTCGTTGGTCGGTTCCGGAATGACGCGAGCGGAGAAGACGACCTTGTCGCCGTCCTCGAGTTCGTAGGGAGTCTCGCCGCGGGCCATCCGGGTGAGCATCGCGCGGGGCTCGCCCTGGTGACCGGTGACGACGGGCAAATACTTCTCTTTCCCCTCGTTCATGATGCGCTTGAACGTGCGGTCGACGGACTTGCGGTGGCCGAACATCCCGAGATCCGCGGGGAAGTCGATGAAGTCCAGTCGTTCCGCCGTCCCGGAGTACTTCTCCATCGAGCGCCCAAGCAAGACGGGCTGGCGACCGATATCGTCCGCGAACTCGACCAGCGATTTCACGCGGGCGATGTGACTCGAGAAGGTGGTGGCGACGATGCCGCCGTCGTAGTCCTCCATGCTGTAGAGGACGTCCCGGAGGTGTTCGCGGGCGACGTTTTCGGACGGCGTTCGGCCCTTCTTGTTGGCGTTGGTACAGTCCTCGATGTAACAGAGGACGCCCTCTCCCTCGCGGCCGATCTCGCGGAAGCGCTCCATATCGATCGGGTCGCCGATGACGGGCGTGTGGTCCATCCGTTTGTCGAGTCCGTAGACGACCGCGCCCTCGGGCGTGTGAAGCACGGGATTGATCGCGTCGATGATCGAGTGGGTGACGTTGACGAACTCGAGATCGACCTTGCCGGAGTCGCCGATCGACATCGTCTCGCCGGCCTCCATCTTGACGAGGTCGTTCTCGACGCCGAACTTCTGTTCGCCCTCGATCTGCTGTTTGACCAGCTCGATCGTAAACGGCGTCGCGACGACGGGGGCGTCGTACCGGTGGGCCAGTTTGCTGATCGCGCCGATGTGGTCGAGGTGGCCGTGGGTCGGCACGATAGCCTTGACGTCGCCCTCGAGGTCGCTCATGACCCGATCGTCGGGAATAGCGCCCATATCGATCAGATCGAGACTGTGCATCTGTTCGGTTTCGACGTTGTCGTGGATCAGGACCTGCGAGAGGTTCAGACCCATATCGAAGATGACGACGTCGTCGCCGGCGCGGACGGCAGTCATCTGCCGACCGACTTCTTCGTAGCCGCCGATGGTTGCGATTTCGATTTCCATGGTTCGTAGCACTGAAAGCCGCTGTCTGGACTCTCATCGAAACGGTCCGCGGACGCCTAGTCGTGTCCGGCCCCGGCGTCTTACAGCACGTCGGCCATCCCGCTATGCGCTCGGTGACGGCGGTTCCGTCGTCCGTCGCTTGCGACATCGCAAGCCCGAACGCACTTGCCCGCGGGTTTCGCTATGGCATCGTACACGCCCAGGTGTTAAAAACGCAGTGGGTTCACTCGCCGCCGGTGGCACCGCCTACCGGCGGGTTATCGCATCTCACCGGCAGATCTGGTCGCTTCGGGACACCGCAATCCATTTGACGGTCGCACCAAAAGCGGCTCTCACTAACTATGCTTTCGGAGGGATCGTCATGTACGTAATCATCGTCGGTGCCGGCGAGGTCGGCCGCTCGATCGCCGCGAACCTGGAAGAGACCCACGACGTGGTCGTTATCGATCGGGATGCCGATGTCGTCGATGAACTCACCTACTCGCTGGACGTGCTGACGATCCGTGGCGACGGAACGGACCTCGAGGTACTGCGCGAGGCTGGTCTCGAGCAAGCGGGGCTCGTCATCGCCTGTACGGACAACGACGAGACGAACGCCGTCGTCTGTGGGGCGGCGAAGGCGACGGCCGAGGTGTTTACCATCGCCCGGGTTCGACGACGGACGCTGCTGGAAACCTGGCAGGGTTCGCAGGGTGCCTTCGGCGTCGACTTCATGGTCTGTACCGACCTGCTGACTGCGCAGGCGATCTTTCGGATCTCGGGACTGCCGAGCGCACACGACGTCGATACGTTCGCCGGCGGCCTCATCCGTATGGCCGAGTTCGACATCCCCCCGGAGAGTCCGATCGCCGACCGGACCGTAAGCGAAGCCGACTGCTACGATTCGCTCACCTTCGCCGCGATCTTTCGGGACAACGAGATGGTCGTCACGAGGGGTGACACGGTCATCCGGGCGGGCGACCGCGTCGTCGTCATCGGCAGCCCTGCCTCGATCAACGAGTTTGCCGACGAGGTCGCCACGATGCCCGAGGAGGCGGAAGAAGTCGTCATCGTCGGCGCGAGCGAAATCGGCTACCAGACCGCCCGCGAGTTCGAGGATCACGGCTTTCGACCGCGAATGATCGAACGCGACCACGACCGGGCCCGTGAGGTCGCCGAATCGCTCCCGAACACGATGGTCATGGAAAGCGACGCGACCAACTCCGAGTTCCTCGCCCGCGAGCACGTCGGCGAAGCCGACGTCGTCGTCGCCGCCCTCGACAGCGACGAGAAGAACCTGCTCGTCTCCCTACTGGCCGACCGGCTCGGCGTCGACCGCACCGTCGCGATCATCGAGAACCCCGAGTACGCCGACCTCTTCGAGACCGTCGGGGTCGACGTCGCGATCAACCCCCGCGAGGAGACCGCCGAGGAGATCATCCGCTTTACCCGAACCGACCACACCGAGAAAGTGGCCATGCTCGAGCACGACCTCGCGGAAGTCATCGAGATCGAGGTCGGCGAGGAGAGCGTCCTCGTCGGTCGGGAGATCGCCGAGGCGACCGACGACCTCCCCGAGGGCGTCGTCATCGGCGCGATTTCACGAAGCGGCGAGCATATCACGCCGCGTGGCTCGACGGTCGTTCAGTCCGGCGATCACGTGATCGTCTTCGTCGACGCGGCCGTCCTCGACGAGGTCATCGAACTGATCTAGCCGACTCCGCCCGTTTCGCGCTCTGCGCACCGCTGTCGCACCGAGTCGTCTCAGTGAGCGACGCGGCCGACCACGGCTCGAGACCGCTCGAGTAGCCGAACGCGATCGACCCGCTTCAGGTGCGAACACCGCGAAAGAGGACGTACGCGGCGAAGAAACCGACGTAGGCGGCCGCGAGTCCGGTCGTGAGACGGGACCGACCGACGAGCGCAATGACGAGGATCAGGAGGGGACCGAGCAGCAAGAGCGAATCGAAGACCCGATCTTCGGCACCCGCCTCGAGGAGTTCGCCCACGATCGGAATCTCGCCGACGGTCATCGGTACAGCCCTCCGCGGTCGAAGACCGCTCGCAGCGTCACCAGGACGGGAATGATCTCGAGGCGGCCGATCCACATATTGAACAGGAACATGATCTTGCCGAGCGTCGGCAGCGATTCCGGTCCAGTGATCCCCGCAGAGAGGCCGACGTTACCCTGTGCGCTCGCGACTTCGAAGATGACGTTCTCGAGCGTGTACTCGCCCTGCGGGAGTATCAGGAGGAGTACGAAGGTCCCGATACCGAGGAAGAAGAACCAGAGAGCCGCGATAATCGCCGCCTCCTCGAACTCCTGGCGGACCTCCCGTTCGTCGAGGCGGCGTCCGTTGATCTTCAGCCGCCGAACGGCCGTCTCGGGATAGAAGACATCCGCAATACGGAATCGAATGCCTTTCAATAGCGTCAGTGCACGGATCAGCTTGATCCCGCCCACCGTCGATCCGGCCGCGCCGCCGATGAGCATGCCGAACGCGACAGTGAGCTGGGCCTGGGCCGACCAGCGTCCCAGCGCCACGTTGGTCGAATCGACGGCGGTCTGGAAGCCGGCACAGGTCGCCGCCGAGACGAACTGGAACGAGCCATACCGGAAGGCGGTGAACAGGGAGTCGTAGGTGTCGCCCACGTACACTAACGCGGTGAGGAGGGCCGTCCCGATACTCATATAGATGAACACCCACCGGGTCTGGAGGTCCGAATAGAGGTTCCGCAGGTCGCCCTGCAGGATGAGATAGTGGACCGGGAACGCGATACTGCCGAGGAGCATGACTGGCAAGAGAGCGAAGTCGATGGCCACGCTATCGTAGGTTGCGATCGAATTGTCTTTGATCGAGAATCCACCCGTCGCGAGCCCCGTCATGCCGTGGTTGATCGCACCCCAGAGCGGCATTTTGACGACCCAGAGGAGGAGAATCGAGACGAAGGTAAACAGGATGAAGATCCACCAGATCGTCTGGACGGTCGAGACGATGCTCGGATGGATCCGTTCGGATCGCGCCTCGCTCTCGTAGAGCGTGAGCGATCCGCTCCCCGGACGAGCGAGGATCGCCGTCGTGAGGACGATCACACCGACGCCGCCGACCCACTCGATGAACGAGCGCCACCACTGCAGCGTCCGCGGCAGCACCTCCTCGTTGTCGGTCATCGTCAGCCCGGTGCCAGTAAAGCCGCTCATACTCTCGAACAGCGCGTTTAGCGGGTTGGTAAACGCCGCGAGCGTCGGCGACGACGCTTGTGACGCTTGCTCGAGGACCGGCGGCGCAAACTCGACCGTCCACGCGATGAGGTAGAAGGGCAGTGATCCGAAGATCGCGACGCAGAACCACCCCACTGCGGCGATGATCATCCCGTGTAACTTTCCGGGTCTGGCCGCTTTCCGGAACCTCGTTCTGAAGGAGTAGCCGATAGCGAACGGGATCACTCCGGAGACGATCAGCGCGGGAATCGCGTAGTATTCGCCCCAGACGACCGGAACGAGAATCGAGACGAACATGAGGCCGGCCAGCGCCTCGAGTATGCGACCGAGGTCCCGGCCGATAGTTTCCGCTGCCCCATTCATCCGTTATACCTTGCCCGATCCGGGCTCAAATACACGACGAAATCGTGATGAGACGATCGCGGGCAGTCGTTAGAGGACGACCATCGTGGCTGCCCGACGCGGGGCTGCGATCCGTTGTGTGCGACCATCATTCTGCCCGGTCTTCTGGGTGGCCGAACACGTCTGTGAGGGTAGGTTCCGCTCCGAACGCCGAATAGACGGTGAGCAAATCGCCGGTCTCGATTCTCGTGTTCCCTCGCGGCGTGATCGGTGGATCCTCCCCTTCGCGTTCGATCGCAACGATCAGAACGTCCTCGGGGAGGAGGTCGTCGTCCGCTGCCTCGATGAGCGTCTTCCCGTCGATCGGCGCGTTTTCAGTGACGGTGATCTCGAACACCTCCGCCTTCTCGCCGATTCGCATATAGTCGACGATCGCCGGGCGGGCGACCGCCCGGTAGAGGTATTCGGCAATGAGTTCCTGTGGGTTTTCCATCGTATTGACGCCGATCTGGCGGAACACGTTCATGTGTTCGGGGTCGTGAACGACCGAGACGATATTGGGCACCTCGTGTTCCTGCGCGAGCAAACAGACCATAATGTTGGTCGGATCCCGATCGGTCGTACTGATCAGCGCGTCCGCCTTCTCGATCCCGGCGTCCTGAAGCGTATCGTGAGCCGTCGCATCGTCGTTGAGGATCAGACAGTCGTACTGACCGGCGACTCGGTCCGCTCGCTCGGGGTCGTTCTCGATGACGACGACCTCGTTTCCCGACCGAGTTGCGATATCGATGAGCGGCATCCCGATATCGCCCGCGCCGACGATGACGATATACATTGCATCGGCTTTCTTGCGTGACCATTGAAAATATATCGTTTTGGGGACCTCGGTCGGCGGCGTCGGCATCGCGTGGGAACCGAACGATTCCCTTCGTGTCCCGTCGACCCACGGATTGCAACGGACGGTCTACTGCCGCGACGGCATCAGTCCCAGGGTGGATCCCGCCGTTGTGTTCTCGCTCGGTCTTTGGATTCCGCCAGAATCCGCTCGATCGCCCAGCCGGCCCACAGGAAGACGGCCGTCATGAAGACGGCCATCTCGAGCCGAACGACCGACCCGTACCGAACGGCGAGCACGAGGGCCATAATCGTCACCGCGGCGGCGACGACGCCGAACACGTCGTAAAACGAGTGTGGGTGACGAACGCTTGGTAATCGAACGCTCATGGTATAGTATACGCACAGTTCGTATATAGACCCTCGTCCCATAGCCGGGGAACGGTACTCGTTGGCCGGAACTGCCCGCGTTCCACCAGTAGTGATCCGTACGAGGGCCCGGTCGGGACGGACGGCGACTTACGATGGATTAATGAGACCGAACCAAAATGCCGTTATATACCGTGTCCAGACGTGACTGCGCGAGTGGGGTGTACTATGCGGATCCGTACTGACTGGCGCGCCAGCGTCGCGCTCGTCGGAACCGTGCTCAAGTATCTCTCCGTCCCACTGGTGATTCCGATCGTCGTTGCGCTGATCTATAGCGACCCCGTGTTCCCGTTCGTCGCGACGATCGTTCTTACGATCGCCATCGGCCACGGCCTCGAGCAACTCAGTCCCGAGCCGGATCTACAGGTCCGGGAAGCAATGCTCTTCGTGGCGATATCGTGGTTGGCCGTCGCGATGATCGGTGCAGTTCCCTACGTGGTCGCGGGCTGGGGAACCGAATCGACGCTCGCACATCCGGTCAACGCCCTGTTCGAGTCGATGTCCGGCTTTACGACGACCGGGGCGACGGTCCTCGGGAGCATCTCGCTCGAGGATCACTCCCACGCGATCATGATGTGGCGACAGCTCACCCAGTGGCTCGGCGGGATGGGGATCATCGTGTTGATGGTCGCGATCCTCCCCGAGTTAGCGGTCAGCGGCGCGCAACTGGTCGAGTCGGAGGCGCCGGGACCGCAGTTACAGAAACTCACGCCGCGCATCGCCGAGACGGCGCGCATCCTCTGGCTCGTCTACTTCGCGTTCACCGTTCTCTACATCGTCATTCTCTACGGATTCCATCTGGCGGGGATGGCCGACAACATGACCCTCTACAATGCCATCGCCCACGGGTTCACGACGCTCCCGACGGGCGGGTTCTCGCCGGAGGCCGACAGCGTCGCGGCGTTCTCCGCGATCGTCCAGTGGACCGCCATTCCGTTCATGATCATCGCCGGGACCAACTTCGCCCTGTTCTGGCACGTCTTCAGCGGCGAAGGTCATCGCTTCGTCCGTAACTCCGAGTTCCGCGCCTACGTGAGCGCGATCGCCGGGCTGACGGTCCTCCTCGCCGGGATGCTCTACGTCGGTACCGCGCCGGCGCTCGGGGATCTCGGCGGCGTGACGGAAGGCGTGGTCGAGAACTCGCTGCGACAGAGCGCCTTCCAGATCGCGTCACTGTTGACCTCGACCGGCTACGCGACCAGCGACTTCGCGGCGTGGTCCGCGACCGGCAAGGTCGTGCTCCTGTTCGCGATGCTCGTCGGCGGCTGTGCGGGCTCGACCGGTGGCGGCGTCAAGGTCGTTCGATGGTTGATCGTCTTCAAGGTACTGCGCCGAGAGCTGTTCACGGCGTCTCATCCCGAGGTCGTCCGCCCGATTCGACTCGGCGGCAACGTCGTCGACGAGGACGCCATTCGCGGCGTCCTCGGATTCACGTTCATGTACCTCTTCATCTTCGCTCTCGCCACGCTGGTCATCATGCTCGACGCCAGCCGAATCGGTTACTCCCTCGAGCCCATCGAGGCGTTCAGTGCGAGTCTCGCGACGATCGGGAACATCGGCCCCGGGTTCGGTTCGCTCGGCCCCTTCGGGAACTACCTCGAGTTCCCGTACAGTTCGAAACTCCTGATGGTCTTCCTGATGTGGATCGGCCGACTGGAGATCATCCCCGTTCTCGTCCTCTTCACCGGCGGGTTCTGGACCCGCTGAGACGGTCTCGCCGTTTCTTCGCTCGTCTCCCGCTATCGTTCTCAGTCGATCGTCGTCCCCGGATTCTCGCCCTCGAGGAACGACGCGAGCGACTCGAGGCCGAAGATCGATGCCGCGGCCTCGAGTCCGAG
Organism: Natrinema ejinorense; assembly: GCF_002494345.1. Taxonomy (GTDB): domain Archaea; phylum Halobacteriota; class Halobacteria; order Halobacteriales; family Natrialbaceae; genus Natrinema; species Natrinema longum. Next base: position 2,212,314 of record NZ_NXNI01000001.1, read on the forward strand.
CAGCGTCCGCACTTTGCCGGCCATTCCGCCGGTCACGTCGGTCGCCTCGCTGGTCCCGAGCACGTCGGCGACGGTCTCGAAGTCGGCGATCCGGTCGATCACGGCGTCACCGTCGTCTAACACCCCAGGGACCGTCGAGCACAGCCCCACCCGATCGGCCGAGAGCGCTCGAGCGAGTTCCGCCACGAGTTCGTCGCCGCTGACGACGGTCGCACCCGCGCCGGCGTGGGCGATCACGTCGCCGTGGAGAACAGGGACGAACCCCTCCGCGAGCATCGTTTCGACCTGGCCGGTCGGCAAGTCGAGCTCCCCCTTGCTATCGCGGGCGGCTGCCGAAAAGGGATGGACCGGCACCGCCTCGACGTCGCGCTCGAGCAGTCGACGCAGGACGAACTGATTCAACGTCGTCATCGCGCCGTGGATGTCCAGCGCTGCCGACGCGTCGTGGGTCCCTTCGGTCGTGGTGACGCCGTGCTCGCTGGCGTTGTGATGGCCGAAGCTCCCGCCGCCGTGGACGATCACGAGGTCCTCGGTACCGCTCTCTCGTGTCGCCGCGATCGCGTCGGCCGCGCGCTCGAGGGCGTCGCCGTCGAGGGTTTCCGGCCGGTCCTTCTCAGTGATGACGCTGCCGCCGAGTTTCAGAACGATCATTCGAGTCGCTCCACCCCCGTTTCGGCGAGTTCCGCGCGGAAGGCGTCCTCACAGCCCGGCGTAAAGGACAGCGCGGTCTCCGTCTCCTCGGTCGGATCGAGGGCGACGATGCAGCCGCCGCCGCCGGCTCCCGTGAGCTTCGCGCCGCGGGCACCCGCGTCACGGGCCGCCCAGACCATCGTGTCGAGCGAACGCGAGGAGACGCCCAGCGCGGAGAGCAGGCCGTGGTTGAAGTCCATCAGTCGGCCGATTTCGTCGATCTCCCCGTCCGCGAGCGCGTCCTCGCCGTTCCGAACGACGTCGCCGATCGCCTCGACCGTGTGGGCCGCGAAATCGTACTCCTCGCGCAGGTCGCGGACGCCTGCAACCAGCTTGCCGGTGTCCCCCGCGCCACCGTCGAACCCGATCACGATCGGCAACTCGGGTGCCTCGAGCGAGCGGCAGTCGTCGCCCTCGACGCGGACCGCGCCGCCGGTCGCCGAACAGAACGTATCGGCCCGCGAGGCCTGGCCGTCCTGCACCTGCGACTCCGTCCGGTAGGCTCGCTCGGCGAGTTCCGCGGGCTCGAGCGTGACGCCGAGTTCGCGGGTTGCCGCATCGATGGCGGCGACGACGACCGCCGCCGAGGACCCCAGGCCTGCACCCAACGGGATGTCACTCTCGATCGTGACGTCGAAGCCGGCGTCGTCTTCGCCGGTCACTTCTCGAACCTGTTCGATCGCGCCGTCGACGTACTGCGTCGCCGCCGTCACCAGCGATTCGGGGACGTCCACGTCGGGACGACTGTCGGCCGTGGCACCGTACTCGACGGTGAAGCCATCGAGGCTGAGGTCTTCGGCGTTGACCCGGAGCCGCCCGTCGTCGCGTCGCTGGACCTCCACTCGCGCCCGCCGTTCGATCGCACATGGAACGGCGGGTTCGCCGTAAACCACCGCGTGCTCCCCGAACAGGTACACCTTCCCGGGAGCGCTCGAGCGTGTCATGCCCGGGCGTTCGTCCGAGGGGGAGTAATAGCTGTCTGTGTCGTCGCCCGCTGGCGGTCCGTCGGCCCGTCGCGTAGGCGGACTTATGATCGTGCAGTCGAACGTCGGTCGTATGTCGCTCGTCTTGCCCAGCGAACTCGTCGTCGATCGGTTCCTGCCGACGGTCCGGGCGATGCTGGCCGCACGCCTCGCCGACCGCGGGCTGACCCAACGGGAGATCGCCGCCGAACTCGGCGTGACCCAGGCTGCGGTCAGCAAGTACGTCGGGGGCGAGAGCGGCGGTGACGACCGGTTTCGAGACGATCCCGAAACCGTCGCCACCGTCGAACGCATCGCTGACGGATTGGCCAGCGGCGAGATGGACGGCTACGACGCGCTGGCCGAACTCCTCTCGCTCGTCCGTACCCTCGAGGATCGGGGTCCGATCTGTGAACTCCACGAGGAGGAGATGCCTGCCCTTCGGGGGCTGGGCTGTGATCTGTGCGTTCGCGGCCTCGATCCCGACGTCCGCGCCGAACGGGACGTCCTCGCGAACGTCCGGACCGCCGCGCGTACGCTCGCCTCGATTCCCGGAATGGCCGACATCGTCCCGAACGTCGGAACTAACGTCGGAATGTCGCTTCCCGAACCAGGCGACGAAACCGACGTCGCCGCGGTCCCCGGCCGGATCTACGCCATGGGTGGCCGCATCGAAATTCCTGCGAACCCCGAGTTCGGCGCGTCGCAACACGTCGCGACGGCCGTCCTGGCCGCGAACGACGCCGACTCCGAGATCCGGGCGGCGATCAACGTCGCCACCGACGACGGCCTGCTCGAGGCCGCTCGAGAGCTGGGGCTCGAGCCACTCGAGTTCGACGCCGACTACGAGGACCGCGGCGAACACCTCCGCGAGCGGTTCGCCGCCCGCGGCACCGTTCCCGCCGTCGCCTACCACCAGGGCGCGTTCGGGATCGAGCCCGTAAGCTACGTCTTCGGGGCGACGGCAGTCGAGGCCGCCGAACTGATCGAGGCCCTGCTCGAGGCCCGATCCAGGTAGGCGGCCGACGACCTCGTGTTAGCCGCTGAGTTCGCTCTCGAGCGTCCGACAGTCCACAAGCAGACGCTCTGGTACTTCCTCCGCGTTCGCGTACAGGCTCTGCAGGACGATAGCGGCGTCTTCGAAATCACAGCCGCGGTAGGCACATAGCGGTTCACGCTCCCACCGGACGATGCGTTCCGATTCCAGAAGCGGGAGATGGTGGTGGCGCAAGCGAACCCGCAACTCCTTGCGATCCGTTTCGAGGTTCGGGTTCGCCGCGCCTTCCGGAAGCGAGACGGACTCGCCGGCCGGAGCGTCTAACAGCGCGGCCACGATCTGTCGTCGCGGCCCCGAAGCGAGTACCTCGAATATCCGATTCCATCGATCGATGACGGCCGCCGGTCCGCCGGACAGTGATCCGCACATGCTCCCGAAATGGATACGCGACCACTAAACATTGTGGTGAGCTATCATTCACCAATGGTCGTGATCGGCGGACGCCGAGACCGGCAATCGAGTCACCGCGCACGCCCCGAACCAGTCGCTGTTCGAAGCGGGCAGTGGGAAAACGAACAGTGCCGAACGCGACCGAATCAGACGCCGCTTTCGAAGTCCTCGAGCGAGTAGGACGGCTCGGCACCGCGTCGATCGAGAACCTCGTTGGCGAGCAGCCAGTAGACGACCGAGAGGGCCTTGCGACCCTTGTTGTTCGTCGGGACGACGAGGTCGACGTTACTGACTTGGTTGTTCGAGTCACACATCGCGATGACCGGGATGCCGACCGTGATAGCTTCCTTGACGGCCTGGGCGTCGCCGATCGGGTCGGTGACGACCAGCACGTCCGGCTCGATGTAGCCGTCGTACTTGGGGTTCGTCAGCGTTCCCGGGATGAAGCGACCGGTCCGGGCGCGAGCGCCGACGGCTTCGGCGAACTTCTCCGCCGGGAACCGACCGTACTGGCGACTCGAGGTGACGAGGATCTGCTCGGGGTCGTAGTTCGCGAGGAAGTCCGCGGCCGTCCGGATACGGCCGTCGGTCTTCGAGACGTCGAGCACGTAGAGCCCGTCGGTTCGGACGCGGTGGATGAACCGCTCCATGTCCTGAGTCTTTTGCTGGGTCCCGATGTGGACGCCAGCGCCGAGGTAGTCCTCGACGGGGATGAGGAGGTCGGCCTCCTCGTCGGACATCACGTCGTCGTCGAGGGTCGGCCCGGCATCCTCGCTTTCGGCGTCGTCGGCTTGTTCTGCGTCGGCCGTGGGGGCTCCCTCGGCGTCGGCGGACTGTTCGTCTACTGGCTCGACGTCGTCGGCGTCGGCGGCGGGGCCAGCCCCTTCGGCTGGCTCCTCGTCGATCGCCTCCTCGGCGGCGTCGAGCCCTTCCTGGGTTGCATCGTTCTCTGTCATGTCGCGTCGTCTGCGATTCGAATGAGCTCGTTGAGCTTTGCAGTTCGCTCGCCGCCGACGGCACCCGTCTTGATGAAGGGGGCGTCGGTCGCAACAGCGAGGTGTGCGATCGTCGCGTCTTCGGTCTCGCCCGACCGATGGGAGACGACCGAATCGTAACCGTTCCGCGTCGCGAGTTCGATCGCGTCGAAGGCGTCCGTCAGCGTCCCGATCTGGTTTGGCTTGATCAGGATGCTGTTTGCCGCGCCGCGATCGATTCCCTCGACGAGACGCTCGGTGTTGGTGACGAACAGGTCGTCACCACAGACCAGCGTCTGATCGCCGACCTCGTCGGTGAGGTCGGCGAAGGCGTCGTAATCGTCCTCGTCGAGGGGATCCTCGACGTAGACCAGATCGTACTCCTCGACGAGCTCGGCGATGTAGGCGATCTGCTCGTCGGTGTCACGGCTTCGGTCGCTGTACTCGTACGTCCCGGAGTCGGAATCGTACAGTTCTGCGCCGGCCACGTCCAGCCCGAAGCCGATGTTGAAGCCGACCTCGTCGGCGACCATCGAAACCGCTTCGTCGACGACCTCGAAGGCCTCGCTGTCGTCGATCGACGGTGCCCACGCGCCCTCGTCGCCTTTCCCGCACGGAACGTCGCGTTCCTCGAGCAGGTCGGCGACGGCGGCGTGGACGGCCGCGTTGGCGAAGACGGCATCCGCGACGCTTGGAGCGCCGACGGGTGCAGCCAGGAACTCCTGAATGTCGGTCGCGTCGGCGGCGTGTTCGCCGCCACCGACGACGTTCCCGAGCGGAATCGGGAAGTTCTCGCCGCGGAACGTGCCACCGAGGTGCTGAAAGAGCGGTGCACCGAGCACGTCGGCACCGGCCTTCGCGGCGGCCATGGAGATCGCGACCGCGCTGTTGGCCCCGATCTCGGAGAAGTCGTCGGTCCCGTCGGCGGCGTGGAGCGCCGCGTCGACGTCGCGCTGGTTGCCCGCGTAGACCTCGCCGACGAGCCGGGGAACGGCGTGTTCCCGGGCCGCGGCGATCGCCTCGTTCGGCGGCCGCTCGACGGCCTCGTACTCGCCGGTGCTGGCACCGCTTGGTGCTGCAGCGCGGCCGAAGCCGCCACTTTCCGTCAGGACGTCCGCTTCGACCGTCGGGTTCCCTCGCGAGTCGAGAATCCGGCGCAGCCGAACGTCGGTAATACGCGTCATTTCCGGTCGTACCCCCGCTTGACGGTAAAGGGAAGCACGTCGGCGTCGTACTCCTCGGCGGCGATGAGGATCGGTTCCGTCTGCTCGGTCTCGATCAACACCGGCGCACCGTAGGAGATCTGCAGCGCTCGAGCGCCGAGGATGCGTGCCTTCTCGTAGCGGTTGTGCTCTTGCTGTTGCATTGGCTTACTGGTACGGGGAGACGATATCGACGAGATCGGTGTGACTGACGAGCATGCGCCGACAGCAGTAGCGGTCGACGCCGAGTTCGTCCAGAACCTTCTCGGGGTCCTCGTCGCCCTCGTTGGCCCGCTCGTCGAACACCTCCCAGTGTTCGGCGACGACGTTGCCACAGGTGAAACACCGGACCGGTACCATCATGCTTGAATCACCTTAGCGGTAGGACTTCTGGTAGCGCGCCCGAGCGCCCGGGCCGCCCCACTTCTTCGGTTCGGACTGACGAACGTCGTTGACCAGCAGCGAGCGGTCGAACTCCATGAACGCGTCGCGGAGTTCCGCGTCGTTCGTGTGCTGGACGATCCCGCGTGCGATAGCGGTTCGGACGGCGTCTGCCTGGCCGCTGATGCCGCCGCCTTCGACGCGAACGTCGATATCCATCTCGCCGCGCAGGTCCTCGCCGACGATGCGGAACGGCTCGAGCATCTTGAGGCGAGAGGTCTCCGGTTCGACCAGCTCGACCGGCTGGGAATTGATTCGAACGCGACCCTCGCCTTCGCGCACCGTGGCGCGAGCGACGGCCGTCTTTTTCTTGCCACTCGTGTTGGTTACCATGTGACGTTAGCACCTAACTGTTCGGACACTTCGTGTAGGTGGACGAAGCGGATGTTCGACAGGCGATCCAGCGACGTTCCCTCGAGGACCTCCGACTCGGTGTCGTCGTTCTCGTAGGGGTTGCCGACGTAGACCCGGACGCTGTCGAGTGCCTCGCGGCCGCGAGGTTTCTTGTACGGCAACATCCCGCGAACGGACCGCTTGAAGATCGTGTCCGGTCGTTTGGGGTAGTACGGCCCGCGGTCCGAGCCGAGCTGTTGCCGCGTGCGGTACGTCTCGAAAATGTCTTCCTTGTCGCCGGTGATGACCGCGTCCTCGGCGTTGACGATCGCGACGCGTTCGCCGTCCAGCGCGCGCTGGGCGACCTCGCTCGCGACTCGACCGAGAATACAGTCCTGTGCGTCGACGACGAGATCCGCGTCGAACTCTGCGAGACTCATCGAATCACCCGGACATCGGAGCCGTCGGGGTTCTCTTCGAGCGCTTGCTCGAGCGGTACCGGGTCGCCGACCTGATCGATCTTCGTCTCCGCGGACGAAGAGAAGTTGACGGCGGCGACGGTGACGTTCTTCTGTAGTGCGCCGGATCCCAGCACTTTGCCGGGGACGACGACAGTCTCTTCTTCGCGTGCGTATCGCTCGATGCGGCCCAGGTTCACCTCAGCGTGGGTGCGTCGGGGCTTCTCGAGTCGATCCGCAACGTCTCGCCAGACGTCGGCGTCCGTTTCGCGGGACGTCGACTTTAGCTCGGCGATGAGATCGTTGAGCCTCGGATTAGTCTTGCTACTCATTGGTATCCTCCAACTGCTAACTGATCGACGACGCGAGGAACCACGTCGTCGACTGTGGAATCGAAATCGTTGTACTGCCGAACGAAACCGCTCGAGGAGCGATCGTGATCGAAACACGATCGACTGCTCCTCGAGTATCGTTCGGTCGTAGAGAAGTGATGCAGGGAGCAGGATTTGAACCTGCGGACTCCTACGAGACAGCGCCCTGAACGCTGCGCCGTTGGCCTGACTTGGCTATCCCTGCTCGCACTTCCGTCTACCCGTCGCCCCTTCAAACCCCTTTCGATTCCAGTGGAAACGCGATCGCCGGTCTCGTCGCTCACGGCGCCGGCGAGAAGCGTCTCCTGAGTGGGTTGGGGGCGTCGGTTCATTGCTACAGCTGTACTGCGTCTTCGAGTTCGGTCGCACGCGCCTCGAGCGTCTCCGCGGCCCGCGTCACGAGCTCCTCGACGGGGAACGAGCCGTCCGTCTCCACGTGGAAGACGAACGCGTTTGGCACGTCCTCGACCCGGACCTCTTTGCCCGGATAGCGATTCGAGAGATCGTGGTCGAACTCGCTCGTCGGAACGAGCTCGCCGTCGTCCTCGATGACGCCACGGATGATCTGACTCTCTTGATCCTCGAACTCCGGCAGGTCACCCTCGACCGCCACGCGCTGGAGGTGTCGGTAGCCGACCGCGACCCCGCCCTGATGTTTGGCGTGGTCTTTGCCGCGGTCGATCACGGCGTCGGCCTCGGCCTCGAGGCGCTGGCCGTCCTTGAGTTCGATGATCGGAACGTTCTCGTCCGCGGGCTGGACGAGCTCGTCGCTGCTGACGAGATCGCCGGAGTAGGCGGTTGCCGGCCCTTCGACGTCGATCGAGAGCGTGACGGTGTCGTCCTCGGTGAACTCGCCGACCGGCGGCGTCGTCAGCGGGACGAGCCCGAGACGGAGGGCGAGTTGCTCGTCGAACATGACCGACGAGTTCTCGACGAACCGAACGGTATCGACGGCCATCGTCGGCACGTCGGCGACCATCGCTCGACGGATGCCGTTTGCGAACCCGGGTGTCACGCCGCGAACGAGGAATCGTGCCTCACGATCCTCGCGTTCGACGAACTCGACGTCGTACGCTTCAGTCATGATCTAGTAGCCGCCCTTACCTTTCGGAGCGCGCGATCCGTCGTGTGGGATCGGCGTGACGTCCTCGATGCGCCCGATCTCGATGCCCGAGCGGGCGAGCGCGCGGATCGTCGCCTGCGCGCCGGGACCGGGGGACTTCTGGAGGTTGCCGCCGGGGCCACGCACGTGAACGTGCAGACCCGTAATGCCGGCCGATTTGACCTCTTCGGCGACGGATTCGGCCATCTGCATGGCCGCGTACGGCGACGCTTCGTCGCGGTTCTGCTTGACCGCCGTCCCGCCGGAGGACTTGGCGATCGTCTCCGCGCCCGTGAGGTCGGTCACGGTCATGACGGTGTTGTTGAACGATGCGTGCACGTGGGCGATGCCCCACTTTTCGTCGTTCTGGCTCATGTTACTGACCCTCCGCGCGTTCCGGATGCAGTTCGTCCGCGAGCGGACTGTTCTCGTCGAAGGCCACCAGATCCTCTTCGTCGATGTCGACGACGTAGGAGGGGACGAGGTGGCGCTGTCCGTCGACCACGATGTGGCCGTGGGTGATGAACTGACGGGCCTGCTGGGCCGTGTTAGCCAGTCCGCTTCGATAGACGACCGTCTGCAGTCGACGCTCGAGGATGTCCTCGACCTCGAGCGACAGGATGTCGCCGAGTTCGTCGGTTTCGTCGAGGATGCCGACGCGTTTGAGCCGTCCGAGGAACTCGTCGGAGCGGCGGATGACGGTGTCGTCGTCCTGGGCCTGGCCGAGCAGTTCGCGGGCCTCGCGCCGGTAGGAGCGAAGCTCGGACTGGGCGCGCCAGAGCTCTTCTTTGTTCTTGAGACCGTAGCGGTCGACGAGGGAGTGCTCGCTGGCGATGCGTTCACCCTGGTAAGGGTGGTTCGGCGTCTCGTATTGTTTGGTGTCAGTGCCGAGTGGCATTATTCACCCTCGTCCTCTTCTTCGGCGGCGGCCTCTTCGGCCTGTTCTTCGCGGATCTCTTCGACGTTGACTCCGATGGTGCCCTCCGTCCGACCGGTGGACTTGGTTCGCTGGCCACGGACCTTCTGGCCGCGCTTGTGGCGAGTTCCCTTGTAGGAGTCGATCATCTTCATCCGGTTGATGTCGTGCTGTCGAGTCAACTGGAGATCGTTACCGATCTCGTGGGTCGTTTCGCCGCTGTAGAAGTCGTCCTGGCGGTTGTTGAGCCAGTCCGGAACTTCCGCAGCGTAGTTTTCGACGACCTCGACGACCGTCTCGATGACGTCGTCGTCGAGTCGGCCGAACGTCGCCGTTCGGTCGACACCCGCTTCATCGGCGATGAGCCGGGCGGTTCGGCGACCGATCCCGTTCATCTCCGAAAGCGAGCGCTCGACGGACTTCGTCCCATCGAGGTCGGTTTGCCCGATGCGGACGAAGTATCGAAGATCTTCGTCGTCTTCTTGTTCTTGAGGTTCTTCGGCGCTCATATGTCGTGTATCTGTATCTGGTCTGCCTGCGTTGCAAATCGACTGGCGGGAAAGCGCCAGTGAAGTGTCCGACGTTGTGGCGGGGATTCGAACCCCGGAGGCTTGACGCCACATGGTTAGCAACCATGCGCCTTGGGCCGCTTGGCTACCACAACACCGTCGGTCTATCGTCGCCCTCGCGGACTCGGGGATCGCTCCCCTACACGTATTGCACCCGAACCTACCCCCGTCGACTACTTAAGGGCAACGAAAGGTGGCCAGACGGGAGTGAGTCACATACTCGTGGTGATCGCGCTTGCGTCTCGAAACAGGGGGACGGAAGACCGCTCTCCCAACGGCCCAGACGGACTCCTGTCGATCAGTGCCGACCCAGCCGCGACCCGCCCTGTGGGTGGGCCGGGACCCAGTGACAGGGGACCGCCTCAAACGCCGGCGTACTCCTCGATGTACTTTTCGTTGAGCTCCCACTCGCCGTCACCGTTCTGGATCATGTACTCGCCGTAGTATGGGACCCGATTCGCGACGACGTCGCGGAAGGCCTCGCGGATTTCCGGCTTCGTCATCTCGCCCATCGACTTGAGGTCGTCGTTGCGGTTGAGACACCCCTTCAGGTGCCCCTCGTGGGTCACACGGACCCTGTGACAGTTCGCACAGAAGGTCGGGTTCTCGACGGGATCGACGATCTCCACCATCCCGCCGTCGACCCAGTACCGCTTTCGGTCGTGCATCTCCCGGTGTTCGATCTCGTCGGCCCGCTCGGCCAGCCAGTCGTGGACCCGCCCGATGTCGATGTTCCACTCCGGCTTGCCCGTCAGCTCGGGCATGTATTCGATCAACTGGAGCTGGAGCCCGTCGTTTGCCGCGACGTGATCGACCATCTCCGGCACGTACCCCGCCGTGTGTTCGAAAACGACCATGTTGAGCTTGACCGGGTCCAGCCCCGCGTCCAGTGCCGCTTCGACTCCCTCGAGGACCTTTTCGTAGGCCCCGCTTTTCGTCACGGCGGCGAAGTCCTCCGGATCGAGCGCGTCCTGGGAGACGTTGACCCGCTCGAGGCCGGCATCGACGAGATCCGCGGCGCGACCGGGGAGGAACGTCCCGTTGGTCGTCAGCGAGACCTCCATCTCGTCGGGCGTGCGTTCGATGATCTCCTCGAGATCCTGTCGCAACATCGGCTCTCCCCCGGTGAACTTGACCGCGTCGACGTCGAACTCCGCGGCGACTTCGAGGAACCGAACCACGTCGTCGGTCGACATCTCGTCGTCCTGTGGATCCATCGGTCCCCGGGTATCCCCCAGCCCTTCGTTGTGACAGTAGACACAGTCGAAATTACATCGATCGGTGAGGGAGACGCGAACCCCAGTAACCTCCCGACCGAATTCGTCGGCGAGCATGTCACCGAGTTGCATCCGGATCCGCTTAAACGCGCGGGGGATTTCGACGTCTCGTAACCGGTTTCGGTTCACAAATGGTGTCAGCCCGTTGGATGGATCGTGGTCTCGCCCAGTCCGCCGCTCGTCGACGGGACATCGTCGGAGCGGACACAGTCCACGGCGGTTTCGCTCGGCGGAAGAACTACCCCGGTTCCGACCGAACGAGCGCCCATGGACGAGGACATGCTCGCCGACCAGCGTCGCCTCGTGGAACTCATCGAAGCGGAGGGCTGGGACGTCACCGACCTCGAGATCTCGGCCTACGACAGCCCGTGGGCCGACGAGGACGACCCGGAGGCGACCGTGACGATCACTGCTCGGAAACCGTACGAGGGCGACGACGATACTGACGAAGACGACGAAAGTCCATATCGGCTGAAGTGAGGAGCAAACGCACCGACGATCAGTCCAGTTCTTTTACGTTGATCCGTTCGGAGTCGCCATCGGACTCCGACCCGCTCGAGACGATCGAACTATCCTAGATGCGACGAGATGCACGGCATCGAGTGGAGGAAATCCGTCGTCCGCGACGTAACTCGCCGCGGCGATCACGTCTTCCACGTCGTCTCGTGGTACTAACGCGCGTGGCACGGAGTACGTGACGAAACTATAGCGGAATTGGAGGTCGATTATGGAGAGAGGACCGTCGTTCCAAATCAGCCCTTGATATTACACACCGGGAACGTCCGCGCGACCTTGTCGCCGATGCCGAGTTCGTCCGAGACGCGGACGACCTCGTCGACGTCCTTGTAGACGCCCGGCGCTTCCTCGGCGATCGTGGCTCCGGACTGGGCCTTGACGTAGATCGCCTGCTGGTCCTCGAGGTCCTGCTGGACGTCGCCGCCCCAGAACTCGTTTTTCGCCTGCGTGCGGCTCATCAGTCGCCCCGCACCGTGCGCGGTCGAGCCGAAGGTGAGGTCCATCGAATTCTCGCCCCCGCGGAGGACGTAGCTGCCCGCGCCCATACTGCCGGGGATGATCACCGGCTGACCGACGTCGCGGTAGGCGTCGGGCACCTCGGGGTGGCCGGCGGGGAAGGCCCGCGTGGCACCCTTGCGGTGGACGTAGAGCTCGCGTTCCTCGCCGTCGATTCGCGGCTCAACGCCGCTCGCTCCGTCCGCGGAGCGCGGCTCCGCGCTCACCGTGTGCGTTTCCTTCTTCGCGATGTTGTGAGCCACGTCGTAGAGCAGGTCCATCTCCATGGACTCCCAGGACCGATCGAACACGCGCTCGAAGACCTGCCGCGTGCGGTGCATGATCAGCTGCCGATTGACCCACGCGAAGTTGATCGCCGCGTTCATCGCGCCGTAGTAGTCCTCGGCGAGTTGTGACCCCGCGGGCGCGGCCGCGAGTTCCCTGTCGGGCAGGCGGTCCAGCAGTCCCTTGTGTTGTTGCTCGATCTTCCGCAGGTAGTCGTTACAGGTCTGGTGGCCCAATCCGCGGGAGCCACAGTGGATCAACACGACGATCTGGTCTTCCTCGAGTCCGTAGGCCTCGCCCACGCCCGAATCGAAGACGTCGGTCACGCGCTGGACCTCGAGGAAGTGGTTGCCCGACCCCAGCGACCCGATCTGGTTCTTCCCGCGATCTTTGGCTTTCTGGCTCACTTTCTCGGGCGCTGCGCCCTCGCGCATCCCTTCGTCCTCGCAGTGGCGCAGGTCGTCTTCGACGGCGTGGCCGTTCTCGAGGGCCCAGTCGACCCCGCGCGCGAGGATCTCGTCGATGGTGTCGACGCCGCCTTCGACGATCCCCCCGCCACCGAGGCCCGATGGGATGTTGGCGAAGAGCGAATCGACGAGTTCCTCCTCGTGGCCCTGTACGTCGTCGTAGGTCAGGTTCGTCCGCATCATCCGGACGCCGCAATTGATGTCGTAGCCGACCGCACCCGGCGAAATACAGCCGTTCTCGGCGTCGAGCGCCCCGACCCCGCCGACCGGGAAGCCATAGCCCTGATGCCCGTCTGGCATGCAGATCGCGTAGTTCGTGATCCCCGGCAGGTGAGTCGTGTTCGTGATCTGCTCGAGCGTCTTGTCGTCTTGGATCTCCTCGAGCAGTGCTTCACTCGCCAGTACCCGCGCAGGGACGCGCATATCGCCTTCCTGTGGGATCTCCCAGACGTGCTCGCGCACCCGCTCGAGCGTGATGCCGTTGGCGTCGAAGGTCGTCATACGCGGAACTCGGGTGGCAGCGATGAAAGATGTTCGTCTCTTCGGCCTCCCCGATAGTCACTGTCACTGTCACCGTCGGACTGCGAATCCGGTTCCGGCATCCGGGACAGCGGTCACACGTCGAAGACGACGTATGCCTCCCAGCCGCCGGGTTCGTTCCCGTCGGTCTCGACCCGCTCGAGTCGCATCTCGGAATACGTCACGGCCTTGATCTCGCGAGCGTCGATCTCGGCGAGTCCGACGCCGCGGGCGCTGGCGTCGAGTTGCCACTCGTCGGATCCGTCGCCCGCCGCCCCGTCACCGCCGGCCGAGCGATCGGGTGTCGACGGCGGCTCGATCGACTCGACGCGGTGGTCGACGGGGAGTTCCGACCGGACGTCCCGCAGGTAGATCAGTTCGTCGAGGTAGTCGAACAGCAGCGCCTCGCGGCTCTCGGCCGTGACGGCGAGGGAAAACCGGTCGCCGGCGTCCGCCGGAATCCCGTCACACGATGCGGCCGCGAGGCCGTCGGCTACCGCCGCGAAAACCGCCTCGAGCGAGTCGCCGGTCGCCGACACCGCGATGTCGGCCGTGTGGTCACACAGGTCGAATCCCATCGTGGCGTTCCTTCGACGGCCGGTGACCTATGTGCGTCGTTTCGGAGCGTCTCGGTCGTCGGTTCGCTCCGATCGAACGGACAGCGCGACGAACAGGTCGCCTCCGATGGTCGACGACATCGGCTGCCGGTGGAATTATATTGACGACGCTGGTAGTGTATGGTAGTGAGCGTCAACATCGACAGTCGGGTCGTCGCGCCGGGGAGCGACGACTTCGTCGACCAAGCCTGGCAGCTAAAGGAGGAGATCAACCGTCAGGAAGGTGTGCTCAAGCAGCGACACGACTTCTTTACTGACGCGTATCGCCGGTCGAAAGTACACTGTTACGTCCGGGAGGGGGACCTCATCGGCTTCGCCGCCGTTCGACGCGACGGCTACATTCTCTTTCTCGCGGTCGACCCCGAATTCCGCAGCGAAGGCGTCGGAAAACGCCTCGTCGCCCACGTCGCGGACGACCACGATACGATCACGTGCCACGCTCGGACGAGCAACGAGAACGCCCTCCAGTTCTACGAACATCTCGGCTTCGAGATCAAACGCCGGATCGACGGCTACTACGAGGACGGCGGCGACGCCTACTACCTGAAACTCGGGGCCGACGTCGGTATCGCCGACCGGATTTCCGATCTGATACGGCGTTAAAACGGGACGCTACTGCTCGGCGAGACGGAACTACTGTACGGGGTCGTCTCGAAGGGTTCCCGCCACGAACGCCCGTCGAAGGATCGTCAACAGCAGGTACGTCTCGTACTTCTGGCTTCGACAGTGCTCACAGGGTGCCATCTCGTCGGCGATCCGATCCAACGTTTCGCCGTGGGCCGCCTCGAGGTCCGCGACGAGCGCTGCGACGTCGGGTGCGAGTTCCCGCGCCATCGAGTCGACGTCCGCCCGTGCGTCCTCGGGTAGCGCGTACGAGAGGACGATCGTATTCGCGCGGTAGTACTTCGTCGTGCCGCCGTTTCGCTCCTCGAGACGGGCGACCTCGACGAGGCCGGCATCGCGGAGTTCGTTGACGTGGTGGCGCACCGTATTGAGCGTCCGATCGTACCCCCGTCCCGCGAGCTCCTCGTCGATCTCCGTCACGGAGAGCGTCGTGTCGGCGAGCATGTCGAGGATCATCGCACGAACCGGTTCGTCGACGGCGCTCGAGACGTTCGTATCCCGGACCGCGATGTCGTCGATCGTCACGTCCGACGTGAATTCGGGCATCGGTTACCCGGTCGTTGGGTGGCGATCCGTATAAGTCGCTCAGGCCGCGCGGCCGTCTAGACGGGTCGTTTCACCGGTGGAAACGGCCGTGATAGAAGTCAAACAAATCATTTGAGTGATGTATTTATGGACGAGGTTCGTACGAGTATTCGAGCACCGATGACCCAGATCACCGAATACCGCGTCACCGACTTCGATTGTCCGACGTGTGCGAGCCACGTCGAACGAGCCCTGTCCAAAACGGACGGCGTCGAGCGCGTCGAGGTCCACTACACGACCGGTCGCGTCGAAATCGAGTTCGACGAGACGGCCGTCGACGCCGATCGCCTCGAGCGAGCCATCACGAACCAGGGGTACACGCCCCGTCCCCGGTGACCGACCGTGAACGTCGAGCGATACGTCCGGGCCCACCGAACGCCGATCGTCGTCGCGGCCAGCGGCCTGCTGCTCGCTGTCGGCTGGAGCGTCGGCACCGCTCACGATTTGCCCCGACTGAGCGCGGCGCTGCTGCTCATCGCGGCGGTCGTCGGCGGGTACGACGTCGCGAAAAAGGCCTACTACACGCTGCGTACCGGAACCGTCGGGATCAACACCCTCGTCACGCTGGCCGCGCTCGGGGCGATCGTCATCGGCGAGTACTGGGAGGCCGCCGCCGTCGTCTTCCTGTTCTCGCTGGGAAATTACCTGGAGGCACGGACGATGAACAAGACCCGGTCGGCACTCGAGGAGTTGCTCGAGATGACCCCGGACACGGCGATCGTCCGCCGCGATGGCGTAACCGAGGAAGTTCCCGCTCACGAGGTCGAGCCCGGTGAGACCGTCATCGTGAAGCCGGGCGCGAAGGTCCCCGTCGACGGCGAGGTCGTTGACGGCGAGAGTAGCGACGGGTCGGAGACCCTTCGAGCGAACGGGGACCCCGTGAGCACGGTCGATCAGGCTCCCGTCACCGGCGAAAGCGCGCCCGTCCCCAAGGCCGCGGGCGACGAGGTGTACGCGGGGACGATCAACCAGGAGGGAGCCCTCGAGGTCGTCGCGACCGGCACCGGCCGGGATACGACCCTCGAGCGAATCATCCGCCGCGTCGAGGAGGCCCAGGAGGCGAAAGCGCCGACGGAGACGATCATCGAGCGGTTCGCGACCTACTACACGCCCGCGATCGTCGTGCTTGCGGTCGGGTCCTACGCGATCACCGGCAACGCCGTCACGGCGTTGACGCTGCTCGTCATCGGCTGTCCCGGCGCGCTGGTCATCGGGCCGCCGGTCAGCATCGTCAGCGCCATCGGCTCGGCGGCGCGCTCGGGCGTCCTGATGAAAGGCGGCGAACACCTCGAGACCGCCGGCAAGATCGACCTCGTCGCGTTCGACAAGACGGGAACGCTGACCGAGGGCGAGCCGACCGTCTCGAGCGTCACGGGCTTTGGCCTCGACGAGGACGCCGTGCTCCGCAACGGGGCCATCGCCGAGAAGAAGAGCGAACACCACCTCGCGGACGCGATCCTCGCGGCCGCCCGGAACCGTCACGGCTCCGATCTCGCCACCGACGGCGGTGCCGTCGAATCCGCTGCCGCCGGCGTCGACCTCGAACGGGACGCGCGGACGATTCCCGATCCCGACGAGTTCGAGGTCGTCGCGGGCAAGGGCGTCGTCGCGAGCCACGACGGGCGGCGGATCGTGGTCGGCAACCGCGCGCTTCTCGCCGAACGCGAGATCGACGTTCCGGACCGGATCGCCGCCCAGATCCGCGAGTACGAGGAACGCGGCGAGACGGCCGTCTCAGTCGCCCTCGACGGCGAAATCGTCGGCGTCATCTCGATCAGGGACGAACTCCGGCCCGCCGCGGCGGACGTCGTCGCGGCGCTGCAGGACGCCAATGGACTCGATAGAACGGTGATGCTGACCGGCGACAACGAGCGGACCGCTCGCGCGGTCGCCGAGACGGTCGGAATAGACGACTACCGTGCGACACTGCTCCCCGAGGAGAAACAGGCAGCGATCGAGTCGTTCCAGGGAGAGGGCTACGTCGTCGCGATGGTCGGCGACGGGATCAACGACGCGCCGTCGCTGGCGACCGCCGACGTCGGGATCGCGATGGGCGCGGCGGGGACCGACACCGCCATCGAGACCGCAGACATGGCGCTGATGGCCGACGAGTTGGCACGCATTCCCTACGCCGTCGGACTCAGCAAGGCGACCCGGTGGAACGTCACGGAGAACGTCGCCATCGCGGTCGCGACGGTCGGCCTGCTGTTGGCCGGCGTCTTCGCCGGCTACGTCCACATGGCAAGCGGCATGCTCATCCACATCGGCAGCGTCCTGCTGGTCATCCTCAACGGGATGCGGCTGTTGCGGTACTGACAGCGGGACGGCTCCCCGACGGCGTCGCGAATCGAACCACACCGAACGATCAACACAACACATCGATCCATCAATGAGCAATTCCACCCACGAATCCGACCCCTCGAACCGAGACCGAACCGACTGGAACGTCGACTACGATATCGATCCGATCCGACTGCGAGACCCCGCTGCAGAGGCCCTGGCCGTCCTCGAGTCCGGCGATCCGATCGTCATCACGTACGCGGACGTGGTGAAAGCGGCGGGCCACTCCTGTCCCACGGCGGCTGGCGCGTACCGGATCGCCAAGACGGGCCTCGAGGCCCTCTACCCCGGCGACGAACTCCCGGTCCGCGGCGACATCGACGTACTTGCTGGCGGGCCGCGGGACGACCCCGCCTACGGCGTCACCGCGCGCCTGATCTCGTACGTGACGGGTGCGGCGGGCGAGGACGGCTTCGCCGGACTGGCCGGCGGCCACGGCGGCCGGAAGAACCTGCTCCACTACGGTGCCATCGGCACCGACGGCATTGCATTCGAATTCACGCGCACGGACACGGACGAGACGGTTCGGGTGATCTACCACGTCGCGGACGTCCCATCCGGCGGACCGGCCGTCGACGACCTGCCGAAACTGATCGAGGGCACCGCGACCGACGCCGAACGCGAGGCCTTCGCCGAGGACTGGCACGGCCGCGTCGACGCGGTCCTGAACGGGGACCGATACGTGACCGTCGAGCGATCGCCCAATCCGAATTCCGCCGATCAGTAGCCTCGCGACCCCCGTATCGTCCCTCCCGTTTCGAGTCCGTCTCGGCCGCCAGTGCCGGGATGCTCTCGGCATCCGGTGTCGGGACGCAGGACGATCCGTGCGAGAAATCACGTCAGACGGGGTGTTCCAAAACGATCCGAACGGGTACGCTACGAGGGCCAACCGGACAGCCCACGATCAGTCCGTCACGGAGACGCCCCCAAAGGCGGCGAATCCAGTTACCACGAGATCGACCTCCTCGTGGGTTCCCTCCCGCCGTGGCCGGTCGTCGGCGGCACCACCCAGCACGGGGAAGACGTCCATCTGTACGTTCCACTCTCGAGGGACGACGATCTCGACCCCTCCGAACACGGCGAGAACGGTGACCCGTGCCGGTTTGGTGTCGATCTCGGCGTCCCGCAGATCGAGTTCGGTGCCGCCGAACACGGCCGTCAGATCGCCGCCGGTGAACGTCCTGGAGGTGATTCGTTTCTCGACGCCGCCGAACGCGGCGAACGCGGACGTGAAGGTGTCGTCGGTAGCGCGAACGCGCGACTGGAACTGACCCGCGATGATCGAGAGTCCGAACGCGATGACGAAGACCGGCCAAAAGACGACGACCTGATCGACCGTCGCGTAGTCGAGCGCGACCAGTTGCCACGCTCCGGCGACACCGATCAGGACGATTGGCCCGACGACGTTGCGGAACCGGCTCCGGACGAGCCCCCAGCCACCGACGAGGACGAACAACGACGGGACGTACAGCAGGATGTTCCGCGTCGGTGAGAGACCAGTCGTCTCGAGCAGGAGCAATATCCCCACCAGAATCACGACAGTCCCGAGGAGAAACTGGGCGGTCGGGAGTCGACGTGCGGTCGTTGATGTAGCCATACAGGTAAAGACGGCGAGAGAGACGATATAGAGGGTGTACGGTTCTCTCTGGTCAGGAATTCGATGGGTATCGGTCACCGTCCGCCCGGGCTACCCGACGAGCGTTCGCTCTGTACGTCCGCAATGTGCCCCATTACGGCGGTTCTGTGACCCACTCGCGGTATCCGTCACCACCAATCGATCAAATGATAATCACACCAGTTTACATGTGCGTATGGCAGGAATCGTAACGTACCTGATTGCATTCGTGCTCGCGGCTCACGGACTCGTCCACTTGCTCGGATTCACGGTGTACCTCGACCTCGCGACGGTCGCCGAATTTCCATACAAGACGACGTTGCTCGGTGGTGCCGTCGACGTCGGCGACGGAGGGGTTCGGGTCTTCGGTGTCCTCTGGGGAGTGGCCGCCGTCGGCTTCGTCGTGTCGGCTGGCGCGTTCCTCACGGACTGGCAATCGTGGCGGTGGTTGTTGGTCGCGGTCACGCTATTTTCACTGGCATTGACGGTCCTCGATTGGACGGTGGCCTACGCTGGCGTCGTCGCCAATCTGGGGATTCTGGGGCTACTCCTCGTCCACCTTCGGTTGTAAACGACCCTCTTTCCCGGACCGTCCGCGATCGCTCACCCCGGAATACCGTCGATCGGATATTCGGTTACCGGAACGTCCCCCCACGAGGTCGAACATTCGGCAAGATTATACGCCCCCATCCACGACTACTCGAGTCGTATGGAGGAGCGAACGAGGGCCTATCTGCGGGGGCGATTCCGCGACCACTATCGACGGACGGAGATCACGCCGCCGCCCGCGGCCAACGAACGCGAGTGGGGGTACATCCCCTGGACCGAGGGACCGGACACGACGATGGTCCGTCACCGTTCGCTGCTCGAGTTGGGCGATCTCTCCGAGTTTCTCGTCCGAAAGCGCCCGCGACACGTCTACTTCTCCGCGGGACGCTTTCGCGATCCCGGCGCGAGTTCGATGCACGAGAAAGACTGGCAGTCCGCCGACCTCGTCTTCGATCTCGACGCCGACCACCTGCCCAGCGTCACGCTCGGCGAGGACAGTTACGGGGAGATGCTCGCGAAGTGTCAGGACGCCCTGCGTCGGCTCCTCGAGTTCCTCGAGGACGACTTCGCGTTCGAGGACCTCGAGATCGTCTTCTCGGGCGGCCGGGGGTATCACGTCCACGTCCGCGACGAGAACGTCCTCCACCTCGAACGGGAGCACCGCCGCGAGATCGTCGACTACGTTCGGGGCATCGGTCTCGAGTTCGAGGAACTGATCGAGACCGAGACCGTCGCCGGACTGGGACGGAAGACGCCGACGGAACGGCGCACCCTCCAGATCGAGGGGGGCTGGGGCGCTCGGACCCACGACCACTTCATGGCCTTCGTCGACGAGTTGCTCGAACTCGAGGAGGACGCCGCACTCGAGCGGCTCCAGTCGTTCGACGGCATCGGCGACGGAAAAGCCCAGGCCACGCTGAACGCGGCCCGCAACAATCGGGCGCAACTCGAGGCGGGCAACGTCACCGTCCACACCGCCGTCGCGCAGTTGGCCGAGCGGTTCGCGAGCGAGGCCGTCCAGCAGGACAACGCCCCGATCGACGAACCGGTTACGACGGACACGAACCGGCTGATCAGGCTTCCGGGCAGCCTACACGGCGGCAGCGGGCTGCAAACGGTTCGACTCGAGCGCGACGAGATCGCGGACTTCGATCCCCTCGTGGACGCCGTCCCGGAGACGTTCGTCGGCCACGAAATCACCGTCGACGTGAGCGATGGCGGCGAGGTCGAACTCGGAGGAGATACTTTTACGGTCTCGGAGGGTGACCAGTCACTACCCGAGTACGTCGCCGTGTTCCTCATGGCACGTGGCTGCGCCGAGAAGGAGAAAGAATGAACCTAGACGAACTGCGTTCGGTCCAGAGCAAGGAGCGCCAGAAGGACAGCCTCCAGAACCTGCGCCCTTCCTTCTACCAGGAGGTCGGCGAGTACATCGCCGACCTCGAGGACGAACGCGATCGCGTCGCCGAGCGGGCCGAGGATCCCTTCTCCTCGCCCGAAGTGGGCCGACTCACCGACGAGATCGAGACCGCCAAGGACGTCGTCGAAGCGATCTACGAGCGCCGGATGGGGAAACTCGTCAAGCAGGCCAGCCTCGCCGCGGCCGGAATGGCGGCCGACGACGAGGGACTGACCGCCGAAGAAGCGGACCTCTTCGACGACCTCGTCGACCGCATCGGCTCGAACAAGAGCCGCGTGCTGGACGTCCTCGAGAGCGCGGAGGAGTCGGCCGTCGCCCCCGACGCGGGCACCGACTCCGCGACCGGCTCCGATCCCGCTGGGCCAGCTCTCCCCGACGATGCCGAGTCGCGATCCGAGCCGCAGTCGCCACGCGACGCGACCGCGGACGACGTCCCGCCGGCTCCCCCCGAGGAACCACCGACGGACGCCGGCGCTGCAGCCGCCGACGGACCGAAAGCGGACGAGGCAAGCGGCGTTTCCCCCGCGGACGTCATGGGCGGGACCGGCCGTTCGATCGATCAGGCGGACGCGAGCGGCGGCGATCGGACCGACGCCGCCGGGGAGCCGACCGGACAGTCCGAACGGTCGTCGGAGCACGCACGGGGCGACCGACCTGCCGATCCCGACGAGACACAGACGCCATCGGATCCGGCGGCAGCTCCCAGCGGAACGGCCGGCTCGAACCGCACCGACGACACCGCCGACTTGAGCCCCACCGACGCTGCCGTCGACCGGACGACGGTCCGCATCACCAGCGATATCGGCGCGATTCTCGGCGTCGACGACCGGGAATACACCCTGACGACCGACGACGTCGTCACACTGCCCGAACAGAACGCCGCTCCCCTCGTCGATCGAGAGGCCGCCGAACGACTCGAGTGAGCGCCAGGTTTCTCCCCGGCCGGGTCGCAGTCGGGAGTCGTGTGAAATCGTAACGCATACATTACCGCTCGCTAACTCGCATGCATGCTCGATGTCGGCGACGAGGCACCCGAGTTCGAACTGACAAACCAGCACGGCGAGACCGTCAACCGCTCCGATTTCGAGGGGCAGCGACTCGTCGTGTACTTCTATCCCCGTGCTAACACGGAGGGCTGTACGACCGAGGCCTGCGGGTTCAACGACGCGCTCCCGCGCCTCGACGACCTCGACGTCGCAGTCGTCGGCATCAGTGACGATCCCGTCGACGATATCGACGACTTCGCGGCCGATTACGGCCTCGAGTTCGACCTCCTGTCCGACGAGTTCGGCGAAGTCGCGACGCTCTACGAGTCCTACGGCGAGAAGCGAATGTTCGGGAAGACGTTCGATGGCGTCTTCCGGAACACCTACGTCGTCGGTCCGGACGGGCGGATCGAGGAAGCTTACGAAGGCGTCTCTCCTGACGGCCACGCCGACGAGGTCCTCGCGGATCTCCAGCCGGCGGACATCGCACACTGACGGCGTTTACGGGCGTTTCGTCTATCGTCCCAGTATGTTACCAGTAGTGTTATTATCAATTCTCGTGAACAGTCCCGTTCGATGGGTGCAATTCGCGTAGACGGACTGCGGAAGTCATACGGAGCCGTCGAGGCAGTGGCCGGGATGAACGTCACCGTCGAACGGGGGGAGCTGTACGGCTTTCTGGGCCCAAACGGTGCCGGGAAGACCACGACGATTCGAATACTGACCGGCCAGATACGGCCGGATTCGGGTTCGGTACGCGTTCTCGAGACGGACCCGGTCGCGGAGCCACTCGAGACGCGCTGGCAGGTCGGTATCCTGCCGGAACAGGGATCGCCGCCGAGCTTTCTCACGCCGCGTGAGTACCTCGAGTTCGTCGGCGAGGTGCGGAACCTCGAGCCCGACCGGGTCGCCGACCGGACCAATGCCTGGGCCGAACGGCTCGGATTCGAGCGCAAGCTCGATACGCTCCATACCGATCTCTCCCGGGGCCAGCAACAGAAGGTGATGATCTCGCAGGCGTTTCTCCACGAACCCGACGTGGTCTTCATCGACGAGCCGCTGGCGAACCTCGACCCGCTCGTCCAGGAGCAAGTCAAGCGCTTTCTCGTCTCCTATGCGGCCGGCGACAACGCCGTCTTCGTCTCGACGCACAACATCGACGTCGCCGAGGAGATCTGCACCCGCGTCGGCATCGTCGCCGACGGCCAACTCGTCACGGAGCGGTCCGTAGAAGACGGCAGCGACGAATCCCTACTCGAGGTGTTCCTCGACCGCGTCGACGGTGAAGACGTACGAGATACCCCGACGCTCGAACGGATCGACCGATGAGCGGGATCGATACGACTGACCGGACGAGCGCGACGGAGTCGGGCCGATCCGGATCGGGACTCTCGACCGCGCAGTTGCTCGCCGTCCTCTTCCGCGAGGAGTGGCGACTGCACACCCAGCTGTTCGGCGGCTGGCGCTTCGCCCTGTTCCCGTTCGTGATCGCACTGCTCACGATCAGCGCGACGATCGCGCTCGTCGAGACCGGCACCGCGCCGGCGACGGTCGTCGGCGGACTCCACGTTCTCGCCGTCGGGTTCGGACTCTACAGCGGGACCGCGGGCTTTGCCGGCTCGGACATGCTCGAGAACGTCTTCGGGGAGCTGTCGCTGTTGCTCTCGTCGTCGACGACGCTCCCGCTCTCGCGGCGGCGATTACTGGGGGTGTTCCTCCTGAAGGACGGGCTGTTCTACGGCGTCGCGTTCGTGTTGCCGATGGCACTGGGCAGCGTCGCCGTCGATGGGGTGTCGGCGACGACGCCGCTTTCGATCCTCCTGTTCTGGCTCTCCCTCTGTCTCGTCTTCGCGGCCGGGATGGCAGTGACCGTCGCGGTGATCGCCGTTCGAACTCGCGGCGTGCCGTCGTGGGCGATCGGCCTGGTGATCGGACTCGCCGTCGTCGGCGGCTGGACGACCGGCGGACTCGAGGCGCTTCGGAATGTGCTCGTTCCGATCAGCGGAGCGGCGCTACCCGCTGTCGGACTGTCCGTCGCGACGCTTCTCGTGGCGACGGGATCGCTCGCGGTCTACGATCCGACGTACGGTCGTCCCTCGCGGACCGCAACCGATCGCTTCGCTCGACTCAGTACCGCCCTTCCGATCGACGACGCGCCGCTGGTCACGAAGTCGCTGCTCGATCTCGCGCGCTCCTCGGGGGGCGTCTGGAAGCCCTTCGTTTCGGCGAGCATCCTGCTCGCGCTCGTGGCCGCGCTCGTCGGCGTCGTCGACGCGATTACCGGTATCGAACCCGCGCCCGGAATCTTCTTCGGCGGCGTGCTCGGCCTCTCGGCGTTTACGACGTACAACTGGCTGACCCAGTTCGATTCGCTCGAGGCCTACCTCGTCTACCCCGTCTCGATCGAGGACGTTTTCCGGGCCAAACGGATCGCGTTCGTCCTGGTCGGCGCGCCGACGGTCGCCCTGCCATACCTCGCGGCCGTCCGCTGGTTCGACGCGACGCTCGTCGACGCCGTCGTCGGAGCCGTTCTGCTGGCGGGCTACGCGCTGTACTACTACGGCCTCACCGTCTACATCGCCGGCTTCGATCCCAACGAGTTCCTCTTCGATGCCGTCCGCTTTACGACGTTTACCGTCGGCGTCGCCGTTGCGCTCGTGCCGACGCTGGTCGCCGGCTTCGTCGTCGTCCCGCCGTCGCTCGAACTCGCCGTCGGACTCGCGCTCGCGGGGATCGGACTCGGTATCGTGGGGCTCGTCCTCTCGAGTCGGGCCGGGCCGCGTTGGGACGCGCGGTATCGGGCAGAATAGCCGGTCTGGAGGCGCTGCGATCCCGGCACGACCCTCTCGGTCGGGTCGCGGTGCGGTCTCGTACCGCTCGATTTCGTCGGCCTTTTCCATTCCGGACGAACTCGAACGGCCTCGAGTCGCGCCGACCCCCGCGTACGACCGGAACCGATAGGACGATACTCCCGGCCCCGCGACTACCGCCCAACGCGGATGACCAGAACCCTTCTCGTCGCCGGAACCGCGAGCCACGTCGGCAAGTCGACGGTCGCCGCCGGCCTCTGTCGGCTGCTCGCCGATCGGGGGATCGACGTCGCGCCGTTCAAGGGCCAGAACATGAGCAACAACGCTCGCGTCGTCGTTCGGCCGGACGTGGCCGGCCAGGACGGCAGCGAATCCAACGGCAGCACCGTCGACCGGTGGGGTGAAATCGGCGTCTCCCAGTTCGTCCAGGCTCGAGCGGCTCGAACCACCCCCACAACGGATTGCAATCCGGTCTTGCTCAAACCGCGCGGCGACGGAGAGAGCCAGCTCGTGTTGCACGGGGAGGCTCACGATCACGTGCCCGCCGGGACCTACTACGAAGAGTACTGGGAACGGGCGTGCGAGGCCGCCGAAGCATCGTATCGGAGGCTGGCGGCCGACAACGACGTGATCGTCGCCGAGGGTGCGGGGAGCATCGGCGAGATCAACCTGCACGATCGCGACCTTGCAAACGTCGAAACCGCCCGGTTCGCGGACGCCGACATCCTCCTGTTGGTCGACATCGAACGCGGCGGAGCCTTCGCCAGCCTCTACGGCACGATCGAACTCGTCCCCGACGCGCTCCGCGATCGGATCGTCGGCGCGCTCATCACGAAGTTTCGCGGCGATCGGTCCCTGCTCGAGCCCGGCATCGAGGAAATCGAATCGCGGACGGGAGTGCCGATCCTGGGCGTCCTGCCGTACGACGACCCCGGCCTCCCCGAGGAGGACAGCGTCGGACTGCCCGGAAGCGAGGAGCGGGGCATCGTCGGCGACGACGACGGCGTTGCAGCCGACCGCCGGATTCGGATCGCCGTGCCGCGGCTGCCGCGGATCTCGAACGCGACTGATCTCGAGGCCCTGGCCGACGAACCGGGCGTCTCGGTGGTGTACGTCCCAGTCGACGGCAGTTCCGCCGGTCCCCTCGCGGGCGTCGACGCCGACGCGGTCGTCCTTCCGGGAACCAAGAACACGGTCGACGATCTGCTGGCGCTCCAAGAAGCCGGGTTCGCCGAGGCCCTCGTGGCCTTCGACGGGCCGATCGTCGGCGTCTGCGGTGGGTATCAGATGCTCGGCGAGCGGATCACCAACGCCGCGCTCGAGGGGACGGAGGACGACAATGTCGTCACAGGATTGGGTCTGCTCCCGGTCGAAACCCGTTTCGAGGGGAGCAAGCGCCTCGAGCAAACGACCGTTCCGGTCGACGGAAGCGCATCACCGCTCCTCGAGGGGGCCGACGGCCCGGCGTCGGGCTACGAGATCCACGCCGGCCGGACGCGGGCGCTCGAGGACGTGACGCGGCCGCTGGGTGACTCGAGTGCGGCCCGCGGACGGGTACTGGGAACCTACCTCCACGGCCTGTTCGACAACGAATCGGTTCGAACGACGTTTCTCGATGCCGTCGCCGCGAGGGCAGGCGTCGACCGGCCGACGCCAGTCGCTACTGATGGGTCGTCGTCGTCGACCGAACCGGGGGTATCCGAACGGACGCCGTACGATCGGGCAGCGCGACTCGTCCGCGAAAACGTCGATCTAGCGGCGCTTGGCGACCCCTTCGGCGAGTGAGATCGCGGGAGAAACGGTGCGGTCGATCGTCACCCGGCCGATCACGCTGATCCGTCGCGGTAGGTACCGAGCAACTCCTCGAGGATGATACACTCCTGGTCGGTCTCGTCGTAGTGGGTGTCGATGAACCGTTCGGCGGCCTCGTAGTTGCCACGCAGACCGTGTTTGCGGACGTTTATCACGGCATCGAGGAAGAAGGTTCCACCGTCGGCCCCGAGCGCTTCGGCGTGGTCGCGGTCGCTGATATCGAGTTCGGACCTGATTTCGTCGAAGTTGAACGTCTTGACCTCGTGTTCGTCGTCGATCAAGGTCAACACGTACTCCGCGGAGAACCGATAGAACTCGGATTTACTCTCGAACATACCGTCTTCGACGAGCGCGTCGATCTCCTCGACCACGTCGTCGGGATACCTGACGGTATCTTTCGCCATGTACCGATACTGTTCACTACTGACTAATTATTGTTTCTACTGTTCGAGGGAATCGACCGACCACCGTTCGCGTCTTCCCCACGAGACCGGAATCGGCGGGTGGACGACGGACGGGAGCATTCGCCCTTCAGATTTATTGTTTCGGGCCGAGAACGACAGCACGTAATGGCGGACGAAGCCCACCTCCGAGAGCAACTGACCGAGGCGTTCGAGGACGCTGACTACCCGGTCTCAGGTCCGATGGAGCTCCTCCCGGCGCTTCCGAACGGCCCCGGAACGAGGTTCGAATCCGGTGAGTTCTCGATGACTGTGATGGAGTTGAACGCGAAGACCTCCGGCGGCGACTTCCCGTACGACGACGTCGAGTCGTTCGTCGACGATATCATCGAAGAGTTACAGGAACAGGGTGAGTTGGAAGCCGCTTGACCCGGCTGGTCGTGCCAATGGATCTCGTGTCGGAAGGGATGCCAGCAGCCGACCAGCAAGCTTTTGTTCTCGAATTGTTCTTGATAGAATAGTGTCGAGTAGTGAGTAAAACGTGGGCAACTGTGTGGAATAAAAAGGATGACCGCTGTCCATCGATCGAAACCGATCGTCGTCGTAACGGGCCGTCAAGAAGAAGCAAGCGATCTTCGGACGCGACTCGACGACGCGATCGATCGTGACGTTCGAACGGTTTCCACAGCCGGGGATCTCGAGGACGCCGTCGACCCGGCCTCCGACAGTGGGTCCGTACTGGAGACCCCGAGCGCCGTGGTCCTCGAAATCGACTGTCCGGGCGAAATACGGACCGTTCTCCGGCGCGTCCACGCCAGATGGCCGGAGATCCCGACGATCGTTGCACCACGCGAGGGCAGCGAACGGCTTGCGACCGTTGCACTCAGGGCGGATGCAACCGAATACGTCCCGACGGAGCGCGAGGAGGACCCCGTCGACCGGATCGTGGCGACAGTTCGGTCCGTACCCGAACCGCCATCGGACGGCGACGGGCGACGACATAGCCGAATTCTCGCCAACGAACTGCCCGACGAGGCCTTCGTCATCGGCGAGGACGGTACCTATCTCGAGGCGAAGGTCCGGCCCGACTCGGCGGACCTGTACTCGACGGACGCCGACGAACTACGCGGAACGAGGCTCGCGGACGCGTTCCCCGACCAGGTCGCGGCGAAACTCCAGGACTGCGTCGATCGGGCGATCAGAACTGACGACGTCCAGTCGGTCGAGTACGATACGGAGACGACCAAGGGCCGCCGGCGATTCGAGGCCCGTGTCGTTCCGATCGATCAGCGAGTCCAGGGTCAACGGGCCGTCGTCTGGCTGGCTCGAGATATCACGGAACGGGTCCGACGCGAACGACAACTCCGATCGAGACAGGATCAACTCGAGACGCTCAACCGGATCAATGCGGTCGTTCGACAGGTGATCGAGACGTTAGTCGAGGCACCTGCTCGGGATGCGATCGAGAGCGAAGTCTGTGCACAACTCGTCGATTCGGAGCTGTACTGTGGCTCGTGGATCGCCGAACGGACCGGCGACGGACGGCTGTCCTATCGAACCGGCGCGGGGGAGGCCGAGCGCTATCTCGAGCGCGTCCGTGGCCGCTCGAGCGATCACGAGCGACCGGTGACGAAGGCAGCGCGAACCGGCGAGATTCGGACGACCAACCGCATTCTCGAGGACGAAACGTTCCCAGAGCCACTCAGGGAAGCCGCCGACGAAGACGACGTCAGATCCGCGATCGCCGTCCCGATCACCCACGAGGACGCGACCTACGGCGTCCTCACCGTTCTGGCGAGCCGAGCCGATGCCTTCAGCGAACGCGAACGAGCCGGATTCAGACTTCTCGGGGAGACGATCGGCTTCACCATCATGGCCGTCAAGAACCGCCAACTGCTCTTTGCGGACACCGTCGTCGAACTCGAGTTTCGGATCGACGGCGGCGATACGTTCTCTTTCGACCTGTCCGAGGAATACGGCTGTACCTGCTCGCTCGAGTGGGCCGGGACGACCGCGAACGGACGAACCTTCCAGTACGTGACGATCGACGGGATCGACAGCGAGACGGTCCTCGAAGCGGCCAGGGATCACGACTCCATCGAGGAGTGTCGGCTCATTCACGACGGTGAACAGCGCTGTACGATCGAGATACGATTGACGAGGTCGGGAGTCCGAACGCTCGGGAATCACGGCGCAACGATCCGGGATGTGACGGTCGAACGCGGCGTCGGGACGTGCGTGGTCGAGGTGTCACAGGACGCCGACGTTCGAGAGATCGCGGAGGCACTGACCGTCATCTACGAGAACACCGAACTCGTCGCCAAACGAGAGGTCGATCGGCCGGTTCGAACGGCGGCCGAGCGGCGAAATCGAATCCTCGATGGACTCACCGACCGTCAGCTCACGACGCTTCGGCTCGCCTACTACGGCGGCTTCTTCGACTGGCCGCGGGAGAGCACGGGCGAGGAAATCGCCGAGGCGATGGATATCTCGCCGCCGACGATGCACCAACACCTTCGGAAGGGGCTCAGGGCGATCCTCGATGAGTTCTTCGAGGACAGCAGACACGATTAGGGAACCGTTCGCTCTCCCTTGACAGTCATCTTTTCTTAAACGTAGCCTATGTGAACCCCAGTGTGGATAGTCACGACGGCCGACCGGTCGGGTACGAATGACGATGCCCGGTTGGAAAAGACAGGCCCTCACTCGATGGTGGGCAGATGTCCCGTGATCGGGCGACCGTTTGGAACGCTCTTCGAAGGGGCAAACGGCCGGTACTACACCGGCTGGCAAGTCAGGAACCGGCTTCGAACGGGCGTCTGGACGCTCTGCATTCGGCAACGAGAACCCCACAAGGTGCTGGTCGAAACCGAAGACGAAGCGCTTCTCCTGCTCACGCCCGTCGACCCGTCCGGATTGCCCGCCGGCATCCACGTTCGCGTTTCCGATACTCACGCCCGCGTCGTCGATACGCGGCGTGGATCGCCGCCGGGCGGGTCGGTCGAGCCCGGACATCGGGTTCGTCGACGCCTGGGTCGTAATAGCCGTCTATGTTCACACCTAGAATCTGGGGCCCTCCCACACGACTTCGACCGTGAATCGTCGCGTGCTCCTGGGATCGGTCGGCTCGATAGCCTCGCTTGGGACGCTGGCATACGCGACACGTGACCCCCTCGAGACGCTCGCCGTTCGGGTCTGGCTCTCCGAGCAGGCCGCCAGCTACGAGGGAGTGACCGACCGTATCTTCGACTATCTCGAGAAAATATTCGGGTTCGACCACTGGACACTGAAGCTCTCCGTCGGCGGAACGGTCCCGGTCTCGACGGAAAACGCCGCTCGTCTCACCACTCGTGGCGAATGGCCGATGGCCGTCGCGGCGGGCGAACTTAGCCGGCGGAACCTCGAGCCGGTGTCGGACGTCAATCTGTTGGTGACCGATGGCGGGATGGAAGAGGCTCCCACCGGGTACGGCATTCCCCACATCGCCTCGGTCGGCGGGGCGCGACAGATCGCCGCTCTCGAGCCGTTCGACGACCTGGTCGACGACGACTGGATCGTTCCGAACACGACACCGGCACGAACGATACAGGTACTCGCCCACGAGATCGGCCACGCGCTCGGACTGGAACACGACCACGGCGTTGCGTTTCGCGATGGTGGGGCCGTGATCGCGACGCCGATGCTCAGCAGCTACGCGTGGGATCCGACCTACGATACTGATCGCTCTCGCTGTGGAACGATACATCCGAGCACGGACGGTCTGGAACGAAAACTCAGCCTGGCGTTTTCGTCCTGTGCCCGTCGCGAGCTCGAGTAAGGCGTCTTACTCGTCGTCCTCGCCGTCGTTCTCGCCGCGGGCGAAACTCGCCTGCGCGTCCCCGTCTTGGTCCGTGCCGGCGTTTGGCCCTTCGATGAGCGCCTCGAAATCGTCGACCTCGTCGTACTGGTCACGGTAGACCAGCGCTGCTTTTCCCGTCGAAGAGATCTCGTAGAGACCGGACCGTTCGGCGGGCCCGATCTTGTCGACGAGACCGTAATCCTCGAGCACCGGGAGTCTGGTGTTGATGTTCTTTCGGCTCTTTCCCGTGTGTGCGGCTAGGTTCGTTGCGACGTTTCGTCCCGTATCCTCGAGTGCCTCGAGGATCAGGAAATCAGTTGGTTGTCGGAGTTTCACTCTCGTTCACTCTCGTACCGGACTATATTTCCAGTGGTAACTAATACTTTCGGCTCGAGATCCGGTATTTGTTGTGGTAATTCGTATCGGTATCGTTAAGTGGGAGGCGACAAAACGATCCGACTGGGTGGGCCGAGCGACCCCAGACGGACTCCCCCCTACACCGCCTCAGCCGAACCGAGCGCGGGTCTGGAGTTCCCCCCTCCGACCCGTGTTCGGTCGTCACCTCCCGCTACTCGGCACCCACCCGCTCCCCATCCCCCCATCCCCTTTCCGGACGGCCGGCGAACGGAGCCGACAGCGCCGATACCACTCCTGGGTAGTCCCGGCCCACGTCTGTGGCGTCGAAGCCGTCCGGCTATCGGGTCGATACCGGCCAACGCGCGAGCGACGACCAGCCAACGCGTGAGAAACGAGGAGACGCTACCGCGACCGGTTCTCGGGGCAGTCTACTGGCACCGACTCCGTTCGATCAGCCGCTTCGATCGCGAGCGAATCGAGCCACGAGAGAACCGATGCGACGCCAGCGGGTGACTCGACCCGGGCGGACGCACTCGAGGGCTCATCGCCACCGACCCGAATCCCGATCCCGTCGGACTCGGCGACTCGAAACGCCGATTCGTCGGTCACGTCGTCGCCGATATAGACGACCGGTGTCCCCGGTGGCTCGTCGGCGGCGATCAACTCGACTGCGTTTCCCTTTCCCCAGCGGAAGTCCGGCCCGATTTCGAGGATTCGTTTGCCGGTCGAAATCTCGAGTTCGTCCCCGCCGAACCGATCGACGGTCCGGCGGGTGATCCGTCGTGCGATCGGTTCGGCGGCCGCCGGAACGGCTCTGAGATGGACCGTCCCGGTCAGCCGCTTGTTCTCGATCCGGCAGTTCGGGACGGAGGCGAGGGCCGTCTCGAGGAGCGAACAGATCCGTTCGATTCGAGCAGCGCGTTTTCGTGCGACAGGGTGGACGGCGATCGATCCGTGGCGCGCGAGTTCCAGTCCGTGGTTGCCGGCGTAAATCGATGGCCCGTCGACGCGTTCGTGGACATCGGTCAACGCACGGCCACTGACGATTGCCGTGGTCACGTCGGGGCGTTCCGCGAGCCTGGCCACGGCGTTCCGATTCCGCGTGGTCGGTGCTGCGGCGTCCGGATCCTCGACGATCGGTGCGAGCGTGCCGTCGAAATCGAGACAGACGAGCAGTCGGGCAGCGGCCTCGATCCTCGCCCGGATCGCCGGGAGACGCGCCGCAAGTCGTGGCGGCGGTGACTCGCTCTCCATGATCGACTACACGAGCGACGTCGATTCCCGAGAATCGGAATCACGGTCCGTTTCGTCCCCCCGCCGGTCGTCGTGTACGCGTCGTATCCAGTCGAACTGGGTCTCCATCCAGGACTCGATGTCCCCGTTGCAGACGCGCTGTCGAAGGGTGTTCATTCGTCGCTTGCGTTCGTACGGCGGCATCGAGAGCGCGGTCTCGAGTTGGGCCGCCACGCCGACCGCGTCGGTCGGATCGATCGTCAGGGCGTGTGAGCCGAGTCGCTCGTGTGCGCCGATCCGATCGCTCAACAACAGTGTGGCGTCGCCGTCCACGCTGGCGGCGACGTACTCCTGTGCGACCAGGTTCATGCCGTCGGCCAGCGGACTCACGACCATTACGTCCGCACACCGGTAGAGGGCACAGAGTTGCTCCTTCGGGAGGACATCCTCCGTGTAGACGATCGGCCGCCAGTCGGCGGTCTCGAAGCGACGGTTGATCCGCTGGACCTCGCTGCGGACGAGTTCGCCGTACTGCTCGTAGGTCTCGATATCCGTCCGCGAGGGGGTCGCCTTCTGGACGAACGTGAACTCGCCACGCCAGTCGGGATTGCGCTCGAAGAACCGCTCGAGCGCGGTCAGGCGTTCGGGGATCCCCTTGGTATAATCGAGGCGGTCGAGGCCGAGTCCGATCGTCACGTCCCGGGGGATGCCATACGTTTCGAACAACGTCGAGAGCTGATCCGGATCGATCGACCGGGCCTCACGGGCATACGATTCGGCGTCGACCCCCATCGGTGTCGCCACGACGCGAGTCGTCCGGCCATCGTACCGGACCGTTCGATGCGCGTGGTCGACGGTCGCTTCCGGCAGGAAGCGATCGACACACGCCAGGAACTGATCGGCGTACCGGGTGACGTGAAAGCCGAGTAGATCGTTCCCGAGCAGTCCCTCGAGGAGTTGCCTGCGGCCGGGACACTGCCGGAACCTCGCCGGCGTCGGCCACGGAATATGCCAGAACTGGGCGACCGTCGCGCCTGCGGGGACCGCGTCCCGAATCAGCCGCGGCGCGAGCGCGAGATGGTAGTCCTGCAGCCAGATCACCGAGTCGTTCGTGGCGTGATCGGCGACCGCCTCGGCGAAGCGCTCGTTGACCGTCCGGTACCACTCGAAGTCGTTCGGTCGGTTCTCGATCAAGTCCGAAAAGCCGTGACAGAGCGGCCAGAGGACGCGGTTGCTGAACCCGTAGTAGTAGGAGTCGATCGCCTCCTCGGAGAGGTCGAGCCGGCGCAACGTGTAGGCCTCGTCGTCGGGTGGAACGGCGACACAGTTTCGCTCGTCCGTGACCGCGAAGTCGGCGTCGCCGTCCCCCCAGGCGATCCAGGTCCCGTCGGTCCGCTGAACCACGGGATCGAGGCCGGCGGTCAAGCCGCCAGTCGGCTCGTCGACCGTGATGGATCGCGTCTCGGCCGTCGAACGAGCACCGCCATCGGTCCCCGCTGGCGGAGCTTCGTCTTCACTGATATTCGCGGAACCAGTGTTCGAATCCGCAGCCTCGTCTTCGTACTCGTGACGATACGGTTGCCGGTTCGAGACAACGATCAACGAACCGGGACAGCTAGGGCCGTCGGACGCGAACGCCTCGTCCGCCCGTCCACGGCCGTCCGCCAGTCGCTGTCGATTACGCACAGTCGTCGACGACAACCGCTCGGTAACTCGCATTCGCTGAAATACCACAGCATCCCGCCTGGTTGCTTCGCGGCCTGCGACCGCCGGGGGGTTAATACGTTCCCGCTAGCGGTCGCGGGCAACCGACTATCCGCTCGCGGCGACAGTCACCGCTCCGCACCCGCCGTCCCGCTCGACGTATCGAACGATCGACGGGGCGGTGGCGTATCCGTCGAGCGACCGAACGATAGTGAGGGCACCCGGGCAAGCTGTGTGAGGGCTCTGAGCCACTCACCGACGGGCAACCAAACGTTGATTTCTCGCTCGAGCGAACTATCTCCCATGCAAACGCCCTTCGAGCGCCGGATCGCGGCCTGTCAGCGACGGCTCGCGGAGACGGGAGCCGACCTCGCGGTCTGCTTCCCGGGCCCGAACCTGACCTATCTGACCGGTTTCGAGGAGTCGCCGTCCGAACGCCACCTGCTGTTGTTCGTCCCCGAACGCGGCGACCCCACGCTGGTCGCGCCGGCGATGTACGCGGCGCAACTGTCGGCTCTTCCGATCGCGGCCCGACAACTGCGCCTCTGGGACGACACGGACGATCCACTCGAATGCGTCGTGGACGTCCTCGAGGAGTATTCGCTCGGGGGATCCGAGCCGGCGACCGTCCTCGTCGACGACCGGATGTGGGCGACGTTCACGCAGGATCTCCGGGACCTGCTTCCCGACGCCGAGTTCGACCTCGCGAGTGCCGTTCTCGAGGGGCTCCGACTCCGAAAGGACGTGGTCGAACGCGAGGCGCTCCGGCGGGCCGGCGAGATCGCGGATCGCGTTTCGCTCGAGATTCGGGGGCGTGGGACCGACCTCGTCGGCACGACCGAATCGGAACTCGCCAGCGAGATCGACCGACTGCTCGCAGCGGCGGGCGGGGAGGAGCCGGCGTTCGACACGATCGTCGCCGCCGGGCCGAACAGCGCACGGCCACACCACCACAGCGGCACGCGGGAGATCGAGGCCGGCGATCCGATCGTGCTGGATTTCGGTGCGTTCGTGCCCGCCGATCTCGAGGCCGGAACGAGCCGGTATCCGGGCGATCAGACGCGGACGATCGTCGTCGGGGAGCCAGCGCCCGAGTACGAGCGAATTCACGAGATCGTCAGGGAGGCACAACGGGCCGCGATTGAGGCCGTCGAGCCAGGTGCTACCGCGAGTTCGATCGACCACGCGGCGCGATCGGTCATCGACGAGGCCGGCTACGGTGACGCGTTCGTCCACCGGACCGGCCACGGCGTCGGTCTCGAGGTCCACGAACCGCCGTACATCGTCGCGGGCAGCGATCGGGAACTCGAGCCCGGAATGGTCTTCAGCGTCGAGCCGGGGATCTACCTCGAGGGCGAATTCGGGGTCAGGATCGAGGACCTCGTCGTGGTGACCGAGGGCGGAGCAACGCGGCTGAACGAGACGTCACGTGGCTGGGAGACCGACCTCGAGTGAGACGACGGAGTGAACGGCCCGACCCAGTGAGGCGGGACACCGTCGAACAGGGGACACCGGATTTCCGATGAAATGTCGGCGTGTTGGCGGCTGAGGAGACTGGTTGACACGACACCAGTAAACGAGTGTCGTGATGACCAGGAGACGTACTGTGACCCACCAGTAAACGAGTGCCGTGACGACCAGGAGACGTACTGTGACGGCTACGGATCGCCAGTCTCCACGAGGACCGTCCGGACGACCTCCGGGTCCTCGAGCAATTGGTGTTCGGTGTAGCTGCCCTCCGCGCTCCCGCCGCTCCGGCGAGTCTGCTCCAAGATGTCGAGAAACGCGTGTTCTTTCAAGAGATCCCGGACCCGTCGCAGGGAGAGCGGGTCGGAGCTCTCCTGGCGGCAGATCTCCTCGTAAACGTCGTAGATCTTCGTCGTTCGGAACCCGTCCTCCTCGGCCGCGTTGAGCGAGAGGACGGCAAGCGCCTGTAAGACGTATCGAGAGTGGGGCGTCGAGCCACGAATGAGCTCACGGAACCGGTCGGTTTCGGCCCGTTCGCGGGCCTGAACCACGAAGTCCTCCCGGACCGTCTCGCTCCCCTTCGACTGGGCGATCTCCCCGGCGTACCGGAGGATATCGATCGCCTTCCGCGCGTCGCCGTGTTCGCGGGCCGCGAGTGCGGCAGCACGGGGTATCACTGACGGCTCGAGCACGCCGTCCTTGAACGCGTCGCTGCGGGCCTGCATGATGTCCCGGAGCTGGTTCGCGTCGTAGGGCGGGAAGACGAACTCCCGTTCACAGAGGCTTGACTTGACCCGCTCGTCTAACCGATCCTTGTACTTGATCTTGTTACTGATCCCGATGACGCCGATCTTGCACGACTCGAGTTTGCCGGCTTCGCCCGCCCGCGAAAGTTGCATGAGGATGTCGTCGTCGTCGAGTTTGTCGACCTCGTCTAAGATAACGAGGACGACGTCGTACTGGGAGTCGAGCACCGTCCAGAGGCGCTTGTAGTACGTCGAGGTGCTGAGTCCCTTGTCGGGGATTCGAACGTCGGTGACGGACGGCTCGTTGAGCGTGTGTGCGATCGTCTGGACGGCCTGTGTCTCCGTATTGTCCTGTGCACAGTCGACGTACGCAAACGCCGCAGTGATCTCCTCGTCACCAGCAACGCGGACGGCCCGTTCCGAGATGTACTTCGCACAGAGGGACTTGCCCGTCCCCGTCTTGCCGTAGATGAGGAGGTTACTCGGACTCTGACCGAAGATCGCCGGGTTGACCGCGTTCGCGAGTTCCGAAATCTCGTCGTCCCGACCGACGATTCGTCCCTCCGCGGGGAGATGGTTGATCTCGAGCAGTTCCTTGTTCTCGAAGATCGGATCGTCGCGGGTAAACAGATCGTCGCCGGAACTCGACATAATCGAACACCGTGTTTCCGGTGAAATAGCTGTTCCGTTTGCTCTCCTGGTCCGGCGTCGAGACGGACCGCGCTCCGAACGGGCTCGAGCGGCGGTAGAACCGGTCGGTTCACGCTCTCGGCCGATGGAAATCGGCTCGCGCTCTGTGGGTCGGTGGGAGACTGGATCGAGGTGGACACACACCGTGTTTCCGGTGAAATGAGGTGAGGTGGCGTGGCGGGTGGAATTGAAACGGGGGTTGGGTTCACCGGAAACGTGGTCGGGACGGCATCGAGCGCAACCGAGATCGAAGATCGGACAGCTCACCCGAAAACACTGCACCTGTGACCGAAGCCGCCGCTCTCGATCGAAATGGAAGCAACCCCTGGATCGAGTGCGGTCGGTTACTGACCAGGATCTAAGTAGGGAACTGATCCAGCTAATGGACTATAGTCATAAGTGCTACTTATAGATTATCAAGTTCGAGAGAACATCCCTCCAAACAGTAGTCCGAGACCTTCACCGGAAACACGGTGTGTCCCTGTAGCACCGATCCGGAATACGGCCCCTGCCACCACCGGAATACGTCGTTGCCCGTCCTGACTGCTTCCACAACTGTGGTCGTGGTACCGTAGCTCACTAACACCCCTCGCAGGATACATCGGCGTTTCACTGGAAACCCGGTGTGGGGTGATTAGTCCTAGCATCATTACTAGCTCTACAGTTCGGGTGCTCTCACACGCAGCGGTCCGCGTCGATTCACCGGAAACCCGGTGTGTGCATCCGAAACACCCGTTCACCAGCCCGGTACGGCGCGACACACTGCAGTACGACCAGAATGGACCGGACAGTTGACTTCACGGCTTCTCCCCTCCCGTGAACACTTCGCCAAGCGATACTCGAGTATCGGACGACCGAACGAGATCCCACTTCACCGGAAACACGGTGTCCACGCCCCCGGACCGGTCGGATCGAACGCACGGGGATACCGGCAGAACGGACGGCGGTCTATCGGCAAAACGAACGGCAATCCGCCGGCAATGCGACGCCGCTTCACCGGAAACCCGGTGTGTCCGACGAAAACCGGATCACCGGCCGGATGCCGCCGGACGGATTTCACCGGAAACGCGGTGTGGGAACCGGACCCGCCTCTCGCATCCGTCTCGAGGGTCGAACTCGCTTCCGTCCCTGGATCCGTCCCGCAGGGTTCGAGACGCCTGTTTCCAACTTCACCACGGACGTCGTTTGGACCGACAGGAAACCGGCACAACGTCGTGAGACCGCCTGTGTACTTGAGGGGAGTAAAATCGGTCGTACGCCGAGTACAGGAGATCAATAGTAGTAGAGTTCGAGTTCGTGGCCGCAGTTCCGACACTGGGTCTCACTGCCGAGCAGTCGGTTCGAGTCGCGCTCCGGATGGATCCCAGGGCCTGGCGGGAGGGACGCAGTGACGGTGGCATCACACTCCGGACAACCGATATCCATATCCGTGTTGCCTGTCCGAGACATGGACCCATGGGTATTCCATGATCGGTGATTGTTATCCCAACCATACGGCACCGCTGGCAGTTCCGTCCGACCGTTCAGTTCGAGCAGAGTCCGGTTTACCCGCGAAACACGCGGCCCGAACGCCGGCGACTCGATCTTCCTCTTCCTGCGTGCCCCTTCTCGAACCGGCTAGTAAGTGACGGCTTCGAACTCGAAAAACGCCGTCTCGTAGCCGTCGTGGCGGGATACCTGCGGTGGAGAGTCTACGGTGATCGTCACACGATCCCCCTCGCGCACGTCGTCGACCGCGAGCCCGTAGTGATACCCGAACTCGTCGTCGAGCGTCGCCGTGAGCGAGCCGTCGTCGCGGCGCTCTCCCTCGCGTTCGATGGCTGCCGACAGGGAGGTAAACGGGAGTATAACGTCGTTGTACGGCGTTCTGGGAAAGACGGCCAGATACGATCCGTCGTCGGTAAACCGATCGGCATCGGTCACGACTGCGGGGAGTTTCGCGTCACCGCTGCGCTCGGTCCCGAGCAGTTCACCGGGTAGCTCATCGACCGACGGCCCCTGCCCCGTCGGCGGCCCGGCTCCCTGACCGTCGGATTCACCGTCACTCCCCTCCTCCCCGTGAGCCATCAGTGACAGCGCATCGCGGCTTCCCCGCCGATCCTCGTCGATCGTCTCGAACGAGAGGCCGTTGATGTCGGATCGGGCGTACTCGAAGTCGACCTCGAGCGATGCGGGTGCTTTCAGTCGCCCCTCGAACGCGCCGGTTCGAGCGGTGCCCGTGAGGGGATCGGCTCGAACGTGGACCGTGTACTCGCCTTCGCCGGGGAGCCGGACGTTGTCGCCGTAGTGAAAGCCCATCCGCTGGGAGATCATGGGCCACGGCGAGAAGACCCCGCCGTCGATCGGCGACCCCTCCTGTCGGATCTCGAGGCGCATGTCCACCGGAAGGACGGTGTGGGTCTCGCGATCCCAGAGGGTGACCATGAGATGGAGGCTATCGTCGGCGTTGACCTCGACTAGCTCCTTGCCGCCGCTGACGATCCAGAACCGGTGTGGAAACGTATAGGAGAGCGCGACGGCGTAGTCGCCGTCGGTCGCCATGCCGTACATCCCCATCTCCTCTCTGGAGGCCGGGAGATAGACGGCGTCGGGCCGATTCTCGACGAGCGGCGGATTCGCCCAAGCGGACTCCTCCTCGAACCCCAGTTGCTCGAGACAGCCGGCGATGCCGGCGATCCCGGCGGTTCCGATCCCGGTCGTTCCACGGAGGAAACCCCGACGATTCATTGGCCATCGCTTGGAACGCAGCGAGGAAACGCCTGTTGGTTCGCGGGTCGAACGCGCCGAGGCAGCCACGGTGTGCTCCACCGTGTCCATCCGGCCAGCAGTTACCGGGATCCGTTCGACCAGCGGTCGTCGACTCCATCCGGACGGTCGTCAGCGTCAGCCCGCCAGCAGTCCGTTGGTTTCGGTATACCGTCCGTCTTCGTGAACCGAACCAACGAACCTTTGATCGGTGGTTCCTACGATTTATACATGGACCGGCGGACATACCTCGGCTCGGCTGGTGTTGCAGGACTCACAAGCGTCGCCGGCTGCCTCGGCGGAGCGCTCAAGAGCATCAGGGGTGACGACGACACCGTGCTCGGACCGCCAGAGACGGACCTAAGCGAGGCGACGCATCCGAGCTACGGCGACGAATACCCGGCAGTCAGCGTGCCGGATCCCCTGTCTGGTGAGACGATCTCGACCGATCAGTTCGAGGGAGACCGTACGGTGTTGATGACCTTTCTCTATACCAACTGTCCCGACGGGATGTGTCCCGCATTGACGCTCCGATTGCGACGGGCACAGGAGGTCGCCGCCGAGAAGGGGTACGGTGACGAAGCCGCGTTCCTCGCGATGACGTTCGATCCAGAGCGCGATACCGCGGAGACGCTGCGTACCTTCGGCGAAGAACGAAGCGTCGATCTCGACGCCGGGAACTGGCACTTCCTGCGGCCCGAACGGTACGAAGAGGCACAATCGATCATTAGTGACACGTACGGACTGCCGGAGGGAAGCCTCGAGAAGCAGTACGACACCGAATACGAGCAACTCGAGTACACGTTCCCGCATCTCCCCTACATTTTCCTCGTGAACGAAAAGGGGATCGTCGAACGGGTATACGTCAGAGGACACACCGTGGACATCTCACGGCTCGTCGACGACTTCGAAACGGTGGTGACGGGGTAGATGCGCAGGCGGGATCTCCTCGCTGGCGTCGGCAGCCTGGCCGTGATCGGGGGCGCAGGCGCGGTGGCGATACAGGGGATGCCGTCGTTCCTCGGGAAGCCAACTGTCGATCCCTACACCATCGAGACGATCGACGCACGGGGCAGCGAGGCCGGCGAGGTACGCGTCCCGGCGACCGACCGCCCGACGTTCGTCGATTTCTTCGGGACGTGGTGTGCTCCCTGTGCCAAGCAGATGCCCGCCCTCGTCGAGGCCCACGAGCGTCTCGGCGACGACGTATTGTTCATGTCGGTCACGAACGAGAACGTCGGGGGGTCGGTGACGGAAGCCGAGGTCGCCGACTGGTGGGCCGACCACGACGGGAACTGGACAGTCGGCATCGATCCGACCGCCGAACTGAGCGCCGAGTACTCCATCGGCGGGGTCCCCTACGCCGTCGCGATCGACGCGGACGGACGCATCCAGTGGTCGGAGGGCGGGCGGAAGTCCGCTGACGAACTCGTCGACGGCATCGAACGGGCCCTCGAGGCCGAGGCGGAGTAAGAATGGTCGATGCTCCGCTCGCGGCGACGATCACGTTCGGACTGATATCCGGGGTTGGGACGTTTTTCTCCCCGTGCTCGTATCCCCTCCTGCCGGGGTACGTCGGCTTTTACGTCAGTCAGACCGACGGTGAGCAGGCGTCACTCGGCGGTGCATTGAGTCGGGGACTGGTCGCCGGTATCGGCGGCCTCGTCACGCTCGCCGTGCTGCTCGGAGCGACGTTCTGGGTCGGCTACTCGACGCTATCGAACATCACGTGGTTCGAAGTGATCGCCGGAGTCGCCCTGATCGCCTTCGGTCTGCTACTCGTCTTCGATCGCGCTCCATCGCCGTCGATCGCGCTCCCCAAACGCCGTTCAAGCGTGCTCGGCTTTGGCGTGTTCGGCGTCGGCTACGCCCTGGCGGCGGCGGGCTGTGTCGCACCGGTGTTCTTCGGCGTCGTCACCCGTGCGCTCTCCTTGCCGACGACCGCAGCGGCGATCCTCCTCGCGACGTACGTCGGGAGTTTCGTCGTGCTCATGGTCTCGTTGACCGTCGCAACGGGGATGGGACTGAGCGCCGGTGCCAGCCGGATTGCGGCCTATACGGGACAGCTCAAACGCCTCGCGGGCGCGGTCATGATAGTTGCCGGGATCGGTCAACTCTATCTCGCTATCGTCGTTCTCGAGGTACTTCGATTGGGCTGACCGGGCCACCCGGCAGGCAACGGCAGGTCCGGGAGCTATCCCGTCGTCTCCCGAACGGGTGTGCAAACGATGTATCAGGATTTGCTGCTCGCGACTGACGGGAGCGACGCCGCTCGTCGAGCGACCGATCACGGTATCGAACTCGCGGGGGAACTCGAGGCGACCCTGCACGTGCTGTCGGTTTCCGAAGCGGGCCCCCAAGCGACCGAGAAACAGGACCGACTCCGGTCGGAGCCCGACGACGAAGCCGTCTCGGCCGCCGAGAGCGCCAGAGAGGCGGCGGGTCGGGAGGGCGTCGACGTGACGACGGATATCCGCCAGGGCGTTCCCCAGGAGCAGATCGTCGACTACGCGGAGACGAACCCGATCGACATGGTCATCGTCGGAACGGCCGGCCGATCCGGCCTCGACCATCTGATCTCGGGCAGCGTCGCTGAGGAGATCGTCCGGAACGCGCCGGTTCCCGTCCTCACCGTTCGCGAACGGACCTGATGGACCAGAGCGCTCGTCCCGTCCCACGCCGAGACGCCACATCGGTGGCTCGGACGCCGAATCCTGCGGTCGGCGCGGAGGCGAGACCGATACCCAGCGTCCCGATCCGATGAGCGACAGCACCGCAACCGTCCTCGGGGATGTCTCGTGCGTGCTGGTCGTCGGCGACTCCCAACCAGCCGACGACGCGATGGCAGCGCTCGCGACACGGTTCGACCGCGTCTCGCTCCTCAGGGAGCGAACGCTCGAGGGAGCGCTCGAGCGACTCGACGACCGAGACGTTCACTGTCTCGTCTGTCCGTTCCCAGTCGCCGACGGATCGGCAGCGTCCGATTCGATGCTGGCGGCGCTCGCTGCCCGAACCGACGAGCGGCCGATACTCGCCGTGGTCGACGACGAGAACGCCGACCGGGCGCTCGAGGCCGGGGCGACCGACGTCGTCGATCGGGACGCATCGGCGGCGGTACTGACCGCCCGCGTCAGAACCGCTGCCCAGCGGGAACGGTACCGTCTGGCCGCGGCGAACGCGGACCGACAGCCCGGGTCGATCCTCGAGCACGCCACGGCCGTGGTCTGGGTCCTCGATGCCGACGGCGACATCGAGTACGCGAGCCCGGCCGTCGAATCGCGGATGGGGTACACCCCGACGGAACTCGAGCGGACGGCGATGAGCCGGCTCGTCCACCCGGACGACCGCGAGACGGCCCGCGAGACGCGTGCGTCCGTCGCCGCCGCCCCGCTCGGGACGACCGAGCGCGTGACCGTCCGACTGGGCCACGGCGACGGGAGCTGGTACGTCTCGGAGCTCACCTATACCAACCGACTCGCGGACCCGTCCGTCGAGGGGATCGTCGTCACCCGGACCGGCGTTTCGGGGTCCGAGTCGGATACTCCCGCTCGAGACGGGGTCGACCGGCTCGCAGATGCGGTCATCGCGGTCGGCCCGCGGGGGGAAGTGCAGTACGCAAACGAGGCGGCAGAACAGTTGTTTTCCGACGATCGAGGGAATGGCGACCGTTCGAGCGGGGCGATCGTCTGGGATCGCTTCCCGGCGGAGTTCGGCGAAACGGTCGCCGACCGGATCCACGAGGCGCAGGCGACGGACTCCGTCGTCGAGTTCGAGACGACCGTTCCCGAACTCGAGGGAGCGCTCTCCGTCTCCGTCCATCCCGGCGACGACGGCGTCACGCTCACTGCGAGACAGCGACCGGCTGCCGATCGCTCGACGGACCGGGATCGCCTCGCGCTCTACGAATCCATCGTCGACGCGTTGGACGACGGCATCGCCGTCCTCGAGGGGGAGACGATCCGACTGGCGAACCCCGCCTTGCTGGCACTCGCCGAGACGGACGCACTCGCCGGTCGGGGCCTCGAGGCGGTGTTCGACGAGGATCTCGCGGCGGCGGTTCGCGAACGGGCACGGTCGCCGGTCGTCAGATGGGTCGAACCCGCGACGGGTGAACTCGCGACCGACGCGAGCCGCCCGGTCGACG
The DNA here is from genome assembly GCF_002494345.1 of Natrinema ejinorense. Classification (GTDB taxonomy): domain Archaea; phylum Halobacteriota; class Halobacteria; order Halobacteriales; family Natrialbaceae; genus Natrinema; species Natrinema longum. The sequence goes on from NZ_NXNI01000001.1 coordinate 2,256,021, forward strand.
TGTTCGTCGCGCCGTTGTCGGCTCCCGATCGAACGCTCTGTCTCGTCCGCGACAGACGCGGCTCTCGTGGTGCCGCGCTGTCGACGCTCCAGGAAACGGTCGCGACGCTTCGTCGTGTGGACACGCCGACCCCCGTTCGGGAGCGCGTCGCCAGCGCCATCCGTGAGTGTGTCGATGCCGATGCCGCCATCTGGTTTCTCGTCGACGACGGCCGCCTTCGCCCCGCGACAGTTACGACGGCGACGGACGGACGGTCGGCCAGCGGCCGGACATCGTTCGATCCGCCCCCGATCGATATCGACGACACCCCACTGGCAACCGCCCTCGAGAGCGAGGAGCCGACCGTTTACGAGCGGACGGCCCTCGAGGACGTGCTCGCTCGGACGGGCCTCCGTGCCGAACGACTCCTGGTCGTCCCGGTCGCGGACCGAGGCATCGTCGTCGCGACCAGTGAAGAACCGATGGCGTTCGACGGGATCGATTTGGGGCCAGTGGAGACGCTGTCGGACGCGGCGGCGATGGCCCTCGAGGGCCTCGAACACGCCGCGGCCCGCAGAACGTGTCGACAGGAGGTCGATCGACTTCGGACGACCGTCGCGCGGACCCAGCGAGCGTGGGAGACGATGCGATCGCTGCTGAACGCACCCACGCGTGATGCGGTCGAAAAACGGCTTTGCGAGGGAATCGTCTCGTTGACCCCGTCCGAATCGGCCGCCGGAATCGACCTCGCGTGGGTCGGTCGGGTGGACGACGGGCGCGAGCGGATCGTTCCCCAGACGTGGGCCGGTCGCGACGGAGACGTCCTCGAGTCGGTGACACTGCCGCTGGAACGTGGCGACTTCCCGGCCGGAAACGCGGCGGCGACCGGCGAGCCGGTCGTTCTCGACCGTCTCGATACGGACAATGCCATCGGCAACGACGGCACGGACGAGGCGCATGCGTGGCGAGAGCGCCTCCTGGATCGGGGGTTTCGCTCCGCACTGAGCGTCCCGCTCGAGTCGGGCGAGTTCCGATACGGCACGCTCACGGCGTACGCGGAGGAGCCAGCCGCGTTCGACGACGCGATCCGACGAGCCTGCGAACGCCTCGCGTCGATCGCCGGCGAGTCGATCGGCGCGATCGAGCGGAGAGATGCGCTCCTCGCCGATCGGGTCACCGAACTCGAGGTCGTCGTTCGGGACGGTGCCTCGGAGCCGCTTTCGTCGATCGCCCATCGGCTCGGCCGCCCCATCGAGTTCCGCGCCGTGATCCCCCGCTCGTCCGGTGGGTCGACGGTGTTTTGCTCGGTTCCGGGCGATGCGGACGCGGTTCAGGTGCCGATCGCGTCGGTGGCCGCGGTCGATTCGGTCTCGGTCGTCGGCGACGGGAACGGCGAGACCGTCCTCGAGATCGGGCTCCGCGAGTCCGACGACCCGCCAATCGGGCGGACGATCGCGGACAACGGTGGCGTCCTCCGATCGCTGACCCCCGTCGACGATCGGAGCAGACTCGAGATCGACCTCGGGAATCCGATCGACGTCCGGTCGTTTCTGCGGGCACTCGAGAACGTCCATTCGGAAACGGAGCTGGTCGCCCGACGAGACCGGGATCGGTCGCCGCGAACGGCGCGCTCGTTCGCCGACCCGATCGCGGCGCTGTCGGAGCGACAACGGCGGACGCTCGAGGCGGCCTACTATAGCGGCTTCTTCGAGTGGCCCCGCGAGCATACCGGCGAGGAGGTCGCCGACTCCCTCGGTATCTCACAGCCGACGTTCAGCCGCCATCTCCGAGTCGCCCAACGAAAGCTATTCGAGTCGTTGTTCGACGAGTGACTCGAAGAGCGAGCCGGTCGGCTCTCCGACCTGCCAGCACCGGCCAGTAGCACGGATTAACCTCGACTCGTCCCGGGGAAATCATGCCTTTCCGCCCCGGCAACCGGCGACGCCGAACGGCCGGATGAATATGTATTGGCAGCGATTCCAGCTCGGGTTGGGTGTATAGCGTCTACAATCATCACCGCGGCTCCTAATATGGCATTCAATGAGCGCGTTCGAGGTAAGTGACGATTACGGCGGCCATCTCCCCGGATGGCGGATGGACCCGTGAGTATCGATATCGCCGATACCGAGGACGTCGCCGAGACCGGGGATGTGACCGAAGACATCGGTGCCGCTGAGAGCGCCACCGACACCGCAGCGCCAGCCGAGAACGACCAGCCCGGAGTCCCATCGACGGCAGACGGTGGCATCGTCGCCCAACTTCGCCTCGAGCATCCGAACCTGTTCTTGGGTCCGACGCTCCGAAACGCTCCGGCCGTTACCGTCCAGCCCGACTACTGGACGACCGTCGAACCGGACCGAACGCTCGTGTTCGTCACCGTGTATGGCTCCGCGTTCGAGGCGTTCGAAACCGCCCTCGGGACGGACCCGACCGTCGCCGATCCGGTTCTCGTGGATCGCTACCCGGACAGACGGGTCTACCGCGTCGAGCGCACCGACCGTGCGCTCCCGTTTACCGCCAAAACCGCCGCGGTCGGCGGCCGAGTGCTCGAGTACTCGAGCACTCGGGACGGCTGGCTCGTCCAGCTTCGGTTCCCCGACCGGGACCGTCTCGTCGCGTTCAACGACTACTGTCGAGACATCGATATTTCGGTCACTGTCGACCACCTTCGCGTCTCCGACGAGGAAGACGACGGCGTCGTCGCCCTCACCGACAAACAACAGGAGCTACTCGCGGTCGCCCACGAGGAAGGGTATTTCGATGTCCCGCGCGGTATTTCCCAGGACGAACTCGCGGATCGACTCGACGTCTCGAAGTCGGCCGTCTCCCAGCGGCTACGACGGGCGATCGGTGAACTCTGTGCCGCAAAACTCACCTAGTGGCGGTCCACGCCTCCACTGGGCCGAATCCGGCGGCGTGATCCGAGTCGACCCTGCAGCCGACGGGTGGAGCGGTGCTAGGGCCCCATACCTTGCTTATCGCGTCGAACCGACGTTTCCTGCCGATTAGCCGACATCTCTTTGTAGGTTCGATCGGGTAGCAACGGGCGTTCCGGGGAAGATGCCACCCGGTGAGCCCGTGACGTTCGTTCGCCGGAGCCGTATCGGTCGATACGTGTCGAGTCGACGCGAGAAAAGGCAAATCGACGGGACCGTTCCGGACAGCGACGGACTGCGGTGGTTTACTCTTCGTCGTCGCTTTTCATCGACCCGAGCTGGTCGACCAGCTCGTCCGTCGAGACGTCGGACTCGAACGACATTTCGCCGTGATGATCGTTTTCGTGGACGTTAACGGCTTCGACGTCCTCGTCGTCGGTCGTCTGCTCTTTTTGTTCGGATTCGTCGTAGCTACCAAAACCCATACCCGTACGTCCCGCGCCACTGCAAAAGGTGTGCCGGTTTGGTCCATCTCCGTCGCTCGTTCCCGGTCGACACGCGACGATTCCGTGACGGGACACGGTCGACTCGAGGACCGCCGGTAACCGTTCCGAACGGCCTCCCGTTCCCGTCTCTGTCCGTGCGAGAGCGGTGAGTTGGACCTTCGCCTGGAAACTGCGTACTCGCGTCCGGCAATCACCCGCTCGTATCCGACAGTATCGGCCCCGGTCGGTGCCGACTAGTCGCGTTCGTACCGATCGGGAATCAGCTGTTCGTTTGGCATACGTTTCAACTGATGGCAACAACCGACCAAAAAGCGCAACGGGAACGGGTCTCATCGAACAGTCGTTGGAAATTACGGATCGTCGCGGAGTTCGACCACGACGGTCGTCCGCGGCGAGACCGTCAGTCAGCGCCGGGGTACCCGGAGACTACGCGATTCAGTAGTCCGTCTATAGTAATGGGTTCGGGAGGGTTGAACTCCGTGTATGGCTGCGTACTCCCCATCGTTTCGACCGATCGCCGGGGATCGGCAGGCGACGACGCCGTCCCTCCGATCACGTTCTAAGCATCGTCGCGTCGACGAAGCGTCGACTGGAATCGATACCGTGTCCGGGCCACACGACCACACCGAACGGCCCGACGGTCGGTGAGTAACCGATGTGTGGCATCATCGGCCGCGTCGGCGACGGCAACGCCCTCGAGCCGTTGTTGCGGGGACTGGAAAACCTCGAGTATCGCGGCTACGATTCGGCGGGCGTCGCCGTCCAGAACGGGACCGGCATCAACGTCGAAAAACGATCCGGGAAGGTCGAGGAACTGAAGGAGTCGATCGGCGAACCCCTCCAGGGTGACGTCGGGATCGGGCATACCCGCTGGAGTACCCACGGCCCGCCGACCGACGCAAATGCCCATCCCCACACGGACGAAAGCGAGGACGTCGCGGTCGTCCACAACGGGATCGTCGAGAACTACGCCGAACTCAGGGAGCGGCTGGCGGCCAACGGCTACGAGTTCACGAGCGACACCGACACCGAAGTCATTCCGCATCTCGTACAGTACTATCTCGACGCGGGCTTCGACAGCGAGCGGGCGTTCCGACAGGCGATCGACGAACTCGAGGGCAGCTACGCCGTCACCGCGATGGTCTCCGGCGAGCACGTCCTCTACGCGGCCCGTCAGGGCTCGCCGCTCGTCGTCGGAATCGAGGACGGCGAGTACTTCCTCGCGAGCGACGTGCCGGCCTTCCTCGAGTACACCGACAACGTGGTGTATCTCGAGGACGGGGACGTCGTCATCGTCGACGAGGACGGCGTCGAGTTCACTGATCTCGACGGCGATCCGATCACGCGCACGACGGAGACGGTCGACTGGGACCCCGAACAGGCGGGGAAAGGCGAGTACGACCACTTCATGCTCAAGGAGATCACCGAGCAGCCGACCGCGCTGGCGCAGGCGATCGAGGGACGGATCGATCCCACGAGCGGCCGGATCGGACTGTCCGCGTTCGAACCGGGCAGCTTCGAAGCGATCGACAGCGTCCAGTTCGTCGCCTGCGGGACCTCCTATCACGCCGCGCTGTACGGCTCGCTCGCGTTGAACCAGGCGGGCGTGCAGGCGACCGCCTTGCTGGCGAACGAGTACAGCGTCGCCGCGCCCCCGGTCGACGAGACGACGCTGGTGATCGCAGTCACGCAAAGCGGCGAGACGGCCGACACCCTCAACGCACTCCGGCAAGCCACTGCCGAGGGTGCTCGCACGCTCACCGTGACCAACGTCGTCGGCTCGACGGCCGCCCGCGAGGCCGACGACGCGCTCTTCATCCGCGCGGGACCGGAGATCGGTGTCGCTGCGACGAAGACGTTCTCCTCACAGGCGGTCATACTCACCTTGCTCGGTCACCGCATCGCCACCGACCTCCGCGGGGAGCCGTCGGCCGACCTCGAGTCGTTGCTGCCGGCACTGGAGTCGATGCCGAGTCGGATCCACGAGTTGCTCGAGCACTCCGACGCCGAAGCGATCGCCGAGCAGTACAGGGACAGCCGGTCGTACTTCTTCATCGGACGGGGCCTGGGCTACCCCGTGGCGCTCGAGGGGGCACTGAAGTTCAAGGAGATCACCTACGAACACGCCGAAGGGTTCGCCGCGGGTGAGCTCAAACACGGCCCGTTGGCCCTGGTGACTCCCGAGACACCGGTGTTCGCGATCTTTACCGGCCAGGAAGACGAGAAGACGCTGAAGAACGCGGAGGAAGCCCGGACCCGTGGCGCACCCGTCATCGCGGTCTGTCCCGACGGCCATCCGGCCGTCGAAGCCGCCGACGAGCACCTGTCGATCCCGGAAACCGATTCCGACCTCGCCGGTCTGTTCGCGAACGTCCAGCTCCAGTTGCTCTCCTATTACGCCGCCGACCTCCTCGATCGCCCGATCGACAAACCGCGAAACCTCGCCAAGAGCGTCACCGTCGAGTGACGCCGGGTTCACCGTCCGTTCCAGCGCGGTCGACCTCGAGTCGTCCCGGGGCCACCGAAACTGTCGGCTCGATTCGTTTTCGTGGGCACCCCTGGCAGTCGCCGTCGCCGCGGGTGCAGCCGAGTCCGGTCGCCCCCAGTACCTCGCGAGACGCTCTCCGGGGCACACGCCTCTCTCGCGTGCCGCTCAGACAGTGTTCGAGGACTCCCACTGTTCGCGACACTCGTCGGTACAGAAGTGTCGATACACGGTCGTTCCGTCCTCGACGGTCGTGATGACGCGCTGTTCGGAAGACGGTCCTACGGGGTTGCCACACTGTCGACACGCTGGTGAGTCCTCGTCGGTCGAGTCAGTCATCGGTTGACAGGTAGAACGAGACCCACTTGAACGAATCCATTGCGGCGGATTCGGCCAGGCCGGGCGAAGTTGTTCGTGCTTGCCTCTGACGGCCTCCAGAAGGACGGTACTCGAGTCCGTAGCATGTGGTATGAGCCACGGGACAGCACGCCCCCCGATTCGTCTCGGCATCGTCGGACTCGGCTACATCGGGACGACCGTCGGCAGCCAGTTCTACCACCATCCGAACGCAACCGTCGAGGCGATTTGCGATCTCGATACTGACCGTCTCGAGGGAGTCGGCCGAACCCTCGGCGTCCCCGACGACCGCCAGTACGCCGACTATACAGCGATGCTCGAGGACGCGTCGGTCGACGCGGTCCTCGTCGGGACACCACACACCCTGCATTACGATCAGGTCGTCGCCGCCCTGGATCGGGGCGTCCACGTCTACTGTGACAAGCCGTTGACGACCGATCTCGAGCGCGCCCGCGATCTCGCCCAGCGGGCCGAGCGGACCGAGCTGACGGTGATGGTCGGCTATCAGCGACACCTGCAAGCCGCGTTTCGGACGGCCCGTGAGCGGTTCCTCGAACACGAGCCACAGTGGCTGACCGCGTCGATCACACAGGACTGGATCGACGACTCGCGGGGAACGTGGCGGCTCGAGCCGGAGCTGTCGGGCGGGGGGTTCCTGTACGACACGGGGAGTCACGTCCTCGACGGCGTCCTCTGGACGACCGGCCTCGAGCCGGCGTCCGTCGCCGCGAGCATGGACTTTCACGACGACGACGGGCGGATCGACCGTCGTGCCCACCTCGACGTCGAGTTTACGAACGGCGCGACCGGCACGTTCTCGTTTCACGGTGACGTGCCGTCGGTCCGTGAACACGTCCACCTGTGGGACCAGCAGGGAGCGGTCTATCTCGAGGGTGTCCAGTGGGGGTCTCGAACCGTCCTCGAGATCGATTCCGACGCCGGCGAGTACGCTCCGTATATCGATCCCCACGGCGAGCCGTCCCGCGCCGACGCCTTCCTCGAGAGCGTCAGGGAGGGAACCGAACCGCCGGCGACGGTCCGCGACGCCCTCCGGGTGACGGCACTGACCGAAGCGGCATACGAGGCAGCGAGGACGGGAAAGCGGATCAGCATCGATTCGCTGGACTCGTCGGTCACGGACGGTGACTGAGGGTGCCGGCCACGAACCGATCGACGCCACCGTCCCAGGGCGATCGCACCGCCCCCGTTCCCCTGCCGCCGCAACTGGCAGGTTCCGTGGTCGTGTTCGCCAGTACGAGCGCGGGTCTAACAACGTATTTCGTCGAGAAAAATCGTTTTTCGTTACGGAAACGCGTCGTCGAATCGTCGTCGTCGATACCGACGAAGTCGTGCGATTATGACGTTATTACTCGCGAGGTTTCGGGCTCGAGCCGCCGAGGATCGCCTCCGGACCCGCCGATCGGCAGCGAAGCGATCGACGTCCCGGTAAGACAGTGATAGTCTCCCGTCCCTTTCGGTTACAAGCCGGATAACTACAACCGGTGACGGCTATCGAACGGGTATGATCACCTGCACTAACTGCGAGACCCCTCAGTTCTTGCAGATCACGCAGAGTCGCGTCTACTTCGAGGACGGCGAGATGATCAACGAGATCTCCGAGACCTACGAGTGTACCCTCTGTGGGGCGACCGGACAGTACGTCTACGACGACGACAGCGACGAGGAGACCGTCACCGGCGACGTCGAACGGACGACGGAACGGCCGAAGTACGCCTGACGGTCGGCCCCCGTTCGGGGGCGCAGTCGACCCGTTCGCTCTCCCGGATCGAAGACAGGTGTGATTCTCGCCGTTCGGTCTCCCTTCCGTTCTCCGCTCGAGTTCTCCGTCAGTTCTCCGATTCGTCGCTCTCTTCGACACCGTCGTGAGTACTGCCGATACCGAGCTCGGTCAGTTCGTCGAATTCCCCGTTCTGCTCGCGGTCGTCGTTCTGACGGCGGCTTATACCCGCTAGTCGTCGAGTGGTGTCCCACTCCTCGAAGATACCGTACTCGTTCATCGTCTCCATGCCGGCGATCGCCGCCGTGAGTTTGATTCCCAGCAGCGGGATGTCGGCAACTGAGACGATGACGTCCGCTCGGAGGATCGCACCGTCCCTGAGCAGCACGTCGATCACGTCGACGAACGATTCGTCGTCCCGTCGCGGTCTCATGGGTGTGGGTTCGCATCGTCCGCGGCGGGTGCGTTTCCGTCGCTATCACTGCCCAGTTCTGGCGCGAACGTGTACGGCGGCCACGGGCCGGTGAACCTGACCTCGAGTCCCTCGTTCGCGGCCACGTCGTCGAGTATCGAGCCGACCGCCCCCTCGTCGTCCTCGTGAGCTAACAGCGTGAGCCGTGAGAGGGTCTCGCCGTCGTCGGCGCCGTCAGTTTCCGAACCGCTGCCGGCTACGTCGTTCGAGAGTTTCGCACTCGGTGACCGCTCGAGCGCGTGGACTTCGCGCGCCTCGGTGGCCAACCGCCGTTCGAGGTCCGCGGTCAGCGACTCCCGTCGAGCAGCCCGGAGTTCCGTCAACCGCTGTTCGAACTGCTTTTCGAGCAGGAACGCGGTCCCCTCCTGGGAGTCGCCGATCTGCTCGTCGAGTTCGCGCAAGCGGTCGTCGCGTTCGATCAGCGCCTCGTCACTGATCGGGTTGACTTCGACGACCTCGACGCGATACTCCCAGTGGCCGGCGAGTCCGGAGAGCGCACGCTCGAGGGTATCCGACTCCTCGCGGAGCCACTCCCTGACCCGGTCGTCGTCCCCTCGGAGGATCGTATCGAACTGGAACGGGATCGGCGTGCCGAAGGCCTGTCCTGACTCGTCGACGACCGTCTGGTGACGAACGAGCCAGCGCCTGATCGTCGCGATGTCCGCCGAGTCGTAGATCCCGTCACAGGGGTGGACGACCGCACCGATACCGTCTTCGACGACGACCGAGACCGGTTCGCCGTCAACGCCCGTCGTCTCGAGGTCGGCGTCCTCGTCGGCCCGAACGATACAATAGAGGTAGCGCCCCTCGTCGATCGTCGGTGCCTCCGCCGGTTCGGCGGTCGCCTGCTCTTCGATCGCCTCGGCGCGTCCGGTGGGGGTATCGGATTCGCCGTCGCTCATTTGTCGTCACCTCCGAACACCGAATACCCGGGTCGGCGAGCGGCCGTCGGTTCGCCGTGAAGCCCTTCGATCGCGTCGTTGACCAGCCCGTCGAGGTCGCCTCGGAGGTCGTCGACGCCGTTTTCGATCCCCTCGTCTTGCTTGAGCCGTTCGATCTCGGCCTCGATCGTCGCGAGTTGCTCCCCGAGGCGCTCGACCTCTTCGTCGGTGAGGTTTCCCGACTCCATGCGGCGAACCGCCTCCCGCTCGAGTGCTTCGATCAGGATCTCGACGACGGTAACGATCAGCGTCATCAGCCCATCCCGTGCGTCCTCGCCGTCGCCGACGTCGATCGCCGTCACGACTCCTCGTCCTCCGATTCCGCCGCCGCTTCCGGAGCTCCCTCGCTGGTCTCGGACTCGTCGGGCGATTCCGCCCCGTCGTCGCTCGAGTCGGTCTCCGACCCCACCTCGTCACCCGATTCCGCGTCGGCCCCCGAATCGTCACTGAGTAGATCGAAGCCGCCGCTGGTGGGACGGTCCGGATTCGGTCTGGTACCGAGGTGCTTGCTCGCCCGTTTCTCGTCGTCGACGGCCGAATCACGCCCGCTGGACTCCGTCGAACCGTCGTCGCTCTCGCTCGCGTCACTCCGCTCACGAGCCGTCTCCGACTCGTCCGCCGTGACGTTGACGCCTCTCGTCGGGTCGATCACCGGGTTCGGCCGATCAATTTCGGCGAGTTCGGGATCCCCGGCTGCTTCGGCGACCCGGCGCATGTCCGTCCCCTCGGGGAACTCGAGGCCGTACTTCGCCGCCGTCTCGAAGGAGGCGATCGCGGCCCGAACCTGGACGCCGAGCAGTTGCGTGTCGCCGATCGAGACGGCGATGTCGGCGTTGATGACGATCCCCTTGTCCAGCAGCATTTCGACCACTTCCGCGAGGTCGGTCTTCTGGCGGCTGGGCTGGAAGTCATGTACCATCGCGCTCACCCCCGGTGTCGGGTACTCCTCGGTCCGAGTCGGTCGTCGGGCTCACCTCGCATCCGTGTACGTGTCGGTTCAGTAGATCGGTCATTGTTGGTAGCTCAGTCGTTTCGCCGCTGTCGTTCCCGCTCGAGTTCGAACCGACGGCCGTAGATCCGCGTTCGGCTGGGTGCCGTCGAGAGCTTGACATCCCGGGGGACCGTCGAGTAGCGGGCCCCGCCGCCGAGATCACGTCGGTCGGTAGGGATCGTCGACGACGCCGTCGGGTTCCGCGAGTTCGTGCTCGTGTCCTTGGTCCGCATCTTCTCGCGGTTGAACTCGTAGAGTCGCTCGAACGTTTCGTGGGTCTCGAGCAGGGCCGTCCGGAAGGCGTCGATTCCGCGCATCGCCTGCTGCTGGATGGCGACCTGATAGGCCTCCGGATCCTCGGCGACGTCGATGCCCCCCAGCGCCTCTTTGGCTGCGGAGCCGGCGTCCATTCCCGTGTCGAGGATGCCGTCCTCGTCGTCGCCGACCAGTCCGTCGCCGTCCTCGTCGCCGGTCGCGACGTCCGATACCGCGCCTTCGACCATCCCGGCGTCGTCGCCGTCCTCGAGGTCGTCCAGCGCGTCCTCGAGTTCGCCTTTCTCCTGCCAAACGTCGCCCAGGTCCGCGGCGTTCCAGGCGTTTAGCAGGTCGACCGCGTCGAACAGCTCCGTGAAGTCGACGAGATCGGTCACGCCCTCGTCCTCGTTCGCCAGCACGTCCGGGATCTCGCCGAGTTCGATCGCCTCGAGGAGTTCGTCCCCGTCGACCGCGTCCGGCAACTCGCTCAGATCCATCGCCTCGAGCAGTTCGACGGTCTCCTCGGCGACCCGTACGAGGGTCTCGACGTCGCCCACGACGGTCTCGAGGTTCTCGTCGTCGAGGTCGTCGATCGCCTCGCCCTCGCTGAGGGCCGTTTCGAGTCGTTCGAGGCTCTCTTCGGCGTCCTCGAGCAGTGCGTCGAACGTGTCCCCGGGCTCGGCGTCGCTCACGTTTCGTCCTCCGTGTTTTCGTCCGCCCCTGTTTTCGCCGTCTCGTCAGCGTCCTCGCTCTCGGCCGTCCTCGGCCTGACCAGGACGGTGAGCACGCCGTTTTTCATCATTGCCTCCGACGAGTTCTCTCGCCAGGGGATCTCGATGCGATCGAGTTCGCGCCCCTCGATGGCGATGACCAGCATCGAGTCGTCGAACCCGACCGTGACGTCGTCCGGATCGGCACCGGCGACATCCGCGGTGACGACCAGTTCGTCGTCGTAGCTCCGGGTTGATACGTTGTGATCGCTCGAGGAGCCCGACGATCGGATGCGGCGCGTTCGCGACCGATCGCCGTCACGGTCTCGTCTCTCCTCGCCACCGAACGGGTTGCTACCGAGTGGCGAGTCGTCCGCCGAGCGGTCGTCACCGGAGCGAATCGAGATGTCGTAATCGAAGATCGCCCGATCACCCCGCCGACGCCCCGAGGTCGATCCGCTCTCGAGCGATTCGAGCGCGGATAGCAGGCTCGAGAGCCAGTGCTCGTCGTCGATCCGACTGTCGTCGGATCGGTGGTCGTCGTCCGATTCGTCGCGGTCGTCCGGCGGAACCCTGTCGCTCATTATCGTTTTACCTCCACGCGGCCACTCGAGAGCCGCTCGTGGACGTCGCGGGCGGTTTCGAGCTCCGCCTCGAGTTCTTCCTTGCGGCGGCGATACTCCGCCTCGGAGCGTTCGCCGAGTTCGTACAACAGCTGGTTCTCCTTGAGGTCGTCCTCGAGGGCGTCCACGTCGTACAACTCGTCGAGCGCGATCGTGTGCAGCGCGTCGATGATACCGACGAACGGCCGAAACAGGAGGTCGTCGATGACGAACATGGCTATTGCTGGGCTCCGATTTTCACGTCGACGAAGCTGTACGGCGCGAACGGACCCGTGTACTTGACCATGAGCTCGTCGTGCTCGTCCTCGAAGCGGGCGATCGCGTCGTCGAAACGTTCACGGTCGGATTCCGCGACGAGATACGAGCGGTTCAGGACGAGCCGATCACTGAACAGGTCGTTCGCGACTGACTGCGCCGCAATCGGCTCGAGCAGGTCGGCGACCGCCGTCTCGATCGCTTCGGGGTCGACATCGGCGTCTTCCTCGCGCACGAGTTTGAGGCCGAGTTCGATCTTTCCCTCGATGTCGTTCATCGCGCGCCTGAACGCCGGCCTCGCACCGCGCAAGACGTTCTTCAGCGCCCGATCGCTCTCGAAGGCCATGCCGAACTGCATCGGAACGACGGTCGTCCCGCCGTCGTACTCCATGATCTCCCGGAGGACGTCGTCGTGACGCTGGGCGTCCTCGTCCGTCTCTTCTGGATCGGTGGTGTCGATGTCCGAGACGACGGCACCGAGTCGGCGGTGGGAGATCGTGTACACGCGCTCGGCCCCGGCGACGGCCTCCGTCTCGAACTCGACGGTATCGGACGCGACGACGCCGTAGACGTATCGGTTGCTCATCGACGCGCCTCCGTCGACCGCTCGTCGGGCATCCTCGAAATCACTCGCTGACTGTGCATCGAGTTGCATGGAGTTCGATCGGGGATTGGGCGGCTGAATGACATGGGTATACGATAACGGTGCGTCTCGTGACCGACGACTGCCGTGACGACCACTCGAGTATCGTCACAGACGATTCGTCGCGCTGTCGGGTTACCGTAGTGCTTGCAGTCGCAGCCCGCATTCGCAAGGCCGGCCTACCGGCTCCAAAGCAGGGCCTCTCGGCCGGGAACCCTATTTCTCGGCCGATGGAAATCTCGCGGACCGACCGGCTTGCAGTCGCAGTCCAAGTCATGTTACGACGGGCCGGATAACGTCCGTTGCATGGCACAACCACAACGCAGACCCGACTCCTCGAGTCTCGCGGAAGTACTGGACCGCGTCCTCGACAAGGGCGTCGTCATCGACGTCTGGGCGCGAATCTCGGTCGTCGGGATCGAGCTCATAACGATCGAGGCCCGCGTCGTGGTCGCCTCGGTCGACACCTTCCTCCACTACGCGGAGGAAATCGCGAAAATAGAGCAAGCCACCGCCGAGGGTGACCTCGAGGAACTCGAGGAGCTCGAGGTCGAGCCCCGCCCGGAATCGTCCCCGAAATCCGCGGAGTAACTCCCCATGGCTGACGACGCCTCGCGCAAGCGCAAGGTCCGCGGGAAGAAAATCAGGGCCAGCCGCGAGCAGAAGGAAGGCCGCAGAGCGAAGAAAGAGCTCGCGCGATCGGCAGCGAGTGTCGGCGAACTGAACGGTGACAGCCCCCTCGCCGATCCCGAAACGGTCGTGCCCGAGCCGTTCGTCGAGACCGACGCCGTCCGGACCCTCCAAGAGCGGATCACGGGCTGGCTCGAGGCGGATCAGCCGATTCACCTGATCGGGCCGACCGGCTGTGGCAAGACGGCGCTCGCGCTGTCGGCCGCCGCCGAACGCGGTCGTCCGGTCGTCTGGCTCAACGGTGACGAGGCAGTCGACACGGCCGCACTCGTTGGCTCCCACGCCGGCGGCGAACGCTACGAAGAACACGACCAATACGTCGGCGGTGTCGACAAGAAGACCCAGATTGTCCGCGAGCGGTGGGTGGACAACCCGCTGTCCGTCGCCGTCCAGGAGGGCGCGACGCTCGTCTACAACGAGTTCTCGCGCAGCGACCCCGCCGCCCACAACGTCTTGCTGTCGGTGTTCGAGGAGGGCGTTCTGGAGCGACCCGGCAAACGCGGCGAGGACCGGACGATCGACGTCCATCCGGAATTCCGGGCGATCCTCACGTCGAACGACGCCGAGTACGCCGGCGTCCACGAACAACAGGACGCGCTGCTCGACCGGTTCGTCGGCGTCCACGTCGACTACTACGATGCGGAAACCGAACGCGAGATCGTCGCTGCACACGTCGATCTCTCAGCGGACGACATCGCGACCGTCGTCGAAACGACGCGAGCGCTTCGGGACGAATTCGAGATCGTGGTCGGGACCCGTGCCGCGATCACGGCCGCGAAAGGGCTTGCCGTCTTCGACGGCCAGGGCGAACCCCGAGAGGCCGGCGGGTTCGACGACGAGACGCTGACCAACGTCTTCACCGACGTGCTCGCACCGAAGATCGCCGGGGATGGCGAGGGCAACATCGACGAGCTGCGAACGCAAATCGTCGAGACGATCTGAGCGACGCGACGGCGACAGAACCGAACCACACGATCCATCGGCGACCGAATCTAACGACACGAAGCACGAATTCAGACCAATGGCCGAAGCCGACACGCAATCACAGGAGCAGTGCAAGGCCCTCACTACGGACGGCGAGCGCTGCTCGCGGCCGGCCCGAGAGGACGGCTTCTGCTACCAGCACGACGAGAGTGATTCAACAGTGAGCGACAGTCAGGCAGCCCAAGAAGAGGAACAGGCTGACGAACAGGCCGAATCCGGCGACATCGAGGAGCCGCGATCCCGCGGGACGGCTCCCATGACCGCCGAGGAGATGACCGATCCCGACGAGGTCGACGCCGACGTCGATACCGATCGGGAAGAGATCGCCGGCGTGCTCGCGGTCCGACGGACGGTTCAGTCGACGGCGAGCCAGCTCATCGGCCACGAGTTCGACGGCGTCAGCGAAATCTCGCCGACCGACGACGGCTGGCGGTCCGTCGTCGAAGTCGTCGAACGACGAGCCGTTCCCGACACCCAGGACATCATCGGGCGCTACGAGATCGAACTCGACACCGACGCGACCGTCCACGGCTACCGACGAGTCGACCGGTACCGACGGGGCGACACCGCCCAGTTCGAGTGAGCCTGAGTGAGTCGCTCTCGAGGGGACTCGAGTGACAACGGTATCCGGCCTGTCGCTCACTACCGTCCGCTTGATCCATCAGAACGATGATTGTTATCTCGAGTTCGTACGAGTCCGCCCGTCCTCAGCCGCCGGTGCAACAGGGAGACTCAGTTGGCGGTTCGCAAGTGGTGGAAGACGTACGTCTGGGCGTAGCCGGCGTGCTCGTTCCCGAAGCGCTCGCGAAGCGCCCGCGACGTTTCGGCGTAGGAGCCCCGATCGCAGTCCGGATAGTACTCCTCGATCGCGGACTTGATCCAGGTATCCAGCGGCACGGCTTCGTCGAACCCGAGCGAAAAGAGGAGGACGCAATCGGCGACCTTGTCGCCGACGCCGACGAACTGGGTCAGGTACTCCCGAGCCGACTCGTACTCGCGGTCCCGCGCATCGGCCGGATCGGCGTCGCCGCTGGCAACCATCTCGGCGGTCCGGACGACGTAGGGGGCCCGGTAGCCGAGACCGAGCTCGCGGAGGTCGCTTTCGGTCGCGGTCGCGAGTTGCGCCGGCGTCGGGAACGCGCGATAGGTCCGACCGTCGAACGCGACCTCGTCGCCGTACTCGCGGGCCAGCGTCGACACCATCGTGTGAATGCGACCGACTCGCATCTGTGCCGAACAAATAAACGAGATCAACGTCCCGAAGGGTGGATCCTGAACGATTCGCATCCCACGATGGGCCTCGTAAGCCTCCGCGAGCAGTGGATCGTCCGGTCCAGCCGCGACGATCGCCTCGAGATCGTCGTCGAGACCCAACAGCCTGCGCACGGTCGGCTCGGCATCGGTCGTCGACTCCCATTCGAGGCGACCGTCGCGAGTCCGGACCCGGATCACCGCCCCGTCGACGACCGTCGCGTACCACGTCCCGGGGGCCGGCGTATCGGTGTACATATCGCCGTCCTCGCGTCGCCACAGGTAGCTCTGCCCGCTCTCGAGCGTTCGATACAGATCGAGTCCACCGGCGAGTTCGTCGAGTGGGATCGTCCCGGTTGCCATTCGCTTGCCCCTTCGAGGGTGTGGGCTTTTGCCTTTCGGACCGGGCGAGCGAGACGACGCTGTCGATGGTCCACGGGAGCCAGAGCGGGCGTTCAGCCGTTGGGGCGAACCTTCTTACTGGAGGCGATACAATGATTATGTATGAATTGCAGGGTCGTCGTCGAAGCTGCCGTGCCGGTATTCGACGTTGAAACGGAAGACGAAGCGATCCGTATTGCCATTTCGAAGACCGGCGAAATGTTGAACCCTGACCTCAACTACGTCGAAATCAACATGGGAGAGCGGACGTCCCCATCGGGAGAGGAGCTCCCACCAGCGTTTATCGCGGCCGACGAAGCGCTCGTCGCGCTCGAACTGGAGATGACCGTCTTCAACGTCGAGCGGGAGGAGCACGCCTCGCGTATCGCACGCAAAGAGATCGGGCAACGCCTCGAGAACATCCCGCTCGAAGTCACGCAGATCGACATCCTCGAAGACGAAGACGACAACGAAATGGACGAGACCGACGAGTCGTCGGACACCGACCGGACGGAGACGGCTCCCACCCCAGACGCCAGTGACGATGAGTCCGACGACGAGGAAATCCTCCCCGAGTTCGAAGACCTCGTCGAATAATCAGTAACCGTTCGTCTTTCTTGGCACCCGTAGTGTGAGTGAGAAGGGGCTGCCGTTTAGCTCGTGGCTCCGTGTATCGAGCGCAGTCTCGCCAGTTGCCGTATTGATCTATTCGAGGATACGACGAGAATCTCAGTCCGCGGTGGCGGGGACTGCTTCCTGCTCTTCTTCGCGCATGTTCTTCGTGATCCCGCCAGCGAGTGCAAAAACAGCGGCTTTGTGATCGGTTTTCGACTTGTGAATGGATGTCGGCCGGATCCCCTTCGATTCGTACGTTTCGAGGTCGATCTGACAATCGTCCCACTCGGCACACTGATTGGATACCTCCGCAAGAAGGCCGTGAAGGTGAATGAGCTCCTGTTTCTTCATAACCATGCAATCCTATCCACTGCAGGGTTATATTATTATCTTGAGTCGCGTTAACACGCTGTCCCGCTTCACCGGCCGGAGTAGCATCGATCGAAACGATTCGAACGTCCCCCCTACGTGAAGAAAACGGAATCATAACAGCGTGTTACGATCGTATTTACCACAGTAACGAGTTCTTTCAGACATCATCCGACACGCTCCCACCGGGACCGAAACTGTAGGTATTGCGAGAACGACGGGTTGAAAACGCTGCTGCTATCGGAACTGTCCTCGAAATCGATACAGCAGCCTATCCGAGTTGTTTCAGCGTCTGTAGATCACGATCCGTTCGCATGAATTCCGCAGTCCGGCGAGAGGCATGACAGTTCGGGCAGTGAAACATTTCGGCGGCCGCGGGGAGTTCGTCCGGAGACACCTGCCAGTCTTTCGCACACTCTGGACACAACAGTTGGACGGTCGTCTGGTCCATGCCACTCCCTTTCACACGAGACATGAAAAGCTTTGTCGCAGTTCCGTTCGACCGAAAACGCCACCCGCGTTTGCGGACCGACAGATGTCGACGCGACGGTAGTTCTCGTTTACGCGGGTGCAGCCGTGTCCGATGCCTCGAGCAGTTCCTTGTACCGGTTTCGAATAGTGACTTCGGAGATGCTCGCGACTTCGCTGACCTCGTTTTGGGTGACTTTCTCGTTGGTCAAGAGCGCGGCGGCGTACACTGCCGCGGCGGCGAGGCCGACCGGCGACTTGCCACTGTGGACGCCCTCCTGACGGGCCGACTCGAGCAGGTCGCGGGCCATCCGCTCGGTCTCGTCGGAGAGATCGAGGTCGCTGACGAACCGGGGGACGTAGTGTTCGGGGTCGGCCGGCTTGACTTCGAGACCGAGTTCCCGGATGATATAGCGGTACGTACGGGTCAGCTCCATCTTCTCGACGCGGGAGACGGCCGAGATCTCGTCGAGGCTACGCGGGGTACCGGCCTGGCGGGCGGCGGCGTACAGCGACGCGGTTGCGACGCCTTCGATCGAACGGCCCGGTAGCAGATCCTCCTCGAGTGCGCGACGGTAGATGACCGACGCGGTCTCGCGGACGTTCTCGGGGAGCCCGAGCGCGGAGGCCATCCGGTCGATCTCGCCGAGTGCCTGCTTCAGGTTGCGTTCCTTGGAGTCGCGAGTGCGGAATCGCTCGTTCCAGGTGCGCAGGCGCTGCATCTTCTGGCGCTGGCGACTCGAGAGCGAGCGGCCGTAGGCGTCCTTGTCCTGCCAGCCGATGTTCGTCGAGAGCCCCTGGTCGTGCATCATGTTCGTCGTCGGCGCACCGACGCGGGACTTCTCGTCCTTTTCGGCGGCGTCGAACGCACGCCATTCGGGGCCACGATCGATCTCGTCTTCCTCGACGACGAGTCCACAGTCCGTACAGACCGTTTCGGCGTGTTCGTCGTCGGAGATCAGTCGGCCGCCACATTCCGGACAGTGCTCTTGCTCGTCGGTCACCGACGTCGTTTCGTCTTCGGTTTCCGTCTCGGTCTCTCGTTCGTTCGTATAAGTTCGGATGCTCGTATCTGTCATTGTGTCGGGTGGGTTACTCGGGGCTCCCGGGTGGGGTAATCCAGAAGAAACCCGGTCGCCTCGGCTAACATAGGGTAAGGTCGTAAGGCATATAAATGTTTCGCCTACTTTATAAACTAACTGGATTTGCTATTATATAGGTTCCGGTTATATAGTTATTAATCGTTTAGAATGTGCGGGACAGGAGGCGGAATCGATCCGATACGCCGTCCCACTCACTCGACGGTAAAGAGGTGACCGTCCCTCGGCACATCGAACAGTCCGACTCGAGCACCGGCGTCGAGCCACGCGTGCCCGTATGAAAATGACGCCAGTGCGTTGACGAGGTCGTCTTGCTCCCGGAAATGATTGCCGTCCTCCAGATAGGACGCCGCCATCTCGTAGCAGTCGGCGGCTGCGTCAGCCATCGGAGTTCCCTCCGGCGGTGCGACAGTCGCCGCCTCGAGCGCTTCGGTGAGCAGTTCGCCGTAGCGGTTCGTCTTCTCCTCGAGATCGGCGGCCATGGTCGTTCCTCGTCCCTCGAGTCCGTAAGTGCGTCGTCTCCGTCGATTCTCGTCATCGCGGGAACGGTTGGGTTACTGGTGGATTTCGATCCCTCGAATCGCTCAGTCGGCGCGTCGGGCGATCGCTGCTGCGCCGAGCAGGGCGACGAGTGCTGCGGTGATACCGAAGCCGGGCACGCTGTCGCCCGACTCTTCGGCCATCTCGTCGTCGCCATCTTGATCACTCATTTCGTTACTTCCATCTTCGCCGTCCATCGATCCGTCGTCCATGCCGTCCGTATCGTCACCCTCGACCGTGATGCTAGCGGGCGACATGATCGGTCCCCCAGCAGCCGCGTAGGGACCGTCGGCTGCGCCCTCGCTCTCGAGGAAATCGTACGCCTCGTCGGCGTCGGTATCCTGGTGTGCCATCGCGAAGACGTCGTCGTCGGACGTCAGTGGCTCATCCAGCGTGATCTCGACGTCCTCGTGCGTGCCGGGGCCGAGGTAGGCGCTCGTTCCGCGAACGCTGTCGAAGACCGCGCCGTCCGCGAGCGTGCTGTCGTGAACCGTCACGAACCCGCCGTCGTGGAGCGTCACCGATTCGACGGTGATCGTCTCGCCGTTACCCTCCTGATCCATCGCATCGACCGTCGCCGGAACGGTCAGCTTGGCCGTGTCCACGACGGCCTCACCGTTTGCGGTGTACGGGCCGTCGTCCTCGCCCTCGCTCGCGGCGAAGTCGTACGTCTCGTCGCCGTTCGTATCCTGGTGTGCCATCGGCACAACCGTCTGGCTGGCCGTCAGGCGCTCGTCGAACGTGACCTCGACGTTCTCGTGCGTGCCGGCCTCGAGGTACTCGCTCGTGCCGACGACGCTCCCGAAGACGTCTCCCTCGAAGAGACTGGCGTCGTGAACCGTCACGAAGCCGCCCTCGGAGAGATCGACTCGATCGATCGTCATCGTGGTGCCGTCCGACGACTGCGCCGAGGCGGACACGGCGGCCGAGACGGTGACGTCGCCGTCGTCCATCACGATATCGCCGTCAGTCGTGTACGGACCGTCCTCCTCGCCCTCGCTGGCGGGGAAATCGTACTTGTTGTTGTCGTTCGTGTCCTGATGTGCCATTCCGAACAGCGTGTCGTCCTCGTCGAGTTCGTCGTCGAGGTGGACCACGACGTCGCGGTGGAGTCCCGCCTCGAGGTAGGCGCTCGTGCCGCGGATGCTCTCGAAGACCGCGCCGTCTGCGATCGTGCTGTCGTGCATCGTCACGAAGCCGCCCTCGGGGACGAAGATCTCGTCCACGACGACGGAGCTGCCGCCGGTGGATTGGTTCTCGAACGAGACCGCCGCGTCGTCGCTCACCGTCACGCCAGTCGGGGCCATCACCGGGTCGCCGTTGCCGTTCGCGTACGGCCCGTCCTCGGCTCCCTCACTCGTCGCGAAGTCGTACGCTTCGTTGTCGTTCGAATCCCGGTGCGCCATCGGATACACCGTCTCGTCGCCCGTGAGGGGGTCGTCGAGCGTGACGCGGACGTTCTCGTGAACGCCGGCCTCGAGGTAGGTGCTCGTGCCGCGGATGCTCTCGAAGACCGCACCGTCCGCGATGGTGCTGTCGTGAACCGTCACGAAGCCGCCCTCCGCGAGTTCGACGCGATCGACGACGACGCTGTCGCCGGTCGTCGGCTGCTCGCTCATCTCGAGGTCGGCTGAGACGGTGACCTCGGCGTCCGCCATCACGATGTCACCGTCGACGGTGTACGGGCCGTCCGCCTCGCCGTTGCTCGAGACGAACGAGTAGACTCGATCGTCGTCGGAGTCGGTGTGTGCCATTGCGAACAGCGTGTCGTCTTCCGAGAGCGGTTTCTCGAGGTGGACGGTGACGTCCTCGTGCGTGCCGGACTCGAGATACGCGCTCGAGCCGACGACGCTACCGAGCACCGCACCGTCACCCAGCGAGCTGTCGTGGATCGTCACGAAGCCGCCCTCGGGGAGCCGTACTTCGTCGACGACGGTCGACCCGCCTGACGTCTGCCCATCGAACGTGACTGCTGCCTGTCCGTCCTGTGCTATCGCAGGCGACGCATCGGTCGCGCCGGCTGCACCCGCCGTCCCGGCCAGCATCGCGCTGACCAAAACGACGGCTCCCATCAGTACTGCGCTGTATTGGCGCATGGCCTACCCTGCCCGGAGTACTTAAAAAAGGATTTTCCGAACTCGGACCGCACTCCCGTGGGACTCCGACCGGACTTGTACCCAAATTCGACCCAAAACGTCCGTTCGAAGGTGACTGTCTTCTGTAAAATACAACAGCACAAGACATCGGCGCAGGCATCGCACTGTGCAGTCACTACCGTCGTAGTCGTCGGTGAGAGAGCACGAACCGTCGGTATCGGATCCCGAACTATCGCGAAGAATGAAACCAGCAGGAAGCGGTGAGCGCCCTCAGTCGAGCGTGATCCACAGCAGAAAGCTCAGGCCAGCCGTCTGCGCGATGTTGATCGCCATCTGGGTCTGCCAGACGATCATCGGAACCAGCGACTCGTTGTGCCACCACGCCGAGAGATCCGGATCGATCAGGTAGTAGTAGAGAACGAGGGCGTTCTCGAGCAACAGAAACGCCGCGAAGACGAGGAGGCCGAGCGTGTGCTTCGACTTGAACGTCAAGTAGTTGCGGCCCCAAATGTAGCCCAAACCCACCAGTAGCACGACGTTGAGGGCAGTTGCGATCTTCGCAGCGGCGATCCAGAGGCTCATCTATTCCTCCGTTGGAAACGATATGCGATATACTCTTTCCCAAATTCGTCCATAATTACTCCACCTGTTCGATTATCTGCTCGACTGTTTCCCAATGACGGCGCGTGCGATCCGTTGGCAAGTAAATCGCACCGTAATCGTCGCCGCTCTTCGTCACGATATCGTTCTCGAGGAGCACGTCGAGATGATGACGAATCGTCTTGTAATCGAGCTCGAGCGCCTCCGCGAGTTGGTTGGCATTTCGCGGTTGTTCGTCGAGCGCGTTGAGGATGCGGACGCGGTTCGTGCCGCCGCGAGTGCCGGTCAGCACGTACCACAGTGCCGCCTCCATTATCCGGGCCAACTCACTCGACTGTCTTAAACTATGACGTATGGGGAAGCATAACCGCAATCGACGGACGGGGCACGTTTGCCCCGGTTCAGATGTCCGCTGAATCGACAGCCACTGACTACGGACCGCCGCCGTGACATTTCGAACTCCCGTGTGCTCGAATCGGGGACGTCCCACTGGAGTGGATCCCAGTGCTGTCCACTCGAGTGAGCCCTCTCGATCGGGTAGAACGGGGAGCAGGGCCGTCGTCGCAACAGGGAGCACTTGCTGAGAGCGCAAGGGGTTTAGGATACTCTACCCTACACCTGATACATGAGCGACCAGCCACGCGTCGAGATTTATACCAAAACGGACTGTCCCTATTGTGAGAAGGCAAAGGACCTCTTCGACAGCAAAGGCGTCGAGTACGAGACGTACAACGTCACCGGCGACGACGAACGCTTCGAGGAGATGGTCGAGCGCGCGGACGGTCGCCAGACCGCCCCCGAAGTGTTCATCGACGACGAACTGATCGGCGGCTGGGACGACACCGCCGCGCTGAACGAGACGGGCGAACTCGACGAGAAACTCGGCATCGCCACGGAAACCGACGAGGAAATCGTCGAGCATCGAAAACTGATCATCGCCGGCACCGGCATCGCCGGCCTGACCGCCGCCATCTACGCCGGCAGATCGAACAACGAGCCGCTGGTCATCGAGGGCGACGAACCCGGCGGCCAGCTCACCCTGACCACCGACGTCGCCAACTACCCCGGCTTCCCCGAGGGCATCGGCGGTCCGGAGCTGGTCAACAACATGAAAGAACAGGCCACGCAGTTCGGTGCCGACCTGAAAAACGGGGTTATCGAATCGGTCGAGGACTCGAGTCGCCCGTTCCGCGTCGAACTCGCGAACGGCGACGTCTACACCGCTGACGCCGTCATCGCGGCCTCGGGTGCCAGCGCCCGAACCCTCGGTATCCCCGGCGAGGACGAACTCATGGGTTACGGTCTCTCGACGTGTGCGACCTGTGACGGCGCGTTCTTCCGCGGCGAGGATATGCTCGTCGTCGGCGGCGGCGACGCCGCGATGGAGGAAGCGACCTTCCTCACGAAGTTCGCCGATACCGTCTACATCGCCCACCGCCGCGAGGAGTTCCGCGCGGAGGACTACTGGATCGACCGCGTCCACGAGAAGGTCGAAAACGGCGAGATCGAGATCATGAAGAATACCGAGTTGATCGAGATCCACGGCTCCCAGGCGGAGGGCGTCGACCACGTTACTCTCGTCGAAAACGAGCAGGGCCACCCCACCGACCGCCTCGACGACCCCGAAACCGAGGAGTTCGAGTTCGACGTCGGCGCGGTCTTCTTTGCGATCGGTCACACGCCCAACACCGACTATCTCGAGGGCACCGGCGTCGAAACCGACGCTGATGGCTACCTGAAGACTACGGGCGGCGAGGGTGGCGGCCAGACCGAAACCGACGTCCCCGGCATCTTCGGCGCTGGCGACGTCGTCGACTATCACTACCAGCAGGCCGTGACCGCCGCCGGGATGGGGTCGAAAGCCGCACTGGACGCCGACGAATACCTCGAGGACCTCGAGCGAGCCGACTCGAGCGTCGCGGACGCGGAAGCCGCTGCCGCCGACGACTAACTCTTCTCCGCTATCGCCGCTCGCTCGAGCGTGTGGGTCGGGGTTCTACGGTCCGCCGTCGCGTTCCGACGTCACGAGAACTGGGCGGTCCCGAAGGGCGTAGCTCGCGAACGACCATCACACCGGATCGTTCGTCCGGGCCCGTTGGCCGCTCATTCATCGCACGGCACTAGTGGAACCACGCCCATAGTGCGCTCGCAAGACCAACCGGCCTCCATACGGGGGCACCGACGCCACTATCAAGCGCTTCCCGTTTGAGTACCTCCTCGTACACAGCCGCGATCCACGAGCCGCGGACGGACGGCAGAGACCGTGTTTCGAGTCACTTCTCGTCACCGGTCGACTCGATCGAGATACCTGTCGGTGATCGTGTAACGGTCGATAAAAGAAAACCGCGACTATCAGGGCCGGCGTGAGCCGGTAGTGTTACGACTTAGTTCTGACGGCGGAGTGCCAGCATGGCAGCGCCGAGCAGCGCGACGAGAGCGACGCCGACACCGAAGCCGGGCGTCGTGTCGTCGCCGGAGTCGTCAGAGCCGGAGTCGTCAGAGCCGGAGTCATCCGAGCCGGAGTCGTCCGAGCCGGAGTCGTCCGAGCCGGAGTCGTCCGAGCCGGAGTCGTCCTTGCCGGAGTCGTCAGAGCCGGGGTCTTTCTCGACCGTCAGCGTACCGTCCTTCTCGGATTCGCCGTCGACGATCAGTTCCCACTCGTAGTCGCCAGCCGAAGCGTTTTCGAGGAGGGTTGCGTCAACGATCGTCTCGGAGGCACCGCCCTCGAGTTCGACGGTGTCGTTGTACAGTTCGTCGCCGTCGAAGACGAACTGGACGTTCTCGGTGACGGTGTCGTCGTTGGTGTTCTCAGCAGTGACCGTACCGCTCACGTCGTCACCAGGCACGGGTTCGGCCGGGTCGGTGGAGACGTCGTAGTTGAACGGCTGCGGTTCGGTCGCTTCGATGAGAACCGAGTCGATCTCGTTCTCGCCAGCGCCGTTGTTCGCGACAACGTCGCTTGCGCGGAGCGTGAACTCAGTACCGGGCTCGTAGTCACCGAAGTCGTATTCGGCGACGAAGTACCGGTCACCGCCATCGCTCATGACCATACCGTCAGCGGTGTCGGTGAAGGTACCTTCCGCACGGACACGCGTTCGCAGTTCCGTGCCGGGGGCGACGTTCGTGTCACCCTCGATGGTTGCACCATCGGTTGCGGGCACTTCTTCGGCGCTGTCGGTCCACTCGATATCACGCTCTTCGAGCGTGATATTGGTTTCCGAGGAGACTTCGTCGTCCTCGTCGTCGATGTACGGGTTGTCCTCAGTGATCGTGAGGTTCGCGGTGTAATCCTCGTCGTCCCACATGAGGTTGTTACCAGCGTCCTCAACGACGAGGATGAGCTGGCTGCCGTTGTAATCGTCACCGTTGACCGCAACGACGTTGAGCTGGTCAGCGTCGTCAGCGGCCGTGAGGTTCAGGACCTGTGGGTCCCGGTTCGTACCGGGTTCTGCCTGCTCCATCTCGAAGGAAACGCCTGCGTTGGCGAGTTCTTCGGTGACGTCGTCGCCGTTCTCCGTATTGGCGAAGACACCAGTCATGCCGAGATCCTCGACCGTCACGAGGAGGTGGTCCTCCTGTGCGATGGTCGACGTCTGCGTGACCGTCGTGTCGTCGTCCTCGAAGTCTTCGAGGTTGTCTACGGAGTCACTGTTCGGTGCGGTGTGAGCCGCGAGCGCGCCGGGTTCGGCTCGCTCGTTGAGGTACAGGAAGCCGGTGTCCTGCTCGTCGTCGATCTCGCCGTGGTTGTCTTCAGGGGTGGACTCCCAGTCGTTACCGATGTTGACCAGGTATTCACCGTCGCCGAGACGTTCGCCGAGCGGACCGTCACCGTCTTCGGTAACGTTCGTGTAAGCGACCTCAACGTCGACGTCGTCGATGACGTCGCCTGCGTCCTCACCTTCGAGGTAGATCGGGTTGAAGACGTTCGCTTCGTCCTCGGTGGTACCAGCGATGTACGTGTTCATCGAGATACCGAACTGATCCTCGTCGTAGTCCGAGGAGTCGATATCGAGGCCGATTTCGTAGTTGTTCTCTTCGTGGTCACCGACCTGCATGACGCTGCTGTCGGTTCCGTCAGTGTCGATCGGGATGACAACGTTGTCACCCTGTGCGCCTGTTGGGTTGCCGTCGATCGAGCGGTCGGCACCGTCGCTTTCGGTGACGTTGACCGTATCCGAGGCTTCGGCGGTCGTGTCCGTCACCTCGAAGTCGAAGGTGTATTCGTCCGCGTCGATGTTCGTGAAGTTCGTCTCGTAGGTGTCGTCCTCGACGTCCTCGAGCGTGACGATCTCGTCATCGTCGTACGTCTCCGAGATGTCGAAGTCGTCTCCGAAGATGTGCTCGAGTTCCTCGACGTCGAGACCGTCGGCGGAGACGTTGATGTTGTAGGCAGCACGCCGGGACTCGAACTCGAGTTCGAAGTCGTCGGTCGTGTCGTCGACACTGTCAGCCTCGAATTCGGCGGTGTCGAACTCCTGGACCAGGATGTCGAACATGTTGTCCCGGTCGTCGATGAAGTACTGACCCGTCTCCTCGCCGCTGGTGTCGAAGGTGATGTAGCCGTCCTCGTCAGCAGTCAGCTGGTTTGCTGGGTCGGAGGAGCTGTCACCAGTGCTCTTTCGGAGCACGACGGTGTCGCCAGCCTCGAAGCCGCCAACGCGGACTTCCTGGCCGCTCCAGACGAGGTCACCAGCGAGGTCGGACGTGTCGTCGAAGGACACGTCAGCCTCGTCGGAGTCCTCCTCGTCGGAGTCGTCTCCATCGTCGCCGTCGTCGCCGTCGCTGCTGTCGACGGTGATCGTGACGGTCGCGTCATCGCTCGAGTCCGGCGTCACGAAGCCGGTTGCAGCGATGTCGTAGTCTCCGTCAGCAGCGTTGTCGTCAACGGTAACCGTAGCGGAGACCTCGTAGGACTCGCCAGCGGCGACCGTTTCGGACGTGCTGAGCCACGACTGGGAACCGCTCTGCCAGTCGCTACTGTCAGACGTCACGTCCCAATCGGAGGGAAGCTCGCTCAGTTCGATACCAGTTGCCGTTCCATCCTCATCCCCAGTATTCTCCAGGGTATAGGTAATCTCTACTTCTTCGCCAGGGGCCACAGTCGCATCATCGACTGACGCGTCGAGAGATGCGTTCGCGCCCGACTCCTGTGCCGAAACCGGCACAGCAGCGAACACGGATAGCACCATCATCAGCGACAGTGTGATCCCAATAAGTTGTTTTCTTGTAGTTGTCATGCTACTCCAGACGTTGGTTGCGCACCATCTATTAAATGCTTTGTGTTCCCCTGTTATGTTTATAAATAGATCATTCACCGAGTGGTAGAGAGGTATTAATGGCTGGTGTAGACGCACAGTATAGCGCCTCTTAGTAACAGTTGTGGAAAGCAAAGGAGTAATAACGTATTTCGAACGCCAATATGTATTCGCCGGAGTGAATAGCAATTCACTTATAAGTAATCGTTCAGCGGACGTCAAAAAATAAGCTACATTTCAATTCGCGAGCCGACTGGAGAGTCTGAGCGAATTCAGACTTCCTGGTCGGTGTTGTACGCCTGAAGGACGGTCAGCACTTCGGTCGTGCCGATATCGCCGTTGTTGTTGTCCTGAATTGCGGTAAGGACTTCGTTGATATCGATCTGGCCGTTATCGTTCGTGTCGTACTGCGACACGTCGAAGTCGTTATTGCCGTCGTTTTCAGTGACAGTCAGCGTAGCAGTCTGGTCGTTGAGCGACGTCGAGACGCCGTGCTCGTAGTCACCAGCTTCGGCGTCGACGGTGTACTCGAACTCGACCGTGGTACTCTCTCCAGCATCGATCGTGACATCGGTGGAGTCCACGACTGCACCGTCGAACATGTAGTCGACCGTGTTGGTGGCACTCTCGGCACCGGTGTTAGTGACGTTTGCCGTCACCGTGATCGTGTCACCCTGGGCTGCGTCCGCAGGTGCAGCCAGGTCGGAGACCGCGAAGCCTTCGGGGGCCTCGACACCCTCGATCACGATGTCAGCGTTGGTCGTCCCGAGCGGGAGGTTCTCGTCGATCGTGTAACCAGTCTGTTCATTGAACGTCGCTTCAGTACGGTAGTCCATACCGGTTCGGAGGTCCGTGAACGCGTACGAACCAGTGGCACCAGTTTCACGCTGGCCAACGAGGTCGTACTCCTGGCTGGTTACGTTCCAGACGTAGAGTTCGACGTTTGCACCGGGGATGTTGTTGTCTTCTGCGTCAACAACGTCGCCAGTGATCTGACCGACACCGAAGACTTCGACTTCGGCGTTCTGGTTCTCGTCGGTGGTGAACTCCGTGTCTTCGGAGTTCTCGGTAGTGGCGTTGATGTCAGTGACGCCCGTGTTCGGGCCACTGACGAACGTCGTCATCGCCGTACCGTTATCGTCGGTCGTGAGGTTGGTAGCGTCGAGTGCACCGACGGTACCGTCGTTGGTGGTAAGCTCAACGTCCTGACCCGGAGCGGGGCTCCACTCGTCGTCGCCGGTCTGTGGGTTGCGCTCGGTCACGACCTGAACGTTGGTCGTGTCGTCGAGCGGCAGAGAGGTCGCGTTCACCCATTCGCCATCCTCTTCGACGTACACGTTCGTACGGTAGTCGAAGACGACGTCTTCCTGGAAGATAGCGACGTCTTGGGTCACCTGGTCGTTCGCAGCGCCAGTGTTCAGGTTCTGGTCCGTACCAGCGACGAACTGACCGGCTGCCTCAGAGGACAGGTTGATCTGGTCGTACTGGTCGTTGTAGGACACGTAGAGGTTGAACTCCGTCTGCTCACCGGCGAGACCGCTGACGACGTAAGCGCCGTCCTCGTTGGTCTCGGCGGTCAGGAAGGAGTCTCCCTCATCGTTAACGAAGGTGTCGTTGATGTAATCGTAGGACTGGTCGACCTGTCCGTCGTAGGCGACCCAGACGTTAGCGTCTTCGATCGGCTCCTGGGTTTCGCCGTCGCGGATCTCACCGGTGACGACTTCGTCGCCCTCGAGGACGTACGTGACGTTAGCTGCAGCACTCGCGTCGTCTGCAGTGGCGTCATCGTCGAGGCCGGAAACTGCTTCGCCGTCGATGAGGTTTTTGACGATCGGCTGGATGTCTCCGGCGCCGTCCGTCATGTTGCTCTCGTTGGCGTAGTCAGCACTCACTTCGAACGTTTCGTACGACCAGTTGCCCGTCGCGGCATTGTCGTCGATGTTGCCTTCGGGGCTGTCGGGCGTGATCGTGACGGTCAGGTCCTGCGTGGAGTTACCCTGTTCATCGAGGAAGGTCGCGATGTCGAAGGTACCTGCAGCCACGGGATCGATTTCAGCAGTGCTGAGGTCGACCGTAACGTCGCGGTTCACAGCGCGGTTGTCGTCGTTCTGCGTCTGCGAGTAGACGACGTACGTCTGCGTGTTGTCGAGCTCCCCGTCTGCGAGAAGCGTCGTTTCGTTACTGACGATTTCCTGCTCTTCTTCGTCGAAGACGCCAATGCCGATCTCCTGTGGCGCTTCGTCGCTCTCGAGTTCGACTTCGACGCTGTCACCAGTTTGACCCGGCGTGTAGAGCGAAGCCGTACGGGTGTTCGAGACGAGGAGGGCGCTCCCTTCAGCTTCAACGACGTAGTCGTACGAGTCTGCCTGCGAAGGACCAACAGCGAGGCCCTCGAAGCGGACGAATCCGTCGTCGTTAGTCGTGAGAGAGTCGAGCGGAACTGCAGTGGACGGGTCCGTGTTGTACTCGTCAGCATCGTAGATGTTGACGGTAGTATCCGCGACGGGTTCACGGGTGTCAGCATTGATGACGTCAGTGCTCACGGTCCCCTTGTCGTCCGTTGCGATCGTCAGGTCTACTCCAGCGTTGGAGTTGGCCGTGGCGACACCGTGACCGTAGTTGTCGTTGGAGTCAGTAGTAGCGCCACTGAAGACGGTATCGTCTCCCGTGTTCGGCGTGAACTCAACGTTCGCCTCTTCGCCAGGCGAGATCACAACGTTGGTCTGGCTGTCCTTCTCGTCAGTTCCGTCGAAGGCAAGGGTACCTGCCCCGTTTCCGACACCAGTCACGTGGTAGGAGACCGTCTGATCTCCTGCGAGGTCACCGGTGTTCTCGATCGTTGCGTTGACCGTGATGTCCGCACCGTACGGTGCGTACGGTGGTGCATCGATGTTCGAAACCTGATAGTTGGCTGGGTCGACGGTCAGCTCGTCGACGTTCTCGACGTCGGACCAGTCAGCTGTAGCAAGGCTGCCACCATCGGCTGGTTCGGCAGTCGCACTCGAGCTACCCGAAACCGCGTAGACGTTGTAGCTGTCTGCAGCGAGACTAGTGATGTCTACGCTTTCGAAGGTGGTTTCGCCGGAGCTATCTGCCGATGCGCTGGCGTAGAGGTCGGTACCAGCGTCGTAAGTGGCGTCGGCACTCACCACGTATGCTACGTTCGAGTCACCCGCATCGTGAGTGACCGTAATATCCGATTCGCCTGAGGCTGTATCGTCCGAATTAACCGCGGTCGCTGCCGCCGCCGCCCCGCCCGCAAACGCTGCGGACATGGCGACAACGGACAGTACCATCATCACGGTCAGGAACACTGCGCGTCCCTTCTCGCGATAGGTTGGTTTGTCGTTTCTTGTCATATGTTATGTTAGTTGGGTTGCTTCTCCTGAGTGGCCACGCTTGCGTTCCGATCGTGAGTCCGGGTAATCGAACGTTGAATGCGGTCCGAAAGACGCCGTCCGATCCTACTAGCTTGCATGACCATGGGTAGGGGTACGGACGATATTTCATAGGCGTGTCTTAAATACTTTGTTGTACGTCACGACAGATGAGTATACTCTATGACATACAGGAACAGTCGTGTGTCTCTTATTATGGCGGGTATAATATCTCCGATTATGCCCGCATCAAACCGTTCAACCCGCTACTTGGCCGAAATCGACACCCGGATCAGACCTATGTCACGAATTCGGTAGGAAATACTTATTTAGAGGTCTGATACGGATTGTATAATTATCGAGACTGTCGGTATCACTATTATGACTACTGAAAAAGAGTTAGTAGAGTACGGTAAGACGGTATTACAACCGCGATCTGCACCGCTCGAGCGGAGATCCCTCCAGGTGGGGGTCGTGTACCCACGTCCCATACGGAGGAACGGGGATTTCGGGAAGCAGTAATTGTGCCGAGTTGACACAATTACTCCGATGACAAGAAACGATGGTTGGCTGCACCGAAAGTCGGATGGTTGGTGATACACACCCTGGTACCCCTACCCACAGGGCGGGATCGATCGAGTGTGGGTGAGCAGGGTGAGATCCCATCCGTCCCCGCCATCGGAGGCTATCGACTCGCCGCTTATCAACTTGTCTTATGTCCAATGTTGACTATCATAGGTTGCAACTGGATCGATAGCGAGAGTAATACCGTACCTGAAACTGGCGGCGAGGCCGTTGCCGAGTACTGCCGGTGCTGGTCCTCAGCTGGGTGATTCCCACGATCGGGGACGGCTACCGGTCCCGTGTTCCTCGGCAACCGATCCGGGAAAGAGCTGCTTACTCATCGGAGACCGTCTTCGCGTACACGCGCGTCCGAAGATAATAGCTTAGTTCATCGTGAATTCCTCCGAGCCAGTCATCGTCCTCCGTACTCGAGCGGCGCAACACCGTCCCGAGAACCGTCGTCTGGATCGTCTCGGCGACGGCCTCCGGATCACACTCGCGGAAGGCCCCGTCGTCGATACCCGCCTGAAGGATCGCCGTGATCGACTCGCTGAACAGCCGATCGCTCCGGGTGAAGTGTTCTCGATAGGCCGGGTCGTGGACCGCCTGGCTCCGGAGTTCGAGGATCGTCGTCACGAACGCTCCCCACTCCTCTTCTTGGTCCACCGTGAACCACCACTCGAGGAGTTCCTCGAGTCGCGCCCGTGGCTCGTCGACGCCGCCTTGCCCGAGTTCGTCCTGGAAGTACTCGAGGAGGTACTCCAGGCACGCGAGTACCAGCGCGTCCTTGTCCTCGTAGTGGTGGTAGATCAGCGACGGGCTCCGGTCGAGTTCCTCGCCGATCGTCTGTATCGTCAGCCCGGCGTAACCGTGGTCCCTGAGACTGCGATAGGTCGCTGCCAGGATCTCTTCGCGGGTATCCGCCGGGTCGTCGAACACGTCGATCGTCACGGCGGGCCACCTCTGAACCGCGTCGGTCCGCCCGACTGTCCCCGGGCGAGTCTCGACGGCGCGACCAGATCGAAGGGTTGCATCTAGTGACAGCACAGCGTCGGACACCATAACCGGTTTGATTGAACGTTCATTCAAAAGAGTTATAGCCTGCCCCTCCCGGACATCTGACAATGAGCGAAAGTAACACCGCCGAACATGTATCGGGGGCGACGCCGTCGCCGCGCGACGCGTCACCCGCTCGCGACACACCCACTAGGTGGTTCCCGTGAGCCGCCGTCGGCGTCTCGCCCTGGCCCTCGCTGCGATCACCGTCGTCGGATTCCTCGCCCCGCTTGGCGCGACCGCAACGCTGGCACAACAGGCACCACAGCAGTCCGGCAACGATTTGACCCGCGGTGAACCGGAACTCGAGGTCGTCAACTCGAACCCCGAAGTGACGCCGGGTACCGAGACGACCCTCGAAGTCAAGATCAAAAACGACGGAGATCTCAAAACCGGCTCACAGGCCGATCTGGTCCTGACGGCCCGCGGCGTCACCGCCGAGATCGAGGACGCCGGTCCCTTCGAATCCGGCTCCGGCGAGGTCGCCGTCGGTCCGATCCAGGACGGGACGATCGCGACTGCGCCGCTCGAACTCGAGGTTCCCGAGGACGTCGAGCCCGGCAAATACGAAGTCGACGTTAAAGTTAGGTACGCCTACACGAACCGCGTGTCGGAGTCCCAACAGCGGTTCACGACGACGGAAACGCTCGAGCTAGATGTCGTCGTTCCCGACGAACCACGGTTTTCGATCTCGAACGTCGAGACCGACGTCGCGCCCGGCGAAAACGGCGATATGACGCTCGAGATCGAAAACACGGGAACGGAACCCGCGAACGAAACCCGCGTCTCCGTGACCGGGTTCGGTGGCGTGACGATCGATGGCGGGGCAAGCGAGAACGCCATCGGCGATCTCGCGCCCAACGAGTCGACGACGACGACGGTCAAGGCGGCAATCGCCGACTCGACGAGTGAGACGGCCAAGTCGGTCGAGGCGATGTTCACGTACGAAGACGGGTCGGGAATCGAGCGGACGTCACCCCCCACCCGATCGACGTTTACGCCCGCGGGCGAGCAGTCGTTTTCGATTCGAACGCTCGAGGACACCCTCTCGGTCGGTTACGAGGGAGAGGTGACCGGCGAAGTCGTCAACGACGGGCCACAACCCGTCGACGACGCAGTGCTGATCGTCGAGCCGATGAGCGATTCGCTGTTCGTCGAGGATACCCGCTACGCGCTGCCCGAACTGAAATCGGGTGAAGCCGCGACGTTCCGTTATCCGACCGACGTCAGCGGAGAGGCCGACGCAGGTGCACGACAGCTTCGGTTTACCGTCGAATACACCGGGAGCGGCGATACGATGCTCCAGGACGGTCCGATCTCCGAGCGAGTCGTCGTCGACGAGCGCACCGACGAGTTCTCGATCAGCGACGACGGCGTCTCCGTCCGCCAGGGCGAAACCGGCGATCTCGTACTCGAGATCACGAACGAGCGCGCGGAGACGCTGTCGAACATCGACGCCAGACTCTACACCGAAGGTGATCTCGACGCCCCCGACGACGAGGCCTTTGTCGACGAACTCGAGCCCGGCGAGTCGGCGGAGCTACCGTTCGAAGTCTCGGCGGGGGACGGTGCACGCGTCGAGACCCACCCCGTCGAACTCGACTTCGAGTACGAAACCGAGCGCGGGGAGACGGTCCTCTCGGACGTCTACCAGCATCCCATCGAGGTCGAGCCCGGCGAGGACGACGGGGGTGGCTTCCCGTCGACTATCGTCGGAATCGCGGGTGCACTCGCCGTCACCGGACTCGGCGTCGGCCTCTGGTTGCGACGGAGCTAACGGATGAGGGACCTCGAGAAACGCCCTGAAGGTAGCGATTCGAGTGGGGACGGTCTCGATCTCGCCGATCGAGTCAACACGTTGATCACCGACCACCCCTGGCGGATCGTCCTCGCGTTCGTCGTGGTGACCGGCCTGTTCATCGGTGGCATCGGAGGCGGTGGCGAGCAAGAAGCCGGCACCGACCAGTTCACCGAGGGTCTAGAGGAACAGGAAGCCCTCGAGGACATGCAGGACGACTTCGAACGCGGGGGTCGTGACGACGGCGGATCGTCCGCGAGCTTGTTTATCACTGACGACCACAACACCCTCTCGAAGCCGAGTCTGCTTCGGATGCTCGAGTTTCAGGAGCGTGCGGAAAACGAGGACGGGCTCCGGATCGTCTCCTCGACGAGTCCGGCCTCGCTCGTCGCGCAGCAACTCGATCCGGAGGCCGACACGGCCGAAACACAGCGACGTGCCATCGAGCGGGCCTCCCAGGGAGAACTGGAGGCGGCGATCGCAGACGCCGACGAGAGTAGGGGGCTGCCGGTAAGCACGGACTTTACTCGTGAGTCGGCACAGGCGGACGTCGCTCAGATCGCCGTCACATACGATACGCCGCCGAACGCGGACGATTCCGACAAGGCCGAACTACAGACGCGAACGGCCGAACTGGCCGGCGAGATCGACGGCTACGAGACGGGCCAGAACGTCGAGGTCTTCGGCAACGCGCTCATCCAGGAAGAGACGGTGCAGTTGCTCGGAGACACCGCGATCGTCGTGTTCCCGGCGGCGCTCGTGTTGATCATGTTCTTCCTGCTCGTCGCCTACCGCGACCCGATCGACCTCTCGCTTGGGTTGCTGGCGCTGGTGATGACGCTGATCTGGACGTTCGGGTTCATGGGGTACGCGGGGATCCCGTTCTCGGATTCGCTCGTCACGGTCTTTCCGCTGTTGCTCGCCGTCGGAATCGACTTCGGGATTCACATCATCAACCGGTATCGAGAGGAACGAGCGGCGGGAGCGGCGATCGGCGACGCGATGGGCATCACGACGCGCCAGCTTTCCGGTGCGTTCCTGATCGTCACGATCACGACCGTCATCGGATTCGCCGCGAACCTGACGAGTTCGCTCTCCCAGCTGCGTGACTTCGGTATCGTCGCCGCCGTCGGTATCATCTTCACGTTCCTCATCTTCGGGGTCTTCCTGCCGGCCGGGAAGGTCGGGCTGGATCGACTTCGGGAGGGAACGCGAATCCCGAACTTCGGATCTGCGCCGCTCGGAAACGAGGACTCGGTTCTCGGGTACGTCCTTCCCGTGGGAGCGAAGCTCGCACGGATTGCGCCCGCCGTCGTGCTCGTGAGCGCGCTCGTCTTCGGTGGGGCAGCGGCAGCCTACGGGACGGGCGTGGATACGGAGTTCTCACAGGAGGCGTTCTTCCCGGACGAGGACCGGATCGCCCAGTACGAACGGCTTCCCGAGCCGTTCGCACCCAGCGATTACACGTTCATGGCCGTCCTCGACTACCTCGAGGAGGATTTCGATCAGGGATTCGTGGGGTCGGTCACCGTCTACATCGACGATCCGGACGTCAGATCGGACAGTGCGTTTCGGGACGTCGACCGTGCGATCAGGGACCCCCCCGACGCGTTCAAGGAAACCGACCGCCGCGCGGAAGCCGATAGCATGATCAGCGCGATGGAGCAACGCAAGGAGACCGATCCCGAGTTCGCGGCGACAGTCCGTCGGACCGATTCGAACGGTGACGGACTTCCGGACCGGGACGTCGACCGGGTCTACGACGAACTGCTCGAGGAAGACGCGGCTCGCCAGTACGTCACGAGCGACCGGAGCGCGACCCGCATCGTGTATCAGGTAGACGTCGACGCGGACCAGACGGAGGCGACGAACGCCGCCGAAGCGGTCGCGGACGAAATGAAGATGGACGCGACGGCGACGGGCAGTCTGGTGGTCAACCAGGCCCTCATCGACCGCATCAGCGACTCGGCGATCAGGAGTCTGGTCGTCGCGTTCATCCTCACCGCCGTCTTCCTGATGCTGTCCTACTGGTGGCTCGAGGGACGGATGATCTACGGCGTGATCAACCTCGTGCCGGTCCTCGTGACCGTCGCGATGCTGGCGGGGTCGATGCGGCTCTTCGACGTTCCGCTCTCCCCGTTCAATGCACCCATTCTGTCGGTCTCGATCGGGCTTGGCGTCGACTACACCGTCCACTTCATGCATCGGTTCGTCGACGAGTACGAGCGAGGAGCCGACGTTCACGATGCGCTCGCGGTGACCGTCCGCGGAACGGCCGGTGCCCTGACCGGCAGTATGCTCACGACCGTCTGTGGGCTCGGCGTGTTGTATCTCGCTTTGATCCCGCTGATCATGGAGTTCGGGCTCCTGCTCGCGCTTGGGGTCTTCTACGCCTACCTCACGTCGCTCCTCTTGCTTCCGTCGACGATCGTCGTCTGGGACCGCCTCGAGCGGCGATTCGGGACGATCGGTGACCTGCAGTGGCGGGAATCGGCTCGCGCCTTGACCGGACGGAAGTAGCGTCTCTCGAACCGGCGTCACACGCCGGTTTCCCGCGTGCCGATCTCGTCGGATCGCTGCAAGCCAGTCTCGATTCCCATGACAGTCGACTGGCGATCGCAGTCAGGACGTCAGCAGTTCGGGCTCCTGCCTGCCGTGAGTTACACGGAAGGTCGGTCCGCTCGGGTTCCCCATGTCGCGTATCGTAGATACCGCGTGAACGGAACGCGTGACGTACTCGCCCGGTCAGCTCGTTCGGCCGGGCGTCCAACTCGAGTAGGGACCCCTCAGTTAACCGATTTCGAAAGCTCGGCGCCGGCCTTGAACTTCACGTCGTTCGAGGCCTCGACAGCGGCGAGATGGACGACCGGCGCATCCAACGCCATCACGAGCATCTCGGCTGAATCGCCGTCATCGGTAGCGTCATCACCGGCCTGTTCTCCGCGTGTCCGACCCGGCTTTTTGCGAACGACCCGGTCGTTGCCTTCTCGCAACGCGTTCAGCCCGTCTGCTCCGTCCTCGGTCCGGAGTGCCGCCGGCAAGTAGTCGGCGTCCCGGTCGTGCTCACCGCTGACCATCGTCGTTCCGTAGTGACTGCGGGGACGTGAGAGGCGACGGGCGACGAGGTCGCCGTAGCCGTCGCCGTCGACGTCGGCCGCGGAAACAGCGACCACCTCCGTCGGGCCCTCGCTGGCCAGGAGGGTCATGGTGTTCTCGTAGAGTGCGCCGTCGTCGATCAGCCACCCGCCGGTGAAGAGGTACTGCTCGTCGTGCTTACAGCGCCGAACGTAGAACAGCGCGGGCATCGGGCACGGGCAACCCGGCGGCGTCGCCAGCACGGGACAGACCAGCGTCGGCGTCACGGCGACGCCATCTGCCACCGTTTCCTCCCCCCACTCATCGAGAGAGTCGGGCGCGTACGCGACACCCTGGTACAGCTTCGGCGTCGTTCTGTCCTCCGTAACGTACAGCATCGTTTCGGCACCGTCGGCATCCGGCAGGACGCCCGTGACGCAGACGCCACCGCGTGTCGTGAACGCAGCGACGCCCCGGCTGCCCTTGTAGGACTGTTCGTCGAGCGTTGCCGAAAGGAGATTCCGGCACGCGATATCTCGGTGGATTCTGGCAGCCCCCTCGCGTCCGTTCGCTTCGCACCGCTCGCCGTTTGGCTCGCCGGTGAAGTATTCGATCACCCGTCGTGGCGTGAGTTCGTCGACCAGCGCGCCGCGGTCGGCCGGCAGACGGGCGTCGGGTAGACAGACGGTGAACCGCTCGCCGATGGTCGGGTCGTCGTCGAGATAGTCGTACAGCGCTGTGACTTCGTCGGGAATGCCGTCGCCGTCGTCGTCCATGTCGTCAATCCAGTCCGGAGTCCGTATCGTCGATCCGGATCCGTTACTCCGCGTGTTGTCGTTTGTACGGGCGTCCTCCAACCGCGTGATGTCTCCCTCGACGACGCCCCGGACCTCCTCGAGCAGTCCGTCCGCCTCGTCCCAGTCCTCGGCGTCGACGGCGTCCATCGTGGCGCGAATGCTCTTTACTCGACCGTCGGAACTCTCTCTGACGGCCGAACAGACGTCGCTGGTACAGCGGTCGAGTTCGGGCCTGAGCGCCCTGGTCGTAGCGTTGATGAAGGCGTCGAGGGCCTTCTTGCTATCGGCTTTCGATCGTCGGCTCACGGCGTCCAGCGCCGAATCGACGTGGCCCAACAGTTCCCGTTCGACCTCGAGTACCGTGGCGTGGCTGTCGTCGTTGGCGTCGTCGCCGTCGTCGGACTGGTCCCACCACTCGCTGCTCGGTTTGTTCGACCGCGAGGAGTTGTAGTCCTGTGCCTTCGTGACGGCGCTGGTGCTCCACCCCTCGAGATCGAGCTCGCCGGAGAGGAAGCCGGCACCGCCCCGAATCGTGGCCGGCACGTACCGGACGTCCGTCGGGCCTGCCCCGTACGCGCGGATCGCCTCGGTACCCGACGTCGCGCGTGTGGCGTCGCCGTCGTAGTATGCGGCCGGTGAGGCCCCGGTGTTCGTCGTCGCGCCCGCAACCCGCTCGAGACACCCGCTCAGCCCACCTGCGGCGAGAATGCCACCGGTTGCGAGTAATTGTCGGCGCGTCACAGTCGGGTTTCGATCGCCCACCGGCGTCTCGATGCGCTGCGTATTCTCCATAAACGACGTATATATGTTTCGGAAGGTATTAAGTGTGTGTATCTCTAACGAACGAGACTGTATTCCACTCGAGCATCGGAGAACGAGCGAGAACCGACTGAACGGTACACAGAAGAGACTCGACGAGGAAGCTTCCGAGCGCTGAAGGCTCGGAAGAAGGGCGGACAACGCTTCAGTGAACCCGTCAAGCGCCTCGCAGGAGAACGGTTCTGGAACGAGGTCGCAGGCATTCGTTCCGAGGCGCCAGCCCTCGAGGCCGCCATCGAAGAGGGGCCAACGACGTCTAGAGAACGGAGTGACCGTCTCACTGCGGAACGAGTATCGGTCACGTAGTGACCAGTCGAGACGTGATTCGTTGGTGCTATCTACTGGTCGATTTCTTCGTGAATCGACTCGCCAGTACCGGGTTTTGATTCCCACTCCCACTCGTCCACGACTCTAATACGTCCATCGTCGAGGTGTTCGACGTCACCGACGGAGTGGCCAGTTGCGGTTTCGTTATCCGTATTTATTTGGGTGTATCTGATGTCCCATTGCTCCCCGTCGAACGTCCCAACCAAGTGTCCATCCACGATCTCGCCACCAGCGTAGTTCGCATAGATTCGTTCACCGGTCTGCTCGAAGTGGAAGACGGTATCTGCACCCACTTCCCCGTCTTCGTCATTTGCAACGCCAGCGAGTGTCCGGCCATCAAACGATATTTCGTCTCCCATACGTTAGATGACTCGAATAAGTCGATAACAGTTCCGGAGTGCTGTTCGCACGTATCGTGTTCACTGGTTCTGGCAATCGGCCCACTTCTCGAACTCCCGCCGTTGAACGTCGTTCTATGAGTTCCGTCGTACCTGCGAGTGCGAGTCGTCTAGAAGGTAGTTCTGCACCCTGACTAGAAGCTGGTTCGTGCATCGATCGGTGTTTCTGCCTGCCGCCAGTTGATCACACCAGCCAAACAAGGGTTTAGACACATCTAATATCTATGTGATACCTGTAGGGCTGCTCTGGAGGCGATCGATCTCTGACGCTCATCAGCGAGGTCCAACTCGGAGTGATCTGACAGCGTCTTCAGGGGGAGCCAGTGCGTTCACTGTCTGTCAGGCCCTTGTAGGCCGTAATTGGGTGCTGCTCGACCGTCTCTGTGTATATCGTACGCCACGTTGATCCGATCTGTCGGTTCTCGACCCCACCAAGCGAGTTTTCGACCGTACCGAAAATTAGCCTAGACGCAATCAAAGTTTAGCCCCATCAAATACAAATAGGCAGTCGTCTAACAGCGTCGTATGAGGAGCCGAAACACGGTGTGGAGATGAGCATATGACACCGATAGAGTACTATAGCGCAGCTGAAATCACAGAACGGCTCGAACAGCGACTCGTCAAGTCACTCGGGAGTGATACGAGCGTCGACCGGCGGACGGTACTCGGCGGTCTCGGTATCGCTGGGAGTGCAGCAGTAGGGTTCGGGAGCACTCGGGGGAGTGCCGGCCCCGCCCACGATGACGAGGACGAACACGGCAACTTCGGTGCAGTCGACGAATATCGTGATACGGACTTCGACCCACACGAGTTTCTGACTACGTTCAACACCGGAGAGAGCGGTCAAGCGTCCGTCCCGCAACGAGTCTCCGAAGAGAACGGGCGGACTGTTCGGGAGTTCGAGTTCAACGCAGTCGACACGACGATTACGATCGCACCGGGCCTCGAGTTCGAAGCATGGGCGTTCAACGGGCAAGTTCCCGGGCCGACGATTCGAGCCGTCGAGGGCGATCTCGTTCGAATCGAGTTCACGAATTTCGGGCAGCACGCCCACACAATCCATCCACACCTGAAGAATCTCAATCCAGAGATGGATGGCACGCCGCCGAATGGTCCTGGGGTACTCGATACTGGCGAGTCCTTCACGTACGAGTGGATCGCCCAACCCGCCGGTGTTCACTTCTATCACTGCCACTCACTCCCGCTGAAAGAACACCTCCATCGAGGGCTCTACGGGACAATTATCGTCGATCCCGACCCCGAACGCGTCAGCGACAATCCGGGCGACTACGTAACCGATCATCCGAGCCAGATCACTGACGCGATGCGTGATGATCTGGTCGACGAAGCCAAGACGCGGAACCACGAGTACGCGGAGAACGATGCCGTCAACGAGATGGTGATGGTGATGAACTCGTTCGATACCAATTTCGACGGTGAGAACGAGGTCTACGCCGCGAATACGCGGGCCTTCGCGTACGGCGTCGGCGAAACCGATGCCAACGGTAACTGGACGGCGGGCGAGACAAAACGTCCCATTCAGATCGACAAGAACGAACGACAGCGGGTGTATCTCGTCAATGCAACGGAGTTCGACTTCATCAATTCGTTCCATACGCACTCTCAGTTCTTCGATTATTACGACCACGGAACGACCCTGATGCCGACGAGCCAAACCGTTGATACGATCATGCAGACGCAGGCTCAGCGCGGCATCATCGAACTGGATTACGCCGATCACCAGCCAGGGCTATATATGTTCCACGCTCACCAGTCGGAGTTCGCCGAACTCGGCTGGATGAGCTTCTTCGAGGTGATATAAATGACGGGCAAAGACCGAGAGACGACGACAGACGGCGGGGTAACGGCTGACAAAGAGATCGCACAGCCTCTCGGGCTCCCTCGCTGGGTCTTCGCGTTGCTCCCCATCGTGTTGCTCGCACTGGTCTTGGGCGTGTTTGTGTTCACGTCGCCGCTCGCCGACGTTCGAAGCGGCGACCCACTCCCCGATGTGACGGTCAGCCACGCTACCTTGCCCAGTGACGATACGGTCGTCCTCCATGTCACTAACAACGGCCCGGAGGAGGTTACGATCGCCCAGGTGCTCGTCGATGAAGCCTACTGGAACTTCCGGGTCGAAGGAGCCGGTGGTGACAAAACGATCGAATCTCGAGAAAGCGCGCGCGTCGTTGTTCCATATCACTGGAATCCCGGATGGGATTTGGCAGTCGATCTCGTCCTCTCGGACGGGACAACGATCCCCCACGATGTCGAAGCTCCCCAACAGTCGCCCGGATTCAGTACTGACGTCTTGTGGACGCTGGCGCTCATCGGGCTGTTCGTCGGGGTGATCCCGGTCGTACTTGGAATGCTGTGGTTCCCGTTCCTCCGGACGATGAGCGATCGCGCTTTGCACGCCGTCCTCTTGTTCGCCACCGGTGTGCTCGGCTTTCTCGCGTTCGATGCCGGGTTCGAGGCGTTCGAACTCGCCGAGCGAATTCCGGGCGCCTACGAAGGCAAACTGCTGGTTGTTTCCGGCATCCTCGGTGCGCTGTTACTCGTGCAGGCGATCAGTTCGTGGCGCGAGGGGCGCGTCGCCGCCGGTGACAGTCGAGCGAGCAGCGGGCTCTGGATCGCGTATCTGGTAGCCCTCGGGATCGGCCTCCACAATCTCGCCGAGGGATTGGCGATCGGTAGTTCGTTCGCGCTGGGGCGTGTCTCGCTCGGTGCGTTCCTCGTCATCGGGTTCATGCTCCATAACGTGACCGAAGGGCCGGCGGTCGTCGCACCGGTTGCCCGCGACGAGCGCCCGGCGTTGAGGCACTTCGCGGCACTCGGGCTCCTCGCCGGCGCGCCCGTCATCCTCGGCGGGTGGATCGGGAGTCTCGCCTACTCGCCGACGATCGGTGCGTTCTTCCTCGCGATCGGCGTCGGTGCGATCCTCCAGGTCGATTGGGAAATCGCACGAATGGTTCGGGACGCGGGTGGGCGCGTGGCGAGCGCCACGAACCTGTTGGCCTTCCTGATCGGCTTCGGTGTGATGTACGCGACCGACCTCTTCGTGGCTCTCTAATAGAACAGCTACTGGAAGGAGATTCCGTAATCGGACAGGCGATACACGGTCTAAAATAGCCGTTTTCAGCTACCGTTTCTCACGCTGCTCTACTTTGTTCAGGCATATAAAACCATAATGACTGTCTGTGAAAATAGGGTGTGTTTCCGGTTTAAGGGTGCCGATATCAGCTGTTACAGCCCTCGAAACGTAACCGCATACAAAGAATCGTCGATGGTGAATGTGAGGCTTTGTTGGAAACCTCAATCGCTAATAGGTTTAAACAGCCGTGCTGAATACAGGGTGTGAATGCAGCACTCCACGAGGCCGACCGACTTGACCGACGCGTCCGAACAGTCTCGAGAAGATCGACTCCTCCGCGCTTTGAGACGCAAGTGTGTGTCCACGTTCTGTTGCAACCTGGCGCAAATACTGGGAATTATATACGAGAGATAGACCATTGTGAGTTAGGAACGGTACAATGGTGTCACTACTCGCCGTAGCTGGTGTCGTTGTCGCCGTATTCGTCGGGTTCAATATTGGCGGGTCATCAACGGGCGTCGCATTCGGTCCGGCAGTCGGCTCACGCCTCGTTCGGAAGACAACCGCGGGGGGCTTGTTCGTCGGCTTCGCCCTTCTTGGTGCGTGGACTGTTGGTCGGAACGTCATCGCAACAATGAGTAGCAGCATCGTGCCAGCAACCCAATTCACACCTGCCGCAAGTGTTGCCGTCTTGTTTTTCACCGGCGCGTCGCTACTCATCTCGAATCTCTACGGCGTTCCAGCCTCAACCTCGATGACGGCTGTCGGCGCTATTGTTGGGCTCGGTCTTGCGTCTGGGACACTCAACCAGGCACTCATGTTTACTATCGTTTCGGCGTGGATTATTGCGCCGCTATTCAGTTTGACCATCGGGGTCGTGGTAGGCCGCTACATCTACCCATATCTCGATCGCTACGTAGCGTTCACGACGTTCAATCTCCATCTCATCCAACTCGACCGCTCGGGATCGATTCCACGTCCGCGATTTAATTCGAATGCGTCACTACAGGACATCGCTGGATCGCTCTCGGTGGTCGTCATTGCCTGTTATATGGCGTTCTCCGCAGGTGCGTCAAACGCGGCGAACGCCGTGGCTCCCCTCGTTGGTGAGGGAGGATCACTGACGGTCAATCAGGGGGTCCTGCTCGCGGTGTTCGCCTTCGGGCTGGGCAGTTTCACCATTGCCCGCCGCACGCTGGAGACGGTCGGAGACGATATTACGGAGCTCCCAATCCTCGCGTCGCTGATTGTTTCCGTCGTGGGCGGCACAGTCATCACGATCCTCTCCTATTTGGGGATACCTGCGAGTCTTGCGGTGAGTACCACATCGGCGATTATCGGGCTCGGGTGGGGTCGGGCAAGTCGAGCGGCGACACTGGTAGAACTGGCGGCACCTGCGCCTGAAAATCCGGACCTGGAGGTTTCGACAGGAGCGTTGGTTACCTCACGCGTCGAGGGAGCCCCTGCGAGCCCGACAATCGGAGATATTGCCCGACATGAGGAACCAATGGACAAACCGAAGGAGATACCGGACGTGCCGGATATCGGCGCGGAAGGACCGGCTGATCTTGACGAGCGAAGTCTCTTCGATCCGAGAGCAGCCAAGCGTATCGTTGTATTTTGGGTGTTGACACCAGCGCTATCGGTTGCCGCTTCCTATCCGGTATTCGTATTCTTATTGTGAGCGAGAGTTGAGGAACTTGCAGAAGCGAAGCTCTTAGTCCCGGATGCTCTGGACGAAATTGGCGTCGTATTCCGTGAATTCGCGGTACTCGGTTGTGTGTTCTCAATACACCCCACGGCTCTTCTACCGATCCGACGATGACGCTGATCCCGCTGACGATGTTGTGGCTGGTGAGCAACTCGGGACCCGAGAAGCGCTCTTCGGTTCGGAGATCATCGACGAGGACTGGTTGCTCAGAGTGGAGCATGAATCCTGCCTGCGAATCTCGATCTGTTGGGACGGTAGTGTTTCCGACGAGGCCATCGCTCCAGTCGACGCCCTATCGGAGGAAGACCTCGTCGTCACCAGGAAG
The DNA here is from genome assembly GCF_002494345.1 of Natrinema ejinorense. Taxonomy (GTDB): domain Archaea; phylum Halobacteriota; class Halobacteria; order Halobacteriales; family Natrialbaceae; genus Natrinema; species Natrinema longum. The sequence goes on from NZ_NXNI01000001.1 coordinate 2,300,542, forward strand.
TAATTCAAAAACCTTTGCGTATTCGTTGTTGAGCGTTTCTGCGACGGCAACAGCAGCATCGTGCATCAACTGGTCAAGATCATCGGTTTCGAGCGCTTGCTTTCCGAGTTCGACGACCACCTCCTGCTGCTGAATCCGAGTATGGAGTTCGGTGGCCCGCTCAGAAGTCGAATCCATTACCACGGTTAAAAGAGAGGGGTAAAACCCTCTATTTCTCAACTGAGCATAATGATCAGTCCGCAGGTCTACCGATTGGCTGGTTCAGTGGCTTCAGCACGAAACAAACGAAGCCGTTTCGCTGAACTCACGATGTTTTCGTCCGTACAGTACGAGGAGAATTCGGGACCAATCGAACGGAGGAGAACTCGAACTCTTCCTGATGGGTCATCGATGTTCGCTAATCGTACCTCAAAATACAAGTATCGGTCTGTCCCATTCTCTTCCCCGTGTATTGTTATCGGTTCTCACGCTGCTCAACTTTGTTCAGTTCGATCAACAGCCGAAAGATCGCCTTGACGAGGTTCGCGTCGACGTCGAACTGTTCGGCGTTGTCGCCCGCCCGTTCCATGACCTGCTGTTCCTGTTTCTCGTCCGTCGTCGGCAGCCCCTGTTCGTCTTTGACCGCCGCGATCGTGTCCGCGACGTAGGTTCGCTGGGCGATCAACTCGACGATCTCCTGATCGATCGTCCGGATCTCCTCGCGGAGTTCGTCGAGGTCCATCTCCTCGGGCGTGCGTTCCTCGTCGTCGATTCCCCCGTCCGTCACCGTGTCCGTTGGCTCTCGAGTCATGTCGTTCGTGTTCCGTCCGTTCGCGTCTCCAGTAATCGTGTCGTTCCCGCTCGCTCGTCCCACCGCCGTTGGACCGCCTCGAGCGTCTCCCGCTCCCCGACGGCGACGTAGCTCGGCCCCGTTCCGGACAGCGAGACGCCGGCGACGTCGGGCAAGGCGTCGATCATCGGTCCCGTCGAGAACTCGAGTGCGGCCGAGAACGCGAAGCCGTTGACGGTCATCGCCTCGCCGTACCGGCCCTCGAGTGCGAGTTCTTCGACGAGCTGGGCCATCGGCGCGATGCGCTCGCAGGCCGAGACATCGGCATCGGCGCTGTAGGACTGTTCGGGCGGGGTGTAGACCAGTGCGTGCCAGTCGACTTCCTCGCGGGCGAGCAACGCATCGGCGGTGTTGTCGGTGACCGTCACGCCGCCGAGCATGCTCGCGCTGGCGTCGTCGAACGCGCCAGTGACCGTCACGCCGGCGTCGCGAGCCGCCCGAACGCCGAGGCGGCAGGCCTCGATTCGCTCGACCGAATCGGCGACCGCGAGGGCGTCGAGCGTCGCGAGTACCGTCGCGTTGGCCGCGGCGCTGGAACTCTTCAACCCGGACGCCATCGGGACCTCGCTGTCGGTCCGGACGCGAGCGCCGACGGTCGACTCGTCCAGCCCGGCCTGCGCGGCGTAATCGTCGATCGTCATCGCAGCACAGCGTTCGACGAGCGTCGTGTCGGCCTCGGGCTGGCCGGCGACCTCGCCGACGACGTCGCCGTCCTCGGTAAGTTCGACGGTCGCCGTCGTCTCGAGGTCGATCGCGAACGCCGAGCCGGTCCCGGTCGCGAGCGCGTTGAGTACCGTTCCGGCTGCGGGAGCGACAGCACGGCCATCCATACACGGACTCTCTCAGAGGGCGTACTTACGGCTAACGATCCGTGGAAGTCGCGGCTCGCGCGCGTCTGGACCGGGATCCCCGGACTCAGAACTCGGCGTCGAGGATCCCATAGAGGACGGCATTCACGCGCCGTCCGTCGACGTAATAGTGGTCCCGGAGCCGTCCCTCCTCCCGAAAGCCGAGTTTCTCGAGCACCCGCATCGAGGCGTCGTTGTCCTCGAAGACCCGGGCGATGACCTTTCGGAGGTTTCGTTCGTCGACGGCGTAGCGGAGACAGAGCCGTGCGGCCTCGGTCGCGTACCCCTGCCCGGACTCGGCGGTCGCGATCCAGTAGCCGAGTTCGGCGTTCCCGTGGACGTCGCTCACCTGGAACAGCCAGGTCAGGCCGATCGGCTCGCCGTCTCGGCAGGAAAGGAAATGGACCGTATCGTCGGTCGCGAGGAGGTCCGCGATGTCCGACTCGGTTACGGGGGTGTATCTGTTGGTCCCGTGGCGGACGATGGGATCGTTCCAGTGGCGGGCCAGGAACCCGTAATCGTCCGGCTCGACTGGCCGAAGCGTGAGGCGGTCTCCCGAAAGAAACTGTGTACCCGGCATGGGGCGACAGTCTCGCGTCCGACGCAAATAGCTTCCGCCAACGCAGGCCGGAAACGAGGGCGGGCACTCGGCCCCACGAACGACGGAGCACACTGTTTTTCCCTCCGCCAATCCAAGACGTGACAATGAGCGCGCGCAACAACGTCCCCCCCAGTACGATCGGCGTCGATCTCGTCGACGGTGGCGTGGTCGTCGAGTACCACGACGGTCGAGAGGTGTTCTACCACGGCCCCCCCGAGCCCGTCGAGGGGGCGCTGACGACCCCACCGGGGAAGGAGGTCCACGTCCTCGTCACCGACCCCGACGGCGTCGAAGGCGTCATGACGTACGTCAACGACCGCAACACCCACGACGACATCCTCGAGACCACGGGGGTCGGCCGCGTGATGCTCGAGCGCGACGACGAGGAAGAGCTGTTCCCCGGCGTCACCGTCGCGACGGAGGCCTACTCGGTCCGCGTCGAAGCCGATCTCTCGGTCGTCGACGGCCGCGTGTTCGTCTTCGCCGAGGACGAGATGAGCGAACACGCCTACGAACTCGTCGAGAGCGCCGACTGATGCCGTTGCAAAAACCCTGGCGCGACCTCGAGCGGGAGACGGTCGCCGCCGCGCCGGATCGACCCGGCGTCTACGAACTCGGCGACGCTTCGGGAACGGTGCTGGCGGTCGACCACGGCGTCCTCCGAGACGAACTCAAGACCGCGCTGGCCTATGGCGACGGCGACCGCGTCCGCTGGACGGAGACCCACACGCTCGATGGGGCCGGCGAGCTCGCAGCCGAGCATCGCGAACGCCTCGAGTAGCGTTACTGGATGTAGGACGGATCGCTCTCGTCGCATCGCTTCTCGTGTTCCGTCGCGTCCGACTTCTCGTCGAATAGCAGGCCACAGGTTTCACACTCGTACCAGGTGGTGTCGTCGCGCTCTGTCTGGACGACCATAGTACCTGCTGGGACACGAACGACAAAAGGCGTTTCTCCGGCCCCGGCGGCCCGCGACCCCCACTCCAAGCGGTCGATCTTGCGATCAGGCCTCGAGTTCGGTCAGTTCGTCGACGTCGGGGATCTGCTCGCTCGCGGAGGTGATCTGTTGCATCCGCTGTTCGTGTTTCGTGTACGCGTAGTCGGCCAGATCGGCGGGGCTCGGACCGGGACCGGATTCGGAACTCGCTCCGTCGTCGCCCGCCAGACTCTCCTGAACCAGCGGCACCAGTTCGTCGACCGTCTCTCGGAGGAGGTCGGGTTCGACCTCGCCCTCGCTCACGAGCGACTTGAGTTTCGCCATCCCGAAGCCGACGTGGCGTCCCTCGTCGCTACGGACCAGTTTGAGCCCCTCGACGAGTCCCGGCAGGTCCGGCAGTTCGGGCTCGTTCTCTCCGTACGCGAGGGTGAGTCCGTAGTAGCCGGTCTGGGCCAGAATCCCTTCGATCGTCAGGTGGTAGTGACAGTGGGCCCTCGCGCGGTTTTCGGGCGTATCGTCCTCGAGAAGTCGAGCCATGGCCTGCTCGTTGCGCTCGAACAGTTCGTCGTAGGGCTCGTTGAACCACTTCTCGTCGGTCGGCGACGAGAGCTCCTGCCCGCGGCGCTCCTCTTCGGTGTGGATCACTTCGCGCCAGTAGCGATCGAAGAAGTCCGTGTGTTTGGACTCCTCGTAGAGTTGCGTGGTGAGGAACATCTGGTCGCCGATGTCCTCGAGGACGACCGCCAGCGGCGCGAGGTCTTCGGTCACCGACTCCTCGCCCGCACCGAACAGCGCGAGGGACTGTTTGAGTCCGACAAACGCCGGTTCGGGGAGTTCGGCGGCTCCCTCGAGGTCGGCCTCGAGATCGATCTCGTGAGGGTCCCAGTGTTTCTCGACGGCGTTTCGGTAGTAGTTGTGCGCTCGAGTGCCCGTACTGAGTTGCATCGCGGGGTCTTCGCTGCTGGCCATTGTCAGCCGAACATATGCGTCGCCGTCCGATCAACCTGTATCTCATGGATTAGGGCATTTAAGTACTATCGGGCGAACGTGGTCGTATGGGCCTGATCGCGGAGTTCCAACTCAATTCGTCGGACCTGCCGTTGACGGATGCAGTCGCGGCCGTTCCGGACATCACGCTCTATATCGAACGGATCCTCGTCGTCGACCCCGACCGACCGGTCGTCCTCTGTCGGGCCGTCGAGGCGAGCGACGACTTTTCGGAGGCGCTTGCACGCGATCCGACGGTCGACGCGTACACGATGCTCGACGCGCGGGACGGCGGTGACATGTATCGAATCAGGTTACGGGATCCCCCGCTCCCGATCTACCGGAAGTACGTCGAACTGGGGACCACGCCGCTGGGAGGGATCGTGACCGTCGACGGCTGGTGGGGGCGAGCACGGTTCCCCGACAGGGAAGCCCTCGCTGAGTACCGGCGCTTCTGTACGGACCGTGGTGGAACCTTCAAGCTCGAACGACTCACCCGCGAGTCGTCGACGGACGACCCACCGTTTGGCCTCACTCGGGAGCAACACGAGGCGCTGCTCGTCGCCCGCGACGAGGGATACTTCGCGGTCCCGCGCGAGGCGTCGACCGAGGACGTCGGCGATCGACTGGGGATCTCGGCACCGTCGGCCTCCGAGCGACTGCGACGAGGTATCGATCGGCTCCTCGAGAGCGCGCTGTGATGGGACAATTCTCAAGGGAACTGGCCCGAAAGGAACAGGTATGAGCTCGTCGGAATCGGACGATGTGACGCTGTCCGTTCGCGCTGCTGAGAAAGGGGACGCCGGCCGGGGCGTCGCTCGAATACCGGAGCCCGTTCGGCGACGGCTCGGGGTTCTCAGCGGCGATACCGTCGTCATCGAGGGCGACGAGACGACCGTCGCCAAGATGTGGCCCGCCGACCAGTCGGTCCCGGACACCGCGATTCAGATCGACGGGGACACTCGTGCGAACGCCGGCGTCCACGTGGGCGAGACGGTTGCGGTCCGGGCCAAAGACAAGTCCACGATTACCGACGCCAAGCGGGTCACGCTGGCCGCGCCGTCGGCACTCCCCGAGCGCCAGCGTCGAGCCGCGGAACGCGAAGCCACGGAGAAGCTCCGCAATCGGCCGGTCCGGGCCGGCGAGCAGATCAGAATCGAGGGAGTCGACCAGCAGCCGTTCAGCGTCACCGACACGGACCCCGCCGGCGACGTTCGAATCACCGAAGCGACGACGATCCGGATCGTCGACACCGGGGGCAGGCCGAGTGGCACCCCACGCTCGGCGGGATCTGGACAGTCCGGCCGTGACCCCACCACCGCCGAATCGACGGAGGCCGCGGTCGGCGGCCCCGGTTCCGACGGCGATGCCGACGCTCCGACCCCGAGTTCCGGCGTTACCTACGAAGACATCGGCGGGCTCGACGAGGAACTCGAGCTCGTCCGCGAGATGATCGAGCTCCCGCTGTCGGAGCCCGAGCTGTTCCGTCGACTCGGTGTCGAACCGCCCTCCGGCGTCCTCCTGTACGGCCCGCCGGGCACCGGGAAGACGCTGATCGCCCGCGCGGTGGCCAACGAGGTCGACGCAAACTTCGAGACGATCTCCGGACCGGAGATCATGTCGAAGTACAAAGGCGAGAGCGAGGAACGGCTTCGCGAGGTGTTCGAGCGCGCCGAGGCGAACGCGCCGACGATCGTCTTCTTCGACGAGATCGACTCGATCGCCGGCCAGCGCGACGACGACGGCGACGCCGAAAACAGGATCGTCGGCCAGCTGTTGACCCTGATGGACGGCCTCGACGCCCGCGGCGAGGTGATCGTCATCGGCGCGACCAACCGCGTCGATACGATCGACCCCGCGCTCCGACGGGGCGGCCGCTTCGACCGCGAGATCCAGATCGGCGTCCCCGACGAGGAAGGCCGCCGCGAGATCCTCGAGGTCCACACGCGCGGGATGCCCCTCTCCGACGACGTCGACGTCGACGGGATCGCGCGGCGGACCCACGGGTTCGTCGGGGCGGACTTAGACGCCGTCGCGAGCGAGGCCGCGATGGCCGCGATCCGCGATCGGCCGACCGACACGGACGAGCGTCGCGACTGGAACCGGAACCCGACGGTACGAAAGGCCCACTTCGACGCCGCGCTCGCGTCCGTCGAACCGTCCGCGATGCGCGAGTACGTCGCCGAATCGCCGACCACCGACTTCGCGGACGTCGGCGGGCTCGAGGCGGCGAAACAGACGCTCCGCGAGTCGGTGGAGTGGCCACTGACCTACGATCGACTCTTCGAGGAGACGAACACCGCCCCACCGTCGGGCGTCCTGTTGTACGGCCCACCGGGAACCGGGAAGACGCTGCTCGCTCGCGCGCTGGCGGGCGAAACCGACGTCAACTTCGTCCGCGTCGATGGCCCCGAAATCATCGACCGGTACGTCGGCGAATCGGAGAAGGCGATCCGCGAGGTGTTCGAACGCGCTCGCCAGTCGGCCCCGTCGATCGTCTTCTTCGACGAGATCGACGCGATCACGGCCGCCCGCGGCGAGGGCCACGAGGTCACCGAGCGCGTCGTCTCACAACTGTTGACCGAACTCGACGGGATGCGAGAGAACCCCAACCTCGTGGTACTGGCCGCGACCAACCGCAAGGACCAGATCGACCCCGCACTGCTCCGACCCGGCCGACTCGACACGCACGTCTTCGTCGGCGAACCCGACCTGGAAGCTCGAGAGAAGATCCTCGCGGTTCACACGGAGGGCAAACCGCTGGCCGACGACGTCGACATCTCCGAACTCGCCGCCGAACTCGAGGGGTACACCGGTGCCGACCTCGAGGCACTGGTGAGGAACGCCTCGATGCGGGCGATCCGCGAGGTCGCCAGCGAGCACGGTCCCGAAGCGGCGAACGAACGGGCCTCGGACGTCGTCGTCGAGCGCCGCCATCTCGAGACTGCTCGCGAGGAGACGGACGTCTCGTAATCGGTTTGCTGTCCCGATTTCCCGGTGGGACCGCAGGGCGGTCCCGGTCCCACCGGCACTGACGGACAGGAGACCATATCAGTCGAACGGTGGCCGCCGATCCGCCGTGCTCTCCGTCCGATAGTGCTCGCCGAACGCAGACCCGCAAAAACCGCGCTGAAATCCCGCCGACGGCGACGGTCGGCTTATTGGAAGCCGATCCGGCTGCCGCGACGACCCGTCGGATCGGGACCGCTCGTGCCGCCCTGGAACTCCTCTTCGATCTGCTCGTAGTAGTCGAGGATGTCGTCGGTGATCGTCGGCCGGACGTTCTCCATGGCCTGTCGGAAGTGGCGCATCTCGACGATGTCCGCCTCCTCGTCCTCGCGCAGCGCCTCGATGGCCGCCTCGCGGGCGATCGACTCGAGGTCGCTGCCGACGTAGCCGTCCGTGATCTCGGCGATCTCGCGCAGGGTGACGTCGGCGGCCAGTGGCGTGTCCTCGGTGTGGATCTCGAGGATGCGTTCGCGGCCGTCGACGTCGGGTTCGCCGATCATGACCAGCCGGTCGAACCGCCCCGAGCGAAGCAGTGCGGGGTCGATCATGTCCGGCCGGTTGGTCGCGCCGATGACCATGACGTTGCCCATCTCCTCTAACCCGTCGAGTTCGGTCAGCAGCTGGTTGACGACGCGTTCGGAGACGTTCGAGCCGACTTCACCGCCTCGACCCGGCGCGAGCGCGTCGAGTTCGTCGAAGAAGATGACCGTCGGGGAGACCTGGCGGGCCTTGCGGAAGGTCTGCCGGATGGCCTTCTCCGATTCGCCGACCCACTTCGAGAGGAGTTGTGGACCACGCACGGAGATGAAGTTCGCGTTGGTCTCGTTGGCGACGGCTTTCGCCATGAGCGTCTTCCCGGTGCCCGGCGGGCCGTACAGCAAGACGCCGGCCGGCGGATCGATCCCCAGCCGCTCGAACCGTTCGGGCGTCGAGAGGGGCCACTCGACGGACTCCTGGACCTGGTCCTTGGCGTCCTGGAGGCCGCCGACGTCCTCCCAGGAGATCTTCGGGAGTTCCACCAGGACTTCCCGCATCGCGGAGGGTTCGACCTCGTTCAACGCACCCCGGAAGTCCTCGCGCTTGACAATCATCCGGTCGATCAGGCTCGGCGGGATGTCCTCCTCGTCGAGATCGATCTCGGGGAGGTAACGCCGCAGGGCCTTCATCGCCGCCTCTTTGGTCAGGCTCTCGATGTCGGCACCGACGAAGCCGTGGGTCTCATCGGCCAGATGTCCGAGGCTGACGTCGTCGGAGAGGGGCATCCCGCGCGTGTGGATCTGCAGGATCTCCTCGCGGCCCGTCTCGTCGGGGACGCCGATCTCGATCTCGCGGTCGAAGCGGCCGGGTCGGCGCAGGGCTGGGTCGACCGAGTCGACCCGGTTCGTCGCCGCGATGACGATCACCTGGCCACGGGACTCGAGGCCGTCCATCATCGTCAGCAACTGGGCGACGACCCGTCGCTCGACCTCGCCGGTGACGTCTTCGCGTTTCGGGGCGATGGAGTCGAGTTCGTCGATGAAGATGATCGACGGCGACTCCTCGGTCGCGTCCTCGAAGATCTCCCTGAGTTGTTGTTCGGATTCACCGTAGTACTTCGAGATGATCTCCGGACCGGCGATAGAGAAGAAACTGGCGGAGGTCTCGTTGGCGACGGCCTTGGCCAGCAAGGTCTTCCCGGTGCCCGGCGGGCCATGCAGGAGGACGCCCTGTGGCGGCTCGATGCCGAGTTTCTTGAAGATCTGCGGGTGCTTCATCGGGAGTTCGACCATCTCCCGGACCCGCTGGATCTCGCCTTGCAGGCCGCCGATGTCCTCGTAGGTGATCCCGCCGCCGGTCTTCTCGAAGCCCGAAATCGGCTCCTCCCGGAGTTCGACGTCGGTGTCTTCGGTGACGAGCACGACGCCTTCGGGTTCGGTCTCGACGGCGATCAGCGGAATTGCTTGCCCCGGCGACCGCATGAACGGGTGGTTCGTCGAACTCATCACGGGGACGATATCTCGGCCGACGACCGGGCGCTTGAGGATCTGGCGTTTCACCATGCCCGCAGCGTCGGACCCGAACTGGACCGACGCCTCCTCGGGCGGTGCGAGCACCAGCTTCTCGGCTTTCGTCGCTTCGGCCTTCCGGATCGTTACCCGCTCGCCGATACCGACATCGGCGTTCTGACGGGTGAACCCGTCGATACGGACGGTATCCGTGTTCCAGTCTTGCCGATCCGCACGCCAGACCTTCGCCGCAGTCGTATCCGCACCCTCGATCTCGATGATGTCGCCCGGACTGAGCTTTAAATGCAACAGCGTGTCCGGGTCGAGTCGGGCGATACCACGACCCGAGTCGTTCGGGTACGCCTTCGCAACCTCCAGTTGGACTTCGTTCATGATTTAGGAACCGCGATGTCAGTGACTCCGATTCGTGACCGGATAGGTTTTTTGCTAGCGCAAGTCATCTCCTGTTAATCCTGTGCTAGTTGCTACCATGCCTAGTTGGGCTGGACGCTACAAAGATGTACCGGCATCGGTTGGTTTCGGTCCCTATCGATCCCGCCCGTCAGGGCGGAGACGGATGGCTTTTTGCCGCTTGCGTTCCGAACGTAGCCATGCGTATTCTCGCCTTCGACGGCCACATGGGAGCCAGCGGCGACATGATCCTCGCCACGCTCCTCGATGCCGGCGGCGACCCCGACGCCCTCGAGCCCGTTACGGACCGACTCGACGTAGCGTACCGGATCGACGAGGCCGACAAGAGCGGTATCGCCGCGACGGCGGTCGACGTGCTCCTGACGGACACGGCGTCCCCTGCCGACGACGATCACGGCCACGATACCTCACACGACGATTCGGACCGCGATCACGGCGACTCGGATCACGACGGCCACGATCACCACGGCGACGGTCCACACGACGGCCACACGCACGACCACGGACACGCGCACGACGACAGCCACGCCGAAGGCCACGGCCCCCATCGCAGCTATCTCGAGGTCCGCGAGATCGTCGCCGACATGGCCCTCGAGCCGGCGGTCGAACGCGACGCACTCGCGATCTTCGAGTTGCTCGGCGAGGCGGAAGCGAGCGTTCACGGCGAGGACCTCGAGGAGATCCACTTCCACGAGGTCGGGGCCGACGACGCCATCGCGGACGTGGTCGGTGCCGCGGCCTTGCTCCACGACCTCGAGCCCGACCGGGTCGTGACGACGCCGCTGGCGACCGGCGGCGGAACGGTCTCGATGAGCCACGGCGAGTATCCCGTGCCGACGCCGGCGGTCGTCGAAATCGCCCAGCGGGCCGACTGGTCGCTTCGTGGCGGGCCCGTCGACGCGGAACTCCTCACCCCGACCGGCGCGGCGATCCTGGGCCACGTCGCCGAGGGCGTCGATTCGGTGCCCGCCCTCTCGGTCGATGCCGCGGGGTATGGCGCGGGCGGCTACGACCTCGATCCGCATCCGAACGTCCTGCGGGTACTGGTCGGCTCGGACGAGGGCGGCAGTGAACTCGTCAAAGACGACATCGCGGTCCTCGAGACGAACCTCGACGACGCACCGCCCGAAGTGCTGGGCGGCCTCCAGGAAACGCTCGCTGCCGCGGGCGCACGCGACGTCTCGATCCTCCCCGCGACGATGAAGAAGTCCCGACCCGGTCATCTGGTGAAGGTCATTTGCAAACCTGCGGATCGGGAGCGCGTCGCCCGGAAACTGGCCGATGAGACCGGCACGCTGGGCGTTCGGGATGCGGGGGCCACCCACCGATGGATCGCGAATCGGCAGTTCGAGACGGCCTCCCTCGAGATCGACGGCGACGAGTACGCGGTCAGCGTCAAACTCGCGAGCGACGCCGACGGCGAGGTCTACGACGTCAGCGCGGAGTACGACGACGCGCTGGCAGTCGCGGGCCAGACTTCCCTCCCGGTTCGAGCCGTGATGGAGCGAGCGGAAGCGGCCGTCCGAGCCGATCACGGGCCCGAGTAACTGATATGCGGTGGCGCGCGCTGTCGACTGTCCGAGGGATACCGAGGGCAGTCGACGACAGTGTGCGAGGTCTTCGCGAACGCTGTGAGCGAAGGCGTGGAAGACGCGTCGCGTCTTCCAATGGATGACAAGCGACCACAGGGAGCGAGCGAATCGGCTGGGGAGGGTGTGGGTACTCCCTGTTGCCACGGGAGCAGGACGCTTCGTTCCGGTCATCCCAATCGAACACCGCGCTCGAGACACTGGAATCTTGCTCACGCGTTTCACCGCTGTCCGCCGTGGCAGACAGTGTGCCGATCCGATCTGACTGGACTCGAGGCCCGGTTCCGAGCCGACCGGCCGCCGATCGTGTCGACGGAGTGGTGGTGTGTCGTCCGTTCGACGCGCACCGCCGACCGGTCGGCTACCCGGCGGGGCTCGAGCGCCGAGCCCCGCGTTACTCGTCGGTCCCGTCGTCGTGCTCGCGATGGACGCTGCTGGCGCGCTCGCGGTGGATGCCGCTGTCGGCCTCGCGGTGGATCAGCCCAGGGGCGACCGAACAGCCACAGGGCCTGACGACGCCGGTATGGGGCCCGGTCGACGTCAGCGCGGTAATGGGCTGGCCGCAACTGGGACACGAGAGCAGCGCCGAGTCGTCCGCTCGTCGATCGTCGTGATCCCCCGTCTCGTCGCTACACATCGCGATCGCACCTCGCGATCGAGCGCGGCGTCGACACTGGTCGCGTCTGGCGATTCTGTCGTCGTGCGGGACGTTTATATCCCGGTAGAATCAACGTAATCATGCTTCGAAACCCTCGCGGGTTTGGAAGCGAGTCTCGGGTGGTCACAGCACCCGGGGCATTTCGATACAGCCCCCTGTCGCTGGAGACCGGCTTCCAGTTTTCGGTTTGACGTGTTGTAACTTATATCTACTGTTAACAGTTCGTAATCATATCGCCTCGAGCGGTGGGGCTCGCGCCGGGATCGACCCCGACTCGAGAACGGGCTCCAAAACCAGTTGCTGGGATCGCTCCCACCGCGAGCGGTCGTTCGACGCGACTCCCGTGAACCCGAGCGCGGAATTTAGAGTCGCCGTCACTCGGCCTCGAGTCGGTCCGGAGTCACCGTCACTCGGTCTCGAGTCGGTCACGAACTCGTAGTCGAGACGGTCACGTGGTCGACTCGAGCACAGCGCACAAAAAAAAGCGAACGTGGAATCGTCCGGAGAGTGACCGTCTCAGCCGGAGACGATCGCGGCCAGGTCGCCACTGAAGGCGTCCGCACTGGCGCTCTGCGTGTTCGAGTTCGACGCGTCGGCGTTCTGTTCGATTAGCTGGTTGACGGTCTGGTCACCAACGGATCCTTCGATGCCGTCGGTGACGTCGCCGTTATCACCGTTGTCGCCGTTGTCACCGTTGCCACCGTTGTCCGTCTCACATGCTTCAACACTCCCTTCCAGTTGGGCGTCTCCATACTCGAAGGTACACGTCGTCCCATCAGAATTGGTCACAAGGGCCCGGACCGGCGTTTGGGCTTCGCTCTGGCCCGGTGGGTCGAAGGTCCAGGTAGCGGCCAGCGGATTGCCGTCACTGGCACGCGCTTCTCCAGGGGTTAGGTCGATGTTATCTCCCTGACCCGTACTAGATGCTAGGTCGAACTCATCGTCATCACCATCCCATTCGAACGTAGCGTAGGGTTGATTTCCTTCTTCGCGAATGAACGTCACGGTCTGGATTCCGGTTTGGGTATCCTCACCGTTATCGCCGTCAGTACCATCATCACCGTCGTCGCCATCGTCCATGATGTCCTCGAGGTCGATGTCGACCCCGGTCGCGTCCTGATCGGCGAACTGGCTCGCGTTCTGCTCGATCACGTTCGTCTGCGATACGCTCTGTGACTGACTGACGCTCGAGGCCGCAAGGCTATCGTCGCTGCTGTCGCCGTCGTCATCGTGATGGCCGCCGCCTGCAGCAGCCATTCCTGCAAAGCCAACGAAGGCCATGCTGCCGACGAGAGCGAGCGTCATCAGTACCGTTATTGTCCGTCTCATAGTTTGGTAGATCGTTTGTCCGGGTGGGCACACACGTGTCATGCGGGATTTCCGATAGGACACTGGCCGTCGCAACACACGACACCGCGTACCGACCGCGTCTCGGTCTCTTCCCGCATTGACGTGGTGCCTCGCCCGGTCAGATCGGACCATAGCAGCCCATATGAAGGCAAATCACTGTTCACAGTGCTATCCGATTCCTACATTGTGCAGACCCATATATTATCTAAAATTACAGAATAGCATCACCACTTGTATTTCGAGAACAGAATAGTGTTTGGGATCAGTCATAGTGCTTCGAACGGTAGTAAAAACCAACACAGACGGCGACTCCAGCCCCTGACGGCTGGCACCGAAATCAGGGTCGTACTATCGATTGCTATCCGACTGCTACAGTCGGCCCCCTCGCGAGTCGACTCGGAGTCAGGAGACTCGAGACCGGTCGGTCGAACGGCTCCAGTTTCCATCCCGCTTCGGTAAAAAAGTACTATCCCGAATCGAGCGGCGAGTCGCGTCGTTAGAAGCCGAAGTTAGCAGCGGACGCAGTGCCAACCTGGGAGTTCGTGTTGGACGCCTCGGCCGACTGGCTGATGTTCTGCTCTATCGTCTGGTCACCAGTGGTGCCGATCTCGACGCTGATGCCATCTCCGTTATCGTTGTTATCGTTGACGTTATCGGTCGAAGCCCCACTGTCGGCTGCGCTCCCGAGTGGGAACGGGAACTCGTTATCTTCATTGAAGCTGTCGTCGACAGTGACCTCGAATCCAGTTGCCTCCTGCTCGGCAGTCTGGTTGGCGTTCTGGTCGATGTCGTTAACCTGAGCGACCTCTTGGTTCTGGACGACAGCTGCTGCCGCGAGCTGATTATCGTCATCGTCGTCGACGTCTGCTGTGTCAGCCGTATCGGCGGTACCACTTGCTGCTGCCGTTCCGGCGAAGCCAACCAGCAGCAGGCTGGCGACGAGTACGAGCGTCAGGATCGTGTTCCGTGTCACATTCATAGTTGGAATCTTGGTATCGGTTCGAGAGACACGAACGCTACCGAGCCGGCATGCGACGGATAGCTGCGGCTCGTCGGACGTAACCGCCGTTAGCCTCCCGTTCGCTGCGTGTCTCCCGACTAAGGCTCACTTCGGAGATTCATATGAAGACGGGGCATGGTTTCGTTCCATAGCAACGGTTGACCAGATCGTTTCAGTTCCTATCTCGAATTGACCGATCGTTTCAGCGCAGACTCGAAATTCGAGACTATCGATCGCGTATGGCGTCCGTACCGATCCGAAGCTGGGGCTCGGACCGATGCGTGGGTGGGGCGTTTTCCGGCTCGAGAGGGGGATTTTCCGCCGGTATACTCGATCTCTCGCCGATCCTAACCCGAACTTTCCGCTATGTAACAGCTACTCGAGTTACCGGTCAGATACTCTGACAGTATCGGCGTCGCGATGGTCCCGCGGAAACGATGCTTCGGGGGGTTCGATCGGACCTGGGTCTTCTGTGGTGCTGGGAGGGTCTCAGCGAGTGTGCCGACGGTCGCGGTTCGGGCCAGTCTCGAGGCAGCTCGCGTAATGGCCCCCCTTCAGTTCGGTATCAGTCTTCTTCGCCGCGGAAATATACAGATAACAAAGTCTGTAATCGGGATAGGAGGGTTTGCGACGCACAGACCTAGCAAGAAATCACAATCACGACACAAATCAAACGATCAATGAGAAACAAGACAACGAGACGCTCACGAACTACGACACTCCTTATGGCCTGTATGGTCGTCTTGTCGATGGTAGCGGCCGGTGTGCCGACGGCCGCGGCAGGCGGCGACGGCGACCTCGAGAACGGAACGGTCCACGCGCTCGAGGATGGCGAGGAGCTGTACCTGGTCTTCGGAGCGGACCTCGGCGAGCAATCGCTCGAAGACTATATCGACGAGCACGCGGAGGGCGAAGCCGACTCCGCGGCCGAAGTCATCCAGTACCAAGACGTCGATCAAGTCAACATCAACGAGCAAGGCTCGGCGGTGTCGATATCGATCGACGGTGGCGAGGCGACCGCCATTCAGGAGGCAAACCAGTACAACGACAACGAACAGCGCGGGTCGGCCAACGCCGAGAGTCGCCTCCAGAGCGCACAAACGCAGTTCGAAGACGTCGGCGACGTCAACATCATCATCGGCAACGGCGGCGATCAACAGTTCGACGGCTGGGGGGTCAAAGACAAGAAGGGTGACGACGAGACGATCACCCAGGAGGCCCTCGCTTCCGTGACCCAGTCACAGGAGGTCGCTCAGGTCAACTACAACAACCAGAGTACCGCCTTCGCCCTCGCCGTCGACGACAGCGAGGCGACCGCCGTCCAGCAGTCCTACCAGCGCAACGAGAACCTCCAGGAAGGGGTCGCCAACGCGTCCAACGTCTACCTCGGCGACGGCGAGTTCGGCCACAAGAAGGACAAGTCAGGCGACCACGGTCCGTCCACCGGCCAGGACGCTGACGCGACGGTCACGCAACAACAGGACGTCGAACAGGCGAACCTCAACGAACAGCGCGGTGCCGTCGCCATCGCGATCGGCGAGAACAGCACCGCCACGGCGATCCAGTTCACCGACCAGAGCAACCTCAACGAACAGCTCGGGAGTGCCGACGCCACGAACCTGCTGGCCTCGAGCGTCGGGATGAACGTCGCGACCGCGGGCAACGTGAGCAGTGACGTCCTCTCGACGCACACCGACACGCACAAGCCCGACAAGAAGAGCGACGACGGGGGCGAGCAGACGGCGACCGCCGGCGTGGCCCAAGAGCAGGGGGTCGAGCAGCGAAACATCAACCTGCAAAACAGCGCCATGGCGATCGCACAGAACGGGAGCGATGCCACGGCCATCCAGCTGGCCTACCAGCAAAACTACAACGCTCAGATCGCCTACGCCGACGCACTCAACGTCTACGCGAGTCCGGGCTACGTCTCCGACGACATCACCCGAACCTCGAGTACGACGGCGACGATCGACGGCAATGCGGGCGACTCCAACCCCGGCATGTCGTACGATTACGCCGGCAACGCCACGCAGACGAACGACGGCGATCAGACGGCGAGCGCGGCGATCGAACAACACCAGTTCATCACCCAGGAGAACATCAACGAGCAACACACCTCCGTCGCGGTCGCCGAAGACGGTGGGAGTGCCGGTAGCTCGCAGATCACCATGCAGGAGAACGAGAACATCCAGTTCACGTCCGTCGCCTCGACGAACACCTGGGTCGGCGCATAATTACAGTCCGTCACACGGTCGGTTTTCGACCGACGTGACTGACAGTTTCCGTTTCTTTCGGCGGCTCGCTCGGGAGCTCTGCTCGGCGGTCGGGGACGCCGTTCCACGTGTGTCCCGCTCGGACCGACGAACCGCATTCTACGGGGTGGCTACGAACCGTCGGAGCCGTCCGTTCCTGTCGTCTCCGTCGCCGTGTCGTCGTCACGATGCTCGGCGAGTGCCTCGTCGATGGTCAACTCGCCGGCAGCGACTCGACGGGCGAGTAGCTCGTCGATCGCCCGATTGTGCTCGCTCTCCTCGCGGGAGCGATCCTTGATCACCTGAATCTCGCCGTCCGTCGGTTCGATCTCGCGTGCATCGACGACGTCTCCCTCGAGTCGGGCGATGTTGACCGCGGCGAGGACGTCACCCATCCCTCGGGCACCCGTCCCGAGATACGGGGTCGTCCCGGTTTCGTCGACGAGTTCGACCGTCACGTCGTCGAGTTCGTTGACGAGTTTCGCGCTCTCGAGGCGGGAGCCGTCGCCGATTCGGACGATCGGCGACGGGGCGTCGGCGGCTTCGCGTTGGATCACGTCGACGGCGTCGCCGAGGGGGACCTGAAAGGCGGCGACGATCGTCTCGCCAGTGAGCACGGCGATGCCGGGCCGTTGGCCCGGGTCGACGCCGATGACCGTCCGGCCGCCGTTGCCCCGAACCGCGGCCAGTGCCTGATCGACCGCACGCCGTGGCTCGTCCGGATCGGCGACGACCGTCGTTGCGTCCGCGAACGTCTCGGCGTTGTCGGCCCCGGTGACGACGACGGTGGCTCGCTCGGGCAACTCCTCGTCGGGCTCGAGGGTCGTAAACGCCGTTCCGCGCTCGCGAAGTTCGTTGACGACGCCGTGGTATACCTCGAAGTCTGCCGTGGCGACGACGATCACAGGTCGACCTTCGGAGCGACGGGGAATAAACGTACGCGAACTCCGTTCTGATCGGTGGGAAATGGTATCCGTGCGCCGACAGGAGAGCGACTCGGTAATCGTCCTACGGGTTTCCCCCAACCCCGATAGTAGCAACTGAAACGATGTACACACTGATCGCAACGCTGTCGTGCGATCAGGTGCGCAATGACTGTCAGTTGCTACTATAGTCGGTGACCCACTCGAGAACGTCCTGTCGACAATCGAGCAACGTCCCGAGATGGTCGCTGTCCCTGCTTATCAGGGTACCGTGCGTATCCTCGAGGAATGTCTCGACGGGAGAGAGTGGTGTGTTCTCGTCTTGGACTCCGTGCCACGCGCGGACTGGAATGTCGGATCGAACCGAGTCGAACGAACTGTCGGCGAACATCCGGGTCTCGCGCATAACGGCGTCTTCACCCTGTCGGACTCCTTCATGAAAGTCGTCTGCGACCGCCGTCCGCACAGGGTCAGACACCGACCGGTCGGTGTATTGCTGGACGACCGCGTCCGGCCCGCGGACGCGGGCGATCGACTTGGAGAGTCGAAAGAGGATGCGCAGCGCGAACGGGACCCTCGAGAGCGTGGTGAGTTTGTTCTCGGCGGGTGGAACGACGGTACTGACCAGTCCGATTTGGCTCGTTCGGTCGGCCGTCGCTGCTGCGAGTGCAAATGGGCCTCCACCGGAGAATCCGACGAACGGGACCCGATCGATCGACTCGGCGTCGAGCAGTTCGTGCAGGTCGTCCTGCCAGTCGTTCCAGGTCCAGTCATGCGGTGGCGACGTCGATCGCCCGTACCCGGGCCGATCCGGAACGACGAGCTGGATGTCGTTCCGAGCGGCAGCATCGGAACACACTGCTGCGAATAATCGAGAGCCAGGTGTCCCGTGGTGAACGATGACAGGATTCCCCTGCGGGTCGCCGCCGATAGCGTAGGAGAGCGTTCGTCCGTCCGAGAGCGTACATTCAGCGGTTGACAGTTCCGATGTCATAGTCGTGCTCGGAGTCGTGATTCGTGAATTGTAGTTGAATTGTAATTAGATTTCGATACTAGTCAACAGAATAGACGCAGGTTGAGGGCCGGTCTCCGAACCAGTCGTTCGACGAGCGGTGCTGCTCGGCGGATACCGGCACGCCGAGCGGTTTGCTCGGCGAACCAGTACCCGGCCGGTATTCCTGCACCCAGAGCGTGCCGAGACTCGCGACGTTGATCGACAGGACGTTCTCGAGCGTGCTGATCGTCACGTAGCCCCCTTCTTGAACCCAGATGTCCCGGAGTTCGTCCACGAGGGCTTCGATATCCGCCGTCCCAGTCGGAACGAACACGAGTGCACCGTACTCCCGCCGGCACGTTTCGTCGGTGAGAAAATACTCGACATCGGACGCCGCGAGCATCGTCTCGACGGCGTTTCGTTTCCCGACGGGGAGGCGATCTGCAACAGGCGCATCTCTCAGCGCCCTGGCAGTCACGTTACCAAACCGTTCACAACCAACGACGGCGAGACCCCGACCCGCGTGCGGGATCGGTCGTAGTCGAAGCGTGGAGCCGATGTCTCGTACATCCGACACGCCGGAACGATCGAGCCGGGTCGGTTCCGGGGCCTTTTTGCGCATACCCGGTCAACTCGAACCGTGACCGACGAGGCGATTCCAACCGGCTGTGGCCCGGTCGACGAGTTGCTCGGTGGCGGGTTCGAACGCGGCACCGTCACGCAGTTGTACGGCCCGCCGGCCGCCGGGAAAACGAATCTCGCGCTGTCGGCCGCCGTCGAGACGGCCGTCGGCGGCGGCACGGCGGTCTACATCGATACCGAGGGCGTCTCGCTCGACCGCTTCCAGCAGTTGCTCGAGGCCGCGGTCGGCGGACCGGCTCGCGATCGGACCGGGGCACCGCGAGACGGCGAGACCGACGACGTCGAGGCCGTCGCCTCGCGGATCGTCATCGAGGACGCGCTGGATTTCGAGGAACAGGCCGAGGCCGTCCGCGACGCCGAGGAGTTCGCCGAGCGCGCCGAACTCATCGTCCTCGACAGCGCGACCGGCTTCTACCGGCTCGAGCGGACGGCCGACGGCGACGAGGGCGAGGCACTGCGCAGCGTCACCAGACAGGTGACGCATCTCCTCTCGCTGGCCCGAAAACACGACCTGGCGGTCGTCCTGACGAATCAGGTCTTCGCCGATCCCGACTCCGATCGGACCCGCGGACTGGGTGGCAATACCTTGGAACACTGGACGGGAACCGTCGTCCGCCTCGAGCGGTTTCGCGGTGGCAAACGACGGGCGACCCTCGAGAAACACCGCTCGAAACCCGCCGGTGAATCGGTCCAGTTCCGAATCACGGATACGGGTCTCGAGGGCGGAGACGAGACCGGACGGCCCTGAGCCGCGTCCACTGTCGAGTAGTCGGGTCGGATTCTCATCGGTAAAAATACGATCGGGAGCGGTCGAGGCGCGGTCGGTCAGCGCCGCCGGACCGTTAGATCTGGTTGAGCTTCCGCAGGAGCTGGCCGCGGTACTCCTCGTCGCTGGTAACGCCTTTGAGTTCCAAGACGTTGCGCTCGAGTTTGTCCAGCGCGACGCGGAAGGCGTTCTCCGAGCCGTAGCCTTCGCCGGTGCCGGCGACCTGGTCTTTGTTGGTTCGCAGGCGGATCTGACACTGCACGAGCGGGGTGCCACGGAGTTTCTCGTTGTGTTCGTGGAACCGAACGTGGGCGTGCATCACTTGCATGTCGGCGTACTTGTCGGCGACGGCCTCGATGTCCTGGACGATCGATTCACGGGTGATGGTGTCGAGCATCGAGATGTTGGTGATCTGAACGTCCATGTGTTCCTCCTCCGTGAACGTCAGCGCGCGCAGGACGTCCGTCTTGGTGATGACGCCGATGACGAGCCGGTCGTCGTCCTCGGGCGTGACCATCAACCCCGCGTAGTCGTCCTCGAGCATCGCTTCGACGGCTTCCTTGGCAGTCGCGTCGAGCGTCGTCGTCTCGACGGGGCTGGTCATGATGTCGTAGACCGGCACGTCGAGCAGGCGCTGGCTGTCGCCGACCCGGTCGCCGGTCGTCGTCGTGTGGTTCTCCCGGATGACGAAGTCCGCGATGTCGTGGGTCGTCACGACCCCCGAAAGGTAGCCGTTCTCGTTGAGAATCGGCAGCCGAGAGATACCGTGTTCGCGCAGGAGGTTGATCGCCTTCCCGATTCCGTCGTCCTCGGTCAGCGTGACCGGATCGTCGGTGTAGATGTCCGCGACGGTCAGCGTATCGAGGTTCTCGAGGATGGACTCGAGGATGGCGTCGTCGGTGATGACGCCCCAGAGGTCGCCGTTCTCGAAGACCGGCGCGACCTTCGCGTTGCTCTCGACGAGCACGCGTGCGGTCTCTCGGACGTCCTCCTGGCGGTCGACCTTGGGCGAGGGCGTGCTCCGGCTGGGTTTCGTGAGCGCCGCCACCTTGGCGTCGTCCTCGACGTGGGACTGGAGGACCTCTCGCTCGCTGATGACGCCCTCGTACTCCCCATCGTTGGTGACGATGATCCCCTTGGGGTTGCCGTTCTCGAACATCGAACGGACCTTCCCCATGCGCGTTCCAACATCGACTTCGATAAACTCCGTGGTAGCAATATCAGCGATATTCATCCTTCTACATGAGCGTAGAGCCGCCGGGGTATTTAACATACTGCCCGTTTTATCCGGGTGGCTCTAGACCTGAGACTTTTTATATACGCCGTTGAATCGGCGGCTAATGCTCGACATCAGCGTTTTCGGTCGCTACACCTACCTCGTCACCGAAATCGTGTGGGGAACCGTCGCCGCCCTGTTGCTCCGGCGGGCAAACGCCTGCCGGAAGGCTGTGATTACCATCCTCGCGCTCTATCCGATCGCCTACGTCTGGGACCGATACACGCTCGCCGTCGGCGTCTTCGACATCAAACTCCGGACCGGGATCGATATCGCCGGGATCCCGCTCGAGGAACACCTCTTCATGGCGGTCGTCCCCGGACTCGTCGTCGGGGTCCACGAGACGATCTTCGGAGACGACTGAGACGGGCTGGTGTACCGATGTTCCGGCGCACCCACACGGCGGGTCGCGACCGGGCCGGCACTGACTGACGGACGTCCGTACGACGGGTCGAAAACGCAGGTGTCGTAACCGTCCGCCAGTCTCCTATCCGCGATCGACTGTATGGCCGATCAGGGTCGATCCAAATGGCGGCGCGACACGCCGACCGGTCGTCTCTCACTGAGTGGGATCGTCCGCGACTATCTTGTGTCGACAGACCAAAACGTAATTCGATGGACGGCCGGCGATCCGAGATGACAGCGACCGATACTGACGGCAACCCTGACCGTGCCCTCCTGCGGGGACTGGTGACGGTCCTTCTCGGGGCACTCATCGTCTGCTCGCTCGCGCTCGGAACCACACTGCTTGCACCCCAGCTCGTCGACGGGCTCGAACTCGGGGGCAGCGCCGAACCCAGTCCCGATCCGCCACCGGCCGGCGAGCGCAACCCCGCGGTGACCGATCCGGCCGATCCCGGCAACTCGAGTTACGAAACCGACGTCGAGACGGTTACCTCATCGACCGTCGAGGACTTCGTCCACGCCGAGATCAACGAGCGCCGGGCCGAGCACGGCCTGGAGCCCCTCGAGTGGGACGGGACGATCGCGTCCGTCGCACGCGCTCACAGTTACGAGATGGCCCAAAAAGATTACTTCGCGCACACGAACCCCGACGGAGAGCAGCCGTACGACCGATTCCGGAGCGTCGACAACTACTGCCGGGGATACGGCGAGAACATCGCCAGGACGTGGGTCGATCGGCGCGTCGAGCGCTCCAGCGGCGATGTCGTCCGCTACCGAACTGCCGAAACCCTCGCGAACGGGCTGGTCAATCAGTGGATGAACTCCACGGCCCACCGGGAAGCGATCCTCGAGACTGGCGAGACGCCCCAGTGGGATCGAGCGGGCGTCGGCGTCTACATCGGCCCGGACGGCTCGGTTTACGCCGGTCAGAACTTCTGTCACGAGCGGTGATGCTGTCGCTGTCGACGGCCCGGAACGCGCTCACTCGAGCGGTGACGGGGTGACTGGACCGGGGACTGGCTCACGCAGGAACTGCGAACGACTTACACGTTATTGGACCTGACCGTCGGAGTGACTGTATGGAACTCCCCGAGTCACTCACGCTGATCTATCGGACGGCGAGCGACCGCGATCTGACCTTTCTCGCGGCCGGGTTCGCCTACTACGCGTTCGTCTCGCTGATCCCGCTGGTCTTGCTCGCGCTCGTGGTCGGCTCGCTGTTGGGTGGGGAGCAAACGGCCCAGCGGCTGATCAGGGTCGCCGGCGACTTCCTTCCGGCAGCGGGCGAGCAACTGGTCACCGACGCCCTGACGACCGAGTCCGGTCGGGCCGAGGCGACCGTCGTCGCACTCGGCGTCGCTACCTGGGGCGCGCTCAAGGTCTTTCGCGGCCTGAGTCTGGCGTTCGACATGGTCTACGACGAGGTCACCGAGGACACGCTCGTCGATCAGATCCGGGACGGGCTCACGGTGATCGTCGCCGGCGCGGGCGCGCTCGTCCTGATGCTCGGGATCGGGGCCGTACTCAGCCTCGTCGCCGACACTGTTCCGTTCGCCGGGTTCGTGAGCTGGCTCACATTGCTCGCCGGGCTCATCCTCGTCTTCCTCCCGATCTACTACGTCCTCCCGCCCGTTCCGGTCGAGGTGAGCGAGATCCTCCCCGGAACGGTTTTCGCCGCCGTCGGCTGGACCGTCCTCCAGTTTGGCTTCCAGCTGTACGCGGCAAACGCCGCCCAGTACGAAGCCTACGGGGCCGTCGGTGCCGTGCTCCTCTTCGTCACCTGGCTCTACTTCGCGGGCATCATCATTCTCGTCGGTGCCGTGCTCAACGTCGTCCGAGCGCGCCCCTCGCTGGCCGCGTAGGGATCGACTCGAGCCGACCGTCGGTCGGTGGGTCCCGAGCCCCCTGTACAGGGGAACAATTATGTCCCCAGCAGCGACAGATCTCCACCATGAGCGACGAGCGATCATCCAGTCCCGCCGCGGCCGATGGACCCGCGACGGCCGACGACGCAGACGCGGGCGATCCCCTCGAGCCCGGCGGTGGTCCCCAGCGCGTCGTCTCCGAGGAGAGCGTCGACGACATCCTCGACTCCCTCGGCTCGACGGAATCGGATTCGGCAAAACCGGCGTCGGCGGACTCGAGCGACGAGACGACGAGTGACGCCGACGACACCGTGACGAGCGAGTTCGACGAGACGGCTATCCCAGCCGCCGAGACTGGACCTGGTACCGACGAGCAGTCGTCGGCGGCAACGGACGACACCGAGCCGTCGACCGAGGCGGACTCGGCGACAGATGCGGACCCGGCGACCGACGCGGGCGCCGAGGACGATCCGTCGCTCGAGGAACTCGCAGCCCGCGTCGAGGACGGAACCGTCACCGGCGCGGACGTCCGCGCGGCCGAGGCCGGAGACGGGCGCGAATCGACTCCCGACATCGACGAAGTCGAACTCTCGATGGACGACCTCGAGACGACGGGAGCCAGCGGAACCGCTGCCGAGGCGACCCGCCCCGACGACGCCGGCCCGCTCGCCGGTTCGATCGATCCCGACGACGCCGGCCCGCTTGCCGACTCGAGCGATCGCGACGGGGACGCCGACTCGAGTGCCGACCGACAGTCCGACGGGACCGGACTGCTCGGCCGGCTCAAGGGGCTTTTCTCGCGATAGGATCTCGAGACGGGTGTCGGAGAATCCGTCTCCCAAGTGCGATTTCGCCCGCCGGCTCGAGGTTCAATCCGGAGTGAAACGCTGTTCGCCTGCACTGAGGAATCCAGTTCGCACACCACCGGGACGAGACGCTGTCTCTGCCACCTCCGTTCGAGGGACACGCCGACGACTCGAGTCGTGATGGCGTCAGGCCCGGAGGTGGTCCCGGTTCCGAACCGTCACCACGCGAAATTCGGTCGCGCCCGCGACGAAGAGCAGCCCCCCGACGCTCGCGAGGAGGGCAGTGACGACCGGCGGTGAGAGGCCCCCGGCGAGGACGCCACCGCCGACGGCACCGGCGACGAAGCCGAGTTGAACCGCGACGACGCTCGCGATCCCCCAGCCGCGACCGACGGGCGCGTACAGTCCACCGACGGCAGCCGTTTCGGCGATGGCGTGTCCCGTCAGGAGCGCCAGCGCGAGCACTCCGAAGGAGGTGGTCGTCGCATAGATGCCCGCGATGAGGATCCCTTCGACGACCCGGTGGGCCAGTATCGCGCCGAGCGCCGCGTCCGCACAACCGGCGTGCGGTGAGAGCCCGCGAGTTCGGCCGACCCACGCGATCACACCGCCGAGGATCCCGGCCCCGATCGTCAGGAGCGACGCCTGTGTGAGGGCCGCGAGCAACGCCACGAGGCCGAGCACGACCACGAGTACCGCGACTTCCCGCCGCGTCCCCACACCGTTATGGCCGGCGGACCCGAGAGCGGATCGATAGTACGAGACTATTCCGAGTCCGAACGCGACGCTGAGGACCACCGAGAGGCCGATCGCGACGACGAACGGAACCGCCGGCTCCTGGCTCCCCGCGTGCGTGCCGACGTCGTGAGCGCTGACGGGAACGGGCCAGCCGGCGACGATCCAGACCGGAATCGCGACGAGCGCGGTTGCGATGGCTCGCCTCATCTCTCCCGCCTCTCAGCGCTTTCATTGATCGAATGCTGACTCATCTCTCGTGTCCGTCGGGTCCGATCGTTGCGACCACAGGTTGCAGTTCGAGGTGTTCCCGACGATCGGCTCACATCCACACGTCGCTCGTGCAGTCGCCGTCGGGCCACCGGATTTCGTGGGCGCGAGCCGGCCCCTCGGGGAGCGTCCCGAAGTCGACCAGGAACTCCTCGTCGAGGGTCATCGTTCCGTTTCGTGGGTCCACGTCGGCTTTCAGCATCACGGAGCCCTGCTCGCCTTCGGCGGGGAAGAACTGGTCGTCCCAGGTCGAGTACAGCGACGTCGTGAAGTAGAGCCGCTCGCCGTCGAGGGAGAGCTGGAGCATCTGTGGCCCGGCGTTGATCGGCCGCTCCTTCACCTCGCTGACATCGCCGAAGAGCCCGCCGACGGAGATCGTGTCCGTCAGTCGCGGATTCGACGGGTCGGAGATGTCGTACATGCGAACCTCCCCGTGGAGCCAGTTCACGAAGAACAGGTAGCGATCGTCCATCGAAACCACGAGGTCCGTGATGAGTCCGGGGACCGGCATGTCCCAGTCCTCGTGCTCGCGCGCCTCGACGTCGATGACGGTCTCCGCGTGCCACTCGCCGCGTGCTCTCGGTTCGCCGCCGCTGGTCTCATCCGCGCCGCCACGCGTCGCGCTCCCCTCCCTGTACAGGTGGAACACGTTCGACGAGAGCGCAGCACCGACGTAGGCGTGCTCGGCCTCCGGACTGTGGAGGAAGCGGACCTCGAGCGGGATCATCCCCTCGTCACCGAGATCGATCGTCTGCTCGACCGTCCGGTCCTCCCAGTTCCAGAAGTGGAGCTTCTGGCCGTACTTTCCGGCTTCGACATCCTCGAGGTCGAACCCCGGCTGGTAGGTCGACGGGGCGGCCCACTCGGAGGAGATCATCACGTTCCGGCGTGGCTGGTACCAGAAGTCGTAGTTCATCTGAATGTCCCCCGGCGTATCCCATCGGCCCGCGATCTCGAAGTTCTCGTCGAGAAGGAGGAACCCGCCCGGAAGCTCGCCGTCGGCGTTCCCGAGCATGCTGATCATGATCATCCCGTCCGGGATACAGTGGACGGTATGGGGGGCCGAGAGATCGTACTCGAAGACCTCCTCCGGTTCGATGACGTCGACGAGTTCGGGGTTCTCGCGGTCGTCGGTGTCGACGATGTGGATCCGAGACGAGCGGTTGCCGGGAACGACGAGGTACCGTCGCTCCGCGTCCTCGACGTGGCAGGACGACGAGCAGGCGTTCCAGCCGAAGTGGTGGAGTTCGTCACCCACGGTCGGCATCTCGATCCGGTCGATGACCTCACAGTAGGTCGACGATTCCGGATCGACGTCGACGACGGTCAGCACGTCGGGGGCGTCGGTCTCGGTCTCGACGTACAGTGCTGGCACGTACGCGACAGTCTCTCGAGGAGCCTGCTCGATGGCGGCCTGTGGCGTCGCATACCCGACTGCACTCGCGTGGTGTTCGTGGACATGGCTCTCATCGGATGGTTTTGAGTGGGAGCTCATGTCCTATCTTACGACGACCAGCAGCATAAACGAATATCGTGGAAAACAATGAGGATTTTCTCGGTCAGGTGTTTCGGTGTGATGGGTTCGTGCAGCAAAAAGTGGAACTCCAAGAGACGGAGAGGCGACCAACGGCAGCGGGTCGCCCGACCGGCTCGAGCGGTCTGCACCCGATGAGAAGGGGACTGACGTGGGGCAAGCCCCGCGTCCGCCCCCGCTCGAGGACGGGTCGTCGACGGCGTTTCACACCCGTTCTCGAGCACCTCGAGTCGATCCGACTGTGAGTTTTCGGTCACCGGAATAGGAATACCTCCGTATTGAATAGTGGCGACTGATGTCGTCGGACGCAGGACGCTCTTGGGCCGGGAGCCAAGAGACGACGAACCTGCTTCTCGGAGCGAATATCGTGGTTCTCGCGGCCAGATTCGTTCGGCTCGGTCACGTCGGCCCGTGGCCGGTTCGGGTACTGTCCGAACTGATACTCCTCCTCGTCCTGCTCGCCGCGGTGGTCCTCGTCGTCGGGGGCCTGTACAGCCACGAGTAGGACCGACTGCTCGGCCTCCGTATTCCGACTGCGACGCACGGCCTCTCGGTCGTGTCGGTAACAATGGGTCGGAGCGGTGCCGATCCTGTCGCTCACGGATCGGTTCGCGACAGAAGTAGTGGGTTGGAGCAGAGTTGAACTACGGCGAGACGTACGCTGTGCGCGTCTCGTCTCGTTCAAATATGCACAACATGACGAATTCGCTGCTCGCGAATTTGCTCGCAGCAAAAGTAGTGGGTTGGAGCAGATTTGAACTGCCGGCCTCCTCCATGTCAAGGAGGTGTCGTAACCAGACTAGACCACCAACCCTGGTTTTGCGTTCGTTCGCGGCGCGCGTCGCCACGCTTCCTGACTGCACTCGTTCGTTGCCCGCCACCGTAATTGAAGGTTTCGAATCGATCCCCGTACGCGAGTCGCCACCACGCACCCGGTCGATACGCTTAAGTCGATGTACTGATTTGGTCATTACAAGACAACTACGTACATTGGTGTCCACTATGCAGGAATACGTCGAACGAGTCACTGACGGGGAGGATCTCACGCAATCGGACGCTCGAGCGGCCTCGACGGCCGTTTTCGAGGGTGCGACGGAGGCACAGATCGGCGCACTGCTGGCGGCGCTACGTTCGAAAGGCGAGACGGAAGCCGAGATCGCCGGGTTCGCCGAAGGGATGCGCGACGCGGCCAGGACGATCTCACCCGATCGGGACCCGCTGGTCGACACCTGTGGGACGGGCGGCGACGACTACGATACGATCAACGTCTCGACGACGAGCGCGATCGTCGCCGCCGGGGCCGGCGTTCCGATCGCCAAACACGGCAACTACTCGGTCTCGTCGTCCTCGGGCAGCGCGGACGTCCTCGAGGAGGTCGGCGTGAACGTCGAGGCCGAACCGCCGGCAGTCGAGGACGCCATCGAAGCGGACGGCATCGGCTTCATGCTCGCGCCGGTGTTTCACCCGGCGATGAAGGCCGTCATCGGCCCTCGCAAGGAACTCGGGATGCGGACGGTCTTCAACGTGCTCGGCCCGCTGACCAACCCGGCCGGCGCGGACGCACAGGTCGTCGGCGTCTACGACCCCGACCTCGTGCCCGTCCTCGCGGACGCGCTGGCTCGAATGGACGTCGAGCGAGCGCTGGTCGTCCACGGTGCAGGGACCGACGAAATCGCTATTCACGGTGAAACGGTCGTCGCAGAAGTCGATGGCGACGCCGTCGAGGAGTACGCCCTCGAGCCGGCCGATCTCGGGCTCGAGGAACACGACATCGCGGACATTTCCGGCGGCTCGCCGGCCGAAAACGCCGACGACATGCGAGGCATCGTCGAGGGCGAGGTGACCGGTGCGAAACGGGACGTCATCCTCGCGAACGCCGGCGCGGCGATTTACGTCGCCGGGGAGACCGACTCGCTGGAGGGCGGTGCCGACCTCGCACGCGAGGCGATCGACGCCGAGGAGGCGGCCCGGAAACTCGAGCAACTCCGCGGCGCGACGGCCACGGCCGAGGGACAATGACGCGCGTCAAGATCTGTGGGCTGACCAGCGAATCCGACCTCGCGGCGGCCATCGACGCGGGTGCGGACGCAGTCGGCATCATCTGTGACGTCTCGGTCGAGACGCCACGGGAGGTCTCGATCGAGCAGGCCACGGCGCTTGCAGCGGCCACGCCGCCGTTCGTGACGAGCGTGCTCGTGACGATGCCCGGCGATCCCGAGGAGGCGATCGAACTCGTCGAGGAGATCGAGCCCGACGCGATTCAGATTCACAGCGAACTGTGTGCCGGTGACCTCGCATATCTGCGCGCGAACCTCGAGACGGAACTCCTGCTCGCAGTCGACGCCGACGATCCAACGGCCGCCGAAGCCTACGACGACATCGTCGACGCCCTCCTCGTCGATACCGTGAGCGAGGAGGGTGGTGGCGGAACCGGTCGCACGCACGACTGGGACCGGACCCGACTGGCAATCGAGGATCTCGAGTCGCCGCTGATCCTCGCGGGCGGACTCACGCCGGCGAACGTCGGGGACGCGGTCCGGACCGTCGAACCCTTTGCGGTCGACGTGGCGAGCGGCGTCGAGGAGCGCGGCGGCGTCAAGGACATCGACGCCGTCCGATCGTTCGTCGACCGAGCCAAGAACGCCCGCAAACCGGTCGAGCCCTAACGGTGACCAGTATGCACGATTCCGAATCCGCGTCGGCCAACCCGACGTTCGACATCGACCGGGAGACGTTCAGCGACCACGCGGGCACGAACGCGGACCGAGGGGATCGGCCCGTCGTCGTCCGCACCGTCGCGACACTCGAGTGTGAAACGACGCCGCTTGCAGCCTACGCCGCGTTGACGGGCCGCTCCGACGCGAGCGATCGCGAGCGCTCGCCGTACGCGTTCCTGCTCGAGAGCGCGGAGAAGACCGCCTCGAGCGATCCCGACGGCGCGTTCCGACCGAGCGGGGCGGACGCCGAGCGCCACGCGCGATACTCCTACGTCGGCTACGACCCCGAGGCCGTCGTGACGGTCGAATCCGGGGCGGCCACCGTCGACGCACTGTCCGACGACGCACCGCTGGAGGCGATCCGGACCGATGCCGACGGCGATACCGTCGACGCGCTTCGAGCCGCGATGCCGGACGTCCGCCTCGCGAACATGCCCGACCACGAGCGCCAGCACCTCGAGGGCGGACTGGTCGGCTTTCTGGCCTACGACGCCGTCTACGACCTCTGGCTCGAGGAGGTCGGGCTCGAGCGGCCCGACTCGCGGTTCCCGGACGCGCAGTTCCTGCTGACGACGAAGACGCTGGCCTTCGACGAGCGCGACGGGACGGTCTCGCTGGTCTTCACGCCCGTGCTCGAGGCCGACGACGACCCCGAGGCGGTGTACGACGCCCTGCGACGGGAAGCCGCCGACGTGGCGGCGACGCTTCGCGAGGCCGACCGACCCGAGACGGGTGGGTTCGTCCGCGAAGACGAGGTCGCAGGCTCCAGAGCGGCGTACGAGGAAAGCGTTCGGCGGGCTAAAGAGCACGTCCTCGACGGAGACATCTACCAGGGCGTCATCTCGCGGACGCGGGAACTCTACGGCGACGTCGATCCGATCGGCTTCTACGAGGCGATGCGGGAGGTGAACCCGTCGCCTTACATGTATCTCCTCGACCACGACGACCTGACGGTCGTCGGAGCCAGCCCCGAGACGCTCGTCTCCGTCCGCGGTCGTGAGGTCATGTCCAATCCGATCGCCGGGACCTGTAACCGGGGCTCGAGTCCCGTCGAGGACCGCCGGCTCGCAGGGGAGATGCTGGCCGACGGGAAGGAACGTGCCGAACACACGATGTTGGTCGATCTCGCGCGCAACGACGTGCGCCGCGTCTCGGAGCCGGGTTCGGTCCGCGTCGACGAATTCATGAACGTCCTCAAGTACAGCCACGTCCAGCACATCGAGTCGACGGTGACGGGCACACTGGCCGCCGACGCCGACGGGTTCGACGCGACCCGCGCGTCGTTCCCCGCCGGGACCCTCTCGGGCGCGCCGAAGATCCGGGCCATGGAAATCATCGACGACCTCGAGTCCGAGCCACGCGGCCTCTATGGAGGCGGCGTCGGCTACTACTCCTGGACCGGCGACACGGACTTCGCGATCGTCATTCGGACCGCAACGGTGGAGGAGGGCGCGGCGCCACGCGCCGCGGATGGGCGAGCGGGGAGAGACGACCCGCGAGACGATGGCGAGCGGGATCGGATCACGGTTCAGGCCGGCGCGGGACTGGTCGCCGACAGCGATCCGGCCGCCGAGTACGAGGAAACCGAGAAGAAGATGGGCGGCGTCCTCGCCGCGCTCGAGGAGATCGAACACCCGGCCGCGGAATCGAACGCGGACGACGAGTCCGAAACGACGGCGGAGGTGCGTCGATGAGTGCGACTGGCGATAGTCGTCGGGCCGACGGTGACGCCGACCTCGTCACGGTCCTGTTCGTCGACAACTACGACTCCTTTACCTACAACCTCGTGGAGTACGTCAGCCAACTGCCGGGCACCGAGACCGAGGTACGCAAGAACACCGCCTCGCTCGCGGCTATCCGCGCCGTCGATCCCGACGCGATCGTCATCAGTCCCGGACCCGGTCACCCGAAGAACGACCGGGACGTCGGCGTTACGATGGACGTGCTTCGGGAACTCTCCCCGGAGATACCGACGCTTGGCGTCTGTCTGGGGCTCGAGGCCGCCGTCTACGAGTACGGCGGCAGCGTCGGCCGGGCACCCGAACCGATTCACGGGAAAGCCTCCGCGGTCGAGCACGACGGACAAGGCGTCTTCGCGGGGCTCGAGCAGGGCTTTCGGGCGGGTCGCTACCACTCGCTTATCGCGACCGAGGTGCCCGACTCCTTCGAGGTGTCGGCGACCGCAGACCACGCAGACGAGACGCTCGTCATGGGCGTACGCCACCGAGAGTTCCCACTCGAGTGCGTGCAGTTCCATCCCGAAAGCGTACTCACGGCGCGGGGCCACGACGTGATCGAGAACTTCCTCTCGAGCGTCTAGTCCCGTTCCACCCGTCGATTGCAGAGTCGACGAGGAGCAGACCGCCGAATTCGACTCCTCAGTGCAGGCGTGGACCGCCACTAGATGCCGGGAAGCAACTCGAGTTGGCCGACCGCGTAGAGGGCTGCGAGGACGACTGCGGCGACGATCCCGACGCGGACGGCCAGTTTGATTGCGATCCGGATCGCGATGACGGCGACCGCGAACGCGGCGAGCAGGGCAAGCACCAGGAGGACCGGTGGTACCGATGGCAGTGCATCGATCATACGACATCACCCGCGCTGCACGGACGTAATCTTTCTGGAGACCGTGACTGTCTCGACGGGATGAGCGATCCGTGACAACGACTGCGTCGGTTCCAATCGGAAAAAGTGAAAATCACCGGACTGCGAGGCCGTTTCGTCGGTGACAGTCACTTTCAGTCCGGTCTGAAAATGGTTAAGAGCGTCGACGGCGTAGGTGTTGATAGCCACGCAGGCGGCCGTCTCGGCGGCCGTGGGAGACCCAGAAACCATAGGTTATAGACTCATCTGTACAACCACATTTGTATTACTACAAGAAAAGTAGGACAACAACACCACGTTTTATGATGGATGCATGAATACCGAACCTTCGTCACGAATGATGAGAGCAAGGACTCCGACTCACGCCAGAATCGGCACGCGGCACCGGTATAGCGACGAGGTGGCGCGCGCATGAGCGACACCGAACTATCTGCGGCCGATCTCACCCTCCCGATCAAACGCTCCGACGGGGACACCCTCGAGGAGCGATTGACCGACAACGCCTATCAGAACATTCTCCCGGCTCGTTATCTCCGCAAGGACGCCAACGGCGACCTGATCGAGACCCAAGAGGATCTCTTCGACCGCGTCGGCAAGAACATCGCGCTGGCCGAAGCCGTCTACGAGGCCGAAAAGCGTGACCTCGAGATCACGGTCACGCCCGATCAGCTCAAGCCCGACCACCCGCGCCGGGACGACCTCGCCGAGGAGGTCTTCGGTGAGGGCGTCACCGCGGACGACGACGCCGAGACGACGCTCACCGAGCGCAACGTCAACAAGTTCGCCTACGACACGGTCGTCCCCGAACTCCCCGACGAGGTACGCAGCCACGTCGAGGACGTCGCCGGGACCTTTACCGAAGGCATGGAATCGCTTTCGTTCATGCCGAACTCGCCGACCCTGATGAACGCCGGCGACGAACTCCAGCAGCTTTCGGCCTGCTTCGTCATGTCGCCCGACGACGACCTCTCGGACATCCACGAGACCGCCAAGAAGGCGGCCGAGGTCTTCCAGTCCGGCGGCGGCGTCGGCTATGGCTTCTGGCAGTTGCGCCCCTACGGCGACTCGGTCGGCTCGACCGGCGGCATCGCCTCCGGCCCGATCACCTTCATGCGGACCTACGACCAGCTCTGTGAGACCATCGCCCAGGGCGGGACCCGCCGGGGTGCCCAGATGGGCATCATGCGCGTCTCCCACCCCGACGTCATCGAGTTCATCCACGCCAAGAACAAGGACGTCTCGCTGGCGCACACGCTGCGACTGAACGACCCCGACGACTACACCTACACGACCTTCTCGGAAGCGCTCGAGGAAGCCCGGGACCTGATCGACGAGGACGGGCGCGTCCCCAAGCACCTGCGCAACGCCGTCGAGGGCCATCTCTCGAACTTCAACATCTCCGTCGGCGTCACCGACGACTTCATGGACGCCGTCCAGAACGGCGAGGAGTACACCTTCACCAACCCGCGAACGGAGGAACCCCACATCGCCACCGAGGAGACCAAAGAGATGTACAGCCGCTACGACCTCGGCGAGCACGTCGAGGTCGGCGAACCGCTCTCCGTTCCCGCGGAACTCGTCTGGGAGCGCATCGTTCAGGGAGCCCACGAGAACGGCGAACCGGGCGTCATCTACCTCGAGCGAGTCAACAAGGAACACTCCTTCGACGTCGAGAAGGAAGACGACCACCGAATGCTCGCGACCAACCCCTGTGGCGAGCAGCCCTTAGAGGAGTACGAGGCCTGTAACCTCGGCCACATCAACCTCTCGACGCTGGCGGATCTCGACGCCCCCGACTGGCGCGTCTGGTCCGACGAGCACGGCGACGAGTACGACTCGCAAGAAGCGGCCGTCTCGGCGTTCCTCGAGGAGGCCATCGACTTCGAGGAGTTCGACGAGCGCATCGAGTACGGTACGCGCTTCCTCGAGAACGTCGTCACGATGTCGGACTTCCCGGTCGAGGAGATCGAGGAGAAGGTCCGGGACATGCGCAAGATCGGTCTCGGCGTCATGGGACTCGCCCAGCTGTACGTCCAGCTTGGCATCAAGTACGGCAGCGACGAGGGCAACGAGGTCGCCAGCCAGCTGATGACCCACATCAACCACGGCGCGAAGGCCAAGAGCCACGAACTCGCCCAAGAGCGCGGGTCGTTCAACGACTGGGACGAGTCGAAGTACGCGACCCCGACCGAGTACCGCGAGTGGTTCGAGCGCCAGACCGGCGAGGACGCCGACGACTGGGAAGACGGCTTCCCCATCCGCAACCACAACGTCACGACCATCGCCCCGACCGGGACGACCTCGATGGTCGGCAACACGACGGGTGGCTGCGAGCCCATCTACAACGTCGCCTACTACAAGAACGTCACCGACGACGTCCAGGGCGACGAGATGCTCGTCGAGTTCGACGACTACTTCCTGCGCACGCTGGAGGCCAACGACATCGACGTCGACGCCGTCAAGGAGGAGGCCCAAGAGCAGATGGCCACCAACCAGTTCGACGGCGTCGAAGGGCTGTCGACCGTTCCGGACGCGATCGGCGAACTCTTCGTCATCACCTCGGATCTCACCGCGAAACAGCACGCGGCGGTCCAGTGTGCCTGCCAGAACGGCGTCGACTCCGCCATCTCGAAGACGGTCAACGCACCTAACGACTCCACGCTCGAGGACGCCAAGGAGGTCTTCGAGTGGGTCTACGAGAACGGCGGGAAAGGCGTCACCTACTACCGCGACGGCACCCGCAGCAAGCAGGTGCTGACCACGCGCGCGGACAACGCCGACTTCGCCGACGAGACCGAAGCCGCCCAGGCCCTCGTCGAGCAGATCGACGAGATCTTCGGCGGCCTCGAGGCCTTCCTCGAGAGCGACGAGGTCCGGGACGTTCTCGAAGAAGACATCGGCTCGCTGGCCGACGACGACCGCCAGCCGGTCGAGGTCGACTTCACCGAAAAGCGCGAGCGACCGGACGCCCTCCAGGGCGTCAGCCAGCGCATCGACACCGGCTACGGGAAGATCTACGTGACGATCAACGAGGATCCCGAGACTGGCCAGCCGTTCGAACTGTTCGCGAACATCGGCCACTCCGGTGGCTTCACGAACTCCTTTACCGAGGCGCTGGCGAAGGTCATCTCGACCTCGCTGCGCTCGGGCGTCGATCCCGAGGAGATCGTCGACGAACTCTGTGGCACGCGCTCGCCGAAAGTGGCCTGGGACAAGGGCGAACAGATCCAGTCCATCCCGGACGCCATCGGCACCGCGATGCGACGATACCTCGAGGGCGAGATCGACAAACCCTACCCGAAACAGCAGACCCTCGAGGAGTCGGCCGACGCCGAGATCGCCGACTACGACGGTCCCAAGACCGACGGCGGTGGGGCCGCCGCACAAGGCAGTGCGCCCGCGGACGCCGACGACACGACCCAGGACCTCATCGACGCCGGCGAGTCGCCGGAGTGTCCCGACTGTGGCTCGATGACCCTGTACTTCTCCGAAGGCTGCAAGACGTGCGAATCGTGTGGCTGGAGCGAGTGTTGAGCGCTGAGTGAGGTCGGTTCGGCGCTGTATTTCGTCGGTGCGTTTTCCCTCGGTTTCGATAGGCTACCGCAAACACCACACTTAGCACCGGCTGGCGAGAACCGTCTCGTATGACTGCCGACGGTGTGGATGGTGCTGCTGGGAGTGCCACGACGGATGCCACCGCGAGTGGCGGCGATGCGGATCGTTCGAGCGACCGAACGGCGGGTGCGCCGCGCTGTCCACACTGTGACGCGCCGATGTACAAGCGCCACTGCAAGTACGTCTGTCCCCAGCACGGAGTCATTATCGATTGCAGCGACCCCTTCCGTTGAACCCCCGTGTTGTCGGGAGTAACCCGGTCGGTGAGCCGCCCCGGAATTGCGACGGCGACCGATCGACCACTCACCCGTCCGTCGATCGACTCGATTCCTCCGCTGGCGTTCGGTTCGTCGCCCGAAGCGTCCGGTAGACGGGGCCAGCCAGTAGGACGACGGCAGCACCGACGCAGGCGATCGAGAACGTCAGCCCGAGTTCGCCGACCCCGCTCGAGGTGATCGTCGCCATCGAAGCCCCTACCGTGACCGCGGCGATCGTCCACGGCAGTTCGCCGAGTACCGTCCCGACGACGAGGTGCCGGAGTTCGACCCCGCTGACAGCGGCGGCACCCGTCGCGACGTCCGACGGAATCGGTGCCAGGCGCGAGGCGGTGACTCCACGGAGCGGCCCCGCCGTGTCGTAGTACCGGGCGACGACAGCGCTCGTTCGATCGAGGAGACCGCCTCCGTCGCCGTCGCGCTCGGGCCGGTCGGACGGCCCGCCTCGAGCGCGCTGCGTCGTCGCCCATCGGATGGCGAGGAATACGGGGAGGACGGTCACGACGACGCCGGCGAGTGCGATCGGGACGCCGATCGCCACGCCGAAGCCGTAGCCGGCGACGACCGCGAGGGGCGTCGTGGGCCAGGCCAACAGCGGTCGCACGAGGT
Organism: Natrinema ejinorense; assembly: GCF_002494345.1. GTDB lineage: Archaea > Halobacteriota > Halobacteria > Halobacteriales > Natrialbaceae > Natrinema > Natrinema longum. Next base: position 2,337,055 of record NZ_NXNI01000001.1, read on the forward strand.
AGAGCCCGGCGACGAGGAGACCGAAGCGAACCGGGTCCGCAACGAGGGAATCGACGGTCCCGACGATCGTCGACGGCGAGACGAGGAGGCCCGCGGCGACCGCGCCGCTGGCCACGACGACGCCTGCGAGCGCACGCATCCGAACCGACGAGGCCGGCATCGATCGACAGTTTCGCTCGAGGGTTGAAGGCTTTGTGTCTCCCGTCGTTCGACCGACCCGTCGATTGTGGGGTGCAGTTCGTGTGACCCAGCCGCAGTCGCCGACCCAAAGGAAAGGGCTTTTATAATCACACTGGATACGAGTGAGTGCAGACAGAGACCGCGAGCGTGGGTAGCCAAGCCAGGCCAACGGCGCAGCGTTGAGGGCGCTGTCCCGTAGGGGTCCGCCGGTTCAAATCCGGTCCCACGCATCGCACACGGCGGAAACACCGCCACCAACGATGCAGGTGATCTCCCTTCGAGGACATCACCCACGCATAATCCTTTCCGACACTACACCGACGAGCGATAGCGCCAAGCGCGGCGGAGAGTTCGTCCCACGGAGACATTTTCACGGCCGATGCAGTATTCTGGCGTTTTCCTATCCGATGGAACGCTTCTGTGCGTGACTCGGCCGCCTAACGAGCACTGGGACCGACCACAGGAAGGGGCGGATCATCCTCGTTCAGCAACATGTATGCCGTTCCGAATCCCCGTTGCTGGTAATGCCCGCGTTGTCCCTGTTCGGTCTCGTCGTAATCGTTCTCCAGTTCGGTATCGGCTATCACGTCTCCCAGTCTCTCGCTGCCGCCGGGAGCGTGAGCGGGGTGCTCGCCGGAGTGATCGCTGCGGTCGCAGGTATCGTCGTCCTGTTTCAGTACGGGATACTGGCGACGATCGTAGTCGATTTCCTCCTCCTGGTCGTGTCCGCATTGCTGAGGGACCGCGTCGACCGAAGGCCTGCCGCGAGGTAGGAGCATCCGTCGTGCGCCGTCGGCTCCCGGTTCGTCGACCTGTACCCTCGCGGCGGTCTCCAGTACAGAAGGTAACCGCTTTGCCGCTCCGGTCGAACGATCGCACATGGAATACGTCCCTCGAGAGCGCGTGCGTCTCCTCACTGCCGTCTTGAGCGTCGTCTCGTTGGCGGTCGTCTTCGCGGCTGCAGGAGGGCGGATCCCGTCCTCGAGCGTGCCGGCGGCACCGGAGTGGGTCATCGAAACGATTCCGCTCGTCAACGCCGTGATCAGCGCGGTCGCGATCGGGACGATCACGATCGGCTGGCGGGCGATCCGTCGCGGGGCGATCGAGCGCCACCGGGTCGCGATGGTCGCCTCGTTCGGGCTGTTCGTCGGATTCCTCGCGCTCTATCTCTATCGGTTGACGGTGACCGGTGGGCCACAGCCGTTTCCCGGTCCCGACCCGGTCTACCAGTTCGTTTATCTCCCGCTGCTGGCGATTCACATCTTCCTCGCGGTCGTCTGTATCCCCCTGCTCTACTACGTCTTGTTGCTCGCGTTCGCCCATCCGATCGCGGACATTCCGAAGACGAGCCACGCCCGCGTCGGCCGGATCGCGGCGACGCTGTGGCTGATCTCGTTCTCGCTCGGGATCGTCGTCTTCGTGTTGCTCCACGTCGTCTACTGACCGATCGGGAGCACGGGAGTGATCGGGTATCGACGGGCGCGCTCGCGAGAGGTCATCCGATCCGTTGTACCGCTGTCCCGGCGCGACCGCAGGCGGTCCGCGATTGCGCCGTCGATGACGCACAGTAGCCCGTCTCAGTCGAGAATGTCGCCGATGCGTCGGGGTTCGCCCTGCAGGTTCGGCTGTTCCGCGACGATCTGCAGCACTTCGTGATCGGTCACGTCGTAGTAGGACTTTTCGGTGGCTTCCTCGACGAGGTCCCGCTCGAGGCGGAACTCGGTGCCTTCGTAGACGACGTCGACGCCGTCGTCGTCGAACGCGAGCGTAGTCATGCTCGGTCGTACGGGGTGGGGGTCTAAAAGCAAGGCGACTGCCCGCGACAGTAACGGGAAACGGGGCCGATGGGGGCGGACGGACGTCAGACGAGCGGCTGACGACGCGCGAGGTTTATTAGGCGGTACTCCCTTTGGATGCGAGTGTGGCCTTCAGCAGGGACCCGCTCGACGAACTCGTCGTTCCCGACGGAACGGAAGCCCAGGAACGAGACCTCGTGACCGACGGGGATATCCTCGTGGGGAGTCGCTCGACCGTCGAGTTCGGCGTGCGCGGTCGGAACGTCCTGGCCGGCGAAGCGGCCGAGTTCGGCGGTGCGATCGAGGCCGACGGCGACTGTCGGCTCGACATGTGGTGTGACGTCGTCGAGAACGTGTTGGTCGGCCAGGACGCCTACATCGGGGAGCGCGTCCACATCGGCGGCCGACTGAAAGTCGCCGGCGACCTCGACATCGGCGACGACGTCGAGATCGAGGAGGGGTTCGAGGCCAACGGCTGGATCGTCATTCGGAACCCGATGCCGACGATCGTCTTCCTGTTCGTCTACCTCAAACATCTCCTGTTGATCGGCGAGGAAGACACCGCACAGCGACTCATCGACGAACTCGTCGACGACGAGGACGGCGAACCCGACGCGGAGCCGCTCGTGATCCCCCGGAACGCGACCGTCGGCGACGACGCCTGGCGCGTCTCGACGCCGGCGACCATCGGTGACGACTGCCGTCTTCACGGCAACGTTCGTGCCGAAACGGTCGACGTCGGCGCGGACTGCAACGTCTTTGGCAGTCTCCGTGCGCGCGGCGACGTCACCGTCGGCGAGGGAACCCGTATCCACGGCGACGCGACCACCCGCGACGGCGACGTGGTCATCGAGCCCGACGCCCGTATCCTCGGTGACGTCTCCTGTGACGACCTCGAGATCGGGCCCGACGCCGAAATCGACGGCACGATCCGGGCCGACGGCGAGATCACGATGGGGACGACCGAACGCGAGCGGGAGTAACACGATCCGTCCGACGACGCCGGTGCCCGCTGAACCGACGGCCGAGCGCCAGCCGGCGGGACCGTCACTCGAATGGGATAGCATCCGTTAGCGACGGCGTCGCGCGGGCGTGGAGTCCCCATTTCGAGGGAGTCTGGGGGGACTCGGAATATTCGTCCCGTTCTATCGGTGATTTTCACCCGTATTCTTAATACTGATAATTACGATAGAGAGAGACGAGTATGCTAACGACAGACACACAACAGCGACGGAGGGATCCATGCGATCGATCGTACTGACGAAAGGAGTCCCGGACTTCTCGGAGGGAGCGGTCTCCTTCGACGAGGACGGCCATCTCGAGCGCGGGAAGACGCCGACGGTGATGAACCCGAACGACGAGTTCGCGCTGCGGGCCGCACTCCAGACGACGGTCCGCCACGGCGGCCACGTCAGCGGGATGAGCATGGGGCCGCCGGGGTACGCCGACGTGTTGCAAGGGGCCATGGAGACGGTGTACACCGACGACAGCTACCTGCTTTCCGACCGGGAGCTGGCTGCCTCCGACACGTGGGCGACGGCAATCACGCTCAGTGCGGGCCTCGAGAAATACCAGGCGGAGGTCGCGGAGATCGACGTCGTCTTCGCGGGATTCAAGACCGCGGACGGCGAGACCGGACAGACCGGCCCACAGACGTGCTGGGCGATGGACTGGCCGATCGTCACCCACGTCATCGCGCTCGACATCGACCCCGACGAGCGAACGCTGCGGGCGAAACGGCTCGTCGAGGGAGACGTCGACGAGATCGAGACGGTCGAAGCACCCTTGCCCTGTTTCGTCGTCACCGATCCCGAGTTCGAACCGACCTATCGGAAGGCCTCCCATCGGCTGACGCACAAGGAGTTACGAGCCGAAACCGAGGAACGGGCCGCCGAGCACGACGATCATCTGACGACGTGGGACCACACCGATTTGAACCTCGATCCCGACTACATCGGGCTCGATGGCTCACCCACGATCGTCTCGTCGGTCGATCCGATCCCCAAAGCGCCCTCCGAACGGGAGGCGACGATGCTCGAGCCCGACGACGGACTGGACGAGGTACTCGGAGAGATGCAACCATACGCAGCGGGAGCAGGTGAGTGAAATGACAGCACTAGATCCGGACGATCACACGGTCGAGGAACTGACCGAGGAACTCGAAACGATCGACGACGAAGACGAACTGGGGGCGATCCTCGAGGCCGAGCGGGCCGGCCAGGATCGGGCGACGGCCCGGGAGGCGGTCCACCGGCGGCTCGAGGAGATCGGTGCCGACGGGGCCGGCGAGAGCGACGGCGTCGAGGAGGGAACGGAGACGGAAGGCGAGTACGAGGAGACGAGCGAAGCCGTCGGCGAGGACGCGGATGGCGAGGACCGCGACGAGGACGAGATCGACGACTCGGCGACGGAATCGGACGACACGGAGGACGAAGAAGCGGAGACGGACGCCGAGGACGACGCGGACGACGGGCTCAGCCATCCGACCCGGGACAAGAAACACGTTCGAGCGCTCGAGGACGGCGACTACGCGGACATGTGGGTCTTCTGTGAGACCCAGGGCGGAGAGTTGCTCGACGTGTCGACGGAGATGCTCGGCAAGGCACGGGAGCTGATGGATGGGTTCGAAGCGGAGTACGGCGACGAGGAGAACGTCGTCGCCTTCCTGATGGGCGACGACTGCGAGGGTCTCGCCGAGGAGTGTATCGCCTACGGGGCCGACGTCGCCGTCTATCACGACGACGAGCGTCTCGAGCGGTTCCTGCACAAGCCCTACACAGAGATCGCGGCCCACATGGCTCGTGGGCAGGGAACCGTCGAGAGCACCGACTGGCGGGACTACGACGAGCCACGCTACATCCTGTTCCCGGCGACGAACAACGGGCGGGACCTCTCGGCGAAGGTCCAGGCCGAACTCGACTCCGGGTTAGCTTCGGACTGTTCGGACCTGTTCATCGAGAACAACGAGATTTCGAACCCGGTCAAGACCGGCGAGCCCGGCGTCAAGAAGACCGTCGAGAAGGTCCTGCACATGAAGCGGCCGGACTTCTCGGGCTTTGAGTACTCGACGATTCTCTGTCTCGATAATCCGGATCGGGACTTCCACCCGCAGGGGTGTTCGGTCATCCCCGGCAGCTTCGACCCGCTCGAGCCGGACTACGATCGGGACGGGCTGGTCGTCGAACACGATATGGACCTCGAGGACGACTGGTTCCGGGTCGCGATCACCGAGTACGACCGACTCGAGGCCGGGATCGATCTCACCGGCCACGACGTGATCGTCTGTCTCGGTCGCGGAATCGCCGACGCGCCGACCGAGGGGATGGAGCTGGGTCTCGATCTCGTGGACGCGTTCGACGACGCCGAACTCGGCATTACGCGAGGGATCGTCACCTCCACCTACCAGTTCGAGGGCCACGTCGAGGAGTACTCCAAGGAGGAACGCCAGATCGGCGAGACCGGACAGGTCGTCGCACCCGATGTCTACATCGCGGCGGGCGTTTCGGGTGCCGTCCAGCACAAGGTCGGCATGGACGAGTCCGACACGATCGTCGCGATCAACACCGATACCGACGCCCGCATCAGGGACTTCAGCGATTACTTCATCCAGGGGGATCTCTTCGAGGTCCTGCCGCGTCTGACGGCGGCCGTCCAAGCGGGTGAGACGGATCTCGAGCCGGAGGCCGTCGCCGACGGAGGTGACGAGTGATGGCCGCCGCGACCGACGACTACGAACACTACGAGGCGGTCGTCGTGGGTTGTGGCCCCGGCGGAGCCGCGGCGGCCGCGCGGCTGGCCGATCACGGCGTCGAGACGCTCGTCCTCGAGCGCGGGACAGAAGCGGGCTCGAAGAACGTCTCCGGCGGATTGATCTACGCCGAGGACTCGGCGCCCTACGCGATCGACGACCTCTTCGACGGCTTTCGCGAGGCGGCCGCCGAACGACCCGTCACGGACTACTACATCCACAACGTCGCCGGAAACACGGTCAAGACCTACGATCTGACCGATCTCCACGAGCACGATACGGACTGGTGTGACGCCGTGCTCCGCCGGGAGATGGACTCCTGGCTCGAGCGGCGGGTCCACGAGAAGACGAGCGAGACCGGTGGCGGCGTGTTGACGAACGTTCGGGTCAACGGGCTGCTCGAGGAAAACGGCGAGATCGTCGGCGTCACCTGCGACGAGCTCGATCCGATCGAAGCGGATCTGATCGTCGCGGCCGACGGGGCCAACTCGGAACTCGCACGTGCGGCCGGGTTGATGGACTGGGAGGAGCCCGAGGAGTGGTTCCAGGGCGTCAAGGCCGTCGTGGACATGGACCCCGACGCGATCGACGACCGGTTCGACCTCGAGACCGACGAGGGCGTCGCCCACCTGTTCTCGGGGGACCTCTTCGAGGACGTCCGTGGGGGCGGCTTCCTGTATACCAACGAGGAGTCGCTCTCGATCGGGACCGTCTTCCACCTCGACAGTCTCGTCGAGCAAGAAGCCGAGCCACACGAACTGCTCGATGCTTTGCTGACCCACCCGCTGCTCGCGGGCTGGTTCAAAAACGAGTACCACGAACGGGAGTACGCGGCGAAGCTCGTCCCCGACTCGAAGAAGGTCGCCCACCGCGAGCCCTATCGTGACCGACTCGTGCTCGTCGGCGACGCCGCCGGTCAGATGCAGGCCCAGGGACCGATCATCAAGGGCATGAACCACGCCGTCACCGCCGGCGCGCTCGCGGCCGATGCGTTCGCCGTCACCCGGGGGAACACGGATCCCGAGGCCGCCGGCCGCCGGTACACCAAGATGCTCGAGGACTCGGGGACGATGGACAAGCTCCGGCCCCGGCGATACGAGCTCTCCCGAACGGTCGGCGAGCACGACGCCGTGACGAACGCGGTCGAGCGGGTCCTCGAGTCGCCGATCGGCTCGCTCGCGATCGGGAATCCGATCGCGGATCGCCTGCTGAAGCGGGCGTACAACTCGCCGTTTCTGGTGTCGATGCTCCCCGATACGAAGACCGGCTACGTCTCCCTGCCGACGCTGATCGCCGAGGAACACGGCAAAACGATCCACTGGGAGAACGACATCGAACCGCCGAGCCTCGAGGAGCGAATCGGCGATCTCACGTACGACACCGACGTGGGGAACCCCCATATCGAGCTCGTCGATGCCACAGCCGCTGCGAGCGGCGCGGCGGTCACCGCCTGTCCGGTCAGCGCCGAGGACTTCGGCGGGGGTTGCTACCGGTCGGAAACTGTCAAGACGAACGGGACCGAGGAGACGCTGATCAGCCTCGATACCCAGCCCTGCGTCGAGTGTGGGACCTGCGCGATCGTCGCCGATACCGAGTGGGAACACCCGCGGGGCGGCAAGGGTGTCGAATACCGCGAGGGGTAACGTGAGTCGATACGGGCCTCGAATAGCCGCACTCGCCCGCCGAGCCGAGCGCGAGCGGGCGGCGTTCGATCCTGATCGTCGATCGGCCGACGCGGTCGATACGACCGGGAGCCCCGAGGACGCCGACGCGTACCTCCGGGACGGTGCAGGGCGGGCCATCTGGCTCTACGTCGAGGCACGCACCGGCGGTCGGCTGGTTCCGTTTACCCAGGCCGAGCTTACCGCCCTCGAGGGCGCGATGAATCGCTGGCTCGAGTGTTACACATGCTGTCACGGCGTCGCACTCGAGGCCGACTTCACCGTTCGAGAGGCGGCCCAACTCCTGCTCGAAACGCGAAATATCGACGACACGGCGCAGTTGCTGACCCGCGTTCCCGAGCGTGGCCGGCGAACGAAATCGGCGGGACGAGACGCCGGACGCGCCGATCACGTCGGCTGACCCGAAACTCGCGACGAATTTCGTGCAAACCGGCGCACACTTGAGTCCCACGCAGTCGACGGGTGTTCGACTATCCTCGTTGGTCACAAATGGAGCGTGATGGCACGAGATGATCGGTTATCCCGACGGCGAGTACTTCAGTTGACAGGTGGCGCGGCATCGATGGCAGTCATTGCAGGCTGTGGTGGCGGTGGTGGCGGAAACGGCGGAAACGGCGGAAACGGTGGAAACGGCAACGAAAGCGGCAACGGTGGGAGCGCCGAGGGCTTCGAAATCGAGCCCGGTACGACGATCGAGTTTAGCGGCCAGACCAGCCACTGGGAAGGACTCGCACCGTCCGACATCGAGGGCGAAGAGAACCCGACGCTCATCCTCCAGGAGGGCGAAGACTACACGATCGGCTGGACGGAGGGTAACGACCAACCGCACAACATCGAGATCCGAAACGATAACGACGAAGTCATCGGCGACCTCTCGACGGAAGTGGTTTCCGAACCCGACGAAAACCAGATGCTGGACATCACGGCCAGCAGCGAGATGGCCACGTACGTCTGTCAGCCCCACGAGACCCAGATGGTCGGCGACCTCCAGATCGAAGGCGGTAACGGTGGCGCCGCCAACGAGACCGAGGGCAACGAAACCGAGGGCAACGAAACCGAGGGCAACGAAACCGGTGGCAACGAGACTACCAACGAAACCGGTGGTAACGAGAGCGACAACGAGACGAGCGAGTGACGGCGTTCGCCGTCGATAGCGTACCGCACGAACCGAACACCCACGCGCCGACTGCACTGTCGAACCTGGGGGATGGGTACCCCGACAGTGTCTGCAGCGGGCGGTCGTCCACGCAGCGTCAGTAGATGAGTTCGTCGTCGTTTTCGACCATGTACAGCGTCCGCGCAGCGATGTTCACCGTATGATCGCCGACCCGCTCGAGGTCACGGATCGTCAACAGGAGCCGTGAGACGTCCTGCAGGATCTGTTCGACCTCGTCGGCGGACTCGAGTTCGCGCTCGATGAGATCCCGGACGACGATCTCGCTGGCCCGCTCGGCGAACTGGTCGAGGTCGTCGTCGCGGCCGGCCAGTTCCCGGCAGGCGTCCGTGTTCTCGGTGTCGTAGGCGATCATCGCGTCCTCGAGCATATCGAGGGTCAGTTCCCCCATCTCCTGGACGTCGACGTCGGGGAACAGGTCCCGTTCGGCGTCCATCGTGTACTCGCCGAGGTTGGTCGCGAGGTCGGCGATCCGCTCCAAGTCGGTGATGATCTTGAACGAGGCCGCGATGAATCGCAGATCGCTCGCGACCGGCTGCTGGAGCGCAAGCAGGTCGATACAGTCCTGCTCGAGGTCGAGATACATCCGGTTGATCTCGCCGTCGCCCTCGATCACTTCGCGGGCGAGGTCCTCGTCTTTCTGCTCGAGCGCGTCGAGTCCCATGCGAAGCCGCTCCATGACGACTTCGCTCATGTAGAGAACGTCCTCACGGAGTTCCGTGAGCTTGTCCTGGTAGGATTGTCTGGCCATATTGCAGCCACCTTTGCGGGCAAGGATATAGTTTGTGCTCGTCGCAGCGATCGTGAGAGAGACCGTCCCCCATTGAAACCGACTCGATCGGGTGTGAGGGACGGGAGTTTCCCCGTCACCGTTCACCACACCACCTCAGTCGACGATTCTTCTCGAAGCCTTGCTCGCAAAGTAATCGCTGTACGACCGTAGTTAATATTGGCATATCGAAAACCAATCAACGGATATCTCAGTTGTAACTCCGACGGATGGGGTAAATACGCCGAAAAAGCGGCGGCAGTCGGATTCGATTTGACTGACCTCGCGACCGGATGGGCGGCCGACCTCGCGGAGGACGCCGAAGCGCGCGGCCTCGGGGCGACGCCGGTCGTTCGAACCGGACACCCGGTCGTGACGGTCCGTCCTGACGGCAGCATCGATGCCGCCTGACCGTCACTGTTCGTCGGCACGGCTCACGGCGTGGGGAGGACCTTCGTCACGCCCTCCTCGCGCTCGTCGAACCGTTCGCCCATTTCGGGGACGTCCTCGAGGGCGGTGCGGTGGGAAATCACGCGCAGGCCACCGGACGAGTCCCACCGAGACCGGCCGGGGAGTCGCTCCGGGACGCCACGTCGTTGCAACACGGCGGCCGTCATCGGAGCCACTCGACGACCGAATCCGGAGTGTGGGGTGCGACTCGAGACCGGGGATCCGATTTCATACCGATCAGCCCGCCGAGAATTACAGTCACTGCGAGGATCGACGTGAGGGCATTCAGTAGCAACCAATCGATCGACAGTCCGTACACCGTGTTGTCGACGGGTGCGAGCAGTCGAACGCCGCCGCTCAGGAGATCCGTCGCGACGTGAGAGCCGAACCCGATGGCAGCGGCCCACCAGGGGCCGACAGCGGAACAGAGGGCGATCACGACGACCCCGACGCGACGACCCCGACGAGGAGCGAGTGCGTAAGCGCTCGGTGACTCCAGAGCACTCCCCCGACGTGTCCGAACTCCACCAGCGGGCCAAAGACGAACGTATCGATGTCGGGGAGGGCGGCGGCGAGTGCCGCGACGAGGTACGGTTCGGCCCGCCTGGACCGACCGATCACCGTGACCAGTGCCATCCCGAGCAGGACGTGTACCCCGGTGGCGACCATCGTCCCCGAAACCACACCATCTCAGATCATAAGTAGCATGGTCAGTACGAAAGACTCATTCTCCGTTCAGACGGTTTCTTTGGACTGATTGGAACTGTCTGAGGAAATATACACGGTGACAGAAACGGGTGGTTCGAACGGAAACGGCGACCGAATAGCGCGCGACGATGGCGCTATCCGAACTTGCCGGTGATGTAGTCCTCGACGCGGTCGTGTTCGGGGTTCTCGAAGATCTTGTCCGTGTCGTCGAATTCGACGAGTTCGCCGCCGGTGAGGAAGACCGCAGTCTTGTCCGAGATACGAGCGGCCTGCTGCATGTTGTGGGTGACGATAACGACCGTGTACTCCTCGGCGAGATCCTCGATCAGGTCCTCGATCTTCGAGGTCGCGACCGGGTCCAGCGCCGACGCCGGCTCGTCCATCAAGATGACGTCCGGATCGGGCGCGATCGCTCGCGCGATACAGAGCCGCTGTTGTTGCCCGCCCGAGAGGTCCAGCCCGCTCGAGTCGAGTTGATCCTCGACCTCCTCGAGCAGTGCCGCTCGCTCGAGGGCGGTTCGAACCTTCTCATCGACGTTATCGTCTCTGCCCTGGACTTTGAGCCCGTAGGCGACGTTGTCGCGGATGCTCTTGGGGAAGGGGTTCGGCGACTGGAAGACCATGCCGATCTTCCGGCGCAGCGCGACGGGATCGACATCGTTGTCGTAGACGTTCTTTCCGTCGAACAGCAGTTCGCCTTCGACGTGAGCGCTGTCGACGAGGTCGTTCATCCGATTGATACACCGGAGGAACGTGGACTTCCCACAGCCCGACGGTCCGATAACTGCCGTGACCTTCTTCTCGGGTATTTCGATGTCGACATCGGTGAGTGCCTGCTCCTCGCCGTAGTAGACGCTCAGGTCACGGGCCTCGAGGAGCGTTCGATCCGTCGTCGTCCGCTCGCCGGTATCGGTGGTGTCCGTAAGGCTGTCAGTTCCCGGCGTCGGGGCTGGCTGGTCGTCAGTCGGTTCCGTTTCTGAGGAGGTCATCTGTTCGTTAGTCATTGTCAGGTGCGCTGTTGATACCGATTCCGGATGACGATCGCGATCGAGTTCATCGTCAGTAAGACGACGAGCAGTGTGACGACGCCGGCGGCGACGACTCCGTACTGGAACTCCGTCTGGGGGTAGGACGCCCAGTTGTAGATTTGCAGGGGCATGGCGCTGACCTTGCTAAAGAGGCTGGTCGGAGCTCCAAAAACGGTCGTTGGAGCTGCGATCATGATCAGCGGTGCCGTCTCGCCGATCGCGCGGCCGAGCGCGAGGATGGTTCCGGTCATGATACCGGGCATCGCCCGGGGCAAGACGACGTTGCGGATCGTCTGCCACTTCGTCGCGCCCATCCCGTAGGACGCCTGCCGCTGGGAGTCGGGTACTGCCCGGATGGCCTCCTGTGCCGAAATGATGACGATCGGCAGAATCAGCAGGGAGACGGTAAACGCGGCGACCAGTATCGTCCCATAGCCGATGTTCAGGAGACCGATGAACAGTCCCAGTCCCAACAGGCCGTAGACGACCGACGGGACGCCGGCGAGATTGGCGATGTTGAGCTGGATGAATCGCGTGAGGTAGCTGTCGTTGGCGTACTCCTCGAGGTAGACTGCTGCGCCAACCCCCAGCGGGAACGTGATGAGCGCGATCAAGAGCATGATCGCGATGGAGCCGATCAGTGCCGGGAGGAACCCTGCTTCGTACGGGTTCGGATGGGGCGGGTTCGTGAGGAACTGCCAGTCGAGCCAGCCGACGGCGTCGATAGCGACGTTCGCAAGCAACAGTGCGAGCGAGACGATACCGACGAGGGTCGCTGCCAGCGCGATCAGGCGGAAGGCGACGTCCTTCGTTCGGCTGATTCGACCGAAGCCCGCGTCGGCGGGTGCGTCCTTCGCGTCAGTCGCCATTATCGATACACCTCCCGATAGCGCGACGCAACCAGTTCACTGATGAGGTTCATGACGAATGTGATGATGAACAGGGTCAGTCCGACCGCAAAGAGGCTCTTGTACGCGACGCCCTGGCCGACGATGTCCCCCGTTCCGATCTGGACCATCGCGGCAGTCATGGTCTGAATCGAATCCAGGAACATCCCTGCCGGGTCGGTCACATCGGCCATCCGCGGGGTCTGTCCCGCGGCGATGGCGACGATCATCGTCTCGCCGATCGCTCGCGAGAGCGCGAGAATGAACGAGGAGAAGATGCCCGATAGCGCCGCCGGGACGACGACGGACGTCGAGACGGTGAACTTCGTCGCGCCGAGGCCGTAACTGGCCTCACGAAGCGAGTCCGGTACCGCACTCATCGAATCCTCGCTGATCGAGGAGACCATCGGGATGATCATGATTCCGACCATGATCGACGCCGAGAGCGCGTTAAACGTCGACAGCGGCAAGAACGTGTCCAGTACGGGCGTGACGTAGACGAGCGCGAAGTAGCCATAGACGACCGTCGGGACGCCCGCCAACACCTCGAGTGCGGGCTTGAGGTACGCTCGCTGGCGCTCGGAAGCGTACTCGCTGAGATAGATCGCGGTCAACAGGCCGATGGGAAGCGCGATCAGCGCCGAGCCGACGGTGATGATCAGCGTCCCCGAGATAAGCGGCAGGACGCCGAACGCGATCGGTTCGTTCGTCGGACTCCATCGCGTTCCCGTGAGGAATTCGACGGGCGAAACGGTCTGGAAGAACGCGATTGCGTCGACGAGCAGCGTCAGAATGATTGCGGCGGTCGTCAGAATCGACAGGAGCGCACACAGCATGAAGAGGTATCGGAACACCGTTCCGCGTGCCGTGCGAATCCCGTCGTGAGAGAAGTCGGGCTGGCTCATTCGGTTACCTCCTCGATCGCGCTCTCGAGTTTCTCGAGGTTCTCGTCGCGCTGTGTTTCGGTAATTGGCACGTAGCCGACGTCGGAGACCAGATCGGTCGTAGCTTGGTCCATGTAGAAGCGAACGAAGTCCCGGACCGCCGGTTGCGTGAGCGACTCTTTGGCGACGTAAATGAACAGGGGTCGCGAGAGGGGCTTGTACTCGCCGGTTTTAGCAGTCTCGATCGACGGCTCGACGCAGCCGTTCCCGTTGTCGATCGAGACGGCTTTGATTCGGTCCGGATTCTCGCTGTAGTACGCGAAGCCGAAGTACCCGATCGCGTTCTGGGACCCGCGAACGCCCTGGACGATCGATCGATCGCGCTCGGTCGCGTAGTAGTCGCCCGTGTGGTTGGCTTCCTCCCCGAGGATCGCCTCGTTAAAGTAATCGAACGTGCCGGAGGTCGTCGCAGCGCCGTAGAGTTCGAACTCCTGGTCTGGCCACGACTCGTTGATATCGCTCCAGCGCTCGGCGCCGTCGGCACGCCAGATCTCGTGGAGTTGTTCGACGGTGAGACAGTCGACCCAGTCCGCGTCCGGATTGACGACGACCGTCAGTGCGTCCGTCGCGACCGGGAACTCGAGTGGCGTGACACCGCTGTCGTCACACTGGTCGATCTCGGCATCCGCGATCGAACGGCTTGCGTTGTTGATATCGGTTCGCCCCGCACAAAAGAAGTTCCCGAACCCACCACCCGTCCCGGTCTTACTGAGCGAGAGGTTGATAGTGGGATTCTTTTCGGAGAAGGCTGACGCGATCGCCTCGGTCACGGGAAACACCGTACTGCTTCCCGCGATGTTCACTTGGTTGCCCTCCGCGGCGAAGACGCCGGTACAGCCGGCCAGTCCGCCGGAGAGAGCAACACTTGCCGCGGCGAGAAAATCACGTCGGCCGAGTCCGGCCGACAAAGACGCCGTGGAATCTCTCGACATCACCGTATCGAAGCCACAGAGTAAATAAGTATACTACTATGATCGCTATATAGACCTATTTATCTATAGTCCCGTCGGGACGTTCAGTGATCAGGGGAGATAATACCCCGGTTGGCACTTATGTATGACAATAGTTGTCACTGGCCGAAATCGACGTGAGCTACCGCACTGTCGATCCGAATTGTTCGGTCGAGCGTGTCCGGGAATATATAGACGGCGTAGTACTGCGGCTCGCAAGAATCGCTTGGAGAGCCAGGCTGCTGGCAGACGAACCGGTAGTAGAACGTCTCGCATCGAACGGATACGTTCGACGGCGGGCTCTGACGATGACTGAAAACGCGAGGCTCGAACGACGTGGTTACTCGGCGGTGCTGAACTCGTCGAACAGTGCGATCACCCGCCGTTCGATCTCGGCGCGGATCTCGCGGACGCGTTCGGGGTCGCGGCCGTCCGGATCGTCGAGCCCCCAGTCGCGGACATCGACGCCGCTGCCGACCTCGCCAACATCGAGCGTCGAACAGCCCATCGTCGCGACGTAGTCGCACGATTAGAGTTCCTCGAGGGAGATTTTTCGTGGCGTGCGATCGGCGAGATCGAACCCCGCGTCGGCCATCGCGTCGACGACCTCCTCGTGGACGCGGTCCGCGGGGTGGGTCCCGCCGGTCAGGAGTTCGACCTCGTCGGTGCGTTCCCGGCGCTCGCGTTCCCGCTCCGCGAACGCCGTCGACAGCTGGGAACGGCCCGCGTTCTGGACGCACATGAAGGCGATGCGAATCGTGTCGGTGGAATCGGTGTCGGAGGACATGGGTTCGTGTGTTGGTCGCGTGTCGATATCGGCTCATCGACGCCGGAACTGCCGGCGTTGCCGCACGGTTCCGATCTACGTCGGTCGTCGAATCAGCGAAGCAGTTCCTCGCTATTCTCGAGGGCGTAGAGCGTCCGGGCGGCCACGTTCACCGCGTGATCGCCGACGCGCTCGAGGTCACGCGCGATCACGAACGTCCGCGAGACGTCCGCGATCACGTCCGCGATCACGTCCGCGACCGGTGGCCCTCCGGCATCGCCTTGGACTCGCCGCTCCCCGTCCGTCCCGCCCTCGACGTGCAACTCCATGAGGGTCCGGACGATCCGTTCGGCGACCCCGGCACAGCGGGCGTCGAGTTCGTCGTCGCGCTCGGCGACGGCGAAACAGGCCTCGACATCGTCCGTGACGAACGCCTCGAGTGCGCGCTCGATCTGCTCGAGCGCGAGCGCGGTGATTCGCTCGAAGTCGACGTCCGGAAGCGGCGAGGCGGATCCGGTCGAATCCAGCGCATACTCGGCCAGGTTCGCCGCGAGGTCGGCCACTCGCTCGAGGTCGGTAACGATCTTGAACGCGGCCACGACGAAACGGAGGTCGCCGGCGACCGGCTGGTGTAGCGCGACCAGGTCGAGACACTCGCGTTCGATCTCGAGACAGCGATCGTTGACGGTGGCGTCTGTCTCGACGACGACGCGTGCGAGTGCGAGGTCGTCGGTAAATAGGGCAGTAACGGCATCGTCGAGTTGCCCACAGACGCGATCGCCAATCGCGACGACGGCGTCGCGAAGCCGCTCGAGGCGTTCGCGATACTCGTGGCGGCCCATCACCCGAACTTGCCAGTGATGTAGTCCTCGACGCGCTGGCTCCGCGGATCCTCGAACACCTGATCGGTATCGCC
Organism: Natrinema ejinorense; assembly: GCF_002494345.1. Lineage (GTDB taxonomy): Archaea > Halobacteriota > Halobacteria > Halobacteriales > Natrialbaceae > Natrinema > Natrinema longum. Next base: position 2,353,053 of record NZ_NXNI01000001.1, read on the forward strand.
GTACTCCACGAGTTCGCCGCCAGTAAGGAAGACCGCGGTCTGATCGGAGATGCGGGCGGCCTGTTGCATGTTGTGGGTAACGATGACGACCGTGTACTCCTCGGCGAGGTCCTCGATCAGGTCCTCGATCTTCGCGGTGGCGATCGGATCCAGCGCCGAGGCTGGCTCGTCCATCAGGATGACTTCGGGATCGACGGCGAGACACCGGGCGATACAGAGCCGTTGTTGTTGCCCCCCCGAGATACCCAACGCGTTGTCGTCGAGGCGGTCGGCAACCTCGTCCCAGAGAGCCGCGTCGCGGAGGCACTGCTCGACCAGTTCGTCCTCCTTGTCCTTCTCGTCGCGGCCGAGCAGCTTGGGGACGAGCCCCCGCTCGATGTCGCCGTGCTTTCGCGGGCCGTACGCGACGTTCTCCCGGATCGACTTCGGGAACGGGTTCGGGTGCTGGAACACCATCCCGATCCGCTTCCGGAGTTCGACGAGGTTGGTCCCGTCGGCGTAGATGTCCTCGCCGTTGAACTCGACGGCCCCCTCGATACGGGCGGCATCGATCCGGTCGTTCATCCGGTTGAGACACCGGAGGAACGTCGACTTGCCACAACCCGAGGGGCCGATCAGCGCCGTGACGCTCTTTTCGGGAATGTCGATCGAGATGTCCTGTAGCGCGTGGTCGTCGCCGTACCAGACGTTCAGGTCCTCGACCGACAGGACCCGCTTGCCGTAGAACGAGTACTCGCGCCACTCCGCTTTCGTCCGTTCGGTGCTTTCGCCGGTCGTCGTTTCGATGCTCGACGCAGTAGCGTCGGACTCGGTGCCGTCGGTCGTGGTAACGCTAGTTTCCGTCATTGGTGTAGTTTACTCCTGAAATACCGTCGCGAGGCGATCCCCATCGCGTAGAAGGCCAGCACGACCCCGAGCAACACCAGCGTCGTCCCCCAGCCGAACGACTCCTCCGCGCCGACGCCGGCGGTGATAACCGCGTACAGCTGGTAGGGGAGCGCGCTCGCCCGCTCGAGCAACGCCGGATTGGCGACGTGAAGGAACGGCGGCCGGAGGCCGACATCGACGGTGAACCCGGCGAGAATCCGCGGGGACGCGTTCGGGAAGTTCGGCCCGTTGAGGACGAGCAAGAGCGGCGCGGTCTCGCCCGCGATTCGACCGACGCCGAGGATGGCGCCGGTGATGACCCCCGGCATCGATGCGGGGATGACGACGCTTTTGATCGTGTCCCACTTCGAGACGCCCAGTGCGGCGCTCGCGTCCCGGTACTCGTCAGGGACACTTTTCATGGCCTCGCGGCTCGTGATTAGCACGAGCGGGAGCAGCATGAATCCCAGTACCAACTGGGTGACGAAGATCGAGGGACTGTCGCCGAACCGGGGCACCAGGAAGGCGAGCCCGAACAGACCGAAGACGATACTGGGCGTACTCCAGAGCCCGTTCGTGGCTATGTCGACCGCCTGTGTAAAACGGCTGTTTTCGGCGTACTCGGTGAGGAAGACGGCGGCACCGACGGCCAACGGGACGGCGAAAACGACCGCCCCGAGGACGATCCAGACCGTCCCGACCAGCGCCGGCATCACGCCCTTCTGGATGCCGAGTCCCTGCGATGGATTCATCAGGAACGGCCAGTCGATGGTGCCGCTGCCGTCGATGCCGACCGCCCCGCCGAACGAGTTGCCGGTGACGACGCCGTGGAGACAGACGACGACGAACGCCCACAGTGCGAGGCTACCGGTCGATGGCAGTGGTGGCACCCACGCCGGCGGCGATCGATCCGCAGCGAGCCGCGTAGCCGCACGCGCTCCGGCGGCGATCACCGCGACGCCGGCGACGGTGAACGCAATCGTCGGAACGACCGCGATACCGACGACCGCGAGTTCGCCCCCGGTTCCCAGTTCGAGCAACGCGGTGACGATCATCGCGCCGGCCGCGACTCGAAGACCGCGAGCGACGGTTCGCCCCCGCTCCGTGGTCGGCACCCACGGTGACCGCGAGCGCCGGAGCACGGCCAGGACGATCGTTCCGACGAGCAGTCCCGGGGCCGCACCGATCACGGCCGTCGGTTCGATCGTGACCGCGTACCCGGAGATGGACCGCCCCCTCACGATGACGACCGCCAGCGCGGCCCCGGCGAGCGCGAGCGTACTTCCGACGGCGAGCCCGACGAACGAAAGCAGTTTGTCGGTGCCGTCGGCGGTCGCCGGATCGAGCCGGCCACTGCGGACCAGCGACGCGAGCGCCCCGACGACAAGCAACAGCGCCGTCCCCGCGCCTACCGTGAGGTTCTCGAGAACGACCGTGATCCCGCGCTCGAAGACGAACACGAGCAGGAACGCGAGGACGGACAGCGTCAGGAGGACGACAAGCGAGATCAGGAGAAAGGCCCCGTTCTGTCTGCCGCGCGTCCCGAAGCCGGCGTAGGCGGCGGCGCTCGCTCGGCCGGCGAAGAGACCGCCGACCATTGTCAACAGCGGGATCACGAGTCGTCCGGGGATCACGGCGTCGAATCCCGACGGTTCCCACGTCCAACTCGGCGCGATCACGCCGGTCGTGACGACGACGCCGACGAAACAGACGAACGCGGCGACGGGGAGGGTCGCGCTGATATCCTCGCGTGCGACGAGGGTAAGATAGCCAACGATCCCTCCGATCGGAACGCCGAGGAGCCAGCCGACCGCGTCGAGTCCGAGGGTGTTGCTCGCGATCGCACCGGCAGTGATCGTCCAGAGAACGAACTGGACGGTCGCACCGGCGAGGCCGACAGATCGGTCGGGTGTTGTCCGCACGCCACCCCAGCGCGAAAGCACGCCTAACGCACCGATCGCGGCGCCGAGCGCCAGCAACACGGCACCGAAGTACGTGGCCGTCGACGCGCCGCTGACGGTGACGTCGATCGGGACCCACTCGAACAGCGCCGCGGCCCCGAGCGCAAAGGCCGCGAGCGAGCCGATGACGACCGCTATTGCGACCCGTTCGTAGGTCGTCCCTCCACCGTCGACGAGCCGCGTTTCGTAGGCGCCGCTCATTGTCCCTCCAGTTTGCGGTGCATCCGTCGTTCGATGAGCGACGAGACGATACCAAGCCCGGTGACGATGACTAACAGGAGGACGCCGGCGGCGAACAGCGTACTCCAGAACATCTCACCGGGTGTCACGTGGCCGTAACTCGCGGCGATAAACGTCGTCAGCGTCTCCGTGCTGTCGAAGGCGTTGTACAGTTCGGGCCGGGGCAACCGGCGGCTGTGCGAGATCATAACCGTCGCGGCCATAGTCTCGCCGATCGCGCGACCGATCCCGAGCAAGACGCCCGCGGATATCCCCGAGAACGCGGTCGGGACGGAGACGCTCTTCATCGTTTGCCATTCCGTCGCACCCATCGCCAGCGAGCCGTCTTTCATCGACTCCGGGACCGCCGAGAGGGCGTCCTCGGCTACCGAGACGACCGTCGGGAGTGCCATGAAGCCGATCACGAGTCCGATCACGAACAGCGCTCCGGGGTTGATCGAGAGGAGGTTCCCGACGTAAGGGTTGATGAGGGTAAAGCCGATGAACCCGTACACAATCGACGGGATACCCGCCAGCAGTTCGACTGCCGGTTTGACGATTTCCCGGAGCCAGTCGGGCGCGATGTCGCTGATGAACAACGCGCCCGCGACGCCGAACGGCGCCGCCACGAGGATGGCGACGGCCGTCGTCAGCGCGGTCCCCCAGATCATCGGTACGAGCGAGTACTGCTCCGCCGAGGTACTCCACTCGTTGGAACCGAACGGCCACACGAGGTCGAGACCGGCAGTGCGAAACGCCGGTAGCGCCTCCATCACCAGAAACACCGCGATGAGTCCGAGCGTCGACAGCGTCGCGACCGTCATCAGGAACGTCACGACCTTGGCGGTCAGCGCCTGCCGGGCGACCCAGCCAATACCGGCGATCATCAGGAACCCGTACAGGAACGTGATCGTCCACGCCGACTGTACGACGAAGCCGACGAACACCACGGTGGCGAACAGTATCTGTGCCAGCGCGAGAAGCAGACTCGGTCGGTCAAGCTCCGCCGCCGTCCGAATTATCGCCAGCATCTGTCCCCATACCCCCGACACCGTCTGCGATATCGTCCGTATACCAATCGTATTGAACATGATAGCGTGAAATCAACGCGGTTCCACGACGGTCACCGACCGTCGCGGACGAGCCCGACTACGCCTGATCGGCCAGCTTCCCGCGTTCCTCCTCGCGGCGCTCCTCCGGGAGCATGAAGTAGTTGTTCGGTTCGACGAAGTTCTGCTGTCCGAAGTCCGAGAGGATCATATTGAGGAACGCGCTCTCGCGTTCGTCGGTATCCTCGTAGGTGTAACAGTGGAGGTCACGGCTAAGCGGATACCCCTTGGCACCGAGGTTCTCGCCGTACTCGTAGAGGGTGCCGTCCAGCTCGAGGCCGATCGGCGGCGTCGCGCCGTCGGGGTCGACGAACGCGAGCGCGATGTAGGCGATCGCGTTGTCGTTTTGCTCGACGAGGGTCGCCACCTGCTGGTTCTGTCCGCGCCGCGTATCGGGGCTGATCGGTTCGTCGGGGTCGCCGTAGAGGTTCGCCCGAAACGCGGTGTCAGTGCCGGAGTCCTCCGCACGACCGACGGCGTAAATCTCTTTGTCCGGGCCGCCGATCTCGTTCCAGTTCGTGATCTCCTGTTTGTAGATCGCTCGGAGCTCGTCACCGGTGACCTGCGTGACGCCGGCGTCGGCGATCTCCCTGCTCACGACGACCGGCTGGCCGTCGACGCCGACAACGTGATCGACGATGTTGTCCAGTTCGTCGCTGTCTTCGCCGAGGATGGACTGTGCCGTCGAACTCGCGTCACCGATATCGACGCGGTCGTTGATGACGGCCTCGACGCCGGTCCCGGAGTGACTCAGTGCCACCTGCGTCTGGAACGGCGGGACGCTACGCTCCTCGGTCGCTTCGAAACCGTAGCGCCCCGCCCAGTAGTCGGCGAGGTTCTGATCGGTATCGATGTCGTACTGGCCGGGACCCCAGTACTCCTGATCGTCCGCCGGCGGATTGCCGTTCCACAGCGCGGACGCGTCGTTCGTGATGGGATACACCGTCGAGGAACCGTCGGCGGTCAACGCCGAGGTCTGCCCGTTCGACGAACCGTTACCGTTACCATTACCATTACCATTACCGTTACCCTCGTCCGAGTTCTGACTCGAGCAGCCCGCGAGTGCAGATACGCCGGCCGCCCCCGAGGCCACCACGAATTTCCGCCGCGATACCGGATTAGACAGACGATCTGAGTCGTGCGCCATCACCAGAAAAGGGGCTATGACTTATTAAAGCGGTTTATAATAGGGGTACCTTCGAATATGATCGGTACGTAGCGAACTAAGCGGTACATATCGATATCGTTCGAGCAGTACTGATATATAGAGATATATATGAGGATAGATCCGGACGGAGGCTCGAGTACTCGCCCTGTTCGACTCGCCGGCGAGATCGGGACAGCGAACGGCTCGGCGGGAGTCTATAGACGAATACAGATTTATAGTCCGCCGGTCAAAAACCGCGCCACATGGAGACGCGCAAGGTGCAGGTGACGGGTGGATCGACGTACACCGTCTCACTGCCGAAGACGTGGGCGACCGACAACGACGTCAGCGCCGGCACGACGGTCGAGTTCTATCCCGAAGACGGGACCCTCTTGCTGACGCCTCGTAGCGAGACGAAACGACAGGAGGGCACCCTCGACATTTCGAACCTCGAGGGCGAGCGGCTGACCCGAGCGGTGATGACGATGTACGTCAGCGGCTTCGACATCATCCGACTCGAGGCCGGGCGGATCACGACCGACCAGCGCCGGGCGATCCGCGATGCGACGCAGGGGCTGGTCGGCGTCGAGGTACTCGAGGAGACGACCGACAGCGTCGTCATTCAGGACCTGCTCGATTCCTCGGAGCTGTCGATCGTCAACGCGGTCACGCGCATGCGCTTGATCTCCCAGTCGATGCTCGAGGACGCCGTCCGGGCGCTGATTACGAACGACGACGACATCGCACACGACGTGATCGAACGCGACGACGACGTCGACCGGCTCTGGCTCGTCGTCTCGCGGATCTTCCGCGCGACGCTTCGATCACCCCGGGCCGCCGAGGAACTCGGCGTCCCCCGAGAGGACTGTTTCGACTTCCACTCCAGCGCTCGCCAGCTCGAACGCGTCGCCGACCACGCCGCCAAGATCAGCAACCTCGCGCTCAAACTCGACGACATCCCCGAGCCCGTCGCCGAGGGGCTCGAGGAACTGCAAGCCGACGCCTCGACGGTCCTCGAGAAGGCGATGGACGCGCTGTTCGCCGAGGAAACCGAGGAGGCGAACCGACTCGGCCACGAGGCCCGCGAGGCCGTCCTCGAGATCGACGAACACACCCGCCAGATCGACGATATGCTCCGCGACCTCGAGCCGGTACAGGCCCAGTCGCTGGGGTTGATCGTCGACTCGCTGTCCAGGAGCGCCGACTACGGCGGCAACATCGCCGAGACTGCACTCCAGAAGGCCGCCCCGCGGCCCTGAGATCGCCGTCCGGAACCCGGTGGCAGCGTTGACCGACGAATACGATGCCGTCTCGATGGCTGTCCAGTCGTTCTACTCGGTTCGATTCCGTGACAGTCATCGACGAGTGAAAAAACGTACTAGTATCTCACGCTGAAACCGACTATCGATGGCTTCCCAGACGAATCTTCCTGCGCTCGAGGGAGTCTCGCGTGACTGACCGGTCACGTCCGTCGCTCGCTCGCGTTCGATCGGCGCTCACGCGCTGTCGGCTCCGGATCGCCTTCGCCGTCCTCGTGTTGCTCTCGGCTGCCGTCGTCGCCAGCTCGGCGTCGGGCGGGCTCTCGACGGCGTCGAAAGCGGCTGTTCCGGCGGCCCCGCCGACCGAGAACCACACTGTCGTCACCGAATCGGGACGAGCGGGGACGATCACTGCCTACGGTCCCAGCGGCGAGGTCCGCTACTACAACAACTCGCGAACGAAGTACTTCGACGTCGATCCCGTCGAGAGCGATCCACTGACCGTCGAGTACACGGCGACCGACACGATCCACACGGCGGGCCCCACCTGCTCCGAGCCCCCGTGTGCGCTGAACGTCATCGAACGGGCCGACCTCGAGACCGGCGAGGTCGAGGTACTCTACGAGCGCTACGATCACCAGGAAACCGCCGGCGAGTGGCACGACGTGGATCGTCTCAACGAGAGCCACGTCGTCGTCGCCGATATCGTGGCGGATCAGGTCTTCATCGTGAACACGGAGACGGAAATCGTCGAGTGGCTCTGGGACGCCCAGAGCGACTTCTCCCTCGAGAGCGGCCATTCGTTCCCCCACGACTGGGCCCACATTAACGACGTCGAACACATCGAGCGCGGAGCGATGGCGGGTCGAATCATGGTCAGCCTCCGCAACCAGGATCAGGTCGTCTTCCTCGACCGTCGGGAGGGCCTGCTCGAGGACTGGACGCTCGGGGCGGAAAACGAGTACGACGTGCAGTACGAACAGCACAACCCCGATTACATCCCCGAGAGCGAGGGCGGTCCCGCCGTCGTCGTCGCCGACTCCGAGAACGGACGTATCCAGGAGTTCCAGCGCGAAGATGGGGAGTGGAATCGCACCTGGGAGTGGGAAGACGATCGGATCCAGTGGCCCAGGGATGCCGACCGACTCCCCAACGGCAACACGCTCATCACCGACACCCACGGCAATCGCGTGATGGAAGTCAACGAATCCGGGGCCATCGTCTGGCAAGTCGGCTCCACGCTCCCCTACGACGCGGAGCGTCTCGAGACGGGTGCCGAAAGCGAGGGCGGGCAGAGCGCACAGGAACTCGGACTCGAATCACGGACCGTCACCGACGGCGGCGACACCGATGCCAGCGCGTTCAGACCGGTCGAGTTCGTGGGTCGACTTCTCGAGCGCGTTCTCCCTCACCGGCTCACCAACGCGTTGATTTTCGTTGCGCCGGTCTGGATCGGGAAGGCGGAGGCCGCCGCCATCGCTGTCGGGCTCCTGTCGGGGCTGACCTGGGCCAGCCTCGAGATCCGCTGGTGGCTCCGCGGATCGAGTATTCGGGTCCGGCTCCCGGTCACCCGCGAGCACGAGTGAGCGTTACAGATCGCCGTGTCCGACGTCCAGCGAGCGGGGCTGACTCGAGGGGGAGACTCGCGTCCAGACGATACGCGCGCTAATCGCGCCGAGCGAGGTGATAATGAGGAGCGAGCAAAAGTACCACGGCTTGGATTGAACCACTGCCATGCCCCTGGTGGAGGCAGGTACGAGACCGAGTGCCAGCAGATAGAACGCGGTGAGGAGGACGAGCGACGACCGGCGGTAGCCGTGCCAGTAGAGAATACCGATGAGGATCCCCGAGAGGAGTCCGAGCTGACCCGAATGGAGTTCGAGGACAGTACTGAAGATCGACGAAAGGATGGTCTCGACGGTAGCCATACGCCCGATAATTTCTCCGGGACCCGTTCTATGATTTGACCTGCAATCCGACAGGGTATATGACGAGCGGCGCTCCGCGAGCGCCGACCGGATCACGGTCACCGCCCTGCGGGAACGCTTTTTATGCCCCAACTCGAAAGGCAAACGATGGAACTCGACGATCATGCCGAGGATCTCGCCTCCGACCTCGGTGTTGACAAAGAGGAGGTCAAAGCCGACCTGCAGAATTTGGTGGAGTACAGCGTCCCGGTCGACGAGGCCAAACAGAGCCTCCGGCGGAAGTACGGCGACGGATCCAGCGGCGGTGGCGGGACCCCGTCCGCGAAGGACATCGCCGAGATCACGCCCGACGAGAGCAACGTCACCGTGACGGGCGTCGTCCTGACGGCAGGCGAGCGATCGATCCGCTATCAGGGCGCCGATCACGTCATCGTCGAAGGCCGACTGGCCGACGAGACCGGCGTCATCGACTACACCGCCTGGGAGGACTTCGGCCTCGAGCCCGGCGATACGATCACCGCGGGCAACGCCGGCGTCCGCGAGTGGGACGGCGAACCCGAACTCAACCTCGGCGAGAGCACCTCGCTGTCGTTTCAGGACGGCTCGCTCGAAATCTCTGACGGGATTTCCTACGAGATCGGCGGCGAGGCACAGCTGGCCGACCTCCGGACCGGCGATCGCGCGGTCACGATCGAGGTCACGGTCGTCGACTGCGAGCGCAAGACGATCGACGGACGGGACGGCGAGACGGACATCCTGAGCGGCGTCTTCGGCGACGAGAGCGGTCGCCTGCCGTTTACGAACTGGGATCCCGCACCCGAAATCGAGGACGGCGGCTCGGTCCGCATCGAGAACGCGTACGTCCAGGAGTTCCGTGGCGTGCCCGAAGTCAACGTCTCGGCGTTCTCGACGGTCACCGAACTCGACCGGGAGATCGACGTCGGCAGCGACACGTCGACGATGGATGTCGGCGACGCCGTCGGCACGGGCGGCATCTACGACGTCGAGGTCGTGGGCAACCTGCTCGCGGTCCGTGACGGCTCGGGGCTGATCCAGCGCTGCCCCGAGTGTTACCGGGTCATCCAGAAGGGACAGTGCAGAACGCACGGCGACGTCGAGGGCATCGACGACCTCCGCGTCAAGGCGATCCTCGACGACGGCACCGGCACCGTCACCGTCGTCCTCGACGACGAACTCACCGAGCGGGTCTACGACGGCACCTTGGACGACGCCCTCGAACAGGCCCGGGAAGCCATGGACCAGGAAGTCGTCGCGGACACGATCCGCGAGCGAATCGTCGGTCGTGAATACCGCGTGCGCGGCCACCTCTCCGTCGACGAGTACGGCGCGAACCTCGACGCCGAGACCTTCGAGGAGAGCGACGACGATCCGGCCGACCGTGCGACGGCCTTCCTCGAGGAGGTGGACGCATGAGCGCGAACGGCGACGGCAACGGCGACGACGAGGTTCCGGGACGAGAACTCGCCTACCGACTCTTCGCGGCCGAGTACGACGACGCGACGCTGTCCTACGCCGAGAGCGACGAGGAACGGGCACCCAACTACGTGATCACGCCGACCGGTGCCCGACTCAACCGCGTCTTCGTCGTCGGGACCCTCACCGAAGTCACGTCGGTCAACGACGAGATGGTCCGTGCCCGCGTCGTCGACCCGACCGGCGCGTTCGTCGTCTACGCCGGCCAGTACCAGCCCGACGAACTGGCCTTCCTCGAGGGAACGGAACCCCCCGAATTCGTCGCAGTGACGGGCAAGGCCAGAACCTTCCAGCCCGACGATTCGAACCAGGTGTACACTTCGATCCGCCCGGAAAGCATCGCGACGGTCGACGCCGACACCCGGGACCGCTGGGTCGTCAGCGCGGCCGAACAGACGATCGATCGGATCGGCACCTACGCCGGAGCCGCCGAGCTAGACGCGAGCGGCGAGGCCCTGACCGACGCCCTGCTCGAGGCCGGCGTCGAATCCGGCCTCGCGGCGGGCGTTCCGCTCGCACAGGACCACTACGGGACGACGCCGTCGTACCTGGCAGCCCTGCGAGCGTGTGCGCTCGAGGCGGTCGAGGTCGTCGCGGGCGACCGCGATCAGGTGAGCGGACTCGACATCGCACCCGACGCGACCAGCCCCGACTTCGAGACGACGGTCGCATCGCTGGCCGATCTCGACGGCGTCGATCTCGAGCACCTCGAAGCCAGCGCCGACTCGACACCCGAGTCCGAACCACAGTCGACGGAGCCTGCGGTGGCGACGGCCGGCGGGAGCCCACAAGCGGCCGACCCAGCGGACACACAGCACGGCTCCGCCGCCGGGACGGCGACGAGCGACGGGACGGATACCGCTGCCACGACTGACGTCGATGCCGACCTCGAGACCGAGACGGCTGGGGCCGACCCCGAGACGGAGACGACTACGGCAGAACCCGAGACTGACACAGCCGAGGGCGACGGTGCGACGGCAGCCGGCGACGAGGCTGCCGACGCGTCGACGGACGAGTCTGCCGTGGCCAACGACGACGCCGACGGGGACGACGAACTCGGCGACTTCGATGTCAGCGACGGAGACGACGGCATGTACGAGATGGACGAGGAGGAACGCGAACAGCTCGAGGCGGAGTTCGGCGCGGAGTTCACGACCGGCAGCGAGGTCGACGAGCCCGGCGCGGCCGACATCGACGTGCCCGAGCCCGAAGCGGGCGAGGTCGGCGAGACGGAGCGCGATTCGGGGCTGGGCGAAGACGAGCCTGCGGCCGACGACGGCGCGGGCGAGACGGACGCTGCCGACCCGGACACCGATCTCGGCTCCCCGCCGGAATCGGGACTCGAGGCCGCGGACGACAGCCGAGCGGACGATTCCCTCGAGCCGGAGCCGGAAGACGAGGACGAGTCGGGGCCGGAATCGGATGCGGACGAGTCGGAGCCGGAGTCGAATGCGGACGAGTCGCCGGCCGAGGAGGGCTCGGAAGCCGATGGGGCCGAGGGCGAGGGCGAATTGGCCGACGACGTCGATCTGGCTGACTACGTCGTCGAGACCATGGCCGACCTCGACGACGGTGACGGTGCCGATCGAACGGCGCTGATCGAGCGGGTCGCCGCCGACACCGGGGCATCCACCGACGAGGTCGAGGACGCGATCCAGGATGCCCTGATGGGCGGCCAGTGTTACGAACCCGACGACGAGACGCTGAAGGCGATCTGATCGGCCGACGATGGGAGACGGTCACCGTCGCTCCGCGTCCGGACCCGCGTCGACGCCGCCGCGAGTCGAGCCTCTCCCCGGCGAACCGGCCGCGACGGCCACGGTCGGGAGCCAACGCGTCTTGTTCGTCGCCGACTATCACGCCGGTTACGAGGCCGGCCTGCGATACGAGCGCGGCGTCGACGTTCCCAGTCGAGCGCCGGACCGGCGCGAGCAGTTGCTGGCACTCCTCGAGCGAGTCCGTCCGGATCGGCTGGTCGTCCTCGGCGATCTCATGCACTCGATCGGCGAGCCGGGCGGGGCCGAACGCGGCGAACTCGAGGTGCTGTTCGAGTCGTTTCCGGCGGCGTTCGCGGTCACCGTCGTCAAAGGGAACCACGACGGTCGAATCGAAACCTGGCTCGCGGACAGTGACGATATCGGTGCGGACGTCACCGTCGTTTCCGGCGACGGCATCGCGCTCGGCGACGTCGGCGTCTGTCACGGCCACACGTGGCCCACACCGGCGGTCCTCGAAAGCGACGTGATCTGCCTGGGCCACGAACATCCCTGCGTGCGACTCGAGGACGAGGTCGGCGGCAGTCGCGTCGAGCGTGCGTGGCTGCGGGGGCGGCTCGATCCCGACCCGTTTCGCGACCGTCCCGAGTACGAGGGGGTGTCGTGGCTCGAGGGGGCGGACGGATCGCCGCCCGGAGTAGTCGTGTTCCCGGCGTTCAACGACCTCGTCGGCGGAACCTGGATCAACGTCTCCGGGCAGTCGTTTCTCTCGCCGTTCATCCCGGCGGGGCTGGCGGAGGGCGACGCCTACTTGCTGGACGGAACGCGACTCGGACCCTACGAGTCGGTTTGAGCCACCCACAACCCGAGACGATGCAGCGTGGCCTCGGTTTAAGCGGGGAGATGCGTCGCGTCCGGCTACCGCTGTTCGGTCCGCGATCTGATCTCGTCGTCCTCGCGCCACTGATAGTAGTAGTACTCGGTGCCGCCGATCTCGGTCACCGAGACGCTCGCTCGGTCCGGGACATCGTCGGGGTACGCGTCGGGATCGGCCGTCGCCGACGTCGCTTCCCCGTCGTCGGTTCGTCGTGCTTTCCACGTCGCCACGTCCTCGAGATAGGAACTCATCGCCCGGAGGGTGGCGACGTCTCGCCCGGCGAGTTCCTCGAGTACGTCGCGGCTCACCTGGTCCAACTCCCGCGGGGGAGTCGGTCGCTCGTCGGCGGTCATATACGCCGATGGGACGAGGATGCCCGTAAACCATGGTTTTTCGAGACGGGCTCCCCCCGATGGAGGATATTGGTGCGTGATACCACGCAGTATATGGAGTCCTAATATTCATTGATACTCCAAATACGTGTAGATTTATATACCAGAACGAGGTCCGTACGGCTGACTATGGCCTCGCAAACGCGCCACAGAGCACGCATCGATCCGGTTCCCGACGATCTCGAGTCAGCCCGCGCGAAACTCGTCTACATCTACCTGGAGGTCGCCGACGGGGCGACGATCGAAGAACTGGGGGAGATACTGGCGATGAAGAAGATCAACATCCTGAGCGTGCTGAACTCGCTGTCGAGTGCCGGCTACGTCGAGCAAGCCGAATCGGAATACGTTCTCGCGAACTGATCCCGACGGCGTCGTCATGAAGCGACGGCTGCGTCGCCGTTCTCGCGACAGCTGATACAAACGGGATCGGATCCGAACGGACGACCCCCGTGCCCGAGCGAGCCGACCGCGAGCGACCGTTTCGACGGCAGCTCAGAACGTTTCGAGGTAGCGCTCGAGTTCCCAATCGGAGACGTCGACGAGGTAGTCTTCGAACTCCTGTTCTTTGGCTTCGACGAACTTCGGCCCGACGTGCTCGCCGAGTGCGCTGTAGATGACCTCGTCGTCCTCGAGTGCCTCGACGGCTTCGCCGAGGTTCGTCGGCAGCGTCTCGATGCCGTACTCGTCGCGTTTCGCTTCGTCGAACTCGTAGATGTTCTCCCGAACCGGGTCGGGACACTCGAGGTCGCGTTCGATCCCGTCGAGACCGGCGTGGATGAGCACCGCCAGCGCGAGGTAGGGATTACACGACGGATCGGGGAAGCGAGCCTCGATGCGCGAGGCGGCCGGGACGCGCGCGGCCGGCTTGCGGATCAGCGCCGAGCGGTTGCGATCGGACCAGGCGACGTACACCGGCGCTTCGTAGCCCGGCACGAGCCGCTTGTAGCTGTTGACCGTCGGGTTCGAGACCGCCGTGATCGCCGGCGCGTGCTCGAGGATGCCGGCGATAAAGGAGTGAGCGGTCTCCGAGAGGTCGAACTCGTCGTCCTCGTCGTGGAAGGCGTTCTCGCCGTCCTCGAACAAGGAGAGGTGGGTGTGCATCCCCGAGCCGTTGATACGCGGAATCGGCTTGGGCATGAAGGTCGCGTGCTGGTCGTGCTGGGCGGCGATCGCGCGGACGACGGTGCGGAAGGTCGCGACGTTGTCGGCCGTCGAGAGCGCGTCGTCGTACTCGAAGTTGATCTCGTGTTGGCCGCGAGCGACCTCGTGGTGGCTCGCTTCGATCTCGAAGCCCATGTCCTCGAGGCCGTAGATGATGTCGCGGCGAACGTCGCTGGCGAGGTCTTTCGGCGCGAGGTCGAAGTAGCCGCCGTGATCGCCCGTCTCCGTCGTGGCGCGGCCCTCCTCGTCCTCCTCGAAGAGGAAGAACTCCGGCTCGGGCGCGGCGTTGACGGTGTAGCCCAGATCGTCGGCGCGCTCGAGTGCGTTCTTGAGGACGCGTCGCGGGTCGCCCTCGAAGGGTTCGCCCGTCGAGGTGTCGATGACGTCGCAGATCATCCGGGCCGATGCACCGTCCTCGCGGTTTTGCCACGGGAGGATCGCGAACGTGTCGGGGTCGGGCTTGAGCCGCATGTCCGACTCCTGAATGCGAACGAACCCCTCGATCGAGGAGCCGTCGAAGTAGATCCCTTCGGTGAAGGCCTTCTCGGCCTGCCGTGCGGGCACGGAGACGTTCTTGACCGTCCCCAGAATGTCGGTAAACTGCAGCCGAAGGAAGTCGATGTCTTCGTCTTCGATCTCGTCCAGTACGTCCTCTTCCGCGGCGGTCAGATTTCCGTTCGTCATCTTCTGCTCGCCTAAGCAAACGGATTCTACTATTAAAGTTCTATTGTTGTTGGCGAATATCCGCAAATAGAGGTAAAACTGGTCAAACGCATATTATAATATGCCGTATTCGGAACGAGGATGACATCGACCGGAAAACGGGCACCACAATTGGATACGCGTGTACCGTCGTCTCGAGCGACCCGGTCGAACCGGACCGATTCGGCCGCGAACCGGTACCACTAATCTCCCGGCCTCGAGACCGCCGACAATGAAACTCGCGCGGATCGCGACCGACGATGGCCCGGTATCCGGACGATACGAGGACGGCGTCGTTCACGCCGACGACGGCCTCTACGAGGTCGGGGCGGACGACGGATTCCTGCCACCCTGTGAACCTTCGGCGCTGTACTGTATCGGCCGGAACTTCGCGGCGACGATCGACCAGATGTCCTACGAACGCCCCGACGAGCCCGACTTCTTCATCAAGCCGCCGGCGTCGCTCGTCGGCCACGGCGATCCGATTCCGTATCCGACGGTCACGAACGAACTGACCTACGCCGGCGAGCTTGCGGCCGTCATCGACGAGCCCTGTCGGAACCTCTCGGAAGCGGAGGTGTCCGAGGTCGTCCGTGGCTACACGATCCTGAACGACATGGACGCGCTCGATCAGGGCGAGCGGACGCCCCGGAAGGCATTCGACGCGTCCGGCCCGCTCGGGCCGTGGATCGAGACCGCCGTCGAGCCGACCGACATCGACATGTACACCGACGTCGCCGGTGAGCGCCGCCAGGAGGCCAACACCGAACTGATGTTGTTCGACCCCGACGAGATCATCGCGCACCTCTCCCGCCGGGTCACGTTCCGTCCCGGCGACGTCGTCTCCTTCGGCAGCCCAGCCAACCCCGGTCTCGTCGAACCCGGCGACACCGTCGAAATTACCTACGAAGGCGTCGGCACGCTCCGCAATACCGTGGTCGATGCGAGCGAACGCGAGACCCTGCCGCTCGAGCGGGAGACGGTCCGCACGTAGCGCGTCGCGAATCGACGGATTCGAGGGCGTGAGACGGCGTCCCGACCGATCCGCCGCCGGGCGGGACAACGGGCAGGGGTGTTCGAGGAAGCGGCGACAGTTCGGAGACGACCGTTCGAAACGACGGGTAGAAAGGCACTTCACGGCGACCGCCCACCGACGACACGTGAGCGCCGACCACCGACGCGTCGAGGTGTATCCCGACCGCGAAGTCGTCGTCGAGTTCGATCCCGAGCTTACCTTCGAGTGCGTCGACGACTGCACGTGGTGTTGTCATCACGGCGTGCTCCTCTACGACAGGGACCTCCTCGAGTTGGCCCAGCGGGCGAACCTCGCCGAGACCACGACGGAGTTTCGCGGCGAGAAGTTCGTCACGCGCGAGGGCAAAGACCGCGAGGACCACGTCGGCGAGGACGGCTCGGCCTGTGCGTTCCTCCGGGAGGACGGCCTCTGTTCGCTCCACCTCGAGGAGGACTGGAAACCCACCCGCTGTTCGGTCTTTCCCCTCGGGGTCTGGCTCGAGGACGGTGACCTCCACGTCGACATTCGTGACTCGGCCTACGAGCACTGCGAGGGACTGAACGTCAGCGAGCGCAGCGTTATCGACAACCTCGAGGCGTTCCTGCCGGAACTCCTGTGGGAACTCGAGAATCCGGATTCGGACCGCGAGTTGTAGCCGCCGAATCGACAGTGATCCGTCCGACGAACGGTCACGATCGGAGGGCCGTTCGGATGAGCGGTGCACGGATTTGTAGCAGTACGGCCCACGCTACCACGACTCCCCAACCATTTAAACGTCTACCGCACGTAGTTAAACTGTGACAGAAGACTCCGGGCGACGGAACCTCCGTATGCCCAACAGCGATGAAGTATTCGCCGTCGTAACCGAACACCTCGGAGGCAACCACGTTCGCCTCCGCTGTGAGGACGGCGAGGAGCGACTCGGCCGCATTCCGGGTCGCATGAAATACCGAACCTGGATCGAGCAAGACGACATCGTCGTCGCCGAACCCTGGGACTGGCAAGACGAGAAAGCCACCATCGAATGGCGCTACACCGGCCAGGACGCAGATCAACTGCGTCGTGAAGGCCACATCGATTGATCCCCGGTATCGGTTCCGCTAACTACTAGATTTCTCCCACCGACAGATCGCCCGCAGCGGCCGCGCTGGCGCTTGTACTCGATGACTCGCCGGTACTCCGGTGATAGGACCGCCAAAACGAGGCGTGTTAACAGAAGTATACCCAGTAGGTATGGCCCCGTGAGCACGTGACCGTGGTGTGCTCGCCGAACGCCGCGATCGATTTCCGCACTTTCACTTCCGTCTCCCCGCCGGGGAGCGGGACGCTCGCGTTCTCCCCACAGTGCGGACAGGTGACCGCTTTCGTTGCAACTTCGTTCATCTTCGTTCGCCACGATACCACACAACACGGGACCGTATAATCGTTGCCGTCAGCCGGACGACGCGAGACGGTGCTCACGCGAGCGTTCGCTCCGTCGCGTGTCCGAAGAACCAGTCGAGTCGACCGTAGCGAACCACGAGAAGTCGTTACTCCCGACGGTCGGTCCGCGCACTGACGCGCATCTCGACGTAGCGGTCCGCCCAGGTCCGGGAATGCAACCGGAGCGACTCGAGGACGGTCGCGACGAGTCCGTCCGTCGGGGCACGATCGGTCGCGTCACCGCTGTCGTCTACTGCGGGCTGTTCACCCGGGTTGTGGGGCCCCTCTGGAAAACTCATTGTGGTAGCATGTAGCACATCTAGTGTGATAAATAGTGGGGAAATTCCGAGCGCGTGGGACGAAACGGGTGCCGGCCGGTTCCCACGACACCCCCCCATACGAACGGTTCACAGGGCCGCGATAGACGACAATATTCTTATTTTGGACCTCACAAAGCAGCGCTCACGGCTCAATGACACCTTCGGCATCGACTTCCAGCATCCAGAAGACCTTTCTCAAGTATCAACACCTCGTCGTATTTCTCGCACCACTCGTGTTCATCGTCGGTGTGTACTTCTTCGCACCGACGGAGCCTGCCAACCCAGGGACCACCTACTGGCTCGAGTACTGGTGGCTATTTATCGCGTTCGTCATCGGCGCGATGATCGTCAATACCGTCGGGATCAGCGGCTCCGCGCTGTTCGTCCCCTTCCTCATCTTCGTCTTCCCGCTTTTGGCGTATCCGTTAGAACCCAATACGCTGGTGAAAATCGGCCTCATCAGCGAGTCCTTTGGCCTCTCGAGTTCCGCGCTCGCCTTTATTCAGTACGGACTGGTCGATCGCCGACTCGGCGCGACGCTCGTTCTCGGCGGTATTCCGTTCGTCGTCGGGGGAGCACTGCTCTCGTTCGTCATTCCGGAGCCGCTGTTCCACGCGCTACTCGGGATCGCACTCCTCGCGGCGTCGTACCTCCTCTTCCGGGCGAACCTCGGCCACGAGGAACCCGGCGGTGGCTCCGGCGGCGAGACGGCCGCAGCCGACGGGGGCACCGCGAGCGAACTCCCCAACGACGCGAACAAACTCGGTCCGGCCGGGGTCGAAACGGACGATGCCGGCACGGTAACCCGCGTCGACCGTGATGGCAACGACTACAGGTACTCTCGCGCGGGGTATCTCGAGCGCTTCGCCAACTACAGCGTCGGCGGCGTCTTTCAGGGGCTGGCCGGCTTCGGAATCGGCGAACTCGGCATCATCTCGATGCTCCGAACCGAGGTCCCCGTCCGGGTCGCGATCGGCACGAATCACATCGTCGTCGCGACGACGGCCGTGTTAGCCTCGATGGTCCACGTCTTTGGCGGCGGTCTGGTCCCCGGTGGCCATACGATGGACCTCGCCTCGACGCCGTGGAACATGGTCGTCTGGACGGTTCCCGCGACGACACTCGGCGGACAGATCGCGCCATACGTCTCGGCCACACTGGACACGGGAACGATCAAGAAAGGCGTTGGCGGGCTGTTCGCGATCATCGCAGTCGCGCTGTTCCTGATGGCCGTCGGCTTCTGAGCGCCGACGACACCCATTCGGGATCGACTCGAGGCACTCGTGTCCTCGACCGTTACCGCGTCGCTTGCTTCCACTCGCGCAGTCCGACGACCGCCCCGTCGACGGCCGTCGGCTCCGCCTCGGTCGCCGCCCAGACGAACATCGGAGCGACGGCGTCCGGATCGCGGCCGTTCCCTCCCGACAGCCCCGTCGCGACGATCCCGGGGTCCAGACAGCCCACGACGTGATCGGTGTCAGCGGCGAAGCCGCGAGTAACGGCCTCCGCCGTCGCCTTCGAGATCGCGTAGGAGCCGTATCCTGCCTCCCCGTCTCGAGCGACCGAGCCCGTCGGCACGAGCACCCGTGCCCCGTCGTTCAGGTGCGGCAGCGACTCGCGGATCGTCGCGTAGACGCCGCGGCCGTTCGTCCGCCAGTGATCGTCGAACGCGGCATACGACTCGTCGTCCGTCGGCGTCTGCCCCGCCTCGCCGTGGTAGACGCCCGCCGCGGGGACGACGACGTCGATACCCGTTTCCCCGCCCGTCCGCGAGGCGGTCTCGGTCAACCGCTCGAGGTCGTACTCGTCGCGAACGTCGGTCCTGTGGCCGTCTGCGGTCGCACCCGTCGCCTCGAGCGCGTCGACGGTCGCGTCGACGTCCGTGCCGTCTCGAGCGCCGACGACGACGGCGGCTCCCTCGACTGCGAACGCCTCGGCGACGGCGCGTCCGATACCGCGAGTGCCGCCAGTCACGACGGCTGTCGTTCCGTCCATACGCACCCTACGGCTCCAACCCACAGGAACCCACCGGGCCGGTCGGCTCGGACGGTATCATCCGATTCCCTACCTATGTATGACACACGTTTAACATCCGTCCGATACTCACGTTCGACCATGCAATCGCTGGCCGGTGAGTCGGTCGTCGTGATCGGGAGCGGGATCGGTGGGCTCTCGACGGCCTGTTACCTCGCCGATGCGGGTGCCGACGTCCGCGTCATCGAGAAGAACGAACAGCTGGGTGGCCGGGCGAGTCGCCTCGAGAAAGACGGCTTCACGTTCGACATGGGTCCCTCGTGGTATCTGATGCCCGACGTCTTCGAGCGGTTCTTCGCCGACTTCGATCGGACGCCGAGCGACTACTACGAGCTCTCGCATCTCGATCCCCATTACCGAATCTTCTTCAAAGACGGTGACCAGGTCGATATCACGCCGGACCTCGAGCGGACGAAAGCCGTCTTCGAGGAGTACGAGCCGGGTGCCAGCGACACACTCGAGCGCTACCTCGAGAAGTCACGGGAGAACTATGAGGTCGGGATGAAACACTTCGTCTACGAGGATCGGGAACGCCTTCGCGATTATCTGGATCTCGACGTGGCTCGCCAGGCGCGGGGACTCTCGCTGCTGGGCTCGATGCAGGGCCACGTCGAGGGCTACTTCGACCATCCGAAACTCCAGCAGATAATGCAGTACACGCTGGTATTCCTGGGCGGTTCGCCGACGAACACGCCGGCGCTGTACAACCTGATGAGCCACGTCGATTTCAACCTCGGCGTCTGGTACCCCGACGGCGGGATCGGCGCGGTCATCGATGGAGTCGCGGAACTGGGTTCGGAACTGGGCGTCGAGTACGACACCGATCGTCCCGCGACGGAGATCAAGGGTCGCACGGGCGGATTCGAGGTCGAAACGCCCGCCGGGCCGGTCCGATCGGATCTGGTCGTGAGCAACGCCGATTACGCACACACCGAACAGGAACTGCTGACTCCCGAACGGCGCGGCCACGACGCCGACTACTGGGACGAACGGACCTACGCGCCCTCCGCGTTCCTCCTCTATCTCGGCGTCGAGGGCGACGTCGAGGAACTCGCTCACCACACGCTCGTGTTGCCGACCGACTGGGAGGAGCACTTCGATCAGATCTTCGAGGACCCCCAGTGGCCCGACGACCCCGCCTACTACCTGTGTGTGTCCTCCGAAACCGACGACGACGTCGCGCCCGATGGCCACAGCGCCCTGTTCGTCCTCGTGCCGATCGCACCCGGACTCGAGGACACCCCCGAACGCCGCGAGGAGTATCGCGACCTCGTCCTCGAGGACATCGCCGCGAATACGGGAACCGACTTCCGGGATCGGATCGTCCTCGAGGAGCGGTTCTCGGTCGAAGACTTCGCCGGCCGGTACAACAGCTACGGCGGGACGGCGCTGGGACTGGCCCACACGCTTCGGCAGACCGCGCTCTTCCGACCCCCACACCGGTCGAAAGAGGTCGACGGACTCTACTTCGTGGGCGGTGACACCACACCCGGCATCGGCGTCCCGATGTGTCTCATCAGCGGCGACCTGACGGCCGAGAAGGTACTCGAGGATCACGGCACCCCGAAGCGGCCGTCGTGAGCCACGGAATGAGTCGTCGGGACGAACGGAGCCCGATCCGAACCCACGATCGCACACGCTCGAGACTCCAACGATGACTTCGAAATCCGCGGCAGCGAGTGAAGCCAGCGTCGGCGACCAGCTGTCGTACCTGTTGACCCTCTCGCGGCCGCGCTTCTGGCTGTATCTGGCCGGGCCCGTCGTCGTCGGAGTCGCCTACGCCGCGGCGTCCGTCGACGACCTGTTTACCCCGGCCACGATCGCCCTGTTCGCGTACTTCCTCCTGCCGGCGAACGTCTTCCTCTACGGGATCAACGACGTCTACGACCGGGAGATCGACGCGGCGAACCCGAAGAAGGACGACCGGGAGACGCGGTACCGGGGACAGCAGTACGTTCCCCTCGCCGTCGGGCTCTGTGGAGCCCTGCCGCTGCTGTTCGCGCCGCTGCTGGCGAGGGCCGCGATACCGTGGCTCGTCGCCTTTCTCCTCCTCGGTGCGGCCTACAGCGCGCCGCCGGCCAGGTTCAAGACGACGCCGCTGCTCGATTCGCTCTCGAACGGGCTCTACATCACGCCGGGCGCAGCCGCATACGCCGCCGTTTCGGGCACACAGCCGCCCCTCCTCGCGATCGCGGGCGGCTGGCTCTGGGCGATGGGGATGCACACCTTCTCGGCGATCCCCGACATCGAGCCCGACCGCGAGACCGGTATCCGAACGACCGCGACGGTACTCGGCGAACATCGGACTTACGGCTACTGTGCCGGCTGTTGGCTCGCGAGCGCCGCCGCGTTCGGAACGTTCGACGTCCGGCTGGGGGCGCTCATGCTGGTCTATCCGGGACTCGTCGCCGCGATCGCCACCGCGAGCGTCGCCGTCGACCGAGCGTACTGGTGGTTCCCGGCGATCAACACCGTCGTCGGCGCGCTCCTGACGATGGGCGGCCTCTGGAGGCTCCTCTATGGATAGCAGCGACTCGAATCGACCTCGCTCGAGTCCGGGTTCGGACCCCGCCTCGAGGTCGGGGACGGACGCTCCTTCGGGACCGTCCTCTCACGAGCGGGACAGCAGGGGCGGGTCCCACGGCGAGCGCGCTCACACCGAACGTGACGCGACACGAGCGGCGGTCCAGCGCCGTCTGGAGGCGCTCGTCCGCGCGAATCGGTTCACGATCGCGGTGGTCTTCCCGGTGATCGGGGCAGTGACGCTGGTCGCAAGCGCCGAGGAACTGTTGCCGCCGCCGCTCGCGTACAATCCCCTGTTGATCCTGTTTGGAACGCTGGTGATGCGCTCGCCGCTGGTCGTCGCCCTGTTGCCCCGCATCGATCGGCGGGCGATCGCCTCTCTCGGCCTCCTGACCGCGTACACGTACGCGATCGAACTCGTTGGCGTGCGGACGGACTGGCCCTACGGCGCCTTCGAGTACGGGATTCGGCTCGGACCGATGGTGGGTGGCGAGATCCCCCTCGCCCTCCCGCTGTTTTTCGTGCCCCTGGTACTCAACGCCTACCTGCTGACGCTGCTGGTCTTCGGCGAACGGGCCGAGAACGTGTTCGTGCGAGTGCCCGGGGCGATCGCCACCGTCGTCGCGATCGACCTCGTACTCGACCCCGCAGCCGTCGCGATCGGCTTCTGGGAATACGTGCCGCCCGGGGGCTACTACGGCGTCCCCGCCTCGAATTACCGGGGGTGGCTCCTCTCCGGGACCGTCGCCGTCCTCCTCGTCGAGCTAGCCTTCGATCGCGCGGCGCTGCTCGAGCGGGTCCGAACCTGTGCGTTCGCACTCGACGATCTGGTGAGCTTCGTGTTGCTCTGGGGGACGATCAACGCGCTGTACGGCAACTGGCTGGCCGCTGGAGTCGCGGGCCTGTTCTGTCTCGGGCTGTTGAGGACCGACCGTTACGACCTCGCGACGATGGCGAACAGGTGGCTCGGAACCTAACACGGCGGAGGCGTGGACCGATTCGGAACGGATCGCGCCGGGACGAGTATGCCAGGGAGTCACTTTTGCGTGTGAGACTGTTGTCACCACTATGGTGACTCGTGAACCGATCGAGTGTCCGGTCTGTCGGGAACCGCCGGCCGCCGGTCAACAACTCGAGGAGCATCTGGTCGACGAACATCCAAAACGCAAGCTCGCGAAGTTCATCGTCGCCGAAACGACCGCGCTCGCGAGCGACGATATTTCGGAGTAGCGCCAGCACGACCGCGGTCGCACCGACTCGGGGGCTCGTACGGTTTGCTATAACGATTCACCGATGGGACCGTAGACCGGTCGCGGTCCCACCGGCGATAACTTACAGTAGACCGTCTCACACGAACAGGCTCGAGATGGCGTCGCCGAACAGGAGCAACAACACGACGGCGGCGATCGTCAGGGCGAGCCAGATACCGAGCCCGATCGCCGTCGTGCGTGCCATCTGTCGTTCTTCGTCACCGATCCCGGAACTGGTTTCCGTGGACATACGCAGCCGTTTGGCCGTGAAGACAACGAACGGTGAGCCACTATATCGAGGGGCTTGATAATGCGACGGTTACGACCGGGTGGGAACGCCGTCCCCGTGTTCGGGGCTGTGCCGATCTCGGTCGGCCGTCGGCACCGCCGAGACCCGCTGGAACACTGCTTCGGGATCTCGATTCCAGTGCCAGTGCCAGCGCGTCTTCGCGAGACACCACAGCTTTCGTACCGTCGACAGCGATGGCTCCGCCGAAAGCACGTCGTACTCCTGATTGCGGATGACGGTGTGGTGTTCCGCGTAGAGAACCGCCGCCAGCAAGACCGGGAGCTGACAGTCCTCGGGCAAGTATCGGATCCCGGCGACGCCCTCTCGATAGAGCTCTTCGGTCCGCTGGAGCTCGGCGGCCATCGCCGCGCCGAACGACTCGGAGTACTCGAGCCGTTCGATCTGCTCGGTGTCGACCCCGTGGTCCCGAAGCGTCTCCTGTGGAACGTAGATCCGATCGCGCTCGAGGATGTCCTCGCGGACGTCCCGCAGGAAGTTCGTCATCTGGAACGCCTCGCCGAGCGTGACGGCGTGGGGAATCGCCGTCTCCTCGGCCTCCGGCTCCATGATCGCGGTCATCATGACACCGACCGACGCGGCCGACCCTCGCATGTAGGACTCGAGGTCGCTGTAGGTTTCGTACCGGCTGGTCTCGATATCGGTCGCCATCGCGTCGATGAACGTATTGATTTCCGCATCGTCGATCCCGTATCGCTCCGTGAGTTCCCGGAACGC
The DNA here is from genome assembly GCF_002494345.1 of Natrinema ejinorense. GTDB lineage: Archaea > Halobacteriota > Halobacteria > Halobacteriales > Natrialbaceae > Natrinema > Natrinema longum. The sequence continues at coordinate 2,377,472 of NZ_NXNI01000001.1, forward strand.
CTCGAGCACCGGATCGTCGGGTGGTTGCTCGCCCAGCGCCTGAGCCCGAATGTCCTCGAGTTGCGCGCGCTGTGTCTCCGGATCGACGTCCGCCGCATCGTCGACGACCTCGTCCGCGATCCGGAAGAACGCATAGAGGACGTGCGTGGCGTGGCGCACTCGTTCGGGAAGGAACCGCGTCGCGAGATAGAACGTCTTCCCGGTTCGCTTCTGTATCGTCTTGCCTGCGTCGATGTGTTCCTGTTGCATTCTCTGCCCCGTTGACCCTCCGACAGTGAACGGATGTATACGATACGACAGATGTATATAAAATACCACCCCCTCACTATGTTCGGACGACCGCTGTACGCAGTGTCAGTACGGCGGATCACTCGAGGAGTTCGTCGAGGAGTTTTCGCTGGGCAGTCCGTAGATGCTGGTGGTACGTCGACCGCGAGATGTCCATCGACGCGGCCAACTCCTCGCCGGAGATGTCTCGGGGCCACTCGAAGTAGTTCGCGTAGTAGGCCTTTCGAAGCGCCATGAGCTGTCGGTCGGTCAGCGACGACTCGAGTCGCGTCACGATGTCCTTCCGGGTCCGGGCGGGTTCTTCCGTTTCGTGATAACTATCGAGTTCGACACGGTCGTATCGGCGCTCGAGCAGGTCGTACGCCGACCGTGCGGATCGCCCGTCCGGGAGTTCGAGGACGAGATCGGCGACACCGTCGGTGACTGTCAGCTCCTGGATCACCCCACCGTACTCGCTCAGCACCGTCACGAGTCCGTCTTCGGCCTCGACCTCGAGGACGGTGTCGCTCTCGGTCTCGGAGAGGATTTCTACGTCGCGTCCGTTCTCGAACGCGTCCTGCACGCTGGCAGCGTCGAGTTCGCGATCGGCATGGAGGAAGACGAGCGGCGTCCCGTTAGCGTCGTAGGTCACGCCGCGGTAGGTAATCGTAGCGTCGACGGCAGTCGACAACGCCGTGACGAACAGCGACGGATCCTCGAGGGAAACCGCCATGGAGACGACGGTCTCGGTCGTGAGCATCCGCCTGACTTCGAGCGCGTTCATCGCGGTCGCGATCGTCTCCGCCAGCGACTCGAGAACGAAGCGTTCCCGTTCGTCGAAGGCCTCGGGGTCGGCGGCGAACACGACGAGGACGCCGTAGGTGATCTCACCGTAGGTCAACGGCAAGGCGATGAGCGATTGGACGTGTTCGCCGGCCCCCTCTGGCCACCATCGGTCGGCAGCGTCGAACGCGTCGAGATCCTGGATAACGCGTGGCTGGCCGTCCTCGAACGCCCGAATCGCGGGATGGCTTTCGTCAGTCCCGATGACGAGTTCGTCGTCCTCGAGGGAAACGTCCCCCTCGCTGGCCCACTCCTGGGGGGACAGCCGCCGGTTCGTGACGTCGGCCCGGCCGATCCACGCGAGCACGTAGGGATCGGTTTCGGTGAGTCGCGCACAGACTTCGCGTTCGATCTCTCCCCGCGTCTCCGCACCGACGGCGGCGTCGGTGACATCACGGACGAGTCCGTCGACGCGCTCGAGGACGTGTTCGAGCGCCTGCCGTTCGTCGCGGACCTGTTGGGCGTTTTCCTCGGCGGCGATCTCGGCGAGTTTCCGCTCGGTGATCTCGACGTGGACGATCGACACCAGTCGCTCGTCGCCGTCGCGAAACCGGCTGGCCCGCATCATGAACCAGCGCTTTGCCGCCGGTGAGTGACAGGGATACTCCATCTCGAAGGACTCCTGGTCACCGTCGAGCACGCGCTCGATCCCTGCAACCGCTCGAGTGGCGTGTTCGTCGTCCGCAGTGGTGGCAGTCGCAATGTAGTCGACACCGAGGTGGTCCTCGCTCTCGGGAGCGAACTCGCGCCAGGATCGGTTCGTCAGCCTGATCTCGCCGTCGTCGTCGATGACGGCGATGGTGATCGGGAGCGTCTCGAGCGTCGCCGCAGCGAGGTCCTGCCGGGAAGCCATCGCCTGCGAATACGTCCTGCCCTGGCTTAACGCTTAACAGGAGTGGTACGCACACGGGGTCAGAATCGACAGTTCGGCGACCGTTCCGGTGCGCTACGCCGATCGAGTCTCCTGAGCCGAGCGGCCGGTTTGCAAGAAAGGCGACTGCTCCCGTCCGGTCCTGCCAGTCGCCGAATGGGGTGGCTCCGATCGTCCGGTTCGAGACCGAGCGGTCGCGTTGGGCAGTCAATATTTATATAGGTGTTCGTTGACAACCACCACGGAGATCCGGTGTGCTGGACTCCTCATCCACGCGAGCGACGATTCGAGCGCTGATACGGTCTGGTGTACCGTTCGACCGGTGCGACCCCAGGATAGTCCCGGTTGCACCGGCTTACAGTAGTCCGTCCGACACCGGATGGGGAACGACGACACCGATTCACTCGAAGTCGGGCCCTCGAGGGCACAGCGACACCGACGAGCCGGTCTCCGATCGAACCCAATGCGGCTCGACGGGCCTGACGGCACGCGTCGGCGTGGTCGGCCCGGACGAGCAACGCGATCCACGCTCACCCCTGTCAATCGTGGCGTAGCGGTGACCGGTCGCCGCTCGACGACCGGTCACAGCTCCCGTTGGAACCCCTGACGTTCGCAGCTGCCTGCATAAACGCCTATGTGACCCTATGACATATCACGGACTATGGCAAGCGACCACCGCACGCGCGAACGGTCACGCTGTCGGAACTGTGGGTTCGAAGCACCCGGCGGAGACGACGAATGGCAGCGGATCGAGGTTCCGAAACTCGGCCGGATGACCCAGTGTCCCGACTGTGAGAGTACGGACGTCATCACCAGCCGGTGAGTCGGCCCGCTCGAGCCGACGCTCCGTCTCGATGGATTGTGGACACCGCTCCCGATGGGCGATCGGGCCGCGACCGGCAACCGGGGCAGACAGACTCTTGAGTGTCTCCCACTAACGGCCACCCATGAGCAACGAGCCGAATGCCGTCCCGACGAGCGACGAGGAATGGCGCGAGGAACTGAGCGACGCGGAGTACCGGATCCTCCGCGAGGCCGGCACTGAGACCCCGTTTAGCGGAGAGTACGTCGATCACAAGGCGGACGGTTCCTACGCCTGTGCCGGTTGCGGGGCCGAACTGTTCGACTCCGAGACGAAGTTCGACTCCGGCTGCGGGTGGCCCAGTTTCTACGACGTCGACGACGACCTGGTCGACACCCGAACCGACACCAGCCACGGCATGCGCCGTACCGAGGTCCTGTGTGCCGACTGCGGCGGCCACCTGGGCCACGTCTTCGAAGACGGCCCCGACCCGACGGGCAAACGCTACTGTATCAATTCCCTCGCCCTCGAGTTCGACGAGGAGTGATCGCCGTTCCCGACGGACCAGCCGCGCGAAAACCGTGGTCTCCTTCTCTCGGCTATCACGCTTCGGGCTGCTCTGATCCGGCGGACGCGAGACGGCCGACCGATCGGCCGGTCGTCGCTACCTCGAGTCGTCGTCGGAATGGGCTCGCACCCACAACTCGCCGATACGGGAGAGCCGCGTCCGGTAGGACTTGCCGTGTTCCTCGCGTTCGATGTAGCCCTTGCCGCCGGGACCGAGCCGGTCGACGTTGTAGATGACCTTCGACCGGAAGCTATCGGTGTACTCCTCGTTGAGTTCGCGGGCCAGCGACTCCGCGAGCTCCGAGACGGAGTCGAACTCGCCGTCCTCGCCGAGCTTGTAGAGGATGAGTTCCTCGAAGGGCTTGACGTTCGAGAAGGAGGCAACCGGCAACTCGACGATGTGTTTGCCGTCGATCTCCTTCGCGCCGATCGTCGTCCCGCGCTCGTCGAACTCGTCTAACAGATCGCACGCGCTCTCGAGGCGGCTCGTGATCCGGTCGTCCGCGATGTCGTCGGCCTCGCCGAGGTCTTCGAGCAGCGCGATCTGCTCGCGCAGTTCCTCGGCGAGTTCGGTCTCGAGGTACTTCTCGGGGGCGGTGTAGTAGGTGTGGATCCCCTCGCGGTCCTCCTGGCGTTCGACCATCAGCGAGTGGGCGGCGTTGGCGAAGGCGAAACTCACGGTCCGGGGCATCGCGGCGACGTTGACCCAGACCTCGTTGCCCCGGTCGAGCTCCGCGGTGATGAGCTCGTAGGCCTGCTCGAAGGCGTCGTCGTAGTCGTAGACGTCCTCTAAGACGAACCGCTCGGTCTCGGCCCCCAGCAGGTTCTTGAAGTCCGTCTCGAGTTTCTTCGAGAGATGTCGCGAGTACTCGACGTTGGCCTCGCTCCCGACGGCCCCCTCGAGGAGAATGACGCTGTCGACGTCGATCTGATCGCGCACGAGGGGCGCGATCAGCCGGTCGTAGTCGAAGCCGACCGGAACGATGTGCGTTTGCATACCCGATACGTTGCGGTGCCGTTTATAAAAAGCACCAGTTCTCGTACCGTTGGTGTGGGGATCGTCGGTGTCCGTCGATGCGTCGTCCGTGGCCATCCTCCCGGACGGAGAAGAGACGTGACGATTTAGTATCCTTTTTAATGATTCGAACGGTACATTATGGCTCGTATGGCTGCCCACCGTCGTTCGTCGGGGCGCCCATCGCGAGGACGCGGACGGTGTCGGTCGATTCATCCGAGTTGAACGCGCGGTGTGGGTTGCCCGGTTCCACGAGGAACACGTTCTCCGCCTCGACGTCGTAGGTTCGCTCGGGGGTTTCGACGTTGAGCGTCCCCGAGAGGACGTAGAACGCCTCCTCTTGCGTTTCGTGATAGTGATACTGGAGCGGAAGCTGTTCGCCGGGTTCGGCGACGTACAGCCGAACGCCGAGCTGGTCGAACGTCATCCCGTCGTCGGCGCCAGTGATCGAATGGGTCCGGCATGGCCGATCCGACAGTCGACCGTGCGTCTCTGGATCCACGACTTGGTAATCCATACCATCCGGTTGTCTCCCCGGGGATAAATTAGTACGGATTTTGATAATCGTCGTGTAATATTATGTATAACTTCGCGGCCGTGATCGGACGGGGTGATGTGGCTGGCCGGGCTGGCGACGAGGAGCCGACGAAAGATCGAGCCCGTTTGCGAACCCGAATCAACCGTCGGACGCGGGCTCGAGGTCGAGTCCCCGGAACAGATCGACGATCGCCTCGCGGTCGCGGGTCGGATCGACGTCGAGGGCGGCCGCGAGCAGGTCCGCGTCGTCGGGGGCCTCCAGCGGGACGATCCCGCCGGCCATCACGTACGCGTCGGCGGCGGGCCAGACGGCGACGTGGGCTTCGGCGTCGATCGTCGCGGTTTCGTCACCGCTGTCGGCGCTCGTACCGCTGTCGGCGCTCGTACCGCTGTCGGTCGCCGTCGCTCCGTCGGTCGGATACGACGCCTCGAGGACGGTGAGATGGCCGACGGCTCCATCGGGCCGGTCGATGAATTCGCTCGCGCGTTCCCCGCCGACGGCGATGCCATCGTCCTCGACGGTCTCGACGAACACCTCGCGGGCTTTGGGGGCGGCCAGCTCGAGCGCGTCGGCCGGTGAGAGTCCGATGGCCGACAGGGAGGGACTGACGTGGAGGTCGACGGTGAACAGCGATCGGGCCGGGACATCACCGTCCGATCGGAGCCGCTCGAGGGCGTCGGCGGTCGGTCGGTGTTCGAAGACGGTCGTTTCGGCGGTCACCGTCGCCAGCGAGAGGCTGCGTTCGTCGGTTCGGCCGCCGAGACGACGCCAGTCGTCGGCGACTGCGGGCGGCAGGTCGATAGCCATCGTCGTCGCGTACACGGGCGGGGCCGTTCAGGGTGGCGGTTCCGAGTCGCTCGGACGGACTACCGTACGTCAGTGCCGGCCCAGCCACGACCCGTCCTGCGGGTGCGCCGGTCGATCGGTACGGCAAACCCCCTCAGTCCGCGCCCAGTCGGTCGAAGTAGATCGCGCGCCGTTCGGCGGCCGCCGGCGACGTGACGAGCGACACGACGACGGTGACGACGAGTCCGAGTCCCATGCCGACGATGCCGGCCGACCAGCCGGCGTAGGAGTTCGGAACGACAGCGAGGAAGAGACTCAGGATGTAGAAGAGCTGGCTCACTACCACTCCGGCAGTGATGCCCGCTCGCGTGGTTCCGCGCCAGTAGAGGGCGAGGAGGATCGGCAGTGCGAGTTGGGCGAAGCCGCTAAAGGCTGCGTTACCGATCTCGAACAGCGTTGCGGGCTGGACGAGACTGACGACGAACGCAGCGGTCGCGAAGATCACGACCCCGGAGCGGGCGATCAAATCCTCCCGGCGATCGGAGAGGTCCTGCTCGATGAACGGCCGGTAGAGATCTCGCGTGAAGTACGACGACCCCGACAGCAGCATCGAGTCCGAGGAGGACATCATCGCGGCCATCGCGCCGGCGATGACGAGCGCGGCGAACCAGGTCGGCGTGAATTCCGCGAGGACCAGCGGCAGGACGTTCGCACCCTCCGGAACCGCCACCTCGAGGCCGGCGGCCCACGCACCGAGCATGAACGAGGGGACGAAGAGGAGGACACAGAGGATCGGCCAGAGGACGAAGGACCGTTTGAGGACCGTTTTGGATCCCGCGGCGAAGAAGCGCTGGTTGACCTGCGGGAACATCGCGACGCCGAAGCCGATCGTGATCGCCGTCGAAAGCATCCACGGGACCGTGTAGTAGTCGCTGCCAAGCGAGAGGAAGCCGCCGGTGTCGGGGTTGGATGCGAGCGCGTCCGTCGCAGCGCCGGGGCCGCCGACGGCCGCGAGCACCCACAGCACGGCGACCCAGGTGGTGACGAGCATGAACGCACCCTGCAGCGTGTCGGTCCAGGCGATGCCGCGCATCCCCGCGACCACGACGTAGAGGATCATGAACGCGGTGATCAGGCCGGCCCCGGCGGCGTAGGAGACCGCGCCCTCGGTGAGCGCCTCGAGTGCGGTCCCAGCCCCGACCTGCTGGAGCATGACGTACGGAAAGAGCCACATGAGGCTAACGCCGGCGACGAGCCCACGGAGCCACCGCGAGCCAAAGCGGTCGCCGAGCATCTCCCCGAGGGTGACGTACCCGTATCGCTGGCCGAGCAGCCACTGCTTGTAACCGACGACGTACCAGAGTATCGCGAAGATGATGCCGTCCATCAACCCCATGACGAGGATCCACTCGGGGCCCTGCGCGTAGGCGATGTTCGGGCCGGCGAAGAATGTAAACGCCGACAGCAGCGTCGCGAAGGTCGTAAACAGCAGGACGACCGTCCCGAGCGTTCGGCTCGCCAGATAGAAATCCTCGGCCGTGCGGTCGGTCAGTCGGTAGGCGACCAGCCCGACCGCGAGCGCGATCATGAGGTAGCCGACGATGATAGCCAGCTGCAGCGTGACCGGTCTCACGGCGGATCACCACCGGGTTGCCGGTCTCGAGCACGATCGGGATCGGTCAGCCCCGTGCCCCGTGAGCCCCGACCGCCTCCGTCGGTTTCGACGCCGATTCCCCATGCTCGCTGTGTGAAGACCCAGAAGACGGCCGACGCCAGCACCATCCAGCCGACGTGCCACCAGAGCCAGACCGGAAGCCCGGCGACGATGGTCGCCGACCCCCACAGGAACCACGGGATCGCGAGTCCCGCAAGAACGACTCCGAGTACGAGCCAGCGCCCCAGTTCGTTCCGACGCATGTGCGACCCTTTGTCGCGATATGGGTAACTCTTACTATTCGATCCAGGATATCGAAGAGATTTATTCATCGGTCGGGCCACCCGATCGCGTGCCGTGGTTTTCGGTAGCTAAAATCGCGCTTTCACCGAGGAAAAAGAGTATGTGTGTCTGACAGCGATTAGGAATCGACACCCGTATGGCCCGTTTGTTCCCCTTTCGCTCCGAGACGGCTACCGAAGAGGGCCAGCCCCGCGTCGTCGACCTCGAGGGCGAGGACGCCGACGCGGTGTTCGGCGCGCTCTCCTCGACGACGGCACGGGAGATCTATTCGCATCTCGACGACGAACCCGGCGCCCCCAGCGACGTCGCCGACGCGATCGACTCCTCGATCCAGAACGTCCGCTACCACCTCGAGAAGCTCGAGGACGCCGGACTCGTCGAGGTAGTCGACACCTGGTACTCCTCGCGTGGCAACGAGATGAGCGTCTACGCGACGACCGACGGGCCGTTGATCGTTACCAGCGACAAATCGCGGGCGACGCAACTGAAGGAGGCGCTCTCGCGCTTGGTCGGCGGTATCGGTGTGCTGGCGGGCGGGAGCTTGCTGGTCCAGTATGGGGTGACCCGATGGCTCGGGCAAACCAGCACGGGCACCACGCCGGGCGGGACCGAACAGCCGGCAGCGGGAGGCGACGGGGGGCAACCGGACGGAGCGGCCACCGAGTCGACCGACGAACGCTCGCGGGACGATCGGGCTGTCGATTCGGCCGACGATGGCATGGATGCCGAGACGACCGACGGCGGAGACGACGTCGGCATCGCGGACGTGGAGAACCAAGACGGCGGCGCCGCCGAAAACGCCGGGGGCGGGGACGCCGGGGCGGGGGATTCGGGGTCGGTAGACCCGAGGTTCGATGCCGACAACGAGACGCTGCAAAACGCCACCGACGGGGCCACGGACGCGGCGGAACCGGTCCTCGAAACCGTCCCACCGGGACTGCTCTTCTTCCTCGGCGGACTGGCCGTCCTGCTCGTGATCGTGGTGTACTGGTACTGGTATCGGCCGCGGTATCGCATCAACTGAACCGGCGTGTGAGCGGGGACAACGACGACTCGAACGGAGTCGACTCGGCTAGATAGGGCCCGATCGCTCGATGCCGGCGGCGGTCCCAGCGACGTGCAGCCAGCAGTAGAGATTTATGGACCGCACGAATCATTGTCATCATGGGCGACACGTCGTCGACCGGTGGGACCAACATCGAAGGGGAGTCCCCACAGGTCGAGCCGACAGTCGAGACCGACGAAGCCACGATCACGGACGACGCCGAACTCGAGCGGACGCTCGGGCTCTCCGGTGGATTAGCGATCGGGATCGGGACGATGATCGGCGCCGGCATCTTCGTCTTTCCGGGGCTGGCAGCCGGGGAGGCCGGCCCCGCTGCGGCGGCGTCGTTCGCCATCGGCGCGCTCGTCGCCCTCCTGGTCGCGCTGCCGACCTCCGAACTCGCGACGGCGATGCCGAAAAGCGGGGGCGGCTACTACTATATTTCCCGCGGGCTGGGCACGCTCGCCGGGACCGTCGTCGGGCTGTCGCTGTGGTTCGGACTGGTGTTCGCGACGGCGTTTTACCTCGTCGGCTTCGGCTACTACGCCGTCGATACGCTCGCGGAACTCGGCGTCACGGTCGGTGACGGCTTCGTCATTCCGCTGGCGCTGTTGTTCGGCGCGGGCTTTACCGTTTTGAACGTCACGGGGACGGAAAACGCGGCGAAACTCCAAAACGGAATCGTCGCGTTGTTGCTGTCGATTCTCGTGGTTTTCCTCGGATACGGCGGACTCGATGCAGTCGGACTCGTCGGCGAACCGACCGCACCCGAGCAGTTCGCACCGTTCGGGACGCTCCCCATCCTGACGACCGCGGCGCTCGTGTTCACCTCGTATCTCGGGTTTGCACAGGTGGCGACCGTCGCCGGGGAGATGAAAAATCCCGGTCGAAACCTGCCGCTGGCGATGGTCGGCTCCGTGGTCATCGTCGGCGTTCTCTACGTCGTGACGGTCTTCGTCGCGACGAGTGCGTTCGGGAGCGAGCAACTCTCGGAATTCGGCGAGACGGCGATGGTCGAGGTCGGCCGCCACTATCTCGGCGCGGCCGGGGCGTTCGCGATCGTCTTCGGCGGACTGCTCGCGACGATGTCGAGTGCCAACGCGTCGGTCCTCAGCACGTCTCGAGCCATCTACGCCGTCTCGAAGGACGCCCTGTTACCACGACGCGCGAGTCACATCAATCTCCGCTATGGCACGCCACACGTCGCGCTTGGGATGGCCGGTGGGCCGATACTCCTGTTGGTCGCGACCGGCCGCGTTGAACTGCTCGCGGAAGTCGCCTCGTTTCTGCACCTCGTCATGTACGGGCTGATCTGCGTGGCGCTGCTCGCGGTGCGTCGCGACGAACCGGAGTGGTACGATCCCGACTTCCGCGTTCCCGGCTATCCAGCCGTCCCGATACTCGGCGCGCTCGCCAGTTTCGCCCTGATCGGGTTCATGCAACGCACGTCACAGTTCATCGGTATCGGTATCATGATCGCGACTGCCGGGTGGCACGCCTACTACGCCCGAGACGTGACGCTGAAGGGGGTATTATAATGACACACGTACTCGTTCCGCTGGCGATACTCGAGGGTGAATCGATTTCGGCCGGATTGACGACGCTGCTCGAGCCGATGGACGTGACCGTGCTGGGCTACCACGTCCTGCCCGAGCAGACGCCGCCGGACCAGGCCCGACTCCAGTACGAGGACCAAGCGACCGATGCGCTGACCGATCTCGTGGCGGAGTTCGAGGCGGCCGGCGGGCGGGCCGACCACCGGCTCGTGTTCACGCACGACCGGGAGCAAACGATCGATCGAATCGCGTCGGAGACGGGGGCGGACGCTTACGCGATCACGGGCGTGACCGGGCCGATCGATCGACTTCTCGTGACGGTGACGGGCACCGTCGCCGTCGAACGGATCTGTGCGTTCGTCGCCGAACTGGTCGACGAGCGCGAAATCGACGTCACGCTCTTCCTCGCGACCGACGACGGGGCCGGCGGGCGGGAGTCGCTCGAGTCCGCCGCCGCGCTCTTCTCGGAGCACGGCATCGACGTGGCGACCGAACTCGCCGTCGACGAGCCTCCCGTCGAGGCGCTCGTCGACGCCGCGGCCGGCCACGACGCCGTCGTCATGGGCGACCAGGCACCCTCGCTCCGGTCGTTTCTCTTCGGTGAGGAGGCCGAACGCGTCGCTGCCGAATCGGTCGGGCCCGTACTCGTCGTCCGAAATCCCGAGGAACCCGACGATATGAGCCGTTAAAACAGAGGCGGCGGACTACGCGACGCTCCGATTCGGCCGGAACCACAGCATCGTGACGAGCATCGCGACGTTGAGTCCCAGGAGCACGATGAACGACGGGTCGTAACTGCCGAGTAAATCACGCGCCCCGCCGATGGCGACGGGGCCGACCGCGCCGACGACGTAGCCCACGCCGATCATCATCGCGGTGAGCCGGCCGGCGGCGTCCGCGTTCGGGGCCAGATCGCTCGGAAGCGTCAGACCGAGCGCGAACAGCCCTCCCATCCCGATGCCGGTGAGGATGCCCCATCCCCACGGACTCACGAACGGGAACCAGACGAACCCCACGAGACCGATCGCGTTCAGGACGCCCGCCAGCACGAGCCACGGTCGGCGATCCGTCCAGCGGTCGGCCAGCGCCGGAATGCCGAGGGAACCACCCAGCTGTGCGATCACGAACAGGGTCAGGACGAACCCCGCTCGTTCCGTCTCCCATCCCAGATCGACGTACAGCGGTGCGATCCACGTCAGCTCCGAGTAGTACAGAAGCGTCTGCGCGCTGAAAAACAGCGTCGTGATCCACGCCCCGGTGTGCTGCCACGGAAGCTGGTTCTGCGTCGACTGCGCCCCACGCGACCCGGAGTCGTCGGACCGACTGATCGGGGCCCAGACGGCGGCGGCGATACCGGCTAACACCGCCCAGACGGCGAGTGCCCTGGGCCACGATCCGAGAACGCCGGTCAGTGGGGCGGTTCCGCCGGCTGCCACGGCCGCACCGATGCCCAGGCTCGTGGTGTAGAGCCCGGTCACGAGTGCTGCCCGCTCGGGAAAGTAATCGTTGACGATCGACGGCAGGAGCGTCTGACTGATCGCGATCCCGATGCCGATCAAGACGGTGGTCCCGAACAGGACGACCGCGGTTGCCCCCCAAACCCGCAGTGCTGTCCCCACACCGACGAGGACGGTCGCCCACAGGATCGCACGTTCCCGCCCGAGCAGCCGCGAAACGGGTGCTGCGGAAAACGCGAAGAGCCCGATCAGAAGCGTTGGAACCGTCGTAAGCAGGCTCACCGCAGTGTAACTGAGTCCCAGATCGGCGCGGATCGCCTCGAGCACCGGCGGTATCGACGTGATCGCCGGTCGGAAGTTCAGTGCGACCAGCAGTAGTCCGATCAGCAGTACCGTTCGGTTCCGTTTCACCTGCTCGGTCTATCAATCCAACTCCAGTAAATAAGTCTTGTATCTTCACTCCGCGTTGTGTTCGCCGCGAGTCAGACAGAACGTGGCGAGTCCAGCCGCGGACGGATCGATCGAACGGGGACGACAGTTCGTCCGTTATCCGTCGCCGTCGATCGCGTCCTCTTTGTCCGACTCGAGATACTCGCCGCGAATCACGAGCACCGGATCGACCGTCCGACGGGCCAGCCGTTCGGCCCGGTCGCGAAAGACGAACCGACGGATCGACGGTCGGCTTTCGCCCGCGACGAGGAGGTCGTGGTCGGTCGCTGCCTCGAGAATGGCGGCCGTGGGCGAGTCGTCGACGACGACCGAGCTGTCGATTCGACTCGCATCGACGCCCGCAGCGACCAGTTCCGACCGTGCCGTCTCGAGGAGTTCGACTCCCCCGTCACGCTCTGCCTCGTCCGAGACGACGTGAAACAGCGTGAGCTCGAGGGCCGTGTCGGTGAGGATCGTTCCGAGCAGTCCCGCGATGTGTTCGACGTTGACGTCGCTACGTATCGCGACGAGTACCGTCTCGAGGACGGGTGCCGGATTGAGCACCAGGACGGCGTCACAGGATTCGTCGACGGCGACGCGTTCGAACGTCTTCAGCCGGTCGTGGGTGAACGCCGATCGCGACGTGACGTCACAGCCGGCGTCTTCGAACACCGTCCGGAGTTCCGCGAGTTCCGCTTGCACGCGGTCGCCGTACTGTTCGCGTGCCTGATCGGGCCCGGTCTGGTCGGGCACCTCGCGATAGCCGAGCAAGACGACCGGAATCGATGCGAACGCGTCGACGATCGTTCGTGGCACGCTCTGGCCCTCGAGAACGTCGACTGGAACCAAGACGCGGTGGTCTCGATGTGCTGACATCGTTCGGGTTCCATCCCTCTACCACGGTGAGCATAATAGATCCCGTGCCGGCGACACCGTCTCGAGAACCGGGAGCTATAGTAGTTGCCGGCAGGATATCCCGGGACATGGTCGAGAGCCCGTTCGACGTAACGATCGAGGTCGGCGACGTGATCGACGCCGAACCGTTCCCCGAAGCGGAGAAACCCGAGATGACCAAACTGTGGATCGACCTCGGCGACGAGGAGATCCAGTCCGCCGGCCAACTGGCCCACCACTACGACGCCGACGACCTCGTCGGTCGCCAGGTGCTGTGTGCGACGAACCTCGGTTCGGTGCGGATCGCTGGCTTCAAATCCGAGGCGCTGACCGTCGGCGTCCCCAGCGAGGAGGGGTATCCGGTGTTAGTGTCGCCGGACGAAGACGTGCCCCTCGGCGCGCTGTTGTACTGACCGGGACTCCCCTTCGGGCGTACCGGGAACTGAACCTGATGGGGTCGCCGGTCGCCGACCGACCACTTTCACCGCGGATCCCGCAGGGTTTTTGCAGTGGAAGCAGAGTCTCCGACTATGACCGAGGCGACGGGTATCGTCGGAGAGTTCTTCTCCCTGAAAGAGGGAACCGACGCCGACTTATTGGCGATGCAGTGTGGCGATTTCTACGAGTTCTTCGGCGACGATGCCGAAACCGTCAGCGACGAGCTCGATCTCAAAGTCTCCCAGAAGTCCTCGCACGGGTCGTCCTACCCCATGGCTGGCGTGCCGATCGACGATCTCACGCCGTATCTCAAGGCCTTAGTCGAGCGCGGCTATCGCGTCGCCGTCGCCGACCAGTACGAGACCGATTCCGGGCATGCACGGGAGATCGTCCGCGTCGTGACGCCGGGCACCCTGCTCGAGACGACCGACGCCGACGCCCAGTACCTCGCGGCGATCGTCGACGGCGGCTCGAGCGAGACCGAGGACGCGTACGGGCTCGCGTTCGCCGACGTGACGACTGGGCGATTCCTCGTCGCGGACGCGACGGACGCCGACGACGCGCTAACGGAACTGTACCGGTTCGATCCGGTCGAAATCCTGCCGGGACCGGACGTCCGAACCGACGACGAACTGCTGGGGACGATCCGGGAGCGGGTCGACGCGGCGCTCACCCTTCACGAGACGGAATCGTTCGCGCCCAAGCGCGCCGATCACGCCGTTCGCGAGCAGTTCGGCACCGAGACCGTCGACCGGCTAACGGTCGGGGAGCCCACGGTCGCAGCGGCCGGCGCGATCCTCTCCTACGTCGACGAGACCGGTGCGGGCGTGCTCGCCTCGATGACCCGGATTCAGGCCCATCACGGCGACGACCACGTCACGCTGGACGCGACCACCCAGCGCAACCTCGAACTCACCGAGACCATGCAGGGCAAGCGCGAGGGATCGTTGTTCGCGACGATCGATCACACCGAAACCAGCGCCGGTGGCCGCCTGCTGAAGGAGTGGCTCCAGCGGCCGCGGCGCTCGCTCGAGCGCCTCGAGGACCGTCAGGAGAGCGTCGCCGCGCTCTCGACGGCAGCGCTCGCCCGCGACGAGATACAGGACACGCTCGACGAGGCATACGACCTCGCGCGGCTCGCCTCGAAGGCGACCCACGGCAGCGCGGACGCGCGGAACTTGCTCGCCGTTCAGGAGACGCTGGCGGTCCTGCCCGCGGTGGCCGATATCGTCGCATCGAACCCGGAGCTTGCCGACTCACCCCTCTCGGAGATCGTCGATCGGCCGGATCGGGATCTCGCACGGGAGTTGCGGGAAACCCTCGAGGAGGCGATCGCCGACGAGCCGCCATCGACGGTGACGCAGGGGGAACTCCTCCAGTACGGCTACGACGACGAACTCGACGAGGTGATCGACCGTCACGAGGAAGTCAAAGAGTGGCTCGGTAGCCTCGCCGAGCGCGAGAAAGCGCAGTACGGGCTCTCCCACGTCACCGTCGACCGGAACAAAACTGACGGGTACTACATCCAGGTCGGCAAGTCCGCCGCCGACGGCGTTCCCGACCACTACGAGGAGATCAAGACGCTCAAAAACTCCAAGCGGTTTACCACCGACGAACTCGAGGAGAAAGAACGGGAGATCCTCCGGCTCGAGGAACGCCGCGGCGAACTCGAGTACGAACTCTTCGTGGAGCTTCGCGAGGCGGTCGCCGCGCGAGCCGAACTGCTCCAGGACGTCGGGCGGGCGCTGGCAACGGTCGACGCACTGGCCAGTCTGGCGACCCACGCGGCCGAAAACCGCTGGGTTCAGCCCGCCCTGCATCGGGGTGATCGACTCGAGATCGAGCAGGGTCGGCATCCGGTCGTCGAGCAGACGACGGAGTTCGTTCCCAACGACGTGCGACTGGACGAGGATCGGGGCTTTCTGGTCGTCACTGGGCCCAACATGTCCGGGAAGTCGACGTACATGCGACAGGTCGCTTGCATCGTGTTACTCGCCCAGATCGGGAGCTTCGTCCCGGCGGAGGCGGCCGAAATCTCCCTCGTCGACGGCATCTTCACGCGGGTCGGCGCGCTGGACGAACTCGCACAGGGCCGGTCGACGTTCATGGTCGAGATGAGCGAACTCTCGAACATCCTCCACACCGCGACCGAGGAGTCGCTGGTCATCCTCGACGAGGTCGGCCGCGGAACTGCGACGTACGATGGGATCTCGATCGCGTGGGCGGCGACCGAGTACCTTCACAACGAGGTCCAGGCGAAAACGCTCTTCGCGACACACTACCACGAACTGACGGGGCTCGCCGAGACGCTCCCTCGCGTCGCCAACGTCCACATCGCGGCCGACGAGCGGGACGGTGAGGTGACGTTCCTCCGTACCGTCCGGGATGGGCCGACGGATCGAAGTTACGGGATCCACGTGGCCGACCTCGCCGGCGTTCCGGCTCCCGTCGTCGACCGCTCGCGGGACGTCCTGGAGCGCCTGCGCGAGGAAAAGGCCATCGAGGCCAAAGGCGGGGGCTCGAGCGAGCCCGTTCAGGCGGTCTTCGATCTGGGGAGCGGGACGATGCAGACCCAGGGGCAAGCCGAGGGGCAGTCACAGAGGCAGGCGGCATCGACCGACGGCGGTCCCACGGAGGCCGGATCCGAGGGACAGCCGATCGATCCCGCCACCGAGGCGGTCCTCGAGGAGTTCGAGTCGATCGACGTCAACGCGACGCCACCCATCGAACTCGTCTCGAAGGTCCAGGAGCTACAGAACCGACTCGAGGAGTAGCGCCCTCGAAGCGTCGCGTTCGGGGACGCGAAACCCGATCCGGACCGACCCGAAGTTTCTTTCGATCCGATACGAAACATGGTATGACTCGATGACAGTCGAGAACGAGGGCGGCGACCGGCAGCGGGACCGCCGCCACCACGAGGCGGTCCTCGAACTCATGCGAGAGGAGACTGTCGTCGACGGCGACTTCGACGATGCAGTGCGCTCGATTACGGAAACGGCCGTCCGAACCGTCGACTGCACGCGCGCCAGTATCTGGCTCTTCGACGGCGATCACGTCCGCTGTGTCGATCGGTACGACGGACGCACGGACGAGCACGCTGCCGGGACCGAACTAACCGCAGCCGACTATCCCGCGTACTTCGAGGCGCTCCGAACGCATCGGTCCATCAGTGCCGTCGACGCCCGGTCGGATCCGCGAACGCGGGAACTGACGGCGGCGTATCTCGAGCCAGCGGGGATCGACTCGCTGCTAGACGCGACGGTCCGGGCCGACGGCGACGTGATCGGCATGGTCTGTCACGAACAGGTGGGACGGACTCGCGAGTGGAGCGACGCCGAAATCCGGTTCGCCGGTGACGTGGCAGACGTCGTGCACCGCGCCCTTCGGAACCACCGCCGCGCCGAACGGCGACGGGAACTCGAGTTGAAGAACCGAGCGATCGACGAGGCCCCGATCGGGATCACCCTCAGTGCGCCCGACGACGATAATCCCCTCATTTACGCGAACGAACAGTTCGAACAGCTCACCGGCTACGCGCGCGAAGACGCTTTCGGGCGAAACTGCCGGTTCCTGCAGGGGCCTCGAACCGAACCCGAACCGCTCGCGGAGATGCGGGCGGCCATCGACGCCGAGCGGCCGTGTACGGTCGAACTCCGCAACTACCGCAAGGACGGGAGCGAATTCTGGAACCGGGTTACCATCGCCCCGGTTGCGAACGACGACGGCGACGTGATGAATTACGTCGGCTTCCAGCAGGACGTCACCGACCGCAAGGAAGCGACCCGGCAACTCCGGGTGTTGCACCGGGTCTTACGTCACAACCTCTCCAATCAACTGAACATCGTCCGGGGCACTGCCGAACAGCTCCTCGAGGGGGCGACCGACGCCGAGACCGCCGCG
This sequence comes from Natrinema ejinorense, assembly GCF_002494345.1. Taxonomy (GTDB): domain Archaea; phylum Halobacteriota; class Halobacteria; order Halobacteriales; family Natrialbaceae; genus Natrinema; species Natrinema longum. The sequence continues at coordinate 2,394,837 of NZ_NXNI01000001.1, forward strand.
GAAACGATCATCGAGGAGACGGACCACTTGCTGGGAATCACGGACAAGCATCGATCGATCGTTCGCCTCTTGAGCGACCGTCCGTCCCCGGGCCCGATCGAGATCGAGTCGCTGTGCCGTCGAGTGATTCGAACCGTCGCGACGGAGTATCCCGACGCCGAGATCACGCTCGAGGGAGAGTCCGCCGTGACCGTCTCAGCGATCCCGGCCCTCGAAACGGCGATTCGAGAACTCGTCGAGAACGGACTCGCCCACGGCGAGCGATCGCAACCGGTCGTCGTGCTTCGCGTCGACCGTCGGCCCGAGACCGTCCGGATACGAATCACCGACGACGGCCCCGGCCTTCCCGCGGAGGAAGCGCGGATTCTTACCGGCGATCAGGCTGTCGAACCCCTCTACCACGGCCTCGGAATGGGGCTCTGGCTCGTGTACTGGATCGCGACGCTCTCACGGGGCACGATCACCGTCGAGGAGACCGGTTCGAACGGAACGACGATCTGCCTCGAAGTACCGCGCGCCGACGCCAGCGGCTAACCGAGATGGCGGACGGTCCCCGAGCCACCGAACCGCTACGGAGCGACGCAGTGTGAGTCAGTCATTATATTTCGAACCGCGACGGTACTCGATCGGGTCGCGTGATCGGCCGACGGCTGACGTGTTGGATCGATACAACTATGGGCTGGTAGGGGACCAGTTAGCACGATGCACGAAGCAACGTTCGACGTGGCAGGGAAGACCGCCATCGTCACCGGTGCGAGCCAGGGAATCGGCCAATCGATCGCGGAAACACTCGCGGCAAGCGGGGCGAACGTCGCGATCTGCTCGCGATCGATGGATCGCGTGGGACCGGTCGCCGAGGGGATCAACGAGGCCGCGGACGCTGGCGACGCGCTCGCCGTCGAGTGCAACGTCCGCGAGCGCGAGCAGGTCCAGACCCTCGTCGACGAGACGGTCGAGGAGTTCGGCGACGTCGACATCCTCGTGAACAACGCCGGCGGGGAGTTCGTCGCGCCCTTCGAGGACATCTCCGCGAACGGCTGGAAGACCATCGTCGACCTCAACCTCAACAGCACCGTCCACTGTACGCAACTCGCCGGCGAGGTCATGCGCGAGGGCGACGGCGGGGTCATCATCAACCTCTCGTCGGTCAACGGACAACACGCCGCGCCCGGCGAGAGCCACTACGGCGCGTCCAAGGCCGCGATCATCCGACTGACCGAGACGCTCGCCACGGAATGGGCCGAAGACGGCATCCGCGTCAACTGTATCGCGCCCGGTCTCATCCAGACGCCCGGCGTCGCCGAGACGCTCGGCATCGACAGCGAGGACATGCCGCCCCGCGAGGAGACCGACCGCCGTATCGGCCACGGCGAGGAGATCGCCGACGTCGCACAGTTCCTCGCCAGCCCCGCCGCCTCCTTCATGAACGGCGAGACCGTGACGGTGAAAGGCGTGCCCCGCGCCGGCAACTCGATGTCGCAGGATCTGGGGCTGCAGGACTGAGACGGTCTGCCGTCACTGGCTCCCGGCACACCCCTCGGCGGGTCGCGGCTGGGCCGGCACTGACAGGAGTCCGTCTGCCGACGGCTCGAGTCGAACCGACCGGGACGTAAGACCTAACCACCCGCCTTCTGTACGAGTAGGCACCACGTTCGGCGCGTCGGACCCACCGCGTTACCGACGCCACCTCCACTATGAGCGACGAGAGTACCCCATCCAAGCACGACACCGACATCCACCAGTTAGACGAAGCCACCGTCGCCCGCATCGCCGCCGGCGAGGTCGTCGAGCGACCCGCCAGCGCGGTGAAGGAACTCGTCGAGAACAGCCTCGATGCCGACGCCGATAGCGTCGACGTCACCGTCGAGGAAGGCGGTACCGAGCTGATTCGCGTCGCCGACGACGGGGAGGGCATGTCCGAGGCGGACCTCCGGGCAGCCGTCCGCGAGCACACGACCAGCAAGATCGAAGGGCTCGAGGACCTCGAGTCGGGCGTCGCGACGCTGGGATTCCGCGGTGAGGCGTTGCACACCATCGGCTCGGTCTCGCGGCTGACCATCCGCTCGCGACCCCGCGAGAGCGAGGGCGCGGGGACGGAACTCGTCTACGAGGGCGGCGACGTGACGAGCGTCGAGCCGACGGGCTGTCCCGAGGGAACGACGGTCGAGATCGAGGAGCTGTTCTACAATACCCCCGCTCGCCGGAAGTTCCTCAAGACGACCGCGACGGAGTTTTCCCACGTCAACCGCGTCGTCACGCGTTACGCGCTCGCGAACCCGGACGTGGCGGTCACGCTGACCCACGACGGCCGCGAGGTGTTTTCGACGACGGGCCAAGGCGACCTGCAGGCCGCCGTCCTGGCCGTCTACGGCCGCGAAGTGGCCTCGGCGATGATCCCCGTCGACGCCGACGGCGACGACCTCCCGCCGGGACCCCTCGAGTCCGTCTCCGGCCTCGTTTCCCACCCGGAGACGAACCGCTCGAGTCGGGACTACCTCGCGACCTACGTCAACGGCCGTGCCGTCACGGCCGACGCCGTCCGCGAGGGAATCATGGGGGCTTACGGGACGCAACTGGGCGGCGACCGCTACCCCTTCGTGTCGCTCTTCCTCGAGGTCCCCGGCGACGCGGTCGACGTGAACGTCCACCCGCGCAAGCGGGAGGTCCGCTTCGACGACGACGACGCGGTCCGCCGGCAGGTCGACGCCGCGGTCGAGAGCGCCCTGCTCGAGCACGGCCTCCTCCGGTCTCGCGCCCCCCGCGGTCGATCGGCACCGGGCGAGGCGCGAGTCGAACCCGGAACTCGCGGGGCCGATTCACCCGACTCGGAGCCGACCACGCTCGAGCGCAGCGCCGGCCCCACATCGCCCGCCGACGGATCGGCCGACGGCGACCGCGAGACCGGATCCGGGACCTCGGCGTCGACCGCCGGAGCGGACGCCGAACCGCCGACAACCGACCCCGCGAGCGGGGGTGGAAACGGCGACTCGAGCGGGGAGACGGAACCCGACCCAAGCAGCTCGGACACCGCCGTGGCTGATCGGTCCGCGGATCAACGCCCGCGCTCGACTAGCCAGAACGAGGGATCGACGACCGCGACGGAACCGAATGCAGCGACGGGCTCCGAGACGAGTGGCCGTTCCGCGGCCGGGTCGCCGGGGACGGGTTCGGCTCCACCGGCATCGGGTCGGGACCACGACTCGACGGCGGAGCCAAATCGCGATCTCGACCCCGGACGCAAGTTCGACGCGGCCACCGAACAGCGGACGCTGACCGGCGAGGCCGCGACGGGCGAGCGATCCGAGTTCGAGTCGCTGCCCTCGCTTCGGGTGCTGGGCCAGCTCCGCGACACCTATCTGGTCTGTGAGACACCCGACGGACTCGTCCTGATCGACCAGCACGCCGCCGACGAGCGGGTCAACTACGAGCGCTTGCAGGATGCTTTCGCGGACGATCCGAGCGCGCAGGCGCTCGCAGCGCCCGTCGAACTCGAGTTGACGGCGGCCGAAGCCGAAGCGTTCGAACAGTACAGCGAGGCGCTCTCGCGACTGGGGTTCTACGCCGATCGGGTCGACGACCGCACGGTCGCCGTGACGACCGTCCCCGCGGTGCTCGAGGCGACCCTCGAGCCCGACCGGCTGCGGGACGTGCTGGCCTCGTTCGTCGCCGGCGACCGCGAGGCGGGGGCCGAAACGGTCGACGCGCTGGCCGACGAGTTCCTCGGCGATCTGGCCTGCTACCCGTCGATCACCGGAAACACGTCGCTGACGGAGGGATCGGTCGTCGACCTGCTGGCGGCGCTAGACGACTGTGAGAATCCCTATTCCTGTCCACACGGCCGGCCGGTGATCGTCCAGTTCGACGAGAGCGAAATCGAAGATCGATTCGAGCGCGACTACCCTGGTCACGGCGGCTAGACCTCACGACCGCTCCCGTCTGCTCCTCACTCGCCGCTTGCTCCCTCGAGGGCCGGATCGTCGGCCTCGGCGGTCGTTCGGCGGCGGTGTCTGTACAGCCAGACGGTACAACAGAAGGCGATTGCGCCGGCGACGGTGGCGATTCCGAACGCGATCCGGTAGCCGGTCTCCGTGTAGACCCGGACGCCGCCGACGAGGTCGCCGGTCCAGTAGGCGTCGAGCACCCGCCCCATCAAGGTCGGGAAGATCGCCGCACCGGTAAAGGCCGCGGCGTTTGCCGCCCCCGTCGAAATACCGCTCGCGCTGCTGGGGTGGCGTTCCTGTACGACCGAGTACCCCAGCACGAACGTGCCGAGCATGATCCCCGCGATCAGAAACACCGCGCCGACGACCGGCAGCGGCGGGTTCCCGACCACCGCGAGCAGGGCGAGACAGGCGGTGTAACAGACCCCGCCGACGACCATCAGTTCGATCCGGCGCTCGAGGCGGTCGGCCAGCCAGCCGATGGCCGGCGGGCCGATCATCAGCCCGAGGCCGCCCAACAGGGTCAGCGTGGAGGCCCTGGTCACCGTCACGTCGTAGGTCTGGACGACGTAGGGCACGCCCCACAGCCCGAACAGGGTGATGTTCACCCCAGTCGCACAGAACAGCATGGCGCTGACGACCCAGAGCCAGCGGTCCCGGAGGACGGTGGCGAGAGAGGATTTGAGCTGGGCGTTCGTCAGGACCTCCTGTCCGGGGACGCCCTCGAGCGGCTCGAAGCCGGCGGCGCTCGGGGAGTTCCGGACGAGTGCGAACGCGACGACGGTCACCGCGAGGCCGAGGACACCGAGTCCGGCGACCGTCGATCGCCAGCCGAACCGCCCGACTGCGAGCGCGAGCGGCGTCGTCGCGAAGACGCCGCCGAAGCCGGCGACGGCGAAGGTCGCGCCGCTCATCGTCGCAAACTCGTCGGTCCGATACCAGTTCGCACAGAACCGGAGGACGCAGACGAAGATCACGCTCCCGCCGAGGCCGATCAGCCCGCGGGCCAGCGTCGCCGCGAGATACCCCTCCGCGAACGAGAACCAGACGACGCCGACGTTCATCACGACCGCCCCGGCGGTGGCCGTCAGCCGGGGGCCGATCCGGTCGGCCAGCAGGCCGGACGGGATCTGCATCGCCGCGTAGACCCAGAAGAAGACGGCGTGGAGCGTGCCCAGTTGTGTCCCGGTCGTGCCGAATGCGGCCATCAGATCCTCCGAGAGGACCGCCGTCGAGAGTCGACTGACGTTGACCAACAGGAAGAGAACCCCCAGTATCGCCCACAGGAGCCACCGACGCCGGAGCGGATCGTGCCAGAGTCGCATGTCGCTCCAATTCCCCGGCCGAGCACCGAAAAACTTCACCAACCGGAAACGAGGGTGGCTCGATCGATTCTCCGTCGGTAGTGGGACCGACGATGGGTGACGGCGGTGCGGGAACGAGTCCTCGAACCCGCCGCATTCGACCGAGCTGAACGCGCCGAATGGTTGGAAGAGTGACGGAAATTGCCGTTTCCAGTAGGCGTTTATCGGGCCCGAGATATGCTTGTGACGCATGGTTAAGATCAAAACTATTACTTTCGCTTGTAACGATCCGGAGCGACTGGCGTCGTTCTGGGAGGCGGCGCTCGACGGCGAACGGCGGGACCTCCCGCCGTCGATCGATCCCGAGGTCGTCGATCGACCCGGCGACGGGCCGGATCTGCTGTTCAAGGAGTTACCGAAAGGCACAGAGCAGGACCTGCCGATCCACCTCGATCTGGCGACGGACGATCGCGAGGCGACCGTCGACCGACTCCGCGACCTCGGAGCGTCCGTCCGCGAGACCAAGACCGAGACGGTCGCGTCCCGGACGTCGACCTGGACGATACTGGAAGATCCCGAGGGCAACGGGTTCTGCGTGACCGAGCCGTAGGCGGTCGGTGACCGGCGAGCGCCACTGGTAGGTGACTCGAGGCCGAACCACCACCGATGACGACCCCACGCGAACTCGACGGTGCGAGCGCCGGCGGCCAGTTCCTCCGGACCGCGCTCGCGCTATCGGTCCTCGCGAACGAGCCCGTTCGCCTCGAGAACGTCCGCGGCGACCGGCCGACGCCCGGGCTTCGCCACCAGCATCTGGCGGTCCTCGAAACGATGGCCGAGGCCTGTGACGCCGACGTCTCGGGCGCGGAACTCGGCTCGGAGACCGTCGCGTTCGACCCCGGACTCGAGGGCGACGGCGGGCTCGAGGGGGGCGAGTACGCCGCCGACATCGGGACCGCCGGCAGCGCGACGCTGCTTTGCAATGCGCTCCTCCCGCTGGTGACGGTCCTCGAGTCGCCGCTGTCGGTGACGATCACCGGCGGGACGGACGTGGCGTGGTCCCCGCCGTTCGATTACCTACGGGCGGTGAAACTGCCGCTGGTCCGACGGTTCGGCCTCGAGGCCGCGTGCGAGGCCGGTCGTCGCGGGTTCTACCCCGACGGCGGCGGCGAGGTCATGCTCCGGCTCGAGCCGTCCGCTCTCGAGCCGATCGACCTCGTCGAGCGAGGGTCACTCGAAGCCCTGCACCTCTACTCGACCGAGTCGGAATCGCTGGCCGACCGCGACGTCGCCCACCGGCAGGCGGAAGGGGCGCTCGAGCGGCTCGATTCGGACGCCCCCGAACTCGCAACGCAGTGTGAAACTGCCGCGGCCAGTCCCTCGCCGGGCTCCGCGATCGTGATTCGCATCGATCACGGGACCGGGATCGCCGGCGTCTCCGCCCTCGGCGAACGCGGGAAACCGGCCGAGCGGGTCGGCGAAGACGCGGCCGACGCCGCGAACCGCTTTCTCGCGGGGGCGGCCCCGGTCGATCGGCACATGGCCGATCAGCTGCTCGTCTTCCTCGCTGTCGCCGGCGGACGGGTCCGGGTGCCGGCCGTGACCGACCACATCGAAGCGGGACGTGACTTGCTCGAGGCGTTCGGGGTCGAAGTGATCCTCGAGTGCGACGGCGAGACGACGATGGTGTCGGTCGCGTCGCCGCTGGGCGGACTTGGGTAGTTGCCCAATACCCTTCTGTGACGGAACTGAGGGCGCGCCGCGAAACGCGGCGTGGAACGCCTGCACCGAACAGTCGTTTCGAAATACGGAGGGAGACTGCTGGTAGATATCCCTCGACGCAGCGGCTAGCGGGACTATGCTGTTCGAGGGAAGACACCGTCAATCCGAGTCGTTGAAGCGGTGCGGAGGCACTTGGGAAGATACGACCGAACTTCTACCGATCCAACACACGACCAGCGCCGACGGGCTCGACATGCCCTTCTCCGATGGGACGCCGCCCGCCGGTGTGTCACTGGGTATGCATACAGAGAGGCCTGCGGCGCAGTATTATCGAAGGTCTTTCGCTTCTCGGTCGCTGTAGGAAGTAACTCCTTCCAACTTGAACGCTGAGTACTCGGTCAGCTATACGCGTCTATATCGGAGTAAGGTGCGCCGACGAGCCAATCAAGGCCTAACAGCGCTAGTGAGAAACACCCCAGTCCAACCATGCTGAGAACGAAGACACTGCTGAAATCAGGATAGTCAGCCAAAACCAACGAGATGGCGTATATGACTCTCTTCATATGATTCTACTTTCGTCGAAGTACGATCCCTTCTTCTCGGAAGTTGATATAGAAGAGAATCCACGCTGTAGGCTATGTGTAGTTTGATGAATGTTCGATTTTTGATCCCATACGGTGTCTCTGTGGATTGCTTCCCTCTGGAACGTACGATCTCACGAGTACGTGAGGGGACAGTGACTACTTGGACTTATCGGCGGAAGTCGACTGCAGTCGGTACGAGCGAAACCGCTCCGCCGTCGGCGTAATCCAGCGACGGGAGTTGCTCCCGACAGTACCGGTCCGAAACTGCACCTCGTCACCTCCCTCGGCGGATCGGTGACCACCTTCCGTTCGGCGTACTGATCGGCCGGTCGTCAACAATCGCCACAACTTATAGCATCGCCGACCGTTGTCCCGCGTATGACCGACGGAGAGACTGCCGTTCGCTGTCGATCGATCCGGAGGGTCGAGCCGTGAGCCAGACCGACATCGTCACGTTCGGTGAGACGATGCTCCGGCTATCGCCACCCGATCACGAACGCCTCGAGAACGCAGCCGAGTTCGAGGTGCGTGCCGCCGGAGCCGAGAGCAACGTCGCCATCGCGGCGAGTCGACTGGGTGCGTCCGCGACCTGGATATCGAAAGTCCCTGAAAGCGCGCTCGGGCGGCGCGTCACCGGCGAACTCCGGAGCCACGGTATCGAGACGGACGTCGTCTGGAGCCACCGCGGCCGCCAGGGGACCTACTACCTCGAGCAAGCGGGCAAACCCCGCGGGACGAACGTGATCTACGATCGGGAGAACACCGCGATCTCGACGGCCGAGGCCCGCGAGTTCGACATCGACCGGATTCAGGACGCGAAGGTCTTCTTTACGACCGGTATCACGCCTGCCCTCTCCACGACGCTTCGGGACACGACGCTCAACCTGCTCAAAGCGGCCCGGAAGGGCGGGACGACGACCGCCTTCGACTTCAACTACCGGCGCAAGCTCTGGTCGCCCGACGAGGCCAGAGAGACCATGACGAAGCTGTTCCCGGGAATCGACGTGCTCGTGATCGCCGCTCGCGACGCGCGGACGGTCCTCGGGTTCGAGGGCGATCCCAGACAGCTCGCACACAAACTCGGCTCCCAGTACGACTTCACGACCGTCGTCGTGACCCGCGGCTCCGAGGGCGCGGTCGGCTGGCACGACAGCGTCGTCCACGACCACGACGCCTACGAGACCGACACCGTCGATCCGATCGGGACCGGCGACGCCTTCACCGGCGCGTTCATCGCCCGCCGGCTCGCCGGCGACGACGTCTCGACCGCCCTCGAGTACGCCGCCGCGACCGCGTCGCTCAAGCGAACGATCCCCGGCGACGTCGCGCTCGTCACGGCCGACGAGGTCGAGACCGTCGTCAACGAGCAGGACGAAGCGATTTCGCGATAGTCTCTCGAACGGTGCCGTCGCCTCCCACTCTGTCGTGATCAGGTCCACCGGACCGTTCGAATCCGCAATCACAGCCGGCTCTCGTACGATGCGAGGGAAACGCGACCCTCCCCGATTCGTCGCCGCTGGCGAACGTAACGGATCGAAGGCGATCGGGCGTCGCTTTTTGCCGGCCGCTGTGATACCGTTCAGTGTGTCTCGAGCTGTCCGGCACGCGACGGTCGACGACGCCTGGGTCATCCACGAGATCGCGCGCCAAAGCTGGCACGCCGCCTACGACGACCTTCTCGGCCCCGAGACGGTCGACGACGTCGTCGACGAGTGGTACGCGATCGGGGACCTCGAGTCTTCGATTACGGAGGCGAACGGCCGTCGCGACGCCGCGTTTCTCGTCGCTTCGGACCCGCCGGCGGCCGGCACCGAGGGCGAAACCGACTCCCGTGGATTCGCACACGCCGTTCCCTGGCCGGAAGATCGGTCGGTCGCGTTTCTCGCGCGCCTGTACGTTCGACCCGACAAGTGGAACGACGGGACCGGGACGGCGTTACTCGACGCCCTCGTGACCGAACTCCCGGCGGCGTTCGACCGGCTCCGGCTGGCGGTCCTCGCTGCGAACGAGATCGGGATCTCCTTTTACGAGTCGACGGGCTTCGAGCACGTCGAGACGCGACCGTCGGATCTGGGGACGGACCTCGAGGAGCGGGTGTACGAGAAATCGATCTGATCGCGCCGGGATCGGTAGGACGGCTCTATAACGTCTTCTCCGCTTCCGCCTCGTCGACGACTTCGATCCCGCGGTTGTTGACCGCCATCGGATCGAGACCGACCTCCTGCAGGAAGGTCTTGTACTCGCGTTCGCACTGTTCTGCGTCTTTTTGTTTGTCGCTCGCGCGATCGCAGAGTTCGATGAGGTTCTCGGGGACGTCGTTCTGGTAGACGATCCAGTGGTTGATCAGGTCGCTGAGTCGTCGGATCGGGCTCGTGAAGTGGCCGTAGATCTCGAAGTTCAGCGCGTGGTGGCCGCCGAAGGGGTCGTTCATGTACCGCGCTCGAGGCATCACCTTCATCACCGCCCACTGGATCTTGTCCAGTTGGCGACCGGGTGCCTCCTCGAGCGTCGCGTTGACGGCCTTTCGCGGGTCGTCCCAGGTACTGCCGGGGATCGAGACGCCGTCCAGATCTTGGATCTCCCGAAGGGCCTCGGACCACTCGTCCGGACTGGGCTGGGGGTGAACCCGGTACATCGCCTCGACGCCGCGATTCCACATGAGTTCGTGCGTGACGGCCTTGTTAGCCTTGAGCATGCACTCCTCGATGATGGTGTGGGCCCGATCGCGGCTCGGGTTGAGAACGAGCGAGCCGTCCTCCTTGCGCTGTTCGTGCATCTGCTCGGCGAGGTCGTAGACCAGCGCGTTCTCCTCGTGGAGCGGCGCGTCGGGGTCCTCGAGCCGGCTCTCGGCCTGGGCGTAGGTGAGCCGCTCGTCGGACTCGATGACCGACTTGTAGATCTCGATGTTCTCGTAGCTCAGGGTCTCCTTGTCGAGGTGCATCTCGACGGTGTGTGCCAGTCGGTCCTCGTTGGGGACCAGCGAGCAGACCGTCTCGGCAAGCACCGGCGGCAGCATATGGACCGTGTAGCCGGGCAGGTAAACCGTGTTACCCCGTTCGACGGCCTCGTCCCACATCGCCGTCTCGGGGTTGACGTAGTGGGTTACGTCAGCGATGTGCACCCAGAGGACGTACTCGTCGTCGTGTTCCTCGATCGAGAGGGCGTCGTCGAAGTCCTGGGCGTCGATCGGGTCCGTCGTCCAGGTCGTCAGGTCACGGAGATCCTGTCGGTCCTCGATCTCGTCGCTGATCTCCGCCGTCACGCCCTCCGTTCGGGCCTCGGCTTCCTCCAAGACCTCGGGCGGGAACTCGTCGCGGAGTTCGAACTTCTCGAATAGCTCCTCGCGCTTGTTCTCGAGATGGCGCGCGAGATCCTCGGAGATCTCGACTGGGCCCTGGCCTTCCACCGTTCCGGCGTCGGCCTGTGCGTCGTCACTCATGGCGATGGCTACGGACGTGAGGGTGAAAGTCGTGTCGGGATCCGAATCGAATCAGTTCGAGCGGCCGGTAGCTTATTGGGGGCTGGTAAATCCGACTATGGGCCGGATTTATTGTATTTATATCATTTTATATAATCGATTTTCGAGTGATTTGGTGGCCAAAATAGGTATATGTCCGGGGTAGAATCATTAAGTGACACTTATCCAGACATGACCTGGCAGTACACTCCAGAAATCCTTCCGTACGTCGGTGTGCTCTTCCTCTCGGTGCTCCTCGCGGGAGGGTTAACCGTCTACACTGTCGTCGTGTGGACGGATGCGATGCACCAGCCGACTGTTCGGGCGTTCGTCGGCCTGAACGTCGGCTGTGCGCTCTGGGCCGGAGCGTACGCGATGCAGTTACTGAGTGTGACCGTCTCGACCAAACGGGGGTGGCTGACGGTGGCGTTTCTCGGCGCTGTACTGGTCTCCGTGTCCTGTTTTACCTTTGCCGTCGCCTACTCCGGGAACGAGCGGTTGCTGTCCCGACGAACCGCCCTCGTGCTCGCGATCGAACCGATCGTCGCGTTCGTCCTGTTCACGACGCAGTATCGGAACCTGTACACCCAACGGGTCGATACTGCGGTCGTTTCCGACCTCGTCATGATCGATCGGACGTTCGGTCCGATGGGAATCGTTCACGTCCTGTATCTGTACGGCCTTCTCGTCCTCAGCGCCGGCTTCTTGCTCAGGACCATCTACAGAGCGAACCACGTCTACAGAATGCAAGCCAGCGCAGTGTTGCTCAGCATCTTCGTTCCGCTGTTAGCGAACGTCGTCTGGTTCCTCGAGCTGGGGCCGATGGGGAACCTCGATTTCACCCCGGTCGCGTTCGTCGTCTCCGGGCTCGTGTATGCCGTCGCGATCTCTCAGCACCAGCTCCTCGATGTCGTCCCGGTCGCCCGCACTGCGGTCGTCGAAAACATGCGCGATGGATTCCTCGTGATCGACGAAACGAATCGCGTTCGAGACGTCAACGCGGCCGTTCGATCGCAGATCGCTGACGACGACAACGAGTCGATCATCGGCCGCGACATCGCCGCCGTGTTTCCCGAGGTGATGCGGATCGTTCGCGACGGCCCCTCGACCGACCACGCCCAAATCGCCGTCGATAGCAGCGATCGTCGTCGGTTGTTCGAAGTCCAGGTCCAGCGACTCTCGAACGATGAGCGGTTTCGACTCCTCCTCCTCCGGGACGTGACGGACCAACACGCCGTCGAACAGCGATATCAGGCGCTCATCGAGAACGCGTCCGACCTGATTACGGTCATCGACGACAACGGTGTCATCCGCTATCAGAGCCCGTCGAGCACGAACGTGCTCGGGTACGATCCGTCGGCGCTCGAGGACCGAAACTACACCGAGTTCGTCCATCCGGACGACCGGGAGCGGATCGCTGGCGCGTTTTCCCAGGGCATCGAGGAACCGTCCTCGAGCGAGCGAGAGGAGTACCGGATCCGGGACGCCGACGGCGAGTGGCGGGACGTCGAGACGGTCGGTCGAAACCTGCTCGACGACCCGTTCGTCGACGGCGTCGTCCTGAACACCCGCGACGTCACCGAACGCAAGAAGCGCGAGCGCGAGATTCGGCGAAAGAACGACCAACTGGAGGAGTTCGCCGGCGTCGTGAGCCACGACCTCCGAAACCCGCTCACGATCGCACAGGGCTACCTCGAGGCGGCCAGGGACGCCGTCGACTGCGAGTACCACGACGATATCGAGTTCGCACACGACCGCATCGAAACGATCATCGGGGACGTCCTCGTTCTGGCCCGCGAGGGCCAGGCGATCGGCGAAACCGAGCGGGTTGACGTCGAACAGGCCGTCGAACAGGCCTGGACGCACGTCGATACCGGCGAGGCGTCGCTGACGGTGGTAAGCGACCGACCGATCGTCGCCGACGAGGACCGGTTCCTCCAGTTGCTCGAGAACCTCTTTCGAAATGCCATCGAGCACGGTGGGTCGGACGTCAACGTGCGGGTCGAAACGGTCGCGGACGGGTTTTTCGTCGAAGACGACGGTCCCGGAATTCCCGCCGACGACCGCCGGGACGTCCTCAAATACGGCTATACCAAGACCGAGGCAGGAACCGGATTCGGGCTGGCGATCGTCAGTCGGATCGCCGAGGGCCACGGCTGGTCGATTCGGGTCACCGAGGGCACCGACGGCGGAGCCCGTTTCGAATTCGTGACCGACTCACAGCCCATAACGGAGTCGCTGGAGGAAGACGCACTCTCCAACGGGTAGTCGAGTTCGGTGTCGAAAGTCGTCGGAGACGGCCGATATCGGTCACCCTCCGTCACGTGTTGTCGGTGTGCGATGGTCAGGACTCCTCCTCGAGCGTTCCGTACCGCTCCTCGACAGCCGAGAGATAGCTCGCGAGAAAGGCGTCTCGGTCCCGTTCGCCGGCCTCGAGTTCGACTAGGAGCCCCTCGAGTTCGGCCCGCGGGTGATGGCACAGCTCGCGGTGACAGGACTTACAGAGGTGTTCGAACGTCTTGTCCGCGCGATCCCAGCGGTCACCGTGCTTGTCGTACTCGCGGGCCTCGTCGCGCGGGCACTCGATACCACAGGCGAGACACGTCACGGTCTCGGTACGGGTCCGAGAGGGCCACATACGCGGTCCGACGGCGTGAATACACTTAGCAATTGGCACGCAAGCGGTGCCGACTGATGACCCGCAGGGCCGGGAACGGGCCTTTTATTTCCGGACCACGCGTTGCTCCGACCATGCAGGTCAAATCTCGACACCACCTCCGCAGCGACGCCGTCTCGGATCTCGAGGACACCCTCGAGGAGCAACTCGGCGTCTCGCCTGCGGGTGAGGCCTACGAGCGCGTCGAGTTCGAGGACACCGACTGGGAAGTCATCCTCATCGACGGCGAACCACAGGTCGCCTACTTCGACGATGACCCGTTCCTGACGGTTCGCGGAGCGAACGCTTACGATCCCGAGAAACGGCTGGTCACCGTCGACGCGGGGGCCGTCTCCTTCGTCAGCGACGGGGCCGACGTGATGCGACCGGGAATCACCGAGGCGACCGACGACGTCTCGCCGGACGATCTGGTCGTCATCGCCGAGGAATCCCACGGGAAGGTCCTCGCGATCGGTCGCGCCCGCGTCGACGGCGCGGACATGGTCGGCGACGAGGGCAAGGTCGTCGATTCGCTCCACCACGTCGGTGACGAACTCTACGAGTTTACCGGGTAGTCCGCTCGGCGACGACGAACGGTCGTCTTCCCACCTCCCGGCTGCGTGGACACGTTCCGTGGTCTCCAGGAGGCACTAAAACGATTCACACACTGCTCACAACGCTTGTACGGTTCGGTGTGCAGTGGCCGCCAGTGGCTCCGATAGCCTGCTGATCGCCAGTACACACGTCCCATCTGCTCCGCGTCCGTCCGCCGATCATGGCTCCCGGATTCGTCGCTGGACGCTTCTGAGCGACGGCGCTCTCGATCGACCCCCTTCGAGTCGGACGTTGCCTCGCCCCGAACGCAGACCACGATTCCCTCGAACCGCCCCGTTGCTGTCACAGTCACTCATATTAGTACATCAAGAAAATACTGCAAAATTCTTTATGGATGGCGAAGTGTTGAATGTCCCCATGAAGAGCCAAGAACACATCCACCTTCATGCATTGCTGTTCGAGGTGCGTCGAGAACTCGAGCAGGAGGGGGCCGTTCCGCCTGGCGCGTTCGACACCTACGATGAACAACCGGTTCGCCCCACTCACATTCACAAGGGAAAGGAAGCACACAAGAGCGGAATCAAGCTACTGTTGAAGGGGATTAGGCGATCCATTCAAAAACACCCACCACCGGAAAACGCACCGCCGACGTAACGAGCCGGACGCCTCCGACACCGACCCCTGGTTTCGACGGAACTCGCGGAGGAGTGCTGTCGCTGCTGTTTTGATAGCGAACCCAACGCGGCGACCGAGTGGGATCCCCTCCAACGGACGCCGTTGTACGGCGGTTCGATGGCGTGAGATTCGGTCGTCTCGACGACCACTGCCGCGCTCTGGACCGAGGCGTCGTCGCTGACGTGTCCCCGTGACCCGAGGCAGCCGTTCGGGTCGGATTTCCGGACGGTTCCGGAGACGGGACCGTGTCTGACGTAAGAACTATACTCGCGGCGGCGGTGGGTATCGCCAATGGGACTCATGAGCAAAATTCTCGGTGGCGACCAGTCCAGAACCGTCGAGGACTACGCCGAACTGGATCTCGACGACGCCTCGACGAGCCCGGCCGAAGCGACGATGCAAGTACACATCGCGGAGGTCGGAGGTCAGGCCGATGCGATCGACATCAAGGACGCCGTCTACGACGGCGATATCGTCGTCGCTGACATCACGCGCCTGCGGACCGAGGACAGCACCGTCGAACACATCGTCGACGAACTGCGCCAGGTCGCACAGGAAGTCGACGGCGATATCGTCCGGAAAGGCGACGATCAGATGATCATCACGCCGACGGGGGTTCGGATCAGCCGCGAAAAACTGGGCCAGAAGCTGTAGTCACGCCTCGAGGTCGCGTCGACGCTCCGGACAGGACACAGTTCCGTTACCGGACCGGTACCTTGTTTTCCGGTGGTTCCGCTCATCCTCCTATCGAGGTGCGGACGGCCTGACGATACAGTCACGCCGCTATGGGGGACTGGGAGCGGTGCGATAAACAGTAGTAAAGTGTCGTCAGAGACGACTACCTAGTTCGAACTTACGTTCGGACGACGTTCGTCGCGCGTGGGCCCTTGGGAGCCTGTTCGATGTCGAATTCGATCTCTGTGCCTTCTTCGAGGTCCGGACCGCCAACATCTTCCATGTGGAAGAAAACGTCGTCGTCCGCGTCGTCCGTCGAAATGAAACCGTAGCCGCCTGTGTCGTTGAAGAAATCAACGTTACCTTTCGCCATTACAAACAAACGTAGGGCCGATTCGGGGATAAGAGTTCCGAGAGTCGTGGTACCACGACCTCCCCGCGGGAGTCGATTTCGGATCGTTCCAGATCGAGGGCTCGGTTCGGTCCTCCCCGTTCGCTCGGACCAGGAGTTTGTTGCCGCATTCGGCGACGGACCGGGCGAGGGGCCACCCGGGACGGACGGACGCCGAGGAGTCCGTTTCGTCTCGAGCGACGAATAAAAGCAGTCCATACCACGGGTAACGAAGTTGTCACGAACGACGACGGCTCGCTGCCGTCGTCCGGGAGCGACGGTACTGCTTACCCGTACGCGTAGCTGAAAGGGGTCTCGGATGCTACCGCCAGCCACAGCATGATTGAGACAGTATCGAAGATCCGATATGACGCCATAACCGGGAGCCCGATCGAGTCACGATCGGACGAGGACGCCGACCGCCACGACGCGGGTGACCGTCGGTGAGCTCCGCCCTCGGAATCGTCTCGCCGGTGTGGCTCGAGGCCCACCGCGACGCGGATTCGGTGGTCGTCGTCGACGTCCGGGAGACCCGCGACTACGAGGAACTGGGGCACGTCCCGGACGCGGTCACCGTCCCGGCCGATCGGTTCCGGGATCCGAGCAGCGTCGCTGACGGGAAGCTCCCGGCCGCCGACGACTTCGCGGCGCTCCTGTCCGCGGTCGGAATCGATCGCGAGGATACCATCGTCGCCTACGGTGACGACGGCGGCCCGCTCGCGGCGCGGTTTCTGCTGACCGCCACCGTCTACGGCCACGAAGGGGATTGCTATCTACTCGACGGCGGCCTCGAGGCGTGGCTCGAGGAGGGTGATCGATCCCTCTCGACCGACGCCCCCGATCCCGAACCGACTGCCTACGAGGCTCGGCTCCAGGACGACGCGCCGATCGTCGACCGCGAGGACGTCGACGCTGCCGTCGAAGGCGACGCCGTCGTGGTCGACACCCGCACCGCCGCCGAGTACGAGCAGTCGCGGGTTCCCGGAGCCGTCCACCTCGACTGGGAGGACCTGCTCGAGGACGGCCGGCTCAGAGACGAGGGGGTGCTCGAGGACCTGCTCGCCGAGAACGGACTCACGCCCGACGAACGGATCGTCCTCTACTGCAACACGGCTCGGCGACTCAGTCACACCTTCGTCACGCTCCGACACCTGGGCTACGGGGACGTCTCGTTCTACGAGGGGAGCCTGACGGACTGGGTGCGCGCCGAAGCGCCGGAGTGGGACCCCCTCGAGTTGCAGGCGCAGGTCCGCTACTACGCCGACAACGGCGGCTTCGAGGCGATGGTCGACGAGTTGGGCGAGGACGTGCTCGGCCGCCTGAAGCTGATCGGGCTCTACCACCAGAAACAGCGGGGCTACTTCATGCTCCGGACGCGGGCCCCCGGCGGCGTCCTCACCGCCGAGCAGACCCGCACCGTCGGCGAAGTCGCCGACGAGTTCGCGAGGGCTCCCGAGGCGTACGGCGGCCCCGATCAGAATCCCGTCTTCGGCGACGGCTACCTCGACGTGACGACGCGTCAGGACGTCCAGATGCACTGGATCGAGATCGAGGACATCGCCGAGATCTGGGACCGCTACGACGCGGTCGGGCTCTCGACGATGCAGGCCTGCGGGAACTCGGTTCGCAACGTCGTCGGCTGTCCGGCGGCCGGACTCGACCCCGACGAGACCGTCGATATCCGGCCCGTCGTCGAGCGGGTGAGCCAGCGGTTCCTCGGCGATCACCACTACGCCAACCTCCCGCGGAAGTTCAAGGTCAGCGTCACCGGCTGTCACGAGGACTGCGCCCGATCGGGCATTCAGGACCTCGGGCTGACGCCTGCCCGCAAGGACGGCCGCGATGGGTTCGTCGCGCGGGTCGGTGGGGGCCTCTCGGACGGCCCGCGGGTCGCCAGCGACATCGATCTGTTCGTCGAACCCGACCGGGTCGAGGACCTCGTCGCCGCGATGGCCGACCTGTTCATGGACCACGGGAGCTACCTCGACACTGCGGTCAACCGGCTGCGATTCCTCGTCGCCGAATTCGGACCCGAGGCGTTCCGCGAGGAACTCGCAACCTACGCCGACTTCGAGTTCGTCGAGCCCGACGAGACGCTGACGATGGACTACCGCGGGGACCACGTCGGCGTCCACGAACAGGGTGACGGCCGCTCGTACGTCGGGTTGAACGTCCCGACTGGCCGTCTGGCCGGCGAGGAGTTCGCCGACCTCGCTCGTCTGGCCGCGGATCTCGGCGACGACGAGTTCCGCCTGACGCCCAACCAGAACGTCCTCGTCCCGCATCTGGACGACGACGCACTCGAGGACTTGCTCGCGGACCCGCTACTCGAGCGTTACAGCCCGGATCCGGGGCCGTTCACGCGCGGGATCGTCACCTGCACCGGCCGGGAGTTCTGTAACTACGGGATCATCGAGACGAAGAATCGGGCGATCAGGTGGGCCCGCGAGTTGGACGACTGGGCCGAGGAGGCCGGAATCGCCGACGATCACGAGGCGATCCGAATCCACATGTCCGGCTGCTCGGCCTCCTGTGCCCAGCCCCAGCTGGGTGACTTCGGGCTGCGCGGCGAGGTCTACCGCGACGACTACGAGTCCGGGCGGGCGGCCGACTTCGGACTCGGCGGCGACCTCGGGAACGACGAGTTCATCGACTGGCTCGTCGGGAAAATCCCGATCGACGACGTGCCCGGCGTCGTCAAGGCGACGATGCGCGCCTACGACGCCGACAGCGAGCCCGGCGAGTCCTTTACCGAGTGGACCCGCCGGACCTCGAACGCGGCGCTTCGGGAGATCGTCACGGACGAGCCGGCGCGCGACCCGCCCGCCATCGGGACGGAGGTGAGCTAGATGTCGGGCACGAACCCGTCGGACGCGGCGAGCGGTCCCCGTCCGGGCATCCCGCAAGCGGGCGTCAAGGGCGTCGGCGCGGATCCGCGCGAACAGGACCGCGACGTCGCCGAGGCCCCCGGTAAGATCTGGTTCCGGGACTTAGACGAGGCCGTCATCGAGGCCGACCGCTGTATCCAGTGTGCCTCGTGTGTCGCCGCCTGCCCCTCCGACTCCATCGGCATCGACGAGGACGAGGGCCGTCCCACCCTCGTCAAGATGTGTACCGGCTGCTCGCGCTGCTGGGATTTCTGTCCCCGCAGCGGGCTGCGCTACGAGCGTCACCTCGAGCTCGCGCGCGAGGAACGCGGGCTCGCCCAGCCCGCCACGTACGCTGCTCGAGCGACCGGTGACGCCGCCGAGGCGGGACAGGACGGCGGCGTCGTAACGGCGCTGCTCGCGGCGCTGATCGAGGGCGGCGAACTGGACGGCGCGGTCGTCGCCCGGGAGCGCGACGACGACCCGCTCCGTGGCGAGGCGTTCCTCGCGACCTCCCGCGAGGACCTGCTCGAGGCGGGCGGCAGCATCTACAACCAGACGATGGGGCTGGGACAGATCGAGACGCTGCTCGCCGATGCAGCCATCGGAACCGACGACCCGGACCTCGCGCTCGTCGGCACGCCCTGTATGATACAGGGGGCGACCGCGCTCGATCGCTACGACCACGCGCCGGCCGATCCCATCGCGCTCACGGTCGCGCTGATGTGTACCCGTAGTTTCGAGCATCGCCGTCTGGTCTCGCGTCTCGAGTCGTTCGGCGTCGATCCCGATGCGGTCGACACGCTCGACATCAGTGACGGGCGGCTTCGTGCGGTCGACGGGAACGGCGAGACCCTCCTCGAATCGGACGTCGACGCGTTCGACGCGGCGGGACTGCGCGGCTGCGACGAGTGTGCCGATTTCGTCGGCGGCGCGGCCGACATCAGCGTCGGCAACGTCGGCAGCGAAGACGGCTATACGACCGCCATCGTCCGGACCGAAACGGGAGAAGCCGCCTGGAATCGGGCCGTCGCGGGCGGCCTCGAGACGACGGCGATCGACCGGCCGGCGGCGCTCGAGAAATTGGCGGACTGGAACCGGCGGCGTGCGGAATCGATCCTCCCGCGGGAGTACGACCCGGACGACAGCATCGGCATCAGCTACGAGCACCATCGGGCAGCCTACGACGGGACGGATCGCGAGCCGAAGCCACTGAATCCTGCTCGTGTCCATCAGTACGAGGAGTGGTGTTGACCGGGTCGCGCGGTCCGTGTGAGGTATTTTCATCCGGCGGGAATTCCCGGGGCCGGTTATGGCGCGTGCGGCCGTACCAACTCGGTATGACGGGCTTTCGTGCAACGGTCGTTATCGACGAACCGGGTGACTGTCCGGTCGCCGACATCTCCGGGGATACCGGCGAACCGGTCGACTCCGTCTCCCGATCGGCCCAGTCGACGGCCGACGGAACGGTCGTCGAGGAGTTCGGCATCGCCGCGGATGCCTCGATCGACGGCGATTCCGACGTGGAGCTGACGCCCGTTCAGTCTACCGACCGAGAGTCGATCTATCGGTTCGAGCGCGACAGTGACGTCGACTGTGCCTGTGAAATCATCGAGCGAACGGGAACCCCGGTATCGTCGATCCGCGGTCAGGACGGTGCCTTGCTCCTTTCCTTTCGGACGCTCGAGTTGGCCGAAATCGCCGAGATCGTCGACGACCTGCGGATGTATTTCGACGGGGTACTCGTCGAAGAACTCACGCAAGATCACGACGACGCCACCGCGGATCCCGTCGTCGTCAACCGCGACGCGCTCACGACCAGACAGCGGGAAATCCTCGAGACGGCCCACGAGATGGGCTACTTCGATTACCCGAAGGGGGCGAACGCGACGGACGTCGCCGAGGAACTCGACGTCGCCCGATCGACGTTCACCGAACACCTCGCAGCAGCCCAGACGAAACTCATGGACGCGATCCTCGAAGACGAACGTCGGCAGTCCTAAGGTCACCGCTACCGTGACGACAGTGGACGGGACCTCTCAGTTCGAGCGCTCCGCCAGTAACGCTTTCACGGACGACGCTCTCCAGAGGGACATGGACGTCATTCACACTGCGCTGTGGGTATCGGACCTCGAGCGAACGCGGGAGTTCTACGTCGACGCGCTCGGACTCGAGGAGAACTGGTCGTTCTCGACCGATGACGGCGTCGAAAACGTCTACATCGGCGGCGAGAACGGCGAGTTCCAGTTCAAATACGATCCCGAGGACGGACCGGAGATCGACTCGGGGACGATGGCCCACGTCGCCGTCAGTGTCGACAGCACCGACGAGACCTTCGAGCGACTGGTCGATCGAGAGGATCCGCCGGTTCACACGGAGCCGACGACGATGGCCGACATCGGCGTCCGCGTCGCGTTCGTCGAGGATCCGAACGGCTACGTCGTCGAACTGGTCGAAGCACTCGATTGAGGTCGGTCCTTACAGTCCGGAGCGTTCTCACGTGGTTCGAGACGCGACGACGAACGCGGGACCGTAGTCGCGATTCCCAATGAAAGACGATTACAGTACCCGGTCGGGAATCGACTGACTGTGTGTTCGTTCGATCATCGAAATACCACCCGTACGTGTTCGTAAAAGCGGCAAAATACACACATCCAATGTGCCGACCGCCGCCACCGGCCAAACGATAATACTTTTCCATTGGCGTCCGAAATCCCTGACTATGTCTGACGACCTCAAGAAAGGGCTCGAGGGCGTGTTGGTTGCCGAATCGGAGCTCAGTTCGATCGACGGTGACGCCGGTCGGCTGATCTACCGCGGCTACACGATCGAGGATCTGGCGCGTGGCGCGAGCTACGAGGAGGTGCTGTACCTGCTCTGGCACGGTCACCTCCCGACAGAAGACGAGCTCGAGCCGTTTACCGACGCGCTCCTGGCGGAACGCGAGGTCGACGACGACGTGCTCGCGACGATGGAGCGACTCGCGGACGCGGACGAACAGCCGATGGCCGCCTTGCGGACCGCCGTCTCGATGTTCTCGGCCTCCGAACCGGAAGACGACGCCGACCCCGGCGACCTCGAGGCGACGCTCCGGAAGGGGCGTCGCATCACGGCCAAGATCCCGACCGCGCTCGCGGCCTTCGAGCGCTACCGGCTGGGCGAGGAGCCGGTCGATCCCAATCCCGATCTGGGACTGGCCGCCAACTTCCTCTACATGCTGACCGGCGAGGAGCCCGACGAGATCGCCGCCGAGACGTTCGATCAGGCGCTCATTCTCCACGCCGACCACGGGCTGAACGCCTCGACGTTTACCTCGATGGTCATCGGGTCGACGATGGCCGACATTTACAGCGCCGTGACCGGCGGCATCAGCGCCCTCTCGGGGCCGCTCCACGGCGGCGCGAACCAGGACGTCATGGAGGTCCTCATCGAGATCGACGAGAGCGACCTCGACCACCGCGAGTGGGTCGAGCAGGCGACCGAAGAGGGCCGTCGGATCCCCGGCTTCGGCCACCGGGTCTACAACGTCAAGGACCCCCGCGCGAAGATCCTCCAGGAACGTAGCAAGGAACTCGCCGAAAACGGCGAGGACAAGTGGTACAACTACACCACGACGATCGAACAGTACCTCTCCGAGGAGAAGGGTCTCACCGAGAAGGGGATCGCCCCGAACGTCGACTTCTACTCCGGCTCCGTCTACTACCAGCTCGGCATCCCGATCGACATGTACACGCCCATCTTCGCCATGAGCCGCGCCGGCGGCTGGATCGCCCACGTCCTCGAGTACCAGGAGGACAACCGCCTCATCCGCCCGCGCGCCCGCTACACCGGGCCTCAGGATCAGGAGTTCGTCCCGCTCGAGGATCGGTAACCGCCTCGAGTCCAGCGATCTCCTCTCTCGTTCTCCGCGCCGTTCGATAGCGACCGGATCGGCTATCGTACCCGTGCTTGGCTGCAGGTTCGCAAGCGAGTGGTCGCTGGCTCTTATCGGCGGCTATCGGTCAGCTCGCGGACCAGCAGCGACACCCCGATCAGGGAGGTCAGCAGGACGGTGAGGTTGAACGCGGCGTGTATCAGGGGCTGGTACTTGGGATCGACCCAGAGATCGATCGCGGCCGTCACGCTGCCGTAGAACCGGATCAGTGCGACGACGGCGAGCAACGAACAGATGCCGAGCCCGCCCCAGGCGATGTAACGTCGGATCGTACCGGAGTCGCCATCGAACCCAGTCGTCGGATTCGAGCCGGCCGGCTGCGGTGTCTCCGTCCACTCGTCCGGTCGGTCGGCCGTCTCTTCGGCCTCGTCGTCGATCGATGCCTCCGTTTGCGTTCGTGTCGGTGTGTCAGTCATTGGTGGGCCCTCCGTGCGAGTGCGGCCGTCGCGAGCAGTGCAACAGCGGCGGCGACGATCCCGAAGCCGGGCGTCCCGTCGACGGTCGAGTCCTCGGCGTCGCCTCCTTCGTCGGCGGCCCGCCCGTCGCCCGCCGCCGTCCCGGAGTCGCTGGAAAAGTCGCTCACTTCGATCCCCTCGGACCCGTTCGGTTCGTCGACGGACAGCGATCCGGGACCGAGATTCGCGACCGCGCGGTTCGTGGCGACGATGGTGTCGTCCCGCCAGAGAACCGCATCGAGGTAGTAGTCGTACTCCTGGGGAACCGTGAGGTCGACGCTCGGCGAGGCGGTTTTCCCGGGCTCGATCGCCGACAGCTCGGCGGTCGCCGAATCGGCGACGACGTTCGAATCCGACTGTCGCGCGATCACCTGGAGCACGAGGTCGGACTCGGTATCGTCGCCGGTATTCGTGAGATAGCTATCGACTTCCAGGGTCGCCGTCTCGTCGGCCGTCGACGCGACCGAGTAGCTGATCGCGGGAACGTCCGCGAGGCTCCCACCGGACTCCCCGCCAAAGCGGTGGAACTCGACGTCGGTATCGGCGTAGGCGGGTGTCAGCGAACCGACTCCCTCGACGGTGTGGCTGGCCGATTCGGTCCGCGTTCCGTTGCGGTAGACGAAGGTTTCGATTTCGTAACCACTTTGCCGTGGAACTGCGACCGTCCCGGAGACGACGACTTCGGATTCGTCGTCGACCGTCCCGACCTCCCGCTCGGTGGTGTCCTCGACGAGCCCGGTCTGCATATCGGTCGCCCGGTGGACGACGGTAACGTTCCTGACGGGGTTGCCCCGGTGCTCGAGATACGTGTCGACGGCGAGCGTGGCGGTGCCGCCGCTGATCTCGTCGGCGCTGATCGTGAGTTCCGTCAGCGACACGTGGCCGGGAGTCTCGACGTCGGCCGCGGTCTCGGACTCGTCGGGATCGGACACCGCGCCGGCGAGAGCGAGGGTCGTGATTGCCCCGACCACGACGATGACCGTCGCGACGGCCAGGAGGGACTCGCGGTTCATGTCAGAGACCACCAATCAGTTCTATAAGTGTTTTGTGTAGTACGACGAGCACGACCGTCCGAGACTGTGAACCGAAGCAGTACGAGCAAGGGGTCGGAGACGGAACGATCCGGCGTGCTCGTCTTCGTCTACGGAACCCTGACTGATCCCGCTCGAGTCACAGCCGTCCTCGAGTTGGAACCGCCGGCGGCGGCCGATCGCTTCGTCGGCAACGCGACGCTCGAGGGACTCCACCGGGTCGATGGCCGCTATCCGACACTCGCACCCGGCGGCAGCGTCGACGGACGTTTGCTCGCGGTCGACGAGACCGAACTCGCCGCACTCGATCGGTACGAGGGGGTCGAAAACGGGCTGTACGTCCGGGTCGCAGTGCCAGTGGCGGCCGTAGACGACGGGGGAGAGGGGGTGGCCGAGGGCGATCAGTGTTGGGCATACGTCGGGAAACCGGATCGACTCGACGTCGACGCGACCTGGCCCGGCGGCGGGTCGTTTCGAGAGCGCGTTCGATCGGTCGTGTCACGGACTGGGATCGCCGTCCGAACCCGCGAATGACACGCGTCTGTCTTGCGTCTGACGCCGCCAAAATCCCGCCGCAGTAGTGCGCTTTCACTTTCACCGCGGGTGCATGAGATTTATATGGACGGGGTTCCCTTCCTCATTCGCACGTCACACGCCGTGCATTCCCTGTATTCCCTGTCGTGTTGCCCAGATCTGGCGGCACATCACTGTCAGCGGACGACGGTGCGAGCCCGAAACGGCTCTCACGGTCTCCGACAGTAATCCTTACACCACACGCCGAGTAGACGGGGATATGCTCGAACTCTCCGATATCCTCGAGGCACGCGAGCGGGTCCGAGAGACGTCTCGGCACACGCCACTCGAGCACTCGCACACGTACTCCGCGATGACCGGCGCAGACATCCGCCTGAAACTGGAGAACTTCCAGCGGACGGGCGCGTTCAAGATCCGCGGGGCGACCAACCGGATCGCGACGCTCTCGGCGGCCCAGAAGGACGCGGGCGTCGTCACCGCGAGTGCGGGCAACCACGCGCAGGGGGTCGCGCTCGCGGCCACGCGGTCGGGCGTCGACTCGAAGATCGTCATGCCCGAGCACGCGCCGATCTCGAAGGTCAAGGCGACCAAGAGCTACGGCGCGGAGGTCGTCCTCTCGGGACGTGACTACAACGAGGCCGCCGAGCGCGCCCACGAGATCGAGCGCGAGGAGGACCGCACCTACGTCCACGCCTTCGACGACGAGTACGTCATGGCCGGTCAGGGGACGATCGGCCTCGAGATCCTCGAGGACTGCCCCGACGTCGAGACCGTCGTCGTCCCGATCGGCGGTGGCGGGCTGATCAGCGGCATCGCAACGGCCATCAAGGAGCAAAAGCCAGACGCGCGCGTGATCGGCGTCCAGGCGGAGGGTGCCTCGAGCGCCGCGACGTCCCTCGAGAAAGGCGAACGGGTCTCGCTCGACGGCGTGGATACGATCGCCGACGGCATCGCCACCCGCAGCGTCGGCGAGCAAACGTTCCCCTACATTCAGAAATACGTCGACGAGGTCGTTACCGTCTCCGATCCCGAAATCGCCGTCGCCCTGGTCTACCTGCTCGAGCGCTCGAAGACCCTCGTCGAGGGCGCGGGTGCAGTCGCACTCGCCGCCGTCCTCTTCGAGCACTTCGACTACGAGAAAGAGGAGGTCATCGTCCCCGCGCTCTGTGGCGGCAACATCGACCTCAACACGCTCACCAACGTCATCGTCCGCGGCCTCGTCGAAACCGGCCGCTACCTGAAGATCCGGACCGTGCTGAAGGATCGGCCGGGCGCGCTCGAGGACCTGCTGGACATCTTCACCGCTCACCGGGCGAACATCTACGCGATCCACCACGACCGGACCTCCCGCGAGGTCGAGATGAGCGACACCGAGGTCGAGATCGAACTCGAGATGCGCGGCCCGGACCACGTCGACGCCTTCCTCTCGGATCTCCGCGAGGCGGGGTACGAGGTCGACGTGCTCGCCTGACTGGCGCCAGCAGATCCCGGAGCTACCGGTGTGCAGCAGTTCAGGAGCTGTGGGTAGTAAGCGGGGTCAGCGAGCGACATCTCTGATCGCGAGAGCACCGATGAAACACTCCTGTCGCACCGAGCAGTCCCTCCCTCGCGTCACACAACTGCTGAATAGCGGCTGTATCCAGGGGGACTTCGGAATCCGGGAGACGTTTCAATCGATGAGGATACCCCCTCAACTTATACCCTGGTTTGGTATCGACTAGCATGTAATGTCGATGCAAGCCGTCGTCCTCGAGGAATTTCAAGAACCGCTCGACGTACAGGAAGTCGAACGGCCAGATCCGGAGCCCCACGGCGTGATCGCGGAGGTAGAGGGCTGTGGTGTCTGTCGGAGCGACTGGCACTGTTGGCAGGGAGACTGGGACTGGTTTGGCTACCGTCCCGATCTGCCGCACATCCTCGGCCACGAACCCACTGGAACCGTCGTCGAGGTCGGTGACGACGTCGAGAACATCGAAGAGGGCCAAGAGATCGCGATCCCCTTCAATTTCGCCTGCGGGAAGTGTTCGCTCTGCCGGAACGGGCGGGAAAACATCTGTGAGAACCACATCGGACTCGGCTTTATGAACGAGGCACCGGGCGCGTTCGCCGAGGAAGTACATATCCCGAACGGAGACATCAACGCCGTCCCGCTTCCGGATAGCATTGACGTCGAGACCGCCGCCGGTTGTGGCTGTCGCTTCATGACATCCTATCACGGAATGGCACATCAGGGGGATGTCGGCAACGGTGAGGACGTCGTCGTCCACGGCTGTGGCGGGATCGGGCTCTCGGCGATACACATTGCGAACGCGCTGGGTGCGAACGTCATCGGCGTCGACCTGATGGACGACAAACTCGACAGAGCCGAAGAACTCGGTGCCGTGACGACGGTCAACGCGAAGGACGTCGACGATCCTGCCACGGAGGTCCGCGATATCACGAACGGCGGTGCCGACGTCTCCGTCGACGCGCTCGGAATCGAGACGACCTGTCGAAACGCCGTCGACTCGCTCGGAAAGGGTGGCCGTCACGTTCAGATCGGGCTCACCACCAGCGATGAACGGGGCGAGATTCCGCTTCCGACCGACGAAATCGTCGCCAAGGAGATCGAGTTCGTCGGCTCGCTCGGATTGCAGCCATCGCGCTACTCGGAGATGCTCGATATGATCGAGAGCGGCAAACTCGACCCGACCGCCCTCGTCGAAGAGAAAATCGACATTCATCAGGTGCCGGACGAACTCGAGGCGATGACCGATTTCAACACCGTCGGCATCCCAGTCTGTAACGATTTCAGTAGCTAACCCGCACCTGTGTTCTTTTTGTGGGTGCTACTGTCTGTCGAATCACACATGTCGAATGGGATGGCGTGACGTTCACGCCGATCCCGGAGCGTGCAAAGCGTCTCCAGGGGCGGCGTCGCTGGCCGCTATAGTAGCAACTGAAAGTCATTGCACACCTGATCGCACGACAGCGTTGCGATCAGTGTGTAAATCGTTTCAGTTGCTACTATAGTTCGTGAGCGAATGTTCGCTGACCGTCACCGGCGACGCTCCCGCGCCGGGCCGGCAGTGTGACGATAGCGCGATACCGGTTGGGTGTGGTTACCATCACGGCCCCGAGACGGAATGGACGGACTACCAAATAGGATCCCCCTCTTGACATCGGGCAATGGCACAACAGACCGGCGGCACTCCACGCTCGAGATTGCATCGGATCGGGTCGCTGTTCTCGAACCGGTATGGGCGGTCCACGGGGAACAGGGAGTCGAGTCTCGAGGTGACTGTCGTCGAATCGATAGATGAGGTGGGGAAAGCCCAGTGGAACGGGCTCGTCGAGCGCTCGAGTCGCGGCAGCGTCTTCCATCGCTACGAGTGGCTCGAGGCGATCGAGACCGGGCTGGGCTATCAGCCAAGACACCTCACGGTCACCAAGGACGGGAACACGATCGGCGCGATGCCCAACTTCGTGGTCGAAATCGAAAAAACCCCGTTCGACCGGCTTTCGTCGCTCTATCCCGGCTTCGGTGGCCCGTTGCTGCCGACTGACACGAGCGACGCGCTCGATCGGATCCTCGGGGCCGTCCCGGCGGTCTGTCGGGGGACGGCGATCGTCCACCAGATCCGCGGGCTCGATACGAGCTACCTGCGGTACAACGACGCGCTCCAGTCGTCGGGCTATCGTCCCTTTCGGCGGGAGTGTCGGTTCCTGCTCGACCTCACCAAGGGCCACGAGGGGATCCTCGCGGACATGAGTCGGACCCGGCGGCGCGGGATCGAACGCGGTCGCGACGGCGACGTCGAGATCGCCGAGGAGCCGCTCACGCGGGAGAACCTCTCGCGGTTCTATCGGACGTACGAACGCGTTATGGAGCGGGTCGGCGGGAGCGTGTATCCGTTCTCGTTCTTCGAGGCCCTCCTGGGGTTCGAGGATCGGCTCCTCTTCGTGACGCTTCGGATCGACGGCGAGTATGCCGGCGGAATGCTCGAGTTGCTCGACGACGAGCGCGATTCGATCCACGGCTTTTTCGCCGCCGTTCCCCGGGAGTACTTCGACGACCACGCGTCGGAACTCCTCTACGATTACGTCTTCCGGTGGGGGATCGAGAACGGCTACGAAACGTACGACTTCGGGAGTACGAACACGGACTTCGAGGACGGCGTGTTTCGGTTCAAAGAGGGGTTCGGCGGGCGGGCCGTGCCGATCCTGGTCTGGGAGCGGGGCTGTAGTCCGCTCTGGCCGCTCGTAAAAGCCGGGCGGGCGCTGTACTGGCCGTACTACACGTGAGCGTCGTCGTGATCGACTTCGACCTGCTCTGATCACTGGACCGATACCTCGAGTCACCGCTCCCACCGGGGGACGACTCATGTGCACCGACCACGTTGGGAGCCGTATGACGACGGTGATCGCGGCCCTCCGAGATCGACTGCTCGTCTGTACGGCCGACGGAATCGGCCCGGACGGCTGGACGACCGAGACGAGACTCGAGGGCCACGCCCTCGAATGCGTCGCCGCCGACGCGAGCGCACCCGACCGGATCTTCGTCGGGGCCGACGAGGGATTCTACAGGAGCGTCGACGGCGGGGAGTCGTTCGACCGCCTCGAAACGCGATTCGTCGCCGGTGGCTCGTCGAGCGGACGCACGGCAGGGGAACCCGGCGGCGGGACGGCCGACCGCGGGGGCGATCCCGTGATGGCCGCGGCGATCAGCCCTCACGATCCGACCGTCGTCTACGCCGGCACCGAACCCAGCCGGGTCTACCGCTCCCGCGACGGCGGCGACACCTGGTCCCGCCTCGAGGGCCTGACCGCCCTCCCCTCCGCCGAGGAGTGGTCGTTCCCCCCGCGCCCGCACACCCATCACGTCCGCTGTCTCGCGGTCGATCCGACCGATCCCGACCGACTCTCCGTCGGGATCGAAGCCGGTGCGTTCGTCTACACGCCCGACGGCGGCGAGACCTGGCGCGATCGGCCGCCAGGCTCCCGTCGGGATAATCACAGCCTGGCGACGCACCCGGCTCTCGAGGGGCGACTCTACGCGGCTGCCGGCGACGGCTACGCCGAGAGCGACGACGGCGGCCAGTCGTGGCGACGGCCACAGGACGGGCTCGAGCACCGCTACTGCTGGTCGGTCGTCCCCGATCCCGACGACCCGGATCGGGTGCTCGTCTCGAGCGCGCGCGGCGCAGCGACGGCCCACACTGCGAGCAGGGCCGACTCGTTCGTCTACCGCCGTACGGACGGCGGACCGTGGGACCGTCTCGACGGCCGTGGCCTACCGACCGGCGAGGGAGTCGTCCGAGCGGTGTTCGCGACGAGTGGCGAGCCGGGCGTCGTCTTCGCGGTGAACAACCGCGGGCTGTTCCTGACGCGGGATTTTGGCGGCTCGTGGACGCGCATCGAGACCGAGTGGCCGACGGCCCTCGAGACGCAGTCGCCACGCGGGCTGGTCGCACTGCCAGCGTAATCGACCCGGAGCAGTTACCGGAACGCGGGGTGGCTCCGGTCGCGCTCGAGAACGACGACGATCGCGACGGCGTGAACGGGCGCGACGAGGGCACTGCTCAGGACCGTTCCCAGGGGGAGGCTCGCGAGGAGCCAGGCCGAGAGTCCGATCGCGACGACCAGTCCGAAGAGCCGCCAGCCACGGCCCGCCGTCCGTCGGAGACTGCCCCGGATCGCTGCCTGTATGGAGCGTCCGTCGACGAGCAGCCCCGGTGCGACGAAGAAGCGAACGAACAGGTAGCAATAGATCGCCAGCGGAACGACGCCCCACAACCCCATCGCCTGCAATAGCTCGATCGATCCCAGCAGCCGCTGGAACAGGTCCGTTGCCACGACGAACCCGAACAGCGAGCGCACGGCTCCGAGCCGAACGTCTCGCCCCATCGCGTGAGCCATCGTCACGACGCCAGCGACGCTGACCGCGAGGGTCGTGAGCCCGTACAGTCCCAGCCCCCAGACGAGATACCCCGGCTCGAGCCCGATCAGGGACTCGAGCGGACGCATCGTTTGGCCGATCCCCGTCGGATAGCCGACGAACTCGAGCCGGATATCGATGCCGTTCGTTCCGAACCCCGCGCGCTCGGGTGCCGGGAGCGGATCGCGTCGGCGGAGCCAGTCGACGAGCGAGAGCGCGATTCCGACCAGGAGAAAGGGCCCGAACAGCGCCGGATCGCGACGAAGCCGGGCGAGCGCCGCCCGGAGAGGGTGCGACAGCGTTCGTTCGGCGTCGCACACCGCCGCGGGATCGTGTTCTCCGGACATGCTTACTCGGCCTCCTCGAGGGCGAGCACGCGTCCGTGTGCGACGACGTAGAGGGCACCGTCGCCGACGATGGGTTGGGAGGGACCGTGTGAGAGTTCGTACGTCCATCGCCTGTCACCGGTTTCGGCGTCGAAGGCGTGCAGTTCGGGGAGCCAGAAATCCGCAACGTAGACGACGCCGTCTGCGACCACCGGATGGACGTCGCGGGTGTACTCGGCCGTCCACACCTCGTCGCCGGTCTCGAGATCGATCGCATGGAGCGATTCGTCGCCGTCCGTGGCGTAGACCGTTCCGTCGGCGACGGCGACGCTCCCGTGGCTGGCGACCCCGTCGTGGACGTACTCCCACCGGATATCGTCGCCGCCGGGCTCGAGAAGCGTCACGGCGCGCCGGTTCGGGACGACGAGCCCCGCACTGGTCGCAGTCGGTGGGTTGCTCTGGCGAGCGACGAACTCGTCGTCGGGATCGAGGGGTTCGACCCGCCCGTCCCAGCGGCGATCGCCGGTCTCGGCGTCGACCGCGACGACGTGACCGGCCCCACACGTCACGTAGACGGTGCCGTCGCGAACCGCCGGTCGGTTCGCGGTGTGCAACCCTTCGCCGATCTCGATCTCCCAGCGGACCCGGCCGCTGCTGGCATCGAGCGCGACGACGCGGTTCGTCTCGGGGACGACCGAGTAGATCACCCCGTCGACCGCGACGGGAGCGGGCGCGGTCGGATTCGCGATGCGCTTGATCGGCGGTGGCTGTCCCGGCGCGTGCCAGCGCTCGAGGCCGACGCTCCGGCCGAAGACGTCGTAGCCGCCGCCGGCCTGGAGCCCGTAGATCCCGTCGATCCCCCTGACGGCCAGGGTGGCAGTGCGATAGGCCGTTGCATTCGCCCACGTCGGCGACGACAGGTACGAGTAGCCGTCCCGTTCGTACTGGAGCCGGCCGCTCGGTCGCTCGAGCGCGATCAGCGACGTTCGACCGACGACCGAGAGCGTCCCGCCGCGTAGCGTCGGCGGTGCCGGTCCCCTGACGGTCGCGTCGGGCTCGCGTTCCCAGCGAATCGTCACGCCGTCTTTCGGTCCCGATGCCGCGGGGTTGTAGCCGGTTCCGGCGGCGTCGTACCGGGCCATCGGCCAGTCAGTGTCGGAGGCTGTCGCGGCCGACACCGGTCGGTCGAGCCGGTGCGTTCCGCCGATGATGCCCGTCAAAGCGAGTCCACCGACGGCGAGCACACGACGTCTGGAGGTCATTGTTACGACATGCTCAGTTCGGATACAAAAACAGTTCGTGAACTCGCCGGTTCGCAACGCGGTCCGCTCGAGCCGGTCGGTCGCGAGCGAGTCGGGCGCTTCGAAATCCTTTTAGGCGCTACACGGGGATAGTAGGGTAACTGAGTGATATCATGGACGTCGACATCATCTCCGAAGAGGAAAACCCCATGTTGCATCGGACTGACGTGACCTTCGAACTCTCCCACGAGGACGCGACCCCCGAACGACTGCAGGTTCGGGACAGCCTCGCGGCGAAGTTGAACAAGGACGCCGACGAGGTCGTCATCCGCAAACTCGACACCAAGTTCGGGATGCGCAAGACCGTCGGCCAGGCGAAAGTCTACGACACGGCCGACTACGCCCGCGACGTCGAGCAAGACCACATGCTCGAGCGCAACAAGATCGGCGCCGAGGAAGAGGCCGAGGCCGAGGCTGAAGCCGAAGCGGAGGAAGCATAGATGGCGCGCTACGACCTCTACGGCGACGACGGCTCCACCGAGGGCGAACTCTGTCCCCGCTGTGGCGACGTCTTCCTCGCCAACCACGGCGACCGCAAGCACTGCGGGAAGTGCAGTTACACCGAGTGGGAGTAAGGCGCTGTGTCGGCCACAGCGGCAGATCGAACCACGACCACACCCGTTCTAATCCGTGAGTAACACCGTTCGCGTTCTCGGGATTGAGGGCACCGCCTGGGCGGCCAGCGCGGCGGTCTACGACGCCGATCGCGACGACGTGGTGATCGAAAGCGACGCCTACCAGCCCGAGAGCGGCGGCATTCACCCCCGCGAAGCCGCCGAGCACATGCACGACGCGATCCCCCGCGTCGTCGAGCGGGCCCTCGAGCACGCCCGCGAGAGCCACGACGGCCCGGCGACGGAGCCACCGATCGACGCCGTCGCCTTTTCCCGCGGTCCCGGCCTCGGTCCCTGCCTGCGCGTCGTCGGTACCGCCGCGCGTGCACTGAGTCAGGCACTCGCGGTACCCCTCGTCGGCGTGAACCACATGGTGGCACACCTCGAGATCGGCCGCCACACGTCGGGGTTCGACTCCCCGGTCTGTCTCAACGCGAGCGGGGCGAACGCGCACCTGCTGGCCTACCGGAACGGCCGGTATCGCGTGCTCGGCGAGACGATGGATACCGGCGTCGGCAACGCGATCGACAAGTTCACGCGCCACGTCGGCTGGTCACATCCCGGCGGGCCGAAGGTCGAAGCGGCTGCCGAGGACGGTGACTACGTCAGCCTTCCGTACGTCGTCAAAGGAATGGACTTCTCCTTCTCGGGGATCATGAGCGCCGCGAAGCAGGCCGTCGACGACGGGACGCCGGTCGAAGACGTCTGTTACTCCCTGCAGGAGAACGTCTTCGGCATGCTGACCGAGGTGTCGGAACGCGCGCTCTCGCTGACCGGCAGCGACGAACTCGTCCTCGGCGGCGGCGTCGGCCAGAACGCCCGGTTGCGCGAGATGCTCGCGGAGATGTGTGCCCAGCGCGGGGCCGAGTTCCACGCGCCCGAGCCGCGCTTCCTGCGCGATAACGCGGGGATGATCGCCGTCCTCGGGGCGAAGATGTACGCGGCCGGTGACACGCTCGCGCTCGAGGACTCGCGCGTCGATCCCGATTTCCGTCCCGACCAGGTACCCGTGAGCTGGCGGGTCGACGAACCGGAGCTCGCGGCCGGACGCGGCGAGGGGGCCACGGCGGAGCGGCAGGTCCGCGGGGCCGAAGCGTTGGTCGACATCGTGCCCGAGCGAGGGCGCGTGCGGAAGCGCCGCGAGTCCAAGACCTACCGCCACCCCCAACTCGACGACCGACTCCGCAGGGAGCGGACTACGCTCGAGGCTCGCCTGACGAGTCTGGCCCGCCGCGAGGGGGTTCCGACGCCCGTGCTCTCGGACGTCGATCCCCGCGAGGCGCGCCTCGACCTCGAGTACGTCGGCCAGCGGGATCTCCGCGATGGACTGTCCCCTGAACGGGTCCGCGACGTCGGCCGTCATCTCGCTCGACTCCATCGGGCGGGGTTCGTCCACGGCGATCCGACGACCCGGAACGTACGGGTAAACGGAGCCCGGACCTACCTCATCGACTTCGGGCTCGGCTATCACACCGATCACGTCGAGGACTACGCGATGGACCTGCACGTCTTCGATCAGAGCCTCGTCGGCACCGCCGACGAGCCCGAGCCGCTCCGCGGGGCCGTCCGCGAGGGCTACCGCGAGGTCGGCGAGGAGCGGGTCCTCGAGCGGTTGCGAGACGTCGAGGGGCGCGGCCGCTATCGATCCTGACGGGGCGGATCGACTGGCGGCAGTCGACTGTTTGCACCGATCGTCGCAGCACACAATACCTTTATCGGGGGAAGACGTATCACCGGCCATGGCAGAGAAGCCGACTTCGGGTGAGATTCTTGGGGTACCGTACAACTTCGAGCGACCGAGCATCAGTCGCATGCTCTCGTCGTACTGGCAGCCCGGCGAGGGGATGCTCGTCGAGAAGCCTTTCGGGGTCGGCTACACCCTGAACCTCGCCAACTGGCGGTCGTGGATCGTCGTCCTCGTCGCGGGCGCGCTCCTGTGGCACCAGGAACGTGGCTCCGGCCAGGAGAGCGAGGACACGACGGACGAACCCGTCGAGGTCATCGTCGACGGCGACACGGACGACTGAGACGGTTTGCTGTCGGTCAGTTTCGGCGCGCTCGCGAACCCGCCGTACAGGTGCGCCAGGTGCCAGTGACAACAGCCCGTCCGAGCGGCTGTAAATTCGTTTTCGCGGTCACGTGATAGCTCACGGATCTGCCGTCCGCGGGCCGATTACCGGTCGACCTCGCCCATGATACAGTCGAGACTGCCGATCGCCGCGACGAGGTCGGCGACGTACTCGCCGCGAGTGATCTCGGGGAGGACGGAGAGGTTCGAGAAACAGGGGCTTCGAATCTTGAACCGCGCCGGCGTCTCGGTGCCGTCCGAACGGACGTAGATGCCGAGTTCGCCTTTCGCCCCCTCGACGGCGCGGTAGCTCTCGGCGTCGGCCTCCGGTTTGAGCGTTCTGGGCACGTTGCTCTGGATCTCGCGGTCGTCGTCGGGCCACTCGACGAGCAGGTCGAGACATTGTTCGACGAGCTTCGCGGACTCCTCGAGTTCGCGCATGCGGACGAGCACGCGACTGTAGTTGTCGCCGTCGGGCTCCGTGACGACGTCCCACTCGAGGTTCTCGTAGTAGCCGTAGGGGTCGTCTCGCCGGAGGTCGTAGTCGATACCCGAGCCCCGGGCGACCGGGCCGGTACAGCCGTACTGTTTGGCCACCTCCGGTTCGAGGACACCGGTGTCGATACACCGGCGCTGGAAGATTTCGTTCGTGACCAGCAGGTCGTGGTACTCCTCGAGTTTGGCCGGGAGTCCGTCGAGGACCCCCCGGACGTCCGCGATGAACTCCTCTCGAGGTTCGGGCAGGTCCCAAGCGACCCCGCCCAGCCGGAAGTAGTTGAACATCATCCGTTGGCCGGTCAGCGCCTCGAGCAGGTCGAGGACGAGTTCCCGATCGCGGATGGCGTACTGGAAGGTGGCGGTGAATTCGCCGACGATGTCGAGCGCGTAAGTCCCAAGAGCGATGAAGTGGGAGGCCAGCCGCGAGAGTTCGGCCCCCATCGTCCGGATGATCTGGGCGTACTCGGGGACCTCGATGTCTGCCAGATCCTCGGCGACGCGGGCGTAGGCCCACTCGTTCAGGAGGCCGGCGGAGACCCAGTCCCACCGGTCGGGATAGGGCATGATCTGGTGGCGGTACGTGGCGTTCTGGCACATCTGCTCCTCGCAGCGGTGGATGTAGCCGATGTCGGGGTCGGCGTCGACGACCGTCTCGCCGTCCAGCACCGCTTTGACGTGGAGGACGCCGTGGGTCGACGGATGGTGCGGGCCGATGTTGAGAAACATCGTCTCCGAGTCGGCGTCGTGCTCGTCGCCCGCGATGGGGTTTTCGTGCTCCGAGAGAGTGACGACCTGGGGCTGGGCCTGATCGTACGACAGCGAGAGCGGATGGCCCTGCCACGTGTCCGGCAGGAGGATCCGTCGCAGGTCGGGATGGTCCTCGTACGCGATGCCGACGAGGTCGTAGGCTTCGCGCTCGTGCCAGTCCGCCGTTCGGAAGACGGGTTCGGCGGACTCGCTGACCGGGTCCGCGACCGCCGTCGGAACGACGACGCTCACCTCGCGGGTCGGATCATCGTAGGATTTCAGGTGATAGATCGTCTCGAACCGATCGGGATACTGCTGGGCGGTCACGCACGAACAGTGGTCGAACCCCGCGTCCTCGCGGAGCGTCTCGAGGACGCGCTGGACCGCGTCGGGCCGAATCACGAAGCCCGGTGCGTTCAGGTGATCGTCGCGACGGAGAACGGCGTCGCCGAGCAGGGCCTCGAGGTCGCGGCCGGCCGCGGCGTCGGCCGGTCGGGACTCGAGCGTCGAATCCGGTGACATAGCTACCCGTTCGGACGCGGTCGGCGTGTCGGTTCTGCGTCACGAGCGAGGCTATTTATATACGCCGACCGGAGTATCCGGTCGTGAAGACGGTTCGGCTCACGCTCCGGTACGACGCGGAGACGATCCACCCGATGCACCGGTTCGTCGCCGACAGCGACGCGTTCGATTCCTACCGGATGGTCCACGGAAACTTCGCCGGGGGCGACGATCATGCCTTCATCTTCCACGTCGTCGGCGATCCGGACGTCTACGAGGCCGCACTCGCGGACGCCGACCGGGTCCGCGAGTACGAACTCACGCGGACCGGTGACCGGTCGTTTACCGTCTACGTTCGCGACACGCCCGAGGGAATCGACGAGCGACTGCTCGGATCGTTCACGCAGGGGAGTCTCGTGACGCTCCCGCCGATCGAATATCGGTCGGACTGGACGACTCGGTTCTCGGTCGTCGGCGAACCGGCGGATCTCCGGCAGGCACTCGAGGAGGTTCCCGAGGGGATCGAGACGACCGTCGACCGGATCGGCGAGTACGACGGGAGCGACGCCGCGGTCGGAGCGCTGACCGAACGCCAGCGCGAGGCAGTTCGGATCGCCCGCGAGGTGGGCTACTTCGAGGTTCCCCGTTCGGCGAGCGTCGACGACGTGGCCGCAGAACTCGACTGTGCACCGGGGACGGCCGCCGAACACCTCCGGAAGGCGGAGGCGACCGTCATGAACGCCCTCGAGTTGTAGCGTCCGACGATCGGGCCGCCGAACCGGGGAAACCGCCGCCGGAACGCGGGTAATCGACGCCTATTTTCCGGTCGCGGACGCTCCCTCCGACATGACCGTTCGGTTCGTCACCGGCAACGAAGGGAAGGTCCGCGAGGCGCGGGCGTACCTCGAGGGGATCGATCCCGTCGAACAGATCGAGTACGATTACACCGAGGTACAGAGCGACTCGCTCGCGGAGATCGCGGCGTACGGAGCCCGCGAGGCCTTCGAGGAATTGGGGAGCGACGATCCGGTGCTCGTCGACGATGCGGGACTGTTCGTCGACGCGCTGGGCGGGTTCCCGGGGCCGTACTCGGCGTACGTCGAGGACACCGTCGGCGTCGAACGGCTCTGGCGGCTCGCCGAGGCGGAGGAGAACCGTCGTGCCCGCTTTCGAACCGTTCTCGCGTACGCGGACGAGAACGGCACCGAGACGTTCGATGGAAGCGTCGCCGGAACGCTCGTCGCCCCCCGCGGCGACGGCGGGTTCGGCTACGACCCGATCTTCGAGTACAACGGGCAGACGATGGCCGAGATGAGCACCGAGGAGAAGAACGCGATCTCGCATCGGGGTCGCGCGCTGGCGGCGTTCGCGGAGTGGTACGCCGACCGCTGAGACGGCCTGCTGGTGGTCGATCGGCCGACCTCAGTCGTCGCTCTCGGCGGCGGAGTTTGCGGTGTCGTCGTCTCCGACCCCCGATTCGGTGTCTATCTTCGCTGTGCTATCCACGCTGACGCCCTCCCAGTCCTGATCGGCGTGGTATCCCTCGCGTTCTTTCGCACTCGGTGCAACGCGGATGAACTCGGCCCGTTCGCGGGCGTCGGCTATCGTGTGGCCGCCACAGTAGGAGAGCCCCGACTGGATACCGGCACAGAACTCGTCGACGACGTTGGCGACCGGTCCCTTGTACGGCGTCAGCGCCTCGACGCCTTCGTCGGCGCGGACGTCGGCGTCCTTGTCGTCGCGTTTTTCGGCGGCCGTCGTGGTCGCCATTCCCCGCGAGCGCTTGTACCGCGTCCCGTCGACCTCGACCACCGCACCCGGGGCTTCCTCGGTCCCGGCAAAGAGGCTTCCCAGCATTACGGTGTCGGCGCCTGCCATCAGCGCCTTCACCGCATCGCCCGACGTTCGAATCCCGCCGTCGGCACAGATCGTCACGTCCAGCTCCTCGGCCGCGGTCGCACAGTCGTCGACGGCGGTCAGCTGTGGGACGCCGGCACCGGCGACCTTCCGGGTCGTACAGTGGGAGCCGGGACCGATACCGACCTTCACGCAGTCGGCTCCGGCCGCGGCCAGATCCTCGACGCCCGCCGGCGTCGCGACGTTGCCGGCGACGAGATCGGTCTCCGGAAACTCCTCCCGCAGGATCTCGACGGCCTCGAGCGTCCGCTCGAGGTGGCCGTGGGCGACGTCGACCACGAGCGCGTCGACGCCCGCCGTGACCAGGGCGTCGCTACGAGCGACGTAATCCTCGTTGATCCCGACGGCAGCGCCGACCTGTTCGCCGGCGGCGGCGACCCGTTCGACCTGTGTGGCCTGTTCCGCCGGCGTGAGGAACCGATGGAGGATACCGACGCCCCCGGCGCGTGCGAGTTCGATCGCCAGCTCGGCCTCCGTGACGGTGTCCATCGCGGCGGAGACGAGCGGCCGCTCCAACTCGATGCTCGGTGTGAACATCGTCGAGAGGTCAACGGTACTGCGGCTATCGACCGGCGAGCGTTTCGGGACGAGGAGTACGTCGCCGTAACTCAACCCGGTGCGGAGATCGTTCATAACCCGTACCGGATCAGTGTTCCCGCCAAATAAGACTGTCGGCGAGTGTCCAGGAACTGCAAATCGAGCCCCGTCAGGTGCGCTTGCGGGGCGATCTCGATCGGTCAGGCTCGCGGATCCCGATCCGGTCCCGGATACTCGCCGCCCTCGACGACCTCGTACAGGCTCGCGGGATCGAACAGCCGGGCGAACGCGTCGGGCGGACGGATACTGACGGCGACGCGGGGCTGAAGCGTCAATCCGGCTTTCGTCGATCGAAGCCGTTCGTCGTAGGAGAGCAGGTGGGCCGCCTCGCCCTGGTAGGCAGAGGCCAGCGCCGGATGGTCGCCCTCGGGCTGGTCGACCGCGACGCGCTCGGCCGCGAGTCGCTCGCGGTGGGCGGCGGCGAGCGCTGGATCGGCGAGAGCCGCGACGAGTCGCTCGGTCTCCTCGAGCAGCGGGTCGCTGGCGATCAGGTCGATCCAGGAATGCTCGCGCACGTGATCGAGCGCCTCGCGTGCCTCGCCGCCGACGAGGAGATCCGCCGCGAGGACATCGGCGTCCGCGACGACGCGAGCGGGATTCGGTCGCTCGTCCTCAGTCATCGTCGCCCTCTCGGATCGCCTCGAGTTCGGTATGGATTCGCTCGAGATCGCCGTCGTACGCCGCCGCCCGGTCGAACAGGGATTCCCAGCTCGCGCTCATCGGTGGCCGTTGGAGCCACGGCATCAAAGGTCGTCCGGCTCGAGCCTGCCTCACGGCCGCCGTGAGAGCAACCAGAACGCGACGGTGCCGAGGACGAACGCGACGCCGACGTTGCCCACGAGGCCGACGATCCCGACGCCCGCGACGAGCGCGAGGGAGCGACCGTCGCTGACGGGCGCGAACGCCGCGCGCCCGAGTTCGAGTGCGACGACGACGAGCAAGACGCCGAGGATCGCCATCGGGAAGGCGGCGAGGACGGCTCCGGCGGCGACCAACGCGAGCGCGAGATAGCCCACCCCGAGCAGGACGTTCGCGCCGCCGGTTCGCGCGCCGAAGGCGTACTTGCCGGCGAGGCCGCCGCTGCCGTGACACATCGGCACGCCGCCGAGGGGAACCGCCGCGAGACAGGTAACCCCCATACTCCTCGAGAGTTCATCCGCGGAGATATCTCGGTCGTAGAGATCGCCACAGAGCAACGCGGTCGCGATCGCCGCGTTCCCGACGGTCATTCCGAGTTGGGCGACGGTCCCCTCGAGTGCGGCCGCGGTAACCGACGGCACACCGGCGGGAAAGAGGGTGAGCTGGGGGACCGCCGGCGAGGGGACCCCGGCCGTCACGACGGCAGCGATCCCGCCGACTCCGAGCACGACCAGGACGCTCGCCTGGCGGTAGCCGACCAGCGCCAGGAGCCCGACGACGACCAGCCCGCCCGCCGCCACGGCGGGGTTTCCAAGCGAGAGATCGACGGCCGCCTCGAGCAGGAGCAGCGCTACGGCGAGTTGGACGCCGCGAATGACGGGTTCGCCGACCACCCGCTGGAGGCGACCGACGAGCCCGAGGTGGCCGACGGCGAGCAAAACGCCGCCGGCGAGTATCCCGGCGGCGGCGAGTTCGGCGTAGGAAAGTGCTCCGACGATCGCGAGGCCGATCAGTGCCTTCATCGGCTCGACGGAGAGGGGCATGCCGTAGTGGAGCCCCCAGACGATCTGGAAGACGCCAAAGCCAAGCAGGACGTGGGGAAGCGAGACGCTCGTCGTCGCACCGAGTGCCACCACCAGCGGCAATACCGTAACCGAATCACCTAGCGCGCCGGTGAGTTCGCCGACGGAGAACTCGAGGTCGGATTCCGCCCCCGATCGGACCGTGTACGCCATCTATCCCCGCTATGAGTGCCGCCATCTTGACTCTTGGCAGTAACCGCAACCGATTTCGTTCCCTGGCGTCAGAAGTGTGGTTTTGGTTACGTCGACGAATCCGGGTTCGTCGAGTCCGTCGCTTCGAGGGCGTCCGCGAGTACCGAATCGAGTTCCTCGCGGGCCGTCTCCGCGAGGGGCTCGAGCGGTCGCCGAAGCGAGCCCGCCGGCCGGTCCCGTAACGAGAGGGCGGCTTTGAGCCCCGGCACGCCGTATTGGGTCGTGACGGCGTGGTTGAGTTCGACGAGGTCGGCGTTCCGTGATCGTGCCCGCTCGGATCGACCGCCCTCGTGACGACGATAGATTTCGCTCGCCCGTCCGGGGACGACGTTCGCCAGCGCCAATACACCGCCATCGGCACCCGCATCGAGGCCGGCGGCGTAGATGCTTCCGCTGCCGACGAGCACCGCGAAGGACTCGTCGGCGGTGAGACGGACGAGTCGCTGGATCGATTCGAGGCTCCCGCTCGAGTCTTTGATCCCCGCGACGTTCTCGTGGGTGGCGAGGGACGCGACGGTCCGCGGCGAGAGGGCGTGATCGGTGAACTTCGGGACGCTGTACAGGTAGATCGGAATCGGTGACTCGTCGGCGAGGGATCGATAGTAGGCAGCAAGCGCCGCGTCCTCGGAGGCGTAGTAGGAGGGAGTTACGACCAGTGCCGCCTCTGCACCCGCCGCTGCGGCGCGCTCGGTGGTCTCGAGCGTCGGCTCGTACCCCTCCCATCCGGTTCCCGCGAGCACCGACAGCGAGGTAGCCTCCGCGACGGTTTCGACGATCGCGACCCGTTCGTCGGCCGTCAACAGCGGTGCCTCGCCCGACGACCCGCAGGGAACCAGGAAATCGACGCCTGCTTCCTCGAGCCAGTCGACGAGGCTTCGAAGCCGCGCGTGATCGACGCGGCCGGACGAATCGAACGGCGTGACGACCGGGACACCAGTTCCCTGCATGCAGGGGGCCACGAACGACACGGTCCTAAAACTGCTCGTTCGCTCCGAGAGCGGCCACCCGGTTTCGAGCGACCGGACGACGCCGCTATCGGGACCCGCTGGCGCCGTCTCCGATCGTCTCCGGCACCGAATCGGTGGTCGACACTGCCTCCGGATCCACGTCGTCGGCCGTCCGCGCTTCGGGGAGATCGTACCCGCTCTCCGTGACGTAACGCTCGAGCTGGGCGTTCAACTCGCTGGCCTGCTCGGTGAGCACGGTGGCGCTGCGGGCGACGTGGGAGAGCGCATCGGCCTGTGCCGAGGCTCGGCGGGCCGCTCTCGCGGAGGTCTCGGCCGTCTTGTCGCTCGTTTCGGCGGCGGATTCGACCAGGACGACGACCTCCTCGGTCGCCGAGGCCTGCTCTTCGGTCGCCGCGGAGATCTCCTGGACGCCGTCGTTCGTCCGCTCGGCGAGGGTCGCGATCCGCTCGAGCGCGTTCGCCGCCTCCTCGACGTCGGCGACGCTATCCGTGATTCGGTCGCGGCTCGTCCGGACCTCGTCGGCCGCCGACATCGCCCGCTGCTTGAGCCCTTCGAGGCGCTCCTCGACGGCCTGGACCGAGTCGTAGACCTCCTCGGAGAGGTTCTGGATCTCGTCGGCGACCGCGCCAAAGCCTTGGCCGCCGCCCTCGTCCGATCGGGTCGCCTCGATGTTGGCGTTGAGCGCCAGCATGTTCGTCTGCTCGGCGATGTCGCTGATTGAATCGACGAGTTCGTCGATCCGTTCGGCCTCGGCCTCGAGCGCCTCGATCTCCTCGAGCGTTCGTTCGCTCTCCCTGTCGATCACGTCCATTCCTTCGATCGCATCGCTGGCGGCACTGCTCCCGTCCTGTCCGGCTCTGGCGGTCTGATCCGCGGTGTCCGCGACTTCCGAGGCCGTCGCGGCGATCTCCTCGATCGTCGTCGAGAACGACTCCATCTCGGTCGCGACGCTCCGAAGTTGGTCGTTTTGCTCCCTGTTGTCCCTGACGACCTCGGTGAGCGCCTCGCTCGTGCGCTCGCCTTCCGCCTGGACCGTCTCCATGCTCGTTTTGAGTTCGCGACTGTAGGTGACGACCTCGCCGGAGAACGACTTCAGCGTCCCGAAGGTGTCCTCGAACTCCGCCAGCATCGCGTTGGAGTTGCTGGCCAGTTCGTCGATCGCATCGTGGGTCCCCTGCTGGTCGAATCGACGCGTGAGATCGCCCGCTGCGACCGCCCGCGTCGTCTCGGCGTGTGCCGAGACGGTGCTCTCGAGTTCGTCCAGCGACCGATCCGTTTGCTCGCCCGCCGTGAGCTGGTCCCGGATCCCCGCGAGTGACCCCCCGAGTCGGCCGAGCGCGTCCTCACGGTCGGTCGCGAAGGAGACATCGTACGCTCCGTCCTCGAGACGGGCCGTCCGCTCGGCCACGTCGGCGATCCCCTCGCGGAGTTCCTCGCGCTGGCGCGGTGCAGCGCGAACGTCCGAGACTGCAGCGATCGACGCCGCGACCCCGGTGGCCGCGACGACGCCGCCGGCACCGACTCCCAGAACCGTCGGGGTTAGCTCCCCGAGAGCGGCGGCTGCTGTGGCCACGACGACCAGACCGACGACCGCGATCACGAAGCCGAACCCGACCGGACTCCCCGACTGGATCGCGGACGGGAGCGACGACCGCTCGGCGGCGCTTGCGGACTCAGTCATTCGTTTCCCCACTGGGAGCATCGGTCGCCGATTGAGCGTCGAATTCGAACGCGGCTCCCGTCTCATCGGCGGCGCTCGCGTCCGATTCCGACTTCGCCGCGTGCGTGGCTCCGGGAGTCGCGGCTCGTCGAATATCGAACTGGCACGCGTCGTCGCCCTCGTGCATACACGTTCGCTCCTCCGCGATCAGTTCCTCGTCGAACCGCTCGGCGACGCCCTGAATCGCACCGCGAGCGACGTCACAGAGCTTTCGATCGGAGTCGTAGGTGATCCGGACCCGATCGTCGTCGATTCGCTCCGACCGAATTCGCGGCGTCGTCAACGTCGTCATATCCCGCGTCCGCAGGGACGTGTGGAACTGCTGGATGTTCGCGATGAGCTCTAACCCCTCCCACTCGTCGTCGATGTGGAGATCGTAGGTCTCGAGCAGTGCGGGGACGACCCACGTGCCGTACTGGGTCAGAATCGTCCGCGGGCTCTGATCCGTGAGCTCGCCGGCCGTCCGCGCGATCTCGTAGACGTCGCGGTCCGGATAGACGGTGACGGGAACGTAGACTTTCTCCTCGATGTCCGCCTGGGCTTGAATCGCGAGCCAGGCGTCCTCGCCGTAGGTATCCACGATGAACGCCTGCAGCGTCTTCAGAATTATTCCGTGCATATGGCCCCTCTTTTTTCCGTCCCCCCGGCGATCTCTGTTCGGTCCGAATCAGAACTCATGACTGAAAACTTCTGTTGTAATTATTCCTGTTTAATCGCTTTCCCTACATTGTTGGGTGGGAACCGATCGATCGACAGTGTCCCGCTCTCGAGCCGATCGACTGTGGCGAGACGACACCTGTCGTTGCAGTCGTCCGTCCGGGAACGATCGCATCGGCGGTGGACGCCGTTGATCGCGATCCAATCGACGAATCAGCACGGATAAGGTGACCGGACGGGATCGAGTACCCGTGAGCGACCTCGGAAAAATCGAT
Organism: Natrinema ejinorense; assembly: GCF_002494345.1. Classification (GTDB taxonomy): domain Archaea; phylum Halobacteriota; class Halobacteria; order Halobacteriales; family Natrialbaceae; genus Natrinema; species Natrinema longum. The sequence continues at coordinate 2,439,637 of NZ_NXNI01000001.1, forward strand.
CGGGCGTTTTTCGACCGTCACATCGCACCGAACCTGGGTGCCGACCGCGACGACGTCGCCGTCGGCCCGACCCACGGCGTCGACTTCGGCGTCATCGATGTCGGCGGCCAGGCACTGGTTACCGCCACCGATCCGCTGTCGATCCTGCCGGCGCTGGGCCTCGAGCGAGCCGCACGGTTCGCCCTCGATCTCGTGCTCGCGGACGTGGCCGTCAGCGGCGTCGCCCCCTCGCATCTCTCGATCTGTTTCACGCTTCCCGAGGGGATGACCGACGAGGAGTTCGCGACCGTCTGGGAGACGATCCACGCGGAGTGTGCCGATCTGGGGGTCGCCGTCGTGACGGGCCACACCGCCCGCTACGCCGATCCCTCGCATCCGTGGGTCGGTGCCGCCACCGCGATGGGCGTCGGCGACCACGACGAGATCGTTCGCCCCGACGGTGCCCGGCCGGGCGATCGGCTCCTCCTGACGAACGGCCCCGCCGTCGAATCCGTCGGCCTCCTGAGCACCCTCTATGGCGACCGCTTCGAGTTGTCCGACGACGTGATCGCGGCCGCCCAGGACCGCCTCGAGGAGGTCTTCGCGGTCCGCGACGCCCTCACGGCGGCCGCTGCGGGGCCGGTGCGGGCGATGCACGACGTGACCGAAGGCGGGCTCGCCGGCGCGCTCAACGAGATGGCCGACGGTGCGGGGGTCCGATTCGCAATCGACCGCGACGCCGTCCCCATGCGTCCCGGCGTCCGCGAGGTCTGCGATGCGCTCGAGTTCGACCCCTGGGCGGCGACCAGTTGTGGCTCGCTCGTGATCGCGGTCGACCCCGACGGTGTCGACGACGTGCGTGGTGCGCTCGAGGACCGGAACACGCCGGTTGCCGAAATCGGTCGCGTCGAGACCCCTGGAGACGAGGGGAGCGACGTGCTGGTCGACGGGGACCGCCTCGAGCATCCGCGCGTCGATCCGTCGTGGGAGGCATATGCCGCATTAGCCGCGGCGGAGACCAACGACGGGGAATCGTAACGCCCCGGATCGACTTCACCGGACTCGAGTCCGTCTGGAGTCCAGTCGTTTGGTGGCAGACGTAATGTCACGGCGGACGACTGACGAACCGCGACGGATGTCCACGCGCGTCGTCACGAGAGGACGACCAGTTCTGCGGACTCATCTCCGAACCGTTCGACATTCGTCGTCGCGAACAGCTTCCCGTCAGCTGCAGTAACGAAGGAGACCGCGTCGTCCTCGTCGTGTTCGAATCGTTGTTCGCCGACGCGAAGCGATCGAATGCCGATCCCGCCGTCGATATCGATCGCTCGGAGCTTGTCGCCGCCGAGGTATACCGTATCACCGACGACGATCGGCGGGTTGTTGGAGCCACGACCGAGATCGACGCGCCAGCGGCCGCTTCCGTCGTTCGGATCGAGGGCGTGCAGCGTTGATCCCGACCGGGCGAGCAGCGTTCGGTGGGCAATCGCCAATCCGTCGTCTCCGAACCCGCCGAGCTCGGTCTGCCACTCTCGTGCTCCGCCCATGCCGAAGTAGGTGATCGAGCCGTCTCCGCCCGCGACCGCCACGCCCGGTCCGGCGTCACCGTCGCTCGAGGAGAGGGCTATCGGCGCACTCGTGATCCCCGCTTCGACGGTTCGCCGCCACTCGACGGCTCCCCATCGAGTGATGGCGTACAATTCGCCGCCGCTCGTCGCGACGTACAGGTAATCCGTATACTTCGCGAGCGAGTACCGCGCGGTTCCGAACAACTCCTGTTCCCACAGGTGATCGCCAGTCTCGGCATCAAGCGCGTGCACATAGTTGCCGCCGGCCGCGAAAACGCGGCCGTTCTCTCCGCCGTCCGAAACCAACAGAGATCCTTGCCCGATCGTCGTGTCGAACTCGTGTGACCAGTCGATCTCGCCGGTCTCGAGGTCTCTGGCGGTCAGGGAGGTCACTTCGGGGACGTACGCCGTGCCATCGAACACCGTTGGCGAGCTTCTGTACATGTAAGCATCGTTCTCGGGGTCGATAGACCACCGTCGGTCCGCCGTTTCCCTGTCGAACGCCACGACGTCAGTTCCGACCGCGACTAGAACGGTATCGTCGGTCACAATCGGTTCGTCGGTAGCAACGGGTGACCCGAACTCGACGCGCCAGTCGACAGTCGGCTCGTCTCGCGGTGCGGTACCGTCGGGGATCGCTCGTGAGTTGCGGCGATCGGCTCCGCTTGTCGTCCACGTGTAGGACTCGAGAGACCCTGGGTCGGCGGACGGTCCGCCGAGACAGCCCGCGACCGCCGCGGTACCGACCGCTCCGATTCCGAAAAGAACGTCGCGTCTGGAGGGCATCTTCCCATAATTGGGACGGAAGAAGTGATGTATTTTGTGAATTGCGCGCTCGATTCTCCTTTCGTTTTCCGTCACTTACGGTGATCTCTCCGGCCACTGTCGCCGATAACCGATCGATTCTCACCGTTGCTGACCATCACCGCTTAGTATAACCCGAGAATACAGTCCCACATGAGAATACCAGCACCCGATAGCAGGCCGGTCGCGCTGACGATCGCGGGTAGCGACTCCGGCGGCGGTGCGGGAATCCAGGCCGATCTCGCCACGATGGCCGCCCACGGCGTTTTCGGAACCTCGGCGGTCACCGCTGTCACCGCCCAGAACACGCGCGGCGTCGAGTCCTCGCACGTCCTGCCGATCGAGGAGATCGAGGCGCAACTCGAGGCCGTCACCGACGATTTCGCGGTCGGGGCGGCCAAGACCGGCATGCTCGCGACGACTACTGTGATCGAGACCGTCGCGGACCGCGCTCGAGCGTTCGACTTCCCGCTGGTCGTCGATCCCGTCATGGTCGCGACGTCGGGCGATCGGCTCCTCGAGGCCGACGCCGAACGCGCCTACGAGGACCTACTCGGCGAGGCGACGCTGGCGACGCCCAACGCCGACGAAGCCGCGGTCCTGACCGACGTCGCCGTGACCGACGGGGAGAGCGCCCGCGAAGCCGGCGAGGCGATCCTCGAGACCGGCGTCGACGCGGTCCTCGTCAAGGGGGGCCACGTCCCCGGGGAACGGGTTCGGGACGTCCTCGTCACCGACGACAGTGTCCGGGCGTTCGAACACCCCCGCGTCGACACCGACGCGACCCACGGCTCGGGCTGTGCGCTCGCCGCCGCGATCGCGGCGCGACTCGCGAGCGGGGACTCCCTCGAGTCCGCCGTCGAGGGTGCGACGGACTTCCTCGCCCGCGCGGTGCGGTACTCCTACGACGTCGGCGAGGGCGACGGTGCGGTCAACCACATGGCACCGCTGCGAAACCAGGCCGCTCGAGAGCCCACCGCCGAGGACGTGCACGCACTCGTCGACCGGTTCGTCGACGCCGACGTCTCGTCGCTGGTTCCCGAGGTCGGGATGAACGTCGTCGGCGCGACGCCCTACGCCGAATCCGTCGCCGAGACCGCGGCCGTCGAAGGCCGGATCACGCGCACGCTCTCGGGAATCAAGCCCAACCGCGGCGTTCGGTTCGGTGCCTCGAGTCACGTCGCCCGCTTCCTCCTCGCGGCCCGTGAGTTCGCCCCCGACCTCCGGTTCGCGCTCAACTGTCGCTTCGACGCGGACGTGGAAGTCGCCCTCGAGGAACGCGACTGGCCCGTCGCCGAGTACGACCGGGGCGCTCAGCCGAGTGAAATCAGGGACACGGAGGGTAGTACGATGGGCTGGGGGGCCCGGCAGGCCTTCGCGGACCGCGAGGAGCCACCGGTCGCCGTCATCGATCGCGGCGAGGTCGGCAAAGAAGCGCTCGTGAAACTCCTCGCCGCCGATCCGGACGCCCTCGCCGATCGAGCGCTGACGCTCGAGTCAACGCTCGGCCAGTGAGCGACCGGCCTCGAGATCGACGGCCTCCGTCGCCGGCAGCGACCGATACCGGGAGGGCACGGACCACCGTACCCAGGCCGGACGGCTGGGTTATTCCTCTTTGAGACCCAGGAGCCGCTCCCGCAGGGTCCGCTTTCGGGCCGTCTCGGCGAGCAGCACCGAACACTCGATGTCGTCGAGGACGTCCAGCACCAGCGACCCCCGGACGAGCCGCGAGAGCAGCCCCTCTTCGGTCGCGCCGATGACGACGAGCGTCGCGTCCGTGGCCGCATCCTCGATCGCGGTCTCGACGTCGCGATCGTCGACGAGCAGTTCCGCATCGGCCAGCCCGTTCTCGGCGGCCCACTCCTCGAGGAACTGCTCGCCCTCCTCGTGGGATTCGTCCCCGGAGAGGGCATGCAAGAGCGTGATCCGGGAGTCGAACTCGTCGCGGAGCAGTCGGACGACCTCCGCGCCGAGCACCGAGTCCGGGCCGCCGGCAGTCGGCAACAGGATGCGCGACGGGTCGAAGCCCCGCTCTTTCAACACCAGGAAGTCACAGGGGAGGTCGTGAGTCAGTTCGTCGATCCGGGACTCGGCGCGACCGTGGGCGGCGGGCCCCCAGCCCATGACGACCTGATCGGCGTCGAAGGTCCGCGCGGCGTCGAACACCTCCTCGAAGGAGCGGTGTGAGAGCACCGTGTGCGTCTCGAGGGGAGCGCCGAACGTCTCGGCGTCGGTTCGAGCTTGCTCGAGCAACTTCTCGGACTCGGCGTCGATCCGTTCGGCCTGCTCGGCGCGTTGGAGGGGCGTCTGGTCGGGGACCTGCACGATGTGGACCGCGTGAACGGTGCCGCCGCGTTGGGTCGCGATCGCACCGGCGAGCGTGATGAGTTCCTTCTCGGTACGGGGGTTCGACAGCGGGACCATCACGCGGAAGTCACCGCCGTCGGCGCTCGCATCGAGTGTCCTGGCGGCGTCGGGGCGAACCGAGTCGGCCGCGGTCACGGCGGCGTCGGGCATCGCCTCGGATCGATCGAGGATCCAGCCGGCGAAGACGCCGGCGCTCTCGACGCGCTGGCGGGCATAGAGCAGGTACCAGACGGTCGCGAAGACGACCAGTCCCGCCGAAAGGAAGATAACGGACGGGTCGATGTACGCGATCAGCGCGAACGACGAGATCGTCCCGACGATCGGGACGACCGGATACAGCGGCACCTCGAAGTCGGGATCGTACTCGGCCGGTTCGGCCTCCCGCATGACGATCAGTGCGATGTTCAACAGGCCGTAGACGATCAGGTGAAGGACCGAGCCAGCGGTCGAGAGGATCTCGAGGTTGCCAAACAGGAGGAAGGCGATGATGAGTGAGCCGGTGATCAGGATGGATTTGTACGGGGTCCCGAAGCGAGGGTGGATCTCGTTGACCGACGGCGAGATGATCTTCTCCCGGCCCATCGCGAAGTTGATCCGCGAGGACGAGAGGATCGACGCGTTCGCGCTCGAGGCCGTCGCCAGCAATCCGCCGAGCAGCAGTAATCCCCAGCCGAGCACGCCCAGACTGAAGCCGAAGATGCTGTACTGTCCGAACAGCAACTCGGCGGCCTCGACGACGGCCGTGTCGTTGTTCGCGACGAGGTCGTTGGGAACCGCCGCCAGCAACACGAGGAGGAACAGGGCGTAGACGATCGTGACGATGACGACCGATCCGATGACCGCGAGCGGGAGGTTCCGACCCGGATTTTTGATCTCCTCGGCGACGGAGGTAATCTGGACGAAGCCGAGATAGGAGACGAAGACGATCGCAGTCACCGGGAGTACTTCGCCGGTCGTTCCCGCCGGCGCGAGCGGTCGCAACGACTCGAGGTCGGCGTTCAAGAGGCCGACGATCGTGAACATCCCGAGGATAGCCAGCAGCGTGAGCACGATCCCGATCTGGAGCCCGCCGGTCTCCTTGGCACCCATGTAGTTGATCGCGATGAACAGCGCCGCCCCGATGAGTCCGATCGTCTGGGCCGCCGAAATCGTCACTGGCCCCAGTGCCAGCGCCGGCGCGCCCACGAGCTGGTTGACGTACTCGCCGAAGCCGTACATGTAGAACGCGGACGCGAAGGCGAGTCCGAGCCAGTTCGCCCAGCCGCTGATCGACCCGAACAGCGGACCGAGCGCGCGATTGATGTAGAAGTACGCCCCGCCGGATTTGGGCATCGCCGTTCCGAGTTCCGAGGCCGACAGTGCCGTAAACAGGGCAGTGACGCCGCCGATAACGAAGGTGAGCGCCGCGAGCGGCCCTGCTCGAGCGACGGCGGTTCCCGGAAGCACGAAAATACCCGCCCCGATCATCGTCCCGATACCGATCGCGATCGCCGACAGCAGGCCGAGGTCTTTCGCGAGTTCCTCGTCGGCGCTCATATGGGGCCACCCCCGGCGGTGCCGTTTCCGTCGACATCGAAATCCGAATCCGTCTCGTCGCGGGCGTCACTGATCGGACTCACACCCGCGCCACGCGGTCTCGGCCGCCGACTCCGGCCGCCGGTCGCGTTCGATACCGACCTCCCGGGGGGACTGCGCACACGATGACGAGGATTCATTGATTCGGAGTTGTGAAGGTGACGATGATAAACCCCCGGATTGTCTCGTTGGATCCGTTTTTCCTGATAAAATAGTGACGGGCGTGGATAATTCACGGCTACAATTATCCGAATGTTGGGGCGAAGACGAAACATCGTCCGAAACGACCGCCGTAACGTGATCGATGGCCGCCCTTCGCTTCCGCTCGCCGTCTCGAGGAAGCGACGGGGTCCGCTCGCCACGACATCGATATTCAATAACTGTATACTACCTGCATAGATATTGTGGACAAGTTATTTATAATCGTTCCACCTGGCCATACGTATGACGGCAGGACCGCCGATAGACGAACTCCACTTCGAGGACGCACCGACCGTCGATTCCGTTCCCGGTCCGAACACGCGGGCCTTGCTCGAGAAACAACGCGAGATCGACAGCAGCGCAGTCGCCTATCCCGAAGACATCCCGATCGCCTTCGAGGAGGGAAAAGGTGCGACGGTCCGGGACGCCGACGGCAACACCTACATCGACCTCTTCGCGGGGATCGGCGTGCTCAACGTCGGACACTCGAACCCCTACGTGCTCGAGGCGGTCCACGAGCAGGCGGACAAGTTCGTCCACACGGTCGACTTCCCGACCGAGGCGCGCCTCGAGCTGATCGAAAAACTCGACGAGATCGCACCCGACGGGCTCCAGGGCCAGAACAAGGTCGTCTTCGGCGGCCCGACCGGCAGCGACGCCGTCGAAGCGTCGATCAAACTCGCCAAGTACAACACCGGCGGCGACGGCCTCATCGCCTTCCGCGGTGCCTACCACGGCGCGACGACCGGCGCGATGAGCGTCACGTCGAACAAGAAGTTCAAAGGCCACTACACGCCGTTGCTCTCCGACGTCGTCCACGCGCCCTATCCGCACCCGTTCCGACAGGACAAGACGCCCGAAGCGGCCGTCGATCACGCGCTCGAGGAGGTTCAGGCGATCGTCGAGGACCCCTACGGTGGCCTCGCGAACCCCGCGGGGATCATCGTCGAACCGATCCAGGGCGAGGGCGGGATCGTCACGCCGCCGGAGGGCTTCCTCCAGGGACTGCGCGACATCGCCGACGACAACGACGTCACCCTCGTTTTCGACGAGATACAGAGTGGGCTGGGCCGCACCGGCCAGTGGTGGGCCAGCGATTGGGACGGTGTCACCCCCGACGCGATGACCTCCGCGAAAGCGCTTGGCGGCGTCGGCTTCCCGCTCTCGGCGACGATGTACCACGAGGATCTGGACACGTGGGGGTCGGGCGACCACGCCGGTACCTACCGCGGCCACGTCGTCGGCATGCGCGCCGGCACTCGCGCCATCGAGTACATCCAGGACCACGACCTGCTCGCACACGCCCGCGACCTCGGCGAATACATTCAGGGTCGGCTCCGCGAGGCCGGCGCGGGCAACGAACACCTCGCCGACATCCGCGGCAAAGGCCTGTTCATCGGCGCGGAGTTCGTCGATAGCGACGGCAAGCCCGACGGCGATCTCGTCGACGCGATCCAGCAGTACTGCTTCGAACGCGGCGTCCTGATCTGGACGGCCGGTCGCCACGGCAACGTGCTTCGATTCCTGCCGCCGCTCGTGCTCACCCACGAGCTGGCCGAAACGGCACTCGACGTCGTCGTCGAAGCGATCGAAGAAGTGACCGCCGAAGCGAATCGGGCCGCCTGAACCGGACCACTATGTCCGAGACTCACGCCATCGAAACCGACGACGCACCGAGCAACGACAACCCCTACTCGCAGGGGGTTCGCGCCGGCGACACGCTCTACGTCTCCGGCTACGGCCCGGTCGATCCCGACACGGGCGAGCCCGTCGACGGCGACATCGAAGCCCAGACGGACCAGGTGCTCGACAACATCGCTGCCGTCGTCGCGGACGCCGGCGGTGACGGACTCGCGGACGTCGTCAAAGTCACCGTCTACCTGACCGACCTCGAGGACTACGAGCGAGTCAACGAGGCCTACGGCGCACGATTCGGCGCGGAACCGCCGGCACGCGTCTGCGTCGAAGTCTCACGGCTCCCCGACGACGTTCGCGTCGAACTGGACGCAACCGCGTATCTGGGCTGAGCCGTCCCGGGCCAAGCACTGCCGGCCCTATTAGACGAGTTTCGGGGCGAACGGGTAGCGCCACGCCTCGCCGAAGATGGCTTTCGCCATCGCGATGATCCAAAGGAAGACGCTGAGGAACCCGAGTAGGATCGCGATGAACGCCAGTGCGAAGACGGGAAGGAAGACGACGGTTTCGACTATCTCCGGCGGCCGAACGTACTCGAACAGCGCGTCCAGTCCGAACAGGAGGACGAACGTCGCGAGGAACGATCCGCTGACGAACAGGTGCCAGTCGAGCGCGTTCCGAGCGTTGGCTCGCGTGAACTCGTGGTTCGATGCCACGTAAATGACGACGGTGGCGATCAGTCCGACGAACGGCAACATTGCGATGAAATGGACGAAGATCCCGAGGAGCGACCGCTCCGTGAGGAGCGACGGTCCGGGCTCGGTCGGCGACGATTCGGTCGGTGATGGATTCGTTGACATGGATTGCGTTGGTGAGTGGTGTCTGAGACGGGTGCGTTACTGCTGCCCGGAACGATCGGCCGTCGGAACGGCACGGGTGAGGCCGTCGTCGCGGACTTTGCGAGCGAGGCGCTCGGCACCGAGGAGGACCAGACAGACGACGAAGAGGTTGCCAGCGGCCACCCACAGTCCGTGGCTCGCTTCGACGGGTGCCTCGATCGTCAGCACGGCCATGCCGACGCCGACACAGAACAACAACAGACTGAGCTGGAAGCCTGCCAACACCAGCGTTCTGATCCCGGCTGGATTCCGGAGTCGGAGGAAGTCCGTCAGCGACAGTGTCTCGAGTGGCGAGTCGACGGCGAGTGCCTGCTGGCCCGCCGGCGAGAGCGGCCAGTTCGATTCGGGGTGGTTGATGTAGTACAGGGTGATCGTTTCCGGATACGTTTCGGCGGCGACGACGTCGATCTCGCGGAGTTCGTTGAGTCGGTTCCGCACGGTTTCCTTGCTGACCGTCGGGCTGACGCGGGACCGGAGCTGTTGGATCGAAAAGAACGGCCGGTCGGACTCGAGCATCACCTCGACGACGTGTCGTTGCGTGAGTTTCTTATCGAACGCGGGATCGATTCGGTCGTCGATCCACGTCGGGAGGGTCGTCATCGTTCGTCCATCCATTGGTTGGCGAAACAGTAAACCCCTGCCCGGATTTGACGGGCACCAAACTCGAATTCGTGCCCGCAAAACGACACAGTTATCCATTGAAAACCGGAATCAGCCGGCTCTTCCAGGAGTCACCCGTTCGACCGGTGTCGGGGGCTCGAGTCAGACGGTCCGTGGTAACGATGGCCCGGTGCCACCGCTAGACGGGTCGCGGTTGCACCGTCACTGACTGACAGCAGACCGCCTCAGGAGCGATCGCGCCGCGAGCGGATCCGTCGTGCGGTTCGTTCGGCGAGTCGAATCCCGACACAGAGCAAGAGGAGGTTCAGCGCGGCTGCCCAGAGCCCGTGGCTGCTGTCGACCGGTGCCTCGATCCCGACAGCCGCCAGCACGATCCCGAGCGTGAACAACACCAGGGCGAGCTGGTACCCCGCGAGGACGAGCGTCCCGATCCCGTCCGGCTCTCGAAGCAACAGGAAGTCCCTCGCCGAGAGCCGATCGAGCGGGTTTGCCGGTGGTCGTGCCCGCGTTTCCACCGAGTGGCCTGCGCCGGCACCGCCCGGATGATCGATATAGTAGAGGGCCGTCGACGCCGGATACGTCTCGACGGCGACGACGTCGCGTTCACGGAGTTCCTCGAGGCGATTTCGGACCTGCTTTTCGGTGGCGTCCGGGCCGATCCGCGCACCGAGTTGGGACGCCGAGAAAGAACGGGCGATCCGCTGCTAGCATCGCCTCGGCGACGCGGCGCTGAGTGAGCGCGCTGGTTGGCTCCGATTCGATCCGGTCTTCGATCCACGTCGGAAGCGTCGACATGTGTATGGCGGCTCTCGACGCGATGTCGCATAAATCCCCTATCGAATTTGACGGACGCCGACCGGGCCTCGAGTGACGGCGTCCGATTTCGAGCCGCGAATCGGACGCCGTCACTGGGTCGCGGACGCCGGGTGGCGCGTGGCGGCCACCGAATTCAGGCCCGGATTTATCCCCGGTAACTAGATGATACGCCGACGGGAGCGGTACCGCACGCTCCTCGGGCTCACCCTTCGGCCCTCCACGCGGTTTCGGTCTGGTGCGCCGGGCCTCCGTCCGGCGGCCGGTGACTTCGGATCGAACCGAGATCGATCCGTGACTCCCGCTATCGTTCGTGAACGGTCTCCCGAATCCCTCCATCGATCGTGCGTAATCGGTACACGATTATTGACTACGATTAAGTATCTCCCGCGCGTAGAAGCGGCAAGAATGCCTTACGACGTGCGAAACAGGTTAAGCGATCTCCGGCGGGCGTTTCACCGCCACCCCGAACCCGGCTGGCGTGAGTTTCGGACGACCGCGCGCGTCGTCGAGGAACTCGAGGGGATCGGCGTCGACGAGATCGCCGTCGGCCGGGAGGCGCTGGCGGTCGACGAGCGCATGGCAGTCCCGCCGGCATCGGAGCTCGAGCCGTGGCTCGAACGTGCTCGGGAAGCGGGGGTCCGATCGGACATCCTCGAGCGCACTGCCGACGGTCACACCGGGGTCGTGGCGGTGCTCGAGCAGGGTTCGGGGCCGTGTATCGGGTTGCGCGTCGATCTCGACGCGATCTCGATGCGGGAGTCCTCCGAGAGCGATCACCGGCCAGCCACCGAGGGATTCCGCTCCGAACACGACGGCTACATGCACGCCTGCGGGCACGATGCCCATCTCGCGATCGCGCTGGGGACCCTCGAGGCGGTCAAGGAAAGCGAGTTCGAGGGGACGCTGAAGATCTTCTTCCAGCCCGCCGAGGAGATCTCCGGCGGCGGGAAGGCGATGGCCGAGACCGGCTACCTCGACGACATCGACTACCTCCTCGCGCTCCACGTTGGCCTGGACCATCCGACGGGCGAGATCGTCGCCGGCATCGAGAAACCGCTGGCGATGGCCCACCTGACCGCGACTTTCGAGGGGGCGAGCGCCCACGCGGGCAAGGCTCCCAACGAGGGGGCAAACGCCATGCAGGCGGCGGCGACCGCAGTCCAGAACGCGTACGCAATTCCCCGGCACAGCGACGGGATGACCCGGATCAACGTCGGCCACATCGAGGGGGGCACCGCGAGCAACGTCATCGCCGAGGAGGTCGCGATCGAGGCCGAGGTCCGCGGCGAGACCACCGCGCTGATGGAGTACATGCGCACGGAACTCGAGCGGGTGCTGTACGCCGCCGCGGAGATGCACGACTGCGACGTCGCGCCGCGAGTGATCAGCGAGTCGCCCCGCGTCGACAGCCACCCCGCGCTCCGCGATCTCGTGGGCAACGTCGCCTGGGAGGTCGAGGGCGTCGACCGAGTGATCCCGACCGAGGAGTTCGGCGTCAGCGAGGACGTGACCTACCTCATGCAACGCGTCCAGGACAACGGCGGCCTCGCCTCGTACGTGCTCGTCGGCACCGACCACCCGACGAGTCACCACACGCCGACGTTCGACATCGACGAATCGAGCCTCGAGATCGGGGTGGGACTGCTCGCCGAGACGGCGATCGAACTCTCTCGGCGACGGCCGTGATTGCCGTCGGCAGCGTTCGGCCCGGAATCATATTACGATAAGTGATGGATTGTTCGTCTAAATCCACGTTCGGGGAATCAGTAACGTTAATTCGCCCGCTCCCCGTGTACCCCGTATGAGCCAGGACGACGTGCCGGAGTCGCTGCGAATGGCGGCGGACTCGGATCGCCCGCGTGGAATCCTCACCCCCTCCGATCGCGACTTTCTGCTCGGCCGCAAGACGGATTACACGGATCACTCGAAGAAACAGAAGCGAAACCGGATCCGACGACGCGTCCGGAACGCGATTCTCGATTTCAGCATTCTCTTCGAGTACATGGAGGAACGCGACCGGGAGACCGTCTTCGACCCCAACGACGAGGATCGCGACGCCTACACGCAGGGGATCACCGACATGCTGGCATTCCTCCATCTGGGAACGATGGGGTATCACACGCCGTTCAAGGACATGCTTTCGGAGGGCGTCGGCAAGGCCGAACAGCGCCTCGCCGGCTCGAACTACCGGATGGTCAACGTCGAGTTCAACGTCGAGCCAGTCGGCCAGATCGACGTCGACGAGGTCGTCGAAAAGCTCGAGAACGAAGAGTTCGCTCAGCTCACCGACGAGGAACTCCGCGCGTTCGTCCGTCTACTGACGATGTCCGACGGTTTCTCGCCGTCGGACAACCGCGAGGAGATCAAAGACCGCGTCGACGAGTTCGCCGAGCAAGTGGCCGAAAGCACCGACTCCCGAGAGCAGACGCTCGAGGAACTGACGAACTGAGAGCCGCCGCATCGATTTTCGATTACGACTCGCGACGCTTCGGAGCCAGCACGCCACCGGACCGATCGACGATCCGCCTCGTTTCGTCCTGTTGTAATCAGATATCGAACAGCCCTATATGCATCTATTTCCCACAATATAGTGGGATTTCCCGCCCAGTTGTTTTACTATATGTTGAATAGCGATCCGAATGCACATATACTTCTGGTTTCTGTTCGATATCTAATCAAACGTCAAATAAACGTAATCCGTGGATGGATGAACAGAGTGAGAAACACTTATTGTATACGCTGTCAATGGTGGCGGTATGCCATCATGCAGCATGGCGAACGGTAGGTGGAGTCACGAGCAATCAGCACGCTGTCGTCCGGCTCCGGGGGGTGAGATCGGATGAGCGGTGCCGAGAAGGGGATGGTCGACGAGTTCCTCGAGGAGATCGACCTGGTCGTCTTCGCGTTCGGCGCATTGTTGACCGTCGGCGTGATCGCGGCGTTCTTCATCAACCAGACACTGGTCACCGAGACGATCGGGACCGTTTACGAGTGGGTGGTCACGTATCTGAACTGGGCACTGCTGGTGATCGTGTTCCTGATCGTTCTCTTCCTGTTGTTCCTGATCGTGGGCCCGTGGGGGAAGATCAAGATGGGCGACACCGATCCCGAGTACAGTTTTCTGTCGTTCTTCGCGATGCTGTACTCCGCCGGGTTCGCGGCGGGTGTCGTCTTCTGGGGCCCCACCGAAGCGCTGTTCTACTACGATAACCCGTCGCCGCTGTTCGGCGTCGAAGGCGGGACGAGCGAAGCGATTCCGATCGCGATCCAGCAGACGCTGTTCCACTGGGCGCTGCCCCAGTTGGCCGTGTTCACGATCATGGGCCTTGCGATCGGCTACTTCGCGTACAATTACGAGAACGTCCCGCTCCGGGTGTCCTCGGCGCTGACGCCGATCATCGGGAAGGAGAACCTCGATGGGCCGTTCGCGAAAGTCATCGACATCCTCGCCGTGTTCGCGACGATCGGCGGCGTGGCGACGTCGCTGGGCTTCATCGGGAGCCAGTTCATCGCCGGCCTCAACTACCAGTGGGGGATCGACCTCGGAAACGTCGGCATCCTCCTCGTGGTGACCACGATGACGCTCCTGTTTACGATCTCGATGGTGCTCGGGGTCGACAGGGGGATCCGCCGGCTGTCGAACTTCAACATGATCCTGTTCGTCGTGCTCATGCTCGCGACGTTCATCCTCGGGCCGACGCTGTTCTTGCTCCTGCTGGGCTCGCAGGCGATGGGCGGCATGATCGCCGACTTCACGTCTATGAGCCTCTACACGGGAGCCGGCTCCGACGGCGGTACCGGGTGGATGAACTCTTGGACGGTCTTCTACTGGGCGTGGGCGCTCTCGTGGTCTCCGTTCGCCGGCCTGTTCATCGCCCGCATCTCCAAGGGTCGGACCGTCCGCGAAGTCGCCTTTACCGGTATCGGCGCGACCTCGGCCGCGACCATCCCGTGGTTCACGTTCGTCGGCGGCACCGCGTTACAATACCACCACACCGGCACGGCCGACTTCAGTTCCGTGATCGCCAACGGCACCCCGGAAATTTCGGGGTTCATCCTCTTCGAAGCGTTCCCCCTGGGAACCGTGTTCATGGTGGCCTTCATGATCCTCGTGACGACGTTCTTCATCACGTCGGCGGACTCCTCGACGCTCGCCGTCTCGATGATGACGACCGGCGGGAAAGCGAGACCCTCGACGATCAATCGGGTCTTCTGGGGCGTCGTCCTCGGGATGACCGCTGCGATCCTCATGATCATCGGCGGTGAGGGCGGGACGGGCGCGCTCCAGAACGCGGTCATCATCACCGGGGCACCGTTCGCGTTCGTCTGCTTCCTGGCAATGCTCTCGCTGATCAAGAACTTCAGCTCGAACTACGGCCGGGTGTTACTGCAGGACGAAACCGTCCTCATCGGCTCGAGTCGAACGAGCGAGACCGACTCGCCGTCCGGACCGCCCGGCACCGTCGAATCCGACGACGACTGAGACGGTCTCCTGTCCGTCAGTGCCGGTGGGATCGGGACCGCCCTGCGGTCCCACCGGGACATCGGGACAGCAAACCGTATGAATCGACGACGCCCTCTACCTCGCCGGTCGACGGCATCCGTCGACCGTCATGCTGTCCGTCAGTTCGCGTTCGGGGTGTACCCGTTCGCGTCCCGTGTCGGTACCTCGACAATCTATAACAAGTTTTAATGTATGAGGTACACATAAACTGTGTATGGACAGGGACACAGCGGAACCCGACGCGGACGCGATTCCGGGTCCGAACGCCCAGCAGTGGGTGGACTTCCACCAGGAGTACTCCGCGCCCAGCGAGTACTCCCACGAGTTCGTCTGGGACATCACTCGCGAGGCCGACGGGCCGTTCGTCACCGACGTCGACGGCAACGTGCTCCTCGATTTCACCTGCCACATCGGCGCGGCACCGCTTGGCTACAACAACGAGAAGGTCCTCGGAAAGCTCCGGGAGTTCGACCTCGTCGAGCCGATGAAGATCGCCGGCCAGGACATGTACTTCGGCTCCGGCCCGAGCCCCGACGACGCCGACTTCCCCGGCTCGAGTCACCTCATGGCGAAGCTCACCGAGGTCTCGAGTCAGTACGGCATGGACACCGTCTTCCTCTCGAACTCCGGCGCGGAGGCCATGGAGAACGCGATGAAGATCACCCACGATCGGCGAGCGCCCGCGAAATACGGCGTCGCCTTCTCCGGGAGTTTCCACGGCCGCACCCTCGGAACGCTCTCGCTGACGAAGTCCAAGGAGGTCTACACGCGCCACTACCCCGAGATCAGCGGGATCGAAACGGTCCCGTTCTGTGCCGATCGCGGCTGTGACGCCGATAGCTGTGACTGTGGCTTCTTCACCGATCCGGGCTCGCAACTCCGTAACTCGCTGTCGCCCGAGGGCGGTCACATCAATCCCGACGAGATCGCCTTCCTCACCCTCGAGCCCATCCAGGGCGTCGGCGGCTACCGCTTCCCCAGCGAGGCCTTCATGCAGGAGGTCGCGGACGTCACCGACGAGTACGACATCCCGCTGGTCGTCGACGAGATCCAGTCGGGCGTGGGCCGCACCGGCGAGATCTGGGCCTCCGATCACTATCCCATCGAACCCGACGTCATCGCCAGCGCGAAGGCCCTGCGCGTCGGCGCGACCATCTCGCGGTCGGAGGTCTTCCCCAGCCAGAAGAACCGGCTGGGATCGACGTTTGGCGGCGGCGACCTGCTGGGCTCGATGATGGGCGCGTTGACGCTCGAGGCGATCCAGGAACACGACCTGCTCGACAACGCGACTCGGCGCGGCGAGCAGGCCAAAGAGCTTCTGCGCGACGATGCACCCAACTACGTCGAGGACGTCCGCGGCAAGGGCCTGATGCTCGCCGTCGAGTTCGACACCCCCGAGCGCCGGAGTGCGGTCGTCCAGGCCGCCCTCGAGCGCGGCCTCCTGACGCTCGGCTGCGGCAAGAAGACCATTCGGCTGCTCCCGCCGCTGGACTCGACCGAACGCGAGATCGAAATGGGGATCGACATCTTCCTCGAGGCGATCGAGGCCGTCGGCGCGAGCGCGAAGGCGGCCTGACGGTCCTCGTTCCCGCCGATCGAACGTCGTTTCCCTAACCGCACCATTCGAGCCCGCTGATCTCCTTTCGCCGGCCAGATACCCGAATCCCGACTCGCTGAATCGACCGGAGCGCGAGGAACGACTCCGCCGCTCCGCGTTAGACCGCGAACGACAACACGCCCGCGATCAGAATGAGCACCGCAGCGACGATCGAGAGCCAGAAGCTCACGGGCCCGACGTCGACGCGGTCGGCGTTCTCGTTCAGAATATGGTAGCCGTTACCGAGCACGATCCCGACGCCGCCGATGATCATCAATGCCGTGCTGACGGGCATCACGAACCCGTCGAGATCGCCAGTCACGACGTTCGAAACCGCGATCAGGGCGAGGCCGACGCCGACGACCATTTGTGAGATGTGATAGACGACCGGTCGATTCACGTTCGGATTTGTCTACGCAGTGTAGAAAACGTTTCGTTGACATTCGTCGGATCGCCGGCCGGTCCTCCTCGTCGGACGAACGGGAATACGGCCGGCGGCTACTCGATCGAGCGCTCGACGACCGCCACGTCCTCGAGCCCCGCCAGCGCCTCGAGCACCCCTTCGAGATGCTTGGGTCCGCTCCCCTCGAGCCCGATCGTCACCGGCGTCCGATTCGGGTGATCGACCGACGTTCGACGGGCGCGCTCGAGGACGTCCAGTTCGGCACCCTCGGCTTCGACGGTCTCGACTACGTCGCCGACCGCCGTCGGCCACCCCTCGAGCGCGAGTCTCGCCTCGGTGTAGCGCTCGAGTTCGTGGAGGCCGGTCCGGGTGAGTTCGGCGTGCTCGGTGAGGTTCACGTTCCCGCCCGAGACGACGACGCCGACGTGCGCTCCCTCGAGGTCCAACTCGTCCGAAAGCGCGGCGGCCAGCGGGGCGGCCCCGGCGCTCTCGGCGACCGTCTTCGCGCGCTCGGCGAGCAGCGTCACGGCAGCGGCGATCTCCCGATCGCTCACGCTCACCACGTCGTCGACGACGTCGCGAGCGATCTCGAAGGTGGTCTCGAGCATGCGCGTGTCCGCGATCCCCTCCGCGACGGTGTCGACGTCCGGGAGTTCGTGGATCTCCTCCCCCTCGAGCGATGGTTTCGCGTGCGCCGCGCCCTCGGGCTGTACACCGATGACGCGCACGTCGCGCTCGGCTGCTTTCAGAACGGTCCCGATGCCCGAGACGAGCCCGCCGCCGCCGATGGCGACCAGCACGGTGTCGATGCTGGGGTATTGCTCGAGCAACTCCAGACCGACCGTCCCCTGTCCGGCGACGATGGCCTCGTCGTCGAAGGGATGGACGAACGTCTCACCGGTCTCGGCGGCGCGCTCGAGGGCGTGCTCGTAGGAGCGCTCGTAGATGTCGCCCTCGACGACCACCTCGGCACCGTAGCCGCGGGTGGCCTCGATCTTCGCGGCCGGGGTGACCTCGGGGACGACGATGGTCGTCTCGATATCGAGTCGGTCGCCAGCCAGCGCCACGCCCTGGGCGTGGTTGCCCGCGCTCGAGGCGATAACGCCCGCCTCGCGCTCGGCGGGCGACAGCTGTGCCATCGTGTTGTACGCGCCTCGAATCTTGAACGAGCCCGTCCGCTGGACGTTCTCGAGTTTGAGGCCCACCGAGGCCGCACCGCTCATCTCGGCGAACGTCCGCGAGGTGTCCAGGGGCGTCCGGTGGACGACATCGGCGAGACGCTCCCGGGCTGCCTCGACGTCCTCGCGAGTGACGCGGGATCCACCGGCCCCGTCGATCCCCGTCGAGTCGCTGCTCTCGTTCATTCGTCGATCTCGGCGTCCCCGCCGCCTGCCACGTCGTCGACCTGTCCGTCGTCCGCCATCGCGTCGACCTGTGGAACCGGATGTCGGTGCTCGAGTTCCCGGATCGTCCCGACCAGCACGTCGAGGCCGTGTCGCAGACTTTCCTCGTCGACGTCGAACGTCGGCGTGTGGTGGCTCGTGGGGTGGTCAGTGCCGACGATCATGTACGTCGCCAGGCCGCCGTCCTGCTGGACGCGCTCCATGAGGAAAGTCGCGTCCTCGCTCGCGCCGAAGTCGGCGGCCGGCAGAACGTGCTCGATCCCCTCGACGCCGCCGGCGATCTCGCTGACCAGCGCCTGCAGTTCGGGATCGCTGTCGGCTCGCGGCGACTTGCTGACGACGTCGACCGTGGCGCGGCAGCCGTGCATCTTCGCCGCCGACTTGACCGTCCGCTCGAGTCGTCGTTCCATGTACTCCATCAGCGCGGTGGTCTCGCCGCGGGCTTCGGCCTCCATGTGTGCGCGCTCGGCGATGACGTTGCTCGCGGTCCCCGCTTCCGCTTTCCCGACGTTGACGCGGGTCATCCCGTCGCTGTGCCGGGGGATCCCGTACGCGTTCTCGATCGCCGTCCCCATGGCGTGCATGGCGTTGTCGCCTTCCTGTGGGGCCTTCCCGGCGTGCGCGGAGGTCCCCTCGATGGTCGCGTCGACGTGGCACATCGCCAGTGGCTTCTCGATGCCGGCCACCACTTCGCCGGTCGGGTGGTCGAGTCCGACGTGGATCGCGAGCAGGTAGTCCAGGTCGTCGGCGAACTCGCTCTTGGCCATCGGACAGCCCCCGCCGCCGGTCTCCTCGGCGGGCTGGAAGAAGACGACCAGCCGTCCCGAGAAGTCGCTCTCCGCGATCGCCTCGAGGGTCGCCAGCCCCCAGGTCATGTGGGCGTCGTGGCCACAGGCGTGCATCGTCCCGTCGATCTCCGAGCGAAAGCCCTCGTCGACGGGGTCGTGATCATCGTCGGTCGATTCCTCGATGAACAGCGCGTCGATGTCGACGCGCAGCCCGATCGCCGGCCCTTCGCCGCGCTCGAGGACCGCGACCGCGCCGGTGTTGCCGCCGGTCATCCGCTCGAGGAGCGCGTCGTCCGCGCCACGCTCGCGGGCGCGCTCGAGCCACGGCGTGAGATCGGCATCGGGGACGGCCATCCGATCGGCGGGGTCGTAGGCGTCCGGGCCGACGGCCAGTTCGTCGACGCCGATAGCCCGGATTTCCTCGACGACGCGAGCGGTGGTGTAGAACTCGCGCCACGCGGGCTCGGGGTAGCGGTGCAGACTCCGCCGGAGGGACACGAGGCGGTCCCGTATCGGCTCGTTCATGCGAGTCGCTGACGCGCCCCAGCAACTTAATTATACACAATCAGTGTTTACGATGGATACACAAAAGGAATAAGTCGGCCGATGACAATCGTAGGCCAACGTACCAACCCTATGAGCACCGATCCAGACGTCGTCGTTCTTCGAGAGGGGACGGAAGGGCTGTCGATGGAATCGTACGCCGAAACGCTTCGCGATCGGTTGCCCGACCACACCGTCGCGCTCGCGCGGACGCCGAAAGCGGAGCGCGAACTCGTTCCGAAGGCACGGGTCGTCACCGGGATCACGATCGATGCCGACCTCCTCGAGCGGGCCGACCGTCTCGAACTGTTCGCGTGTACCTTCGCCGGCACCGACCACGTGCCGATGGACGCGCTGGCCGACCACGGCGTCACCGTGACGAACGCGGGGGGCATCCACGCGCCCGGCATCGCCGAGCAATCGATCGGCAACATGCTCGTCTTCGCGCGCCGGCTCCACGAGGGCTGGCGGCGCAAGGAGAACAGCGAGTGGCGGCACTTCCAGTCCCACGAATTTACCGACAGCACCGTCACGATCGTCGGTCTCGGCTCGATCGGGCAGGAGATCGTCCAGCGCCTCGAGGGGTTCGAGGTCGAGACGATCGGCATCCGCTACACCCCCGAGAAAGGCGGCCCCACCGACGAGGTGCTCGGCTTCGAGACGGACGACGTTCACGAGGCGTTCTCCCGGAGCGACTACGTCGTCCTCGCCTGTCCGCTCAACGACCTGACTCGCGGGCTCGTGGGCGAGGACGAACTGGCGACGCTCCCCCCGAACGCGGTCGTCGTCAACGCGGCCCGCGGCGGCATCGTCGATACCGACGCGCTCGTCTCGGCGCTGCAGTTCGAGGGGATCCGCGGCGCTGCACTCGACGTTACCGACCCCGAGCCGCTCCCCGCCGATCACCCGCTCTGGGACCTCGAGAACTGTCTCATCACGCCCCACACCGGCGGTCACACGCCGAAACACTGGGACCGGCTGGCGGACATCGTCGCGGGCAACGTCGACGCCCTCGAGACCGGCGGCGAGCTCGAAAACGCCGTCTTCCAGCCGGACGCCGACGCAGCGTAAGATGGCGACCGATAACTCGCGGTCGACGACCGACCACAGCGAGCGGACGTCGACCCCGGACGAGCGGGAGCTCGGACCGCCGTCGGATCCGCGAACCGGCGATCCCGCAGCGGACCCGCGCGCCGACTACGACTACGTGGGCGGCGATATCGATCGGCCCGAACTCGTCGCGGCCCTCGACGAGCGGATCGACGGGGAGGTCCGGTTCGACGAGTACAGCCGGCGACTCTACGCGACCGATGCGAGCGCCTACGAGGTGACCCCGGTCGGCGTCGTCCTTCCGCGCTCGACCGACGACGTCGCTGCAGTCGTCGAGTACTGCGCGGACAACGGGATACGGGTCCTCCCCCGGGGCGGTGGCACCAGCCTCGCCGGCCAGGCGGTCAACGAGGCCGTCGTCCTCGATTTCACGACGCACATGGGCGACGTACTCGAGGTCGCGCCCGACGAACGCCACGCGACGGCCCAGGCCGGAACCGTCCTCGCGGACCTCAACGGCGCACTCGAGGCCCACGACCTGAAGTTCGCGCCCGATCCCGCGGCGGGAAATCGCAGCACGATCGGCGGCGCGATCGGCAACAACTCCACGGGCGCACACTCGCTGCAGTACGGCAAGACCGACGCCTACGTCGACGAGGTCGAGGTCGTCCTCGCCGACGGCTCCGTCGAGCGCTTCGGCGAAGTGACGGTCGCCGACCTCCGCGAGAACGCAGATCCAGACGGCGACTTCCTCGAGCGGATCTCCGAGGTACTGCGCCGCGTCGTCGACGAGGAAGCCGCGGCGATCAGCGAGGTCTTCCCACAACTCAAACGGAACGTCTCCGGCTACAACCTCGATCGGTTGGTCGCGGAAGCCTACGGCGAGCCCGAGGCGTTCGACGAAAACACCGACGAGACGGTCGAAATCGACGGCGATCCCGAGCCCGACGCGACCGTCAACCTCGCCCGCGTCTTCGCCGGCAGCGAGGGGACGCTCGGCGTGATCACGGAGGCCACCGTCTCGCTCGAGCCCGTTCCCGAGACGACGGGCGTCGCGTTGTTGACCTACGAGGACTTGCTCGAGGCGATGGCCGACGTCGACACGATCGTCCGCAACTACGACCCCGCGGCGATCGAGGCGATCGACGACGTGTTGCTCGAACTCGCCCGGAACACCGAGGAGTTCGCCGACCTCGCGGCGACCCTCCCCGAGGGGACCGAGACGGCGCTGCTCGTCGAGTTCTACGCCGACAGCGAGGCCGACGCGCGGCGAAACGTGTCCGAAATGCTCGCCGACCGGCTCCCGGAACCGCAGGCCCCGACACCGAACGGCGGAACGACCGTCCAGGAGCGGGAGGCCGGTGAAGCCCCCGTCCGCGCGTTCGACGCCCTCGAGGCCTACGAGCCCGCCGATCGCGCGGAACTCTGGAAGCTCCGCAAGAGCGCGGCACCGATCCTGCTCTCGCGGACCTCCGACGCCAAGCACATCTCGTTCATCGAGGACACGGCCGTCCCGACGGAGAACCTCGCGGACTACGTCGCCGACTTCCAGGACGTACTCGAGGAACAGGACACGTTCGCGAGCTTCTACGCCCACGCCGGGCCGGGCTGTATGCACATGCGGCCGCTGGTCGATACCAAGAGTCCGGCCGGGCTGACCCAGTTCGAGGCGATCGCCGACGCCGTGACCGATCTCGTCGTCCAGTACGGCGGGTCGGTCTCGGGCGAACACGGCGACGGGCGCGCTCGGACCCAGTGGAACCGGAAACTCTACGGCGAGGACGTCTGGTCGCTGTTCCGCGACCTGAAGACGGCCTTCGACCCCGACTGGCTCCTCAATCCGGGCACCGTCTGTGGCGATCACGACATGACCGAGCACCTCCGGTTCTCGCCCGACTACGAGTTCGATGCCGGCTTCGAGCCCGCCCTCGAGTGGGACGTCGACAACGGCATGCAGGGGATGGTCGAACTCTGTCACGGCTGTGCCGGCTGTCGGGGCAGTCAGGAGACGACCGGCGGCGTGATGTGTCCGACCTACCGCGCGGCCGAAGAGGAGAGTCTGAGCACCCGTGGGCGCGCGAACATGCTTCGCGGTGCGATGAACGGCGAACTCGACGCGGAGACCGCCGATCCGGAGTTCCTGGCGGAGGTGATGGACCTCTGTATCGGCTGCAAGGGCTGTGCCCGGGACTGTCCGAGCGAGGTCGACATGGCCAAACTCAAAGCCGAAGTCGAGCACGCGAACCACGAGGAAAACGGGGCGTCCCTCCGCGATCGGCTCTTCGCCAACGTCGACCGACTCAACGCCGTCGGCTCGGCGCTCGCGCCCCTCTCGAACTGGGCCGCGTCGCTGCCCGGTGCCGGCACGATCGCCGAGAAAACGGTCGGCATCGCGCGCGAACGCGACCTACCGACGTTCGCGAGCGAGAGCTTCGCGGACTGGTTCGAGGCCCGTGGCGGCTCCCGGGTCCCGCTCGAGGAGGCCACGCGCACGGTCTTACTCTTCCCCGATACCTACACCAACTACAACCATCCGCGAGCGGGGAAGGCGGCCGTGCAGGTGCTCGAGACGGCCGGCGTCCGCGTCGAACTCCCCGACGGCGTGACCTCGACCGGCCGGCCGGCGCACTCGAAGGGGTTCCTCGACGTCTCGCGCGAGCGCGCCCGAACCAACGTCGAGGCGCTGGCTCCCCGAATCGAGGACGGCTGGGAGGTCGTCCTGGTCGAGCCCTCGGACGCGGTGATGCTCCAGTCGGACTATCTGGACCTACTGTCCGGACGCGACGCGGAGCGGGTCGCGGCCAACACCTACGGCGTCATGGAGTATCTCGACCGGTTCGAACTGGCAGCCGACCTGCCGACCGCCGCGCCCGGCGAACGGCTGACCTACCACGGCCACTGCCATCAGAAGGCGACGAAGAAAGACGGACACGCGGCCGCCGTCCTGCGGACGGCCGGCTACGAGGTCGACGCGCTCGATTCGGGCTGTTGTGGCATGGCCGGCTCCTTTGGCTACGAGGCCGAACACTACTCGCTGAGCCAGTCGATCGCGCGAATTCTCTTCGATCAGGTCGACGACAGCGACGGCGAGACCGTCGTCGCGCCGGGGGCGTCCTGCCGGACCCAGCTCTCCGGCTACGACGGCTGTGACGACCCGCCCCACCCGATCGAAAAACTCGCGGCTGCGCTTTCGCGGTAGACCCCCTCACGGAATCGAATCGACGCACTGTCGCGTCTCGCCGTCTCCACTCGAGTTCTCTCCCGCGCTCTCGTCGTCTCTGGTAGGCTCTCGAGTCCGCCTACCGTCGCTCTTCGTCCGTCGTCCGATCGTCGGCCGTGTCGAACGGGACCGTTGGATCGCTCTTCTGGGGATGTTTCGACTCGCCGAACCCGCCGCTCAGCACTCGAGCGAGCGTTTCTTCGACAGTTTCGTCCGTTTCGGTGACCCGGTCGGCGTCGGCTTCGACCACGAACCCCGAGGAGACGTTCGGCGCCGTCGGAATGAACAGTACCACTCGCCCGTCGTCGGTCGTGTGTCCGGTCTTGAAGGCAGGCATCTCGACGTCGTCCCAGCTCTGGACCCTGACCGGCTCCTGTAACGCCTGTTCCGTGCCGAGCGTGGTTTCGGCGGCGATCTTGGACGCGTTGTAGACGACGCGCAGGCCGGGAACGCGGTTCGCGATGCCGTCGACGGTCCGCGCGAAGACGTCACCGATCGTCGTTCGGGTCAACACGCCGACCGCGATCGTCAACAGCAGAAAGGCGCTCAGTGAAGCGGTAATCTGGAGGAGGCGGACGATCAGCATGCGAGTCGGCTCGTGACCGATGGTGCCGGCCAGCATCGCGGCGTCGAACGTGGGCGTCGGCGTGATACCGGTTACGATCGCGTAGGCCCGGTAGACGACGTACAGCGTGACGAGTATCGGCCCGATGAGGATCAACCCGCTCGCGAACGTCCGCTTCCACGACGCCATTATCGACGCATGTGACCGCTGGGACATGAGCCCTTCCCTTCTCCCGTTCCGGATCGCCGGGGAACTCCGCTACCACGTCTCCCGTCGTGGCTGCTGGTCGGGTTCGACTACGGCCAGAGCCCGCGCGTCTCCTTTGCCGCCGCGATTCGGGAGAGCGCAACCACGTAGGCGGCGTCACGCCAGGTCAGTCCTTCGGCGTCGACCTCCGCGCGAACGTCGTCCCAGGCCTCGAGCATGTGCTCCTCGAGTTCCTCGTTGACGCGTTCGAGCGACCACTGGCGGCGGTTGATGTCCTGGAGCCACTCGAAGTAGCTGACCGTGACGCCGCCCGCGTTCGCGAGGATGTCCGGGATCACCGGCACGTCCCGCTCCTCGAGGATAGTGTCGGCAGCGAACGTGGTCGGCCCGTTAGCTCCTTCGACGACGATGTCGGCGGCGATCGCGTCGGCGTTGTCCGCCGTGATGACGTTGCCGACGGCCGCCGGGATCAGGACGTCGACGTCTAACTCGAGCAGGTCCGCGTTCGAGAGCCGCCGGACGCTGTCGTCGCCGTCGAGGTCGTTCGCGAAGCTGGTGACCGCCTCCGGCTCCTCGTGGTGGGACGGGATCGCCTCGACGTCGAGCCCGTCGACGTCGTAGAGCGCGCTGTTGACGTCCGACACGGCGACGATCGACGCGCCCCACTCGTGGAGCAGGCGGGCGGCGTTGGCTCCGACGCTGCCGAATCCCTGGACGGCGACGGTGATCTCCGAGACCTCGCGATCGTAGTACTGAATTGCCTCGCGTGCGGCGATCGCGGTCGAGCGACCGGGAGCCTCCTCCCGACCGTAGGAGCCGCCGACGACGGGTGGTTTCCCGGTGACGACGCCGGGAATCGTCTCGCCCTGTTGCATCGAGTAGGCGTCCATAAACCAGGCCATCGTCTGGGCGTCGGTCCCCATGTCCGGCGCGGGGACGTCCTTGGTCGGGCCGACGGCGTCGCGCAGTTCCTCGGCGAACCGACGGGTGAGCCGCTCGGTCTCCTCGCCGGTCAACGACTTGGGATCGACGGCGATCCCGCCTTTCCCGCCGCCGAAGGGGAGATCCATCACCGCACACTTCCAGGTCATCCACATCGAGAGCCCGGTACACTCCTCGGCGCTGACCTCGGGATGATACCGGAGCCCGCCCTTGTAGGGGCCCCGAACGTCGTCGTGCTGTGCCCGGTAGCCCGTAAAGACCTCGACGGTGCCGTCCTCGCGCTCGAGGGGGACCGATACCTGCTGGACCCGCGTCGGGTGTTTCAGCCGTTCGACGACGCCGGGATCGACGTCGGCGTGGGTCGCTGCTCGCTCTAACTGTCGGCGGGCGGTGACGAGCGCCGAATCGAGGTCGTCCTCGGATGTGCTCTCGGTTGCGGGCGATGGTGTCGTCATTGGTATGGCAATAGTGTCGGGGGTGGGGTGGTCGAGACGGATCGCGTTACGTCGTGAACAGTTGTCGCGGGAAGTCGGCCAGCGTCTCCGCGCCGTCGCTGGTGACGTGGAACGTCTCGCTGATCTCCATGCCGATCTCGTCGGTCCAGATGCCGGGGATCATGTGGAAGGTCATGTCCTCCTCGAGCACCGTCTCGTCGCCGGGGCGGATGCTCGCGGTGTGTTCGCCCCAGTCCGGCGGGTAGCCAAGCCCCATCGAGTAGCCGATGCGGTCCTCCTTCTCGAGGCCGTACTGTGCGATCGTCTCGCGCCAGGCTTTCTCGACCGACTCGCAGGTGACGCCCGGTTCGGCGGCGTCGAGTGCGGCTTCCAGTCCCTCGACGACGATCTCGGCGGTCTCCTCGAGTTCTTCGGGCGGGTCGCCGACGAACGTCGTCCGGGCCAGCGGCGAGTGATACCGGTGGCGACAGCCCGAGAGTTCGATGATGACCGGATCCCCGTCTTCGAACTCGCGGTCGGTCCAGGTCAGGTGTGGCGTGCCGGTGTGATCGCCCGAGGGCATCAGCGGGACGATCGAGGGGTAGTCGCCGCCGTACTCGTCGGTGCCGGTGATCAACTGCTCGTAGATCGCCGCTGCGGCCTCGTACTCCGGGACGCCCGCCTCGATGACGTCGAGGCCCGCCTGCATCGCGTTCTCCGAAATGCGGGCGGCCTCGCGCATGTACTCGAGTTCCTGCTCCGATTTTTTGATCCGGACCCAGCCGACCAGCAGCGTCGCGTCCTCGAACTCGGCGTCGGGGAGGTTTTGCTGCAATCGAGTGTACGACTTCGCGGTGAAGTAGGCGGCGTCCATCTCGAGACCGATCCGACCGTCGTCGACCTCGAGTTCCTCGAGGACGCCCGCGACGTAGTCCATCGGGTGGAGGTCGTGTGGCGAGTGGACGTGGTCGTCGCTGTACGCGCGGATGCTCTCGTCGGCGAGATGAGTCGTCGCTCGCGCGCCGCCGCCGTCCATGTCGCGGCCGATCCAGACGGGCTCCTCGCGGTCGGGCGTGACCACGACGGCCTGATGGACGTAGAACGACCAGCCGTCGTACCCCGTCAGGTAGTTCATGTTCGCCGGATCGGCGACGACGATGGCGTCGAGGTCCTCCTCGCGCAGCCGCTCCTTCGTTCGAGCGACCCGCCGCTCGTACTCGGCTTCGTCGAAAATATGCTCTCGTGGCATGGTGACAGGGGCTCTACGAGGTGCATCGATCAGGAGTAATAAAAGTTTTTCGTGTATATAGAACACAGATACTGTTTACATTGTGAGCTGCCGGATCCCCGGCGATGCGGTCGGGAATCGCTCCCGCCGAACCACCGCCCGTTAAGACACGTCGGTTCCTCCCGGCCGATATGGCAGTACTCGAGACTATCGCGATCGCGTTCTGGGCGATGTTGCCCGCCTACGTTCCCAACAACGCCGCGGTACTGGCGGGTGGCGGCCGACCGATCGACGGGGGCCGGACGTGGGGTGAGAAGCGAGTACTCGGAAACGGCAAGACGTGGCGCGGGACGGCGATCGGAGTCACTGCGGGCCTCGCGCTGGCGGCCGCGTTGACCCTCCTCGCGGAAGACGTCAGTAGTCTGCTCGGCTTCACGGTTCCGGAATTCTCCCCGTCCGCGGCGCTCGGTCTCGCCGGCGGCGCGATGCTCGGCGACATCCTCGCCTCGTTTCTGAAACGTCGAAGCGGCCGCGAGCGCGGCGCGATGTTCCCCGGCCTCGACCAGTTG
This sequence comes from Natrinema ejinorense, assembly GCF_002494345.1. Taxonomy (GTDB): domain Archaea; phylum Halobacteriota; class Halobacteria; order Halobacteriales; family Natrialbaceae; genus Natrinema; species Natrinema longum. The sequence continues at coordinate 2,467,555 of NZ_NXNI01000001.1, forward strand.
GACTTCGTCGTCGTCTCCCTGCCGCTGACCGCGCTGCTGGCGACCGACTGGTTCCGCGAGTGGTTCACGCTCGAGGTCATCCTCGTCGTCGTCGTCCTCACGCCGATCCTCCACGTGACGACGAACATGATCGCGTACAAACTCGGGCTGAAGAACGAGCCCTGGTAGGCGTCGCTCGGTTGTCGGCTGCGTTCGCTTCGAAACGGCGGCGGCTCGTTCTATCGTAGCCACTGCACGTCGATGCACACCTGACCGAACGACGGCGTCGCGGTCGGTGTGGAACTCGTTTCAGTGGCTACGATAGCGGCCATCCGCCATCAAGTCCGGCGTCGGTCCGTCCGCAGATTCCGCGACGTCGGACTCGATCGTCGTCGACGACTCGCCGCGGTGGCGAACTCACTCGAGGGCTGCGTGCAGATCCGAAACCGCCTGGGCGTGTGCCTCGTGGGCCCGATCCAGATCGACCGGCTCGGAAACCATGCCGAAGAAGCCGTGGATCACGTCATCGTAGTGGTGGTACTCGACGGGAACGCCGTCGTCCTCGAGCCGCTCGACGAGGTTCGCCCCGTCGTCCCGGAGCGGATCGAAGCCGGCCGTGAGGACCGTCGTCGGCGGCAGCTCCGAGAGGTCGTGTGCGAGCTGGGGCATCGCGTAGACGTTCCCTTGATCGATCACGCGCTCGAAGCGGTGATCCCGGAACCACTCCATCTCCTCTGCCGTGAGCAGGTAGCCCTCGCCGTTCTCCTCGTAGGCTGCCGTCTCGGTCGCATCGCCCGTACTGGGGTAGATCAACAACTGATAGGCGATCTCGGGACCGCCGTGATCCCGAACGAACAGGGACAGTCCCGCTGCCAGATTACCGCCGGCGCTATCGCCCGCCACGGCGATCCGTTCGGGGTCTGCGCCCAGTTCGTCGGCCGCGTCGGCGGCCCACTCGAGGGCGGCATAACAGTCCTCCAGCCCCTCGGGGAAGGGATGTTCGGGCGCGAGGCCGTAGTCGACGCTGACGACGGGATACCCCGACTCGGCGGCGAGCTTGCGGCAGGTGCCGTCGTGGGTGTCGATACTACCGATGACCCAGCCGCCGCCGTGGAAGTAGAGGAGTAGCGGCCGGTCCTCGCCGTCGGTTCCTGGATCGTAAATCCTGATCGGCAGGTCGCCGTGGGGACCGTCGATGGTCCGATCCGCGACGGACTCGAGGTCGATGGCGGGCTCGTCGGTGACCTGCATCTCGGCGAACATCCGGCGAGCCTCCTGTGCCGAAACCTCGTCGAACGAGGGCGTATCGAGGGAGTTGTATAGCTCGAGAAACGCCTGCACGTCCGGGTGTGGTTCGTCCGCCCTGGTTGGTGTCATCGTACGGAACAGTTGGGAGTGGAGGATAAAAAGATACCTCCAGCGGAACGCAGTCAGTGCGTCGCGCTCGAGCGATCGGCTCCGATCCTCGACGCCGATTCGAGCGCGACCGACCGGTCCGGTTCCACACCGCTTATTTCGGTGCGGGACGCTCTCTCGAGCAATGACGAATCAGGACCTCATCGACGCCCTTCGCGCGGCCGACGCCGTCCAATTCGGCGAGTTCGAACTCTCCCATGGCGGCACCAGCGAGTACTACGTCGACAAGTACCTCTTCGAGACCGATCCCGACTGCCTCGAGTCCATCGCCGAGGCCTTCGCCCAGCGACTCGACGCGGACGACAAACTCGGCGGCGTCGCACTCGGTGGCGTCCCTCTGGCCGCCGCGACGAGCGTCGCGGCCGGCGTCCCCTACGTCATCGCGCGCAAGCAGCGCAAGGAGTACGGTACCGGGAACCTGATCGAGGGGGAACTCGCCGACGGCGAGGAAGTCGTCGTCGTCGAGGACATCGTCACGACGGGGACGAGCCTCGTCGAGGCCGTCGAGGCCCTGCGGGACGCGGGCGCGACCGTCGACCGTGCACTGGTCGTCGTCGACCGCGAGGAAGGCGGCCGCGAGACCGTCGAGGATGCCGGCGTCGAACTAGAGTCGCTGGTGACGGCAAGCGAGTTGCTCGAGAGTCAGTAAGGCACGTCCTCGAGCGCGGTTGGCGAGCGGATGTGTGGGCACGTCCGCGGCCGACGGGTACGTCCGGACCGATCGCCCGACGGTGGGACTGCCCCCGCGATCGTTGTCACTCGGTTACTCAAAACAGCGGCGAATCGTGAAAACATCAGCTACTTATGGAATATGGGATCGTAGACGGGGACCGAGGGGCTGCCCATGATCGATAAGACCGATAGAATCGACGTCGACGGGACGATCGCTGGGGGGAGTACAGTCGAGACCGACGATGGAAGCGACGTCGACGATATATTCGACGCGTTGGCGAACGTTCACCGCCGCCGGTTGCTGTTCGAGTTGTTGCACTGTACTCGCCAGCACGTTTCGACAGTGACCGGCGTTTCCCGGGAACTCGCCCAGGCGGACGAGGAACTGCTCCGCACGCACCTGGCAGCGTCCAGACGCGTTTCGGAAGCGGACGAGGAACTCCTCGTGAAACGTCATATCCACCTGCCCAAACTGGCCGAGTACGGCTTCGTCGAGTGGAACCGAGACGACCACGTCGTCACGAGAGGGCCGCGATTCGGCGAGGTCAGGCCCGTTCTCGAGTTCCTGAACGGGCAGCGGGACGACCGGCATCTCGAGACGATCGAGATTCCCCTTCGACGATGAGAACGCGGGAACGGCATACTGTGGTCGGTCCGCTCCTCGTTGCTGCATTCGATCGCAGCGGGCGTCTCCGAAATCGATCGTCGGATTTCGTCGCCGGCCGTTCGCTCGAGGTCCGGTGACGCCGCCGCCGCTCGCCCCCCATCACAACGCTTTTATCCGACTCGAGAGTACGCGTAGCCACGATGGTAGGTGTCCGCTTTACAGGGGCGTTCCCCCGTTTCTAACTCCCACCTACCGCGTATTGTGTCGGCACGAGTCGGCCAGTGTGCGGAACGCGGATGCGGACACGCCACCGGATTTTCACCACATCCACAGCCATGTCAGAATCAGACTCACAGGAGCAGCTAACGGTCGTACTGCCCGACGGATCCGAACTCGAGGTCGACGCCGACGCCACGGTCGAGGACTGTGCCTACGAGATCGGGCCCGGTCTCGGTAGCGATACGGTCGCCGGCAAACTCGACGGCGACCTCGTCGCTAAAGAGGAGCCGGTCTACGACGGGGCCGAACTCGAGATCATCACCGACGGGAGCGAGGAGTATCTCGAGGTCATGCGCCACTCCGCGGCCCACTGTCTCGCCCAGGCCGTCGAGCGCCTATACGACGCCGAGGAAGTCAAACTCGCGATCGGTCCGCCGACCGACGAGGGCTTTTACTACGACTTCGACAACCTCGACGTCGACGAGGAAGACCTCGCCGAACTCGAGGACGAGATGGAGACGATCGTCGCCGAAGACTACGACATCGAGCGCGAGGTCGTCTCGATCGAGGAGGCACGGGAGCGACTAGCCGACGAGCCCTACAAACTCGAACTCCTCGAGGAGTTCGCCGAGACGGACGACACCGTCACCTTCTACACGCAAGGCGAGTGGGAGGACCTCTGTGCCGGCCCCCACGTCGAGTCGACGGGCGAAATCGGCGCGATCGATCTGCTCGAGATCGCCGGTGCCTACTGGCGCGGGGACGAGGAAAACACGATGCAGACGCGCATCTACGGCACCGCCTTCGAGGACGAGAGCGACCTCGAGGCCTACCTCGAGCGCAAGCGGGAAGCCGAGAAGCGCGACCACCGCCGGATCGGCAACGAAATGAACCTGTTCTCGATCCAGGACGTCACCGGCCCCGGTCTCCCGCTCTATCACCCGCCGGGGAAGACGATCCTCAAAGAGCTCGAGGGGTTCGTCGAGGGACTCAACCAGGACGCGGGCTACGACTACGTGGAGACGCCCCACGTCTTCAAGACGGATCTCTGGCACCGGTCGGGCCACTACGAGAACTACCAGGACAGCATGTTCGTCTTCGACGTCGGTGACGACGAGTTCGGTCTGAAGCCGATGAACTGTCCGGGCCACGCCGCGATCTTCCAGGATCAGTCCTGGAGCTACCGCGACCTGCCGATCCGGTACGCCGAGGACGGCAAGGTCTACCGCAAGGAACAACGCGGCGAGCTCTCGGGACTCTCGCGGGTGTGGGCGTTCACGATCGACGACGGCCACCTGTTCGTCCGCCCCGATCAGATCGAGCGGGAAGTCAGGCAGATCATCGACATGATCTTTACCGTCCTCGATACGTTCGATCTCGACTACGAGGTGTCGCTGGCGACGCGTCCCGAGAAGAGCGTCGGCAGCGACGAGATCTGGGAGCGAGCCGAGTCGATCCTCGAGTCGGTGCTCGACGAGTCGAAGATGGAGTACGAAGTCGAGGAGGGCGACGGCGCGTTCTACGGACCGAAGATCGACTTCGGGTTCGAGGACGCCATCGGTCGTCTCTGGGACGGCCCGACGGTCCAGCTCGACTTCAACATGCCCGAGCGCTTCGACCTGAGCTACGTCGGCGAGGACAACGAGGAGCACCGCCCGGTGATGATCCACCGCGGCATCTACGGCAGCTACGAGCGGTTCTTCATGGTGCTCATCGAGCACTACGAGGGCCGGTTCCCGCTGTGGCTCGCACCCGAACAGGTCCGCGTGCTGCCGATCTCCGACGACAACCTCGGCTACGCCCACCGCGTCGCAAACGAGTTCGACGACTTCCGCGTCGAGGTCGACGATCGCGACTCCACCCTCGAGCGCAAGATCCGCGCGGCCCACGACGACCGGGTCCCCTACCAGATCATCGTCGGGGACAACGAGGAGGAAGACGGTAACATCTCGGTCCGTGATCGCTTCGAGGACCAGGAGTACGACGTCGAGATCGACGCGTTCCGCGCTCACCTCGAGGACGAACGCGACGAAAAGCGGACGGAACCGGACTTCCTGCAGTAGCGCCCTCGAGACCCCGTCGCCGCGTTTTTCGGCTACCGTCGACGATCCGCCGACCCGTTCGAGCGAGGCGGTGGTCGCTCGGATGAACCACGTTCGTGCTGATTCGCTTGCCTGAATCCGATCGTAATACCCATAGTTGTGGGATCGTGCATATCTGTATGAACAGAGCGGAGAAGGCAGCCCTTCAGTTGCGGGCCGTCGACGTGTTGCGAATGTTGAAAGAGACGAGAACCTACGACGAACTTGCCGAGACGACCGGGCTTCCGGCGGGCGATCTCAATCGCTACGTCAACGGGCACGTCCTCCCCGGGACCGATCGGGCGCGCGAGGTCGTCGAGGAGCTCGGCCGGGAGGCGCTGGCGGCGGAACTCGACGCGCGAATCACCGTCGACGACGAGGGGTACGTCGACAACTCCGCGACCGTCTTCGACCAGCCGTTCCTCGATCTGGCCGCACCGGTCGTGGCAAACGGGTTCGACTTCGATCGCCCCGACGTCGTCCTCACCGCTGCGACCGACGGTATCACGCTCGCGGCCGCGCTCGCGAGCTACTACGGAGTCCGCTGTGCCTACGCGAAAAAGCGCAAGGAGACTGCCGTCGAGGATTTCATCGAGGCCCGCCAGCGTTTGCAGTCGGGGATCGAACTCACCTACTACCTTCCGGCCGCCGCGATCGAGTCGGGCGAGTCCGTCCTGGTCGTCGACGACCTCATCCGGTCGGGCGAGACCCAGGAACTGCTCCTCGACATCGCCCACAGCGCCGAGGCCGATGTCGCAGGTGTCTTCGCGCTCATCGCGGCCGGCGAGGACGGCATCCGGCGCGCCCGCGAACGCACCGACGCCCCGATCGGCTCGCTCACGAGCGTGTGACCGATCGACTCGCGTTTCGATCATCGACGGGACGATCGGACGGGATTCGGCTGCGAGGATGTACGGACGATTTCTCGAGCACGCAGTTCGCAAAGAAACGGCGAGTAATCACACGAGGGGAGGCGTGTGAACCATTAGCACATTATTAATCATTAGGTTTATGGTGGTGCCCCCAGTTTGTGGTGGTACGCACATGACGAAGACAGTCATCCTCGGCGTGATCGGGTCCGACGCTCACGTCGTCGGGATTACCATCCTGGAACAGGCCCTGGAGGCAGCCGGATTCGACGTCGTCAATCTGGGGGTCCAAAGCTCCCAAGAAGAGTTCGTTGAAGCCGCATCCGCCAACGACGCCGAGGCTGTACTCGTCTCCTCGCTCTATGGCCACGCCAAACAAGACTGCGAGGGCTTCCACCAGCGGATCGCGGACGCCGACCTCGACGTTACGACCTACATCGGCGGCAACCTCGCCGTCGGGCAGGACGACTTCGAGGAGACCCGCAAGTTCTTCCGCGAGATGGGATTCGATCGCGTCTTCGATTCGGAGACCGATCCCGAGGACGCCATCGAAGCCCTCACGGCTGATCTCGACATGCGCTCGACGGAGGGCGAACGGGAAGGCCGGACGGTGTCCGCATAACTGACGCTGGGTCCATGTCACACGCTGTCTTCTAACCCGACTGAGAGTGGTTGCTACTCTTGTTTTTCGACGTTAGCCGTGCGACCGGGACGACGCAACGTCCCAGCCCGCGGACTATCGAACGATCGTCACCGGGACCGGTGACCGGCGGGCGACCGTCTCCGCGACGCTGCCCAGGAGGATCCGACTCGCGCCCGTCCGGCCGTGACTGCCGACGACGATGTGGTCGACGTCGTGTTCGGCGGCGTAGTCGACGATCGAGCGCGAGACGCCGCCGAGGGCGTGCTCGGTTTCGATCTCGACGCCGTGGTCGGCGGCCTGCTCCCGTGCTCGCTCGAGGATCTCCTCGGCCCGGTCCTCGTGGTGGCCCTGTATCTCGTCGTAATTGGCCATCGCGGTCCCCTCGACGCCGCTGACCGCGTAGAAGTCGCCCGGATCGAGGACGTAGAGGGCGGTGATCGTCGCCTCCGGATACTCCGTGCAGGCGAACTCGAGCGCTTCAGTCGACTGATTCGAGTCATCGACCGCCACGAGAACGTGTCGTGCCATACGCCCCAGTATACCAGCCGACGGAATAAGTCCACCTCTGAATCCGACGCGGTGGGACGCTACGCGGCGAGCACCCGTTCGATCGTGGCACGGATTCGATCCGGACCGGGGCGGTAAGACTCCTCGCGGGCCGGCAGCGGAACCGGCACGTCGTAGCCCGTCACCCGCTCGATGGGTGCCTCGAGGTACCAGACGGCCTCGTCGGCGATCCGGGCCGCGATTTCGCCGGCGAACCCACCCGTTCGGGGAGCCTCGTGGACGACGACGCAGCGACCGGTCTTGCGGACCGATTCGAGGACGGTCTCGGTGTCCATCGGACTGATCGTCCGCAGGTCGATCACCTCGATGTCGGCCTCGAGATCGGCGACTGCGTCTTCGACCTCCCGGACCATCGCTCCCCACGCGACGACGGTGGCGTCGGTCCCCTGATCGACCAGCTGCGCCTCACCTAGCGGGACGACGGTTTCCTCGGGAACCGGCCGTCTGGCTGCCCGATACAGCACCATGGGTTCGAGGAACACGACCGGATCGGGGCTGCGGATCGCCGACCGTAACAGGCCGGCAGCGTCCCTGGCCGTCGAGGGAATCGCGACGTTGAGTCCCGGAATGTGGGCGTAGCCCGCCTCGTAGCTCTCCGAGTGGTGCTCGAGGGCCTTCACCCCGAGGCCGTAGGGAGCGCGGATCACCATCGGACACGTGATCGTCCCGCGCGACCGACTGCGGATCCGCGAGCAGTGCTGGTGGATCTGTGCGAACGCCTGGAAGCTAAAGCCGGCGAACTGGATCTCGGCTACCGGCCGATAGCCCGCCGCTGCGAGACCGACGCCGAGGCCGACGATGCCCGCCTCGGCCACCGGCGCGTCGTGGACCCGACCGGGGAAGCCCTCCAGGAGCCCCTGCGTCGCCCGGAAGACGCCGCCGTCGACGCCGACGTCCTGGCCGTAGACGAGCACGTCGTCGTCCCGCTCGAGTTCGGCGTGTAACGTCCCCCGGATCGCCTCGACCATGTTCAGTCGGTCGGCGCTCTCGAGATCCGCATCGGTGGCAGCGTCGGCACCGGCCCTCGTATCGGCCGTCGACGACCCGCCGTCACCGCGACGGTCCCCGCTTGCGGGAGCGACCGTCCGGCCCTCGTCCGCACGGAACGCCTCGCGCTGGCGCTCGAGATAGGGCGGTCGCTCCGCGTAGGCGGTGTCGAACATGTCCGCCGGATCGGCGTTCGCTTTCGTCTCCCGGGCCGCCTCGAGGGCATCCTCGAGGTCGGCCTCGATCTCGGCGTCGATCGATTCGACCGTCTCGTCGTCGAGGAGTCCGCGTTCCCGGAGGTACTGTTGGAATCGCAGGATCGGGTCCAGTGGTTCCCACGACGCTTCTTCCTCGGTCGTCCGATAGACGGAGGGATCGTCCGCCGTCGTGTGCATCTCCCGGCGGTAGGTCGTCGCCTCGATCAGCGTCGGGACGCCGCGACGGGCGCGCTCGCGGGCCCTCCTCGTGACCGCGTAGACGCCGAGCACGTCGTTCCCGTCTACCTGCACCGGCTCGATCCCCGCCGCGACGGCCTTCTGGGCGAGCGTCGCCGCGCGCGTCTGTTTCGACAGCGGCGTCGAAATTGCGTACTGATTGTTCTGGCAGAAGAAGATCGTTTGTGCCTCGTAGACCCCGGCCAGGTTCATCGCCTCGTACACCTCGCCCTCGCTCGTGGCACCGTCGCCGAAGTAGGTGAGCGCGACCGAATCGCTGTCGTTCATCGCCTCGGCCCAGCCGATCCCCGCGGCGTGTAGCGGCTGGGTCCCCACCGCGATCGACGGCGGCAGCATCGGGACGTCGTCGGGGGGCTCTCCCCCCTCCTCGAGGCCCATCGCGTACTCGATGATCTCCTGGGCGGAGCCGCCGCGGGCGAGCGCCGACGGATGCTCCCGGAACGCGGGCACCGTCCAATCGTCCTCGTCCAGCGCCGCGGTGCTCCCGACCTGAGCGGCCTCCTGACCCGTCGCGGGCGCAAACGTTCCCAGCTCACCCCGTCGCTGGAGCGCGATCACCCGCTGATCGAGCCGCCGCGAGCGCTTCATCGTCCGGTACCACTCGAGCAGGCGTTCGTCGTCGATATCGGGCTCGAGCGATTCGTCGACGCGGCCGTCCTGGTCGAGTATCTCGACGCGATCGATCGAGAACGTGGCGAGCTGAGAGCGTGGCATACGACCGGTACCACGGTCGCCCACTTAGTGCCCGCCTCGGCCATTGCGCGGCTCGCGTTCCGGGCCGCTGGCCAGGACGGAAAGCAGGCGCTCTCGAAACGAGTCCCAGAAAATCGGTGTGAAACCGGCTGCAGTGACTGCGTTACTTCGCGCGGCCTTGGCCGCCGGTGTTGGACGGGCGGACCTTCTCCGCACCTTTGCCGCGGTTGTTGAGCCCGCGGTTTGCCTTGCCGGCGTTGGTGAGCCCGCGGAACGCGCGGTTCTGGTGGGCGTCGTCGCAGATCCAGTTGAGGTCGTCGTCGTTCTCGATCGCGGGGTGGTTCGGATCCACGAGGATCGCTTCGAACCACTTCTGCGAGCCGTCTTCTCCGACCCAGTAGCTGTTGAGCACCCGCATGTTGGGGTACTTCCGGGAGACGCGTTCCTCACCGATGCGCTGGATGTTCTTGCGCCGCCCGATGCGGTTGACACCCTGGCGCTTCGAGCGCCGACCGGCTTTGTGTCGCTGTTTCCGGGCGGTCCCTTTCCGGACCGAGACCCGGGTCACGATGATGCCCTGTTTGGCCTTGTAGCCGAGTTCGCGTGCCTTGTCGAGACGCGTCGGGCGATCGATCCGCTCGATCGCACCCTGGTCGCGCCACTCCTGTTTGCGCTGCCACTGCAGCTCCCCGAGCTTGCCGTCGTCGGGGTCTTTCCATGCGTCCTTGATGTGGGAATAGAAGCTTTCTGCCATTGTATTCACCCGCGGGCGTTGCGTGGTTCAATCCCGACCGGGGCGCGTGCCCCGCGGATCACATCCCGACCTGTGGCACACTGCCGTGCAGGTGCCCGCTGATGCCCGCGAACCAGCGAGTCACCCAAACGTATCCAGCGGCCGTGTATAAGCGCTTCGAAGCGAGCGACGAGCCACCTCAGTCCGTACGGAAAACGGCATTGGAGCCGTCGACGGCGACCTGAAGGCGGCCATCCCTAAACGTCGACTCGTCGATCCGATCGAAGCCGGCACGGATGCCCTCAACCACCCACGAAAACGGGTCCGGCGTCGCGTGCCGCACGGACGAACACGTACGTGCTCGATACCGTCTGTGGAATACGCTTTGAGACGGCATCACCGAAGTAACGGAAGCGAGCAGAACTGAAACGAACGTACCTGTGATTTGCACCGCGATTGATTCCCCAACGCGACAATTATCCATAGGTGGTTTCAATAATACAGCAAGGTCTATTTTGTTCAGAAAACTCATGTCGCTGTGTCCCCAGATCGAAATGAACCCCCGGTAAACCCCCCGAAGGAACCGCTTTCGAACACGCCGTTGCGGCAGTCAAACACGTCATCGCAGCGATCGCCGTGTTGTACGCGTCGTTCAGGGATCCCGTCACATCCCGCTCCTCCCTCGAGCGCGTCTGGTATGGAGTAGTCGGCCGGCGACGACGGACGTCAGTCAAAGCGATCCTGTCCGCGCCGGTACTGGCAGTTGTGACCGGCCCACTGGTAGCCACCACGGTTGGGTATAGCCAGATCGAGCGGTGGGTTCTGGGCAATACCTACAGCCTTAGACAGTTGGTTCTAGGTCCGTTGAACGGGACGGGAGCGAACGCAATAGCGCTCGTCGGCATCGGTATGCTCGTGGCGTTCGCTGCTAAAAACTCCGGTTTGGTGCCAACGCTCATCCTGGTTATGGGACCGGTATTCGGGATCGTCCTCGCACGATACGGGACGTTCATCGAGCACTTCTCACCGAGCAAACTTCACCGATGGTTCGGTATCACGGATCTGCACGTCGCGACAGTCGGTCCAGTAGAGACTCTGGGAACGTCCCTCTTCCTTGCATTCGTGTGGGGAATCCCTCTCGGGATAATCGGCTTCGTACTCGGAACACTCGGCCGGAGAGTCAACGGCCTGCTTGGCCGCCGTGTCAATAGTACTGGAGTCTCAGGAACGTAACCACACAATGACGGCTCCGTTGAAATCGTTAGTGAGTTACAGATTCAGTCAGCCGTTCGAGTAGCCACAAACCCTCCCAACGTCTCGGTTACTCCGATTCGTCTTCGGTTCACGCGTTTCTCGAGTGGACATACGGTGTACCCGTGTGTTCGCTCAGCAGTTGATTACCGCACTGGGACGCGCTCCCGAACGCCACTCGGCGTAATCCCGTTGATCGTCGCGAAGACGGCACCCAGGACCAGCCCGTAGACGAGGTGGCCGAGGCCAAAGAGGAGCGCACTGAACAGCTCCGCTGCGGGCCCCGAAATCGGGAGGAAGGGAAGCGGCAACGCCACCACACCGGCCCGTTCCATCGCCAGGGGAAACACGACGCCGCCGGCGAAGAGCCCGAGGAGCGCACCGAAGACGAGCCCGAGGACGACGTAGTCGCTGAAATCGTCCACTAGCTGCTGAACTGCCCGCCTCGAGGCGATCGCGGCGAACAGGAGCCCGAAGGCGATGCTGATCATCAAATGGATCGTCCAGCCGACGCCGACCGCCGTGCCGGGATCGGTCGCGAGCCCGCCAAGCAGCTCGATCTGGTTCCCACCGAAGTGGAGGACCAGTCCCATGGCGATCCCGGCAACGACGCCGCCCGTCACGCCGCCGCCCCAGGTCCCGATCCCGTCCAGATCGTGTGTGTTATTATCTTCCATATGTGGGGCTATGGAAGCGAGTGTAATCAATTCGACCATCGACGGGGATCCCTGAAAGTCGGGTTTCCCGATAGTGTCGCCGCATCTGCCCTCCACTCGTGTCGTCGATTCTCGCGTTCGTGTAGCCTCGAGCCGTCCACTCCACCGCCCTCGAAGGAGTTATGATCGCTTGCGGACTGACGGTCGTACATTCCATATATCGATATATAATATATCACGGTGCCTACAACGATTCGAACGGGACCGCAGACGGGCGTCCACTCGAAGCCGCTGCCGCCGACGAGACGGTCGTCGCGGCCTCAAATCGGATTTCGCCACCGTGTTCTCCTGGTTTCGCGATTCGCATCCCAGACCGGCTGCCGCCGGTCCTGTCGAACCCCCGTACTGGATCGGTTCCTCCAAGACGGAGGGCGGTGTTCAGATAAGGATGAAGGATGAGGCGGTTCGTTTTCTGAGTGATCTATGCCCGAAAACGACCGCCTCAACGGTTGTTTAGACGAGATCAACTTAGAGTTTGTTGAACGAGAAGCGACACCGCGATTGCTGATGAAGCTCAGTATTCAACTGCACCTCGCTGGACTTTCGCTTTCGAATACTGTCTCTGTTCTTGAGGTATTCGGTGTCAAACGCGCTCGGTCTACTGTTCACAATTGGGTACACAAGGCCGATCTACAGCCCGAATCTGGCCGGTGTCCGGATCACGTTGCGGTTGACGAGACCGTGATCCGACTGAACGATGAGCAGTATTGGCTGTACGCCGCAATCGATCCAGAGACAAACGAATTGCTCCATACAAAGCTTGAACCGACAACAACGAAGGTTCTCGCTCATTCGTTTCTTACGGAACTATCCGAGAAACACAACGTCTCTGACGCCGTGTTTCTCGTTGATGGGTCGCACTCGTTACAAGATGCATGTCAGCGCCACGGCTTCGATTTCAGATACGAAAAGCATGGAAATCGAAATGCTGTTGAACGTGTCTTTAGAGAGATAAAACGACGAACACTCTGCTTCTCAAACTGCTTCAGCAACGCCGAAGCAGAAACTGCCGACGACTGGCTCAGATCGTTCAGCTTCGCATGGAATCAGCTTATCTGAACACTACCAGACGGAGAGACCGAACGTTTTTGCTCGACGAATAGAGTCAGTTGAAGAGAAATGAGGTCACTGGACGACCGCTCCCGTCGGCGGGTGCTCCGAACTGCCAGCACCACTCTCGCTGCTGGGAGTCTGGCAGGGTGTCTGGGCAGTCGGCCCGATTCGCAGCCGAACGCTGGACCAGGTGGTTCCGAGGCAAATACCTCCGGAGCCGGCGATTCCGTGCCCAGTGACGCCGAATCCGACGGTTCGGAACCTGCCGACTCCGGCGACGGGAACTGTGATCGTGAGCCGGCAGCGATAACCGACCCCGACGGCGATGCCATGGTGGCGGTTACGGCGAGAGAGTCGATCAGTTACGACACGCCTGACGACGGCGTGACACTGGACGTATCGCGCATCGAATTCGACGGCGCCGACGTTCCCACCGTCGTCTACGAGGCGGATCGGACCGTCGAGCTCTGGTCGGACGCCACGGACGACACGAACGGCGAACTCACGCTCCTCGAGAAGCGCCCGATACCAGTCGGGACGTACAGCGGCATCCGGGTATACGGGAGCGCGTCCGTCACCGAGCCGTCTCGCAGCGACGACCGGGGCATTCGACTCAGCGGCGGCGAATACATCGAAGACGTGTTCGGGACCGTCTTCCAAGCCGACGATCGGACGGAATTCGTCTTCCAGACGGTGCTCGGCGGGGTATCCGACGAGAACGAACTCGAATTCTACGGTCGGATCACGACCGGCTGGTAATTCCCGAGTTCGAGTCGGTCAATCGAGACACTCGGGGGTCACGAGGACCAGCGCTGGCCTCTCAGACGAAGTCGGTAATCGTCTCGAAGGAGTCGGCAGTAATCGATTCGGCCAGTTCGTCGCTCCCGAGGTCGTCGGGGACGTACTGTGGGTACTTTCGGCGGAAATATCCCACGATATTGGTCAGATCACGCCGAAGGAACTTGGCGGCGTTTTCGTGATCCGTCGGGACGGCCTGGGGCCAGTCGAAGATTTTCACTCCCGCTTCATCGACGAAGACGTTGTACTCGCTCATGTCGGCGTGGACGTAGCCGTTCGTGTACGCACGTGCGATTTCGGCGAGTAACAGCTCCAGAACACCGAGTATCTGTTCGTCCTCGAGTCGGGTCCGCGAGAGCTCGACGCCGTCCATCTTCTCCATGACGATGGCGTGGCGGTTCTGCCCGATCGGCTGGGGGACCGCGACGTCGGGGTAGAGGGACTCGAGAATCCCGTGCTCGCGCTCGGCGGCCTTCCGGGCGGTGTACATCCAGGAGACGTGGTCGTTGTCCGACGTGTAGTCGCGCTCCTTGTGTACCTCCCGGAAGTTCGTATAGCCCTCGCGGTGATACTTCAGCGCGAGCGGTTTGTAGGATTTGACCTCGTAGACGTCGCTTTCCTTGCCGACGCCGAGTGGCGAGCCGAACTCCGAGATCGTGTCCTGCTCGACGAGCGCCCGCAGGGCGAGGACGTCGTATCCCTCGAACTGCAGGGTATAGCCTTCGTACTGGATCGTCTTTTTTTCGATCAGGCCGCGCTTGAGACAGCGCTCGAGCCGGTAGTCGACCTCTTCGTCGGTCAGTTCCGTGAACTTCGGGAGTTTCTCCCGCTGGACCCACTCGGAGAATCGCATCCCCTGTTCGACCCCAGAGAGGAGATAGAAATCCTCATCCTCGAGTTCCGGGAGCAACCCGGCGACGTTTCGCACCATGGATACCGGTAGCCGGCGTGTACGTAAAAACGGCGTGACGGACGGGCTGCAGTCGGGAACCGTCGGTCGCTCGGAGACCCTCCCGTTTCGGGTCGTTCGAATCGATTCGAACTGGCAATCCTCCTCGATAAATTACATTCCGATATATGAAATCGCACGCTGTCGGAAGGACTTTCGACCTCGTCCGCGTGGATTCGTACATGACGGCACTAGACGATCGAGAGTGGCGAGTGATCAGAGACGGCTCCCGCGAGGGCGCGATGCAGATGGCACTCGAGGAAATCGCCGCGCGAACGGCGCTCGAGGACGGCGTTCGAACCGTCCGCACGTACTCGTGGGAGCCGAGCACGCTCTCCCTAGGGTATCGACAGGACGCAGACACGGTCGACTGGGAGTTCTGCGAGCGGGAGGGGATCGATGTCACTCGCCGGCAAACCGGCGGCGGCGGGATCTATCACGACCGCTTCGCCGACATCTCGTATACGATCGTGGCCCCGGCTGACGAAGTCCCGGGGGACCTGATGGACTGTTACGAACTGTTCTGTGACCCCATCCTCGAGGCCTTCGATCGAATGGGCGTCGACGCCGCCTTCGCGTCGGTCGAACAGGACGCCATCTACCAGCCCTCGTGCTATCTCCGGGACATCAACCCGGCACACGACATCGTCGCGACGACGGAGGCGGGCGACGGGGCGAACAAGATCAGCGGCAACGCCCAGTATCGCCAGCGCGACGTCGTCATCCAGCACGGTTCGATCAGCTACGCCCTCGAGCCCCGGAACCACGTCGGCGTCTTCGACGCCGCCCTCGCGGAGTCGACGTTTACCGATCGAGTGACGAGCGTTCGCGATGTGGCAGGGATCGATCGTGACGACGCAGTCGAGACGATCGCCGAGTCGCTACGGGACTGGTGTGACGCCGACGAATCGAGCTGGCGCGACGGCGAACTCGAGGCCGCTCGAGCACTCGCCGACCGGAAGTTCGGCGCTGACGAGTGGGTTCGAGATCGAGAAGTGCTCGCGGCCGGTGACAGCACACGGTGACGACCCAGCGACCGGCTGGCCGGTAGACGAGCGATCGGAAACGGCTGTAACCGCCAAACCGGTAGTACGAGGTCCTTACTGCGATCCGACCGGTCGGTACGGACCCCGTTACGATATTCGATCCCGATGGAGTCATCGTCGGAGTCATTCCGGTCGGCCGATTCGAAACGGTGGTGTGTCAGTGTGGTACTCTGGAACGCGGCGATCGAGTGACTCCGACTGGGTACTTGCGATCGATCCCCCTGTCGATGCGAGCGCGATCACGCTCCATTTTTCGCCGACCCGTTCGTCAGCGACAACCCGCAATGATTTACGAATAGTCGTGTCGGTGACGCCGCTGACGTGTGTCTCGTTGAGCGTTCGGTCCACGGATCCGTCACCGTTCGTGTCGACGCCGAGCACGATCTCCCCGTGCTGGGCGCTGTCGACGGTGAAGTTCTCCCGTGGATACGTCACCGAGAGCGACTCTCACTCGCTGCCGACGACCGATTCGGTAGCCTCGATTCGGACCGATTGATTGGTCGCCGTCGCGTTGACGGACGGATCCTCGGACTCGAGTGTGTCGCCGGTATCGGACGATGGGACGGCCGTGTCACCGCCAAAGCCCGAACGATCGGCAATCGATACGAATACTGCCAGCGTCACGACGAGCAGTATTCGGCGCATCCGTCACGGATCACACCACCACGGGTGAAAGTCCTCCGATCACGACGTTCGGACAGGAAAGACGAAGGGACAGGCGCGTCGGACCACGAATCGGGACACTCGTGGTCCACGTGATCGGGAGAAGCATCGCTCGTCGGCCGATGTCGACAGAATAGATCGTCAACTGTAACGGTTACACGCATTCGCCGTGACTGCGCGGCGAATGCGCTCACTGGTTTCCAGTGACGGTATACGCCAGGACAGGGATTTGAACCCTGAATCCCAAAGGGAACACGCTTTCCAGGCGTGCGCCTTACCGTTCGGCCATCCTGGCTCAGGTCATCCTAACCACGTCCGTCGTTTAACTGTTACGAGATACGCTTACGCGTCCCCGCGATCGGCCGCCCATGCGGCGACGTGTGGCTCGAGCAGATACGCCCCACCTCCCGCTCCGAGCCCAACCAGCGCTGCGAGGGCCAGCGCCTGTGTAATCGTCGCGATCGGCTCGGCGAGCAGCGCGTAGCCCTGGACGAGCACCAGAAACGACAGGAAGCCGACGAGGCCCCACAGGAACGCCGATTTGGATCGCGGATCGATCCCCCGCTTCCCGGACGGATACCCGCTCACGGTGGGCTCACTCGCCTTGCTCGACGCTCGCGATGGCTTCGATCTCGACGCCGACGCCCTTCGGGAGCGCGGCGACCTCGACGGCGCTGCGTGCCGGCGGCTGGTCGTCGAAGTAGTCGGCGTAGGCCTCGTTCATCGCCTCGAAGTCGTCGATATCGTCGAGGAAGACGGTCACCTTCAGAACGTCCTCGTAGCTCGCGCCGGCTTCGTCGAGGACGGCATCGAGGTTGTAAAGGGCCTGATTCGTCTGGTTCTCGATCGGTTCGTCGTCGAGCAAATCGCCGTCAGCGGTCATGGGGATCTGGCCGGCGGTGAACACGAGCGAGCCGTTCGTCGTCGCCTGACTGTAGGCACCGACCGCGGCGGGCGCGTCGTCGGTCTCGATAATTCGTTTCATACTCGATCCCTCACAGCGAGACGGCTTAAAAGCGGGCGAAGTTCCGTTCCGGAGACGCCGCTTCCCTCGAGGAACGCGATCGGTGACGGAAATCGCTGTCTCACCCACCCGAAAAGCGGGCCTGCGGTGTCGAACGCTGTGGCACGGTTCGTCGTCAGCGAACCGCGAGACGAGTTCCAGACAGGTCTTCGCGAACGAGTACGCGAAGCGGCGACTGCTCGAGGGACGAAGATCGCTCGCTATCGTTGGGCGGCGTTGTCGCCCGACCGCAATCGATTCCGTCGGAATCACTCGTCCACGAACTCCGGATCGCGTGATAACGAGAGACGCTAACGGCGTCTCTCGACCCACGACCCACAGGGCCTCACATCCGGATGTCGACGACGGTTTGCGCCGCTCGCGAATTTGCTCGCGGCGCAGAATAGTGGACTCGTCGGGAACCGTGAAATTAACCAGACGGCGTAGGGTTCGGAGGGTATCAGCGACCGCCATTCAGAACCCCTCCAGGAACTTGCGCCGCTGTTCCATTTTCTCGTCAGGTTGGCGCGCATCGTAGTGCTGGTACAGCACATCGAGAGACACGTCCATCCGGTCGGAGACGATCTCCGGCGGCACGTCCTCGAGTAGGTGGCCGGTGATCGCGCCGCGACGAATAGCGTGGGGTGAGCGCGTCGAGGGGCACTTAGACGGAACACTCGCGGCTCCGACCGCTTCGCACGTCTCGGGGTCGCGATCGTGCGGACAGTCCGCGACGAAACACGGCTGGCAACAGCGGTAGACGGTGTTGCGGATCGATCCACCGGAGATACGGCCTTGTTTGGTCGTCAGTAGCGGCTCACGCCCGTAGTCGTCGGTCGTCTCGATTCGGTTGACTTTGATGTACTCCGAGACGACGCTGTACCACTCCGGACCGAGGAATACCCACCGCTCGCTGCGGTCCTTGTTTTTCAGCGGCGTATCCGTCTCGGGACGGTGCTTGAGGTAGATCGCGAATTGATCGCCTTCGAGGTCATCGAGGTCGATGGACCGGAGCGCCGAGAGACGCATCCCGGTCCGCCAGAGGATCGCCATGATGACGTGATCCCGGCTCGCGTACTCGTACCGGTCGAGGTATTCCAGAATCTTCTCGGCTCGAGGGCGCTCGAGCTTGATACTCCGGGATTCGGACCCGTCGGGAACTACCGGTGCGTGGACCTTCTCGTTCAGTCCCTCCGGAACGGCCTCAATATCGGCGGCCCAAGAGAGGAACTCCCGAATCGCACTCAGGTTCTTCTGGAGGGTGATCGGCTTCACTTTCTCGCGGCGGTGAGCGACGAACAGTGCCAGGTCCCGCCCGGAAAGGTCGTTCAGGTTGTCGATCTCGTTGTCCGAACACCACGCAGTGAACTGCTCGAGCGTCGTCTGATTGTTGTAGTACGTCGATTCCGCGACGCTCGGCTTCCGGTGTGCCAGGAACGCTTCGACACCCTCGGTCGGCGTCATCGGCTCGAGATCGTCGCTCATCGACTCACCTCGAGCGTGTCAGCGGGATGGTTGAATTCGGTACTCTTACCGTGGTGTGGAGTGCATTCGGGCATGGTCTCAGTGCTCAGTGTATTGGGACCGCGGACGAACCGTGCACGCCACTGTGTAGGAGCGGGGGCGTGCACGGCTGCTGTCCGTCGGTGATTTGTAACGACTGGCCGGCGTAATATTAATTCTAACCGAGCCGTTTCCGATACTTCCGATACTGCCAGACGGCGTCCATCGAACGGGGAGTTTATACCCCGCGTGTGTGTTGTCGATCATGCTTCCGTAGTGTGGTTACGGGAGCTTCTCGCGGACCCGGTGGCCCTAACACCGGTCCGCTACATTTCAGGACCCGTGAGAGTCAGGTCCGCGTGTAGCTTCCGTAGATCTATCGTAGTATTCGGATTACTTATAGATTTGGCAATGTAGGTTATCACAGAATGATCTATACATTGCTAATCATCCAAGAAGACGATATTACTAAGCGGCAACCGAGAAATATGGGTATGAATGCGTCCGAGAGCAGCATGGATGACCGATAGCGATGATACTCTTCTAGAGTTCCTTTCAGAATACGAGTTGGCGCTTTCACCTCGAGTAATCGAATATAATCTTAACACAAGACACAAATCTAGTATCTCCTACTCGACGGTTAATCGACGGCTGAAACTTCTCCGTGAGGCAGAACTAGTAGAGAAAGAGTATGAGGAAGGTGGTTTCTATGCTATCACCAATAGAGGCCATGCGTATCTCAAGGGCGAACTCGATGCTGATGAACTTGAACAATCTGACCAATAAAAGAGTTAAACGGTTTTCTTTGGAGAAGGTTCAAGTTGATTCACAAGTATATCGAACTAGGACTCTATGTCATCCGACCAGTCACATACTATTGAAGTGGGTGGGGTCGATGCACTTTACGTTCCATTAATGACTCAGCCTAATAGAGAAAAAGAATGTCTCCTCTACGCAGTTGCTATGAGTCTTCGATACTGCTCTAATGTTCATCCTTCATCTGCCATCCGTGATGACTCTGAGTTCATGAGCCCTGAGGAAATGAAAAATGAATATATCAGGGTTCGTGATTCTGGTTGGGCACCTACTAACGATGATCTGCAGACACTATCAGATGAGTTGGGCGTACTAGATCTCTCTATGCAATACTGGCGACGATCTCCACCGATGGGTGCCTTCGGTGATATAGTTGAAGCAGGATTAGAGAGAGATATGCCTACAATAGCAATCGTTGATGCAAAGCAGATTCAGGGACTCAATTCTGAAGATGGGCAGCATGCTATTGTTATAACAGGAATTTCTCCAACCCATGTTGTTGTCGCCGATCCCTGGCGAGATAGTGCAATCAGATTAAAAAGAGAGATTGTAACTGATGCTTGGGACACAAAATTAAATCGTTTAATATCAATAGAAGCAGTTCAACAAGACTCGCTGGATACTGTTCAAACAGAGGTTGAACCGGCATGAGCCCAGACAATAAGGGAGGCGTGTCTAAAGACACAAATAAAAAATTGATTAGTGAGACAGAGGCCAGACGAGAAGCAGAACAGGTCTTGGCCTTTGAAATAGGGAATATTCCACATCTAGGAGACGCCAAAGAGACGGAAACAGAGTATGTATTTCCAATAGTCACTACTTTGCCCCGAGTTATATTTGATGAAGATCGGGAGTCCCCAGTTGATGTTAAATTCATGTCAAGTGAAAAGGTAGGGGAAATCAGGATTGATGGAAACTCTGGCGATTTAAAAGATAGATCTCACATATATGAGATTGAACGAAAGATACGAAGTCAGGAGCAGGAGATAAAGAAAACGGTTGAAAAGGCCCTTGTACGGTCATCTGCCGGTCGGTTTTCGAAATTGCCATTTCCTGAACACCGGTATACGCCAATTACAGATTTGCTCTCGCACCTAATTCTCCAGGGTCCAGTCCGTCCTGAAGATTTAGATGCAATGAATGCAGCTGATAAACAGAAATACCATGATTATGTCGAAATGCTTGAACAGGTGAACTTAGTTAGGACTCGTGGAGATGAAATTGTAGCCGATAATATATTCATTGAGATTCAGGCACAAAAGGACACACACACTGAAATGTTAGATGGTGCACTAGCTCATTTCTTCCGACAAGGGGCAGATCATATTGAGACAATTCGTGAGATTCTTGGACCGTACCTGATATTGTCCGGATATTATTATCAGCGTGCTTTAGAAGTTGAGGATGGACATCCATCGATTACAGAAGCAGAGTTTCGGGAACAAATTAGCCAGAATTACGCTGGGAACAACCGTGCTCAAAAGCAGTTCAAGCTTCCTCGATACATGATCCAACTTGAAGAAGTAGAGATTCTCAAATGCGATGAAGATCGTGACGGTGCATGGAAAGGACGTTCTGAGGTCAAGGAGGATCTACTTCGACAAGATGACCTTCTATCCCCTATTTCAGACGTGATGGCTTAGGTCAACTCAGTAGCTAATCTCATGAAGTAACCGGAAAGTGTCCCTGCGAAAAAGATCAGTGCACCACCATCACGACCAAGTTCCATTGTGATCCAAGCGAGTCCTCCAAAGAGTGCGAGGACCAAAACAACACTAAGAAAAAGGATAAATATTCGATACTTTATTTTACGCCATTGTATTTCCTTATACTCACCCGACAATTTCTCTATTAATTCATTAAATTCACTAGGGCTATAATCGGATAGCACTTCAGATAGCGCTCCTTGCTCAAATCCTCTTTCTACTGCTGAAGATATTGCATCTGGGCTTTCCCCTACAGGATATTTGTCTAAGTCGACTTCCTCATCACCTTCAACTTGAGGTTGCTCCTCATGAGAAGTTGATTCCCTTTCAGATTCTGATTCAAATTCGTAGCTCTCAGATTCCTCCATAGTACCTTTCTATAATTGTTTGTGAAAAATGTACTGTAGAGTGTGGGTATATCATTCATACAATACCAGGGCCTAATTAACCATGAGTGAAGATGTCTCGTTGACGAGGCAGCAAATATTGGCCTTAGAGGGGCCAGTACCTCTCAAAACGGGCCTTTATTACTCAGTTCCGGAACGTTCCGGCTTGCACTATGGCATCAAACAGATTCGACGGCATCGACATGCTGTCACTGGTACTGTACCCGATCACGACCGGGATGGTCTTAGGCATCTGGACGTGGTCGGTGACGGTCTTCGGCGGGTACGACTTCAGTCAGGGATTCTGGAGTTACGGTAGCACGGAGATCTCGGTCGCGCTCGCACTGACGATCCTCTCGTTCGCGTGGATCGTCTGGAGCAACGAATTCGACGGTACGAACTACTCACAAGCCGAATTCTATACGATCGTCTTCGTCTTCGCGGCTCCGATCCTCTACGCGCTCGTCCCGTTCTTCGCGACGTTCTTCGAACCAGAAATGTTCAGAGTCGTCCTGTACTTCGGCGTCTGTGTCGGGGCAGTCTGGACGTCGTACACGGAGTGATCACGATGACGGACTCAATCAAATCGACGGCGGCCCTGCTCGAGGATGGATTGGTCACGCTCGGCGTCGGGATCGTCTCGGCGATCGCCGTGTACGAGCTGGGAATGCTCGCGCTGCTGCTCGCGACGGGGGGACTCTGAAATGTCGGCCCAAAGCCCACAGCCCACGGTCGGGCAACGGGTTGGGGTCGTCCTGCTCGCGGCGCTCCTGGTCGGCTCGCTCGTCGCGCCGATCGCGGCGACGGGGACGGTCGCGGCCCAGAATAGCACCGATTCTGAAAACGAGTGCATGTATGATCGGATGAACTGGTGGATCTTCACCTGTACCGATGAGAACCCCGACCAAATATCACTGGACCAATCTGCGAGCGCGGTTGAAGCCCAGATTCATCACGATTCGGTCGCGACCAAAGCGAGCTACGAATCGACGGATACGATCATCTCGAACTATGTTGAGGACACCGGCTCGATCGCCTCCATCGAGGCGCGGGCAGAGTTCGCGGATGCATACGAGAACGGGACTGATCCGGCCGTCGCTGACTCCAAGGCCCAGCAGGCCATCTCGGACTACTACGCGTTAAAACAGATCAATCTACTCGAGGACGTGTCCGTTCACAGCAAGGCAATTGCTGACCGGGCTGAGACTGCTCGAGCCCATCCTAATGTCAATGACAAGTTCGTTCACGGAGCCGATGACGGAGCGACTGTATCGGACAACCCGGTTGAGAACGGGACGGTTACGAAAACGGCGACTCTGACAAACGGGTCCACTCACACCTATGTGATACCGAACTTCACGGAATCGAGCAGCGTCAATATAACCGAAGATCCGGTTAGCACACAGTCGGATGGGACTGTCACGCATTTCGACACGGTTGGCGGAACGTATGAGTGGCCCGGAACGGTTCACCTCCTGAATACCGGCGATCTCGACAGTAAGATGGTCTACGACTACCGTCTGGTTCGTGACCGATTTGACGAACTCGCGGACCAATCCAGTACGCTCACGTCAAACTACCCGGATGGCTCCGCACAGGACTTCTACGCCAAACTGGATAGTGGTGAGTTGTCCACTGAAGACCTCCGAGGGATTGAGGGAACGGTTCGGGATAAGAGCGGAGATGCGGATATCTCGGATCAACGATATCAGTGGGCTCTGCGGTCGATGTTTGACATGGACCGGGGCAGTCTCAACACGACCGTCGTTGCTCATTACGATGGTGCCACTGAGCGCGATCGCAACGTCTCCGATAACGGCACCTTCCAAGGATTCGAGTATTCCAGCCATGTGAATACGACCTATGAGGGAATGCTGTTCGCTGACGAAACGCCGCCTGGAGGATTCCAAACGGGCGAATCCTACGATGTCGGTGCGTTAAACGGGACTCCGGTGATGACGACTCCGGTGAACGGAACTGTCCAAGACGTTCACCTCTACCAGGGAACTCTCACGATCCAGAAAATGACGGATGGTGATGGTAACGAAATCAATAGCACTGATTGGGACAGCGGAGCGGATTACCAGACCTTCAACGCCACCGAGTACACTCAGACGATGGACGATGCCCAGCGGGAACAGTCCAACATCATCGACACCTATGGAGGCAGTGACGGAGGTGCCGGGATTGGATGGCCCGATCTCGGAGACGGGGCCTCTCAACAGACAGCAGCGGCACTCGTCGTAGCGGTCGTCATCGTGGCGATCCTTGCGTCTCTGGTATCGGACATCGTGGACTCTCTCGGTCCCTAACACTCACGACTAATGATTTTTCAGTATCTCTCAGGACGGCGGATAGTGTTCGGGCTCGCGGTCGTCGCGATCGCCGTGGGCATGGGCATGGGCGTTGGGCCAGTGACCGCACAGGAGGCACCGGAGAACCCCGGAAACGGCGCAACATGGGGGAATCAGACAGCAGAGAACGCGGAGAACACGTCGTATGTGACCGAAGTAGACCAGACTCTCCGCGTTCTCGAGTGGCGTTACGATAGCGAGGAAGAAATGGTATACATCGAATTCGAGTCAGACGAGAGTAAGACCGTCACAGTGACTGAGGCCCGTCAATTCGAGGCAGGAGCGAGTAAAGGACGGATCAAGCAGAAGCAGATACCGGAAGGGACCAGCAAGGTGAAGCTACCCGTCAAACCGACGGCCGGGAAGGCCGGTGTATCGATCACAACCCCGGAATCCATCGATAACGGGAGTTACACGGTCCTTTCGACGGGAATCGGGGAATCGGAAACGCCGTTCCACCGGACGGGATCACCGTCGGGGTGGTTCGGCGGCGCGTTCACGGCCGTTGCGATGATGGGAGCGGCCGCGTACAAGGTCAGAAACGAGGAACACGGCGATGTGGTGACGGTAGAATGACGGACCAACCTCAGCCAATGCCGACGTTCGCGAGTAACCGGGACCGTCTCGTCTACCTGGTCGCCGAGTACAAGATCCCACTGTCAGTGATGTTCCTCGCGACGCTGGTTATCCTTGCAGTGTGGACACCAAAGGTCCCGAAACCACCGGCCTCAGCCGTTCACTTCTCTATATCTGCGTTCCTGTTGGCCATCCCGACGTACATGGCCGGAATGCGGATCGCTCGGTACCTCTATCCCGGCCCGAACTGGGTATACGTCGGTATCGCAGACCCCGGCACGGCAGGGACTCAGACTGAGAAAACCGGACTCTATGACGGCAAGAAGGTCAAGCCGGATGTGTGGGAAGACCGGAGCGAAGTCGAGATGTCTCCGCTCGAGCCGCCGGAAGGGAAGTTCGACTACGTGGTGACTCGATTCGAGTGGTACGAGGAAATCGGCGAAATCGAAGTGCGCGGTGCGGACCAGACCACGCTCGAGCCGGCCGAGGCGTGGGTCAACGCGAGTCGAGTGGACACGATATTCGATCACCACCAGTCGCTCAAGCGCCGATACGCACACCTGAAACGGAACGTCTCGGAGAAGATCACCGACGTACACGACGCGACGATTATGACCGAGATCGCAGAACACGAGCAAAGCGACCTCGTGCCAGGCGTCGAGATTATCGAAGAAATCGAAGACATGGAATCGGACGTGAAGGACCTGCCGGACGCTCCCGCTCAGGACGACCGAACCCCTCGAGAGCGAGCGCTAGATCTCCAGGTGGCCGACTCGGTTGACGATGCGATGGACGATCTCCGTCCCGAGGGTGGACGGGCGGCAGCGACGGACGGAGGGCAGCCCGATGAGTGAGAGCGACAGTAACGGCGAGTGGGCAGCGTCGGAGAGCAAGGATTGGAAGGATGGCCGTCACAAGCGGTCGAACGAACACGTCGAACAGCACGCGGCCATCGTCTCGGATAGCAAGACGAGGCGGCACCTAACGGCACTCAGCCGGGCGTACGAACGCGCATACTCTCGCGGCTGGATCGACAGCGAGTGGCCCGACTCGCTCGAGGAAACTGACCTGTACCAGGACCGACTGCGATACCACGAGACCGAGACGTTCAGTCGGCGGCTCGAGCAGGGCGAAATGGCGAAGATCCGGCACCACGTCGGCAGTCAGTCGGACGAGATCGACGTGAGCGGCTGGCACGACATCGAACGAATCCGGGACATCGTCTCAGATCGGCACCTTCGGCTCTACGAGTACGGCGAGCCAGGCTCTGGGAAGACCAGTGCCGGCTGTCTCGCTGCCCGTCATTGGCTCGAGCAACAGCGAGACGAAGGGAATGACGATGCCTACGTTATCACGAACATCCGAACGCTCGCGAGCGAAGACGAGTCGATCATCTGGGTAGACAACTGGCCAGACCTGAAAGAGCGAGTATACGCCGACATGGAGGATGTACTGGCGGAGAACGTCGCGCCGGTACTGTTCCTGTTTGACGAAGCGTCATCGCAGGCCAGCGGCGGCGGAAAGGACGGCTGGGAGACAGGGACGAAACTCGCGACTCTCGTTTACAAGATCCGCAAGTTCGGCGGTGCGATCATCATCATCGGTCACGACGGGAAAGACCTGCACCCGGCCGTTCGGGAACTCTGCATGGTTCTCCATAAGGAGTCGAAAAAGAAGGCGCGGTTCTACGAAACTATCACAAATCGGAACCCAAAGCAACCGATCACACCCCAGATCGAAGGCTGGCCCGACTCGAAATGGAGTCCCAACGACAAAGATCCGGCACCGTGGTCGTGGGACGACGGACAGGAGAGCGAAACCGACGGAAACGGCAGTCATATCGCTCGAGACGACGCGTTTCGGGAGTTGGCAATATGGACCGTCGTTCAGGAGAAGACGAGGAATCCGGACGATCCACCGTCGAATGGAGATATCGCAAGTAAGCGGCTGTACGGCGAGTATTCCGCGGAATGGGTCCGACGACGGTGGAACGAGTATCAGGACGGCGAGCACGGCGAGGTAGTTGCCGAGATTCAGCAGGCGATCGCATGACAGCGATGGATTCCAACCCGCTCCAACAACAACCGACCCCGTCCCGTAGAGTAAGGGAATCCCGCACGATGGGCGATGAATAGGTGATTATGGGCGATGTTAGCATGGACAGTAGCCGGGGTCGAACTATATATAATACGCGCGAGAGGTTCACCGATGCCAAGTCACAAATCCAATAAATTCGGCACTGCAGTCGAGAAGCGAGTGGTCGATGAATACCGGCTCGAGCTATCCCGATCGCCGTGGCACGATGCGCTCATGCAGAACGGGAAACCAGTCGAAATCAAGAGTACACGCCTCGAGCACGCCGATGGTGGATCCGGGAACTTCAAGATCTACGAGAAGTATCATCGGAAGCTCCGGCGTCACGATGGCTATTACGTCTTCGGCGTCTACAAATCGTCTCCCTTCAAAATCCTAAAGCTCAAACGAAAGCACTCGTCACAGATCCCGCGCCTATCGTGGCACGGCGGCGGCGATCACCGGGGAACCCAGCAAGCAAAACTGGCGATCGACCGCGTTTTCTGATCCTCGTCGAGTCGCGATCGCGGCGACCGTGCCGACCGCGCTTGAGGAGGAGGACCGAGGCGCGAGAGGCAGCTCCACTCGGAGCGCCGAGCCACCCAGCTGACGACAAGCGCGGTCGATGAGTGCTCAAAATTTTCGGACTTGTTGAAACCCTCATACGGTGATATGTTTCAGCGGTCGTGCTGAATACAGAGCGCATATCTCGCACAGGAAAAACGTCAGGTTCGGCTGGTACCGATCAGTCGATACAGAGTCGATACAGAGCGTACATTCATCGATGGCCCTATACGGGAACGGGCGACCAGCCACTCACCAAGTGGCGCTACATCGTCTAAGTCGTGAAAGTACAATCATTAGATTAACTAACTAGTAGTCTCACCACGGCTCTATGCCTGATTATCCGAGTGACTGGGATAGACGAAGGCGACAGGTATATAAACGTGATAACTACAAATGTCAAAATTGCGGCCGAAAAGGTAGGGGGAAAGGGGATGCTGAACTTCACGCTCACCATGTTGTTCCAAAAAGTGTAGGCGGAAGTGACAAGCTGAGCAACCTAATAACAGTTTGCAAAAGGTGTCATGATTCTATCCATAATGGGAATCAGGTAAGCGATAACCAAAACGATAGCAGTGATAGAATGTATGCTTGCCCAACCTGTAGTTCTATTATTCGAAGAGGCGACTGGAGAGCATACGCGAAACATTTTTCAAAATGTGAACTACCATACAGTAGACCTGAGGGGCTTAGTAACACTAAATGGGAAAAGGTGAAAAAGGCCGTCTCAGAAGCGTGATTGCTATATTACCTTCATTATTTGGTGATAACTACCCACTCTTTGTTCAGTACGGTGTACTGGTTATCGGCTAATCCTGATCAATACTTCAGTACTCAGTTTACAGCCACAGCTCACGGCTGGTTCAGTCGAGAACCTCTGAACAGAACGTATCCGTTGTGCTGCATCCAGCCTCTGTATTCAGCACATAATTCCTATCAAGCGTTGAGGGTTTCAACAGAGCCAAATTTTCGCGCACCCTCAAGGGGTGGGGGCGCGAATGCGCTCCGCTGCGCGGAGCGGTGCGGTGTGTTTTGATGATGTGGCCTTAGCCACACCCCTAACGGGGAACCCGACGGCCCCCGTCGTGGTTCCCCGTCAGGTGTGGCCGGGGCTTGTCCCCGGCCACCCCGCGGCGCGCGCCGATCGGGACCCATCCGGGGCTATTACACGCTGAAAACGGCGAAATAAGGTGGTTAGAATAGTGTTGCCACTGGTCGGCCCGGCGCTACAACCAGCGCCAGGCTGCGCTCTTGCCGCGCTCGCCGAGGTCAACCTGTGCGGAGCGGAACCGTGCTGGATCTTTCCCGGCTTCCGTCCACAGTCGGTAGGCTTCCTTCAGTCGAGTTTCGACGTTCTCCACGCCCTGGAGTCGAAACATCACCCGCGCTTCCTGCCGGTCATCAACATCGACCCCGTGCTTCGCACACCACGCTACCAGCGCACTCGTCGTTTCATCGATTCCTCGCTCGGCTGCTTCGATCGCCTTCGCTCCGGCTTCGACGGCTCGCCGAGTCGCATCTCGCGCTTGCTGAACGGCGTCGTGGACCATCTCGGCGACGTGGTTCGATCGGAGCGAGACGGACCCGTACTCGGATTCGACTAATTCGGGAATCCGTTTCAGCGCCCGCCGAACGCTATCGACGTGGCGACCGTGGTCCTCGGCGATCTCCTGGGGCGACACCTGTCCTCCATCGGTCACCAGCGTCTCGAGGGCTTCCCATTCGACGGGCGAGAGGCCGTCCGAGAGGTGTTTCACCACGATGCTCTCTTGCGTCTCACGTATCCGGGTGAGATCCAGCGAGACGATGTTTACCTCCTGTTCTTCGGTTGGATCGAAATAGGCATCCGCGACGAATGGTCCATTGCCACGATCGTCGTCGGCAGGGTGAACCGGAAGGCCGGCGTCGGCCATCACCGAACACACTGTCTCGTCCAACTGCGCTATCAGTTCCTCGAGGTCGTCGTCGGTAACGCCGATCGTTTCGTCCCACCGGCTCACCTGATACGACGCACCGAGTTTCGGGTTCGCCAGCGTCTCGTCGTCGTCCATCCCGGCAGCCTCGCGGCTGTAGTAGTGTTTCACCTCACGGGGAAACGTGTGGCTCGGGAACGCTTCAGCGACTCGTCTCGGGCCGAGTGTGACCGTATGATAGTAGCCGGGCAGGTGGCGGCCCTTCTCGTCGCGTTCGTTCTGCACGAGTTTCCGATACCCGTCTCGGTCGTTCTCGAGCAAGTGCGCCATGCTGGCGATGGGTCCGTCCCGAGCGTGGATCGGTCCGGAGCGGTCACTATCCAGACGAACGTACCGCTCGGCGTCCTGTACGTTGCTGAACGGGTGGGGCCGATCGAAGTAGCGGCGGTGGATTCCGACGGACTCCGCGGCTCGGCAAAGCAGTTCGTGGTACCGGCGAAAATCGATGTTCGATCCGTTGATTTTGACGTTCACAGCCTCGGTAATCGTCTCGGGAACGCTGTACTCCGAACGCTCGCCCTGGTCGTTCTCGATCTCCATTCCTTGCCACCGTGGGGCGAGGTGCGCGTTGAACGACTGCTCACCAACTGGATCTTCCTCGGGATGTCGAGCCACAGAGAACCGGAATTCGCGGATTTCGTTGATTCTGAACGGTGTTCCCTGGGGATTCTCGGGGCCAGGATGAACGATGCCGCTGTCCTGATAATACAGTTTGACGATCCACCGCTCGGTCCCGCTCTCGAATTCGGCAACCTGTGAACCGTCACCGTCCTTGACCCGCGAATCACAGGCGAAGAACGGCTTGAGTGCGTGGTCGTCGAACAGGTAGTTCGCGGCGAACTCGTGGAAGGCCAGTTCGACGGCCTTCATAGCAGCCCCTCGCGCTCCGCGAAACACGCGGTACAGAGCGGGATCGATTGGCCGAGTCGGCACTTCACTTCCGGCCCAACGTAGTCGCAGTCGTCACACTCCGGCCAGACCGGCTCCGAATCGGTTTCCGATTCCGCTTCCGATAGTTCGTCAGACGAGTCCTGCGGCTCAAGACCGAAGGCTGTCAAGTCCTCGGTCATGCCGGCGATCGTCCCTCCAGGTGCGCGCAACGGTGGTTGTACGCTTCCTCGAGAACGATGTTCTCGGGCCGGTTATCCCACGGGATGTGGTTGCAGTGGTGAACGTCGAACTCGTCGCCGAACACGTCGCTCGGATCGTTCTCGAGACAGGCGACCAGCTGGTGAATGTACGCCGTCGAGTCGTCGTCACCTACACGGCACCGGACGTATTCGTAGCCGAGTCCGGTCTGATGCACCGTGACCGTCACGCCGATTCACCTCGATTCTCGAGGGAGCGACGAATCTGGTCATCGGTTGCCTGATAGGCTGGATGGACAAGAACGGTCCTCGTTTCCACGTCGTACAGACGGCTGGCACGGACGAATTCGTCCGTCATCGGTCCACCTCCCCGCCATCGGTGAGTACAGGCGGAACCCGCTGTGAGCCCGTCCGCTGCATCCGGCGGGGACACCCTCTCGCATGGCCGGCCTCCCCGTCCTTGTTGATCAACCGGGTACAGCGCGCCTCGCACTCCGGACACGTGAACTCTCGAGAGGTACGCGGTTCGGGGTGAGTCCACACCCGCCTCTCGAGTTCATCCGGATCAATATCGGCGAGAAGTTCGTCCAGCGACTTCACGCGCACCACCCCGATTTACTCGTCTCACCGGCAGACGGTGAGGGGGTGCAGCACTGACAGTGCTGAACTCCCGACGAGACCCACCGCTCTATACGATGGGTGTGACGAGAAATCGGGGTGGAAAAGCGGCCGAGGGCACCGAATTCGGTACCTTCGAAACCGACTTTTTTACGGATGGACTCGTCGGGATTTGAACCCGAGGCCTCTTCCTTGCGAAGGAAGCGATCTACCACTGATCTACGAGCCCTCGCACGTTCCTAACCCCGGTTTCTATTTGTAGCTTGTGTTTCGGGGCCGGATCGGGACACTGCACCACGATGGGGTCTCGAGTCGACGGCGGGATTCCTACGGGCTGCTGTCACTGGGTCCCGCACACTCGTAGGCGGGTCGTGGGTGTGCCGGCACCGACTGATGGTCGTCCGTATCAAACGGCCGACCGACCGTCGGCGTCGGTACCGGCGGCGAGCACTCGAGCACGACCGGCGATCGTCCCGACGAGGAACCCGGTAAAGTGGGCGATCACTGCGACGCCGGGCGAGGCAGTCATGACCGTCACCGTGATCGCGAGCCCGACGAACACGAGGATCGCCAGCCAGCGTGGAACGTCGACGAACGAGGCGAGGCCGCTCGAGAGCCGGTTCGACGCGACGAGATAGCCGAGCAGGGCGAAGACGGCTCCGCTGGCTCCGAGGACGCCCGCGGTCGGCGCGACGGGGACGAACGGAACCGCTGCGAGTACCCCCGTGACGAGGATTTGGGCGACCCCCGCGATCGCACCGGTGATCGCGAAGAACGAGTGAAATCGGAGTCGAGTCGTGGCTCGCGCGACCGGCCAGCCGAAGACGATCAGTGCGACGCTGTTCGAGAGCAGGTGCCCCACGCCGTTGTGGGCATAGACGCTCGTGACGATCGTCCACGGATTCGCCGTGAGCGGCGGCGCGAGGACGAACAACCCGCCCACCAGCCCCGCGAGCGCGGTAAGGCTCTGGACGGCGAACACGACGGCAAAGACGACGAGGAGTTCGAGGATCGGACTGTTCGAGCCGGATTCGGGCCCCTCTCCGCCGGATCGGACGGCCGGTTTCGACCGCGACCGCGAGCGTCTCGCCATGTGGATAGCTGGGACGGCGAGCGACAAAAGTCCCGGTACGGACTGGTGGAACGGGACTCGGGAAGACGACCCGGAAACCCCGGCGCCTGATCGGGACGCAACCGTCGCTGCGGACGGGCGTTCGGTGGCTATAGTAGTCACTGAAACGATTGACACACCGATCGCACCGCTGTCGTGCGCTCAGGAGTGCACTGACTCTCAGTGACTACTATAGAAAAACGGTAAATATCCTCTTCGAGCCGCGATCGGAGACGGCCTCAGTCTTCGAGGACGATCTCGATCGAAACGTCGTTTGGCACCTGAATGCGCATGAGCTGTCGGAGTGCGCGTTCGTCGGCGTCCAGATCGATCAGGCGCTTGTGGACGCGCATCTCCCAGTGCTCCCACGTCGCAGTGCCCTCGCCGTCAGGCGATTTCCGGGTCGGCACCTCGAGGGTTTTCGTCGGCAGCGGGATCGGCCCGCTCAGGTTGACGCCGGTGTTGTTCGCGATCTCGCGGACGTCGTCGCAGATGTCGTCGAGGTCGTCTGGACTCGTGCCCGCGAGTCGAACGCGTGCCTGCTGCATTTATTTCTCGTGGACTTCGAGGACCTTGCCGGCGGCGATGGTCTGACCCATGTCGCGGATGGCGAAGCTCCCGAGTTCTGGGATCTCGCTGGACGGCTCGATGCTGAGGGGCTTTTGCGGTCGGATGGTGACCACAGCGGCGTCACCCGACTGGATGAAGTCGGGGTTCTCCTCGGCGACCTCGCCGCTCGAGGGGTCCATCTTCTTGTCGATCGACTCGATCGTACAGGCGACCTGAGCCGTGTGAGCGTGGAAGACCGGGGTGTAGCCGGCCGTGATCACGCTGGGGTGTTGCATGACGACGATCTGTGCCTGGAACGTCTCGGCGACGCTTGGCGGATCGTCGGCGGGGCCACAGACGTCACCGCGGCGGATGTCGTCCTTGCCGATGCCGCGGACGTTGAATCCGACGTTGTCACCGGGCTCTGCTTTGGGCACCTCTTCGTGGTGCATCTCGATCGTCTTGACCTCGCCGCCCACGTCGCTGGGCTGGAAGGAGACGTTGTCGCCGGTGTTCATGATGCCGGTCTCGATACGTCCGACGGGGACGGTACCGATTCCGGAGATGGTGTAAACGTCCTGAATCGGGAGTCGGAGCGGCGCGTCCGTCGGTGGCTCCGGCTCCGGCAGGCTGTTCAGGGCCTCGAGGAGGATTTCGCCGTCGTACCACGGCGTGTTGTCGGACTCCTCGGCGATGTTGTCGCCTTCGAACGCCGAGATCGGGATGAAGGAAGCGTCGTCGGTGTTGAACTGAACCTGCTTGAGCAGCTGCTCGACTTCCTCGACGACCTCGTTGTACGTCGACTCCTTGTAGTCGACGATGTCCATCTTGTTGATGCCGATGATGAGCTCGTCGATACCGAGGGTTCGAGCCAGGAAGACGTGCTCCTGGGTCTGGGGCGCGACACCGTCGTCGGCGGCGACGACGAGGACGGCGTTGTCCGCCTGGGATGCGCCCGTGATCATGTTCTTCACGAAGTCCCGGTGGCCAGGACAGTCGACGATGGTGAAGTCGTAGGCGTCCGTCGAGAACTCCTGGTGGGCGATGTCGATGGTGACACCACGCTCTCGCTCCTCGGCGAGGTTGTCCATGACGTAGGCGAACTCGAAGCCACCCTTGCCCTTCTCTTCTGCTTCTTCGCGGTGCTGTTCGATGACGTGCTCGGGTACGCTCCCCGTCTCGTAGAGGAGTCGTCCCACGAGCGTACTTTTCCCGTGGTCAACGTGACCGATGATGGCCAGGTTCTGGTGTTGGTCGCTCATTGTTGTAGCTCACGCGCAGAGGCGCTTATATCGGTCTCTTTGGCTCGTTGCGGTTAAAACCATTTCGAAAGCGTATTCAGTCGATCCCGATCCCGTCTTGCGGTTTGGCTAGGATTCACACGGCACGGAACGTTCGAGAGGCGACGACTTCGCCCAGGAGGACGGCCACGAACGGGTGATCTCGCCTCGAGGGAGCGGCAAACTCGTGACGCGCGGATCGATGAGGCCGTCCAGCGGACCGTACAGGCGTTCGACGGCACCGGCCCCGGTTTCGAGTGGTCGCGACACCGATACGACTCGAGGAACGGTGACGACAGCAAGGACAGAAGACAGCAGCGGCCCGCTCTCAGAGGGGCGGCAGTCGACCGACGTCCGACAGGACTGCCGTCGCGGTCTCCGGACCGCCGGCACCGCGACCGCTCGAGTGCAGCGAGCCTGCGTTTCGCGTCTCGATCTGGACGATGTTTCGCGTGCCGGTCACGGCCAGCGCGCCGTTTTCGGGGACGAGTCGGGGGCCCACGCGGACCCCGTCGCGGGTCGCCTCGCCGATGAGGCGGATCGTCCGACCGTCTTCGGCGGCGAGATCGAGCGCACTCCCCGGAATGTCCTGAATGCCCTTGACCGTCGCGTCCTCGAGCGCGAAGCCACCGTCGGCCAGCACGTTCGCGAGGATGACGAACTTCAGGGCGGCGTCGGTGCCGTCGACGTCGAACGTCGGATCGGCTTCGGCGACGCCGAGATCCTGGGCTTCCGCGAGGACGTGTTCGTAATCGAGTCCCTCCGCGGCCATGCGCGTAAGAATGAAGTTCGCAGTGCCGTTGAGCACGCCCCGGACCGCGGTGACTGCCTGTGGCGTACAGTCCTCGACCGTCGAGAGCACCGGGATCGCGCCGCCGACGGTCGCCTCGAATCGGATCGAGCCCGCGCTCTCGGCTTCGAGTGCACGGAGTTCCTCGTAGCGTTCGGCGACCGGCCCCTTGTTCGCCAGGACGACGTGGCGGTCGGCCTCGAGTGCACGTTTCACGTGCGTAAAGCCGGGTTCGGCGTCGCCGAGCGTCGTCGGCGTTGCCTCGACGAGCACGTCGTAGGTCGTATCGAAGACGTCTTCGGGGTCGCCCGCGCCGAGGGGCTCGCCGCCGACCTTGCGCTCGAGGACGTCGTCGACGGCGATCCCACCGGGATCGACGGTAGCGCTGGTAGAATCGGCGAGCGCGACGACTTCGTGGCCGTACTCGTCGGCGAGGTCGGCCACCGAGCGGCCGACGTCACCGGCACCGAGAATTGCGAGTTTCATCAGGCATCACCTCCGAGTAGGGGTTCGACGACGGTCAGTTCCTTGTCCGTCCCGATCGAGCGGATCGCCGTGAGTGCCTCCTCGGACCGGCCGGAGTCGATCGCGAGTCGGGCGCGGGCGCTCGCGACGCCGTCGGTCCCGTCGGGCGCGGCAAGCGAGAGGTCCAACACCGCGGCGTCGGCCTCGTCCTCGATCCGGGAGAGGGTATCCGAGAGATCCGTCTCGACGAGGTGACCGACCAGCACGACGTTTACCTCCTCGCCGTAGTGCTCCGCGCCGGCCTGAATGATGTTGACACCGGCGTCGCGGAGCCCCCCGACGACGTCGTCGAACCGGTCGGGCGGACACTCGAGGTCGACCTCGACGGGAATGTGTCCTCGCGGTGTGATGTTGCCGCGTTCGTGGTGAATGCTCAACAGATTACCGCCGTTGTCGGCGATCGGAGCGAGCGCGCGCAGCAACTCGCCGGGTTCGTCGACGAGCTCGAGCCGAACGGTATAGGCACGAAGACCGCCGTCGGTCTCGGCGTCGGGCTCGTCCTCGTCGCCGGGCGCGGGCGCGTCACCCATCGCCGACACCTCCAGCCTGCAGGCGTCTACTCGTCGTCATGATATACGATGTGCGTAATGGGCGCGTAAAAGGATATAGGACTTCCCAAAACTCTCCGCCCCTGTCAACGCGACACACAGAACGGCACCGACGCAGGGGAACGGACCGAGCGGCCGCTCAGAGGTGGTCTTTCCCCGGGTTCGACGATCCCCAGTCACCACGGCCGCCCTCAGTCCGGTCGACGCCCATGATCGATTCGGGCTGGTCGGGACCGCCGAGGCTGTCGCGCGCGTCTGGCACGCGGACGGTCACTTCGTCGATCTCGGGCCACGTGATGAGTTCGGCCTCGATGTTGCCCGTCGTGACGTCGCTGACCGAACAGCCCTTGCAGCCGCCGCCGAGTTCGATGATGACCTCGCCGGTGTCGGGGTCGGCCGACCGGACCGCGCTCGTCCCGCCGTGCATCTGGATGATCGGCATCTCGCGTGCCATCCACTGCTCGACGCGTTCCTTCAGGGGCGGCTCGTCCTCGGAGTCAGTCATGGGTCGTGCTAGGAACTCGAACGGGGAATAAGTTCGGTCGCGCGGCCGAAATCAGTCGAATTAATCCTGAACGTTTCCGTCGCGTCGGCGCAGCCACTCGAGGGCGACCCCGCCACCGACGAGAGCGGAGAGCCCGGTGAATCCGGGAATCGAATCGGCACCGTCGGTTCCGGTCGTCTCACGATCGGTCTCGGTGGTTCCGTTCGGACCGCCGTCCGTCCCGTCGGTCCTGTCACCAGTACTGGCGGCTCCGGTCGCATCACCGTCGGTTTCCGCGGAGTCGGTCGTCCCGTCGTCGGTTCCGTTCCCGTCCGTTCCACCGGCTGGATCCCGGAGCGACGGGGGATCGGCCTGCTCGCCGGCCTCGATCGGGAAGGTATAGAGTGCGCCCTCGAGGGAGGCGTTCGGAATCGCTTCGGTACTGGTCGCGAGGAACGCGTCGCCGGGTTCGACGACGCGTGCCGTCCAGAACCCGGTCGCTTCGGGGTCGCGCCACCAGGCGAGCTGTTCGGGGTCGGTCGGATCGGAGACGTCGTGGATCTTCACCCCGGCGCGGTACCACGAGGAGTAGAGGTGCCCGTCACGCAACTCGAAGTTGTGTGCGGTCGTCCACATACCGCCACGATAGCTCTCGTCGTCCGTCCGCGGCGCACCGATCGAGCCCTGGTGGACCGGGTCCCCGGGATCGGTCACGTCGTAGAGATCGATCCCGCCCGGCCTATCGGATTCCCCGCTGCCGGTTGCCCAGGCTTCCCGGCTGACCGCCATGAGGTCGCCGGTCTCGTCTACCGCAGCGTAGTGGTCGTTGCCCGGGAGCCCCCTGACGGCCGCGTCGGGATCACGGCACTCCCGTTGCTCCTCGAGAGTGGTCTTCGCGACGTGGGAGACGTACTCGGGCTCGGTCGGATCGCTGACGTCGACGAGGTAGGTGCCGGCGTTCCAGTAGGGGAGATAGGCGAGATCGTCCTGGACGAAGACGTCGTGAAGGTAGCGGGCGAGCCAGTAGATATCGCGCCAGCCGGGCTCGCGTTCCAGCAGCGACCAGTAGCCGACCCGCTCGATTTCGTCGCCGCCGACGTCGAAGATCACGAGCCGATTCTCCCCTCGCGTGTTCGCGGCGACGAACAGCAGATCCCCCTCGAGATAGCAGTTGTGGATGTGATAGCCGGTTTCGAGTGCGCCGGTCGAGACGGGGTCTGCGGGGTCGCTCACGTCGTAGCAGCGAAACCCCATTCCACCGAAGCCCGGATTGGCCGGCCCCGCCGCGACCAATCGATCGCCATCCACGGTCACGTCGAGGAGCCCCGAAAGGGACCCCCCCTCAAGTTCGATGTCGCGTTCCTCGGCGAGGAGCGTCGGCTCGGCGGGGTCGCTGATGTCGACGGTGACGAACCCGGTGGTGGCGGCGACGTAGGCGGTCTCGCCGTCGTCGCCGACGACGCCTTCCGCAGCGCCGGTGATCGGAATCCGACCGAGTGGCTCGTATCCCTCTCGTGAGGGGAACTCGATGCTCGATCGAGCTGCCGCAGTCGTGGCCGGCACAGAGAGGGCGAGACCGCTACTACCGCTCGCTCGAAGGAACGCTCTCCGGTCCATAATTACTGGATAGGGGATGCGTATATATAGGATTGATTACTCGATCATCCGACGAACACGGTTCGCTCGGGCGCCGGGACTGCGACCCCGAACGGCTCAGCCGCGGAGCCGCCGTCGGTCGCCGGTTCCCTCGGTCAGGGCACTCGCCAGCGCTCCCTCGACGACGACATCGTCGCCGAGATCGGTCACGCGGATCTCGGGGACGTTCGTCATCACCATCTCGGAGACGCGCTCGCGGATCCGATCGACGACGAGTGCCTCGTTGTGCAAGGCGACCGCGCCACCGAAGGAGACGACGATCGGCGCGAACGAGTGGACCACGTTCGTCACGCCGATCGCGTTCCAGTGGGCGAGCTGGTCGATCACGTGATCGGCCAGTTCGTCCTCCCCCGCGAGATCGAAGACGTCCTTCGCCGTAAACTCCGATCCCTCGAGCGGGAGCGACGTCGAGATCGTCGGATCGTCCTCGGCGAGCAGTCGGGTGTAGTCGGGGATGGCGTTGCCCGAGCAGTAGGCCTCCCAGTGGCCATCGCGGCCACAGCCACAGGTCAGCCGACCTCGGGGATCGACGACGCAGTGGCCGACTTCGCCGGCGTTGCCGTCCCAGCCGGACATGATTTCGCCGTCACAGCAGACCCCGGCACCGATCCCCGAGGAGATGGTGATATAGACCATGTCGTCGGGGTTTCGGTCGGCGTGAAAGCGTTCACCGATCACGCCGGCGATCGTATCGTTGTGGAGGTAGACGTCCTCGCTATCGATCAGCTTCGCGATCGGTCCCGTCAGCGGGATGCGATCGATCGAAGCGGGCAGGTTCGCCGGATCGATCACTGCGCCCTCCGCGAGATCGAACGGCCCGATCGAGCCGATACCGGCGGCAGCGATCCGCGCGGGATCGATCCCGGCATCGCCACACGCCTCGCGAAGCGTTCGGAGTACTCCTTCCGTCACGTCGATACCCGTCGGGCCACGCGGCGTGGATCGACGACTCGTGCCGATCGTCGTCCCGTCGGCCTCGGCGACGATCGCCCGGACGTTGGTCGCGCCGAGATCGACGCCCGCATAGTAGACCATGTTGTCCTATGAACGACCGTCGCCGTACTTAACTACCCAGATTATACTCGCCAACGAGTAGCGATTTCGACGTGTTACGGAGCGATCGCGGACCGGTGTGACGAGCGGTCGACGCCGGGCGATCGATCGACGACACATGTATGACACCATGTGACATAGTCCGCGATATGGGCACTGACGATTCGTCTCCGAATCGAAGCGGTTCGTCCGAGCCGGGACCGGCGTTGTCCGACGCGGAGTTCGACGCCCTCCACGAAGTCGAACTCGGCCTCGAGTGGGTCCAGCGCGCCCAGGGGAGCCTCCTCGAGTTCCACCACGCGACGGGCCACGGCATGGACCACCTCTATCGGGCCGAGGAGTTGCTCAGAGCGACCGGCCACGACGAACTCGCGGACGCGGTCCGAACCGAACTGCTTCCCCACGGCGTCGTCGACGAGGACCGCTGGTCCTACGACGTTCTGGAGAACTTTCAGGAGAGCTTGCTGGCGGAGACGCGGTCGCTCGAGCGACGGGTTCGACGGGAGCTAGCCGACGGCCAGCGCCACGTCCGCGAGCGCCGGCAGGAGCGGGAGTGGAAGCGTCGTGCTGACGACCCATAACGGAGAGAGAAACGGCAAACGCGAGAACGGAACGAGGCGTCGTTACTCCATGACGTCGAGGTCGCGGAAGTACGTGACGGGACAGGGGGCCTGGAGAATGATCTCCTGGGAGACGGAGCCCAGAACTGCCTTTTCGGCGGGCGAGCGTCGCCGGCCGCCGACGACCATCCGGTCGGCGTCGACGTCGATCGCCATGTCGACGACCTTGCTGCTGACTTCGCCGAGCGCACCCTTGATTTCGTAGTCGACGCCGGCCTCCTCGAACCGCTCCGCGAGTTCGGGGACCGGGGCACGCTTGGCGGCGACCTCGTCGGGGTCGACGTCTTCGGCGCGAGCGTCGAAGCCGAGTTCCTCGTGTACGTCCTCGTACTCGTCTTCGGTGAAGGCGTGTCCGATCACGACGGTGGCACCCAGAGGGTCGGCGATCTCGAGAACGGTTTCGGCGAGTTCCGGTGCGCGTACTGAGTCCATCGGTCCGACCGCAAGGAGTACCGTATCGATTGCCATACCGTCACAGTGGTGGGGCCACCCGCTTAAGTATTCTCGTCGTTGCAGTATTACGGAAACACCGGTTCGTCGGCGCGGGCGGACTGCTATCCCATCGATCAGAAATCACCCACCGTCTCCACACCGGTTCCGTCGATGATCTCGTCAGCCTCCATCGACGAACCGCGTCACAGCGCGCGCCATCGCAGGCTGTGTGACCAATTCGGAGCGAAACGGCGGTTGCCTCGACGCAGCGGTGCCCCTCGAGTCGGGCCGGTGAGACAAAGGAGGAGGCCCCGCCCTGAAGCGCGGGCTGGATGTCGCTCGAGCGACAGTAGCCACTGAAACGAGTGACACGTTCATCGCAACGTCGTCGTGCGATGAGGTGTGCAGTGACTTTCAGTGGCGACTATAGTTCCGTTCCACCCGTCGACTGCAGGGTCGAATCCGGCGGCATGGTCCGATTCGACCCTGCAGTGCAGGCGTGGACCGCCACTAGTCGTCGTGTCGGACGAACGTGACGGGACAGGGGGCAGACAACAGCACTTCCTGGGCGGTCGAGCCGAAGACGGCTTTGCCGGTCGGCGACCGGCGTCGGCCGCCGACGACGACCCGGTCTGCGCCGGTGCTCGTCGCCAGCTCGACGATCGACGGCCCGTGTTCGCCGACGGCACCCCGAATCTCGTAATCGACGTCGTGTTCCTCGAGGACCCTCTGAAGGTCCTGAATCGTCGAATGTCGCGCGGCGACGTTGTCGGGATCGACCTCCCCGGCGCTCTCGCCGAACTCGAGGCGGTCGAGTACGTCGTCGTACTCGCCGTCGGTGAAGACGTGTGCGAGAACGACGGTCGCGTCGGCTGGGCTCGCTACCTCGAGGACCGCTTCGGCCAGGTGCTCGCTTCGGTCGGCGTCGTGGGGGCCGACGGCCAGCAACACAGTATCCAGCGTCATGATAGAAACTATTCACACGGACTGTCGTAAATATGTGCGTTGAAAACGGACCACCGTGGTTCAGTTCCGAATGGTTTTTCGACACAGTCGACCTGAACGGATCCATGGACGAACCGGCGCTCTCGGACCGGACGGTACTGGTGACGGGCAGTGCGAGGGGCGTGGGTCGTGAACTCCTGCTTTCGACGGCCGATTGTGGCGCGCGGACGGCAGTTCACTACCACACCAGCGCCGACGCAGCCAGCGAGGTGGCCGCCGAGGCCCTCGAGCGCGGTGCCGCCGACGCGATGACGATCCAGGGGGACGTCACCGATCCCGAGGGCGTCGACGGCCTCTTTGCCGGCGTCGAGGCCGAGCTCGGGAGCGTCGACGTCCTGGTCAACAACGTCGGCGACTTCGCGCCCGCTCGCTGGGACGACATCGCGTTCGAGACCTGGAACCGGGTCCTCGAGACGAACCTCAACGGCACCTACCTCTGTTCGAAGCGGGCCCTCCCCGGGATGCGAGAGCGCGGCTACGGCCGGATCGTCAACGTCGGCTACGCCTCGAGCGAACAGGGGCTCGTCAGCCCGAAGAACTTCCCGTACTTCGTCGCGAAGAAGGGCGTGTTGATGTTCACGCGCATGCTCGCGGCCGACACGCAGAACGACGGCATCACCGTCAACGCGATCTCGCCGTACGTCGTGGAGAACTCCGACGAGTTCCCCGAGGAGCTCCCCCGCGACCGGCCCGCGAGCTTCGAGGATCTGATCGC
Organism: Natrinema ejinorense; assembly: GCF_002494345.1. Taxonomy (GTDB): domain Archaea; phylum Halobacteriota; class Halobacteria; order Halobacteriales; family Natrialbaceae; genus Natrinema; species Natrinema longum. The sequence continues at coordinate 2,509,380 of NZ_NXNI01000001.1, forward strand.
GCCGCTGTACTTCTTTCTCGATCCGGACAGCGAGTACGTCAGCGGTGAGAACATCGAAGTCGACGGCGGCTGGCTGCCCGAAGACGTGTGACTCGATCGAACCGCGGCGCGTCGCGCCGCGGGTAGTTTTTGGTCCAGATTTTTGCAAGGAGCGGGTTTCGAGCAGTGCGCGGCGCATCGCGCCGCGCGAAGCGAGAAGCCCGACGCAGTAAAAAGGTGGGTGGAGAACATCGAGGTCGACGGCGGCTGGCTGCCCGAACAGGTCTAAGCGATCGCGCGGCCGCCACTCTCCGCTGCCTCGGCTCCCTATCCGAGGAGGGCAAACGACAGCACCAGCAGCGCACAGACGAGCGCACCGGACAGCGTCGCGAGGAAGTTCACGCCCTGATTGCCCAACAGGGTGCCCTCGAGGGTCGCGCCCAGGAGACTATCGACGGTCATCCCGACGACGCCGGCGGCGACGACGACCGCGGCCCCGACGGCGTCGACTTCGGGGAACAGCCCGTACGCGAGGCCGGCGACGATGGTGGCACCCACGAGACCGGCGAGTTCGCCCTGCCACGTGACGCCACCGTCGGTTCCGGGCTCGACCTGCTCGAGGGTCGTGATCAGTCGCGGCCGGTCGAAGACGCTGCCGATCTCGCTGGAGAGCGTGTCGCTCATCGCGGTCGCGATCGAGCCGGCGAAGACGAAGAGGAACAGTTCGGGCTCCCCGAGGAGGAGTCCGGCATCGCTGGCGGCGTAGCCGAGCACTGCGGCGAGCGCGACGGCCGCGTTCCCGAGGACGTTGCCGCTGCCGCGTGCGCCGTTGTTGTCCTCGGCGACGCCCAGCGCCTGCTTTCGGTCGTAGCGAAACTTCGTCGAGAGGCCACCGATCGCGAAAAAGGAGATGAGGACCGCGAACCACTCGTAGCCCCCGAGGACGATCGTCAACAGTCCCAACAACACCCCGGTGAGCATCCCCGCGATAGAGGCCGTCTCGAGGGCGTACGACGCATAGCCGAAGGCGACCGTCACCGCGATCGCGACGACGACCTCGCCGGTGCCGATCGTCGCCTCGAGTTCCGCGAGGAGCCAGAGCAAGAGCCCGACGGAGAGGACGACGATCGGGTCGTCAGAACGTAACAGGACGTCGCGGAGGAGTGCGGCGAGAAGCGCGCCACTGGCCGCCAGAAAGAGGAGCACCGGGAGGAGCGATGTGACGGCGTCGCCGGCAAGCGAGTACGTGATCGCCTGTCCGGCGACGGCGGCCGCGATCGCCGCGAGACAGAAGCTGGCCACGCGAACGACCGCGTTCTCCGTCCGCAGTCTGACGAGTTGCTCGCCGAGGTTCCCGTATCCGACGAGCAGTATCGTCCCGACGAAGACGGCGACGGGCATCGACGCCGCGGTCGCCATGAGGCCGAGTGCGACTCCCGAGAGGACGAACGTGATGAGGCCATAGAGACGGAAATCCTCGTAATCGCCCGGATAGGCGAGCAGCTCGAACAGCGGGCCGTCGGTGATCACGTAGGCCCCGAGCAGGACGACCCCCGCGACGGCGGCCCCCACCCGCGGACCGAAGAGCGGAACGGCGAGCGAGAGCGTACAGAGGGCCGCGAACACGCCGGCTCGCCGAACGGGTGCTGTCACGATATCGATCCCTTTCTGTGGCGTTCACTTGAAGGTTCGTGAACCCGGCGTGAGCCGGTTTTCGTTGGTTTCAGTGGGCTGAAACGGTATCCGTCGTCTTCTACAGACGATGCTGACCGAGTCCGTTCGGGTGCTCGGTGAACGCAACCCGTAACCGGTATGTCACCGGCCGGGGAACTCTCGAGCGTGGGACTGTACGAACGCTATCTCGCCCTCCGGATCCGCCGCCACGAGGGGGTGCCGCCGGATCACATCGCGCTCGTGATCACCGAACGGGACCTGTTGGAGCGGGGCGCCTACGAAACGCTCACGGAGTTCTTCGAGTGGGCGACCGAGTACGCCACGCAGATAACGGTCTACGTGAGCGTCCTCGACGCGGCGGCGGTACCGCCCTTACAGCGCGAACTCGAGACGATCGACGCGCCGCGGCCGGTCGCCGTCCGCGGGCCGGAAGACGACGCACGGGCCGACGCGCCGATCCGGATCGGGATCGGTCTCGGCGGGAAACACGAGTTCACCAGTGCGGTCCGGACGCTCGCCGAGCGCGTCGACGCGGGCGAACTCGAGCCCGCCGAGATCGACGACGAACAGGTCGAGGACCATCTCGTGTTCCCGTCGGAGCCGGACCTGGTGATCAAGACCGGTGCGGAACGGCTCTCGGATTTCATGATCTGGCAGTCGGTCTACTCGGAACTGTACTTCACGGACGTCAACTGGCGGAATTTCCGCAAGCGGGACTTCCTGCGGGCGGTCCGGGAGTACTGCAACCGATCGCGGCGGTTCGGTCGCTAGGGAGGACAGGGTTTCGAGGCGAAAGCCCACGGCTACGTCGTGGGTGGGTGTCAGGTGCGACGACCGATCTGGCGCGTGAAAGGGAGGAGAACGGCCACAGCGACGGCTGCAGTGAATCCGGGGACGACGTCCTCGTCTGACGGTTCGTCGGTAGGGTGGGTGGTATTCGAGGTCGTGTGTTCGGTTTCCGACGGCTCCGTCGCGGACTCGTTCTCGTCCGCCGTTGGACGCTCGGTTTCCGACGGATCGTCGACGACGTCTGCAGTCGGTGCCTCGAAGTCTGCAGCGTACTGGGTCACTGATCCGTTCTCGTGGACGACTGCTGCCGGCGATCCGTTCGGATAGTGTGGTTCGAACGCGTCCGATTCGCGATCGAGGTACACGTGAACTTCCGCCTCGGCAGCGGGACTGACCACACCATCGGACGTAACTAACGAAAGCGTCACGTTGTGCGTCTCGTTCGGACTGATAGCTTCCCTGTCGTAGGTCGAATCGGCGGTCGGGTCCAGTATCCTGACCGCCCCGCCGTTGGCGAGTGTAACGGTCGCGTTGATCGCCTTCGAGGCGTTTCGATAGGACGCGTTCGTCGTCGCGTTCGCGTCTCGTACCTCGAGCCGAGCATGTGGTTGCAGAACCGTACCCCGTATCGTCCGAGCCGTCTCGCCGGCGCGACGCACCTCGAGCGTGTATGCCGTGCCGTGATCGACGTCGCTGAGATCGAACGCGAATTCACCGTCCCTTTCGGCTGGTTCGATGCCCTCAGTCCGTGTCCCGCCGTCCTCGAGTTCGAGACGCGCCTCAAGGTCGTCGGTCGAGCCGACGTGCACCTCGACGCGTCGCCGGATCGGTTCGGCCGGAAGCGGTTCGCCGTCGGACAGCCCCCTCACCTCGACTGCGTGCCGGTAAAACCGAACGCTCTGCCCGTGCCACTCGAGGGCCTCTGCTCCAGAGCCCACCCGAATGGAATACGACGGTATGTCCGAGAACGACCCCTTCTCCGGATCGACGGACCGGGTATCGACGACCACGTAGGTCTCGTTTCCGTGCCGATGAACGGTCGTATTCTCGGGACCGAGGGGGACGTTGTTCCGTTGCAATCCCGGTGGACCGGACCACTCGAGAACGACGTCCCGGTCGGTGGGATCCGTTCCGCTCGAGTCGAAGAGGGCCGCCGTCGGAGAAGCGTTTTCGGCCTCGAGTTCGGCGGCCAACCGGTCGGACTCGATTTCGACCACCAGCGTTTCGTTCACGACGAGCCGCGAGGCGTTCTCGATTCCCGCTCGGACGTCGGAGACGTTCTCGAGGTCGACGCCGTCGTGTGCACGATACATCGTCACGTTCCCGTCGGCTGGATCGGGACGGACAGTCGTCCCGGCCGCGGACCCGGCGACGATCCCACAGAGTACCGCGACACCGAACAGGAGACGGACGGCGAGGCGACGCATGTCTCGCAGACCGCGCCGAACCGTTTAGAATGCTATGGTATCTCGGCCGAAATTAGTCGGCGATCCGGCTGCTCGAGTCGCCGGTCTCGAGCTCTCCCGCCTCGAGCTCACCCGAATCGGGTCGTTCGGCGGAGGGCAGCGAGTCGCGAAACCGGTCGACGATCGAGCGGGCTTCGGCGAGTTCCGGCTCGCTGAGGGCACCGAGCAGAGCCAGCGCGCGTCGAGCGCGGGTCCGCCGCCAGGACTCCTGGCGGTGCTCGTAAGTCCGGATCCCCCGGAGAAAGTCGGCCTTCGAGAACTCGGGCCAGTAGGGCGCACAGAAGAAAACGGCCGCCTCGTTACCGTTGGCGTGCCAGGGGAGGAAGTTCGACGTGCGCTCGTCACCGCCGGTTCGGATGATCAGGTCGACGTCCCGGACGGGCCGGTCGTACAGCCGCCGTTCGATGTCCTCGACGTCGATCTCGCTCGGCTCGAGTTCGCCCGCATCGACGCCCTCGGCGACCCCGCGGGCGGCCTCGAGGAGCTGTGCACGACCGCCGTAGGCGAGCGCGATGTTGAGCACGAACCGGTCGTAGCCGCGGGTCCGTTCCTCGGCGTAGGCGACGGCCTCGCGGACCCGTTCGGGGAGCTGATCGGTATCGCCGAGGGTCCGAATGCGAACCTCGTTGTCGTGGACGCGGTCGGCCTCGGCGAACTCCCGGAGTTTCTCACAGAGGAGATCGAACAGGGGCTCGTTCTCCTCGGCGGGCCGCTCGAAGTTCTCGGTCGAGAACGTGTACAACGTCAGTTCCTCGACGCCGATATCCTGACACCACTCGAGGACGTGTTCGGTCGTCTCGGCACCCGCACGGTGACCGTCGTGTGCGTCGCCGCCTTGATTGCGCGCGTACCGACGGTTGCCGTCCTGGATCACCGCGACGTGGGTCGGTGCGCCGGAGACTTCCCTGGAGAGGAGCCGCTCGTAGGCCGCATCGACGCGCTGACGAAGCCACCGCTTCATTGTTTCGGGGAAGGTCACCGACGACTATGTGTCTTGTGTGACAGCCGTCGACAGTGAGAATCGAACGCCGTCTCCCGCTGGGGGCCCAACGGGGGAATCGTGACGGCTATCCGTCCCGACTGCGAACGCGACCGTAATGCCAGACACGATCGACGACGACCTCTACCAGCGGACGAAGGCACTGCTTGAGCCCGGCGACATCGCCCTCAACGGGGCGGTCGTCCACACCGACTACGACGGCCAGGAAGACGTCAAGATGATGCAGGCGACGATCGACGTCGGCGACATCATCGCCGAACACTCGGGGTACGATCCGGGAGACTGTTACGTCTACTCGGGCAACGACGACTCCGACTTCTCCTCGAACCAGCACCAGGGGCTGACCCTCGAGGACGAGGAATTCGTTTGGGAGTGTCAGCAACTGCTTCGCGAGGGGAGTTTCGACATCGTCATCTACTACGAGGCGAGCGCCGATCACGAGGCGATCCTCGAGGGCATTCGAGACCTGGGCTTCGACGTGACGGGCGTCGAAGGCGACGAGTGAGCACCTGAGACGGCCGCGTTCGATTGTATCGCGCTTTCCAGTATCTCGTGGCCGTTCGTTCGCTCGGCGGGTCCCCGGTTGGTGACCCCCTTACTCGAGGACGTACCAGTCGAACCGTTCGATCGCGTAGCGATAGGAGACCAGGGGGGCGACCAGCCCGCCGATCAGGACGGTCCAGGCACCGATCGAGATCGAGCGGGCGGAGATCGATAGCGCGGGTGTTGGTGCCCACGCCGCGACCGACGTGAGCGCGTTAGCGATCAGTTCCGGGGCCTTGAGGTATATCACGACGGCGGCGACCGTGGGGAGTGCGATCGCGAGCGTGTAGACGAAAAACGCCGTCTTGCTCGGCATCACCGCCTCGCGGTTGTTGGTCACGGAGACGCTCCCAAAGCGGGGAAACGCCGAGCCGATCCCGGTCGCCAGCGCCGGCGTGACGACCGCGCCGACGACGGTTCCGGCGACTAACGCGGCCGTTCGCTCGAGCGAGAGCGGACTGACGAGCCCGACGGCGAGCGAGACGAGGAGTGCGAGGGGGACGCTGACGAGTGCGCCGGCGATGATTCGTCCACGAATCGCTTGCCGACCGGTGAGCGTCGAGGTCAGGACGGCGGGGAGGCCGGGGCCGAGGTCGCCGAGGGGGTTGAGCGTGAACAACACGCCGGCCGCCCAGACGACGTAGAGTGCAAACAGGAGGGCTATGTACGGCGGAATCGTCCCCGCCTCGATGATTTGCTGGACGAACCCGAGGATGCCCAGGAGCGGATAGCCGGCGTAGGCCAGCCGGATCGGCGATCGTTTCGTCCGGCGGATGGCGGTTACCGTCACCGTTCGGACCGGTCGCGAGATCGGTCCCGAGAGGAGCCCCTCGAGGCGGTCCGACGACGTCTCCGCGTCGACCTCGTCGTCGGGACGGGCCGGATCCGCGAACCAGTGGGTTCTCGCACCGGCGATAGCGACGGCGAGCGCGAGCGCGATACCGAGTGCCGACCCGACGACCGTCCCGCCGATCCCGGTCACCGATGGTTCGATGCCGGGAATCCCGAGCAGCAACAGGTGGCCGGGCCATCCGAACGGACTGGTTTGCAACCGAGCGAACAGCGTACTCGTGACTGCGTCGAGTTCACCCGTCGCGATCACGCCGAAGTAGACGAGCCAGAACCCGGCGAACAGCAGCGTTCGGTACCGCGCGATCGGCTCGTAGGCGGTTATCACGTGCCGGATCCAGATACCGGCGGCGAACCCGACGGGAACGGCGGTGAGCAGGACGAAACCGAGCACCAGCGGCGCGGTGACGACCGGAAGCACCGTTCCCGCACCGAACGCGAACGCGGCCGCGAGCAGTACCACTGGGGGGAGCGTCCAGACCGCAACGAGTGCGATTTCCGCGCCGACGACGCCGACGACGGTGTTCCGAACGGACGCCGACAGGAGGAGGAAGGCCGGCTCGTCGAGATCGGCGACCGTCGTGATCGTCCGCATGACCGTCATCCCGACCAGCGCGACCCACAGAACCGCGACGCCACCGGTCACGAGTTCCGTCGCCATCGTAGCCTCGCTCGAGGAAAGCGTTCCGGCGGCGGCTTCCTCACCCAGCGTCGGCAGAAAGAGCAGCCCGACGGCCGTAATCGGACCGAGTGCGACAATCGCGACCGCCGTCATCAGGAGGAGCTTCGTCCGGTTCCCGCTGACTGCGCGAACCGTTCGTCGGAACTCCGTTCCGGTGACGGCGAGTGACGGACGACCGCGTCCCATCAGCGAACACCTCGGGTCAGCCGTGGAGAGCAAGAGCGGACGGGGTTCATGGGTACAATCGTGTCACGGCGGTAGTAAATAATTGGCATTGTCCGCATCCGATCGATCGGACGAGCCCACGCCCGCAGCGACGACGGGGATGGCCGAGGTTTACGTCGCTTGCCACGAACGGAACTGTATGAGCCTTGCCGACGGCCCCGCTATCGAAACCGAGGGACTGACGAAACGGTACGGCGAGACGACCGCAGTCTCGAGTCTGACGATGACCGTCGAGCGCGGCACGGTCTATGGCTTCCTCGGTCCCAACGGCGCGGGGAAGACGACCACGATGAAAATGCTGACGACGCTGACCGTCCCGACCGACGGATCGGCCCGCGTCGCCGGCCACCCCATCGCGGAGCGGGAGTCGGTTACCCCCCACATCGGCTACCTACCCGAGGAGCCGCCGATCTACGAGGAACTCACTGGCCGGGAACAACTCGAGTACGCCGCCGGGCTCCGCGATATGCCCGAGACGGCCGCGAGCGAACGCATCGAATCGCTGCTCGAGCGCTTCGACCTGCTCGCGGACGCCAGCAAGCGTATCGAGGAGTACTCGAAAGGGATGCGCCAGAAGGTCGGCGTCATCCAGGCGGTGTTGCACGAACCCGACGTGGCGTTCCTCGACGAGCCGACGAGCGGACTCGACCCACGCGCCGCCCGGACGATGCGGGACACCATCGCCGAACTCGCCGATCGGGAGATGACGATCTTCCTCTCGACGCACATCCTGCCCGTCGTCGACGAACTGGCCGACGAGATCGGCGTCCTCCACGACGGAACGCTCGTCGCCGAGGGGGACCCCGAACGGCTCAAGTCCCGCGCCGAAACCGGCGGGCCCCGCAGTCTGGAGGACGCGTTCCTCGAACTAACCCGCGAACACGGCGACGACGGGCTGGCGACGGAGGGGACTGCCGAGTGACGGACCCGTCGGCTCGCTCGAGCAGTCGACCGCCGTCGATGGAGACCGTCGCTCGGCCACGGTTTCGCTCCGCGGTGGCGTGTGGCGTCAGTTCGGCGACGGGTGTTCGGCGTCAGTCCGGCGTCGGTCCGTCGTCGGTCTCCGTTGCGGGCAGCGTGAACGAAACCGTCGTCCCCTCGCCGGGCTCCGAGTCGATCCGGATCTCGCCGCCGTGGCGTTCGACGATCCGCTGACACAGCGCGAGTCCGAGACCGGTGCCGGGGTGTTCCTCGCGGCTGTGGAGGCGCTGGAAGACTTCGAACACGCGGTCTTGCTCGGTGGATTCGATCCCGATTCCGTCGTCCCGAACGGAGAGTTCCCACTCGCGCCCTCGTCGGTCGGCGTCGATGTGGATCCGTGGCGGTTCGTCGCCGCTGTACGTGAGTGCGTTCGAGAGCAGGTTCTGGAAGAGCTGACGCAGCTGATCGGCATCGCCCCTGACACGGGGGAGCGATTCGACCGCAACCTCGGCGTTCGTCTCCGCGATCTGGATCTGTAAATCCGCCAGAACGCTCTCGAGGAGGGGATCGAGTTCGACCGGCTCGAGGGGTGCGCCCTGTGTCTCGACGCGGGAATACTCGAGCAGTCCCTCGATCATCGCTCGCATTCGGTCCGCACCGTCGACGGCGAATTCGAGGAACTCTTCGCCCTCTTCGTCGAGTTCGTCGACGTAGCGACGTTGGATGAGCTGGAGGTAACTCGAGACCATTCGCAACGGTTCCTGGAGGTCGTGTGAGGCGGCGTAGGCGAACTGTTCTAACCGCCTGTTGGACGCCTCGAGCTGTGCGACGGTCTCCTCGAGTTTGCGCTGGTTTGCCTTGCGCTCGGTGATGTCGTGGGCCATCGTCACGCCGGCGAAGACGGTCCCCTGGCTGTCAGTGATCGGGACCGCGTGGAGCACCCACTCCCGGTCGGCATAGGAGAGTTCGACCGAGCGCTCCTCGCCGGCGAGTGCGGCCTCGAACGCGGGTTCGAGCGCCGTCAGGGTTTCGTCGGGCCAGACGTCGTGGACCGCCTCTCCCTCGAGATCCGTCGGCTCGATAGGAATGTTGTCGAACCCCTTGCCCGCCGCCAGCGTGTACTCGAGGTCGCGATCGAACAGAGTGACGATCCCGTTCGGGAAGTGCTCGGCGAGGGTACGATAGCGCTGCTCGGATTCCTCGAGTTCCCGTTCGCGCTCTCTGCGCTCGGTGACGTCGCGGAAGTAGACCGAGATGCCCGTCTCGGAGGGATAGAGGTTCGCCTCGACCCAGAAGTCGAGCGTGTCGTAGTAGAGTTCGAAGCTGGTCTGCGCTTGCGTTTCCAGGGCCGTGTGAAAGGCGTCCCAGACCTCGTCGGTCTCGACGAGGTCGGGAAACACGTCCCAGAGTCGCTTCCCGAGGAGTTCCGCCTCCGAGCGCCGGAGGAGGTCTTCGGCGCGGTCGTTGACGTGCGTGAATCGAAACTCATCGTCGACCGCATAGAACGCGTCGGAGACCCTCCCGAGGACGCGCTGGAGTTCGCTTTCGAGTTCCTGCTGACGCTCCCTGCGGTCGGTCATGTCGCGCGTCACCTTCAGATAGCCCCGATGGGTGCCGTCGTCGTCCCGGACCGCCGTGATCGTGACGGTCGCCCAGAACCGCGTGCCGTCCTTTTTGACGCGCCAGCCCTCGTCCTCGATGGAACCCGCTTCGAGCGCCCGCTCGAGGTTCCGTTCGGGAACGTTCGCCGCTCGGTCCGCCTCGGTGTAGAACGTCGAGAACTCCTCGCCGAGTATCTCCGTGCGGTCGTAGCCCTTGATCTGCTCGGCACCCGTGTTCCAGCTGATGACGTGGCCGTCCCGGTCCAGCCGGAAGATCGCGTACTCCTCGACGGCGTCGACCAGCGAGTAGAACGCCTCCTCGCTCTCCTGGAGGGCTCCTTCGGACCGTTTCCGTTCGGTGATATCGGCGTAGAGCTCGATCCGTCCACCGGCGTACGCACCCGATTCGATCGGTTTGCTCTGATATTCGAGCCAGCGGCCGTCGAACGCCCCGTCTCCGTCACCACCGAGTCGACATTCGAGCCCGTCGAGATACCGACCCTCGTCGTAGGCCGCCAGGACGGTGTCGGCGAACGAGCCGGGGTCGGCAACTCGCTCCGTCAGGATCTCCTCAAGCACCGTCCGTTTGTCCCGGCCGACGATCGCCTGACGATCGACGTCGAAGTACTCCTCGATCGTTTCGTCGACCCACGCGATCTCGAACGCGCGATCGAGGACGAGAACGCCGATGTTGCCCTCGTCCAATCCGTTCGCGATCGATTCGGACGACGCCTCCGTCGACGCGAACGTTCGCAGTCGGTGGGTCGGTTCGGAGCGGGTTCGCACGACTCCGATCGTTCCCCGAAACTCCTCGCCGTCGACGAGGGGATTGATCCGGAGTTCACACGGGAGGCGGCCACCGTCGGCGGTGTGAATGGCGAACTCGAAGGTCGGGATCCCGTCGTCGTCGGTGGCGAGTTGGACGACGATCTCTCGTTCGATGGCAGTGACGTCCTCGTCCGCGAGGACGATCGAGACGTGCTGGCCGAGGAGTTCCTCGCGCGGATAACCGGTCACCTCGACGACGGCGTCGTTGACAGCGACGAATCGCCCGCCGGCATCCAGCTGATAAATCCCGTCATCGATCGTATCGACGAGCGTCCGATACCGCTGGAGCGCCACGTCGGGGTCGGTATCGTCCCACAACCCCTCGTCAGCGGCACCCGGTCGGCTACTCATGTCTACCTGCTAGGTACTGAGCGAGATAAGTTTCTTGCCGGCGGCACGTCGGCAACGGATACCGTCGAACGGAACGATTCGTTCGCGAGGGGGAGACGGACCACTGCCAGTCAGTACCGGCGACTCCACGGACGGATCGCGGGGTCGCCGGTCGCTCAGACGGGGGACCGTCTCAGGGCTCGAAGACGCCGCGCTCGAGACCCTCTCGAACGGGCTCGTGTTCGGCGTCGGTCGGCGGCGGGCTCGTGACCAGGAGCGCCTCGAGTCGCCCGTCTTCGTCGGCTCGAACGCCGCGCTCGACCCCCGCCTCGACGACGACTACGTCGTCGGGGCCGACGGTGTGGTCCGTCTCCCCCTCGCGAACGACGCCGGTACCGGCCCGGACACAGATCGTGACGTCGCTGTCGGGGGCGTGGACCGGAATGAATTGCCCCGGTTCGAAGTAGCCGAGGACCACCTTCATTCGGTCGCTCCGGAAGACGGACCGCGTGCTGAATCGATGCTCGTCGTACGTCCGTTCGGCGTCGAAATCGGTTGCTGGCATACAGTATCTCCTCCGGCCGGCGGTTTAGGCCCGCCTAAAGCCGTGGGCGAACCGAGGTCGGCCGCCGAAGTCGCTCTTCTCCCGAACATATTTGCGCCGCCGGTCGCCGTCGTGTACCGGGCGGCGACCACGCCCGCGACGGGTGAGCGGTGACGACGGCGTCCGAACAGAATACTCAAAAACGGTCGGCCTCTCCTATTCCTATATGGAGTATCACGAGGCGGCGGATTTCCTCTTCGATCTGCGGCGGTTCCGCCCGAAGCCGGGGACGGAGTCGACGGCCCGCCTGCTGGCCCACCTCGAGAACCCCCACGATGCCGTCGACTGCGTCCAGATCGCCGGCTCCAACGGGAAAGGGAGCACGGCGCGACTGCTCGAGCGGACCCTGCGGGAGGCCGGCTACTCCGTCGGCCTCTACACCTCGCCGCATCTCGACGACCTCCGCGAGCGAATTCGCGTCGACGGCCGGAAGATTCCCCGGACGGCGGTCCGGGAGTACGTCGACGCCGTCGGCGAGTACGTCACGGCGCGCGGTGCCGACGGCGAGTCACCGACCTTTTTCGAGACCATGACCGCCATGGCGCTGTGGCAGTTCGGGCGCGAGAACGTCGATATCGCCGTCCTCGAGGTCGGTATCGGCGGCAAGTACGATGCCACGAGCGTCGTCGATCCCGTCGCGAGCGCGGTCACGAGCGTGACCCTCGAACACACGGGCATTCTCGGCGATACCGTTGCGGAGATCGCCCGCGACAAGGCCCACGTCGCCCCGACCGACGCGCCGCTCGTGACCGGCGTCACTGGGGGGCCACTCGAGGCGATCCGTGACGTGGCCGGTGACGTGGTGACCGTCGGGCGGGACGTGGCCGATGGCAGCGGCGCGGAGTCACAACCGGACGTCCACGTCGAATACGGCGGCCGCACCAACCACACCGAGGCCGCCGTCTCGGTCGACGCGGGCGAGTGGGACCTCGAGACGCGGATTCCGCTGCTGGGCGAACATCAGGCCGAAAACGCGGGCATCGCGGCCGTCCTCGCCCGCCAGGTCGGCGACGTGTCGGATGCGGCCCTCAGACGCGGACTGCGAAGCGCCCACTGGCCGGGTCGGTTCGAGGTACTCGACACCGACCCGCTGGTCGTGTTGGATGGCGCGCACAATCCGGGTGCCTGCGAGGGGCTCGCCGAAACCCTCGATACGTACGCGTACGACCGTCTCCACCTCGTCTTCGGTGCGATGCACGACAAGGACCACCGCGAGATGGCCGCCACGTTGCCGACGCCGGATACGGTCGTGACGACCGAGCCGGCACTCGATCGCGCCGAGGACCGGGCCGTCCTCGCCGACGTCTTCGCCGACGGCGGTGCCGGAACGGTCCGTACCGAGACCGCCGTGGCGGATGCCCTCGCGTCCGCGCTCGCCGACGCCGGGAGCGACGACTGCGTGCTCGTGACCGGGTCGCTGTACGCAGTGGCGGAGGCACGCTCGCGGTGGACCCGCACCGACGTTCCAAAGCGGATCCGCGACCGGGCGGACGCTCGCGACGCCCTCGAGGAGGCAAACGTCGCCAGCGACGACGTCGACCGACTGGACGGCGACGCCGTCCACCGGGTCGTCAGGACTGCACTGCGGGATCGACAGGCGACCGTCCTGAAGGAGGAACTGCTGCGCCTCGGCGGGGAGTGTGCCCTCTCCGGTCTCGACCGGGACGAGGAGACCGTCGACGCCGTGTTGATGGGAACGCTCGCACAGTTCGAGACGCTGGTCGAACGCCTCGAGGACCGGAGCCGTCCCGAGGGCGTCACCGATATCGCTCGAACGTTGCGAGACACCCTCGAGATCGATGCCGGAACCGGCGTCGGCGACGACGCGGGGATCGATGCCGGAGCCGGGACCACAATCGACGGCGACGCGGAGACGGCGGGGACGGAACGCGTGCCGGCCCGGCCCGACTGGCGGACCGCCAACTCGAGTGGCCCGCCCGCTCCCTGGTCGGATCGGACGGCCGTCATGGGCATTCTGAACGTCACTCCCGACAGCTTCCACGACGGCGGCGAGTACGACGCCCTCGAGGACGCCGTGGCCCGCGCCGAGGCGATGGTCGCGGCCGACGTCGACGTGATCGATATCGGCGGGGAGTCGACGCGACCGGGTGCCGACCCCGTCTCGGTCGACGAGGAACTGGACCGGGTCGTCCCCGTGATCGAACGGGTCGCCGACCTCGACGCGCTGATTTCGGTCGACACCCGCCGAGCCGCCGTCGCCGACGCCGCCCTCGAGGCCGGTGCCGACATCATCAACGACGTTTCGGGGCTCGAGGACCCCGAGATGCGCTTCGTCGCGGCCGACCACGACGCGGGACTGGTCGTGATGCACAGCATCGACGCGCCGGTCGTCCCGGACCGCGAGATCGAGTACGACGACGTCGTCGCGGACGTGATCGACCAGCTCTCCGAACGCATCCTGCTGGCCGAAAAGGCCGGACTCGACCGGAACCAGATCGTCGTCGACCCCGGCATCGGGTTCGGCAAGTCCGCGAGCGAGAACTTCGAGCTCCTCGATCGGATCGACGAATTCCACGCGCTGGGCTGTCCGGTTCTCTTCGGCCACTCCCACAAGTCCATGTTCGCACAGGTCGGTCGCGAGGCCGGCGACCGACTCGAGGCGACCGTCGCGGCGACCGCCCTGGCGGCCGATCGGGGGGCGGATATCGTCCGCGTTCACGACGCCGCGGAGAACGTCGCCGCGGTCCGGACGGCGCTTGCGACGCGCGATCCGGAACGGTTCGAGTGGGAGCCGTAGTCAGCGACCCTATCGCTCCCCGTTTTCGTCGTGTGGAGACGAGATGACCGGCGAGGACGGCTGGCTGCGCCCGACGGGCGCTCCGACTACTCCGGTCCGTTCTCAGCCGTCTTCCGAACCGTCTCCACCGTGGGCATGTTCTGCCGGTCCGCAGCCAAGCGACCGATGCGGACAGTGTCGGCAGTGGTCGCCCGGCGTCGTCTCGGAGAACGACGGCTCGTCGACCGCCGCGAGCGTTTCGACTACCGACTCCCACGAGGGAAGCTCCTCGGGCTCGAAAAGGTCGACGCGCGGACCGTCGACGTCGCCGACGTAGACGTAGCCGACGGTCGAGACGGGTTCGTCGAACCGGTTCTCGCAAGCCCGCAGGTAGAGCGACAACTGGACTGCATCGCCGGGATCGATCCGCCCCGCGGTCGCCTTGTAGTCGAGGACCGCGAGCCCGCCGTCCGGAAGCCGCCTGATCGAGTCCACGTAGCCGACGACGTCTCCGGTCACGCCGGTCACGTCCTCGAGCGAGAACGGCAACTCCGCGGCGACGGCGTCCCACTCGGCGATCGGCCGGTCGAACCCGGGCACGCTCGCCTCGAAGTACCGGTCGATACAGGCGAGGACGGCCTCGCGGTGTGCGAGCAAGTCGCGTGCGGTGAGCTGACGCAGGGCGGCTTCCCGCCACGCTTCGCGCGTGTGGTACTCGCGATGGAAGGCCTCCTCGGCGACATCGTGGAAGACCGTGCCGACAATTCGCGACGCCGAGTCGTCGACCGTCGGCGTAGCCGTCCCGTCCCCCTCGATCGATTCGAGCGGATCGTCGATCGCTCGAACGACGTGATCGAGGTAGTGTTTTCGGGCACAGGTGTCGTGCGTGTCCATCGCGGAGTAGCTGTGGCGCATCGCGACGGGGAGTTCAGTCGCGCTCGCGAGCGTTTCGACGGGGAATCGAACCGTGTCGGTCGTCAGCGCGGACGATCGACGGCCGCTGGGAACCCAAAGCCCACTCGAGCGATCGGCGGGGGTGTCCTCGAGCCGAGCGGTGCTCGCGGCATCGGCAGCCGGTAACAGCGTGCCGTCGCGAAGCTGCCGCCCCAGTCGGTGGACCGTCTCGATCGCCTCGCGCGTCTCGAGGGGCTCGACCGGGCGATCACCGTAGTCGGCGTAGTAGGTAATGGTTCCGGGGCTCTCTCCGGCGGACGCGGCGATCTCGGTCGTCCGGTCGACGACCGTTTCGGGGTAGTTCTCTCGCACCTGCCGGAAGCTCTCGGTCAGCGACGACCAGAGATCCATCCGCTGGCCGGTCACCGACCACTCGATTTCGCTCGCCAAGCAGGTCTCGGCCGTCGACGCCGCCAGTTCGTCGTCCGCGCCGTCGTACTCGTAGTCGGAGCCAAACAGGAACAGGTGGTTCTCGGCTCGCGTGAGCGCGACGTGGAGCACCCGCCACTCCTCGCCGACCCGCTCGGCGGCGAGATCGGCGAGCAACGGCGACTCGATCTCGGCGTCGAGCGTCGCGGCCAGTAACCGGTACCGGGCTCGTTCGACGTAGTCACCGTCGACACACCACTCCTCGTCCGAGAGGTAGGGGACGAGAACGGTATCGAACTCGAGGCCCTTGGCCTGGTGGACCGTCATCACGTCGACGCTGTCCGTGGACCGCGTTCCGCGGGTTCGATCGCTGCCACCGCTTTGCAACGTCGACGCCAACGCGTCCACGAACTCGGTCGACAGCGACTGGACGACGGCGTCAGCGCCGTAGGCCTCGACGAAGCGCTCGATCCGATCGAACTGCGCGCGCTCGTCGCTCGAGCAGAACCATTCGATCCGAGTGAGGTCCCGAAACCGACGGAGGAATCCCGACAGCGGGTAGACGTCCCGAAACTGCTCGAGGGTCGCGAGGTGCTCCCGAGCGTCCGCGAGCCGCTCCGGTTGCTCGAATTCGACGTCCGGATCAGGGTCTACCACCGCGTCGTACAAGGTCTCGCTTTGGCTTTGCAGCGTCGCGAGATCCGCCTCGGTGAGTCGGTAGCGATAGAGTAACACGCGCCGGAGGTGGGCGTCCGCGTCCGGCTCGACGAGCACTCGGAGATACGATACCACGGTCCGGATCCCGGGCGAAATCTCGCCACGCGGCGAGCCGGAGATCTCGTAGGGGATCTGCAGGTCCCGGAGTTCGTCGGCGACCGCCTGTGCGTGGCGGTTCGTCCGAACGATAATCGCGAGATCGCCCAGCGAGCGCTGGGGGACGGTTTCGGCCGCGCCGTTGAGGAGCCGCGAGACCGTCGTCGCGACCTGTGCCGCCGTCGATTGGGGGATCTCGTCGCTCTCGACTTTGACGACGCGGTCCGACGGCTCCGGCTCGTCGTACGTTCCGGGCGTTCGGCCGTCCTCCCGCAGCGTCTTCGAGGACTGAGGGCCGTAGTCACAGGCGTTGGTCAGATCGAGAATTTCCTGTCGCGACCGGAAGTTGAGCTCGAGTTCGATCGCCTCGTGGTCGTCGTAGGCGTCGGCCAGCCGATCGAGTCCCTCGCGGTCGGTGCCACGCCAGCCGTAGATCGCCTGGTCCTTGTCGCCGATCGCGAACAGATCCGGCCGATCTGGGCCGTCGGTGAGTTCGGTGAGCAGCGAAAACTGGGTCCCGTCGGTGTCCTGAAACTCGTCGCAGTAGACCTGCGTCCACTGGCCCGTGATTTCGTCAGCGATCGCGTCGTCGTCGAGCAGTCCAGTCGCCGTCCGTACCAGCTCGTCGAAGTCCATCGTCCGCTCGGCCTCGAGGTGGTCGTGATAGTCCGCGTAGACGTCGGCGTAGTGGCGAGCCAGCCGGAGGAACTCGACGGCGTGTTTCAGCCGGCCGAAGGGGGTCTGTTCGATCCGGCTCGTCGCCGTCCCCCAGATTTCGTTGCCGAATAGCGCCCGCGGCAGGTGTTTCGTCGTCCGGTCGTCCAACGAGAGCGCGTCGATCGTGTTCGTCACGCACCGCTGGAGGACCCGGAGGTAGCGATCGATCTCCCGAACCAGATCGTCCTCGCGGAACGCGTCCGGCGCCTCCGCGATTTTCTCCCGGCAGTAGGAGACGAGTTTGCCGTAGTCGACCAGCGACTCCCGGGCCGTCTCGAGGTACTCCTCCCGGTTGAAGTAGCGCAGCGCCTCGTTGTCGAAGGAGAGGTTCTCGCGAGCCATGCGCTCGAGCCAGAGGACGAACTCGTTGCACAGCTCGAGGGTGCGAATCGGTGGCAGGCCCGACTGTAGGTCGTCAGGCGTGATGTTCTCCTGGCTCATCGCCTGGATGAACCGATCGACCGCGTCGACGAGATCGGTCGGGGAACCGTCGTTTCGGGTCGACGCAGCCGCGAAGTCGTAGTCGTTCTCGGCGAGCAGGCGACCGATGATCCGACGGCGGTCCCGTTCGGTCACGACGTCGAACTCGGGCGAGTAGCCGAGGTAGTAGGCGTACTCGCGGACGAGTCGGTAACAAAAAGAGTGGTAGGTGTAGACATCGATCGCGGCTGCTGCGTCGGGATCGAGCCGCTCCCCGACCGCCGTCCGGATGCTCGCGGCGGCTTCGTTCGCGAACGTCAACACGAGCACGTCCTCGGGATCGACCTCGCCCCGTTCGATGGCGCGCTCGATCCGGACGAGCATCGTCGTCGTCTTCCCGGTCCCGGCACCCGCGTCGACGGACGTACAGGCTGCGTGGCTGTCGATGACTGCCCGCTGATTCCCTTTCGGCTCGATCTCGTCGGCGGACGCGAGCCCGGCGGTCGCTGCCGTGTCGAACGTGTCGTCGTCCGGATCGGCCCCCGGCTCGAGCTCCTGTCCGCCGCTGCCCGCTCGCCGTGGTTCCTCACCCATCGAACCGCACCTCCCCTGCGATGTAGTCCTGACAGCAGACGGTATAGTCACACGTCGGACAGGCGTGTTCCGCGATCCGATCCCATCGGTCCGACGGGTCGAAGGGGCCGGACAGCAGGCCCGAAGCGACCCGTCCGAGCCGGTCGTCGACGGTTCCGTTTCGATGATCGTGTGTCATTCCGTAGGTGTGGTGATCGACGTAGACGTCGGTGAGATCGACGACCTCGAGGTTCGTCTCGACGGTCTCTCGGACCCAGTTCACTGCCGTCCCCGACCGATCGGCCAGCGGAATCTGGACGTAGCGACAGGTCCGGTCGCCGAGCTCGAGGCGGTCCCGACGCGTGCGGAGCCCGTCGAGGACGACCGCTGTCTCGAAGAGCGAGCCGACCGGATCCGGCTCGAACGTGTCCGAATCGGTATCGAAGTGGTCGGTGAATCGCTCCGCCACGTCACCCTCCCACTCCGAGCGGTAGCGCAGGGGCCCAAGCGGCGCGAGGGTCGGGACGAATCGGACGCCAACGATCGACGAGCCGTCGTCGTAGACGTAGTCGACCGTGGCATCGATCGTCACCGTCTCCCTCTCGCTGTCGGGGTCCGCTCCGCCGGCCGGTTCGGGGAGCTCGAGCGTACTCGAGAGCGGCAGTTCCGGCCCGATCAGTTCGTCGCGGGTCGCGTCGGCAGCCAGCCGCTCGATCCCCCCGGCGTGCTCGCCGCCGACGCGTTCGACGTACGCGGCGAGCGTCGCCTCGAGCACCCGTCGTTCGTGGCGACGCTGGGCACGGGAGTGGAAGGGTTCCTCGTGGTCGGTCCACAGCGTCGAGAGTCGATCGCGGGCGACGGTCTCGAGTTCCTCGCGGTCCGTCTCACCGCTCCGAAGCGCGTCACAGATCGCGGTCCGAAGCAGGGCCACGCGGTCGCCGACCGCGTCCTCCTCGTCGTCCTCGATCCCGTGGACGTGAGCCAACTCGTACCGCCGGGGACAGTGCAGTGCCGATCTGAGCCCCTCGACGGAGAGCGACTCGGCGGTCGTCGTCCCGTCAGTCATCGCGGACCACCTCGCCGGCGGCGAACTCGAACTGTGATCGGACCGCTTCGACGAGTTCGTCGTCGACGTCGCCGTCCTCGAGCACGACGGCGATCTCCTCGAACACCGTCTCCGTCTCGCCGAGATCCGCCTCACCGCCGGTGCTGGCCTCCCGGAGCACCCGCTCGAGTTCGCCGCGGGGTTGGGCGAGCAACGCGTCGAGTGCGTTCGTCTCGCCGTGGATCGCAGCGTCGTCGTCGTCTCGCTCCGCGAGCGCGAGCCCGGGCGTCGATTCGATCAGTTTCAGATAGCGCGACTCGTCGTAGGTTCGACGGAGCCCACCGGAGCCGCGTTCGTAGGAACACCAGTAGAGGAGCCGTTCGGCCGCGCGGGAGCCGAGCGCGAGTCGCCGACGCGAGCGCTGTGCGTGATAGCTCTCGAAGGGATCCCCGACGTCGGCGGCAGCAACGGTGTCGAACGTGTCGGTGATCTCCTCGAGCGACGGATCCGTGACCGCGGGATAGGACGGCATCGCCCGGAGCCACGCCGGCGGGAACAGCTGCGTGAGAAACTGCTCGCCGGGGTAGGTCCCGTCGATCAGGTCGAGCAGGAAGACGGCGGTGCGCGAGTCGTACTTCAGGTCGTCGACGGCACAGACGGTGACGCCGCCGGTCGGCGGCTGCGTCTCGACCGCGTGGACGTAGGGCGCGTCGTACTGAATCGTCCGTCGAAGCATCCGGCGCAGTCCCTGCCAGTCCGGCCCCACGAGGTCCGTCTCCTCGACGAACCGGGCGATCTCGAGCACGCGGCGAACGCCCTCGTACCCCTCGCGGGCGTCGATCCAGTCCTCGTCGCGGGCGATCCGGCCTTTCAGGTCCGTCCGTCGGATCCAGCGCTCGAGCGATCGCCGAACGCTCGCGCCGGCGGTTTCGCCGAGCAGGTCCGGCGAGAAGTCCGGAACGCGGGCCCGGAGGCGGTTCAGCGAGACGTCCCGTGGGTCGCTCGCATCCCGTCCTGGATCCGGCCGCGAGAGGGGCTCCCCGTCGCGCTCGCGGGCACACTGGAGCGTGACGACCGCGTAGAGCTCGTTCACTGCGGGATCCTCCGCCAGCGAGGGGGTCCCGATCGTCGCGGTCGGAACGCCGGCCTCCCGCAGTCGCCGTCTGGTCTCGGGTACCCGCTCGATCCGCGGGACGGCGACGGCGAATTCGTCGTAAGACCAGCCCCGGCGGTCGTGCAACGACTGGATCTCGGTCGCGACCGCCCGGCCCTGTTCGCGGGCGGTCTCGGCACGGATTCGTCGGGCCCGTCCTGCCGGGTCGCACGCCGTGGACTCGTCTTCGGTCGCTTCGTTTCGAGCCGGCTGCTCGCCGGTCGCGAGGAATCGCGTGATCGGTCGGTGTGGCTGCGTCTCGTTCCCATCGCGGTCGGATGCGGGCTCGAGGGGCTCGACCTCGAGGCCCGCGTCGGTCGCGATGGTCGCGATACCGCCCGGTTCGACTCGCGTCCGCTCGACGCTGGCGTGGCACTCGCCGAAACAGACCAGATCGGCCTCCCCCGTGAGGGCCGCGAGATAGCGACGGTCGAGCCGGCGGTATTCCTCGAACTCGACCGCGAGGACGGCGTCGAAGGAGGCGGTAACGCGGGTCCGGACGCCGTCCGCGTTCGCTTCGAGCAGGTCGATCGCCTGGGGCACCACGTCCGCTCGCTCGACGTAGCCCCGCTCCTCGAGTTCCGCGTGGAACCGGTCGTTCATCGCGTACAGGAAGGCCAGACAGTCGTGGAGGTCGTCGGTCTCGAGGTCGTCGCGGCGGATCCGCTGGCGCGTCGCCTCGAGGAGCAGCTGCCCCACGTCACGCGAGAAGCTCTCGTGGGCCCCGGCCCGCTCGAGGTAGTCGGGTATCGCTCGGCTCGCCCCGTCGATCACCAGCGAGATGAGTTCGATCCGTTCCTCGTACTCGAGGCGGGATAGCGTCGGATCGTACTCCTCGATGGTCTTCGAAGCGTGTTCCGGGAGCGATTCGACGCGGGGGGAGCGGGGGCCACCGGCGGGCCGTTCGCGGTCGGCATCGGCAAGCGCCGCCGTCAGGGACTCGAGACCCGCCGGATGCCGTTTCAGGACCAGGACGTTCCGGGGGCCGTACTCGTCCGCGAGCGCGGCGTACTCCGCGGCGACGGCCGCGAATACGTCGGTTGTCGGCGCGGGTGCGGGAAGAAGCTTGCAGTGGCCCTCGAGGGCGGGCGATGCGGGGATCATCGGTCGGTACGTCACCGAATATGGGGGAGTTCCTATTTAAAATATAGTATCAGGACGATTCCCGGTCGACCGGGCGATCGCCAGCCGTCACTCGCCCATCCAGTCGCTGGCTTGCGGTTCGGCCGGATCCGTCGGCACCGCGAGCAGGACCGGCTCGGCCGCAGAAATCGCCGCCGCGAGACGCGACTCGATCGCCGCCGGGGTTTCCGCTCGTTCGGCTCGCATGCCGAAGCTCGCCGCAAGCGCCGTAAAATCGATCGGCGCGTCGCCCCAGCCGTACGTGTCGGCGGCGAGTTCGAACGCCCGATCGGCCTCGTCGCTGATGATCGCGTAGTCCTCGTTGACGAAGACGACGACGGTGATGGGCAGTTCCTCGGCGACGGCCGTATGGAGTTCGTGGACACACATCAAGAGCCCGCCGTCGCCGGTCAGCACGACCACGTCGTCGTCGGGGTTCGCGAACTGTGCGCCGATTCCCGAGGGCAGTCCCGTCCCCATCGTGGCCCACGAGCCGGGATTGACGTACGACCGCGGCCCCGCCGCCTCGAAGGCGTTCAGCGCCCAGACGCGAAAGCCGCCGGCGTCGAGCGTCACGATCGTTTCTCGGGGCACGGCGTCCCGAATCGTCTCGAGTGCACTCACCGAGGTCAGCGGCGGGGACGAACCCCGAAGCTCCTCGAGTCGCCGGCTCGTCGCCCGTCGAACGCGCCGGGCGCGCTCGCGGGCGCTCCCGTCGGCCCGACCGCCGTCTCGATCTCCGAGCGTCGCCTCGAGCGCCGACAGCGCGTCGGCAGCGTCGGCGACGACCCCGACCGCCGGCTCGTAGCCGTTTCCGAGGTCTGCGGGAGAGAGCGTGACGTGGACGAGGTCTGCGGGAGAGAGCGTGACGTGGACGAGGTCTGCGGGAGAGAGCGTGACGTGGACGAGGTCGGCGGGGAGGTCGACGCTCCAGGTGCGGGTCGTCATCGCGTCGAAATCCGTTCCGACTGCGAGCGCTGCGTCGGCGTTGGCGAGCAACTCGAGCAGGGCAGGCGACGCACTGCCCGCCAGCGTTCCGGCGACGTACCCGCCGGAGCCGTCGGGGACGACACCTTTCCCCTTGTACGTAGTAACGATCGGCGCGCCGAGTCGGTCGGCGACGCGCCGTAGTTCGGCGCTGGCGTTCCCAGCGCGGACGCCGCCACCCGCGACGATGACTGGTCGCTCGGCCGGGGCGAGCAGATCGGTGGCCGCGTCGATATCGTCCTCGGCAACGCCCGAGACGGACTCGCGACTGTACTCGCCGGGCGTCGCGACGGGGCGATCCAGCGAGAGAAAGCGCTTCGGAACCCCGACCCTGACCGGCCCCTTCGGCGGCCGCTCCGCGGTTGCGATCGCCGCCTCGAGCGCGGCGGCCGTCCCCTCGGGCTGGTCGACGACCACGTTCGATTTCACGACGGTATCGTACGTTTCCGGCGGCGTCTCGTGGATACCCCCACCGCCACGGATCTCGGGGTCGGTTTCGACGGCGATGTGAACCAGCGGCGTACAGTCGTTGCGCGCGTTCTGCAGGCCGTTCATCGCGTTCATGTCGCCCGGACCCGGGACGACGAGCGTCCCGGCGGGATCGCCGCAGGTCTCGGCGTATCCCCAGGCCTGATGCGTGACGGCGGTCTCGTGGCGGGCCATCACGTGCCGGATATCGTCTCGCCTCTCGATCGCGTCGTTCAGCGGGAGCGTCTGCGTGCCAGGAATGCCGAACACGGTGTCGATCCCGGCGGCCGCCAGTCGCTCGACCATCGCATGGCTCACGCGCATGTCCGCCACCTCGACGGCCGACTATTTATGAACTGGTCGCGTCGTCGCGTGTGCTCCCTGGGCGTAGCCGATCCACCGACGGCTCCAGCTGCGACTCCGCGGTCGACGGCCAGTCCACCGGAGTCTCGAGATTCTTCGACAGTTCTTATAGGGTGTGCGGACTACCACGCAATATGGAAGACATTTTCGTCGCTCGAGTCATGTCCACGTCCCTGCACACGGTAACGCCCGACACGCTGGTCGAGGACGCCGCCCAGTTGATGCTCGAGAACGGGATCGGATCGGTCGTCGTCGTCGACGACGACAACCAACTCGAGGGGATCCTGACGACGACGGACTTCGTCCGGATCGTTTCCGAGCAGAAACCGAAGGATCAGACGCCGGTCTCGAAGTACATGAGTACGGACGTCGTCACGGCCTCGGCCCAGGACAGCGTCCGCGACGTTGCGGACGCGATGGTCGAACGGGGCTTCCATCACATCCCCGTCGTCGACAACGAGGAAGGCGCCATCGGAATGGTCACGACGTCCGACCTGGCCGGCTACATCTCGCGCGTCCAGTCGCCCAGCCCCGACGAGTAAGGCCGTCGAACCCGTCGGACGGGATCAGTTTCGATCGGCAGCCTCGTCCGGAGAGTCGGACTCGTCGTCTTCGGTCATCCAGCGCACCGTTTCGTCGAGTCGATCCCGGAGCGCGCGAGCCTCGGCCGGCGTCAACTCCACGTCGGCGTGGCCCGTCCCGTGGTCACCCGCCATCGCATCGATACTGACCACCACTCGGTGGCCGTCGTCAGACCGCGGTCGAACCGAGATGTCGGCCCGGTCGGGATAGTCACGCGGCGGTCCGATCTCGAGGTCGGTCTCGCCCCGCGTGACACCGATCTGAACGCGCTCCGAGCGGGTCAGATCGAACGAGTCTGTCGGATCTTCGACGGTCCGTGCCGATCCCGCCTCGGAGTGTGTGGAATCGTCTGCCATACGTACTCCTTGGCGAGTCTCCCCCTTGACTGTGCTCCCGGTCGGGTTCGCCCCGGCGAGGGCCCATCGTCGACAACCCCAGTCGTGGGCGGTCGTATCGGCTCGGACAACGCCAGTGGAAGTCGATGCGACACACGGCAGCGTCGGGGAGCCGCGTTACTCGACCGCGAACATCTCGTCGTCCAGTCGACGGCCGCCGGCCCAGCACTCGAGGGCGAACCACGCGAGATACCCCGGGACGAAGACCGTGATCGCAACAGTGAGCAGCCACGTCCCGCTGGCGACCTCGAGCGTGTAGAGTTGCGAGAGCCCGAACCCGACCGCGCCGATCGCGAACGCGGCGATGCCGGCAGCGCCAACGCGGGGCCAGCCGACGAGCCGGCCGGCAACGGGGACTCGCTCGCGGGTGCCGGCGAGGAACAGCGAGAGCCCGACGATAGCGAGCCAGCCGGCCACCAGTAGCGTCGACGGAGCGGGGCCACCGAGGACGAACAGCCCGGCCAGCAGTAGCGTCGCGATCCCGCCACCGGCGAACCCGCGACGAACGATGTCTTTCAGTCGACTCATCTGTCTCCTCGTTGGCCCGAATCGCAATGAGTCCTTCTGACTGTCGCGATCAGTCGTCGTCCATCGGCGCACTCACGGGCTCGACACGCTCGCCACGTGGTCCCTCGAGATCGATCTTCGGGAGCAGGTCCCGCAGGTAGCGTCCGGTGTGGGAGTCCTCGAGACGGGCGACGTCCTCGGGCGTCCCGGTCGCGACGACTTCGCCGCCGTTCTCGCCGCCCTCGGGGCCGAGATCGATGATGTGATCGGCGTTTTTCACGAGGTCGAGTTCGTGTTCGATGACGACGACGGTGTTGCCGTTGTCGGTCAGCCGGTGGAGGACGTCGATGAGTTTGCGTTCGTCCTCGCTGTGGAGGCCCGTGGTGGGTTCGTCGAGCAGGTAGAGCGTCTCGCCGGAGTCTTTCTTCCCCAGCTCCTCGGCGAGCTTGATCCGCTGGGCCTCCCCGCCCGAGAGCGTCGTCGAGGGCTGGCCGAGTTTCATGTAGTCGAGTCCGACGTCTTTCAGCAGCTTCAGTCGGCGGCGGATCTGGCTCGAGGACTCGAAGAAGTCGTAGGCCTCCTCGACGGACATCTCGAGGACGTCGGCGATGGTCTTGCCCTTGTAGGTGACGTCGAGGGTGGCGTCGTTGTAGCGCGCGCCGTCGCACTCTTCACAGGGGACGTAGACGTCGCTCAGGAAGTTCATCTCGATCTTGACCGTTCCCTGGCCGCCACACTCCTCGCAACGGCCACCCTTGACGTTGAAGGAGAACCGCCCTTTCTCGTAGCCGCGCTGTTTCGCGAGCTTCGTCGAGGCGAACAGTTCCCGAATGTAGTCGAAGACGCTGGTGTACGTCGCGGGGTTCGATCGGGGCGTGCGGCCGATCGGCGACTGGTCGATCAGTCGGACAGTCTCGATCCGATCGAGCCCCTCGAGGGCGTCGTGGTCGCCCGGAATCACCGACGTGTTGTCGTTCATCTGGCGGGCCAGCCCCTTGTAGAACACTTCGTGCATGAGGGTGGACTTCCCGGAGCCCGAGACCCCGGTGATCGCGGTAAAGCAGCTGATCGGGATCTCCACGTCGAGGTCCTTGAGGTTGTGCTGGCGCGCCCCGCGGATCGTCAGCGTCCCGTCCGGCTCGCGGCGCTCGTCGGGCACCGGGATCTGCCGCCGGCCGGAGAGGTACTCGCCGGTCACGGATCCTTCGGCCGCTTTGACCTCCTCGACGGAGCCGTTGGCGACGACCTCGCCGCCGCGCTTGCCGGGGCCGGGCCCCATGTCGATGACGTTGTCCGCCCGTCGCATCGTCTCCTCGTCGTGTTCGACGACGAG
This sequence comes from Natrinema ejinorense, assembly GCF_002494345.1. GTDB lineage: Archaea > Halobacteriota > Halobacteria > Halobacteriales > Natrialbaceae > Natrinema > Natrinema longum. Next base: position 2,535,409 of record NZ_NXNI01000001.1, read on the forward strand.
CAAGGTGTTGCCCAGATCGCGGAGTTCCTCGAGCGTGTCCAGCAGCCGGTCGTTGTCCCGCTGATGGAGCCCGATCGAGGGCTCGTCGAGCACGTAGAGGACGCCGACGAGGCCGGAGCCGATCTGCGTGGCGAGTCGGATCCGCTGGCTCTCGCCGCCCGACAGCGTGGAGGCCTCCCGGTCGAGCGTGATGTAGTCGAGGCCGACCTCGCACATGAAGCCCAGGCGGGCGCGGATCTCCTTGAGGATCTCCTCGGCGATGACCTTCTCGCGTTCGGTGAGGTCGGCTTCCATCGCCTCGAAGTGATCGCGGGCGTCGCCGATGCTCATCGCGTTGATTTCGGTGATCGACGTATCGTCGACCAGCACCGCTCTCGAGGCCGGCTTCAGGCGAGTGCCGTCACAGGCCGGACACTCCGTGACCGACATGTAGTCCTCGATGTGCTCGCGGGTCGAGTCGGAGTCGGTCTCGATGTAGCGGCGCTCGAGGTTCGGAATGACCCCCTCGAAGCGCTTTTGCTTCCGCCGAGTGCCGTTTTTCGTACTCCGTTTGAACACCACTTCGCCGTCCGTTCCGTAGAGGAACGCCTGCTGGACATCGTCCGCGAGGTCTTCGAACGGGGTCTCGAGTGAGACGCCGAAGTGCTCCGCGACGGCGTCCAGCCGGGTCTGGTAGTACGAGCGGTTGTAGCTCCAGGGCTCGAAGACGTGTTTGAGCGGCTTGGATTCGTCCTGGAGGACGAGGGCCTCGTCGACCTCCTTGGTCTCGCCCAGTCCCTCACACTCGGGACAGGCCCCGTGCGGGGAGTTGAACGAGAAGGACCGGGTCTCGATCTCCGGGATGTCGATCCCGCAGTGCGTGCAGGCGAGGTCCTTCGAGAACTCGACGACGAAGCGGTCGTTCTCCTCGGTCTCCTCGCCGAGCGCGCCGGTCCGGCGGGCTTCCTCGCCGAGATCCGCGGCCACTTCTTCGGAGGCGTCCGGGAGGATGACCTTCAGGACGCCCTCGGCCTCGTCCAGCGCCGTCTCGACGCTGTCGATGATGCGCGGACGATCCTCTGCGCTGACCTTCACGCGGTCGACGATCACGTCGACGGTGTGGTCGAAGTTCTCGTCGAGGTCCGGCTCGTCGAGCGTGAGGTCGTGTTCCTCGCCGTCGATCTCGACCCGGGCGTACCCCTCCGAGACGAGTTCCTCGAAGAGGTCCTCGAAGGCACCCTTCTGGTCGCGGACCACTGGGGCGGCGAGTTTGGCTTTGGTTCCCTCCGGCAACTCGAGAATGCGCTCGACCATGTTTTGCGCACTCTGCTCGCCGACCTCGCGGCCACAGTCGGGACAGTGGGGCGTGCCGACGCGGGCGTAGAGCAAGCGCAGGTAGTCGTGGAGCTCCGTGACCGTCCCGACGGTCGATCGGGGGTTGTTCGCGGCGTTCTTCTGGTCGATCGAAATCGCCGGCGAGAGGCCTTCGACGGTTTCGACCTGGGGTTTGTCCATCTGCCCCAGGAAGTTCCGGGCGTACGCCGAGAGGCTCTCGATGTAGCGGCGCTGGCCCTCGGCGTAGACCGTCTCGAACGCCAGCGAGGACTTCCCCGAGCCCGAGAGGCCGGTAACGACCGTAAACGCCTCGCGGGGGATCGTGACGTCGAGGTCCTTGAGGTTGTGCTCCTCCGCGCCACGTACTTCGATGTAGTCCTTGCTCATCGTTCGATCCGGGAGCGGGACTGTCTCTCCTGTCGATACGGTTCCGGATTCATTGTGTCTGAGTCAGTGGCCGGAAGACCTTAACGAGTCTGAAAGCCCAATGCCATGGTATCAGTTGACAACCAGTGGGGCGGTCCGACGAGCGGCGGACGATCCGTCCCGCCGAAGCGGTCGCTACCGTCACCTGTTTTTATGCGTGCTGGATCAGAAGGGTGCGTATGGACGACATCGACCTCGACGAACTCGTGGCTTCGTTGACGCTTCGCGAGGAAAACCAGGCGATCAAGAGCTACCAGAACACGGTGGCAGTGTCCTGTCCGGCCTGTGACTCGCGGTTCGACGACCTCATCGTGTGCAAGGAGAACCCGACGAGTCTCAACCTCTCGAGACAACTGGATCTGTGCGTGGGATCGGCGGACGGTCAGGCGGTCATTTTCACGCACAAGAAGTAACGATCCAGTGCTGTCGAGTCCGTCTTTTCGAGTCCGTGCCGAGCGAGCAACCCGTTCACTCCAGTATCGCAGACAGGCCGTACAGACTGGCGAGTTCGTGGTCCGGCGTGACGGACAGGGACACATCATCGTTGTGGTCTCGTCGCAAAAACGCGGCGTCGATCCCCGCGTTCCGTGCAGCGATCACGTCGTGTTCGGAGTCGCCGACGTAGAGAGCGGCCTCGGTACCGATGTCGTGTAGCGTTTTCTCGAGATAGTAGGGGTTCGGTTTCTTGCGTCGAAGGCTCTCGACGGTCATGGGCCGTCCCTGAACGACGTCGAACGAGGGAGTATCCAGACGATCGTACGCGAACGTGAGCGTCGGGTGCTGATTGGTGCTGACGACACCCGTCGGCCGCTCGAGTTCGTTCAGGGCGTTCACGTCGGGATACAGTCCTTTTTCCCCTGCCGCGATCGCATCGCGTTGGACCTGCGAACACGCTCGATCGCGGGAGAGCCAGAACGAGTCGGTCTCGAGTCCGTACGTTTCACAAATGGTGGTCAAGCGAGAGACCGTGACACCGTAGACGAGGTCGGCGACGTGCTCCGGATCGGGCGCAGTCACCCCGTGTTCATTGAACGCGTCGCGTATGGCAGCCTCGAAAACGGACCGATCGCTCGACGTTCGCTCGAGCAGTACGCCGTCGTTGTCGAAGAGTATGGCCTCGTATTCCATGCGTGTGTCTTTCGTGAGTAGTGTTCCGACGGTCTCCCGGTGCCCTCAATCCAGCGATGTGGCTACCCGTGTCCAGCGATGTGACTCCCCGCGTCAATTAGAGAGCGAGTCGTGCAGCCCCGTGTCTCCGACCGATCACCGGCCGTTCGTCTTCTGGACGGTTCTCGAGGGACCTCCAGTAATCGGCTGCCACCATACCCCAGTGACGCAGTTGTGCTGCTCATCTCATCGCAAGAAGCGGGCGACACACTCCCCGTCAAATCGGTTCTTCTCACCGACTCTGCGGGAGCCCTTTTAGACCAAGTCCCCACGACCGATGCTCGCGAATCTGCTGCCCGCGCGCCCACGGGGGGCAACGGACCAAAGTGACTTCGGCCGGCAGTCCCAAGGGGACCTATGAGCGAGGACGCCGCGGAGACACTCGCGGTCGAGGAATTCGTCGAGTACTGTCGCACCCAGGCCGGCCTGCTCTCGGGACACGTCGAGACGATGGGCGAGGAGGCCGACGAACTCCTCGACGAGATCGACCAGGAGATGGCCGACATCCGATCGCGCCTCGAGACGTTGCCCGAGGAGGTCCCGGCGACCGAAACGCCGTCGACCGCGGACGTCCCGGACGCCGCCGACGTCGACGTGGCGGCGATCGAGGAACTCCAGGAAGAACTCGAGGAGAAGCAACTCCTCGTGGAAGCCAAACAGGCACGGATGCAGGCCTTTCAGGATCTGGCAGCGGAATACACGACGCTCGCCGCGGAGCTGGTCTCGGAGGTAGAGGACGGCCAGGAAGCGCTGACCCGCATCGTCGAGTTCGAGGCCGACGCCGACGCGCCGGCGTACTTCGACGAGCGACAGACGATGGTCGAGGTCGCGGCCGAGTCGGCCGACTCCGGATCAGAATAGCCGGAGCGGGCGGACTGGACGCCGACGGACGTGATCGGCGGATCGGTCGTCGCTCGAGTTTACACTGGTAGTGACCCTCACCCAAATATTCATTGTCGATCGTGTTGTGCGGGCAACATATGGCGATCGACTACAGCGAGCGCGAGAAGTCCTACGAACTCTACCGAAAGGGCAAGCGAGAGGGGACGTGGGACCCCGACGACTACGACCTCGAAGCGGACCGCGAGGACTGGCACCAGTTCTCCGAGGCCGAGCAACAGCGGTTCCTCGCGACGTGTGCTGGGTTCTACGACGGCGAGGAGGACGTCACGCGGACGCTCGCGCCGTACATGATGGCCTTAGACGCCCTGCCGAACGAGGAGATGCCGTTCGACACCGTTCAAGAGGAGATCTACCTCGCCCAGCAGGTGTACGAAGAAGCCAAGCACACCGACCTCTTCAGCCGCTACTTCGAGGAGGTCTTCGAAACGCAGGAGACCGATCCCTACCGCGAGGGCGGCTATCAGGACCAGGGGTACAGCACGGACGACCTCTACGACACTGCGGACGACCTCCTGGCGGCGACCACGAGCGGCGACCGGACGGAACTCGTCTACGCGCTCGGCGAGGCCTATCTGAACTACATGGGCATCGTCGAGGCGCAACTCGCCCGCGGGGGCTACCTCAGCTTCGATCAGATGATCGAACTGAAAGCCGAGGAGATGGGCCGAGACGTCGTCCTCGAGTCCTTCCAGACGGCCATCGGGAAGGTCCGGCAGGACGAGACGCGTCACATCGAGAACGGGCGGTGGATCCTGGCTAAACTGGCCGAGGCCAACCCCGACATCGTTGCGGACGTCTACGAACCGCGCATCGAGGAGTACGTCGAAAATCGACTGCTGACGGGTCCGCTCTACGACGACCAGCCGTTCGACGGCTACGATCAACGAAAGATCGGCACACAACTCGTCCAGTACCTGCAAGACACCGTCGACTACATCGGTGCCGATCGGTTCGAGCGCTACGGCGACGTTCGCGCTGCCCTCGAGGAACGCCAGGCTGCGGACTGACACATGCGCCGTCGATCTCGCGTTCGAGGGCGGTCTACAGCGCCTCGAGCAGCGTGTCCACGTCTTCGCTGCTGTTGAACGCGTGGATCGACGCGCGGATGGCGTCCGGAAACGGCAACGACCGAACGACGATTCCCCGATCGGCGAGCCGTTCGACGGTCGCCGTCGGCTCGTCGTCGGCGATCGTCACCAGCCCGGACTCGTATCCCCGTGGACTCAGCAGCCGCTCGTCCGGAACGCCGTCCTTGAGCCGATCGGTGAGCCTCTCGATGCGCCGCTGAATCGTCTCGATTCCGACCGCCTCGAGGACCCCGATCGCTTCCGACAGTCCGGCGTGGGGTGCCGGACTCGTGGTCCCGACCTCGAACCGCCGCGCCCCGGCGGCGTACTGATAGTCGCTGGCGTTTGCGTCCGCGACGCTTCGGTAGCCGATCGCGGCCGGGACGAGGTCGGCTTCGAGTCCGTCGCGAACGTAGAGAAATCCGGCACCGAACGGGGCGAGCAACCACTTGTGGCCCGCCCCGGCAACGAAGTCGGCACCCCACTCGCCGACGTCGACGGGTACCTGGCCGGGGGACTGGACGGCGTCGACGAGTACCTGCGCCCCCGCGTCGTGAGCGACGTCGACGATATCGGCGATCGGGAACCGAGTGCCGTGGGTCCAGGTGAGCGAACTCACACAGAACAGCCTCGCGTCGTCGGCCGCCGCTTTCACCGCCTCGAGATCGAGCCGCCCCGACTCCGTCTCGAGGACCCGAACGTCGACTCCGAACTCCCGCTCGAGGCGCTGCCAGGGCAGAATCCCCGCGGAGTGCTCGAGATCCGTTCGGACGACGACGTCGCCTTCCGTCCAGTCGAACGCGCCCGCGACCCGGTTGATCCCGTCGGTCGTGCTCTGGGTGAGCGCGATCTCGCTCGGTGCAGCCCCGAGCAGGTCGGCCACGGCAGTCCGCGCATCGTCGTACGCGTCGAACGCAGCCGGATACACCCCTTCCGCCGCGGGGGCCTCGTACTCGTGGTACTCGAGCGCCGATTCGGCCGCATCGACGACGCGGCGCGGGCTTGGACCGCCAGCCCCCCAGTTGCAGTAGACGCTCGACTCGAGGGCAGGCATCGTTTCGCGAAGCTCGCTCGGTTTCATACGACGACTATGCATCGGATTCGTGTTCGTTCTGACGGTCGCTCTCGAGTGGCTGGTCGGCGGTGAGCGGCCGATCACCCGACGACAGGGGGCCGAAACCCGTTCTGGCCACACGGTCGACTGGATGGGCATTTAAATGACCACGATATACGGGGACTCTCCGAATGGATTACTATGCCGCGGGAACCGTCGCGATGGTTGATCATATGTCCACTACTATGACCAAGTAGAACGATGACCCAACCGCAACTCAGTCGACGACGGGTGATGCAGGCGATCGGGGCGACCGGCGCGCTGGCGGTTGCCGGCTGCCTCGATGGCAACGAAGCGGGGAACGCCGCTGAAACCAACCAGTCGGCCGATGCGGAGGGACTGCCGGCAGCGAAGGCGGTCGACGTCGACCGGATCGCGCGGGATCCGACGGACATCCCCTCGCCGGTCGACTGGAACGAGCCCCGCGAGCACGACGTGACGGTCGAAACGGTTCGGCGGACGGCCGAGATCGAGCCCGGCGTCACGTTCGAGTACATGACCTTCGGCGGCCAGGTGCCGGGGCCGATGATCCGCGTCCGGCGCGGTGACCGCGTGAACCTCACGTTCGACGTCCCGGAAGACCTGAACATGGCGGCTCACAACATGGACTTCCACGCGGTCTACGGCCCCGGCGGCGGAGCCGAGGCGACCACGATCGCGCCCGGCGACGACCCGGCCCGGATCAGCTTCACCGCCGACTACGCCGGCGTGTTCATCTACCACTGTGCGATCCCGAACATGGATCAACACATCAGTTCGGGGATGTTCGGCTCGATCCTCGTCGAGCCCGAAGACGGCCTCCCCGAGGTCGACCACGAGTACTACCTCGGCCAACACGAGATCTACACCGACGGCGACGTCGGCGAAGCCGGCCACCACAGCTTCGACTTCGACGCCATGCTCGAGGAGTCGCCGACCTACGTCGTCTTCAACGGCCAGGCCTACGGCTTCACCGAGAACGGCGTCGGGCCCATGACGGCCGAAACGGGCGACACCGCACGCGTGTACTTCGCCAACGGCGGGCCCAACCTGCTGAGCTCGCTTCACCCCATCGGCAACGTCTGGAGCCGCTACTACCGCGACGGCGACCTCCTCAGCGAGCCCGACCTGAACATCGAGACCGCGCCCGTCGCCCCCGGGACGACCACCGCCGGCGAGCTGGAGTTCCCCGTCCCCGGGCCGGTCAAAATCGTCGACCACGCGCTGACGCGGGCCACTCGCCGCGGTGCCCTCGCCGTCATCGACGTCGACGGCGAGCCCACTCGAGACATCTACGACGAGGACCCGTAAGGGATCGACACGCACACCGTCGGCTCTTTTCCGGTATCGATTTCTCGCGTGGTAGCCAGCGGGCGGCGAACGCCGGTGACTTCCCGACCGCCGGAAACGGGGCTATATACTTATACCGGTTCGGCCGCCAGTTTCACCCGATGGTGTTCGCCCCGATTCCGTCGATCACGTTCGATGCCAGCGATCCGGCCACGACGGTCGCGATCGGGCGGCTGTTCGCGTATCTCGCGATGGGCGTCGCAGCAGTGGTGTTGCTCTACTACGCTCGAATCTACGTCCGCGAGGTCCTCGCGGTCGATGCGGCTACCGAGCAGTGGTATCTCCTGATCGGGATCGGCGCGGCGATCGTCTACGCCGCCGCCGGCGTCGCCTCGCTGCTGCTCGAGCCCGACTGGATCGGCCGATTCGTCGACGGCGCGATCCTCTTTTTCATCCTCTTTCTCGCGCTGGCGATCCGTGCGATGTACCACGACCAGCCGACCGGGGGCGACCGCTCTCGGCTGCTGCCCGCGTGGGCGGACTACGTCGTCATCGTCGGCTTCGTCGCCGCCTGGTGGGGGACGTTCCTCGTCGAGACCTCCTCGACTCGGCTGGTTGTCGCGATCGGCTGGGTCGTCACCTCCGCGTGGGCGGTTCTCTATGGCGTTCGGGCCGTCCGCGTCCACGAGGGAACGACGTTCGCCGCGTTGACCCGCCACCTGCTGCCGGCGATCGTCTGTGTCACTGCGGTCATCTTCGTCGACTTGCTGACGAGTTACGCGGCCGGGTACGGCGCGCTCGCCGATGCCGCCTGGCTCGTCGGGACGACGCTCGTCGCCGCCTTCCTGTTCAACACCGCCGTCGCGATCCGCCAGCAAGGCGGGGAACTCGAGCGACTCTACGACTGGACGACCTGGCGCGAACAGTCCTTCGACGACGGCTCCATCGAATAAGTCATTCCCCGTGCGATCTTGCGGAGGAGGCGTGCGGGCGTCTCAGAGTTCACCGCGCAACACGACGTCGGCGTCGACTCGCTCGAGCATGTCTTCGGTGACGACGTAGTCTTCCTCGTCCTCGCTACCCCAGCCGATCGACGCGAGTACCTGTTCGGCTAGACTGGGGTTCGGATCGACGGCGGCCCGACCGTTCTCGACGGTCGCGACGATACCGAGTTCCGTTCCTTCGGCGTCGACGACCGTTTTGCCGACGTCGTCGTCGGTCAGTTGCGCTGTCATCGTCGAACCCTACCGCGACGAACCGGATAACCGAACGGCCGTCCCGTGCCGGTGTGGGTCCGGCCCGTCGACGCCGGCTGCGCACGCGCCCCGGGGCTATTTGCCGCTGCACCACGACGGATACGGTCGACGCGTTCCGACCCACACACCACCCATGACACAGACACTCGAGATCAGCGACGATCTGAAGGACCGACTCGACAGCCACTGCGAAGAAGGGCAGTCGCCGGCGGAACTCATCGAGGAACTGGTCTCGGTGTACGAGACCGAAGGGACGTTCCTGCAGGAAGGCTACTCCGAGTGAGACGGACTCCTGTCAGTGGGTGCCGACTCAGTCCCGACCCGCTGTGGGGATGCGACGAGACCCAGTGACAGCAGACCGTGTGAAGCGACGGAGTTCGAGGGTCCTGGAATTGCAGCCGTCGCCGCCGACAGTTGCTGGTCCGTGATTGCCAGCCCGCAACACGTGATAGTGGATGACACTCAAGTAATTGCTCCCCGTACGGGTCAGTATGCATCTGCTGGTCGCACTCGACGACTCGGAACCGGGGTGGGCGGCACTCGAGTTCGCCTGTCGAGAACATCCCGACGACGAGGTGACGGTGGTCCACGCCGTCGATCCGACCAACAGCAGCTACGGTGAGGCGGCACACCTGGGGCCGGAGGTGTTGCTCGAGCGCCAGCAGGAGGCGTCACAGGAACTCCTCGCGGCGGCCGAGGACCGCGCGGCCGACGAGGGGTGTGCGATCGAGACGGAGACGGTCGTCGGACAGCCATCCGACGCCGTCGTCGACTACGCCGTGGAAAACGAGGTCGATCGAATCATCGTCGGGAGTCACGGTCGGACCGGGTTCTCGAGGGTGTTGCTGGGCAGCGTCGCGGAGCGGATCGCCCGACAGGCGCCCGTTCCGGTGACGATCGTCCGCTAGCGGTCGGCCGGACGCGTCCGATCGACGGCCTCGCGTTCACCGCCCGTTATCTCTCCTCGAAACGGTCAAACAGAAAATATTTACTGAGAATGGGAGTAGTCGGACGCGACATGCCGCCATCCCTCCACCGAAGACAGGTCCTCGGGGCCGCCACTGCCGCGATTTCCGCGATGATCGCCGGATGCGTGGCTCACGGGCCGCACATGGAGATGCGAGAGACGTCCGACTCGGATCTCCTCTCGAGCGCGGTCAGTACGATCCCCGCCGACACCACGTCCGACAGGCTCCGTCCGATCGTCGAGACGATCGAAAACGGCACCAACAAACGGAACAGTCCCTCCCCGGAGCCACACCCGAGGCCCGCGACGCCGGTCGCCGGCTCGTCGGTCGACCGGCCACTCGAGTACGACGGGGCGTACTATACGCTCTCGGTGACGAACACGGTCGAACTGACGTTAACCGAAGCCAAATTCCGGGTCGAAGCGTCGGAACCGCGGTCCGACGATGCGACGAACGCGGTCGAATACGAGACGCTTTCGGAGAAAGACAGAGCAGCACTTCGTGGCGCTCTCCCGCCGGAAACCGGCGAACGGGAGTACGAATCCGTTCACGAATACTACGACACACAGGAGATGGAAACGTCAGTCCTCGTCCCGGAGACGAAATACGCTGCCGTCCTCCGGGACGGGCAGCGCTATCCGGTCGAACTGGCGAGTACCGAGGAAATACAGGGGTACACCTATCACTACGAGGCCGAGCGTGTCGCGTCGACGGCCGACGACTTCCTGACCTGGCTCCGATCGGAATACCGGTTCGATCTAACCGGGCTTTCGGACGACGAGCGGGCAATCGTCACCGAGGCGATCGAGGAGAGCAGGTACGTCGGTGATGAGGGAGACGAGGTATTTCGGTCGCTGTCCGAACGGTTTCTCTCGCAACCCGCGCTCGAGCGAAACGAGGAGACCGGAGACTGGTTCGTCCGGTACGACGGCAGTGAGTACAGAGCGGAACTCAGGCCACCACAAGCGTATCAATGACGGTATCGGCGTGCGAACCGGGTCGGACGGACTCCACCGAGAACCGAGCGATCGATCTCCGTTACCGCCCGCGATCACGCTGGTCCGTCGGACGTGTAACTCGTCGTTCGACCCATTCGAGCGACGGACTATCGTGCGATACTGACGCGGTGATCACAGCAGTACGCTCTTCCAGTGTCAAGGCCGGTACTCAAGGGATCCCGCCACGTACCGGCGACCGTAACAGGACAAACTAATTAAGGTCCACGACAGTCCCGATTACATGAACGACCGCTACGACGTAGTCATCGCCGGTGCCGGTCCCGCCGGCGCACAGTGTGCCCGCGACCTCGTCGCTAGGGGATACGACGTCGTCGTCCTCGAGACCGAGGCCGAGGCCGAGTTCCCGCGGCAGAGTAACAAGTCCACCGCGGGGACGTTCCCCTCCATGATGGCCGCCTTCGGGATCCCCGACGACGTGGTGATGCAGTTCACCGACAGCGTCGTCCTCGAGTCCCCGATGGAGCACTACGTCCGCGAACAGAGCGGCGCGGTACTGGAGTTCGCCGATTTCAAGCGGTTCCTGGTGAACGACGGCCGCGACGACGGTGCCGAGTACCGCTTCGACGCCCGCGTCACCGCGCCGATCATGGAGGGCGGCGAAATCGTCGGCGTCACCTACAACGGCGACGAGGAGGTGTACGGCGACATCGTCATCGACGCAACTGGGCCGAGCGCACCCCTCGCGAAGAAACTCGGCGTCGTCGATCTCAAACGCGAGAACCACGCCATCGGGATCGAGTACGAGTTCGAGGGGATCGATATCGATCGTCCCGGCTTCGCGGACCTGCGCGATGCGATGATGCTACGGTTAGACCACGAGATCGCACCCGGCGGCTACTCCTGGATCTTCCACACCGGCGAGGACACCGCCAAGGTCGGCCTCTGTTACATCCAGAACGGCAGCCACGACCAGTACAGTCGCGACGATTTCACCATCGACGACTACCTCTCCCACTGGCTCGAGACGGATCCACGGTTCCAGGACGCCGAGCGGATCGAAGGCAAACAACACCGGGGCTCGGCTCACATTCAGGCACCCGGCGCACTCCACACCGATCGGTTCATGGCGATCGGCGACACCGTCCCGAGCCTCGACCCGCTCTGGGGCGAGGGGATCAACAAGTGCATGCAGTCCGGTCGCGCGGCCGCCGCCACCGCCGACAGCTGTCTCAAATACGATAGCGTCGAGCCGACTGCCGAGAACCTCGAGGTGTACGAGACCCTCTGGCACCGAGACGTCGCCCCCAACGCGAAAAGCCGGCTGCTGATGACCCAGCTCCTCTACCTGGCACCGAACGACCGCTACGACAGGCTCATGCAGGACCTCCAGCGGCTCGACGACGACACGCTGGCCGAGGCGAACAAGGGCGACCCCCTCGCCATCGCGCGCCTGCTCGAACTCGAGGACGCGCCGTTGCTCGCCCGGTTCGCGAAACAGCAGTTGGATCTCGATCTCGGCTCCCTGCTATCGATCGGTCGATAGCGACGCAACCGTTCTACACGCGGAGCAGGCCGAGCGCCTCGGGGCTTGACCCCGAGACGGTTCACGCGAGGAATCGCTCCTCGAACGCCCGGACGCTCTCGTCCGTCCCGGCGAGAACGACCTCGTCGCGCTCCTCGAAAACGAACGAGCTCGGATCGAACTCGGTGATCGTCTCGCCGTCTCTCACCGCGGCGAGGACGGTACAGCCCGTCCGCGAGCGGACGTTGGCGTCGACGACCGTCCGTCCCGTCAGCCGGCCCGCCGGGAGTTTGACGACGTCGACCTGGCGGTCGATCGCCAGGACCTCCTCGTCCTCGAAGACGGTCGAAGCGAGCATCCGCCCGCTGACCGTCGCCAGCGACTGGACGTAGTCGGCACCCGCCCGATACAGCTTCTGGACGTTTTCCGTATCGTTCGCTCGGACGACGATATCGACCGACGGGTTCAGATCCCGCGCGACCAGCGTCGCGAAGATAGCGGTCGTGTCGTCGTCGAGGGTGACGATCACCGCGGACGCGTCGTCGATACCGGTCTCACGGACCGCCGCTGGATCGCGGGCGTCGCCCACGATGTCGACGCCGTCCCTGTCGGCGCTGTCGAGGACGGTTACTCGCGTGTTCGTATCGGCGAGCGCATCGCCCGCTGCCACGCCCGCCTCTCCGTAGCCGGCGATTATCACGTTCTGGGCCGAAAACGGATGGACCGTCGACATCGCTTCCGCCCGCAAGGTGTCGATCCGTTCCGGCTCACCGGCGACGAGCAGCCGCATCCCCGTGTCGAACTCGCGGTCCGGCGGGATCGGACTCTCGAATTCCCCGTCGATCCAGGCACCGATCCCGTCGACGCGGAACCGTTCGCGGGGCTGGATTTCGTCCGCGGTCCGCCCACAGAGATCGCTTCCGTCAGCGATCGAGAGCTCGACCAGCTCCAGATCGTTCCCGATCTCGATCCCCTCGTCGACCGCGGTCGTCACGGCCGTCGGCACCCGGTGGGCGAGGCTCTCGCCGAGCAACTGGCGTGGCGATAGGACCTCGTCAGCGCCCGCGATTTCGTGGTACGCCGCGAGGCGCTGGTCCTCGACCAGCGTCACGATCCGCACGTCGGGGTTCGCCTCGCGCGCGGAGAGGACGATGCTCGCGTTCGTATCGTCGGCCGAATCGGCCACCACCGCCCTCGCCCGTTCGATCCCGGCGTTCTCGAGCACCGTCGTCGATTCCGGATCGCCGTGGACGACCCGGTGGTCGGCCTCGTGTAACCCCGTCGCCGTCTCCTCGTCGGATTCGACGACGACGAACGCCTCGCCGCGGGACTCGAGTTCCTCGATGAACGCCTCGCCGCGGGACGTGTACTCGCAGATGACGATGTGGTCCTCGAGGTCGGTAACCGCCGACGGCGGCGTGACCGCCAGCGTGTTTCGGAGCCACGGCACCGCGAAGATGTCGACCGCGGTGAGGATCAGGCCGATTCCCATGAGTTGCAGCCCGATCGTCAACATGTACATTTGCGGCGTCGCCCACCCAGCATCCTCGCCATAGCCGGTCGTCGTAAACGACTGAAAGACGATTCCAAGCGATCGAAAGAGCGGCTGCGGGTCGTTTTCCCACGTTGCCATTCCGTAATTGTACAGCAACGTGGAGCCAACGGTCGCCACGGCCACCAAAACGAGATAGTGGCGGGTGCGGCGGGATCGCCACAGGGACATACACGACCTATTCGGCGGACGACTGTTGACGGTATCGGTCGTTCGACGACGACCGGCTGCTGACAGTCTCCCGTGTCCGACGACGACCGGCTGCGCCGTTGATCGGTTCCCGACAGGACTGGCAGTGACCCGTCGGGCGCTGGTAGGCACCGCCATACCGAGGGTCTCACGCCGGTGACACGGCCAGCGTGTCCGCCTTCGCCGACGATTTATACGCCGGGTGCAATACTCCGGCAGATGGTGCTCCTCGAGAACCTCCTGTTGGTGTTCGTCGCCGGCCTGATCACGGCGCTGGCGACGGGGATCGGCGCGCTCCCGTTTTTCTTCTTCGAGGGGATCAGCGACCGACGAAACGTAATTCTCTGGGGGTTGTCCTCGGGCATCATGCTCTCGGCGTCGACGTTCGGCCTCGTCGATGAAGGACTGGCCGAGGGGACGCCCCTCGAGATCGCGATCGGCATGGCGGCCGGCGTCGCGCTCGTCGTCATCGCCCACGACGTACTGATGGACACCGATATCGACCCAAAGCAGTACGAGACGGCGGATTTCAAGAAGCTCGTCCTCATCCTCGGCATCCTGACCGTCCACAGTTTTCCGGAAGGGGTCGCGATCGGCGTCTCCTTTGCCGATCTCGGGCTCGAGGGCGGGACCCAGTTCCTCGGCTTTACCGTTCCAGTGCTGGCGATCTTCATGACGGTCGCGATCTCGATCCACAACATTCCGGAGGGAACCGCGATCTCGATTCCCCTGCGCTCGATGGACGTCGCGAACTGGAAGCTCGTCTGGTGGGCGGTCTTCTCGAGCCTTCCACAGCCGATCGGGGCCGTCCTCGCGTTCGGGTTCGTCCGGTACGCCCGCGAGTTCCTCCCCTATGGCTTTGGCTTCGCCGCGGGCGCGATGATCTACCTCGTGCTCACGGAGTTCGTCCCCGAAGCGCTGGATATCGGCGAGCGGCTACCCAGCGGCGGCAAGCCGGAACTCGCGGGCGGTATCCTCGTCGGGATTCTGGTTATGGTGCCCCTGACGTTCGTCTGACCCGTTGACGGGGCTTCTGGCAGTCGAGAGCTATAGTAGCCACTGAAACGAGTGACACACTGACCGCAACGCCGTCGTGCGGTCAGGTGTGCAGTGACGTTCAGTGGCTACTAACCTGCCACTTCGGCAGGAATTTCACGGTCCTCGCCGTACGACCGGTACGATGTTCGACACGATCTTGCTCCCGACGGACGGCAGCGAACACGCACGCGCGGCCGCCGAAACCGGTATCGAGCTCGCGGCGGTCCACGACGCGACCGTCCACGTCGCCTGTGTCGCCGATACTGGCCCGCTGGGTGACCTCCGTCTTCCGGGCGATGCCGCAAGCGCCGAAGACGCGATCCGGGGCCGAGCCCAGGAGTACGTCGACGCGATCGTCGAACGAGTCGACGCAGCCGGACTCGCGGTCACCGGGACGGTACTCGACGGGCCACCGGAGGAGGCACTCCTCGAGTACGCTCGCGAGATCGACGCCGACCTGATCGTCATGGGAACGCGCGGTCGTGGCGGCGTCCACCGGATGGCACTCGGGAGCGTCACCGATCACGTGATCCGATTCGGCGATATTCCGGTCTTCGTCGCGAACTCGGCGTCACAGCCGGAGTGAGCGTCGCGGTCGCGGACGGCATCGACCGCCGTCGATCACCGCACGATCTCGTTGATCGCCGCCGTCCGGTGGCCGATCGACCAGCCGATCAGTGCGAGCCCGGCGTAGACCCCACTCGCGGGCAGGACGTACGGCCCGACGATCGACTCGAGCGGGACGCCGACCGCGTCGAGTGCGAGCGCGAGCAGCAACGAAATGAGGAAGAGTGCGATCCCGATGTCCGCGAATCGCATGGTGGGCAACTCCTGGGGATCCGCCCGCAGTCGCCCGATCGAATAAAAGACGAGCGTGTAGCTCACCCAGCCGGCGACGAGCGCCAGCCCGCCCGAAAGCGGTTCGTTGGGAACGTATCGGGGCACCAGTGAGACGTGGACGGCCACCGTTACGAGTAGCGCACTCCCGAGCAACACGACCAACAGCGGTCGTTGATCTCCGCTCATTGGCTACGCAGACTGTCTCCCGAGCTATTATTGTTGTGTCATCGACTCGTTCAGGGCCACACGGCTCGGACAGGGCTATTCGAGCACCCGTCCGTGCGCGTCGATCTCGCCGTTCACGATCCGCGTCGAGGAGATCCGTTCGCCGTCGTCGGCGTAGACGTATGGAGCGACGACCCCCGAGAGCGACTCGAAACCGCGGTCCCTGCGGCGATCGTTGATCGCCTCGAGTTCGGGGGCCGTTTCGGGAGAGACTACCAGCGCGTCGATCGACGGCTCGTCGGTCGCGATCCCGTACTCGCTCTCGAGGACGCGGAGTTCGACGTCGCGGCCCCACTCGTCGAGGTCGCGGATAGCGTCCGTCACGCCCCGCGTTCGTTCCTCGAGCGACGGGACGAAGCGGGGTTCGTGGCGCGTCTCGACTGCCAGTTCGTCGCTGGTCAGGGCGACGACGATGCCGTCCTCGCCGAATCGGAGCGCGTGCTCGAAGAGGGTTCGGTGGCCGTCGTGGAGCGGCCCGAACGTACCGGCGACTGCGATTCGCATACGAGGTGTCGAGCAGGAGCGGAGTTATACGTATGGGACGGAACACCCCGCCGGTCGAATCGACTGTCAGTCGTCGATCGCCGTCCCGAGCCGCCGGCGTCAGGAGTCGCGCTCGAGCAGGTCGGCGGTCGTCGTCACCGTCGCGAACTCGCCCTCGAGGTGGGCCAGCGCGGTCCGGTGAACCGTCGTCGCGTCGAAGCGCTCGCCGTCGAAGCGCCGATCGAAGGTCGCGGTCGCATCGCTGACGACGATCGGCTCGAACCCGAGGTTCTCGGCCATCCGCGTACTCGTCGAAACACAGTGATCAGTCGTGAGACCGACGATGACGACCGTCTCGACGCCGGTCTCACGCAGCCAGTCCTCGAGGCCGGTCCCGATGAACGCGCTGTTGACGTCCTTGACCAGCGTCGGCTCGTCTTCGGCCGGTGCCGTCTCGGGCGCGAACGCAAAGCCCGGCCCGTCGGCCCGGAGCGGCGACTCCGGGTCCGTCGAGTCGTGGCGAACGTGGACTACCGGCCGCGCTCGCTCGCGCCAGTACTCGAGCAGCCGCGCCGCCTGGGTTTCGGCGTCCGGGTTGTTCCGCTCTCCCCACGAAGGGTCGTCGAACCCCTGCTGGAAGTCGATCAGGACGAGCGCGGCGTCCTCGAGTCGCTCGTCTCCGCCCCTGTTGTCAGTCGGCTGCTCGCCGTTCATCACGGGAGTTTCGCCGCGGGTTTGGGATGCGTACGGGTCACCGTAATGGGACACGTCGACGGGGCCTGTTCGTCGTCGGCCGAGAGCATGTACTGGGGCCACTCCCGGTCGCCGTCGACGCCCCAGTCGCCGAGGTCGGCGTGTGGACAGACTCCATCGTAGCCCTCGAGTCGATCCTGAATCACGTCCCGGGCGTGCTGGCCGGCTTCGGTCTCGGCCGTGACGCCGAGCGACTCGAACAGCGCCCGCGGCTGGAACGTGATCTCGAGGCCGACCGGACAGTATCGGCTCTTGCGCGTGTCGTAGAACGGTGCCCGGCAGGTCGGGAACATGGGCTCGCCACCGAGACAGAACTCCCAGTAGGGGTCGTCGGGATCGGTCGGGATCTCCGCGGGCCAGGGCTCGGGATCGTGGAGGTGGAGCGTCTGCAGGATGTGCCACAGCGCGTCGTGGTACTCCCGTTCGGACAGCGACTCCGCGGGCGGCTTGAAGAACGTGACCAGCGAGGCCCGCTCCGAGTGGTCCTCGTAGACCGCGAGGTACTCGAGGATTCGATCACGCAGCGTCAACAACGCGTCCGCATCGCTCAACGATGGGACTGCGGTGTAGAGCGGGTCGCCGTTCTCGACGGATTCTGCGCCGAAAAAACACGGAAACGGCGTCCCGTTTCGGTCGCCGAGTAGTCCGTCCTGGAACGAGCGCCAGTGATCGGCCACCCACTCCGGTGCCCGTCCGGTCCGAACGCGCTGATCGAGCGTTTCCTGGTCCAGCAGCGACTGGATCCCTGGTTCGTTCATCCTAGTATTTTCTTCGGGTTCGAGAAAATGTAGCTTCCGTTTCCGTCGATCGGCTCCCGACCGAAGACGCCCTGCTACCGTGGCACGGACTCAGTCCGTCTCGGGCGGTCGCTCCGCGATGTCGTCGATCGCGTGGATGCTGACCGCGGTCGGCCGCTTGGTGAACTGCCCGAGCGAGCGCGCGACGATCCGATCGACGCCGCGATCGGCCGCCAGATCGAGCAGCCGCTGGCCGAGAATGTCATCGAGTACGACCGTCGTCGGCACCGACTCGAGCGACTCGAGCGTGCTGTAGGCATCGCTCGCGTCGACGTCCGCGATCGGCTCGTTGTCCGCGTCGAGGAACCGAACGCGGTCTGTTTCGGCGCGGACGATCGCGGCCGCGTGGTCGTAGACGGTTTCGGAACTCCGATCCGACTCCGCCTGCGACCCCGTCGTCTCACCGTGGCGGTGGGCCGACTCGGCGTCGGTTCCGTCGCCGGGTTCTGCCGGTGGCTGCGTCCGGACCGACGCCGGGTTCGCGTCCGCCCGTTCGGTCTTCGCTTTCGCCGTCGGTCCGTCGGCAGCCTCGGCCGCCGTGGAATCGCTACTCGAGTCGGGTGCCGTCTTCCCGCCCGAATCGGCCGTCGTCTCCGTTCCGATGGAATCGGCGTCGGGCTGGTCGGGTTCCTCGTCGATAGTCGCGGGCGACGCGGCCCTGGGTTCGGACGGCGGCGGTGCCGGCGTCGTGCTCCCGTCAGTTGCGGCGACCGCCTCCCGCGGTTCGTTCAGTTCCGAGACGGTCTCGTAGGGGACCTTGTTCCGCAACGCGGCGAACAGTTCGTGGTGGTCGAGATCCTCGACGGAGCTATCGGCGGGTGCGAAGGCGACGTAATCGATGTCGCCGACCTGCGCGAGTTCCTCGAGGATGAGGTCGCCGCCGCGGTCGCCGTCGAGGAACGCGGTAACGGTCCGGTGGCGGGTCAGTTCGGCCACCGCGTCGGGGACGTTCGTTCCCTCGACGGCAATGGCGTTTTTGACGCCGTACTTGAGCAGGGTGAGCACGTCGGAGCGGCCCTCGACGACGATGATGGCGTCGCTATCGGTGACCCGCGGACCCGCGGGAAGCCCCTCGTACTCGGTGATGTCCTCGACGCGAACCTGCTGGCGGACCTCCGCGAGGATCTCTTCGGAGGACATGATCGTATCGTCGAAGCCCGTCCGGAGCAACTCCTTGGCGCGATCGACGACTTCCTTTCGCTTTGCCGCACGGACGTCCTCGATCTCTCGAATCTGGAGGTCGGCCCGGCAGGGACCGACGCGGGTGATCGTCTCGAGGGAGGCCGCGAGCGTGGCGGTTTCGACCTTGTCGAGGCTGGTCGCGATCGTCGCGTTTCCGTGGGATTTGCCCTGTGTGCTTGCGATTTCGACATCGATACGGCCGACTTTGCCGGACTGTCGGAGGTCGCGGAGATCGAGGTCGTCGCCGAGGAGGCCTTCGGTCTGGCCGAAGATCGCACCGACGACGTCGCTTCGCTCGACGACCCCGTCAGCCGTGACGTCCGCGTGGATGAGGTATTTCGACGTGTCTTCCATTGGAGATCTGTCCCCGCGAGGGGTGCGGTGACGCGGGAATCGCGTACAGAGACCGATTTATATACGAGTTCGTCCGTGGGGGGCAAATAGTTGTTGACCGTCGAGCGGTGGCTGCATCGAGATCGCGAGTGGCGACCCGCCGCTCGCTCAGATGTCTCTGCGAGTGAACCAGAACTGACTGACACCGAGGAGGACGAGCGTCATCAGTATCCCGATCGCCGCCCCGACGAGGTCGTAGGTCCCCTCGAGCAGGATCTCGTTGGGATCGAAGTACCGCATCGGTGCCAGCGCCCCGACGACCTCGTAGGCGGTTCCCTCGAGCAGCGACTCGAGCAAGAACAGGCCGAACGCGGCTCCGATCGCGACCCGTTGTGCGATACTCGCCCGGTCGAAGACGACGGAACAGAGGATCCCGATGCCGGCACAGGCGAACAGGTACGGGATCGACAGGAGGTGGACCGCGAACACGTCGGCGATCGACAGGGGCTCGTCGATGAGTCGGCTACCGACGACCATCACGGGCGGGAGGACGACGTTTACCGTGACGATCGGAACGCCAAGTGCGGCGAACTTCTCCGCGAGGAGCCGCCGTCGGGAGACCGGCATCGCCAGCAGGGTATCCATCCGGCCCCGATCGATGTCGTCGGCGATCACGCCCGCGCCGCTGTAGGCGAAATAGAGGCCGAGCAGGATCACCCAGCCGAACACGTACAACTCGAACGCGAGAAACCCCCCGAGGGAGGTCATCGTCTCGACGTCGAACAGTCGAACGAGCTGTTGGGGGTACGCCGCCAGGAGTTCGTCCGCGGCGAACGACTCCCGGAACGAGGGGTAGACCCAGAGTATCATCGCGGCCAGGAGCGCCATTCCGACGGTCAGCGACGCACTCTCCGTGAGCCGCTTGCGACCGTCGTACCGGAGGAACTCAAGCATCGTCGGCCCCATAAAACCGCAGAAACACGTCTTCGAGCGGTGCTTCTTCGATCGAGCAGTCAAGCAGGACGTGCGTCGAGAGCGCCTCGAGAAGGGCGTTGATATCGCCCGTAAACGTGAACGCACACTCGGTGAACGTCCCGGTCGAGTCGGGGTCGTCCGTCCGGTCCGGACCGCTCGTCTCGAGGTCGTGTACCCCCTCGAGATCGAGCACCGCCGTCGGGATCGGGGTCGCGCTGTGGAGACGAACCGCCTTCCCGCTGCGAGTCAGCAGCGTCTCGACGGGCTCGACCGT
The DNA here is from genome assembly GCF_002494345.1 of Natrinema ejinorense. GTDB lineage: Archaea > Halobacteriota > Halobacteria > Halobacteriales > Natrialbaceae > Natrinema > Natrinema longum. The sequence goes on from NZ_NXNI01000001.1 coordinate 2,556,015, forward strand.
GACGAGACGCCCCTGGCGAACGATGCCGACGCGATCACAGAGCCGTCGCACCTCGCTCAGGACGTGTGAGGAGAAAAACACCGTGACGCCGCGTTCGTTTTCCGCGCGGAGAAACTCGGCGAAGCGCTGTTTCATCAGCGGATCGAGCCCGCTGGTGGGCTCGTCGAGTACGACGAGGTCCGGATCGTGCATGAACGTCGTCACCAGCCCCAGCTTCTGGACGTTCCCGCTGGAGTACTCCCGGACCGGGCGATCGAGCGGGGGAGCGAACAACTCGAGGAGTTCGGCCCGTCGGTCGTCGCCTTTGACCGACGCGTGGAGGTCGAGCACCTCGGCACCGGTCGCCCGTTCGTCGAACCCCGGTTCGTCGGAGAGGTAGCCGATTCGTCGTTTCGCCTCGATCAGCCCGCTTCGATCCCGGACGTCGTGGCCGAGCACCCGCGCGGTCCCCGCCGTCGGCGAAATGAACCCGAGGAGCAATCGAATCGTCGTCGTCTTGCCCGCCCCGTTCGGGCCGAGATAGCCGAAGATCTCGCCGGCCTCGACGTCGAACGTCAATTCGTCCGCGGCGAGGACCTCCCCGTAGTCCTTCGTGAGCCCCTCGAGCTCGATGGCAGCCATGTGATACCTACGCGACCGTTCGGTTTGATTGTATTGGTTACATTACACTATGGCGGTCTCAGAAGAAAGGGCCACCGGGCAACACGGACGCGTCGTCACCGACCCTCGATTCGGACACACCGTCTACGCTCTCGTGACGAGTTTGATCGCCAGCACCCCTCCAGTGGTGGAGAACCCTGCGAGGACGACGAACATAACGGCAACGGAGGCGTAGGTGAGCACCGTTCCGACGATGGCCGCTCCGAGGGCACCGATCCCGAAGATGGCGAGGTAGGTGTAGCCAAACGAGAGCCCCCTGGATTCCGGGCTCGAGTATTTCGCGATCGTCGCCTGCGTGAGCGGTTGCATCGCGAAGATGGTGAACCCGAGGACGAAGCTGGCGATCAACAGCCCCCAGAGGCCCGCCTGGGCTGCGGGAAGGAATAGCAACGCGACGACCGTGAGGGCGGTCAGCATGATGATCAGTCCGCGGTCGGGTTCGATGGCGTCGGTGAGCCGGCCCCCGAGATACTGGCCGCCGATGCCGACGGTCAACAGTCCGGCGTAGAGGTACTGTGCGAGGTCGAACTCCTCGGCAACCGGGCTGTCGGGATCGAGGAACCCGGGCCGGACGTCGCCGACGGCCGCCGTCAGGAAGTCACCGAGGAGGTCGGGAAGGAAGGTCAACACACCGCGGTAGTAGAGCCCATTGAACGCGACGATCACGAAAACCAGCAGAAAGCCGAGGCTAAACAGGCGTCGCGTCTCACCGACGAATTCGGCGGGCGACGCGGGGATCCGACGCTGTCCGCCGTCGTTCGTCAACTCGACCGCCGCGGTCGGATCGAACTCGACGGTCAGGCCGGCGGCAGCGGCGACCAGGGCCGGAACCGCGAGGACGACCGCCACGAGCCGCCAGTCGAACCTGAGCAACAGGACGGCGGTCACCAGCGGTCCGCCAGCGATGCCGACGTTCCCGGCCATTCCGTGGTAGGCGAACGCCCGTCCGCGTTCCTCGACGCCGTTGCTGATGAGCGTGAGCCCCGCCGGGTGATAGACGCTCGCCGTGGCTCCCCACAGCGCCAGCGCGACCGTCACGCCGACGACGCCCGGTGCCAGACTCAGGGCCAGAAACGAGAGCCCCATCCCGGCGAGACAGGCGGTAATCAACGTTCGAGAGCCAAACCGGTCGACCAACAGCCCGGCCGGGAGCGCGCCGATGCCGAACAGTCCGTAGCCGATCGCGACCGAGACGCCCAACACCGCCGCCGTCGTCGAAAACTCCAGCAGCCAGATCGTCATCAGGATCGGAACCGATAGCTCGTAGGTGTGGACCATCGCGTGTCCGACGGTAACGAACCCGACGATCGACCGATCGTTGTCGTCCACACCGTCTGCTATTCGGCGAGTTCGAGTTATATATTCTGGTACGTGAGACCTCTCAACACGAGCCGGGCAGGTCGCTGTGACCGACGACGCGAGTGTCACAACTGCCCCGATCACGCCGGTGCGGTCGCGACGCTGTCGTTCGATTCGCACTCGCGGAGTCAGTTCTCAGGTAGCGGCGGACTCGACGGCAAAGGATAGTATAAAGGCGAGCGGGTGCTACGTCAGGGACATGACGACGCTCGGAACGGCGAGCGCGGGGCCCGGCGAGATCGACACGGGCCGTCTCGAGGTCGGCGAGACGCGGGACGGAAGTCCGGTCGGGCTTCCGGTCGCCGTGGTAAACGGGGCAGCCGCGGGGAAGACCCTCTACATGCAGGCAGCAAGCGACGGCGACGAACTCAACGGCGTCGGCGTCGTCCAGCGGGTCGTCCCACGGCTCGATCCTGCCGAGATCTCGGGGACGATCCTCATCGTGGGGATCGTCAACTACCACGCGTTTCAGGTCGCCGAACACCGCAACCCGATCGACGACACGAAGATGAATCGCGCCTACCCCGGCAACGAGGGGGGCACCTCGAGCGAGCGGATCGCCGCCGCGACGTTCGACATCGCCACCCGTGCGGACCTGATCCTCGACCTCCATCAGGGATCGACCAGTCGGATGCTCGACGAGGTCCGCGTCCGGTGTGGGAACCGACACCGCCTTCACGAGCAGTGTCTCGAACTCGCGAAAGCGTTTGGCTGTGGCTACATCCTCGATCAGAAGGGGCCGGACGGACAGTTGGCCCGTGCAGCCCCCGACGATGGGATCCCGACCGTCGACCCCGAACTCGGCGGGGCCGTCGGCTGGGACGAGCGGAGTATTCGGAAAGGCGTCGACGGCGTGTTCAACGTGCTCCGATACTACGACTTCCTCCAGGGGAGTCACTCCCTCGAGACCCAGACCCGTGCCACGGGGTTCGAACAGTACGGCGCTCCCGCGGGCGGGCTGGTGACCCTGCAAAAGGAGCTCGGCGATCCGGTACGCCCCGGCGAGACGCTGTTCGAAGTCACCACCCCCTTCGGCGAACCGAAAGCCGAGGTGACCGCCGACGGCAACGGCATCCTCTGGCGAGCACGGCGACTTCCCCAGGTCGCGACGGGTGAGTACGTTTGTTCGGTCGGGACCGACATCGGTGAGTACTGATGCCCGCCGATCTCAGTTGTCCCGACTGCGGTGCCGTCTACGAGGCCGGTCCGGACGAGCCGTGGCGCTGTGCCTGTGGCCGCGCCCTGGAGTTTACCGAACGCCCCCATCCGCAGGGCGAACCGCTCCCGCTGCAGAGTCTCGACACCACTGACGGGCTGTGGACGTTCTTCGAGTTCCTCCCGATCGAACAACACGTCACGTTTTTCGAGGGGTTTACGCCGATGGTCGACGCCCCCGCGTGGGACGCCCAGTTCAAACTCGAGTACGTCTTTCCGACGGGCTCGTTCAAGGACCGGGGCGCGACGACGACCCTCTCGCGGGCCGTCGAACTCGGCGTCGAAACGGTGATCGAAGACTCCTCCGGAAACGCGGGTGCGTCGATCGCGACCTACGCTGCTCGAGCGGGGCTCGACGCGGAGATATACATGCCAGCGGACGTCAACCAGTCCAAACTGATGGCGATCCAGCGGGCCGACGCCCGTCCGGTTCGCATCGAGGGGGCGCGAGAGGACGTCACGGCGGCCTGTCTCGACGCCGTCGAGGGCGACTCGAGGACGGACGAGACGGCGACCGGCGGGCGTGACGCGCCGTATCAGACGGGACCAGGCTGGTACGCCAGCCACGCCTGGAACCCCGCGTTCTACGCCGGGACGATGACGTTCGCGTTCGAGGTGGCCGCCCAGCAGGGCTGGACGACCCCCGACGCCCTCGTCCTCCCGATCGGCCACGGAACCCTCTTCCTCGGCGCATATCGGGGGTTTTCGCTGCTGAACGAGGCGGGTATCGTCGACGAAATGCCCAGATTACTCGGCGCACAGGCGGCCGGCTACGCACCCATCGTCACCGCACTCGGCGGCGATCCCACTGACGCGGACGACGAGCGAACGGAAATCGCCGACGGGATCCAGATCACCGAGCCCGCCCGCGGTACCGAGATCCTCGAGGCGATCGAGGAAACCGGCGGCGACGCGATCGCGATCGGCTCGGATCCGATCGAGACCGCACTCGATCGACTCCACCGCAACGGGTTCTACGTCGAGCCGACCTGTGCGGTCGCGCCCGCGGCCCTCGAGCAGTACCGCGAGGACGGCGTCATCGACGCCGACGACGACGTCGTCGTACCGCTGACCGGCAGCGGACTGAAAACCCTTTGACGGTCGAGTTCACATACCCCGGTAGATGGTCAGCCGCCCGCCGACGTTTTGCCCCGACTGCGGTCGCTCCCTCGAGTCGACGACGATCGAGGACCGCGACCGGATGCGCTGTCCCGGTTGCGAAGCGATCGTCTGGCACAATCCGGTCCCCTGTGCCGGCGTCGCCGTGGTCGACCGATCGGGTCCAGCGCCCGCCGTGCTCTGTGTCGAACGCGGCGTCCCGCCGGGCGTCGGCGAGTGGACGATCCCCGGGGGCCACATGGAGACCGGCGAGGAACCCCCCGAGGCGGCCACTCGTGAACTTCGAGAGGAAACCGGCGTCGCCGTCGATCCGGCCGACCTCGAGATCCTGGCCGCGTCGGCGATGCCGCCTCGAGCGGGCAAACACGTCGTGACGGTCCACTACGTGGCCGACCGCGCCGACGCCGACGGCGAGCCGGTCGCGGGCAGCGACGCCACGGACGCTCGGTTCTGGACGCCGGCCGCGTTCGACGCCTCCGAGGAGACGTTTCGACCGATCCACGAGGAGCGGTTCCGCGAGGCCGCCGCGGCCCTCGAGTAGGACCGTGGCCGGCGGTCGGCCCCGTCCGACGCACCGGCACACGACGGGATCAGGGGATTCATTAGCGATCCGATCCAGATCCGGACGATGAGTCTACCGTCGTTCGCCATCGGGATCGCTGGCGGCACGGGAGCCGGGAAGACGACGGTCGCACGCACGGTCGCGGAGACCGTCGGCGAGGCCGTCACGCGGATCCCGCTCGACAACTATTATCGGGACCGCTCGCAGCTGACGTTCGAGGAGCGCGAGGAGATCAACTACGACCACCCCTCCGCGTTCGAGTGGGAACTGCTCCGGGAGCAACTCGACGCACTGTTGACCGGCCAGTCGATCGAGATGCCTCAGTACGACTTCGAACTGCACAACCGGACGGACGAGCGCGTCACGGTCGAGCCGTCCGACATCATCGTCCTCGAAGGGATCCTCGCGCTCCACGACGAAGCGATCCGCGAGATGCTCGACCTGCGAGTGTACGTGATGACCGACGCCGACGTCCGCATCTTGCGTCGAATCGAACGCGACGTCATCGAGCGCGGGCGCGCTCTCGAGGGCGTCATCGACCAGTACCTCGAGACGGTCAAACCGATGCACGAGCGGTTCGTCGCCCCGACGAAGAAGCAGGCGGACGTGATCATTCCCGAGGGCGCAAACCGGATGGCGCTCGATCTCCTGATCGAGAAGATCCAGTCCGAGTTGTCGGACGACTCGCAACGACCCGGCGACACCGGCCGCGAGCGTTCCGTCGTCGATCAGTCGATGGACTGACGGCCGTCGGTTCGGAGCGATGCTCCCCGACAGTACCGAGACGGAACCCGACATTCCTTTACTCCGGCCCTGAATACGGGCGGGTATGTTCCTCTCCCTACGCGCGGAGGTCGAGGACGCCCTCGAGGGGGCGCTCTCGACGCTTGCCTTTCCGACGGACGATCTGGGAATCGAAGAACCGCCCGAGGACGTCGAAAGCGTTCTGGCCTCGAGCGTCGCCTTTCGCCTCGCCAGCGAGGCCGGCGCGCCGCCGCCGCAGGTCGCGGGGCAGATCGCCGACGAGATCGACGCCGACCAGTTGAGCTACGTCTCCGAAATTCGGACGCAGGGTCCCTATCTCAACTTCCTGCCGAGCGAGGCCTATCTCGCCGACACGCTCGCCGAAGCGACCGACGAGACGTACGGACACCTCGCCGACCGCGAGGAATCGGTCGCCGTCGAGCACACGAGCGCGAACCCGACGGGGCCGGTCCACGTCGGCCGTGCTCGGAACCCGATCATCGGCGACGCCGTGGCCAACCTGCTGGATTTCGCCGGCTACGACGTCGACCGTCACTACTACGTCAACGACGCCGGCCGGCAGATGGCCGTCTTCACCTGGGCCTACGAGACGTTCGACGAAGACGATCTCGAGGGAGAGCCCGAGCGCGACCGCAAAGAGTACGACCTCGTGCGCTACTACCGCAAGGGCAACGCTTACCTCGAGAACGCCCCCGAGTCGGACGTCGAGGCCGCCGAGGCCGAAATCGAGTCGATCATGCAGGGCCTGGAGGCCGGCGAGGACGAGGCCTACGAACGGGTCAGCGAGGTCGTCGATCAGGTACTCGGGGGCATGACGGAGTGTCTCGCCCGCCTGCCCGCGGAGTTCGACGAGTTCGTCAAGGAGACGCGGTTCATGCGCTCGGGCGCGACCGACGACCTCGTCGACCGGCTCAAGGAACTCGACGAATCGGTCTACGAGGAGGACGCCTGGCAACTCGAGCTCGCGGATCACGGCATCGACAAGAACCTCGTCTTCCTGCGCTCGGACGGCACCTCGCTGTACGCCACGCGCGATCTGGCCCACCACGAGTGGAAGTTCGACAACTACGACCGCGCGGTGACGGTGCTCGGCGAGGACCACAAGCTCCAGGCGAAACAGGTCCGGACGACGCTCGAACTGCTGGGCAACGAAACGGACCAGCTCCGGCAGGTCCTCTATTCGTACGTCAACCTCCCCGAGGGGAAGATGAGCACCCGCCGCGGAACCGGCGTCGACCTCGACGATCTGCTCGACGAGGCGATCGATCGCGCCCGCGAAGAAGTCGAGGATCGGCTCGACGACCGCATCCGCGACGACGAACTCGACGACGAGGACATCGAGCGCATCGCCCACCAGGTCGGCATCGGGGCGGTCCGCTACGACATCGTCTCGAAACAGCCCACGAAGGCGATTACCTTCGAGTGGGAGCAGGCACTCGACTTCGAGGCCCAGTCTGCCCCCTACGTCCAGTACGTCCACGCGCGGTGCTGTGGCATCCTCGAGGAAGCGGGAATCGACACCGAAGCCGGAATGGACGACGTCGAGACCGCCGTCGACGCCGACCGCCTCGAGACCGAGGCCGAGCGGGACCTCCTCGAGACGATCGCGCGGTTCCCGGCGGTCGTCGACGAGGCCGCCGACGACCTCGAGCCCCACCGGATCGCGACCTACACGCGCGAGTTCGCCGATCGGTTCAACGGCTTCTACCGGGAGTGTCCGGTGCTAGCCGACGACGTCGATCCCGAGGTCCGCGAGGCGCGGCTGGCGCTGGTCGCGGCCTCGAAACACGCAGTCGCGAACGCGCTCTCGATCCTCGGCGTGGCCGCACCGCGGTCGATGTGAGCGGCCGCCGCTCGCCGCCATCACTGCTCCCGTAACGCCGGGTGGCCACACGGCTGGTCGCCGTTGCGACCGAAAGAACACCGTCTGCAGGCGCTCCCGTACGGACTACGTCTCGTCGCTGGTCTCGAGGACGGTCTCGACGAACTCGTCCTCGCTCATCTCGTCGTTGATGTATGCGATCGCCCACTGGACGTCGACGTAGAACGACATCACCTTCGCGCCGTCGTTTTCGAGCACCCACGTGACGCTCTTGATCGCGGCTTTGAACGCGTCGGGATCGGTGATCGCCGCGGCGATGGTCTCCCCAAGTGACTCCAGTTCCGCGGCCAGCGTCTCGGGATCCGTCGTGGTCGTCGTCGCGACGATATCGACCTCGTCGCCGTCCTTGTTGACGTCTTTGATCGTCAGCTTGTCGCTGTCGAATTTCAGTTTGTCCCGGTCGAGCCCCGGAACCTCGGAGTCGTCGTCAGTGCCGTCGGTATCGTCTCCCCCGTCGTCGTTGAGGGATTCGTCGGAGTCGTCGTTCGGGTCGGAGTCGTCGTTCGGGTCGGAGTCGTCGTCGGTCTCGTCACTGGAACAACCCGCGAGGACGGTTGCGAGCGCTGCGCCACTGCCGAGGAGGATCTTTCGTCGCTCCATGGGCGATCCATCGAGAACAGTCATGATTAGTAATCAGTTCGTTATCGTTTCTGTTCTCGCGACCGACGAATCCGACCGCTCGCGCTCGCGGAACGGGGAGCGGAAACGGCGGACAAACGCGTCCAAAGCGAGCGCGTTCCGTGTCGGAACGGGCGGAAAACCGGTCCACCGAGTGAGAGACGATGACAGTCACGTGCTGGTGGTAATCATCGCATTCGATGGCAGTGACGCCGTTGTGCGACGACTCGAGCGCGGAAGGCACCGCTTACCGACCGATTTCGCGGTTCAGGGGTCGGACTCGGCTTCCGTGATCGCACTCGAGACGTCGTCGTGTGCAGCCTCCCGTTCGTCGGCGTCGGAATCCGAATCGACTGGCGCGGAACCGTCCGTCGAGTCGGTCTCCTCGCCAGCCGTCGAAACCGGGATGTCGACCCCGGTCAACTCCGCTGCGAGACGGCGGTAGGCGACCGCGGCGGGTCCGTGGGGTTCGAAGACGACCAGCGGCGTCCCAGCATAGACGCTATCGCGGGCCGCAGGATCTTCGGGGATCGTTCCCAGCAGGGACGCCTCGAGGCGGTCGGCGATTTCGGTGTGGGAGATATCGCCGTCCGGGCGGGTCCGGGTGAGGACGAGCCCAGCGACGGCACCGCCCGAGCGATCGGTCAACTCGACGGTTTTCTTCGTGTCGTGGACGGCGGCGGGTTCGGGCGTCGAGACGAGGACGACGGAATCGGCCAGTCCAAGCGGGAGGACCGTCTCGTGGCTGACGCCCGCACCGACGTCGAGAAAGACGTAGTCGAACCTCGATCGTAGATCCGCGACGACCTCCCGCAGCCCTTCGGGGGAGGTTTCGGCGTAGTCGTCGAGGCTGGTACCGCTTGGAACCGCGACGATATTCTCCGCCAGTCGATAGGTGGCGTCGTCGACCGATGCATCTCCGGCTAACACGTCGTGTAGGGTCGTCGAGTCGGGGGTGAGGCTGACGAACCCGCCGAGGTTCGCCATGCCGAGGTCGGCGTCGACGACGGCGACGCGCTTGCCGGCCTCGGCCAGCGCCGTCCCGAGGTTTACCGTCGTCGTCGTCTTCCCGACACCGCCTTTCCCGCTCGCGATAGCGTAGACCGTCTCCTGAGACATATTCGGATACTGTCCGGATCCTAGAACGGCAACACCTTAAATCGTGACCTCACCCGACGAGTCGTGGCGAGTGGCCGACAGATCGTGAGCGACGGCGATGCGGTCGCTTGGCTGCCCAGCACCGCCGAGCACGTCCGCAGCGTCACCGGTCCCGCGTCAACCGGTGTGTCAAAGGATTCTTACCCACAGCCCCGTTTTATACGGCTAATGAGCCAGGAGGCCGCACAGGAGCAATCCGACCGGAAAAAGTACGAGTTCCGGAAGGTCATCGAGGACCTCAAGGACTACGACGGCTCCGGAACGCAGCTCGTGACGATCTACGTTCCCGACGACAGACAGATCAGTGACGTCGTACAACACGTCACCCAGGAACACAGCGAAGCGGCCAACATCAAATCGAAGCAGACGCGAACGGCCGTTCAGGACGCGCTGACGAGTATCAAAGACCGGCTGCGATACTACGATACCTTTCCGCCGGACAACGGCATCGTGTTGTTTTCGGGTGCCGTCGACTCCGGTGGCGGCCGGACCGACATGGTCACGAAGGTCCTCGAGAGCCCGCCCCAGCCCATCGAATCGTTCCGCTATCACTGCGACTCGGACTTCCTGACCGAACCGTTAGAGGAAATGCTGGCCGACAAGGGCCTCTACGGCCTGATCGTCCTCGACCGCCGCGAGGCCAACGTCGGCTGGCTGAAGGGCAAGCGCATCGAGCCGGTCAAGTCAGCATCCTCGCTGGTCCCCGGCAAGCAGCGCAAAGGTGGCCAGTCCGCCCAGCGATTCGCCCGCCTGCGACTCGAGGCCATCGACAACTTCTATCAGGAGGTCGCGGGGATGGCAAACGACCTGTTCGTGCCGCGACGCCACGAACTCGACGGGATCCTCGTCGGCGGTCCCTCGCCGACCAAAGACGAGTTCCTCGACGGCGACTACCTTCACCACGAGATCCAGGACAACGTCATCGGGAAGTTCGACGTCGCTTACACGGACGAATCCGGCCTGAAAGACCTCGTCGACAACGCCGAAGACGCGCTGGCCGACGCCGAGGTGATGAAGGACAAGAAGGTGATGGAGGAGTTCTTCGAGGAGCTCAACGCCGGCGAGCTGGCGACCTACGGCTTCGAGCAGACCCGGCGAAACCTCATGATGGGGTCGGTCGACCGACTCCTGATCAGCGAGGACCTCCGGAAGGACGTCATCACCTACGACTGTCCCGAATGCGGGGCCACCGAGCGCGAGGTGATCGATCGGCGCAAGTCGATGCCGACCCACACCTGCACCGAGTGTGGCACCGACGTCGAGGGGTCCGAGGAGGACCGCGAGGACGCGATCGACCACCTCATCGAGATCGCCGAACAGCGTGGCACCGAGACCAAGTTCATCTCCACGGACTTCGAGAAGGGCGAACAGCTCCTCAACGCCTTCGGCGGCTTCGCCGGTCTCCTGCGCTACTCGACCGGGGTCTAACCACTCCCTTCGCTCTCGATCGGCGAATCGGAACGCTTTCGTTCCGGTTCGCTGTCAGTTATGGTATGCGACGCCGTCAGTTCCTCGCAAGCGGAACAGCCCTCCTCACCGTCGCTCTCGCCGGCTGTGGCCACCCGCCCGTCGTCCTCGATATGGACGAAGCGACGACAGACGACATCGCGAACGAAGTCTCGATGACGGTCGAGCCCGATTCCGAGGAGTACTCGGTCGTTTCGTCGGCCCGTGAGAACGGCTCGGCAACGCGGAGAGGGCGGTCCGAACTGTTCGATCGTACCGAGACGGTTCGGGTCGACGACTCCTTCTACGACGTCTCGGAGACTCGACTCGGGAGCAACGAGGAGACCGTCTACGAACTCCGCATCGATTTCGACCCCGCCGATTCCACGCCCGAGCGCGGCGAGATCGAATACGGCGACCTCCCCGAGGCGGACCGCCAACGCCTCGATCGACTCTTCTCGGAAGACGACCCGCCGACGCAGGACGGAGACGATATCGGCGTCGAGTACGGAACCGCCGAGGAGGTCGGGAACGGGTCGGTGTTCGTGCCGGAACCCGAGTACGATATCGTCATCCACGACGGGGATCGGTCCCGAGTCACAGTCGATTCGCGAACCGCGACCGAGGCCGAGTATCGGTACGAGGTGACCGAAGTCGCGTCCGACGTCGACACGTTCGCCGACCAGGTCCGAGAGCAGTACCTGTTCACGCTCGAGGGTCTTTCCGACGCCGAAAGGGCGGTCGTCGAGGAGGCGATCGACGGCGGGTACTTCGAAGACGACGACGCCTTCCGGTCGGTGGTCGACCGCATTCGGGAGCACGAGGGGATAGACGTGGAGGATTTCTACGGGACGTGGCTCCTGGAGTACGAGGGCGTTGCGTATCTCACCTATGTCGAATGGTAGGTGAAGGGGTCGAGACCGGAGCGTCGGGTGATTCCGATGTCGTTCGGGACGGGTATCTCCCAAGAGAACAAGCGGTGATGAAACACGCGCCATCGAAAAACGGCGACCGTGGAAAAACGGCCGTCGTCGCTTTCAGGCACCGCCCATGCCGGAACACAACAGCGTTAACACCACGTCCGTGAACACTCGAGTATGTCCATTTCGAACCGAGACGTGCTCGTCACGGGTGGTGCCGGGTTCATCGGCTCGCATCTCACCGAGCGCTTGCTCGCGGACGGCGCGACCGTGACGGTCGTCGACGACCTCTCGAACGGCGAGCCCGACCGCGTGCCCGAGGCGGCCACGTTCCTCGAGGCCGACCTCACCGATCCCGACGCCCTCGAGGGTCACCTCGACGATATCGACCTCGTCGTCCACCTCGCGGCGTCGAAACACGTCGACACGGACCGGCCCCACGCCCAGTTCGACGACAACACGCGGATGACCCGCAACATTCTCGAGGCGATGGCCGAGGCCGACGTGACCGAAATCGCCTACACCTCCTCGTCGACGGTGTACGGCGAGGCCCCCCGGCCGACGCCGGAGGATTACGCGCCCCTCGAGCCGATCAGCGCCTACGGGGCGAGCAAACTCGCGGATGAGGGCCTACTCTCCGCGCGGGCGCACAGCCACGACCTGACGGTCTGGAACTTCCGATTCGCGAACGTGGTCGGGCCGCGCCTGCGGGGAGCGGTGATCCCCGACTTCATCGAGAAACTCCGGGAGAACCCGGAGACCCTCACGGTTCTCGGCGACGGCCGGCAGGAGAAGTCCTACCTCCACATCGAGGACTGTCTCGACGCGATTCTCCACACCGTCGAGCACGCTGACGACGCGATGAACACGTACAATCTCGGCACGCGTACGACGACTTCGGTCGACCGGATCGCAGCCATCGTCGCCGAGGAGTTGGGCGTCGATCCCGAACACGAATACACCGGCGGCGAGCGGGGGTGGACCGGCGACGTGCCGAAGATGCGCCTCTCGATCGAGAAGCTCTCCGCGCTTGGCTGGGAGCCCCGCCACTCGAGCGACGAGGCGGTCCGCCGGTCGACGCGCGAGATCATCGACGAGCTGCAGTAAGCGCGGCCTCCGTCCTCGTCCGTTCCGATGGAATCTAACTCGAGAGCGACAGTCGAGCCCCTCCGATCCCGTTTTAGGTGGGCTTAAATATCTGGCCTCGAGAGGAATCGCTATGAACGACGGGGGGGAGCGATCGAGGTCGGAAGCACCCGCCGACGGCTCCGGGAGCGGCGGGCTCGCCGGGGCGCTGACCCGCCGTCGACTGACGATTGCGGGAACCGCTCTCGTCGTACTCGGCCTGCTCGTCGCCCTTCGGGAGATCGATCCCCGGACCGTCGCCGCCGAGATCTCGAGTGCCGATCCGCTCGTGCTCGTGGCGGCAGTCGCAGTGTACGTCGCCTCGTGGCCGCTCAGAGGTCGCCGGTACGGCGACGTGCTGGCCGCGATCGGCCACCGTGGGGGGACGGCGTTTGCCACGGGAGCCGTCTTCGTCAGCCAGACGGCGAACCTCGTGATCCCGGCGCGGGGAGGCGATGCGGTCCGCGCATACGTGATGAACACCTATCGAGACGTTCCCTACACCGCCGGCTTCGCGTCGCTGGCCGTCGAACGGGTGTTCGATCTGGCGACGATCGCCGCCCTCGCGGGGCTCGCGACGACGTGGCTCGCACTGGGCGGCGCGGCCGGTCCCCTCGAGATCCTCGCGGAGGCCGGCGGCGCGCGGACCGCGCTCGTCGCTGCAGCCGCCGTGAGTACGGCGACCGTCGGCGTCGGGTTCGTGGTCGTGACGTCCGCTCGAGCCGATCACGGCCTTGGGTCGTGGCTTCGGACGCGGGTCGACGGTCGATCGCGCCTCGAAGGACTGCTCGAGACGGCGCTCCGATTCGCGGGCGACGTACAGGTGGTCGCCCGGAAGCCGCGAGCGCTGGCAACCATCGGGATGGGGAGTCTACTGGTGTGGGTGCTCGACGTGCTCACCGCGGTCCTCGTCCTCGCGGCGCTTGGCAGCGGGCTCGCGGTCGGCCCGCTGCTGGCGGTCGGAACGCTGGCGGTGAGCGTGGGGAACCTCGCGAAGGTCCTGCCGCTGTCCCAGGGCGGCGTCGGGCTCTACGAGGCCGCGTTCACGGCACTGGTCGTCGGACTGACACCGATCGGCGCGAGTACGGCCCTGGCCGCGGCGATCGTCGATCACGCACTGAAAAACGGCGTCACGCTGGTCGGCGGTGCCGGTTCGGTCGCCTCGCTTGGGATTTCGCTTTCCGACGCTGCGGAGTCGAACACGGACGCGACGCGGGGGACCGATACGCTTTTAGGAGAGCCTAAAAAATAGCGGAGCAATGAGTCAGGATATCTGCGTGATCGTCCCGACGATCCGGGAGTACGAGTGCATGCGCTCGTACTTCGCGAACGCTCGCAACCACGGCTTCGACCTCTCACGGTTGCACGTCGTCCTCGTCACCGAGGATTTCTGTGACACCGACGAGATGGAAGCGATGCTCGAGGCGGAAGGCGTCTCGGGCGAGGTCTTCGACGGGAGCCGTCGCGAGGAGTGGTACGACGACCACGACGTAGCGGAGTACGGCCACGTCGTTCCGGCCGCCAGTCACGCCGAGACGAGCTTCGGCCTGCTCTACATGTGGGCCCACGACGAGTTCGACTACGGCTTTTTCATCGACGACGACACGCTTCCCCACGAGGATCAGGACTTCTTCGGGATGCACATGGAAAACATCGCTTTCGAGGGCGAGATCGAGGAAGTCTCCTCCGACGAACAGTGGGTCAACGTTCTCTACCAGAACGCCGACGACCACGGCCTCTACCCGCGTGGCTACCCCTACTCGGCGATGAACGAAACGGTCGAAACGGGGACGACCGAGATCGACGGCGGCGACGTCGTCGCCTCCCAGGGACTGTGGACCAACGTCCCCGATCTCGACGCCGTCCGCATCCTCATGGACGGCGACCTCGAGGGTCAGGCCCAGACCCGCACCTCGAGCGACGACTTCGGCGACGACTTCGTCGCCGCTCGCGGCAACTACCTCACCGTCTGCTCGATGAACCTCGCCTTCCGGCGCGAGGTGATCCCCGCGTTCTACCAGCTGCCGATGGACGACAACGAGTGGGAGGTCGGCCGCTTCGACGACATCTGGTCGGGCGTCTTCCTCAAACGGGCCTGCGACGTGCTCGGCAAGCGGATCTACAACGGCGCGCCGCTGTGCGAGCACAACAAGGCACCCCGGAGCACGTTCGACGACCTCAACAACGAAGTGCCGGGCCTCGAACTCAACGAGCATCTCTGGCGCGTAATCGACGATGTCGGCGGCGACGCGGACGACTACGCCGACGTCTTCGAAGCGATGGCCACTGAACTCGCCGACGGCGACTGGGACGCGTACAACAACGGCGCGTTCTTCAACGACGTCGGCGAACACATGCTCGACTGGCTCGAGTGTCTCTCGGCCCTCGAGCGACCCTCGGCCGTTGTGGGGAATCGATGACTATAAGTACATTTAGGGCAGCCTAAAACCCATGACGAAGGAATACGACTCCGCGGGCCGACGGGCGTTTCTCGCCGGCTCTGCCGCGCTCGGTACGGCCGGTCTGGCCGGCTGTACTGGCCTGATCGGGGGCGAAGAGGAAACCGAAGAGAACGTCTTCAACCAGATCGGCTCCGGCCGCGCGGGTCGCGACCAGCCGGGCGGGACGCCGATGGCGGACCTCCCCGACCTCGAGGGGGAACTCCACATCTACTCCGGGCGAAACGAGTTCCTCGTCGGGACGCTCATCAACAGCCTCGTAGACATGTACGACGGGTTCGATGTCGTCGGGCCGCGATACAACGAATCCTCGAATCTGGCGAACCAGATCGCCGAGGAGGGGGCGGGAACGGACGCGGACGTCTTCTTTACCGTCGACTCGGCCGCGCTCGGCGAGGTCGCGAACGAGGGCCTGTCGCGGTCGCTCTCGGACGACGTTCTGGAGATGGTTCCCCAGGAGTTCCGAACCGACCAGTGGGTCGGAACCTCCGGCCGTATCCGAACGATTCCGTACAACACGGACGCGTTCTCCGAGAGCGACATGCCGACGAGCATCGACGCCTACACCGACTTCGAGGGCGACCTCGGCTGGGCCCCCTCCTATGGCTCCTGCCAGTCGTTCGTCACCGCGATGCGGCTGCTCGAGGGCGAGGAGGCGACCCGCGAGTGGCTCGAGGGCGTCGTCGACGCGGGAATCTCGGCGTACAACAACGAGATGGCGGTCTGTCAGGCCGTCGCGGACGGCGAGATCGACGCCGGCTTCACGAACCACTACTACATCCAGCGCGTTCTCGAGGGATCGCCCGACGCACCCCTCGACACCGTGTTTACCGACGGTGACGCGGGCGCCACCTTCGACATCGCGGGCGCAACCGTTATCGAAAACACGGACGTGCCCGATCTGGCGGAGAACTTCGTCCGACACTTGCTCTCGGCGGAAGTCCAGGAGTACTTCGCGGTCGAAACGTTCGAATATCCGCTCATCCCCGAGGGCAATCCGGTCGGCGAACTCCCGACGATCCCCGAACTGGACGTTCCGGACATCGACCCGTCCGAACTGTCCGACCTCCAGCCGACGCTGGATCTCATGCGCAGCGTCGAGGGCATCAACGTCTAACGACCCGCCACAGACCTCGTGATCCGTGATCCCGTTCACACGTTCCGGTCGGTAGTGTCCGACCGGCAACGCCGTCTCGACCTGGCCGCACTCACCGTCGCCTGTCTCGCCGGCGTCGCGGTATTCGTCCTCGCGACGGAGCTCTTTCCCTACCACTCGAGCAACGACGACGAGGGCGTCTATCTCCTCCAGGCCGCACTGTTACTCGAGGGGCAACTCGAGATTCACGCCGGCGACCTCGCCGACGCGTTCCGCCCGTGGTTCTTCATCGAGGACGGCGGCAGACTCTACGCGAAGTACTCGCCGGTCGTGCCCGCGATGTACGCCGTTTCGATCGCGCTGTTTGGCGAGCCACGGGTAACCCTCGCAGCCGTCGCGGCGGGCAACGCCGCGCTCGTCTACGCGCTCGGCTCGATGGTCTTCGACCGTCGAGTCGGCGTCGTCGCAGCGGCGATCTTCGCCGCCTCGCCGCTGGCACTGCTGACGTCGTCCGTGTTTCTCCCCTACGCGCCGACGACGTTGCTGAACCTCGTCTTCGCGGTGTGGTACCTCCGGGGGGTCCGCGACGGCCGGCTTCGAGACGCCGCCGTGGCCGGCACGGCGATCGGGCTCGCCTTCTTCGCCCGGCCTTACACCGCCGTCCTGTTCGCGGCCCCGTTCATCTGTCACGCGGGCTGGACGGTTCTGGGCTCCGTTCGGCGTCGCTGGCAGGACCGACGGCTCCGCCCGCTTCCGGATCCCCTTCGGCGCAACGCGGTCACCGCCGCGATCGGAGTCGGGTTCGTCGGGCTGGCGCTGGCGTACAACGCACGGCTTACCGGCTCGCCCCTCGTCTTTCCCTACGAAGCGTTCGCCCCGCTGGACGGTCCCGGCTTCGGCTATCGTGAGATCACCGGCCACTCCCTCGAGTACACGCCGGCGCTCGCCCTCGAGGCGAACGGGGCTGCGCTCTGGTACTTCGCCACGCGGTGGTTCACGGCCGGCCCGCTCGGGGCGGTCGCCGCCCTGTTCGGGGTGACGGTCGCGTTCCGGCGCTGGCTCGCCGCTCGTCGATCCGACCGCGAACGCGACCACGCTCGAACTTCGGGACTCCTCCTGGCCGGACTCCTCGTTTCCGTGCCGCTGGGAAACGTTCCGTTCTGGGGCAACTTCAACATCCACGCGGGGATCGACGACCCGACGACCGGGCTGCTCTCGCAGTTCGGGCCGTTCTACCACTTCGACCTGCTCGTTCCGCTCTCGATCTTCGCCGCGTTCGCCGTCGTCGCTGGCTGGCAGCAGTGGCGCGACGCCGCGGTTCGAGACCGAATCGCCACCGTCGCATCGCCGCGAGCCGCCCGCGCTGTGGTCCTCTCCGTCCTCCTCGTTAGCGTGCTCGTCGCCGGCGCGGCCAACGCCGCGGTCCTGTCGACGCCGATCGAGCGCAACGCCGCCCATACCGATCGGTTCGAGTCCGCCTACGAGCCCATCGAGGAACGCGACTTCGAGAACGCGCTGGTCTTCCTGCCGACGCCGTACGGCCAGTGGCAGGGCCATCCGTTCCAGGCGCTCCGAAACGACCCCGATCTCGACGGCGAGGTCGTCTACGCGCTCGACGGACCGCCCGAACGGGACTTCGCCGTGCTCGACGCCTATCCCGATCGCACCACCTATCGCTACGCGTATCGCGGTGAGTGGACACCGACTCCCAGCGACCGGATCACCGCCCAGCTCGAGGAGCTGTCGGTTCGATCGGGCGAGCGCCTCGAGGGCGAAACCACCGTCGGGATCGCAAACCGGGTCGATCGGGCGTACGTTCGACTCGAGAACGACGGGGCAGTCGCCAGCGAGACGATCGTGAATCCCGACGACGAACTGTCTATCGCGTGGTCGCTCGAGCGCGCTGCAGGCTCCGAAACCGATGGGAACGCGAGCGCCGGCGACGGCGGTATCGCTCGGCTGAACGGATCGACGACCGAGACGGTGTCGTTCGACGGGGCCGACGAGCTCGTCCTGACGATCACACAGGTCCAGCCGGAGGGGGCGACCCACACCTACCGCCAGGAGATAACCGTCCGGACGACCGACGACGGCGTCGAGGCGGTCTGGCCGCCCGAACGGACTGCCTGTCCGCTCGTTACCGATTGCGGGGCCGACGGGACCTACCTCCCCGACCGGCCCGACAGCCACAGCGAGTGGGAGCGCTTCGAGACCCGACTCGAGGCGAGCGAGCCCGAATAGTCCGTCGACAGGAGTGCGGTAATTCAGGCACCAACGTTAGGAGCCGACTTCCCGCAGAACGCCTATGACCGAGAAGCGTTGCGGTCACGTGACGAACAGCAGCGGCGTCGACGAAGTGGGGGCGATCTGTTGCTGGCGGCCCACGTGGAGGGAGACCGACTACTGTCTCTGGCACACCGAGCGCGTCGTTCCGAGGAACGAATACGAGCGCAACGCCCCGGAGCCAAACGAACGACTCGACGGGGCGGACTTCCGAGAAACGACGTTGAGCGGAGCGTCGTTCCTCGCGGGCCGATCACTCCTCGAGGCGGATTTCACGAACGCAGTCCTCGACGGTGCCGACCTCTCGGAGACGGATCTCCGGCGGGCCACGTTTCGGGACATCGACGCCCACGGGACGTCGTTCCGGAACGCGAACCTCCACGACGCGGTGTTCGTCTTCGCCGATCTCCGCGGTGCGGATTTCCGCGGTGCGAGGCTCTATCGCGCGGGCCTGACCGACGTCCGGCTGAACCTCGAGACGGCGTTCGACGAGCGGTCGGTGTACGAGGACGACATCGTCGGGTCGCCGCCGAGCGACGAGGGTACCGAACCGGTCGACTCCGCAAAATGGGTGTATCGGGAGCTACAGCGACTGTACGACGAGAACGCGTTTCCGGAGAAGGTCCACGCGTACTACCTCCGCGAGATGGACCTTCGCCGGAAACAGGCGTGGCGGGTCGGTGCGTACCTCCAGGCGATAAAGCTCGCCGGCTCGCGCTGGGTCATGCACTACGGGACGAGCCCGTGGCGCGTCGTGGCGACGTCGGTGCTCCTGATTCTCGTCTGTGCCGCGCTGTACCCGCTGACCGGCGGCATTCAGGAAGTCGGGACGGAGACCGCGGTTACGTACCAGATCGAAGACCCTGCCGAGACGCCGGGCCCTGTTCTCGTTCGAGCGTTCCTCAAGAGCCTCTACTTCAGCATCATCACGTTCGCCACGCTCGGGTACGGCGACATCCAGCCGGTCGCCGGCTTCGCTCGCGCGATCGCCAGCATCGAGACCCTGCTCGGCTCGGTACTGATGGCGCTGCTCGTTTTCGTCCTGACGAGGAGCGTCCACTATTGAGCGGCGCTGAACCGCTGACAATCGGTCTTCGGGGGAAGCAGTCGAGCGGGCTGGGGTGCGTTCGGTCGAAAGGGATCGCCGACGCTCGACTCGGTGCTTACTGCGTCGGCCGGTGTGGCAGCTCCCGCAACCGCTCCTCGAGCGAGACCTTGACGATCGACCGCGCGATTTCGGCGCCGCCTTTGAGCGGATCGAGTTTCGTCTGGCCGGCTCGTTCGCGGTACTCGATGGGGTGTTCGCGAACGTCGTAGCCTCGCATCAGCGGGCGGATCAGTAGTTCGGCCGATAGCCCGGTGTTCTCGGTCCACTCGATCGATTCGACGACGTCGCGGCGGTAGGCCCGCATTCCGGTGGTCGTGTCGTGGACGCGGGTTCCCATGAGGACGCTCGCGATCGCCGCGAACGCGTGGTTACCCAAGCGATTGAATCCCGGCATCGCGTCGGCCCCGTGGTAGAGCCGGTCGCCGCTGACGACGTCGTAGCCCTCGTTGATCAACGCGAGGAACTCGGGGAGTTGCTCCATCGGGTACGTATCGTCACAGTCGGTCGTCACGACGATCGGGCGATCGGGCTCGAGGATCGCCGCGCGCACGGCGACGCCGTACCCCTGCGGTTCTTGCTCGATGACCGTCGCGCCGTGCTCGCGAGCGATTTCGGGCGTCCGGTCGGCCGAGCCGTCGACGCAGACGACCGCCGCCTTCCCGTCGGCGACGTCCTCGATGTCCGCGAGCACTTTGCCGATCGCTTCCTCCTCGTTGTAGGTCCCCATGACGACGCTGAGATCGTCGAACGTGTACTCCGCCTCGCCGGTTTCGGTCGTCGTCTCGGTCTGCTCTCCGCTACTCATTGGCGGTACTCTCGGCCCCCCGTATTTATATTTTTAGGTTTGCCTAAAAGAGAGTGTCGACGCTAAACCGATTCGAGGACGTGGTCTCCGGCCTTGAGCGCGAGCGCCGCGATCGTCAGCGTCGGATTCATCGCCCCGCCGGTGGGGAAGACGCTACTCGAGGCGATCCAGCAGTTCTCGAGGTCGTGGGTCCGCAGGTCGGGGCCGACGACGCTCTCCGCCGGATCGGTCCCCATCCGGGTCGTGCCCATGTGATGGTAGGCCGGGCCCGTGTTCTCGGGCCCGACCTGCCAGGTGATCTCCGCGCCGAGTTCCGCGAGGATCCGCGCTTGGATCTCGTTGACGCGCTCGATGGTCCGTAGCGCCCGATCGTCGACCGTCCAGTGGACGTCGGGAACGGGGTTGCCGCGGTCGTCGGTCCGGTCGGGGTCGAGTCCGACGTAACTGTCCTCCCGTGGGAGTTGCTCGACCAGCCCGCCCATGCCGACGTTGTTCCCGTAGCCCTCGCGGAGCCGCTCGAGCAGGTCGTCGCCCCAGTCGTCGCCGGTCAGTGCCATCTCGACCGGCGAGGGACCGGCGTAGTTGAAGAACTCGAGTTTGAACGGCGCGAACTCCTCGTCGGCGTCGTCGTAGAACTGGTGGGACTCGCTGGTCAGGAAGCCGACGTGGTTCTGACGGGTCGGCTCCTCGAGAACCCCGCCCGTCCCCGCAAAGAGGTGGTCCATGAAGAACCGCCCCACGAGGCCACTCGAGTTCGCGAGTCCGTCGGGGTAGTGCGTCGACTCCGAGAGGAGCAGCAGGCGGGGCGTTTCGACGCCGCCGCAGGCGACGACGAACGCGTCGGCTTCCTGGCGGTGGCGCTCGTCGTCGGGGGTCGCGTAGACGGCCGCCTCGATCTCGTCGGCGTCGTGTACGAGACGCTGGACCGGCGCGCGATCGATCACCGTCGCCCCCTTCTCCTCGGCGCGTTCGACGTGGACGGTCGCGTCGTATTTCGCCCCGGAGGGACAGACCGGCTGGCAGGTGCCATAGCCCACGCAGGCGCTGCGGTCGTCGTACCCCTCCGAGTTGCGCGCGTTCGGAACGGAGTGCATCGCGATCTCGAGGTCGTCGCAGGCCTCGGCGAACAGCGAGTCGCTGTAGGAGGGCGGAAACGCCGGCATCGGATGTGGCTCCTCTCGGGGCGGCGCGAAGGGATTGTCGTCGGCACCGGCGACGCCCAGTTCCCGCTCGGCCGCCGCGTAGTACGGTCGGAGGTCATCGTAGTCGATCGGCCAATCCCTGCCGACGCCGCGGGCGCTTCGAGCGTTGAAGTCGTCCTCGTGGAGGCGCATCACCATTCCCTGCCAGTGGAGCGTCGAACCGCCGACGCCGCGCGCTCGAGCGTGATTGAGCGGATAGAAGCGGTCGCTCGAGGACGAGTACGCGTCGCGTTCGGGATCGCCGTCCCAGACGGCCGGCCGGTCGTAGAACGGGCGGATCGCCCGCTCCTGTCTGGCGAGCCTGTCGGCCGGATCGAACCGCGGCCCGGCCTCCAGGATCGCGACCTCGCGACCCGCCTCGGCGAGGCGGTCCGCGACGATCCCGCCCGCGGGCCCCGCGCCGATCACGCAGACGTCGGCGTCCGCGACGGGCGTTCGGTCGACAGCTTCCTCAGTGGCGGGCGCCGCCGATTCGGGGGGCGACCGAGCCCCGCTCACGACCGTGGCCCCCGCTGATAGCTTTCGATCCCGCCCGCGTGGCCTTGCGGGTTCTCGATGCCGACCAGTTCCCCGCCCGTCGGCGAGGCGTACAGTGCCACCAGGAGTTCGTTGACGACGTAGTACCGGACCCGTTGGGCGGTCGTCCCGTCCGGGTTCTCCTCGGCGGTATCGGCGCGGAGTTCCCGGAAGAACCGATCGCGTTCGGCCACGGACAGCGCCGCGACGCCGTCGGCGTACCACGCGTCGGCGAGTTCGTCCAGTTCCGCGACCACCGCGTCCAGTTCGGCGGCGTGTGCCGGATCCGCCAGTCGACCCTCGAGGAACCGCTCGACGAACGGTCGCGTCCCGGTAACCGCGCTTGGATAGACGACCTCGGCAGCCGCGACCATCGTCTCCCGAATCCGTTCGGTGTCGATGTCGGTCCCCGAATCGGTGCCGCTCCCATCGGGAGGCGCTCCTCTGGGAGCGGCACAGCCCGCCAGCGTCCCCCCGCCGAGCGCAGCCAGCGCGGCGACCGCGTCCCGTCTGGTCAGCTCCATGCGAGCGGATTAGGTAAACCTAAAACTTATACTCGTTGGAACGAGACGCTCCAGTGATGGGTCACCGACACAGCGGAATGGCTTCGGGTCGGCCCGAGGGCGACGGTCGCCGTCGGGTAACGAGTCGATGACGGTCGACGCGGAACCGCCAACTATTCCGCACTGTCGGACCGATTATCCCACAACGGTCGCCAATCCCGTCCAACAGTACCACCAACGACGAATTACGTATGAAATCTCTGCTCTCACGACGACGCGACACGACCGACGGACCGACGCTCGGGCTGTTGTTCCTGTCCGGTGCCATCGCCGTCATCGTCCTGTTCCCGCTTACGTACCTCCTCTTCGAGGCGATGACCGTCGACACGGGCCGGCTCTGGGAGATGCTCGTCCGCCCGCAAACCGCGACCATCGTTACGAACAGCCTCCTGCTGATGACGGGCGTCACGGTCCTTTCGGCGCTGCTCGGCGTCCCGCTGGCGTGGCTCACCGTCCAGACGGACCTCCCGTTTCGCCGCTTTTGGTCCGTCGTCGCGGCCCTCCCGCTGGTCATCCCGAGCTACATCGGCGCGTTCGCGTTCGTCTCGGCGTTCGGGCCACAGGGCGAGTTCCAGTCGATCCTCGAGCCACTGGGGATCCAGCGGTTGCCCGAAATCTACGGCCTCCCCGGTGCAACCCTGGTCATCACGCTCTACACCTATCCATACGTCTACCTGACGGTCCGGGCCGCGTTGCTGTCGTTCGACACGACGCTGCTCGACGCCGCCCGCACCCTGAACCACGATACGTGGACGGCGTTTCGCCGCGTGACGCTCCCACAGATCCGGCCCGCCGTCGTCGCCGGGGCGTTGCTCGCGGCGCTGTACGCCGTCTCCGACTTCGGGACGCCGGCGATCATGCGACTGCCCGTGTTCACCCAGCAGATCTACGTCGAATATCGCTCCTTCGGCCGGGACTACGCGGCCTTTCTCTCGTTGCAACTGCTCGTCATCGTCCTCGTCGTCCTGGTCCTCGAGTGGTGGGTCCGACCCGACCGGACTGTCCAGGGCGACGGGTCGGAGGGGGCGGACGGCCCCGTCGTGGAACTCGGGCGATGGCGCTGGCCGGCGACGCTCCTTCCCGCCGGCGTGACCGGCATCGCGTTGCTGGTGCCGCTGTGGATCCTCGGCCTCTGGCTCGTGACCGCCGATCCGGACGCACGGCCCGAGCTCGCGTTCGAACTCGAGTACGCGCTGAACTCCCTGCTGGTGGCCGGCGCGGCCGCGTTCGTCGCCGTCCTGGTCGCCCTGCCGGTCGCGTACGTCGCGGCCAGAGACGAGTCGCCGCTGTCGACGCTGTTCGAGCGATCGACCTACGTCGGCTTCGCCGTGCCGGGTATCGTACTCGGGCTCGCGCTCGTCTCGTTTGCGACGACCTACGAGACCCTTCGACAGTCGTACGGCCTTACCGCCCTCCCGGCGCTCTACCAGACGATTCCGCTGTTGGTGTTCGCCTACGTCGTCCGATTCATGCCCCAGGCCGTCGGCTCGATCCGGACGACGACGCTACAGGTCGATACGAAACTGGTCGAAGCTGCACACACGCTCGGCGAGACGCCGCTGCGGACGTTCCGAAAGGTGACGCTGCCGCTCATCGCCCCGGGCGTGACCGCCGGCGCGGCACTGGTCTTCCTGACGACGATGAAGGAACTCCCGGCAACGCTGCTCCTTCGGCCGACCGGCTTCGAAACCCTCGTCACGATCATCTGGAAGGCACAGGGCGAGGCGTTCTTCCAGTACGCCGTCATCCCCGCACTGCTGTTGCTCACCGTCTCCGGGCTCTCGCTGCTCGTCCTCCTCACCCAGGGCGGTCGGGAGGGGCTGTAACCCGCGGTCACCGCTCCGCTCGCGGATCTAGATCGGCTCGATCAGCGACGGCTCGTCCGTCGCCGGATCGTTCACCGCCGTCGAGACCGGATACGCCGCCATCCCGTCGGACGGATACGGCTCGAGCAGTTCCTGGGGCTCGTCGCCCGACAGCCACCGTTCTTCCGCATCCGGCTCGAGAACGACGGCCATCCGGTGGTGGAGCTCCGAGACGAGGTCGTTGGGGTCGGTCGTGACGATGGTAAACGTCTCGAGGGGGCCACTCTCGGATGGCTCCTCGACGCCGCCACCGAAGGCGTCGAGCCCCGTCTGGGTCGTTTCCGGTTCCCAGCGCTCCCAGAGGCCCGCCATCGCGAACACGCGATCGTCCTCGAAGGTCACCCGGTAGGGCCGTTTTCCGTCCGCAGTCTCGACCCACTCGTAGAACCCGTCCGCAGGGACGATGCATCGCCGCCGCTCGTAGGCCGACTCGAAGCTCGGCTTCTCGTCGATGGACTCTGCCCGCGCGTTGATCAGCCCGCCGCTGTCGTCGTCGGCCCACGACGGCACCAGACCCCACTCGAGGCGCTGGATCGTCTCCGGCTCTTCGTTCGTGATCACCGGCAGCTCCTGGCCGGGCGCCATGTTGTACCGCGGCGTAAACGTCGCGTCCGATCCCGAGCCCGACTCAGCGGCTCGAAACCGGGCGTCGAACCGGGTCTCGAGGTCGTCCCCTGTGACGGTGAGCGTGTAGCGACCGCACATACTGGTGTCCTCGGAGCACTGGCCCAAAGGCCTATCCGGTCACGACCGTGAACGAATCGAACCACGCGGGCCTGCTCGGAACCACCGCGTGAATCCGCTCCGAAGTACCTATCACGAACGGGTACTGACGAGTGGCCATGAAAGTCGGAGCACACGTTTCGATTTCCGGTTCGCGCGTCTCCTCGGACGACGAAACGCCGCCCTACGACGACGTTCGCAACGCCGTCCACCGTCAAGTCGCGTTCGGCGGCAACTGCGGGCAGATCTTCACGACCTCGCCGCAGGTCTGGGCCCAGCCCGACCTCAGCGACGAGGCCGCCGAGGGCTTTCGCGCGGAGAGCGACGAGCAACTCGAGGGGCCGTGGGTGATCCACTCCGCGTACCTCGTGAACCTCTGTACGCCCAAAGACGACCTCCGGCGGAAGTCCATAGAAAGCATGCAGGCCGAACTCGACGCCGCCGACAAACTGGGTATTCCGTACGTAAACGTCCACCTCGGGGCCCACACGGGTGCCGGCGTCGAGGGTGGCCTCGACAACGCCGCGAGCGTCATCGACGAACTCGAGGTCCCCGAGGACGTACGGATCCTCATCGAGTCCGACGCGGGCAGCGGGACGAAGCTCGGCGGGGAGTTCGAGCACCTCGCGGGGATCATCGATCGCACGGAAACGGACATCGGCATCTGTATCGACACCGCCCACACGCTGGTCGCGGGCAACGACCTCACGACGCCCGAGGCCGTCGACGAGACGATCGGCCGGTTCGACGACGAGGTCGGCCTCGAGTATCTGGAGTACATCCATCTCAACGACTCGAAACACGACGTCGGCACGCACAAGGACGAACACGCCCACATCGGCGAGGGCTACATCGGCGAGGACGGGATGAAGGCCATCGTGAACCATCCCGACCTGCGGGAGTTGCCCTTTGCACTCGAGACGCCGACCGAAGACGGCCGCGGCTTCGCGTGGAACATCGAGAAAGTCAAGCAACTGCAGGAGTCGTAACCCGTCGCACCGGCGAAGCCCACGACCACGTGTCCCCCCTCGATCGTTCGAGAAACCGACCCGTTTTTACTCGAGGCGCCGTATCCGGAGCCGTGCGCGAGTTCTCCGAATCCTATCTCAGCCGGACCCGCGAAGGGATGTGGGCCGATTCCCGCGACGCGCTCGAGCCACTCGAACTCGAGTCCCGCGATCGGATTCTCGACGTGGGCTGTGGAACCGGCGAGTTGAGTCGCGTGCTCGCGGCGGAGTCGCCGGGCGAGGTGATCGGCTGCGATGCGGATCTCGACCTGCTCGGGGCCGCCGGCGAGCACGTCCCGGTCGTGGCCGGCGACGCCGGTCGGCTGCCCTTTCCCGACGGTGCGTTCGATCTCGTGGTCTGCCAGGCGCTGTTGATCAACCTCCCCGAACCCGCACGCGCCGTCGCCGAGTTCGCACGCGTCTCGAGTGACCTCGTCGCGGCCGTCGAACCGGACAACGCCGCGGTCGAAATCGACTCGAGCGTCGACGCCGAAGGTCGACTCGAGGGCCGGGCACGGCGGGCTTACATCGACGGTGTGGACACGGACGTCACGCTCGGGGCCGACGCCCGCGAGGCCGTCGAAGCGGCGGGGCTCGAGGTACTCGCGACCCGCCGGTACGACCACGTTCGAACGGTCGAGCCGCCCTACAGCACCGGTGCACTGACCGCCGCTCGTCGGAAGGCGACCGGCGAGGGGCTGGCCGACGACCGGGCGACGATGCTTTCGGGTGCGTTGACCGAATCGGAGTACGACGACCTTCGCGGTTCGTGGCGGGAGATGGGGCGGGACGTAATCGACCAGATGGAAACACGGGAGTACCGCCGCGAAGAGGTCGTGCCGTTTTTCGTGACGGTCGGCCGGGTGCCGTGATCGGAACGGGTCACCACGGGAGCAACGCGCGCAACAGGCTGCCCACGACGCCGCCGACGAGCCCGTCGACGACGGTCAGCAGCGAGAACGCGAGTGCGATCAGGACGATACTCGGCAGTCCGAGTCCTGAAAGCATCGGGCTGATCGGACCGATGGATGCGAATATCAACAGCGGCGGTTCGTTGTATAGTCCCAGTAGCGTTCCGAGAGAGGCGGTCACCGTTCCCGCGACGCCGCCGACGAGCGCGCTCGCGATCGCCGCGTGAACGATGCCGGACGTAACCCGTCCGGCGGCGTAGGCGGCGATGAATCCGGCGACGACGCCACCGCCGATA
Source organism: Natrinema ejinorense (assembly GCF_002494345.1). Classification (GTDB taxonomy): domain Archaea; phylum Halobacteriota; class Halobacteria; order Halobacteriales; family Natrialbaceae; genus Natrinema; species Natrinema longum. The sequence goes on from NZ_NXNI01000001.1 coordinate 2,583,678, forward strand.
CGAGTGAGCAACGGCACCAGCAACGCGTTGAGATTGATGAGGATCCCGACGAGAGTCGCCCCAACGATGATCCACGTGTCGATCACCTCGGATTCAGTCATCCGTACCACTCATCGGATATTCGAACGGAGTACTGGTAACGCATGCCGATTTCGCGCAGTGAACGCGTCCATCGATGTGGTCGATCCCCCTTCACTTACCCATGGTCCGCCGTTTGATGTGTTCGACGTGCTCGCGCAGTTGCGAGGTTGCCCTCGCGACGACCGATCGAAACGGGCGACACACTCGCGCAACCGTCGCGTCGACTTTGCTCGGGTCCGTCGTGCTCTCGTCATCGGGTTTCCACGCGAGACAGAGGTTCCCGCCGATGATCCCGAGCAGCATGCCGACCAGTAGTCCGCCGAGCGAACCGAAAATCGAGAGGATCGAGAGGGCGACGCCGACGACTCCGATCACGTCGGCGAGCTCCGGTCGGTACAGTGCGAATACTCCCGTCAGAAAGACGAACACCCCGAACGCCGCTCCGATGGCGAGAAAGCCAGCCATCTCACCGCCGATGAAGATGATCTCCGGCAGGATCTGCATCGGGACCCACGCGATCAAAACGCCGGCAATGCACAGCAACATACCGCCGAGGAACGGCCGCTGCAACCGCCATCGTGTGAACCGCTGCCATCGAGTCGCGATCCACTGGGTGGGGAGCCTGGAGTCGTCCCGACCGTCTTTCGTTGCCATCGGAATCACTCGTCACCATCGGGGTTGTAATTCAGGTCGACGCTGAGACCGGGGAGCGTAATCTCGTTCGAGGCGAGGTACAGCATATCGATCTCGACGTCTTTCTGTACCGTTCCGGGGCTCTCACCTTCGATATCGGTGATAAAGCCGTCTTCGGGGTTGGCGTTCTCGCCGGCCGCCTGCTGGAACTGCCGGTTGGGATCGTCGTGGTACTGGGTCTTGATGACCTGTCCGTTGAACGACGCCTCCTCGGCGTCGAGTCCCGTCATCTTGATGTACTGCTGATCCGCCTCGACAGTCTCGTCGGCAGTGAACGAGATCTCCATCGTGCCGCTGAGTCCGGGCAGTTCGTCGACCGATTGTTCTCTGGTCAGTCTCAGTCCGTCGATTTCGACATCCCGTTGTTCGACGATGAGGGCTGGCGTCGCTTCCGCGTTATCGCTCTCTCCGACGCCGGGATAGAGGAGGAACTCATCGGATCTGATTTCGTCGGCTTCGACGGTGAACCCGCCAGCACCGGCCAGCGGTGCAGCGTACGCCGTTGCCGAGGAGAGAATAATGAGTCCCACGATCGCAACAGCGAGCATCGAGATACCGGTTCCGGCCACTAGCCGCTTCTTTTCATACATACTCCGTCCTCCGCTCGATCGACGAGTTCATCCTCCCCAGACGATTGCAGGATCCATTCACACGCTGGCTGAATCGGTACTTCGCTCGCATGGCACAGAACCACACACAACGCAACCTCCAATCTGTTTTCCCCCTCGGATACGGGGGCATTTATACTGTGGTATGGCCGACTCACTGCGCGACCGATAGCGACACCCTCCCCGCCTCAGTACGGAGCAACGCGGGACCGATCGGCTCGCCGCTCGAGTGAATAGTATAAAAAAACGTGTATTTCCGGGGTAATAACTATTGGAGAGAGTGGTCCCTGTGGGAGCATGCAACGGAAGCGGTTCGACACCGAAGCAATCGTCGACTTCTACAACGACACTGCGTGGGAATATCGCTTCTTCCGGAGCGACGCCAACCTCCACTATGGCTTTTACGACGACGACCACACGAGCCATCGGGAGGCCATGGAACGCTCCAACGGCGTTTGCGCCGCCAAACTCGACGTGGACGCGACGGATACGCTGCTGGACATCGGGACGGGACGTGGCAGCGTTCCCACGCGGGTCGCAGCCACGATCGACATCAAAAGCGAGTCGTCGGTCGAGCAGGCCGTGACGCTGTACCACCAGTGCGAGATCCTCGAGGGCGGGATCGCGATTCACGGCGACTTCACCGCGGATTTCCCGGCGTAGATGAGACCGATGATGACAGCAATGACCGCTCGAGGCGTTCGGTTGGCGTATCGTTGCCGACGGCGATCAGTCCGTCGAGTCGTCACCGGTCGACGTCGACCGTCTCGGGGCGACACGGAGCAGTCCCATCCCAGCGGCCGGCCAGTTCGAAACGCGGTGAGTATCGTGCCATGAGATACGCAAAGTGCATCATCATTACCGACGAGGCGGGATTACATCCCGTCGACAAGCGGATCGCCGAACACACGGACCTCACGCGTGAACTCCTTCACAACGTCAGTCTCCTCGAGGACGAAACGATCGTGACCCTCTTTCAACTGTCGGGTGACCGAACGGCCCTCGAGGAGGTTCTGACCGACTCCCGGATGGTTCGGAAGTTTCACCTCTCGGGGCGGGCCGACACGATACACGCCTATCTCCATCTCGAGCGATACGACAGGCTCGTCCGACTGATGAAGATGCTCAGACAGTTCGAATTCATCATCGATACGCCCCTGGAGTACACGCGACGCGGTGGGCTCTGTGTCACGCTGATCGGCGACGTGGTGAGTTTTCAAAACGCCGTGCCGAACATTCCCGACGGGATCACGCTCAAGCTCCTCAAGACCGGGACCTACGAACCGAACACGGACCGATTGTTCTCCCAGCTCACCGATCGACAACAGGAGATCCTTCGGACCGCCGTCGATATGGGCTACTACAACGTTCCTCGAGAAGCGACCCACGACGCCATCGGCGAGGAACTGGACTGTACGGGCGGGACGGTCGGCGGTCATCTGCGGAAAATCGAGGCCAAAATCCTCTCACAGATCGTTCCGTGAATCGGCTCACGATCGCTCCGCCAAGCCGTATAAACCACCGTCGATACCCGGACCAACACTGAGACACGTTACCGACGAACGACGACAGGAGGCGAGTATGACAGACGCCGACGCCAGTACGGAACCCGATGGTTCGAACGCGACCGCGGATCGGCCGCCGTACCGCGTGGCACTGGCCCCGTTCTTCGAGGCGGCCGACTCGGTCTCGTTCGACCCTCGCGAGGTCGAAGCCGCGATCGCCGGCGGACTCGCCGGGGCGTTTCCGGCGGCATTGTTGATCCAGCGGTGGGATACCGACGCGATCAGACGGGTCGGCGCGGTCTTCGGTGCCTCGACGCTCGACGGCGGCTGGCTCGCGATGTTCACCCTCGGGGTCCTGTTTGCACTGCCGTTTATCGCGTTCGTCTCGATCTGTCTCGACCCGTTCGTGGAGTGGCTGCTGGGAATCGTCCGTCACAACGCATCCCTCCGGGCGGTACTCGTGGCGCTCCTCGATCGATCCGCCCTCGCGACGATCACGTTCGGACTCGGCAACGGCTATGGAGCCGCCGTGGGAGTTGGCTTCGGGCTGCTCCTACAGCCCCTGTGGGTGACGGTCGTACTGGACGTTCCGACGGCCGTTCCCATCCTCTCGCTCGAGCGAGTCGTCGCCGTCGTCGCGTGGACCGTCTACGGTGGCACGCTCGGGCTGGTATACGGGCTGCTCCTCGAACACTGATACGGCTTGCTGTCCCGATTTCCCGGTGGGACCGCAGGGCGGTCCCCGTCCCACCGGCACTGACGGCGAGGAGACCGTATGAACCGGCGCTTCGTCGCGGGCCAGCGATTCGAACGATGGAAGCCACCGAAACGAGGACACACTACTCGCAACGCTATCGTACGAGCCGGTGTGCAGTGACGTTCAGTGGCTACGATGGGGACCACGCACTCAGAACAGAAACCGCGAGTCGACAGCGGCGGCGACGTCGGCCAGGCCGACCGCCGCGTCGGAGTATTGCAGGAGCCGCTGGATGTCACCGTCCAGCTCCAGCTCGCCGGCCATGAGCATGTCGACGATGCCGCCGTCGCCCCGAACGAGTTTCGTCCATGTCTCGTACTCGCCGGCGAGCCGGAAGCCGTATTCGTGCTCGTCGGGCTCGGTGAGCACCTCGACCCCTCGGCACTCGCCGTCGTAGAGATCCAGATACGAGTAGATGGTCCCGTCCACGACGTTCGCCGCCGCTTGCCCGGTCAAATCCTCGAGGATGTCGGGACCTGCCGTCAGGAGTTCCGGCCACGTCCGGGCGGGAAGGTCCGCGATCGTCGTCCGGCAGAGTTCGGCAGTGAGCCGGTCCTCGAGCGCACCCTCGCGGGCGTCGATCCGCTCGCGGACGTCCGCCGGTGCCGCCTCGACGATCGGTTCGATCGCGTCCGCCGAGCGATCCGAAAGCTCGTCCTCGATCGCGTCGACGATCTCCGGTGGCAAACCGGCGAGCGTCGTCGTCTCGAGTGGCACGTCCTTGATCTGGAAGACGAACGAGCCGTCGAAATCGACGCCCCACCCCTCCGAGCGATCGGCGTAGTCGTCGTTCTCGTTGATCGCTCGCCGGTACTGTTCGAGCCACGGTTCCGTCGGGAAGTACTGTTCGATCGGTCGAACTCGTTGCGTGCTCATTGTGTGTGTTCGGGTCGCCCCGATAGCGACGGCCGAGCCGAGACGGATACGGGAGGGCGACTATCGTTCGGTCGAACCCCGCACCGACTCGCGGCCGGCCATATGGGTGTACGATTACTGTGAACGCTTGTTGTGGTTGCTCCAGTCATCCGAGGGCTGTTATTAGTGACGGAGGAGACGAACACGACGTCTCCCCCCGGACGCATACGTGATGACGCCCCACACGTGCGGGGACCCCACCAAGACGGAAACCGAGGGCTCGAACGCGCTCGTCTGGCCTTCAACGACTGGTTATTCGAGCGAGTAGGTTGATCAGCGACTCGGTCAAACTACGTCTGTGTCACAAGCTATCACATCAACCGACTTTCGGGCGGAGCGGATCGATACCTCGAACAAGTGGTACGACCTCTTCCAGAAGGGCGTCGAACTCGGAACCTGGGACGTCGAAACGCTGTTCGAGGAGGTCGACTTCCGGCGTGATCGCGAACGCTGGGCGTCCCTCGAGGCCGACGAGCGAAAGCAAATCAGATACCTGCTGTCGGGCTTTCTCGACGGCGAGTTCGCGGTCGGGGAGGACGCGAGTCACCACCTCCAGCGCATCGTCGGAGCGCCGTGTTTCGACCACAGCGAGGAGATGGGGATGTATATGACGATGTTTACGCTGACCGAACACAAACACACGCAGTTCCTCGACGTCTACATGCACGAGGTGATGGGCGATCAGGACGTGTTCGCCGAGTTGAACCCGAAACGAGGCGGTGCTCGAATCCCGATCGTACAGGCGACCGGGCTCGGCGAGATCTTCGATCGACAGGGACAGCTAACCGCGCGGGCCGCACATTCACAGGACCCCGTCGACATCGCGGAGGCGTTGACGGTGTATCACATGATCGTGGAGGGGCTGCTCGCCCGCGGCGGTTTCTACTCGGTCAACAAGCTCTCGGCGAACGCGCCGCTCCCGCTGTTGAACCACGGGTTCAAGCTCATCAGCACCGACGAAGGCCGTCACATCACCCACGGCGTCGAGGCGTTGGGCGAACTGATCGAAAAGGAACGCGCCGGCAAACCCGAGTTCCAGGGAGTCAGTGAGGCGATCGTCGACGTCCTCTACGAGAACGTCGGGGCGGTCGCGGACTTCGGCTACATGTTCACGGACGCCGTCGGCGATCCCCTCGAGATCGAGTTCGACGATCTCCTGTTCCGTGTCGGCCATCTCATCGACGGCCAGTTCAACGAGGCGCTCGACCTCGATATCGACCACCGCACGATCCTCGAACTCGTCGCCGACCGCCACGAAGACTGTCTGGAGACGGACATCGACGAGGCAGTCCGGGAGTACCGGGACCGCTACCAGCGCCAGCGCGGCGTCGAAATCGATGGTGGGCGATAACATGTCCGGCGAGACCGAACTCGACGAGCTGGCCCGCGGTGCAGCGTTTACCGCCTCGGAGGAGGAGGTACGCGATGCGATCGAGACGGCTGCGGACGAACTCGATCAGCGCTTCGAGGACGTTCGCGACAACGTCGCCTATATCATGGACTCGACGTTCGAGGACGAGGGCGTCAGCACGTCGTTCAACGAGAGCATCAGCGGTGCCAGCCTGGACCACGACGCGGTCGGGACCGGTGATCCCCGTCTCGAGGCGCTGGAACTGTACAAACTTCGCCAACGGCTCTAGATGTACGACGTCACGTTCTCCCTCGAGGAGGGAGCGGAAACCGTCGCGGTCGCCCCGGACGAATCCGTCCTCGACGCGGCGGAACGGGCGGGGCTCGACCTCCCACACTCCTGTCGGAACGGCATGTGTACCGCCTGTGCGGGCGAACTGCTTTCGGGCGAACTCGAGAGCAACGGAACGGCGCTCTCCCCAGAACAGGAAGCCGACGGGTACGTGTTGCTTTGCTGTTCGTCCCCGCGTACCGACTGCGTGATTCGAGTTGGGGAACGCGTTCAAGACGAACTACTCGGTCTCGACGCCTTCTGATCGGACGCCCCGCTTTCCCCCGATCGATGCCGAGTTTCGATACCGGCCGACGGGGAGCGCCATCGATGGCGCTCGGGAACGACGGGAACAGTTTAAAATAACCGCGTTTCCGAGGGGTCACGCTAACGATAATCCGGAGCGATGCCCTCTACAGATCATGTATGGTACTACCGTATCACACGCGTGACCGTCTCTCCATCAGCCCCCGTCGAAGCGGTTGTACGTATCAGCACCATCCTGCGGCCGAGAGGCGTCACGGCTCGTTTACACGGCAGAACCGACGCCTGCTGTGGCCGTCCGAAAGCACAGCTATCCGCCCGAACACCCATGAGTAACCAGAACAAGAAGCGAGCGAGAGAACCCGACTCGATCGACCAGTCGTTCGACGTGTTGCGCGATCCGTGCCGCCGGTCGCTCTGTCGATACGTGATGCAAACGGAGACGGCGGTCATCACACACGAGGAAGCCGTCGACTACGTCGTCGATCGAGTCTCGGCATCGATCGAAACGACCCCGGATCGAACGGCCGTTGCGACGGAGCTTCGCCATATTCACCTGCCGAAGCTCGACGAAGCCGGCCTCATCGAATACGACCGGGAGAGCGGCGCCGTTCACGTCGATCGCGCGACGACTGAAGCGTGTCTCGAGCAGGTCCGTGCGACCGTCGCGGAGCTGCAGGGGACGCAACTCGACCGGTAACTTCCGTCAGACGATGTCGCCGCGGACCGTCCGCCCGTCCTGTTGGGCTCGCCAGTCGGACAGCTCTCGAGCCGCCGTTTCGGCCTCGTCACCGTCCATTCCGAGCATCTCGAGCGCGGCCGACAGCGTCGGCAACGCCAGTTCACCCGCCCGAAGCTTTCGGAACGCGTCGTGGCTCCTGGTACCGTCGGCCCAGAGGCAGACCCCACGCGGGTCGAGCAACTGCGTGTAATCCTCGCGCAGTTGGGCGCCGCGCAACCGCTGGGTGACGTTGTCCTCGAACGACGCGTTACAGACCTCGAGGTGAACCGGTTCGTCCTCCTCGAGGAGGTGGGCGGCGAGACACCGTTCGGGGGCCGCGTGGCCGTTTCGATTGGCCCGGAGGTAGTGGGGGTAGTCCACGGCCCAGTCGGCCCGCACCGATTTGCCGACGCCACTGACGCCGTGGGACTCGCGGAATCGCGCGGCGGGCGCTTGGGAATCCCCCTCGGGACCCGCGGAAGCGGACTCGCTGTCGTCGCCCAGCAAAATATCCTTGGTCACGTACACGTCCAGTCGCTCGACGGGATCGAGGCCGAGCGCGACGTCGCCGAAGGCCCATACTTCGCGGACGGGCACCGGCATCCGCTCGGCTTCAACGGTGTCCACGAGTCGCTCGAGGCGGTCGACCGCGTCACTGCGGTCCAGTCCAGTCATCGATCGCCCTTTGGTGTGGACGCGCAAAGTCGTTTCTTCCGCTGTCGCAAGCGCAATCGGACACGACGAGACGGCAGGGCGATCCCCACGGCGACCGGACCGTCTCGCAACCCGGCTCGAGTGATCAGGTTTTTTATCCGTTCCCGGTGAACGGAACGCTATGCGACACCGGATCTTCAACGAGGACGGCGACGAGGAACTCGTCTTCGTCATGGGTTGGGGCAACCGCTGGACCCACGAGAACGTCAGCTGGCTCATCGGCCAGTTGACCGAGGCCGACTACCGGGTTCACGCGTTCGAACTCCCCACGAACATCGACGACTTCAAAGCCGACTGGCTCGAGCCCGTCGCCGAATACGTCCGCGACCTCGAGGAGTACCAGCTGCTGGGCCACAGCGCGGGTTCGCTCGTCGCCCAGGCTCTCGACGGTGCGGACAACCACGTCTACCTGAGTCCGTGGTGGGGCTACGGCGAGGGCTTCCCGGAACCGGTGTTGGACGCGGTCTCGAAACTCGCGACCTCGTTCCCCTGTCTCCCGACGGGCGGCTTCGACAGGGAGGCACTCGGGAAGCGGGCGACCGACCACCAACTCGAGACGACGCCGTCGTGGATCTCACCCGCCTTCGTCCGGGAAACCCGCCGCGCACAGGACGAGCTATTGACGATCGACCACGATGCGGTCGTTTTCTGCTCGCTGCGCGATCCCGTCGTGAGTCTCCGGCCGATCGGCGAGCGGGTTCCCGCCGAGCACGTCGTTCTCTACAACGGCGGCCACGAACTGTTTTCCTCGTCCGGTCGCGATCGGTACGTCGACCTCCTGCTCGCCGCACTCGAGGAGGGCTCGGAAGCCGTCGAGCACCGGGAACGGCTCCCCGCCTGAGACGGGCTGGTGCCACTGGGTCCCGGCCCAGTCGTGCCCGCCGTGCGGGTGTGCCGGCACTGATTGACAGGAGTCCGGCTGTATCCGCTCGATATCCGACCCTCGGCGACTCGCTCAGAGGGCGTCGACCAGCGCACGTAATTGAGACCTCCCCTCGAGCAGGGCACGGGGAAACCGTGGTCGTGCAGTCGCGAGCGCGTCGGCGAGAACGGCCGCGGCGTCCGTGAAAACCCCAGTTCCATGTCCGAGGAGGATCCGTTTCGGCGCGATTCCTTCGAAGACGCCCGTCGGGACGACCGGCCGAAGCAGCAGGTAGACGGCGAGCCGTTCGTCGCCGGCGAGATACGGCGGTGCAGTTCCCAGGAGATCGGGGACGTACAGCGTGCCGTCGGAGCGCCGATATGCGATCGCTTCGGACCAGCCCGGTACCGGGCTCACTTCGCGGACCGCGAACCCCGACCCCTCGAGTTCGCCGTCGAACCGCTCGCGGGGCGCGTCGAGTCGCTCGGAAACCCGCTCCAGCCACCGGGGAACGTACACGGGGACGTCGAACCGACGGGCGAACCGATCGGCGTCGCGAGCGTGGTAGGCCGAGCAGACGACGACACCCGCCACCTCGCCGAGGGCGTCGATCGCCTCGTCGGTTCCGGGTGCCTCGAGCGGGTCGAACAGCCAGACGCCGCCCTCGTCGCCGAGCAGGGCGTGACTCGCCCGCCTCCCGGCTTCGTCGGGATGGGCGAGCCACCCGATACCGCCGTCGAACTCGTCGATCAGTCGAGTCGAGGCCGATGACGACCTGTCGTATATCACCATGTATTCGCCGTCTCGAGGCTACTCGAAGTTACTTTCGGACGACCGAATCTCGGTTTCGGGTTCGGGCCGAATCGGTCGACAGCGCCGTCTCGAGACGGTAGAGACGCGTCCTATCTTCGTGTCACACGGTCCGTAAGACACCGGTAGCAGCCGCCGCTTTCGTCTCCGGCAGACGAAACCGTGATTGGCAGCGACCGACAACGGACCGCTAATGGACTGTAACCGGTGCAACGAGGAGGCGGTCATGCACGCCGCCTACTCCGGGGCACACCTCTGTGAAGACCACTTCCGCGAGTCGGTCGAAAAACGGGTGCGTCGCCGGGTCCGACGGGACGACCTCGTCCCCCACGACGTAACGCCAGCGGACCCCCAGACCTGGGTGATCGGCCTCTCGGGCGGGAAAGACAGCGTCGTCCTCACGCGGATCCTCCACGATACGTTCGCCGACGACCCCCGCATCGAACTCGTCGGACTGACGATTCACGAGGGGATCGAGGGCTACCGCGACAAGTCGGTCGAGGCCTGCGTCGAACTCTGCGAGGACCTCGAAATCCGCCACGAACTCGTCAGCTACGAGGACGAGTTCGGCGTCCGAATGGACGACGTCGTCGAGGACGACCCCGAAAACATGGCCGCCTGCGCCTACTGTGGGGTCTTCCGGCGGGACCTCCTCTCGAAATACGCCGAGGAACTCGAGGCCGACCTCCTCTTGACCGGCCACAATCTGGACGACGAGGCCCAAACCGCGTTGATGAACGTCCTCGAAGGCGACGTCGAGCAGATGGCGAAACACTTCGACGCCAGCCTCGGCCCACTCTCCGAGCGCGAGGAGCAAGACGAGTTCGTCCCGCGAGCGAAGCCGCTTCGTGACGTGCCAGAAAAGGAGGTCGCCCTCTACGCCCACATCGACGACCTTCCCGCCCACATCACCGAGTGTCCACACGCCAGCGAGGCCTACCGTGGCGAGATCCAGCAACTCCTCTACGACCTCGAGGAGAACCATCCCGGGACTCGCCACTCGATCCTCTCGGGGTACGAGGAACTGGCGGACATCGCCGCCGAGAAGTACGCCGGCGACGGCGGTGCCGACCTGCAGGAGTGTGTCGAGTGTGGATCGACGACCACGCGCGAGGTCTGTCGAAAGTGTTCGCTGCTCGAGTCGCTCGTCTGAGGGGGCTCTCGTTCCCTCCTCGGGTCGACGGACTCGATCCCGGCCGGCGACGACCGCCGGTTGCAGCCGATCGGGATCCGCCCGCCGGCCCCGCGAACGGACCGGTTTTCGGCCGTATACGGTCGTAAACGGACGGGTTACCGAACGGCGAGCGGAGTCGGCTACGCCGCCGGCCCGCCGGTATCGGTCGTCCGACGCGATACCGTGTCGAGACGCGTGTCGTCACTCGCGAGTCGAACTGTGAGAAAAGACGACCGACGAAACCGAACGGAGACCGGCACGACGGTGGTGTGTCGACCGCGTGTCCGTGCCGGATCGGTCCGCTCCGTCGCGATTACCGGATCACGTCGACGCCGTTCTGTCGCTCGAGTTCTTCACGGCCGCCGTCGCTCTGTGCGCCGTATCCGGAGTCGGCGTTGTTGACGTTGTTGCTCGCATCGAAGTCGGCCTCGTTCAGCCCCTCGATGCTCTGGCGGGACTTGTCGGCCTGTTTCTGCGTCGTCGGTCCGAGGACCTGGGCGCTCTGGACGCCGGTCATGATCGCCATGACCCGCACCTTGCCCTTGTAGGACTCCTGGATTCGGGCGCCCCAGATGACGTTCGCCGAGGCCTCGAGGCGCTCGGTGATGTTGTCGGCGATGCCCTCGGCCTCTTTCAGCGTGAGGTCGGGGCCGCCGGTGATGTGGACGAGTCCGCCCGAGGCACCGCGATAGTCGACGTCCAGCAACGGATGGTTCATCGCGTCCTTGACGACCTCGTCGGTCTTGTTCTTGTCCTGGGTCTCGCCGACGAGCATCACGGCGACGCCGCCCTGGTTCATGATCGTGGACATGTCGGCGTAGTCCAGGTTGATCAGCGAGGGCTGGGTGATCGTCTCCGAGATCCCCTTGACGGTCTCGGCGATGATCTGGTCCATCACCGAGAACGCCTTCCCGATCGGCAGGTTCGGGACGTAATCGAGCAACCGGTTGTTGTCCAGCACGATGATCGAGTCGGCCTGCTCGCGCAATTTCTCGAGGCCTTCCTCGGCTTTGACCGTGCGGGCACGCTCGACGTTGAACGGGGTCGAGACCATGCCGACAACGATCGCGCCCTGTTCTTTGGCGATCTTCGAGACGACGGGGGCGGCACCCGTACCGGTGCCACCGCCCATGCCGGCAGTCACGAAGACGAGGTCGGCATCGCCCAGCACTTCCTTGATCGTGCCCTGGGCCATCTCGGTCGCACGCTCGCCCATCGACGGGTCGCCGCCGGCGCCGAGCCCGTTCGTGAGCGATTTGCCGACGAGGATCTTCGTGTCGGCCTCGATCATCTTGAGGTGCTGTTTGTCCGTGTTGATCGCGATGGTGTCTGCACCGTCGACGCCGATGTTATACAGCCGGTTGATCGTGTTGTTCCCGGCACCGCCAGCGCCGATGATGACGATTCGAGGGTCGCCGAACTCGTCGTCGTCCATCGAGGCGTCCATCTCCCGGGCCTCTTCTTCCGCGTTCTCGAGGGCGTCTTGAACGATATCCTGCATCGTTACACCTTCGCCCAGTTGCGTTTACCGGACTGTTCGCTGGGCCCGTCCTGTTGCTCGTTGATCATTTCGCGGACGGCCGACCGGATCGCCTCGCTCCGGTTCGGAAACTCGCCCGAGTCGACCAGTTGCTCTACTTCTTCGATCTGCTGTTTCGGGATTCGCAGTGTCACACGCTCCATGGTTGTATTCCCCGTTGGGTAAGACGGTGGCGCGCCCCTGTCAGACGCGGCGTGTCTTACGACGGAACCGCCCGACATCGGGCGGTTTGCTTTTATTCCGACGGTTGTAAGACAATCCGTCTTACGCGACTAAGGGGATGTCCGGCATTGATAATAAAACTTTCGTCAGACGTGACTTTCATCGTCTTACACCAATTAGTAGTGACCAGTGTCCGACTCGAGGACGTCGGCCGCGGGCGTCCGACGACCGCAGCTGGGACAGAACGACCAGTCCGACCGGATCTCGTCGCCACAGTCACAGAACAGTCGCCGCGAGGCCTTCTCGCCGCAGTTGGGACAGTAGACGTGATCGCCCTCGAGAGTGTCACCACACTGGGTACACTGGACGGTCTCCTCGCCGGCTCGGGCATCCCTCGACCCCTGTGTCTGACTCCGCTGGTGACCTCGATCAGGCTGCCGTCCGTCCGCGGGCGGTGTCTCACGCGTCCGCTCGTCGTCGACACGGACCCCCTCGTCGGACCGGACGGTCGCCCCCTCGAGCGAGATCGAGACGGAGACGTCTCGGGGATCGGCGGACCTCGGTTCGTGTGCGCGCGAGTTCGGCTGCTCGATTCCGAGCTCCCGGAGTCGCGTCGCGAGTCGCTCGTCGACCAGTTCGCGAACCAGTTCCTCGATCGCCCCCTCCCCGTCACGTTCCGACCGCTCGCCGCCGACCGCCGTTCCACCGTCGCCCTCGAGATACGCACGCAGTGCCTCGCGCATCGCTTCGCTCTTGGAGGTCTCGAGGTCCTCGAGTTCCTCGACGAGGTCGTCGTCGGCGCGGAACGTGATCTTGCTCATGGGCCAGTTGCTCCCGTGTTATCACGCCTCCTATATCAATCATTCTTCCGTTCACGATCAGTGACCTGAGCTGGCGTCGAATAATAACCCTTATGTGCACCTCGCGGACTACGTAGAAGTGCCTGCCCGCCCTTAGCTCAGACTGGTAGAGCAGTCGACTGTAGATCGACTTGCCCCCCGTTCAAATCGGGGAGGGCGGATCCTCTTTCCTGTCGAAGTATGGTTGACCCCCGAATAGACCGCCGTCTCGCACTTTTACCCGATCTCAGACGGCTCAAAATTCGGAGTAGAACTTGTTACAAAACGATGGTCCGCGCCCGCTTGCGAATTGCAGAGCTATCCACAGGGGGCCGCGTGAACCGCTACTGTCCTCACTGCGGTGGCTGGATGGTCACCGAGACATCAGCCGGCGGTATTCCGTCGTGTCTGTGTAAACGGACCTCACGACGTTCAGGAGGTGTCTCGAGACCAATGCATACCTTCCCAGAACTACCGATGAGGAGCCCGTCGACTACCTTGAAGAACGCGATGAAAGAAGCGAGTCGTGGACTCGAGCGCACCCGCGTGAGGCGCTGATCGAATCGTTCGGACGGCTCGGTTACAAGGTGCGCTCAGAGATAGCAAGGACGTCCACTACTGCGCTCTCGAACTTGAGGACGACGAGTATCTCGGCCGGTGCGACTGCAAAAGGCTGGCAGTACCACGACGGCCCCTGTGCGCATCTCTGCACGCTTCGGAAGGCCGATTGCCTCGAGATGATCGATGTCGAACCAACCGACGGCAGCGTGTCGGACAGGTGTAAGATGTAACAGGCTATCGGCGAGACATTTGAGGGAGAGCCACACGACACCGCGATCGAACGGGCGGCCCAGCATGAACGGGACGTGGAGTCTCGCATAGCGTGCACGCACACTCGCGCGAAGCCATGACAAAGACTCCCTTCCTCCCTTGATACGAACTGCCGATCCCAACGCCGTCCCCGTATTCACGGGAGATGCAAATCAGGGTGAGCCACTGATGTCCCGGATGGATTACGACCCCTCGAGTCGCGTCTCGTTCGGTTGTCCCGACGACCTGCTCGAGACGCTCGACGAGATCGCCGACCGGGAGGACAAGAATCGGAGCGAGAAGCTTCGCGAGCTATAGTAGCAACTGAAAGTCATTGCACACCTGATCGCACGACAGCGTTGCGATCAGTGTGTAAATCGTTTCAGTTGCTACTATAGTCGAGAAAGAAGTCGAGGCGAAGGGGCGATCTGAACGAACTCCAGCCAATACTACCTGATGACGAGCGACTCGCCGAAGCCTACCGGATGCTTCATGAGAGAGCGTCTGCTCCCCATAAGATCAAGCGACGGATGAAACTCGAGACGGCGAAAAAAAGCTCTACGACAACAGTACGCCCAAGATCGCCGTTTTCGAGGAGCTCATCAAGCCGCTCGAGAGTATGAACTACATCTCGGTGGCGACTGGGCACGAAAACGGGTGGATCGTCGTCCCGCCAATGACCGACACTGACGGCGAAGACGTGGCCTCACCTGACGAAAAGGCTGCCGTGTAAGCGATACCCCGCCGCTTTTTCCATCAGATTTTTTCAGTAGTCCGATTTTTGTAACCTACACCAAGAAGTAGAGATGATGGCTGTACCGTTCGATCCTCTCGAAAATCACATAGTAGCGGTCTTCGGTTTACGATAGCTATTTACATTTTCGAGAGAATATTCCGTTCTGTGTCCTTCAACATCAGAGATATTGTTTTTAGTGAGCCAAGTGGTGGACTATACCCAATTATACAGTTCACCATCTCACTCTTTTTACTGGTTTTCTACGTCTACTACGGTATTCTACTCGATGTTCCCTCTTTGAATCTCCTCATTATGGCGGTTGGATTCGCTTTGGCCGGGGCCGCTGAATTTCTCCCAACGGAGCGGCGACGGACAGCAGGTGTACTGCGTGTCTCCGCGATTCTCCTGTTGATTGGTCTACTTGCCCTCATCGTATTCGCTCCCGAAATTCTTTTCCGAGGGTGACTCTATGAGTGATCCTTAAGAGAGTATCAAACAGCACTGGTGAATCGCTGTACAGCGTCGACTTTAACCGTCAGAACTATACTAGCCACTGAAAGTCAATGCACACCTGACCGCATGATGGCGTTGCGGTCAGTGTGCAATTCGTTTCAATAGCTACTATTGGAAAGTAAAGCGATCCAGTTAGCTAAAAATGCTGTTGGTGGGCGATGCGAAGTCGCCGCCCCCGAATGGGGTGGCGGCTTCGCCGAGTACGCGGTGCTGTCGCTGCACTGTCCGCGGGTTTATCTGGAGAAAGCGTACCGAGAAACCCACCGCGCTTATCGACACAGACAGCCACGCGATTCTGTATGTCCGCGAATCCGGTCTTCGAGGACGATTCGTCACCGGATCGGGGTCGGTTCCCGTACTGACAGCTCCATTATTCATGACTCGGTGGGATGGAACTGAACATCGAGGACATCCTCGAAGGGCCGTAAACGTTCGCGAACGGCAACGTGTACGGGCCCGTTTCAGTAGGCGACCGGGGCACAACATACACCTACTCTGTCAGACGGTCCGCGAGCGGCCGACGGCCAGTCGACGAGACGGACAGCCGCTGTGACGAGTCTCTCGGCACGGACCCGCCGGCCACACGACCCCATACAAAACGTGTAGCAGTCGTCTGACAGGGGTAAAGGGATCGAAACAATGAGTCGGTGGCCCGTCCGCTGGCAGTGAGACCGCTGTGGATGTTTACCCACTCAGTTCCGGATTCGCGATCGTCGGCGGAGAATCGAACGGACGAACGCGAATCGTCGACCGCCGTTCGACTCGAGGGCGTTACCCACCGGTACGGAGCCACCGGCGGGCGGTTCCGCTCGAGCGCCGAGCGGACGGTGACCGCGCTTCGCGACGTTTCCCTGGAGGTATCGACGGGAACGATCGTCGGACTCGAGGGACCGAGCGGGAGCGGGAAGTCGACGGTGCTGCATGCCGTTTCGGGGTTGCTGGTGCCGTCGGACGGGAGCGTCGAACTCCTGGGAACCGATCTCGCTGGGCTGTCGGACGCGGAGCGAACGCGGCTGCGGCGACGCCACATCGGGATCGTGTTCCAGCGGTTCCATCTCCTCCCGTCGCTGTCCGCCCGCGCGAACGTCGCGTTGCCGCTCGTGCAGACGGGGCTCCCGCGCCGGGATCGGCGCAAGCGCGCGGCGGCGCTGCTCGAGGCCGTCGGTCTCGGTGACCGCACGACCCACCTGCCCGGCGAACTCAGCGGCGGCGAGCGACAGCGCGTCGCGATCGCACGGGCGCTGTCGACGGACCCGGACGTCATCGTCGCCGACGAGCCGACCGGCGAACTCGACACGGCGACCGGCGCGGACGTCCTCGAGTTGTTGACCGACGTCGGACGGGATCGGGCGGTGTTAGTGGCCTCGCACGACGAGGCGACGCTCGAGGTCGCGGATCGGGTTGTCACACTGTGCGATGGACGGGTTGACGATGTCCGATGAGCGCGACGGGCGAGGAAGGGCGGACGGTCCGCGACGAACCCGGTGGCTCGGGATCGTCGGGGTGACGCTACGCAGGTGGTGGCAGCGGGCGACGGGAACGACGGTCGGCAGAATCGCATCGACGATCGCCGCCGTCGCGCTGACGATCGCGTTGCTGGTAGTCGTCACTGGGATCGCGCTGGCGCTTGCCGACGGCGGCGTGGCGAGCACGGACGACGCCGACATCCGCGTGACGCCCGAAGCGAGCGGGACGCTGTCGTCCGTCGACGGAGTCGAGGGGCCGCGGCTCGGGGCGACCAACGAACGGGCCGAAACGATCCGTTCGGCGGGCGGCGTCGAGCACGCGTCACCGGTCTTGCTCGAGACGGTCCGATTCGAGTCGTCGGACGGCGACCCACGGCCGGTCCGTCTCGTCGGCGTCGTTCCCGACGACGAGCCACGGACCGTCGCGGGGCTGTCGACGGCCGCCCTCAAGCCGGGTGATCCCCACTACGCCAACGGCTCGTACGACGGCCGATTGACGAGGGAGATCGTCCTCTCGCCCACTGCAGCGGACCGGCTCGGCGCGTCCGTGGGCGACGAACTCGCCGTTTCGGGGGGTGGACAAGAGCGGACGAACGCCGCTGCACCCTCGGTGACGGTGACGGCGATCGCGGACGAGCGGACCGGCGGAACAGGGGCACCGATCGCGCTCGTGCACCTGAGCGAGCTCCAGTCGCTCGCCGGGGCCGACGACGGCGAACTCGCCGATCGACTGGTGGTCTGGGGGAACCCTCAGGCGGCACAGTCGGCTGCCACCGACGCGTACCCGACCGCGGCGGTCGAACCGGTGAGTGGCCCCGATCCGTCGGCGCTGTTCGAGGACGGCCTGGCGTTCGCAACGAGCGTGATCGCGTTGCTGGTCGGCGTGACGATCTGTGCGTCCTTCGTTGCGACGACGATGGGGATGACCATCGACGAGGACCGTCGGATGCTCGCCGTCCTCGAGTCGGTCGGCTTCCCCGCCCGGAGCCGGCTCGCCGTCGTCGCGGTGTCGACGGGGACCACGACGCTGGTGGGGTCGATCGTCGGCATCGGTCTCGGGATGGCGGGGATCGTCGGCGTCAATGCCGTCGCCGGCGCGACCGTCGCACCGGGTACGGTCGCCCGGTTTCACCCGGTGTTCGTCCCATACGCGATCGCGGTCGCGCTCCTATCGGGGCTGGTCGCCGTTCCGTACCCGCTTGCCGTTGCCGCGCGAACGTCCGTCCTCGAGGAGGTGGGGCGATAACGATGTGGCGGAAGGCAGTTCGAATCCGTGCGGTGATCGGGCTCGCCGTCGCACAGCTCCGGCGGTCGCCCGGCCGAACCGCACTCTCCGTGCTCGCGGTCGCGCTGGCCGTGCTCTCGGTAACGGTGCTCGCGAGCCTCGGCGTCGGCGTCGTCGAGAAGGGCGAGGAGGGACTCGACAGGGCGAACCGGGACATCTGGATGACGAGCGACCCGGTCGATCCGGCCGCGAGCGGGACCGAAAACCCGATCGTCGGGGCCCACGGGATAGCGGCGGAAATGACCGCACGCGACGACGTTCAGACTGCATCCCCGATCGCGATGTACGACGTCTATCTCGGAACGAATACGACTGCGCTCCAGCGCAGGCCTGCGGTCGGCGTCCAGCGGACCCACCACGAGTTCGACTTTCAGGCGGGTGGCGGGTTCGAGGTCGACGAGGAGGCCGCCGCCAGTCCACCGCCAGCGGAGCCGTCGGTCGAGGAGATCGTGATCGACCCGCGAGTCGCGGACGATCTGAACGTCTCGGTCGGCGACACGCTCTACGTCGGGACGAGCAGGCAGACCGCACGGGCAAACGAGTTTACCGTCGTCGGTATCTCCGGTTACTACTCGCAGTATCTCGGCTCGCCGGCAGTGACGGTTCCCCTCGGGGACTTACAGGCAGTCGCGGGGACATCGGGCACCGACCGAGCGACGTTTATCATCGCCAACGTGGCGGACGGTGCCGACCGGAACGCCGTCGCGGACGATTTGAGCGCGGAGTACCCCGGATACGACGTTCGGACCAGTGACGATCAGGTCGAGTCGATGATCGAGGAGCGCACGATCGTCCTCGCGAGCGGTGTGACGCTGGTCGGTCTCGCCATCGTCGGCGGTGTCGTCCTGACGGCGAACCTGTTCGCGCTCGTGGCCCACCAGCAGCGCCAACAGCTCGCAGCGCTCCGTGCGATCGGCCTCTCCCGGCGGCTGCTCGCCGGAACGATCGGTGCACAGGGGCTCCTGATCGGTCTCGTCGGCGGCCTCGTCGGCCTCGCGGCGACGCCGTTGGCCGTGACCGGCCTGAACCGTTTCTCGGCATCCGTGCTGGGATTCGAGCGGCTCCTTCGGACGACGAGCGGGATCTACGCCGGCGGCATCGCGCTCGCACTCGTCGTCGGGACGGTCGTCGCACTCGTTTCGGGGTGGCGGGCCGGCCGATACGCCCGTATCGAACACCTCGAGGCCTGACCGCGAGTGCGTCGGTTCCGGGTCGACGACCGGTGCCGGCTTTCGCACCCCGAACCCACTTGCCGGCTGGAGCCGTAGCGGTCGCAATGGGACTTCGAACATCCATCGGTGAACGGTCGACCGCCGCGTCCGGGTCGGAATCGACGGCTGCCCGCTCGCGCTGGCGGCATCTCGGCGGCCATCTCCTCACCGCGGTCGGGCTGGTCGCGTTCACCTACGCCGTCTTGCGAGTACTGGGGCCCCGAGACGACGTGCCCGTCCAGTCCGTCGACGAAGTACGGGCCGAGATGGACGACGTCGTCCCCGAGGAACTCCAGCGTCTGGCCGACGACGCCCCGGACGATCGGTCGAGTTCGATCGACACGATTCGGAATCGGGTGGGGTCGTCCGTCCCCGACGAGATCACGGAGATCGCCATCGACGGTCCCGGAAGCGATGCGTCCGAGACCGACCCGGACGTGGCGTCGGCTCCCGACGCAAACGAGAGCGAGGGCGGTGGTGACGCACTCGGCGAGGCGGCGACCAGCGCCGAGTATACCGCCGGCGAACGAGCCGACGAGGAGATCGCCGAGCGAGCGGCGTCGAACGTGCAGGCGGACCCGGCGGAGCCGGGCGAGCTGACGGTCGCGGAAGACATCGCGGACGAACTCCTCGACACCGGACCGGATGCCGATGCCGAAAGCGAGGACGACGCCGACGCCGAGGAGTGACTCCGCCGCCGACCGCGACGGCGTGACGCTGGCTCGAGCGACCGCCTCGCGCCACCGGAAACGTGGGCCTTATCCGCCGGTCGCCCCTAGCGCGTTCCGATGACTGAGGGGGACGTCGCGGCGTTTACGCATCTCGGAGCGACGGTTCGCGGTGCGCTCTCCGAACGCGGGTTCTCGCAGCCGACGGCTCCACAGCGACTGGCGATTCCGCCGCTGTCGGCCGGCGAGAACACGCTCGTGATCGCGCCCACCGGGAGCGGCAAGACCGAGACGGCGATGTTGCCCGTCTTCGATCACCTCGTCGCCGAGGAGGGGCCGCCCGAGGGGTTCGGCGCGCTCTACGTCACCCCGCTGCGGGCCTTGAACCGCGACATGCGCGAGCGCCTCGAGTGGTGGGGCGAGTACCTGGATCTCGAGGTCGACGTCCGCCACGGCGACACGACCCAGTACCAGCGCGGGAAACAGGCCGAAGACCCGCCGGACGTGCTGATCACGACGCCCGAGACCGTCCAGGCGATGCTCACCGGCGAACGGCTGCGCGAGGCGCTACAGGACGTCTCCCACGTCGTGATCGACGAAGTCCACGAACTCGCCGCGTCCAAGCGGGGTGCGCAACTGGCCATCGGTCTCGAACGACTCCACGACCTTGCCGGGCGGTTTCAGCGGATCGGCCTCTCGGCGACGGTCGGCGATCCGGGAGAGGTCGGGCAGTTCCTCACGGGCGGTCGCCCCTGCGAGATCAGGGAGATCGACGTCGGGAGCAACGTCGACGTGACGGTCCGCGAACCGGAGATCACCGAGGCGGACGAGCGATTGGCCGGCGAGCTCATGACCGAAGCCGACACGGCCAGCCACGTCCGACTGATTCGGGGCCTGGTCGCGGACCACGAGTCGACGCTGATCTTCGTGAATACGCGCCAGACGGCGGAGGCGCTGGGGTCGCGATTCAAGGAGCTCGACTTACCGATCGGGGTCCACCACGGCTCGCTCTCGAAGGAGGCCCGGATCGACGTCGAGGACCGGTTCAAGGCCGGGGAACTCGACGGGTTGCTGTGTACGTCCTCGATGGAACTCGGGATCGACGTCGGACAGGTCGATCACGTGATCCAGTACAAGAGCCCGCGGCAGGTCACCCGACTCCTCCAGCGGATCGGCCGCGCGGGGCATCGCCAGGACGAGGTCTCGAGGGGCACGATCGTCACGACGCGGCCCGACGATACGTTCGAGGCGTTGTCGATCGCGCGCCGGGCCCGCGACGGCGAGGTCGAGCCGGCGGCGATCCACGAGGGGAGCCTGGACGTAGTCGCCAACCAGTTGCCGGCGATCGTCCAGAGTCGCGGGGACACGTACGTCGACGAGGCCGTCGAAACCGTCACGCGGTCGTATCCGTTCCGGAACGTCCCCGAAGCCACCGTCCGCGAGATCATCTCGGAACTCGACCGGAACCGGGTCCTCTGGTTCGACGAGGGGGAAGACCGCATCGAGACCACCGGCGGCACGTGGCAGTACGTCTACGCGAATCTCTCGATGATCCCCGACGAGGAGACCTACGAGGTCCACGACATCGCCTCGGGAGGCCAGATCGGGACCCTGGACGAGCGCTTCGTCGTCAACTTCGCCCAGCCCGGCGAAGTGTTCATCCAGCGGGGCGAGATGTGGCGGATCGCGGAAATCGACGACGAAGAGGCGCGGGTCAAGGTCAGCCCGATCGAGGACCCCGCCGGCGAGGTGCCCTCCTGGATCGGCCAGGAGATCCCCGTCCCCGCCGCGGTCGCGGGCGAGGTCGGCGAGATCCGGGCCGTCGCGGAACCGCAACTCGGAGCCGGGGCCGACGCCGCTGCGGTCGGTCACGAACTCGCAGGCCGCTATCCGGCCGACGAGTACACGCTGGCCGAGGCCTGCGAGCAACTCGAGGCTCAAGTCGAGAGCGAGTCGCCGATGCCGACGGCGGATCGACTGGTGCTCGAGCGACAGGGGCGGACGCTCGTGCTCAACGCGCCCTTCGGCCATACGGCCAACGAGACGCTCGGTCGGGTCCTCTCGGCACTGCTGGGCCAGCAGGCGGGCTCCTCGGTCGGCCTCGAGACCGACCCCTACCGTATCGAACTCGAGGTGCCGAACTCGATCGCGACCAGCGACGTGGTCGCGGTGCTCGAGGAGACCGATCCCGATCACGTCGAGGCGATCGTCGAACTCGGACTCAAGCGCTCGGACGCGCTCGCCTTCCGGCTCGCGCAGGTCTCGGCGAAGTTCGGCGCGCTCAAACGCTGGCAAAACCGGGGCTCGGGCCGGCTCTCGAACGATCGGTTGCTGTCGGCACTCGAGGACACGCCGATGTACGAGGAGGCGATCCGGGAGGTGTTCCACGAGGATCTCGACGTCGAGCGCGCGAGCGCGGTGCTCGAGGGAATCCAGTCGGGTGCGCTCGAGTTGGTGACCCATCGCGGGCGGACGCCGGTCGGACAGGGCGGTCGGTCCTCGGGCGGCAAGGAACTGCTCGCGCCCGAAAACGCCGACGCGAGCGTCATCGAGACGGTCCGGGAGCGGATCCGTGACGACCGGGTCATTCTGCTCTGTACCCACTGTACGGAGTGGAAGGTGACGACGAAAGTCAAGCGCGTGGCCGATCAGCCCGAGTGTCCCGAGTGTGGCTCGACCAGGATCGCGTCGCTGAACCCGTGGGCCGACGAGGTCGTGCAGGCGGTCCGCTCGCAGGCGAAAGACGACGATCAACAGCAGATGACCGAACGGGCGTTTCGAGCGGCGAGCCTCGTCCAGAGCCACGGCAAGCGGGCCGTCATCGCGATGGCCGCCCGCGGCGTGGGACCACACAACGCCGCACAGATCATCAACAAACTCCGCGAGGACGACGCCGAATTCTATCGCGACATCCTCGCGAAAGAGCGAGAGTACGCCCGGACGCAGGCGTTCTGGGACTGAGACGGTCTGTTGTCACTGGGTCCCGACACACCCCCAGGCGGGTCGCGGCTGGATTACAAAGCTGCCCTCGAACGCGATCGCGGACAGCGGCGACGAGCCCACGAAGGTGTGCGTTAGTGCCGAAGGAACGGGACGGAGTGGACGCAGTCAGCGACCGGAGGACACGTCGAGATCCGCCGGGAGGACGACCTCGAGGTCTCCGGCGGATTCGAGCTCGTTGAGGTGCTCGACCGTCGCCTCGAGCGTCGACTGGGAATCCGCGTCGAGTTCGCCAAACGCCAGCGACGTGATCCCACCCCACTCGGCGGTCAGCTCGAGGACCGAACGCGCGCGCTCGAGGTCGGGATCGGTGACCCGCGAGCAGAGGTGTGGATTCGTCGCGACTCCCTGCGAGGGGTAGCGACCGGCGAACGCGAGGTCGTGGTGCTCGGCGACGAGGTCGAGGGTCTCCCCGTCGTACCGGCCCAGCGGATAGGAGAAGTATCGCGCACCCTCCTCGAACCCGTTGTCCTCGAGCCACGCGATGGCGTCGCGGATCTCCGCTTCTGGGTCGCGACCGTCCGGCGGGTCGGCCAGGTCGGTGCCGTGTGCCGAGTGGCTCGCGATCGTCCACCCGGCGTCGGACAGTTCCGACACCTGCTCGCGGACGAGATGATCGCCCTCGTCGCCGTCGTTCTCGCGGATCCGACCCGTCGTGACGAACGAGACGGCGGGATAGTCGTACTCCTCGAGGACCGGCAGTGCGCGCGTGTAGTCCGTTTCGTAGCCGCCATCGAACTGCAGCACGACCGTCCCGGTGTCCGGCGCGGAGACGAATCGGAGGTCGTCGACCCACACCGCACCTTTGTCGTCCTCGCCGGTCCAGCGGAGCAGCTGTACTTCGGTGACGGCACTGAGATCGGGGTCGCCGTCGACGGCAGCGATACCGAAGTTACAGTGGACGAGCGGCGTCCCGCCAAGAATTCGCTGTCGGAACTCGATGCGGTCGCCGTCCTCGTCAAGCAGCTGGATCACGAAATCGGCAGCCGTCTCGGTCGCCATCGCCAACGCCGGTCGCGTGCCCGAGAGGTCCCGTGGCTCGGATAGCTCCCGGACGATTCTGCTCTGATCGTCGTCGCCCGACTCGAGCCTCGCGGATTGCGATCCGGTGGCGGCCCGGTCTTCGTCCGCGGAGAGCGACCCGAGCACTGCCTCCCACGCGTCCAGGGTTTCGAAGTCGTCGAACGACTCGACTTCGCTTTCGTCGCCCGAGTCGCCGTCGGTCCCTCCGTTTCCCGTCTCGTCCGATTCGTCGGTGCTGGAACACCCGGCGAGCGCGACCGCCAGGGCACCACTGAGATACGTTCTGCGTTTCATTGCTGGCGAACCGTTGGGCCACGACTCCACATATTGTTATCCGCGATCACCGCGGTCGTTTTGCGAGCGATAGCAACCGAAAGCCGACCCAATACGGTGGCTTCGGCACGACAGAGAGAGAGAGAGAGATCGCTCCATCGGGACGAGACCCGGTCTCGGTCGAGATAGCGTGCGAATACGCGCCTCGTATTCGTCGCCCTCGACGTTCTCGTCGCCAGCCGATTCTGGAGGTGCCCGCCGCCACCCGAAGGGAGTCCGTATCGAGAGACGCCGGGACCCACCTGTCGTTCGAATTCTCAACTGCCGTCGGCTTCCGCGTTCGGTTCGCCGTAATCGGTTTCGAACGCGCACGCACACGGTCGGTATCGTCACCGTACGGAATCGGGAGGCAGGTCTCGCTGCACCGTCGTCGCTCGACCGATCCGTAACGGCCATACGATCCGGCCCCGTCACCTCCCCTATGAACGTCGCGCCGGGGGCCTGGAAGTACGCCATCGTTCCCCTGCTCGCCGCCCCGTTTGCACTTTTTATCAGCGTTACGGCGAGCCTCGTCGCGCTCGCGGTCGGCGCCGGCACCCTCGCGTTCTTTCGTGACCCCGACCGTACCCCGCCGCCGACCGGCGTCGTCTCGCCGGCGGACGGGAACGTCTCGGTGCTTCGCGAGGAGGGCGACCGGGTTCGACTGGGTATCTTCATGAACGTCTGGCACGTCCACGTCGTCCGCGCCCCCGTCGCGGGCCGCGTTACCGACGTCGAACACGTTTCCGGCGCGAACCGACCCGCCTTCTCGAAGGAATCCGACCGCAACGAACGCGTCCACGTCCGCCTCGAGACCGAGTCCCCGAACCTGCCGTCGGACGGGGACGACGCGGCAGCGACGACCGCCGAGGTAACGCTGATCGCCGGCGCGTTCGCTCGCCGCATTCGTCCCTACGTCGACCGCGACGACGACCTCGAGCGTGGCGACCGGATCGGCCACATCGCCTTCGGCAGCCGCGTCGACCTGCTCTTTCCGCCGGCCGTCGACATCGAGGACGTCGCCGTCGATACCGGCGACTCGATGACCGCCGGCGAAACAGTGGTCCTCGAGTCCGCAGCCGATGGGCTGGCCGGCGAGTTCGAGCTTCGAAACTGAGTCGGGCTCCGAACCGACATCGGGCAGCGCCGCCCCGCTATTCGACCGACGGCTACCGTGTCCGCGGCCGGTTTCGTCGTGGGAGCTCGCGTCCATTCGACGCTGGAGACCCGCTTCGTCGGTGTGGTGGTCGACTACTGTCGCGGAGCGCGAGCCAACAACTCTTTTCCAGCAGTCAATCGGTCGTTCACTCCGACCGATTCGGTTGAATTCCGCTGTAACCGATCGAAACGGTCGGAGCGGTATTTGCGTCCTCGAGACGCACTGTCGGCGATGGCGAGTCCTCCCTCCGTTTCCGACCAGGGGTCCGGCGATTCGACACCGTCCAGCGATCGCCGGGACGACGAGCACGGCGTGCTCGAGCGTGCAACACCACGGTTCGCGGCGTCGATCCGTGCGGCCGGATTCTGGACGGCGATCGCCATGCCGATCCTGTATCTCCCCTTGCTCGCGACGGGACTGTCGTCGTCCCTCGAGGGAGGTGTCTTCCTCGCCTTGCTCGCGGGAAACCTCCTCGCGCTATACGTCGGGCACGCCTATCACCGGTAGTGGCGACCGTGGGTCAGACGGTCTCCTGTCCGTCAGTGCCGGTGGGACCGCGACCACCCTGCGGTCCCACCGGGAAATCGGGACAGCAAACCGTCTCACTCGCTCGAGTGACGCGACCGAATCGTCCCGAACTCCTGACGGATCGCACGCCGCTTGACGAGGAGAAAGCCGGCCGTGATGAGCACGAACCCGGCCAGCGTCGCGGTGTCGACGACCTCCTCGAGGTAGAGCCAACCGACCACCGCGGTGACGATCGGGGCGACGTACGAGACCATGTTGATTTCGACGGCACCCAATCGCTCGAGCAGGTCGAAGTAGATGAGAAAGGCGATCGCGCTCGCTCCGATCGACAGGTAGGCGAGCGCACCGATCGCCACGGGGTGGGTCCACGTCGTCGGTGCGACGGGTTCCCCGATCGCGATACTCACGAGGTGCAACAGGAGCGCGCCCCCGAGCATCGACCACGCCTCCATCGTCTCGATCGGGAGCGAGGCGTCGATCCGGCGCGTGAGAACGCTGCCGAGCGCGAACGCGGCCGCCGCACAGAAGACGAGCCCCTTCGCGACGGCGTCGGTCGCCAACAGGTTCGACGGATCGGGCTGGACGATGACGGCGACGCCGACGAGACCGGCGAGGACACCGACGACGCCCACCGGGGAGAGCGCATCGGAGGGAACGAGCAGCCGGGCGAACCCGGTGCTCAAGACCGGCGAAAGGCTCACCAGAATCGCGGCTGCGGCCGCCGTCGTGTGCTGTTGTCCGACGAACAGGAACGCGTGGTAGGCCGCGATTAAGAGGACCGCGCCGACGAGGGCCTGCGTCCACTCGGTCCGGCCGCGGGGCCGCCAGTCGTCGACGGTACCGACCGCGTAGCCGAGCATCAGGAGTCCGGCGATATCGTAGCGCAGCGCCGCGAACAGGACCGGCGGGATATACGAGAGCCCCGCACTGATCGCGACGAACGCCGACCCCCACAGCGTTGCGAGCGTCAGGAACAGGACGAGGTTTCGATGCCGATTCACGATCGATTTCTCGGCGACGAGATCCTATGCGTTTCGATCCGAAACGGCGGGACGATCCGGCAATCGGTCAGCCGACCGGAGAGAATGCAATCGATCGTTCTGCCCGGTCGTATTCGGTGTCCGAGACGCACCACCCGGTCGACCGGTCGATCAGCGGACGATCCCGTGCCGAGACTCGATCAGTCCTCGAGCGCGCCGTCCTCGAGCCAGGAGCCCGCCCAGCACTCGATTTCGTCGAAGACCCGATCCAGCGATTCGCCCTTGTCGGTGAGACTATAGTAGGTGGCGACGGGAGCGTCTTCCTCGATACGACGGTCGACGAACCCCATCTCGCCGAGGTCGTCGAGGACCCGCGAGAGGGTTCGAGCGTTCGCGCCCGTCGATCGCTTGAGTTCGTTGAAGCGCTGTTCGCCGTCGAGTAACTCGTGGAGGACCGCCAGCCGCCACTGGGAGCCGATCTGCTCGAGGGAGGCGATGACGGGACAGGCCGTGTCGTGTTGCTCGCGGGGTCTCGTCTGCGGGGATGACATCTACCACGCCGTACGGTGCGAACTGATTTAGAGGTTCGGATTCGAACCACCTAACATATCGTTAGTAGCTTGCGACCCGATACCGGAGCGGCGGGATGGACAGAGACGGCCGGCAGCGAACCGATAGGAGCCACTGACAGTCATTGCACACCTGATCGCACGACAGCGTTGCGATGGTCAATCGGTTCAGTGATACCTCTCTGACTCGGGAACAGCGTGAACGAACGCGACAGGACAGACCAGACTGGCGATGCGTCTCGGTGCAGTAGCGATACTGATGCGTTCTACAGCCGGTTCCGGACGGGGCAACGCCCTCGAGGGGCGTGACTATTCGTATGGATTCTCGACGACGACCGTTTCTTCGCGGCCGGGGCCGACGCCGACGGCGTAGATCGGGGCGTCGAGTTCGTCGCTGATGTACTTGAGGTAGGTCCAGGCGTTCTCGGGGATCGCCTCGTGCCCCTCGTCGGCGACCGCGCCCCAGTCGACCTCGGGCCAGCCGTCGAACGATTTGAACGTGGCCTCACAGCGCCCCCACTGTTCGGTCGTCGGCGGCATCGTGAAGATTTCCTCACCATCGAACTCGTAGCTGTGGCCGACCGAGACCGTGTCGAGACCAGCCAGCACGTCGATGTGGTTGACCGCGAGGCCCGTAAAGCCGTTCGCGCGGGCCGCGTGGCGGAGCATCGGCATGTCGAGCCACCCGACCCGCCGCGGGCGGCCGGTGACGGTGCCGTACTCTCCGCCTTCGTCGCGGATGTAGGTCGCGAGTTCCTCCTCGTCTCCGGCGGCTCCCGCCTCGGCGTCGTAATCGGGGGTCTGTCCCTCGACACCGCCGAGTTCGGTCGGGAGCGGGCCCGTCCCGACCCGGGACAGGTAGGCCTTGACGATGCCGATGACCTCGCCGTCGCCGATGACGGTCGGGCCGAGCCCGGTACCGACGGTCGCGCCGCCCGCGGTCGGGTTCGAGGACGTGACGTAGGGGTAGACCCCGTGGTCGATGTCGAGAGAGGTTCCCTGTGCGCCCTCGAGCATGACCTCGTCGCCGGCGTCGATCCGTTCCTGGAGGAACGTCCCGCAATCGACGGTCATGTCCTCCGCGGCGAGACGCTCGCCGTATTCGCGGTAGGTTTCATAGAGGTGCTCGATGTCGAACTCCTCGCCGGTCTCCTTGTCGAAGACCTCCTCGGCGAGGGCCTTCTTCTGGGGAACGACGTATTCGAGGCGCTCGCGGAGCACGTCGGGATCGAGCAAGTCGCCGATACGGACGCCGCGGCGGCCGGCCTTGTCCTCGTAGGTCGGGCCGATACCGCGCTTGGTCGTCCCGGCGGCCAGATCCTCCTTTTCGTCCTCCTCGATGCCGTCGAGCGCGCGGTGATAGGGGAGAATGACGTGGGCGCGCTCGGCGACGCGAACGTCCGGCTCGAGGCCGCGGTCGCGGAGGGTATCGATCTCGTCGAACAGCGTTTCGGGGTTGACGACACAGCCGTTGCCGAGGACGCCGACCTTGCCGCGGACGGCCCCTGACGGCACGAGCGACAGTTTGTACTTCGTACCGTCGTGAACGACGGTATGTCCAGCGTTGTCGCCGCCCTGATACCGGGCGACGACGTCGGCGGCGTCGCCATAGAGATCGACGACCCCACCCTTGCCTTCGTCGCCGAGTTGCGACCCGACGATAGTGACGGTCATAACAGCGGCGGATTCATGCCGGGTCGGTAAACAGATTTCGGTATACGGGTGGCTGTCAACCGCCGAACGGGTCGACGGACGACGGCCGAATCAGACTCGGAACGAGTGGCGGCGCTGCCTGATTGTCGATCGCCGTGTACGCGAGTAGTCGAACCGGATCACCGGCACACGGCCGCGCGCGTAGCTACCAATATATATGCGAGCAGATCAAAGACCGGCTGAGGAGTTACGACGGCGTCCATCCCTGCCCGCGGAACTGGAGCAGGGACGGTCGCTCTCTCGACCGTTCGGCGTCGAGACAGCCCAAACCGGGGTGTGATTCGTGGCTCGAGGCCGTAGAGATCCGAACCGCCCGACGCGCCCCCCATCGACCGCTGGGATCGGAAGCGTTAACTACTGACAGGAACAACCATCGAGTTGAGAGTGGTCGTTTCAGTCCACGAGAGTAACTTTTAAAGGGCCCAACGACAAGTTAACAAATGCCATGATAGATAGACTTGAGAAGGAAGTCGATATGCTAGAACGTCATCTCCAGGTCCTGAAGATGGTCATCGAGAACGAACCGATCGGGATCGTCAAGATGTCCAACGAAACCGGATACCCCCACCACAAGGTTCGGTACTCGCTTCGGGTCCTCGAGGAAGAGAACCTGATCGAGCCCTCCAGCCAGGGTGCGATCCAGACCGAACGCACGACCGAGTTCGTCGACGAACTCGACGGAAAGATCGACGACATCGTCGACAAACTCGACGGGATGAAGATCGAAGACGTCGCCGAGATCGAAGGATAGTCTCTGGTCCGTTTCGGACACTGTCGTCCGTCTCCACGACCGACAGCCGGTATCCCGTCGTCTCCGTTGAGCGTTTTATCGGCGTTTTCAGTCGCTCGAGCGTCGCGTCTCCGTCCTCTCATGCCTCGATCCGGACGTGGAAAGCGGTCGGCCGCGAGTTCACGGCGGCCCCACACGCCATCGAGGCGCAGTTTCTGGCGGGACGCGGTTCCCGTCGGTACCCACCCGCGGGGCGCTCGTGTCGCGTACCGAATCGGATACCCCTTCGAGGGGCTACAGTTCGGGGACGTTCATGTGGAACCCTTCCGATCTCGATTCGACCAGACAGAGGTGGTAGCCGTCCTTCCGCGAGAGGTTGACGTAACTCAGCTTCGAGCCACGGCTGAGGAAGCCGCCGCTGGTCGCCTGCTCGGCCACCTCGAGCGCGCCGGGTTCGAAGTAACTCGATGTAACCGCGATCGCCGCCGCGAGATCCGGATAGTTCGCCTTCACCGCGGAGGCGGCTTCCTCCAACCCCTCGAGCATGCCCTTGGCCGCGGGCTCCCGCGAGTCGTTGAGGGTAACGAGGACTAACGGGTTCCCCATCTTGTCGTACACGACGATGTCGAACGTCACCTCGTCGGGAACGTCGTCGGTGTCGTCGTCCGCAAGCGAGATTGTCGCGTCGAGTTCGGCCCGATCGATGCGGGGAATGGCGTCGTAGAGGTCGACCAGCCCGTTCGCGTTGCCGGTGTCGCGGATCTCGTAGAGGAGCATCTCGGTGAGCCAGTCGACGAACCGATGCTCCATCGACGACGCGAGGAACTCGTCGTAGGGCTCCCCGTCGACCGTCGCGTCGGCCGACTCGAACTGCGTGTGGTGTTCGAGCCGCAGGTTCGAGGCGACCTCGCTGCGGTCGGCATCGCCGTCGTGGGCCGTCTCGAGGGTCGGTTGACTCTTCGAGGAGTACCGGACGAAGAGGTTCGTCCCCGAGAGCGCTTGCTGGGGCGAGAGCTGGGGCCCCGCGGTCGCGTCGGCACCCGACCCGTCCGCATCGGCCGTGCGCGCCCGCTCTCGCTCCAGTTCCGTCTCGAGGTCCTCGATTCGGGACCGGAGCCGTTCGACGGTCGCGGACAGTTCGTCGTTCTCCGATCGGAGCCGGTCGCGTTCGGTCTCGAGTTCCTCGGCTTTCGTCACGAGGGCGTCGCGTTGTTCCTGGAGAGTCTCGACTTTCTCGGTGAGTGCCGCGACCCGCTTTCGGTCCCGTTTCTCGGCCCGTTCGTCGGCCGATTCCGTGGACCGAGACTGGCCCGATTCCTCTCGAGCCGATTGTTCCTGTGATCGCGTCCCGCGAGTTTCCGACGAAGCCGCGGTCGATGACGACGGCTCCGCCCCTCGCTCCGATGAGGTCGTATCAGTTCGTGTCCCGGTCGACGAGGTCGGGCGAGAGCCGGTCCCCGCACCGCTCGCGGCCGAGGATCGGCTCGCTCGCCGGCTGCGATTGCTCCCACCCGAGGCGTCCGCCGTCGGTGCCTCGTTGTCCGGATCGATCGACGGAATGCGCCGCGTCTCCCGCCACGCTTCCTCGCGCTCGAGTTGCTCCTCGAGATACCCGTCCTCCTCTTCCGCCGGGGTCGACTCCCCGGATTGGGTCTCGGTGGCGGATTCGTCACCGCCCGGTTTGCCCGCGGTCCCGTCGTCGACCCACGAGATGTCGTTTCGATCGAGTTCTTCGGCCGCCGCCTCGACCTCCGCCAGATCGGGGCTCGTCGCCGCGTCGGTCGCGGTGTCGTCGCCGCCCGTTTCCGCGGGGGTCGCTACGTCGGCCTCCGCCTCGAGCGTCTCTCCTTCGGCCGAAGACGGCGTCTGCCGTCCGCCGTCGTCGGTCACTGACGACGGCTCGGTCACGGCTGGTTCGTCCGTCGGTTGGGCCGTTCCAATCGATTCGTCCGCCGATCCAGTGGAGTCGGCCGATTCGTCCGTCGTTCGATCGGCGTCGGCCGGTTCGTCCGTCAGCGGCTCGGACGTCGGTTCCTCGACCGCGCGCGGGGTCGTTCGACCGTCCCGTCCGCTCCGTCCGGCGACGTCCTGGGCTCCGGTTTGCCCACCGTCCTCGGCCTCGGCTTCGGCTTCGGCCGAATCGGGACTGGAATCGGGAGTCGGGTCGACGGACGGCTCGGTGAGCCCGGATTCGGTCGACTTCGTCTCGTCCGTCGTCGTGATCCCCGTCGGATCGTCCGTGAGATCGAGATCGCCCATTAGCGGCGACGAGTCGTCGGCGGTGATGCCCTGGGGAGAGTCGTCGTCGGTCACGTCGTCCGTGCCGACCGGATCGGTGCTCGAAACGTCGATCGGCTCGATCCCCGACCCCGTCGAATCGCCGCTCGAGTCGTCCCGGTCCGAGACACTGTCGTCGGTCGCCGATCCGACCGTCCCGGTCCCGGCCGACTCCGAGATCGAACTCGCGTCGGGTTCGTCGCCCGAATCGTCCCCCGACGGGGACGCTGGGTCGGCTCCCGGAACGTCGGTCACTTCGATCTCGACGTCGGTCACCTCGTAGATGCCGACCTCGTCGGCCGCCCGGTCGAAAGCTTCCTCGCCGGTAAGCAGCCGCTCGGCGTTCCCGATGTAGGCGGCGGCCATGCGTCGCCCGCCGTAGTAGACGACGTAGTAGTCGCCGCTGAGCACGTTCTCGCTCAGTTCGATGTAGCCGGTAAACGAGCCACTCTGGAGGGTCTCGTCGACCTCCCTGAGCGGCGTTTCGTTGGTGTAATATTGCGCCCGTGTTTCGCCGCCGCGTTCCTCCATCGTACAGAGCAAGGGTAGCGACGGATCGGGGGCCTCGTACTTCGTGCCCGAGGCGGTTTCGAACTCCTCGATATCGCCGTCGACGATGCCGATAATGCGGCCGTTGAGCATAAAGAGCCACGTGCCGGCCGCGGAGACGGCACCCGAGAAATCAGTGGCAGCGAGATCGGAGAGGCCATCGAAACCGCCGCCGAACGGGCGGGAATCCCACTCCTCGACGCGCTGTTGGGTGCGCGGGTCCATACGTCAACAAGCGGGAACCACACCAAATACGTTTCGCCTAGAAATCGCCTATATTTTCGATTCCGCGTCCTCGGCGAGTTCTTTCATCCGCTTGCCAATTCGACCGGCGCTCGAGAACTCGTCTTCGCTCATCGCGCTCGCCAGCGCGTTCCCGAGGACGAAAACGGCGTGTTTGTGCTCGCTCTTGGACTTGTGGACGTGCGACGGATCGACGTCGAGCTGGCGGTAGGGGTCGAACAGCGTTTCGTCGACCTCCTCGCGGTCCGAGAAGTACTCCATGATGACGACGAGTTCTTCGTGGAGCTCGAGGAGTTCGTCTTTATGCATGCTCACGTGTAGGAACGGTTTCGATTTAAGCGTTGTGTGGCCGGGCGTCGCAAAAGCGGTCGTGAGCGCTCAACGGTTCGGTACGTCCGGTTCACTGTCGTTCCGACGGCGCAGGGTGACCGCGAGCACGACGATCCAGCCGCCGAAGGCGACGGCAGCGACGAATTCGGGCACGGCGAACCACGTGCTGGTATCGGCTTCGCCACCGAGCGAGAGCAGCCAGCCCAGCCAGGCGAGCGGGTGCACGTTTCCGAACCAGACCGACGCGACCGCGAGCCGGCCGTCGCCTGCCAGCGCCGCGCCCGACCCGTAGACCCAGCTCGCAAACGGCGCGACGCCGAAGACCGAAAGCGCGGCGACCCCGTGCAGGCTCGTCTCGAGGTAGAGCGCCGTATGCTCGAGGAAGAAGACTCCCACGCCGATCATCCCCACGACCGCGATCGAGAGGAGAACGACCCCGAGGCGCTCGATGGAGTTCCGACACGTGATCCACAGCCGCCAGGCGAAGGGGAGTCCGACCAGCCCACCCAGGATCAGCCCGCCGTTGAAGAGCGGAAACGTCGGCGCGCCGTACCGACCCATATCCGAGAGTGCCCGACCCTGCCAGGTGAACGTCTCGGGCGGGGCGATGACCGTGCCGAGGGTGATCGCCCCCAGCGAGAGGATCGCTCCCGCGATGCCACAGTACGTCGCGACGCGTTTCCTGTCAGCCATAGTACTGGATCGCACGTGCTCGCGTATCAACGTGACTGTTCGGTATCCCGTCTCGATCGATGATCGTGTCTCACGGGAAGCAACGGGGGAGGAAACGATGAGCGGTCTCGGAACGGACTCAGTCAGCGCCGGCGGAAGCCGCGTCAGCGTCCGCATCGCGTTCCTCGCGGTGGTCGGCGGGGAACCAGGCGAGTTCGTGGTCTGCGGTGACGCGAACGTCGACGCGTTCGTCCAGGTCGATCCGATCGGAGTGGTTGTGCATGCACTCGATGGTTTCCCCGCCGTCGAGTTCGACGCGATAGAGGACGGTCGGACCGAGATAACGCCGGTAGACGACGCGACCGTCGGCCTCCGATCCCGCTGCGGGGGAGGCCGTCACGTCGTCGGGGCGCACGAGCAGGTCGACGGCGGTGCCGTCGTAGTGGTGTGCAAGTCCGTTGACGTCGTCACGGAGGACGCGGCCGAGCGCGGTGTCGACGTGGTCGCCGTGGACGTCACCCGAGAGGAAACTCGCGTGGCCGAGGAAGCCGGCGACGAACCTCGATTCGGGCTGCTGGAAGACCTGCTGTGGGGTATCGATCTGTTCGATGTCGCCGTCGTTCATCACGGCCACTCGATCGGAGATCGAGAGGGCCTCCTCCTGATCGTGCGTGACCGAGACGGCGGTGACGCCGGTCTCCTTGATGATCCGGCGGACCTCCTCGCGCATCTCGACCCGCAGATCCACGTCCAGATTCGAGAACGGCTCGTCGAGCAACAGCATCTCGGGTTCGGGTGCCAGCGATCGCGCGAGCGCGATCCGCTGTTGTTGGCCGCCGGACAGCTCGTCCGGATAGTCTTCGCCGTGGTCTGCGAGCCCGACGAGCTCGAGGAGGTCGTCGACGCGGGACTCGCGATCGGCGTCCGCCCAGTCCTGGAGGCCGAACGCGACGTTCTCGCGGGCGGTCAGGTGCGGGAAGAGCGCGAAGTCCTGGAAGACGACGCCGACGCCGCGTTCCTCCGGCGGGACGAAGCGACCGTCGCCCGCGACGGGTTCGTTCTGGAGCCGGACCTGTCCGGCGTTGGGTTTCTCGAGGCCGGCGATCAGTCGGAGCGTCGTGGTCTTGCCACAGCCGGATGGGCCAAGCAGCGTCAGGATTTCGCCGTCCCGGACGGACAGTGAGAGGTTTCCGATGACGTCCTCGCTACCGAAACGTTTCGCGATGCCGTCGAGTTCGAGAACCGTCTCCTCGCTCGTCAGGTCCCGATCTCCATCCTCGGCCGCCGTTGTGAGCAGTTGTCCGTTCGCCATAGATCGACTCCGCCGTCTGCCGGCGCGTATCCATTTAGGCGAGCCTAAAACACTTATAATTGCCGGTCCAGTCCCGGCGAGTGGGACCCAAACGGAGTTCGGGGGCCGCTACAGTTCGACGCCGCTTGGAATCAGGCTGTGCTGGCGGAGCAAACTGCCCTCTTCGTCGTAGACGAGAAACGTTCGTTTGTCGTAGCTAACGAACGGGTCGCCATCGAGCGTGATCTCGACCTCGTAGCGACCCTCGTCGGCGGCATCCTCGCCGTACCCCCGTGCCGCACGAATGAACTGGAGGACGTCGGCGGCGTCCTCGTTGAGTTCGAGGATGAACTCGCCGGTGACGCGGTTGGTGACGCTCACTACCCCCGTGGAGTCGTCCCCGAGCGGTCCCTGCAGGCGAAGGGCCGTGTCCGTTTCGCTCGCCTCGAGAACGGTTCCGTCGGGACCAGTAAGGCGCTCGCGGAGCAGTGTCGCCGGGCCGGTAAAATCGATCGATACCGCGGGCTTTTCCGGTTCGCCGCCGGTTTCGACCCAGTCGATATTGGTAACGTCTAACGTGAAGTGCTCGCGCCTCATTCCCTACCTGTTCCTTCGGACTCCGGCGGTATGAACGTAACGCACGAAACGGACGCGACGCGGACGCTCCATCGGAGAGCCCGAGAACGACCCGCCGGAGAGACGCACGATCCGGGTGCCGATCGAACGGGTACGTAGCCATCTCATTTATGTCGGTTGCGTCCCGACGTGTCAGGAAACTCCGCGTCAATGGACCAACCAGCACACACCGACTCGGTCGGAAACGATACGTCGCCCGCTGAGAGCGAGGCGGCCACTCGACCTCGGGACGAGGGGGCATCGGCGGCTGCTGGCGAGCCGGAGCCAGCCGCCGGGGACGGCGAGGGACCGTCGACGCTCGGCAGCGCCCGTCGGACGATCCGCCGTCTCGTCGAAACCCTCCGTGGATCGAGTCTCGATGTCCCCGACTACGATCCGAACGCCCACGGACCGCTGGTCACGGTCGACGATTCGGACGGCCTCGAGGAGGTCGACCGCTACTGGGTCGACGCGCCGTTTGCGTACGTCTCGATCGGCTACGATCACGAGGCGAACGAACACCGGTATCGTGCCGTCGAGCCCACGCTCCGGGAGGAGGAAGCGGTCCTGCTCGAGACGTTGTTCGACGACATCCGCGATCCCCTGTTGTACCGCGAACAGGACGGCGACGACATCGAAGGGCTGTTGCAGGAGACGATCCGTGACTCCCTCGAGCGCTACGGTGCCGAGGTCGAGACGGCGACGTTCTACCGACTGTTTTACTACATCTACCGGGATTTCCGGGGATACGGACCGCTCGGTCCGATCATGCACGATCCACACGTCGAAGACGTCTCCTGTGACGGCTACGACCTGCCGCTGTTCGTCTATCACGACGAGTATACCGACATCGAGACGACGGTCTCCTTCGAAAAAGCGGACCTCGACCGGTTCGTCGTCCGGCTCGCCCAACACTCGGGTCGGCACATCTCGATCGGCGACCCGATGGTCGAGACGACCCTCCCCGACGGCTCGCGGGCCGAACTGGCTCTCGGCGAGGAGGTGACGCCACGTGGCTCCGCGTTCACGATCCGGAAGTACGCCGACGACCCGTTCACGCCGATCGACCTCCTCGAGTACGGTACGTTCGACGTCGAGCAACTGGCCTACCTCTGGCTCGCGATCGAACACAACAAGAGCCTGATCTTCGCGGGCGGGACCGCGTCGGGGAAGACGACGAGCATGAACGCCGTCTCGATGTTCATCCCGCCGCGGTCGAAGGTGGTGACCATCGAGGACACCCGCGAACTCCAGCTTTCCCACGACAACTGGCTCTCCTCGCTTACGCGCGAGCGCCGCCACGAGGGCACGGACGTGACGATGTACGACCTGTTGCGCTCGGCCTTGCGCCACCGTCCCGAGTACATCGTAGTCGGCGAGGTCCGCGGCGAGGAAGCGATGACGCTCTTCCAGGCGATGAACACCGGCCACACCACCTACTCGACGATGCACGCCGATTCGGTGCAGACGGCCATCAATCGCCTGGAGAACGAGCCGATCAACGTCCCCCGATCGATGGTCCGGAGCCTCGATATCCTCTCGGTCCAGACGCTGACCCGCTCGGGCGACCAGCGCGTCCGCCGGAACAAGGTCCTCGCGGAAATCGAGGGGATCGACCAGCGAACCGGCGAACTCGACTACTCGACGGCATTCACCTGGGAGAGCGACACCGACACCTTCCGAAGTACCGGCAGTACCGTCCTCTCGGAGATCCGCGACGAACGAGGCTGGAGCCAGAAGGAACTGCTGACCGAACTCGGGAACCGCGAACGGTTCCTCGAGTACCTCCAGGCAAACGGCATCTCCGACTACCAGCGCTTTACCACTCTGGTCAACGAGTACTACAGCGATCCGGATCGCGTCCTCGAGACCATCGACGACGCCGATGCGGACGCCACTCGTACCGACGAGGCGCTCGACGCCCGGACGGGAGCGACCAGCGAGACCGAGTTCGGAGCCACGACCGATTCCCGAACGGACGAGACCGCACCTCGAGACTAATGCGCCCCGTGACCGTTGCCCCGCTGATAGTCGCTGCACTGCTGTGTGTTCCCCTCGCCGTCGCCAGGTACTCCGATCGCGTCGACCGACTCCTGTGTCGGATCGGGATCCGACTCTTCGGCGATTACGTCGACGTCGTGGTTGGCAATCGCTCGGGCAGACGGGCTGCGTTACGAGCCACACACGCCCCGACGACCGTTCGCCGATACGGGGCGACGACGCTTTTGAACGCCACGATCGCCGTGATCGTCGGCTCGATCGTCGGGCTCTACGCCATCTGGGGCCTCCTCGAACTGCTCTCGATCGACCCCGAAACCTTGCGGACGGCGCTGCCGACTCCCCTCGAGTTCCTGGCGACGCTCGGGGGCGTGCCGACGCTGCCGCCGGCCGAACTGGCCGTCCTGTTGTTCGGGTCCTCGCTGACACTCGGTGCGATCGCCGGCGGTGGGACCTACTGGTTCCGGTGGTGGTATCCGGGCTACGTCGCCGACGCCCGCGCTCGCCGGATCGAGGCGGGATTGCCCGCGACGGTCGCGTTCATGTACGCGCTCTCGAAAAGCGGCATGGCGTTCCCGGAGATCATCCGAATCATCGCCACACAGGAGGACACCTACGGTGAGGCCGCCACGGAGTTTTCGGTCGCCCTCCGGAGCATGGACACCTTCGGAACCGACGTCATCACCGCCCTCCAGACGATGGGCCGGCGCTCGCCGAGCCCGCAGTTCAGCGAGTTCACCGAGAACCTCGTCAGCGTCTTACAGAGCGGCCAGGGGCTCGGCGGCTTCCTCGAGCGCCAGTACCTGGACTACCGCGAGGAGGCCGAATCGCAGCAGGAAGGGATCCTCGAGTTGCTCGCGACGCTTGCGGAAGCCTACGTCACGGTGCTGGTCGCGGGACCGCTCTTCCTGATCACCGTCCTCGTCGTCATCGGCATCGCCGGTAGCGACACGATCGGACAGTTACGGCTCGTCGTCTACGTCCTCTTGCCGCTCGCCAATCTCGGCTTTATCGTCTATCTGAGCATGGTCACCGACAAACTCGATCCCAGCAGCGGGGTCGACGAGGACCCCGACGGTATCGACCCATCGTCGATCGACGGGGTTCGATCGACGGGGGGCGGTGGGAGCGGAACGGGGCCGGGCCCGCGCCCCCACCCCAACGTCGAACGGGTTCGATACTACCGCCGATTACAGGGCGTTCGCGAGCGGTTCGGCCACCCGATCCGGACACTTATCCAGCAGCCGTCGCTCACCCTCGCGATTACCGTCCCGATCGCACTCGCAGTCGTATTCAGCCGACTCTCCGCGGCGCTCGAGGACGGGTTCGACGCGGCGGCAGTCGACGATACCATCGCCGTCGGGACGTTCGGGGTCGTGACGGTCTTTGCGATCGCGTACGAACTCCACCGCCGCCGGCTCGAGCGAATCGAGGCTGCGGTCCCGGACCTGCTCGATCGCCTCGCCAGCGTCAACGAGGCCGGCCTATCGATCGTCTCGGCGATCGATCGGGTCCGTGACTCCGACCTGGGACCGCTCAGCGCAGAACTCGACCGCGTCTGGAACGACGTCGAGTGGGGTGCAGACCTCCAGACGGCGCTTCATAGGTTCGAGGCCCGCGTGGGAACGCGATCGATCGCCCGCGTCGTCACGCTGTTGACCGAGTCGATGAACGCCAGCGGGAACCTCGCGACGACGCTTCGGATCGCCGCACGCGGGGCGGCGGCGGATCGCCGGCTCAAGCGCGAACGCAGGCAAGCGATGCTCGAATACATGGTCGTCGTCTACGTCTCGTTTCTGGTCTTCCTCTTTATCATCGCAGTGCTGGCCGGCTATCTCCTCCCGAACCTCCCGACGGAAACAGTCGACGTCGGAGCCGGCTCGAGTATCGACGGGCTGGGCGGGTTCTCCGACGCCGATGCCGACGCCTACGCCACGTTGTTCTATCACGCGACGCTCGTTCAGGGGACGCTCTCGGGATTGATCGCCGGCCAGTTGAGTACCGGCGATATCAGAGCCGGAGCGAAACACGCCGCCGCCATGATCGCCCTCTCCGTAATTCTCTTCGCGATCCTCGTGTGAGACGGCCTCTCGGGCCGAGAGGGGTCCCGATGTAGAAACGCTTTAGTCCTCGACGGCGGAAGCGAGAGTGGGAAGCGCACGGCCGCAAATCCGACTGTGTCATCCGCGTTTCGGATGGCTTGGGATTGCGGAAGTGCACGGCGAGAGCCGAATACTGTCGTTCGACAGTGTGTCCACGCGCGGTCAGTGCGATTCCTATCCTCAACAATGGCACGAATGCACACCCGCCGTCGCGGCTCGTCCGGTTCGGACAAGCCGTCGGCAGACGAACCACCGGAGTGGAGCGACGTCGACCCCGAAGACATCGAAAACCGGGTCGTCGAACTAGCCGAACAGGGCCACGATCCCAGCCAGATCGGGATGAAGCTGCGTGACGAAGGCGTCACCGGCACGCCCGTTCCCGACGTCAAGCTGGCGACCGGCAAGAAGATCACCGAGATCCTCGAGGAAAACGACGCGCGAGCCGACATCCCCGAAGATCTCTGGAACCTGATGGAGCGTGCCGTGCGCCTGCGCGAGCACGTTCAGCAGAACCAGCAGGACCACCAGAACAAACGCGCCCTGCAAAACACCGAAGCGAAGGTCCGCCGTCTGGTCAAGTACTACCGCGGCGACGAGATCGAGCCGGACTTTACCTACACCCCCGAGCTCGCGAAAGAACTCGTCGAAGACGCCGAATAACGTCGTATGTCCACCGAGGGTCGAGTCGTCGAGCCGGCATCCGCCACGGGCGCACTCGAGAGCGCCGGCTTCGTCCGCGTGGTCGCCCGCGCGGACGGGGACGGGCTCGCAGCGAGCGGGCTCCTCGCGAGCGCCCTCGAGGCCGGCGAGACGCCGTTCCAGGTGACGGTCGGTC
Source organism: Natrinema ejinorense (assembly GCF_002494345.1). Taxonomy (GTDB): domain Archaea; phylum Halobacteriota; class Halobacteria; order Halobacteriales; family Natrialbaceae; genus Natrinema; species Natrinema longum. The sequence goes on from NZ_NXNI01000001.1 coordinate 2,624,619, forward strand.
GGACGGTCGCGGAGCGCACCGAACGCGTTCGCGAACCGACTAGTCAGGACGAGGTGACGGTCGTCGTCGGGACCGCCGACGCGACCACCGCCGAGGACGACCGACTCCAGCTCGCGGCGACCGACCGCCCCGCGACCCTCGAGGCCGTCGACCTCGTCCGCGAACTCGGTTCGACCCCGGATCCGGTACTCGCGCTCGCCGGCGTCGTCGCCGGCGGGAGCGAACCCGGGGCGGGCGAGAGCGAGTGGCTCCTCGAGACCGCCCGCGAGCGTGGACTCCTCGAGCGACGACCGGGCGTCGCGGTACCGACCGCCGATCCGGTCGACGGCGTCGCCCACTCGACGCGTCTGTGCGCGCCGTGGTCGGGCGACCTCGACGCGACGCGCGAGGCGCTTTCGGACGCCGTCGACGGCGAGCCGGACGCGCTCGACGCGGACGATCATCGCGCGATCGGCTCGCTGGTCGCCCTCGACGCCGTCGGTGCCGGCGAGGCGACCGACGCCGCCGCGGAGACGATCGGGCGGGCGCTACGGCCGTACGCGACGCCCGAACACGCCTTCGCGACCGTCGGCGGCTTCGCCGACGTACTCGAGGCGCTGGCACGGACCCAACCCGGCACCGGAACGGCCCTCGCGATGGGACACGACGTCCACGAGCCCGCCCTCGAGGTCTGGCGCGAGTACGGACGCCGCGCTCACGACGCGCTCGCGGACGCATCGACCGGCCGCTACGACGGGCTGTTCGTCGTCGGCATCGACGACGGCCCCGTCGAAGCGATCGCGCGGGTTGTGGCGGCCTCCCGGTCGCCGGAACCGACCGTCCTCGTGGTCAGCGAGGGAGACGGTCCCTCGGGCGATCGGACGGGGTCCGATGGCGGCCGCGGCGAGGCGGCGATCGCGACGCGCGAGGCGACTCCCCTCGGCGCAACCCTCGAGGGCGTCGCCCGCGAACTCGCGGGGACGGAGTCGACGACGGACGGAGACGACGATCTCGAGGCCGCCGCTGGCGTCGAATACGACGTCGGCCACCGACGTGGCTACCTTCGATACGACTCCGACGTGGACGAATCGACGATCATCGCGACAGTGAGGGAGCGACTATGAGCCGGCGAGCGACGATTCGGACGGCACACGACGACGCGACACTCCTCGCGCGGGCGATCAGCCCGGACAACACCGACGAGATGACGACGACCGTCGAGCGGGACGACGCCGAAGGTCGGCTCGTCACGCGAATCGACCGCGAGACGACGAGCGGTCTCCAGTCGACGGTCGACGACTACGTCGTCAACCTCGAAGTCGCGATCGACATCGCGTCGCAGGCACGAGCCGTACAGGGCGACCAACCGACGGACACGGGACCTGTGTCCGATCACGATACCGACTCAGACACAACACACAATGAGTGAACGATCAGTTTCACGTGCGAAACAGGAAAAGCGGTGGTACACCGTCCTGGCACCCGAGCAGTTCGACCGCCAGGAACTCGGCGAAACCCCCGCTGACGAACCGGAGAAAGTCTACGGCCGAACGCTCGAAACGACGCTCGGCGAACTCAACAACAACGCAAGCGAGAACAACACCAAGCTGACCTTCAAGATCAACGACGTCGGCAGCGACAGCGCCTACACGGAGTTCGTGGAACACTCCCTGACCCGTGACTACCTGCGCTCGCTGGTCCGCCGCGGTGCCTCCAAGATCGAGGCCTACGTCACCGTCCTCACGACGGACGACTACCGCGTCCAGATCCAGCCCGTCGCCTTCACGACCAAGAAGGCCGACGCGAGCCAGGAGAAGGCCATCCGCGAACGGATGGTCCAGATGATCGAAGAGGCTGCCGAGGAGCGGTCCTTCGAGGAACTCATCGATAGCGTCGTCGAAGGTCGGCTCTCCTCTGGCATCTACGGCGAGGCCAAGACGATCTACCCGCTGCGCCGCGTCGAGATCCAGAAGGCCACCCTCGAGGCCCACCCCGAGGAAGTCGCCGAAGAGGAAGCGACCGCGGTCGACGTCGACGAAGAAGACGTCTCCGCGGACTGATCGCGACGGCGAGCGGACGGAATTTCGCTGGCGACGCTGTTTTGCCGACGTTTCGTCCGGTGAGAGCGCCGTCTCGTCGAACGACGGCACGCGACGGTATTAGTCGTGTGAGAAGTCGGCTCGAATGTCGTCGCCCTCCAGATCGACGTCGAGTTCCGCAGAGTTGTCGACCCGTTCGTACTCGAGCGACGGCCTCGTCTCGGCCGGCACGGCATTGTACTCCTGGAGAAAGCTAACGATGCCCCGCGTCCCGCCGAAATCACCGCGATACTGTCGGAACAGCCGCGGGACCGTCGCGGTATCGGCCTCGGGATCGTAGGTAACGTTCTCCTCCAGGAACCACTCGATCGCGATATCGAGTTCTTCGTCGACGTCACGTGGCGAGTAGACCGCGATCGGTGGGCAGTGTTCGGCCCCGTGACCCAGCGCGAAGTGAATCCGGGGATCACACTCCGCGAGGCGGAACTGTCGCTCGAACGACGAGGGGAACAGCCGGGGGAGATAGCCAAACCCCCACGGCTGTTTCGAGCTGCGGAGCAGCCCGTGCTCGATATCGTTGAGACTCAGCCAGACGCCACTCACCGGAATCTGATCGCGGGCGAAGAACTTCCACTGATCGAGGAGTCCGCCGTCGAACAGTTCCGGCTCCTCTTCCTCCAACAGGAGTTGTGCGTACGCGTTGTAGCAGTTGAGCCAGAACGCGAGCTTCCGCTCGCGATCGACGAGCGCCCGCTCTAGCTGTGACCGCTCGAGTGCCGCCAGGTGCTCTCGCAACGGATCGGCATCGCCCTCGGTCTTGACCGTATATAAGAGATCGGCCGACAGCGAGAGGGGATCGAGCTGAGTCGACATTCGGATAGTAGTTCACGAACCAAGCCCTTGAAGCCGTGTGACGGGTACACACGACAGTCCGGACTGGGGACAGGTTCAAGCCGTGGTTTTATGCGATCCAACACAAAAATAATGGTCGTGAATCTCAGCAAGGGGTTTCTCCTCGTCCTCGTGGCCCTCTTCGCGTACCTCTCGCTGTTGCTCGTGGTGCCGTTCGCCCAGTACGTTCTCGGGGCGATCCTCATCGCGTACGTTCTCTATCCGGTTCAGCAACGCCTCGAACGGCGAGTCCCACCGTCGATCGCCGCGATCGGGCTCGTTGCCCTCGCGGTCGCCGGCTTCGTCGTCCCGCTGATCGTCGTCGTTATCGCGGTTGCCAGCGACGCTCGGCGGCTCCTCGAGACCATCAACACCGACTCGCTGGAGCTGAGCGAACTCGAGCGTACGATCGAAGAACAGACCGGCCAACGCGTCGATCTCCCCTCGGCGCTCGTCGACGCCGCACAGAACGTCGGCACGGTAGCCCTCGAGCGATCGACCGAGTGGTTCAGCACGGTGACACACGTGTTGATCGGGGTCGGCCTCGCGGTCTTTCTGCTCTACTACCTGCTCAAAGACGGCAGCGATCTGCTGGCCTGGGTGCGGGAGCTGACGCCGCTTCCGGACGACGTCCAGGACGATTTTTACCAGCGCCTCGACGAGGTCATGTGGGCCGTCCTCGCGGGTCACGTCCTGATCGCGATCATACAGGGGAGCATCGCCGGGCTCGGACTCCTCGCGACCGGGATCCCCAACGCCGCGTTCTGGACTGTCATCATGATCGTCCTCTCGTTGATCCCCCTCGTGGGGTCGTTCCTGATCTGGGGACCGGCGGTGATCTTTCTGTTCCTGACCGGTGAACTGCTACTTGCGGGGGCGCTGTTCGTGTACAGCGTGATCGTCGTCGGACTCTCCGACGATTACCTCCGGCCCCTCGTCGTCGATCGGTACGCAGAACTCAATCCTGCCGTCATCATCCTCGGCGTTCTCGGCGGCGTGTACGCCTTCGGCGTCATGGGTCTGTTCTACGGGCCCGTGGTCCTCGGCGCGTTGATGGCGACGCTCGACGTCGTGAACAACCACTACGACCGACTCGGGAACGATCCGAGAACGCAGTGACAGGTTCCGGCGCAAGCCCACGCCGTTCGGCGTGGAAGAAGTCGCGGACGGTGCCGCGTTACTCGGCGGTTCCCGCGAGCAACTCGTCGACGAGCCGCGTAAACCGATCGACGAGTCGATCGGGAACCGTCGGCGTCACCGTCGCCAGCAGCCGACCCGTCGCTTCGGGTGCCGCGAGTTCGAGGGTCACGCGGTTTCGCTCGTCGTAGCGTTTCTCCACGAGGTCGTGATCGACCAGTCGATCGAGGTGGTACTCGAGCGTGCTCCGGGCGATATCGAGGGCGGCGGCGATATCACCGGGTGCGGCCGGCTCGTGCTCGATCAGGTAGACGACGATCTCGCGGGCCGTTTCCCGACGGAACAACGCGAGTGCTGCTCGCTCCCACTCGTCGTACTCGGGCGGGTAGTAGTGAGTCCGGCCGTAGAACTCCTCGCGTACGAGCCGGTCGTCATCGAGCAGTCGACGGACGTGGTACTGGACCTGTCCCGGCGCGAAGTCGGATTCCCTGACGAGTTCGTTGAAATGGACGCCGGCGTTCGCGCCGATGCGGGCCTGAATTTGCTGTCGGGTATCGCTCATCGATAGTTCGTAACCTCGGAGAGGCGGACGTATTGGGACCTATCGCTGGCGGACATATAACGGGTCCCCCAGGTTCCCAACCCCCGAGAACCGACGGCGTGACCCGGGTCAGCGGCTCGTAGCTTTCACGTACCGTCAGAGACGGAGACCGTTGGAGCTCCGTCGCGGTCAGCGACTCGCGGTCGTCGCCTCGAGCGTCGGACAAAAATAGTAGACGGTTTGTCAGTTTCGGCTCCGATCGTCACGTCAGTCGGCGTTCCGATAGCCCATTTGTAATCATAATGAATAGTTCTTGCAAACGTTACAGGAATCCAGTATATTTTTAATGTCTTATTGTTATCCTGGCGTATGAATCTCTTACAACAGTGGAAAGGTGTCAGTAGTTACATGATCAACGACCCCGGGACGTTTTTCAGTCAATACAATGAAAAACACGGGGTCGGGTACCCGCTGCAGTTCCTGCTCGTTACATCCCTGGTGAGTATGCTCATCCCCGCACTGTTGTCCATACTGCTCAACCTCTCGTCGCCGGCTACTGCAGCGCTCGGCGCGCTGATCATCCTCGGCCTGGGTCTCGTGACGTGGCTTGGAGCCGTTATCGAGGCGTTGCTCGTCCATCTCGTGGCGATGGCGTTTGGCAAGCGTGACGTCGCGACGACCCTCGAGGCCTACGCCTTCCCAGCGATCGTCCGCCACGGACTGTGGTGGATTCCGATCGTCAACCTCGCGCTCGGGCTGTACGGCTGGTATCTGCAGATCAAAGCGCTTGCGGCGTTCCACGACCTCTCGACCGGTAAGGCCCTCGTGGCTGCGGTGATCGGAGCCCTGCTGTACGTCCCCGCACTCATCGTCGTCGCCGCAGTCATCGCCACGTTCGTCTTCGAACTCGGTAGCAGTACAGGCGTGGGCGCGGGTGCGGGCGTTTGAGGTCGGTCTCCGAGTACCCAGCGGGAAATCCGAATCAAGCGGCACAACGTCCCTATCGCGTCTCGAGTCCGGCGTCGGACTCGAATCGAGCGGAAAACGAATCAGCGGCAATCGGAGGTCTCGTCGGCTCCGAGACCGGAAACGGAATCACCTGAGCGGATCGGCGAGCAACGTTCGGCTGCGAACGCAGCCTCGATCAGTCACCGGCGATTGGGGCGGTCGACGCCGATTCGGTGTCGGGCTCCGGGCTCGTCATCTCGATCTCGATCCCGCCCCCATCGGCGATGGAGACGAGCACGTCGTCGAAGTTCTTGCGGTACTCGGTCGCGTGCTTGCCGGAGGTGTTGATCCGAACCTTCTCTTCGACCAGGTCGGCCTCCGTCAGCTTCTCGACTTTCCGGTATGCCGTCGACATCGGGATCTCACACTGCTCGGAGAGTTCCGTCGCGGTCAGCGACTCTCCGGACGTCGCCTCGAGGATGGCGCGACAGGCGTCGTCGTCCAGCGCGGCGAGAACGGCCTGCGGGTCGATGGGGTCGTCGGTCTGCCAGCCTCGCGTCCGACCGTCGCTCACGTCAGGGTTCGTCGTGGGCATCTTGTATTCCCTACTACCGACCCTGCCCCCTCCAAATAACGCCCAATAAATACAGGGTCCATTATATGGGGGTGCGTATACCGGCCCGGTACCGTCCAGCGGGGAATCGACCCGGGCAGACGGGAGGCGACGCTTCCGTTGCAGGGGCGGATCGATCCCCTGATGCGATTCGAGGCCACAGTCAGCATGTGAGGGGGTGGCTCCCCGTAGACACAGGGTTTAGGGTCCGGCCCTCACAACGGTAGCGTATGGTTTCGGGGATTCGTGCGGAGGTGAAAATCGACGACCCGCCCGACTGCGTCGTCGGACAGGCCTCCGCCGAGACGAACGGACGGGTCCACTCGGTTTCGAGGAGTACCAGTCCATCCACGCCCGAGCGCGTTACCGAGGAGTTCCTGCTCGAGGCCGAGACCTATCCCGACGAGTTCGACGTCGATGTGGAGCTCTCGGCGATCTTTTCCTACGGCTCGAGCACGGTCTACCGGTTCGAGCGCGAACTCGGCCGCGGTTGTCCCTGCGAGTGTATCGAGGAACACGATTGTCCGGTCGTCGACGTCCGCACGCAGGGGGCGGCGCTCTACCTGACCTTCCACGCGCCGGATATGCACGGCCTCCAGGCGATCATCGGCGAGTTGCGGGATCGCTACGCGAACCTCGACGTCCAGCGGCTGCTCCAGTCCCAACAGGACCACGACGAACGAAACCTCGTCTTCGTCGACCGAAGCATGCTGACGGACCGCCAGACCGAAGTCCTGGAGACGGCCCACCGGATGGGCTACTTCGAGCACCCCAAGCGCGCCAACGCCGGCGAGGTCGCCGACGAACTCGATATTACCGGCACGACGTTCACCGAGCACCTCGCTGCGGCCCAGACGAAGCTTCTCGACGCCATCCTCGATCACGAATAGTCGAGCCGACCTGCGGGCTCGAGGACAGGGGGTGACCGGGCTGTGGAAGGAGCGCTGACTCGAGCCGTATGAACGTATCGGAACCTACAGGACGGCGGTACTGAACCGCAACCCTATATATACTGGACGTGCAGCTATACGGTAGACAACCGACGGTTGACACGGCTCATCCCCTGACATGAGTAGATACGAGTTTACGTGCCCGGAATGCGGGCAGGAGATCGAAGTCAACGAATCGATGCGCGAGGCCACGCTGGCGCATGGCTGTCCGGTCTGTGGCTCGTCGGTTACGTCCTCGGCGTTCGCCACCGAACAACAAACGAAGTGACTCCCTCGCCATCGAGTCTCCGCGTCCGACCGTCCCGTCTCACTCCTCGCGATCGATTTCGGTTCGCCGCCCGTTGAGTGATGCCGGTGTGAGTCGGTACAGTTCGATGTTCAGTGCCTCTTTTCCCTCGGCCCAGATCTCGAACAGCGGCCGTTTCGTATCCCCATACTGGGCGATCTGGCCCGCCGTCAGCTCCGACGGCTCGATGCTCTCGAGTGAGCCCGTGGCGATGACGCTCCGGTACGTCGAGCCGGCATCGTCGTAAACGACGAGCCGCGCCTGTGGCGTGGACTCGAGGAACTGGCGCTTCTCGCTGTCGGGCGTCGACACCATCCGCATGTAAAACACTCGGTCGTCGTCGTCGTAGCCGTACGAGATCGGAATCGCATAGGGGTCGTCCGTCCGCGCGAGCGACAACACCCCAGTCTCGTGACGACTGAGGAAGTCGTCGATCTCCGCATCCGTCATCTCGGTTTCCTGGTCGATAGCCATCGTCTGGGTGGTTTGCCAAAGGAGAATCATGATCTTTATAGTTGCCATCGACCGCGAGAAGCGCGGGACGGTGAGTTGGACGCTCCGGCCCGCCCGTCGAGTTACTCGAGTCCGCTCTCCGTACCGCCACCGGCGGGGTCGTCGCCGTTCGTCCCGATTATTACGGGCTCTCGGATCTCGAGTGCGCTTTCGAACTCGGCTTCGCGGTCCGTTCGCCGACCGATCCGTTTCAGCTGCTCCTCGTGTGCGCGCCGGATGGCCGACAGTTCCCGGTCAGTGACGTCGATCCCGTCGCCGATCTCGTCCCAGTGGCCCCAGTCGACGAGGAAGACCTCGACCTCGTCGTCCGCGTAGAGCCGCTCGTACTCCCGGCGATACCGCTCTATCGCCGACTCCAACGCGACCTGTGCGCGCTCGATCAGGTCGGGCAGCTTGGTCGGTGCCACGCTCGCCTTGGCGGCGGTAAGCACGAGCACTTGCCCCTCGATCGGCTCGCCCGCCATCTACCCACCTGCACGCATCGCCTTCTGTGCGAACCGCTCGACGAGCGGGTCGAGCGTCTCCTCTTCCCCCTCGAAGACGATCGTCACCTCGGTCAGTTGCAACGACGGACCGATATCGACTGTCGCCGAGGAGAACGTCGCCGTCCAGTCGTCGCCTTCGACGGTGTCCTCGGCGACCTGTTCCCCGCCCAGATTCGTCAAATAACGGATCACGAGCCGTTCGGAGATGCCCCGAAAAGACCGACTGATACGGGTTGCCATACCGGCGATTCGATCGCCGGACGGATAAATTCGCGTTCGTCGGTAATCGGTCGGCCTCATAGCAGCGTCCGAAACAGGACCACGGCCCCGACGCCGCCACACAGCGACAGCAGGATGTTCTCCGTTCGCCACATGACGAGCAAGACGACGCCGGCCCCACCCCATTCCGCCGGGCCGCCGGCGGCCAGTTCCGGTCCGAGGATCGCGATCACGATCGCTCCCGGCAGGACCGACAGCCCCGCCTCGAGTCGCTCGCTCACCTCGATCCGGCGGAGGAACCAGAAGCCGCCGACTTTCGTCGCTGCCGTCACGAGTGCCATCGCGAGGATCGCACCGACGATCAGAGGGTCGAGCGCGAGAGCCCCCTCACTGATCATAGCGGATCACCTCGACGGCGGCGGCCGCGAAGCCGCCAAGCAGGATGTACCACTGGCCCGGGACGACCGCCGCCGCGACGATGGCGGTCGCAAGCGCGACGAGCCACGGGACGAGCGTCGAACGCCCCTCCCAGAGTTCGGCCGCGAGCGCGACGAAGACCGCCGCGAGGACGAAGTCGATGCCGTATCGAGCCGGATCGCCGATCGCACCGCCGGCAGTCGCTCCGACGATCGTCGACGCGACCCAGAACACCCAGATCGCGATACCGGTCCCGAAGAGGAACCCGCCGCGCCCGCTGCCGGACGTGAGCTCGCGCATCGTCAGCGCCCAGTTCTCGTCGGCCATCAACAGGAGGCTCCCGTAGCTCCGGAGCGAAGAGAGTTCGTCGAGCCACGGACCCAGCGCCGCACCCATCAGGGAGTACCGCAGGTTGATCGCGAGCGTCGCGAGGACGATCGTCGCGACGGGGAGCGGGTCCGCCCAGAGCTCGACGGCGACGATCTGGGCGGCACCGGCCAAAACGGTCGCGCTCATCAGCGTCGCCTCCGCAACGCTCAGCCCGGCCCTGCGAGCGAGCACCCCGAAGGCGACGCCGTACCCGCCGACGCCGAGCGCGATCGGGAGACAGGTGAGGAATCCGGCACGGATCCCGTCCCACTCGAAGGTTACCGCCTCGCGGCCGGCGGCACCCGCCGTTGCCGGACGCTCGCGAGCCTGCTCGTCCGCCGGTTTCCCGGCGCGGCCGCCGTGGCCGCGATCGCCGTCGCTGCCGTCGGTTTCCGTCACGTTCGTCTCGAGTCGAACGAGGCCTAAAGCGCTCTCGAAATCGGCGCGGCTGCCACGGACGACGCGACCGCGAGCCGACGGGCAGGTCACGCACCGCAAACGAGCAGTGCCAGCGCGATGACCCCCGCGCCGAGACCGTACAGCGGACCGCTGACGACCGCGAGGGCGATCGCGAGCACGGCGATCACGATGCCGAGGAAGAGACAGAGCTGCTGGCCCAGCGTCCGATCGTCGTTGCGGTCGATGAGCAGATCGACCCCCACCTCGAGGACGAACTCGACGACTGTATCGAGCATAGTCGCGATTCTTTCCGGAACGTTGAAAATACTGGGGGAAGCGGGCGTTCGTCGTCGTGCTGATTCGGCCGCGTTATCCGCCCGCGACCGGCGGAAACACCGACACGACGTCGCCGGCGTTCAGTCGCGTCTCGGCACCCGCCATGTGCACCACGTTTCGGCCGTTTTTCAGTACGCTCAGCTGTGGTCGGATCGTCCCGTCCGCGAGCAATCGCCCCTCGAGCCCATCGTATTCGGACTCGAGCGCAGTGAGCACGTCGCCGACGGTAGCGTCGTCGTCGACCGTTCGCGTTCGCTCTTTCTCCCCGACGGCCTCACGGAAGGTCGCGAAAAACCGGAGATCGATTTCCATACGTCACAATCGTGTCCGGACGGCATAAGTCCAAGCGATAACGGGTCGATCCGTCCTATCAGGCGAGACCACACACTGGCACCGTACTCACGCCGTCGATGCCGCCGGCGACGACGTATACGAGACCGACTCGACGCCGGCCGCGCCCAGCGCGTCGTCGATCGCCGTCGCCCCGATCTCGGTCGCCTCGTCGGCGTCGTCGGCCACGACGGTGACCGTCACGGTAAACTCGAGCGTGATCGTGTACGGGTCAAACGGCGCGGTCGGGTGTTCGTACACCTCCGCGTCCGTGATTTCCCAGTCAGTGATCGTCCCGTCGACAGCGAGTGACTCGAGGGCGTCCGCGAGCGACGTCGTCGCCTCGTCACAGGCTGTCGTGTCGGATCCACCGTGAAGCGTAACGAGTGTCGTCCCCGCACGGGAGACAGTAAACTCCATACACCCCGTACTCAGCCACGGCAGTTGAACGCTTGGGAGGGCGACCACCGGCTGGTAGGATCGATCCGAGTCCGGAACGTCCCCGCTGGCTCACTCGATCCAGAACGAAACCCCGCGGTCCGACAGCAGCGACCGCATCCGCTCGACGCCGCCGTGGATGTCCCATCCGTCCTGCGTATAGTGTTTGTAGGGGTGGCGGAGCCACGAGTACTCACGGTGGGCAAACACCTCGACAGCCCCGCTGTCGGTCCGAAACAGGGTGACGTGTAGTTGCCACGTCGCCAGCGACGACTCGCGTCGAACCCAACTGCCCGCCGAGAGCCGCCCGTCGTCGTGAACTTTCAGGGCGGCGATCGGTTCCCTCTCGAACGCCATCGACTCGAGGGTCGACCTGACAGCGTCCAGCCCGCGCTTGAGGGTGCCGACGTACTCGTTTGGGTGTTGTCGACAGATCGCGTACCCGCCGAGGGGCTCCTTGATCCGGTGGAGCGCCGGCAGGACGCGACGACGCACGCGCGTCGTCAGATCGAGCGTGCTGGCCTCGGTCGTCGGAGACCCGTCGGTCGTCGTTGCCACGAACGGATCTCTCGAGTGCGACTACAAAAATGTTGTCCACCAACACATGTCGCCAGTCAATAATTCAGCTATTTATCCGAGCTGTTAACGGCTACCTGACGCTATTATGGCTATGTCGGACCGTATAGATTGCTTATGAAAACACAGCTGTCGATCGGGAGCCGCTACCGATCCTGCAATCGGATCCCGTCCTCGACGATTCGTGCGTTTCGCTCCCGATCGAGGTGCTCGCCGAGTTCGTCGTGTTCGTGAATCTGGGCGATCACGTCGGCGTACAGCGTTCGCCACGCGATCGCGTAGATCGGGGACTGTCCCCACGCCCGCAACTCGGGGACGAACGCGTCGTACGTCTCGTAGCGTTCCTCGAACCGTTCGATCACCTCGAGCACCTGCCCGGCTGCCTCGCGCTCGTCGTCGGCCGCCTCGAGGAGTCGATTGAGCTGGTCTTCCCAGCCCGCGACCGCTTTCTGCATGTCGGCGGCCGCGCTCTCGTCGTCGGCCGGTAGTCGATCGAGAATCGGTTCGGGAACGCCGAGGGAAAGTTCCTCCATACGACCCGATACGAATTGGACCGGCAAGAAGATGGCCCCGATCGATCGAGATCCCGTTCGCTACGAGACGCGACTCGGGCCGCGGTCGTCCGAGGGCGCTCGAGCGACGTACAGCGTCCCTTCGTCGACTGTCACTCGCTCGACGGGGACTGCCGGGCTGTCGCCACCGAGCGTCGTAAACAGGAAATCGGCGTCGGCATCGCGCGCCGCCTCGAGCGCCGGTCGATGGAGTTCCGGCGGGAGATTCCGTGCGTAGACGACGTCTGCATCCGCGTAGACCGACGGGTCGGGGTCGACGATATCGTCACGGACGAACGTCACCCCCTCCGGCACCGCTCGATCGTGAACGTCCGTCGCAGTCACCGAGACGCCCCTGGCGGCCAGCGCTCGGGCCAGTTCGGTTCGACGGCCGATCCCGATCTCGACGGCTCGCTCGTAGGCGGTGAGATGCGCAAGTATTGCATCCGGATTCCGGCGAGAGTGGGCCATGGCGGGACGTTTATGCCACCCGCGGCCATAGCCTTTGCCATGCTCGTCGATATCGTGCCGGTCGGCAACGTGCCCGCCGAGGTCAAGCGAGCGGCCTCCGCTGCGTTGCGATCGGTCTACGACTGCGACGTGTCGGTCAATGACTCGCAGTCGGTCCCTAACGGAGCCTACGACTCCGACCGGAACCAGTACTCCGCCGAAACGTTCATTCAACTGGCCGAACGGGTCGGCCGTGGCGAAAAAAACATCGCGATCACACCACAGGACCTCTTCTATCGCCGACGCAACTACGTCTTCGGGCTCGCTTACCTCGACGGCAGCGGCAGCGTCGTCTCCACCTACCGGCTCCAGACCTCCAGCGACGGCGGCTTCTCGAATCAAAGCGCCGCCGACATCTTTCAGGATCGCGTCCGCAAGGAGATCGTCCACGAGATCGGCCACACCTACGGCCTCGAGCACTGCGACAACAACCGCTGTGTGATGAACTTCTCGCCGACGGTCCGCGAGGTCGACATCAAAGAGGAGAACCTCTGTGGAAGCTGTCAGCGGCTGATTAGCTGACTGTCGGTATTCGTTCGCGCATCGCCACCCCGGCGACGTCTGCGAGTCCACTCATTCTTCGTCCAACGAGACGATTCCGAGCAGTCCACCGACGCCACCTCCACCGGCAAAGAGACCGAACAGCGCCAGCATTCCCGCGGCACCCAGCAGGCTACGTGACGGATCCTCCAGATAGGAGACGGCCGGATCGTCGGGGTCGTAGTAGACGGTCGCGGTCGTCTCGGGCTGATACCTGTAGACGACTTCCTCTGCATCTTTCATATCGTCGAACTCCTTCCCGCGAAGTTCACCCTCCTCGTTCTCTACCTGCGTCGGATGAAAGACGCGATTGTCGGTGTAACTCGTTCCATCAACGGCGTACTCGTACTCGATACGTGGGTAGTATTCGACCTCGGTTTCCCCCTCCTCCTCCTCGGTGGCCGACTCCATCTGCGACTGCACGATCTCCGCTTGCGTCGTTTCGTGACTCTGGACCTCTTGATACGTCGAGATCGGGCCCACCACTGCGCCACCGATGAGGCCGACCGCGACCAGGATCAGTGCGACACCAAGTACCTGTTGTTTAGCCATACGTTCCTCGAAAGAGGTTTGCCTATTGAACGATTCGATTGACGCGCAAATTCGAATCCATGTAGTCCCGGGTCCCACTCTATCGGCAATCAAGCCCGGTCGGCGGATCGCACGGGCTCCCACTACCGGTAGCTGGTCCCCTCCAGAATCGATGGCTCCGCGCGACGGTCCGACGAGTGACCGCGAGACGTGGTGGGTGCGAAAACGAGACCTGCCCGACGACGCTAGCCGCTATCGACCGCTGTCACCGTTTCAGGGCGCGTAGTAGTACTCGCCCTCGCTTTTCTGCTGGCGATCCAGCTGCGATTCGGGCTTGTTGATCCGCGGCCGAGACGTGCGCTCGTCCCGGCGGAACGTGACCTCGAGGTTCGCGAGGAACTCGTTCATGCCGTCGCGCATCTGTTGTGGCTGGCCGGCACGGCCGTGGACGGCGGGTTCGCCGTCGAAGACCATCAGCCGGTCGGCGAGCAGGTCCATCATGTAGATGTCGTGGTCGATGACCATCACGGTGGCATCCTGCTGTTCGGCGAAGCGCCGGATGGCCTTCGCGGCCTGGACCCGCTGTTCGACGTCGAGGTGGGCGGAGGGCTCGTCGAGCAGGTAGAGATCCGCCGAATCGGAGAGGCAGGCCGCAATCGCGACCCGCTGGCGTTCACCGCCGGAGAGATCGGAGAGGTTCTGTTCCATGATCCGTTCCAACTGGAGGGGCTGGGCGATCTCGGTGTTCCAGTAGGACGACCCGAACTGGTCGGTGATCGAGGAGAGGAAGGCGTCGACCCGCATGTGCTGGTCGATGGTGACGTACTGGGGTTTGTACGAGATGTTCTGATCGAGATCGGCGTCGCCCTCGTCCGGCCCGAGGTTCCCGGTCAGCAACTTGGCGAAGGTCGACTTCCCGATCCCGTTGGGGCCGACGACGCCCAGGACTTCGTTCTCCCGGATCGTGCCGCCCTCGACCTCGAGGCTGAACTCGCCGTCGCCGTAGCTCTTCGTGAGATCTGGGTACTCGACGAGCGTGTCGGCGCGGGTCACGCTTCGGGGCGCGTGCTCCTCGAACTCGATGGGGTTCGGCCGGATCCGCATGTTCTCGTTGTCGAGATAGCCCGAGAGGTACTCGTTGATCCCGTTGCGGACGGACTTGGGTGAGGTGATCACACCGTAGGCACCCGGCTCACCGTAGGCGACGTGGAGCGTGTCCGCGAGCAGGTCCAGAATCGCGAGGTCGTGTTCGACGACGAGCACCGACTTGTCCTCCTCCTCGGCGAGTTCGCGGATCAGCCGCGCTGCGGTCACGCGCTGGCCGATGTCCAGATACGGCGTCACCTCGTCGAGGAAGTAGAAGTCCGTATCCCGGGCCAGCGTCGCCGCGATGGCGACCCGCTGGAGTTCGCCACCAGAGAGGTCGTCGATCGACTGCTCCATGACGGGTCCGATCGAGAGCCGGTCGACCAGTTCGTCGAGGGCACCCCGCTCGTCGGTCCGCTCGAGCAGCTGGCGGGTGTTGCCGTCGAAACTGTTCGGGATCTGATCGACGTACTGGGGCTTGCGTGCGATCGTGATGTCACCGTCGCGCACGTCGGCGATGTAGTCCTGTAGCTCGGTCCCGCGATAGGCCTCGAGTACCTCGTCCCATCCCGGCTCCGCTTCGTGACGGCCGAGGTTGGGCTCGAGTTCGCCGGCGAGGATCCGGACGGCCGTCGTCTTCCCGATCCCGTTGGGGCCGAGAATACCGGTGACTTGCCCCTCCTGTGGCGCGGGAAGGCCGTACAGCGAGAAGGCGTTCTCGCCGTAGCGGTGGACCGGCTCGTCTTGCAGTTCCTGTGGGAGGTTGATGATCTCGATGGCGTCGAACGGGCATTTCTCGACGCAGATGCCACAGGTTTCGCCCAGACAGATCTCCTCGGAGATGTGGATCTGCTCGGGTTGGCCTTCCGCGGCCTCCTCGCCGCGAAGCGTGATACACTCCTTCCCCGTTCGATTCGGCGGACAGTAGTTCTTGCACTCGTAGCTACACCGGTCGGGCTGACACCGGTCTAAGTCTACGACGGCGATGCTATCGTCGGCCATGTTAGCCCGAGACCTCCGAGGTGAGGAGAATCCCCCAGGTCACGAACCACAGTGCGAAGGTCATGAACGCGACGAACAGATAGTGTTTCGTCCCAAACTCGTCCTCGCCGTAAATCCCCGAAGCGTTGATGAGGATGTACTGGACGACGATCGCCCCGAAGACGAACGCGAGCGCCTGCGTGTCCTGGGCCGCCGCCTCGGAGACGCCAACCCAAGTCGCGGAAGCCAGCGCCGCGCCGACGCCCAACAACGCGGACAACGCCGTCACGCTGACCGAGCGAATGTGCTCACGTCGGTCGCTGATCGATTCGGTCGACATGAGAGCAACTGCGGGGCGGGCGCTAAAAAGGCGTTCGGGTTCGGTGGCGAAACGGGGTTCGGATCAGTATTACCGCGTTGACTAACGCTGTCTCTTACTCGATCACGAACGAATCGCTCTCGTGGGCACCCGTCCGCTCCCAGCGGACGGGAACCTCGTACGGACCACCGCTGCTATCGGTGGCGTATCCCCTAACCCGGATTTCGACCCGGTCTCCCTTCGAATCCCCGTTGGCTTGGTACCGAATTTCGTTGGTATCCGAATCGTACCACGCGCTGCCCCCTCCGTTCACGACGGTAATTCCACGAGCGTTTCCGCCCCAGTCGATCTGCGAATAGTCGACGCCGCCGTTTTGCGGTTCCGTGAGATCGATAGCGAGCTGATCACTGCCGCTCGGCTCGAGTCCGAACGTAAACGCGAACGTCTGAGACTCGCCGTCGTCGTACTGTGAGTCCCGCGGGACGTCGCTCACGTCGACGTTCTCGAGCGGTGTGTTACCCGTGTCGACGACGCTGAAGAACGTATTCCCCTGCGCCCCCGATTTCGTCCGAGTGAACGTGACTTCGTGTGGACCGCTTGGCTCGTAGGCTGCGTAATCGCCGACCGAGATCCGAATCTCGTTTCCGGCTTTATCCTGTGACCCCGCGTGATAGACGATCTCGTGGGTGGTATCGTCGTACTCCACCCATCCGCTGCCCTGGGTGAGCGTCACGTCGGGATAGTACGTCGGTGGCGCTTCGTAGTCGACCGCGTCCGGGTGCGCATCGTTCAGGTCGATTCTGACTTCACCGTTTCCGGAGTTGAGTTTGCTCGAGGGAGTGAACGCGAACTCCTGTCGGTCGTCTCCGGGTGAGGTGTACGCGTCCACGTCGCCAACCCGAAGGTTGTCGAATCCGTCGCCAGTCTTGCCGTTGCCGCCACCGCGACAGTTCACGCTGATC
The DNA here is from genome assembly GCF_002494345.1 of Natrinema ejinorense. Classification (GTDB taxonomy): domain Archaea; phylum Halobacteriota; class Halobacteria; order Halobacteriales; family Natrialbaceae; genus Natrinema; species Natrinema longum. Next base: position 2,641,565 of record NZ_NXNI01000001.1, read on the forward strand.
GTCTCTGCGGTCGTCCGCTCCATTTCTACCCGGATGCCGTCCGCTGCGACGATATCGACGGTGACGGTTCCGTCTCCTTTCCGATTCGAACTCCCACAGTCGACGGTGACGACGTAGTCGTCCGTCCCGCTATCGGCCTCAACGCGCGCGTTGAGGCTCGTTGCCTCGCCGTTGAACCCGGTCACGTCGGCGCTGATCGCACTGGCACTCGAGAACTCACCCGCATTGTCGTTGAGGTAGTACAGCGAACTCTCGTCGTTGCTGTTGCCGATATCTGCATCTGTCGATCCCGAGTTGTCGACGACACCCAGAAACGCGTTCGGATCGTCCACAGCGGTCACCTGGACTCCGCGATCGGCTGCGAGTGACGAGAATCCGAACGTCGGACCGGCCATCGTGATCACTCCCACGGTGATCAAACCGACCGCGACGATCGTCCAAATTCGAGTCATGTTACGGTGGCCGCTCCATCTTCCCGAGTCGCATCCGCCGATTCTGTACCACGTGAACGACCGCGGAGACGGCGAACAAGCCAAACACCGCTGTCGCCCACCCGAGTTCCGGGACCGTCTCGGTCGGGATTATCTCGAGCCACAGCCCCGCCATCACGACCGAGCCGACTGCGGCAAGTCCCAGATAATAAACGCCCCACGGGACCGAGTCACCGGGCACGATGTCGAGGTAGACGTCCAGCTCTGCCGCCTCATCGGTGAGTTCGATCGTCCGGTCGTCGAACTCGATCACGTCGGCTCGCTCGAGCGTCGGCAGGTGCGTCTGCTGGAGGGACGTATAGACGCGCTTTCGCTCGGCGGACGTAATCTCCGCGACCTCCTTCTCGAGTTCCCAGGCAGCGACGTGTTCGGCGAGATCGCCGAGCGGAACCGGTTCGCCCTCGCGCTTGCAGTAGTGGATAGCGTACCGGCGACGCTGGTTGCTCAGCAGGTCGAAGATTTCGCCTTCACGCGACTGATCGTCCTGACCTGTCGCCCCCGCTGTAGCCGGTTTGCTCTCGCTGGTTGTCGCCATCCCCCTGTTCAGTACGAATATCGGTGTCGTTGATACATAACACTTGTTGCCGACCAGGGCCCCATTTGGACACCGTTCACAACCATCAGCGTCCGATTCTGGAGACAGGCCGATTCGGCTCCGGACCGCTCACTCTCGTTTTTCGAAGCGAGAATCGGGTACCCGACGAGACGGTCACTCACATTGGACGGGAATCTCCCGCTGGAGTTCGACGGTAATCGATCCATCGCTGGTCTCGAGATCCATCGTGAGATCCGTACTGCTGCTTCGCTGATCGAATCGGAAGAAGCCGACCGGCGTTGCGTCACACCGAAGCGTCCCTTCGACGACGTATTCGTCGTTGCTCGTCCGAATATCGTACGCTTCGAGGGACGGATAGTCGGTCGCCCCCGCCGACATCTCGAGTCCTGCATCCGTCACCTCGAGGCCGGACGACGGTGTGTGATCGGTAATCGTGACGAGTTCGACGTCGGTATACTCATACTCGTAATTGCAGAACAGACAGTCGGCTACCAGACTCCCGTCTTCTTTGACCAGACTGATCGGTTCGTTTTCGATTCCGACGAGTGCATGTTCGTCAGGTGCGGTCTCGATGCTGGCCCCGCGGTCGGCACTCGTCATGTCGAATGCGCCGCTCGGTGCGGCGAGCACGAGCCCGCCGATGATAATCAGTCCGAAGCTGAGAGTTGTGAGCGATCGCATAACGTATCGTGGTCTGGAGTCGTTTGGATTCCGTTTCGGTGGGTTCTGTTCGGTTTCGTTGACGGTGGCCCTAGATACATCGAGCCCCGTCGCTACAGAGCCACAGCGGTAGGCCCCGTCTCAGTCGAAGACGGAGGGGTGGTCACAACGCTGCCGTCAGCCGATCACGATGTGATCAGCGTCGACATCGACACCGGTTTCACCCGTCATACCGCCCGTCACGTCGTCGTTGGACGTCCCGGTTCCGACGTCGGGACCTGCCCCTTCGTCAGTGTCTCCCTCGAGGCTCGGATCGACTTCCTCGGGAGCGTCGCCCGCCGTCTGCCCGTCACCGGTATCGACATCGGTCGAGTCGCCGCCGCCGGGCATGATCGTAATACTGGGCGTTCCGGGATCGACACCCGCACGTTCGACCTGAACGTACACGATCAGATCGTTGAAGTCCGGGTCGTTGGTTGCATCGGGGTTTCGTTCGTAGGCTTCGACTGCGTCGTCCCAGAGCGCGTCGATGTCATCGTTGTCACATCCTCGCCCACAGTCGGCCGTGTTTTCGAAGAGGAACACGAACTCGCCAGGTCCGAGGTCGAGTTCGTCCTCGTTTTTCACCAGGCCTCGCTCATCGAGGACCTCGGTGGCACTGATCTGTTGGTCCGCGCCCGCAGGAAGCGCCGGAATCGTATTGTTCTCCGCGCTTCGAACGCGGACGTTCTGCAGGTTCTGGCCCTGTGATGCGTCGATCGGGCCGAATACGGAGGTCGTCGGGACGTTGTTACACCATTCGAGCGCTCGGTCCTCGGGATCCGAGTAGTGTGGTAACTCGTCGGGATCCGTGCTTCGGTCGGCGCACGACCTGTATCTGGTATTTCGGAGGGTGAGTTCCGTCTCGCTTTCGACCGTGAAGTTGTACGTGTAACTGTCACCAGTCTTGTCCTGCCACGTCGGCCCAGTATTGATGTTATCGCCGCCGCTGGGGTTTTCGAATGAGTGTTCCGTCCCGCCGTTCGCGACCACGTCGAGGGTCATCGGTGAGAGTATATGAACGTACTCGTAACCGAACCAGGGGTTTCCACGTCTGGTGTTACCAGAGACCTGTGACCCCACGACATCGACGGTCACGTTCGCGTCCTCGACCTCACCCAGACCGACCCGACCGGGATCGATCCCAGCATCAACGGTGAAGTTCGTCGTTTTAACTCCGTCCTCAGTTTGAATCGTTGCCTTGTACTCTCCATCGAGCAGTTTGGTCCCGTTGAATCCCATTTCGATGGTGTCCGACTCGCCGAACGACCGGCTGACTTCTCCTTCGAAGATCCGTCCGTACGGACTATCGTCCTCGAGTTCGGCCGGCATCTCGTCGAGATACTCGAGATCGAGCGTTACGGTCTGTGAGCCGGACTCGACGCCGGTGTTTTCCAGATCGGCCGTGACGGTGACGTTCTCCTCGACCGTGACGGTCTCGTTCGATAGCTCGAAGTTCGTTCCCGGCTTGCCGACGTAGAACGATCCGGGTTCGCTCAAGCCTTCCTCGCCGGCCGTGACGTCGTACTCGTAGACCGTTCCGGCCTCGAGATCGTACTCGGTGGGATCGACTGTAAACGAGACCGTCTTTCTCCCGCCGCTCTCGACCGTCGTCGGCTCGGACATGGTGATGTCGGCGTCCGGAATCGTCAACGCGACGTCTCGTGACTGCTCGTCGGCGTACGTGTTCTTGACGACGGCTTCGACGGTGAACGGCTCCTCGTCGGTGACGATCTGATCGTCCCCGACACCGTTGTCCTCGACGACCGTGAACGCGGCCTCTTCGTCCCCGGTTGCCTCGCCGACGATAGTCCCGGTTGCAGTGTCGTCACCGGTCCCGACTTCGAACTCGTTTGGCTCGTAGGGAAGTGCAGTTTTGTTGACCGTCCAGTTGACCGTCCCGGTCGCCCCGTAGTCGAGGGTCAACTCCTCGCTAGCAGAGACATCGTATTCATCGAAGTCGATGGTTACGGTCCGGTCGCCTTCGTCGACGCCGACGTTCGTGATCTCGGCGCTGATAGTCGCGTTGTCGCCATCGGCCGACGTGGTTTCGATGGCGTCGACAGTGAAGTTCGACCCCGATTCTCCGAGGTAGAACTCCCCGGGATCATCGAGCGTGTCGTCGATATTACCGGACTCATCGAGCGTTTGGATCGTGTAGTGGTACGTCTCGCCGGGCGAGAGGTGATCCTCGTAGTCGGTCGAATCGATTTTGACCGACCGATCTTTCTCTTTGTTGCCGGGAACAGCCCCACTGCCGCCACTGGCACTGTTGTCCGAGACGACCGTCCCACCATCCACCGCGACGCGCATCGTCGGTGCGGAGACGGTTTCGCTTCCGGTGTTGTTCAGCGTCGCCTGGAACTGGAGATCGTCCCCGAATTCGACCGGTTGAGTGTTTCCGCTCGTGTGTTTGAGCCCGTTGTCGGACTCGACCAGCAGCGATGCGCTGTCGACCGGCGTCCTGACGTTCTCGATTTGGACGACGACGTCTTCGGTGGCTGGCTTGTGGGTTACGGACACCTCGCTGTACTCGTCCTCACCGACTGCGTCCTCGAGATACGCCGCCCATCCCTCGTGGTACGTACTGTTTTCGATGCTGAACTCGATCGAGGTAGCGTCGCTGCAGGCTCTGGCACGAGTGTCGATCGTCTCGGTTAGCTCCGTCGACCGGCTGTAGTTCGCTTTCGCGACCGTGTCGCTCGCTCCGAAATCGCCCTCCTCGAGTTCCATGATCTGGAGCTGTAACGAATCGCCGTCGTAGCTGATTTCGGGCTCCGAGACGGTACTGACACCACGATCGGTTTTCTCCCAGATGCCACCACCCTGATGGGCGATCGTCCGGTCGTCGAGTTCGAACTCGAGTGCGCGGAGTTCGCCCTCGACGGGGGCACAAGTACGACTCCCGCTCGAGGCATTATACCACGTGACAGTAATATTCCCGTCGTCCGTAATCGTCGGTTCGTTCCCTCGCATCTCGTCGATCGGCAGCGGCTGATCCGTTCCCGTCGTTGCGACGGTCGTTATTCTGTGATCGGTCTCCCTGACGAACTGCTGAGTCTGCTCACTGTTGGCTTCCGATTGGATCGCATCGAACATCGCCGAACCGGCGACGAAGACGAGCATCGCACCCATAATCACGAGCGCAAACAGCAGTACGATTCCGATGAGCGGACTCGAGCCACGGTTCCCTGAGCCCACCCGCTGGGAACCATCCCGGTTTCTTTCTCCCACCATTTTTGAGTCTCTTACCCAGTTACGGGCCTTCTACTATAAAAATACGCATCGTCGTTGGCATATCGTAAGCCGGAGAGGGAGTTACAAGTACTTCCTGATCGATATCGTACGGTATCAATCAGGCGTCGAACGTCCGAAGTGAACGGTTCTGGGTCGTGTTCCCGGTAGATTCGAGCGAAGCGAACGCTTCCGAGTGTGAGCGTGGGGCCTCGAGATCGATGACTAGCCACGCCACATTCGGGACTGATTGTGCTGTTTCAGGCGGCACTTGCGACCCTCGAGGGGCAGGTAGCCGCGTTCAGGACGGCCTTGAACGATCGTATGGCCGGTCTTTCGCCCGTTCTGGTCACTCAATACAAAGGGGGTGGCGTTTGTGGGTGTGAGTAGGAACTGCGTTCTGGCACCCACGGTGGTGCTGGGCGCGGTACGGAGACTATAACCATGAGAATGAATCGACGCAACGTGTTAGTTGGACTGGGAGCGATTGTCGCAAGTGGCGGAGCTGCACTCGGAACGGGTGCATTTAGTAGCGTAGAAGCCGACCGGACTGTCTCGGTGGCCGTCGCTGGCGACCGCTCGGGTGCACTCGGACTCGACGACGAAGACGTAGACGGCAACGCATACACCGACGCTTCATCGATCACGAGTGGGACACTCGAGCTGACGTTTGATAGCCTGGGTGACAGTTCGGGGCTGAATCTCAATGCTACGACGGAATTTAGCCCGCTCTTCCGAGCGATAAACAACGGTTCCAACAGCGTCAGTCTCAGTATCTATTCGAGCGACGCGACGATTTCGTCCTCACCGTCAATCCTCACTGACTACAATCACGTCATCCAGAATACTATCTCCGACGGGAACTCCAATCAGGTCACGGTCGAGTATGCGTTCCTCGACGAAAGCGGTAGTTCGATCGTCGGGAACGAATCGAGCGGGGCATCCGTTTCTCTCGACGCCACGTCCGGATCGAATCCCATCGAAGAGGTGTCGTTGGTCATCGGTATCGGCGATTCCGCCAGCTTTGACCCCTCTACTACGATCACAGGATATCTCTCTAACGTGACCATTCTGGCCTCCGCATAATCCGACGGGCCCCACACCACTGATCATTACTTGCATCGTCTGTTTCGTCATATGAAACCGTACCATTATGTGGCGGCATCCGTGTTGTTGGTCACGCTCGTAGTACCGACGGCTGCCATGACGATAGGTACGGACCGAGCCGCCGATAGCGTCGCTCTCGAGGCCAAGTCCGAGGCGTATGTGGCGGTAACCGACGGCGAAATCCGCCTTGACTTCGAGGCCCTCAACGACCGCGCGGTCACCCGCGCGGACGACGTATTCACGATCACGATCACCGACGACGATGTCGAGCGGATCTGGATCGACCACGACGTGCCCGGGCTCACATTCTACCGGAGCGACCAGCCGACGGCAACGGTCAGCGAATCGAGTCCCCTCGAGCCCGCGGCCGGTGACACCGCGAGTATCGGTGTCGCGGTCGATACCCACGTCGCACAACCGGGGACCGAGACGTTCACAGTCACGGTGGAGTACGCGGACAACGAAACTGAGTCGGGGCAGTCCGCAGGTGGCTCAGGCGGATCGGGTTCCTCGACAGCAGCGTCCATCGAACCCTCGAGTTTCGACGTCTCACCGACGACAGTTTCGGCCGGAGAGACCGTAACCGCGACGGCGACGTATTGGAACGTCGGCGACGCCGCCGAATCGATGACGACGAGTCTGACCGTTGACGGGACGGTCGTCGACCAGCGGACGATCACGCTCGCGCCCGGCGAGTCCAGAACCGTCTCGTTCGAGCGAACGATGGAGTGGACCGGGGCGTACGATGTCGGCATCCAGGGTGCTGGAAGCGCGTCGGTAACTGTCGAGGGGCCGCCGGTCGAGGTCGTCAACGCGACCGTCGTCGACCCCACCATTACGGTCGGGGAATCGACGACGATCGAGGCGACTGTCAGAAATCCCACGAACGAGCGAGTGACGCGGACGCTCGAGTTGGCAATCGACGGAATCGTCGTCGATACCCGGGCCGTTTCGGTCCCGGCGAACGAGGACCGAACCGTGTCCTTCGAGCGACAGTTCGACGAATCTGGGACGTACGAGACTGCCGTCAGTGGCGAGACCGCGGGTCCGGTAACCGTCGAACGGGCTGCGTTCTCGATTCGGGATCGCGAACTCTCGCCGGAGACCGCGGCGGCGCTTGCACCCCCCGCGACGGCAGGGTTGTTGTTCCTGGCGATCGCCGCCAACCGCCGGTGGGCGTTCCTGTAGTCGTTGACCCGATGGTGTCACCGCGCCCCGATCAAACCGTCATCGTATGAGACCACTCGACTCCCGACTCTCGCGACATTTATACTACTGGACTGATAACGTATCCTACTCGAATCGTTCCCGAACCATGACACTCTCTGGTAGTGACTGATGACTGCCGGCACGCTCGTACAGCGGGGCCTCGGACTCGTGCTCGTCCTGGCCGTCCTCCTGTTAGTGGTCGGTCAGTTGCTCGGGCAGCCCATCCTGCTGGGGTACGTCGCGACCGGCAGTATGGAGCCGACGATGGACGCCGGCGACGGTTTCGTCGCGATTCCAAGTCTCGTTGCCGGCGACGTCCAGGAGGGAGACGTCGTCGTCTATCAGGCACGAGAGCTTCACGACGGCGGGCTGACGACCCACCGCGTCGTCGGCGAGACCGATGAGGGGTACGTGACGAAAGGCGACGCCAACCCGTTTACCGATCAGGACGGCGACGAGCCCCACGTCACCGAGGGCCAGATCGTCGCCGAAGTCTTGCAGGTGAACGGAGACGTGGTAACGATCCCGTATCTGGGGACCGTCGTCATGGGTGTCCGGGGAGTCGCGGCATCGGTCGCCGGCACGGTCGCGTCGGTGTTCGGACTGGCGACGATGTCGACGAACGGACTTGGTGCCCTCATGGTCGCAGCCGGGGTCGCCTTGCTCGGCTTTGGGACCGTCTTCGATCGGCTCGGCCCGGGCCGGCGCGAGACGCGGCGCTCGCGTTCGCGCGAGAACGTGATCGCGTTCTGGACCGCGCTGGGACTCGTCTTGCTCGTGTTCGTCACGTTCGCAACCGCAGCGATGGTCGTCCCGTCGGGGACGACCGAGTACGAACTCGTGAGCAGCGAGTCGCCCGACGAGAACCCACAGATCGTCGCACCCGGCGAAACCGCGGAGCTTACCCGTACCGTCGACAACGCCGGCTATCTTCCCGTCGTCGTCGTCCACGAGCCCCAAAGCGGTCGGATCAGCGCCGATCCCTCACACCAGACGATCGGTATTCGGGGGAGTGGAGAAACAACGGTGTCGCTGTCCGCCCCTGACCGGACCGGCCAGTACACGCGTCACCTCGGTGAGTACCGCTATCTGGCAGTGTTGCCACCCGCCGTCCTGATCTGGCTTCACGGAGTCCACCCGCTTGCTGCCATTGCGGCGGTAAACGGCGTTATCGTCGCCGTTTCGGTCGTGATCGTCCTGCTGGTGTTTGGCAGCAGCGACATTCGGTTTCGGTCCGCGGGCGATCACGTCCCGCTGTCGACCAGACTCGAGCGGAAGCTTCGAAAGTGGCTCCGAAACCGGGAATAGCCGGCCTGGGGCCACTACCCTTATCACGGTCGATTTCTTTCACTGAGACATGGACTGTCCCAATAACCGACGAGTTCGGAAGCGGACTGGTCGGCCAGCGAGCGTGTTCGGTCGGGAGGTTGCTCGTGGGGGATGAACAGGGATGATCGATAACCCCCGCCTCGAGTTGCTACTCGCCAAACAGGGACGGGCGATCGCGATCGCGTTGGTCGTCGTCGGCGTCCTGGCGATCGGAGCGACCGGTTGGGCCGTCGCGAACCCGGAAACCACGACGACTCCCCAGTTCGACGAGGAACGCGTCTCGACCGAGGGGCAAACCAGCGCGATCGTCGTCCAGGATGGACCGCTCTGGTCCGACGGTGACGAACTCACCGATAGCTCGGTCTACTTCTTGAACACGACGCCGGAACTGACCGTCGAGCCCAAGACGACGCTGCGAAACGAAACCGATGGGGCCGCGATCGAGGATGCGAACGTCACCCACGAACTCACCCTGCGTTTCGATGCGGTTCGTGATGGGGCGGCGTTCTGGAACGAGAGCCACCAACTGCTCCGTGAGTCGCCGTCGGTCGAAACCGGGGTCGCAACGTCGGAGACGACGCTCGATATCGAATCCTACCGCCAGCGACAGCGCCAACTCGAGCGGGAGGTCAGCGGCGTCGGGACGGTCGAACTGATGTTGGAACTCCGTGTCGAGTACGACACGGGCCGCCATCAGGGAACGCTGACGACCACGACGCCGGTAACGATTACCGAGGACGCCTATTGGCTGGAAGAATCCCTCTCGGACTCCGCGTCCCACAGCCATCGGAGCGGCACGATTCGGACGACCGAGTCCCGAAGTCCGGCGCTGATCGGCGGGCTGTCAGTGCTCGGGACGCTCTCGTTGGTCGCTGGGGCGGTCGTCGCTCGCCGGTCGCCAACCGATATCGAAGCCGCGCGACGTGCAGTGCACGAACAGCGCTACGCCGAGTGGATCTCGCGGGGATCGATCCCGATGTGGATCGGCGACTATCACGTCTCGCTGGATACGCTCGAGGACGTCGTCGACGTCGCCATCGATACCAACGAGCGCGTCGTCCACGACCACCAGCGGGGGCTGTTCGCGGTCGTCAGCGACGGGGTCGTCTACTACTACAGCGACCGCGGCCTCTGGGAGGAGACCGCGTGGCCGGAGATGGATCTCCAGGACCAGTCGGCCGTCGTCGACGCCGACGGAGAACTCCCGACCGGTGATGTCTCCGAACTCGACGGAATCGACGAATTCGCGGACGCCGACGATCCCGACGGCTTCGAAGACGACGAGGAAGTCTGGGAACAACTGTAGCGGACGGGGTCCCGACGATGTCGCCACTGCTTCCGACGGCTCACGTGTCTGCGAAATCAGACAGCATTACTCATAATATTTCAAACGTGCGTCTTGCCTGATTGATCATAAACGAAATCCCTATACGATCGATCTGCAAAAATTGCTGCGTATGGAGACGCCACTCATTGTCACGGATTTCCTCGAGCAGGCACGGGACCACTACGGGGACGAGGAAGCGATCGTGGGTGCCGACGGCGATCGGTTCACCTACGCGGAGTTCGGCGAACGGGTCGACCGCTTCGCAGCGGCGCTACAGGAGCGTGGAATCGAGAAAGGGGATCGCGTCGCCGTTCTCGATCCGAACACCCACTACCACCTCGAAGCGGCGTTTGGCGCGATGCAACTCGGGGCGGTCCACACGCCGTTGAACTACCGACTCGAGCCGGACGACTACGAGTACATCCTGTCGGACGCGGGCGTCGACGTGGTTTTCGCCGACTACGAGTACGCAGCGAAGATCGAAGCGATCCGCGACGACGTGCCGACGGAGACGTTCGTAACGAACGATGCCGACGCTGTCGAGGGCAAGTGGGAGGAGTTCGATGCACTCGTTTCGGCTGCCGACACCGAGTTCGACCGCCCCGAGATGAGCGAGGACGAGATCATCACGATCAACTACACTTCGGGGACGACGGGCGATCCGAAAGGGGTCTGTCGCACGCATCGGTCCGAGACGATCCACGCGTACCTGATGTCGATCTACCACGAGATCACCGACGACGACACCTACCTGTGGACGCTGCCGATGTTCCACGTCAACGGCTGGGGGCACATCTACGCGGTGACCGGGATGGGTGCGACCCACGTCTGTACGCGCGGGGTCAACGCCGACGAGGTCGTCTCGTCGATCCGCGAGGAGGACGTGTCGTTCCTCTGTGCGGCACCGGCAGTGCTCAATCAACTGATCGACTACTACGAGAGCGAGGGCGAACCCGCGATGATGGGCGAGAAGCAAGTTCGCGTGACGACCGCCGGCAGCGCGCCGCCGGAGGCGACCATTCGGGCCGTCGAGGATCGGTTCGGCTGGTATCTGAAACACCTCTACGGGGCGACGGAAACGGGCCCGCTGATCACGATCTCCGACGCGAAGCGGCTCATGACCGACGACAACCGCTTCGAGATCAAGAAGCGCCAGGGGATGGGCGTCCTCGGCACCGACGTCCGCGTCGTCGACGAGGACGGCGCGGACGTTCCGCGCGACGATGCGACGCTGGGCGAGGTCGTCGTCCGTGGCAACCAGATCATGGATCGCTACTGGAACAAGCCCGAAGCGACCGAAGAGGCGTTCAACGATCGCGTCGAAGGCTATTACCACACCGGCGATCTCGCGACCGTCGACGAGAACGGCATGATCGCGATCCGGGACCGCAAGAAAGACATCATCATTTCGGGCGGGGAGAACATCTCGAGCATCGAACTCGAGGACACCTTATTCGACCACGAAGCGGTGGCGGATGCGGCAGTGATTCCGGCCCCGAGCGAGCAGTGGGGCGAGACGCCGAAGGCCTTCGTCGTGCCGTCGAACGGCGATCCGACCGATCCGCCGGTGTCGGCCGACGAACTGACCGAGTTCACTCGCGAACAGCTGGCGAGTTACAAGGTCGTTCGCCGGATCGAATACGTCGCAGAGCTCCCCAAGACCGCGACCGGGAAGACCCAGAAGTACGAACTCCGCCAGGAGGAGTGGGCCGACGAAGACCGGATGATCGGCGAGGGATAGTTCCTGCCGAACCGTACGGGAGCCGGTTTTTCAGCCACGGATCGAACTCACGGAGACGAATATACACGTCCGACCGACTCCCGGTACGTTCGACCGGTTGCTCCGGATCGACCACGGCACTCAGACTCGGTCGTTCGACGGCCCAACGGACACTTTACCAGAGTAACAGTGTCGTAATCTACCACACTCACGATCCCGGTAAGGCTCAACTTTTATACTTCTGGGGCGTTTCGAATCGTAATATGGCAGAGACCGACGGGGAGGAAATCGAAGACTTGCCACCGAGTGCGAAACTCGTCTTCAAGGTCCTCGAGTACGACGGGCCGCTGACGCAAAAACAGATCGTCGAGGAATCGATGCTCTCGGCCCGGACGGTACGATACGCGCTCGAGCGCCTCGAAGAGATCGGGATCGTCGACGAGGACATCTACTTTGCGGACGCTCGACAGAGCCTCTACCGGCTCGAGGACCCGGTCGCAGCCGACGGGAACGGCGGCGTCGACGAGTCCCCGAAAAAGGACGCCTGCTGCGCGGAATAACGGGGCAAGCGGCAGTATTATTTTCCAGCGGTGACCGTCCTCGATATGGACAAAGAGCGGTTACCGCGATGGGGATGGCTGCTGGCCGGCCTGTTCGTCGCGGCACTGGTCGCAAATCTGCTCAACCTATTCGTGCTCGTGCCGACGGTGTTCCCCGAGGAATACCGGGCGGTCACGGTCATCACGACGATGTCGCCGGTGTTGATCTACGTCGGCGTCTGGTACGACGAGCACCGACAACACTACTGGGAGCAGTCGGGGGCGCATATCGCCGGCGACGTCCTGTTCGTCGTGACGGGGGCTGCCCTGGGATCGGCGATCGTGCTCGTGGCGATCGTCGATTTCGGGATCCCCGCCTTCCTCCGTGAAGTCCTCGCGATGGGTGCCGGGTTCCTCATGTCGTGGGGGCTGTTCTGGTGGCGCAACCCCGACGTCTACGCCGACGAATCCGCGCGGTGAACCGCTACGTGTCCCGCCCGTTAGCGATCGATCCCCGGCGTCGGCGGCGTGGTCCGTTTGTGTTCGCTGTCGGCGTGCAACGACGCGATCTCGCGAGCCGTCTCGCGGTCGATCCGCAGGTCCGCGATCGCCTCCTCGAGGGAGTACTCCGCGTCGACGAGCCGGTACAGTAGCGGATCGATGACCTCGTAGCGCGCGCCGAGTTCGCCGGCGTCGGTCTGCGTGGCCCAGAACCCAGCCGTCGGCTCCTTGGAGATGATCCGCCGCGGGAGCCCGACGTGTTTCGCGAGTGCGCGGACCTCCGTCTTGTAGCAGTCGCCGATCGGATAGGCGTCGGCCCCGCCGTCTCCATACTTCGTGAAGTAGCCCAGCAACCGCTCGGAACGGTTCGCAGTGCCGAGGACGAGCCGTGACTGGCTGTTCGCCGCGTAGTAGGCGGTAACCATCCGCAGCCGCGCGACGGCGTTGCCGACCTCGTGGGTGCGTTCGTCGGGCCGCTCGCGCTCGTCCGATTCCGGGTCGAGTTCGTCCGCGACCGTTCCCTCGAAGGCCTCGAGGAGCGGCCGCAGCTGAATCGCTTCGTAATCGATCCCCAGTCCCTCGGCGAGCGTCCGGGCGTCACTGACGTGGGCCCCGTCCGTTTTGTGACAGGGCAGCCCCAGTCCGAGCACGTTCTCGTTGCCCACGGCTTCGACGGCGAGCGCCGCCGTCAGCGTCGAGTCGAGTCCGCCGCTCATCGCCACGACGACGCCGTCCGCGCCGGCGTCGGCGACGCTGGTCCGGATCGCGTCCACGATCCGCTCGCGGACGACCTCGAGCGAGCGGCGATCCGTGACGAACGCCCCGTTCGTACGCTCCACATCCGAGAAGACGAATGTCGTGCTATCTACGCTCATGCGTTGGAATCACTCTGTTGACCACACAATATCTGAACGCTCGTTTTGTATATGAAGCTAATCCTTAAACACCTAATTGTTCACCACCGTGTCGAGGGCACACACGATCCAGTATCTTCGGAGTTTGCTGATCATGTGCCCACTTTCACGCCACAAAAACTTCCCTGCCGTACGTTTGCAGTCTTCCCGTCGGCCGGATCGATCGTCACCGGGGCCTTCCGCTCGCTCGAGTCCCGCTGCGAGAATACGTGAGATGGGTCCCCGGATCGTCGTTTACCTCGAGGAGAGGTATCGACCGACGGCGTAGACGACGCAGGAACTGATCGCCGCCGCGGCACCGACGGCGATCACGGGTACCGAGACGCCGGTCTGTCCGTAGGGATTTCGCGGCGCGGATTCGACGACGGCGGTGACGGTCTCGACGCCGGCGTGGCCGAGCAGGAAGAACCCGACCGTGATCAGGATCGCGAAGCCGCCGGTCGCCAGTCCGAACATCGACGCGACGTCCTCGACGTTCAGTAACGCGTGTACCTGCGACTCCGAGAGGGAGGGTTCGTACCGCCGACGTGCGATCGCTACCGCGACGAGACAGGTTGCAGTCCCCAGTTCAATGCTGCCGGCGTAGACCCCGACCCAGAGGACCAGCGGCGACGACCACAGCGGATCGCCGCCCGGGAACGCCGCTTGCACCGACGATGGATAGGTGGCGACGATCGGAGCGACGAGCGCGAGCGCGAACAGCAGGCCGCTCTGGTAGACGAGCTTTTGCGGAATTCGGCGCTTGATCAGCGCGTATCGCTCTACTCTGAGTCGTTCGTACGTCGATTCGCCGAGGAGTGCGTCCGCGATCGGATCGTTCGGATCAGTCGAAGTCATCGGTTGTGGTAGGCGCTTTGCGATCGGGATATCCGACCGGACACAGAACGTCGCAAAATACGCTGTGGTTTCACTCTCCACGTCAAATTACTGGACGTACACGAAATGATAGAGGTTATTTCCGTTAGGCTCAAGCAGTATGTATTGCCCCACCCTAGCAACCACCATGGCCGCAACAGTTGGCCCAGAATCCATATGGCTGTGGATCGGCACGATCGGCATGACCCTCGGAACCCTGTACTTCGTCGGGCGCGGACGTGGCGTTCGCGACCAGAAGATGCAGGAGTTCTACATCATCACGATCTTCATCACGACCATCGCCGCTGCGATGTACTTCGCGATGGCGACCGGCTTCGGCATCACCGAAGTCATGGTCGGCGACGAGGCGCTCACGATTTACTGGGCGCGCTACGCCGACTGGCTGTTCACGACGCCGCTGCTGCTGCTCGACCTCTCGCTGCTAGCCGGAGCGAACCGAAACACGATCGCGACGCTGATCGGACTCGACATCTTCATGATCGGGACCGGCGCGATCGCGGCGTTTGCGTCCTCCCCGGGCACCCGGATCGCCTGGTGGGCGATCAGCACCGGCGCTCTGCTCACCCTGCTGTACGTCCTCGTCGGGACGCTCTCCGAGAACGCGCGCAGTCAATCCCCTGAAGTCGCGTCGCTGTTCGGGCGACTCCGCAACCTGGTCATCGTGCTGTGGTTCCTCTACCCGGTGGTCTGGATCCTCGGTACAGAGGGGACGTTCGGCATCCTCCCGCTGTACTGGGAAACCGCCGCGTTCATGGCGCTCGATCTCTCGGCGAAGATCGGATTCGGAGTGGTCCTGCTCCAGAGTCGTTCCGTCCTGGAGCGGGTCACGACGCCGACGGCCGTACCGGCCTGAGGACGCAGCGTCGACTCCCGACGGTCGGCTTCGCGGCGCTCGTCTCGCAGCCGACCCGCGATCGATTTCGTTCGCCGGATCGAAGCGAGTACCCGACGGACGGCGTCCGCGATCGACGCAATAACGCAGCCCCGGACGCTATTCCGGTCACTGCTCGTGAGTCTCTGGATCGGGACGGGCACTCGTTTATGTGTCGCGCTCGTGAAGCGATCCCCGTTCATGCAGTCAGTCCACGACCTCGGTTTCCGCGCCCAGAACGCCGTCCTGCAGAACGGCGCGACGGACCGGGAACTATTCGAGTACGTCTTCGGCGGTGACAACACCCTGCTCGCGCTGTCGTTCGTCGTCAACATCGCCCTCGCGGGGATCACCATCCTCGGAATCGCCTACCTCGGGCGGAACCTGACGGATCCCCGGTCGAAGGCGATCGCGATGGCGCTGATGCTGATCTCGGTCGTTTCGATCTCGAGTTACAGCGGGCTCACGTCGGGGCTGACCCTGGGGATCGTCGAGATGCCGCCGGGCCACCCGGCCGCGGGTGCGACGACGGCCGGCCAGGACGGCGTCCTGACGATGTGGGGCCGATACCTCACGTGGACGTTCTCGACCCCGTTCATCCTGATCGCGCTCGGGATGATCGCCGGGTCGAACTGGACGAAGATCCTCACGGCCTGTGCGTTCACGATCGCGATGTGCGTCACCGGCCTGGCCGCCGCGCTGACCACGTCCTCGCTGGTGCTGCGGTGGTGGTGGTTCGTCCTGGGAACGATCTTCTTCCTCGTGATCGTCTACATCATCCTCGTCGACTGGACTTCCGAAGCGTCGGCGACGGGAACGGCCGGTCTGTTCCGGACGCTGAAACTCCTCACCGTCGTCGGCTGGTTCGGCTACCCGATCCTCTGGGCGCTCGGCGTCGAAGGCTTCGCCATGCTGGACGTCACCGTCACCTCCTGGGGGTACAGCATCCTCGACGTAATCACGAAGTACATCGTGACCTTCGTCGCCATGCTCTACATCGTCGACGAACCCGACGTGATCACCGGCGGGGCGGACTACGGCACCAGCATGCCCGAACTCGTCCCGGGCGACGACTGATCGAACCGATCCCCGCTCGAGCCGTGGTCGATCCGCGACCGACGGGGGCGCTCCCGTCCGGCTCACGTTTTTGCGGCCGTCCTCGGCCGATCGAGATCGAGCGTCCCGATCGTCCCTAACCAGTATGGACACGGCGCTATTGGGCTCCCGTTCGTACCGCCAGTCACGGCGGGTCCGGTTTCCGCCCGCACACCGACGGCGAACGTCGACCAGCTCATGACCGTCCAACTCACGTACTTCGGAATCCACCTCGCATTCCTGCTGCCGCCAATCCTGATTCTGGGGTGGCTCGCGATTCGGCGCGACCGTGCCTGGTGGGGGGTTCGCCCCCTCTCGGGACTCGGCGTCATGATCGTCCTCGCCATCGTCTACACGACGCCGTTTACGAACCATCTCATCCCCGTCGGCGTCTGGTGGTACGGGGAGGGTACCGTCCTCGCGACCGTCTGGCACACGCCGATCGAGGAGTACCTCTTCTTCGTCCTCCAACCGATACTGACCGCGCTCTGGCTGTTTCAGGTGAGACCGATCGCCGAGCGGTCGCTGGCGATTCCTCGCACACACCGACTGCTCGGCGTCGCCGGCGGGCTGGCGATCGCCGCCGTCGGCTGGGTGCTCCTCGGCGACACCGCGACGTACTATCTGGGCTGGCTGCTCCTCTGGGCCGGGCCGGTCCTCGCTCTCCAGTGGGGGGTCGGGTCGACGTACCTGTGGGACATCCGCCGGTCGCTGCTGGTCGCGATCGCCGTCCCGACGCTGTACCTCTGGCTCGTCGATCGGATCGCGATCGAACTCGGCGTCTGGATCATCTCCGACGCGTACACCACCGGTCACGCGCTCCTCGGACTCCCGATCGAAGAGGCGCTGTTCTTCCTCGTGACCAATCTCTTCATCGTCCAGGGGATTACCATGTACATCTGGGTGCTCGATCGAATCGGCGGCCTTTCGACGTGGACGAGCGCAGCTCCGCGGGTTCCGACGAGTTCCGATGACCGGTGACGCGATCGGTCGGCGCGCCGACCTGGGAGCGAGCGCCCGGTTACGACAATACCCTACGACGGGACGACCGTCACCGGATCCTTCGCAATGGACCGTTTTCTCCTCGGGTACACTCCGTTCACCCTCGCGCAAAAATCACCCCTGCGAGAGCGTCGCTCTCGCCGGTCCTTCACTCACTTCGTTCGTGAAGACACCAAAAAACCGCTCGCTCACTCCGTTCGTTCGCGGGTCAATCGTTTACGATGGAACGACCGTCACCGGATCCTTCCGGTCGATCGCTCGCTCGAGTTCCTCCGCGATCGCACTCCCGCGGGACACCTGAATCTCGCCGCCGCGGCTCACCGTCGCAGTGAAGAGGTACTCGCCGGCGGCCTGGATCTCGACGGTCTCGCCGTGGTTGCCGTCGACGGGGATGACGATGTGTCGCGAGGTGATTTCGGGCTGGACCATCTGGCCGGCCTGAGAGCCGCCGCTTCCGCCACCGCCGTTCGCACTCGCGCCGCCGGAACCGCCGCCTGCACCGTAGTTGGGGTTCTCGTCGTGCGTTCGGACGTCGATGTCGATCCCCAGCCGGTTCTCGACGTCGGTGATGCGGCCCCCACCTTTGCCGATGACGCTCGAGATGTCGTCTTCCTCGACGTAGACGACGGCCTTGTCCTGGCTCTTGAGTTCGACGTCGACGTAGCCGCGGGCGATCGAGCGGATCTCCCGTTCGATCTCCTGTTTGGCGATGCGGTCGACGCCGGACTCGTTGGCCGGGCCGCCGTCCTCGTCTTTCAGCGGGACGGTGACGACCTGGCGGTTGAAGGTGTAGATCTCGTACTCTGGCTCGCCGGTCTGGAAGTTCGTGACCTGGATGACGGGGCGGGCGAGGTCCTCCTCGGTGAGTCCGGCGGGGACCTTGACCTCGGTCCTGACGTCGTAGACCGTTTCGACCTCGCCGGCCTCAATGTAGACGACGGTGTCGACGACCTGGGGGATCATCCCGAGTTCGACCCGTCCGACCAGTCGCTGGAGCGAGTCGATCGGTCGCGTCGCGTGGACGACGCCGATCATCCCGACGCCCGCGAGACGCATGTCCGCGAAGACCTCGAAGTCGTTGGTCTTTCGGACCTCGTCGTAGATCGTGTAGTCCGGCCGGACCATCAACAGGGCGTCGGCGGTCTTTTCCATCTCGCCGCCCAGTTCCGTGTACTGGGTGATGTCGGGGCCGACCTGCAGGTCTCGGGGCTTTTCCATCGTCTTGACGGAGTAGTCGTGATCCGCGATGTAGCGGGCGACCGCTTGCGCGAACGTCGACTTCCCCGCACCGGGCGCACCCGAGATGAGGACGCCGCGCTGGCGCTCGAGCAGCCGCTCTTTCAGCTCGTCGGCGTGTTCGTAGTCCTCGATGTCGGTCTGGGCGATCGGGCGGACGGCGGTGATCTCGATCCCGTCGGAGAAGGGTGGACGGCCGATCGCGATCCGGTAGTCCCGGAACTGGACGATCTTCATGCCCGGTTCCGACAGTTCGATGAAGCCGTCGGAGGCTTCCTTCGCGCCGTCGACGACCTCGCGGGCGTACTCGTCCATCGTCGCCTCGTCGAGGGGATCGTCGGCGATCGCCTCGTAGCGCATTTCGCCGAGTTCGCCGCGTTTGGCCTTCGGGGTGGCGTCGGTCTTGAGGTGGACGCTCATCGTCCGGTCGTCGAAGAACTCCTCGACGGCCAGCGTTCCGACCTCCCGGACTTCGGGGGACACGTGTTCGACGTCGAGCCCCTTCGCCCGTGCGACCTCGGACTGGACGATGTCGCTGGTGATGAAGGTCGCATCGAGGTCCTCCGCGAGATCGCGGATCAGGGCGTCGATCTCCCCCTCCGAGGCGTGACCTCGCTCGATGGCGTTGGGTCGCTCGCCGACGTACTCGAGGTCGACGACGCCGTCGTCGGCGAGGTCGGCCAGCCGCTGGAGCTCTTTGAGGCCGTCCCAGCCGCTATCGATCCCGTCGTTTGCCTGCGCCTCGAGTTCCGCGACGACCGCCTCGGGGACGCAGATCGTCGCTCCCTCGAACTGCCCGTCTTCGATTGTCGCCGAGACGCGGCCGTCGATGACCACGCTCGTATCCGGCACGACGTTCATACCTAAACTGGTCGACGTACGCGTATAAGGGTGTCCACAACGAATCCGAAGATGGGGTCGATTCGCGTACAGCCGTCCGTGTGACGGCCACACACGTTCCTATCCGGCGGGAACATACACAGAAACTTAACGGAAACCCCGAACACGTTTGTCGTATGCAACCGGAGCAGACGTTCGGTCGCGGTGGACTCAACGACTTTCTCGACGTCGACGATCTCGTCGATCGGATCGGACTCGACGAGGACGAGGTCGCCTGGCGAAAGGAGTTCATCGGCTTCGACGAGGACGACGAACGACGGCTGGCGGATCTCGAGCCGATGTTGCGGGACAACCGCGAGGAGATCGCCGACGACTTCTACGAAAACGTGTTGCACTACGAGCAGACGCGAGCGATCGTCGACCGATCACCGAAAGACGTCGACGCGCTCAAACAGACCCAGCAGGCGTATCTCGTCTCGCTGGCGAGCGGTTCCTACGATCAGTCGTACTTCCGGAACCGGACACGAATCGGGAAGCTCCACGAAATGCTCGATATGCCCTTGAAACAGTACATCGGGCAGTACGGCGTCTACTACGATCTCATCCTCTCGCGGCTGAACGAGCGGATGCAGCGACAGGTCGTCGACGCCATCGAGGAGTGGGCCGCGGAACGCGATGCCGACGGAGACGAGGGCGGAATCGGTCGGTTCGTCGGCGCACTGGGACTGGGCGGCGGGGACGAGGAGACCCCCGACGGCCTCGAGGAGTCGTTCGAAGCCGCCGTCAGGGACGCAATCGACGACGGCATGATGGACGTCCTCTCCTTGTTGCGGATCATCAACCTCGACATGCAGGTCGCGACCGAAACGTACGTCGACTCCTACGCCCAGCGGCTCGAAGAGTCGATCGAGCGACGCAGACGGCTCGCTCGCGAGGTCGAAGAGGACGTGCAGACGCCGATCACCGAACTCCACGAAGCGAGCGAGGTCGTCGCACGACGCGCCGAGGCGATCAGCACCCACACCGAATCACAGGCGAACAGCATCACCACGGCTGCGGGCGAACTCAACGAGGTCAGCGCCGCCGTCGAAGAGGTCGCGAGCGTGGCGGACGAGGTTCGGACGGAAAGCGAACGAACCGAGCAACTCGCGGCGGCGGGCGTCAACGCGGCCGACGAGGCGCTGGACGAACTCGAGGCGATCGAAACCGCAACCGACCGCGTCGCCGATGCCGCCGATTCCCTGGCCGAGCGGACCGACGAGATCGACGCCATCGTCGAGCGCCTCGACGATCTCGCCGAGCGGACGACGGTGCTGGCGGCGAACGCGAAGATCGAATCCTCTCGAGCGGACAGCGGCGGCGGTGAGACGATGGGGGTGATCGCCAGCGAAGTACGCTCGTTCGCCGAGCAGACGAAATCCGATCTCGCGGAGATCGAAAGCGCCGTCGAGGCCGTCCGCGAGGACGCCGCGGCTACGGTCGAAACGACCGAGGAAACGGTTGCCCGCGTCGATACCGGGACGGACCGCGTCCGGAAGACGGTCGACTCGCTCGAGGAGATCCACGACGCCGCAGAGGGGACCGCGGCGGGGATGGAAGACGTGGCGGCTGCGGCCGACCAGCAAGCACACGGCGTCGAGGCGACGGCCGAAACTCTCGAGGGGCTCTCGGACTCGGCCGACAAGGTCGCGAGCGCTGCGGAATCGATGGCGGCGGCGAGCCAACAGCAGACGGCGAGCCTTCGCGAGGTCCACGACTCCGTCACGCGGCTCACCGACGACGACCCAGGGGTCGAACCGCCGGCGTACGAACGGATCGACTGAGACGGTTTGCTGTCCCGATGTCCCGGTGGGACCGCAGGGCGGTCCCGGTCCCGCCCGCACTGACGGACAGGAGACCGTACGAGGAGTCCAAAAGCGAGGTGCGGTCGGGCCGATCGGGTGCAACCGGTTTCGGAGCACTGAACACGACAGCTATCGATACGCCCGGCATGAGCGTCGTCGATCTGACCCGCGACCTCGTCGCGATCCCGAGCCACCAAGACGAGACCGCTGCCGGCGACTTTCTCGAGGACTGGCTGCGCCGCGAGACCGACGCTGCCGTGACCCGAGACGCTGTCGGAAACGTGATCGCCCGGAAGGGGAGCGGTCCGGAGACGCTTGCGTTCGTCGGTCATCACGACGTCGTCGAGCCGACCGGGTCGCAGGTCGCGAACGCGGACGGAGACGACCCGAGCGAGTACGTCGTCGAGGAGCGCGACGGCCGCCTCTACGGCCGCGGAACGGCCGACATGAAAGGGGCGCTCGCGGCCGCCCTGCTCGCGTTTCGGGACAGCGAGGTTCGAACGCCCTCGAGCAGCCGGACCCAGTCCGGCGATGCCGACCCCGCCGACGAACTCGTCGTCGCGAGCTTCGTCGGTGAGGAGGTCGGCGGGGTCGGCGCACAGCACGCGATCGAGACCGGATTCGCGCCCGACTACGCCGTCGTCGGCGAGGGATCGACCAACTACTCCGGGCCGGACGTCACCGACGTGGCGATCGCCCACAAGGGCCGCCGTGGGAGCACGATCACCGCGCACGGAACCGCGGCACACGCCAGCGAGGCCGATGCCGGCGAGAACGCAATCTATCGCGCTACCGAAGCCGTCGATGACGTCCGCGGCCTCCAGCCACCGTCGGTCGACGTGGCCGGCGAGACACTCGAGGGACGGCTCACCGTCACCGAGATCGATGGTGGATCGGCGATGAACGTCGTTCCCGCCCGCTGTGAATTTACGGTCGACGAGCGGACGGTCCCCGGCGAACGGGCCGCCCTCGAGCGGGTCGCGGAGCCCGCGGGCATCGAGTGGACGGTCGATCAGGACTTGCCGCCGATGCGCTGTACGGACGAGGCCTTCGCCGAGTGCGTTCTCGAGGCCGCCGCCGCGTCGCAGGCGGGGGCTCCCGAACTCGTGACGAAACCCCACGCGACCGACGCGGGCTGGCTTTCACGGGCCGGTACCGAGTGCGTGATCTACGGGCCGTCCGAACCCGGCGAGGCCCACACCGACGACGAGAGCGTCTCGGTCGCCGTCCTCGAGCGGTGTCGCGAGACCTACCGGCGGGTCGCACGGCGGTGGCTGACGGCCAGGTGAGTGCGCCCGGCGTGACCCGGCTGGTCGATCGGTGGACGGGGCCTCAGAGACCCGGAACGCCGACCGCATCGAAGCCCGTCACGCCGAGTGCGGCGAGGGCATAGAGGACGATCAACACGGTGACCCAGGCGATGAGACCGATCATCGCCGCGGCGGTCCAGTCCCCGGGATACCGCCAGTTGATGACCGCGACGTAGGCGATGAGGGCGAGCAGCGGCCCCACGAGCGGGATCCAGCCGACGACGAAGCCGACGATCGCCCAGACGATCGCGCCGATCAGGGCGGTCACGATGGCGTGATCGTAGTCCGCGCGACCGACGATGGCTCGAGCGCCCGCGTAGATGCCGAGCGCACCGATCAGGAGGCTCACGACGAACACGATTGCCGACGCGATTGGTGAAGCGAGGGCCATGGTGGGACGACGTACGTCGGATCGGTGGAACAGTCCGGTGCTTGCAAGTTCCGCATGCCTCTCATCGGCTCACGCGGGAAGCGTGATAGCGGCCCACGGCGCCGTTACTACGGCGTATTGATCGTCTCGCCGGCCGACACGTCCGCCAGTCGTCCCAGCGCCGTCGCTCCCGATCGATCGCGTGCGAGATGCCCGAAACCACGACGTTGATAGCGCTTCCGAGCAAAGGGTACGGCTATGGCGACCGATCAGGCCCAGAGCGACGCGAGCGAGGCCGACACCTACGACCAGTTCGAAGAGCGAGTGCGACGCATCTCGAACGTCGGGAACGCCGCCGGCATCCTCCGATGGGATCAGGAAGTCGTGATGCCCGACGAGGGAACGCCCGCCCGAGCACAGCAGCTCTCGACGCTGTCCTCGATCAGCCACGAACTCCTGACCGCCGACGAGACCGGTGAACTGCTCGAGGAACTCGAATCCACCGACCTCGAGGACGAGCAGGCCGCCGTCGTCCGGGAGGTCCGCCGGCGGTACGACCGCGAGACGAGCGTCCCGCAGGAACTCGTCGAGGAAATATCGGCGACGGCGTCGAACGCCCACCCCAAGTGGAAGCAGGCCAAGGAGGACGACGACTTCGAGCACTTCGCGCCGACGCTCGAGAAACTGGTCGACCTCAAGCGGGAGTACGCGAATCACATCGATCCCGACGCCGACCCCTACGCCGTGCTCTTTGCCGACTACGAGCCATACATCGACCTCGAGACGGCCGAACGGGTCCTCGAACGACTGCGCGAGGAACTCGTCCCGCTGATCGATGCGATCGACGACAGCGATGTGGCACTCGCCACGGACGCCTTCGCGGGCGAGTTCGACGACGACGATCAGGAAGCGCTCGCACGCGACGTGCTGGACTCGCTGGGCTACGACTGGGACCGTGGCCGACTCGACACGGCACCACATCCGTTCTCGTCGGGCACGCAGTTCGACGCCCGGGTGACGACCCGGTTCGAGGAGGACGACCTGCTGGGGTCGATCACCTCGACGATCCACGAGTTCGGCCACGCGAACTACACCCTCGGACTTCCGGACGACGGCTACGGGACGCCGCTGGGCGAAGCGCGGGACCTCTCCGTCCACGAGTCCCAGTCCCGGCTCTGGGAGAACCACGTCGGCCGCTCTCGCCCCTTCTGGGAACATTTCTTGCCCATTGCCCGCGAGCGCTTCCCCGAACTCGAGGACGTTACACCCGAGGAGACCTACGAGGCGGCCAACCAGGTCCATGACGATAACCTCATCCGCGTCGAGGCGGACGAGCTCACCTACCACCTCCACATCGTGATCCGCTTCGAGATCGAACGCGATCTGATCCGGGGCGACCTCGAGGTCTCCGAAGTCCCCGAGGTCTGGAACGACAAGTACGAGGACTATCTGGGCGTGCGACCGGAGACGGACGCGGCGGGCTGCCTGCAGGACATCCACTGGTCCCACGGCGACTTCGGCTACTTCTCGACGTACTCGCTTGGCTCGGTGCTCGCAGCACAGCTGTACGCCGCCGCGGAATCCGATCTCGGCGAGTTCGACGATCGGATTCGCGAGGGCGAGTTCGGCGAACTCAACGGCTGGCTCCGCGAGAACGTCCACCAACACGGCAAGCGCTACGTCACGCCCGACCTGATCGAGCAGGCCACCGGCGAGGGGCTGACTGCGGACTACTTCCTCGAGTACGTCGCGTCGAAGTACGGCGATCTGTACGAACTCAAGGAGTACTGAGACGGACCGCTGTCAGTCAGCGCCGGCGACCTCACGGACGGCTCCGGGCCACTCGGGACAGGGGACCGCATGACGCGCCACCGCCCACCGGCTGTTGCCCGCTTTCGGAGCCTGTCGTTCCCCGACCCTCGTTTTTAGGAGCGGTGCCCGCCTACTCGTCGAACGATGTCCGAGACACTCGAGCAGGGAACGGCAGTCGTAACGGGTGCGAGCTCCGGAATCGGCGCGGCGACCTGCCGCGAACTCGCGGCTGCGGGCGCGAACGTCGTCCTCGCGGCCCGCAGCGAGGACAGATTGACCGAGCTGGCGGACGACCTCGAGACGACCCACGGCGTCGAGACGCTGGTCGTGCCGACGAACGTCCGCGAGGAAGACGACGTCGACGCGCTCATCGACGACACGGTCGATGCCTTCGGCGGCATCGACGTGCTGGTGAACAACGCTGGACTGGCCCGCGGGAGCGAGGTCGAGTCGCTGTCGACCGACGACTACGAGACGATGCAGGAGACCAACGTCGACGGCGTCTTCTACGCGACGCGGGCGGCGATCCCACACGTCCGCGAGCGGGACGGGCACCTGATCTTCGTCGCCAGCTTCGCCGGCCAGCACCCACGACCGGCCAACCCCGTCTACGCCGCGACGAAGTGGTGGGTCCGGGGCTTTGCCAAGAGTCTCGCGGCCCAGATCGGCGACGACGATATCGGGTTCACCATCGTCAATCCCGCCGAGGTCCGCTCGGAGTTCGGAGCAGCAACGGGCGAGTCCTTCGCCGAGCGCTTCGACGAAGACGAGGCCAGCGACCCCGCCGAAGTCGCCGAAGCGATCCGATTCGCCGCGAGTCGAGAGGGCTCGAGCGTGAGCGAACTCGACATCAATCGCCGGGACAAGTTCGCCGATACCTTCCACTGAGACGGATCCCTGTACCGATGGACCGGCGCAACCGCACGGCGGTTCGCGGTTGTACCGTCACTGACGGACAGTCGTCCGTCTGACGGCGGGCGCGATCGATCACGGCCCCGTATAAAACGAGGCTGGAAATGCCGGGTACGGACGCTTCCGCTCCTGGCCCCCTCCCTCGAGTATGCGACTCTCCATTCCGGGCGCACCGGGCGTCTACTTCGATACCGACGCGGAGTCGACGGCGATCAACGTCGCCCTGACCGCCGCCGGCCGACGAGCACCGAAACCCCAGGGGTACGCCATCCAGTTGCTGCCCTATCTCTGGTCGTTCGACGTCGACCTCCGGGACGTACCGACCGACCACCCGATCCAGTACCTCCATCCGGAAGGGGCACGAAGCCTGGGCGACCTCTCACCCCGGCGGGGCGTTCGCGAGGCCGGCACCGAACTCGAGTCCGTGTTGCGATTCGTCTGGTCGGTCAACGACGAACTCGAGTCGGCGACGACACGGCTCCTCGGAACGAGCGACGAGGCGGAGGAAGTCACGATCGAAATTCAGGAGGGACGCGTCGAGGTCGACGGCAGGGAACTCGAAACCGACGAGTTCGACACCCACGACGCCTAGGCGTTGGTGACGGGAACGGCGTCCATTCCTGACTCCGATTGAGACGGGACAGTACGACGAACTGGTTTCCGGAGGCCGGTTGGCTCGCGTTCGTTCCGTTCACAGTCGTCCCTCACGGAGGTAGTTCGATACGACACGGCGACGCCAATAGCAGCCGCTCGTGAGTGTTTGAGAGACGGGGTAGGTCAGTCAGGTGAACGCACGTGGAAACCACGCGCGCTGAAAGGTAGCTGTCTGACCGTGCCGTCGCTCTCCCCTTTCTCGTGTCGCTACAAAACACCTCCGGTACGCGGATCCGGCGAGCGAGACGGCCCATCGAGACCTATCGTGCGTCGAGGGGACGCGCCAACCGAGAACTCAGTCCGCCCGCCCGCTGGCCCCGACCTCAAGCAGTTCACAGCAGTCCCGCTCGGCGTCGAAGCAGTCGGGACACTGGTCGGGCCGGTCGATGATCGTATCGAGTCGCTCCGCGACGGTGTCGTCGATGACGCTCTCGAGGGCACGAGCCTCGTCGCGAAACTCTTCGACCTCGAGGACGTTCGCGAGGAACCGCTCGATGATGCAGTAGGTCTGGAGGGCGTTGTGAGCGCGCTCGAGTCCCTCGTCGGTCAGGCTGGCTCCCTGGTACTTCTCGTGGTCGACGAGTTCGCGGTCCTCGAGTTTGCCGATCATCTCGTTGACGCTGGCCGGACTTACCTCGAGCAAGTCCGCGAGCGTGCCGGTCGATGCGGGGCCGTCCTCGATGCGCTGTGCCAGGTAGATCGCCTTGAGATATTGATCTGCAGTGTTCATCGGATCCCTCCATCGGTGTCACTTCGTCGCGCGACGGTCCCTCGCCGGTGTCCCCGAACCCGGGGGTCGATACGCGTCTCGGACGGCCGCTTCCCGCCCCGGACGGCCGCCGACGTTGCGATCACTCGACTCATGCTCTGTGCTCCATGATCTCGGTCACTTCCTCGACCCCCTCCTTTTCTTCCTCGCGGATGGCCGTCAGCGTCTCGAGGAGCCGGTCACGGTCGACCGCGAACTCGGCGTCGGAGGCCTCGATCGCCTCGATCAGATCGTCGTAGAACTTGTATGCCGTCTCCTCGTTTGCCAACTGATCGTAGAGGACGCCGTCCGTATCCTCCGGCGGGCCATACTGGGCGTCGACCAGGGCATTTATCTCCTCGTATCCGACGGTCTCCGCCTCGAGATCGTCGATCAGCGCCTCGAGTCGCTCGCGATGATCGGCCGACTCCGCGGCGGCCTCCGCGAGCAACTCTTCGACCTCCGCATCGAAGTCCGCCCGCTCTTCGGGCGGTAAGGACTCGATGTGGTGGGCGGCGCGTGACTCGACGAGTTCCTCCAGCACGACCCCGATCTGCAGCAATCGGGTCAGCTGGTGGTCGCTCGAGACACGCTGTCCCAGACTCATGTCTCGACAAGAGAGCCGCTGTTACTTAGTCGTCTCGGAGCACCGACGGCGAAAACGGGCAGTCGAAACGGAGCGACGACGAATCGACCCGTCGCTAGTCGCGCTGGCGAAGCCGTGCGCCGATCAGTGCTTCGAGGTCCTCACGAAGTTCGTCGACGTCGATCTCCTCGAGGACGGGCACGAAGAAGCCCTCGACGAGCATGTTGCGAGCGGACCGCGTGTCGATACCGCGGGAGGTCATGTACAGCAGGTCCTCCTTGTCGACCTGGCCGACCGTGGCGGAGTGGCTGGCCTCGGTGTCGTGGTTGTTGATGATCAGCTTCGGGGAGGCGTCGGCCTCGCTCTCGTCGGAGAGCATCAGCGTGTTCTCGCGCTGGTAGGAGCTGGTGTCCCAGGCGTCGGCGCCGACGTCCTGAACCCCCTCGTAGACCGAGCGGGCGACGTCGTCGGTGACGCCGCGGGTGACGAGGTCGGCGGTCGTGTGTTCGGCACGATGCCAGACCTTCGCGTCGAGGTCGAAGTGCTGGTCGTTGTGGCCGTAGAAGGCACCGACGATCTGCGTCTCCGAGCTATCGCCGCTGAGGGTCGTCGACACTTCGGTCTTCGTGAGTTGGGTACCGAGGTTACCCTCGATCCAGTCGATCGTGGCGTAGGTATCGGCGATCCCTCGCTTGACGGTGAAGTTGTAGGCCTCCTCCGAGAGGTTCTGGAGGCTGCCGTACTGGACGTAGCTGTTCTCGCCGGCGGCGACTTCGACGACGCCGCTGTAGTATTGTTCGTCCTGCTCTGCGCCCGTCGACTGACGCTCGAGGATCGTGACCGAGGACGACTCCTCGGTGACGACGAGCGTGTAGTTGAACAGCGAGCGGGAGTTCTGCTCGGTTCGGATGGCGACGTCCTCGGCGTCGACGCCTTCGGGGACGTAAATGACCGTCCCGGTGCTGAACAGGGCCGTCGAGAGCGCCGTCAGGTAGTTCTCCTGGGGATCGACGATGCTGCCGAAGTGCTCCTTCAGGAGTTCCTCGTGCTCGGCGACGGCGTCGCTCCAGGACAGAACCTCGGCCTCGTCGGGACCGACCTGGTCCTTGTTTTCGGCCGCGTTCAGCGGATCGACGAGGGATTCGAAGTCCAGATCGTGGAGGTTCGTCCAGTCACGACCCGGCGTCCGGATGACGTCGGGCATATCGAGAGTCTCGAGGGCCTCGAGGGCCTCGAGACGGGTCTCGAGGAGCCACTCGGGCTCGTCGAGATCCCCGCTGATTTCGCGTACCTGTTCTTCGGTCAGATTGGCGTGTACCTGTGTTCCTGCGCTCATATTATCCGAGGCTCCCCTCCATCTCGAGTTCGATGAGGCGGTTGAGTTCGACCGCGTACTCGATCGGCAGTTCCTCCGTAATCGGTTCGATGAAGCCGGCGACGATCATCTTCTTGGCGTCGTCGTCGTCCAGTCCGCGCGACTGGAGGTAGAAGATGTCCTCGTCGCCGATCTTGCCGACGGTCGCCTCGTGAGCGACGTCGACCTTCGACTCCTCGATCTCCATGTACGGCATGGTGTCCGAGGTCGAGTCGTTGTCGAACATCAGCGCGTCACACTCGACGGCGGTGCTCGCGTTCTCGGCACCGTCGGCGATGTGGACGAGGCCACGGTAGTTGGTACGGCCGCCGTCCTTGGAGATCGACTTGGACTCGATGGTCGAACTGGTGTCGGGCGCGTTGTGGTAGACCTTCGCGCCGGTGTCGATGTCTTGGCCTTCACCCGCCAGGGCGATGGTGATGTGGGTGTCGGTCGAGCCGCGACCCTTGAGGATCGTACACGGGTAGAGCATGGTCACTTTCGATCCCATGCTGCCCGAGACCCATTCCATCGTGCCGTTCTCCTCGCAGATGGCGCGTTTGGTGTTCAGGTTGAACGTGTTCTTCGACCAGTTCTGGACGGTCGAGTACTGCACGTGAGCGTCTTCGCCGACGAAGACCTCGACGCCGCCCGAGTGGAGGTTGTGGGTGCCGTACTTGGGTGCGGAACAGCCCTCGATGTAGTGGACTTCCGACCCTTCCTCGGCGATGATGAGCGTGTGCTCGAACTGGCCCATCCCCTCCGAGTTCATTCGGAAGTAAGCCTGCACCGGCATTTCGACGGTGACGTCCTCCGGAACGTAGACGAACGACCCACCGGACCAGACGGCCCCGTGCAGCGCGGCGAACTTGTTGTCGCTCGGCGGCACGCAGGTCGTCATGAAGTGCTCTTTGACGAGCTCGGGGTGCTCCCGAACGGCCTCGTCCATGTTACAGAAGATGACGCCTTTTTCCTCCCACTGTTCCTGCATGTTCTGGTAGACGACCTCGGACTCGTACTGGGCGCCGACGCCCGAGAGGGCGTTCTTCTCGGCTTCCGGAATGCCCAACTTGTCGAACGTGTCCTTGATCTCGTCGGGAAGCTCCGTCCAGTCGTCGACGCCTTCCCGCTTGTCGACGTCCGGGCGGATGTAGGGAATGATCTCTTCGACGTCAAGCTCGGAGAGATCGGGCATGCCGGGCCAGTCGGACGGCATCGGCATGTTGTGGTACTGCTTGAGCGCGCGGAGGCGTCGCTCGAGCATCCAGTCGGGCTCGTCCTTGTCCTCGGAGATCATGCGAATGACCTCCTCGGTCAGGCCTTTGCCGGATCGGACCGCGGCGTTCTCCTCCTTCTTGAACTCGAACCGGGCCTCAGTGTCTGTCTCTTTCAGGTGATCTTGATCGGAACTCATATTGATGTAGTTGTGTTTACGGCTGTAGCGTTATTACGGTTGTTCTAGTCGAATCCGGTTACGCGGTGCCGTAGACCTCTTCGCGGACCCAGTCGTACCCCTTGTCCTCGAGTTTCTCGGCGAGTTCGGGACCGCCGCTTTTGGCGATCTGGCCGTCGAGCATCACGTGGACGTGATCGGGTTCGACGTAGTCGAGGATGCGCTGGTAGTGGGTGATCTGGAGGATCCCGGTGCCTTGCTCGTCGCGCAGGGCGTTGATCCCGTTGGACACGTCCTGCAGTCGGTCGATGTCGAGCCCGGAGTCGATCTCGTCGAGGACGGCGATCGAGGGCTCGAGGATGGCGGCCTGCAGCACTTCGTTCTGTTTCTTCTCCCCGCCGGAGAAGCCGGCGTTGAGGTAGCGCTGGGCGAACTTCTCGTCCATCTCCAGTTGTTCCATCTTCTCCTGAAGGATCCCCTGGAATTCGGCGACGCCGATTTCGCCCTCGTCAGCGGGGCCTTCCATCGGCGAGGACTCGAAGCCCTCGTCGTCGTCTTCTTCCTCGACCTCCTCGTCCTCGAAGAGTTCCTCGCGCTCCTCGATCTTGGCGTTCAGCGCCGTTCGGAGGAAGTTCGTCATCGTGACGCCTTCGATCTCGGCGGGATACTGGAAGCCCAGGAAGATGCCGAGTGCGGCGCGCTCGTTGGGCTCGAGGTCGAGCAGGTTCCAGGTGCGCTGGTCCTCGTCGATCTCGATGTCCTCTCCGAACTCCTCGTCCTCGAGGTGGAGCAGGACCTCGCCCTCGGTTACCTCGTAGGCCGGGTGGCCGGCGATGACTTTCGCGGTCGTCGACTTCCCGGAGCCGTTTGGTCCCATCAGCGCGTGGATCTCGCCCGACTGGACCTCGAGATCGACGCCCTCGAGAATTGTCTCGTCGCCCTCCGCCACTTCCGCATGCAGATTGTTGAGTTCGAGGCGTGCCATAGTGTTCTGTCGTCTGGACAGTGGGTCGTATGACTGATAACGGTTTCGTATCCAATTGGATACGGTCTCCTATAGCAAAAATAATTTTTTGTACCGGAAACTCTGACCCGCACGCTAGGAAGCTATTTCTCTGATAGCCGTAGTACTCGGCGACTGTTCGTCCGAAAACTCGGATTCTATGCGACGGATCGTCAGGATGCCATCTCGAATCGTAACGAATGATCAACACCGGGACCGACCCATCGGAACCGGTCGTCTCTCTACCGGCTCGCATCGTCCTCTCGGCTGTCGGACGGTGTCGTGTGGAACCGGCCATTCGCGGTGACGCACACACCGCTTTCCCCTCTGTACGGTGACGCACGCACGTCCTCCCCCTCCCTGCAACTGTCGGCAGGATCGAACCGACCTCGGCAGTGCCGTCGACGATCACCGGGCCGTCGGTTATCGCCAAAACCGCTTTGCGAACCGCGAGATGAGACCTTCCTCGGGGGTCGTCACGTCGTCCCAGAGGGTAAACGCCTCGGCGACGGTGGCGACCTCGCTCGCGACTCGCTCCTGGCGCTCGGGAACGACGACGACCAGATTCACCTCGTAGTGGCCGTGATAGCCGAACTTCAGCAACGTTCGGTCGCGGAAGCCGGAAACGAACTCGCGGACCGCAGCCGGTAGCTCTTCTGTGACGAGCACGAACGTAAAATCCGTCCCGAAGTGTTCCTCGTCGGGGACGACGCGCTCGTCGGCGAGTTCGTGACCGTACTCGACGAACCCCTCGAGTTGCGCGACCGTCGGACGCGACTCGCGCCGGGCGAAGAGGTACTCTTCGGCCTCGTGATCGGCGTAACTCAACGCGGGATGGAAGAACTGCTTTTGGCTGCGCACGCGCATCTCCCCGTAGAGGTCCCACCGCTCGCCGTCGACGCGGCGGTCCTTCTCGAGGTCGTAGTTGTACATCAATCGATCGGAGACCCGGTCGAGGTACTCGTCGTCCCAGTGGGGGACCGCCTCGCGGATTTCTGCCGGAAGCTCCGCCGGCGTCACTTTGTCGCTCATCCTGTGTTGTCGACCCGTACTCGTCGTTCGCAGTTCCGTTTGGGTTCCGGTCGGGCCGATCCCGTGACCCGTTCTCTCATACCATCGATTACCGTCGGGGTGTCAAATAATCGTCGGTGGACCGGGATGGGCCGAGAGCGTCGTAACTCGTCGAGTCAGTCGGTAGGTTTTAGCCGTCGGAGACGAACTAGCGTGTAGATCACACACATGGGAGGGAGAGAAACCGAAACCTGCGGCCGGTGTTCCATGTCGACGGTCGTCGACGTCGCCTCGTCGTCCGACGAGGCGGACGATGGCGACGAGAGCCGGAATCCGTTCGGCGAGGCCGCCATCGAGGTCGACGACGAGACGCTCCGGCGGGTCTCGCCGGGCGCGTGGGCCGGACGCGTTACCGAGTATCTCGACGACGTCGGCCAGCGGCTCATCTATCGCCGCTAGTGGCAGTCCACGCCTGTACTGCAGAGTCGAATCGGATTACACGGCCGGATTCGACCCTGCAGTCGACCGTTCGCGGTGCCGTCATCACGACATCGTCACGAGATACGTCATCGCGAAGAGAACGATCGCAGCCGTCGCGACGTTGACGAATCCGAACTCGATAGCCCCCAGATACGACAGTCCCCAGACGATCGTCCAGGCGAACAGCGTCGACAGCACGGCGTTCATCGCGAGCAAGACGCGGGGATCGCCCTGCGACGACGAGACACCCGCCTCGAACCCGTCGCGTTCCGAATCGCCATCGCTCATACAGGGGAACGACGGCACCGCCACTTAGCTCTTTACCGCTCGAGAGCGACTGACGACTATGGGACTTCGAAACCGCCACGGCTCCCAGGTCGATCCCGTCCCGTTTCTCGTGGTCGTCGGCCTCAGCTTCATGCTCCTGTTGTCGTTTGGTCCCCTGTACGGACGGGCCCTCGGCCTGTCGCTCGAGACGGCGATCGGCGCGTCCGCCGGGTTGTTCGCGGTCGCCGCCGTCGTCGCGTTCTATCGACAGGTGTGGACGTTCTGTCCGGAGATGGCCGGAGCCGTCCCGTCGACCGCCCGTGCGGAACGGCTGTTTTATCTCATCCCGATCCTCACGGCGCTCATCCTCGGGCTCGCCGTTCCGTTAGTTATGGGATAGGACCCTCCGTGCGGTACTGGCCGATCGGTTCGTAGTTGTGGTACACAGTCACACACTATTAATACGGTCACCGACGAACGATCGATCATGGGACTCATCGATTCGATGAAGACAGCCCTCTCTGCACCCGCGCCGAAGAGCCGGCCCGACGACGGCTCCGAGGGCGCATACTGGTGTGACGACTGCGCCGTCCGGATCAGGGACGTCGAACTCGAGGGCGAACCGGTCTGTCCGGACTGTGGCACCGAGATGCGCTTCGAGCGCTCGACGGGCCGCGACTGCGCGTGTTGATCAGGGCTCACGGATGACGACCTCCTCGCCCTGTTCGGTAGGGAAGGGGCCGTCGAACGCCGGTTCCCGCTCCGCGTCGGTGACGAGCGCGTCCTCGAGCGCCGACCGGAGCGCCGCCTCGTCGTAGTCAGTTCCGATAAAGACGAGTTCGGTCCGGCGATCGCCGTGTTCCTCGTCCCACTCGAGGTCCGGGCGGTTCGACCGATACATGTCGCGCTCGACCTCGGGGAGGCTCGCGATCCAGGGCCCCTGTGCGGTGGCCCTGACCGACGGCCCGGCCTGCGCGATCGAGACTCGCATCTCGGTGTCGGCGATCCAAGCAGTCCCCTTCGCGCGGACGATCGCCCGCGGGAGGTTTCGGAGGAACGTAGCGAACCGCTCGGGGTGGAGCGGCCGGCGAGACCGGTAGACGAACGAGGTGACGCCGTACACCTCGTCGGGATGGTGGTGGCCGTGATGGTCGCCGTCCTCGTCGTGTCCGTGCTCGCCGTCGGCCGACTCGAGCGCTCGTTTCCAGCCCGGAAGGTCGTTCACACGGCCGGGGTCGAACAGGCCGGCGCCGAGTAGCCGATCGGGATCGACCGCCGAGAACTCCGTCGGGATCGTCTCGGCCTCCGGCTGGAGCGCACGGACGAGTTCCTCGGCTTCCGTGAGCGCCGCGTCCGAACACAGATCGGCCTTGTTGAGCAAGACGAGGTTCGAGACCTCGACCTGTTCGACGAGCAGGTCCGAAAGCGGCCGCTCGTCCTCGTCTCCCCGCCGTTCCGGTGTACCCTCGCCGCTGAATGCCTCGAGGAACGCGGGCGTGTCGAGAACGGTCACGAGCGTGTCGACGTCGTAGAGCGCCGCGACCCGGGATTCGGTGGTGAACAGCCGCGCGACGGGGGCGGGTTCGGAGATCCCCGAGGACTCGACGACGAGGTGATCGAACGACCGATCACGGGCCAGCCTGACTACGGCAGTCTCGAGGTCGTCCTGAAGCTCACAGCAGATACAGCCGTTCGAGAGCTCCGCGACGCCGTCGTCGACGTCGAGCTCCGACCCGTCGGCGACGAGTTCGGCGTCGACGTTGACCTCGCCCATGTCGTTGACCAGCACCGCCAGCGTCCGGTCGGCGCTCGAGAGCAGGTGATTGAGCAGCGTCGTCTTGCCGGCACCCAGGCTCCCCGAGAGGATCGTCACCGGAATCTCCCCGTCCGTGTCCGTCATCATAGCCCAACACTGGGATCGGAGCGCCTTGAAAGCGAGCCACGAGGGTTTTTAGCGTTCGATACACAGATACTGGCATGGACCTAGCCGATCGGATCGACGCGTTCCGCCAGATACTCGAGGAGTGGCTGCGGGGCCTCTACCACGGCATGGTCTCGCATCCGGCCTACGAGAAGATCGAGAAGGAAGCCGAGGACACCGAAGACGCGTTCATTCTGGCGTGTTTCCCGGACGCCTTCGGCATCCCGTCGCCGGTTTCCTACTACACCGCCGAGTTGCTGCCCTACCTCGAAGACGAGTTCGAATCGTGGGAGCGGCGGCTGTGGGACCGCGGAACGTATCTCGAACGCAAGGGACAGCAGTATCACTTCTGATGGAGCCGTTCGTCTTCTTCGGCGGCAAGGGCGGCGTCGGGAAAACGACCGTCTCGTGTGCGTACGCGATCCGGTGTGCGCGGGACGGCCAGCGGACGCTCGTCGTCTCGACCGACCCGGCCCACTCGGTCACCGACGTGTTCGACCAGCCGTTCGACGACGCTCCGCAATCGGTCCAGGGGATCGACCGCCTCGACGCCATGCAGATCGATCCCGACGAGGAGGTGACCCGTCACTTAGACGAGATCCGGCAGGACCTCTCCGAGCAGGTGTCGGCGTCGATGGTCAACGAGATCAACCGCCAACTCGAGATGGCACACGGAACCCCCGGTGCGTACGAATCGGCGCTGTTCGACCGCTTCGTCGACGTGATGCGGAACGCGGACCCCTACGACCGCGTCGTCTTCGATACCTCGCCGACGGGGAGCACGCTCCGGCTACTCGGTCTCCCCGATCTGCTGGAGAGTTGGATCGACCGGCTGATGCACAAGCGACGGACGAGCATCGACCTCTTCGAGAAGGCCGCCGTCGGAAACAACGAACCGCGCCGCGTGATGGAGGGGGATCCCGTCCTCGCCCGACTCCAGCAGCGCAAGGCGTTCTTCGAGTTCGCCGACTCGGCGCTGCACGACGACGCCGCCTTCTTCCTCGTCCTGAACCCGGACGAACTCTCGTTGAACGAGACCGAACGCGCGATTGCCACCCTCCGAGAGAAAGATCTCTCGGTGCGGGGTCTCGTCGCCAACAAACTCACGCCGTCGCCCGACCCCGACGAGGACGGCCGCGGCGCACGCTACCTCCGCGAGCGCGTCGAGACGGAAGCGGAACGTCTCGAGACGATTCGCTCCGAGTTCGAACCACCGCTGGTCGCCGAAATCGGCTGGCGAAGTGCGGAGGTCAAGGGCGACCGCCTGGCCGACGTCGCAGACGAACTCGACATCGAAACGGCGGCCGAGCCGCCGACGCACGTCTAACCGGGACAGCGGCTGTGCGGGCTCGAGTGCGATTCGACGGTTCGCGTCGACGCGCTCGAGTCGGCCACACGGACTTGCTACGTCCACGCATACCACTCCAGCAGCGGACAGAAACCCGTTTAGGCGGGCCACACGAGGACTCGATAATGAGTACGAGTTACCGGATCGGGCTCGTCGGCAAACCCTCCGTCGGCAAGTCCTCCTTTTTCAACGCAGCGACGATGAACGACGTACCCGAGGGGGCCTACCCGTTCACGACGATCGACCCGAGCGTGGGCGAGGCCTACGCTCGCGTCGACTGTGCGGCACCCGAATTCGACGAGGAGTGCACGCCGTCGGTTGGCTACTGCGACCACGGGACCCGCTTCGTCCCGACGAAACTCGTCGACGTGGCCGGGCTGATCCCCGGCGCACACGAGGGCAACGGGCTGGGAAACCAGTTTCTCTCCGACCTCAACGAGACCGACGTGCTCGTCCACGTCGTCGACTTCTCGGGGGAAACGGACGCCGAGGGCGAACCCACCGAGGGCCACGACCCGCGGGACGATATCGCGTTCCTGGAGGAGGAACTCGACCAGTGGTATCTGGGCGTTCTCGAGAAGGGGATCGAACGCTACGAGACCGGCTACACGACCGAAGACGACGCCATCGAGGAAGAACTCGCCGAACAGATGAGCGCGTTCAAGACCAGCGAAGACGAGATCAAGCGCCTCATTCGACGCGTCGACGTCGGCTTCGACCCCGCGGCGTGGGACGAGGACGACCAGCTCGAACTCGCCCGCGAGATCCGGAAGGAGACCAAGCCGATGGTCATCGCGGCGAACAAGATGGACACCCCTGAGGCGCAAGCGAACTACGAGGAGATCGCCAGCGATCCCGACTACGACCACCTGACGATCGTTCCCTGCAGCGCCCACGCCGAGAAGGCCCTGAAGTCGGCCGACAAGGCCGGCGTCGTCGACTACCGGCCGGGCGACGGGGAGTTCGAGATCACGGGAGACGTCTCCGGCGAGCAGGAACAGGGCTTAGAGAAGATCCGGGACTTCCTCGCGGAGTTCGGCGCGACGGGCGTGCAGGCGGCCCTCGAGACCGCCCTCTTCGACGTCCTCGGCGTTACGCCCGTGTTCCCCGGCGGCGCAAACGGACTGGGGAACGAACGCGGCGAGGTCTTGCCCGATTGCTACCTGATCCCGCCGAACTCGACCGCGGAGGATTTCGCCTATAGCCTCCACTCCGATATCGGCGACGGCTTCCTCCACGCGATCGACTGCCGGACGAACCGCCAACTGGGCAAGGACTACGAAGTCGAGTCTCGAGACGTGATCGAAGTCATCACGACGAACTAACGAAACCGAAATCGGGAGTATCGGCGGTAACTGACGCCGAGGGTGATTCGGGGCCGGCGTGGCGTCGTCGCCCGCCGGAGACCGCCGCGATAGCTACACGAGGACGATCGATTCGAACGCTCGTTAGTCCCGTGAATGAACGTAGCCGATCGACCGGGTATCGCCGTACTGGAGCGTTGCATACCGGATGTCGTCCATGTCGACGGAGATGGTATCGCCTTCTTCGAACTCGCCGTCGATCTTCTCACCGACGTCGATCTCGCCGAAATCGTCTTTCGCACGGACGTGGAGCGTGAGTTCCGAGGCGGGCAACGAATCACCGCCGACGTGTTCGATCGCGGTGCCGTCCTCGGCGAACTCGAGTTCGATCTGTGGTCGGGGGCTCGTCCAGCCCATCTGGATGTCGTCGTCGCCCCAGACGACGGTCACGTCGGTCCCGACCTGGACGTCGTCGATCTCGATCGTCGATCCCGAGGAGACCGTGTCGCTCTCGTCGGCCCACTGCGTGTCCGCCGGTTCCTCGTCGATCAACAGCTCGTACTCGTCGGCCGGGCGTTCGGCGTCGTCCTCGAACTTGAGGGTCGCCGAGAGCGTCTTGCTCTCGAACTCGTAGTCGAAGCGGACGTTACCCGGCGGCCGGGCACGGAAGTACCCGATGCTGTCCTCGTGACTCGTGCCATCCCAACAGACGAGGACGATGTCGCCGGGTTCGACGTCGTCGACGGTCGCCTCGTCGCCCGTGCTCATGGTCTCGCCCGTCCATGGCTGTACGGTCGTCCGTGGTTCGGGACCCTCCTCGTCGTGACGGTAGGGCGGTTGCTCGCCGTACACCGCGATCGAGACCTCGTCCCCATCGAGGGGGAAGTCGTCGGCGTATTCGACGGCGAGGGTGCCGGCGTCGACGTCGTAGTCGAACTCGAACTTGAAGTGGCTGAGGACATGCGTTCCGCTCGAACTCGAGCCGAGTTCGTGATCGTGCTCGAGGGTAATCGACAGGTTCGGCTCGACGTCGTCCATGTCGATGACGATGGTGTCGCCTTCCTCGAGCGTTCCGTGGCCGTTGGTCCAGATCTCGCGGTCGTACTCTTCGTCGTCGACTTTGAGGGTGAGATCTTCGATCGGGGTCGGGTCGCCGCGTCCGACCTCGATCTCGAGGACGTCGTCGTCGAGGTCGACGTCCCGCTCGACCCGGAGACTACCCGGACTCTCGTGTTCGCGGACGGCCCGTTCGGCCGCGAGGTCGCGCTCGGTAACGACCGTCACGAGTTCACCGTCGACCTCGACCGTGGGGTCGTCCGTCGCCATGTACGACAGTTCGCCGGTGAGGGACTCGACCAGTTCGTCGGTGACGACGGACTCGTCCTCGAACGAAATCGCGAGTTTCATCTCCATCGTATCCGGACCGAGCACGCTCATCGCCCGGACCGCGTACTCGACGGCGACTTCCTCATTGGTGCTTGGCAGGTGGAAGTCGTCGCCGATGTGGACGCTGTAGCCGGCATCGGCATCGTCGAAGACGGAAAAGCCCTCGTCGATGACGGGTTTGGCCTCGAGCAGGCGTTCGGAATCGCCCGCGCTTGCAGCGAACGCATCGGTGATCGTCTCGTCGTCTTCGGCGAGGACGACGATGTCGTCGGTAACGGCGGCGATCTGCTCCCGATCGTTCTCGTGGCGTTCGTACTCGACGCCGCCGTCGGTCTCGCGGGTCTCGCCCTCGCTCTCGAGGTCGAAATCGCCGGCGAGGACGGTGATCGGCCTCGAGTAGTCGTCGCCGGTACTGTAGACGAGGGCCTGCTTCGAGACGGATTCGCGGTCGATCCCGAACCCGCCGGTGTTGGGACGGGGCTCGTAGGGTTCGTTGGCTACTCGTCGCTCCTCGAAGTCTATCGTCGTCACCGCGAGGGAGTCCGAGGCGATCGAGGCCGGCAGGTACTCGAGGAGGGTATCGAGCGCCGGCGACTCGGAACTGCCATCGGACTGGTCGTCCGTCTGCGTCGCGCCGACGGTACTTCCTGCCAGCGCGATCGTCATCGTCGTGCCGATGCTCCCAAGGAGGGTACGGCGGGGACACTGTGGCATACAGGCCGCATTTCTTCCCGGCAATACAAGTAGGTTTTCATTACATTCTGGTTCGATAACTTCTCCGTTCGGTTTACTCGAGGGATCGAACTCGGTCCCCCTCCCGTCACTCGGTATCGAACGTCTCACCGTGGACGTGAGCGCTCCCAGTGCCGGTCGACGGAAGCCGTCCCCGAACCGGAAACGGACACCGGGAGGCGACAGGTTCTCATCGCGGGACCGCTTTGTCCGCGTAATGAGCATGCGGCAGTTGACTGCCTACCGGCCGACCAAACCCGAAGGTGCGGTGTTCGTCTCCGGCGTCACCAGTATGGGCCTGGAGATTCTCGCGGGCCGGATCATCGCCCCGCAGTTCGGCAGCAGCATCTACACCTGGGGCAGCATCATCACGGTCTTTCTCGCTGCGCTGAGCCTGGGCTACTGGCAAGGTGGCAAACGGGCCAAGACGGCATCGAACCGGCGAATGAGCTGGATCATGCTGGGAACGGCGGGCTACGTCGCGATCGTGATCTACGCGAGCGACCAACTGCTGCTCTCGGCGTCGGCGATGCCGTTACCGGCCCGGTACGCCTCGCTCCCCGCGGTTCTCATCCTCTTTGGCCCGCCGACCTACCTGCTGGGGTTCATCAGCCCGTACGCGGCCGAACTCTCCCAGAAGGAGGGGATCGGCGAGGCCTCGGGCCACGTCTACGCGCTCGGTACGATCGGCAGTATCGTCGGTGCCGGTGCGACCACGTACTTCCTCATCCCGACGCTGGGGATCGACATGATCGGTCTCCTGTTCGGGTT
This sequence comes from Natrinema ejinorense, assembly GCF_002494345.1. GTDB lineage: Archaea > Halobacteriota > Halobacteria > Halobacteriales > Natrialbaceae > Natrinema > Natrinema longum. The sequence continues at coordinate 2,682,317 of NZ_NXNI01000001.1, forward strand.
CATCCTCGTCGGTACCGCGTTCGCGCTCACGCTTCCGACCCTCATGCCGCAACCGGCGGCTGCCAGCGTCGCCATCGTGCTGTTGCTCGTCGTCGCGGCCGGCATCGGCCCGGTCGCGTTCGACCATCGCGGCGACGTCGTCTACCAGACGCAGACGGCCTATCAGGAACTCGAGGTCATCGACGACGGGGACGAACGAACGTTGTACCTCGACGGCGCTCGCCACAGCGCGATGGACCTCGAGGAACCCGACCGGCACGTCTTCGAGTACACGCGGTACTTCCACATCCCCATGTTGATGGTCGACGACCCCGCCGAGGTCGAGAACGTCCTGTTCATCGGCGGGGGCGGCTACACCGGGCCGAAGGATTACGAGCGCAAGTACGACGTCAACGTCGACGTCGCCGAACTCGACCCCGAGGTGACCAGGGCTGCCAAGGACCACTTCCGACTCGAGGAAAGCGAGAACCTGACCGTCCACACGGAAGACGGCAGGCAGTTCCTCCGGGATACCGACCGGACCTACGACGTGATCGTCCTCGACGCCTACCAGAAGGATCAGGTGCCGATCCATCTAACCCAACTCGAGTTCATGGAACTGGCCGAACAGCGCCTGACCGACGACGGCGTGTTCCTCGCGAACGTGATCTCCGCACCCAGCGGTGCGGGCTCGGATTTCTATCGGGCACAGTACAAGACCATCGACGAGGCGTTTCCATCGACCTACAGTTACCGCACGTCGAACTGGAATTCGGTCCAGAACATCGAAGTCGTCGCCACGAAAGCCGACACTGACTTCACCGAAGCCGAACTCGCCGAGCGAAACGAGAATCGGGATCTGGGGATCGATCTGAGCGGCGAGATCGACACCACGCTGAGCGAGCCCAATACCGACGACGTACCAGTACTGACCGAAGACCACGCGCCGGTCGAAAACCTGCAGGCGTCGACGATCGGCCAGGAGTACGTCATCGAGCAAACGGGAGAGGAGGAAACGCAGCCCGAACCAGCGTCGATCACGATCGAACGGGAGTTACCCGCCGTCGTCCGCCCTGTGCCTGCGCTCGAGGCGGTCACTGCGACACCGGTACCGTCCGAACCGGTGACGATCTGACACGGTCGAGTGGCCCCTGCTCGATCGACTCACTCGGAGAGCGTCTCGGCCTCGAGCGGCGTCGCGGTCCGCCAGTAGTGATCGAGCGAGTCCTCGGCCCACGATCTGACCGCGTCGTCGTCGGTATCGACCGAGGCTCGCAAGATGCCGTTCTCGTCGCGCAAGAGGAGATAGACGACCTCGTCGACGATCATGATCGCGATCGGGACGCCCTCCTCGCGGACCCTGATCTCGGCGTCGGTGGCGTCGAGCAGTGCCTCGAGCTGGCCCCGTAGTCCCGATTCGTCCGCGAGCGCGTCGATGGCGCTGCGACCGAAAACGCCCTTGAACCGCTGGTCGCCGGCGGTCACGCGCTCCCGGACGACGCGCAGCGTCTGTTCGTTGAACGTATGCGAGAACGTTCGGACGTCGACGCCGTCCCGCAGGAAGTCGAGCAGTCGTCCCAGCGGTGCGTTCGGTCGCGTCGCGCTGGGAACGGTGATCGTCGCGTCCGAGAGCCGCCGCAGGTCGAAGTCCATCGCGTGGGTCGGCAGGTAGTCGACGATATCGCGGAGCTTCGCCTCGGTTTCGAGGATCTCCTGGAGGTCGGTAAACCCCGTTGCGACCAATCGGCCGGTCGCGGTCGCGACGTACTCGCTGCCGTCGTGACGGATCCACGATCGATCCTCGAAATCGCCGAGGATCCGGCCCAGGGTCGCCTGCGAGGCACCGGTCGCCGTCGCCAGCTCGTTGCGCGTGTACCGTTCCTCCGAGAGGAGTCCCAGCACCTCGACGCGGTTCGACGAGAGTGCGAGGAACTCGATCTCCTCGAGTGCCGATTCCATACGGCCAGTCGTCGCCGCCGCGGTAAACCGTTTTCGCAGCGTGAAACACTTTCATGGTCTGCAGCAGCCTCGCGGCTCGCCGGACTTTCCCGACTCGCGACGGTTTCCCAGTTCGTCGCGCTTTCTTGCTGTGAAATATTTTCTGAACGAAACTATAACCCCGCAGTTCCTATGATGGAGTACGATGCATTCCGCTATTCACGCGTCGGCCGATCTCGGCTCGGCGCACACGATTCTGACGGGGGTGACGGCATAGATGCTCTCCCGTCGCAGTGCCGTTTTCTTCGCCCTCTCGAGTCTGCTCTTCGGTGGCACGTTCGTCGCCACGAAGGCCGGATTGGCCTACTTCCCACCCTTGCTATTCGTTGCCTTCCGATTCGACGTTGCCGCCGTCGTCATGCTGACGTACGTCGGATTGACGTCGTCGCGGTCGGACCTGCTCCCGCGGACTCGTAGCGACGTTGCGGGCATCCTCGCAACCGGCGTGCTCGCGATCGGTCTGACGAACGCCCTGCTGTTCGTCGGCCAGCAGTACGTCTCGAGCGCCGTGGCCTCGATTATCTACAGCCTCAACCCGATCATGACGCCGGTGTTCGCCGCGCTCTTGCTCTCCGACGAGCGCCTCTCTCCGCGGGGCGCAGCCGGGATGGGCCTGGGCCTGCTCGGGGTCGGCCTCGTGGTCAGCCCCGATCCGGCGAACCTGCTCGGCGGTGCCCTCGGCAAGGGGATCCTCTTTACCGGCGCAGTCACCGCCGCGCTCGGCGCAGTATTGATCCGGCGGGCCGACAGCGACCTCTCGAGTACGGTTCGCGTCGCCTGGGGCCTGCCATTCGGCGCGGCGCTGTGTCACCTGCTGGCCTGGTCGGGCGGCGAATCGATGGCCGCGATCTCGTGGACCTCCGAGGCAGTCCTGGCGTTGACCTACGTCAGCATCTTCGCCGGCGTCTTCGCGTACATCGCCTACTTCAGCCTGCTCGACACCGCCGGCGCGATCCGCGCGAACCTGATCTTCTACGTCGTCCCCGTCGTCTCGACGCTTGGCGGCTGGGCGCTGCTCGACGAGACGATCGGCGGCGTTGCGATCGTCGGCTTCCTGACGATCTTCGCCGGCTTCGCCGTGCTGGGGAGCAAATCGATCGACATCCGTTCGCGGCTCCCGACGGTTCCGACCGACGTCCCCCTCTCCGAGGAGGAATCTGCCGTCAGAGAGGAACCCCGCGGCTACCGCTCGGACTAGAACGTTCACCGCCTCCTCCCGCATCTCGTCGGTCTCGGTTTACCCGCGCCGTCCGATTTCGAACAGCTAGAACAGCGAGAGTTCGCCCGTCACGCTGTCGACACGGTCGTCGGCCGCCGGCCCGACGGCAAGCGCGGTGACGGTCCCGGGCTCGAGTTGCGTGTGGCCGGCATCCCGAATAACGGCGTTGGGAATCCCCTCCCGGTCGGCGATTTCGGAGAGTTCGTACAGTTGGCGTTCGCTCTCTCCTTTCAGGACGACCTTCTTCTGGCCGCCGCTTTTCCACTGGTCTTGCAGTTGCCTGTCCGCCTTCTCGTAGGCCGACAGCGACGCGTGGGCGACCTGTGCGGCGAGTTTTCCCTGTCCCATGCCGATGTCCGTTCGAGCGACGATGGCCTGTTTCATGGCCGAGACGAAGACCGGGAGACGTTTAGCCGTACCTATAAGATCGAACGGGTCGCTCACTGTCCCGCGGCCGACGAACGCTCGAGTCGGAAACCCGACGCGTCACGCCCGCCGTTTGACTCCCTATCCTCTCGCGTAGCTACCGCAGGACCGTTCTCGTGGAACGAACACGAGAACGACCGATGGGAATCCCGCGATATGCTGTACCGCCACGTGTAGTCGGGGTTCCTGTCCGTTCGTTCGGAGCACTGGCAGGTCCGTTCAGGTGTGATCGGCCGGGTCCCCATCACCGAACCGAACGTACCGTCGGCCGACGATCGCAGCCCCGGCGAGGGCGACGGCGACGGCGACGCCGAACCCGATCGGGACCGACCAGGAGTCACCCGACCAGTCGGCCTCGAACACGTCCGCGTAGTAGGTCGCGATCTCCTCGCCGTGGAGCGCGAGGAGTACCTCGCGGTTGTTCTCGAGCGAGTTCGAATTCCAGTTCGCACTGCCGACGATTGCCGTCTCCCGATCGATCACGATCCCTTTCGCGTGGATCTTCTCGAAGCGGTCGGTGTCCTCGACGAGGCGGACCTCGAGCGGGAGCGATTCTCGCTCGGCCGTCCGCTCGAGATCGGCGGCCAGGGCCTCGTTTTCGTCGGCGTTGTACTCCGCCGATCCGAGTAGGATCCGAACGTCGACGCCGCGGCGGGCCGCCTCGACGGTCGCCTCGAGCAGCGATACGTCGGCGGCGATGCTCGGCTGGATAACGAGGATTTCGTCGTCGGCGTCGGCCAGTAGCTGCTGGAGCCGCTGATCGGCGTTGTCCGGTGCGAGCAGCAGTTCGGCCGAGTCGACGGGGACCGTCGCCGGCTCGTGGTTCGTCGGATATTCGGTTTCGGCATCGGATGACAAGAAGTCCGGCTCGCCGTCGACGAACGAGGTGTTCGCACGATAGGCCGTCCCCGCCGTCGTGTCCCGCCCCTCGAAGTCGGCTCGGAAAACGCTCCCGAGATCGCTCGCGATCGCCTCGTCCTCGAGTCGGACGCCCCACCCCCGGCTACTCTCGCCGCCGACGCCCGCCGGCTTCCAGTTCTCGCTGGTGACCAGCACGCGGTCGTCGGCGACGGCGTATTTGGGATGGTGATACCGGTAGCGCGCGTCCTCGCCGCCGATCACCCGGACGTCGACACCCCCCTCCACGAGCGTCTCGATGACGGCCGCGGTCGGTGCCGGCGTGCCGCCGACCGGGCTCGCCTCGAGGAGCACCGCGACCTCGACGCCGCGCTCGGCCGCGTCTACGAGGTCGGCGGCGATGGTCTCGGAGGTGACGGTGTAGCCCGCGAGCAGGAGCCGCTCGTCGGCGTTCCGGATCGTTTCTCGGGGGACTCGCGGCGTGTCCGGAAGGACGAACGCCGTCGCCTCGTCGACGGCGGCGCTCGAGACGGGGAGACAGGTCGCGTCGTCGGGCCACCACTGCCCGCTGGTGGTGCCGTTCGCCCCGACGGACGGGGCCTCCGTCCGGTACCATCGCTCCGCGGGTGGCGCGCGGTCGTAGGAGACCGAATCGATCGTGGTCGTCGCGTTTCGGAGCCGGAGATCGTCGCCGCCGTTCGCGAGTTGCAGGTGCCCCTCGAGCCCGAGAACCGGAGTGTCAGTCAGCCGTTCCGTGGCGTTCGGGGACGTACTCAGCGCGATACGGTCGGAGACCGTCTCGTTCGGGAGCCGTGCCGTCGTGTGGCCGTCAGTGAGCGTCCAGTTCTCGAGCCGGGTGTCGGGTGGGATCTCGAGGACGACGAACTCGCCGGCGTTTTCGTCGGTCGGCGGGTTCGGGGCGAGGGCGACGATACGCGGTTCCTTCGGTGTGTCAGTGGTGGTCTGGTTCGTGTGGTTCGCTTGCGGCGGACAGGCGAGGGCGGTCGCGTTCAGGTCGCCACTCGGGGTGGCTCGAGCACTGGGCTGGTCGGTGATCGAGGTGCCGGTGGCGACTGCAAACCCCGCGAGTATCGTGGTACTGCTGACGAGACAGATGAGGACGGCAACGAGGGCGGCCCGTCGGTGATCCATCGCTCCCTCTGGCCGCCTTTCGGTACTTAAAATATCGGACCCAGTCCGTCGTGGCGGTGCAGCTGTGGGTCGACCCTCTCGAGACCGATACGGAGAGCCGGAAACTGGAGAGGCGGAACCAATGGAACGCTCGAGAACGATGCAAACGGAGTCCTGCTCGTACTGGCGACACGGAATCGCCACGCCCTCCCCAGCCGATTCGCTCAGTCACTCCGCTCCTTCGCTCATCCCTCGCGCAGATTCGTTCCGCGGTTCGCCATCGGCGAACCGCGCCACAGTGCGCGCCACCGCACGTGGCTGTGTCGTTCTGGAGCGACGGTGGCGGCGATACCGTTCCTATCGGCACCCCTACCGTCGGTCCAGTCGAAATAATCAGCCGAACGGACCGCTCCGGGACGATCGTCAGGCTGCGGGCTCGAGGTCGACGCTCTGGGCTTCGGCCTGGACGAGGTAGGCGCGGTCGTCGTCGTAGTCGGCGACGATCTCGAGGGCGTCCTGGGTGCCGATGCGGTTGAGCGCCCACGCGGCGCTGGCCCGGACGCGGTCGGACTCGTCGTCTGCGAGGGCGTCAGCGAGGGGGTCGATGGCGCGGGTATCCCCGATCAGGCCGAGCGCGCGGGCGGCCCAGCTGCGGATGTCGGCTTCCTCGGCGACGAGCTGCTGGGCGATCGGCTCGACCGCGTCTTCGGCACCGATCTCGCCGAGTGCGCGGAACGCGGGCTGTTGGAGGTTCGGGTTGGAGTCGACGTAGTCGACGAGCGTGTCGACGACCTCCTCGTCGTCGACGCCGATCTTTCCGAGGATTCGCATCGCGGCCTGGTCGCGGCGGTTGGCCTTCTGGAGCATCGGGTCGATGGCTTCCTCGGGTCCCATCCGCTCTAAGGCCTCCATGCAGTGTTCCTCCATGAAGTCGGAGTCGAAGGTCTCCAGTGCGAGGAGGATCATGTCGACGTTGCCCTGCTTCTCGTGGACCTTGAGCGCGTGCCACTCCGGCGGGAAGTCCTTGACGTGGTCGAGTACGTCGTAGTAACCCTCGCGGCGGAGCTGTTCGCGGATCTCGAGGTCGGTCCACTCGGTCGCGTCGTCGACGTCGGACTCGAGGTCGCCGGTCGCCTCGAGCAGGCCGGCGATCGTCTCGGCATCGTCGTCCGCGTCGAGTGCGGCGTCTTCGACGGTATCGGCCGCAGTATCGAGGGTCGCATCGAGCTGGTCGGAAACGGTCTCGCCCTCCTCGACCAGCGCGACGGTGCTCCCCAGCAGGTCGTTTAGCTCGTCGAGGAAGTTCTCGACCGCCTCGATCAGTTCGGCGTTGCCCTCCTCGGTCCAGCGGGTGTCCGTGATCGTCCCGCTGACGCCGTCGATCTCGCCGACGACGTCCTCACCGTAGGGTCCGCGCTGGTCCTCGAGGTCGGACTCCAGATCCGAGAGGTCGCTCTCGATCTCGTCGTACTGGTCCTGTAGCTCCTCCTCGGGAGCGGGCTCTTCGTCTTCCTCCTCGTCTTCGTCGGTTTCCGGTGGCTCCGGCACCTCGACGCTCTCGAGTTCGGCGCGGAACGACTCGAGGTCGGCCTCGACGACGTCGAGGTCGGCCTCGGTCTCGGCGGCCTCGAGGGTCGAGTCGAGTCCCTCGAGATCGTCGGAAAGCGCCGCGAGGCGCTCGCGGATGGCCTCGAGATCGACGGGTTGTTCCTCCGCGTCCTCCTCGGTGGCCGCATCGTCACCGTTCGCCTCGTCCTCGCTCATCGTACCACCCGGGGACGACGCCGACGCGTGACAGTGTACATACGCCACTATCGTGTCAGCACGGCCCTAAGCGTTTCCATGCACGTCGACCTCCGACAGCCGCTCCCGGTGGCCCCAGTAGAGCCAGGGGCTGAGCGTCATGTACGCCAGTCCGAGCGTCAGGAGGGCGTAGGGAAACGTCCGACCGGCGAAATTCGGCACGAGGATCGCGAGCGCGTGGATAACGCCCATGATCCCGGCGTCTCGAGCCAGCAGATCGGGGTACTGGATCCGCGAGACCATCAGGTAACAGAACGCGCCGGTGACCGCGAGCACGAGCCACGGCCGAGTCTCGCCGGCGAGGATCGCCGCACCGAGTATCGTCGCGGCCAGCGTCGTCTGGACGCCCTCGGTGTAACTGCCCGAAATGTCGTAGGCGGTGTACATCCCCAGACGAGTGACGGCCATGGCGACGAACAGCGCACAGACCGCGGTGGCGAGCAGTAGTTCGGGTGTGAGTGTGTCGTATCGAACCGCGAAGCCGTCGGTGACGACGACGAACGAGAGGGCTGCGGGGGCGACGGCGAACGACGCCACGTCCGCGAGCGAATCGAGATAGGGGCCGGCATCGGTACCGCCGTAGCGGCGCGCGAGGATACCGTCGAGGCCGTCCGCGATCGCCGCCAGGAGGATCAGCCGGGCGGCGAGTTCGATGTCGACGGCCGCGATGACGACGGCGACGAATCCCAGCGCGGCGTTGGCGATCGTCACCGCGTCGGCGACCCCGAGCCGACCGACGAACCGGGGGAGCATATCGCGGATTCGACGGGGAGCTACCTTACGTGTTTTCGTTTTCGGAGCGTTCCCAGTTTCGAGGAGTGAACCGGGGCGATTATACCATCACTCTCCCAAGGGGCTTCTATGCACCGGCGCGTCTATCTCGCCGCCGTCGGAACCGCAGCCTCGGCCGGTCTGGCCGGCTGTTCGTCCGCGCTCAGCGTTCTCGAGGACGATCCCTGCAGCGGAGACGAGTGCCACATCGGGATGAATCGCACCGAGTTCCTCCCCGAGTCCTACGAGGTGGCCGTCGGCGACACGGTCATCTGGAAGAACACGAGCGAGGCAGACCACACCGTCACGGCCTACGACGGACTGATTCCCGACGAAGCCGAGTACTTCGCATCGGGGGGCTACGAGAGCCAAGAAGCCGCATACGACGCCTGGGAGGACCGCGGCGGCCGACTGGGGTCGCGCCAAACGTTCGAACACACCTTCGAGGTGCCAGGGACCTACGAGTACTTCTGTATTCCCCACGAGGGTGCCGAGATGGCCGGCGAGATCGTCGTCACCGAGTAGCCCCGCGTCGCTCACCCGGCACAACACGGATCGTTCCGCTCGGACGCGAATCGTGATTCTTCGGCGAGTGTGAGGACCGAGAGCGCGTTCGGCGACCGCTGCCCGGGCCGCTACTCGAGGCGCTGAATCGACGCCGTCGGTGCGCTGTGCATCACGCTCCGCGCCGCGCGTTCGGCGTTCGATCGGGACGCGTACCCCTCGCCGCTGTCGGCGACGATGTTTCCGTTCCAGTGAACGAGCCGCCAGCGCCACTGTCCCCCCTTGTCCTCGTAAACCTCGAAGCGGCTGGTTCGACCGGCGTCGCTCGGTTGCTCTCCGCCCGCCGACTCGGCGTCCGTATCGCGCCCCGTCTCGGCGGGTCCGTCCGCCGCCTCGTCCACGTCGATGGCGGCAGCGGAACCGCGGTCGGCGAGTCCCTCGAGTGGCAGCACCGCCATTTCGGGATCGGCCTCCGCGGCGTCGGCCTGCTCGCGTCCCTGGGCCGTCTCGTCGTCATGGTCGGTGATCCGCACGCTCGAGCCCTCCGGGTCGTCCCACTCGAGTTCGAGCTCCAGTTCACTGACCGGCGGTTCGACGGCGGTATTGTGCTCGGCTTCGAACTCGGCGACGACCCGCTGGGGGACTACGACGGTGGCCGTCCGTTCGTCGCCGCGTACCTGGACCGATCGCCCGCTCTCGAAGGCGGTCGCGAACTCCCGGAAGAGGGCAGCGAGTTCGTCGCGATCGTACCCCCGCTCGAGGCTGAACTCCGCCGTGCCCGATTCCGCCGCTCGATTCCCATCGGATTCCGCCGCCTGCTCCGCGTCGTCCGGTGTGTCGCCCATGCGGGAGTGTATGGGCGGCTGTGAGTTAGTGTTTCGTGCCAGTTCCCGCCTGCACCCCTCGTCGGCGGACTGTCGGAGCGTTTTTGTCGCCACACTGTCTTGCCTCGGCCGTGACTGCACGCGACTGGCGCGCCGACCGAGCCGCCGTATTCGACCGCGACGCATCCACGTGTCGCCACTGCGGAACCGTCGGCGGCGACGACGAACCGGCGACGCTCCGGATCGTCCCCGTCGGCGACGTTCCACTCGAGGGCGACGTCCACGAGAGTGGGCTCGTCACCGTCTGTGGGGAGTGTTTCACGACCCTCGACGCCGAACCGTCGGCCGAGCCGATCGACAGCGACGAACTGTTCCGGCTCGTCCGGGAAACCACCCGGCTCCAGGGGACGACCATCTCGGAGGTGGCCGCCTTCGCATCGCTGGCGACGTCGTTCCCCGAAACCCTTGAGTCGGCCCTCGAGGAGGGCTCCGACACCGACGTCGAGGAATCGGTAGCCGAGTACCGCCGGACCCGCCGCGACCTCCTGTTGGCCCTCGACGTCGTCGACGCCCGCCTCGAGCGACTCGCCACGCTCGAGGACGGCGCGGACGCGCCCGACGTTCGGAACGCACTCGAGGAGTTTTCCGAAACCGCGGCCGCGCTCCAGTCGACCCTCCGTGAGGTCGTCACGCTGTGCGAAACGGTCGCGACAGGCCTCGAGCGCTGTCACGGCTGTTTCGACCCCCTCGAGGGGGATACCTGCGGGACCTGCGGGCTCGCGGCCCGCGAGACGGCGACCTGGCAGAGCGACGACGGCCCCCTCGCGTTCGACCGGTTGTTCGCGACGATCAACGACGGCCTCCAGGAGGCGACCGAGACGACCGAGACGCTGACCGACCGGACGACGACGCTGGCGGAACGGCTCACCGAGGAGTAGTCAGTACTGCTCGGGAAGCAGCCGGCGAGTACGTGACGCGTTCGGGAATGTCCGTGGCGCTCTCGAGAATCGGCACTCGCGCTCGAGGGGCCGACTAACCGGTCGCCGTGCGACCGACTGTTCGGACGCTCCGGAGCGAAGCAACTCGAGTCCGGTTCGGAGCCCTCAGAGTTCGGTCGCGGCCTCGAGCGAGAGGTCGATCGCGCGGCCGACGTTGTTCTTCGCTTTCTCGGGGAGTTCGTCGTTTTCAGTGTCGGTTCCCTTCTGCGTGCCTTCGACGAGGTTGCCGTCGACGGTACAGATCGCGCCGGCGCGCAACCCCTTGCGGCGGGCCAGCGAGAAGACCGCGGCGGCTTCCATCTCGACCGACAGCATACCGGCGGCTTCCCAGTCGTCGACGGCGTCGTCAGTCTCGGCGTAGTAAGCGTCGTCGGACGCGATCGGCCCGACGTGGACGTCTTCGTCGTTCGCTTCGGCGGCGTCGACGAGCGCCGACAACACGTCATAGTCCGGCACCGCGGGGTACTCGACGGCTTCGTAGCGCTTGCTCGTCCCCTCGTTTTTCGCCGCGCCGGTCGCGACGATCATGTCGCCGATCTCGATCTCCGACTGGAGCGCACCGGTCGTTCCGACGCGAACGAACGTTTCGACGCCGACGGCGGCCAGTTCTTCGATCGCGATCGCCGCGGAGGGACAGCCGATCCCCGTCGAACAGATCGTCAGCTCTCGGCCCTCGTAGGTGGCGTTGACGACCTTGTACTCGCGGTTCTGTGCGATCGTCGTCGACTCGTCGCAGTGGTCGGCGATGCGATCGACCCGTCCCGGATCGCCCGGAATGAGCGCGATATCCGTCAGATCGCCGTCGTCGACCAGCAGGTGTGGTTGGGTCGCCATACCGTCGCGTTCCGCGGGCGGCGAGAAAAAAGGTTCGAGGAAGCGCTACGGGGCGACCGATCCTCGATACCACCCGACCGCCGCGTCCGACCGCCGGTCGACGGTCCGATCGTCGGTCACTCGACCGGGCACACCTCGACGCGATCGGGTCGGACCGTGACCGTCGCGTCGTCGATTTCGAACTCGACGATCCCCGTCGATCTGGACCGACCGCGGTTCGTCTCGGCGAAGAGGCTGTCGAGTGCGTCGGGGTCGATGTAGTCGTACAACTGCGTACTGGCCGCAGTGACGTCGTCACCGTAATACTGAGCCAGTGCGGTTGCAGCGGCGATACTCGGCGATTCGTCCGATCGTCGCTCGTATCGGACGGGCCGTCCGTGGCCACATCCGTGGGAGTGAGTTACCCTTCCTTCCGTCATGTCTCTCAGTCACGGAATCGTGACTGTTCACTCGAGTGGGCAACGGCCCCGCCAATATAACTACCGTCAGACAGCACCGGGTGAGAACCACACGACAGCGGTGATTTCCGGGAGTTACGCGGCGTACAAGAAGGGTGTGGTCGGAATCAGTCCGTGAAAACGCGCTCGACCGCCGTGGCTGTCAGCCTGCTCCGCGCACCGGCACGACTCGCGGTCAGCGCACCACAGGCGTTCCCGTACGCGAGTGCACGATCGATAGCCTCGTCCTCGAGCCACGTCGCGAGAAACCCCGCGGCGAAGGCGTCGCCCGCACCGGCCGTATCGACCGGCTCGACGTCGAATCCCGCGTGGACGACGGTGCCGTCCGGCGTGTACGCTTCCGCGCCATCGGCACCGCACGTGACGACGACGAGCCGGTCGTCGACGCCCCCGCCTATCGGATCGGTCTCCAGGAGCGCCGTGGCTTCCCGATCGGTCACGAAGACGACGTCGGCGAGTGCGAGCGCGTCGCCGTAGTCCCGGTCCCCGAGCCGGCGGCCAGGATCGAAACTGACGGTGATTCCCGCCTCGCTCGCGACCCGGGCGATCGCAGCGGCGGTGTCGGGGCGTTGTCCCGTGAGGTGGATGTGGTCGGCCGCTCGAATCCGAGCCGGCTCGAGGTCCCCAGGGGTGACGGCCTCGTTGACGCCGTCGTTGCCGAGCACCGCGACCGACCCCGTCTCGTCGACGAGCAGGTACTTGACCGCCGTTTCGGCCCCCTCGACCACGCGGAGCCCCTCGAGGGAGACCCCCGAGCCCTCGAGTTCCCGGCGGGCGAGCAGGCCGTTGTCGTCATCACCGACGCTGCCGATCAGCCCGGTCTCGACCTCGAGGCCGGCGAGTGCGGCGGCGACGTTGGCGGCGCTGCCACCCCCGGACCCGCGTTGTGAGCGGATCGACGCTTCGCCGTCGGGTTCCGGGAGCCGATCGACGCGAAGGGTCACGTCCCAGTTGACGTGGCCGGCAGTAAGTACCGTGACCTGATTCATCGCCTACGAGTTCGGGGACGGCCCCACCGGGCAAAAATGTGGGTGGACTCCGGGCCAGCGAGGGTCGGCCGTGCCCGGCGACGGGACTTCTGGAGCCGGGCGGTGCCAGTGCTCGGCCACGCCCGTGATTCAGACGGACAGGAGGCCGTCTCAGGCCACAGTGAACAACAGCGTGTTGTGAACGGCCGGCCCGAGCCCGACCGCGGCGACGAGCGCGAGTATCGTTCGGGCCTGCTGTGGCCGTTCGTCGACGTACTCCCGGAACAGCCCGAGAATGACCACCGCGAGGACGACCTTGACGAGGACGAACAGCCAGCCGGCCCCGACGTATTCGGCAGTCGGCAGGGCCGCGCCGGCCTCGAGGAGCAACAGCGAGACCGGAACGGTCTCGCCGGCCGCGAGGACGTCGTAGCCGACCGCAGTCGTGACCCCATCGAGGGTGTGCCCGAAGACGACGAGCGCGCCCGTCGCGCTCGTGGTCGCGGCGATATCGGTAAACCAGAGGCTCACTGCGACCCAGGTGATCGCGGTGACGATACCGGCGACGACGACGGAGATCACCGGCCAGAACGGCTCGAAGGTCCCGTCTTCGAAGCTGCGAATCAGTGCGAACATCGCGAAGACCGAGAAAAACGCCGTTCCGGCGATGCCGACGAACCGGTGAGTCGTCCGTTGGAGCCCGCCGACGTGGAGGAACACGGCGACGATCCAGACGAGTCCGGCGAGGACCGCCGTGACGGCGTAGACCATCGGTGCGGTAAACAGCGGCTCGATACTCGCCGGGAACGCGGCCATCTTGTAGAGCACGTGCAGCGTCGCGCCGAACATCATCCACGGTGCGAACGCGATAACCGTCCGGTCGGTCACCGGCGGCTCGAGCGTCCACAGCAGCGCGATGACACCGGCGAGAACCACGATGACCGGAACCAGGAGGTACCACGGCGGGACGACGAACCCCTCGGGTAATACCATAGCTGATATGGGACACACCAGGGACTAACACTTTCCGGTCGAGAACTAATCATTTTACTGAACGATATGATTACGAGAAAGAACACTCATACATGTTCGACCGTCGATCGGCTCCGTCCTTTCGTCTAGGGCCCGTCAGTCGGTTCGCTCGATTATTCCAGGAAAGATGACACGAATCGGTCCGTCGGGAACCAGTCGCGTTCCGTGGGGAGGACCCTGACCGGACGCGGCCCCGGCAGCGAAATCGGATGGCTCGACCGGAGCGTGACCGGACGGCTTTTTGCTCGTCCGGCGAGTCATTCCGCACATGAACCGCAGCGAACTCGCTCCCCGGATCGACCACACCGTTCTGGGCCCCGAGACGACCCCTGCCGACGTTCGGAGCGTCCTCGAGGAAGCAACGGAGTACGGCATGAACGCCTGCATCCCTCCGTACGCAGTCGAACTCGCGACCGAGTACGCCTCCGACGTGACCCTGGCGACGGTGATCGGCTTCCCGCATGGCCAGCACGCTCCCGAGGTGAAACGCAGGGAAGGGGTCACGGCCTGGCAAGCGGGCGCGGACGAACTCGACGTGGTCATCAACGTGGGCCGGCTGAAAGCGGGCGATACCGCCGCGGTCAGGGAGGAACTCGCGGAACTGGTCGCCGCGGTACCGATCCCGGTCAAGGTGATCATCGAAACCGCGCTCCTGACCGACGCCGAGAAGCGACGGGCCTGCGAGGCCGCCGAGGCCGCCGACGCGGCGATGGTCAAGACTTCGACCGGCTTCGCCAGCGCTCCATCGGAGGCCCAACGTGCGAACGGCGAAGCCGCGAGCGCCGGCGCGACCGTCGCGGATGTCGCACTCATGGCCGAGTACCTCCCCGTCAAAGCCAGCGGCGGCATCGGGTGCTACGACGATGCGATGGCCATGCTCGAGGCCGGTGCCGACCGGATCGGAGCCTCGAGCGGCGTGGCGATCCTCGAGGGGGCACCGGAATAGCGGCGAGAACGGTCGGACCAGCGACCGACACGGCACGGGGCCCGAGCGAAGCCAAAGGGTTTTGATCGCGCCGGGGGCAACGAACGGCTATGCTCGAGGGAGCGCGAGCGTGGCTTCGCGGGGTCGCGAGACGACTCCGACGGCTCGAGCGACGGGAACTCGATTCCTTCCGTCGGTGGCTCGAGCACACCGGAAACCTCCTCCACCTCTCGGTGCTCGTCTTCGTCCCGCTGTTGATCGCGGCGGTGACCTGGCTGGCGAACGCGAGCGCCGCGATCTCGTTTCTGGTGTTCCCGCCGCTCGCGTCCGGAACGTACACGCTCTTTGCCGATCCCGAGGGGAAGTATTCGACGCCCTGGAAGTTCGTCGGCGGAATGACGACCGGAGCGTGCTGTGGCTGGCTCGCGCTGGCGCTGTCGGCCGCCGCCGGTCTCGACGGCGGCGGCGTCAGCGCGGCCGGTGCCGCCGTCGGGGTCTTCTTCACCGGTGGCTGTACCTGGGCGCTCGACCTCGAGGAGCCGACGGCGTTTTCGACCGCGCTGCTCGTGCTCGTGACCGGGAACGCACAGGTGGCCTACGTCCTCGGGATCGTCGTCTCGAGTGCGTTCGTCGCGGCCGCCTTCGTCGTCTGGCGGGATCGCTTCTACGAACAGCGCGCCCGCTATCTCTACGGGACGATGGGCGGGGACGATCACGTCCTCGTCCCGATGGACGACGGCGACGAGACCGTCGCTCGCTTCGCCGCGTCGATCGCCGGCGCACACGACGCTGGAAAGGTCGTCCTCCTGGATATCGTCGACGAGACCGACGCCCCCGAGGACGAGCGACGAGGCGAAACGGATCCAGCCGAACGCGCGGCCACCGACGCCGCTCGTCACCTCGAGTCGCTCGCAGCCGATCTCGAGACTGCATACGACGTTCCCTGTGAGGTCGTCATCGCGGGCGACCACGGACGCTCGGCCGGACTCGTCCTCCGGACCGCGCGAGAACTGCGCTGTGATCTCATCGTCACACCGTACGCCGAACGCGAGAGTGGCGGCCTCTCGACGTTCATCAGCGGGTTATTCGACAGCGAGATCGACGTGATCGCTTTCCGGTCGAACGGAACCCGCCGGCGACGATGGCGGAACAGCCTCGTCGCAGTCCGGGGTGCCGGCGACACCGCCCGCGCGATGCTCGACTTCGCGATCCGGGTGACCGACACCGGTCGGACGGTCAGCGTCTGTACCTGTATCGACAGCGAATCGCGCCGCCGCACGGCCGAGAGTACGCTTGCGGACCTCGTCGATGCGTTCCCCGGCCGCTTCGAGACCCACGTCGCCACCGCGTCGGTCGAATCCTATCTCTCGCGGACCGCACCCCGGTACGACGTCTGTTTCGTCGGCTCGAGTACGGATCGGTCGGCCGCCTCCCGATTCGTCTCCCCGCCGACGTTCCGGAAACTCAGCGATCTCGAGGCCGACGTCGCGATCGTCCATCGGGGCCGGCATCGATAACCTGCTACTCCCGTTCGAGGATCCGATCGATCAGATCGCTCTCGTCGCTGCCCAGCGCCGAGCGAACCAGCAGATGGCCACCGAGCTGTGCGGGACTGATAACCGAGTTCGCGCCGGCGCGCTCGAGTTTCTTGGTATTCTCCCGGTCGGTCGCACCGGCGACGATGCGAGTGGTCGGTGCGAGCTGGCGAGCAGTGAGGATGGTGAGGGCGTCCTGTGCGTCGTGGTTCGTCGCGACGAGGATCGCGGCCGCACGATCGATCTTCGCGCGGCGAAGCGGCTCCTCGTCGCTGGGATCGCCGGCGACGACCGAGATCCCGCGTTGGGTGAGCTCCGTCGTGGCTTCGCGATCGCTGGTGACGACGACGAACTCCCGGCCGTTGTCCGCGAGTTCGTCGACGATCGGTTCCGTCAGTTCGCCGTAGCCGAGCACGAGGATGTGCTCGTCCAAGAGCTGGAGCTGTGATTCAGTCATTTTTCCGAGTGTTTTCGAGATGCGGTCCTGGATTACCGGTCCGACGAGCGCCCCGATCGCGATACCGAAGCTGGCGACGCCCAGGATGAGTACGGACATCGTAAACAACATCCCCTGGACCGACTCCGCGTTCGGCGTCACGTCGCCGTATCCAACCGTACTCGAGGTGATCAGCGTGAAGTAGAAGGCATCGAGGATGTTGTTGATCCCGTCGAAGTGCTCCCTGAGTGCGTAGCCGCCGATGGTCCCATAGAGCTGCACGCCGACGAGTGCGGAGCCGGCCGCGATCTGCGTCGTCGTAAGCGAGAGGGGGTTGTCGAATCGCTTGCGCGTAAGCAGGAGGAACGGCATCGCGAGCAGTGAGACGACGACCAGCGGGACCGAGTACTGGCTGGTCTGGAGCAGTCCCTGCGCTGCGGTCAGGGGCAGGAGAAAGAGCGTTGCCCACCAGCCGGCTCTGAGTCCGCGCCGGAGTGCGAGCGCACTGCCGACCATCAGGAATCCGGTGAGTGCCCCGGTGAAGCCGGCAGCGTCCTGGACGGCCTCGGGAACGTACTCCGCAAGTGGTCCGTAGACGGTCTCGGTCCCGATATTGATGACCGCAGTGGCGACCGAAAGCAAGGCAACGAGCAGAACGAGGACGATGGCGATCCGCGTCGTGAACACCCGCTGCCAGTTCTCCGGCAATCGCGCTCGAAGCGACGGGTCCTCGACCATACACACCGCTGGGTGGTGGTGTTAGTTAAACGTCTCCGTCTGTGCCGACCCAGACCGAGCCAATCGTCGCGTCGGCTCTCGGTCGGCGTGAGACCGACGATTGCTGCCACCGGCACGGTGGTCGTGTCGGTGCAAATTTAACGACTCCCTCCCACTGACCCACAATGCAATCGCTTCCGGTCGACTTGCTGATCGAGGTGCTGCTCGGCCTCTATCTCGGGTTGCTAACCGGGATCGTTCCGGCGTTCGTGGCCGGCTCGCTGGGATTTCTCGTTCGGTATTTCACCGGCGTCACGCTACCCGGGTTCGGTGTCGTCGTCCTCGCGCTGTCGATCGCCAGCGTCCAGGGCGGGCTGCTCGGCCTCGTCGAACCCACGATCTCCCAGTCGCCGCGGCTGCTGGTCGCCGTCCTGGTTGTCCTCATGCTCGCGCTCTATGCCCACAACCAGGGCGACAAACTCGGGGCTGAACTCCCCCGCCGACTCTCCTTTACCCGCCTCCGACAGCGAACACTCTCCGCCGACGTCGTCGAACTCGTCGGCTCGGTCGGTCAGGTCACCGTCCGCCCGACCGGCGAAATCCGGAACATGGAAGGCTACCCCCCGCTCTCGGCTACCCTGCGGCAGATCCTCAAGAGCGGCTCGTGGCGGCTCCCCGCCGATCTCCCGCTCTCGGAACTCGAGTCCCGTCTCGAGGAGCGACTGCGAACGGACCACGACCTCGCCGACATCGACGTCGCGATCGACGAACAGGGGCGGGCGACGATCACGGCCGCACCGCCCTCCGGCAGTCTCTCGAGACGGGTCGCGGCGGGCCAGCGGGCGGTCTCGATCGCCACGCTCGTCCCGACCGGCCTCGGTCGCGGCGACGAGGTTACCGTTCGCGCCGGCGAGCGCTCGATCGCCGGGACGGTGGTGAGTGCACGGACCGATATCGACGACGAACACGCTCGGGCTCCCGTTCCCGACGAACCACCAGCGGAGCTGGCCACCGACGGCGGTGCCGACGTCGAATCCGAGATCCACACGGCGAAGCCGACCGCAGCGACGGCCGGTGGCCCGGGACGGGTCACGGTCTCCGTCGCCCGGCGGGACGTGAAGGCCGTCCTCGAGGCCGACTCGCCGCGACTCGTCGTGCGCTCTCGTGGTACGAGCCGCGAGTTCGAAGCGTTCGCGCTGGTCAAACGCGAGGGATACGCCGTTCGCCGGATTATCGTCGGAACGAGCGACGCAGCCGACGAGAGCGCCGACCTCGAGGATCCTCCATCGACGGGGACCGTGAGCGTCCTCGCGGTGCGACGGCAGGGCAGCGAAACGGGCGGCCGAAGTAACGGCTGGGTGTTCGGTCCCGGCATCGAACGACGACTCGAGCCCGGCGACGAGGCGTTCCTCGCGGGGCCGGACGACGCGATCGAGGCGTTCGCGGAGGCGATCGCGCGATGAACCGCGCCGTCGGCCCTTGGCTCCGTCCCCATCGTGGGGGTGGGCGATCGTGATCGACCCCGTCGTGGCACAGCTGGTTTCGACCGAGACGCTGATCGAAGCGATCGTTCGAATCCTCGGCTTTGCCCTGCTCGCGGCCGGCGTGGGAGCCAGCGTGGCGTTCGTCTACCGATGGTACAGCGCCGACGAGATCGCCGAGGGTATCGCGGTCCTGTGTGGCGTCGCGCTCGTTGCGATCTGGTTGAACACCCAGACCGCGCTGTCCCAGGCGATTATCGGTAACACGGGACTGACCGAGCCGGCCACCGCCATCTACACGGTTGCCGCGTTCGTCGCCAGCGCGATCGCCGCCGACGCGGGTCGACGGCTGGGCGATTACCTCGCGCTGGACGTGTTCATGGTCGCGACCCCACGGACGATCACCGAGGTCACGCAGCTGGTTCGGGCAGCCGGTCGCGTCGTCACCGTCGAACTGCCCGATGAAATCGCCGACATCGACGGCTACGACACCGTCGACGAATCGGTGAAAACGGAACTCGTGGGCCAGACGTTCCTCTTCCCCCGGCGGCTCTCGGTCGAGGAGTTACGCGAGCGACTGATCGCCCGCCTCGAGCGCGATTTCGGGATCGGACACGTCGACGTCGACATCGCGGCGGACGGAACGGTCGAGTATCTCGCGGTCGGGAGCCGACCGGCGGGGATCGGTCCGACGCTCGCACCGGGGACCGTCGCCGTCGCGCTGGCGGGCGATCCCGCGGCCGACGCCAGCCCGGGCGATGCGATCCGAATCTGGGCTCGCGACGCCCCCGACGGAACCGCTCGACGGATCGCCGGCGGCGAGTTGCGCGCGACGGCCGCCGATACCGTGACGGTCGCCATCGACGCCGAGAACGCCCGCGACCTCGAGCCGGAGCGGACGTACCGGCTCGTGACGCTGCCGGGGAGTCCCGACGCCGAACGGGAACTCGTCTCCCTGCTCCGGGCGGCCGACGAGACGGTCACGACCGTCTCGATCGAGGCCGACGATTCCCTCGTCGGGATATCGATCGACTCGCTGCCGGTCCTGGTGCTGGCCCTCGAGCGCGAGACCGAGGGCGGTACTGGCGACGAACACCTGCCGTTGCCGGCCGGCGACGTTCGACTCGCTGCCGGCGACACCGCCTACGTCCTCGGTCGGCCGGAGGCCCTCCGGCGGGTGACGGAGCGAACGCTGATCGGACCGACGGAGCGAAGCGAGGACCAGGACCGCGACGCGGAGCCCGCATCGGTGCGGGAGCGCGAACGGACACAGGAGCGGTAGCTACTTGCCGCCGGCACCGATAGCGCCACGTATGCCTACGGAGTGGAAGCTGTTCGCCGACCTCGCCGAACGCGCCGGTGACAAACACGTGACCGTCGACGCCACGGCCGGCGACACCGTCGGGGACGCCTTCGAAGCGCTGCTCTCGGCGGCCCCCGAACTCGAGGGCCGCGTGCTCGACGACGACGGCGACCTGCGATCGCAGATCAACGTGCTTCGTAACGGAACCAACGTCCTGGTCGAAGAGGAGGGACTCGAAACGGAACTCGAGGAGGGCGACGAGTTGGCGCTGTTCCCGCCAGTTAGCGGCGGCTGAGTTCGCGTCCCCACCGGAGACCGACCGTACTACCGTCCTCCACCGAAAGCCGTCGAGTTTCTTAACTCGCTTCGATCGAAACGGGAGGTCATGCGAGTGCGAACGGCGGTCAGCCTCGCGGGGCGTGCAATCGGTGCCGGGATTATCGGCCTCGGCACGCTCGGGATTCTCGGGTTCGCCCTCGCGGTCCTCGGTGGCCTCGCGATCGGTGGGTTCGTCCTCCGCGCCGTCGGCCTCGTGATCGACCCGGGAGCGAAGGCCTTCGTCGGGAGCATTCTTTTCGGAACGATCCTCACGATACTGACGTGGGCCGGTGGCGTGCGGAAAGCGATCCGTCGCAGTCGTGCTCGGCTCCGCCGCGAGACGGAGCCGATCGACCCCGACGGAACCGGACGGGTCGCGTCGTCGACCGCTCGGCTCGCGGCGCAGTTCGACCTCCCGCTGCCGGAGTTGCGACGCCACGTTGCGACCACGCCGATCGCGTGTACGACCACCCACGAGGGCGAGCCGGTGGTGATCGTTTCCGACGGGTTGCTCGAGGCGCTCCCCGATGACGAACTCGAGGCGGTACTCGCCCACGAACTCGCACACGTCGCGAACGGCGACCAGCGGTTGATGACGTGGGCGCTCGTGCCCCTGATCGCGTCCGAAGAGTTCTACGAGATGGTGGACGACGAGGGAGAGGATGTCGATCCCCGCGACCGTCCCTGGCTAGCCCTCGGCCGACTACTGGTCGGCAGTTCGACGCTCGGCGTCGGGTTGTTCTCCCGCGGACGGGAGTTCGCGGCCGATCGAGCGGCCGTTACCGCGACGGGCGACCCGGGAGCGCTCGCTGGGGCTCTCCAGCGACTCGATTCGGCGACGGCCGAGCGACCGCCCGAGGACCTCCGGAACCACACCCGTTCCGTCGACGCGATGTCCGTCCTCCCGACGCTGGACCCGGAACACGACGGCGGCGGTGGCCTCTTTGCGACCCATCCCGCGACGGAGCGACGCCTCGAGCGGTTGCGGCGGCTGGCGTCGGACTAGTCCGGCGTCAGTCCCCCGCGAGATCGATCCCCAGAACGAAGTCCGGTTCCTCGGAGATAGCCGCGCCCGCGTAGGGCGCGTCGGTGACGGCGCGAGCGGTCTCGGGGAGCAGAACGCGCGTCTCGTCGGCACCGCAGTCGGCCGCATCTCGAGCGATCGCGGCGAACAGCGACCGCGCGGCGTCGGCGTCGTCCCACGCGGCGACGCCGTATTCGGCCCACGTTTCCGTCGTCGCGTCTCCGGACGCGGTGTCCGCATCCGCCTCGAGTTCTCGGTCGTACGTTCGCGATCGGTAGGCCGTGCCGGCGAGTCCGTCGCCGTCCTCGACCGCGAAGACGGCCGTCTCGTCGGCCAGCCGTGTGAAGTCCGCTCGCGTGAGTTCCCGGACGGCCCACGATTCCTCCGGTGCGAGTCCGAGCCCGGTGAGGTGCTCGCGGGCGTCGCTGTGGGTCCAGTACCGCCAGGCCGCCGTCGGATCGATCGAGACCCGATGTGGCCCCTCGGCCTCCGAATCCGGCTCCGGGTGGGCGAACCGGAACTCGGTGATCGGTTCGTAGCCGCTGGCTCGCGCTGCGCCCAGCGACGCCGCGTTCCACGAGAAGATCATCACGCGGCCGATCGTCGCTCCCTGCTCGCGGGCCCACTCGAAGCTCGCCTCGTTCAGGCGGTGGCTCACGCCCTGCCGACGGTAGTCGGCCGCGACGCGCATTCCCTGAAACCAGGCTTCGTCGGGCGACAGCATGACTCCCTGGACGAGCCCCGCGACCTCGCCGTCGACTTCGGCGAGGAGGGTCTTTTTGCCCTGACCCGGTTCGTCCTCGAGCCAGTCGTGGTAGATCCGCGGGATGTAGTCGCCGCCGTGCTCGGGCCAGAGGTCGCTGGTGAATCCGACGACGGCGTCGTAATCATCGTGAGTTGCGCGGCGGATTGCGATGGAGGGGTCGGCATCAGATGACATCGTCTGGCAAACAGTGATGACTCATGTGGTCACGTGGGAAAGATCTTCGCAGAATCGACCCGGGCCGTCCAATCGGTGCACGCGCTGAGCCGTACCGACTGGTGCGAGGGCGTTGAGAGTGAACACCACCCCCCCCCCCCCGCCGGACTGTCAGCGCCGGGCAGCGTCAACGATGCCGGCAGTCTGTCCGACAGCGACCATGACGAAAGCCAGAGTCGCGAGCAACCCTCGATCGTCGACGAGAGATCCGACGAAAAGGACGGCCCCGAGGATCGAGAGCGCAGCGCCCCCGCCGTAGACGAACGCCGCATCCGGGAGTTCTCGGGCGGTGTACGCGAGTCCCGCCGCGGGGAGGACCATCCAGCCGACCAGACTCGTCGCGAGCAACGGTTCCGCGACCGACGGAAGAAAGAACCCGCCGATACCGGCGACCGTAATACCGAGGCCGGCGACGAGGACGAGCCGCCAGGCTCGCAACGCACCCCGGTCCATCTCGTTCCACCCCGTGATCGCAAAGACGGCGATGAACCCTGCCATCACGAAATGGGCGACGAGAATACCGTCGTCGCTCAGGTAGCCGGCGTATGCGGCCCCCGCAGCGAGCCAGGCTGCTGGAATCAACACGACCGGTCCGAACTCCCGCACCTCCTCGAGCACGTCCGCAAGTACGCGGGGCGGGAGGAATAACGTCCCGATATCTACTACTGTGGGGTATAGAAACCTCCGCACGTCTCGATTTCGATGATCGGCGAACGATACGTGGGGTGGATGTGCCCCGGAGGGCGTGTTACTCCCAGGGAACCGACCGCTCCTGAATCTCGCCGGCCAGCGAGGTCCCCATCGCCTCCTCGACGTCCTCGGCGTTCTCGAGTGCCCACATCAACTTCACTTTCGCCGTCCCCGGCAGCGTATCGCCGGCCTCGACGACCCCTGCCTCGATCAGATCCCGACCCGTGTCGTAAACTCGGTCGCAGACTCGTCCCTCGAGACACTGGCTGGTCATGACGACGGTCGTCCCGTCCTCGATCAGTTCCTCGATTCGTGGGATGAGGTCGGTGTGGACGTGGCCGAGGCCCGTGCCTTCGATGATGACCCCCTCACATCCCTCGAGGACGTCGAGGAACCGGGGATCCATCCCGGGCGTGAACTTCAGGAGTTCGACGTCGTCCTCGAGGGCGGGTTCGATGGCGAGGTCGACCGCGCCACGCTCCTGGTACTCCCGGCGGAACTCGACGGTTTCGCTCTCGTAGTCGACTTCTCCCAGCGGTTCCGCCCCGACGGTTTCGAACGCGTCCCGCCGCGAGGTGTGGTTCTTCCGGACGCGCGTCCCGCGGTGGAGCGCACAGCGGTCGTCCGACTCGGAGGCGTGCATACAGACCATGACCTCCGCACAGTCGCTCTTTGCGGCTTCGACGGCCGAAACGGCGTTCATCACGTTGTCCGAGGACGGCCGATCCGCGGAGCGCTGGGAGCCGGTGAAGACGATCGGGACCGGCGTCTCGAGCATGAACGACAGCACCGAGGCGGAGTACTGCATCGTGTCGGTGCCGTGCATGACGACGACGCCGTCGGCACCGGCCGCGATCTCCTCGTGGACCGCGTGGGCGAGGTCCTGCCAGATGGGCGGTTCCATGTTCTCCGAGAGGATGTTGGCGACGACGCGCCCGCGGTAGTTCGCGCGGCCCGCGAGGTCCGGAACGGCGCGCAAAACGTCCTCGGCGTCGAACTGGGCCGTCACCGCGCCGGTGCGGTAGTCGACTGTCGACGCGATCGTGCCGCCGGTCGAGATCAGCGAGATCGTCGGCAAGTCGTCGTCGAACTCGATCGCCGAGCCCGTTTCGTCGGTTCCCGTCGAATCGGTGCCGTCGATCTCGTAGACGTCCTCCGCGAGGACCGACACGTCGGCTCCCTCCCGGTCGACGCCGACGTTGTAGCCGCCCTCGAGTTTCACGACGAGGTGGTCGTCCGTGCTCGAGGGGAGCAACACGCCTTCGTACGTGCGGTCCGCGCGATCGACGCGGACGCGGTCGCCTGGGTTCATGCGTGGCCGTTGCGCGGCGGCGGACTTGAAGGCACGCTTTCCGCCCGGTCCGTCGAGACGGTTCGGGACGTGAGAGCGGTTATCGAACGCAACAAATAAACCCACGACGGATTACATACGTGATATGCAAGTCGAGCCGCAGGCGTTCGACCGGGTTCTCTCGTCGATGTGTACGGACCCTCACCCGGCGGCGCGCGACGCGGCCGAACGGTTTCTCGCGACCAATCCCGGTGATCCGGGCACCTACCCAAACGTCGCAGCCCTCGAGGACAACGCCGTCGCGTTGCTGAGCGAGATCGCAGGGCTCGAGGAGCCGGCGGGCTACATCACCAGCGGCGGAACGGAAGCGAACATTCAGGCGATCCGGATCGCCCGCGAACGAGCGGCGAGCCGGACGCCCAACGTCGTCATGCCCGAATCGGGCCACTTCAGCTTCCAGAAGGCCGCCGACCTGCTCGGCGTCGAACTGCGAATCGTCCCGACCGACGACCGCCATCGGGCCGACCTCGAGGCCGTCCGGGCCTCCGTCGACGACGACACCGCCGCGGTGGTCGGCGTCGCCGGAACGACCGAGTACGGCCGCGTCGATCCGATTCCCGAACTCGGCGAAATCGCACAGTCGGTCGACGCCGCCCTCCACGTCGACGCCTCGTGGGGCGGCTTCGTCCTTCCCTTTACCGACTACGAGTGGCACTTCGACCACGCCGCGGTCGACACGATGGCGATCGACCCCCACAAGATGGGCCAGGCCGCCGTTCCCGCGGGCGGACTGCTCGTCCGCTCGCCGGACCTGCTCGACGAACTCGCCGTCGACACGCCCTACCTCGAGTCGACCTCGCAGGCGACGCTGACGGGAACTCGTTCGGGTGCCGGGGTTGCGAGTGCCGTCGCCGCGATGGAAGAGCTGTGGCCCGGCGGCTATCGCCGCCAGTACGTCCGCTCACAGAACAACGCCGAGTGGCTCGCCGACGCCCTCGAGAAGCGGGGCTACGACGTCGCCGACCCGACGCTGCCGCTGGTCGCGGCCGACGTGCCGCGATCGACGTTCGACGCGCTGCGAGCCAAGGGCTGGCGGATTTCGCGGACCGCCACGGGGGAACTCCGGGTCGTCTGTATGCCCCACGTCACCCGCGAGATGCTGGCCTCGTTCATCGGGGATCTGGATCGACTCGAGGTGCGCGCGAGCGTGCCGGTCGTCAGCGACGATTGAGACGGTCCCCTGTCCCGAGTGGCCGGCGACCGAACGGAGCACTCCGGTCACCGATCGATTTCTCGAGGGAGCGGGGGCGGACCGACTGTCAATACCGACGAGAGCTACCGCATCAGGAACGGACCGCAGCACCGGCGACGCCGGCGATCGCACTCTCGAGGGCCATGATCAGCGAGATTGCGATAGCGAACGCGACGATTCCGAGCCCAGCAGCCCCGGAGATCGCTCCGCCGATCGGGCCGAGCGCGAGGCCGGCGACGCCGACGGTGATGCCGACGAGGAGTCCACCGATGATTCCGCCGAGCGAGCCGGCGAGCAATCCGTGCCAGAAGCCGCTCCCGAGGCCGCCGCCGGCCATATAGCCGGCGACGAAGCCGCCGATCAGGCCCGCGACGAGCTGGCCGATTCCGGGCACGACGAGGCCGACGATTCCGAGTACCGTCGCGACGAGAAAGCCCACGAAGACGGCACGCCAGTTTGTCATACGGGATCGGACGACGGCGACGGCAATAAGCTCGTGGCGGACATCTGCTGCCCGAGCTGACGGACTGCTCCCGAAAACACACTTCCGGAATCGACACACCGACTCATAACGAACGCCCTTTATGATCGGGGGCTCTAGTCCGGGACATGATTTTCGAAGACCTTCCGACGACGCCCACGTCGGAAGAGCTGATCGACAAGGCGTTTTCGCGGGCAGCGCGGGCCGGCAAGGCCAAAGGCGGCCTCGAGGCCCAGCAGTCGATGCTCCAGACGGCGGCCAACATCATCTCCGACAACCTCGAGAACGTGGTCACGGCGTGGCCGGACTTCGAGTACGAGGACGACGTCCATCCGTTCTACTACGAGCTGGCGGACGCGATCGTCGACGTCGACCGGCTCCGACAGGCGCTGTCGGAGGTCATGTGGGCCAGCCGGAAGGCCCGCGAGATCCACGAGGAGTACCAGCCCCGCCTCCGGAAAACCGACGTGGACACCGCGCGAAAGCACCGCAAGCAGGCCTTCGCCCGACTGGCCGACATCGTCGAGCAGGTCGACGACCACCTGCTGTACATCAACGAGTCGCGCAACGATCTGCGCGACCTGCCCGAGATCAATCCCGACGAGCCGACGATCGTCGTCGGCGGTTACCCCAACGTCGGCAAGTCCTCGTTCGTCAACGACGTCACCAACGCGCGCGGCGAGACCGCCTCCTATCCCTTCACCACGAAGGGGATCGGCGTCGGCCACTTCGAACGAGATCACATCCGCTACCAGATCGTCGACACCCCCGGCCTGCTCGATCGCCCGCCGGCGGACCGAAACGAGATCGAATCCCAGGCCGTCAGTGCCATCGAGCACCTCGCCGACTGCATGCTCGTGATGGTCGATCCCACCGGCGAATGCGGGTATCCGATCGGTCCCCAACTCGAGCTCCGGGACTCGATCATGGCCCAGTTCGACGCCGTTCCCGTGTACACGATCGCGAACAAGTCCGACCGCTTCGAGGAGGACGACCTCGACGAGGCCGTCGCGGCCGACTACACCATGAGCGTCGAGACCGGCGCGAACGTCGAAACGGTACTCGATGCCGCCGTCGAGGCGATCGGATACGAGCCCGAATTGCCGTTCGACGGCTAACTTACGGGTGAGCCGATGAGGGGACCCGGTCCCCTCTGGATGTCCCGATCTATCCCGTCACCGGGATCGGCGGCCCGAGAACGTGGCGTCGACGGCGGCTCGATCGCGACAGGACAGGGTGGCCGATTCGGACGCGAGGTCAGACTCGGAGGTCACTCGCTCGACCGTTTTTTCCGATAACGGAACCCCAGGCACAACCGTGCCCCATCTCGAGGAACGAGGCCCGAGCCCCCGGTCGCAAACCCTGTTCGCTGACCCGGTCGCAGGTCCCGTTCGCTGCGAACGCCCGGCTCGCGATCGGCCCGTGAGAGCCTGTCGTCGACGGGACCGGACGGCTCCGCTCGTCCTACTTGTCCCCCCGCTCGAGGACCTCGACGTACCTGACCTCGACGTTGACCGACTGGTCGGCGTGGTCGTTGATCCGCTCGTGCATGGTATCAGCCAGTTCGGGTGCCGATTGATCGGGCGGGCCGCCGATCGTCACGATCACCCGCTCGGCGTTCCGGAACGGGTAGTTGTCGTCCATCACGACCTGGAACTCGAGGAGCTGATAGTTCTCGTACTGGTCCTGTGAGAGGAGCGTCTCCACTTCCTCGCGAGCGTCCTGTTCGAAGTTCCCCGACTCGTAGGAGGCGTACGTGATCCCGCCAAGGAACACCGCGAAGATCAGGACGATGACGACGAGGCCGACGATCCGCTGGCGAAGGCGCTGTTCCGTTTCACCGAGGTCGAACAGGTTCTCCGGGCGATACCCGGCGTACCACAGCGTCAACAGGCCCGCGAGGTTCACGGAGAGCAGGTTGACGAGGACGAGTACCGTCGCGCCGATCGCGGCCGTCGGCTGGCCCCACGCGAGCGTGATACCGGCGACGCCGGCGGGGGGAATCAACGCTGCCGCGATCATCACGCCGACGAGCGCAACGGAGGTTCCGGTCGCGATGCTCACGACCCCCGCGACACCGGCACCGAGGGCGATCGCAAGCGAAAGCAAGTCCGGCGCGAGCCGTTCGGATATCTCGCCGACGCTCGAGAGGACGAGGTCCGGCGGGACGATGTTCAGGGAACGAACCAGCACCGCGAAAATCGCCGCCGCCGCGATCGCGACCACGACGCCGACGATCTGGTACGTGACGCTTTCGACGAACAGTTCCTCGTCGTCGATCACCGTGCCGACGCTCGCCCCCAGCGCCGGACCGATCAGCGGCGCGATCACCATCGAACCGACGACGACCGCCGGCGAGTCCAGTAACAGCCCCGCGGTCGCGACGACGGCACTGATGACCGTCATCACCACGTAGACGGGGAAGCTCGGCGTCAGATCGTCGGCCTCCGCCTGCAGCTCCTGGCGTGAAATCCGGTCCGATCCGACGTCGCCGTCCTCGTACTCGTCTCGAAGTGCCTGAAATCGCCTGGAAACGACCGTCTCCGCGTCGACGACGACCGTATACGCGTCCTCCTCGATCCCGGCGTTCTGTATCTCGTCGAGTACCGGCTCGACGGCGGCATCCGGCAGCGGGAAGTAGACGACCGCCGTGTACTTCCGGCTGCTGGTCTCGTCGGTCACGACGTAATCGATCTTCCGCTCGTCGAGAATCTCGAGGATCGTCTCTCGCTTCCCCGTCGGCACCGTCAACTGTACGAGACGCACGTGTCGATCTGAGACGCCCCTGGGTCATAACTTCGGGGCATTCCCTCCCACGCGAATCGCCCGCTTTGGCTCGAGCAACGGATCGTCTCTTTCACAACGTTTCTTGTATCAAGCAGAGACACGACGCGTATGAAGCGACGGATCGCCTCGCTACTGGGCGTCGGTATGCTGGGAATGGTCAGTGCGTATCTCGCCGCGTTCGGTTCGAGCGTGGTCACCGGTCCGCTCGCCGGCGCGTTCCTCGCTGGCTTCGCCCTCTCGGCGGTCCTACTGCTCGTCGGCGGGCTCGTCGATTCGATCACGGTCGTCGGGCGACCCGTTCCGTGGAACGTCGTCGTCGGGATCGGTGACGTCCTCCTCGCGGCCGTCGTCACGCTCTCGGCGATCCGCTCTGCTCTCGTCACGGACGACGCGTGGTCGTGGCTCTTCGCCGGCGGGGTCGCCGTCGGCTGTACGTCGCTGGCCTGGTTCGGCGTCCAGACCGCCCGCGATAGTCGCCACGTCGACCTCGAGGCGACGACCTCGAGCCGCCGGCTCGTGGCCATCGCCCTGCTGGTCGCAGCCTCGTTCGGAATCGGGGTGTTCGTCGCGACGAGCGTGTAGCGTCACGGGACCACCAGGCGGGGCCGACTGGAGCCCACTGGCAGCCGACTCCCGTTACAGTGCGTATAAAGGTCGGTCCACCCTACGGTCGGGTATGATCGATTTCGATACGCGGCCCAACCGAGACGCCGAAGTGGCGCTCGTCGGGCGCTCGAACGTGGGGAAGTCCACGCTCATGCGCGAGCTGACCGGCCACAGCTTCGACACCGGGGGGAAACCCGGGGTCACCCGCTCGCCCAACCACTACGACTGGGCACCCGAGGATTTCGTCATCACCGACCTCCCCGGTTTCGGCTTCATGAGCGGCGTCGACGAGGAGCATCGCGAGCAGATCAAGACCGAAATCGTTCACTACCTCGAGGAGTACGCCGACGACATCCTCGTCGCGATTTTGGTCGTCGACGGCAAGAGCGTCATCGACATCATCGACCGCCACTCGGGACCCGACGAGATCCCCTACGACGTCGAGATGTTTCACTTCCTGCGGGAGCTGGACGTGCCGACGGTCGTCGCCGTCAACAAGATGGACAAGGTCGACGACGAGGACGAACGGCTCGACGACCTCTGTGACCGCCTCGGCCTCTACCCACCGTGGAAGCAGTGGCAAGACACCATCGCCCCCATCAGCGCCAAACGCGGCCAGCTCGAGCCGCTCACCGAGGCCGTTCGATCCCACCTGCACGAGCAACAGCGGGACGATCTGTTCAAGTTCTTCTAACGAAATTTTGCTCTGCGGGCGCGGCGAAGCCGCGCCCTCGGCAAAATTTCGATCAAAAGCACTCCTCCCTCCGTTCTGGCCCCTTCGGGCCCTCCACATCGGTCGTCGGCCCGCTCGCTCGGCCTGCGACCTCGCTCGCAGTGCGTGTCGGGTAAGTGCCTGCCCTCCCCCGGGTTGCACGACCCTCGTGATACTCGAGTCGTGCGCCCGGCCACCACGCGTTCCGTCTAATATCGGCACTTATTCGAGAGCCCCACTGCCTCGAATCAACCTCGCGTCAGACCACGCGGTTGTGGAATTCCTCGCCGGCCGCGAGCCGATCGACGTTCTCGCGGACGATGTCGCCGATGTCCCGGAAGTAGTCGCGGGTGTAGGCGGCGCAGTGGGGCGAAATAATCACCTCGTCCATCCCCCACAGCGGCGAGTCCTCGGGCAGGGGTTCCGCCTCGAAGACGTCCAGTGCCGCCCCCGCGAGCGCGTCGCCCTCGAGAGCGTCGATCAGCGCCGGTTCGTCGACGACGGAGCCCCGGGCGACGTTCACGAAGTAAGCGTCGTCGCGCATGGCGTCGAACGCCTCCGCGTCGAAGAGGTGATGGGTCTCGTCGGTCAGGGGGACGGTGACGATCACGAACTCGGCGTCGGCGATCGCCTCGAGGAGGCGGTCGGTCGTGTCGATTTCGTCGAATCCGGGGACCGGATCGCCGGAGCGTCGAACCCCGGTCACGCGGACGCCGAGCCCGCCGAGGGTTTCGGCGACGCCCCGCCCGAGGGTCCCGGTGCCGACGACACAGGCCGTCGATCCCGGGAGCGTAAACGCCTCGTCCCACTCGGGGCGGGTCCACCGGCGCTCTCGCTGGTTCGCGACGTGGGCGTGCAGTCGCCGGGCGAACATGAGGAGATAGCCCGCGACCGTCTCGCCGACGGTTCGATCGTGAATGCCCGTGCTGTTCGTGAGAATCACGTCGTGGTCCTCGAACTCGTCGAACGGGAACCGATCGACCCCCGCCTGAATCGAGTGGACCCACTCCACCTCGAGGAAGGCCTCGCGGTGTTCCAGCGTGACCACTGCATCGTACCTGGGGATTTCGTCGTCGCCGATTACTGCAACCTCGGTCGGCAGGTTGGAGAGGGACGCCGCCAGTTCAGCCGGCGGAAACACCGCCTCGACTGACTCGTGGACGCCGAGTCGCTCGAGTTCGAATTGCATGCGCGTCAGTACAGGCGAGTCCATGTTGAAGCTTTGCGGATCTCCAGCGTCGAGATCGGCCGATCGGCACGTCCCAGTCGTGGGATTCGAACCAGGCGACACGGCAGGACGACAGGAGCGACTACGAATCCAACTGACACGGTACTCCGGCCACCGGCTTTATAATCGAGACATCTGTATCGGTATCGGATGGGCACGATCGAGAACACATCTACGTTTGCCGAATTCGATGCAGACGCGGTCCTCGAGAAACTTCGAGAGATCGCTGGCGGCCAGATCCTCACGGTTGCCGAATACGACGCCGAGACGTACAATATCATGTACATGGACGACCAGATGGGCCACCAACTCGGCGACGCAGTAGACATCGAAGAGCTCGCAGACAGGATCCACAGCGACTACCGGCTCGATTTCACCGAAAAGGAAATGTACGAAGACGTGTACAGCGAACTCGGCGAGGTACGCGCCTTTGCCGTCTTCTTCGAGGGAAACACTATCTTCCGGTTCGTGGGGGAAACGACTGGATTGTACGTCTCACTCACGATGGACGCGCCGTTCAACGCGGTGATCGAAGCAGTGTCCGATATCATCGAGGACGCGTGAGATGCAGACGAAACAGAGAGAACAGTTAGCGGAGGCGTCGAACGTGTTGTTGCTCGGATCGATGCTCGACGATTCGACGAAACGAACCCACAACGCGCTCCTGTCACAGGAGTTGACCGAGCGAACGGACGTCCTGGCGCTGACGTTCCAATCACCGGGCCAGTGGCTGCGAACGTGGACGGGCACGCCGGAAACGCACGACGGACGAATCACCGTCATCACGCTCGACGAGTCCCCCTATCAGTCGACGCAACGAACCGACGACGTGACGTCGATTACGGTCAATCCAGCCGATCTGACCGGGATCGGAATGAAAGTGAGCGATTACCTCTCGAGCCAGGTGAAGACGGACGCCGAGACGGTGGTCTGCTTCGATTCGATCACCGGACTCCTCCAGTACACGAATCAGAAGTCGCTGTTCCGGTTTCTGCGGGTGATTACGCGTCGCATCGAACACGTCGATGGGATCGCTCACTTCCACCTGGACCCGGACGCCCACGACCGAAAAACCATCAGTACGATTAAAACGCCGTTCGACGCGATCGTCCAACCCGATACCGCCGGCGGGGGTGTGACCGTTTCAACGCGCTACTAGTCTCGCACCGATCCCGACTCTTCCGTCGACCGACCGTCTCGGGTATCGCTCCAATGGGTTTTCGGTCACGCACGGTGGATGACTCTCGGCGACGTAGAAGGCGGCTCGGAGAAAATCCCTCGTCACAAGGGGCTCGGAGGGGGTAACTCTTCGTCACGGCCGCCGGGAGCAGCTACTCCCTCGACGGGTTTCGGTCTGTCGTTTCTCGAGTCGGCGATGCCCCGCTGTTACGCCACTCCTCGAGGCCCCGCAACTCCGCGGCCACGTCCCCAATGTCGGCCGGCTCGAGCGTCCCGCGCTCGGTCACGAACTGCGTCACGCACTCGGCGGGTGTCACGTCGAACGTGGGGTTCAGCACGTCGAGCGACGCGTCGCCGTCGTACACCGCGGATCGGTCCCCGGACTCGAGGTTTACCTCCTCGCCCGTCGAGACTTTGTCCGTCGCCGCGACGACGGACACCGGAATCCCCTCGCGATCGGCGACGAGTGCCAGTGATCGCGTCCCCGTTTTGTTCACCACGGAGCCGTCGGATAGCACGGTATCCGCGCCGACCACTACTTGTGCGACGTCTTCGCGTGCGAGCACGTGCGCGATCGCCGCATCCGTGTGGACCGACACGGTGCTGTCGGTCATTTCGGACAGCCGCTCCGCGACATCGATCCCTTCCCGGGCGGGTCGCGATTCGGCGACGAACACGCGCGACGGCTCACCCATTTCGAGCGCCTCGAGAACGGTTCCCGACCGAGAGAGGGTCGCGACGCTGTCCGCCACGAACTCGCTCGCGGTCGCTGCGGCGTCCTCGTCAGCGTCGATCGCACGGTCGATGTTCCAGGACGTCGACTCGAGGACGGCCGAGGCATCCCCGTTTTCGCCGTCCGCGCCGGCCATGACGCGATTGACACGGTTTCGGAGGACGGCCATCGACGGTCGGGCTTCGAGTAGCCGGCCCGCGAGTTCGGCGAGCTCGTCCCACTCCCCGTCCGGATCGGTCCCGAACTCCGTTCGCTCGGCGACGAGCACTCCAGCCCGATCGCGAAGCACCTCGAGCGCGCGCAGCGACAGGTACGCGGCCCCGTGCTCGCCGTCGGCGGCGATCGACCGAACGGTCGGTGCCACGCGCTCGTAGGCTGTCCAGAGTTCGGGAACCGTCACCCGGTCGTCGACCGGCTCGAGCATCGCGGTCGGCGGTGCCCACTCGAAGGCGTCGTGTTCGTCGCTCAGCCGGATCTCGCGGGTCTCGCAGTCGAACAGATACGGGTGGACGGCCCACTCGCGCTCGAGATCGGGGTCGACGAACGTGACCGGCCGCCCGGAGCGAACGAGCGAGACGTCGTCGGACTCGATGCCGGTTTCCTCGCGGATCTCGACGCGGACCTGTTCGTCCGGCTGGCCCTCGGCGAAGCCGGAGACGCCGCCCCATTGGCCCCTGTAGGTGCCGACGGAATCGCTCCGGCGGAGCAACAGGACCGCTCCCCGGTTTCGGAGGAAGGCGGTAACGACGTGGCTCGTCTCCCCGTCGTCGCTCCCCCGGTCGTCGGACGCTGCCGGTGAATCGCTCATACGCGACCGACGTCCGCCCGAAGGGAATCGCTTTCGGGACTCGAAACCGTCCCCCCCAACCGCCCAACGGATCGAGTGCGTGAACTATACCTACCTCGGCCCCCCGCCTGTGACCATGACACAGCGCGTGCCGGTATCGCTCGACGAGGATTCTGACACGCTACTCGAGGGACCAGCCTACGATGACCAGTGAGCGGCCGCCGGTCGATGGCGACACGCGCATCGGCGTCGACGTCGGCGGCACCTTCACCGACGTGGCCCTTTCCGTCGACGACCAACTCGTCACCGCGAAGGTCCCGACGACCGACGACCAACACGTCGGCGTCCTCGAGGGGCTCCGCAAGGCCTGCGACCGCGCCGGCATCGAACCCACCGAAATCGACGGCTTCGCCCACGCGATGACCGTCTCGGTCAACGCCCTGCTCGAACGCGGCGGCGCGAAGACGGCGCTCGTGACGACCGACGGCTTCCGGGACGTCCTCGAGATCGGTCGCCAGGACCGACCCGAGCTGTACGATCTCGAGGCCGAGAAACCGGAGCCGCTGGTCCCCCGCGACCGACGGTTCGAAGTCGACGAGCGGACGACCGTCGACGGGGTCGAACGCCCGGTCGACGCCGAGGCGGTCCGCGACCTCGCGGCGACGCTCCGCGAGCGCGACGTCGAGGCGGTCGCGGTCTGTCTGCTGCACGCCTACGCCGATCCCGAGAACGAGCGCCTCGTCGCCGAGACGCTACGCGAGGAACTCGAGGCCCCGGTCTCGGCCTCCCACGAGGTGCTCGCGGAGTTCCGCGAGTTCGAACGCACGTCGACGACGGCGGTCGACGCCTACGTCCGGCCCGCGATCGACCGCTACGTCGGTCGGCTGGTCGAGGAGGCCCACGAGGCCGGGCTTCCGGCACCGCGGATCATGCAGGCCAACGGCGGTATCGCCGATCCCGAGACGGTGCGCGACCACGCCGTGACGACGACGCTGTCGGGGCCGGCCGCCGGCGTCGTCGGTGCGGCGGCCACCGTCGGCGACGATACCGTCGACGGACTCGTGACGTTCGACATGGGTGGTACCTCGAGCGACGTGAGCCTCGTCCGGGACGGACGGGCCGAGCGGACGACCGACGCCGAGGTGGACGGCATACCGATCCGGACGCCGATGGTCGACGTGAACACCGTCGGCGCGGGCGGCGGCTCGATCGCGTGGGTCGATTCGGGCGGCGCGCTCCGGGTCGGGCCGGAGTCCGCGGGTGCAGCGCCCGGCCCGGCCTGTTACGACCGCGGTGGCACTCGACCGACCGTCACCGACGCCAACGTCGTGCTCGGCTACATCGGCCCCGAAACCGCACTGGGCGGTGAAATGACCCTCGACGTCGACGCCGCACACGACGCCCTCGAGCGACTGGCCCAGGAAGCCGGCCTCGCGGGACCGCTCGAGGCGGCTCGCGGCGTCTACCGGGTGGCGAACGCGACGATGACGCGGACGATCCGGTCCGTGACGGTCGAACGGGGCCACGACCCTCGCGACTTCGCGCTCGTGGCCTTCGGCGGCGCGGGGCCGATGCACGCCGTGGCGCTGGCCGATTCCCTGTCGATCGATCGGGTCGTCGTCCCGCGACCGAGCGGCGTGCTTTCCGCGTTCGGGCTGCTCGCGGCCGACGAGAGCTACGATGCCGCCAGGACCGTCGGCGTCACCCTCGACGGAGCGAAGCCAGCGGCGCTCGAGGACGTGTACGACGACCTCGTGGCCGACGTGCTCGCGGACGCGTCGGATCCGGACGCGGCACGCGTCGAGCGGGCAGCCGACTGCCGGTACACGGGCCAGAGCTTCGAACTGACCGTTCCTGTCGACGATACGTTCGACGCGAACGCGGTCGCGGACCGGTTTCACGACGTCCACGAGCGGACCTACGGCTACGCGATGGACGAATCGATCGAGGTCGTCACCCTCCGCACGACGGCGACCGTCCCGGGATCGGAGCCGGCGATCCGCCACGACGGCGAGGGCGACGCGGTCCTCGGTACTCGTGACGCCGCCTTTCCCGACGCTGGCCGGCAGGAGACGACGATCTACGACCGGGATCGGCTCGCGGCGGGCGCGTCGATCACGGGCCCGGCGGTTCTCGAGCAGGCCGAAAGCACGACCGTCGTCCCGCCGACCTGGGCGGGGGAGGTTCTGACCGACGGAACGCTCGTCGCGACGCGAACGGAGGAGAACTAACGATGACGACTGACCCGACGGACGAGACGGACGACCGCATCGATCCAGTGACCCTCGAGGTCATTCGCAACCAACTCGAGAGCGTCGCCGAGGAGATGGGACAGACCCTGATTCGAGGGGCGTATTCACCGAATATCAAGGAACGACGGGACTGCTCGACGGCGCTGTTCGACGCCGAGGGGCGGATGGTCGCGCAGGCAGAACACATCCCGGTCCACCTCGGCGCGATGCCGGCCGCGGTCGACGCCGTGTACGAGCACGATCCGAAGCCCGGCGACGTGTTCGTTCTCAACGACCCCTTCACCGGCGGAACGCACCTGCCGGACGTGACGATGGTCTCGCCGATCGCCCCTGACGGAGCAGTCGTCGGCTACGCCGTCTCTCGAGCCCACCACGCCGACGTCGGCGGGATGACACCCGGCAGTATGCCCGCCGGCGCGGAGGAAATCTATCAGGAGGGGCTTCGGCTCCCCCCGATTCGACTCGTCGAGGGCGGCGAGCCCCGGGAGGACGTTCGTTCGCTCGTCCTCGCGAACGTCCGCAACCCCCGCGAGCGCCGGGCGGACCTCCGCGCACAGCAGGCAGCGAACGAACGCGCCGAAGCACGGCTCGCAGCCCTTTTCGACGAGCACGGCCGCGAAACGGTCCTCGAGGGGTTCGACGCCGTCATCGACTACTCCCGCGAGCGGATCGCGGCGGAAATCGCGGCCTTGCCCGATGGCACCTACGAGGCCACCGACGTCCTCGAGGGCGACGGCGTGACCGACGAGGACATCGAAATCGCCGTGACCGTCACGGTCGACGGCGAGACGATCGATGTGGACTTTTCCGGAACCGCAGCGCAGGTCGCGGGGAATCTCAACGCACCGCTGGCGGTCGCGACGAGCGCGGTCTACTTCGTCGTCCGCTGTATCACCGATCCGGAGATCCCGCCGAACCACGGCTGTTACGAGCCGGTGAGCGTCGTTGCGCCCGAGGGATCGCTGTTGAATCCGAACCCGCCCGCCGCCGTGGTCGGCGGCAACGTCGAGACCAGCCAGCGGGTCACCGACGTCGTCTTCACCGCACTCGCGCAAGCCGCGCCCGACCGCGTCCCCGCACAGGGTCAGGGGACGATGAACAACCTCACCATCGGCGCGCGAGACGGCTCGTTCGCCTACTACGAGACGATCGGCGGCGGCTTCGGCGCGCGCGCCGACCGCGACGGGATGGACGGCGTCCAGGTCGGCATGACGAACACGCTCAACACGCCCGTCGAATCCCTCGAGACCGAGTACCCGCTCCGGGTCGAACGCTACGCGCATCGGGACGGCAGCGGCGGACGCGGGCGGTTTCGCGGGGGTCTCGGCCTCGAGCGCTCGGTCACGGTCGAGACCGACGCGACGGTGTCGCTGCTGACCGAGCGCCGCCGACACGCGCCGACGGGCGTCGCCGGCGGCGAAGACGGCGCGACCGGCGAGAACCTGATCGACGGCGAAGCGGTTCCCGCGAAGACGACGGTCGACATCGACGCCGGGACGACCGTCACCGTGCGGACCCCTGGCGGCGGCGGGCACGGGAATCCCGACGAGCAAGACGAGGCTGAAAACGAAGACGAGCAGGTCAGGACGCCCGCTAGGAACAACTAGAACCGATCGGTCGTCCTCGAGGGACGATCAGTCCCGCAGATAGCCGACGAGCCGGTCGACTGCGTCGTTTAGCGGCTCGGGTTCTACTCGGCCGAACCAGTCAAGAATATCGTCGTGAGACAGCGAGACGACTCCCCAGGGGACGAGATAGCTCTCCTTCGGCAATCCGCCGTCGAGGAAATCGTCGTCGGTGACGGGGATCGTCTCGTCGTACCACGTTCGCGTCGTCAGCGTGACTGCGATGTACTGCTCCCCATCGAACGGATGAGCGGTCGTGCTGACGATCGCGAACGGACGACTCGGTTTCGATTCGTCGAACGGAGCTCCCGCCTCGATGATGTCTCCGCGTTCGTATTTCATTCGCCGTCCGTCCCCCGCTCACCCGGATGTCGCTCATCAGTGCCGGCCTCGCGCCACGCGTCCATCTCTTCCGTACCGAGTTGCTCGTTGAGCGAGTCGAGACTGCGGCTCAGGTCGGTGGCGGACCGGATTCGGTCCGAGTCACCGGCCGCCCAGTACGGCGGCTTGTGTCGCACCAGATTTCGCTCCTTCAATCGGCTCAGTACCGCACTGACGGCGTTCGGTTCGATGCCCGTCGAATCGGCGATTTCGCCCCGTCTGAAGGCCTTGTCGTCGTTCGAAACGAGAAAGGAGAACACTCGCTCCGCCTGCGTGCGTTCCCCTTCGAACTCCGTTTCCCGTTCGAAGGTATCGATATCGATCGGCATACGTTCGTTTTCGTGTTTGGAACGTATGGCTGTTTTCCTCGTTTGTACCGTGTTTCACAGAACGGATTAGCAGCCTCCGCTCGAGCCGGCCGACGGTGACTCCATTCTCCGGTGACGGTGCGTTTTTGACGCCGCTTCCCCACCCACCAGTATGGAACTCAACGGCGTGGCGGAGCTGCCCGAAATCCGCCCCGGCGACGACATCGCCGCCCTCGTCGCGGATCGGGCCGCCCTCGAGCCCGGCGACGTGCTCACGGTCGCGAGCACCATCGTCTCGAAGGCCGAGGGACGGACGGCGGATCTCGAGGAGTATCCCGTCAGCGGCCGGGCACGGGAGATTGCCGACCGAATCGCCGAAGTTGCCGGCGAGGAGAAGGACCCGCGGTTCGCGCAGGCGATCATCGAGGAGAGTTCGGAACTGCTGATCGACTGTCCGTTCCTGCTGGCCGAAACCCGCTTTGGACACATCTGCCCCAACGCTGGAATCGATCGCTCGAACGTGCCCGACCACGACCTGTTACTCCTGCCGCGGAAACCGAGTGAGAGCGCCGAGCGGATCCGGTCGGGGCTCGAGGATCGGGGCATCGAAGACGTGGCTGTCGTCGTCACCGACACCTGCGGTCGTCCGTTCCGCCACGGACAGACCGGCGTCGCGATCGGCTGGGCGGGGATGCCCGCGAGCCGGGACTGGCGGGGCGAACGCGACCGCGACGGCCACGAACTCGGCGTTACCGTCCAATCGGTGGTCGACGAACTCGCCGCCGCCGCGAACCTCGTCACCGGCGAGGGGGCCGGCGGGACGCCCGCAGTCGTCGTCCGGAACTGGGAGTTCGGTACCCACGAGGGGAGCGACGAGCTCTTCCGGTCAGTCGAAGACGACCTCGTGCGACAGGCACTACGAGACTGGAGGGTCGACGAATGACTGATCACACTCCCTCGAGCGGCGAGCCGACCTGGGGCATCGAACTCACTCCCGAACACCCGCCGGAACGTGTCGCCGGACTGGCCGCACTCGCCGAGGACGAAGGGTTCGAGATCGCCTTCGCGAGCAGCCACTACTTCAACCGCGACCCGCTCGTGGTGTGCTCGCGGATGGCCGATGCGACCGACGAGATCCGGCTGGGGCCGGGCGTCGTCAACCCCTACGAAACCCATCCCGTAAAACTCGCGTCGGGAACGGCGACGATCGACGAACTCAGCGACGGCCGAGCGGTCTTCGGCGTCGGCGCGGGCGATCGCTCCTCCCTGTCGAACCTCGGCATCGAACGGGACAGCCCGCTCCGGCGCGTCCTCGAGACCTTCGAGGTCGCTCGTGACCTCTGGGACGGCGAGACGGTCACCCACGAGGGAACTTTCACCGCGCGGGACGCGGCGCTCAACCTCGACCCCCCGTCCGATCGGATACCGGTCTACGTCGGCGCACAGGGCCCACACATGCTCCGGATGAGCGCGAAACGCGCCGATGGTGCGTTGGTCAACGCCGCCCATCCGCGGGACCTCGAGTGGGCCGCGGGCCAACTCGAGCAGGGACTTGCCGAACGGCCCGACGACCACGGCGCGTTCGAGTCGCTGGCGTTCGCGAGCGTCAGCGTCGCCGGCGACGAAACCGAGGCGCGCGAGGCGGCTCGACCCCCCGTCGCCTTCATCGTCGGCGGGGCCGCGGAGCCGGTCCTCGAGCGCCACGATATCGACCGCGACGCGGCACGCGCGGTGAGCGAGGCGCTCGAGCAGGGCGATCTTCCCGAGGCCTTCGGCCGCGTCACCCCACCGATGATCGACGCCTTCTGTATCGCGGGAACGACCGAGACGGTCGCGGAGCGGTTCGCCCAGGCGCTCGAGTACGTCGACGGGATCGTCGTCGGCTCGCCGCTGGGACCGGATCTGGAAGACGCCGTCGAACGGGCGAGCGAGGCACTCGCGCGCGCAAGCGGTCGGGATACGTAAATCGAAAACGAAAGTCTCAGTTCGCGGTAAAGAGGTTCCCGACGGCACCGAGGGTGAGGATCCCGAAGACGCCCACCGAGACGGCGACGAGAAGCGCCCCCATCAGGACCAGCAGCGGTGCGAGTCCGGCACCCATTGCGACGTCGCTGAAGAGGCCGATCATTTCCACGATGTTGTCCACGATGATGTTCAGGGGTGTGATCGTAACCATATACGGGGGTTGTTACCGGCCCTACTTGGCGGTGCCGGTCCCGCATGCGGACGGTTAAGTCCCGTCCGTTCGTATCGGTGCCCGTGCCCGACGACGCGACGCTCTCGGATTTCGGCTCCACCGACGGCGATGGCGATCGAACGACGGGAGACTCATCTCGAGACGGCGGCGAACCGAGCGACGACCCAGGTGGCGGTTCGATCGGCGCTGTCCGCTCGACGTACGCGTGGGGCGACTACGCGTGTACACGCTGTGGGTGTCCGACTGAGCGGGTCTGGCGAGCCGACGGCGACCTGGTCTGTCCCGACTGCAAACAGTGGTAATCGGCTATTGCCACCGATACGAGCCGTTTTCTCGGGGGTGAGCCTGCGAGTGGGCCCCGAAGCTTTATACTTTCGTCGTGGCTTTGTTCAGGTGCAATGGCGAAAGGTACGGTTGCGTTCTTCAACGACACTGGCGGCTACGGATTCATCGAAACCGACGACGCGGACGAGGACGTGTTCTTCCACATGGAGGACATCGGCGGTCCTGACCTCGAGGAGGGCCAGGAACTG
Source organism: Natrinema ejinorense (assembly GCF_002494345.1). Classification (GTDB taxonomy): domain Archaea; phylum Halobacteriota; class Halobacteria; order Halobacteriales; family Natrialbaceae; genus Natrinema; species Natrinema longum. The sequence continues at coordinate 2,723,880 of NZ_NXNI01000001.1, forward strand.
GAGTTCGAGATCGAGGAGGCCGAAAAGGGGCCACGCGCGACGAACGTCGAGCGGCTCTAGGCTGTCCTGGGAGTGGTATCGGTTTCCGATCGGACATCGATAGCGGCTGCAACGGTCTGACCGTCGGCTCACGGAGCGCCGACGCGTCGTCCACGCTCACGAGCGGCCGCTCTCCTCGCGGACGTACGCTCTCGGGTCCGGGCTCTCGTTTTGCTCGAGCCACGCGAATCGGTCGCTCGACGACGACCCGACACGTCTCGAGAAACGAGTGACTCGTATGACACAAAACATATGTTCCGCAGAACCAGATGAGGATGTGGAGAACGGTTCGTCCGGTCCCCGCGGACAGCCTCGAGACTATGACTGATGCCAACCCGACAGCGGAAGCGAGTACAGAGCCGGCGGCCGACAGCGATCCCCTCCGAATCTCGACGATAAAGCGGTTGTGTGACGATATCGAGACGAACGTCTCTCGCGTGATCGTCGGCCACGACGACGTGATCGAACACGTGATCACCGCCGTCCTCGGACGCGGCCACGTCCTTCTCGACGACGTGCCCGGCGTCGGCAAAACGATGCTGGCACGCTCGATCGCCAAATCCGTCGACTGTACGTTCAGCCGCGTTCAGTTTACGCCCGACCTCCTCCCCTCCGACGTCACCGGCGTGAACGTCTTCAACCAGAAGAGCCGCGAGTTCGACTATCAACCCGGCCCCGTCTTCGGGAACATCGTGCTGGGCGACGAAATCAATCGTGCGCCGCCGAAGACACAGGCGGCGCTGCTCGAGGCCATGGAAGAAGAACAGGTCACCGTCGACGGCACGACGCGCGAACTCCCGACGCCGTTTACCGTAATCGCGACCCAGAACGCCGTCGAACCGAACCGGACCTACGACCTGCCCTTCGCCGAGGTCGATCGGTTCATGAAGAAGTTGCATCTGGGCTACCCCGACACCGACGAGGAAGCCGATCTCCTCGGCCGAACGGTCGGCGACCACCCCATCGAGTCCCTCGAGTCGGTGACCGATCGCGACACGCTCGTCGCCGCCCGCGAAACCGTGTCGACGGTTCAGGTCGCGGAGCCGGTCCGGACGTACGTGACGCGACTCGCGGCTTACACTCGCGAGAACGCACGCATCGGTGTGAGTCCCCGCGGGACGATATCGCTGCTCCGAGCGGCCCAGGCTCGCGCCGTCACGAACGGTCGGGACTACGTGATCCCGGACGACGTACAGGCCGAAGCGCCGGTCGTGATGAGCCACCGGATCAAGACGACCGGTCGCGACCGGGACGGCACCGCGGTCGTCGAGGACGCACTCGAGCACACCGCCGTCGAATGAGACTCACACGCCGCGGCTGGATCGTCGTCGCCGTCGTGCTCGGGGCCGTCGCGTTGAGCTGGCAGTTCGGTCCGCGGGCGCTCAACGCCGTCGTCGTTCCCCTCGTCGTCGTCCTCCTGGCCGGCCTGCTCACGATCGGCCGAGCCAACCGACCCCGAGTCACCCGCCAGCCCGTCCCCGAGGGATTCATCGGGGAACAGCGACGGGTCGAACTCACGATCGAAACCGATCGCCCCGTCGCCGCGACGGTCCGCGATACCGTCGGCGACGGGCTCGCTGCAGCCACGGACCCGGTCGCGAAAACGACCCTCGAGGGCGATGAGACATTTACGTACGACGTTCGACTCGAGGAACGGGGCGAACACCGAGTCGGCCCGCTGTCGATCACCGTCGAGGACGTCGTCGGACTCGTCGAACGGCGGTTCGAAGACGAGGCGACGACGCCCGTCCTCGTCTATCCGCGGGTCCGAGGACTGGGTCGCGGTCCGGCGGCCGATATCCAGCTGCTCGCGAGCGTCGCGGATCGCCACGTTCACGACGAGTTCGATCACCTCAGGGAGTACCGGCGCGGGGACCCGCTACGGGATATCCACTGGAAGAGTGCGGCAAAACGGCCCGACGACGACCTGGTCGTCACGGAGTATGCGGACGGCGAGGAGGCCGGGGCCGTCACGGTCGCCGCCGAATGTCTCACCGACCGCGACGGGGAGATGGCGTCGGCCGCCGCGACCGTTGCGACCGACCTCCTCGAGCGAGGTGCCACGGTCGGACTGGTTCTCCCCGACGGGAGACGGCCGCCGGGATCGGGCCGAGCACACCACCGCGAACTCCTGGGAGTACTGGCCGTCGCCGGGCCCGGGACGCTCGGGGAGCAGGCCCGACGGGACGCGGACGTGGTGGTCCGGACCGAGACCGACGGGACGACGGTCGTCATCGACGACCAGGAGATTCCATTCGACCGGCTCTGTGGTCGCGACCGGGCGGAGCGGACGGACAAGCCCAGCGAACGGAGCGGGAGCGGCGATCGAACCGACCACGACACCGGTGACTCCCCGGGGGTGACCGTATGAGTACGCAATCGTCCAGTCACGCCGGCGATCGAACGATCCCACTCGACGGGGATCGCCGGGTCGGCTCCGCCGCCCTCCGCCCCTTGGCACTGGGCTGTGTACTGGTTTTGACGGCCTCGTACGTGAGCGTCCTCTACGGGATAACGCAGGTCGTCGGCGGCAGTCGATCGCTGTTCGCGATCGTCGGATGCATGCTTCTCACGGCGACGCTGTTCGCACGGGTGATCCGTCCCTGGACCGCGGGCGCCCTCGCGATCGCGGCGGCCGGCTTCGGGTTCGCCTACTATCTCACCGCTGCCGGCGTCGAACTCGGCGTCGTCTTCACGGCCAGCGATGCCCTCATCTCCGATACCGTCGCGCTCGCGACCGGGCTGCCGGTGCTTCGAATGGTCCAGGCGGGGATCTGGACGCTGGGATTCGTGCCCGCCCCCGTGTTCCTCTCGTGGTATCTCGCCGTGCGGGGCCGGTACGCACTCAGCGTCGTTCCCGGCGGGATCGCGCTTGGCTTTCTCGTGTTGACCGGCGACGCCGGGACGCTCGTTACCTTGATCGGCACGCTCGCCGCCATCGGGACCATCGCCGTCGGCGAACTCGAGCGTCGTGGCGGTTCGATCGCGCAAGCGGACTTGCTCGCGGTCCTGTTCGCAGTGATCGTCGCCCTCTCGCTGTCGGTGACGGTCGTCCCCGGTGAGCCGACGGGGCCGACACACCTCGTCCAGGGCGAAGACGGCTCGCTCGAGGCCACGATCGATTCCGCACCAGAGCGGTCGGGCATCTCCGGGCAGGTGGATCTCTCGCCGGAGGTGCGCTTTACCGTCGAATCCGATCAGCGGTCCTACTGGCGAACGGGCGTGTACGATCGCTTTACCGGCGACGAGTGGATCCGGACCGGCCAGAGCAGTCGGTACGACGGCCGACTCGCGAACCCCCCCGGGAACTACGAGACGGTGCAACAGACGGTCACTGCCGAAACGGAACTGGGTATCATGCCGGTCGCACCACAACCCCTCTCCCTCGGTGGCGACGTGACACAGCGAACGACCGTCTCCAGACACGACCAGCCACGACCCGAAACCCCCCTCCAGGAGGGCGATCGGTACACCGTCGAAAGCGCAGTCGTCGATTCGAGCCCGACCGCACTCCGAAACGCAGGGACGGACTACCCCGAGAAAGTCACCGAATACTACCTCCAGACGCCGGAAGGCACCTCGAGCGAGTTCCGGGAACGCACCGCGGAGATCACGGCCGACGCCGAGAACCCATACGAGAAAGCCATCGATATCGAGCGACACCTCCGTTCCTCGAAGGACTACTCGCTGGAGGTCTCCCAGCCCGCTGGCAACGTCGCCGACGGATTCCTGCTGGAGATGGACGAAGGCTACTGCGTCTACTTCGCGACGACGATGACACAGATGCTCCGGGAGGAGGGGGTTCCCGCCCGCTACGTCACCGGCTACACGAGCGGCCAACAAGTCGACGACGACGAGTACGTCGTTCGCGGGCTCGACGCCCACTCCTGGGTCGAGGTCTACTTCCCCGACCACGGCTGGGTCCGGTTCGACCCGACGCCCGGGGGCTCACGCAGCGAGGTCCACACCGAGCGTCTCGAGGAAGCCCGTGCGAACGGAAACGAGGACGCGGATACCGACGAGAGCGAGGACGTCCCGATCGGCGACGAAGACCAGAACGACCCCCTCGAACCGCCGACATCCGATCCAAACGGCCCGAACGACCCAGCCGACGATCCGGACAACGGAACGGAGCCGGCCGACGATCCGAACAACGGAACGGAGCCGGCCGACGATCCGAACAACGAATCGAACCCGTCGGATTCCGGTGACCGAACCGACGGAAGCACGGCCGACGACGACAGGTCACTGAGCGAATTCCTCCTCACGGTTACCCGCGAGACGGCCGTACTCGGACTCGTCGTTCTCGTCGGCCTCGCCGCCGGCGCGCGCCGGACCGACGCGACGACCCGCCTCCGTCGCGAGGTCGGCGTCTACTGGCACGGGTCCCGGGCAGATCCGGATCGAGACGCCGAACGCGCCTTCGACCGCCTCGAGCGACTCCTCGGACGCCAGTACCGCCCCCGCCGTCGCGGGGAATCGGCGCGGGCATACCTGCAGGCACTGTCGCAGGCAGCCCGGACGGACGGGGACCGACTCGATCCGCGGGCCCAGCAGGTCCTCGAGTACCACGAACGAGCGACCTACGGCGGCGGGGTTAGCCGGGCCGAAGCCGACGAAGCGATCGCGATCGTCGACGACCTCGCTCGGAAGCGACTCCCGGGTATCGGTCGCCTCCGATAACCCGACCGAGACGAGTCCGGCGACCCGCAGTTCACGCCGTTCGGCGGCGGCCAGCCACCGACAGAACTCCTCGGGCACTGAAAAAGAACCACGCGAAGGCATGCGGGTCCCGATAGTGTTTAATATGCCCGTTTCATAGCAACGAACGTAATGTCGGAAGTCTGCTCGACGTGCGGGCTGCCCCAAGAACTCTGCGTCTGCGAAGACGTGGCCAAGGGCCAACAGCAACTCAACATCCGCATTGACGAGCGCAGATACGGGAAAGAGGTAACGATCGTCGAAGGATTCGACCCGAAGGACGTCGATCTGGACAGTCTCTCGTCGGATCTCAAGTCAAAATTCGCCTGTGGCGGGACCGTCGAGGACGACCAGATCGAACTCCAGGGGAACCACACCGGCCGCATCGAGGAGTTCCTTCGGGACCGCGGCTTCAACGTCGCCTAATGCCCGCAATGCTCTGAGACGACTTCCGAACCCACGACCGCGCCGCCGCTCTCGAATCGTTTTTTATTTCGCATATCGACCAGTCGCGACCCTCCCGGAGAGTCGCGGTCGCTCGTCTCACAGGTAGTCGCTCACCTCGCAAAGAGCTGGCTCGAAACGACGGCGCGATCTCCGGTCGGGGCGTCAGAACGGGGATTCGCGTCCGGCCGGTTCGTCCTCGTCTTCCGGCTCGCGGACGAGCCCGAACTTCATCCCGTACTTGTCGAGACCACCCGCCATGCTCTCGACGCGTGCGTCGGCAGTCCCCTCGTAGGATCCGATGAGCTGTGCAGCCTGCACGCTCGCCTTCCCGTGGGGACAGACGGTGACGATGTGGTCGTCGTCCTCGAGTTCCTCGACGCGCTCCGTAAGTTCGTGGAAGGGGATGTTCTCGCTGCCGGGAATGTGACTGTGTTCGAAATTCCGCTCGTCTCGGATGTCGACGATGCGAACGTCGGCATCCGCCTCGAGAAGCTCCTTGACCTCGTCGGTGGAGATTTCGCCGTCCATTACCGTGACAGTGGGTATCGACGTGAATAAGAACACGGGTTTGCTCCCCTACTGGAACCGCTGGCAGTTCGGTTACGGCCCGTCGGCTATCGATCCGATACGTGGCGGTGGTCCACGCCTGCACTGGGGGTCGGATCCGGCGGTGTGAGGCGATTCGACTCTGCAATCGACGGGTGGACGGTACTAGAACAAAAAACATATACAGGAGTTGTCGTATCTCACACGTACTGGTCCCAATGAGTGTACTCGTTCCGATGCAAGGCGGTGGCGGTGCGATCGTTCTGTTCGCACTCGTGTTGTTCGCCATCCAGATTGCGGCGCTGGTGTGGGTGTACACCGACGCCCAGACGAACAGCCCACACAGTGCAGCGCTCTGGACGCTCGTCGTGTTCTTCGGCGGACTCCTCGGCCTCTTGCTCTACGTCCTCCTCGGTCGTGGACGGACCGGTGGGCGGCCCGGGCACGGCACCCAATTCTAGGGACGAACGCGGTCTCTGCCCCCGTGGAGGGACGCCGACAGCGGTCGCAGGTTAGAGTATTCCATCCGCTTGCGCCACCAACAACCCTCCCAGCGTCGCATCGTTCGACGGCTGTTCGCGAGCACGCTCGAGGGCATCGCTCACCGGCACCGTCGTCACCTCGAGGAACTCGTTGCTGTCGAGTTCCCGGTCGCCAGGCTCGAGCCCCTCGGCGTAGACGATCGCGCGATCGTGTCGTAAGACGCCGGTCGCGACGGCGTACTCCTGTAGCAGGGCCGTACTCGACGGCCGAAACCCGGTCTCCTCCTCGAGTTCTCGGGTGGCCGCTGTCGTGTAGGATTCCCCGTCCTCGACGATTCCCGCGGGCAATTCGAGATGGGTCTCGCGAATTGTCGGTCGATACTGTTCGACGAACAGAAGACGGTCTTCGGCCGTCCCGGTCCCAGCACCGCCGTCGTCACTCCACTCCGCGTCCGCGAGGACGCGTCCGTCGATCCGCGCAACCACGACGACGGCGGCGGGCAGGTCCGCCCAGTAATATCGCTTCTCGCTGCCGTCGGGTTGTCTGAGGAGATCGTAGCCGCCATCGTACCAGCCCGTCTCGTACTCCGTCCGCTCCTCGAGTAACTCCCAGTCGTCGGGTACGGTCATCGTGCGAGAGTGGGGGCCCGAGGGGATAATAGGTGATGGTCGCCCCATCATGGGATCGGTCACGAACGCACTGCTCGCCGGCAACCGGCTCAGTCACCCCGAGCCGCTCACGGATGGCTCCCCCGCGTCGTCCAGTCGTTCCCGCCGAAAGGGTCCGGGTCCGAAACGCTGGGATCCGATCGGCGTTCGAATTGTCACCAATAGTAGCCACTGCAAGTCACTGCACACCGACTCGCATGACCGCATTGCGAGTCGTGTATCACTCGTTGCAGTGGTTACTACGGACGAGGTCACGGTACAAGCGACCGAACGCCTGCCGCCGGAGCGTCGCCACCGCCGCCGCTTCCTCGTTCTGGAACGTCGCCGCGACGGCCTCGCCGTCCGGCCCCGCGTGCCAGACGACGTGGTCGACGCCCTCGTGGCCGACCGTCGTCACCTCGCCGTCGTAGGAGTTGCGCCAGCCTTCGAACTCCTCGCGGTTTCCGACGCGAACCTCGAGCAGGCTCGCGAAGAGGGCATCCCGGGCGGTTTCGACGACCTCGCTCGTGACACGGTCGTCGTACTCCTCGCGGTCGAACGCCATGGCCTTCGTGACCTCCCGGACGACCGTCTGGGCCGCGGGGCCGACCGACTCGTACTGTGCTCGTGCGTCCGCAGCCGATTCGAACGTAAACGTCCCCACCGTGTGCATACCCGGACAGTCGGTCGACGGGCAGTTACGCGTTTTCGTTCCCGGCGGGGGCGTCCGGATCGTCAGCGTCCGATTCCGCTCCGTCGGCTCCGTCACTCGAGGCCTGCATTTCGCGAGTCAGTTCTGCGGCCTCCCGTAGTACGGTCTCGGTTTCAGTCGTCATCGATCCGCGGCCGGGTTGGCGGCTCTGGCGGGCGAGTCCCTCCTCGAGCGATTCGGGCTGACCGGGCTCGTGGCCGTGATCGTGGCTGTGACTCTCCCCTTCGAATTCGGGGGTGTCGATCTCCGTCGCGTGTGGGCTGACGATCTCGCCGAGTTCCTCGGGGGTACACTCGCCCCAGTCGGGGGCGTGTTCCGCGAGCCACTCGCGGTGCTCCTCGCGACCGAGTGACGCAGTTATCGCGAGGTGGTTCGCGAGATGAACCGCGTCAGCCTCTTCGACAGCACAGACCGGACAGGCGTATCCCATAGCTTGACGTACGGTCGCGAACGAAAAAACGTCCCGCAACTCGCTATCCTAGCTTGCGAATCATGACGATCGCATCCTCGCCGTCGCCGTAGTACTCGGGAACCCGACGGAGGGGATCGAAGCCGAACTTCCCATAGAGCCGTTTCGCCCCGTCGTTCGAGCGCCGTACCTCGAGTTTGACCGTCCCGACACCGTGGGCTGCAAGCACGCCGAGCGATCGAGACAGAAGTCGCGACCCGACGCCGTTCCCGCGGTGGTCGGGATGGACGGCGATGTCTTTGACGTGACCCAGCGCACGGCCGATCTGTTGGGTCACGTCGGCGACGACGTAGCCGACGACCTCGCCGTCAGCCTCCGCGACGAGAAACCCCGGCTCGCCGAGGAACCGATCGAATGCATCGTGTGGCCAGGGCTGAGAAAACGAGGCGTTCTCGATACGAACGACCGCGAGGAGGTCCGCACGTTCCGCGGGTCGAATCGACATCCCCTCGCCGTCCTCCGGTACGGGCGTTGTCACACGAGACAGTTACGCGTCGAACAGTAAAAGCCGTACGCGTCCCGGCAGCCTCGAACCCGGAACCGATTACCGGCCTCGAGCCGGCTCGAAACGGACGGTCGAACGGACCTATTCCTCCTCGGGTCGTTCCTCGGTCCCCTCCTCGCCGTCCACGGCATCGCTGCCGTCGGCGAGATCTATCACTCCGCCGGGATCGCCGCCATCTCGAACCCTTCAGTCAGCTCCTTGAGCTCGTCAAGGGCAGCCTGTTCCTCCCGAAGGTTTTCCTCGAGGAGATCGGCTGCCTCGTCCATACCGAGTTGGTCCGCGAGCGGAATCAGGTTCCCGTAGGCAGCGATCTCGTAATGTTCGGTCTTTTCGGCGGCCGCCATATTCTGATAGTCCATCACCTCCTGGGCGGGATCCATCGACGTGAACTCCTCGTACTCCTCGAGTAATCCTTCGATACCCTCACACTCCTCTTTCTCGGGCGGCTCTCCGAACGCGTCGAAGACTTCCTCGAGACGGTCGATCTGAGCCTGGGTCTCCTCACGGTGCTCCGCGTGATAGATGTCTTCGAGACCGTGCTCGAACAGGTCCTGAATCGTGTCCATACTCATGGTATACCCAGTACGGCGTTCAGCCGTCGGGTGAAAAAGTCGGCAGCCTGCGACGGCAGGTGCCGGCGGACGAATCGTGACCCTTCGATAACGCTAGTAATCACTGAAACGATTTCCACGCAGATCGAAACGCTGTCGTACGGTCAGGTGTGCAGCGACTGTCAGTGGCTACTATCGCCCCCAGCGTCCTCGACACGGTCGGCATGCGTTTCGAGATCAGCAGCCACCGCACGAGCCTGCGCCGGGGTCAATTCGAGTTCGACCATATGCTTTGGGAGATGCGCCTCCGAGAGATTGTCGAACTCGAACTGGAGACGAACGCCGTCCGGATTCTCGCGGTCAGCGGCCGCGTTCACGACGGCGACCGACTCCCACTCGAAGCTCTCGCCGATCGCCGTTCCCTCGACGTAGTCCAGCGTCGTCTGCGCGTTGATCGTCATCAATCGATCGGACATGTCAGTTCGATCCTCGCGCCCCGGTCACTTATACTGGCGGCCGTCACGAATCGTCGAAACCGGACTCCGATCGAACCGCCTTCGACTCCCGCTCGAGCGTACCCGGATACACCCAGTCGTATCATATATTTACTCTCAACTCCGAAAATCACTGACCCGAGTGCCACACGTATCGGCCTATTTTGCCACAACTCGATCGCCTTCGAACGACCGCTTCCTCGAACGGTACGCCGAACCCACGATTTGACAACGGACGGTCCCCGACCGCAACTCGCCCTCGATCGCTCTGTGTCGTGCGATGATCGCCTCCCCATCGGTTCGGACGGACGGATCCGTTCATTCCACGCAGCACGATTCCGGAGCGATCGGTTACCTAACGGACGACTCGAACGGCCCTCACTCGTCATCCGGACGTGTCAAGAGAAAAATCCGTCAGAGATAGCGGCATAATCATCCCATAAGACCGAGCAGGGGTATCGCTTGCGGCCGAAGCGATACTTATGATGGCGGGATTCTAACGGCTATCTATGAGTGATGCAGCCGAATGCAAACCAGAGCCGGTCGAGCAGGAAACCGAGGAGCGTGACGACGCCCACCTCGACGATATCGAGGAAGGGGCCGGCTGTACGGAAATCTGGGAGCACCTCGCCGAGCAGCGCGAGGAGTAACACGTGCGTTTCGCCACGGCAACGACCTTTTGACAACGAACCCCGTACCGAGAGACATGACTGACAACCGGCCCGGTGATCGTTCGCCCCGCCGTGGCGAGACCGGCCGCTCGATCCCGACAGACCGCGAATCCCCCGTCGGTGCACCAGTTATCCGGGGCGACGAATCGGTCGCCGGGACCCGCGCTCGAGAAGCCGTCCAATTCGATCCCGATAACCCGGAGAGCCTCGCGGACGCCGCCGAAACCGTCCGCCAGTTCGCTGCCGGGAACACCAACGACGACCACCTGTACATGCTCCGCGGCGCAGCTGCCTGTGCCGCCCTCGTGCGCGGCGAAGGGTCCTACAAAGCTGCCGCCGAACGCGCCGGCGGTGACGCCACCGTCTCGTTTATCCGCAAGTGGGCCCGCGTCCACGATCTTCCCCGATCGGTCCGGAAACAGGTCGCCCTCGGTCGGATCGCTCCGACCGCCGCCAAACACATCGCCCGTGTGGGCGGTGAAGCGCGTCTCCTCCTCGCATGGGCCATCCTCGACGGCGACCTCACCGTCCGCGACGTCCGCAGCGCCGCCAGCGCCATCAACGACGGAACCCCCATCGATCAGGCCCTCGCAGAACACGATGTCGTCCTTGGCCGACTCGAGATCACCCTCTCACCGACTACCTACCGTGATCTCCGCCGACGTGCCTCCATCGACGGAATCGCTCCCGGCGAACTCGTCACCGACGCACTCGAGCAGTACTTCGAGTAAGACTGTCTCGAACTGATACCCTATCCCGGCAGCGGAGAAAGAAACGTTTAACCGCGACTCCCCGAAAAGGGAAAGTACGGGGCCGGTAGCTCAGTCTGGCAGAGCGTCTGGCTTTTAACCAGACGGTCGCGTGTTCAAATCGCGCCCGGCCCGCTTTCTGACGGCGAACGAATTCGTGAGCCGTCAGTAACGGATCCGAAGTGATTTGAAGCGCAGGGAGAACGCAGTCTCGTGAGCGAAGCGTACGAGGAAGCGATCGACCGTGTGTTCAAATCGCGCCCGGCCCGCCTCTGCGAGGAACAATTCGTGACGAGCGTAGTGATTGAGACGGTTGGCCGTAGTCCAGAAATGACGTGACGCGGGGAACGTGTAAGCGTACGTGTTCTGCTCCCTCCGCTCGTCATCACTATGAACGAACTTCCGATTTGTATTCTCGGTGCCGACGCTATCGGAGAGACGATTGGTGGACGGATCGAGGACTAGTTCGTTACGAGTTTGAAAGCTATTATCCAGGGAAATCACGACCGAAGCAACGACTGGACGGTAGTACTCTGGAAGGGAGAACCGAGTGAAGCCAAGGGCCGGATTTGAACCGGCGGTGGGCGGCTCTGCAGGCCGCTGCGTTCGGCCGGACTCTGCCACCTTGGCGCGTTTTATCGTTGTTACTGCGTTCGTTTAAGCATAGCGGTACGGCACAATCGTTGGAAGAGGATATACTGCCAGTATACGCAGAAAACCCCACACAGCCGGTGCTGTGTGGGGTTGAATGTAGTATGAGTGGTGGCGGCGAAACGAGTTTCCCAGAGGGTCGCCCACTCCAGTACTCACCGTAACGCAGGCGAGCTTATCTTCCGTGTTCGGGATGGGTACGGGAGGTACCTCGCCGCTGTGGCCGCCGTAATGCCGATCAACGGAATCGAACCGTCGTCATTCCAATATCGGTCGGTGTGTCTAAGACCGTAGTATACGTGTAGTCCAGTTTGCGTCCGGACCCGTTCTCGCGTCACGGATCCAATGCGATGTAGTATGAATGTGTGGCTTGATCAGTTAGTGCTCGCGGGCTCAACACCTCGTTGCCTTGGTGCGTACACCCCGAGTCTATCGAACTCGTCTTCTACGAGTGATCTCAGTGGTATCTCTTTTTCAGGTGGGTTTCGAGCTTAGATGCGTTCAGCTCTTACCCCGTGGTGCGTCGCTGCCCAGCACGTGCCCTTCCGGACAGCTGGTACACGAGTGGCACCCAATCGTAGTTCCTCTCGTACTATACGATCGTTCCCGTCAGATACCGTAACACCCCCAATAGATAGCAGCCGACCTGTCTCACGACGGTCTAAACCCAGCTCACGACCTCCTTTAATAGGCGAACAACCTCACCCTTGCCCGCTTCTGCACGGGCAGGATGGAGGGAACCGACATCGAGGTAGCAAGCCACCCGGTCGATATGTGCTCTTGCGGGTGACGACTCTGTTATCCCTAAGGTAGCTTTTCTGTCAGCAATTGGCCGCATCAAGCAGCCTAATTGGTTCGCTAGACCACGCTTTCGCGTCAGCGTCCGTCGTTGTGCCGGACACTGTCAGACTTCCATATGCTCTTGCGCTCTTTTCCGCGTCTCCGACGCGGATGAGGAAATCTTGGGGCGCGCCCGATATCTTTTCAGGCGCGTACCGCCCCAGTCAAACTGCCCGGCTACCAGTGTCCTCCGCCAGGAGTGAGAGTCGCAGTCACCATCGGGTAGTATTTCAATGCTGGCTCGGTGGCCCGCTAGCGCGGGTACCTGTGTAATGCCTCCTACCTATGCTGCACAATGGCGACCACGTCTCAGTGACAGCCTGCAGTAAAGCTCTATAGGGTCTTCGCTTCCCCTTGGGGGTCTCCAGACTCCGCACTGGAACGTACAGTTCACCGGGCCCAACGTTGGGACAGTGGCGCTCTCGTTGATCCATTCATGCAAGCCGCTACTGAAGCGGCAAGGTACTACGCTACCTTAAGAGGGTCATAGTTACCCCCGCCGTTAACAGGTCCTTCGTCCCCTTGTACGGGGTGTTCAGATACCTGCACTGGGCAGGATTCAGTGACCGTACGAGTCCTTGCGGATTTGCGGTCACCTATGTTGTTACTAGACAGTCGGAGCGCCCGAGTCACTGCGACCTGCCTCTTCGCGAGGCAGGCATCCCTTATTGCGAACGTACGGGACTAACTTGCCGAATTCCCTAACGTCGGTTGATCCCGACAGACCTTGGCTTTCGCCGCCATGAGTACCTGTGTCGGATCTCGGTACGGACAGTGTGCTCGCTTTTTCACGGGCTCTGGGTAGACCTGACTTGCGCGATCCTGCCATTCGAACGCTTCGTGCCATTACGGCTTCCACGCTCTTCGACAGTTCGACCGGGCGAAAGCCCGGCTCAGGCGGCCCCAAAGCGTCAGCTTTGAGTGCACACTGGCATAGGAATATTAACCTATTTCCCTGTTGTCTGCTTCGACTTACGGGCAGACTTAGGACCGGCTAACCCTCAGCTGATCAGCATTGCTGAGGAACCCTTACTCGTTCGGCCGTCGGGGTTCTAACCCGACTAACGCTGCTACTATGACCAGGATTTTCGTTACTGAACGGTCCACACGAGTTCTCACCCGTGCTTCCACCCGAACAGAACGCCAACCTACAAGATTGCGGTGTGAGCCGCACTGCTAGGTCTCGGTGGTAGACTTGAGCCCCGATCATTTTGGGCGCCTCAAACCTCGGCCGGTAAGCTGTTACGCTTTTCTTAGAGGGTAGCTGCTTCTAAGCTCACCTCCCGGCTGTCTAGGGCTTGAGACCACCTTCGATCGCACTTAGTCTACACTTGGGGACCTTAACCCAGCTCTGGGTTGTCTCCCTCACGGTACACAGGCTTACCCCGTGCACCGGACTCCCTGCGTCAAACGACGTTCGTAGGTTCGGAGTTGGACAGGGGGGCGCACTCCTCTCGGAGTGCGGTCCCCCAATCCGTCGCTCTACCCCACGAACTATCTCGGCAGAGGTCATGCTTCGACATGTTTCGGTTGGAACCAGCTGTTTCCGGACTCGATGGGCCTTTCACCCCTACACAAAGGTCACGAGAGGGTATTGTAGGACACCAACTCTAACAGACTTCCACGTGCCTTTCGGCACGCTTCATCTTGCCCTTGCGTAGATCGTCCGGTTTCGGGTCGTGCCCGTTTGACTCCCCGCGCTTGAACACGGCGGCCCTCGCACAAAGTGCTGCGGCCATGTCGGTTTCCCTACGCCTTCCTCGATAATCGAGTTAGACTCGTCAAACAGGCACACTCCCTGGTTCGTTTTTCAAAACGTACGACAGAACACCGGCTTCCCAAACTTCCTACTGAAGGCTCGCGCCTCGTTCGTTTTGTCCGGGACCTTGTGTGCCCTGTCGCTCCATCGCCAACTGATTTCACGCCCTATTGCACCTCCCTTCGTGGGGTGCTTTTCAGCGTTCGCTCACGCTACTTGTTCGCTATCGGTCTTGAGGAGTGTTTAGTCTTCGCGGTCGATGCCCGCGATATTCACGAGGGATATCCAACCCCCGATACTCTGGAACTGACTCGTTCCGTACTACTCGACGATACGGGACTGTCACCCTGTTTCGTGCTCTATTCCAAGAGACTTCGCGTCGCAGTTCGGGAAGTGATCGTCAGTCCGAACACCACATTGCCCGTAAGGGCTTCGGTTTGGACTGTGTCGCGTTTATTCGCCATTACTAACGACATCGCGTTTGCTTTCTTTTCCTGTCGATACTAAGATGTTTCAATTCTCGACGTTCCCCATTGCGCGAAGCAATTGCGGTGGGGATTCCCATTCGGAGATCCTGAGTTCTTCGCCTCCGTGCGGCTCCCTCAGGCTTATCGCAGCTTGGCACGTCCTTCATCAGCTCTCAAGCCGAGCGATCCACCAGCTGGCACAGTAGCCACGTTCATCGGATCGGCAGTCGTAACCAGAAGTTACGACCACGTAGTGACCCGGGAACGGGTCCAGTGGACGCCTGGACTACACGTACACACGGTCTCATCTGCATGCCGTAGACGCGGCATGCATTAACCCTTCCCACCCGCGTTTACACGGGGTGGTGCATCGGTTCGTTGTTCGGATTAGATCGAAGTCGTTTGCCCCACTTAAGGGGCACGATTCGATCGGCCTCCGAGACATGGACCCACAGGGATTCGAACCCTGGGCATCCTCCTTGCAAAGGAGGCACTCTACCACTGAGCTATGGGCCCACTCCCGTCGCGCCGTCAGGCGCGACAGGAATGTAAAGCGTTAACCTTGGTAGTTCAAAGGTGCCCGATCGGCCAGACGCTGGTCGATCGAACGCGGACTGCAAAGGTGGGCTGGGGCGACGCCCCAGTCCCGGTCTGTGGAGGTGATCCAGCCGCAGATTCCCCTACGGCTACCTTGTTACGACTTAAGCCCCCTTGCGGAGCCCAGATTCGACCGACGTTCCGTCGGCCTCATCCGGACCCCACTCGGGTGCTTTGACGGGCGGTGTGTGCAAGGAGCAGGGACGTATTCACCGCGCCCTTCTGAGGCGCGATTACTACCGAATCCAGCTTCATGAGGGCGAGTTTCAGCCCTCAATCCGAACTACGACCAAGTTTCGGAGATTAGCGTCCCCTTTCGGGGTTGCATCCCACTGTCTTGGCCATTGTAGCCCGCGTGTCGCCCAGCACATTCGGGGCATACTGACCTACCGTTGCCCATTCCTTCCTCCAGTTTGGCACTGGCAGTCTCCCTAATGTACCCAACCACCACGAGGGTGTTGCTGGCAATTAGGGACGTGGGTCTCGCTCGTTGCCTGACTTAACAGGACGCCTCACGGTACGAGCTGACGGCGGCCATGCACCTCCTCTCAATGGCTCCAGTAAGATCATCAATCTGACCTTCACTGCACATTGTCGATGCTGGTGAGATGTCCGGCGTTGAGTCCAATTAAACCGCAGGCTCCTCCGGTTGTAGTGCTCCCCCGCCAATTCCTTTAAGTTTCATCCTTGCGGACGTACTTCCCAGGCGGTCTGCTTCACGGCTTCCCTACGGCACAACACAGGCTCGTAGCCTGTGTCACACCTAGCAGACATCGTTTACAGCTCGGACTACCCGGGTATCTAATCCGGTTCGTGACCCGAGCTTTCGTCCCTCACCGTCGGATCCGTCTTTCCAGAGCGCTTTCGCCACCGGTGGTCCGTCCAGGATTACGGGATTTCACTCCTACCCCGGACGTACCCTCTGGATCTTCCGGTCCCAAGCCACACAGTTTTCACCGGACGCCTGCGCGTTAAGCGCGCAGATTTCCCGACGAACTTGCGTGGCCAGCTACGGACGCTTTAGGCCCAATAATAGCGGTCATCACTCGTGCTGCCGGTATTACCGCGGCGGCTGGCACCGGTCTTGCCCAGCACTTATTCTGCGACCACCTTACGGTCGCAAAAAGCGAGGACTATATGCCCTCGCACTCGGAGTCCCCTTATCGCACTCGCGTGCAGTGTAAAGGTTTCGCGCCTGCTGCGCCCCGTAGGGCCCGGTATCTTGTCTCAGATACCGTCTCCGGGCTCTTGCTCTCACAACCCGTACCGATTATGGGCACGGTGGGCCGTTACCCCACCGTCTACCTAATCGGCCGCAGCCACATCCTATAGCGCCTGAACGTTTCCGGTTCACGCCACTCCAGGCGTCGAACCGTATTGGCTATTAGCCTCAGTTTCCCGAGGTTATCGCCATCTATAGGGTAGTTTGGCCACGTGTTACTGAGCTATCTGCTACGAGTCTAAACTCGTGCAACTAGCATGGCTAAATCGGACTCCAATAGCAATGACCTCCGGCAGGATCAACCGGAATGCTATATTACTCCCCGTGAGGGGAGGGTCTGTTGGCGGTGAATGTTAGTACACACTCACACATAATGGGTCCACGTTCGATGACACAACGATCGCCGACCGATCGGGCGTCACCGAACTACCAAGGCTAACATCAGATCCCATCTGTACGGCGGACCGCAGGGGTGGAATCCTCATCTCTTGCGGATGTAATCGTACGCCGTCCGGGGTACATAACCCCTTCGGGTTCGATCCATCCGGGATGACGGAACGAGTTGAACGTCCCGTCGATCACGTCTTCTTCGGATATATCTGTAATCGCTGACCACTACTTAAGGGCTACGAACCGACGATCCAAAGAGAGGGAATACCACACGAGACCACGAGCGGAGATGCTCGAGCAGATCGATCGGGGCACGGGTATTAGACGCTTACTTCAGGTCTGAAAGGCGATCGCCAACGTACTGGTTTTCCCACTCTCGCCGGGCGTCGAGTTCACGCCGGCCACGAGCCGTGATCGTGTAGTAATTCGTCCGTTGGTCGAGTTCCCCTTTCTCGACGAGGCCCTTGTCGACGATCTCGTCGAGGTTCGGATAGAGTCGGCCGTGATGGATCTCTTTCTCGTAGTACTCTTCGAGTTCCGCCTTGATCGCGAGTCCGTGTGGGTCGTCCTGCCCGGCGATGACGTACAGCAGATCACGCTGGAAGCCAGTGAGATCGTACATATCAGTGCTTCGGGCCACCATAATATAAACATTCCGAGGACAGATGGAAAAAAGGGTGCGATACAGAGAACTCGTATCTGATACGCGGGCGAACGACCGCCGGCTGCCCGCTCATTGAAAGCGCTGAGAGTCACGTTCCAAGGAAGATATCGATCGACGTGTTCGGTCGCCCTTTGGGCAACCCGATTGGAGAGATATTTATCGACAACGATGGATCCCGAGAAATCGACGCGATTCCGTGTCGGTGGCCCAGGTGGGGTGCTTTTGAGATAGTGGCCAGCTGGTCGTCTCGATGGGACGGTAAGGGGAATGGGTATCGTAACTAACCTGGACTCGAGGCACCGACACTCGTGTCGCGGGCGATACGCGTGGGCCAGACCGGTTAGAGGGTCTAGCCGTTCGGGAAACGGACGGCAAGGAGAGGCTTTGCGAATCCGTTGGATTCGGTAACGAGAGTCCGATTCGGGTCTACGTGATGGGACCGAAGCCGGCGACAGCGCCAGCCACAGCCGAAACGGGAATCGGAGTTAGCGGTCGTACTCGGCGACCTGAACCAGTTGCTTCCCGATGTTGTCGCCCTCGAACAGGCCGAGGAACGCGTCGGGTGCGTTCTCGAAGCCCGCAACGACGTTTTCGCGGTACTGCACGTCGCCGTTCTGGACGAACGTCGAGAGCCGCTCGAGGGCCTCGCCCCACCGGGGCTGGTAGTCGCTGACGAGGAGCCCTTCGACCGTCGCGCGGGACTCGATGAGTTTGGCGAGCTTCCGCGGGCCGGTCGGAACGTCGGTTGCGTTGTAGAGCGCGATCTGGCCACAGACCGCGACGCGGGCGTCGACGTTCAGCCGGGGCCAGACGGCGTCGGTGATCGGGCCGCCGACGTTGTCGAAGTAAACGTCGACGCCGTCGGAACAGGCCTCGTCGATCGCAGCCGAGAGGTCGTCGGTCTCCTTGTAGTTGATCGCGGCGTCGAAGCCGAGATCGTCGGTGAGCCAGTCGATCTTCGCCTCGCTTCCGGCGGTACCGACAACTCGCGCACCCGCGAGGCGGGCGAGTTGGCCGACGACGGAGCCGACCGCGCCCGCGGCGGCGGAGACGACCACCGTGTCGCCGGGTTTCGGATCACCGACGTCGTTCAGCCCCCAGTAGGCCGTGACGCCGGGCATTCCGAGGACGCCCAGCGCGGTCGAGATCGGTCCGTGGTCGGGGTTGACTCGCTGGAGTTCGTTCGCGTCCGCAACGGCGTGCTCCGCCCAGAGGAGGTCGCCAGTGACGATATCGCCCTCGGCGAACCGGCCGCTGTTGGACTCGAGGACTTCGCCGACGACGCTGGCTTTCATCGGGTCGCCGACGTCCCAGGGTTCGGCGTACGATTCCGCGTCTCGCATGCGCCCGCGCATGTACGGATCGACTGATTGATACAGCGTCTCGACCAGTACCTCGCCGTTGTCCGGTTCGGGCCGGTCGACGGTGACGAGTTCGAAGTTGTCGTGAGTCGGTTCGCCGACGGGTCGACTTGCAAGTTGCCACTGTCTGGTTTCTTCCATACCCACTTATCGAGACGGTCATAGGTGAATATTTGGCTCGCGGAACCTCGCGGCGTCGGCGCGATAGCCGTCTTCCCACGACGGGACACTGGGCTCGAACCTTTTTCATCACCGTTCGTGTAGGTCGAGTATGGGAACCGACGACACCCTCGAGCGGTTACTCGCCGGCAACCGACGCCACGTCGAGTCGTTGCCGGACGATTACTTTGCGGACGTCCAGACGGGCCAGCACCCGCCCGTCGTCGCGGTCTGTTGTTCGGACTCGCGGGTCTCTCACGAGGGAATGTGGGGCATCGATCGCCCGGGAGCGGTCTTCACGCCCAGCAACATCGGGAATCAGGTCTGGGACGACGACGGCGGCGACCGGATCGTCGACGGCGGGGTCCTCTACCCGATTCACCACACCGGGACCGATACCGTCGCCGTCGTCGGCCACACCGGCTGCGGAGCCGTCACCGCCGCCTACCGGGTCGCGACCGGCGAGGACCCGCCCGGACCGCGCGGCGTCGACAAGTGGGTCGACATGCTCGTCCCCGTCGTCGAGGAGGCCCTCGAGAGCGGCCGGATCGACCGCGAGGGTGACGACGAGGCCGTCATCAACCGGCTCGTCGAGTACAACGTCGACCATCAGGCCCGCTCGCTGTGTGCCGCCGACGAGGTCCCGGACCGGGTCGACGTCTACGGCTTCGTCTACGACTTCCAAGGCGTCTACGGCGACCGGCCCGGCCGCACCTACCTCGTCACCGTTGACGGCGAGACCGATCCCGACGTCCTCGCCGATCGAGTACCGGACGGCTACGAGTCGACGGTGCGGAGTCTGCTGTACGACAACGGGGCGGACGACTGAGTACGGACCGGAACTCAGTCGTCGGCCGGCGATTGCACGAGCGGGGTCGTCTCGGCCGGCGTCTCGCCCGTCGTCGCTTCCTCGCGGTGGCTCGCCCACTCGAGGTCGCCCGCGTAGTGGAACGACTCGTTGTCCTGTTCGGGATCGACGACTGTTAGATCGCCGATCCACCCGTTGTTGAGCAGTTCCCTGACGTCCTCGTGGTCGCGGAGGATCTCGGTCACGCGCTCGAGGGGCGCGTGGATCACCGCGGTCAGACGCAGCGGCTGGTGGAACGGGCGTTCGTCGTCGAGTTTGAGCGACTGTAGCGGCAGGCCGGTCAGCAGATCGCCGCCGTTGCCCTGGACGACCCCGACGTTGCCCACCGGGTTCTGGGTGATTTTCGAGCCGCTCCCGTAGACGCCGTTGTCGACCGTCGCGAAGTAGTACTGGTTGTTGATCCACTGCGTGACCACGAGCGGGCCCGTCACGATCGCCTCGAGTGCGTCGCCGTCGGGATCGACGGACCAGTCGTAGGAGTGGAGGAACGCGCGGCCATCGAGGTCCCGGTCGGCGGTCAGTTCGCGCGGTCCGATGACGAACGAGGCGTTGCCGGCCAGCCCCCACTCGGGGCGGGTCTCGGCCCAGTCGGCCGCCTTGCGCTCGACCTCGTCGACTGCGGCCTCGTCGTCGGCCGATGCGGTGCGCTCGGCGGCGGCCCCGGTGCGGGCGCGAGCGAGGTCCGCGCGCAGGGACTCGAGGTCCTCGCGGTGGCTCTCGGGTACGTCGTCGTCGAAGAGGGTGATCTCGTCGGTCGTCGTGTTGTGTTCGCCCGCAAGGAAGACGGTATCCTCGGGGATGTCGATCCCGCGTTCGCGGAGCGTGGCCCTGATATCGTCGTCGTTACAGATCGCCGCGAGGACGCGGGCGTTGGGCCCGCCGGGGTTGCCGGCGCAGGCCCCGCAGTCGAGGCTCGAGCCGAAGGGGTTGTTCGTCGTCTCGCTGGCGTGGCCCGCGAAGACGACCAGCCGGGCGAACTCGGTCCAGCCCATGAGTTCGAAGGCGTTCTGGGCGTATTCGACTTTCTCCTCGTGGCTCATTCCCTGCGGGAGGTCGTGGTCGGCGTGGTCGTGATCGTCGTACGCGTCGTAGTCGACAGCGGGTGCGGCGGCCTCGTGGCGGCTCGGAACGCGGTCGGCGATGGCGGATTCGAGCGTGGCGATCGTCGACGGCGACAGCGTCCGGGCTGCCATCGCCGACCCGTAGGCGCTGCCGGCCCCCTCGACGAAGGTAAAGGCGGCGACGAGGTTGGATTTGAGCGTCTTGAAGTGTTTGCGGGCGGCCGTGGCGAGCCCGGTCCAGCGGTCGCGGGCGGCGGCCGACTCGGCGTCGGCGGGTCGGTCGACGATCCGGTGTTCGGGCTCGACGATCGGCGGGCAGGCGTCGGTGTCGGCCGCGGCCTCGTAGCCGCGGTGGCGCATCGGCACGCCGAAAAAGCCCGCGTAGCCGTGGGTCTCGTAGGGACCCCGCGCCTCGATGTGACGGCGGATCACTTCCGAACGGGTGTCGATACAGAACACCAGCTGCGCCGCCGGACGACCGCCGTCCCCGGCGGTTGCGGGATCGGTCACGGCGTCGTCAATCCCGTCGAGGAGCCGCTCGCGGTAGCTCTTCTCCCAGGCGGTCAGCCAGATCTCGGGCAGCGGGACCTCGTCGACATCGTCACCGTCGGTCCCGTCGCCGGCGTCGAGTTCGATCGGCGCGTCGAGCAGGTCCGTGATCGTCAGCCGCACCGCGAGGTACTGGACCAGCGTGATCGGGTACTGCTCCTGCCACGGATCGACGGCGTCGTCGGTCCGCTGCGTGACGAACCCGCTCCAGCCCGGCAGCGCCGCGAGGTGGGCCTCGAGGAGCTCGACCCAGCGCCCTTCGGGGTAGTCGCCGAGCACCGACTCGAGCGCCTCGATGGCCGTCTCGGGCAGGTCGTCGGCGTCGGCGGGGCCGGGCACGTCACCGTCGTGTGGGGCCACCGCGCGCCAGGCCTGATAGAACCCCGCCTCGCGGTTGGGCATCGGCCACTTGGCCTGCCCCTCGTCGAGGAAGGCCGCGAGCCACTTCGAGAGGACCCGATCGACGGTCTCGATCGCGTCGTCGGGGTCGGAGTCGGCGGCCGCGCGTTCCGCTTCGGCCGCGGTCAGCTCCTCGAGGAGCGTCTCGGGATCGCGGTCGATCCCGTGAGCCGCGAGTTCCGCCCGGAGCGTCTCGGAGTCGATCCGACCCGACTCCCAGGCGCGGCGGAAGACCGACGGGTGGGGGTAGCCCCGGCCGCCGAACAGCTCCTCGGCCTCCGCGACTGCCCGGTGGAACGGCTCGTCCTCGAACCCCGAGAGGGGGTTGGCCGTGACGAACGAGTGCAGCGGCCAGACCGAGCCGATGCGCTCGGCCGCGCGGTCGATGCTCGCTTCGATGCGACGGGCGTCGTCGGATTCCTTACGCGTCATTGTATTCCTCCGTGCTGGTGAGGACGGTCGACGGATCGGGTTGGGAGACGTTCAGCAGGGCGACGTAGAGGCGTTCGCTGGAGCGATACCAGCCCAGTTCCGCGACGAGATACGCCCCGACGAAGAGGGCGACGACGAGGTAGTGGACGGCGGTCATCTCGGTCGAGACGTGGGTCATCGGGACCCCGGATAGCATCGACGAGACGGCGTTGAACATCACGGCGTAGCCGCCGATGGCCGTCAGGACGACGAGCGGGACGCTGACGAACCTGACCGACGTCGGCAGGGTCGAGCGCCGGAGGATGTCGCGGGCCGCGGTCAGCGTCGTCAGGACCACGACCAGCGTCAGGACGGTACCGCTGTTCAGCGTCAGGCTCGTCGCCTTCCCGGTGAGGACGCCAAAGAGCGCGCCGCCGCCGACGGCCGTCACGAGGCTGACGGCGACCCCGGAGAAGCCGAGTTCGGTGTGGCCGGCGTCTTTGGGAGCCGCGCGTTCGACGCCCGCACCCGACGAGAGGAAGAGATACGCCTTGTAGAAGCCATGCAGGATGAGGTGGGCGATGGCCGCGGCGAAGAAGCCGAGCCCGCACTGGAGTATCATAAAGCCCATCTGGGCGATCGTCGAGCTGCCGAGCTTGCGCTTGACGTCCGTCTGGACGAGGATCATCGCCTGGCCGAGCAGGGCGCTGACCGCGCCGACGAGGACGATCGCCGACATGATCACGAGTTCGTCGCCGACCAGCGGCGCGAACCTGGTCAGCAGGACCCCGCCCGCGTTGACGAATCCGGCGTGCATCAGGGCCGACGCCGGCGTCGGCGCGGTCATCGACGACAGCAGCCAGCCGTGGAACGGCACGAGCGCCGACTGGATGATCGCCGCGAGGACGACGCCCGCGGCCGCGACGAGCCCGACCGTCCGCGAGACGCCCTCGAGTCCCTCGAGAACGCCGGTGAGCGTCGTCGCGCCGGTCGCCCAGACCAGCAGCGCCACGGAGCCGGCGAGCAGGGCGCTGCTGGCGAGGAAGTAGCGGCGGGCGACCCGACCGGCGGCCCGGGCCTGTGGCCAATCGCGAACGTGGCCGATGAGGCCGGCCAGCAGCAGCCCCATCGCCAGCCACGCGGCCACGAACAGCGCGACGTGGTTCGCCGCGGTCATCGTCATGACGGCGAGGGTAAAGCCGAACACGCGGCCGAAGAACCGCTCGATGTCGCGGTCGCCGGCCATGTAGCGCCGCGAGTAGCTGTGGACGATCCCGCTGAAGAACGTGACCACGACCCACATGACTGCGGTCAGCCCGTCGATCCGCAGGAGCGTCGAAAACTCCCAGCCGGCTCCTCCTCGAACCGTCAACGCGAGAACCCCGAGGCTGGCCAGAAAGAGCGTCCAGACCGTCCAGGTCGACGCTCGCGGCACGGCCGAACTCGGTGGCGTCGGTTCGGGGCGCTGTGCGACATCGTCGTCGATCGTTGCTGTGTCCTCGGTCATGTATCGTAGTCGACCAGCACGGGAGCGGGTCCCGTCGCGACGTATCGTTCGCGGCAACACTTGCTTAACTGGTCGTCTCTACTCCAGATGTGAACAGAGTGGTTATTATAGCCTTCGGTACGAACAAATTGTTCGTTACCCGCCGGCACGGAACGCGACGAGCGTTCGTAAACGACTGCTCGAGCGCCGAGCGGGCGGCTTTCGGGTAAAATCACATCACGGAGTCGCCGCCGGCTGTCGGTATGAGGACCGCGAGCCCGGACTTGCCGAGCCGTTCGTCGGGACCGGCCCCCTCGACGGACTGGTTAGGAAGAGAACTCGTCGAACGAGGTCGATCGGTGGCTGCGAACGAGTACTTCGTCGGTGATCGTCAGTCCCATGTCCGCGATCCGTTGTGCGATCGGTGTGATCTCCCTGTCGTTCTCGACGACCACGGTCACGAGGAGGTTCTGCTCGCCCGTGATCAGTTCCTGAACCGAGACGACGCCCGATATCTCGAGCAGGTCGTCGATGTACTCCCCCCGCTCCGGGATCGGTGCCGTACAGAACAACAGCATCCGGATCGGGTAGCCGGACTTCGTGTAATCGATGTTCGCGCTGTATCCCTTGATGACGCCCTCCGACTCCAGTCGCTGAATGCGCTTGCGGACCGTACTCGAGGAGGCGTCGGTCCGGTCGGCGATCTCGCTGGAGGAGAGGTTTCGCGCCTCCTCCTGTAACGCGTAGAGGATCTCCCGGTCGACCGCGTCCAGCTCGTACTCCGCCATGCGCGTTCGTTGCCGCGGCGGCTATAAGGTACTTCGGCTCCCAAGGCTCCGAATACTTATACTGGGAGCCGAAAGGGACAGGCATGCGTGAGCGACTCGAGTCGGATATCGGCTTCTACTACGCCATCGGCGGCTTCATCATCGCCGTGTTCGTCGTCGGGCTGGCAGCCTTTGCCCTCATCAACCCCGACGGCGTGGGAACGGTGGAACTGGTCGGGCTCTCGGTCGGATTCTTCCTGTTCATGCTCGTGTATTTCATCGCCATCTCTGTCCAGCGACTCGAGGGCGGGGATGGCATCTGATTCCGTCGTACATCGCGGGATCTATCGACTGTTACGTACTGTATCGACCTATTTCGGTGCTCGTCTCGAGTCGCAGGGTTTATCACTCCCCGGCCGTTCTCTTTAGAAGCAATGGCGAAAGGAACCGTTGATTTCTTCAACGACACTGGCGGCTACGGATTCATCGAGACTGAGGACGCGGACGACGACGTGTTCTTCCACATGGAAGACATCGGCGGCCCGGACCTAGAAGAAGGACAGGAGCTCGAGTTCGACATCGAGCAGGCCCCCAAGGGCCCACGCGCGACGAACGTCGAGCGCCTGTAAGGCGGAATTCGTAAACGGTATCGGCACTTGACTGCAGTATTTTATCCATTTCTGAGCGACTGCGCTGTCGCCGCGCGAGCCGGGCTACGAGCAGCGTCGCCGCTATCGCACAGAAAGCGGTGGGCTCCGAGCCGGCGGTCTGTCGGCTGCAGCGGTCGTCCCCGTACGTCAAGCGGGTCCTCGAGGCACCGGGTGTGTGCAGTGTGAGTCGCAACCGGACAGTTTTGGGGCTCGAGCACCGATTTGGGCTATGACCGAGCCAGTACTGCGGCGCAGCAACGAGATCGAATACGAGACGGTCGACGCTGCCGAGGCCCTCTCGAAGGGCGTCCTCATCGCCGACGACCACGGCGCGCCGAACTTCGCGATTCGTCGGTTCGTCCTCGAGGCCGGTGGCGAGGTACCGAAACACACCAACGACGTCGAGCACGAACAGTACGTCCTCGAGGGGAAGTACACGGTCGGGATCAGCGATGCGCCGGAGGCAAATCGAGCAGACGGCGATAGCGCGGAGCGAAGCTCCGCGGACCATTCGAGCGGGCAGCACCCGCGAGAAGAAGCCGTCGACGGCGACGAGGAGTACGAGGTCGAGGCCGGTGACTCGCTGTTGATTCCCGCCGGAACCGTTCACTGGTACCGCAACGAGAGCGACGAGCGGGGCGCGTTCATCTGTGCCGTCCCGAACGGAGACGACGAGATCGAACTGCTCGAGTAAGAGCGGGCGCGCTGGATCGGACGAGACCTGCCGATTGCGGATCGAACCGGCGGCTGGAGCGGATCGGCTGTGACCAGTCGGTGGCATGCCCTCTTGGAATCGTAACTACTATACCTCTTTTAGGGATACCTAAAATAAGATGGCAGAAGCGCAGTCGGTCGGTGAGCACCCAGCCGCCAGCGGACGGGAGGGCTGGATGACGGCGACGTTAGTCCTCTTTTGTCTGGCGAGCGCGGCCGTCACCGTCGTTTCCGGGCTCGTACAGGTATTCTTCGGACCATACTCGATGACGGCCGGCGAGGTCGTACGGACGGTGTTCGACCCCGCCGTCATTTTCAATCTCGAGGCCTGGTCCGCGTTCTTGCTCGATACGGAGCTTCCCCGGATGGGCAGGAACAGTCTCGTCGTCTGGGAGCTTCGGTTGCCGCGCGTGTTCGTCGGCATCATCGCCGGTGCGACGCTCGCGGTTTCCGGGGCGGTCTTTCAGGCCGTGACGCGAAACGAACTGGCAAGTCCGTTCGTGCTGGGGGTCAGCTCCGGGGCCGGATTCGCCGTTCTAGCGACGCTCGTGGTCTTTACCGGCTTCGCGCCGTTCCTCCCGGTGATCGCTGCGGTCGGTGGCACGCTCGCGTTCGTGATCGTCTACGTGATCGCCTGGAAGGGCGGGACGAGCCCCATCCGACTCGTGCTCGCGGGCGTGATCGTCAACATGGTCTTTCAGTCCCTCCAGCAGGGGTTGTTCTTCTTCGCGGACGATCTGGGTGTCGTACAGACGGCGGTCGCCTGGATCACGGGTTCGCTCGCAGGCACCCGGTGGGGAGAGGTCCGGATCGCAATCATCCCGGCTGTGATCTCGATCGGGATCGCACTCGCCGGTGCGCGCCAGTTGAACGTGCTCATGCTGGGCGAGAACACCGCACGGTCGCTCGGGATGCGCGTCGAACGCGTCCGATTTTTCCTCTCGGCCGTCGCCATTCTCGCCGCCAGCGCCGCGATCTCCGTCGCGGGTGTCGTCAGCTTCTTCGGGCTCGTCGTCCCCCACATCGTCCGGAATACGGTTGGCGGCGACTACCGACGACTGATGGTCGGCTGCGTCTTCGCCGGTCCCGCCTTGATGGTCACCGCCGACGCCGTCGCGCGGCTTGCACTCGACAGCGGCGAGATGCCAGTCGGCGTCGTGACCGGCCTGATCGGCGGCCCCTATTTCCTCTACCTGATGCGCAAACAGCAATCGATGGGTGAATTATAATGGCACATACACGACAGGAGTCAGACCGAGAACGGCGACGGATTACCGACGACGACGGTGTCGCGATCGAGAGCGCACTGGTTGGTGATAGCCTCGAACTCAGTTATCCCGCGACCGAGGAGACCATCGTCGATTGTGCGCGCCTCGATATCCCCGACGGGGCGGTGACCGCACTCGTCGGCCCGAACGGCAGCGGGAAGAGCACCCTCCTGAAGGCGCTCTCGAACCACCTCGAGCCGGACGTTGGAACGGTCCGGATCCACGACGAGGATCTCGACTCGTTCAGTCAGAAGGAACTGGCACGCGAACTGGGCGTCCTCTCACAGGAGAACGACTCGCTCAGCTCGATCGCAGTCGAGGATCTCGTCTATCACGGCCGCTACCCCCATCGGGGCTTCTTCGATAGCGTCGGCGAGGAAGATCGTCGGGCGGTCGAACGTGCGATCGAACTCGCCGGAATCGAACAGATTCGCGACACCGAGCTCGGCCAGCTGAGTGGCGGGCAAAAACAGCTCGCCTGGATCGCCATGGTGCTCGCACAGGACACGGACGTCCTCCTCCTCGACGAGCCGACGACGTTTCTCGACGTTCACCACCAGTTCCGCGTGCTCGAGACGATCCGCCAGCTCAACGAGGAGAAGGGCGTGACCGTCGCGGTCATCCTCCACGATATCTCGCAGGCGGCCCGCTTCGCGGACTATCTCGTCGCGATGTGCGACGGCGAACTCTACGACTGGGGGCCGCCCGAAGACGTGGTAACCGAGCAGCTACTCGCAGACGTGTTCGGTGTCGAGGCCACCGTCGAGTACGAACCCGAACTACAGGTACTCCCCAAGCGAGCGCTGCCGGAACGGTAATGGGGGCGGCGGCAGTCGGAAGAGCTTTATATTTTTAGGTGAGCCTAAAAGTAGATGAGTGACCAACGGACCTGGACGCGACGTAGCGTTCTTCGAACGAGTGGGGCGATCGCCGGCGTCAGCGCACTGGCCGGCTGTATCGGAGCCGACGGTGAGCCGTCGGACGAATCCGAGAGTTACACCGTGTCGATGCCACCGGTCGGTGACGTCGAGTTCGAGTCGGTTCCCGAGACGTGGGCCACCAACAACGGAGGCTGGGCCGACATGGGGATTGCGCTGGGTCAGGAACCCCCCGAAGCGGTGTACCTCACCAGTCGCTTCCACACCCGGTACTACGACGAAATCCCGGACGTAAGCGTCGATACGAGCGATATCAAGGGAATCTGGGAAAACGGAGAGCTGGTTCCCGAGGACTTCATGTCGCTGAGCGAGGACGTGGACGTGTTCGTCATGGATCCCGAGTTCCTCAAGGGACGGAGCGATACGTGGAACGAAGACGAAATCGAACGGATCGAGGCGACGGGAACGCCCTTCTTCGGTAACAGCATCTTCTCGACAGCATACGACTGGCACGACCACGAGTTCCTCACGATGTACGAGGCCTTCGAGAAACTCGCCGAGGTCTTCCAAGAACAGGAGCGCTACGAAGCGTTCGAGGAACTCCACGACGAGTTCCAGTCGAACGTCGACGACATCGTCCCCCCGGAAGACGACCGCCCCGAAGTCGCGATTCTGTACCCGACAGCCGAGTGGGACGGGTTCTATCCCTACCGGATCGACGACGGGACGAGCTACAAACAGTGGCGGGATCTCGGCGTCCACGACGCCCTCGCCGAGGCCGGCGTCGAGGACTTCCTCAACTCGCGAGCGACGGTCGGCTACGAACGGCTCCTCGAGATCGATCCCGAAGTCATCCTGATCCGGGGGCAAAACACCATCTCCGCCGAGGAGTTCCAGCGGACGATCGACGAGAAGCTGGGAGACCACAACGTCGCGAGCGACCTCACCGCCGTTCAGGAAGACGAGGTGTACCAGGCCGGATTCCAACAGGGGCCGATCCTCAACCTCGTCTTGACCCAGCGAGCGGCCGAACAGCTCTACGACGTCGACGAGAAACTCTACGATCCCCAGCAGGTCGGCGACATCGTCACCGGCGAGTTTTAGCTGTTCGACAGTCATCGACGAGCATTCGAGGCGATACGCTGCCCCTGTTCGTCCGATCCGATAGTCGGTGACCGCGGGCACGGAATCGGGTCTCGAGTTGCTCGCACGACTGTCCCGCTCGAGTCCGAATCGCTCAAGTACGCCACCCGTCTATCAGGTATCGTGTCGAAGCAGGTCCAGCAGGTCGAAACGATCTTTTGCCACGAGACCGGCGACGACTATCTCGTGGTCGTCGAGCGCGACGGCAAACGGCTCTTCCGCGCGAAACTCGGGCTTTCGGAAACGTCTGCCGGGCCCCGCCCCGCGAAGTTCCGACTGAAGCAGGGCTCGAGCGAAGAACCGCGCCAGCCCGACGAGTTCGTCGAGCTCGCCCGACGAGCGAAGCGGCTGCGCATCTCCGAACAGACCTCCGCGCAGGGACGGCGCGATCTCCGAGAGATGTTCGGGGGGTACCAGCTCGAGGACAAGGTCAAGACCGTCCGGACCTGTCGGTACTGTGCTTCAGCGGGCCGATACTCGCCGATCACGACCGAGACCGCCGTCAAGGACGACAACGACTGGATCTGCCGGGACTGCGCTCGACAGGAACTCGAGCGCCAGCTGTCCTTTTCGGGCGGCGGCAAGGTCTCGGGTGCTGCGAAAGACCGTCTCGAGGACCTCATGATGGAGGTCCAGGATCTCGAGCGAATCGTCAACCTGCTCAAGGGACAGCTCGATCCGGACCTGACGAAGTTCGATACCATCTCGGCGACGACCGACGAGGTCGACCCCGTTCGGACCGACTCGCTTTCCCTCCATCCCGGCCTACAGAACCTGCTCGAGGACCGGTTCGATACCCTGCTGCCGGTCCAGAGCCTCTCGGTCGAACACGGCTTGTTCGACGGCGACGACCAGCTCGTCGTCTCCGCGACGGCGACCGGGAAGACCCTCGTCGGCGAGCTGGCCGGTATCAATCGCGTATTGAACAACAAGGGGACGATGCTCTTTCTCGTCCCGCTGGTCGCGCTGGCCAACCAGAAGTACGAGGACTTCACCGAGGAGTACGGCCACCTCGTCGATGTCTCCATTCGCGTGGGCGCGAGCCGCGTCGCCGACGAGGGCGAACGGTTCGATCCCAACGCCGACGTCATCGTCGGCACCTACGAGGGGATCGACCACGCCCTGCGGACGGGCAAGGACATGGGCGACATCGGGACGGTCGTCATCGACGAGGTCCACACCCTCAAGGAGGAGGACCGGGGCCACCGACTCGACGGCCTGATCTCGCGACTCAAGTACACCTGCGAACAACGCGCCAAGCGCCGCGAAGACTACGGCGGCGCACAGTGGGTCTACCTCTCGGCGACCGTCGGCAATCCCCAACAGCTCACCGAGGCGCTCGAGGCGACACTCATCGAGTTCGAGGAACGGCCGGTGCCGATCGAGCGCCACGTCACCTTCGCGGACGGCCAGGAGAAAGTCCGCGTCGAGAACAAACTCGTCAGACGCGAGTTCGACAGCGAGTCCTCGAAGGGGTATCGTGGCCAGACCATCATTTTCACCAACTCACGGCGGCGGTGTCACGAGATCAGCCGGAAGCTCGATTATTCGGCCGCACCCTACCACGCCGGCCTCGACTACAAGCGCCGGAAGGAGGTCGAACGCAAGTTCGGCGAGCAGGAATTGTCCGCCGTCGTCACGACCGCCGCGCTCGCGGCCGGGGTCGACTTCCCGGCCTCGCAGGTCGTCTTCGACTCGCTGGCGATGGGTATCGAGTGGCTCTCCGTCCAGGAGTTCCACCAGATGCTCGGCCGCGCGGGCCGTCCCGACTACCACGACAAGGGGACAGTGTACGTCCTCGTCGAACCCGACACCGCCTACCACAACTCGATGGAGATGACCGAGGACGAGGTCGCGTTCAAGCTCCTCAAAGGCGAGATGGAGTCGGTCATGACCCACTACGACGAGGCCGCCGCCGTCGAGGAGACGCTGGCCAACATCACGGTCGGGGGCAAGGCCGCGAAGGCGCTCAACGATCGGATGCTCGGCGAGGTCCCCACGAAACACGCCATCGGGAAGCTCCTCGAGTACGACTTCATCGACGGCTTCGAACCCACGCCGCTGGGACAGGTCGTCACCGAACACTTCCTGGAACCCGGGCAGGCCTTTACCATTCTCGACGGCATCCGGAAGGACGCCCACCCCTACGAGATCGTCGCGGACCTCGAGCTTCGCGACGCGGATCTCTAGCGTTTGGCCCCGTCGACGAATTCGATGTCGTGGACGTCGAACCGTGCGCCGCCGTGCTCGCTCTCGGCGACCGAGACGTCCCAGCCGTGGCCCTCCGCGATCTGTTTCACGATCGAGAGCCCGTACCCGGTTCCCGCCTCCCGCGTCGAGTAGCCGTGTTCGAAGATGTCGTTCCGGACCGAGTCGGGAACTCCCGGTCCGTCGTCGGCGATATAGATGCCATCGCGGTCGGGGAGTCGACCGACGCGGACGATCACGTCCGCCCCGGCGTGTTCGACGGCGTTCCGAAAGAGGTTCCCGAGAAGTTCCCGGAACCGGCTTTCGTCCGCCCTGATCGTCCCGATCGGCGTTTCGATTCGCAATTCCGCGTGCCGTGTTTCGACGGCCTGCCACGATTCGCGGACGCTGTGTTCGACACTGCATGGACCGCGTTCCCCGACCGTCTGTCCGGTCTTCGAGAGCACCAGAACGTCGTCGACCAGCGCATCGATGTGATCGAGTGCGTCCGAGATGTCTGCTAACACGGGAGCGTCGTGTGTCTGTTTGGCGACCTCCGTGTACCCCTGTGCGACCGAGAGCGGGTTTCTGATGTCGTGTGCGAGGATATCCGCGAACTGGTCGAGCCGTTCTTTCTGTTCGTGAATCTCGTCTTCCCGCTCTCGCCGTTCGGTGATGTCTCGAACGATGCCAGTGAAGTAGCGTTCGCCGTCGTGCTCGTGCTCTCGGAGGCTAATGAGCGTCGGCACTTCGTGCCCGTCTTTGTGCAGAGCCGGGAGTTCGACGCCGCCCCAATCGATGTTTCGCGCTCCCGTCTGTACGTAGGACTCGAGCGCCGTGGCGTGGACCGGACGGAGGCGCTCCGGAATGATTTTCATCTTGGTACTCCCGACGAGCTCGTCGGGAGTGTATCCCAGAATGTCTTCGATAGCCGGATTCGCGTACACGATCTGGCTGTCTTCGTCGATCGTCAGCATTCCCTCGGCGGCGTTTTCGACGAGCGTTCGATAGAACTCGACCGAACTCACGGGAAGCGTGTGGGAATCCATTCACTCATCAGCGGTCACTTCGGGAGCAACTGCCGAATAGCTTGTTGCCACTATAGACCGATCACACGCGGGACCGCGAATTGGCGGGGCGGCCCCATACCGTATCGCCAGTCACCCTGCGAGCCGTGGATCCGAAACGACTCGAGCGGCCGCTACTCGCGGCGTGGAACTTCGTGGCGACCGAAGCCGTATCGCAGCCGACTCGCGAGTCGCCGCGAGAAGCGGCCGTCATCGGCCCGCGAGCCGAACCGTTCGGCGAGCGCGGTGTAGATCAGTGGCAGGGGAACTTCCTGCTCGAGGGCTTCCTGGACGGTCCAGGTGCCGGTCGAGCCGCCCTCGATGCGGTCGGCCACGGTACCGAGGTCGGTGCCCTCCTCGCGGAAGGCCTCCTCGCAGAGTTCCAGCAGCCACGAGCGGATCACCGCGCCGTTGTTCCAGACCGAGGCCACGTTCTCGAGATCCAGATCGTACCGGCCCTCGTGGAGCAACTCGAAGCCCTCACCGTATGTCTGCATCAGGGCGTACTCGACGCCGTTGTGAATCATCTTGACGTAGTGGCCGGAGCCGGCGGGCCCCATCCGGCCGTGGCCGTCGGGACCGGTCGCGACCGCATCGAAGACTGGCTCGAACTCGTCGTAGGCCCACTGGGGACCGCCGACCATCAGGGAGAACCCGAGTTCCGCGCCGGCGGGGCCGCCGGAGGTGCCACAGTCGAGATACGCCGCAGGGCAGGACTCGGCCCGGCGGACGGAGTCCTCGAAGTAAGAGTTCCCACCGTCGACGACGACGTCGTCGCCGTCGAGGTGAGTCTCGAGTTCCTCGAGGGTGACGTCGACCGCCTCGCCGGCGGGGACCATCAGCCAGATGCGCTTCTCCGCACCCAGCCGATCGACGAGATCGTCGATCGAGGCGGCCGGGGCGGCACCCGCGTCAGCAGCCGTCGCGACGGCTTCCTCGTCCAGATCGAACGCAACGACATCGTGGCCCGCTGCGAGGGACCGCTCGACGACGATCTGTCCCATCCGTCCGAGTCCGATTACGCCCAGTTGCATGGATAGGCGTCGGCCGGCCGCTGTCGTAGTGGTTGCGGTTCTGCGATGGAACCGGTGACGGCCCGCTCGTGGCTCGAGCGCAGTCCGATCGGCGGTCGGCCGTCCACGAGCGCACGAGTCATACGGTTTGCTGTCCCGATGTCCCGGTGGGACCGCAGGACGGTCCCGGTCCCGCCGGCACTGACGGACAGGAGACCGTCTCACGCCGAGTCGGTCGCATCCGTCGACGCGGCCTCGAGGGCGATTTCGACGCGGCTCCCGCCGAGCGTTGACTGTGCAAAGGAGACGGTGCCGCCGTAGCTGTCGACCATCCACCGAACCAGCCAGAGGCCGAGTCCGCTGCTATGGGTGAGCTGTGTGATGTCGCTCTCGCCGGTGATGACGCCGATTTCCGCGGGCGGAATGCCGGGGCCGTCGTCGGAGACCGAGAGCCGAACCCGATCGCCCTCCCGAACGGCAGCGGCATCGATGGTCGGTTCGGGTCCCGTGTGTCGAACTGCGTTCTCGAGGAGGTTGTCGACGACGAGCCTCAATCCGGGATCGGCCCAGGCTCGGCAGTCGCCACGCGTCGTGACCGTGAGGGTACCGTCGTCGATATCGGCCTCGTCGATGGCGACTTCGAGGACGTCGGCGACGTCGATCGGCTGGAGGTCGCTGTCCCGGTCCAGCGCGTACTGGATCGCGCGCGTCTTCTCGCTGGTACGGGCGAGATCGGTCGCGGTCTCCCGGAGCGTGTCCGCGGCGGTCGCGAGCTCCGGATGGTCGAGTCGCTCACACAGGAGTTCGGCGTAGCCGATGACGACGGTGAGATCGTTTCGGAGGTTGTGTCGGAGGACCCGGTTGAGAACCTGGAGGTACTGTTCGCGCTCTTTTCGCTGCGTGATGTCCCTGACGACGCTGACGATCCCACGAAACGTCTCGGGCTCGATCTCCGCCTCGTCGCGGGCTAACAGCGACCACTCGATCTCGACGGGAAACCGCTCGCCGTCGGCGGTGACGTAGGTCGCCTCGAAGGGAGCGTTGTCACGCTGTGGCTCCGCGAGCAGTTCATCGACGCGCTCTACTGCACGCTCGTACGATTCGTCGTCGAAAAGGAGCGAGACGGGTTCGCCGATGAGCTGTTCGCCGTCGTATCCCAGCCGCTCGGCGAGCGGGTCGGTCACTAGTGTCAATCGCCCGTCCGTATCGACCGCGTACACCATCCCTTCGAGGGTCTCGAGGACCTGTTCGTAGCGCATGAGTTCCTCGCGGCGGTTGGATCGCTCGAGTGCGGCAGCCGCGCTGGCGGTCAACAGCTGTGCGAGCTCGACGTGGTAGTCGTCGAAGGCACAGCTGATCGGCGAGCCGACGTTGAGGACGCCGAGGGTGCCTATCGGAACGCACATCGTACTGCGGAACAGCTCGGTCGCCCACTGTGCCCCGGACGAGGGAGGCGGCCCGTCGTCGATGACGACCGGCTCCGAGTTGCGAAACGCCTCTCCCATCGCGCTCTCGTGGATCCCGACGCGTTTGCGTTCGTCGAACAGTTCCCTAATGGGATCGGATGCGCCGGTCAAGACGAGCGCCGCCGTGTCCGCATCGAAGAGCCGAACGGTAACGACGTCGAACCCGAGAACCCGCTCGGCGGCGTCGACGACGATATCTGCGACGGCCACACGGGACTCACAGGAAAACAACGCTCGCGTCGTCTCGAGCAGTTCGGTGACGACGGCCGCATGGCGGGGGCCGACGATCGCATCGCTGGGAGTGATGTACCCGCCAGCAGGGTGTTCGCGATCGGGTGACGTGGGGTCGGTCGGTCCGATTGCGAGCGGCTCGGGCGACAACGCTACGACGCGATCGACGAG
Source organism: Natrinema ejinorense (assembly GCF_002494345.1). GTDB lineage: Archaea > Halobacteriota > Halobacteria > Halobacteriales > Natrialbaceae > Natrinema > Natrinema longum. The sequence goes on from NZ_NXNI01000001.1 coordinate 2,759,333, forward strand.
CGTTGCGTCGGTTGTCCGGACCAGATACTCGGTCGCCCCGGCACGCGTTGCCGCGGCCGCAGCGGTTCCGTCCGGCCGCTCCGTCGTGTAAACGATCGGGACAGACGGTGCGGCCTCGCGGATCGCCGCGACGGTGTCGACGCGATTGGCCTCGGTTCCGTCGACGACGACACAACTCACGGCGGTCGCTTCGAGGGAGTCGACGGCCGCCGTTCGATCACGCACTGCGACCACGTCGAACGCGACCGCGAGATCGCGCGGCGGCGTCGAGTCGCCGCCGACGAAGACGACACGCTGGCCTGAGCGGCTCACTGACAGACCAACGGAGGTAGCCGGTGGTGATTAATGTTACGACGGGTGAGACGTCGCCGTCAGGACCGCACAGAAAGCTACGCGATCGGTTCCTCGAGATGAGCCCAGCCGATCGCATCAAGGACGACGATTCGATCGTCGTACTGGACGTAGACGCCGTTGTACTCGTCGTCGTCGGCGTCGTAGTAGGGTAACGTCTGTCGGATGCGGTCGACGATAGACCAGGCGCCATCGCGCTCGAGCGTGACGTGTTCCCACTCGTCGCGTGCGCTGTTGTGAATCGCGCGGTCGAGTGCTCGCCGCGCGCCGGGAATCTCGCCGAGGCGTTGTGCGGATGCGTCGATCACTGTCGCGTCCGCCGGGACGTCTTCCGGAACGATGACGCGTGCGCCGAGGTTTGCCTTCGATCGCGATGTGCGGGCCGCTGACTGTTCCGATCGGAGGACGTAGCCAGCCACGGCAGCCATCCCTACCGCGAGAAGCGACAGGGCCAGATCTTTACCCCTAACCATTACCGACTATCTTACAGTAACTGACTAAGTATCTTTCGCAAGAATGTTGATTTCGAACGGGTTCGGCGTCGAAAAACCGGACAGCCGTCTTGCATGTCACAGGAGGAGGCCGACGTTGGCCGAGAGCAGGCCTGCAACGACTAACAGTGCGATCGCCGTAACGGCTGCCGCCCGAAACATCGGCAGCGAATCGCGAGCCGGCTCTCGAATTTTCTTCCCGGTGAGCCCGGTTTCGAACCGCTTTGCGCCGATCTCGACGAGCGCGGTCAGGATCAACCAGAGCGCGACCATCGCGACGACCAGCCGACCGTTGGTCGTCCCGAAGAGCGACCCGAACGTGTAGGCATTCCCAGCGAGGTGGCCGCCCGAAAGCAAGAGAACGACCGAACTCACCCGCGAAATCGTCGTCAACTTCCCCGAGATAACCTCGAGCGGGTGGGTCGTGTTGAACGCGCCGTCGCGTGCCAACGGCAAAACGACGGCAGCAACGAAGCAGACACTGCCGGCCCAGAGGGCCGCAACGACCAGGTGTATCGTTCGAGCGGCGAGCACGTCGACCATACGGGGTCGCTTGGCGAGCGGGCGTATCAGCGTTCCGACTTCCAGCCGAGAGACAGTCGCCGTAACCGACGGGTCGGCCCACAGTCAATCGAGCCAGTCTGGCGTCCAGGCAACCAGGCGACGACGGAACAGTGCGTAGACCACCGAGACGGCGAGGCTACCGATGATAACGGCAGTGAGCCAGCCCTCGAAGACGACGAGGGCCGGTATTCCGAGCGCAGTGCCGAGGGCGGCGTCTTCCGGGGCGCCATCGTAGCGAATCCATCGCCGTGGTCGAATCCAGCGCCCGCGGACGTGGTCGTAGACCGCACGCTCGGTCCGCTCGTTCCACGGGTCCATTTCGGGGCCGCCGCCGACCGCGTCGCTCACAGCGTGTAGCCAGGCGGTCCCGGCAAAGGCAGCGACGGCGAGGGTCGTACTCGAGGGAACGACGGCGGCGACGACGACGGCGGGGCCGGCGACTGCGAGCCCGCCGACCGGAAAGTGAAGCGTCCGCCGGTGTGTCCCGACGAGATCGAAATCGGGAGCCAGTCCGCCGAGAATCGCACCGACCGCGAGCGCGACCGCGAACTCGGGAGCGACGTATGCGACCGGCGCGACGACCGCGAGCCCGGCGAACACGTGTGTAGTCGCCATCATCGTCTCGAGCGTATGACGGCGCCGAGCAAAACGATACGTGAACCGGTGACCGACGGACGAAGGATTATGTGTCACTGGCCCGAATCGTCTGCCGATGCCATCACTCGAGCCACCGTGTCTTCGATCGGAACACGCCTCGCGCGGCGCGGCCGAGGGGGCGAAACTGGGCAGGAAAGTCGGCGGCGTCGCCGGACCTGCCGGCGGTGCCGTCGGGGCCGGCGTGGGCGCAGCGGGCGGCTACCTCGCTGGCACGGCGCGCGATCGGGTCGAATCGGTACTGAAACCGTTCTGAGTAGCGGGGTCGACGCCCTCGAGCCGGAGCGGCTATCAGGAGCTATAAATTCCTCCTCCGGTTCCAGCCACGTATGGACAGCTACGAGCTACTCACGCGAAACGCCGAGGAGGTCGTCACCGACGAGGAGGTCCGCGACCTCGCGGAGGATCCCGCGGGGAAACGCGCCTACGTCGGCTACGAACCCTCCGGCGTGCTCCACCTCGGCCACCTCCTGACGGCGAACAAGCTCATCGATCTTCAGGACGCGGGGATGGAGGTCGTCATCCTGCTCGCGGACGTTCACGCTTACCTCAACGAGAAGGGGACCTTCGAGGAGATCCGGGAGACCGCCGAGCAGATGAAAGCCCAGTTCCTCGCCTACGGGCTCGACGAGGACAACGCCGAGTTCGTCTACGGCTCCGAGTTCCAACTCGAGGAGGAGTACACGCTCGATCTCCACCACCTCGAGCGCGAGACGACGATGAACCGCGCCCAGCGTGCGATGGCCGAGATCCAGGGCGACGAGACGGCCAAGGTGAGTCACCTCGTCTACCCGTTGATGCAGACCTTGGACATCGAGTACCTCGATCTCGATCTGGCGGTCGGTGGGTTAGACCAGCGCAAGGTCCACATGCTCGCCCGCGAGAAGCTGCCCGACCTCGAGTACGAGGTCCGCCCCGCGCTTCACACGCCGATCGTCGCCGACCTCACCAGCGGCGAGGGGAAGATGTCCTCGAGTGAGGGGATCACGATTTCGATGGAAGACTCGACCGCGGACCTCGAGGAGAAGGTCAACGCGGCGTTCTGTCCGCCGACGCGGGACCCCGAGGGCGACCTCGAGAACCCCGTTCTCGAACTCTTCGAGTACCACGTCTTCCCGCGATTCGACGAGATCGTCGTCGAGCGACCCGAGAAGTACGGCGGCGACCTGACCTACGAGGAGTACGAGGCGCTGGCCGCGGACCTCGAGTCGGGCGAGCTCCATCCCGCCGACGCGAAGGGGACCCTCGCGACCTACCTCGACGAACTGATCGCGCCGGGCCGTGAGAAGCTACGCGAGATTCGAGACTAACCGGTCGGTCCCCTCGACGCTCGAGGTTACTCGACGAAGACGCGTTCGTCGTCGGTATCGAGGAGGAGACTGAATATTGTTCCTTCGACGGCCCGGAGATGCTGTGAGAAGGTCGCGAGCGTGATATCCAGTTTGTCGGCGAGTTCGGTCGCCTCGTGTTTCCGCGGCCAGTCGTAGTAGCCGTTCATGTATGCGACCAGAAACACCTCTCGCTGCCTGTCAGTGAGCGAATCGATAACGGTCTGTTTGAAGTCGTGGTGGGCAAAGAGCGGCGTCGATTGCTGTCGGCTGTAGCAGTCGTCGACGGTCGCGGTCGGATGCTCCCGTCCGAACCGATCGACGAGTTCGGCGGCCTCTGTCCGTGAGGAGACTTCTGCGACGATACGGCCGGTACCGCTGTCCGCCTCGACGAGCCGCGGGATCGCCCCGAAATCGACGACGGTTATCGCGACACAGCGGTCCCGGACGTGGAACTGCAACCGACCGCCGTCGTCGTGTCGCGCGACCAGGTGTGCATCGACCCCGTCGGTCCGGTCGATCCTGTCCAGGATTCGCTCCGGCGGGGCACCGTTCAGGGTGAAGTATTCGACGAACCCGTCGTCCGAATGCGGAAAGAGCACTTCGAGATCGAGCCGGCAGTTCTCGGCCTGCGACGCGTCGATAAACGGGTACGACGGATCGTAAACGCGAAACTCGACTTCGACGGCGTTTTTCGGCCGACGGCCTCCGCGTTTCATACGAGACTATTGACTCCACAGCACTGGCCCGTTTCCCCTTGGATAGCAAGGGCAGACGCTCGGTATTCGGAGACGGTACTTCGCTTCTGCGAACGGTGACACCGCGTCTCGGCTCCGTCACTGATGCCGTTTCACCGCCGCTCGCCGATGGATTGACGATCCTCCCGCCCGAGATCGTGGTATGTCGTTTCACCTCACTGCGGAGCAACGAGCGATCCGCGACGCGGTCCGGGCGTTCGGGGATGCAGAGATCCGGCCAGTCGCCGCGGAGTACGAAGCCGAACACCGCTATCCGTCCGAATTGCTCGCGGCAGCGGCCGACCTCGACCTCGTCGCACCCCACGTTCCCGAGGCGTACGGCGGCGCGGGGATGGACCCGATTGCGACGATCATCGTCACCGAGGAACTCTGGCGCGCAGATCCCGGCGTCGGCGGCTCGATCGCCGCAGCGGACTTCGGTACCGGGATGCTCGTCGAGTACGGCGACGACTGGATGTGCGAGGAGTGGCTGCCGCGGGTTACCGCGGGTGAGACGCCGATCGCGACCGGGATTTCCGAACCCGCACACGGGTCGAACGTTGCGGGAATGGAAACGCGCGCCAGGAAAGACGGGACCGAGTGGGTGATCGACGGGGGGAAGATGTGGATCACCAACGGCACCGTCGCCGAGGTGGCGATCGTCATGGCCAAAACGTCGCCCGAGAAGGGCCACAACGGAATCACCGCGTTCCTCACCCCAACGGATGTCGACGGCTACGAGGCGACCGCGATCACGAACAAACTCGGGATCAAGGCACAGGATACCGCCGAGATCGTCCTCGATGGCCTCCGCGTCCCCGAGGCAAACGTCGTCGGCGAGGTCGACGAGGGGTTCTACCAGCTCATGCGTTTTTTCGCACCCGCTCGCGCCGACGTCGCTGCTCAGGCGACCGGCGTGGCACAGGCCGCTCTCGAGGAAGCGATCGCCTACGCACAGGAGCGCGAACAGTTCGACCAACCGATCTCGGAGTTTCAGGCGATCCGGCACAAGATCGCCGAGATGGCGACGAACGTCGAGGCGGCGCGGTCGCTCGCCTATCGGGCGGGGGCCGCCCTCGAGTCGGGCGACGACGACCGCGCGACGCGGCTCGCCTCGATGGCGAAACTGTTCGCGAGCGAGCGGGCCGTCGACGTCACCGACGAGGCGCTACAGGTACACGGCGGTGCGGGCTACGTCTCGGATCACCCGGTCGAGCGCTTCTACCGGGACGCCCGGATCACGAAGATCTACGACGGGACGAGCGAGATCCAGAAGAACATCATCGCCGATCAGTTGCTATAGTAGCAACTGAAACGATTTACACACTGATCGCAACGCTGTCGTGCGATCAGGTGTGCAATGACTTTCAGTTGCTACTATATAGACGCACAGCAATACGGCCGAGGCCGTCAGAACCCGACCGTGGCGATGTGTGCGGACGGCGCTCTCCGAGTCACAGAGTCGCCGCGAGCGTGGTTCGCCCGTGTGGCGTTTGGATTACGACCGGCAAAAGCCGAGGGACCGGCAGCCAAACCGGGACGGGAGGCTGGGAACAGTGGGCTCGAGATCGATCGAACCCCGCCGATTGAAGTACGGGCGGGCCCCTTGCGAGGCTATGAACGAGACGCGACGAGCGATCCTCAAGTCACTCGCGGACGGTCCGGTGTCCGGACCCGAACTGGCCGACTCGCTCGATATTTCGCGGGCGGCCGTCTGGAAGCACATCGAGGGGCTTCGCGAGTCGGAGTTCGAGATCGAGAGCGGGGCCAACGGGTACGAACTCACGGCCGTCGACGCCTACAACGCCCCGGCGATCGAGTTCGAACTCGAGGCACCGTTTTCGATCGACTACCACGACTCCGTGGGAAGTACGAACGACCGCGCGCGGGAACTCGCGAACGAGGGAGAAACGGACGTCGCCGTCGTCGCGAACGAACAGACCGGCAGTCGCGGCCGCCTCGACCGCGAGTGGTCCGCACCATCGGGCGGCGTCTGGGTGAGTGTCGTAACGCGGCCGACTATCACACCCGCCCGAGCGCCGCTGTACACGCTCGCAGCGGCGGTCGCGATCGCGACGGTTGCGCGAGAAGCCGGCGTCGACGCCCGGATCAAGTGGCCAAACGACGTGATCGTCCCGGTCGGCGAGGACGGAGACTACCGGAAGCTCGCGGGGATTCTCACGGAGATGGAAGGCCAGACCGATCGGGTGGACTGGCTCGTTCCCGGTATCGGTGTCAACGCGAACCTCGATTCCGACGGGCTCCCCGAGGGTGCGACCAGCATCCGCGACGAGGCCGGCGACATCGATCGCCGCCACTTCGTCCAGCGGCTCCTCGAGGAGTTCGATCGGTACCGGACCGATCTCGAGACGGTCGTCCCCGCGTGGCGCGAACTGGCGCTGACGCTCGGCCAGCGCGTGCGGGTCGACCGTTCCGAGGGCGAGGTCGTCGGCGAGGCGGTCGACGTAACGGATTCCGGCGCGCTCGTCATCGAGACCGACGACGAGCGGGTGACTGTCTCGGCGGGCGACTGCGAACACCTGCGTCCCGTCTGAGCGGCGAGACGAACGCAGGGCGTGGCGGATGGACCGTCGCTCAGACGCCGAGGAGGATCGAACTGGCGGCTGCGGCGACGACCCACCCTGCACCCACCCACGACAGCACGAAAAACGCCTCGCGAGCACCGGCCTCCGTCCAGCCGGAGCTGACCTCGAGTCGGTCCTTCATCCCCTCGATGGTTCTCCCGAGACCGACCGCCGTCGACCACGCGGTGACGCCGAACCCGAGAACGAGCGCGCCGAGTGCGAACGCCGTGTCGGTCGCGGCTCGCGGCGACCAGATCGTCAGCAGCGCGAGCGAGACGGCGACACCGACGACGCCGCCGACGGCAGCCCAGCGAGCAGCAGCGACCACGAGCGCGCGAGTGCGCTCGAGGAGGGGCTCCGAGGGGACGCGAGAATCAGTCGACGGCATCCCTCATGCGGGGGTCGAGGGCGTCTCGCATCCCGTCGCCGAGGAGATTGAATCCCAACACGGTGAGTGCGAGGAACAGCCCTGGGAAGAACGACCACCACCAGGCCCCCGAGAACAGGCCCCGCTGGACACCCTCGGAGAGCATCATTCCCCACGAGGGGTCGCCGGGGCTCGCACCGAACCCGAGGAACGACAGCGCCGCGATGTCGATGATCGCCAGGCCGTAGTTCAGCGTCGACTGGACGGTGATCGGTGCCAGGCAGTTGGGCAGGACGTGGCGAATCAACAGCCGCGGATCGGTCGCACCGAGGGCGCGCGTCGCCTCGATGTACTCGTCCTCGAGGACTTTGAGCGCTGCGCCGCGGACGACGCGGGCGAACCGCGGCGTGTAGACGAGGGTGAGCGCGGCGACCGCACGCCACAGCCCCAGCGAATCGGGGAAGATCGTGACGAGTGCAAGCGCCAGTAGCAGCGACGGGAACGACAGCAACACGTCCATCGTCCGCATGATAACGTTGTCCGTGAGGTCGCCGTAGTAGGCGGCGACGATGCCGGCAGTGATGCCGAGGACCGTGGACGCGAGGACGGTCGCGGTCCCGAATTTCAGCGCGAACCACGCACCATAGAGGACACGGGGGAAGATGTCGCGGGCCTGTCCGTCGGTCCCGAACCAGAACTCCGCGCTCGGGCCTGCTTTCGTCGGGTTCGTCCCGAACTGGGTGCTGACGATCGCGCCGAGATCGTACGCGAACCGCGCGTAGATGGCGACGGCGAACATCCCACCGATGATGGCGAGACCGATCACGGCGATGCGATTCGACAGCAGTTCCGTGAGGAACGGACTGGCGCGGATGCGATCCACAGTACTGCGCTCGATGTCTGACGATTGGGTTTCCGTGCTCATTGGTCGATCCGTGGGTCGAGGATGGAGTACGTGATGTCGACGAAGAGATTCACGATCGTGTACATGAACGCGAACACGAGAACGGTCGCCTGTACCACCGGGTAGTCGCTCTGGTTGATCGCGGACACGAGCAGCGTCCCGATGCCGTTGATCTCGAAGACGGTCTCGGTCAGTACGGAGCCGCCGAGCATCGAGCCGAACTGGATACCGATGATGGTGATAACGGGGATAAACGCGTTCCGGAGCCCGTGTTTCATGACGGTCGTCTTCGCGCCTTGCCCCTTCGCGCGGGCCGTCCGCATGTAGTCCTGTCGGACGACCTCCAGCATCGACGACCGCATCATTCGGGAGATAAACGCCATCGAATAGATACCGAGGACGACGACTGGCATGAGCAGATGGCGAGCAGCGGACTGGAACGCAGCCATGTCCCCGGCCAGCAGCGTGTCGACGAGGATGAACCCGGTCGTCGAATCGATGAAGTACGTCGACCCGATACGGCCACTCGTCGGCAGCACGCCCAGAATCTGGGCGAACAGCAGTATGAGGAGCGGACCGCTCCAGTAGATCGGGACGCTGATACCTGCGAGGGCCCCGATCCGGGAGAAGTGGTCGGTCAGCGTGTCCTGTTTGACGGCGCTCAATATACCGAGCGGGAGCCCGAACAGTAGACCCGCAGCCTGTCCGAGAATTGCGAGCTCGATGGTGATCGGGAGCCGGTCGGCGAGGATGTCACTCACATCGGTGCCACGCCGGACCTGGTAGGATTGTCCGAAATCCAGCGTCGCGGTGTCCTGGAGGAATCGGACGTATTGTTGCCACAACGGATCGTTGAGTCCGAGATCCGTTCGAACCTGTTCGATGAACTCCTGGCTCGCCCGTTGGCCCGCGATGGCTACCGCAGGATCTCCCGGCGAGAGGTGGAGGATAGCGAAGACGACTGTTGCCACTCCGAACAACACCGGACCGAGCAACAGCAGACGTTTGGCTACGAACCGCTTTGAGACCATTATTCGGATGTACGTGTAGGATTTTCAAACGTTTCCGTCAACTGGAAGCCTACTCGAGGTCGACCAGGTGGAGGTGTGGACCACCGATAGCCGAAATCGTGTAATTGTTCACGTTGTTACGAACGCCCCGGACCTCGTCGGCGTAGTCGATGAAGACCCACGGCGCTTCCTCGCGAGCGATCTGGGCCGCCTCGTGGTAGAGGGTGGTACGCTCGTCCTTGTCTGCCGTCTGTTGGGCTTTCTCGACGAGTTCCATGTAGTCCTGGTTCGCCCACGCGCTCCGGTTGGACGTGTTGAATCCCTCCGTTCCCCAGTCGACCCAATCCTGTCCGTCGGGGGACTCGACTTGCGGGTGGAGGAGGACGTAGTAGAAGTTGTCCGGGTCGGCGTTGTCCGTGTACCAGCCGGCCAGGGACGCGTCGTGTTTCCCCTCGGCAGTGTAGGTGAGGTAGTCCGAGAACTGCCGTTCGTCGATAGTGACATCGATGCCGATCTCGCCGAGGTTCGTTCGGATGGTTTCCGCCGTCGGAAGCGGTGCCGGGTTGTAGCCACGAGCGTTCTGGAAGGTCGTCAAGTCGAAGGAGAACCCGTCACTGTACTCCGTTTCGTCCAGCAGGGACTGGGCCTCCTCCGGATCGTAGGCGTACGGACTGAGATCGTCGTTGTGTCCGAAGAGAGCCGGCGGACACGGCTGGTCGGCCTGTTCCGCGATACCGGAGTAGACCTCGTTGACGATGGATTCGGTGTCGATGGCGTAACTGATCGCTTTCCGGACCTTGGGATCGCGGAACGCCTCCATCCGGGACTGGTTCATCGACATGTAGCCGACGTTGATACCCTGTCCGGACTGAACCTTGGCGGCATCGGATTCCTCGACCGTGCCGATGTTGTCGGGACCGAGGTTGTCGATGATATCGAGTTCGCCCTCGACGAGCGCCTGCGTGCGCGTCGAGTTCTGGCCGCGCTCGAGGAACAAGAGTTCGTCCACGTTCGGGCCATCGCCCCAGTAGTTGTCGTTGGGGGTCAGCAGGATACGGCCGTTCGAGTCGTCGAGTTCATCGAGCTGGAACGGGCCGGTTCCGTTGGCGTCCGCGGTGAAGTCGAAGTCGTTCTCGATACCGTCTTTGGGGAGGACGACGGCAGCGAACATCGCGAGATTTCGCACGAACGGTGCGTAGGGGCTCTTAAGCGTGATGTTCAGCGTGTAGTCGCCGTCGGCCGAAACGGAGTCGATCCAGTTACCGAGCGTGAACGGCCCGTAGACGGAACTCTCCTCGGCGTAGTACTCGTACTCCTCGTCGACGAACCGCCGGTAGGTCGCGATGAAGTCGTCGGCGGTGAAGTCGGTCCCGTCGTCGAACTGGGCGTCCTCGCGGAGCTCGAGCGTGACGTCTTTGCCGTCCATCGACCAGTCGGTCGCGAGGCTCTTCGTGATGGCCGCCTCGCCGGGTTTGAAATCGATGAGTCCGTCGTAAATCTGGTTCGTGACTTTCGAGACCTCGCCGCTGGTCGTGTTCTGTGGGTCGAGGGTTTTCGAGTGTGCACTGCGGCCGTACCGGAGCGTGCTGCCATTGCCACCACTGTCGCCGCCGAGACAGCCGGAAAGAGAACTCGCTGCGGTTGCGACGACCGTCGCGCTACCGGCGGACTTCAGGAAACTACGTCTGTCAAATTGGCCACTATCGCCTGACATAACACTACGGCGTGCATCGATGTATATAGTACTTACGGATGCGCATGGGAATTAAACAGTTGACGGACAAAAGAAGTCCAAATTGACCAATTTTTCCCCGCATTGGGCTAAATATTTAATTAAGTTGTGGGAAACTATTTCGGGGCCGTGCTGGCCGCTTACGGAACCGGTACCGGAGGACAACTGGCACAGCGGCGTGGACTCGGCCCGTTTACTCGGCGTCGGTGAAGAGATGGCAGGCTGCCGGATGGTCTCCGTCCTCGAGTGGGGGGTTCGACCGCTCGCAGACGCTTTCGAACGTGTCCGCGAGGACGGCCGCGGCGGCGTCCCAATCGCCGTCGTCGAGATGGCGGTAGGACGCGTCGACGGCCTCGCGAGCCCGACCTGACAGCGGCCCGTCGAAGAACTGTGCGTCGAGGGCCGCCGCGAAGCTACTGCCGCCATCCGCGACCGCGCGGGCCGCTGGTGCCTCATCGGGGGCTTTCTCCCGAGCCGCCTCGAGATCGATGTCGCGGGACTCCACGCGCTGTCGGTAGAACATGACTTCGCGGTAGCGCTCCTGTTCGATGTCGAGGTCCGCGGGTGGAACGATCGACGGACACCGCGTCCGGAAGTGACAGCCCGATGGCGGATCGATGGGGGAGGGGACGTCACCCTTCAGGATGGTGCGGTCGTCGGTATCGGCCAGGGGATCCGGCTCGGGGATCGCCGACAGCAACGCGTTCGTGTACGGGTGTTTCGGGTCCGCGAACAGTTCGTCGGTCGCCGCGATTTCGACGATCTCGCCGAGGTACATCACGGCCACGCGATCCGAGATATGCCTGACGACCGAGAGATCGTGTGCGATGAACAGGTACGTCAACCCGAACTCCTCTTGGAGGTCCTCCAGGAGATTGATGATCTGGGCCTGGACCGATACGTCCAGTGCCGACACCGGCTCGTCGGCGACGATGAAATCCGGATCCACCGCCAGGGCGCGAGCGATACCGACGCGCTGGCGCTGCCCGCCGGAGAGCTCGTGGGGATAGCGGCCGTACTGACTCTCGTCGAGCCCGACCTCCTCGAGGAGCTGGAAGACGCGGCGACGGCGGAGCGTGCGCTTCGAGCCCCCCGCAGACACGTCCACCTGTACGCTCGTGATGCGGCCGTCCTCGCGCGTGACATCCGTCGTCACGTCGAGTGCGCCCTCGACGTCCACGGTAACGTCGCCGTCTGCGACAGCGACCTCCACGGGGACGACGACCTCCCCGTCGGTACTCCCGAGTAACGCGTCCACGTTGTCCGCGACGTCGACGGACACCGCATCCGCCGAGATACCCGTCGTCGAAACCGCAGCGCGCGTCGCCACGTCGGGATCGGTCTCCGGGAGACCGTGTATCTTCAGCGGCTCCATGATGGTCTGCCCGACGGTCATCCGCGGATCGAGACTCGACATCGGGTCCTGGAACACCATCTGCATGTCCTTGCGCTTCTCCCGGAGTTCCGACTTCGAGAGGTCGCCGAGTTCTTCACCGGCGAACACCACCGTCCCGTCCGTCGGCGGATTGAGGTGGAGGATGGCACGACCGGCAGTCGACTTGCCACAGCCGGACTCGCCGACCAGTCCGAGCGTCTCGCCCTCGTGAACGTCGAAGCTCACGCCGTCGACGGCCTTTACGCTCGGTTTCTCGCCGAGGAACCGGTCGAGGACGCCGTCTTCCTGCTGATAGTACTTCCGCATCTCGCGGAGCTCGACGATGGGCTCGCCGACGTCGTGTTCGACGCCGGAGGCGACGCCCTCGTTGCCGTACTCGTCCTCGTCGAAGGACTCGAGTATACACTTCGAGCGGTGGTCGATGTCGTCCGGACCGTGCTGGCGGAACGGGATCTCGCCGTCGCGACACTCGGGTTGGGCCCACGGACACCGATCTGCGAAGTGGCAGCCGTCGGGCATGTCGATGAGGTCGGGGACGTTGCCCTCGATGGGCGTCAGACGGTCTTTCTCCTCCGTGGGGATCGACTCCAGCAGCGTGTACGTGTACGGGTGGCTCGGGTTGGTGAAAATCTCCTCGACAGGGCCTTCTTCGACGATTTCGCCGGCGTACATCACCGCGACTCGGTCGCAAGTCTCCGCGACCACGCCGAGGTCGTGGGTGATCATCAGCACCGACATCCCGAACTCCTCCTGGAGGTCGTCGATGAGGTCGAGTATCTGGGCCTGGATGGTCACGTCGAGGGCGGTCGTGGGCTCGTCGGCGATGAGGAGGCTCGGCTGGCACGCGAGCGCGATCGCGATGAGGACGCGCTGGCGCATGCCACCGGAGAACTCGTGGGGATATTCTTCGAGGCGCGTCGTCGCCTCCGGGATGCCGACCTCGGTGAGGATCTCGACGACATCCGCCATGACCTCCTCGTCATGCTCTTTGCCACGGAATTTCGGGAGGATCTCCCGGATGGCGTTTACCCACGTGTCCCGTTTCCGTTCGCCGTACTGGTGGAGTCGCAGGGATTCCGCGACCTGTTCGCCGACGGTCACCGCGGGGTTCAGCGACGTCATCGGGTCCTGGAAGATCATCCCCATTTCGCTGCCCCGGACCTTCCGCATCGCCTCCTCGGGCGCGGCCGTCAGATCGACGACGCCCTCCTCGACCGCGGGCGGGTCGCCGTTCGAGCCGCGCTCGAATCGGTCGCGCGCCGCCTCGTCCAGGTAAACGAACCCGTCGGCGGCGTCCTCGACCGCCTCCTCGAGGGTGTCCGCGACCGTCGACTCGTCCGTCCCACCGTCGAGTCGGTCGGCGGCGTTGCGGAGGGCCGGTGCGAGCGCCGCAGGGTCGTCGTGGTCGGTGAGGTCGGCGGCCATGCCGCGCAGTTCCGACCCGGCCGACCTCACCCCCTCGTCGATGCGGAGGTCCGCGACGAGTTCCCGAACGGCGTCCACGAGTTCGAAGGGGTAGGGAACGACGGCATCGTCGAACTCGACTGCGAGCTCGGCGGCGAGCTTCGCGCGCCGTAAGGACACGCGCCCGGCCACGACATCGCCAGGGTCGTCCACGAGGTCCATTGCTGAGAGTGCGGTCACGCTCTTGCCAGAACCGGACTCGCCGACGAGGCCGACCGTTTCGCCCTCCTCGATCGTGAGGTCGATACCGTCGACGGCTTTCACCGCGCCACGTTTGGTATCGAACTGCGTGCGAAGTCCGGAGACGGATAGAAGATCGCTCACTGAAAGCAGTTCTCGAGTCAATAATGAAATAGTTTGCGGGATTTGGGTAACGTTTATCTCCGGTGATGCACGCGATGCAGACATGAGCGAGAATCCGGCGGCTGAGACTCCCAGCAACGGTCCGGCACAGTCCGGTTGGGAGTCCGTCATCGAGGACATGGCGGCGACCGCAGAGGAGTACCGCGACGACGGCTGGACGGCCCTCGAGCTCCATCCCGGGGACTCCGTCCTCGTCGACTCCGAGATGCGGACGGGCCTCGACGTGGTCCTTCCGGACCCCGAGTACGAGGAACTCGAGTCACTGACCGCGGACTGCGTGTTCGCGGACGTGGACGTCTTCCGTGCTGAGCACGGCAGGATGATCTACCTGCTCGTCGTCGAGAAGGATCCCGATAGACGGACGGCCGTGTTCGTTCCCGCCTACTACGACCCCTCCTCCGGTCAGTCGAAACTCGAGACCATCGACTCCGACGGGACGTTCACGCTGTTCTGCAGGCGATTGAACGACGACTACGTCGAGTTCGTCCACGACGACGTGGGACCGTTTCTCCCGGCAGCGCTGTCGGACGGCCAGTAGGAGTTCCCACTCGGTTCCGGCGGCGTACCGCGGCCGGTCGAACCCGATTCCGGTCGGCGGAGACGGACCGGTTCGGTCCCGTCACTCGACGGCGAGTCGCGGCTCGTCGTCCCACTCGTCAATCTCGTCGGGATCGACCTGCACCGTTAGTACGGGAACCGAGGCCCGTCGGACGACCCGTTCCGTGACGCTGCCGAGCAACAGCCGATCGATTCCGCCGCGGCCGTGGGTCCCCATCACGACCAGATCGCACGCCGACGGATCGGCTTCCCGGACGATGACCTGACTCGGTGTCCCCTCGAGAACCTGGGTTTCGACCGTCACGTCGTCCGGTGCGAGTTCCTCGACGCGACGGATCGCCGACCGACCTTCCTCGCGAAGCGCATCGCTGACTCCCTCGAGGGCTGTTTCCATGGGCAGTCCGCCGTAGCCGGCCGCGTTCACGACGTAGAGCGCACGAACCGTCGCGTCGTGTCGCTCCGCGAGATCGAACGCGTACTCGAGCGCGCGCTCGACCTCCCGTGAGCCGTCGGTGGGAACGAGAATGCGGTCGTACATTGTGGGACATGATATCATACAACGAGATTCCATATGAACGTTGTTCTACCGCGAAAGAGTGTCGAGCAGATTGACGAGTTGTGGAACGCGAACAGCGGATTCACTCCCCTCGGACCGGTGAACGCGAGCGACAGCGTCCGCCGAGCAGGGCGAGGGGAAACGCTGATACAGCCACCGATCAAACCGGGGGCCATGAGCGACAACCCGTGGACGGACCGGATCGTCGGGGAGCGAATGACCGTCGATCAGGAGTTCTCGACGCGGATCGAGTCGTCGCAGTTTTCCAACCAGCAGTGGAGCCTGATCATGACCGCCACGGAGTTCGAGATCGAGCACCCCGACGATCCCGATCGGGCACGAATCGTGGCCAACACCGACAAGATAGACGGAATCATCCCCGAACTCGAGAACGTACAGACGGGGATGGGCGCGATGGGCGGACAGGGGGACGGTGGTGGCTCGAGTTCGTCGGGCGGCGGCGTGTTCGACTCGATCATGGGTGCACTCGGCATCGGCGGCAACAGCGGTCCGTCGGAGAGAGAACAACGCGAGGCGGCCGAGCGGCTCACACAGGAGTACGCCGACGAACTCCAGTCCCACCTCGAATCGAAGGGGAAGTGGGAGACGATTCGGCGCACGGCTGGCGACGAGTAAGCCGCCACGAATCAATCGGAGGCCGACCGGCCGGCGTGCTCCTCAGTCGCCGGCATGAAAGAGCGTGTACTCGCTCGTTTCGTAGATGTTGATGAGTTCGTTGATGAGTTCGTCGTCGGATTCGTCGTCGACGCGCAGTGCATCCAGCCGTTCGATCGTCTCTTCCTCGAGTTCGACGGATGGCATAGTCGAGCGTTCGTCGTCGACGAGCAAAAACGCCACGGGGGGGCCGACGTCTCATACGGTTTGCTGTCCCGATCTCCCGGTGGGACCGCAGGGCGGTCCCGGTCCCACCGGCACTGACGGACAGGAGACCGTATCACGCCAGTTCGACGTCGTCTGGCCCTCCGACGCGGTCCCCTCAAGCTCTGGTGCAAGCCACAGCATCTTTACGGAGGGTTCCCGACCGTAGAAGTATGACAGACGAAGTCCAGACGACGACCTTCTCGATCAGTTCCGAAGACGGCGAGACCGACGAGGTGACGGTTCCATCCGGCCTCATCGACCTCGTCGCCGAGGGCGATCAGACCGACACCGAAACGGTCGGCGACGTCGTATTGCTCTCCTTTGCCAGCCGCGCCCACCACATCGTCCACCACGGCGAGGACGCTGACGAGGAACTCGAGGCCCAGGAGGCCCGCGTGATGGATCTCTTCGAGGAACGGTTCGGCGTCACGTTCGGCGAGGCGACCGGCCACCAGCACTGACGGCCACGACACGCTCCGGCGCTCGAGTAGTCCCCTCCACCGAACGATCGTAGCGGACGGGTCAGCGGGGGAACGGCGACTCGAGAGAGTCAGCAACGGCTATCCGTCACCGCCACCGGGAGATGTCCCGGTCGGCGCGGACAGCGGCTTCTCCGGGCGATCCCGATTCTTCGGGGGAGTCCGATTCTGCAGGCAGCCCGGGTTCCGCCGGCGGCCCCGGCTCGTCGGGTGGTCCCGGTTCTGCGGGCGGTCCCGGTTCCTCCGGTGGTCCCGGCTCGTCGGGCGGCCCCGGTTCTGCGGGCGGTCCAGGTTCCTCCGGTGGTCCCGACTCGTCGGGTGGGCCGGGTTCCGCCGGTGGTCCCGGTTCCGCCGGTGGAGTCGCTTCGATCGTCACCGACGCCTGATCGTCGTCGGTCGTGATCGTGTGCGTCGACGCGCCCGCCGGCAACGTCGACGAGAACTCGATCTCGGCCGCTTCCCCGCCCGCGAGCGTCACGGTGGCTTCGGCGACGGGCTGCTCGTCGACGCTATAGGTCACCGTCTGCGTTCCCTCGAGGTCGCCCTGATTTTCGACCGTCGCTGTCACCGTCACTTCCTCGCCGGGCTCCCCGCTCGCAGGCGCTGACACGTCGGCGACGGCGAACGTCGCCGGTTCACCGCTTTCCTCGACGGTGACCGTCGCCTCGGCAGTCTCGTTGTCGGTCGAAACCTCGATCGTGTACTCGCCGGGCTCGAGATCGTCCGTCTCGGTCGATAACGAGACGGCCTGGGTCTCGCCGGGTTCGAGGGCGATCGATTCCGAGTCGACCGTGCGGTCGTCGACCGCGAGCGAGACGTTCTGGGTGCCCGCCTCGCCGCCGACGTTTTCGATCTCGGTTTCGACCTCGAGTTGCTCACCCTGTTCGATGGAGCTCGATACGTCGGCGATCGAGACGCTGAAGTTCGCGGGATCTGACGGTTCGATCTCGCCGGCGGGCGGCGTGGCCGCAGTCACCGGGTCGTCGTAGCCGTAGTTCGCGAGGTCGACTTCCCAGACGAGCCGTTCGTCGTCGCTCTCGGGCGTCCACTCGACCGTGACCGTTCCCTCGCCGGGTTCGAGTTCGCTCGGCGGTTCGTCGGTCGTCGTTCCCGCCACGAACTGACTGTTTCCGGCGATCGCCGCATCGTTCGGGTTCTCGTAGCCGAACGTCACGTCGATGCCGTCGTCGGTCGGTGTCGTTTCCTCGACCGAAAGCGACGGGAGTTCCGGTCGAGCTTCCTCGTCGCACGCCCTCGCCGACGGATTCGGGTAGTCGATTCCGGCGAAGGGGATCGCCTCGGGCGAACTGATACCGGAGATGTACGTGCCGAACGTGCCGTAGTCGGGCACCTCGACGAGCACCTCGTCGCCGTCGGTCGTCACGTCGCGTTCCTCACCGATCTCGAAGACGATCGTGCCCGTAAACGGTGCGTCGACGTCCTCGCCGACGGAAACGTAATCTTCGATGATGGTGTTCCCGAAGCCCGCCTGATCGTAGAAGCCGGTGCTCGCGGCGACCTGGTCGCCCTCCTCGAGCGAGGCGGTGACCACTGCTCGCGAGCAACTCTCGAACTCGACGTCGAACGACTCGAGTTCGCTGTCGACCGTGTACGCGACGGAATCCGTCTCGATGGGCGTTCCGTCCGCGGCCGCGACGACGGCGACGTCCAGCGTCGCGTTCTCCTCGAGGGGTGGCTCGAGAGCCAACTCCGTCGGGCCGATCGTCCGATTGGCCGAAAACGTCTCGCTCTCGGCGAGTTGCGTGCCGTTCTCGTCGGTGACCGTGAGGGCGTACTCGACCGACGCGTTGGCCGCGGTGACGGTAATCGTCTCGCCGTCACCCGTCTGATCGGCCACCGTGAGGTTCGCCGTGGGGCCCGCGGGATCGGGTTCGACGACCGTGTACTCGATCGTGTCGGTTGCCAGCACCGCGTCGTCGGCCGCAGCGCGAACGGAGACGTCGACGCTCGTGTTCGCCTCGAGTGGCGGCTCGAGGTCGAGCGTCCGTTCCGCGACCGTCTCGTTCGCTTCGAACTGTTCGCTGTCGACCCGTTCGCCGTCGTATTCGGCTGCGATGACGTATGGCACGGACGCACTCGCCGCGTCGATCTCGAGGGTATCTCCCTCGCCGTCCTGATCGTCGACCGAAAGCGTCGCCGTCGGCTCGTCGACGGGTTCGTCCGCGACGGTATACTCGATGGAGTCGTTCGCGAGCGTCGTCCCGTCCTCGCCGACGACGGAGACGTCGACGGTCGCGTTCGCCTCGAGTGGCGGCTCGAGGTCGAGCGTGAGGTCAGTCACCCCTTCGTCGGCGTCGAACATGTCGCTCTCGACTGCGTTCCCGTCGTACTCCGCGGTCACGGTGTACGGGACCGAGGCGTTCGCCGCCTCGACCTCGAGCGTTTCACCGTCGCCGACCTGATCCGAGACCGACAGCGTCGCCTCGGGAGCGTCGCCCGGTTCGTCCACCACCGTTACGAACGCGCCGTCGAGTACCGGTGCCCCGCTCTCGGCGACGTACGGGACGTCCTCCTCGCCACCGGAGTCGGCGTACCCGAAGGTTTCGTCGTCGTTCGTATCGTGATGGACGACGGCCACGAGCGACGTGGTCTCCGCCAGCGGCTCGTCGAGTTCGACCGTGACGTTCTCGTGATCGCCCGCCTCGAGATAGCTCGAGACGCCGAGGATATCGTCGGGATCGGCGTCGACGGCGATCCCCCCGTAGACGGCCACGAAGCCGCCATCCGAGAGGGAGACGTTCTCGATAGTGACGGTCTCCCCGTCGGACTCCTGGTCACGGAAGTCGATCGAAGCCGTTCCCTCGACCCTATCGATCGTCTCGATCCGCTGGACGACGTCGACTTCGACGCGTTGGGAGATCACCGTGACGTCGTCGGTGTCCTCCCGAATGGCATAAGCGGTCGCGTCGGCCGCCGTCTCCTGCGTCAGCGTCTGGAGTTGCGTGATACCGATCCGCTGGGACTGGACGACTCGAGCCGTCTCCACGGTCGCGATCCGTGCCGCCGTCTGGACCTGCGTGACCGTCGCCTCCTGTGACTGGACGAGCGCGCCGCTCGCGCCGCCCTGGGCGAGGCGCTGGACCTGCGTCACGTCGACGAGTTGCGTCTGGGCCACCGCGCCCGAACCGGCACCGAACGCCGCGGCCTGTACCTGCTCGAGTGACACCTCCTGGCGCTGGACCGCGCTGGTGACCGCACCCTCCGCGGCACCGATCGCAGCCGACTGGATCTGGGTGACCGACACCGACTGCCGCTGGAGCACGCCGCCCGCGCTCCCGTCAGCGGCGGCCTGGATCTGCTCGACGGTCGCGTCCTGGCTCTGGGAAATCGAACCCGTCGCGGCACCGGAGGACGCTTCCCCGACTTGCCCGATCGAGATCCGCTGGAACTGCTCGATGCTGACCGATTGGAGCTGTTTCAGCGAGCCGCGGCTCGCACCGCGGGCAGCGGCCTGCGTCTGCTCGACCGAGACCGCCTGTTCCTGCACGAGCGCACCCTTCGCCGCCCCGGCTGCGGCCGTCTGCACCTGTTTGATCGTCACCCGCTGGCGTTGTTTGACCTCGAGGCCCGCCCCCTGCCGCCCGTCGGCTCGTTGCTCCTGTCGAACGTCCGCTCGTTGTTCCTGTTCGAGCACCGCACGCGTGCTCCCCTCGAGCGCTCCCGCCGCGGCCCCGGCCGCCGCGTGTTGGACGTGCTCGAGGGTCACTCGCTGGCGCTGTTCGGCCGAAATCGTCTGGTACTGCGTCAGGACGCCGTACGCCGCCCCCTGCGCAGCTTCCTGAATCGTCCCGACGGCACCGACGTCTTTCGCGCCGGCCTCGCTCGCGGCACCCGCGGCCGCGCCGCTGGTCGCGACCTGCAGCTGTTCGACGGTCACGTGCTGGCTCTGGGCGATCGCGCCGTGTGCCCCTCCCCAGGTCGCGCTCTGCAGCTGGGTCGCGTTCACCGACTGGGACTGCGAGAGCCCGCCGTCGACCGCGCCGCCCACCGCGTACTGAATCTGCGTCGCGTTCACCGACTGTTTCTGGATCAACGTGCCGTGGACTGCACCTTTCGTCGCCGCCTGGACCTGCTCGGCCTCGACGGTCTGATACTGCGCGGCCGCTTCTCGCGCGCCCTCGAGCGCTGCCGCCCGCTGTTCCTGGGTCACCTCGACGCCCTGTGACTGGACGAGCGCGACTCCCTCGCTGACCCCTTCCTCGAGGGCTTCCTCGTGGTCAGCCTGCACCACGGCCCGTGCGTTCCCGTCGTCCGCCGTCGCAGCATCGTCTATCCCGGTCGCGGGCGGGTCCACCGGATCGAACGCGGCGTCGACTGCCGGCTGTGAACCGCCCTGGTCCTCCTGAAACGCGGCCTGTAACGGTCCTGTCCCATCCGCGGGCAAGGGTTCGACAGCCGCGCGATCGTCCTGTCCAGCGGTTTCGAGGCCGCCGCCGAGTACCGGCAGCGCGATGGCGCTTCCGACCATCGCAGCCGTAACCAGAACGACCGCGATCGTGGTTCGGGTCCGTCTCATCGGGACGGTCCTCCCACTGTACCCTCTCTTTCCGCTGCAGCTGCCGTGGCCAGGCGTCCTCGAACCGCACGCTCGCGGACACGCCACCCCGTTCGGCAACGGAGCGTCGTCCCGTCGTCGGCACGTTTGAGACCCGGTTTCGCGACGCGATTCCACCGATCGACAGTCCACCTACTACCGAGACGCATTTCTCCATCACGGGGTCGAAAGAGCGCATAAGACCGCCGTTCGTTTCAGTTCCCGAACCGAGACAAGCAACCATTACCCGCCTCGACCGAACTCGAGGTCGACGTGGACGGAAGGATGAGGGCTTCCAGCCACAGAATACGGGAAACCTGACAGGAGCCGTGATAGTTGCATGGTCCGAGTAGAAGCACGTTGTTTCGGACCGCTCGGAAATCGATTTCGCGAGGGACACGGCTCGAGATGACCTGTCAATCTGCTTTCCACTGTCTTCGGAAACCGAAGTCTTGATCCCGGTTTACGAGAGAGCGAGGGTATGGCAACGGAACGGAATTCGGTCGAATTGGTCGACGACACCGTCGTCCGACAGTTCGCTCGGGCGGCGATGCTCGCGGCGCTGATGGGCGCGTCGGTGCTGGTAACGATTCCGGTTCCTATCTCCGGGGCACCGCCGATCACGCTTCAGGTGCTGTTCGTCTTCCTCGCCGGGCTCGTTCTGGGACCTGTCTGGGGGACGATGTCGATCCTGCTGTACCTCGCGGCGGGTGCCGTCGGCGTCCCGGTATTCGCCGGGATGGAGTCCGGATTCGGCATCCTGGTCGGAGACACGGCCGGCTATCTGTGGGCCTATCCGGTCGCTGCGGCCGTGACCGGCCTCGTCGTTCACCGTGGAACGACGCTGCGTGATCTCCGTACCGCCCCGTTTCCGATCGTCGTCGTCGCGCTCGTTATGGCGACGATCGTCATCTACGGCATGGGGGCTGCCTACCTGGCGTGGCTGTTCGAGCTGGCACCCTGGGCAGCCATTACGGCCGGCGTGCTCCCGTACGTTCCCGGCGAGATCCTCAAAATGGCCGCCGCGATCGCAATCGTGAGATCCGGTCAGATCACGCCTGTCGGTACGTAATTCCGACGAGACGATGATCGAATTTCGATCGGTTTTCTACGCGTTCGACGACGTCCCCGTTCTCGGGGAGCTCTCGCTGACGATCGACGATGGCGAATTCGTCCTGCTCGCGGGCGCGAACGGCAGCGGGAAGACGACGCTCCTGCGCCATTGCAACGGGTTACTGACGCCCGACACTGGTCAGGTTCTCGTCGACGGCACGCCCGTCGGGGACGACCTGATCGCGGCCCGCTCGAGCGTCGGCATGGTGTTCCAGCATCCTCGCGATCAGTTCGTCTCTGCGACCGTCGGCGCGGATGTCGCGTTCGGCCCCGAGAACCTCGGCCTCGAGCGCACTGAGATCGACCGCCGCGTCGAAGCCGCCCTCGAGGCCGTCAACATGGCCGGCCGCGACGACGAACGGATCGACGCGCTCTCGGGCGGCGAGCAGTCCCGCGTCGCGATCGCCGGTGCGCTCGCGATGGAGCCGACGCATCTCGTTCTCGACGAACCCTTTACCGGCCTCGACGAGCCCGCACGCCGGTCGGTCCTCGCTCGGCTCGAGGCCCTCTCGGCCGACGGGACCGGCGTCCTGCTCGCGACTCACGATCTCCGGGACGTACTGGGACTGGCCGATCGGGTGATCGCGATGCGGGACGGACAGGTCGCCGTCGACGGTCCGCCCGAAGACGCGCGCGAAGAACTCGAGGGACTCGAGGTCCGCGTGCCCGACCGATGATGGCGAGCGACGAATCGGGGGTGCCGAGACGGCAGGGAGGAGCGGAGCGATGCTAACGTACGAACCCGACGACACGTTCGCACACCGGCTCGATCCTCGATCCAAGCTAGCGGTCCAGATCGGGTTCGCCGCGACGGCGCTGGCACACACGTCGCCGCGGGCGCTGGTCGTCCTCTCGGCAGTGACGGCGCTCGTCATGGCCACGGCGCGGGTGTCGCTCCGTCGGACCCTCGTCGCCTATCGGATGGCGCTGTTCGTCCTCGTCCTCGCGCCGCTGCTCGCGGGCGTGACGCTCGGTCCGCCCTGGTTCGATCGATCGGCCGCCGTCGCGTCGGGGCTCGCGAGCTACCGAGTCTTGCTCATCCTGCTCGTCAGCGCGGCCTACGTCCGCTCGACCCCGGTGCGAGCGTCTCGAGCCGCGATCCAGCGGACAATACCCGGGAAACCCGGCCAGCTACTGGGTCTCGGCGTCGGGCTCGTCTTCCGGTTTCTCCCCGTGCTTCGGAACGACCTCCGAACGATCCGCGAGGCGATGGCAGCGCGATTGGGAACCGAACGCAGCGCGGTCGACCGCGCGAGCACCATCGGCATCCTCGGGCTGACCCGCGCGTTCGACCGTGCCGATCGGCTCTCGCTCGCGCTCCAGGCACGGTGTTTCGCGTGGAACCCCACGCTTCCGCCGCTGGCCTTCTCTCGAGTCGATTACCCCGTCCTCGCCGTCGCCGTCGTCCTCGGACTCTCTGCGTTCTACTGATCAGTTCGCGACGCAGCCGCTGGCGCAGCGACTCTCCCCCGTGTGTTCCACGCGCGTCGTCGACCGATTCTCGTTCCCCTGGCGACGGAGTCACCGAGTCGCTCGAGACAGGTGAGCGTCTCTCGAGAATGCCGAAACAGTCCCCGTGAAACGGATTCGACGACGGCCTCGCTCACCAGCGAACCATCACTCGTCTCGACGGAGAGTCGGCGCTGGGAACCCCGCAGGGGCGTCGGGGACGAGCCAGGCGGGCACGACTCGAGTGAGAACGACCATCCCGGTCAGTTCGACCAGCGTCTGCGTGACGACGACCGCCGGTGCCAGTTCGTAGCCCGCCGGCAACGCGAGCGCCAGCGGCAGGACGACCAGCGAGTTCCGCGTCGTCGCCGTGAACACGAGCGCACGCGCCTCGCCGACGTCCAGCCCACCCAGCCCCGCCGCCAGCCGGCCGACCAGGGGCATAACGACGAGGAAGGCGACGTAGACGGGAACGACGGCCGCGATCTGCCCGATAGAATCCCACACGCGAGGAAGTTGGGACGCGATGACCACCAGCAGCGTGGCGGCCATCATCGGAACGGGCACCCACCCGATCGCCGCCTGCCACCGCTCGCCCGTCTCCGAGCGGTCCGCCCAGAGCTCGGTGAGCCACGCGAGCGTCAGCGGCACGCCGATGAGGACGAAAAACGCCTCGAGGAACGGTCCCGCTTCGACGATGTCGGCCATCCGAGGCCCCACGAACAGCCAGAGATACACCGGGAGCAAGAGCAACTGCACGACGAGCAAGACGGGCGTCGCAGCGGTGACCTGCTCGGCGTCGCCGCCAGCGAGGTCGCTAAAGGGGATGACGTAGTCGATACACGGCGTCAGCAACACCAGCAACGCGCCGACCAGGAGGACCGACTCCTGTGGGAGTACGCGAGTGAGCCCGTAGACTACGACCGGGACGACGAGGAAGTTCAGCCCGAGCGCCAGGGCGATGAACCGACCGTTCGTGAAGGCACGACGAAACCGGACGAACGGAACCTCGAGGAAGGTCGCATACAGGAGGACGGCCAGGACGGGGATGATGAGCCGCTCGAACAGGGCGGCCGACGCGGGGAGGCCGAGCCCGAACCCGCCGGCGAGCAAAACGGCGACCGCGTAGATGGCGACCTGCCGTCGTTGGAGCCACTCCTTCGAGAGCATCGGCCAGACGTTCGGGAACGAGACGGATACCGTCGTTGTTCTCGAGCGATCCGCCGCGTCATCGTTCTCGAGTGAGCCGCCGCATCGATCGGTTCGGCTCGCATCGCCGACCCACACCCTGCCGGTTCGATATCGCGGCTATTGGTTTATTCCAGTGGGTGCGAAGAACCGGGTTGCAGACGAACGGGGACCCGTAGATCGGGACTCCCACGGGAGCGTTTCGTCCCCACGAGATCGGATCCGTGATCGACTCGAGCGACGCGCAGTTCCGGTTTCACCGTCGCTCGAGCGTCAGTGTCGGGAGCCGACTGCGAAAACGGAAGCCAGTAGGGAGGGGAGACCCACGGTTACAGCAAAGCTGCTCCCTGGTTCAAATCACCCTGACGGAGTTGCTGCTCGCGAATTTGCTCGCAGCAAAACAAGCCGGTGGAGGGATTTGAACCCTCGACCTAATCCTTACGAAGGATTCGCTCTGCCAGTCTGAGCTACACCGGCACACTCGCTTCGGTCGCGTCCCGTGCATCGGCGACGTCCGTCGCCCCACACCGGCGCGCATTCATTCGTACGCTCGATATCGTGCATAAGGGTTGCGAATCGATCCGGTCGTGTGAGTGAGTTGCGCGACTCGAGAACCGAGCCCACGCTCGGTTATCGCTCGAGTCGGACGTCCAGACAGACGTTCAACTCGTGGGGCGCGTACGAGCGGACGGTGTGGCGGGTCTCGACCGTCACCTCGTAGTCGGGTTCGGCGGCTGCGCGGATCGCACGCTCGCCCGGTCCGAAGGGGTCGTCCTCGTGTTGGATGTCGTAGTAGTGGAGGGTACAGTCCTCGTTGGCCAGGCTCACGGCCGACTCGAGGAACTCGTCGGCGCTGTGTGGGAGATTCATCACGATCCGGTCGGCCCACCCCTCGTACTCGGCGGCGACGTCGCGAACGTCGTCGTTGATCGCGGTCACCCGATCCTCGACGCCGTTCCGGCGGGCGTTCTCGCGGAGATAGTGGATCGCGTCCGCGTTGATATCGACGCCGACGCACTCCGCGCCGCGTTTCGCGAACGGGATCACGAAGGGGCCGACGCCGGCGAACATGTCGAACGCGTGCTCGCCTGCAGTCACCCGCTCGGTCACCCGATGTCGCTCGGTCGCGAGTCGCGGCGAAAAGTACACCGCCGCGAGGTCCAGCAGGAACTCACAGCCGTACTCCCGGTGGACGACCTCGGTGTTTTCGCCCGCGAGCAGCTCCCAGTCTCGAACCCGGGTCTCGCCTTTGACCTTCGAGGCCTTGTTCAGTACCGTTTCGACGGGCAGGTCCGACTCGAGGATCGCATCCGCGATCGCCCGCGCACGGTCGGCGTCGTCCTCGTCGATGAGGGCAGCCCGTCCGAGGCGCTCGTAGGTGGGGGCGACCTCAAGGAGATCCGCGGGCATGGTCTGCTGGTCGCGGGCCGACACCGTCCGCGAAACGACCTCGACATCGTCGTCGAGCGTCGCCCGAGCAGCGTCGGGATCGACGACTGGAACGTAGAGCCAGCCGTCCTCGACGGCGATCTCGTACTCGTCGTCGATCAGATCCGCGTCGGCGAGCGTCGACCGCGTCGCTTCCCCAGCTTCGGGAGCGACGCGAACGCACGGGACGTCCATACCCGAACTGACCGGCGAGTCGCCGTAACGCTGACGTTTGCGCCGGCACTGCGGGAGCACGACCCTTGTATAAACCAATTATTGCGATACCAAATAGGGCCGCGGCCACCGGCAACCAGTTTCGGACGACCATCGACGGGGACGTTTATTGCGACGCAAGCAGTTACCGGTAGGCGGCCACAGATGGACGACTCGACACAGCCGTCGTCGCCCGACCGACTCGAGGCCACGCTCACCGACACGCCCACCGAGGTCGCGACGTGGCTCGAAGGGGTGGAACGAGACGACGCCGAGACGCGGAAAACGGCGCTTCGAGCGCTCCGAGGGGTCACCGAAACGCAGCCGACCGCACTCGAGCCCGTACTCGCGCCGCTTTCGGCGTTCCTTACCGACGAAGAGCGATCGATCCGGCTGACGACTGCGAAACTGTTCGTCACCGTCGCCGAGGCCGACCCGGACGCCGTCTCGTCGGTCGTCTCGCCGCTCGCGGACCGGCTGGCTGACGCCGACGAGTTCTACTACGTACGCGCACGGTCGGCAGAGGCGCTGGGCTACGCCGCACTGGCCCGTCCCGAAGACGTCGCCTCACCCGCAGTGCTGGCGGACCTGCGAATCGGGCTCTCGTTCGACGAGCCCGAGGTACGGGAGAAACTGGCGAAAGCGCTCGAGTACGTGGCGCTGGGCGACCAGGACCGACTCAACGATCACGTCGGGGCGCTGACCGAGCATCTCACCGACTCGAACGAACTCGTGCGCTATCACCTCTGTACCGCGCTCGTCGCGGTCGGCTGTGGGGATCCGAACGCGCTGTCCGAGCGCGTCGACGCCCTGGTCGATCGGCTGGACGACGAGAATCAGTACGTGCGGGGACGGGCGGTCGAAGCCCTCGGCTTGCTGGCTCGGTCGGGGGCGGACGTCTCGATACCGGACGTGCGTTCGGCCGCGGAGGACGATGCCGAGCAGTTCCTCCTCGAGCGGATTCGCTTCGCCACCGACGGGAGCGACGACGGATCGGGAGCGACCGTGCCCGAAGGAATCGGGACGGTCGAGTCGATCCGCGAACGAACCGACGAAATCGTCCACGAGATCATCGCCCCCGACGGTGATGGGTGTCCCCATTGTGGATGTGCCCGTCCCGAACCGGGACCGCCGATGTGTCCGCGATGCGGTGGTCCCCGCTGAGAACGGTACTGTATTAGGCCGTCCTAAAACCGGAACGGTTTTATTGTTTAGGTTGGCCTAAAACAATACGATGAACGAACGCGGGGACATCGTCACACCGACTGGTCGACACCACCGAAAATACGACACGCCGGTCATCGGCGGCGCGTCGCTCTCGAGGTGTTTGGAGTCCCCCGGAGACGACGACGGGGCGACAAACGGAAGGCGAGCCCGAGTCTCGCACACGATCCCAGTCGAACCGCTCGATGAGGTTCCACGATGAGCGGGGAACGCTCGCGCCTCGAGACGGATCGGACCGCGACATCGACGCGAACCGAGACACGGGTCGGCTGGCTCTTCGACCCGGCGCTCCTCACGGTGGTGCTCGGTAGCCTCGCTATCGTCGTCGCCGGCGGACTGATCCAGGTGAGCTACGGTGCTTACTCGATGACATTCTTCGAGGCGTGGCGTGCGGTATTCAACCCGAATGTAGTGTTCAACCCCCAGGCCTGGGACGCCTTCTTGCTGGGAGAGGCGATGCCCGAGATGAGCCAGGAAAGTCTCATCGTCTGGAACATTCGGCTTCCGCGGGTCTTGGTTGGGGCCCTCGTCGGAATGAACCTCGGCGTCTCCGGGGCGATTTTCCAGGCCGTAACTCGGAACGAACTCGCGAGCCCGTTTATTCTCGGCGTCTCCTCCGGTGCGGGATTGATGATCCTGCTGACGCTCGTCGTGTTCGGGAGTCTGACAGCGTTTCTCCCGCTGATCGCCGCTCTCGGAGGTGCCGGTGCTTTTCTCATCGTCTACGTGATCGCCTGGAAGAACGGAACCTCCCCGGTTCGACTGGTCCTCGCAGGGGTCATCGTCGGGACGGTCTTCGGCTCGCTCCAGACGGCGCTGTTTTTCTTCGCGGACGATATCGGCATCGTCCAGTCGGCCATCGCGTGGACCACGGGTTCGCTCACCGGGACGGACTGGGAACAGGTCCGGCTCGTGCTTCCGTGGACGGTCGTGGTCGTCTTGCTCTCCATCGCAGGGTCCCGCCAGATGAACGTCCTCCTCCTTGGCGAGCGGACGGCGAAATCGCTGGGGATGTCGATCGAGAAAGTCCGGTTCGCGCTGTCCGGCGTCGCGGTCCTCGCGGCGGCGGCGAGCATCGCGGTCGCTGGCATCGTCGGCTTCGTCGGCCTCATCGTTCCGCACATGGTCCGAAACCTCGTCGGGAGCGACTCGAAGAAGTTGATCGTCGGCTGTCTGTTCGTCGGTCCGGCGCTGATGGTCGGTGCCGACGTGGGCGCGCGACTCGCGCTGAGTCCCACGCAGGTCCCCGTCGGCATCGTCACCGGCCTCCTCGGCGGTCCGTACTTCCTCTATCTGATGCGAAAACAGGAAAACATGGGTGAAATCTGAACGTGAACGGACGTCGGACAATCAGCACCGACGGACCGCGCTGGCCTAGGTGTACCTTCGAACCCCTCCGACCGGACGACGCCGGCCCTTGCCCAGCGCATGCGAACTGTCGGGAGTATCGGCACGATCGTTTCGCTGGCGGACGGACGGATCGTCGAGCGAAACACCACGCGGAACTGCTCGCGGCGCAGGACCCGTATGTCACACTGTAGAGCGCATAGCTGTCGAGATCGTCGACCCGCTCTCTCATGGAGTGGCCGGTGGCGGCCAATATTTTAGGCCGTCCTAAACCAGAGCGCTTATTAGTTTTTAGGTGAGCCTAAAATTGTGATGGGAGGCAAAACGAGACGCGGGCCACCGACGCGCAGAGATGCACTAAAATACGGCATGACGCTCACAGCCGGTGTCGCCCTCTCGGGATGTTCGGATCTAGCCGGTCGGGGCAAGGGAGAGGAGACCGCGGGACCGTCCAGCGGCGGTTCGTATTCGGTCACAATGGCCCCGATGGGAGCCGTCGAGTTCGACTCGCCGCCGGTGAGCATATTCACGCGACTGACCCATCTGGCGGGGATGGCGTTCGCCCTCGGACGCGGGGACGACGTGAACGCGATGCACGCGCCCGAGTACTACGATCCATTGTGGGCCCAATTCACTGACCGACTACCCGGTGTCAC
Organism: Natrinema ejinorense; assembly: GCF_002494345.1. Classification (GTDB taxonomy): domain Archaea; phylum Halobacteriota; class Halobacteria; order Halobacteriales; family Natrialbaceae; genus Natrinema; species Natrinema longum. The sequence goes on from NZ_NXNI01000001.1 coordinate 2,788,927, forward strand.
GGTGGACTGGAGCGGGTTGTACTCGTCCTGGGAACCGGACAAGGAGACGCTCTACCAACTCGACAGCGATATTCATCTCGCCGACCCGGCGAGCATGGACGCCCTCGATAGCTGGGACGCGGAAGACATCGAGGAGATACGAGAACGCATTTCTCCGTGGTTCGGTAACAAATTCAGCGATAGACGTGACCAGCCGCCAGCCGACTGGGTCGACCGCTATCAGTATTACACCCTCTGGGAGATGTTCGAGAAGGTCGCAACAGTATTCCGAGAGGAGTCACGGTACGAGGCCCTCTCGACGATCCACACGAACCTGCTGGAGACGATCGAAGAAAACCTCCCCCCGGAACGCGACCGTCCGACTGCGGTGCTGGCTGGATTCAGCGACGTCGAAAACCCGTACGTCTACACTGTTGATACGCCCGGCTTCCTGACCGCACACGTCCGTCCGCTCGCACCGAACGATGCCTTCGGTGACGAGGTTACCTCCGGTGACGCAGTCGACATGGAGATGCTGCTCGAGGCGGATCCGGACGTCATCTTCACACTGGGCGGAATGCACCCAGAAACGGATATGCCCGGGATCCGAGAAGGGCTACGGACCCACGCTGTCGGACGGCAACTCTCCGCGGTCGACGCCGATCGAATCTACGCCCAGGGAGCACGTTACCAGGGACCGATCCTGAACCTGTTCCAACTCGAGATGACGGCCAAACAGCTCTATCCCGAGCACTTCGGCGAGTGGCCGACCTATACGGAGGGCCCGTATCCCGAGATTCCCGTGGACGAACAGTTGTTCGACCGACAAGCGGTTGCCGACATCATTACTGGAGGCAGCAACGCATGAACGACGAGAACAATAGCACGACCGCGGTACCGACGCGCAGAGACGCACTACAATACGGTGGGACGCTCGTGGCCGGCGTTTCCCTCGCAGGCTGTTCGGACCTCGTTGGCCAGAGCGAACAGCCTGCCCCGTCCAAGAACGGCTCGCACTCGGTGACGATGGAGCCGATGGGCGAGGTGACGTTCGAATCCGTCCCGACGAAATGGGTTCCGTACGGCGGGGATTACGCCGATATGGGCGTTGCACTGGGGCAGGCAGACGGAATGACCGGGATCGGTCAGGCCAGTGAGTACTATACCGATATCTATGACGAACTCCCGGGAGTGAGCGTCGATCGCGAGCGGATCGCGACGAACGACTTGGTCGAGGCGGAGATGGACAAAGAACTGTTCTACGAGATGGACAACGATGTCCACGTCATCGACACCGGAATGCTACGCAACTGGTTCGATTGGGACCGATCCGATATCGACGAACTCAGCGAAGCCGTCGGCCCGTTCGTCGGGAATATGATTTTCAGACAGTCCGACAGTTGGCACGACTACCGGTACTACACGCTGTATCAGGCGTTCGAAAAGATGGCGACACTGTTTCAGGAGAGAGAGCGGTTCGAGGCCTTCAAACGACTCCACGACGAGCTTATCGCCGACGTTCAGTCGCGAATTCCGCCGACGGACGAGCGCCCGAACGTCCTCCTGACGTACGAAGGAACGGACGAACCGGAAACGTTCTCCCCCTACCGGCTCAATGATGCGGGAACGAGCAAAAAGCAGTGGAACGACCTCGGTGTTGCGGACGCGCTCACCGGGACCGGAATCGAGAATCTCAGCACCGAAAACCGGAGCGAGCTCGATTACGAGACCCTCCTCGAGATCGATCCCGACGTCCTCCTCGTTCGCGGGCACGAACAAAAGTCAGCGTCGGAGTTCCGCGAAACGGTCCTCGAGTACATGCGAGACCACCCCATCGCCAGTGAACTGACAGCCGTCATGAACGGCCGTGTCTATCGGGGCGGCTATCTCCGTCAGGGGCCGATCCACAATCTCTTCCTGACCGAACGCGGGGCGAAACAACTCTACCCGGAAACGTTCGGCGACATCACCAGCAAGAACGACCTGTTCGACCGCCAACGGGTCGCAGATATCATCACGGGGGCACAGTGAATGCGCGCTCGAGAGTGGGTGATTGCAGGAGCCTTCCGTGAGCCGGAAGAGTACGACATTCCCACCCTGCCGGCGTGGCACGTCCGTCGCAGTGATTGTGGCAGGCTGGAGTTTGCCGACGAGGACGGAGAGCCGTTCATCGCCGCCGACCGCCCGGTGAGGGTCAGACGATAACGTCGATCGATGTGGGACGACACGACCCAGACGACAGACGAGAGCTGGAGGCAGTCATCTCGAGCCGGCACGCGTTCGGACTCGCGGGTCCTCTCGGACGGAAAGAGCGGCAACCGTTCCGCCTCCGTGAGGCCAAACGGCGGTTCGAGTACCAGCAGGACGGACATCGGTAATGGAGAGAGCGATCTATGAAAGAGAACGACGACACGACTGAGGGACCGACGCGCAGGGCTGCACTGGAATACGGCGGGACCGTACTCGGCGGCGGACTGCTCGCCGGCTGTACGGGCGATCCGGGAACGGAGTCACCCGAGGACACGGACGGCTCGTACTCGGTGACGATGGAGCCCGTCGGCACCGTCGAGTTCGACCAGGTTCCCGAAACCTGGTTCCCCTACACGGGCGATTACGCGGACATGGGTGTCGCACTCGGCCAGGGCGACGGGCTGGCGGCCGTCGGCGTCCACGCTCGGTTCGCATCGCACGTATACGACGAGCTACCGGGCGTCTCCGTCGACGAGAACGACCTCGTCGAACTCTATCAGGACGGCACCGGCAAAGAGATCTTCTACGAACTCGGGGCCGACGTCCACCTCATCGACCCGAACTTCATGGTGAACCGACTCCAGTGGAGTCGGGCCGACGTCGACGAGATCAGAGAGACCGTCGCGCCGTTCGTCGGTAACACGATCTTCTCTCGCGCCTACGACTGGCACGACTACACGGCGTACACGATGTACGAGGCGTTCGAAACGGTCGCGGACGTGTTCCAAGAGCAGTCGCGGTACGAGGCCTTCGAAGAGTATCACGACGACGTGCTCGCGGACGTTCGAGCACGGATTCCGGACGAAACGCCGAACATCGCGGTTCTCTACCCGGCCGAGGTGCCGCCGGAATCGTTCTACCCGTACCTGATCGGCTCCGGGACGCAGTCCAAACACTGGAACGACCTGAACGTCGGAGACAGTCTCGCCCGGAACGGCATCGCGGACGCGCAGGCTGGCGGGGGCATCATCGACTACGAAACGCTGTTGGAGATCGATCCGGACGCCATCGCGATCAGGATGCAAGGCGAAATCACGCAGGCGTACTTCGAGGACGAGATCGTCTCACACCTCCGGAACCACGACGTCGCGAGCGGGCTGCGGGCGGTCCGAAACGACCGCGTCATCTACGGCGGCCTGACTTACCAGGGGCCGATCATCCACCTCTTCCAGCTCGAGCGAGCGGCTCGTGACCTCTACCCCGAGGAGTTCAGGGACGAACAGCTGTTCGACCGCCAGCGGGTCGCAGATATCGTCACCGGAGCGTTCGAGCGATGAGGTCGCCGGAGACGACCCACGCGGCGGAGGGGTTCGATCACGACGTCGTCGTGGTCGGCGGCGGTCCCGCGGGCTGTGCAGCCGGCGTCTTCACCGCCCGATACGGTCTGGATACGGTCGTCTTCGACCGCGGGCGGTCCTCGATTCAGCGCTGTGCTCACCTCGAGAACTACCTCGGCTTCCCGGCGGGGATCGACATCGAGACGCTGTACGGACTGATACACGATCACGCCGAGCAAGCGGGGTGTGAGATCGTCGCCGACCTCGTCGAGTCACTCGAGCGCAGCGAGGATCACCAGGGGTTCCGCGTTCGCACACAGGACGGGGATCGGGTCACCGCTCGCCGAGTGATCGCGGCAACGCGCTACGACGGCGAGTACATGCGCGGGCTCGACGACGAGACGGCGATGTTCGAGACGTTCGAGTACGACGGCGAGGAACGCGAGCACTTCGACAAGAGCTACGCCGAGCGCGACGGGACCACGCCGGTCAACGGGCTCTTCGTCGCGTCACCGTACGGAGAAACCGGCTACCAGGCGAGTATGGCCGCCGGACGCGGCACGCGAGTAGGGATCACCGTCGTCGAGGCGATCCGGCGAGAGCGGGGCTATCCCGACCCGATAGCGAACCACTACGACTGGATGCGTCGAAGGGCGGAACTCGACGACGAGCGGAGCGACCGCGAGCAGTTGGGCGAGCGCTTCGACGAGCGATTGCCCGACGATCACGACCTCGAGGCGGGGCGACTCGCCGAGCTCCGCGAGCGGGAGGTCGACCGCAGGCTGGCGACGTATCTCTCCGCGGACGAGATCGAGCGCCGGACCGAGCGCGGGCAGAAACGACTGCTCGAGCACATCGACGACGACCTGATCCGCCAGGCGGCGCGGGAAATCGAGGGCGAGTGAGCGGCCGGAGCCAGGTCGTCGTGGTGATGCCGCCGGGACCGTTTTCTATTCGACGACCATACTGTTCGCTCGAGATGAGTGTTCGAACACCACTGACGACCGTCGAGACGGTCCACGAGAACCGTTCGTGGCTGTTCACGGTTCGAGACCAGTACGGCGAGCCCGACGAAGTGATTCTCGTTCCCTGCGAGAACGGTGTCGAAGCGTGGATCAATCGCTGCACCCACGAAGCCCAGCGGTTCGATACGGGACGTGGAGTCGCGATGCGCGACGGCCAGCTCATCTGCCCGAAACACGGCTCGATGTTCGACGCCTGTTCGGGCCATTGCGACAACGGCGAGGCGGCCGAGACGACCCTGCCGTCCGTCGATATTAGCGTCGACGATGGAACCGTCTACTTGACCGACGATGCCGTAACCTTTGCCCACGAGGGCGGCATCGACGACGGGGACGACGAGAACGACGACGGTCCCGCATCGACGTCGCACATCGGCTTCTGATTCGAAGCACCCGTCCATCGGGGACGAGCGCAGTCGTGCCGTATGACAGGTATTTTTAATTATTCGTCTCAGAACCACCACATGGACAGAGAGACCGTCTCGAGCGGGACCGAATGGGAACCGCAAGTCGGGTACTCCCGTGCTGTCCGGACTGGTTCGCAGGTACACGTATCGGGAACGACGGCGACCGACGAGGACGGTGCTGTCGTTGCTCCCGGAGACCCACACGCCCAGACCGTCCGAGCGCTCGAGATCATCGAGGACGCACTCGCGGAGGCGGGAGCGACGCTCGAGGACGTCGTTCGTACGCGAATCTACGTAACCGACATCGAGGACTGGGAAGCGGTCGGCGAGGCCCACGGCGAGTTCTTCGCCGACGTTCGTCCAGCGTGTAGCATGGTCGAAGTACAGCGGTTGATCGATCCCGAGCACCTGGTCGAGATCGAAGCGGTTGCAACCGTCGGCGACTAAGAGCGAGTCCGAACGCCGGGGGTCGTGAGTCGTCTCGAAAGGGTATTCCGAGTGCTGGCAGTACGGCCGCCTATGCTCACCTTCATCGGCCTCGGTCTCTACGACGAGCGCTCGATCACCGTCGAGGGCCGGGATGCCCTGCAGGCGGCCGACCGGGTCTACGCCGAGTTCTACACCAGCAAGCTGATCGGAACGACGATCGACGACCTCGAGTCCTATCACGACATCGAGATCGAGGTCCGGGACCGTGCCGGCGTCGAGCAACACCCGGAGGACATGCTCGAGGCGGCCGAGCGCGAGGACGTCGCGTTCCTCACCGCGGGCGACACGATGATCTCGACGACTCACGTCGACCTCCGCCTGCGGGCTCACGACCGCGGGATCGAGACGCGAGTGATCCACGGCGTCACCGCCCAGACGGCTACCAGCGCGCTGACCGGTCTGCAGAACTACCGCTTCGGAAAAGCGACGACGCTGCCGTTTCCCTACGCCCACGGAGCCGACGGACTCCCGGCGAGCGTGACGGAGACGATCGACGACAACCGGGTCGACGGCCTGCACACGGTCGTCTATCTGGACATCAAGGTAGAACGAGAGGAGTACATGACCGCCGACACGGGTGCAACGCTGCTCGCCGAGGAGTATCCCGGCCTCGTGGGCGTCGTCGTCGCACGCGCCGGCAGCCCCGACCCGCTCGTCGAGGCCGGGACGATGACGGAACTCGCGGACCGGGACTTCGGCGATCCGCTGCATCTGCTGGTCGTTCCCGGCGAGTGTCACCTGCTCGAGGCCGACGCCCTCGTCGAACTGGCAGGAGCCGACCGGGACGCCCTCGAGATCGCCTGATCGACGCCGGCAGATTTACGGTCGGGGCGGGAAAGGGTGGCCCATGAGCGGTCGGGAGGTCACGGACGATTCGGCCCGTGGGGACGGGGCGACGGCGGCCAGCGAGCGGAGCGACTTCGACCGGGAGACGTTCGAGTTGGCCCACGAAGAGCTTCGGTCGACGTTCGACTACCAGGTAACCCGGGTGCAGGAGATAGACGAGAAGGCCATCGAAATCCTGAAAGCGAACCTCCTGTTGATCGGGCTGGTCGTCACGGGTGGGTCGATCGTCGTCCAGACCGACCTCGACGTCGTCCCCTTCATCAACCTCTTTTCGATCACCAGCGCGCTCCTCCTGCTGGCGTCGACAGGACTCGCCGGCGTAACGTACACGGCGTCGAACCTCAGAGGGGGTATCGACGGCGACGCGGTCGAGGTCGCCCTCGCGACGGCTCGCGGCGACCCCACAGTCGACGCGGACCGGTTCGAGGTGCGACTGCTTCGCAGCTACGGGCGGTGGATCGAGTACAACGCCCGAGTGACGGCCGTCAACGACATGTTCGCGACGATCACCGTCCTCATGGTGATCGCCGCGTTCGTCTACGTCGTCGCCGGGATCACGGTCGGCGCGCTCGGTCCGTCGACGATCGTCTCGGCGGTCGCCTTCCTCGCACTCACGGCCGTCCTCCTGTGGCTCGGTGCCTTCGCGTACTACATGGACCACCTCGGCGCGAGCGACGACCGCTGGGAGGGCACGTTCGACGGCGTCAGAATCTCGAAAGGGGTGACCCGAAAAGGCGGGCTGTCGACGCTGCGATCGATGCGCAGCGAGGGGGCGACCGACGAAGCGGAAGAAGAGCGGGACGGCGACGCGGCACGAAACGCGCGGTCGTAACGACCCACTGAACGCGGCGGCCACACCGCGGCCCCCTCAACCGTCCAGAACGGACTCGAGGCGGTCCAGGAAGTCGCCGGGGACCTCGAGATGCGGTGTATGCCCCGTATTGCCGAAGACGACTTCCTCGAACTCGCCGCCGCGATCGGCGTAGGTCTCGAGGACGGCGCGGGTCTGGTCGACCATCGGTTGGGGCGGGAAGACGTCCTCGCCGGGCCAGTCCGGAAGTTGCCCCATCCGGCCGAGCGTCCCGAGATCGAACAGGGAGGCGTTCGAGACGATCTGGTCGGAATCGCCGCGAATCCACAGGACGGGCGGTTTCTCGTCGGGGTCGATCTCGGAGATTCCCTCGAGGTCGCAGTACTTCGGCGAGATGGCGTTGTTCACCCCGGTTTCGCCCGGCGCGATGCCGGGCCAGTTGTCGCTCGGTTTCGACGTACCCGGATAGTTCCCGTCGCCGGTGGCCGTATCGAGCATTCCGGTCAGGTACGACTCCTCGCGGTCGGCGTCGAACTCGTGGGTCGGGTCGACGTAGTACGTTCGCAACACCTTTCGGGGCGAGGTCTGGCCCTCCTCGCTCCGATCGCGGGTCGCCAGCCCCGCCACGAACCCGTCGTTGCCGATCCCCCCGCCGGAGCCGGCGTAGTCGTCGAAGCAGGGCGTCCCCTCCGTATCTTTCGTACCGCCGAAGCCGTACGGCGAGAGCGGGTTGACGAGCACGAGGTCGGCGACGGCTTCGGGATGATCGATCGCGTACCGCATCGCGACCCCGCCGCCGTTCGACCAGCCGACGAGAACGAACGGTTTCGGGAGAGCGAGTTCGTCGACGAGCGCTCGAAAGTCCCCCGCGAAGTCGCCGAGCCCGTTCGTCGCGTCGACCGGTTTCGTTTCCGAATCGCCGTACCCGCGAAGATCAGGTGCGATCGCCCGGTGGCGAGCCGGGAGATCGGCCAGTACGTCCTCGAAGAACCGCGAGGACGAGACGTTTCCGTGGAGGAGGACGATAGTTCGGACCGCCCCGTCGGTTCGACCGTTGCCCCCCGACTCGAGGACGTGTGTCTCGAGTCGACCAGTGTCGACGGTTCGCGAGTCGACCCCGGCGAGGGTGTCGTCTCGAGTCATGGCCGCGGGTACTACGGCCCCTCTGATAACTCTCGGGCCGAGACTCGGTCGCTGAGCCGCTCGGTCGCACCGACGTTCGGTCAATCGCCCGCAGTGACGCCGTCCCCGGCCCGCCGTCCGGAGCGGTAGCGGAGCGTCCCGCCGACGAGAGCGGCGATCACGGCGCAGGCGGCGACGACGACGAACAGCACCGTCGGCGTCGACCGCGTCAGGATGAGGCCCGCGAGCGACGATCCGACCGCACCGACCCCGAAGATCGCCGCGTACGTGTAGCCAAAGGAGAGCCCCCTGGCGTCGGCCGGCGTGTACGTCGAGATCGCTTCCTGATTGATCGGTGCGATCATGAACGTGAGGAAGCCGAGGATCCCCGCGACGATCAACAGCGGGGCCAGCCCCGCGTTCGTCGACGGCACGAACGCGAGCGCGACGACGGCCAGGGCGGCGTACCCGCCCAGGAGGACGGTCTCGAGTCGCGCGCGGTCGACGAGTTTGCCCCCGACGTACTGGCCGATCCCGCCGACGAGCAGGAGTCCCGAGTAGACGTACCGGCTGGGCTCGAACGAGCGGCCGGCGAGCGCGACCGGATCGAACAGCGGCAGGGCCGCCAGGATGTCCGGCAGGAAGGTAAACGTCGCCCGGTAGTAGAGGCCATAGAGGATACCGATCGCGAAGACGAGGCCAAAGCCGACGGTAAACAGCCGCCGCGAATCGGTGAGAAACGCCGCGAGACTGCGCGGCCCCTGGCGATCCGTGGCGGCGTCGGTCGTGCCGCGAGCCGTGGCGCCGGCGGTCTCGTCGAACTCCAGTCGCGCCCCGACGGCCGCCGCGAGGAGGACCGGCACCAGGAGCAGGGCGGCGACGGTTCGCCAGTCGACGAACGCGAGCAGGATCGCCGCGAGCAGGGGGCCGGTCGCGACGCCGACGTTGCCCGCAGCGCCGTGATACGCGAATGCGGTGCCCCGCTCTTTCGTCCCGCGGCTGAGCAGCGCCAGACCCGCCGGATGATAGAGGCTCGCCGCCGCGCCCCACAGCAGCAGTCCGACCGTCAGGACGGCGACGGTCGGGGCGATCGAGACGACCGCGAAGGCACCCCCCATGCCGAGCAGACAGACGAGGATGAGTCGCTTGGAACTGACCCGGTCGGCGAGGAGCCCACTCGGGAGCGCGCCGACGCCGATCAGGGCGTAGCTCGCGCCGACCACGACGCCGAGAAACGCCACCGTCGTCGAGAACGCCTCGAGCCAGCTGACGACGAAGATCGGAATGACCAGCTCGTAGGTGTGGAACATGGCGTGGCCGAGCATGGCGAATGCCGTCACGGCTCTGTCGTTGCGATCCATGGTCAGTGCAGTTCACTCACATAGCCATCCCGTCACCCGAAAACGCGTGCGGGAACGATGCTCGTACGCACCGTCGCGTATACTGCCGAACGGAACGACGTAAAGACGATCGTCTTCGTATCGACTGCTGTCCGGTCGTCTTAGAGTCGGTCGATGATCGCTTCGGTCACGTCGTCCGTCGAGGCGTCGCCCCCCAGATCCGCCGTGCGTGGCCCCTCCTCGAGCGTGGCCTCGACGGCGTCGTCGACGGCCGCGCTTTCCGCCTCGTAGCCCAGATACTCGAGCAACATGGCGGTCGAGAGGATCATCGCGGCGGGGTTCGCGATCCCCTCACCCGCGATGTCCGGCGCGGTGCCGTGGACGGGTTCGAACACGGCGCGCTCGGGACCGATGTTCGCCGAGGGGAGCAGGCCCAGCCCGCCCACGAGTCCGGCCGCGAGGTCCGAGAGCACGTCGCCCGCGAGGTTGGGACAGACGACGACGTCGAACTGTTCGGGGTCGAGACAGACCCGCGTCGCGAAGGCGTCCATCAACACTTCGTTCGTCTCGACGCCCTGCTCCTCGGCGACGTCGCGAACCGTATCACGGAAGAGGCCGTCGGTCTCCCGCATGACGTTGGCCTTGTGGACGATCGAAAAACCGTCGTGTTCGTCGCCGGCGACGTAGTCGCAGGCGAATTCGGCGAGTCGCTTCGAGGCCGATTCCGTGACGACGCGCGTCAGCGTCGAGACGTCCTGTGTCAGTCGATCCTCGAGCCCCGAGTAGACGCCTTCGGTGTTCTCCCGGAGGAAGACCAGGTCCGTCTCGGGTCGCACGGCGTCGACTCCCGGATACGCCTTCGCGGGGCGGATATTGACGAACGAATCGACCGCCGTTCGAAGCGGCAGGATGACGTCGGCTGCAGTCTCACCGACCGCACCGAACAGGGTCGCGTCGGCCGATGCCGCCAGATCGTAGGTCTCCTGGGGCAGCGCCTCGCCCGTCTCCGCGAGGACCGCGTCGCCGGCCTCGGCCTCGACGAACTCGAAGTCGATCGGGAACGACTCGAGGACCTCGATTGCGGCGGGTGTTACTTCCTGTCCGATTCCGTCGCCCGGAATCACGGCGATTTCGTGAGTCATGCCCAAACATCGATGTGGAGCCGAAAAGAGGGTATCGATACCGTCATCGTCACGCAGGTGGTGAGTTACGGGCTTCCGACGCCCGTCGAGGTCCCCACCGCGTCGGCGATCGAGCGCCGTTTGAGCAGTGCGAACCCGACGACGACCAGCCCGAAGCCGGCGATCGTCATCGTCCCGACCGTCTCGTCGAGCAAGACGACGCCCGCGATCGTCGCGACGATCGGGACCAGATAGCCGATCAGCGCCGCCTCGAACGCGCCGTGTTCCTCGAGGACCCTGAAGTAGATCAGAAAGGCGATCGCGGTCGCGAAGACCCCGAGATAGACCACTGCGCCGACCGCGGTCGGGACGAGGACGTCCGGTGACGGGAACTCACCGGCCCCGAAGCTGACCGTGTGCAGGACGAACCCGCCGACGAACATCGACCAGCCGACGAGCGACGCCCGCTCGATGGTCGGGCCGGCGCGCTGGATCAGGACGCCGCCGAGTGCGACGCTACAGACCTGGCCGACGACGAGCAGTCGGCCGGCGGCGTCACCCCCGAGGAGATTACTCGGATCCGGCTGGACGACGAGACCGACGCCGAAGAAGCCGATCGCCGCGCCGACGGCACCGAGCGGGGAGAGTCGTTCGCCCAGCAGGACGATCGCCCACAGCGCAGTGACGATCGGAACCAGCCCCTGAATGATCGCGGCGACCCCGCTCGGGACGGTCTGCTGGCCGATGAACAGGAGTCCGTTGCCGCCGATCAGGAACACGCCACCGCCCACGACCGCGACCAGATCGTTTCGTCGGGTGGGCACCCAGTCGTCGACTCGGAGCGCGGCGTAGGTCAACAGTATCACCGCCGCGATGTCGTACCGAACGGCTGCGAACAGCAACGGCGGAAGAGACTCGAGGCCGACGGAGATGGCCGGAAACGAAAAGCCCCACAACACGGCGAGCACCAGGAAAAGCGATACGTCGAGGGAACGAGACATACGGAACGATATCGAGGCAGTCGCCGAAATATCTCGCGGTTTCGGTGGCCCGCTGCCGCTACCACAACGGGTGAGCGATGCCAGTCAGGCGACGGCTTCGGTCCACGACGGAGTCGATCGTGCCGACGTCGACGGTTCGGACGGCTCGGCTCCGGAACACGGGGACGGGGGGAGAAGCGATCTACGACAATCGCTGTTGGATCGATTTTTCGGAAAAAACGAAACGGACGACCGCTACGTTACTCGGCGTCGGGAATCGCCGCGTCGTCGACGTAGGGCAACTCTCGAGCCGTCTCTCGGACTGCGCCGGCGTTGGACTTCATCAGCGCCGTCGTGTCCCAGACGCCGTCGACGAGGGCCTTGCGCTGGGCGTCGTCGACGGTGACGTCGATGGTCCGATCGCCGTAGGTCACTGTTTCGGCCTCGACGTCGATCTCGAGCTCACCGTCGGGGTTCGCGTCGACCCACTCCTGGAGGTCCTCGATCGTCTCGCTGTCGGCGGTCACGGTCGGAATCCCGAGGGCCAGACAGTTGCCCGCGAAGATTTCGGCGAAGCTCTCGCCGATGATCGCGTCGATCCCCCAGCGCATCAGCGCCTGGGGCGCGTGCTCGCGCGAGGAGCCACACCCGAAGTTCGAATTGACGACCATCACCGAGGAGTCCTGATAGCGGTCCTCGTTGAACGGGTGCTCTTTCTGGTTGTCGTCGTCGTCGAACCGCAGGTCGAAGAACGCGAACTCGCCCAGTCCGTCGAAGGTGACGACCTTCATGAACCGGGCGGGGATGATCTGGTCCGTGTCGATGTCGTTGCCCCGAATCGGGACGCCCGAACCGGAAACGTAGTTGACCTCCGGAATCTCGACTTCATCCGTCATGCGAGGTTCACCTCCTTCAGATCGCGCACGTCGGAGACTTCGCCGGTAATCGCCGCTGCGGCGACCATCCGCGGGTTCATCAGGACGGTCCGCCCGTCCTTCGATCCCTGCCGGCCGACGAAGTTCCGGTTCGAGGAGGAGGCACAGGCCTCGTCGCCCTCGAGTTGGTCCTCGTTCATCCCCAGACACATCGAACAGCCGGCGTTGCGCCACTCGAAGCCGGCCTCCTCGAAGGTGTCCTTGAGCCCTTCCTCCTCGGCAACGCGCTGGACGCGCTGGCTGCCGGGGACGACCATCGCGCGGACGTCGTCGGCGACCGCCCGTCCCTCGACGATCCGGGCGGCGCGTCGCAGGTCCGGCAGGCGGGCGTTCGTACAGGAGCCGAGGAAGGCGACGTCGATATTGTAGCCCTCCATCGTCTCACCGGGCTCGACGCGCATGTGTTCCTGCGCACGCCGGGCGGTGTCTTGCTTCTCCGCTGGAAGCGACTCCGGCTCCGGAATCGGATCGGAGATGCCGACTCCCTGCCCGGGCGTGGTCCCCCAGGTGACGACCGGCTCGAGTTCGTTCGCGTCGATGTGGACGACATCGTCGTACTCGGCGTCCGCGTCGGAGCGAATGGACTCCCAGTAGGGCTTGAGTTCGTCGAACTTCTCGGGGTTCTCCTGGAAGTAGTCGGTCTCCTCGAGCCACTCGTAGGTGGTCTCGTCGGGGTTGACGTAGCCCGCGCGAGCGCCGCCCTCGATGGACATGTTACAGATCGACATCCGACCCTCCATCCCCAGCGACTCGATGGCCTCGCCGGCGTACTCGTAGACGTAGCCGACGCCGCCCTCGGTGCCCAGGCGACGGATGATCTCGAGGATCACGTCTTTCGCCTCGACGCCGTCACCGAGTTCGCCGTCGACCTGGATCTTGCGGACCTTCTGTTTCTCCATGGCGACGGTGCCCGTCGCGAGCACGTCGCGGATCTGGGAGGTCCCGATGCCGAAGGCGAGCGCGCCGAAGGCACCGTGGGTCGAGGTGTGGGAGTCCCCACAGACGATGGTCTTGCCGGGCTGGGTGATCCCCTGCTCCGGTCCGATGACGTGGACGATCCCCTGATCGCCCGTCGTCGGATCCGAGAACTCGATGCCCGCGTCGCGGACGTTTGCCTCGAGTTCGGCCATCATCTCCTCGGCCGCGTCCTCCTTGTAGGGCCGGGACTGGTCGGCCGTCGGGACGATGTGGTCGACCGTCGCGTGGGTCAGTTCCGGATAGGCGACCTCGAGGTCGCGCTCGCGGAGCATGCCGAAGGCCTGCGGGCTGGTCACCTCGTGGATGAGGTGGAGCCCGACGAACAGCTGATCCTGTCCGGTCGGCAGGCGGGTTACTTTGTGTCGATCCCACACCTTGTCGTACAGTGTATCCTCGCTCATTCTTCGTCCTCTACGGAGTCACCGTGCTCGACGCCGCGTTCGAAGACGCGGTTCGCGTCGTCGGCACTGTTGGGCGGCGTGTGGTCGACATCGCGCATTTTCGTTTTTCGCCCCGTCCGTTCGTCGGCCCCGTCGGTCTCGTCGGGCTCCGCTGCAGCCGGGTCCGGCTCGCCACCGTCAGCTGCGACGGTCGGCCCGCGGCTGAACAGCTGGCCAGCCGTTCGTCCCGTGTAGGGATTCGTGTGGCTGACGTCGCCCATCGTCTCTGTCGTGTCGTCGGTTTCGTTCATCGTCGTTCGGGTCCGTGGTTAGTCGTCCGCCTGCACCGTGGCGGACTCGTCTTCGCTTTCCGCTGTCTCGGCCCAGGCGAACAGGTCGCGCAGTCGTTCGCCGACCTGCTCGATCTCGTGGTTTTTCTCGGCCTCCCGAAGCTGGTTGTAGCTCGGACGACCGGCCTGGTTCTCGAGGATCCACTCGCGCGTGAACTCGCCGTTCTGGACCTCCTCGAGGGCCGCTTCCATGTTCTCGCGGACGGTCTCGTCGACGATGTCGTCGCCGCGGCTCAGACCGCCGTATTCGGCGGTGTCGGAGACGGAATCCCACATCTCGGCGTGGCCACCCTCGTACATCAGGTCGACGATCAGCTTGAGTTCGTTGAGACACTCGAAGTAGGCGATCTCCGGCGAGTAGCCGGCGTCGACGAGCGTCTCGAAGCCGTGTTTGACCAGCGAGGTGACGCCGCCACAGAGGACGGCCTGCTCGCCGAAGAGGTCGGATTCGACCTCCTCCTGGAACGTCGTCTCGATGACGCCGGCACGGGTACAGCCGATTCCCTTCGCGTACGCCAGCGCGCGGTCGGCCGCGTCGCCGGTCGTATCCTGGTAGACCGCGAACAGACCGGGCGTTCCCTCGCCGTTGACGTAGTTGCGGCGGACGAGGTGGCCCGGGCTCTTGGGGGCGATCATCGTCACGTCGACGTCTTCGGGCGGCTCGATCTGGTTGTAGTGGATGTTCAGCCCGTGAGCGAACTGGAGCGTGTCGCCTGCCTCGAGGTTCGGCTCGATGGCGTTCTCGTAGACATCCGGCTGGACCGTATCGGGGATCAGCACGGAGACGTAGGAGGCCTGTGCGGCCGCGTCGGCGGGCGTCGTAACCGTGAGGCCGTCGGCTTCGGCGGTATCGCGCGAGGACGATCCCTCGTGGAGGCCGACGACCACGTCGACGCCGCTGTCGTCGAGGCTCAGCGCGTGGGCGTGACCCTGGCTCCCGTAGCCGAGCACGGCCACGGTCTCGTTGTCAAGCGTCGATACGTCTGCGTCGTCGTCGTAATAAATCTCGGTGGTGAATTCGTCAGTCATCGTTAGCAGTGTGTGTGTATTGGTCTTCGTAGTTCGCCTCGTCGGCGGGCTGTGCCGTCGAACTGGCCGCGGTCCGATCGGTACCGCGGGCCAGTGCCGTCGTCCCCGTTCGGGAGATCTCCCGAACGCCGAACTGACTGAAGGTATCGATCGCGGCCTCGATCTTCTGGCGCGCGCCGGTCACTTCGATCGTCGCGGTCTCCGGACTCGAGTCGACGGTCTTCCCGTCGTACATCTCCGCGACGGCGGCGACCTGATCCGGCCGGCTGGCGTCGACCTTGATCAACGCCAGTTCCCGGCGCATCGCGTCGGGCTCGAGTTCGCGCACGGAGATCACCGGCACGAGTTTGCGGAGCTGTTTCTCGATTTGGTCGATGCCGGGATCGGGCTCCTCGACGACGATCGTGATCCGCGCGTGATCCTCGTCTTCCGTGGGGCCGACGGTCAGGCTCTCGATGTTGAACTGCCGTCTCGAGAACAGCCCCGAGACGTCGGAGAGCACGCCCGGTTCGTGCGTGACCAGCGCGGAGATGACGGTGCGGCGAGGCTCGTGAGTCGCTTCGACCTCGGGATCGATACGAATGCCTTGCTTGTTGCGTCGCCCGGCTGGCGTCGGTCGGTCCGCCGGCGGCGGGCCTTCGAGTCCTTTCTTCATGCGAAACACCTCGTGTGTCGCTGCACGGAGCGTGGCAACGCTCGAGACGGCGACGTCGTCTCGGGGTTTCGGTTACAGTCGGACGCGGTTCGTCCGGCGCTCATAGCTGGTCCTCCGTGAGTGCGAACTGGCCGTTGTCGCCGCCGCTTGGCACCATCGGATAGACGTTGGCGTCGGGATCGATGTGGACGTCGATCACCGAGGGGCCGTCGTACGCGATGGCGTCGTCGATCGTCTCGGCGACATCGTCGTAATCGTCGATTCGGAAGCCACACGCGCCAAACGCCTCGGCGAGTTTGTCGAACTCGGGCATCCAGCCGTAGTCCGACGCGGAGTGACGCCCGTCGAAGAAGGCGTCTTGCCACTGGCGGACCATGCCGATGTACTCGTTGTTGAGCACGGCGACCGTGATGTCGAGTTCCTCGCGGACGGCGACCGACAGTCCCTGCAGCGTCATCAGGAACGAGCCATCGCCGTCGATACAGACGACCTCCTGGTCGTCGTCGGCCGCGAGCCGCGCGCCGATCGCCGAGGGCAGTCCGTACCCCATCGCGCCGAGGCCGTGACTCGAGACCCAGGTCCGGGGCTCGGTGTACGTCCAGTACTGACAGGCCCACATCTGGTGTTGGCCGACGCCGGTGGTGACGATCGCCCGGTCGCTCGTGGCCTCGTCGAGGGCCTCGACGACGAACTCCGGCTGGACCGGCTTGTCCTCGGGCGCGTCGTAGGCCATCGAGTAGTCGGATTTCCACTGCTGGCACTGGGCGCGCCACTTCTTCGCTTCCGGCGAGGAATCGACGGCCTCGCTCAGCTGCTCGACGACGGTTTCGGCGTCGCCGATTAGCGGGTAGTCCGCGTGGATGTTCTTCGAGATCTCCGCCGGATCGATGTCGACGTGGATGACCTTCGCGTCGGGCGCGAAGGTCTCGATGCCACCGGTCAGCCGGTCGTCGAACCGGGTACCGATCCCGATCAGCGTGTCACAGTGGGTGACCGCCATGTTCGCGTAGCCGGTGCCGTGCATGCCCGCCATCTCGAGGGACAGCTCGTGGTCTTCGGGGAACGCGCCGATGCCGGGCATCGTGGTGATGACCGGGATCTCGTGTTCGATGGCGAACTCGCGGCAGGCCTCGCTGGCCTCGCCCTTGATGACGCCACCGCCGAGCAGCATGACCGGACGAGCGCAGTTCTCGATCCGCTCGGCCGCCGCGTCGACGATCTCCGAATCCGCCCGCTCTTGCACCTGGTAGGTGTCCGGAACGGTCGGGGCGTCGGGCTCGCGGTCGGTCGCTCCCTTGGTGATGTCTTTCGGCAGGTCGACCAGCGTCGGTCCCGGTCGGCCCTCGCGGGCGAGTGCGAACGCCTCGCTGACGTCGCTGCCGACGCGATCCGAATCGCTCGCGAACGTGTTGTCCTTCGTGACTGGCGTCGTGACGCCGGTGGTGTCGGTCTCCTGGAAGGCGTCGTTGCCGACGAACTCCGTCGGAACCTGCCCCGTAAGCGCGACCATCGGATCAGAGTCCATATCGGCGTCCGCGATGCCGGTGACCAGGTTGGTCGCACCCGGCCCCGACGTCGCCAGGCAGACGCCCGGCTCGCCGGAAACGATGCCGTAGGCGTCGGCCGCGTGGGCCGCGCCCTGTTCGTGGGCCATCGTCACGTGACGGATGTCCGAATCGTAGAGGGCGTCGTAGACGGGCATGATCGCCCCGCCCTGGACGCCGAAGGCGTACTCGACGCCCGCGTTCTCGAGGGCGCGAACGACGGATTCGGCACCCGTCGTGACCGGCTCGGCCGTCGATCCGGAGTCGCCGCCTGCCGCGTCGTCCTCGGTGACCGCATCGGGCGCGGCGCTGTCGGTGATCTGATCGTCGTCCTGTTCGTCGTCCGCTGGCGTGACCTTTGCTGCGCGTTCGCTCATCTGTTGTCTCCCGCCGTTGTCTGGCGATCGAGTGGTGTACGGTAGTGTGGTGTCATCTGGTGGGGTGGTGATCGCTCGAAGAACGATACGCCGTCGGGTCCGAAGCTACGAGGTACTAGAAATGGGGCTACAGAGCCCCTACAATACGAATCGAAGCGAACGCGCTGGTGTCGACCGTGCGAACGCGAGCCGACAGGGGAGCGCGGACCGTCATTACTGTATACGTAGTTCCGTCGAGGATCATAATCCTTACGAGTCGCTCGAGCCCGATCGCTCGACCGCGATAGCCGGGGCTCGCCAACGGAGGCAAACGGGGAGGACATCCCTCAGGCGCGCACCTCCTCGTGGTCTTGCTGGCGTTCGACGCCAGCCTCCGTCGCGAAGCGCTCGAGGTCGTCGACGGTGACCCGGCGCTTCTCGGCCCCGTAGTCTTTGACGCGGCGGGTGACCGCTCGGACCTGCTCGTCGGTGGGTGCAAAGCCACACTCGACGAGCCGTTCGCGGACCGAGTGGGTCCCGGTGTGTTTCCCCATGACCAGTCGGCGTTGTGCACCGACCATCTCGGGGGTCATGACGCCGGGTTCGAAGGTATCGGAGTTCTCGATGACGCCGGCGGCGTGGATGCCGCTCTCGTGGGAGAAGGCGTTGGCACCGACGACGGGCTTGTTGCCCGGCGTGTCCATGCCGCTTTTCTCCTCGACGACGTTCGAGAGTTCGGTGATGCGTGTCGTGTCGATCCCCGTATCGGTCTGGTAGAGCGACTCGACGGCCATCACGTACTCCTCGTAGGCGGCGTTGCCGGCGCGTTCGCCGATCGAGTTGACCGACACCTGCGCCTGGGCCGCGCCGGCTTCGATGCCGGCCAGGGCGTTGGCGGTCGCCAGCCCGAAGTCGTCGTGGGTGTGGACGTCGACCTGTGCGTCGGTGTGGGCACAGACCTTCTCGATCATGGCCCGGAACCGGGTCGGCGTGGCGACGCCACAGGTGTCGGGAATGTTGATCCAGTCGGTTCCCGCCTCGGTGACCGCTTCGATCACGTCGATCAGGAACTCCTCGTCGGTTCGGGTCGCATCCATCGGCGAGAACATGCAGGTCACGCCCGCGTCTTTGATGCGTTCGACCGACTCGACTGCGCGCTGTACGACTTCCTCCCGGGTGGCGTGCATCGAATCCTCGATCTGGACGTCGCTGGTGGACACGAACGTATGCACCATCTCGACGCCGGAATCGAGTGCCGCTTCGATGTCCTTGTCGACGACGCGGGCTAACCCGCAGGTCGTCGAACTGGTTGCCGAAGCGATATCACGAACGGCCTCGAACTCGGCGTCCGAGTTGACGGGGAACCCGGCCTCGATGACGTGGGTTCCCATCTCGTCCAGGATGGACGCGATCTGCCGTTTGTCGTCGTAAGAGAACGAAGTGCCGGGTGACTGCTCGCCGTCCCGGAGGGTCGTATCGAAGACACGTGCTGACTCTATTTCGTCAGTGGAATCTAACGTGCCCTGGAAGAACTCGACCCCCCTGATTGGTATCAGAGGATGGGCTGTCTTGTGAAGACATTGTATCTGAACCCGACGTGCGACGATATATATAAAACTATCGCTGTTGCCAGCGCAGGCTGGCGGTCAACAGGCCGTTATCGTTCGTGGTGTTCCGAAAATCGCAAGACAGCGACGACCTATTATGGTATCCCCCTCTCCTAGTACTCTCTAGTGATCGGCGGACGACTGGCCCAATCGACGGCTGCTCACCTCGGATCGCCGCCCGTTTTCTCCCGCTGACCTCGCTCGAGCGCTGGCGCGCGCTCGATGGTGGACGTTCGGTCGATATGATCTTCGATAGCACCCGATTTCAGGAGATTGTCAAAATATCGGACGTATGCAGTCACGAACGATCGGTCGGACGGTGTCGGACTCGAGAATCACAACTCCTCCCCCCGACGGGATCGTGGTTTCGGAGCCGCCGCGAGGTGAGGTCCGGACACAGCTGTCGGCGTCCCGAAGCAAGCGCGCGTGTGAGGACTATATGCCCGGTCGTGATAGGACGGTGCGCATGACGACTGACGAGATTACCGATCTACTGACCGCAGCGTACATCGACGAACTCGAGACCGTAATGAACTACCTGACCAACGCGATCGTCCTCGACGGCATCCACGCCGAGGAGGTCAAGGCGAGTCTCGAGGAGGACATCCAGGAGGAACTCGAGCACGCCCAGATACTCGGCGAACGGCTGAAGCAACTCGACGAGTCGCCGCCGGGCTCGGAATCGTTCGAAGCCAACCAGCACAGCCTCCAGCCGCCCGAAGACACGACCGACGTCCAATCGGTGATCGAGGGCGTCCTCGAGGCCGAGGAGAGTGCCGTCGAGACCTACCGGTCGCTGATCGAGGCCGCGACCGAGGCCAACGACCCCGTCACCGAGGACGTGGCGGTGACGATCCTCGCCGACGAGGAGGCCCACCGCACCGAGTTTCGGGGCTTCCAGAAGGAGTTCCCGATGGACTGACCGATCGTCTCCGCGAGCGAACGCAGTGAGCGAGCGGGCCGAGGAACTCTCGAAGCCGCGCCTCCGGCGCGGCTGAGGGGGTGACGCAGGCTTTTCATCGAAGTTTTGCCGAGGGCGCGCCAAAGGCGCGCCCGCAGCGCAAAAGTTCGGAGGCGAACGTTTTTCTCGCCCCGGTTCGACCCACCGGGTATGAGCGATTTCGACCTCGACCTCCGGGCTGTCGAGGACCACATCGACGAGGAACTCGACCTCGAGGGGAGTATCGTCCTCGGCGTCCTCGATGGGACGACACCCGACGACGAGTGGCTCGAGTCGGTCTCGAACGGAAACGTCCTCGTCCTCAACGTCGAAGGGGACGTCAACGAGTTGGCCGCAGGGTTCGCACGGGATCTCAAGGAAGCGGGCGGCAGCCTCGTCCACTTCCGCGGGTTTCTGCTCGTGACGCCGCCGGGCGTGGACGTGAGTATGGATCGGCTCTAAGAACCCGCCCGACGCGACGGCGGCACCGACGTCGAAGGCGACGAGAACGGCGCGTCCGAGCGCCTGCCGTGGACCGTCCCTCCCGGACGCAACCGGCTCGAGGCCGACGTCGGAGCCCCGTTCGAGACCACGGAGGCACCCGATAGCCGGGACGGGACCGGCTGCTCGAAGGCACCGGTCTCACGTCGAAACGAACGTCACGAAGTGACCGTCCGGATCGCGAACGACGACTGCTTCGTCCGTCTCCCGCTCGAGCGACCGGATTCGATCATCGACCGCCGCGAGCGCCGCCGCCGGATCGGCCGTTTCGAACCCGAGATCGACGTGGACGCCGCCGCGAGCGTCGGCGATTCCCAGTTGAGGTTCCCAGAGCTCGAGCGCCGTCGGGCCCTGCAGTCGCACGCGTTTGCGGCCGCGGCCTTCGTCGACGGGTTCGAACCCCAATTCCTCGTAGAAGGCCCGTGAACGCTCGAGATCCGCGACCTCGAGGACGACTTCGAAGATTCCGTCGATCCCCGGACCGGCGACGTCCTGTTGACCGAGTTCGACGCAGTTGCCGTCGGGATCGTACAGATACAGCGACCGCGTGGGGCCGAACTGCGCTTCCTCGAGGTCGTAGTCGTCGCCGAGCCGGGACCACCACTCGTCGTACTCGGCGTCGGGAATCGAGAACGCGTAGTGGGTGTGCAATCCGCCCCGCGGGAGGCCATCGGGACGGCGGACCACGAGGTCGGTATCGCCGGCTGCAAAGGCGAGTTCCCGATCCCCGCGCTCGCGGACGGTCAGTCCCAGGCGCTCCGCATAGAACTCACGTGCCGACTCGAGGGATTTCGCCTCGAGTGCCAGCCAGGCCAGCCCGGTTAGCATACGAGAACGTACGCGGGGGAGGAGCATATACTGTTGGACGGCAGTCAGTGCGAAAGCGGTAGTCCGGCTCCGATCAGTGCGCGGTCGGTGAGGAACGAGGGCGCTGCACGCCTGATGGACCGACAGCCGTGCGATCAGTGTGTAATAGTCGCAGTCGTGCCGATAGCAGCGGCCGCCGTCAGGGCCGGTTCGGTCCCACCGATCGACTCCTCCACCGACCCGAAACAACGGGAAGCCATCGAGGGCCCGTTTACTTACGCTTATGGGGTTACGTTACGTAACCTTCGGTATGAGCTCACATGTCGACGAGCGGCCGAGCGGTTTCGTGGAGATCGACCGATTCGACGGCGGCGTCGGCTGGATCGCCTATCCCGAGGAGACGATGAAACGTGCCAGTCACGCCCTCGAGATCGACGGCGAGGTCTGGGTGTTCGACCCCGTCGACGCCGCGGGGATCGACGACCTCTTCGCGGAGTTCGGTGACGTCGCCGGCGTCGTCGTCATGCTCGACCGGCACAAACGAGACGCCGCCGCCATCGCGAACCGCCACGACGTTCCCGTCTACGTCCCCCAGTTCTTCGAGGGGGTCAGCGAGGAACTCGACGCGGCGGTCGCTCGCTTCGACGACGAACTCGCCGATACCGGACTCCAGGCGTTTCCCGTGGTCGACAACCGCTTCTGGCAGGAAGTCGCACTGTACAACCCGGCTGACGGAACGCTCATCGTCCCCGAAACGGTGGGAGCGGCCGACTACTTCCTGGCCGGCGACGAGGAGCTCGGCGTCCACCCCATGTTACGGCTCAATCCACCACGGGAAGCGCTTCGCAACGTGGCTCCCGAACGGGTACTCGTCGCCCACGGGCCCGGTGTCATGGCGGCTGCAGCGCGACCGCTCGAGGACGCGCTCGCCGGGTCCCGCAAGCGAACCCCACGGCTGTACGGAGAGATGGTCCGAGCCCTGCTTCCCGTCTGATCGGCCAGCGAACGCGGCCGGAAACCCGACCCCTATCGGGCATACATCTAACTAGCAGCCACTCAAAGGAGGGGCTGTGGTCTACGTAACCCGCGCGCTCGTCGACGTACTACTGGACCTGGCCAGCGACGCCGACCCCGACGACGTGACGACCGGCGTTTCGATCACGCCCGCCAGCGAACTCGAGGGCGCGGACGGTCTCCCCGAAGCGATGCCGGTGTTTACCGACTTTTTCCTCCCCGATCCTGGCAACGCCGTCAACGCCGTCTTCGGCGTCGATCTCTCGACGCCCGCTCGTCAGGCCCAGGGACGGTTCATCTCCCACCCGGTTGGCGAACTCGAGGTCACGCGACGGGACGATCTCGCCGAAATCGTCTTCGTCGCCGTCCCCCCGTGGGAAGTCGACGACGGCTCGTTCGCCGCGTTCGACCGGAGCGGCAAGCGCCAGCCCCTCGAAATCGTCGACGCCTCGCCACCGGGGCAGTCGCTGACGGACTGAATCGAACGGCTCTCGTCTCGAGTCGAACACGTGCTACTTACCGTGGGTCTCGGTAGCGGGGTCGTATCGACCGATAGCAGGGCGTGGGGCCGCCTCCCCTACTCGAGGTAGCCGAGTCCGCGGAGCTGTTCGGTGATCTCTTCGAACTCGGCTTCGGTGAGTTCGCCTTCCTTCTGGTGTTGGATGACGATGCTTCGCAACAGGAACCGGACGAGGTCGCTCGTGCTCTGGAAACTCGTCCCCTCGATGGTCTCCTCGACCCGATCCGCGAGGTCCTTCGGGATCGACACCGTGGTGTATTCGGTCATACGCCATACTCCGTCCCGGCCCCCAAAGGAGTGTCGACGGCTGACTCGCCGAGGCGGTTCCGATGGGGGGGCGTCGCCACCCGGTTCGGTCGACCGTCGTGTTCCGTCGCGGCTGGTCGACCGTCTCCCCAGCCATTTTTGTATCAGGCTCCATAGCGAGAGGTATAGCATGGGAGTCCGGCCACCATCGAGCGGAGACGACGAGGAACCCGACAGCGTCGAGTTCGGTATCGCTGCCGTCGACGCTCATCTCAGGGACGCGGATCTGTCTTTCCCGGCCACGAAAGACGACGTCCGAGCCGAACTCGGTCACGAACGCATCCCCTACGACGTTCACGGAAACGACGTGCCGCTGGGCGAGATGCTCGCCGAAGTCCGGGCCGAGCGGTTCGACTCTCGGCAGGAGTTGCTGAACGCGCTCCATCGCCCCTTCGAAAAGTACCGCCAGCGCCACTCGAGTGGCGTCGTCGCACAGGTTCGCTCGCTGTTACCGTTCTAGCGCAGTCTCCCTTACTCGTCGTCCGTGTCTCGAGCGATCCGCTCGAGGCGACGGCGTTGTTCGCGGTGTAAGGTCACGAGCATGTCCGAGAGGACGCCGAACATGAGCAACTGGACGCCCAGCAGGATGGCAGCCGCCGAGGCAAGCGCCATGACTTCGTGGCTCTGGTGGTACTGAACCCACTCCCAGAGGACGTACACCGCGATGAGGCTCCCCGAGAGGATGCCGGCAACGCCGAGACTGCCGAAGTAGAACAGGGGGTTGTTCGTCTTGGCCAGCGAGTACAGAGCGAGGAGAATCGTCCCGCCGTCTTTGACCGGGTGCAGGTTCGTCTCGGATTCGTCGGGTCGAGCGCTGTAACTGACCGGAACGACCGTCGTCTCGACGCCGTGTTTGACGCATTCGACCGCCAGTTCGGTCTCGATCGTGAACCCGTCCGAATCGAGGGACAGCCGTTTGAACGAGTCGACGGTAAATGCTCGATACCCCGAGAGGATGTCCTCGTAGTTGGCCCCGTGGACGAACCCGAACGCGCGGTTTATCATCCGGTTGCCAAAGCCGTTCAGCGCGCGCATCGCGTCGTCGTCCATGTCGGCGAATCGGTTGCCGATCACGTGTTCGTACCCCCGCGAGAGCGGCTCGAGCATCCTGTCGGCGTCGGCCGGATCGTAGGTCCCGTCGCCGTCGAGCATCAAGACGTACGGAACGGTGATGTACTCGAGCGCTTCGCGGACCGCTTGCCCCTTGCCGTCGCCCGACTGGACGAGTACCTCCGCCCCGTGGTCGCGGGCGATCTCACGGGTATCGTCGGTCGAATCGCCGTCGATGACGAGGACGTTCGTGTACCCCTGCTCGGCGAAGCCCTCGATCACGTCGGCGATCGTCGCCGCCTCGTTGAGCGTCGGAATGAGAACGCACACCTCGTCGGGCGAGATTTCCTCGGCCTCATCCGTAACGGCTATCGCCTCGCCGCCGTCCGAGAGGGGGCTCGAGCCTGTTCGAACCGCATCGTCTTCCATCGAACACAACTCCCCTACCGAACCGCAAAAGGCTACTGATTGAGCAGTGTCGGGTTTTTACGGTCAGTCGGTCCGACGCGAATCAGACGTCGCTACCAGGTCAGTCCCTCGTAGACCTCGAGCGCGTCCTCGTCGAGGTCGATCCGCCGCCCATCGACCACGACGCTGCGGGCCATTCCCTCGAAGGAGAGGTCGTCGAACGCCGGCCAGTCGGTCGCAACGACGGCCCCGTCCGCGCCCTCGAGGGCACCCGCCGCCGAGTCGGCGTACTCGATGTCGGGATAGTCGGGCCGGACGTTCTCGATCGCGACCGGGTCGAAGGCGACGACGACAGCGCCGCGATCCGTCAGGTGATCGATCACGTCGAGTGCGCGCGACTTGCGGATGTCGTCGGTGCCGGGCTTGAACGACAGACCCAGCACCGCGATCCGGGCCCCCTCGAGGTCGACGTGGGCCGCGAGCAGGTCGACGAGCCGTCGCGGTTGCTCGTCGTTGACCGCGACGACCGCATCGAGCAGTTCGGGGTCGTACCCCTGTTCACGAGCGCCGGCCCGCAGGGCGTTGACGTCCTTCGGGAAACAGGACCCTCCCCAGCCCAGCCCGGAGCGCATGAACCGTTCGGAGATCCGATCGTCGAGCCCGACCGCCTCGAGCACCTCGTAGGCGTCCGCGTCGTACTCCCGGGCGATATTCCCGAGCTCGTTGACCAGCGAGACCTTCGAGGCGAGGAAGGCGTTGTTCGCGTACTTGATGAGTTCGGCCTCGCGGATATCGGTCTCGACGAGGTCCGTGTCGCCTCGCTCGAGGATCGGCGCGTACAGGTCGCGAAGCGTCGCGGCGGCTTCGTCGCTGGCCGTCCCGAAGACGACCTTGTCCGGCTCGAGGAAGTCCTCGACTGCGGTTCCCATCCGGAGGAACTCGGGGTTCATCGCGAGCTCGAGCCCGTCGCCGATCTCGGTTCCGGATTCGGCCTCGAGGATCGGACCGACGACGTCTTCGGTGGTGCCGGGCAGAACCGTGCTCTTGACGACCACGAGGTGATCGTCGTCTTTCTCGGCGAGTGCGCGCCCGAGCGATTCCGCACCGGCCTGCATGATCGCGAGGTCGAGACTCCCGTCTTCGGACTGTGGCGTGGGCAAACAAAGGAACGTGACATCCGTCTCGCGGACGTCCTCGTAGTTCGTCGTCGCACGGAGAGTCGTGCCGGCGTGTGCCGCGATTCGCTCCGCGAGGCCGGACTCGTGAATCGGGGCCTCGCCGGCGTTTATCGCCTCGACGATGTCCTCGTCGATCTCGACGTTGGTCACGGTGTGGCCGAGATCGGCGAGACAGGCGGCGACGGTCGTGCCGACGTAGCCGCTCCCGACGATGGAGACGTTCATAGGATCTGCAAGGGAAGGGGACGATTAGTCCCTTTTGGGTTGACCTCGAGTCGTTCGACGACTCGACGACGGACTCGGTCGGGGGAGGGAACCTATTGTTCGACCGGCTCGGCTGGGGGGTCCGTGAGTCGCTCCTCGGCGCGCTCCCTGTCCTCGGGGTAGCCGACGTCGATGCGCCAGCCGTCCATTCGGATCGCATCGATGGTCCGACCAGACTGGATGAGCAGATCGATCGCGTCCGGCAGTTCGTACTCGCCGCGATCCGAGGGCTGGACGAGGTGACACGCGTGGAAGATCTCGGGCGTGAACGTGTAGAACCCGGTCATGACGAGGTTCGACGGCGGATCCTCGGGTTTCTCCATCACTTCGACGATCTCGCCGTACTCGTTGGTGTCGAGGACGCCGTATCTCGAGGCCTCCTCGTAAGGGACTTCCTCGACGAGGAACGCGGCGTCGGCCCGTTCCTCCTGCTGGCGGTTGATCACGTCGCCGAGGTTCGCCCGGAAGACGTTGTCCCCGAGCATGAGCATGAAGTCGTCGTCGACGTGGGGTTCCGCCTGGAGGATGGCGTGGGCGAGTCCGAGCTGTTCCCGTTGGTGAGCGTAGGTGATCGGAACGCCCTCGTACTCGTCGCCGTAGCGCTCGATGATTTTCTCTTTCATGTAGCCGACGACGAGCACGAATTCGGTTGCGCCGACCTCGATGAGGTTGTCCATGACGTCCTCGACGAGCGGTTTGCCGTCGACTTCGACGAGGACCTTCGGCTTGTCTTCGGTGAGCGGCCGGAGGCGGGTTCCCTTCCCTGCGGCCAGTACGACTGCTTGCATGTGCACACTGATTCTACTTGAGTGTTATATGTTTTCGGGGATTGTCGTCGGCTCGGCGTGCGTTCGACAGAACACCGTGGTAGTTTCCGTCCCATCGTGCAACGACGTGCAAAACTCGTACTGAGAGGGAGAGTCGTCGCCGACCGGCGTTGTCGACGGCCGCCCGTCGGAAGTCAGCCGGCGCGATCGTGGCTCCTGCGACACGTCGACGAGATTCCTGCAGTGAGGGACGTGTCGGTGAATGAGATCGTCCTCCGAGCCTGTCGATCGAGCGGCGATGTCCGTCCGGCCATTGATTTCAAACCGCCGGGAAATCGACCGGAATGTTTTGTTCGACGGTTGTCCGGAAATACGAGGAGATGGCAAACAGCGTTCCGAAGTATACCGCTGCACCGAAACCGACGAGTGTTAACACTACGACAATGTTATTGCCGACAGAAATATACGCTGACTCGAGCCAGAGGCCAGTATAGACGACTCCGCCCATAACGACTGCTGCAGCCCATTGTTTCCCAATTTCGCCGAGCGGAACGGAGAACTCGATCAGTGACGAGAGTGAGAAGTAGGCTACGACGAGGCTGATGGCGACCGATGCAGCGGTCGCCGCCGCTGCGCCCACGACTTCGAAGGTAGGGATCAGACTGACGTTTAAAATCACGTTTGCACCGATGAATACGGCATTCACTCTGAAAGAGACATCCGGTCTGTCGATGGCATCCAGTGTCGTCGTGAACTGACGCTGGTATCCCTGGATGAGGGTTGCAACGATGAGTACCGAGAGCACGGTCGCGCCTTGTGTGAATTCCTCACCATATATTCGGAGGAGGCGTTCCCCGAGTAGCGTTCCCCCGATGAGTCCCGGAATGAGAATCAAGCCGCCGTACGTGAGTGCGGTTTCGAATAGGTCTGTTACCGATTGTGCGTCTTCTTCGGCCGAGAGTGAACTCATCTCGGGGAACATCGTCTGGCTCAGTGACCCACCGAACAGTATTAGAAACACCGCGATGTTCCAGGCCGCCGTGTAGATACCGACGAGTGACGACGACACGAAGAATCCGAGGACGGCTACGTCGACCCAGTTGAACGCACGGGAACGGATCTCTCCGAGCCATGAATACTCCGCGTAGGAGAGGAGTCTTCGGTAGTGGTCCACACTCGGTGTCTGTATTTCTTTAAATCGGCGAACCACGATCCACAGTCCAGCCACAGAGACGAGTGCGTAACCGACAGTATATCCGAAAAAGAGACCTGTGATTTTGAATCCACCGAGTATAGCCCCGATCTGCACGATGCTCCGCGTCCCAGTACGAATCGGACTAAAAACACCCAAGACGTGGACAAGATGCTGACCGCTCAGAATCGCATTTACAACCGACTTCGCGAGGTTGACGAACAGGAACAGAATAATAACTTCCGAAGCTGGATATCCGATATAGTCGTTTATCCACCCACTGAATAACAATATTAGTAGAGACATAACTAGGAAGAGGGAAACAACAACGGTCCCACCAGCAATCGCGTAGGCCGCTTCGTCTTCGCCTTCGCTGACGCGTTTGTTAATAGCTTCTGGAATTCCCATTTTCACGCCGATACCTAACCATGCTACTGTTGAGAGCACGAGATAGTAGATACCAAGCGTTTCGGGACCGAGAAGCCGCGCAATAAATATCGTCGCAACGAACCCTAGTACGGACGATAAAAGTCGAGAAGCAAAATGGATAATTGATGTTTGACCAAGCCGCATACGTCTACCGGTTGGAGCAATACAGTAATATGTACTTTTCGTTTCTGGTAGCGGAATAACACCTGTACAGTCATGGATTTTACAGTACCACATCTAATTACAGGCAATTCATGACGTGTAGAAGCAATCACCATCAACCATCACCGATATAACAACATATTTGACGGTCAGTGTGGCCCCATGTGATTTTACTCTACAAAAACTATATTAAATATATTATTCTTAACTAAGACGACATAAGTCAGTTGCATACCACTGATGCCCTGACTTCTTCACCCGATCTGTTTCATTACTTTGTCTTTTAATTCCATAGTGTCTACGTAGAGATCAACCCCGTGACTGTCACACTGTAGGTACTCGTACTCGAGATTGCACAGACATGCGATCCGATAGAACGTCGATTTGAGCCAATCGCCGAACAGTTCAACGACGGTGGTATCCGACGAGTAGATGATATTGGTTAGCCCTGCTCCGTGCGGTCCGATCACGATGTCAGCGTTCGCGAACAACGCGATCTGTTCTTTGACCGTGAGATCCTCAAGTGTATAGGACGTAAACCCGAACCGTTCGAGCGTCGAAATCACGTCCGCCTCGTTCGCGATTCGCCTGCGAGTCGCGTTGGACCTCGAGATGTAGATCCGCTCGTCGTTCCCGGGGGAATCGATATCGAGCCGGTCGTAGGCACGCTGACGCAGCCACTGACATTCTTCGGGCGACGGATCGGGGAACGATGGGACGACGAGACGATCGACCTGCATCGTGTCGGCACCCGTTTGGATCCATCTCCGTGGACCGAACCCGAGCAGTTCGAGAGACTCAGTCATCCACGAGGGGGGATCAGTTGGCACCAAGAGTTTCGGCGATCTGTCCGTTTCGCGTTCGTACAAAGAGACGCCCATGAGTTTCGTGAGCGATTCTGCCGTCCAATGATAATAGTTGTCCCAGAGTGGGACGAGTGTACAGACCGAATCGACCGTTGGTCCGTCCTGTGGCCGTGTTCCGTTCCTGGTAAGCGTTCGCCGTCCCGTTTGGATGGGGTTCCTTTCGTGAAGGACGACCGAGAGAGCCGTCTGAAGGCGATTTTCGAGATTCCACTGAAACGAAATCGTATCGCCGATAAACGAGCCATCGCCTGTAAGACCAAGGCCAGCAGCGGCCCAGAGTTGCGCATCGGGGACTTCACAGACGAACGGCTCTGGGGGGTCTCGATGCTCGAGTGAATCGAATCCATCCTGAGTGTCCGTGACGTCCTTCGTCGGTATTTCTGGTCGAACCGCCTCGGTTGGAACATCCCACCGCCGTCCATGCTGATCCGCCCAGACAGCGAGCGAGTTCGTATCGAGGACCGGCCGAGACGTACGCGAGAGAAGTGCCGGTGCAACGAATCGCTTTAACAGCGATTTCCGGTACGCGATGTCCCAGCCGTTCAGGAGAACACTTTGGAGACCGTTTTGCTGATATTTTCGGTATGCTCGGGTGGATAATTCCGTCATCGTATTAGAGAGAGCCAGAACACACCAATAGGTCCACGCTCGTGCCGTCTCTGAAATAGTCGTCCACGGGTCGATCAATTCCAGCTTCTTGGTCGACAAATATATATTCTGCCTTTGATTACTGCGGGCAACTAATGATAGACAATGTCATCGTCGTTGTCCTCGATGCACTCCGTGCGGACAGGGTCAAGTCCGACGATGGTCGAGATCTCACCCCTTATTTAGACGAACTTGCGAGCGATAGCGTATTCTTTAGTCAGGCGTACAGTACGACGACTGCCACGGACCCGGCGGTTACCTCGCTGCAAACGGGACAGCATCCACTGTCACACGGAGTGCGTAATCACGGAACGCACGTGACTAGCGAGGAGAAGGCAGCCGTCGAAGCCGTCGAATCTGCACCCGAGGTATTCAGCCGAAACGGGTTCGCAACGTCCAAGATCGGGCGTCCCCTCGGCAGGTGGCACAAGCGCGGGTTCGACGAGTATCCGAACGTCTCATCGACTCACTGGCATCGACGTGCGTTCGAAAAACGGATGAGCAAACTCCTGTATAACGTTCATCCGTCGATCGGGGATACGATATCCGGCGTCTACAACAAAATATTCGAATCCGAAGAAACCGACTATGCGGAGCCCGAGGAAGCGGCGGACGAAATCGTCGAAACTCTCGAGGGCGATGACCGCGCGTATAGCTTCGTCCACTGGATGGATACGCACACCCCGTACTCCGCACCGAAGGGGTACGTCGAGGAATGTCTCGATCGGTACGAATACGGCGATTCCAGATCGCTGGAAGCCGTCGCTTCGGAGTACCCGGAGGAATCAATAACTGCGAACAGTCTCCGATCCGGCGGTGTCGTCTACGAGGGATCCGAACCTTGGATCGAAACGGAGTCCGATCCAGGGACGGGACTTATCGACGCTCGATACGACGCTGCAGTGCGATACAGTGATGCCAAACTCGGTGCCCTGGTATCGGAACTTCGAAATCGAGGGTTGTACGATACGACTATGATCGTCGCGCTCTCGGATCACGGAGAATCCCTCGGTGAACACGGAATTTATTACGAGCATCACGGTCTCTACGAGTGTACGGTACGTATCCCCCTATTGATTCACGTTCCGGGTCAGCAACCGACGGAGGTCAACGAACTCGTGAGTATAATGGACGTTCTCCCGACGATGTATGATTATGCAGGGATAGATGACGCACCTCCGACGGACGGTCAGTCGCTGCGACCGGTCATCGAAGACGGTGAAGCGGTCAATCGAACGGAAATCCTTGCCGGAGAGGCCAATGCCCAGCGACGTCGTGCGATACTAACAGACAACTGGAAGTATATACGGGCGCTCGACGACGGAACCTGTCGGTACTGTGATCTTCAACACGCTGCTCGTGAGGAGTTGTACAATCTCGAAGAGGATCCGGGA
This sequence comes from Natrinema ejinorense, assembly GCF_002494345.1. Taxonomy (GTDB): domain Archaea; phylum Halobacteriota; class Halobacteria; order Halobacteriales; family Natrialbaceae; genus Natrinema; species Natrinema longum. The sequence continues at coordinate 2,820,851 of NZ_NXNI01000001.1, forward strand.
GAGAATCGGAACGTCGTCGAAGAGAACCCAGATATAGCGACCGATCTTTCAGCACGGATGGAGAATCGAGTCGAAGAACTAACACAAAACAGATCGGAATCCGACGACGATATCACCTACGACGACGAGGAAGAAATGATGGATAGACTTGAGGCGCTTGGCTATCGATGAAAAGGGGAAAAGTATGAATACGATTCTGATCACCGTCGATGCCCTTCGTGCGGATCATCTCGGTCAATACGGCTACGAACGCGAGACGATGCCGGCTCTCGACCGATTGTTGGCGGACGGAACGAAGTTTACCAACGCCTTTGCTAACGGGCCATACACACGCATCTCGGTCCCCTCGTTTCACACGTCCCGATATCTAGCGTACGAGCGATTGGACGAACTCCCGACGATCGGATCGACGGTCAGCGACGCGGGAATCCAGACGGCAGCGATCGGAACACGGACGGGATTTAGACAGTACGAAGGCGGCCTGATGTTCGACGAATTCGTCGATCTCGGGCGGGACACCTATTACGAAGAAGCAAATCAAAACCGTGGACCGATCGAACGACTATCGCAGGGAACCCGACGGGCCGCACAGTACATCGGTGACAAAATTCCGGAAGAGAGTCCCGTTTACGAGCAAGCGAAACGGGCATACGACGCCGTATTGGGGGAAGGGTTCGAGTTCAAGGGATACACTAGTGCCGAGGTGCTGACCGATACTGCAAACGACTGGCTACAGAAGCAAGGCGACGATGAGTTTTTCCTGTGGCTGCACTATATGGAAGGTCATCGGCCATACGGTGTCCACACCAACAGCCCCGCATATCACGACGGGGTGTCGGAAACTCGAATCCGAGAGTTAATGAAGAAAGCCGGAACGGATCCAGAAGCCGTTTCAGCTGCGGAACGGGAGACGCTTATCGACTTGTACGATTCCGATCTCCGCTATTGTTCACAGCAACTCTCGAGGCTGTTCGACGAACTCTCGAAATTGGACCTCTGGGAGGAGACCGCGATACTGTTCTCTAGCGATCACGGCGAAGAGTTCGGCGATCACGGAAAATACTTTCATCGAAACTACCCATACGACGAACTAATTCACGTTCCGCTGATAACCAAGACACCGGAAGAGAACCCAGAAACGATAAGCGACCAGCGAGAGCTGATCGATCTCGCGCCGACGATCTGTGCACTTCACGATATCGAAACCGAGACGCGTCCGTTTTTGGGAACGAATCTCTTCGAGGGGGCCGAACGCGACGTGTACTCGATCGGCGCACAGTGTTCGCGGGAATCAGTCACCGCTGCTCGAAGTAACGGGTGGAAATACCTCTCCGTTGGAGACGATAAATCGTTGTTCGACCTCGAAAACGATCCCACGGAGTCGAAATCGGTCGCGGAGGAGCACTCGCGGGTCGTCTCGAGGTTCGAGCGGCAGATCCCGACTCGACTGTTCGAGTCGGATCCCGAGCAGTTAGAGGCACCCGAGGACGAAGTCGACGAGGGACATCTCGAGGCGTTAGGCTATCTGGAAGTCAAAGACTAGGCCGAGTCGATCGTTCGCGCGTAGATCTCTTTGAGGCGATCCCCGATCCGATCCCAGCTGACTTCCCGGACGGCTTCACGTCCGTTCGAGCGCGTGTCCGCATCGAGTACCGAGACCAGCTGTGCGACCAGCTCGTCTTCCGTCTCGCCGACACCGGACGGGGAGACGTTTCGGAGCCGTGCCCGAACGTCACCGACGTCCGTCGAGACGACGGGGAGGTTACACGCCAGTGCCTCCTTAACGGTATTCGGTGACCCCTCGTGCTCCGAAGTGAGCAAGAGCACGTCGGCGGCGTTCATATACAGTGGCACTTCCTCGTGACGGACACCGGATATCGTCTGGAGTTCGATCTCACTATCGATCCGTTTTCGGGTTCGCTCGACGACGCGCTCTGCCAGTGGATAGTTTTTCCGTTCGTAGTCGGGTGAGTAGGGGAAGAGAACGTGCGTCCGATCGGTACGCCAGCCGACTTCCTCACGCGCCACACGGTCGTCGATCGGTTTGAATCGCTCGAGATCGACCCCACTGGGGATGATGTGTGCGTCGTCACGTCCCAGCAGTTCGCGCATCTCTCGACTTCGAACTGTCACGGCATCGCACTGCCACGCACACGCTTTCGTCACCAGTCCGTCAAATCCGACAACGTCCGATCCCCACAGCGTCAACACGACGGGAAGTTGAAACTGTGTAACTGCATACGGTGCAGTGAGCCCGTAATTCGCGTGTACGAGGTCGTATTCCCCTCGACGCAACTCCCGACGGACGCGAGGAAAGTATTGGAGGTATTCTTTCACGCCGCGACGCCCACCCATGTCACCGTCGATCTGTTCGGCTCCTGGAACGACACACACCGTACAGTCAACGCCTTTTTCCTCGAGAACCTCGATCTGTTGGTCGAAAAAGATCTCCCTCGCAGTGACTAGATGGAGAACCTGAAGGCTGTCGTCGGCTGTCATTCGATTACAGCAGAATTCCCGCGGCGATTGGTTATACTCTTTGCTTGGCGTTCGACAGTATCGGTTCCCCTGACGAGATGTCTCCGAGACCCGATCCGACGGTCCGGTACTCGCTATCGGACGGGACCCCGGAAGTGCATATCACGACCGTCGAACCAGTGGGTCGTACCAGTCCTCGTTCTCGCGGTACCACTCGATGAACTTCCTCGTGCCCTCCTCGATCGAGACGCTGGGCTCGTATCCGAGCACTCGTCGGGCTTTCGATACGTCGGAGTGGGTATGCTGGGCGTCGCCATCTCGGGGGTCGGCGTACTCAATGTCGATCGACGGGTCGATTTCGTCCCGAATGACGTGGGCGAGGTCGTCGATCGTAATTCGATCCGTCGACCCGACGTTCATCACCTCGCCGTCGGCAGCGTCGGTCTCGAGCAATCGCTTGTTCGCATCGACGATGTCGTCAATGTAAGTAAAGTCCCGCGTCTGTGATCCGTCACCGAAGATGACGGGCGGTTCGCCGTGGAAACACCGCGAAACGAAGTTCGTAAAGGCCATATTTGGTCGCATTCGCGGGCCATACACCGTAAAGTACCGTAGTGAGACAGTCGGAAGCCCGTACACCTCATTGTAGACGCGGACGTACTGTTCGGTAGCGACTTTGGAGGCCCCATAGGGGCTCACGGGCGTCGTCGGATGATCCTCGTCATAGGGTAGATACTCGGGTTTGCCATACACCGACGAGGAGCTTGCGTTTACGAATCGATTCACACCGGCCGCTCGAGCCGCTTCAAGCACAGTAAACGTCCCTTCGACGTTTATCCGGGTCGTCTTTTCCGGGTTTTCGACACTCGCGTGTACTCCCGCTTGGGCGGCTTGATGGAAGACGAATTCGACATCAGAGATAGCGTCCGTTACGAGGTCTTCGTCCGTGATGCTACCCTCGAGAAAGGTGTAGTGACCGTCTCCTGTCGTCGCAGCTTCCCTGGCGACTTCGACGTTGCGTTCCTTGATACCGACATCGTAGAACGGTTCCAGAGAGTCGAGAACGACGACGTCGTGTCCATCGCGAACGAACTGCTCGGCGAGATGGCCCCCGATGAACCCTGCGCCTCCGGTAACCAGGATGTTCATTGGTTGTGTAAGCGAGCGTCCGAGTGAAAAACACCTCGGAACCGACCGATCAGTTACCGACCCCAGTGTCTCGACCGGCTATCAATCGCGAGCGATCGACGTCGATCAGTCCATAGAGGTAGCCAAAGCCGACCGCCGCGGTAAAGACGAAGATCGTCACGAGCTGTTTCACCTGTGGCATCGACGGCTTCCCGATCAGATCCGAGAGCCGGTCCGGCACGAACTCGAGCATGAGCTGGCCCAAGTACTCGTTCTTGTCCCCCGACGCCTCCGGTAAGAGCAGATCCATGATCCGCTTGGAATACCCCTGCCAGAAGGACCGAAACACGAGCCACTGGAAGTCGCCACGGTAGTCGAACAGCTTGTGGTGGACCACCGCGTCGGTGTTGTAGATCACGCCCTTCCCGTACTCGTTTGCCATTCGGATACAGATGGGTGCTTCGTGGGCCTGGATATGTCGATCGCCCTTTCGGCCCGTGTTCTCGTCGTAGCCGCCGACGTTCAGGAACACGTCCCGCCGGAACGAGATGTTCGAACCGTACGTGTTCCGTAACTCCTCCATATGTTCGCCCATTCCGCGCTCGTCACACCCGACGAGCCAGTAGAACTCCTCCGGGAAGAAATCGGGTTTGTCGGTGACCCAGTCGGGCGCGACGTGGCCGCCGACCGCGATTGCGTCCGTCTCGTCGTAGACCCGAGCCAGTTCGGCGATCCAGTCGGGTTCGGCGACAGCGTCGTCGTCGATGAACGCGACCACGTCACCCGTCGCGATCTTCGCCCCTCGAGTTCGACTGTAGGAAATCCCCTGATTCTCCTCGTTACAGTGGAGGACGACGTCGTCGAGGTCGCCGTAATCCTCCTGGACGCGCTCGAAGACCGGCTCGTTGCCGTCGACGACGAGGACGATCTCGAGTGGGTCGTACGTCTGGGCGAGGACGCTATCGACACACTCCGAGAAGACGTCGTAGCGTTCCATCGCGTAGGTACAAATGACGACGGAGAGCTTCATTGGGAAACGGATTTCGGAGAGGCCAGAATAAGCTTTTTCGTTCACGAGGGATCGCTATAACGAGGATCACGGTACTCGACCGACCGAGGGGAGACGCCTGGTGGGGGAGCGGGTGTCAGCGATCCCACGAGTATATAACAAGACTTATTCTTGGGTTGGGTCTGGTGCAACCTAATGAGTACCGACACAGAACACGTCGAGGACGGGACCGAAACCTCCATCCTCGAGACGTGGCGGGAATGGTATCATCTCCCCGTTCTCGGGGTCGTGATGCTGTTTATGGTCTGGTTGCGAACCCAGGCGTACGGGCGGTTCATTACCGACGACGGCACGCCCGCGCTGGCTGGGATCGACTCGTGGTATCAGTGGCGAACGATCAGCTGGACGGCCGAAAACTATCCACAGACGGTTCCGTACGAGGTCTGGACGGGGTTCCCAACCGGAAACTACGTGGGGCAGTTCGGGACGTTGTTCGACCAGCTCATCGTCACCGCGGCGATGATCGTCGGGCTCGGCGATCCGTCCACCGAAACGCTGTACGCCGTTTCCCTGCTCGCGATTCCGGTGATGGCCGCACTCGTGGCGATCCCGGTCTTTTATGCCGGTCGCCGGCTCGGCGGGACGATCGGCGGCATCGTCGCCGTCCTCGTCCTCGCGCTCGCGAAGGGACAGTTCCTCGCCCGCTCGACGGTCGGACAGCTCGACCACCACGTCGGTGAGGTCCTGTTCATGGCGATCGCCGTCCTCGCGATGATGGTCGCGCTCACCGTGGCGGAACGCGAAAAGCCGATCTACGAACTGGTCGTCGACGGGGACTGGGACGCGCTCCGGACTCCCGCCCTCTACAGCGGGCTCGCCGGCCTCGCGCTCACGCTGTACATCTGGGTCTGGCCGTCCGCGGTCTTGCTGATCGGTATCTTCGGCGTCTTCTTCACCGTACAGCTCTGTCTCGATTACCTCCGCGGGATCTCGCCGGATCACGTCGCCTTCGTCGGCGCGGTGAGTCTCGGCGTGACCGCCGTCCTGACCGCACTGTTGATAGAGCGACCCGGTAGTATGAGTTCGACGAGCTTCGGCTTCCTCCAGCCGCTGACGGCCCTTCTCGTCGCCGCTGGCTGTGTCTTCATGGCCTGGCTGGCTCGCCAGTGGAACGACCGCGGCCTCGAGCGCGCGTACTATCCCGTCGCCGTCGGCGGACTCATCGGCGCAACGTTGCTGGTGATGTGGCTCGTCCTTCCGGGACTGTTCGACACCCTCATCGGGAACGCGACCCGTCGCATGCTCCCGTTCGGTGGCGCGACGACTGACCTCACGATTCAGGAAGCACAGCCGCCCGAGGACTTCTTCGGGAGCGTCTTCCGGGAGTTCGGCAGCGCGTTCTATACGATGCTCGCCGGCCTCGCATTCCTCGCGATTCGGCCGCTGTTCGACCGGAAATTCCGTGCCGAGCACACCCTGATCATCGTCTGGTCGCTGTTCTTGATTAGCATGTCGGCGACACAGGTTCGCTTCTCGTACTACCTCCTGCTCGCCGTCGCAATCGTCAACGCCGCGTTCGTCGCGGAACTCGTCAGGCTCTTCGATCTGGATCTCGCCGGGAGCCTCGAGTCGCTCCGGCAGGTCGAAACCTATCAGGTCATCGTCGTCGTCTTAGTCGTGCTCCTCCTGTTCGCGCCGTTGTTGCCACCGCTGGCCACGGCGACTGCATGGAGCACTGCCGAGAACACCGAACCGCATGGAAGCGCCACGACCTGGGAGGAATCCAATCACTGGCTCGCGGAGAACACCCCTGCGCCGGGCAACTACGGCGAGCCGAACAACGCCGACCAACTCGACTACTACGGCGCGTATAGCCCTGGGGACGGTGATTACGAGTATCCGGACGGGTCCTACGGCGTGATGTCGTGGTGGGACTACGGCCACCTGATAACCACGCAGGGCGAACGGATTCCCCACTCGAACCCGTTCCAGCAGAACGCGCGATCGTCGTCGGCGTACTTGACTGCGGGCTCCGAGGAACGAGCGGAACTGATCCTCGATGGGATCGCCGCTGGCGGCTCCGTCACCGACAAATCCAACGCGGAACTCGAGAGCCTCGTCGACGGTAACGAGACCGACGAGGAGATCCGCTACGTGATGATCGACGACCAGATGGTCGGCGGAAAGTTCAGTGCGATTACTCGATGGACCGGCCCCGATTACAGGTCGTACGTCGGAACCGAACAGTACCAGGTCGGCAACAACACGAGGGAGTTGCCGAGCATGAACAGCAACTACGACAATACGACGATGGCGTCGCTGTATCTCGATGACGCCACGGGGATGGAACAGTACCGACTCGTCCACGAGAGCGACGAGTACGCGATCGTCGGGAGTATGATGGTACGTGGGACCCCGTACCCGCGGAATTCGTTGCAACTCACGAGTTCGGGATGGAACAATCAAACGCAACGGATCAACAGCCAGCTCGCGACAGCCCGCAGTAACGATGCAGTCACGCAGCTGTCCGGTATCCAGCTGTGGGACGCTCACGTTACGTCGTCGGTGAAGACCTTCGAGCGCGTCGAGGGAGCGACGATTACCGGGAGCATCGACGACACGAGCGGCATCGACGCCGCCAACGCGACGGTCGGGACCTCGGTCGAACTCGAGACCGACACCGGCCGAACGTTCACGTACGCACAGCAGACGGAACTCGCCGAGGACGGTAGCTTCGAGATGACCGTTCCGTACGCGACCGACGACGAGCTCGGCGTCGACGACGGCCACACCAACAGTAGCGTCGAAGCGGTCGGCAACTACAGCATCGGTACCGTGATTCCAAGCGGGGACGGCGTCGTCCGGTATACCGGCGAGACGACGGTCTCCGAAACCGCCGTGGTCAACGGTGAAACGGTCGACGTCACCCTCGAGGAACTCGAGACGCAGGAGCCAACGGAAGGCAACGAAACGACCGGCAGCGAAACCAGCGGAACCGACGGGACCACGGAGTCGAGCGACACCGAGTCGACGACCGACGGTGCGACTACCAACGAAACGGCTGAATCGATCACACCCGTTGCAGTCGAACCAGCACACTAACTACGTCGGATCGGCCCGTCGCCCCTCGAGTCCCGGTTCGGTCGACGCGTGAAGTGAGAAGCCTTTTGCTGCGGAACGAATACCCTCGAGCAATGCGGAAGTTTCTCACGGTGTATTGCAAGGGATTCGCGATGGGATCGGCCGACGTCGTCCCGGGGGTCTCGGGAGCGACGATCGCACTGATCGTGGGCATCTACGATCGGCTGATTCGGGCGATTACGGCGATCGACCCCCGTGCGTTCCGACCAGCGATGCGCGTCCACGAGCCGACAGGGCGAACGGCGCTGCGGACGGAACTCGAGCGGATCGACGCGGCGTTTCTGGTGGCGCTTGGACTGGGGATCGGGACGGCCATCGTCGCCTTTTCGGAGCTGATGCATACCGCGGTGACCGAGTACCCGGTTCCGACCTACGGCTTCTTTTCGGGATTGATCGGCGCGTCGGCGATCGTGTTGTACGGTGAGATCGAGCAGTGGACGCGCCGCCGTGTCGTCGTCTCGGCCGCGGGGGTCGTCGTCGCCGCCGGTGTGACGGGGCTTACCCAGACCACCGCCTCGCACGGGCCGGCAATGATCGTGTTGGCGGGAGGGGTTGCGATCTGTGCGATGCTTCTACCGGGGGTTTCGGGCGCGTTCTTCCTGTTGATACTCGGTCAGTACGAGTACATGACGGGAGTGCCGAGTGCGTTCATCGATGCGCTGATCGGGGTGTTCGACGGCAACGGGCTCGCGCCCGTCGTCGAGACTGGAACGGTCATCGCGCTCTTCGGGCTCGGTGTGTTCGTCGGACTGTTCACGATGGCACACGCCGTTCGGCGCGCCCTCGCGGCGTACCGGGCCGCGACGCTCGCCTTCCTGGTGAGTTTGATGGTGGGTGCGTTGCGGCTCCCGGTCACGGAGGTCATGACGAACCTCGGGATGGGACCGCTGGAACGGCCTCTGGTCGCCGTTGCCGCGGCCGTCGTCGGTGCCGGTGCCGTGTTGTTGGTCGATCACACCACCGCCGGCCTCGAGTACGAACCGAGCGACGCGTAGCGGCAACCGGTATCCGGTCGAATCCGTCACTCGAGTCCGATTGCAGTTCTATCACGATAATTCCTCTCCGGAAGTATAAGATAAATTTATTTCCATCGGCGACAACCAATGGAATGTAATGTCCGCGAAAGACAGCATGAAGGATTACCTCGCACAGCACCCACGAATGATCGGCGCCCTGTTCACCCTGTTCGTCCTGCTCAGTCAGGCCGGCTCGGTGGCAGCAGGAAGCACGTCCCAGATCGGACCGTAACGCGGCGACGAAAATTCAATCAGTTTTGTTCGAAGCGGCGACGAGACGTACCACGATAGCACGACCGGTCAGCAGCGACTCTCGCTTACTCGAGTAATCGCGTTCCGATCCCGTCGTTCCACCGGAGCGTTCCATCGGACAACACCGGCAGTTCGGTCCACGTGAAGTACTCACGAAGCGGTCCCTTTTTCGTTCGCGAAACCGGCGTTTGGCCCGGTGTCAGATGACGGTCCGAGACGGAATCGAGGGTCGAAGCGGTCGCCGTCCCTAATTTGAACTCCTTGGTCGAGTACGACTGGACTGCGAAGTCGAACTGATCTTCGCCACGCGGCTCGAACTCCACGAGCATCGGCGCACCGCCGTCGGATTGGGCGATATCCGCCGATCCGTCCCCAACGATGAGATACTGATCGCCGAGGCCCGCGTTCGTCCGTGCGATCTCGAGCGCGCCTCGAAGCGGGAAGCCGCGGTTGAGCAGTCGAGCCATCGTTTCGCCGGCCTCGACGGCGTTTTCGTTGATGACGTCGGCATACGTGCTGACGCCACCGAACGCCCCCTGACGGGTGAGCGCGAGGCCCTGTTCGTAGGAGCGACAGGCGTTCAAGAAGAAGACGCCGAGGTCGACCGATTCGAGGGTGCGGACGTCGAGGTCGCCGTCGGAACAGCGGAGGCCGTCCTCGACCGCGTGGCCGATGTAGTGAAAGAAGTCGTAGCCGCCGTCGGCCAGCAGTTCGGCGAGCCGATCCGAATCGATCCCGAACTCCGAGTGGATCTCGAAGGGGAGGTCCGACCGGTTGCCGTAGGTTCCGTCGAGGAGGTCGTGTTCGTCGATCATGCGGGCGTCGTTACAGACGAGCAGGATTTCGATCGATTCGCTCCGTTCGTCGTGATCGAGTTGATTACGGTAGGCCTCGATGGTCGCCTTCGACGCCTGCTGTGGGATGCCGTCGCCGAACCAGGCGTGTTCGACGGACTCGTCGGTCACCGACGGAACGACGAATTTCCCGTTCTCCGCGACCGGTGACGGAGACCGGTACGTCGTCGCGGAGCGAACGAGCCCCGAACTCGGGTCCGGCTGTGGAACCGACTCCGACGTTCGACCGCGGGGTTCGCGAACGATCCCGAGTTCGTTGACGACGAACGGCAACAGCGTGGCGCTTTCGGGGTCGGACGGAACGTGTGCGGTCAGGGGCCACCGCGGGACGTGCGGTTCGATCAGCTCGAACGGAACGTCGAGGTACCGCTCCAGCCGGTGTGGGAGCGACAGGTCGTACGTGTCCGCGAGGTCGAAGGGCAGGTCGTCTTCGAGCGCCGATCGCTCGAGGAGGTCGTACTGGAAGACGCCTTCGGTGCGAGTCAGACAGTCGAGGAAGAAAAACCGTTTCAGAAGGGCGGCGATCTCGTCCTCGAGCGGGCGTCCAGTCGCCAGCGAGTAGTCGAACCGCGGCGTCTCGAGCATCGGTTCCGTGCCCGGCTGAATCGTGGCACCCAAGAAAAACGCGAGCGGGGCGGCCTGATACAGCGACGCGTAATCGGGCGGAACGGTGAGCGTACTGTTGCCCGTCGGTTCGTCGATGGAGTCGGGGATGTCGAGGCGGTCGCCGAGTTCGATCAGCGGCGGATGGCCGCGCAGGGTCGGCCACGTCCGTTCCGGCGAGGTCGTCTGCAAGGCGGAGGGAAGCGCGGAGACGGCGTGCATCATCGATTCGATGTCCGGCGGCGTCGTGATCGTTCCGACCGGCAGGTCGTGTGGAGATCGAGCGCCGAGTTCGATCGACGTCGTTCGGTCGGTCGTTATCGTAATCGAGGTGACCCCGATGTCGATCGTTCCGGGTGCGTCGATTCGACAGTAGAGTTTGATCGGGCCGCTCAGGCCGACGAACTGAGTTCGATTTTCGAGTCGAGCCGTCTCGCTGGCGTCGAACCTCGCCTCCGTTCGGCCGGTCTCGTCGTGAACCGTGACGGAGTACAGCTGCGTGACGGTGATCGAGTCGGTCTCGAGTCGACAGGTCGAATCCACCGGAAACCCGAACTCGTCCGGCTCCCTGGCGTCGTACGAGACGGTCCCCGCGGTTTCGATCTGCAAGCGACGGTGTTCGATCGAGTCGTATATTTCGAGCCCCGCCCCGTCTGCCATCTCTGTAAACTCGATCGTCATACCCGGTTACACTACGGTTAGCCGGGACCGACAAAATAGATTGCCCATCCACGAACGGCAGTCGATCAGAGCGACTGCGTTCCGGGCGAACTCAACAACCGGAACGCGATCGTCGGGAACCGCGGCTCGACTGTACTGGGCCGTCGGCCGCTGCCGGTGTCGCCCGTCGGTACCGGGACCCGCTCGACGATGCCCCGATCCGCGAGTTCGTACAGGAACCGTTTGACCGTGCCGGCGGTCAGCGACGATCGGTCGGCGATCGACGCTGCGATGTCACGGATCGGGAGATCCGTCACCCCGATCTCGATGAGCGCCAGGAGGACCCGCTGGCGGGTCGCCGAGAGTGCGAGCGGACGGCCGACGTGGACGCCGTCGTCGGGCACGTCGTTTCGTGCTCGCTCGAGGTGACGGTGTTCGATCCGCTCCGTGTCGTCCTCGCTGGCGAGGACGGCAGCGCCGAACAGGGCCGCGAGGGCGTCGTGTGCGTTCCCGTCCGCCCACGTGGCGAGCCCGCGAACGGCGTCGTGATCGAGCGCCCCCGCGGCAAGCCCCGTCGAGGCGCGTTCGGTCACGACGTCGACGAGTTCGTGATCGCGGTAGGCAGGGACGGTGACGGTCGGTCCCCGATGGTCGTCGGGTTCGCGTTGTCCGACTGCGACGGTCGCGACGGAGTCCTCGACCGGGGCCAGCAACTCGTGGACCCGATCAGTGCCGAGGGTTTCGGGCTCGTCGTGGTGATCGATCGCGACGATCGCGTGGTGATCGACGCGGGCGAGCCGATCGGACAGGCGATCGAGCAGTTCGTCGGTTCCGACACCGCTCTCGGGGACGTGGTCGTTCGAGAGCGCCGCCAACACGGCTCGATAGAACGCGAACGGACTCTCGACCTGGCGGCCGTCGACGGCGACGAACCACGTCGCGGATCCGGTGTCGCCACCTCGCGTCGTCGTCGCGATCGCGCGATTCGAACCGCTGAACTGTACGTTCAACGCGTCGAACAGCGCAGTCACCACGGCCGAGGTCCCCGACCCAGGCGGGCCGACCACCGCGACCGGCGGCGGTAACTCGCCCTCGAAAATCGGCTCGAGCGCATCGAGCAATTGCTCCAGGACGGGACCGCGACCGACCGGTTCGGGGCGGTGGACGGCGGGACTGAGCTGGTCGCGGTCGACGACGACCTGCCGGCCCTGCCGTGCCGATCGTCGGCGTGCGATTCGCTCCTGTAAGTCCATTACTGGGGAGCCGTCTCCGTCCCGACGAGGGCCGCCTCGAGCACCTCGAGGGTGTGGGTGATTTCGTAGCCCGTTCCGTGTTCCATCTGCATCGAGCAGGTTGGACACTCCGTAAGTCCGGTTTTCGCCTCTGACGCTTCCATGTGGTCGAACATTTCCGACCCGATTTCCATGGAGGTTTCGTAATTCTCCGCCTTCCAACCGTACGTGCCGGAAATGCCAGAACAGGAGTCACCGACGTCGTGGGCGTCGACGCCGTCGATGGCGGCCAGTAGTTCCGTCGTCTGGCCGTCGAGTCCCTGATTTCGGGCGTGACACGGCGCGTGGTAGGCGAAGTCGTCGAACTCGTCCCCGACCGAGGCCCCTGCGAGCTCGCCCTCGAGATCCTCGTGGACGCGCAGGTACTCGACGGCGTCCCAGGTGTTCGCCGCGACGTCTTCGGTCCCGTCGAAGTCGAACAGTTCGGGGTACTCCTGGCGAAGCGACATCGAACACGAACTACAGGAGGCGACGATGTCCGCGCCGTCCTCGATGGCTGCGGCGAGCTCTCGGACGTTCGTCTCCGCCGACCGGCGCGCGTCCTCGAGCATGCCGTTGGCGAACATCGGCGTCCCCGAACAGTGCTGATCGGGGACCATGATCTCGTAGCCGAAGTGTTCGTAGACGTGAACGAGCGCTTTCGCCACCTCGGGGGTGTTGTAGTTCGAGTAACAGCCGTGGAAGTAGGCGATCCGCTTGTCCTCGCTCTGGACCTGTGCGCCACCGCGTGCGGCCCACCACTCCCGGAACGTCTCCGTCGCAAACTCCGGGAACTCCCGCTCGCCCGTGATCCCGAGCACTTTTTCGCCCAGCCACTGCGTCGCGGAGAGGCCCATCACGAAGTTCGTCGTCCGCGGGAACATCGATCCCAGCGGCGCGAGTCGACGGTAGTTCGCGAGGATCCGGTTGCGGACGTACTCCCGCGAGAACTTGTTCATCTGTTCCTCGACGTACTCCCCTCGAGCGGTGTTGTGCATCTGTGAGAGGGGCACGTCGGAGGGACAGGCGCTGTCACAGCGCATGCAGTTGGAGCATTTCATCACCGAGTCGTCGATGTCCTGGTCGTCCTGGCGTTTGAGCCGCCACTGCTCGGGTCCCTGGAACTTCGGGCCAGGGAACTCGTCGTCGACCTCGGCGACTGGACAGTTGGTGTCGCAGGTCGAACACTTGTAGCAGTCGTCCGCACCCGGCCGGAGGTCCATCTCTTCGGCCTCCGGAAAGACCTGAATCGGCTCGAACTCGTCGTCGCCCGGTACGCCATCGTCGGTCGGCTGTTCTGCATCACTCATCGAATCACCGTTGTGGGTCGGTCGCTGTCGATCGCATCGTGGGGTCGTCGCGGGTCACTCGTGTGGGGTCGCTGCTGTTCGCTCGCGTGCGGAACCTCGAGTCCGAGACGCGAGTCGCGTCTGCGGTCCGCGTCCCGTCGCTCGGCCGTCATCGCCCGGCCTCCGTGCCGGCACGCTGGCCCGCGACGTAGCCCGTCGCGAGCGAGACGCCCGAGCCGGATTTCTCCGCGGCGAAGTCGTAGCCGCCCAGTACCGCACCAGCCGCGCGCAGGTTCGAAAACTCGGGTCCGTCGTCGGCGTCGAGCGGTCTGAGTTCGCGGTCGACGGGAAGGCCGAACTGGGCGTAGGGGTGATCGCCGAAGACGTCGTCGACGAACCAGTCGTAGCGGTCCGTCGGGTGGGGGACGTGGCAGTCGAAGATCGGTTCGAACACCCGCTGGCGCTCCGATTCGACGCCCTTGCCGACGAGTCCGCCCGTCGCGAGCACGTACTGGTCGGCCCGGTGGGGAACGGCGGCACCGTTGCGGTCGACGATGACGCGGGCGATCCGTTCGGAGCCGTCCGCGTCCGTCCCGTCGGCCGCGCTCTCGTAGTCGACCACGGGGACACCGGTCGTCACGCGGACGCCCGCGTCCTCGAGCGCGTCGTAGAGCAGATCCGCGAGTCGCATGCCGGGGAGACTCGGCGGCCCCATCGGCACCTCGAAGACGTCGACGCCGAGTCGGTCCGCGAGGTCGGCCCTGACCTCGTCGGCGTGGTCGTCTCCGAGGATCGCGGGGAAGCCGATGCGAGTTTCGTCCTGGAGATGCCCGCGGACGGTCTCGACGAGGGCTGCACGGGCCGTGGACTCGCCCGTCGCCGTCGCCAGGGTCTCGTCGCGGTCGAGCAGGTGTGCGTAGCGCGTGATCTTCGCGTCGTCCCGGACGATTCCCGGGAAGCGAACGGTCACGCCGCGGGCCGCGAAGGGTGCGCCCGCGGCCTCGAGGTGAGCGGCTGCCAGCGGGGCCTCGAAGTCCGGCAGCGTCTCGAAGCCGACGAGCACGGTATCGCGGTCGTCGCTCGCGAGGCCGGCGGCAGTCGCGACCGGGTATCTGGCGGTCGGTTTGACCGTCCCGCCGTGGGTCGGCACGAGCGCGTTCGCGTCCGTGTGCGACCCGGCGTAGGCCTCGCCCGCGATCCCGTCGAAGAAAGCGAGGGCCTCGCGGACCGCCTCGCTCCCCACGCGCTCGTAGGGATGCCCGTCGGGGAGCCCCTCGAGCGCCGCGAACGGGTCGACGAGCGGGCCGTCGCCGTCCGGCGTGTATCCCAGCACGTCGATCAGCCCGCTGGCGTGACGGAGCGTGCTCTGCTTGGCCGAGACGAGTCGTACCTGGACGTCCCGCTGTGCCGCGGCGAGTGCGGCAGTCGTGCCGGCGAGGCCACCGCCGATGACGAGGACGTCGTCCTCGATCGCCATCTAGCGGGCCCCCCGGGCGGTCCCGGCCTCGTCTTCGCTGGGTTGGCCGCCGTCGAACGCGGTGAAGTCGACGTCCCCCGCCGCGCTCGCTGGATCCCGATCGCGGTTCATCGTGGTCGCGTGGAGCGCGTAGTTGAGCATCGCCTGCGAGAGCTGTTCGCCCCACAGCGCGTGCCGTTCGCCCTTCCAGCGTTCCTGAAAGAGTTCGTCGAGCGACGCCCGGACCGTCTCCTCGTCGTACGTCGGGTGGAGCTCGTTTGCCATGTTTTGACAGCAGAACCCGCCCTGGCAGTTCCCCATCGACGCCCGCGTCCGGATGCGAACCGCGTTGAGGTCCGACCCGGACTGGGAGACGGCGTCCTGAATCTCCGCGCGCGTCACGCCCTCGCACTGGCAGATCACCGGGTTCGCGTCGTCCGTCTCGAGCACCTCGCTCGCCCGGCTTCCAAGCCGCTGCTTGCTTCGGCGAGCCACCGGCGAGCGCAGCCCGAAGTCGTCCATCCCTGCCTCGAGGGTTTCGATGTTCTCGCTGCCGGGAAGGGGCTCGTCGGCGGTCGCACAGGCGGCGGTCACCCCCAGCTTCTCGCAGACGTGATCCGATATCTCCTCGGCCATCGCCCGGTAGGTGGTGAGCTTCCCGCCGACGATGCTCGCCATCCCGGACACGCCGTCGCGGTCGGCGTGATCGAGCAAGAAGAAGTCCCGCGTGATGTCGGTGGGGTCCTGAGTGCCGGTCCCCGGGGGCTCGTAGAGCGGACGGACGCCCCAGAACGAGCGGATGGTTCGGGCTTCCGAGAGGATCGGCACCAGTTCCGAGAGCGTATCGATCATCTGATCCACTTCCCAGCTCTCCTCGGGGTAGTCGTCCGGATCCGAGACCTCCTCGTCGGTCGTCCCGAGGATGGCCGTCGTCTCGTGAGGGACGACGATGTCGGCGTCGCCTTTCGGTCGACAGCGGTTGATCACGGTGTCGACCTGCCGGACGTTCATGATCGTCATCACGCCCTTCGAGGGTCGGACCTCGATCTCGAGGTCCGCCATCGCGCCGATCTGGCCGGCCCACGCGCCGGTCGCGTTGACGACGTAGTCGGCGGTGATCTCCTCGGTCGTGCCGGGCGTCTCGTGCGTGCGCTTTCCCGGCCCCGAGTCGTGGCGAACCTCAACCCCGTAGATCTCGTCGCCGTCACGCAGGAGGTCGATCACTTCGGCGTGAGTTTCGACCCTCGCGCCGTGGTTCTCGGCGTCGATCGCGTTCGCGACGCAGAGTCGGAACGGGTCGACCGCGCCGTCGGGGACCTCGATCGCTCGCTTCACGTCGCCCGCGAGGTGGGGTTCGACCTCGCGGGCTTCCCGACCCGACAGCACGCGGGCGGGAATCCCACACTCCCGACACCCCTCGAGTTTCTCCTGAAAGTAGTCGTCCGAGTCCTCGGGACGCTGGACGAACAGGCCACCGGTGGGCTCGACGCAGTGGCCGGCAATCTCCCGAAGGATCTCGTTTTCCTCGATACATTCCGTCGCGCTGGCCTGATCGGAGACGGCGTATCGCCCCCCGCTGTGCAACAGGCCGTGCATGCGGCCGGTCGTTCCGTCTGTGAGAGTTCCTCGCTCGACGAGCGTGACGTCGAGGCCGCGCATCGCCAGATCACGGACGATGCCACAGCCGGTCGAGCCACCGCCGAGTACGAGAACCTCGGTATCGCGTGCCATTCTGTCACTGGACCCTACGGACACCCGCATCTTTATTTTATCGGCGGTGGGATAACGGCCATAACAATCAGTCGGTAGCGTGAACCGCGGCGGTAGTTCGGACCGTCGTCGGACGATATCGGGACCAGTCGCCCCCGGAAATCGTTCGTAACGCTCGATACAGTCAGATGTAGTTACCAATATGGTCTGTAATTTATGGCTTTGAAAACATTTATAATGATCGTAGGGGTTGTTTACTAGTGACACGCTCCCACCAGTAAAGACGGCGCGTGGAAGTATGGGTGACCACCAATGACAGAGAATACCTACGTCGGCGCAGTAGACCAGGGAACGACGGGGACCCGCTTTATCGTGTTCGATCACGAGGGGCAGGTCGTCGCGAACGCCTACGAGAAACACGAACAGATCTACCCGGAACCGGGCTGGGTCGAACACGACCCGATGGAGATCTGGGAGAACACCAAAGACGTCATCCAGCAGGCGCTCGGGCAAGCAGGCGTCAGTCCGGACCAGCTCGAGGCCATCGGCGTGACCAACCAGCGCGAGACGACGCTGCTGTGGGACGCCGACTCCGGTCGGCCGGTCCACAACGCCATCGTCTGGCAGGACCGCCGAACCACCGACCGCGTCGAACAACTCGAGGAAGACGGGCTCGTCGGGACCATCCGCGAGAAGACCGGGCTCGAGGCCGACGCCTACTTCTCGGCGACGAAAGCCGAGTGGCTGCTCGAGAACGCCGATCCGATCAAACTCGAGCGCTCCCGCCCCGAGGACATCCGCGACCGCGCGGAGAACGGCGAGGTCCTCTTCGGGACGATCGATACGTGGCTGATCTACAACCTCACGGGTGAGCACATCACCGAGGTCACGAACGCCTCGCGGACGATGCTGTACAACATTCACGACCTCGAGTGGGACGACGACCTGCTCGCGGAGTTCGACATCCCCGCGGAGATGCTGCCGGAGGTCCGCCCCTCGAGCGACGACGCCACCTACGGCGCGACCGATCCCGAGGGCTTCCTCGAGGCCGAGGTTCCGGTTGCGGGTGCGCTGGGCGACCAGCAGGCGGCGCTGTTCGGCCAGACCTGTTTCGACGCCGGCGACGCGAAGAACACCTACGGGACCGGCTCGTTCTTCCTGATGAACACCGGCAGCGAGGCCGTCGAGAGCGATCACGGCCTCCTGACGACGATCGGCTTCCAGCGCTCGGGCGAAGACGTCCAGTACGCCCTCGAGGGATCGATCTTCATCACGGGCGCGGCGATCGAGTGGCTCGAGGACATGTCGCTGATCGACAACCCCGCCCAGACGGCGGAACTCGCCCGCAGCGTCGATTCGACGGACGGCGTCTACGTCGTCCCCGCCTTTACCGGGCTGGGCGCACCCCACTGGGATCAGCGCGCACGCGGCACCATCGTCGGGATGACCCGCGGCACGCGCAAGGAACACGTCGTTCGTGCGACGCTCGAGTCGATCGCCTACCAGACCCGCGACGTCGCGGAGGCGATGGAGGCCGATTCGGGGATCGAGATGCGCTCGCTGAAGGTCGACGGCGGAGCGGTCAAGAACAACTTCCTCTGTCAGCTCCAGTCGGACATCATCGGCTCGGAGATCGTCCGTCCGGTTGTCGACGAGACGACGGCGCTTGGCTCGGCCTACGCGGCCGGCCTCGCCGTCGACTACTGGAGCGATCCCGACGAACTGCGGAGCAACTGGCAGGTCGACGCGGAGTTCGAGCCGAAGATGGACTCGAAGACGGCCGACCAGCGGTACGACCGCTGGAGCGACGCCGTCGAACGATCGCGCGACTGGGCACGCGACGCGGAGGAATAATTCCATGTACGGGACGCTCCTTCAGGTACCAGTCATCGGCATGGAATTCGAGCGGTTCGCCGTGCTGCTCATCGCTTCCCTCGCCGGCGGCGCGTTCGGTGCGGCGCTCGGCGCGTTGCCCTCGTTCGTCTTCACGGGCTTCGTCGTCTTCCTCGGCGAAGGGATCGCCATTCTGCAGCGAGAAATCGGGAGCGAGATCGGCGCGGTCGAGGCAGGAGATATCGCGACCGGTGTGACCGGGACGATCGGCTTCGGCGCGGTCACCGGCCCCCACATCGCCTTCGCCGGCGGCGTCGCCGCGACGGCCTACGCCGGCCGGAAGTATCCCGAGATGGAGCCCGACGACTGGGATTACCACTTCGGGAAGAACATCCTGTACGCGTTCGGAACCAAACCCGACATCCTCGCGGTCGGTGCGATCTTCGGCGTCGTCGGGATGCTCATCACCCGGGTTATGGGCGGTCTCGGGTTCCCGACGGACAACATCGCGCTCTCGGTCGTCGCGACGGCGTTCCTTGCCCGCATCGTGTTCGGCTACCCGATCGTCGGCAAGGTCGGCGGCTCGAGCATCCTCGACATGTCGCCGTTCGAGCGCGAGGAGAAACGCGTGGCGGCCGACGGCGGCACCGAGACGGGCCGGCTGGCGACCGAACCCTGGCTGCCACACCAGTACAAGTGGTCCGGCGTGACCGCGATCGGTCTCGTCGGGGGGCTTCTCGGCGGCTTCATCTGGCTCAGGACGGGAAGCATCTTCATGGGCTACGCGATTTCCGCGATGAGCCTGCTGTTCCTCAACCTCGGCGTCGAGAAGATTCCGGTTACCCACCACATCACGCTGCTGGGTGCCGTGGGCGCGGTGATCGCGATGCCGGCCATCGGCAGCGAGCTGGCCGCACTGCTCGCCGCCGGCGCGTTCGGCGCGATCAGTGGCCTCATCGGCGAACTGAGTCAGCGCGTGTTCTACTCCCACTCCGGGACGCACGTCGACCCGCCGGCGATGGCCATCGCGGCGTTCATGTTCGTGCTCGGCCTCCTCTATCTGGCCGGGCTGTTGCCCAACGCGGGCTATCTCGCCCTCTAGACGATCTCGGCCGGCGTGGCCGCACCCGATGCGACGGGACGGCCGCCACGTCGATACTCTTCTCGACACAACCGACTCTTTTAGGGCACTCAGCCCTCGAGTACCGGCCATGAGAGCCGATCCGCCGCTCGTCCTCGACATCGACGGCACCCTGACCCGTCCCGAAGGGTGGGGAATCGATCCCCGCGTCTTCGACCCCCTCCGAGAGTGGGACGCGCCAGTCGTGATCGCCACCGGGAAAGCCTTCCCCTATCCCGTCGCCCTCTGTCACTTCGTTGGGATCCCCGAACTCGTCGTCGCCGAAAACGGCGGCGTCGTCTACACCGGCGACGACGTCTTCTTCACCGCCGATCGGGAGGCCGCCCGAGCGGTCGTCGAGGAGTACCGGGCCGCCGGCTACGACCTCGGCTGGGGCACGGAAGAGACGGTCAACCGCTGGCGCGAGACCGAAATCGCCGTCAATCTCGAGCAGCCGATCGAACCGCTGCGCGAGATCGCCGCCGAGTACGGGCTCGAAGTGATCGACACGGGCTATGCCTACCACGTCAAGGACGCCGACCCGAACAAAGGCGAGGGGATCGCGCGGATCGCCGATCACGTCGGGGTCGACCTCGCGGACTGCGTCGCCGTCGGCGACTCGATCAACGACGTCTCGACGTTCGAGACCGTCGGTCGCGGGTTCGCCGTCGGAAACGCCGACGAGGCGGCGAAAGCGGCCGCAGACGAGGTACTCGAGGAGCGCCACGCCGACGGGACCCTCGCCGTCCTCGATCGGGTTCGCGCCACGACGTGACGCGGTTTCGGGGCCGCGAATAGCCGATTCGCGGCCGCGAAATGCGCTCCTACTTTTATGTCCCTCCTGGAGACAGTCCGAACTACCGTGTCCGCCCTTCCGAACTGGATCGACGACCGGATCGACAGGAACCTCGACAACACGTTGACCCAACGGCACGTCGTCGAGACGATGTTCGAGTCCGAGCGCCCGTTCTTCTCCATTCGACAGCTACAAGCGCGCGTCAAGCCGGACATCAGCAAGGCGACCGTTCGGAACCGCCTCAACGAATTACAGGAGATCGACGTCGTCGCCACCGAGACGTATCCGGAGTCGGTGACGCTGTACTACATCGATTATCCGGAGTCGGACTGGCCCCTGTCGCCGGAGGGGAAACGGGCGCTCGTGACCGACTCCCCGCTGGATCGGCTCTCCACGCGGGACTTTCTCACGATGCGGGATACGGCCGGTATCCGGACGCTGGTGCTCGCCGGGTTCCAGTTGACGCTCGTGGCGTTCGCGTTCGGCGGCGTACTGACCGTCGTCGGCGCGGACATCGGCACGCAGAGCGACATCGTCCTCTGGGATACGGCCGTCGACCTGTTCGGGATCAGCCTCCTGTTGTTGCTCACCGAGCGGCTGGTACGCTGGGTGCGTTCCAGAGACGGCCCGCTGGACGCGCTCTCGGCCGACTGAACCGACGAGATGACCGAACGACGATTACGATAGAGACACGATACGAATGTCCTCGAACACACAGACGCCGAGTCACGGACCGGAACTGCTCACTGACCGTTCGATCGCCGGAATCGCCGTTCATCCGCTGGCCTTTCTCACCGGGATCATCGGTGCCGGCTTCGTCTACGTCGTCTCGACGAACGAATTTACGAGGGTGAACGCGCGAAACGCGCTCAACTGGCACCTCTCGGTCCTCGTCCTCAGCGTCGTCGCCGTCGTGACGTTCGTCCTCGGTGCCGACGAGCTGACGGTCGCCGGCGAGGCGATGGAGTTGTCGGTGCTACCCACACCGCTCGAGACGGTTGCCGGCCTCGTCGGAACGGTGCTGTTGCTGGCAGCAGGGTTCGCGTGGCTGCTCACGGGCCTCTTTACGGCTATCGCCACGGTCAAAGCGATCTTCGGCACGCCGTGGGAATACCCGCTCGCACGCGACATCGTCAAGACCGACATCTGACCGAGACGAGCGGACACCGATAGATCGCCCACGAGAGGGCAGTCGTCGGGTGCAACGACGCCACCACGAGCAGTATTCGATTACCGTACTCCCACCTCACGCACCGTTCTCCCACAAGGTTTTCACTCCAGCTGAAATAAGACCGAACGCATGTCTTCTCGTCGGTCACTACTCCTCGAGGAGATGGTATGGCCGGAGGTCGAATCGGCACTCGAAAACGGGACCCGGACGGCGATCGTGGCTATCGGCTCGATTGAACAGCACGGGCCACATCTGCCGCTGAATATGGACACGCTGGACGGCGACGAACTCTCTCGTCGGATTGCAAGCGAACTCGGCGACGCTCTCGCCGCGCCCACGATCCGCCCTGGCTGTTCCGGACATCATATGGAGTTCCCTGGCACGATTACAGTCCCACCCGAAACACTGATGGACGTGATTCGCTCGTATTGCCGCTCACTCGACGAACACGGCTTCGAGCACATCGTGTTGGTGCCGACTCACGGCGGAAACTTCGGCCCAGTCAAGACCGTCACACCGGATATCGCACGTGAGATCGACGCCAGTGTGATTCCGCTTGCCGACCTCGACGAACACATGCAGCTGCTGAATGAGGGGCTCAGTGATGCAGGCATCGAATACGACCAAGACGTGATTCACGCCGGGGCGGCCGAAACG
Organism: Natrinema ejinorense; assembly: GCF_002494345.1. Lineage (GTDB taxonomy): Archaea > Halobacteriota > Halobacteria > Halobacteriales > Natrialbaceae > Natrinema > Natrinema longum. The sequence goes on from NZ_NXNI01000001.1 coordinate 2,843,295, forward strand.
GCGATAGTGTTAGCACTCGAGGAGGGGCTGGTCAGAACGGAGAACCTCGAGCGCGGTCACGAAGGGTCGATTGCGACCGCTCGCCTACTCAGCGAGGGGTTCAAAACCATCACCGAGAACGGCGTGCTCGGAGATCCAAACGAGGCAACCGCCGAAGCCGGCGAACGGATCATCGAAACGGTCGTGAGTTCGTACGTCGATCACATCGAGACGGAACGAAAGACGGTGGGTTGACGTGTCGTCTTGGTACCGTCCGACGACGGAGACGCGGTCTCACCGACCACCACAGCCACGGTGACTGAATCGTGAGGAAACGATGCTCCCCTGAACGTGCGCGTCTAAACGACTCGTCGGACGAACGCCCGTGAACGTCCGACCGCGTCTCGAGCGCGATCGCTATCCGACCCGTTCCGTCCGGCAGGAGGGCCGGCCCCCACCAGTCTCGCGGCTATCCCGGCAGTCCACGATCCCTTTCGGTCCGGAGCGCCCTCCACAGCGGGGACCTGCCCCGTCGAGGAACAGGTCGGCTCGAGTGTCGTGAACTGCCGTTTCGAGGCCGCTGATCGGCGGTTCGCGGCCGCGAAATTCGGATCCGGGTTTACGTATCCGTGACTGCTCGGGACAACTGCAATGTTCGAACTCCGAAATTGGTCCCCCCGACAGCGCGATAGCGAGTCATCGACGACGACCACCGCCGTGAGCCGGCGGCGCGTCCTCCAGGGCGGTGCGGTCACGACAGTACTGACCACTGCCGGATGCCTGGGCGACACGCTCACTGCCGACGACGACGCGGCCGACGGCGACGGCTCGACCAGTGATGGCTCGAGTAGCGACGGCGACTCGACGAACGCCGACGGTGACGACGCGGACGGCGACGAATCGGCAACTCTCGAGGACGAACTGCGGCCGCTCATCGACGACTATCTCGATGCGGCCGCCGCCGAAGACACCGAGACGATCGCGACGCTCAGCCACGGCTCGAGTCCGCTTCATCCCGGCGACTGGGAAGACGCTGGCTGGGAGTTCCAGGGCGACGCCTACGAGGACGTCGACGGCTACGAGATCGAACGCGTGGCCGAGAACGCCGCCGTCGAGGACGTCTCCGACCTGGAGTTCGTCGAGTTCTGGTTCGAAGACGACGGGCTCGCCGAGGCGATCGGCTCGGAAGAGATCGCGATCGTCGAGGTTGCGTCCGACGACCTCGAGGCCGAAGACCTCGACGTGTGGGTGTTCGTCACGGAAGACGAGGAGTGGACGGTCTTCTTCGTCGGTACCGAAGACGAGACGCCGGCGGATCCGACGGCGGCGTTCGAAGACCCCATCGAAGACGAGGGGAACGACGTCGTCGCGAAGATCGACTGGGAGTTCGACCAGGACAATCTCGGCGAAGAGACGGAGTGGGCACGGGTCCACCTCACTGACTCGCCGGGCGTCGACGCCGACACCGTTCGCATCGAGTCGACGATCGCCGGCACGGAGATCGAATTCTACAACGACGAAAACGGCGCGGTCTCGTCGACCTGGGCGGGCGCGACCGGAACCGTCGAGCTGAATCCGGACGGCGACCAGATCGTCGTGACCGCGATCGACGGGGACGAGGAACGGGTCGTTCACCGCCAGCACTACGAGCCCTGAGATCGGTCGCTCCGATCGACGACGGAATCGCTCTCGTTAGCTACTCCCCGTGCTCGAGTCGTCCCCGCCCGTGCTGTCGGCGAACTCGTCGGTTTCGTCCTCGGCCGACGACTGAACGTCGTCCATGTCGAACCCGGTGCCGATTTGCTCCTCGTCGATGACCCGATCGAGGGTTTCTTTCTCGGTGACCGCGCTCAGTCCCGTCTCCTCGACCGCGGACTGAATCCCATCGGCGTTGATCGCCGAATCGACGGCTCCGTCGCTCGTCGACGATTTCAGGGCGCGTCGGACGATCAGATACCCCGCCAGCGCTGCGCCGCCCGAGGCGACCGCGCCCGGAATCCCGTATCGTTTGTAGCCGAAAGTGACCGCTTTCTTGCCGACCGTGTAGGCACCGATCATACGTGACGGTCGGGCCGGCGCGCGGAAGAACACGCGGCTTTCGTACGGAAGCGGGCGCGGAACGGCGACGAGAGGCTTCGAGCGTTCCGGTCTCCGTCCACCGCTCTCGGAGCGCGATCTCGCGTCCGAGCGGGGCTGCAGACGCCGTTCCCGTCTTCCCGGAGACGGGGAACCGGACGTAACTGGGCACGTCGCAAACGCGGCGAGCGACCCGGCGAATCGCCACACTGACTTACAGCCGGCGGTACGACTCGAGTATGGGCACGCTGCAGGCGGCCGCCGTCGCCGTCGTGGGGTTCGCGATCGTCCTCGGCTGTGGAGTCGCCGTCTACCGGGACGCGACCCGGCTCGAGCTCTCGCGACCGGGACTGTGGGCCGGCCTCGTGGTCGTCACCTGCGGGAGCGGGCTCGCCGTGTACCTGGGCCCCCCGGACGTGCCGATTCCCGGCCTACTCGTGATCGTCATCGCGGGCCCGGCACTGTACCTGTTCGAGCGGGACGATGCCAGACACGGCGACGAGCCCGCCGATCCACACGCGCTTCCGGACGGCCCCGACGACGAGTCCTCGAGGGAGCGCCGCGGCGAGGAGTAATCCGGGCGCGACCGCCGATCGGGAGCCACCGACCACACGCCTTTTGCCTTCGCCGATGCAACGACTGGCAACATGAGCGACTCCGCGAATCCCGGGCGCGACGGGGCCGGCCCCGATACCACTACCGACGCTGCCGACGGCGACGGTAGCGAAGCGGCACAGGTCTCGAGTCCGGACTACCACAGCGAGAACCACACGGCCGCCCAGACCTGTGGCTGGACGGCCAACGCCATGCGCGGCGAGGGGAAGTGTTACAAGAACATCTTTTATGGGATCGAATCCCACCGCTGTATCCAGATGACCCCCGTCGTGCGGTGTAACGAGCGCTGTGTCTTCTGCTGGCGCGACCACCAGGGCCACTCCTACGAGATGGACGACGTCGAGTGGGACGATCCGGAAGCGGTGGTCGACGCCTCGATCGACCTCCAGAAGAAGCTGCTCTCGGGCTTTGGCGGCAACGAGGAGGTCCCTCGCGAGGTGTTCGAGCAGGCGATGGAGCCACGTCACGTCGCCATCTCGCTGGACGGCGAGCCAACCCTCTATCCCTATCTGCCCGAACTCATCGAGGCCTTCCACGATCGGGACATCACCACCTTCCTCGTCTCGAACGGCACCCGCCCCGAGGTGCTCCGCGAGTGTGACCCGACCCAACTCTACGTCAGCGTCGACGCTCCCGAGCGCCACACGTTCGATCAGGTCGTCGGCGCGATGGAGGACGACGCCTGGGAGAACCTCCTCGAGACGATGCACGTCCTCGCCGAGAAAGACGACACCCGAACCGTGCTCCGGACGACACTCGTCAAAGGCGAGAACATGCACAATCCCGACTGGTACGCCGGGTTTTACCAGCAGGCCGATCCCGACTTCATCGAGTTGAAGGCGTACATGCACGTCGGTCACTCGCGGGGCCGACTCGACCGATCCGCGATGCCCGACCACGACGAGGTCGTCGAATTCGCCGAGGACGTTCGGGAACACATGCCCGGCTTCGAAGAAGTGATGGGCGTCCCGGCCTCCCGCGTCGCCCTCCTCTCGAAGACGAAAGACACGTGGGTCCCGAAACTGCAGAAGGGAAGCGAGTTCTGGGAACGCGACCCGGTCACCGGCGACTGATACTGGTGGACAGAACGACGTGAAGATCGGTCGCTCCGCTGTGGCCGTCGCTGGTGGGGACGGCCACGAATTCGCGATCGATTTCGTATTGACTTCTGTCCGACAGTATGAATCCGGTCCCCGAGTTCGATTGCGATCGAGTGACTCGAGAGAGCGATCTCGGCCGGACGGCGTCGAGACGGGCCGAACGGTGAACGGAGCGACCGCGGCGGAGCGAACCGCTAGAACTGTGTTACTAACCACGCCGTTGAAAATAGCTTCACAAGAGCGGCCATTGACGCCCCCATTATGGCGGACATCATCGCGAAGGCGACGCAAGCGCTCACCGATCCGACCGTGGTCCAGCCGTGGTTCGAGGCCAATCGGCGCAAGGTCAACCGCTGGATCCGGCGTCGGGAGATCGGTCCGCTACTCGGCGGCCTCACGGCCGGGACCCTCGACTGGAACGCGTACACGAACTATCTCGCCTGGCGAAGCGACGACGGGACCGTGGTCCGGGAAATCAACGGCAGCGAGATGGTCCTCGACCCGTCGATGGCCGGGATCTCGCGGGAATTGCTCATGTACGGCGGCCGCGAAGAACTGTCGGCGAGCGTCTTTCGAGCGGAACTCGAACGGCTCGCAGGGCAGGTCGACTCGCCCGTGACGGTACTGGAAATCGGCGCGAACATCGGCTACTACGCGCTGCTCGAGGCCCAGGTTCTCGGTCCCGACGCTCGGATACTGGCGTTCGAACCCGACCCGAGGAACGTCGACCTCCTCTCGAGGTCGATCGAGCGCAACGGATACGGCGATCGGATCGACGTCGACCGCGTGGCGATCGGGAACAGCGACGACACGATCACGTTCAATCTCTTGCCGTTGAGTAACAAATCACACGTCGACGAGGACTCCTTCAACCGGGCCCATCGAATCGAACAGCAGATAGACGTTCCACAGAAGGCGGTTTCGACCGTCCTCGAGGAGCGGGAGCTTCCGCCGGATGCGATCAACGTCGTCCGGATGGACGTCGAGGGGTACGAAGCCCAAGTATTCGAGGGGATGCAGGGCGTCCTCGAGTCCGAGCAGCCGCTGGTCGTCTTTTTCGAACTCCACCGCTCCCGGTTGGACGACGAGACGATCGACCGGATGCTTCGAACGCTTGCAGACGCCGACCTCGAAATCGTCGCCGTGACGGATCTGGTTGGCCCGATGTGGTACGAAGTCCAGCTTCCGTGGGACTCGTTCGACGATCTCCGCGGGATCGACGAGGATCGCTCGCTGCACCTGATTCTCAGACGAACGTCGTGACCGCGCCACACCGGTCGCGACCCGGCGGCGTCGGAGGGCGGAGACGCCCCTTACAGCTCGAGGCGCGAACTCCGAACGACGCCTTCGATCGTCACGCGGAGTTTCTGGCTGATCGCGAGCAGGGCCGCCGAGTAGACGGTCGCGCCGACGGAGACGATGGCGAGCAGCTGGTACCACTGGTCGATGGGGACGGTTCGCACGAGCGGGACGACCACGGCGAACATCAACAACGCCGCGCCGACCTGCTCGAGGAGCGTCCGGGGGAACAGGACGACGTTCGGGAGCACCCGTTTGACCACGAACGCGGAGAGGACGTACCGGAGCGTCTCGGCGACGACCGTCGCGACGACGACGCCGATCGCCCCGTAGGCGAGCGTCAGCGCGACGCCGAGGACGACGTTCACTGCGAGCGTCGCGACCGAGATGCGCGTGTTGCTCTCGGGCCGATCGATCCCGCCGATCGCGCTCGTGAGGGGGCCACTCTGCGTACTCACGATTTGGAACAGCGCGAGCCCGACCAGCAACGCGGCGGCATCGGCGTACTCGGGTCCAAACGCCGTCACGACGAGTTGCTCGGGCATGGAGACCGCACCGAAAAACATCGGGACCGCGACAACGCTCGAGAACGCGAGCGTGTTCGACACGTCGTCGCTGACGTCTTTGCCCTGGCTGTGGAGTCGGCTCACGCGGGCCATCAGCACGCTCTGGGCGGCCATCATCACGAACGTCGCCGGGACGGTGAGCTTCAGCGCGACTTCGTACTGTCCGGCCGCCGCGGGCGCGAGGAGGTAGCCAAGAAGGAGGATATCGAATCGGTCGTAGGTCTGCCCGAGAAACGAGTTCGGGATGCTGTACTTGGCGTAGGACCAGAGACTCGCGAGCGTTTCGCGGGTCGGGACCGTCGGTTTCGTCCGCACGAAGTACCAGAGCGCGGGCAAGGAGAGGAACGTCGCCGCGGCGAGCCCGTACGCCATACCGGCAGCGCCGAGCCCGAGGAGGACGAGCGCGAGCTGGATGGGGAACGTCAGCAGCGACCGGAACGTGTCGGTCCACATCGAGGCACCGACGAGTCCCCGCGCCTGGACGACCCGATCGGTCGGCTCGTAGAGCGTGACGGCACCCATCAAAACGACGAACAGCACCGGCGCTTCCGTGAGCCCCGTGTAGGAAACGAGCCACCGCGACGCAACCGCGGCGACCGCACTCATGAGCACCAGCCATGCCGCCGTGAACACCAGTTGGCCGCCGATCAGTTCCCGCTTCGGGGCCTCGACCTCCGAGAACCGTTTCATGATCGCCGTTCCCCACCCGTTGACCGCACGGTCGCCGAGTTTCACGAGCGAGAAGAGCAAGTAGTAGCCGCCGAAGCCGCTCGGGCCGAGCACCCGCGCGAAGACGACGGTGCCGGCGAACCCGATCACGGCCATCGTGAACTTCGCGGCCGTCGCCTTCACCGTCTCCCCGCCGAGACTGACCGACGTCGCGTCAGTCATTCGTCTCGAGCGAGGCGTGGCGTCTGGATGGCCCTGCCGGTCGACGTCGAGCGGTCGTCGCCGATCGACGTGAACCGGACGGTCGGAGAATCGTCACCATCAGCGAACGAGTTCCGTAGGGAGACACTGCATCAGCCGGCCATATCAGTGTACTGCCTGCCCCGGCCATCGGACCGTTCCCGTCCCGCCCACCGAACCGTCCCGTCTCAGCCACCGAACCGCCGCCGGTCCCGGCCGCCGGTGCTCGATCCGTCCGCGACAGCGGGCGCGACGACCGGCCTGTGAAACACAGCCCCGGCGTTGAATACCCTGTTCGTGGTGGGGGAGGATATGACGACGCTGGGGATCGTCGCCCTCGACGCCGCTGACTACGCCCTCGCCCGTGACTGGGAGTGTGAGAACCTCCTGCTCGAGCGCCACTGCGACCTCGAGACGTTCGCTCACTCCGGGCGATACCCGAACACGCTCGAGGTCTGGACGTCGGTCGCGACGGGCGTCGGGCCGACGGAACACGGCCTCGCATCGACCGGCGAACAACAGCAGTGGGAGAATCCGATACTCGAGTACGCGAGCACGCTCGCTCCCTACGTCCTCCCCAAGGAAGCGCGCATCACGCTCGGGACGTGGCTCCGCGGCGATGCCGGCGGCGACGGCAGCGACGGGGACGGCGGCGTCGACATGACGCTGCGGCAGACGGCACACTCGCACCTCTTCCAGCAAGACGCCCGCGCCGTGCGGTGGTGGCCCGGCGTCACGCCCGGCGAACACCTGAGCGAGACCTGGCACTGGCTCAATCTCGCCTCGAACGGCGAGATCACCGACGACGAGCTCTGGCGACGACTGTACGGGAACGCGGGCCTCGAAGTCGGCTGGCTACAGGGCATGGGTGGGGCCGACGTGGCCGTCGCCGGGGTACACATGCACGTCCTCGACGCCGCCGGCCACGCGTTCGCGACGCATCCCGACCGCCTCCGGATGGTGTACGAACGGGTCGATCGCCTGCTGGGATCGGTTCGCGAGCACGTCGACGACCTGTTGATCCTGTCGGACCACGGCATGCAAGTCGCCTGGCTCGAGGGAGATGCCGAGCCCGGCTTCCACAGTTGGCGGGCGCTCGCGTCGACGACGCTCGACGACGACCCACCCGAGCACGTGTTCGACGTTCGCGAGTGGGTCGACGCACACGCCGACGACAGCGACGGCACGCGAGACGACTCCGGGCCGGCGGTGATGGACACGACGGAGGAACAGCTTCGGGACCTGGGATACCTCGAGTGACGACGGTCGAGTCGGCAGTCGCGCCGCGGTCGTCGTCGCGCCCGCCGGATGGCAGCGATCAGTCGAGATAGCCGAGTTCGCGGAGGTGATCGGTCGGGAGGTCGATGGCCTCGTCACCGGCCGCTGGCCCGGAACCGCCGACTCGAGTCCGACGTGCGCGGGACTCGACCCACTCGCGAACGTCGAACACCGACGCCGGCACCGAGGCCGTCGTCGAACTCGCGTACGCCCGCCAGGAGTGGGTCGCCGGATTCTCGCCGGCGTCGGGCGGGTAAAACGCCGCGCGCATCCCGTGGTCGCTGCAGACGAGGAGGTCGTCGCCCTCCTCGAGCGCGTCGGCGAGCTCCCGGACGAACCCGCCGACGCGGGCGTAGGCCCGCCGGAGCGCGTCCTCGTCGTCGGCGTAGGCGTGGCCGGCCGCGTCCAATGCATGGACGTGGACGCCGGCGATCGAGACGGGGTGGCGCAGCATCTCGCGGGCCCAAGCGAACTGCTGGGCGCACTGCCCGAACAGTTCGCGCTCGAACTCGCTGCGGGGCATCCCCTGGGCGACGGCGTTCATCAGGTCCCACGCGCGCTGGAGCGGCCGACCGTCGTCGACGCCCGGCCAGTTGTGGACGACCGCCCGATCGGCGTCGAACATCGATTCGGCGTCGGTGCGTCCGATCCGCTCGCGTTCGCCCGTTCGGGAGCGAACGACCTTTCCGAGCGTCCCGCGGGTCGACTCGTCCAGCCGCCCCGAGACGCGCGAGAGCCCCTCGAGGACCGGATTGTCCCACTCGCTCGTGCCACCGCCCGTCACGCCGTGGTCCGCCGGCGGAAGGCCGGTCGCGACCGTCGCCCACACCTCCGGCGTGTACGGGAGGTCCTGCGTCCGCGCAAAGGTCTCGAGCTCGCCGCTGGACTCGAGCCGGACGTCCTCGAGGTCGAAGTGCTCGACGAGCCCCGCATCGAGCGCGTCCAGTGCCAGGACGATCACCGTCATCCGTCGCCCCCTCCGTCCGGCGTCATCCGTCGCCCTCTCCGTCCGGCGTCATCCGTCGGTCGTCTGCAAGCGTCAGTCATGCGTATCCGAGGTCCTCCAGGTCTTCCCGCAGCGCGTCCTCCGTGACCACGTAGTCGGGGTCGAACCGCTCGAGTTGCTTCTCGAGGGCGGGGTCGGTCGCCGGTTCGCCGTCCGAGAGCCGGACGGTGTGGTCGTCCGTCGCGACGTGCTCGGCGTTCATCGCCGCCGTCCGCTCGCCGTAGGCCGCGAAGGCGACCTCGCGCTCGAGGGTCCCGACGCCGTGCTCGCGTCCGGTGAGGATCGTCGGCACGTCGATCAGCGAGACGACCTCGCCGAGATCGGGCGCGTTTCGCGTTCCGAACGGCACGGTGAGCAGTTCCGGCCGCATCTCGCCGGGATGGCCCCACAGGCCGTCTTCGCCGAGTAGCTCGCCGTGGTCCGCACAGAAGACGACCCGCGTCTCGTCGGGGATGGCGTCCCAGAGTCGCGCCAGTTTCCGGTCGAGTTCGACGACCTCCTGGCGGTAGAGGTCGCGAACGAGGGTCTCGTCGGCCACCGAGCCACGGCCCGCGAGCACGCGCCGGCTCACCCGCTGGGCTTCCGCCCGGCTCACGCTCGCGTCCTCCGGATCGTACGGATGGTGCGGTTCCATGAAGTGCAGCCAGCCGAACCACTCCTCGCGTCCCTCGCGTTCGGCGAGGAACTGCTCGATCACGTCCTCGGCCGGGCGAAACGACTTCTCGAGGTCGGTAACGCGGCTCCGAAGCGCCTGATACCGGTTCCAGCCCCAGCTGGCGATCTCGTAGGCGAGCGTGCCCCGCTCGAGCAAGACCGCCCCTTTCTCCTTGAGCGTCTCCCCGCCGCCTTTCGGCGAGGTAAACGAGTCGAACGCGTCGGCGTAGCCGTACGCCGCCGAGAGGAGGTGATTCGTCGTGATCCCGATCCGCCGACAGTCGAACGCGGTAGCCACGCTCGTCGCCTCCCCGAGGCCGTCGCCGGTCGCGTACTCGCCGCCGACGATCGCGGGAAAGCTTCCGAGGGTCGCCGTCGACGTCGCGAACGCCCGCGGATGCTGCGTTTCCAGATAGGCCTTCGTTCGCTCCATCTCGTCGAAGTGGTCGGCGCGCAGGGAATCGACCGTGACTAACAGCGTCGTCCGTGCCGGTTCGGTCGAGTCCACACGGGCGTCCGTGCTCGTCGTCGCTGACTCACCGCTCATCGCGGACTCACCACCGGGAGTCGGTCACTCACGCCCGCAGTCGCGGCCTCGAATCGCAGCCGTGCGTCGCGAACGTCCATCAGTTTCGCACCGAGCCACGTGGGGATCGGGACCGAGCCGTCGAGGACGGCGAGGGGTTTGTCGACGGACTGGTTCCCGAGCCAGAACTCGCGGGCGACGACCTGATCGTAGCCCCACTTCTCGCGGAAATAGGACTTGCTCGCGAGGAGTTTGGCGGGATCGAGTCGATTCGAGTCGTACTCGCCGCCGCCGCCGGGACGGTGGGGAAAGAGCACCGCTGGGCAGGTGCCAAAGCGCCAGTCGGTCGCCCGGTGGGCGACGAAGAAGTCGAGGTGCTCGCGGCCGATCACGTACCGTTCGTCCCAGCCTTGCTCCTCGAGACACGCCCGGCGGAACGTCGCGACGTTCGGGACGAAGTCGAACGCGACGAGGGGGTAGCCCGCCACTATCGCCGCCGTTTTCGAGCCCGTCTCCCGGACGAGCACGTCGCCGTCCTCCGACAGATCGTGACACAGGCCCTGTATCGTCCCGTGTTCGAGCAACAGTCCGCTGATGCCGCCGAACTCGGGACGGGCCTCGAGTTGGCGAACGAGGACGTCCGCGTTCGGCGGCACCTCGTGGTCGCTGTCGACGATCGTCAGGTACTCCTCGGAGAGGGCGTCGACGATCGCGTTGCGGCCGACGCCGAGCCCCGCGTCGTAGGGCAGGTCGATCACCTCGAGGGCGAACGGCCACGCCCGTTCGTAGAGGTGACTGCGCTCCTCGGTCCGCCCGTCGTCGGCGACGTAGACGGTCTCGTAGTGGTCCCCGGGAACGGATTCCAGGAGGGTCTCGAGCTTCTCGGTCCGACTGAAGACCTTCACGCCGAGGGCGACTGCGGGGTCGCTCACGACGACCGCACCTCCGCCCGATTCGTTCCGCCGATCGTCTTCGGTTCTAGTGTCGTATGCATCGTGGTTACTCCGTGTATCCGAGCGACGCCAGGCGATCCTGAACGTCCGCATCGACCGTGCGTTCGTCGGCTGCCGATTCGGGGTCGAGCGTCGGGACTGTCGTGCCCTCGTCGCGGGCCTCGAGTTCGACCCAGGGGACCCGACGGATACTCGAGACGGGAGTGTCGGGATGGCCCCAGATGCCGAGTTCGCCCATCGCGTTGCCGTGATCAGCACTCAGCGCCAGCGTCCCGTCGACGTTCCGGCGGAGCGTCGCCACCGAGCCCAGCCCCGTTCGAAGGTTGTCGGCGTAGGCCTCCCAGACCACGTCTCGAGCCAGTTCCCCGCGTCGAACGCGCCCCCACACGTCCAGTCCGGTCTCGGCAGGATCGACGACCGAGTCGGGGGAGCCCCAGTACTCCGGTCGATAGCCCGCGTGGAGATCCGGACGGTCGAGAAACGGAACGTGGGGTTGCATGTAGTGGACGATGACGCGGTCGTAGTCACCCTCCCGACAGACGGCGATCGCTCGGTCGGTGATCGGTTCCGGCCGGATCGAGCCGAGGTCGTCGTCCCAGGCGTAGCGCCACACTTCGTCGAGCAGTCCGAGCGGATGATCGTCGCCGAGGGCCGCCGCCGAGAACGGGTTCCCGGTCACGTAGGCCGTGTTCTCGAGTCCCTCCCTGTCTGCCGGTGTGAACGTCCGGCGCATCCACTCTTTGGACGACCCCGCGACCGAGTCGATCGCGGCCGCGTCGACGGCTTCGGGCGAGGGCAGCCAGTCGTACTCGGGTGCGACCTCGGCCAGCAGGTCGACCCGACAGGCGTCCAGCAGGACGAGGACGTCCCACTCGCGCTCGAAGACCGTCTCGTCGGCGAACTCGCCCATCCACACCCGTCGGCCCACCCACTCGAAGACGACCTCGAGCGACCGGCGAACGCCGCGTTCGGGCATCTTTCGAACGAAGCGGCCGACGCCCATCAGTCGCCCACCTCCCGAAGCGTCGCCGAACCCGTCACCGCGGGTCGCCACGATTGCGTCCGCGAGCAGGAGCGATCCATCGTGAGTGAACTCGGTGCGATCATGCGTATCCCAGATCCTCGAGCTGTTGGCGTACCGATTCGTCGAGTTCGAGGTCCTCCTCGACGTCGGTGCGACGGTCGATCGAGTCGACGAGTTCCCTGAGGCGAGCGCGGGGGTCCTCGTAGGGCGATTCGCCCCACTCCTCAAATCCGCCGAACGTCTCGTAGCCGAAGTACTCGCCCAGCGCGACCCCCTCGAGCCACCGGGTGCGGTACTCGAGGTCGTCGAACCCCTTGCGCCGCAGGGCGTCGAGGTGCCGTTCGGGGAGGCCGTGGTACTCGACGAGCGTCTCGCCCTCGCGGAACGCACCGTCGGGGCCACCCTCGTCGCCGTCTGGTCGCCCCGCCGAGTCGGAGTCCGAGAGGGCGGTAAGGTCTCGTCCCCTCGCCGCGGGATCGGACTCGAGACCGGCGGCTGCGAGGACCGTCTCGTGGACGTCGAGGAGCGTCACCGGCGTCTCGTCGTACGTGACGTCCTCGACGGCCCCCTCGCGCGCGTCGAAGACCGACAGCGGCACGCGAGCGAGTTCGGGATAGAGACCCGAGAGGTGTTCCCAGCCGCCGTGTTCGCCCAGGAGTTCGCCGTGGTCGCTGACCGTCACGACCAGATCGAACGACGCGCGCAGGTGGGCGAACAGTCGCTCGTAGACGTCGGAGAGGTATCGGACGCAGTCGTCGTACGCCCGTTCGAGATCCGCCGGGTCGTCCGTGGGTTCGCCCAGCGAGGCGGCCAGGCCGTCGATGTCGACGTCGACGGTCTTCCACTCCGGAGGCGGATCGTACGGCGAGTGGGCCTCCATCAGATTCACGAAGAGGAACTCGTCGTCGCCGAACGTCGTCTCGCGAACCAACTCGAGGGCGGCCCTCGCACCGTCGTCGACGGCGTCGAGGTGGTGGCCGAATCGGGTGTCGCGCAGCTTCAACTTCGCACCGTGTTTCAGGGACGGGAGCGTCCGGTCGTCACCGAACAGGACCTTGCCGAGCGCGAGCGCGTATCGCTCGGGACCGCGGTCGCGCGTCTGCGCGATGAAGTCGTCCCAGTCGAACAGCTCATCGCCGTGGTGCTGGAGGCGATGGCTCTTCTCGAACCGGTCGAAGCCGCGGTCGGCGTCGAACACCGGGGAGATGTTGGGGTTCGCGCTGAACGCTCGCGTCGTGTATCCGGCCGATCGCAGTCGCTCGGCGAGGAGGGGATCGGCGGTATCGAACGTCTGTGCGCCGGCGTAGATGCCGACCTCGCTCGCGTACCGTCCCGTAAACAGCGACGCGTGGGCCGGCACCGTCCAGTGGCTCGTGCTCCAGGCGTGCTCGAAGCGCCGCCCGGGCACCCAGTCGAAGTGGTCCTCGAACGCGTCGTAGCGGAGCGTGTCGAGAACGATCAGTGCGATATTCGTCATGGATTCGATCCGTTCGTCCGTCTCATCTGTCGAGTCCAACGGCGTTTGGCAGGTCGTACCGGACCCTGTCGACGAGGTTCCAGACCCCCTTTCGCCACAGCCAGTCGTTGACCCGTCCCCGAAGCGTGTCGGGAACGAGTACTGCCTCGTAGCGGTCGGGATACTCCCGGCGCAAGCGCGCCTCGAGTGCCTCGTCGAGCGTCGCTCGTGGCGGCTCCGGATGGTGCATCCGGACGTCGTCGCGATACGCGCAGCGACCGTCCGCGTCGCGCTCCATCCGCCAGCCGAACTCGGTATCGTCGCGCCACCCGGCGAACGCCGGCCGGAAGCCGCCGACGGCGATCGCGGCCTCGCGGTCGAACGCGAGGTTGCAGCCGACGTATCGCCGCTCCCCGTCGTAGGTCCGGCCGCCGTGGACGGCCCCCTCCAGACAGACGAGGTCCGGGTCGCGGTCGAACGCCGCTTCGACGTGTGCGAGCCAATCCCGAGGTGGCCGGCAGTCGTCGTCGGTCAGCGCGACGACGTCGCCTCGAGCGCCGAGAATCCCCGTGTTGCGCGCCTCACAGATGTCCAGCGTCGCGTCGTCGACGACGAGCACCTCGTAGGCGGCCGCGGTCTGCTCGCGGAGGCAGTCGACGACCGCGTCGTGATCGTTCGCGGGGATGGTCGGCACCACGACCGAGACGGTCGGCTCCGGATGCTCGATCGGTCGCAACGGGGACCGATCCGACGCCGCCCTCACCGATCGGTCACCCCCTCGAGGTCGGGTTCGTCGGCGTCGGTGGCGCGCCGCGTCGGTTCGCCGAGGGCCGCCGTCTGCTCGACGACCGCACGGAGCCCCTCCGCGAAGCGGTCGTACTCGTAGCGCCTCGCTTCGGCCCTGATCGCGTTCGAATCGAAGTCGGCGGGGTCGAACCGCCGAACCGTCTCGCGAATCGATTCGACGGTCGGCTCGAAGCGCAGGCCCGTCCGTCCCTCCTGTACCTGATACCGCGTGAACCCCTCGTCGACACCGAGGAGGGGTTTGCCTGCCATCATCGTTTCCGCGCCGACGAGGCCGAAATCCTCCTGTTTGGGCGCGTAGACGACCGCGGTGGCCCGCGCGACGAGGGACTCGATGTCCGCGACGTAGCCCCGCACCTCGATGTTGTCGTGGGTCGCCGCGATCGCCTCGAGTCGCTCGCGTTGCTCGCCGTCGCCGGCGATCACGAGCCGCTCGTCGAGCCCCGCAAACGCCGTCGCGATCAGGTCGATCCGCTTCTCGGGAGCGAGCCGAGACCAGGTGAGGAAGTAGCCGTCGTCGCCGTCGGTTCGCCAGTCGCCGGTCACCGGCGGATAGACGACGGTCGCGTCGCGCCCGTAGAACCGCCGAATCCGATCGCGAACCAGTTCGCTGTTCGCGACGAAGCGGTCGACGTAGTCGTTGGCCTCCTTGTCCAGCGCCCGCCACGCCTTCGCGTACGCCTTGAGTCCGGTCTCGAGGAACGGGTACGCGAACGACGAGAGCCGATCCCGATAGAGATCGTACAGCCACCGCGGCGGGCTGTGGGGATAGTGGACGATCCGCTGGTCGACCGCGGGGACGTAGGACTTCGACAGCGGCGCGCTCTCGAGGATCACGTCGTACTCGGTGAGCGCCTCGTGGGCGTCGGTCATATCGAGTGCCACGTGCAGCGTCTCGAGGGGGTTCATCCCCTCGTTTTTCCACTCGAGGAGCGGCCGCCACGGCAGCGACGTGTATTTCGACTGCTGGAACGGGATCACCGCGACGTCGTCTGGGATGGCCGTTCCCTCGGCGACGTAGGCGGTGTAGATCGGCGCGTCGAGCACCCGCGCGGCCTCGAGTGCGAACTCTTCGCCGCCGCCGATGCCGGGGAACCGGTCGTGGAGGATCGCCACGTCGGTCACTGTAACACCTCCCTGAGTTCCCGGTCGGGCGACCAGGTGCCGTCGTGGGCGTCGTCGTCCCCGTCGGCGCGAGCGCGGAGCAGCGAAACGCTCGCCCGAAACAGCGAGATCTGACTGTCGAACAGCGAGTACAGCGGCTGGAGCGGGCCGAGCGCGTCCCGAGAACCGAGTGCCGTGAACGCGAGGAGGGCAGCCGGAGTCGCCAGCCCGAACGGCCCCAGGACGGCCAGCGAGCCCACCGTCGCGACGCCGATTCCGGTGGCGACGAGCCACGGCGAAATCACCATGAACCACCAGTTGAACGGCAAGACGACGCGTCCGTAGGCACCGTGACGGCCGAGCGCGTCGCGCTGTCGCCACAGGAGTCGCAGGAGTCCCATCGCACGCCGATCCTTCTGGGCCCGGCGCTTGCCGAACGCGGAGTGGGCCGCTTCCCGGTAGCGGATCGCCGGATCGAAGACGACCCGCCCCCCGTTGCGCCGGATTTTGAGGGCGAGTTCGGTGTCGTCGGCGATCGAATCCTCGTCGATCGGGACGATCGCGTCGCGCTCGAACGCCGAGAACGGCCCGTGAAAGATCAGCGTCGAGTCGATGTGTGACTCGAGGATCTGAATGATCGTCTGGACGTCGCGGTACCCCCGCTCGACCTCGCTGTCGCCGAGGACCTCGGCGTTGCGCCCGGTGACGGCCGCGACGTCGGGATCGGCGAGGTTCGCGGCCGCTCTCCGGACGGCGTCGGGTTCGATCCGGGAATCACAGTCGGTCTTGACGACGATGTCGTTTTCGGCGGCCGCGTAGGCCTCGTTCAGCGCGGGCGCGAGCCCCTCGCGTTCTGCCGTCCGGATGAGTGTCAGCTCCGGCTCCGGCCGGCCGGCGAAGAACGTCTCGACCAGGTCGGCCGTCCCGTCGTCGCTCGAGTCGACGACGACGATCTCGACCCGATCCATCGGATAGTCGAGTTCGACCAGTTCCTCGAGTTTCGACTCGACGATCGCCGCCTCGTTGTACGTCGGCAGGACGATACTCACCGACGGCTCCTGGGGCCACGTCCGGGCGGGGGTGCCCGAGGGCCGTCGCAGGACGTACACGCCGAGGTAGAGCAGATACGGAAGGCCCGTGAGTGCAACCAGTCCGAACAGAGCCTCGAGGAGGCGCTTCATGCAAGTACGCCTCAACGCTCAACGGTCCGCTGCAAAGCCGACCGGCTTGCATTGTGCAAGGACTGGGTGCCCCTCCCCCGAGCCCATCGCCGCGAACACGTGAGCGAAGGGGCGACGGAACTCGTTCCGACGGTGGACGGGTGGTACGAGCTGTTGTTCCCGCTAACCGGTGGCTTTTTCCACCCGCCTCGAGAGAGTCGAGTACACGATAAACGCTCGTGAATCCCATCACAGTTTCGTGATGCGTGCCACATTCGGTATGCTTTTATCGGCGTAGGGGATACGTAGGTGTATGTCAGTGTTAGCCGAGTCCGCCGTCGGGCACGACGAACTCGCCGTGCTCAAACTCCTCGCACTCGAGGGCGGCCTCGAGGGAGACGTGAAGATTTCCTGTTCTCACCTCGCAGAACGCCTCGACGCATCGAACCAGACCGCCTCGCGACGGCTCCAGCGCCTCGAGAGCGCCGACCTGCTCGAGCGCGATACGGTCAGCGACGGCCAGTGGGTCGCGATCACCGACGATGGAGAGCACACGCTCCACGCCGAATACGAGGACTACCGCCGCATCTTCGAGACGGACTCGCAGGTCGAACTCGAGGGGACCGTCACCAGCGGGATGGGCGAAGGTCGCCACTACATCTCGCTGTCGGGCTACAAACGCCAGTTCGAGGAGCGACTCGGCTACGAGCCGTTCCCCGGCACGCTCAACGTCGACCTCCGCGACGATAGCGTCCGCCGGCGCAGCGCCATGGCCTCGCTCGAGCCAGTCCCCATCGACGGCTGGGAATCGGACGAGCGGACCTACGGCCCCGCCGTCTGTTACCCCGCGACGATCGAGACGGCCGATGGCGAGGTCTACGACGGCGCATACACCATCGCCCCCGAACGCACCCACCACGACGACGACCAACTCGAGGTCATCGCCCCCGCAAAGCTCCGCGAGGAACTCGCCCTCGAGGACGGCGATCACGTCACCGTCTCGGTGGGTGATCGGGAATGACTGGCCACCACGCCGGTCCACAGTCGAACGCGGACGGCACCGGTGCGGGTTCGCCCTCGAGAACCACGGGTTCGACGAGCGCGTTCGAGCGCGCCCTCGAGTCGCTCCGGGCCGGCGAACCGATCCTCGTCCACGACGCGGCCGACCGCGAGGGCGAGACGGACCTGATCTACCACGCCGATGCCGTGACGCCCGAGGCCGTCGCCCGACTGCGCAACGACGCCGGCGGACTGGTCTGTGTCGCGCTCGGCCACGAGGTCGCGGAGGCGTTCGACCTCCCCTTCTACTCGGAGGCCGTCGACCACCCCGCGACGGACGACCACGAACTCGGCTACGACGAGCGGTCGTCGTTCTCCCTGACGGTCAACCATCGAGACACCTACACCGGAATCACCGACGACGACCGTTCGACGACCATTCGGGCGCTCGGTGCTGCCGCCGCGACGCCCGACGAAACCGACTTCGCCACCGAGTTCCGGGTCCCCGGCCACGTCCACCTGCTCAAGGGCGCGCCCGACCTGCTCGCCCAGCGCGAGGGCCACACCGAACTCGGACTCGCATTGGCCGACGCCGCGGGCCGCTCGCCCGCCGTCGTCGTCTGCGAGATGCTCGACGACGAAACCCGCGAGGCGCTTACCCCCGCCGACGCTCGCGCCTACGCCGACCGACACGGCTTCGCCTACCTCGAGGGCAGCGAGGTCCTCGAGCGCTGCCGATAACCGCTTCGACCCGACTCGACGCGGACCTACCCAGTTCCAGGCCCGACCCACCGACACGGAGTCGCCCGCTGATAGCCCCGCCTCGAGGAGAACCGCGAACACTTAGTACAGTGGCTTGCAACACTGTCGATCATGGGATTCGACGAGATGGACGTCGACACGATCTGGATGGACGGCGAATTCGTCGACTGGGACGACGCGGAGATCCACGTGCTCACGCACGGGCTCCACTACGGGTCGGGCGTCTTCGAGGGCGCGCGCTGTTACGACACCGAAAACGGGCCGGCGCTGTTCCGCTGGGAGGAACACCTCGATCGGCTCTACCAGTCCGCGAAACCCTACGAGATGGAGATCGACTTCACGAAGGCGGAGCTCACCGAGGCGACGAAGGAGCTCATCCAGCGCCAGGAACTCCCCTCCTGTTACGTCCGACCGATCGCCTACTACGGCTACAACTCGCTGGGCGTCAGCCCAAAGGACTGTCCGACCCGCACCGCCATCGCCGTCTGGCCGTGGGGTGCCTACCTCGGCGAGGACGCGCTGGAAAACGGCATCGACGTGATGATCTCCTCGTGGCGGAAACACGCCTCGAGCCAGATTCCGACCAACGCCAAGACCACCGGCCTCTACGTCAACAGCATGCTCGCGGGCGAGGAGGCGCGGCGAAACGGCTACGCGGAAGCGATCGTCCTCAACAAGGAGGGCAACGTCGCCGAAGGCCCCGGCGAGAACGTCTTCCTCGTGCGCGACGACGAGATTTTCACGCCCGGCCTCTCGGAGTCGATCCTCGACGGTATCACTCGCGACTCCGTGATCGAGATCGCCGAGGAGCTGGGCTATACGGTCCACGACGACGTCTCCATCTCGCGTGGCGAACTCAATACGGCCGACGAACTGTTCTTTACCGGCTCCGCGGCCGAAGTCACACCGATCCGGAAAGTCGACAACGTCGTCATCGGCGACGGCTCCCGCGGCCCCGTCACCGAGGAAATCCAGCAGCGGTTCTTCGACATCGTCGAGCAGGCCCCCGCGGAGTACGACGAGTGGTTCGAGTTCGTCGAGGTCTGAGGGCGGCTTCCCGAAGCAAACGACACCGATCGCGCTCGAAACGGGCGCATAGAAGGCTAATCGACTGTCTTGCTGTCCGTTTCTCTCGACGACAGATTACCGTGCCCGGGAACGCGCCTCGAGTATCGCGAGAGGCGGACGACCCGGGGGAGGGCAGGCGGTTTGCCGAATACTGCCGCGAGCGAACGAAGTGAGCGAGCGGGCCGACGACTGATGTGGAGAGCGCGAAGCGCTCGAAACGGAGGGAGGAGTGCTTTCGATCGAAACTGAGCGGGAGCGTTGCTCCCTCGAGCAGTCGGCGCGAAGCGCCGACGACCTCGCGAATTCTGGCGGGAGATCCATCCCGCTGACCTCGCGGGAGCTTCGCTCCCGCTTAGCTTCGATTCGCTCAGTCACGAGAGAGCTTCGCTCTCTCGAACGACAGCGCAAAATTTCGTTGGTTAGTCGTCGTCGACGGAGGGTTGCTGGTCGGTCCCCTCGCCGCCGTCGGTTCTGGACCCGTCGATGACATCGATCGAGACGCCCGCGTCCATACCGCGGCGGTTGGCGTCACCGAAGCCGGCGCTCAGCACGCGAGTCAGCGCGTCCTCGACGTCCTCGTCGAGTTCGGTGATCCGGTCGGACTCGACTTCGATGACGTAGCCGGTCGTGATATTCGGGGAAGTCGGCAAGAAGAGCACCTCGCGGCCGTCGTCGGTCACCTTGCCCGTCTTGAACGCCGTCATTCGAAGCCCCTGCCAGGTCTCGATTTTGACCGGTTTCTGCAGCGATTCCTGTTCGCCGAAGGCCGTCTCGGCGGCCATCTTCGAAGCGTTGTAGACGACGCGAACCACGGGAACGCGGTTGGCGACGTTGTCGACGAGCCGTTCGACGAGCCCGCCGACGGTCGTCCGCATGAGGTAGCCGACCGAGAAGGTCAGAATGACGAAGACGGTGAGCGCGACGAGCACGCGGAGGAACTGTGCGACCTGCTCGCGGGTTTGGACGGCCTGATCGCTCGTCCCCGGAATGAGCGAGCTGAGCGCGTCCGGATCGAGGATCAACCCGGGTGTGATCCCGGCGACGATCCCGTAGAGCCAGTAGACCGCATAGAGCGTAATGAGGATCGGGACCAGAACGATGAGCCCGCTGGCGAAATCCCGCTTCCACGAAGCCATGTCCTGAAACTCACACTACTGGCTAATGAGCCCTTCCCTTTGTCGTATCCCGCGACGGCCGGCCGCTCGGATCACGGTCCGGAGCGGTCCGGCAATCGACCCCCGTCGCGAACGAAATTTCAAGGGCGTTCGATGAGCAGTGAGACGTATGAGTCTCGAGCGGGAGCCAGCCGAGGAAGCCGACCTGCTGGATCCGTTTCGACAGTTCTTCGCGCTCGAGCGCGACGTGCTCGTCCTCTCGGCGGCGATGTTCGCGTTCAGCCTCGGCTTCCAGATGACCAGTCGGTACATGGCCGAGTACATGTACGCGCTCGGGGCGACGGGAGCCGTCGTCGGCCTGTTCGGGTCGTTCGGGAACGTCATCAGCGCCGTCTACCCCTATCCCGGCGGGGCGATTTCCGATCGGATCGGCTCGCGGGACGCACTGACCGCGTTCGGCCTGTGCTCGACGGTCGGGTTCGGCATCTGGCTGGCCGCCCCCGCGCTCGCGGACGTGACGATCGGGCCGACGTCGCTGGCGATCGTCGCGGTCTTCCTCGGCTTGCTCCTCGCACAGGCCTGGAAGTCCTTCGGACTCGGCGCGACGTTCGCGATCGTCAAGCAGGCGGTTCCGCCCTCGCAACTGGCTGCCGGCTTCGCGAGCACCGAGACGTTCCGCCGGACCGCCTTTCTCGTCGGCCCGCTGTTCGCCGCCGCGCTCTTCTATCCGTTCGGCTCGAGCGACGGGGAGATCGTCACCGCCTTCCAGCTCATCCTGCTCGTCGCCGTCGCGTTCGGCGCTCTCGGAACGGTCGTCCAGCACGTCCTCTACCGACCCGACGAAGACGACATCGGCAAGGAGTTCGAGGGCGTCTCCCAGCTGCTCGCCGACCTCCGTGCGATGCCGAGCGAACTCCGACCCCTGCTGATCGGCGATACGCTCGTTCGCTTCGCCAACGGCATGGTCTACGTCTTTTTCGTGCTCGTCGTCACGCGCGTTCTCGAGGTCGGACTCTCGGTTTCCGTTCCCGCGGTCGGAACCGTATCCCTCTCGCCGCAGTCGTACTTCGGGGTGTTGCTGGGGATCGAGATGGTCGTCGCCCTGCTGACGATGATTCCGGTCGCCAAGGCCGCCGAACGGATCGGACTCAAACCGGTCGTGGCCCTCGGCTTCGTCGTCTACGCGGTGTTCCCGATCCTGTTGATCAACGCGCCCGCCGACGCGGCCGTTCTCGCGGGCCTCTTTGCCTTCTCCGGGCTGCGCTTTGCCGGCCTACCGGCACATAAGGCGTTGATCGTCGGCCCCGCCGAGCAGGGGGCCGGCGGCCGGGTGACGGGTGCGTACTACCTCCTGCGGAACCTGATCGTGATCCCGAGCGCCGCGCTGGGCGGATTGCTCTGGGACGGCGTTTCGAACCCGCTTACCGGTGTCGAACTGTTCGCCGGCGATCCGGTCGTCGCGTTCAGTGTCGCGACCGGCGTCGGGCTCGTCGGGACCGCCTACTTCCTGGTGTTCGGCGAGGAGTTCGAGGCGTATCGATAGCTGAGGGATAGCCCGGGCGGGAGTCACGCACGGGCGGAGAGGCACCCGACTCGAGGGATGTCGACGCCGAGACGGGGAAAAGAATCTACCGATAACACGCGTGTTCGACGCGCTCGTCGTACAGCCGGGATAGCCGCGCCGTGATCGGGCCGCCGCCGATCTCGTGGCCGTCGATCGTTGCGATCGGCCGCAGTTCCCACGTACGGTTGGTGAGAAACGCCTCATCGGCCGCGAGAACGTCGGCTAGCTCGTATCGGCCCTCCTGAACCGGAACGTCGGCCTCGCAAGCGAGCGCGAGGACGATCCGTCGCGTGATCCCCGGCAGCATGGGACCGTCCGCTGTCGGCGTGTACAACTCGCCGTCACGGGCGAAGAACAGGTTGCTCGTCGCACCCTCCGTAATCGCCCCCTCGAGATCACACATGAGCGCCTCGTCGGCATCGCCCTCGAGTTCCGCACGCGCGAGGATGCCGTTCAGGTAGTTGTGGGTCTTCGCCGCGGCCGGAAGCGCTTCGTCGGGGACGCGTCGGGTTTCGACCGTCTCGACCGTCGCCGGTTCGTCCCAGACGGACTCGCCCTCGAGGCCGCCCCGCGGGAGCGGGGTCGCGTAGACGACGACCGTCGGATCGACCTCGGGCTGGGGCGTCAATTTGCCCGGCTGGACGCCGCGGGTGATCGACAGCCGGACGGAGGCGTCCGCGAGGTCGTTCGCCGCCAGCGTCTCGTCGATCCGCGTCCGGAGGTCGCTCGCGTCGAGGCCGTGTGCGAGCGAGAGGGCCTCGCAGGTCCGCTCGAGGCGCTCGAGGTGGGCGTCCCACGCGAAGATCGTGCCGCCGTAGGCGCGCATCGTTTCGAAGGCCGCGTCGCCGTAGCGGAAGCCGCGATCGTCGACGCTGACGGTCGCCTCGCTGGCGGGGACGAGATCGCCGTCGACGTGGTAGATGGAGTCGTCGGTCATGGCAGTGCGCTCGAGTTGGCGTGGCACTCGAAGGAGTATGAACCCACTGCTCGTCGAGACCGTCGACCTCATCACTACCGCCGCTGCATTACATTCCGTTACATAGGTCGGGTATGCCCGTCGACCTCGAGACGACGTTCACCGCGATGGCGACAGCTCGTGCGGCGACCGATCGACTCGGCCCGGAAGACCCCGACGAGTGGGGTCCCGGCGTCGAGACGGACGGTGACGACCAGTAGATGACCGATATGCAAGGAGCGGTCTGGTGGGGACCAGCACCGCACAAATCCGATGCCGCATATCGTCCGTGGCTCGTCGTAAGCGACACCTCGTATCCGTCTGCAGTCGAAGAGTGGATTCTCGTCGGGATGACACCCCAGGATCGTCCTCGGAGAGCAACTGACCGAACAAAAACAAGAGCGAGAAGCAATCCGAAACGCGTCCAGATCAAGAACATCAGCACAGAAAACACTGAGAGATGGTATCGGAACGCCTGATCAAGAAATCTAAGCGAGAAATGGACCGAAAAACAGTACGATGGTACTCGATATCGACTAATGGCTGTTCTCTGCTATAGTAGCAACTGAAAGTCATTGCACACCTGATCGCACGACAGCGTTGCGATCAGTGTGTAAATCGTTTCAGTTGCTACTATAGAGATCCGGCGGTCAGTTCATAGGCTTGTGAGCGATCATTATTTTCGACTGAACGGTGCGGGTATCAGGGCATGCATTTAAGTGAGGACCTATTGTAAATAAGTAGACATGGTTACCCCATCCGTTAGCTTCGGCCCTTTTGATTTTTTTGCGAAATCTATCCCGGGAGCGGTACTAATTCTTGGATTGATACCGTTATTGTCACAAAGACATTTTGAAGGAATTATTGGTGATGTCGGTACGTTTTCAGATCTGGCTGCAATACTCGTCATGGTGTTTATTTTAGGAATGTTAGTTGGCGAATTGGTGCACACACTATCAAATCTAGCTGAAAAACTATTCTATAAATTATTTTTTACGCCTAATTCTAATAATATTGAACAACGAGGAGGTAGCCAAGTACCTATTTTGCTATTAGAACGCCTATACTTCATGTACAGACCACATAGAGGTGTTTTCCACGATGTTATGAACGGTGAGAAGATTAGGGGAAAGGAGGTGAAGGAGAAGTTAGATATACCGTTTGACTCTTTTGTCGAAGCATGTGACGAGTATGGTATTTGGCATTTGAAAAGCAATTCCAGTCTGTATCCAATGGTGATGAGTAATTTATCCCAGGAACAAAATTGGCGATCGGAACGGTTCGAGGTGATTTACCTCTTATGTCGGGGGATGTGGGCCGTTTTTCTGATACTCTTACTATTATACCTCGTATCTATTTGTCTCTACGTACCCATTTGGATCACAATACGTGGACCGGAGGTATATTCGATCGACATATTGCCGATAATAATGCTATTGTCCTTGGCCTTGATTGCACTTATTTTTCTAATCGCATCAAAAGACTATAAGAAGACAATGATTGGATATGTTTTATCAGACTTTTGCGTGTATGTCCAATCGAAGGAGGTAGGAAGCCATGATTGAAGAGACTCCGTGAATGATGTCATACTCCCGTCGATGGGTGTCGCATGACGCCTGGGTTTGGTTACGGGTTCACTGATAAACCCTCGTAGGCGAATCCGACAATCACCGTTATCAAGGATCTACCTCGCCCGACCCAGAAGGTAGTACCGCTTAATCGGCTTGTATCGCCCAGTCCACTGTTCGCTAGCGCGGCGCTCAATTGCCCTGCCCCGTAGGGGCACCCGTTTTTGCATAGAGAAAGGACGAACCGTGACCGTCGTCCCGTCTCTCGAGACACGATCTGAGTTCCCAATCAGTCAATATCCTAACGTTCTTTAGGGTAGATTGCGTAACGCACAGACGCGCACGAAAGTGCGCTGAGCCGGAGTGCCCAGGACCAACCAAGCGCTCCGGCTCACACGCTGCCCCCGCGTCGCGGGAGCAATCCACCATTGACGTTGGCGAAATAAAGAAGTGCCGACGTCCCGCCGACCGGTCGCTCCTGTCGCCGACTCGCTCGCTGGGTTGTGTACCGCCGCGTCGGGGCCACACAGAACGACCCATGGTCTCGAGAATCACCATCCACTGCGACTGTGGTACCGACATTCGTATCGCACCGACCGAGGACCCGGCCACGTGTCCGGACTGCGAGACGACGTTCGCGGTAACGGTCTTCGAACTCCCCGACGATCACCATGCACCCAGCACTCGCCACGGCACTCACGTGTATCGCGGCCCGTGAGGACCGTGCCGTGACGGGCCTGCCACCCCTGTCCGAGACGGTCGACGCCGAGGCTCTCACCGCGGTCCTCGAGTCGAACGCGCCCGTCACCGTCCGCTTCGAGTACGAGGGTTACCGCGTCGTGCTCGGTCCCGGACCCGACGAGGTAGCGGTGATCGATCGGGAGCGGTGACGGGCCGCCGATCGGCCCGCCCGGGCGACGATTCGGGCGGGCCGATCACGCGTCGACTCGAGCGGCGAACCGACAGAAGTTCGCGATCATTCGCTTGCCGACCGACAGCGAGATGCCGTCGCCGTCCGCGGCGTCCTCGTGCCTGCGCGTGAGAATGCTCTCGGGATGGAACTGCACCCCGAGATGTGGTTTCTCGCGGTGGCGGACCGCCATCAGGACGCCGCGCTCGTCTGCCGTCCGGGCGGTCTCCGCGAGCGTCGCGGGCAGGCCAGCGCGCTCGACCGACAGCGAGTGATAACGGCCGACCCGAAACGTCTCGGGGAGTCCGTCGAAGACCCCCGTCCCGTCGTGGGTGATCGTCGACGGCTTCCCGTGGACGACTTCGGGGGCGTGGACGACCGGCGCGCCGTTAGCCGCACACAGCGCCTGGTGGCCGAGGCAGACGCCCAGAATCGGGTACTCCGTCTCCGCGAACAGGGGAATCGAGATGCCCGCTTCCTGTGGAGTTCCGGGTCCCGGCGAGACGATGATTCCGGTCGGCTCGAGGTCGCGAACGCCTGCGAGATCGATCTCGTCGTTTCGCCGGACGAGCACCTCGTCCGCGACTTCGCCGACGTACTGGACGAGGTTGTACGCGAACGAATCGTAGTTGTCGATCACGAGTATCCGTTCGCTGCGGTCGCTCGCCGACGGCCGGTCGCCGTGCTCGTTACTCACGCCGTTCACCTCCGCGTTCCGCCTCGAGTCCCAGGTCGGCCCGCTCGCCGAGCGCGTCGTCGACCGCCGTGATGAGCGCGCGGGCCTTGTCGAGGGTCTCGTCGTACTCGCGGTCCGGTTGGGAGTCGTGGACGATCCCCGCACCGACCCGCAGGTGGTACTCGTCGGCGTGGCGGACCAGCGTCCGGATGACGATATCGAGGGTGGCTCGGCCGTCGAAGCCGAAGATGCCGACGCTGCCCGTGTAGGGGCCGCGCCGGGTCGCCTCGAGTTCGTCGATGATCGCCATCGTTCGCGGTTTCGGCGCGCCGGTGATCGTCCCGCCGGGGAAGGTGGCTGCGATCGCGTCCGCGAGCGACGCCGACGGGCGGAGTCGACCCGTGACGTTCGAGACGAGGTGCATCACCTCGGAGTAGCGGTCGATCCGCCGGTACTCGTCGACGGTGACGGAGCCGAACTCGCAGACCTTCCCGAGGTCGTTGCGCTCGAGGTCGACCAGCATCGCGTGCTCCGCCCGCTCTTTCTCGTCGGTGAGCAGGGCCTCCTCGAGGGCGGCGTCCGCCTCGGCCGTCGCCCCACGGGGTCGCGTCCCGGCGATGGGCTCGGTCCGGACGAAGTCGCCGTCGCGTTCGAGGAGGAGTTCCGGGCTCGCGCTCACCAGGTCGGCCGCGCGGAACTCGAGCAGACAGGAGTAGGGGGCGGGATTGACCCGTCGCAGGGCGTCGTAGGCGGCGACCGGGTGGACCACGGCGGGCGCGACCAGCCGCTGGGAGACGTTCGCCTGAAAGGTGTCTCCCTCGCGGACGTACTCCTTGACCCGACGCACGCGGTCGGCGAAGGCCGCGCGGCCACAGTCGCTCTCGAAGGTCGCTTCCGTCCCCGAGACGGGCGGCTCGCCGATCTCGGGATCGCCGTCGCGAACGGCACGGGCGAGTTCGAGCGCCCGGTCGCGGCCCCGTTCGTAGGCTGCCTCGAGGTCGCTCTCCGTCCAGGCCGTGGGGTTGACGCCGACCCGCGGACAGGCCGTGATCCGCATCGTCACCGCGCCGTCGGTCGGTTCCTCCCAGGCGACGAGTCGATCGTAGACCGCGAGTTCGAGGCGGGGCAGTGCTCGATCGTCGACGGCCGAATCGGGCAGCGTCTCGAGTTCGCGGGCGACGTCGTAGGCTACCCAGCCGATAGCTCCGCAGGGATAGGGAACGTCGCAGTCGCCACGGCGGAGCCGGTCGCTCGCGAGCAGCCCCTCGAGTGCGGCGAGCGTCGGCGACCGACCGTCGTCGGTTCGGGTGACCGCATCGGGGCCGACGGTGAGCCGATCGACGGGATCGACGCCGAAGTAGCCCCAGCCGGGCTGGCCGCCGGTCGTCTCGAGGAAGGCACCCCCCTCGCCGTCGCGCGCTCGGCGATAGGCGCGAAACGGATCGTCGACGGTCACGCGAACTTCGACGGGGACGCGACAGTGGGCGCGCGCCGACTGGTCACGCTCCGCGCCCGCTACACTGTCGTCGCAGTCGCGAGCGGCGGCGCGAAACGAATCCAGCGTCGTGACGACGCGCGGATCGCTCATAGCCCTCGAGAGGGGGGCGGTAACTAATCCTCTTGCGATTTCGGGTCTCGACGGGAACGTTGAGACGGGACGTCTCGAGGAAACAGATGGGGGGTCGGGGTGTGGACGACGGGTCGTCGCGGCTCCGTTATCGGAGTTCGGCGCGATCGATCCAGCCCTGGATGCGCTTTTCGGAGAGATCCGTCTGGTCTGCCAGTTCGGCGGCGTCCGCAGCGGCGAGTTCGCCGACGGTGTCGACGCCGGCGTCGGCGAGCCGGTCGGCGTAGGCCGGGCCGATCCCCTTGATCGAGTCGACGGGGTCGTCGTTGATCTCGACGTCGTCGGTTTGGTCGGGCTCGACTGCATCGGTTGGTTCGGAGTCGGCAGGCTCGTCGTCGGTCTCGGCGTCGTCGGTTCGGTCGGGTTCGGCTTCGTCGACCGGGTCCGCGGGACGGGCTGCCGCAGTCGGCTCGTCGGCGGCCTGCCCGGCCGTTTCCGCAGTCGGAGCCGCGTCGTCGGTCCCCGATTCGGTCGATTCCGCCGGCTCAGCGGCCTCCTCCGGTGTGTCGGTCGGTTCCGCTGGCGACGCCGTCGATCCCCCAACGCTCGAGTCGGCCGTGGTCGACCGTGGCGATTCGGTGGGGTCGCTGCCGTCGTCGCTCGACCCTTCCCGCTCGACCGTTACCCCGACCTCTCGAGTGCCCCCGCGCTCCGAGTTCGACTCGTCGAACCCCAACAGGGACTTCAGCTTTTGGAGGAGTGCCATTATCGGCGTGTAGTCGGTTCCAACACTTAAATTCGTCTGATACTAGTGGACTACTTCGGGGTGCCGCTCGCTTCGGACGGCGGTGGGCTCTCAGAGCCGGGCCCGAAGCGCCTCGTTCATCACGTCGACCGGCGCGTCCCGGCCGGTCCAGATCTCGAACGCCTCGACACCCTGATAGAGGAGCATCCACGCGCCGTCGACGGTCGTCGCTCCCGCGTCGGCTGCGTCGGCCAACAGCCGCGTCTCCAGGGGTCGATAGACCGCGTCCAGGACGGCCAATTCCTCGTGCAGCGCGTCGGCCGGAACCGGCGTCGCGTCTTCCTCCATGCCCACGCTCGTCGCGTTGACCAGCACGTCGGCGTTAGCGACCAGTCCCTCGAGTTCCGCGAGGCCGTGGCCGCTCGCGCGGGGGACTTCCTCGGCCAGCGCGTGAGCCGTCGCTTCGGTTCGATTGGCGATCGCGACCCTCGCGCCGGCATCCGCGAGGCCGAAGGCGATCGCCCGGCCGGCACCGCCGGCACCGACGACGACGGCTCGCGCGCCGTCGATCCCGACATCGTGGTCGCGTAACGCGCGCAACGCACCGACGGCGTCGGTGTTGTAGCCCGTCGGCGGCCCCGATCCCGAGAAGTCGATCGTGTTGACCGCGCCGATTCTGGTCGCCAGATCTTCGGGGGCAACGATCTCGAGGGCCGCCTGCTTGAACGGAATCGTCACGTTCAATCCCGCGATACCGAGCGCGTCAGCGCCGTGGATCGCGTCTTCGATATCGCCTTCGTCGGGTTCGAAGGTCACGTAGCGGGCCTCGAGGCCGCAGTCGTCGTAGGCGGCCTCGTGCATCGGCGGCGACAGCGAGTGGCCGACCGGATTGCCGAGCAGTCCGTAGACGTCCATAGCCATTTGTCTCTCTGCCATTCGGTCGGGTGGGCCTATAATGGGTCTGGCTTCGGCGACGGACACCGCCATACCGGCGTCGTGTGCCGCTGGGTGCCGGCCGACCCGACGCGCCTGCCGACGGCGTCCGTTTCGCGTCGCTTTTAGGGCTCTCCTGAGTAGCCGCCGCCATGCTCTCGGGAACCCCGCTCGATCTCCTCCTGGTGGCGGGTGGGATCGTCGCGCTGTATGCCGGTGCGGAGTTGCTGGTCGCCGGTGCGGGGCGGCTGGCGCTCGGAATCGGGCTCCGGGCGACGACCGTCGGCGTGACGGTAATCGCGTTCGCGACGACAGCGCCGGAACTGTTCGTCTCGACGATCGGTGCGCTGAACGTCTCGAGCGATATCGGGCTCGGGACGATCGTCGGCTCGAACATCGCGAATATCGGCCTGGTCCTCGGGGCCGCCGCGTTGATCAAGCCCCTGCCGATCGCGGAGCGAGTGCTCCGTCGACACGTTCCCGTGATGACACTCGCGGCCGTCCTGTTGGTCGTCCTGGGTGCGAACGGGCGGATCGGCCGCCTCGAGGGCGTGGTCTTCCTGCTGGTGCTTGCCGGATTCACTGCGTTCTTGCTGTACTACGCCAGCGCGGACCCGCCGTCGGTCGCGGAGGATCACGACGCGGGAGCGGGCGTCTCGGTTCGAGACGTTGCACTCGTCGTCGGTGGGTTGATCGTTCTCGTCGGTGGCTCTCGGTGGCTCGTCGACGGTGGGACGGGACTGCTGTCGGCACTGGGCGTCCCGGATCTCGTGATCGGCCTGACGGTCCTCGCACTCGGCACGTCGCTGCCGGAGCTG
The DNA here is from genome assembly GCF_002494345.1 of Natrinema ejinorense. Lineage (GTDB taxonomy): Archaea > Halobacteriota > Halobacteria > Halobacteriales > Natrialbaceae > Natrinema > Natrinema longum. Next base: position 2,873,484 of record NZ_NXNI01000001.1, read on the forward strand.
GCGGCCTCGGTCGTGGGTGCGATCCGCGGGCAGGCGGAGTTCGCCGTCGGAAACGTCGTCGGCTCGAACATCTACAACATCGTCGCCGTCCTGGGGATCGTGGCCATCATCACGCCGATCGAGATCCAGCCGGCCACGCTCCGGTTCGAACTCCCCGTCATGGTTGCCTTTACCCTCCTGCTGGTCGGGATGATGGGGTACGGCCGGCGACTGACGCGGATCGACGGCGCGATCCTCATCGTCGGCTACGCGGGATTTCTCTTCCTCCTGGTTCCCTGATCGAACCCCGTCGAACGGTTCGTCGCCGCCGACTCAGATCGAGAGCGGCGTCTCGTCCTGGGCGTCGCCCTCGGCCGTGAGCCGATCCAGACGCGGACACATGTGTTCGCACACGAGCGAGACCAGCGCGTTCCGCCGTCCGTGACCGGTGATCGCACCGATTCGCGGGTCCGTCTCCGGGCGAGAGTCGTCCCTCGTCACGATCATCGCCGTCGTTCGGTCGGCGAAGACGATACGGCCGTGGTTCCCCCGTTCGATCGGAAAGTTGAGCCAGTCGAGTCGTGGCTCACACACGGTCGCCTCTGGAACCGCTGAGCGGATGGTATCGCGAACCCGCGGGGAATAGGATCCGACGTACACGTCGACCCCCCGCTCGGTGGCCTTCCGCCAGTGCTCGAGGCACGTCTGTTGAACCAGGTCGGGGTCCGGAACCGTCACGAACAGCTCCTCGTCGGCGTTGTCGGCGATCTGGAGTCCCGCCGCGACGACGGATTCTCGGCCCCTGATCGTCCGACAACTGTTGACGCACGCGTCTTCACTCCCGGTACTCCCCTCCGTGGTCGGCTCCGTCGTCGCTGGCGCCGCGCTGGCAGGACCGCCGGTGCGGTCTCGAGCCGTTCGGATGGGGTCGGCCGCGTCCGCGAGTGGCCCCGTGAGCAGCCAGTCGGCCCCCCACTGTGGGGCGTCGGTCGCGAGTTCGACGCGTCTCTCGGCGTCGTCGTACGCGACGAGCCCTGCATCCGAAAGCGCGGGCAGCGCCTCGTGGACGAGCATCGTTGCGGCAGCCGTACACGCTGCCTCGGTGACGTCGACCAGCCGCGTCCCGTCACCGTCCTCCCGTGCCACGACCAGTGCCGCGAGATCGGCGACGGGAACGGTCCCGCGCTGCCTCGCGAGGACGGTACAGACGGTTCGGTAACGCGGGCGACGCAGGGCCTCGAGCGTTCGATTCAGCGTCGCCTCGGGGGCGGGGAACTCCTCGCCGGTCGGATCCGCGAGAAGCGCCCGTACCCACTCGGTCTCGAGAAGCGGGTGATCGGCGAGCGCGACCGCCGTCGTCTCCCCGTCGGACCGTCGGGTCAGGATACCGTGGTCGATCAACCGTGGAATGTGGGCGTGAACCAGCGTGGTCAGGGTTCGCTCGCGCTGGTCGTCGGTGACGATCGGACTGTCGTGTTCCGTGGCCGCAACCTCGGTTGCGAGCGTGGCGACCGACATCGACTCCGACGTCGCGTCGGGTGTGGACGTGTCCTCGCGCCCGAGTAGCGTGGCGAGCAGGTATCGCCGCCGTGGCTCCGCGAGAGCCGTCAACGCAGTCGTTGTCGGCGCAGTGTCGAGGGCCTGACTCATTGGTGGAGCAAGACGACGAGCGGGGGAAAGGGGTGTACCAGCATGCTCTGGTATCGCCGAGTTATCGTCAGTCGCTCGCGCCGAAATACGCCGAGAGCAGCTTTGCCTGCGCGACGCGGAGATGCTGGTGGAACGTCTGGCGAGCGATGCCGAGCCGGTCGGCGATTTCGCTGGCGTCGCTGTTTCGCGTCGGCCACTCGAAGTAGCCGCCGTGGTAGGCTGCCTCGAGGGCCAGACGTTGTTTTTCGGTGAGGCTCGATTCGACGGTCTGCCGGAAGTCGCCGCGTGTCTCGACCGGCCGATCGACGGTTCGTTTCGAGACGAGTCTGGTGTCGGGGTAGGCCGACGTGACCGCGTCGACGAACTCCCGGAGGTCGACGTCGGGACTTACCTGAACCGTCAGCGCTGCGACGCCGTCGCGAACGACTTTCGACTGCAGCCGCGCACCGTACCCCACGAGCAGTTCGCTGATCGTCGACCCGCGGACGACGACTTCCCAGTAGCTCTCGGCCTCGCTGACGTCGATGCAACGCAGTTCCGTGATCGCGGGCAAATCGGCCGCAGCGTCGCGAACCGCGTCGGGATCGCTGTCGGGCACGGTAAGGTAGTAGACGAACACGTCGTTGAGGGGCAACACGTGGTCGACCGCGATAGTCGTGGCAGTCTCGGCTGAGAGGGCGATACAGGCGTCCCCGTGGTCGGTGGACTCGAACTCGAGTTCGACGACGCTGTCCGTATAGAGGAGTCGGCGGATCGCCGTCGCGTTGATCGCGTGGCCGATGGTAACCCCGAACTCCTGTAACACCTCACACTCTCGATCGGCGAACGCCGACGGGTCGTCGGCGGCGATCACGAGCACACCGAAGACCCGATCGGTTGCGACGATCGGAACGAGCGCGACGGAGCCGTAGCCGCGCTCGCGAGCGTCGGCTTGCCACTCGTCGACGGCACTCTCCTGGAGGTGCTGGTACCGCTGGACGCGCCGCGTTTCGAACGGCGACGCGCCGGCTGTGTCGGTTGGCGGGTCGATGAACGACGCGAGGACGTCTCCGACCGACGTCGAGTCGATTCCCGCCCAGACCGCGGGCTGCCACGAGTGGCCATCGCTCGTCGGGACAGAAGGTTCCCGCCCGATACCCGCGAAGCAGTACCCGTCGGCGGCCGCGAACTCCTCGACGACCGCGGTCTCGATTCGGTCACGGGACTCCGCCGCGACCATCGTCTCGTCGATCCGCCGCACGATCGCGTTGAGGCGCTCGAGCCGCTCGAGTTCCCGTTCGCGGGTCTTCCGCTCGCTGATGTCGCGACCGACCCCGGTAAATCCCAGCACGATCCCGTCGTCGCCGGTGATCCGGGCGCTGTTGAACTCGTGTGGGATCCGAGCGCCGTCTTTCGTGAGGATCCGTCCCTCGGCGGTCACGCGCTCGCCCTCCTCGAGAATCCGCTCGATCGCGTCGCCGATGTGGTCTCGATCGGCCGGTGCGATGAACCGAAGCGGATCCATGCCGGCGAGTTCGTCCGGCCGGTAGCCGACCACCCGTTCGAACTGCTCGTTCCACTCGATCAGATTCCCCGCCGCATCGAACGCATAGAGGATGTCCGGCTGCACCTCGACGACGGTCTCGGCGACGGCTTTCTCCTCGCGGAGTGCCCGCTCGCGCTCGTGTTCGGCGGTACGGTCGGAGACGTACCAGATGTATCCCGCCAGTTCGGCGTCGCCCGCGTTCGCTCCGATCTCGCCGTCGTCGCCGAGCGCGGCGAGTACCTCGCGGACCCAGAGCTGGCGTCCGGCGCTCCCGACCCGCACTCCCTCGTCCTCTACGGCACCGTCCGATCGCGCCCGCTCGAGCAACCGCTCCGGGCGTTCGGCCTCCCGCGCGTCCGCCGGGAAGAACGCCCGGTAGTGCGATCCGACGATCCGCTCCTCGTCGTATCCCACGAGCTGCTCGGCCCCGTCGTTCCACGAGGTGACGTTCCCTCTCGAATCGAACAGCGCGACGGCGTGATCGCTAACGAGCGCGCTGACCTCATCGACAGCGAGGTGATGGTCCATGAACTGGTCCGTTCCCGTTGCGCCGCGTTCCGTCTCGGTGGACGACGCCGTCTCGTTCGACCGATGATCGCTCGCCGCGGTCGTCAGATCACTACGATATGTGTTATCTCTCTACAATGGAAAAGCTATGGGACGCTCTCGCAACGCGTATTTACCAGTGGAAACGCTCCGGTTTGGCTGCCTTCGAGAACCGGCGACGTCGGAGTCGACGAGACGCCCGACCTCGATCCCACGAAAGCAGTCGCTCCGGCGACCGCCGCGGGGACGAGCTAGGTCGAAAGCGCAGGGTATTCGTCTCCCCGCCACCGACGCTCGCTCGTGATCGCCATCGTCGAGAGCCGCGCCGACCGCGCCTCCGAGCACATCTGTGACCGGCTCCGCGAGCGCGTCGACTGGGACCGACGGACCGACGACGACCGCCCGGCAGCCGACGGCGGCGGCACCTACTATCGGACCGACGGTGCCGAACTGCGCTCCTTCGACGACCTCCACATCGAACTCGAGCGCCCCGCCGACGCCTTCGACTGCGATCCCGATCTGCTGGTCTTCGCGTCGCGACACTCCGGCGACACCGGCCCGTTGCTGACCGGTCATTTCACGGGCAACTTCGGCCCGGCCGAGTTCGGCGGCGAGCCCGATTCGTTGGCCGAAGCCGCCCCCAACGCGCTGGCACGCTTGCTCGCGGCCTTCGAGGAGTACGCGCCCGATGAGTACGACGTGGGGATGGAAGGAACCCACCACGGCCCCTCTGCCGTTGGCTGTCCCTCCCTCTTTGCCGAACTCGGCAGCGGCGACGAACAGTGGGACGACCGCGCCGCTGCCGACGCCGTCGCTCGCGCCGTCCTCGAGCTTCGGGACGTCGACCCACACCGCCCCCGACAGGTCGTCGGTTTCGGGGGCAACCACTACGCCCCGCGATTCGGGCGCATCGTTCGCAACACCTCGTGGGCGGTCGGCCACGTTGCACCCGACTGGGCACTCGAGGCGATGGACCACCCCACGGCTCACCGGGAGGTTCTTGAGCGCGCGTTCGACGCCAGCGACGCCGAGATCGCGTTGCTCGATGGCGAGTGGCCGGTTCTCGAGGAGACGCTCGCGACCATCGATTGCCGGATCGTCAGCGAGACCTGGCTGCGCGAGGTCGACGACCGCCCCCTCGAGGTCGTCGACGCGGTCGAGTCCGATCTCGGTGCCGTCGACGACGGGATCCGCTTCGGCGATCGGCTCACGGCGTCGGTTAGCGTCGTCGAACTGCCGGCCGACCTCGTGAGTACCGCACAGGGGATCGATCCCGACCGCGTCCGGACGATCGTCGAAGCGAACACCGTGGCCTTCGCGACCGACAACGGCGGGAGCAGAGTCGGCTTGCGGGTCGCAGCCCCCGACGCTGACGTCGGGGCCGACTCCGACACCGAGAGTGAGCCACGCGAGAAGATCGTCGAGGGGTTGGCCGCCGTCCTCGAGTCGAAGTACGACACGGTGACGGTCGAGGACGACGCCGTCGTCGCCGAAGAGACGGCCTTCGACCCGGATCTGGCACGGGAAGCCGGCGTGCCGGACGGACCGAAGTTCGGGACGCTCGCCGACGGCGAATCGGTTATCGTCGACGGGGAAACTATCAGCCCAGAGATGGTTCGGACCGAGCGGACGCGTCGATTCCAGATCTGATCGATTCCTCAAGCGACAGTAATACGATCTTACTCGCCTCAGACTGGCGAATTCGATCTATAGATACACATACAAGTAATATCATAATAATGTGTCAGACGCCCGGCTGACGTGTAGGGGAAAGGTAATTATGCTCCATCGTTTAGACAGGAGCAAGAATGGACTCGATAATCGACGACGCAATCGACGAGGCCGAAGACGGGGAGGGAACGATCCCCGGCGACGCCGCGTCGGACGACGGGAACTCTCCCGACGGCGACGTATCGGACGGCCGGCAAACAGGGACGATGACCGACGACGAGCTGGAAGACGTCCTGCAGGACCTCCAGACCGACATCACGGTCGTCGGCTGTGGCGGTGCCGGCGGGAACACGGTCAACCGCATGCACGAGGAAGGCATCCACGGCGCGAAACTCGTCGCCGCCAACACCGACGTACAACACCTGGTCGAGATCGACGCCGATACCAAGATCCTGATGGGCGAGGAGAAAACCGGCGGTCGCGGTGCCGGCTCGCTCCCACAGGTCGGCGAAGAGGCCGCCCTCGAGAGCCAGCAGGACATCTACGACGCCATCGACGGCTCCGATATGGTCTTCGTCACGGCGGGTCTGGGCGGCGGCACCGGCACCGGCTCCGCACCGGTCGTCGCCAAGGCCGCCCGCGAGGCCGGCGCGCTCACGATTTCGATCGTCACGACGCCCTTTACCGCGGAAGGCGAGGTCCGCCGGACCAACGCCGAAGCCGGCCTCGAGCGCCTGCGTGACGTCTCCGACACCGTGATCGTCGTCCCCAACGATCGGCTGCTCGACTCGGTGGGCAAACTGCCCGTTCGGCAGGCGTTCAAGGTCAGCGACGAAGTACTGATGCGCAGCGTCAAGGGCATCACCGAACTCATCACGAAACCCGGCCTCGTCAACCTGGACTTCGCCGACGTCCGCACCGTCATGGAACGGGGCGGCGTCGCCATGATCGGTCTCGGCGAATCCGACTCCGAAGCCAAAGCCGAGGATTCGGTCAAGACCGCGCTACGCTCCCCACTGCTCGACGTCGACATCTCGGGTGCGAGCTCCGCACTCGTCAACGTCACCGGTGGCAACGACATGGCCATCGAGGAGGCCGAAGGCGTCGTCGAGGAGATCTACGACCGGATCGACCCCGACGCCCGCATCATCTGGGGGACCTCCATCGACGAGAGCCTCGAGGGCAGCATGCGGACGATGATCGTCGTCACCGGCGTCGAGTCCCCCCAGATCTACGGCCGGCCCGACGGGGAAGAGCCCGTCCAGCCCGAAGCGCCCGCGGAGGGCGAAGACATCGATTTCGTCGAGTAACACCGCTCGCAGCAGCCACGCGTCGGCGATTCGAGTCCAGTTTGCAGTCACATCCGATTCGTTCTCTCTCCGGTCGAGACCGTTCTATGGCCCCGATTCCGGTTCGGAGCCGACGATCCCATCCACACCGCTCAACAGATCGGTCTCGGATCGAGTCCGAGTTCGTCCAGCGAGTCCGCGTACGCGTCGTACGCGACGTCGATCACGTCCTCGGCGACCGTCCGTGCGCGACGCCAGTCCTCGCTGCCCGCACAGACGTCCGCGAGCAACTCGGCCGCCCGGTCACCCTGTGTGGCCGTTTCGGTCCGTAACTCCCGGAAGCAGTCGGCCCGTTGCTCGTCGCCCTCGTTGACGAAGAACCCCACGAGCTGGAGGTGCGTTCGATCACTGACCAGCGCCCGACCGACGAGTCCGCCGAGGCGAGCCGTCGGCGTCTCGAGCGATCGAAGCCGTTCGTGCATCGGATCGACGCTGCCAGCGTCGACCTCGCCGTCCTCGAGCATGGCCGTGATCCGGTCGTAGTGGTCGCGTTCCTGATCGCGAGACGCCACGAAGAACTCGCGTGCGTCGTCGTGGTCCTCGTCGTCGATCCACGCCTCGAGGGTTTCCATCGCGGCCCGTTCGCTTCCCGCAGCGGTCCGGAGGACCGTCTCCTCGGTGAGGTCCGCGTCGGTGAGCGCGACGAGGAGTTTCGACGAACCGAGTCGCTCGAGTTCGACGGCGTTCGATTCCTCGACCGTCTCCTGGAATTCGGCGGCGTCCATACCGGGACGACACCGCGAGGCGTGTTGAACGTTGGTGGCCGTTCGAGCCAGCCGCGGCTTTAACCGGTACGAACGCGTACCGATCGCCATGAGCGACCGGAGCGATGCCGGCGACCGAGCGGCCGACGACCCCGCCTCGATGGCTCCCGAGACGCTGGCCGAGCGGCTGCGATCCGGCGATCCGATGACCGTCCTCGACGTCCGCGACCGCGACGAGTTCGAGCGCTGGCACCTCGAGGGCGAGGGGATCGAGGCCGTCCAGATCCCACATATGAAGTTCATCCAGGCGGAGGCCACCGGCGGCGTGACCGACCTCGTGGCCGACCTGACCGAGCCGATCCTCGCGGTCTGTGGCCACGGCGAAGCGAGCGGACACGCGGTCGGCCTGCTTCGGGACGCGGGTATCGACGCCCGAAACCTCGCCGGCGGGATGGACGCCTGGGCGGACCACTATACGGCTCGCGAACTCGAGGTCGACGCCCCCGCGACGGTCCTGCAGTACGATCGCCCCTCGAGTGGCTGTCTCGCCTACGCGATCTACAGCGGCGGTGAGGCGGCGGTGATCGATCCCCTTCGAGCGTTCGCCGACCGGTACGCCGAGGACGCCGCGGAACTGAAATACGCCATCGACACGCACGTCCACGCCGACCACGTCAGCGGCGTCCGGACGCTCGCGGACCGAACCGACGCGACGGCGGTCGTCCCCGCGGGCGCGACGGAACGCGGCCTCGCGTTCGACGCCACGATCGTCGAGGACGCGGCGGAACGAAGTTCCGCGAGCCCTGCTTCGCAAGCTCAGCAGGATGGCGACGAACTGCGCGTCGGCGACGCGACGCTGACCGTTGTGGCGACGCCGGGTCACACGACCGAATCGATCTCCATTCGTCTGGCGGGCGGCGACTCGGATACCCTGTTCACCGGCGACACGCTGTTCCTCGAGGGCGTCGGCCGGCCGGATCTGGAACGTGGCGACGACGGTGCGGTCGCCGCCGCTCGGCAGTTGTACGAGAGTCTTCAGGATCGTGTCCTCGGGTATCCCGACGAGACGACGATCGCCCCGGGTCACTACAGTGATGCCGCCGAACCGCGGGCGGATGGAACGTATACGAACCGACTCGGGCACCTCCGGAAGCGGCTCGCTGCGCTCTCGATGGACGAAGCCGAGTTCGTCGACCACGCGACGAGCGACCTGCCACCGCGGCCATCGAACCACGAGCGCATCGTGGCGACGAATCTCGGACTCGAGACCGTCGACGAGGAGACGGCGTTCGAACTCGAACTCGGGCCGAACAACTGTGCAGTCGCCGACTGACGGCGATCGGACGGTCCGCTGTCAGTCAGTGACAGTGTTCCCGCGAATGGTCTTGCCCGACCACCAGTAAATCGGGACAGGAGACCGTCTCAGTCGTCTGCGACCGCGCCGTCGGTCGCGCCGCCAGCGAGATCGCCCTCGATACTCGGTGGGTACTTCCCGCGCTCGAGTTTCAGATCCGACTGCGGTCGCGCCATGCAGGTCAACGCGTAGTTCTCGGCCTCTTCGTCCGTCAGTCCGCGAGCCGCGGGCTGGGTGACCTCGCCCTCGAGAATTTCCGCGGTACACGCCAGACACATCCCGACCCGGCAGGAGTACTCCTGTGCGATGCCCGTCTCGAGACACCGACTCAGGATCGTCTCCTTGTCGGAGCAGGTGATCGTCTCACCCGTCCCGACGAACTCGATGGTGTACTCTGTCATACGGGGACGTACGGCCGACCTCACTAAAACTCTTTATTTGTGACGGCTGTGCCGACCAAAACAGCGCACTGACTGGGGCGAACGACCGTTCCGCTGTTACTCACGCTCACCGGCAATCGGTAAATATTGTTATTAATCATCGTAGTTTTTATTTTCAAGGAGTGGAGAGGGTCGTAGCGATGCCATCGAGACGCAAACAGGTCGGGTTGCTCGTGCTCTCGCTGCTGCTCGTGTTCAGCGGGAGTGCACTCGCCCACTGGGGGCAGACGGCAGGGGGAGAGATCGACGTTCGACAGGTCGAAATAGAGACGGACGACGGCGGGACGATCGACGGCTACCTCTACGTTCCCGACGGGGTCAGTGCGGACGACCCCGCACCCGGCGTCCTCGCGATCCACGGCTACATCAACTCCAAGGAAACCCAATCGAGTTTCGCGATCGAGTACGCACGCCGGGGTCACGTCGTCCTCGCGATCGACCAACCCGGCCACGGCTACTCCGATCCGCCGGCCTTCGCGAACGGCTGGGGCGGCCCGCCAGCACTCGAGTACCTCGCCGATCACGAACTGGTCGACGAGGACAACATCGGCCTCGAGGGTCACTCGATGGGCGGCTGGGCGGCGGTCTCGGCCGCCGCGGAACATCCGAACAGCTACGAATCGATCGTGCTCGTCGGCTCGTCGACGGGGTCGGCTGGCGCGCCGGAGGGCAACGAGACGTTCCCGCGGAACCTCGGCGTGGTCTTCGCGGACTACGACGAGTTCCACTGGCTGATGTGGGGGTCCGCGGCCGGGCCGGCGACGCCCGAGAGCGAGAAACTGCAGTCCGTCTTCGGCACCGAAGACGGCATCGACGAGGGGAAGGTCTACGGCTCGATCGACGACGGCACGGCGAGGGCGCTGTACACGCCGCGGACGACACACCCCGGCGCACACCACACGCCGAGTGCCGTCTCCGATACCGTCGGCTGGACGCAACAGACCCTCGAGGGAGCCGACGAAGAGCCGGGCGATCACGTCTGGTACTGGAAGGAGATCGGAACGGCGATCGCCCTGCTCGGCGGGTTCCTCTTCCTGGTGCCCGCCGGCTCCGTGCTGACCGGCCGGGAGCCGTTCGCCGACGCGACGCGGACGGTTCCCGACGCGGTCACCGAGCGCGACCGCGGCTGGTACGTCGCGGCCCTGCTCGCGGCCGTGATCCCGGTCGTGCTCTACTATCCGACGATGCTGATCGGCAGCGGGTCGGTGCCAGTGACTCCGGTCACGCCCCAGGGCGAGACGAACGGCATCGTCCTCTGGGCACTCGCGAACGTCGTCGTCATCGCCGGTCTGTTCGGGCTGTGGCACCGCGATACCGGTCGGTCGCTCTTCGACGAGCGATACGGGCTCGATCTCGGCGACGGGATCAGGACGATCGCGAAATCGCTCGCGGTCGCGGTCGGCGCGGTCGGCGGCCTCTACGTCCTGCTGTGGATCGTCGATACGCTGTTCATGACCGACTTCCGAGCCTGGGTCCTCGGACTGAAGCTCATGTCGGCCGTCCACGCCCGGATCTTCGTGACCTATCTCCCGGCATTCCTCGCCTTCTTCGTCGCGCTCGGGGTCCTGTTGCACGGCCGACTCCGAACGCCGGAGACGACGCGGTCGCTCCCGCGGGCGATGGCGACGAACGCGGTGATCCTGACCGGTGGGTTCGCGCTCCTGCTCGTGATCCAGTACGGCACCCTGTTCGCCACCGGCGCGCTCGCGATCCCGATCACGGCGCTACAGACGATCATCGCCTTCCAATTCCTCGCCCTGCTGCCGGTCATCGCGGTGGTGTCGACGTACTTCTTCCACCGCACCGGCCGGATCTGGACCGGCGCGTTCGTCAACGCCCTCCTGATCACGTGGCTGATCGTCGCCTCGCAAGCGACCCACTACGCGTTCTAGGAACCGCCGAGTCCCGAGTCGGGAGTGTCCCCGTCTCGCGACCGGATCGACCATAAAACGTTTTCTTACCGCGGTGTCCACACTGTTGGTATGAGTACGCAGGAACAGTCGGCCGCCGCCGCGACGACGCGGTCGCCGGACGCGGTCGTCGTCGGTGCCGGAACGTCAGGGTGCTACGCCGCAGCGACCATCGCCCGGGAAGGATACGACGTCGTCGTCCTCGAGCGAAAGGACGAGGAGGAGGCGGGCCACATCGCCTGCGGTGACGCGCTGAAGGGTGCCGACGCCTTCCCCGAGGCGATCCCGAAGTCCAAACTCGAGCCGGCCTTTACGAACACGGGCGTCGACCACGGCCGTTTCGAGATCCCACAGGAGGATACCGTCCTCGAGATTCCGGTCCCCGGCGAACTCGCCGTCATCGACCGCTGGGAGTACGGCCGGCGGATCATCGACGGCGCCGAGGACGTCGGCGTCGACTTTCACTACGATACCGTCGTCAAAAACGTCGTTCAGGCCGACGACGGTCGCGTCACGGGCGTCGAGGCGATCCGCACGGGCGACCCCCTCACGTACGAGGCCGACATCGTCATCGACGCCGCGGGCTCGCTGTCCGTCCTGCAGGACAACGTCGACTTTTCGGACTCGACGTTCGACACGAACGTCAACTACAGCCACTTCTGTTCGGCCTACCGGGAAATCGTCCACGTCGAGGAACCCGTCGAGTGGGACGACGCGCTCGTTTTCAAGCCGACCGAACGCGCCGCGGGCTACCTCTGGTACTTCCCGCGGACCGACACCGAGATCAACGCCGGCCTGGGCTTCCAGATGACCGAGGAACCGATGCAGCTCGTCGACGACCTCAAACGCGACCTCGAGAACCGCCCCGAGTTCGACGGCGCGGAAGTCGAGGACAAACTCGGCGCGGCGCTCCCGACGCGGCGACCCTACGACTCCGCCGTCCATCCGGGCTATATGGCCATCGGCGACGCCGCCGGCCACGTCAACCCCACCACGGGCGGCGGCATCGCCGGGGCCGCCTACGGCGGCAAGTACGCCGCCGAGCGGGCCATCGAAGCCCTCGAGACGGACGACTACGGCGAAGACGTCCTCTGGGAGTACAACCAGAAGGTGATGGACCACTTCGGCGCGCGCTACGCCGCCCTGGACGTCTACAACATCCTCTCGACGGCCGTCGACGTCGACGACCTGATGGGCTTACTCGCCGCCATGCCCGGCGACAAACTCGCCGAGGCGCTGTACTCGGGCAGTACCGACATCGGGCTCAAACTCAAACTCGAGGCGCTGGTCAAGAGCCGCGGTCACTGGGGGACCATCTGGAACCTCTACCAGACCAAGCGCCGGGCCGACGAACTGCTCGCCCACTACGAGAACTACCCGACCAGTCCCGAGGGGCTGGCGGGCTGGCAGGCTCGGCGCGACGAGCTGATGGAGACGGTCTACGAGACGACCGGGGCCGAGCCCAAGTACTAGAGACGAAATTTTACGCTGCGAGCGCGGCTTCGCCGCGCTCTCGGTGAAATCTTCAAACACTCTTGCGTAGCACATTGTTGATCTCAGAGCGTTGCTCGGATAGCGTGCTTGAGTGCGTCTCGTTCTGGTTTTCGGTATAATTATCGACGGAGTTGGAACGCTCTGAGATAAGGCGACGGAATTTGATCTGATGCTCCATATCTAAGTCGCCAGCATATCTGTGTATTTTTTACCCACAGTAAATTACATTTGATAATATTTGTAAATTGTGGTTTTTGATGTGAGTCTAAGGATATGTAGGTCATTTCTTGAATAGTTCAAGTACCTTGTACAGCATCGGCGAAAATACCATACAGGAATCCGAGCAAGGTGATGATGAGCCCAGCAATCAAGCCAAACTGAGCTAGTTCGTTGTTTGGAGTTAAACCTGTCCACTGGTGAATCAATCCGGAGAGAATTCTAAATCCACTCACGAGAATTACAGCGATGCCAAATAGCATTAGTCGTATCTCAGACATATATATATATATATATATATATATATATTAGTTAGTTCTGCTTGTGCTTTAATACTATGTTTGCCTGTAAAAGATTGTTTATAACTCCGTCGATCACGCTGAGTCCGTCGGAGTTGACGAAGTATACGTCTCTATCTGGAAGAAAGGCCGCGAACGCGATCAGAAGTCGCAGTCCATGCCTGTCCACGCGCGGATATGGTTCTCTACGACAGTGACAAACTTCCTATGTCCATCCTACAGATTACGAGACTGAACAGCGATACGTGATCTCTGCGAAAGTTGGTGGTAAATGATAATTCTGATTCTAATAGCTGACCGATAGAAAGAGTCATTTATGTGCATAGTAACGGCTTTTTGGCGTATGACCTGCTGGATATGAACGCGCTCACTTCGTTCGCTCCAGGTCAGTCATCGGCCCGCTCGCTCACTGGCTCACGGCTACACCGCTCGCCTTCCCGCGACGCTTCGCGCCGCGCATCCGTTCGCTCACGGTCGATTACCGGGCAACTGCCTGCCCTCCCCCGTTGAGCGGAACCTTCGTTTCCGCGATGTTCGGAAGAGTTTGCTCCTCCGTAGAGTCGAGAACCCCTCGCGTTGCTCGGAGCCCGCTCCCGGCCACTCCCGCTCGAGATCGGTCGAGAACGTCTCGGTCAGGTGTGTCGATGGCTAATTCGCTCGATTGCTCCCGCGAGTACGTCGATCCCGTGGCCGATGCTCGCTTCGTCGACGTCGAACGTCGCGGTGTGGTGGCCGCCGGGGTGGTCGGTCCCGACCCCGACGTAGCAGGCCGTCCCGCCGTTTTCCTGGACCGCCTTCATCAGGAACGTCGCGTCCTCGCTCCCGCCGAGTTCGTCGCGCTCGAGCACCCGCTCGATCCCTGCGGTGTCGCCCGCCGCGTCGGCCACGATCGAGACGAGGTCCGCGTCGCTGGTCGCGCTGGGAGCTTCGGGCCCGGTCTCGATCGAGACCTCGCAGTCGTGCATCTCGGCGGCGCTCCGGAGGACCCGTCGGGTCCGTCGCTTCATGTACTCCATCAGTTCGGTCGTCTCGCCACGGACCTCGGCGACGATTCTGGCCTCGTCGGGGATGACGTTGGCGGCGCTCCCGCCCTCGACGACGCCCGCGTTGACCCGCGTCGTGCCGTCGTTGTGCCGAGGGATGGCATAGAGGTTCTGGACGGCCGTCGCCATCGCCTGCACCGCGTTTCGTCCCTGCTCGGGGTGGCCGCCGGCGTGGGCCGACTCGCCCGTGAACTCGGCCTCGAGGTGCGACACCGCGAGAAAGCCGTCGATGCCGGCCACGACCTCGCCGGTCGGATGGTCAAGGCCGATATGGACCGCGAGCAGGGCATCGACGTCCCGGATGTGCTCGCTCTCCGCCATCGATTTCCCGCCACCGATGACCTCCTCGGCGGGCTGGAAGAACACCTTCAGCGTGCCCGAAAAGTCACTCTCAGCGACTCGCTCGAGGACGCCGATTCCCATCGTCGCGTGGGCGTCGTGCCCGCAGGCGTGCATCGCGCCCTCGTGTTCCGAGCGAAAGCCCTCGGCGACGGGGTGGTGAGTCGGGTCGTCGGATTCCCGCCGCGGCAGGGCGTCGATGTCGACCCGGAGGCCGACGGTCGGTCCCTCGCCCCGTTCGAGGACGGCGACCGCACCCGTCGCGCCGCCCTCGAGTCGCTCAAGGACAGCCTCGTCGACGCCCGTCTCCTGGGCCCGTTCGTACCAGTGGGTGAGTTCCGCGTCGTCGGGGACGGCCATCCGCTTGTCACCCGCGATGGCGTCGGGACCGACGTGGAGGGCGGCGAGGTCGTCGCCGAGTCGGGACTCGAGTTCCGCGACGATCCGTGCGGTGGTATAGAACTCCCGCCAGGCGGGTTCGGGTTTCCGGTGAAGGTCTCGGCGCAGCGAAACGAGGTCGTCTGCGGTCATGGTTTGTCCTCGTCGGGAACGGTAAAAAGCGCTGCCGCTGGTGTCGGGTGGAATCGATCGCCGGTCCGGTTGGTCGGTGTCGTTATTCGTTGCCGGCGATCGCGGCGACGAGATCGGCGATCGCATCCGCGATTCCGGTCAGGCTCTCGTCCGCGGTGTCGAGCCCGTGGCGCATCGCGAGAAACTCCAGATCGTTGTACGTCAGGAAGACGTCCCCGTCGTCTTCCCAGACCAGCAGTTTCTGTGGGAGATCGATCGCCACCGACCGTTCCGTCTGCATGAACGGCGTTCCGACGGTCGGATCCCCGAAGAGAAACGGGTCGTCGGCGGCAGCGACTGGTCGACCGATTCGGCGTTTGCGGCGTGATCGACGGTCGCTACCAGCGTCAACTCCCGTTCCTCGAGCGCGGGTTCGACCCGAGACACCGTCGTCTCGAAATCGGCGTCGCTTTCGACAGTAACGAGACCCGAGTCACTCTCGTCGTCACCGTCCGTCTGGTCGGCCTGTACGGCTTGTGCGGGTCCTCGGTCGCCAGCTACAGCCGTCGTCGAAACCCCGATACCGGCTGCGGCCCCGGCACCGAGTAGCTGGACGAGTCGCCGTCGCGCCATCTCGCTGGGTTGGTCCGTCATGACAGGTGTGCTCACGGGATGTCATGCAGTAATTGTGCGGAACGGTTGCGCGGCAAACGGAACGTTGTCTCGCCGAAACGGTGGGAAGACGACCGGCCGGGAGAGCCGCGACTGGGTCGACCTGGCCCGGAACCGTCTCACCCCATCCGAGCACGGCAGAGACGAGGGAAAGCGCCAACAGACGATCCGAACGAAGAGCGTCGTCCGCAGACGGACCGCTGGCAGTCAGGGCCGGCGACCCCAGGGATGGGCCAGGGGGTCACCGGTCACACGGGACGAGGGACCGTCTCAGTTCCCGCGACCCGCGCCGTGGATCTGTTCGACCTCGGCCTCGATGTGGACCGAGTCGGGGAAGCTCTGTGCGGCGATGTTGCGTGCGAGGCTGTCGTGGCCGTGGATCTCGAGTTCGCGGGTGAAAACGGTGTACT
This sequence comes from Natrinema ejinorense, assembly GCF_002494345.1. Classification (GTDB taxonomy): domain Archaea; phylum Halobacteriota; class Halobacteria; order Halobacteriales; family Natrialbaceae; genus Natrinema; species Natrinema longum. The sequence goes on from NZ_NXNI01000001.1 coordinate 2,889,595, forward strand.
CCCACGAGGAGAACTGGCGGTCGTCGTCGGCGTGGAGCCGACAGCGCTGTGGAACCGAGAACGTCTCCGGCGGGTGGGAGTGGGGACCTTTCAGCGCTGCCCCCTTTCGTTCCGCGTTGGTTTTGATGTCCTCGACGATGCCATCGAGCGCGGCGCGATCGCCGCTTTGGAGGGTGAGACGGGTGACGAAGGTCATAGCTGGTGTTGTCGCATACGTCCACGGTGGGAGCGTAAAAACCTGCTGAGACGGGACGATCACGTCCGCAGTCGGTCATCGACGGCACTCGATCGCCCGGTGACCGGCGGGAATCGGACAGGAATCAGTATACGCTGGACGAACAGTCCGATATTCTCTTAACGTCGCACCTGTTAGCCCACGTAATGGCAGTCGAAGCTACGAGCGCAGGCGCGATCCTCTTCCGCGATACGCGGGGCCGGCGCGAGTATCTTCTACTCAAGAGCCGCCCAGGTGACTGGGAGTTTCCCAAGGGCGGTGTCGAAGGAGATGAAGAACTACAGCAGACGGCGATCCGCGAAGTAACGGAAGAGGCAGGTATCGAACAGTTCCGACTCCTCGATGGCTTTCGCAGGGACTACGACTACGTCTTCGAAGCGAACGGGAAAACCATCCACAAAACCGTTCACCTCTTCGTCGCGAAGTCCTTCGAGGCGAGCGCGGAACTGTCAAACGAACATCGCGACCTCCAGTGGCGCGATTACGAACAGGCGATCAACACCGTCACGCAGGACGGCCCCAGAGAAATCCTCGAGGAGGCCCACGAGTTCCTCGACGAACGCGAGGAGGACGAAGAATAGCCACGGCGGCACTCCGCCCGGAATCGTCGCTTCGATCCTGCGATAGGATACAAACGATTCACACCCTGATCCTAACGGTGTCGTGCGATCAGGCGTGCAATGACTGTCAGTGGCTACGATAGTCACCGTCGGCGGCGTACTCGTGGCGTTCGTCGAGTTCGACGCGACCGTTGCGGTCTGCCGCACGGTCGGGAAGGCCTTCGCGACGGTCAGCGCGACCACTACGTCGCAGTCAGCCACGGCACCCGCGTCCGTCCGAAATCGGAGCGAAAGCCATCGAACTCCGTCACTGTCGTTCTGGCCCGATCCTGCTTTCCACCGTGGTGGGTCGGAAACGGACGAACGCACCGTAGCACACATAGTGACCCTGACCCTACGGAGAACAGTGACTCGAGACCCCGAGAGCGAATTCGCGTTCGAGTTGCGGACCTGCCGGTGGGCCGAACTCGAGTGGCCGCCCGGGGACGACTCCGTCAGCGACGACACCGCGATCATCGTCGCTCGCCAACTCGGGACGAAGCGCCGTCGCTGGGACACGATCGTCCTCGAATGCAACCGCGACGGCCTCCGCCGGCGAGCGAACTTCGGCCTCGAACGGCTCGACAGCGATCTCCGCCACGTCGTCGGCAACGCTCCTGCAGAGTGGGCCTACTACCGCGATGCCCTGCCACAGCCAGGCTACCCCTGGCGATACGTCCGCGAAGCGATCCACCGCGCCGACGACCGCGGGATCCTCGAGACGCGAAAGAGAGGCAATCGTATCGAGATCCGGCGAAAGTGGATCTATCCCGACTGGCTCGAGCGGGTCGTCGCGATCGAGAACAAACCGGACTTGGACGCCAGCGCCGCCCGCGCGCTCGCCTCGCAACTCGAGTACGACGTCGCCGTCGGGCTGGCCGACGAAGTCTGGGTTGCAACCCGACAAACGGACGAGCGCGTCGAACCCGCGCTCTTCGAGGACCTGCCGGTCGAGGCAGGGATCCTCACACTCGAGCCCGACGACCTGACCGCCGAGGTCGAGTGGCACCCCCGATCGCTCGCGATCGACGAGTCGGGGAGCCGAATCCTCGAGCGTCCCGACGGCGGAGAGCGGGACGACTCCGCCGCCCGGTTCGAGTACGTCGACCCCGAGTGGAAAGCCGCGAAACGGCTCGCGATCGCCGAGCGGGCCTACGAACGCGGTTGGCGGTCGTTCGTCGACACGATGCGTCCCGACTGCCGACACTTCGAGTTGTGCGCTCGAGACGGTGTGCAGGCGCTCCCCCACTGCGCCGCCAAGGGCTGCTCCCAGACGACCGCCGAGTGTTCCGGCACCTGTGGCGAGTTCGAACCCGAGCCGCCGGTCTGGCGTACCCGCGGCTGGCCGATCGAGGGCGGGCCCGGAAAACGGGTACAACAACTCCTCGCGGACCGCCGGCGGAGACGGCGACCGGGGGTATGACGCGTCCCCGACCGAGGCGTCAATCGGAGACGGAAACCTCGAGGTCGTCGCGCTCGACCACCAGCCGAAACGTGGGGACGGTGCGGTACTCGACCTCGACGACACCCTTCCGGCGCAGGCTCTGGAGGCCCGAACGGACGTCCTCGGCCCCGGGATCGACGTCGTACTCGTCTCGGAGCTTGTGGAGCACCGAGACGACGCTCTCGGATCGCTCCTCGGGACCCGCCAGTACCGCGACGATCCGGGCCTGTAGTTCGGGCACGCGGATCTTGGAGGGGACGCCGTCGGACTCGGGATCGCTCTCGATGCCCGGCTCGACGTCGACCAGGTCGGCCGCCTCCGCGGTCGCGCGGATCAGGCTGTTGTCGTCCCGGAAGTAGTAGTCGCCGAGTTCGTTCTCGAGGTACTGGTGGACCTCGCTGCCGCTGTCCATTCCCCAGCGCTCCTGGAGTTCGGAGTTCTTCGTCGGCTGTAGCTCCACTACGTCCGCCAACCGGTCCTGGGCCTCCTCCGAGAGCGTCATCGTCGAACCGTATGCGGATCCGCTACTTTTGCGTTGCGTCCCGGCATGGGCTCGGGGGCGCTCGCCGCTCAGTCGAACTCGCCGAGGAACGATCGCAGGTCGTCGACGAACAGATCGGGAACTTCCATCGCCGCGAAGTGGCCGCCCTCGGGCATCTCGCTCCAGTGGCGGATGTCGTAGACCGCCTCCGCCCAGGCGCGGGGCGTTTTGTACACTTCTGCCGGATAGCGGGCGTGGCCAGTTGGCACGTCGACGGACTCCGGCGTCGCCGCTCCCACGTCGGTTTCGTAGTAGATCCGCATCGAGGAATTGATCGTTTCGGTGAGCCAGTAGACGCTGAGGTTGTCGAGCAGTCGGTCGCGATCGAAGTGAGCGTCGAGATCGCCGTCGCAGTCGCTCCAGGTCCGGAACTTCTCGACGATCCAGCCCGCGAGCCCGGCCGGCGAGTCGGTGAGCCCGTACGCCAGACTCTGTGGTTTGGTCGCCTGAATCTCGTGGTACGCGGTCTCTCCATCGCGGAACTCCGCGGTCGCCTCGTAGTCGGCCCACCCTTGCTCATCGAGGAGTTCCGTCGGGTCCTCGGCCTCGAGCGACGACGGATTCAGGAAGAGCATGTTCGTGTGAATCGCCTCGACGCGGTCGGGATAGTTCGCACCCAGCAAGGCGGTGACCAGCCCACCCCAGTCGCCACCCTGTGCGACGTATCTGTCGTAGCCGAGCCGATCCATCAGTTCGGCGACGGTGTCCGCTACCCGCGGGACGTCGTACCCCTGCTCGCTGGTGGGGCCCGAAAAGCCAAATCCCGGGAGCGACGGCGCGACGACGTGGAACGCGTCCGCCCGGTTGCCGCCGTGGGCCGCCGGATCCGCGAGCGGGCCGAGCACGTCGAGGAACTCCGCGACCGAGCCCGGCCAGCCGTGGCTCAGGACGAGCGGCGTCGCGTCCGGCTCGGGCGAGCGAACGTGATAGAAGTGGAGTCGCTGGCCGTCGATCGTCGTCTCGTACTGATCGAACTCGTTGCACCGATCCTCGAACGCCGTCCAGTCGAACTCCTCGCGCCAGTACTCGCAGAGCTCCCGAAGAGACTCGCGTTCGGTCCCGTATTCCCACCCCGAGTCGGGGAGTTGGTCGGGCCAGCGCGTCCGTTCCAGTCGCCGCCGGAGGTCGTCGATCTCGTCTCGATCGACCGACACCTCGAACGGTCGAACCGAGTCGTCGTCGGGGGCTGTCGTCATGGCGACCCCTCGAGTCCGAGCGTATCGGTCCGTGCGACAGTGGTGAGTGCCCACATACGCTCCCCAACTCGGGCCGTCCTCAAAGTAGTATGGCGACGTGCCCCCTCAATCGCTTCCGACGACCGGAACGGAGGCCGACGTCTCGAGCGTCTCTTCGACCTGCGTATACACGAGAGCCAGCCCGAGCACTGCGAGTGTCGTCCCGAAGACGAAGGGAACTTCGAAGCCGTACCCGACCAGCGCGCCAGAGGAAAGCGGCCCGAGGGCGATCCCGTAGCCAAACGCCATCGTCAGCACCGACAGCTTCGACCCGGACTCGCCCGGGCCGGCGAGATCGCCCACCAACGCCAGCGACGGGGCAAAGACCATCGCGGCGGCGATGCCCTGGGACAGCCGGGCGAGGAACATCAGAACGGACGAGAAGAGAAACCCCTGTACGAGCGTCGTCGGCACCAGCAACAGCATTCCGACGACGATGAACGGCCGCCGGCCGTACCGATCACAGGCCCGCCCGATCGGCGTCTGGAGGGCGACCTGCGCGATGATGAACGCCGCGAACTGCAGCCCGAACCAGGTCGATCCCTGCTCGAGGCGAGCGTTGACCTGGGGCTGGATCGTCGCGAACAGCGCGATCGCGGTCGCCATGAACAGCGACGCGACGCCGAGGGTGAAGACGGGATCGAGCAGGTTCGTGCCCGACCGATCGAGGATCGGGATCGAGAGGTCCGCGCCGGCGTTGGCGGCCGTCGATTCGGGGTCGGAGACGAGGACCGTCACCATGACGTAGCTGATCGTGGCCGTGATCGTCGCGATGTAAAAGGCTGCGTCGAAGCCGTCGATCACCGCCCCGCCGGGAAGCGCGTACGGCCCGCGACTGACGACCGCACCGGCGACCGCCGGGCCGGCACCGAAACCGACCAGCCGAAAGGTGTTGTAGACCCCCATGTTCCCGCCGCGATCGCCCGTCGTCGCGAGTTCGTTGACCAGGGCCACCGACGACGGGATGATGAAGGCGACGCTGACGCCCTGTAACCCGCGGATGACCAGCAGCGAGACGTACGTCTCCGCGAAAACGTAGGCCACGTTCGTCATCGCGAGCCCGGCGAGGCCGACCAGAATGAACGGCTTTCGCCGTCCGATGCGGTCCGACAGCCGGCCGGTAACGGGCTGAAAACTGCTGTTGAGGAAGCCAAACAGCGAGAGAACCAGCCCGATGATCATCGACTCGCCGAGACCGAACGCCGTCCCGCCGACGACGCCGCTGGTCACGTACAGCGGAATGACGATGATCAGAAACGAGTTCCCGATCCCGTCAGCCATCCGGGCACCCGCCAGCGCGAGCACCCGTCGATCCACGGCAAACGGCGCGACGAGCCGCTCCACGAGTCTCCGCATGGACAATACCTGTGTTATCTCGCCCGATTATAGTTTCGAATCGAAATGTCACGTGCGTGGATGCTCCGTTCCAGCAGGGCGACACTACAAGCCACTCCGGCGCGTCAACCAACCCATGTCCGACGTCAAACTCAGCCGAATCGACGCCGTCTTCGCGGACCTCGAGTACCCGATCACGCAGGACCACGCCGTCACCGAACTCGAGGACGTCACGCTCTTGCTCGCCGACGGCGAGCGAAATCTGGGGACGCTCGTCGAAAAAAGCGAGCGCGACCGCTTCGAATCGATGGACGACCTCCGGGCGGAACTCCACAACGTCCTCCCCCGAGAGGCCGTCGGCGAGCCCTACCAGTCGGAGGGAGAGGGCTAGCTCGCGGGGGCGACCCCGCGGCCGGTCGGCGAGCCTAAACAGGTCTCTTAAGTCACTCGACCCCCGTAGCCCGGACAACGATGGAATTTTGCGACGAATGCGGTTCGATGATGAAAGCCGAGGACGGCCTCTGGGAGTGCGGTAGCTGCGGGTTTACGAAACCGAAAGGCGACGCGGACCAGTATATCGTCACCGACGATCAGGAGGCCAGCGAGATCATCGAGTCCTCCGGCGAGACCTCGCTGCCCGAAACCGACGCGATCTGTCCCGAGTGTGGCAACGGCCGCGCCCACTGGTACATGCAACAGATCCGGTCGGCCGACGAGTCCGAAACGCGCTTTTTCATCTGCACTGAGTGCGAGCACAAGTGGCGCGAGGACGACAACTAACGAAATTTTGCGCTGCGGTCTATCGCGAGCGACGCTTTGAGCGTCGCTCGCGATGTCACTCGGCAAAATCTTCAAAAGAGCGCGAAGCGCTCTTTTGGACATCGCGGGATCTTCGATCCCGCTCAGTTTCGATTAAAAGCACCGGAAGACGCTCCGCGTCTTCCGAGCTCTCGTTCACTTCGTTCACGAGAACACACCTCCTTCCCCGCCAGTCGCGCGGGGCGCGGCTTCTGGGTCAGTCGTCAGCCCGCTCGCTCACCGGCTCACGGCTGCGCCGTTCGCCTTCCCGCGGCGCGAAGCGCCGCGCACTCGTTCGCTCGCGACCGTGATCGTGGAACCGCCTGCCCTCCCCCGAGTCGCGGACTCCTCGCGATGCTCGGAGTCCGCTCCCGGCCATGGCTCTCGAGTTATCTCTATACCGCCGGCGGAACTCGAGGGGAGGGAGAACCGCCCTATTCGTTGCGGGCGATCGTCAGATAGCCGGTGTGACCGACGGGCGCGGTCGAGGGTCGCGAGCCCCGTTCGTCGAACTGCATCTCGCGTTGAATCGTCTCTCGAGTCGTCACGTCCGAGAGGCCGACCTCGCGGGCCGTCTTCGAGACCTCGCGAGTCGACTCGATAAAGGGGCTGTAGACCGCGACGAACCCGCCGTCGACGAGCAGGTCGGGCGCGTGCTCGACCATCGCGGGTGCGTCGGCCGTATCGAGGGTCAGGACGTCGAACGACGACGGCTCGAGAGCGTCGACGTCCTCGAGAACGTCACCGGTTCGAACGTCGACGGCGTCCTCGACGCCACCCAGCGCCATGTTCTCGCGGGCCACGTCGGCGAACTCGGCGTCTTGTTCGTAAGTCACGACCTCGGCCCCGGCCCGGGCCATCATGGCCGCGAGGACGCCGGTTCCGGTGCCGGCGTCGAGGACCCGGTCGCCGCCGGCGATACCGGTCTCGCCGATGACGAGCCCGATGTCGCGGGGCACCATCGGTGCGCCCGTCCGCTCGAAGTGATGGAAAAGATCGGGGCCGCGCAGCCGACGGACCTGGAACTCGTCGCCCAGATGCGTCTCGATGGTGTCGCCCGACTGAACGTCCTCGGGGACCTCGAGAACGCCGAGGTCGGTCCCCTGTTCGCCGCCGGGTTCGACGAGGTACTCGCGATCGCCGCGGACGAGCAGCACCGGGACACGGTCGGTACTGTCGGCCGCACGCTCGTCCTCGCTCACGCGAGTCACTCGAGGGAGCCGACTGCCGCGGCGAGATCGCCGTCGTTCGCTTCGAGGGCCTCGCGGGCCTCGTCCTCACCCACGCCGGCGCGCGTGGCGACGAGTTCGACGTCCTCGTCGGGGATCGACGACCCGGCATCGGAATCGGATTCGCCACCGGCACTGCCACCGGCCGAGCCGGCTTCGACCTCCTCGGGCGAGCCGATGACCTGGTAGGTCTCCTGACCGCGGGCGTCCATCTTGGTGACCTCGGCGTCGTCGAAGACGAGGTCGTACTCGTCGGTACGGATGATGACCTCCTCGGCGTCGATGTCCTCGACGTCGATACCCATCTGCTCCATCATCTGTTCCATCTTGCGCGGGTTGAGTCCGCCGCCGCCTCCTCCAAACATACTCGACACGTCGCCACGGGCGACCTTTTACTTTGTCGTTCCTCGAGGAGCGACGACCTCACCGGGCTCGGACGCGACTCGTCACTGCGAGTACTCCGGATCGAAGATCTGTGCGGACATCGGTGCCGGATCTCCCTCGGTGAGGTTGTACCCCGAAAAGTCCTCGACGCCGGCCTCGCGGAGGAACTCCTCGTCGTAGATGTGGTTGCCGGTGAACTCGGCCGGGTCGCGTGTCAGTATTTCGAGGACGGTATCCGAGACGATCTCCGGCGTGCGCCAGTCGTCCTCGGTCCCCATCTCGAAGTAACGAGTCGCACGCGTATCGATGGCAGTCACCGGCCAGAAGGAGTTACAGCCGATGTCGTCGCTCGCCAGTTCCTGGGCCAGCGACAGCGTGATAAACGACATCCCCATCTTCGACCACGAATAGGCCGCCTTCCCCGGCGCGCGGTCGATCTCGACCGGCGGCGCGTTCGTCAGGATCCAGGCGTCTTCCTCGACGTCCTTCAGGTGGTCGATGAAACCCCGCGAGATCAGATAGGTTCCGCGCACGTTGACCTCGTTTAACAGGTCGTACCGGTTGGCCGGAATGTCCTCGACGTCGCCCATCTGGATGGCAGAGGCGTTGTTGATGACGATGTTGATCTCGCCCATCTCGTCGATCGCTTCCTCGATGGCCGCGTCGACGTCGTCCTCGTTGCGAACGTTCAACTGGAGCGCGTGCGTCTCGACGCCTTTCGCCGCACACTCCTCGGCCGTCTTGTGAATCGTTCCCTCGAGGTCCGAGTCCGAGTCGTCGACGGTTTTGCCCGTCGAGACGATGTTACAGCCCTGTTCGGCGAGTGCGAGCGCGAGTTGCTTCCCGATTCCGCGCGTCGTCCCTGTGATGAACGCGGTCTGGCCGCTCAAATCCGGTTTCTGTAGCATTCGTGTTTGGGAGACGTTCCCGCCACCCAAAAAGACAATTCAAACTCCCGAACCGTCGATCGACGTTTTCAATTTGCACCGACACGTGACGCGGTACAATGGCCGAGGAATTCGACGCGTTGCTCGAGGCGGTCGAACTGAAAGACGAGCGGCGAACGGGATGGGTGCTCCGCGGGATCGAGTCACCGGAATCGGTCGCGGCCCATACCTGGGGGATGGCGACGCTGTGCCTGCTGTACGCCGACCGAGCGGGCGACGACGTCGACCGCGAACGGGCGATCTCGATGGCGCTCGTCCACGATCTCGGGGAAGCGCGGACGGGAGACGTCGCGACGCGGGCCGAAGACGGCACGCAGCGGGTGTCCGGCGAGGAAAAGACGGCCCGCGAGCGGGACGCGATCACCGATCTGCTCGAGCCGTTCGACGATCCCGACGGCGACTTCCTGTCGCTCTGGGAGGAGTACGAGGCGCGCGAGACGCCGACCGCGCGGTTCGTCAAGGACATGGATCTGATCGACAACTGCCTGCAGGCACTCGCATACGAACGCGAGGATCGCTACGACGAAACCGAACGAAACGACGTGTTCTCCGAGTACGAGAACCTCGACGAGTTCTTCGCCACGGCCGGACCGCGGATCCGGACTGCGGTCGGCGAGTCACTGTTCGAGGAGATCAAAGCCCGATACGAACGGGAGATCGGGCGGGCGTGTCAGCTCTATAGTAGCAACTGAAACGATTTACACACTGATCGCAACGCTGTCGTGCGATCAGGTGTGCAATGACTTTCAGTTGCTACTATAGTGGTTCGTCAAGCCTGATCTCGCGAGTAAAACCAATCGATCGGTTGTCCGGTTCCGCTCGCGAGCGACGGGTGACAGAGCACTATAGGGGAACGGCTCGACGGGGCTTCTACGTCCCCGCGGGCGCGCCCTCGCGGACGTTCACTGCCATCCCCGTCTCGAAGTCTCGAATCGCGCCGGCGTCGAGTTGGGCCGTCCCGACCGCGAGCAACTCGCCGCGCTCGTGGACGACCAGTACCTCGTCGCCCGGTCGAATCTCGTCGCCGACTTCGAGGACGAACTTCGCGAAGACGTTCTTTTCCTCGCGGACGAACGGTTCGCTCTCGTCGTCGACGACGACGCGATAGGCAGGGTGAGAGAGCGCGACCGCGAGCCGGCGGCCGCCCTCGAGTCCGAGCGTGAACCGGCCGTCGGTGCCAAAGGAGACGATCCGGCCCGCATCCGCGTGGACCTGTTGTGGTCGTCCCGAGGTGGTTCGTTTGACCGTCAGCGGTTCGTCGGGCGGGAACAGCGCCACGCCCGCACCCGCGCCGAACTGGTAGTCCGCGATGGTCCGAAGCTGGGGCAGGCCCGCGCTCCCGTCTGCTGGGTCGCTCATTGGCCGAGGTTCGTCGTGACGGGTCGAAAGCCCTTCGACCTGGCCCGCCCCCTACGGATATTCGGCCAGCTGTGATTCCGCTCCGGGACAGTCGAATTCGGGACTGTCGGGACTCGTGTCACCTACCGTGTCAATCAAATAGCTTGACTTTTCTACCGAGCGTCCGATTCACCGATCGATGGCTCCGGAGAGAACCGAGACTCACTCCGACATCGCCACCCGATTGGCCGGTCGTCTCGTCGTCATCGTCGCGGTCGCAGGGTTCTGTACGTGGATACTGTTACCGTGGCCGTCAGTGCTTTCGGTGGCGCTGGTACTGACCGTCAACCTGATTGCGCTCTGGTTTGGGGTTCACTACGTGTTCGCGGCACTGAACGACCTGCTCGAGGTCAAACTCGAGGCGAGCGACCGGCCCCTGGGAACGGACGAGTGACGGAGACGAGCCCGCGGATCGGACGCGGCACCAGATGCGGCAAACGGCTACCGAGGTCGCCAGAACAGTGTGCGTGGTTACAGTTCTTCGATGCTTCCGTCGGCCTCCCGCTCGCGGAAAACCTGCCCTTCGAACAGGGTGACGACGACGTCGTCGTTCTGCCAGGCTCCCGGTGCGAGTTTCGCTTTTCGGCACGTCCGATCGAGGTACTCGCGGGCGCTCCAGTCGTTCTCGACCGGCACCGTCGGGTAGAGCCAACCGCCCTCGCCGCCGTCGATGGCGACGCCGTGGGTACCGAGTTCGAGGTCGGCGAGCGGATCGTCGGTCAGCAGGACGTTCTTGACGGTACAGACCGAGACCGTCAGGTTCGGCAGCTCCGAGGGGCTGACCTCGGAGCCACAGGAATCCTCGCTTGCGGCCTCGATCGCCGCGTCCACGATGACGTGGCCGAGCTGGTCGCCCGAGCGATAGCCCCCCGCACAGCCCCGCAGGCTCCCCCGGCCGCGGGTCGACTCGAGGCGGACGAACGCGCCGGTTCGCTCGTAGAAGGCTTCGCGCATGCTGCCCGGTTGTTCTCGTTGCCCGTGTTGTACGTACGCTTCGACGGACTCGCGCGCGAGTTCGACCGCGCGAGCACCGTCTTCGTAGGAGAGGTCGACGCCCTGTCGCTGGGACATACAGGTGGACAAGGGGATAGTCGTCCTAAAACGCTTCCATTCGTCACAGGGCGGTTTCGAGTCCCCGACCGGGGGACTTATTCGCCCCACGAGCCTATCCCGAGTGGGAGAGAGAGCCTGGCCGCCGCGGCGGTGGCGTCGGCGACGGCGCGACCGTACAACGTGACCCATCCCTTCGGGATGTGTCATGCTCGCGAGGAAAGTCCCCCCACCTGTTTGGGCAGGTGACCGGACGCAAGTCCGGAGCGGGAGACCGCTGGCTCTGGAACAGAAACGACACGTCTCGGCCCGACCGATGATGCGCGCGAACCCGACCGAGAGGAAGGGGAGTTGACCCGCAGAGGGATGCGCGGTCCTACGGACCGCGAAACGTGAGGCGGCGCGAGCCGCCGAACTGGCGAGCGGCACACGCCGCGAGCCGCGTGCAGTCGTCAAACCGTGGTTCGAATCCACGGGTCACGTTCGTCGTGATCGACCGCACACGGACGGCCGAGGATCGATGGAACGGCGAACCCTCACCGGTGCAAGTCCGTGCCGTGGTAGCCCGAACACCCCGTGGCTCCGCCACGGACGGCACGGACGCTAAGCCGAATGCCGGGCCGAACAGAAGGGGGCTTACTCCTCTCACCCGATTTTGAATCCTCGAGTGGCGACGCCGTCGACGCTCCTGGCTACCGAGCGGGTCAGTAATCGTATCGGCATCCCTCCCCGATCCCGGACGATCGTATTTCGACCCTCTCGAGTTACGACGATGGCTGGTCCGAAGACGACACGAACGTGACGTTCTGACTGGGCCAGTTCGGCCTAGTATCGAAGAAACGCGCCCTGACGGAGTCCAACGCGAGCGCTAGCGAGCGTTGGGCACGTCAGGACCGAACGACGCAGCGAGTGCTGAACATCGTGAAGCACTCGCAAGGAGTGAGCGTCCTGACGGAGATTTGAACTCCGGTCCCTGGCTCCGCAAGCCAAGAGGATAGTCCACTACCCTATCAGGACTCATCTCTTCATACCCCGGTGAACATTAAAGCCCTTTCGAAAGGCTCCCGTCGCCGCCCCGGAGTTTCGCCGTCGATCGGCACAGCGATCGCTCGCGTTCGACTCACGGACGGCTCCTGCGGTCCGGATCCAAACGACGAGTCCGACCTCGTCACTACGAGGCGACGAACGAAAGAAAACTGATCGATCCGCGGCGTCGATTATGCGGCTCGGGGCTCTTTGGCTTTGGGACGGAGCTTCGTGTACCCGCACTTGCGACAGCGGTTCGCTCGCTTGGAGTTGCGAGCGTTACAGCGCATGCAGATCATCTTCTCGAGCATCCGTTTCTCAGCGGCGTCGAAACTGGCCATACCCGCCCTTTGCTCGTGGGGCATTTAGTCGCTGTGATTCCGCCGACCACCACGGCAGGCGGCCGAATCGATCACTCCTCGTCGGCCAAGTAGTCGTCTTGCACCGCGACGACCTCGCTCGAGTCAGCACACTCGCTGTATCGGGTCAGGGGCTCCTCGTTGAGCGTCAGGAACGTCTCGCCCCAGCGGAACGGCTCGAGTAGGTCCGCCGCCAGTGCCCACTCGTCGAAGAGACAGGCCGCGGCGGCGAGCGCTTCGACGGTGGTCAGCCGGAACGGACGGCCGTAATTGATCGGGTTGGCGGCGACGAGGAAGGGAAGTGCCCGATGGACGCCACGCATCTCGAACGACGCCGCTTCGGCGGACTCCCACGAGCAGTCGAGGGCGACCAGCGTCCCCAGTCCCGCCTCGAGATCGGCCGGCGAGAGCGCCTGCTCGGCGTGGGGGTTCAACACGACCCCGTAGGGCACCTGTCCCATCGACCGATGGAGGATGGCCTTGTCGAACTTCTCGAGGCGACGCGCGGTACACTTCTCGGGGTCGTCGTCGCCCTCGTAGTAGACGTGACACTCCACGGCGTATCGGTACGCGGAGGCGGAAGAAAAGGAACGTGGAACGCGATTCCACGCCCGTCGCGAGAGCCAGTTCGAGACGGCGGCTCCAACGAGCCCCCCTCCTGGGAGCGCGGACGGATATGCATACCAATGGATCGACATGCATACGGGTATCGCGTGGGAGCCGCTAGTATGCTCGAGACGGGAGAGACTGCACCGACGTTCGACGGGCCCGCGGCGATCGACGACGAGGTTCGTCACGTCACGTTCGAGGAACTGATCGGGGGCAACGGTGTCACCTTGCTCCTCTTTTACCCGGCCGACTTCAGCCCGAGTTGTACCGAGGAACTCTGTTCGCTTCGCGACTTCGATCTGGTCGGGTTGCAAAACGACGTCTCCATCGTCGGCATCTCGACGGACACCGCGTTCACTCACCGGGAGTTCGCGGATCGACACGACCTCGGCTTTCCGCTCGTTTCGGACGGCGACGGCTCGATCGCGGCGTCTTACGGCGTCCTCGAGGACGAGCTGTTCGGCGGGCATCGACAGCTCGCCAGGCGAACGGTGTTCGTTCTCGACGAGCAACGGACGGTCCACTACGTCTGGTCGAACGAGGATCCGTTACAGCAGCCGGACCTCGAGGCGATCCGCGCGGCGATCGAGGAGGTCTCGGACGACGATGCAGCCGTCGAGCGCTACCGAGTCGCTACCACCCACTACCGCGAGGGTCGCGAGGAGTACGAACGGGGGCGGGACGCGTTGGCCGGCGAGGACTGGGTGACCGCCGCCGCCGCGTTCGACGCCGCGGTCGAGCCGCTTACCGCTGCCCTCGAGGCCTTCGACGCGGCCAGACGGTACGCCGACGACGACGCGGTGGCCCGGGCGGCGGAACGCGCGAACGAGCGCGCGACGGACCGACGGAACGCGGCGAAGTGGTACGCGACGGCGGCCGACCACTACGCGCGGGGCGACGAGACCGCGGGCGAGGAGCACCACGCGGACGCCGATCGCGCCCACGCAAGAGCCACCGACGGCGAGGACCTGCCCGCTCCGGACGACCTCTCCGCGACCGACGGCCGGGACGTGCCGGAACGGTAACGCGGGGCCGTATCCGCGACACCAGCCCAGTCAGGAGAGTCGCATCCTTTTGAGGGTCGGGACGAAACGTCGAGTATGGACGCCGTCGCCCTCGTCCGGCGATACTACGACGCGCTCGACGAGCACGACTACGACGCACTCGAGGAGATCCTCGAGCCCGAGTTCGTCCAGCATCGCCCCGATCGGACCTTTGCGGACCGCGAGGCGTTCGTCGCGTTCATGCGCGACGAGCGGCCGAACCCGGCGACGAGCCACGAACTCGAGTCGGTAATCGCCGGAGACGGTCGCGCCGCGGTTCGCGGCCGAGTGATCGAGGATGAAACGGTGCTGTTCGAATTCGCCGATTTCTTCGACATCGGCGACGGACGACTGCGTCGCCTAGAGACGTACTCGCGGTGACGGTGGGCGCGCGTCCCGATCGGGTTCGAGACGATGGCTCGTCAGGCCGACAGCGAGACCCGACTCACCGGTAGCTTGTCCGTGCCATCCCAGAACTCGAGTTCGCTCACCGTCCACTGGATCGGTTCGATCTCGCGGTCGGCCAGCCGTGTTGCGGTCTCGAGGTCGCCGCCTCGGGCCAGCGTGACGTGGGGGACGTAATCGTCGCCCTCGAGTCCCGCGACGGTCTCGAAGGTCTCGGTGAGGTCGGCGTGGATCGCCTCGAGTCCGGGACTCTCGACGGCGAGATAGACGACCGGCGTGGAGCCAAGCGGGGGGTCGTCGAAGTAGTCGATGCCCGTGATTTCGGCGTCGACGGCGGAAACGCCCTCGAGCGCGCGGTGGGTGCGGTGTTGCAGTTGTGAGACGTGGTCGACGTCCCCGAGTCGCTTGAGCAGACACGAGTGGTCCTCGCGGACGGTCTCGAACCCGATCAGGTCGGGGTGGAGCCGGTTCGCGAGCTGGCGAACGCGACCGGGGACCGGAACGTTGACGCTGTACACTTCCGCCGATATAGCGTCGGTGTGGGTATCAGTCTGGTGGTCCCGGACGGACGACGATCGTTCGATGGCCGGATTCGAGGCGATCGAGAAACCAGAGGACGATCAGCACGGCGACCACTCCGAGGACGATCTCCAGCAGCGTTTCGACCCCGAGTGTGGCGCGCGTATCGATCAGACGTTCACGGGAGCGTGACTGTGTGAAAAACACACCGTCTCGTCGTCGGAAAGACCTATTTAGACGGCCCCGGCATGTCATAGTAATGGACGTATGGGGGCTGCGAGCACTGGTTTGCGTGCTCGTAGTGGTGGGCTGTTCGGTCGCGTTCGTCACGGCACCCGGCGTGGCCGGGGCGGACGCCGGTACCCAGTCGGCAGCCTTCCAGGAAGATGCGGACCAATCGCTGGAACTCGAGGACGCCGATCGAATTCACATCGACGTCTTCATCGCCGAGAACGGCACTGCGAACGTAGCCGTCGATTATCAGTTCCATCTCGACGACGGAAACAGTTCCCCGGCGGAGTGGGAGCGGCTCCGGGAGGACATCGAATCGAATCCGGAGACGTACACCGCTGCCGAGCGGGCGAAGTGGAACGAAACCCTCGCCGAGGGCGAAAACCGGACGGATCGGGAGATGAATCTCTCGAACGTCTCGATCACCACGGAAACGAATTCCGCGCCACGGGAGGTCGGCCACGCAGTCGTCACGTTCCAGTGGTCTAACTTCGCGCTCGTCGTGTGGAAACAGATAGAGGCGGGAGCCGCGCTCGCCGGACTGACGCTCGACGACGGGACGGAGTTGCAGTTCCACTGGCCGGAGGGGTATACCGTCTATCAGAACGGGGGCGAGCGGCAGATCGACCCACCGCCGAGCGAGCCACTCGACGGCTCGGCCATCTGGCGGGGCGAGTCGACGTCGTTTACCGAGAACCAGCCACGGATCACCTTAGTCGAGAGCGGAAACACGACTTCGGAGTCGGAGCCGACCGACCGGGGTCCGGCGATGCCGTGGACGATCGTCGTGCTGGCGCTTGCGCTGCTCGCGACCGTCGGCACGGTCGGCTGGCTGGTCGGCCGCAATCGTACAGACACCGTAAGCGACGACGGCTCCGGACCCCCACAATGGACCGACGGCGCAACTGCCTCCCGGTCGGATTCGTCCGGCGGTCCGCCCCCGGAACTACTAAGCAACGAGGAGCGGGTGCTGCGGCTGCTCGAGGAACACGGCGGCCGGATCAAACAACAGGCAGTCGTCTCGGAACTCGAGTGGACCGAGGCCAAGACCAGTCAGGTCGTCGGTGAACTGCGTGAAAACGACGAGATCGAAGTGTTCCGGATCGGGCGGGAGAACGTCCTGGCGTTGCCCGACGAGGAGTAGCGGCGAACGCGAGCCGGTTCGTCACCCGGGCGGCTCTCGATCGGTTCCGATCGAGATCGACAGTATGCCGTGCTGACGGCCCCGGCAGCGCGATGTAGCAGCTTTTAATACCGTGGATCCTCACCGTTTCAGCAATGAGCTACTCCGTCGGTACCGCATTCGCCGTGGCCGGTACCGGCGGGGCCGTCGCTCGGCGGCGACCGCGGCGATTCCGACCGGGCCTTTGAGCCCGTACTCTACCTACTCCCCCGATCCCGGTTCGTTCCAACGTTCCCGAAATCGCAGTATTTTCGGTTAGCAGCGCCTCTACCTACAATTTACGCGATCGAAACCAATGAGCTTAAGTCTCTCCTGGGGTTTCACTCGAGTACCATATGACCCGCGTGGCACTTGCGTTTTCGGGGGGCCTGGACACGACCGTCTGTGTCCCGCTGCTCGAGGAGGAATACGGATACGACGACGTGATCGGCGTTACCGTCGACGTCGGCCAGCCGGCCGAAGAGTTCGACGAAGCCGAGGAAACCGCCGAGGCACTCGGCCTCGAACACTACGTCGTCGACGCACGGGCGGAATTCGCACAACTCTGTCTCGAGAGCGTTCGCGCGAACGCGACCTATCAGGGCTACCCGCTCGGCACGGCGCTGGCCCGTCCCGTGATCGCGGAAGCGATCCTGGAGGTCGCCGAGGAACAGGACTGTACAGGTATCGCCCACGGCTGTACGGGCAAGGGCAACGACCAACTGCGCTTCGAGGCCGTCTGGCGCGACTCGGATCTCGAGGTCATCGCCCCCGTGCGCGAACTCGGACTCACCCGCGAGTGGGAGAAGGAGTACGCCGCCGAGAAGAACCTCCCCGTCGAGGGTGGCAGCGGCGGCGACTGGTCGATCGACACCAACATCTGGAGCCGCTCGGTCGAGGGCGACGATCTCGAGGACCCCAACTACGTCCCGCCGACGGATATCTACGCGTGGACTGAGGATCCCTCCGACGAGACCGAGGAGATCGACATCTCCTTCGAGAACGGCTACCCCGTCGCCGTCGACGGTCAGGAGTACGAGCCGGTCGAGCTCGTCGAATACCTCAACGAACTCGCCGGCGGGTACGGCGTCGGCCGCACAGACATGATGGAAGATCGCATGCTCGGGCTGAAGGTCCGCGAGAACTACGAACACCCAGGTGCGACGACGCTGCTCAACGCCCACGAGGCCCTCGAGGGGCTCGTCCTCACCCAGGAGGAGCGTCAGTTCAAGACCCAGATCGACCAGCAGTGGTCCCAGAAAGCCTACGAGGGCCTGATCGACGCGCCGCTCGTGAGCGCGCTCGAGGGCTTCATCGACGAGACCCAAAAGCGCGTCACGGGGACCGTGACGATCCGCTTCGAGGGCGGGCAGGCACGTCCGGTCGCTCGCGACAGCAAGTTCGCGGCTTACTCCGCGGAACACGCTTCCTTCGATACCGAGACGGTCGGCAAGATCAAACAGGAAGACGCCACCGGCGTCGCGAAGTACCACGGCTTCCAGCGCCGCCTCGCGAACGAGGCGATCGCTGCAAACGCCACGGAAGACGACGAGTAATCATGACCGAGGAGAGCACTCGAGATGGCGGCGAGCGGGATTCCTCGTCGGATCAGAGATCCGACGGCGTCGTCCGCCGAGACCGTTTCAGCGGCGGCCCCGCCCGGAGTTTCCTCTCCTCGCTCGCGGCGGACGAACGGATTTTCGTGGCGGATCTCGAGGTCGACCGCGCACACACGGTCATGCTCGCCGAGCAGGACATCGTCGACGACGACGTGGCCGGCGAGATCCTCACGGCGCTGGACGCGATCGAGGTCGACGGCCACGGCTCGCTGCCGGACGGCGAGGACGTCCACGAGGCCATCGAGACGGCCGTCATCGAACGCATCGGCGCGGACGGCGGCAAGATGCACACCGCGCGATCGCGCAACGACGAGGTCGCGGCCTGTATCCGCTATCGCTTGCGCGAGGACGTCCTCGAGGCCGTCGAGACGACGCTCGCGCTCCGCGAATCGCTGGTGGCCGTCGCGGAAGAACAGACGGAGACGGTCATGCCCGGCTATACCCACCTCCAGCCCGCCCAGCCGACCACCGTGGCTCACTGGGCGCTGGCCTACGAGGGAGCCGTCCGCCGCGACACGGAACGCTTGCTCGCGGCCTACGGCCGGATCAACCAGTCGCCACTGGGCGGGGCCGCGTTCGCTGGAACGACGTTCGATATCGACCGCGAGCGCACGGCCGAGCTGTTGGGCTTCGACGGTGTCGTGGAGAACTCGATGGACGCCGCCTCGAGTCGAGACTTCCTGCTCGAGACGACGCAGGCGCTGTCGACGCACGCGACGACGCTGTCGGGGCTGGCCGAGGACGTGATCATCTTCGCGAACCGCGGCTTCGTCGATCTGGCGGACGACTACTCCTCGACGTCGTCGATCATGCCCCAGAAGAAGAACCCGGATACGCTGGAGCTCGTCCGCGCGGTCGCGGGCGACGCGGCCGGCGGCGTCCAGGGGCTGACGACGACGCTGAAGGGACTGCCCCGCGCGTACAATCGCGATCTGCAGCGGGCGACGACCCACGCCTGGGAGACCGTCGACGCGGTGACCGAGGCCAGCGAGGTCGCAGCGGGGGCGGTCGCGACGGCCGACTGGAACGAGGACGTCCTCGAGGCGGAGGCCGGCGAGGGGTTCTCGACGGCGACCGGCGTCGCGGACCTGCTGGCCGCCAACGGGTTGCCGTTCCGGACCGCGCACGAGTTGGTGGCCATCGCTGCCGAGGGCGGTGCGAACTACGACGCCCTCGAGGCCGCGGCCCAGGACGTCCTCGGCGAGTCGCTCGAGGCAGCCGTCGATCCCGCAGCCGTCGAAGACGCGCTCGATCCGGTCCAGAGCGTTGCGAGCCGGAACTCGCAGGGCGGGCCAGCACCCGAGGCGGTCGAGACCCAACTCGAGTCGGCCCGCGATGCACTCGCGATCGACGCGGACGCGCTCGAGGAGGTGAGCGTCCCGCTCGAGTCGGCTCGCGAGGCGCTCCGTTCGGAGGTGAACGGGTATGTCTGAGTGTGAGACTCGCGCACGGCGGATCGGACGGCGGCCGCTGTCGCGGGCCGTCGAACGGCCGCTTCGGCGACGATCCCCGCGAGGGGATTAATTACCGACTTCATGATATGTCAAAGTAGACCTGCGGTAACATAGCCTCCACGGACCGTTAGAGTGGCGTGCAGTTAGTATAATTTTGCTGTTAAGTTCGAAGGCTTTAAGGGAGCCGGGCTCCCACGTGCGAGTACAATGACCGAATGCGTCGAGTGTGGGGCCGAACTGTCCCTGCACGACGATCTGGAAGCGGGAGAGATCGTTGACTGTACGACCTGTGGAGCAGAGCTTGAAGTCGTCGATACCGAGCCGCCAGTCCTCGAACGAGCGCCCGAGCTCGAAGAGGACTGGGGTGAGTGACCTTGCAGACGGGCACGACACTGGCCCGCGTTGCGTCCACGACTCGAGGGGCTCGTAGCACGCCGCTCGTCACATCCAGGAGGTGGCTCGCGTGAACGTCGGCATACTCTATTCACGGATCCGCAAAGACGAGAAACTCCTGTTGAGCGAGCTTCGCGAGCGCGACCACGAGGTCACGAAGATCGACGTTCGCAAGCAAACCTTCGACATCTCGGAGGCACCCGCGGCGTTCGACGGCCTCGACATCGTCGTCGACCGCTGTCTCGCGACGAGCCGGAGCTTGTACGCCACGCAGTTCTTCGAATCGTACGGGATTCCCGTCGTCAACAGCCACGAGACCGCGGACATCTGCGCCGATAAGGTAAAGAACAGTCTCGCACTCGAGAAGGCCGGCGTTCCCACGCCCGCCACGAAAGTCGCCTTCACGAAGGAAACGGCCATGGCGGCCATCGAAGAGTTTGGCTATCCGTGCGTCCTCAAACCCGTCGTCGGCTCGTGGGGTCGCCTGATGGCCAAGATCGACTCCGAGTCGGCCGCCGAGGCCATCTTGGAACACAAGGCGACGCTGGGCCACTACGAGCACAAGGTGTTCTACGTGCAGGAGTTCGTCGAGAAACCCGGCCGCGACGTTCGCGTACTCGCGATCGACGGCGAGCCCATCGCGGGGATGGTCCGGTCGTCCGATCACTGGATCACCAACGCCGCCAAGGGAGCGGAGACGGATGTCTTCGAGATCGACGACGAGGCGAGAGCGCTGGTTCGGAAGGCGAGCGACGCCGTCGGCGGCGGACTCCTCGGTGTGGACCTCATGGAAACCGGCGATTCGTACACGGTCCACGAGGTCAACCACACGGTGGAGTTCAAAGCACTCGACGGTGCGGTCGAGACCGACGTCGCGGGGACCGTCGTCGACTGGCTCGAGACGAAAGCGCAAGCGGCGGATCCGGAACTCGAGGTGAGCGCCTGATGGCGGTCGACGCCGAACCCGGCTCGGCCGAGCGCGCCGAGACGGTCACCGCGAGCGTCATCGGCGGCTCCGGCTTTACCGGCGGCGAACTCCTGCGACTGCTCGCCGGCCATCCGAATTTCGAGATCACGGAGGTCACGAGCCGTTCGAAGGCCGGCAAGAGCGTCGGCTCCGTCCACCCGCCGTTGCGGGGGACGGACCTGCGCTTTACCGAACCCGAGGACCTCGCGTCCGTCGACGTCCTCTTCGCGGCGACGCCACACGGCGTTTCGATGGGCCAGATCGACGAGTTCTTCGAAATCGCGGATACCGTGGTCGACCTCTCGGCGGACTTCCGCCTCGAGAACGAGGCCCAGTACGACGAGTGGTACGACGGCCACGAGGCCCCCGAGTATCTCGACAAGGCGGAGTACGCGCTTCCCGAGATCAACCGCGACGATCTCGAGGGCGCGGAACTCATCGCCGGCGGCGGCTGTAACGCCACCGCGACGATCCTCGGGCTCTACCCGCTGTTCGAACACGGGATCTTAGAGGGCGGCGAGCAGATCGTCGTCGACGTGAAGGTCGGCTCCTCCGAAGGGGGAGCCGGCGGCGGCGAGGCCTCGAGCCACCCCGAGCGCTCGGGCGTCGTCCGCCCCTACGCGCCGACGGGCCACCGCCACGAGGCCGAGATCGAGCAGTTCCTCGACACCTCGGTTGCCTTCACCTGCCACGCCGTGGACATGATCCGCGGTGCCAGCGCGACGAATCACGTCTTCCCCTCGGGCCCCGTCTCGAAGGGCGACCTCTGGAAGGCCTATCGGGGCTGCTACGAGGACGAACCGTTCGTCCGCATGGCCGCCGGCGGCTCCGGCGTGTATCGGTATCCGGAGCCCAAGGCGGTCGCCGGAACGAACCTCGCCGAGGTCGGCTTCGAACTCGACCCCTCGAACAAGCGCATCGTCGTCTTCTCGGCGATCGACAACATGATGAAAGGCTCCGCGGGACAGGCGGTCCACGCCGCCAACGTCGCGCTGGGCTTCGAGGAGACGGCCGGACTCGAGTTTACGGGACTGCACCCCGTGGGGGCACCATGACTGTAGTGGTCAAGATCGGCGGCGCACGCGCCGTCGATCCCGAAGGCGCACTCGCGGACGTGGCCGCGCTCGTCGAGGACGGCGAAGACGTGGTTCTCACCCACGGCGGCTCGACCGCCGTCGACGAGACCCTCGAAGAGCTGGGCGAGGAACCCACCTACGTCGAGACGCCCGGCGGCGTCGTCGGCCGGTTCACCGACGAGCGGACGATGGACGTGTTCAAGATGGTGATGCCGGGCAAGCTCAACACCGATCTGGTCGAGAGCCTGCACAACGAGGGCGTCGACGCCGTCGGCCTCTCGGGAACGGACGGCAAACTGCTCGAGGGCAAACGCAAGTCCGCCGTCCGCGTCAAAGAGGACGGCAAGAAGAAGATCAAGCGCGGCGACCACTCGGGGACGATCGAGTCGGTCAACGCCGACCTGCTCGAGACGATGCTCTCGGGCGGCTACACGCCCGTCGTCTCCGTCCCAGTGCTCGGACGGGAGAAGGAGGGCGGCTACACCGCGGTCAACGCCGACGCCGACCGCGCCGCCGCCGCAGTCGCCGGCGCGCTCGGTGCCGACTTGATCGTCCTCACAGACGTGTCGGGGATCTACGAGGACCCCGACGACGAGTCGACGCGCATCGAGTCGGCGTCCACGCCCACCGAGTTCGACGCCGTGAAAGACGCCGCCGAGGGGTTCATGACCAAGAAGGTCATGGCCGCCGAGGAGGCGCTCGAGGGCGGTGCGGCGTCGGTGATCGTCGCGACCGCAAACGCCGACGAGCCGATCACAGCCGCGTTAGCGGGCGAGGGGACGACCCTCGAGCCCGGCGTGCTCGCGGACGCAACTGACGCGGAAACGGAGGCCACACAATGAGTGACCTGGATTTCGTCTCCGGTAGCAAGCCGATCGGTCTCGAGAAAGGTGAGGGCCCGTATCTCTACACCGCCGACGGCACGGAGTACGTAGACGCCGGTGCGAGCTACGCCTGCACGCCGCTGGGCCACTGTCACCCCGCGGTCGTCGACGCGGTTCAAGAGCAGGTCGGCGAGCTGACCTTCGTCGACTCCTCGTATCCCGTTCGGGCGCGCGAGGACGCCTACGCCGCGCTCGTCGCGGCCGCGCCCGACGGACTCGAGGGGGCCTGGTTCTGTAACTCCGGGACCGAGGCCAACGAGGCCGCGCTGAAGTTCGCCCGGTCGGCGACCGGCGAGTCGAAGATCGTCGCCGCGACCCGCTCGTTCCACGGGCGGACGATGGGATCGCTCGCCGCGACCTGGAAGGACAAGTACAAAGAGCCATACGAGCCACTGGCCGGCGACATGGAGTTCGTCCCCTACGGCGACGGCGAGGAACTGGCGGCCGCCGTAGACGACGAGACGGCGGCGGTCATCCTCGAGCCGATTCAGGGCGAAGGCGGGATCAACGTCCCGCCTGCGGGCTACCTCGAAACCGCCCGCGAGGTCACCGACGAGGCCGGCGCGGCGCTCGTCCTGGACGAGGTTCAGACCGGCATGGGCCGCACCGGCGAGATGTGGGCCTGTCAGAACGCGGGCGTCACGCCCGACGTACTCACGACGGCGAAGGGCCTGGGCAACGGCCTGCCCGTCGGCGCGCTCGCGGTGCAAGACTGGATCGCCGACGGCGCGGCGTCGCACAACGCCACGTTCAGCGGCGGCCCCGTCGTCGCCGCTGCGGTCCACGCGACCGTCTCGACGCTGGTCGAAGAGGACTGGCCCACCCACGCCGCCGAAATCGGCGACTATCTCGTCACCGAACTCGAGGCGGCGCTGGGCGAGGCGGTCCGTGAGGTCCGCGGCGAGGGCCTCCTCGTCGGCGTCGAGTTGAAGCGTGGCGCGAACCGTGTCGCCCGCGATCTGGCGATGAACCACCAGATACTGGCGCTTCCCGCCGGCCGGACCGTACTGCGCCTGCTGCCACCGCTCGTGATCGGTGAGGACGAAGCGGACCAGCTCGTCGACGCACTGACAGCGGTCATCGCACCTGCAGCCGACTCCGAATCATGAGCGCGACCATGGAGGACACCGCCGACGTCTCGCTCGAGGCGGCCCGCGACCTCCTGATCGATCTCGTCTCGACGCCCTCTCCCTCCGGCGAGGAGGAGAGGGCAGCACGGCGGCTCGTCGAGTTCTTCGACGCCTACGGCCGCGAGGCCTGGATCGACGACGTCGGCAACGTCCGCGCGCCGGCCGACGACGCCGTCCTCCTGACCTCCCACGTCGACACCGTCCCCGGCGAGATCCCGGTCCGCGTCGACACTGCGGACGCCGCGGACGAGGACGCCGAGGTCGCCCGCGAAGGCGAGGAGATCCTCTGGGGGAGAGGCAGCGTCGACGCGACCGGCCCGCTGGCCGCGATGGCCGTCGCGGCCGTCCGGACCGGCGTCTCCTTCGTCGGCGTCGTCAAAGAAGAGACGAGTTCGCTGGGGGCCCGCCATCTCGTCGCGGAGCGCGATGCCGAACCCGATGCCGTCGTCAACGGCGAGCCAAGCGGTGCGACGGGCATCACGCTGGGCTACCGTGGCTTCCTCGACGGGACCTACGTCGCGACCAGCGAATCGGGCCATACCTCTCGACCCGAGCCAAACGCCATCCAGCACGCGACGAACTGGTGGACGAGCGTCGAGGACGCGTTCGAACAGGACGAGTACACGCCGGTCTTCGAGCGCGTAACCGCCAAACCCGTCGACATCGACGGCGGGATCAGCGACGACGGCCTCTCCGTCGAGGCCACCCTCGAGGCCCAGTTGCGGGTGCCACCCTCGCTAGACGTCGAGACGGTCCGCGAGACGGCCGAAGCGGAACTCGAGATCGGGACCGTCTCCTGGGACGAGCCGATCCCGCCGGTGATGGAGAGTCCCCGTACCGAAGTCGCCCGCGCGTTCCGGGCGGCCATCCGCGCGGAGGACGGCGACCCGCGTCTCCTCCGCAAAACCGGGACCAGCGACATGAACCTCTATGCCGACGCCTGGGACTGTCCGATGGTTACCTACGGCCCCGGCAACTCGGCGCTCGATCACGCACCCGACGAACGGCTCTCACTCCCGGAGTTCGACCAGTCGGTCGCGGTGCTCGAGCGGGTCGCGACGACGCTGCGCGGAGGGGACGACGAATGACGGCGACGGCAACGCGCCCGCTGCCAGCAACACGAACACGGACACGCGGTGATCAGTAATGACGACCGAGCCGACACACTTCCTCGACATCGACGACGTTTCGCGCGACGAACTGCTGACGATCCTCGAGCGAGCCGAGGCGTACAAACGCGCCCAGCGAACGGGTGCGGACCACGCCGATCTCGACGGGCAGACGCTGGGGATGATCTTCCAGAAGCCGAGCACGCGAACCCGCGTCTCCTTCGAGACGGGGATGACCCAACTGGGCGGCCACGCCGTCTTCCTGGGGGAAGACGACATCCAGCTCGGGCGAGGAGAGCCGCTGAAAGACACCTCGCGGACGCTCTCGCGGTACGTCGACGCGGTGATGGCCCGCGTGTTCAAACACGAGAACATCGAAGTGCTCGCGGAGTACTCCTCCGTGCCGATCGTCAACGGACTCACCGACGACGCCCATCCCTGCCAGACGCTCGCGGACCTGTTGACGATCCGGGAACACGAGGGCGGGTTCGACGACGTCTCCGCGGTCTGGATCGGTGACGGCAACAACGTCGCCCAGTCGTTCGCGCTCGGCGCTGCGCTGACCGACATCGATCTGACGGTCGCGACGCCGGCGGGCTACGAGATCGACGACGACGTCCTCGAGCGCGCCCGCGAACTCGGAGGCGATCCGACGGTCACGACCGATCCCGTCGAGGCAGTCACCGACGCCGACATCATCTACACGGACGTCTGGATCAGCATGGGACAGGAGGACGAACGCGACGTCCGAATGAACGACTTCGAGGGGTTCCAGGTCGGTTCGGATCTGCTCGAGCACGCCCCCGAGGCGTCGGTTATGCACTGCCTTCCGGCGCACCGCGGCGAGGAAATCACCGACGAGATCATCGAGAGCGATCGGTCGATCGTGTTCGATCAGGCGGAAAACCGGCTGCACGCCCAGAAAGCGCTGCTGAGTTGGCTGCTCGAGTAAGCATCCGAACGCGAACATCGTGAGCGTTCGGCTTTTTGGTCCAGATTTTTTCGAGTGGTTCGACCGAGCACGGTTCGAAGCGAAGCGAGAACCGCGAGAAGCGAACGGCGTTGCCGTGAGCGAGCGGTGCGAGGGAGGGCCCGAAGAAAAAGGTGGGCTGTAAAACCGGCTGCACGCCCAGAAAGCGCTGCTGAGTTGGCTGCTCGAGTAGCCGGTAGCCGGTCCGAACGTCGACCGACCGGGACCCGGGCGCGTTCCCGCTCGAATTCCCGCCGACGCGGCGAGGAAATCAGTCGTTTCGCCGATCAAGACAGTGTTTATACGCGGTAACTATTGTCTAGAAAATTGAACAGTATTTGAGTATTATATCTCACTCGATCGGATCATCGATCGAACCATGTCATTCCGACTGGTACTCGCGACGATCCTGTTGTTGTTGGGGCCAGCGGCCCTGTTCGCGATGCTTCTGCTGTGACGCTGGGGACGGGGGTATCGGCTACCGATCACGGAGGCGGTCGTCCGGTTTGCGGTTCGAAGACCGGACTCACTCGAGGGCTGCGTACACTGTGCCGAGGACGAGTCCGTACGCCGCGTGGCCGACGAGGCTTTCGATGGCGATGTTCGGAACGCCGGGTGCCATTCCGAATCCGACCGCGGAGAGCCAGACCGGCATGACGAGGACGGCGAAGACCGCCCAGATACCGATCCCGTACGCGAGTCCGACGCCGATGGTCGGAACGAGGCCGAGATCGGTTCTGCCTGCCGCGACGAGCAACGCCGCGAAGACCACGCCGAGAACGGCCCCATGAGAGACGTGAATGATCATCCCCACGGTACCGCCTTCGAGACCGTACAGCGCCGGGATCGCGGCCTCGATCACGCCGGGCGTCTGCATCGCCATCATCACACCGAACACGATCGCGCCGACGATGCCGCCGACGGTCCCCGCCTGCCAGGGCGCGAGTGTAGTTGCAGTCCGTTCGGATCGCCGGGTCGCCGTTTCTGATGCCATATGGTATCTCACAACAGACACCCGTGTAGTGGTATCGCGGTCTGGCGATAGTCGTACACAGCCGGTTTTCCGGACGGGTCGGTTCGGTCCCGTCGATCAGCGGACAGCCGACCGCTCGACGAGACGAGGGCACCGTGGGAACGGGGACGACGCGAAGGTTCTTTGAGCCAGCCCGCCCAATTCGACCCGATGTCGAATCCGCTCCGTGCTTCGGCCGGGGAACTCGAGCTAGAAGCAATCATGTCCGCGATTCAAGACGGCCGACGGGTCGTGATTACGACGACGACCGGGCGGACGGAGTCCGAAGTGATACTGCGGTACGACGGATCGGTGTACTACTGTGATACGCCGACGCGGCTCCACCGCCACGAGAGCGAACGCGACATGCGACGGTGTATCCGGAAGATGGGATACGGCGCGGGAGCCGAAGACGCATAACGATCGTGTACATCGGCCCGATCGACTGCGGCGGGTATTTTTACGCTCACGTCCGTACGAACGGGTATGGCCGAAACCCCCCAGCACCGCCTCGGGGAACTGATGGAGCAATCGAACCCGGCGTTCGAGGAGGTACTGAGCTGCGTGTTCGGTATCGAAGGGCACGAGACCCGAACCTATCTCGTCTTGTGTGACCAGCCCGGCAGTACGATCGAGGAGCTAGCGAGTAGCCTCGAGCGCGACCGAAGTACGGTCAACCGTTCGCTGTCGACGCTCCACGACCGGGGCCTCGTTCGTCGAAACCGACGGTTGCTCGACGGTGGTGGCTACGTCTATCAGTACACTGCGATCGCGTTACCGGAGGCCAAGGAGATGCTCCACGAGGCACTGGACGCGTGGACGGCGACGGTTCACGACGTGATCGACGAGTTCGACGGCGGGGACGACTGAGACGTCCCACCGCCGAATCCACTCACTTTTTCCCCTTTGCGGCCTTCCCGACCGACAATGAGTCTCAGTCTCTCGGCCGACCAGCCCGAACAACCCGCCGACGCCGACGACGGCGTCTGGCTCGAGTGCATCGAGTGTGGCGAGACGTTCGCTCCCTTCGACGACGTCCGATACACCTGTGACGACTGTGACGGACTGCTCGAGGTCCGCTACGCCGATCTCCCGACCTTCGACGATTTCGAGGGACGGGGCGTCTGGCGCTACGCCGACGCCTTGCCGTTCGAGGCCGGCGTGTCGATCCAGGAAGGTGCGACGCCGCTGTACGAGGTCCCTCGACTCGAAGACGAGGTCGGCATCGAAGCCCTGCGGATCAAACACGAGGGGATGAATCCGACCGGCTCGTTCAAGGACCGCGGGATGACCGTCGGCGTGAGAGTCGCGAAGGAACTCGGCGTCGGCCGACTCGCGTGTGCATCTACGGGCAACACCAGCGCCGCGCTCGCAGCCTACGGCTCTCGTGGCGGGATGCAGACGCTCGTGCTCCTTCCCGCGGGGAAGGTCGCCGCCGGCAAGATCGCCCAGGCGAGCCTCCACGGTGCGCGCATCCTCGAAGTCGACGGCAACTTCGATGCCTGTCTCGACATCGTCCAGGATCTCGCGGGCCAGGGCGAGGCCTACCTGCTGAACTCGCTGAACCCGTTCCGGCTCGAGGGCCAGAAGACGATCGGCCTCGAGATCCTCGAGGGGTTCCTCGCGGACTACGACGCTCCGCCGGACCGGATCGTCCTCCCCGTCGGAAACGCGGGTAACACGTCGGCGCTGTACAAGGCCTTCCGCGAACTCGTCCAGGCGGGGGCACTCGACGAGGACGACGTCCCGAAGCTGACCGGCGTCCAGGCGGACGGGGCGGCACCGATGGTCGAAGCGATCGAGAACGGAGCCGACGAGATCCGCCGCTGGGAGGACGTCGAAACCCGTGCGACCGCGATTCGAATCGGGAACCCGGTCAACGCGCCGAAGGCCCTGCCGGGCATCCGCGAGACGGGTGGGACCGCCGTCGCGGTTTCCGACGAGGAAATCACCGAGGCCCAGCGCGACATCGCCGGCGAGGGCATCGGAGTCGAACCCGCCTCTGCCGCCTCCGTCGCCGGCCTCCGAAAACTCCGCGCCGAGGGCATCGTCGACGACGACGAACGCGTCGCCTGTCTCACCACCGGCCACCTGCTCAAGGACCCCGACGCCGCCGCCGCCGCCGGCAGCGAACCCGAACCCGTGCCGGCCGACACGCAGGGCGTGCTCGAGCACCTCTCGGAGTGACGTCGGTCGGATGCACGACCCGCGTCAGACGCGTCTGACACCCGACTGACTGAGCTTTTTGCCGGTCTGTGGAGAACTCCGAAACGAGCCATGTCCGCCGAACAACGAGGTCCCGATTCTTCCGTCGTCAGTGACGAACCGACTCGCATCACTCCACAGAATCCGACTGCTGGCTCGAGCATCCGGACCCGACAGCCGCCCCACCGTCCCTCCGGTTCGGAACCGCGGGAACCGCCGCTTTCGTACCGCATCGAGCGAACCCGACTCCGGACGCGGATCGCCGCCCTCGAGGACGCGTTAGCGACGAGCAGAACCCGTCGACAGGCCGTCGTCGATCAGTACGAACGCGTGCTGTCCGATCGGGACGACTCGAACGATCCGTCGCTTGCGTCGTCCGACTCTCGGTCGCGATCCCTGCTGGCGCGGTTACTCGACCGGTAGCCGTTCCGTTTCGTCTCCCGTTTCACCTATTCCTTCAGTTTCCCAACAATTTAAATACCAAGGGTAGGCAACTGGATGTAAGAAATAACCAATGGCAGAGACCGATTCATGTGCAATCTGCCCGGAGTGCAACGGCAGATTACGGCGGAACGGTTCTGAGATCATCTGTGAGGAATGCGGACTGATCTCCGCCGAAGATCGGATCGATCACGGCCCAGAATGGCGGTCGTTCGAGGACGACGACACCGATCGGCGACGGACCGGCGCACCGCTGACTCGCTCGAGACACGACCGGGGACTCTCGACGGAGATCGGCTACGGCTCCGGTTCGGAGTCGGGATACAGTTCCCGACTGACCGGCCGCAAACGCCGACAGATCGCTCGCTTACGCCGGGAACACAATCGCGCGCGTATCTCCTCGAAGGCCGAGCGGAATCTGGTGTACGGGTTCGCCGAAATCAGACGGATCACTGCCTTGCTTTCGCTGCCTGACTCGACCAGAGAGCAAGCCTGTGCCCTCTTCGAGTCCGCTCAATCCGAAGCCCTGCTTCAGGGACGGTCACTCGAGGGGTTTGCTGCCGCCGCGATCTACGCGACCTGTCGAACTCGTTCGGTCCCCCGGACGACCGACGAGATCGCCGACGTCGCACGAGCCGACAGCGACGAGCTTTCGGTCGCCTACGACGCGCTGAACCGGGAACTCGGTCTGCCGACGGGACCGATCGACCCCACGCAGTACCTGCCCCGGTACGCCTCGAAACTCGAGGTCGGATCGGCCGTCGAGCGTCGCGCCCGCGAACACGTCACCGCCCTGCTCGAGGCCGGGCTGATCGGCGGCCGCAATCCCAGCGGCGTCGCTGCCGGCTGCCTCTACAAGGCCGCCGGAGAGCGCGAGGAGTGGCCGTCACTGACGCAGGCCGCGGCTGCCGAGGTTGCCGACGTCGCGCCAGTGACGATTCGATCGACCGTCACCGCACTGCGGGAACTCTGAGATGTGGTCCTGAGAACGGTCTCAGTCGGGCGTGGTTGGGGGATCGGTATATAAAATAGTCTGCTCAGTGACTGATCCAAGTCCTTCGATTACACTACATAACAGTCAGAAGGTCTTATAGTATCGTCTACGGTGGCTTCTCTACTAGTGCCTAATTTGTCGATATTTACATATTTTATTATAGATGGCCGAGCAGCGTACTGGCCTTGCTCTGTCCAGAATCGAATTCGCACCATCATTACAAATTATAAAACTTTAAATTCTATCATATCCCGATTGATAGCGGAGATATGGATACAAACCGACTTGCCGCCCTCTCCATCACGGTGCTTGTACTCGTCTCCATCGGTGGACTCAGTGGCGTTACCGCCGCAGAGAGCGACCTCCATCGCCTCCAAGACGACCCCGTCACCGAGTCCATTTCGAGTCAGGAGACGAACGAAACGACTAACGGAACGCTCACCGGCATGGTCGCTGACGAAGACGGCGACCCGATATCGGAAGCCACGATTCGCTCATCCGGCACGTTCGTCACGAACGCGGATGGCGACGGCGAGTTCGAGATCGATCTCGAGCCCGGAGAGTACACCGTAATTGTCACAACGAGTAGTCACAACCGCTACACCGATCAGACAGTAACGATCGAGGCAAACGAGACGACGAGGCAGAACGTCACGTTCAACACATCGGCGATCAACGAAACGCCGACGGGAACGCTCACCGGCACGATCACCGACGAAGACGGTGATCCGATATCGAACAGTAGAGTTCGTTCAATCGGAACGTTCGTCGCCACTGCGAACGACGACGGCGAGTTCGAGATCGACCTCGAGCCCGGCGAGTACAACGTAACTGCAATAGCGAACGGCAGAGACCGTCGTATCGATGAGACAGTAACGATCGAGGTAAACGAGACCACGCGGCGGAACGTCACGTTCAACACCTCGGCGACGGGAACGCTCACCGGGACGGTCGCTGACGAAGACGGCGACCCGATACCGGAAGCCACGATTCGCTCATCCGGCACGTTCGTCACGGATACGGATGACGACGGCGCGTTCGAGGTCGACCTCGAGCCCGGCGAGTACAACGTGACTGCAATAGCGAACGACAGAGACCGCCGTACCAATGGCACAGTAACGGTCGAGGCAAACGAGACCTCGCGGCGGAACTTCACCCTCGATACCTCAGCGACCAACGAAACGCCGGGCGACGAAACTGTCGAGAGTAGCGTCGGTACCGGGAACGGAACGACTGCTGAAAACGAAACTGTTACCGATTCCGGCGATGAGAACGACAGCGGCGAGGATAGCGTCCCCGGATTCGGCGTGACGGCTAGCCTCGGTGCCCTTCTCGGTGCGTGCTTGGCCTTGGGACGGTCCTGACGACCGCCCGACCCTTGCGCTTCGGTACTGCCGTCCCGGTGTTGCCTCGTCGATCTCGAGCAAGACGACGAACCGATCGCTCGGCCCGCGGGAGGTGCCTGGAAGCTACGTCGTCCGAAGCGTGTCCGTACTCGGCTCGTAGACCTCGCCTTTCTGTTTGAGTTTGTCGATCTCGTGTTCGGCCTTGGAGTGGTCCATCCCGACTTCCTCGGCTCGCTCGAGGACGATATCGACCGGCGCGCCGTCGTCGTACTCCTCCTCGATATCGCTGATCAGCCCCTTCAGGTTCTTGATCCGATCGCGCTGGGACTTCGAGGTCCCGGCTTCGACGATGTCCGCGTCGAACTCGCCGGTTTCGGGATCGACCCCGACGTCCTGGAGACACGAGCGCACGATCTCAATGACGCGCTCGGCGTCGTCTTGCTCGACCGTATCCGACAGCCGAACGCGGGCGCTCGCCTCCGAGAGCCGAACCAGCGCCTCGAGCTTGCGGGCCGTGACCGGCACCGCGGCGTCCTCGTCGGTCCCTTTCGAGCGCAGATCGACGTAGAAATCCCGGATCG
Source organism: Natrinema ejinorense (assembly GCF_002494345.1). GTDB lineage: Archaea > Halobacteriota > Halobacteria > Halobacteriales > Natrialbaceae > Natrinema > Natrinema longum. The sequence continues at coordinate 2,922,325 of NZ_NXNI01000001.1, forward strand.
CGTTGCGTGCTTCCTCCGTCATCCGCGGGTGACAGTTCTGTTTGGCGTAGGCGATGTACTTGCGCAGGAGCTCCGCGTCGATCTCCGGATCGACCTGCTCGGTCATCTCGTCGATCTCGTCGGTACTGACCTCGAGGCTCGACATCTCCTCGCGCTGGGTCGTCAACTCGCCGGCGTAGTTGGTCGTGATGATGTGTTCCGCGAGGTTGCGGTCTTTCTCCTCGTCGGGCGTGTCCGTCACCGTAAAGATCAGATCGAACCGCGAGATCAGCGCCGGCTCGAGGTCGATCTGCTCGCTGATCGGCTCGTACTGGTCGAAGCGACCGTACTTGGGGTTTGCCGCGCCCAGCAGCGAACAGCGAGACTTGAGCGTGGCGTTGATCCCCGCCTTCGAGACCGAAATCTTCTGTTGCTCGAGGGCCTCGTGCATGGCACTTCGGTCTTCCGAGCGCATTTTATCGAGTTCGTCGATGGCGGCGATCCCCCGATCTGCGAGGACGAGCGCGCCGGCCTCGAGCGTCCACTGCTGTCCGTCCCCGAAGTCGTCGCGGACGGCGGCGGCCGTAAGTCCCGCCGAGCTACTGCCCTTCCCGGAGGTGTAGACCGCTCGCGGTGCGATGTTTTCGATGTAGGCGAGCATCTGCGACTTGCCAGTACCAGGGTCCCCGATCAGCAGCATGTGCAGGTCCCCGCGAATCCGCGAGCCGTCTGGCAGCTGTTTCGTCACCCCCGAGAACAGCTGCAGGATCATCGAGAGCTTCTCCTGGTCGTAGCCGTAGATCGAGGGTGCGATGGAGGCGACCATCTTCTCGTAGACGTCGTCCTGATTGGAGATGTCGTAGATCGCCTTCTTGTCGTCCTCGGTGATGTCCATGTCCTCGAACTGCTCTTCGTCGATTTCGACGGCCATCCCCTCCATGTAGAAGTCGAAGACCGGCGACTTCTCTTGCTGGTCGCCCTGTTGCTCGAGTCGAAGGACGCCGGTCGCGGAAACGTGATCGCCGGGCGTGACTTCGCCGGTGATGTCGTCTTCGATGTTGATGTCGAGTGCCTGTGGCGTTTCGCCGCCGCGGAGTCCCTCGGGGCTCTCCTGGACGCGGATCTTCTGGGAATCGACGAACTCGGATTGATCGAAGTTGACGCGGAAGGGGCCCTGTCGTTCACAGCCCTGGCACTCGTGGGGCTCCTGAAAGTCGCCACTGGACTGGGGGACCCGGGAGAGGGTACCACAGAGCTGACACTCGAAGGCCGCTTCCTCGATCTTCGGGCGGACATCCGTCGCCTTGCGGACGATGCCGTGAACCTGGACGAGGGAGTTCATGTCTCGAGCGCGGATTTCCCGGATTTCGGGGGACTCGGTTTCGGGGAGGTTTCGGACCCGAACGTGGGCCTGGCCGAGGCTCACGTCGATCGGGAGGTCGTACAGTCGGAGCGCCTCTTCGGCGTAGCGCTGGAGTTGCTCGGGCTGTGCGATGAAGTCGTCCGCGAGATCGGGATCGAATCGATAGAGGTCCTGCCAGTCGACGTGGATCGATCGCTGTTCGTTCGGATAGCGCTGGGCAAGCTGCTTGATCTCGTTGTCGTAATAGTTGCGGAAGAACTGCTCGAAAGCGTCGACGAGTTCGGAATTTCCCGCTTGCGCCATTGCACCTTCCTAGGGCTGCCATCCGGTATAAATGGTCGTATACCGGGGTGGAACTGATCCGGACAACCGTCGCCGCCGAGACTATCGGCAGCGACCCCGAGCGTCGCAATCGATCGGAACGCTTCCTCCACAGGGAAAACGATCGGCGAGAGCACGCCGAGGATGTAATCGAACACGACGAGCAGCGTCGCGACCAGCGGAATCGTGATCACGACTCCGTTGATGAGCAATCGCTGGAACCTCGAGACGAGCGCAGCCATGGGGGTCGGCGATTGACCGCCTTCTGAAACCGTTTGGCTCGCGGGTGGGCGATCGATCCGTTCTCGGTCGATCGCGGTACGCTGCCCCTCGAATGTGATTCGACCACAAATCATTGCCATGCTAGATAGAGGATCGTATATATTGTATTTTAACGCAGTTTGGGAAACATACGTTTCCTAATATCGACCACTCTATAGCTATTGCCCTATCAAAAAGCTTTATTATTGAACAGGCCGTCGTATGTGGTGTAGAGGTGATGACACACATTAACACGGAAAGACGATCCAAGAACACCCCACTGTGGCTATTGTGACCCATACCTGTGCGTTCCCTGCCATGGCGCACGCCAGACGATCGTGTTCCCGGCACCACATTCCCGATCCTCGGCTCTCGTTTTCACCAGTGCCAAAGCGGTGGACGCTGTGACTCTCTCACGATACTGTCGGATCCCGCGACGATGTCGGTCGCTTGATCGATAGCACGAGCAGGGCTTTCGAGTTCGTACAGTCGACTGGCCAGGACAGATTTCTCAGTCGATCACCGACAGAAACTAGCCGCTAACCGGTCTGAAAACGTCCAAAGCGGCTCGACGAAACCGTCCGAACCGGTATCTCGTATGGGATCGCCCGGATTTGAACCGGGGTCACGGGCACCCAAGGCCCGAAGTATACCAAGCTAACCCACGATCCCGTACACACCCCTTCCGTCCGCACGTCATAAAGGGTTTCGTTACGATCCGAACGGTTTTCCCCACTACCGTGGTAGCCTCGAGTATGACCACCCTCGAGATCCTGCTGTTACTCGCCGTTCTCGTGGGTGTTCTCGTCGCGGGATGGCTCCTGCAGGTGGTTCGCCCCCTCATCGTCAACGCGGTGGTCGGGCTGGTCGTATTGGCTATCGCACAGTTCGGCTTCGGGCTGCCGGTGGCCGTGACGCCGACCGTGCTGGTGATCGTCGCGATCGGTGGCGTCCCGGGATCGCTACTCGTTCTCGCGCTGTCGCTGTTCGGCGTCGCGTTCGTGCCGTGACCTGCGAACGGCTGTGGACGACGAGTCGAAGAGGGCGAGGGGGATCACTGGACGAGGTGGGGCCGCTTGAGCGGGTTCGGACCGCTCGAGTCGGGCGGTCGCGAGATCGAGTCGGCAGTGATGGGGTGGCCGCTCAACGCGTCTCCGCCTCGGAATCGTCCTCGCCCCAGTCACGCGAGACCGGCGTTTCGCTCGCGTTGATGGTGTCTACCAGCCAGTCGCGGGCTCCGTCCAACTGCGCGTCGTCAGTCGCGGTGATCTTCAGCCGGTTGTGTTCGGCCTCCCGGTCGGGATAACAGCCGACCGTGACCGCGAAGCGGTCCATCACGTTTTCGAGTGCCCAGACGATGTTCGCCTCCGGTTCGACCGTGTAGAGGTACGCGGAGCGACGGTCGCCGGTAAACTCGTCGGCGACCGCCGCGAACATGGACTTCAGTTCGTCCGGAATCCCCGGCAGGACGTAGACGTTCTCGAGAACACATCCGGGTGCGAGACCCGCGTCGTTCAACAGCGGCCGGCTTCGCTCCGGGATCGCGGCTTCGGCCGCGACGTCGACCGAGAGCTCTCGGTCCGGGAGTCGTTCCTCGAGGGCGTCCAGGTGACGTTCGACGGCCGCTCGGGTCACGTCCGGCACGGTCAGCTCGCGGTCGAAGGCGGCTGCGACCGCCTCCATGGTCACGTCGTCGGGCGTCCCACCGATCCCGCCAGTGACGATGACGCCGTCGAACGCCTCGCTGTACCGCCTGACGTGGTCGACGATGACGTCGTGGTCGTCCGGGACGGAGACGATGCGCGTAACCGTGACGCCACGGTCGGTCAGTTGCGTTGCTACCCAGTTCGCGTTCGTGTTGACCGTGTCGCCGGATAGCAGTTCGTCGCCGACTGTTAGCAGGGCAACCTCCATCGTCTACGGATATGTCGGCCGAGGGTTAGCTGTTACTCCGCTGCGCTCTCCGTGTGGGGCACGCGCCGATCAGAACTCCTCGGTCGGCGGCGCGATTCCTTCGTCGCTACCCTCGAGTTCGAACTCCGCCCGCACGTCGCGAATCCGGTCGCGGATGTCGGCGGCCAGTTCGAACTCGAGATTGCTCGCGGCCTCTTGCATCTGGGCTTCGAGTTCGTCGATGTACCGGGCGGCGTCGTCCTTGTCCTCGAGTTCCCGGCCCGAGACCTCGCTGGTGTCGGTCTTGCTGCCCGGCAGGTTCGTCTCGCCGATTTCCTTCTCGATCGTGGTGGGCTCGAGGCCGTGTTCCTCGTTGAACTCCTGTTGAATCCGACGGCGGCGCTTCGTTTCCTCGATCGCGGATTCCATGGCGTTCGAGGGTTCGTCGGCGTAGAGAACGACCTCGCCGTTGACGTTTCGCGCCGCCCGACCCATCGTCTGGACGAGCGTCGTCTCCGAGCGGAGGAAGCCCTCCTGATCGGCGTCGAGGATCGCGACCAGCGAGACCTCGGGGATGTCCAGCCCCTCCCGCAGGAGGTTGATCCCGACGAGGACGTCGATCTCCCCCAATCGGAGCGAGCGAATGATCTCGTGGCGCTCGAGCGTGTCGGTCTCGTCGTGCATGTACGCGACGTCGACGCCGGCTTCCTCGAGATACTCGGTCAGGTCCTCGGCCATGCGTTTCGTGAGCGTGGTGGCGAGGGTGCGTTCCTCGCGCTCGATGCGGTCGTCGATGCGGTCCATGAGGTCGTCGACCTGACCCGTGGCGTCCGAGACCTCGATCGCCGGGTCGACGAGGTGGGTGGGTCGAACGATCTGCTCGACGATCCGATCGCTCGCCTCGCGCTCGTAGTCCCCCGGCGTCGCGCTCACGTAGAGGGTCTGGTCCGTCTTTTCCTCGAACTCCTCGAAAGTCAGGGGCCGGTTGTCGTAGGCCGTCGGCAGCCGGAACCCGTTCTCGACGAGCGAGTCCTTGCGGGACTTGTCGCCGGCGTACTGGCCCCGAACCTGGGGCAACGTGACGTGGGACTCGTCGACCACGGTCAGGAAGTCGTCGGGGAAGTAGTCGAGCAGCGTGTAGGGGGCGTCGCCCGATTCGCGATCCGCGAGATAGACCGAGTAGTTCTCGATCCCCGAGCAGTAGCCCGTCTCCTGCATCATCTCGAGGTCGAACGTCGTCCGCTCCTCGATGCGCTGGGCGGCGATCATGTCGCCCTGGCGCTCGAAGTACGAAATACGCGAGTCCAGATCGTCCCGGATCTCGTCCATCGCCTCCTCGAGCGTGTTCTCCGGGATCGAGTAGTGCTCTGCAGGGTGGACGAGCACCGCCTGCTGATCGCCCTGCGTTTTCCCCTCGAGGGGGTCGACCTTGACCATGCGATCGATCTCATCGCCCCAGAGTTCGACGCGGACGGCGTAGCGGCCGTACATCGGGTAGATCTCGACCGTATCGCCCCGAACGCGGAAGGTCCCCTGCGTGAAGTCGACGTCGTTGCGCTCGTAGTTCAGGTCGACCAGTTGCGCGAGCAACTCGTCGCGGCCGATCTCCTCGCCGACCTCGAGGCGCAACGACATGTCGATGTAGTTACGCGGATCCCCGAGGCCGTAGATGGCGGAGACCGAGGCGACGACGATGACGTCCTCGCGGGTCAGCAACGACCGCGTGGCGGAGTGGCGTAAGCGATCGATCTCGTCGTTGACCGAGGCGTCCTTGTCGATGTAGGTGTCGCTTTGCTCGACGTAAGCCTCGGGCTGGTAGTAGTCGTAGTAGGAGACGAAGTACTCGACGGCGTTCTCCGGGAAGAGATTGCGGAACTCCTCGTAGAGCTGGGCCGCCAGCGTCTTATTGTGGGCGATCACCAGCGTCGGTTTCTGGATCTCCTCGACGACCCACGAGACGGTGTTGGTCTTGCCCGATCCGGTCACGCCCAGCAGGGTCTGTTTGTCCATCCCCGACCGGAACCCGTCGACTAACTGGTCGATCGCTTCCGGCTGGTCGCCCGCGGGCTCGAAGGGGGCATCGACTGCGAACGGCCGGTCAACGTCCGGACGGTCCGGCTCGAGAGGGCCTTGCGCGTCACTCATTATCGGAGTCAGGGGTTCGAGCCACTTGACCCGCTCGCATATTCCGTCAGCGCTCCTCGAGAGAGTGCGTCGCCGCGATCGGTCGGGCGGGCCCCACGCTGGATGGGGACGCGTATACGGCACGCGACTCGCCGCCTGGCGGGGGACCCGTCGGACGACCTGTTACCGATCCTCGACGTCGGAAATCAGTGCGAAACCGGCTGTACCGACTCCGCTAGTCGTGAGAGCCGTCGTCGGATCCGTCTGCGTCGGCCATCGGCCCGTCGACCGTCGTCTCGACGGTGAACGCGCGATCGGTCGCATCCGCCGGCGGCTCGAGGTACCCGATCGCGTAGGCCGTGTACGCCGTCCCCTGCTCGAGCGTCACGTCGAAGGACGCGACGGTTGACGCCGAATCACCGCCGGCCGGTCGGACCGAGACGGTGCGTGCGCCGGCGGGGACTGCGACGTAGTCCGTCGAATCGGTGAACGAAACGTCCTCGAAGACCGGCTCGCCGTCGGCGTAAACGTCGACGGCGGGTGCGTCGGGTGCGGCGTGAACGAGGCGGACGAGTGCCGACCCGGCATCCACGAGCACCGCCGGCTGGAACGTCTCGGCACCGAGCTCGCCGATCGCGGCGACGGTGTAGAACGCGGCTCCGAACGTGACGTCGCCCTCGAACGCGACCGTCTCCGGATCGCCGGCGGCCGTAATCGTGACCGCGTACGTTCCCGGCTCGATCTCGAGGTACGGCGAGACGTCCCCGTAGGCGACGTCCGCGAGCACGCGATCGTCGTCGACGTAGACGTCGACGTTCGGTGCGTCCAGAGAGAAGTGTGCGACCCGGACGGCCGCGCCCGGAGTCGTGTCGTCGGTCGGTTTCTCGTCGGAGGTCGGCCGCTCGTCGTGTTCGTGTTCGCCGGCGGCCAGAACGGTTCCACTCGCTGCAGTCAATCCACCCGCGATCCCCATCGTCTTCAGGGCAGTGCGTCGTGTTACTGGCATGATGCACCCGAGCCGGAGGACCACGGTCGAAAAAAGCCGATAGTTCGTCTCACGAGTAGTGCTGACGTTTCCGATCCGTGACGGTCGCGTATGCGTTCCCTGTCGCCGGAAGGACGCGCGTATCGCGACGCGGCGGCGGTTTGAGGGACCCTACAGCCGCCAATCGGACCCCCGCCACCCCGTCGTTGCGGGACCGACCGGACGTGGCCATTGCTCGCCCAATCGTTATGGATCGGGTCGGAGAGGTGTCGCCCATGACGGAGCAACTCCAGCAGGCCCGCGACGACCTCGAGGAAGCGGCGAAGTCGGCCGACAGCGACGACGTTCGGGAAGATATTCGTGAAACGACGGACGCGTTCGCCGACTACGCGACGAGCGACACCGCACCGGACCACGCCATCCTCGACGAGCGACTCAACACGCTCCGACAGGTCCGCGAACGGGCGGACGGCGACACCGCGGACAAGGTCGAATCGGCGATCGAAACGGTCGAAGACTACCGCGAAACCGTCGAGCAAGCGTAACGCCGACGCTCACGGCCGGTACCCTTCCGGCAACCGCCCCACGCCGTCGACATCGGCGGCCGTCACCGCGAGCAACTCGAAGCCGTCCTGCTCGAACTGATCGACGACCGCCCCGACTTCACTCTCGTCGACTCCCTCTCGAAACATAGATTTAGCAATAGCTCACAGACACGAGGGTATGACTGGTGACGGTCTACCGGACGGCACACGATGATCGGCGCGGAGCTATCGGGGGGCGTGCTGGTGGTGTTCGGACTCATCGCCGTCGCCCTCGTCCTATTCGTTTCCGAGCTCATTCCCAACGACGTGACGGCGATCGGGATCATCGTCTCGCTGGCGGCGCTCGAGCCGCTGACCGGCGTGGGCCACCGGGCGGCGATCTCGGGCTTTGCCAACACCGCGACGGTGACGATCGTCGCGATGTACATGCTCAGCGCGGGCATCCAGCGAACGGGCGTGGTCCAGCGACTCGGCCTCTCGCTCGCTGCGTTCACGGACGGCGACGAAACCCGGGCGCTGGCGGCGACGATCGCCACGACGGGGCCGATCGCGGGCTTTATCAACAACACGCCGGTCGTCGCGATCTTCATCCCGATGATCTCGGATCTCGCCGAGAAGAACGGGATGTCGCCGTCGAAACTGCTCTTGCCGCTCTCGTACGCGGCGATCCTCGGCGGCACACTGACGCTCGTCGGCACCTCGACGAACCTGCTGGCGAGCGAGTTCGCCGCCGCCCTGCTCGATCGAGGGCCGATCAGCATGTTCGAGTTCTCGGGGCTCGGTCTCGTGATTCTGGTCGTCGGCCTCGCCTACCTCATGACCGTCGGCCGGTGGCTGACACCCGCGCGAATCCCGGTCGACGCGGACCTCGTCGAGGAGTTCGATCTCGAGGACCACCTCACACAGGTCCGCGTCGACGCCGATTCGACGCCGATCGGACTCACGGTCGAGGAATTCGAGGAGCAGATCGGCGCGGACGTGCGCGTGCTCCAGCACCGTCGGGACGGCAGCCACGAAGCCAGCCCTGCCGAAAACGAGCGCGTGCTCGAGTACGATGGCGACGGCGAACTCGAGTCGGATAGCGACGCCGGTTCGGAGGCCAGCGTCGACGGGGCGGAGCGTGATACGCAGGCCCACCGCGATAGAGCCGTCGGATCACGAAGCGACGTGAAAGCAGAGAGCCAGCAGCGTGTCCGGGAGGACGACCCGACCGCAGTGCTCGAGTCGGGCCGGCGGATCCGAGAGGGCGACGTACTCACGGTACACGGCACCTTGCAGGCGGTCAATCGGTTCGTCGAGTGCCAGAACCTGCGGCAACTCCATCGTGAATCGGTCACCGAGGAGACGTTCGACGGGTCGGCGGGCGAGGAGCAACTCGCAAAGACGATCGTTCCGGTCGAATCGCCGTTCGTCGGGAAGACGCTCTCGGAGACGCACCTCCGGGAGTTCTATCAGCTGACCGTGCTCGCGATCCGTCGCGACGGCGAACTGCTCCGGACCAACCTCGAGGAGCGGACGCTCGAGGCCGGCGACCTCCTGCTGGTCCAGACGGTCCCCGGGACGATCCGGCACGTGACCGAAACCGGCGATCTCGTCGTCGTCGACGACGCCTCCGACCGGCTGCTCGAGGAGCGGGTCGAGGAAATCGCGCCGCTGTCGCCGAAGACGCCGGTCGCGCTCGCCATCATGGCCGGCGTGGTCGGGACCGCCGCGCTCGGTCTCGTCTCCATCGTCATCGCGGCGTTCGCCGGGGTCTTCCTCATGATCGTGACCGGCTGTCTGTCGACGAGCGAGGCGTACGATGCCGTCTCCTGGAACATCGTGTTCCTGCTGGCCGGCGTGATTCCCCTCGGCGTCGCCCTCGAGGCGACCGGCGGCTCGGAGGTCATCGCCGGTGGACTGGTCGCCACTGCCGAGTTCCTCCCGCTTATCGCGGTCCTGTTGCTGTTTACCATCGTGACCGGACTGCTCGCGAACGTCATCACGCCGGTCGCGACGGTGGTCCTGATGATCCCCGTCGCGGTCGACGCTGCGGGGAGCCTGGGCGCAGCACAGTTTTCCTTCCTCCTCGCGGTGATGTTCGCCTCCGCGACCTCCTTCATGACGCCGGTGGGGTACCAGACGAATCTGATGGTCTACGGTCCCGGCGGGTACAAATTCACCGACTTCCTGAAAGTCGGCGGGCCGCTACAGCTACTGCTCGCGATCGTGACCACAGTCGGGATCGCCGTCATCTGGGGCGTCTGAGGAAGTCGTCTCGAACCGCCTTCGGCCGGGGATCACTCGAGTCGGTCCAACACCGCCTCTTTCTCGTAGGACAAGGAGAGCGACCGCGAGCGCCCCCGGCCGTCGACGTCCGCGTAATCGGCGTCGATGAGGCCGAGCTGATCGAGTTTGTTGACGATCTCGGAGTAGCGCGTATAGCCAAGCTCGGTCCGATCGTGGAACGCTTCGTAGACGTCGCCGGCCCGTTCGCCGTCGTACTCGGCGATCACCTCGAGCAGCGTCCGTTCGGTGTCGGTCAATCCGGAGAGGCTTCGCGAGAGGTTGATGTACTTGGACTTCTCGTAGGCGTCCTCGACGTCCTGGCGCTCGACGGTGCGACTGGCTCGCATCTCGGCGTTGAGTCCCGCGCGGCGCAACAGGTCGATGCCGACCCGCAGATCGCCGCTCTCGGCGGTGAGTTCGGCGACGTACTCGAGGGTGCCCCGGCCGATGACGCCCTCGTGGAAGCCGCGCGTGATACGCTCCTCGAGGATGTCGACGATTTCGGGCTGGTCGTAGACCGGGAAGTAGACGTCCTCCGGTCTGAAGACGCTCTGGACCCGCGAGTCGAGTTCGTCGATTACGTCCAGTGCGGGGTCCGAGGAGACCACGATAACGCCGATCTTCGCGCCGGGATACTCCTCGTGGGCGCGCAACAGCGAGTAGAGCGTATCCGACGCTTCGTTCTCGTAGAAGAGGTAGTTGATGTCGTCGAGCGCGACGACGAGGACCCTGTCCTCCTCGACGAGTTTCTCGGCGATCTGGCCGAACAGCTTCTTGAACGAGATGCCAGAGGACGGGGGCTCGTAGTCGAAGGTTCCCTCGAAGAGTCGCGAGAAAACCGAATACCGGGTGGCGTTGACCTGGCAGTTGACTCGGATCGTCCGGACCTCGCTCGTCTGGGCACCCACCTCGTCGAAGAGCTTCTGGATCGCCGTCGTCTTTCCGGTGCCCGGTGGCCCTCGAACCACGACGTTCAGCGGTCGCGACCCTCGCACCGCCGGACGCAACGCGTACGTCAGGCTCTGGGTCTGCCCCTCGCGGTGCTTGAACGTCTCGGGGACGTAGTCGATTTCGAAGACGTGCTCGTCTCTGAACACGGATTCGTCCCACGACAACATCCCCTCCTCGGGGTCGTCTCCCATCACTTTCACCCTGCTTCCGCAGCGTCTTAATGGTTCGGTGGCCCGTTCTGCGCTCGGACGACCGTGGTATAAGTTACAGAACGACACGCCCACAAGACTCAATATACATTATATTAATTTAGGGAATACCGATGACATTACCGACCCCACCGGACATGATTCCCGACTTCTTGAGCGAGCAGTTCGACGACCTCCCGCCGGAGACCCTGCGGGGAATCGGCGACTACGCCCGGAAGGAGACGTACGTGGCACCCGACGGGATGCCCGATACGACCAAAGAGGCGTTCGCGCTGCAAGACCAGGAGACGCTCGAGGCCGTCGCGACGTACGTCGACGAACTCGCCGCGTTCCTCGAGGACCAGGAGGCCGACTCGCTCGCCGAGGTCACCGGGCAGTCGAGCGACGAGGACGAACAGTGGGGGAAACAGCGGATTCTGGACTGGCACGAATGACGGCGACGACGACCGATCGGTGGGGCCGCCGTCGGGGAGCCACGTAGCACCGGGACGCGAAGGTTACTCGAACTTCTCGAGCGCGCCTTCTCGACGGCAGCTTCGACCCATTCGTACGCGCGTCCGTCGAGTTCTTCGCCGTCAACGACGAGTCGGAGGGCGACATCGATGGAACTCACAAAAGTACTTGGCAATGGAACGACATGTGTACTCAGCGGAACCATGAATGTCACCAGTAATACCCCCTCGTTCCAAAATCGCTACATGGGGGTGGATGTTCTCCTCGGCATTGCCTCGATACCGTTCACGCTGATTCTGACAGCAGACCCGGCGATAATCAACTTAAGTCCGGTTCTCGTAGCCGGGTTCGCGTCTGGGCTATATTATGGAACGCACTCTGGCTCTGTGAAACGCGCCGGCCTTCGGACCGGGGCCGTCGGTGGCGTCCCGGTGGTGTGGTCCTCCGCGGACCTCGTCGCCTCGGAGCTTTCAGCCCCGCTCGACGTTCTGGCTCTCGCGATCGTGGTGGGAGTGCTATGGTCTCTCTTCGTGATCACATTCAGTGCGTTACTGGCGGCGCTCTGTGCACTCGCCGGGGGCAGGGTATCACGAACGGTCATGGGCGTTGCACAGCGAGGGGACTGACGGCCGTTTCCCAGTGTGGACAACCGACGAAAAAGCACGGTGGCCGCGTTTTTGCACAAACCACCGTTTCGGACCACTACGTCGGTGACGTCAAACCGACCTCGACACCAGCGCGTTTTTCGTCGCTCCGTCGCAGGGCGTTACTCGAACTTCTCGAGCAGCCGATCGTAGAAGACGGGTTCCGGCTCGCCCCCGTCGTCGTCCGGCACGCCGCCGTTGGCTGCGAGGTCCTCGTCTCGCGCTTCGTCTGCCAGTTTCTCGACGATCAACTCCGGCGTCGACCGCGCGAGGTGATCCTTGACCGGTGAGCGGTTCACCTCGAGTTCGCCGTCGACGAGCCCGACGGCTTCGATCCCGTCGATCGTCACGTCGAATCCGGCCATCTCGCGGATCTCGCCCGCGAGATGCGAGACGAACACCGCCGTCGCGCCGTTCTCGGCGAGCGCCTCGAGGATGCCGGCGATGATCTTCGCCGACGCACCGGGCTCGGTGATGCTCTCGAGTTCGTCGACCAGTACCAGCGAGCCCTCGCCACCCTGTGCGAGGTCAGCGAACTCCCGGACGGTGGACTCGAACGCGCCCGCATCGAGCGTTCCCTGGGTCTTGGCGTGATAGTGCAGGTCGTCGAACCGGCGCAGGCGAACGCCCTCGGCGGGGACGGGCAGTCCCATGTGTGCCAGAATCACCACGCTCGCGACCAAATCCAGCGTGGAGGTCTTCCCGCCGCTGTTGACCCCCGAGAGCAGGGCGACGCCCGAGACGTCGTAATCGACCGGATCGATGGCCTCGAGCGGTTCCTCGAGCAGGGGCGAGCGGCCGCCCTCGATCGCGAACCCCACGTCAGCCGCGGCACCGTCAGCGACGAATTCCGGCATCACGCACTCGAACTCGCGGGCAAAGCGGGCGATGGCGAGTTCGACGTCGAGCTCGAGGGCGTCCCGAACGAGCTGGCGGGCTCCCTCGCGCTGGTCGGCGAGATCGGCTGCGAGCTCGCGTTTGAGCCGGCCCGCACGGCGATCCTTTGCCGCGGTGAGCTCCTCGCGCAGCCGCCCGACCACGTCCTCGTCGCGTTCGACCGGAAACGTCGGCTCGTCGCCGAACGTCCGGCGGGCGATCTCGGCCTCGCCCTGCTCGAGATCGAGCGCGTCGACGAGATGATCGCGGGCGGCCTCGATCGCCGCGGCGTACTCGTCGGCGAGCTCCCGCGAGAGCAGGGAGTCGACGCCGGCTCCGCGCTCGACCAGCGAGAGCAGATCCGAGCCCTCGATCGTCACGTCCTGTTCGCGGATCGCCGCCCGGAGGTGATCGTTGGCGACGCTTTCGGCCGCATCCGCCGCCGCGTCGAGATCGTCGACGGCCGTCGTCAGCCGGTCGAGTTCGTCGTCGCCCGCGACCGTCCCGTCCTCGTCGAGCCGCGAGAGGCCGTCCTCGAGCGCATCGAGGTCGCAGGGCGTCTCGAGCCCGGCGGTCCGATGGACCGCGGCGGCCGCCTGCAGCCGGGTTCGGTTGCGCGCGAAGAAGGCGAGGGGCCGCTCGGGAACGATCTCCGCCGGGGCGTCGAGCGCGTCGGGTCGGACCTGTACGTCCCCCTCGAGGGTGACGCCGGCGAAGGATTCGTCGAGGGCGATGACGGTCGCGTACCCCCGTGCGAGTTCGGCCAGCCCCTGTGCGTCCTCGACGATCTCGACGGAAAGCTCCGGGACCGCCTCCCGGGCCGCCGAGTAGCGCTCGGCGTCGGTCGTCGCCAGACACCGCTCCCGAACCCGCACGTCGCCGGGTTCCTGGAGCGGTTCGACCCCCTCGAGGGCCTCGAGCACGTCGGGATCGGGGTCGCGCTCGAGCGCCTCACGGGCGAACGCCTGTACCTCGTCGATGCGCGATCGGCGCGGGCTCGGATAGATCGTCTCGAGTCGCTGGGCCGCGTAATCGGTCACGGTGCGCTCCTCGAGCAGATCGAGGAGGTCGCGGTAGACCTCGCGCGCCCGATCGGTCGCGAGAAACCCGCCGGGGTCGTCGTGCTCGAGTCGGATCGCACCGCGTGCGATCCGGGCCGCTCGGCCCTGCGAGATCCCCGGCGCGGTCGCGATCGCTTCCACGTCACCCGTCCGCAGCGCGCGCTCGGGATCGTCGAGTTCGGCCAGCGCTCGGGCCGTCTTCTCGCCGACGCCCGGAATCGACTCGAGGTCCATGTTCTCGAGGTGCGTATCAAACCGGAGCGAGAAAAAGTTCCCGCCCGGGCTTTTCGTGGCGGACGTGGTAGCCCGACGCATGCCAGTCGGCGCGCTCGAGTACCACGACCGGACGAAACACTCGCCCAGAAGCGTCCGCGAGGGCGGACGCGGGCTCGATTTCGACAACAAGCCACGTCCGTACAAGGAGTACGTGGACCGCCCGAAGCGACCGCTTGTCGATCAAATTCGGCCGCCCCAGCAACCCGCGCTGGCGGCGATCGCGGAGTCGACACCCGACGGCACTCCGAACCACCATCGGCAACTCGACCGCGAGACCGTCGTGACCCTCTGCTACTACGCTGCGGGTATCACGAAGCGGATCGACAGGCGCGGCCGTTCACTGCTGTTTCGCGCTGCAGCGACGACCGGCGCGCTCTACCACGTCGACCTGTACGTCGTCTGTGGCGATCTCGAAGGAACCGACGGGTCGGGCAGTCCGACGGCCGACCTCGAGGCCGGCGTCTACCACTTCGATCCTCGAACGCTGTCGCTCGACGTACTCCGAGCGGGAGATTACCGCGACGTGCTCGCGAGTGCGAGCGCAGACGAGAGCGTCGCCGACGCGCCGCTGTCGTTCGTCGCGACCTCGACGTGGTGGCGAAACGCCTGGAAGTACGGCGATCGGACGTTCCGCCACGCGTTCTGGGACTCCGGCACGACGCTCGCGAACCTGCTCGCGGTCGCCCACGCCCTCGACTACTGCGCCGCGGTCGTCACCGGCTTCGCGGACCGACCCGTCGTCGACCTGCTCGGACTCGAGCCCGAGCGCGAAGCGCCCCTCGAACTGGTCCCGATCGGCACGGGCGATTCCGTTTCCGGATCCGGCTCCGATCCCGATTCGGCCGACTTCGAGCCGATCGACCACGCCACCGAGCCCCTTTCGCCGACCGAAAAGAGGTTCCCGACGATCCACGAAGCGTGGTCCGCCGGCACCCTCGAAAGCGGTGCCGCGGCGGACTCCTGGCGATTCGACCGACCGGCGGCACCGATCGGCACCCGCGAACCCGGCGACGGCGAGCGGATCGCGCTCGAGCCGGTCGATGGCGAGACGGCCTCGAGCCGGCCGCTCCACGAGACGATCCGTCGCCGTGGCTCCTGTCGAGAGTACGCACGCGAGTCGATCAGTTTCCGGAAGCTCTCGACGGTCCTCGACCGCGCCGTTCGAGGTGTTCCGATGGATATCCGACGGCAGGGGGACCCGCCGCTGTCGTTCGTCGACCCCTATCTCGTCGTCATCGGCGTCGAGGGTCTCGAGCCGGGCACGTATCGCTCTCACCCGGCGGCGGGCGAGCTCGAGCGGCTCCGAGCCGGCGAGTTCCGTAGCGAGGCGGGCCATCTCGCGCTGGATCAGCGGCTGGCCGCCGACGCCGCGGTCTGTCTCTATTTCATGACCGACCTCGAGGCGATCGTCGATGCACTCGGGGATCGCGGCTACCGGGTGGCACAGCTCGAGGCGTCGCTGACGGCCGGTCGGCTGTATCTGGGGACGTACGCCCACCGCGATCTCGGGGGGACCGGGCTGACGTTCTACGACGACGTCGTCACGGATTTCTTCGCGCCGCGGGCCACGGGACTGACACCGATGTTCCTGTACACGATGGGACGACCGGCCTGAGATCACTCCCTCTCGAGTCCGGACACCGCGCTCGGGGCACACGCGCTGACGAGGTTGTCACACTTTTATACGGCCGCACGTCGCCCCATCGAGCATGCAGCCGAAACGGCGGTCCGGTCGCTCGGGCTCGAGACGACAGTTGCCGACAGCCTCGAGTTGTCCAGGGAGCCGAACACGGTCGATCGGTGCCACGAACCGGAGCCTCCAGGAGCGGACGCATGGAGTATGAGCGATCCGACGTCGTCGTCGACCGCCTCGAGTTGCTCCGGGCCTACGGCTACGGGCTCTGCATGGGGACGGCCGACGCCCTCCCCGGCGTCTCCGGCGGGACCGTCGCACTCCTGCTTGGCTTCTACGGCCGGCTGATCGCCGCCGTCACCGCGTTCACGCCCCATCGAGCGATCGCCATCCTCCGGGGCTACCGCCCCGATCGTCGACCCCGAGCTCGGGAAGCGATACTGAAGTTGGATCTCGGGTTTCTGGTTCCGCTGGGCGTCGGCATGGTCACTGCCGTCGTTCTCATCGCGGACGTCGTCTCGTCGCTCGCGGAGACCCACCCGATCGCGATATTCGGCTTCTTTACCGGGCTGATCGCCGCCTCGGCGATCACCCTCGGTCGAAGCCTCGAGTTCGCCTCGCCGACACACGTCGGCGCTGGAGCCGTGGGCACGACGCTCGCGTTGCTCGTCGCCGCCGACGTCGTCGGGCTACCGGGCGGCGGGCCGGTCGTGATCTTCCTCGCCGGCGCGGTCGCGATCAGCGCGATGATCCTGCCGGGGATCTCGGGCTCGCTCATCCTGATCCTGCTGGGCCAGTACGTCTTCCTCTCGGGGGAGCTGAGCGCGTTCGTTCGCGCCGGCGCGGACCTGCTCGCGGGCGGTTCGCTCGGGGCCGTCGTCGATCCGGGAACGACCGTCGCCCTCTTCGTCGCCGGTGGGTTCGTCGGTCTCGTGACGATCGCCCGCGTCGTCCGCGCGGCGCTGGCCCGCAACCGCGGGGTGACGCTCGTCTTCCTGGTGAGCCTCATCGCCGGCTCCGTTCCGGCACCGTTGCACAACATCGCCGAGGCCCACGCGTGGACGACGGAGACGATCGCACTGACGGCCGCGTGGGCCGCGGTCGGGGCGATCGCCCTGTTCGCGCTCGAGCACCTCGTCGGCGGATTCGACCCGGAATAACCGGAGCGCCGACGCCTTCGTGTGTTCCAAACCCGCTTGCGTCCGCCGGTATCGTCGTTATTTCGTCGGGGACGGAAGGACGGATATGCCAGTCACGGCACTGCTAGGGACGAAACCGATACGATCGCTGTCGATCCGCACGCTCCTCGGAGCGGCGACGCGAGAGTTCGACCGCGGAAACTGGGAGCGCGGGCTCTTGTTACTCGGCCTGGTCGTCCTCGTCCGATCGGGAGCCGTTATAGACGCGTTCCGCGGTGATCGGCCGGTGTCCGGGTAGTCGCCGAAGTCGGCCGCTCCGAAGTGTTCGTTCGCGAGGTCGTCGATCGTGTCCTCGATCTCGTCTTGGGTCCTCTCGTCGAGGTCCTCGACCGCGCCGACGCCGTGGCCGCCGCTTTTCGCCGGCTGCAGGGCGTTCCCGTTGAGGTTCCCGTCGGGAGCTTCAGGTCCGTGACGTTCTCCGCCGGGAACCCCGAGGCCGAGAGGATGAAACGATCCCCGACCTCGCTCAGGTCGTCAGTGTCGACGTCCTCGAGTTGCGGTTCGTCCCACTCCGCGGTCGTCGTGCCCGAGAACTCGGGTTCGTGGATCTCGTAGTCGGGCAGAGCCGACGGTACCGGCGCTGGGCGGATCGGCATCGTCCCTGCATCGTCACCCCGGCGACTCGCCGCTCGAGCGTCGACCGATCCCGTCGTCGCCGGCAACACGTCCAGTCTGCTCGCATCATCGGAGCAGTTATTTTGCTAATCTCTCCATAGAGAAATCATGGCCTGGTCCGCCCCGCAGTCACTCTGGTTGCTCCTCCGGGACCCGTCTACGTTCTTCGAAGAACACGAACCGGCAGCTACGTTTCCCGTCGCCGCTGGCGTGGTGGTCGCCCTGGCCGTCGCAGCCGGGCTGTCGACCCTGTTGCTCGGTTCGATGCTCGCCGGCGCGATCGACGGGACGGTAACGATGGACAACCCAGACCGGCCGCCGGAGTGGGTATGCGACGGACACGGTCCCGATTCGTCGTTCGACGGCGACTGTGACGAGCCGGAGACGATCGAACGAGACGCCGGATCGCTCGTGTCCGAGGCAGTGACCGACTATCTCGGTTACATGGTCGTCGCCCCGTTCGTCATGTGGCTACTCGCCGGTATCGTCCTGTTCGCGGCTGGGCGACTCGCGGCCGGATCGCCGTCGGTCACCGGCACGTTCGCGCTGGCAGGCTGGGCTGCGTTGCCGGAATTCTTCCGGCTGACCGTCGGCCTCGTCGCACTGCAGGCCGTCCTTTCGGACCTGACGATCACGAACCTCGAGGGCAGCCCGGAAGTCATCGAGGCAGCGTTCGCACCGATCCAACCGTTCCTTGCGCTCGCGACCGTGCTCACCGTGCTCTGGCAGTGGTATCTGCTTACCGGTGGGCTCGAGCACGAAGCGAACCTGACCCGATCGGCCGCTGCAACGGCGGTCGGCGTTCCACTCGGGGTCTTGCTGCTCGTGGCGCTGATTTGAAAGCCCGACCGCGCGAGCGCTCGAGCCCGTCACGGAGCGTCGCTTGCTGACCTACCAGCGGTGGTGGACGTGTTCGAACACGTACTCCTCGTAGACGTCCCGGACCGCGCCGTGAACCTGGTTCGAGAGCGGCGGCAGCTCCGAGGCGGCGGCGTTGCCGCGGACGTGGTCCGGCGAGGTCGTCCCCGGAATGACGGTCGAGACCGCGTCGTGGTCGAGGATCCACCGCAGCGTCAGCTCGGCCAGCGACAGCGTCTCGGGAACGTGGGGCTCGAGAGCCTCGACGGCGTCGTGGCCCGTCTCGTAGGGGACGCCCGCGAACGTCTCGCCGACGTCGAAGGCCTCGCCCTCGCGGTTGAAGTTGCGGTGGTCGTCCTCGGCGAACGTCTGGTCGCGCTCGAGCGCGCCGGTCAGCAGCCCCGAGGCGTACGGGACGCGGACGATGACGCCGACGTCGTTCTTGCGGGCCTGTTCGAAGAACGACTCCCTGGGGCGCTGCCGGAACGGGTTGAAGATGAGCTGGACGGTCTCGACGACGTCGTACTCGATCGCCTTGAGCCCCTCCTCGACTTTCTCGACGCTGACCCCGGCGTGGGCGATCTTGCCCTCCTCTCGTAGCCGCTCGAGCGCCTCGAACGTCGACGGCTGGTAGTAGGCCGCCGTCGGCGGACAGTGCAACTGGAGGAGATCCAGCGTCTCCTCGCGGAGGTACTCCCGGCTCCGGTCGACGAACGTAGAGAGGCGGTCGTCGTCGTACCGGTCGGCCTCGTGGGGGTCGAGCCGTCGTCCCGCTTTCGTCGCGACGAACACGTCGTCGTGGGCGTCGCGCTCGTCGAGGACGTGGCCGATGTGGCGTTCGCTCCGGCCGTCGCCGTACACGTCCGCGGTGTCGACGAAATCGATCCCTGCGTCGATGGCAGCGCGGACGACGTCGCGGCCGGTCTCGTCGGCCACGTCGCCCCAATCGCCGCCGATGTTCCACGTTCCGAGGCCGACTTCGGAGACGTGCGTTCCGGTCGAGCCGAGTCGTCGATCGTTCATGTACGTTCGTACTCCCGAAGCGCCCTATGAGTTGGCCTGTCGGCAACGGCCGTCTCGAGAGACGGGACGTTCTCAGTTCCCGTCGTCGTACTCGTACTCCCGTTCGGGGTCCTCGACGCCCTCGGTTCGGGAGCCGACCCAGGCTCCCAGCGAGAGTCCGTAGACGAGATGGCCGGCGTGAAAGAGCGCGAGTTCGTCGGCCTCGAGGCGGATGTCGAGCAGTTCCTGTAGCATGACCTGGATGCCGAAGGCCGACAGGACCATGCCGTAGACCGAGCCCCAGACGAGCCCGCGCTGTTCGGGTTCGATGGACCGACCGGCGGTGTACAGGGAGAACAGTCCGCCGAAGAGCGCGCCCGAACTGACGCCGTAGAACAGGTGCAACGCGAGCCCCGCGATCGGATGGCCGTCGGGATCGTCGCCGGTGACGTACTGGGACCAGAAGTTCGCCGACGGCGGCAGCGATCGCAGGAGCGGGAGGCGAAAGGCGGTCATGATCAGCGTCGCGACGAACCCGCCCTGTATCCCGCGGGCCACCGCGTCGGCGACGTGTTCCTCGCGGGAGTGGGCGTCGACGCCGCTGGTGTGCCCCTCCGTCTCGGTGATCGAGCGCAGGCGTCGTAATCGATCGGAGACAGCCATAGTACTCTCGATGACAGCGGTACCACGGACGGTCTCTTAATCGCTTGGCACGCTGTTTACTGCAGGCGGTCGTCTCCGAACTCGACGGCCGCTCGCAGCGCCACGACTGAGGCAACTGCGTCAACGGAACGTGGATCGTTGCGTCGACGACAACGTCCTTTTGCCCGCTCGGTTCGAACGACGGTCCATGACAACTGTCGAGGCGAAACTCGAGGCCGCCCGCGATGACCTCGCGGCCCGCGACGGAGTCGTGATCGCCTTCTCCGGCGGGGTCGACTCGAGCGTGGTGGCCGCGCTCGCCCACGACGCCCTCGGCGAGGACGCGATCGCCTGTACCGCAAAGAGCGAGACGCTCCCCGCCGCCGAACTCGAGGACGCCAAGCGGGTCGCAAACGAGATCGGCATCCGCCACGAGATCGTCTCCTTCTCGGAACTCGAGAGCGACGCCTTCGTCGAAAACGACGACGACCGCTGCTATCACTGCCGGACGATGCGACTCGGCGAGATGCTCGAGACCGCCCGCGAACTCGGGGTCGGCACGGTCTGTGACGGGACCAACGCCGACGATCCGGGCGCGGGTCACCGGCCCGGTCTCCGGGCGGTCGACGAACTGGCCGTCCACTCGCCGCTGCTGGCCCACGACATCACGAAATCGGAGGTCCGCGAGATCGCCACCCGCTACGACCTGTCGGTCGCCGACAAGCCGTCAATGGCCTGTCTCTCCTCGAGAATCCCCACCGGCCTCGAGGTCACGGAGGACCGACTGACGCGGATCGAACGGGCCGAGGCGCTGCTCCGACAGTGGGGGTTCGATCAGTTCCGCGTCCGCGACCACGACGGCCTCGCCCGCATCGAGGTCGCACCCGACGAACTCGAGCGCGCCCTGGAACGGGAGTTCGTCGAGACGGTCCGCGCGGCGCTCTCGACGCTCGGTTTCGATCACGTCACGCTCGACCTCCACGGCTACCGGACCGGCAGCGTCAGTCCCGAAGCCGACGAGGAGTCGGTTCCCGGGGCGAAGTCCTCGAGCGACGATTGACGACTCGCCGTCACCAATCGACGATGAAAATCGCCAGCCGATCACGGGACACGAACGAGGAACCGATCGCGAGAGAGCATCCGATTCGTCGTTCATCCGAATAACCCCACCTATAGCATACGTTCGTCCAGAATATAATCCTCTTTCGGGCATCGAACCCACCAATGGTTGAGTAACTGGACTATCGTTCGATAATATTGCTCGTTGCGATACGAACGTAGCGGTCCGGTGGGTATGAGTGATCGATGGAAGCCGACGTGCCGCTCGAGTGGAACACGGAAGAGTGTCGGAGCTATACGCCTGCCGACACGGACCGGGAACTGCAGTATCGGACGTATCTCCACGAATCAGGTGATCTGCGGCTGAAAGTCGCGCCCGCCTCGCTCGACGGTGCGGACCACCCCGGCTACACGTTGACGGCGACGAGCTATCCGGGGCTCGACCTCTCCGAGACGATGCAGGTCAGGACCGTCCTGACGTTCGAGCGGTGCGACCGGATCGCCGCCGAATTCATGGACCTCTTTTCGGCCAGCTACGACGGCCCCGGCTCGCTCGAGGACGCGCTCGACTACGCCTACGAACGGACGCGTGAACACCGATAACCGAACGATTCCGCGAGCTCGCTGGCGCGTTCGTCGACCCACCTCGAGTGTCCCCGGACGGACCGCTGTCGGGCAGTGCCGGCGATCCACGGACTCGTCCGCGGGGTCGCCGGTACATCGCTACAGGGGACCGTCTCAGCGGATGACGGTAACCGGGACCGGGGACCGTCGGACGATCGTTTCCGCGACGCTGCCGAGCAGGACGCGGGAGAGACCGGCACGGCCGTGGCTTCCGATGACGATGTGCTCGATGTCGTCGTTCTCCTCCGCGAACGAGACGACCTCGCGTGCGGGCTTCCCGACGGCGGTTTCGGTCCGAAACTCCCTATCGGGATCGCCGATCAGGTCCGAAATCTCCTTCGGGAGTTCCGTGGAGACCTTCTCCTCTCGCTCCCGAAAGATCTCCTGGGCCAGTTTGATCCCGGCCCCCGTCGATCCCTCCGCCGCTTCGATCACACGCAACAGGACGATCTCTTGGTCCGGATAGGTCGTAAACGCGTGTTCGACCGCTTCCTGTGCGGGCGCGGAGCCGTCGTACGCGACGAGTATTGCCATACCTGTGATCGACCGTTCGGAAGCATAAACCCGCCCGATACTTCCCGCTCGAGTCGTGGCGACAGTCGGTCCCCCGTCATCGGACGACACATCGGACCCACTGCCGACCGCGAGCGGCCGGGTTGAACGAGACTCGAGCGGCCGTCGTCGCCGACTGCTCGAGGGAGTCGCACCGATCAAACGTCGTCCTCGAACCCGTCCTCGAATCGGAACGTTCCGTTTCGCTGGACCACTTCGCCGTCGACTTCGATGAACGAATCTTCGCTCATGTCGACGATCATATCGACGTGGACGGCGGAGTCGTTGGTCTCGTTGCCCTCACCGACGGTGTCGTCGTAGGCCCGGCCGACGGCCATGTGGACGGTGTCGCCCATTTTCTCGTCGAAGAGCATGTTGTAGGTGAACTGGTCGATGTCGCGATTCATCCCGATGCCGAGTTCGCCGAGTCGACGCGCGCCGTCGTCGGTGTTGAGCACTTCCGTCAGCACGTCCTCGTTCTTCGCTGCCGAGTGGGAGACGACCTCGCCACCCTCGAACTCGAGGGACACATCGGTGATCTCCCGGCCCTGGTGGTACAGCGGCATGTCGAAGAGGACCTCGCCCTCGACGCTGTCGGGCTGGGGTGCGGTGAAGACCTCGCCGCCGGGGAGGTTGTGTTCGCCGTGGTCGTTGATCGTCGGATTGCCGTCGATCGACATCGTCACGTCGGTCGTGTCGCCGCTCTTGATCCGGATCTCTTCGGCGGGATCCATGAGCTCGACCATGTGCTCCTGGTGTTCGCGCTGTGCCTCCCAGTCCTTGTTGACGGCATCCCAGACGAAGTTCTCGTACCCTTCCGTGCTCATCTCGGCGAGTTGGGCGTTGGCCGGCGCGGGGTACTGGGTGAGACACCAGCGCTTTGAGAGCCGTTCCTCGAGGATCGGGCGCTGGGCCTGCTGGTAGGCGGCACTGGTTTCGGGATCGACGTCGCTGGTCTGGGTAACGTTGTCCGTGGCGCGGATGGCGATGTAGACGTCGGTGTTCTGAATGAGCGCGAGTTCGTGTTCCGGCGTGTCGAACTCGTCGTCAGCGGCCCGGAGATACGCACGCTGTTGGCGTTTCCCGGTTCGCTGGCTCGTCGTGATCGGGTTCGCTCCCCGATCCCCGATCACTTCATGGAGGGCAACGACCAGGTCCTCTGCGACTGGGTGGGCGTCGACGACGACGTTGTCGCCTTCCTCCAGGTCGACCGAGTGATTGGCGATGATCTCAGCGTGTTCGCGGATTCGCGGGTCCATGCCCCGGTATTTGCGGGGGGAGGAAAAAACGGTTCGTGATGAGGAACGTACCGATCGACCCGCCTCGAGCGCTACGGTTTGCTGTCCCGATGTCCCGGTGGGTCCGCAGGGCGGTCCCGGTCCCACCCGCACTGACGGACAGGAGACCGTATCAGTCGACCGCCCATCCGTATTCGTCCGTTCCGGCCGTTCTGTGGCCGTCCTCTCCCGCGTCGGGACCGTCGCCATCGAGGCGCGTCTGAAAGAACGAGACGGTCGCAGCGGTCAGCACCAGCGCGAGTGGTGCCGACCCGAGCAACGCGAGCAGGAAGCCCGCGCCGCCGACGCTCACGAACAGGGAGATGAAAAACGAGGAGACGACCCCGACGACGACGTGCCAGAACGCGAAGCTGAGGACCGGCCCGCCTGCGGTGGTAAGCCCAACGGATCGGCGAAACGCCTCGAGGAACGGGGTATCGTCGACGACGAACAGGAACGGGACGGGATAAAAGACGTAGCCGAGGATCACGACCGCTGGAAACGCGAGGACGATGAGGAGCGGGGGCGGGACGAGAACGAGGGGTGCTAGTAGCAGTAGGACCGCACCGAACACGACGAGATTGTACAGCACGAATCGCGGCGCGTAGGTGACGACACACGAGCCGAGGGCGATCGGCTCGCTGCGGAGTCGCCGATCGATGCCGCCGACGTACGCCGCCATCAGGATTCCCGAAAGCACCGCGTACGCGGCGAGCGTGAGGCCGATCCAGACCATCGTCTGGGTACCGATCGCCTCGAGCGGACCACCGACGGTTTCGACGGGCGTTTCGATCATCAGGTCGGTCCCGCCGGAGCCGGCCGATCCGGTAGGGGTCGTCGCTCCGCCGCTCGGTGTCGACTCGCCGAACGAGGGGGAGCCGAACGGCTCGTCACGCGGCGATCGCGTGGTCACGCGCGGGGGATCCGGCGGCTTGGCGAACCGCCACAGGGTCACCAGCGGGCTCGGCAACAGCAGTTCGAGGTTGATCGAGAACCCGCTCCCCGCGGGGCCGAGCGCTCGTCGCACCTTCTCGAACTCGAGCAGCGAGACGATCAGGGGCACGACGGCGAACGGCCAGAGATCGTCGAATCGGTCGATGATGCGAGAGACGTGGTGCGCGAACGGGCCCGAGTCGCCACTCGAGCCGTCGACGGCCGTCGACGGGCCGTCGTCGGGAGGAGGTCCGGTATCCGGGGCGGGAACCATACGTCGCGATACAAATGACGTACAATTGAACGTTTCGCTTGGTGTGATCCGTGACACGAGGCGATGCCGAGGTCGAGCCACGGGGTCGATCCGTGTGTGGTGAAGCCGGCCGGACGACGAGACTCGCTTAGCGAGTATCCGACGGTGCCCACGCGTCGAACGTGACGGCCAGATCCCGCCCGAATTGTCGAGCATTCGCCGGTGTCACGGGGTCCATCGCCGTTCCGACGTAGGGAACCTCGAGCGTGACGGCCGGCTCGGCACCCAGCCGCGAACAGTAGCGCTCGAAGGTGTGCAGCAGTCCCGACTGGCCGTCGAAACTCGCCAGTCCGACGCCCGGGCTCGCATCGTAGGTGAGCGTCGGTTCAGTCCCGCTGGCGCGGTCCCGGGTCACGTCCTCGAGTCGCCCCGCGAGCCCCCGTAGTTCGGCGCTCGCGGCCGTCGGCTCGGTCACGAAGAACGGCCGGTCGTTGATATCGCCGCCCCATTTGAACGGGCAGTGGAAATCGATCGCGAGCGTCGGAGACTCGAGTCTCCGCAGGTCGTCGGCGATCGCCGACGTGGTCGGATACAGCGGCGCGAGGTCGGCGATGGCGTTCGCGTCGACGTAATCCCGGTTGTGATCGTGGGGTGCGCGGTGTTTCCCCGAATCGCCGCGTTCGACGCCGTCGAGGTCGCCGAACGGGTAGGCGTGGACGCGATGGGTCTCGAGCAGCGATCCCGCCGCCTCGCTCTCGAGGAGTTCCCGGAGGACGCCCTCGAGGACGTAGGAGGCCGTCGATTCGCAGGCGTGGTGGCGAGCCGCGAGCGCGACGTGGTGGTCGGCATCGGATGGACCGAGACGCACGACCGGGACGTCTCGGCCGCCCGCAGTCGTCGTCAGCGTCTCGACGGATAGCCGGGGGTCGGACTCGTACTCGAACGCGAACGCGTCGAAATCGGCGCGCTGATACGGAAACGACAGCGCGAACTGCGCCTGCTCGTCGGCGTCGAACGCGTACCGGAACGCCGTCGCGTCGATGCGATGGTCGGCACCGAGCCAGTGCCACTCGCTCCACGCGCCGTTCCCGATCGGACCGCCACAGGGCGTGGCCGTTCGCACTGCCGGCCCGCGGGGGCCGACCACCTCGTCGTGGGGAAACTCGATTCGGAGCGGCTGGTCCACATCGCTCTCGACGTCGACGTACCAGTAGAACCACTGCTGGGTCGAATCCCGGGTCTCGGGTTCGAGTCGAATCGTGTCGCCGTCGACCTCGAGGACGCGACCGTTGCCGCCGGGGTGGGTGGTCCGAAGCGTCACGCTTCCGTCGATCGTTTCGTGATCGGAAACCGTGCCAGCGGGGGTTCCCGTCGCCGTATCCGTCTCCATACGGGACCTGTCGGAGTTGGTGGACGTAAGTGGCCGGCCGTCGCGCGAGCAGGTGGCCGTTTTGGCCCATCTCGAGGAGCGCGGGCCGATCTCGAAGAAGGGCCTCATCGATTTCGGCCGGACGGCGGCGCTCCCCTTCCTCGCGGACCACGATGCGAGCAACGCGAAAGCCGAGTATCGGCTGCTCGACAGCCACGTCCTCGAGCCGCTGGTGGCGGATGGCTACGTGGAACTCGAGGCCGTGGGTCGCCGGAAACGCGTTCACCTCACCGACCAGGGTGTCGACACGTTGCGAGCGTTCCAGTACGTGCTCGACGAGCAGTGACGGCGCGACTGCCGCCGACTATTTCACTCACAACGGGGAACAGGTTCCCATGATCGACCTCCGAAGTGACACCGTCACGACCCCCGACGAGGCGATGCGCGAGGCAGCCGCCACCGCCGCGGTCGGCGACGACGTCTACGGCGAGGACCCGACCGTGAACGAACTCGAGGCCCGCGTCGCCGACCGGCTCGGAACCGAAGCGGCGCTGTACTTTCCCACGGGGACGATGGCGAACCAGATCGCGGCCCGCGTCCACACCGAGCACGGACAGGAGGTAGTCGCCGACCGGCAGAGCCACGTCGTGAAGTACGAACTCGGCGGGCTGGCTCAGCACTCCGGGCTACAGGTTCGAATGCTCGATACCGACCGCGGGGTTCCCGCCCCCGAGCAGGTCGCCACAGCAGCGATCGACGAAGACCTGCACCGGCCCGGCACCGGACTGCTCTGTCTCGAGAACACGCACAACGCCCGCGGCGGACTCGCGATCGACCCAGACAACATCGATGCGGCGGCGACGGCGGCCCGCGAGCGCGACATCGCAGTACATCTCGACGGCGCACGGCTGTTCAACGCCGCGACGGCGCTCGACGTGCCGGTCACCGAACTCACGGACTCGGTCGACTCGGTCATGTGTTCGCTCTCGAAGGGGCTGGGCGCGCCCGTCGGCTCGATGCTCGCGGGCAGCGAGGCGTTCATCGAGCGCGCACGTCGAACCCGGAAGCTGTTCGGCGGCGGAATGCGACAGGCAGGGATTATCGCAGGGCCTGCTCTCGAGGCGCTCGAGAACGCCGCCGCCCTCGAAAGGGATCACGAGAACGCGCGCCTCCTGGCCGAGGGACTCAGCGACGTCGACGGGTTCAAGGTCCAGGATCCGGAGACGAACATCGTCCTCGTGGACGTTTCGGGAACGGGACTCGAACCGCCGGCCGTCCTCGAGTCCCTCCGCGACCGAGACGTGCTGGCGACGCCGTTCGGACCGACGACGGTCCGCTTCTGTACGCACCGCGATATCGCTCGCGATGACGTCGAGCGGGCGCTCGAGCGGATCGAAGCGGCCGTCGCCTGAGGTGGGACGGTCGGCTTACCGATCCCCACGCATCCCGTCGCGGAACTCGAGGACGGTCCGCCGGAGGAGGAGATAGGCGAAGAAGACCAACCCGAGCAAGATCAGGACGACCGCGATGATGACCGGATCGTCGGGGAGGAGACCGGTGATGAGGTCCAGCATACGCGTCGAGTACACTGTTAGTGTGGTTAACAGTTTCGACCTCGGATGGTGGAATCCGGCCCTTCTTCGCTAACTAAAACCTCGATTTCAGCTTGCGCTGACTATAACGTCGGCCGGGTCGTCCGTCGATATGTGCCTCGATCGTCGGCCCGCCTCCCTCCCCGTTTCGAGGGCCGGCCTCGAGATCGGGGCCAGCTGCCCGAATCGTCCCACCGCCGATCACGCTGTCCGTGGATCCGTTCGCCTCTGACAGCCGAACTCCCACGGTCGCTCTCCGTTCGCCGGTCTCCCACCCGACGTCCCCGCTGGCGCTGCCCTCGAGTCGGGATGGCTCCGCTACCCGTCGAACACGAGCCACACGCCGGCTGAGAGTGCCACTGGAAGCTCCTACTCGCCGTCGCTCGACGTTCCGAGCGTTCGCTGACTCGCATCCCTTACTCCGTCCCGGTCCGAACGTCGAACGTCTCGAGGACGGTTCCGTTTGGCTCGCGAATCGCTCCCTCGAGTCCGCCTGTTCCGCCGGCCGACGGCTCGAGGGTAGCGAACCCCGGTCGATTCCCGCGCGGATCGGCGTGGCTGCCGGGGTTGAGCAGGACGGTGTCCTCGGTCTCGACGACCGTCGGCCGGTGGCTGTGCCCGAAGACGACGACGTCCGCACCTCGCGAACGGCCGAACATCGCGAGTCCGGTCTCGCCGCCGTCCCGGCGGTGCGTGACGGCGATTCGGACGCCACCCGCCTCGACGACGCGGGCCGTCGGCAGACGGTCGCGTACCGCCGCACTATCGGCGTTTCCGTGGACCGCGAGCAGGCGATCACACTCCCGTTGGAAGGCCTCCAGTGCCGTCTCGCTGGTAAAGTCACCCGCGTGAACGACGGTGTCAGCTTCGCGGGCCGCGGTCACGGCCGCTCCGTCGAGTTCGTGGCCCCGGCTGCTGTGCGTGTCCGAGAAGATCGCGATCATGGTCGACGTTCGCTCGGCACTGACAGGTTCCTTTCGGATGCGATCGCCACTGCGGACCGGTCGGGTGCTGAAGCCAGCGATGGCTCCAAACTGCGGAGCGGCGGCTCTAGAACCGCTTACACTTTTAGGGGGCCCCTTCGTAGTCGCCGTCGATGGCCAGTAGCACTTCCGTCGTTCTCGCGGCATTGTTTGCGAACGGCGCGATCGCGCTTCTCAAATTCGGCGGTTTCACACTCACCGGGAGCCCCGCCATGCTGTCGGAGACGTACCATTCGATTTCGGATACGGGCAATCAGGTCCTCTTGCTGGTCGGGATCAAGTACGGCGCACAGGAAGCGACTCGAGAGCACCCCTTCGGCCACGGGAAGGCGCAGTTCTTCTATAGCCTGCTCGTCAGCGTCATGCTCTTCGGTATCGCCGGCTGGGAGAGCGCCCGTCACGGTCTCAGCGCGCTGAGAGAAGGCGGCGTCCACCGGGCCAACGAAGACATTACGTTGCTCGGAGCGACGTTCGATCCGGTCTACGTCAACTACGCCGTGTTGCTCGGAGCGATCCTCTTCGAATCCTACGCGCTCTGGAAGGCCTACCAGGGAATCAGTCGGCAGATGGACGTACACGGCTGGACGAGCCTCCGCGAGGCGTTCGCGAAGACCAGCGACGTGACGACCCTGACCGCGCTCACCGAGGACACGATCGCCCTCGCCGGTGCGGGGTTCGCGCTCTTCGGCGTCTACCTCACACGGACCACCGGAAACCCCGTCTACGACGCCGGCTCGGCCCTCCTCATCGGCATCATGCTGATGGGCTTTGCCCTCGCGCTCGCCTGGCAGAACAAGCGGCTCATCCTCGGCGAGAGCCTCCCGAAAGCCGACGAGGACGAACTCCGACGGATCGTCGCCGACTGGGACGGCGTCACCGAACTCGTCGACCTCCGAACCGTCTACTTCGGTGCCGAGGAACTCCTCGTCACCGCCGACGTCGCGTTCGAGTCCGATCTCGACGCCGGGACGATCAACGAGCGGATTACCCAGCTCGAACGCGCACTGAGGGATCACGACGATCAGATTCAGACGGTCTACATCGAACCCGAGATCTGACCGCCCGCCGCCCTCTCCCGTCGCACTGTGCTGTCGGCTCGTTCTCTCGTTCGATCAGTCCGTCGATTCGCCGCTCGCCTCGTCCCGATCGTCGTACCCCGCGACGACCGTCGAACCCGGCGGGCGGTCGTTCAGTACCGCCGTCACAGTCGTCTCCTCGAGATCGACCGTCGACTCGAGGGGGACCCAGCCGTCGTCGACGGCGTCGCCGTCTGCTCGTCGCGTCTCCGACCCACCGCCGGTTTCGACGGCGACCGCGACGTCGGTCGGGCTCGCACCGGGCGGCAGTTCGACGGGGTCGTAGACGAGCGCGATCCTGATGGCTTCGATCGCCCTCAGTTCCTCGAGTGCCACGAGGTCGACGGGATCCGCGAGCGCATCGATCGGCGGCTTGCGACTGCTCTTTGCGAGGTCGAACGAGTCGGGGACGACGCCCGCGACGACGGCGACGCGGGCACCCACCTGTTCGAGGGTGTATTCGGCGACGCGACTCGAATCGTAGCCGGGAATAGCCATACCGGGGCGAGGGACTCGAGACACATGGCCCTGTACCGTGCGTTCGCCGGCCGGCGGTCGTCCTCGTCGGGTCGCATCGAACGCGACCCGCGTCATCAGCGTTCGAGTCATCCCTCGGTCGGCTCCGCCATCGACGATTCCCGACGGCCGGACAGGGGAGCACCGACCCCAGTTCCCCGCCGAGTGCTCACCTATTTTGACAGTCCGACCGAAAGTCGTCGGTATGACAGAGCCACCGCCGACGAGCGTCCTCCTTCCCACCTGCGAGCCGGCGCCGGTCGTTCGAGAACTCGCCGCCCAACTCCGGGCGGCGGACGAACTCCTCGTCATCTGTGACTCCGACGACGATCCGGTGGCACGACGTGACGGCGACTTGCCGGCTTCGGTGGACGTCGTGGTCGCCGGCGAACCCGCGGGCTGTTCGGGCAAAGCGAACGCCATCGCCGCTGGCATGGAGGCGGCCCGGCACGACCGCCTCGTCTGGACCGACGACGACTTCCACCATCCGCCCGACTGGCTCGAACGGTTACACGCCGACTACGATCGAAACGGCCCGAGTTCCGAGCTCCCGTTTTTCGTCGGTCGGGATCCACTGGCCGTCCTCCTCGAGCCGGTCTACGCCCTCGCGGGCACCGCCGGGACGTACGCCGGCGACGTCGCGTGGGGCGGGAGCGTCATCTTCGAGCGAGACGATCTGCCCGACGAGGACCGCTTCCGTCGCGATCTCCGTCGCACGGTGAGCGACGACGGTCTCCTCACCGACCGCGTCGATATCACGCCGGTCAAACGGGTACGCCGCGTCGAGATCGGCGGCGCCACTCGAGCGACGATCGAACGTCACGTCCGGTTCATCCAGATCGTTCGGTATCACGCGCCGGTGGAAACCACAGTCAATGCCGTCGTCGCGACCGTCGCGGCGATCGGGTGTCTGTTGGTTCCCGTACCCGCGATCGTCGCGGTGACGGCGTTGCTGACCGGCGTGTACGCGGCGTTCGGGCTCCGCCGGTGGACGTTCCTGCTGGCCTATCCCGCCTTACTGCTCTCCGTCCCGCTGCTGGCCTACGGCGTGCTTCGGCGGACCTTCGTCTGGGGCGGGCGACGCTACCGCTGGCGGGACAAGTTCGACGTCGACGTAAGCGAGCGCTGACGGGCCACGGCCGGTCGGGAGCGCCCGCCCGCTATGCGTCCGCGTCGGGTTCGTACTCCTCGTAGATCCGGTCCATCCGGGCGGCCATCACGAAGTCGGTCTTGTGAAGCCCGTCGATCTTGTGGGTCCACATCTCGATCGTCACCTCGCCCCACTCGAGGCCGATATCCGGGTGGTGCCACTCTTCCTCCGCCAACTCGCCCACCTCGTAGGTGAACTCGAGGGCGTCACGGAAGTCCTCGAACGCGTAGGTTCCCTCGAGGTGGTGGTCGTCGACGACCGTCCAGACGTCGTCGCGGATCTCCGCGCGGTAGTCGGCGTATTCCTCGGGCTCGAGGGGTTCATCCTCGCTGGTACAGGCCTCACACTCCTGGTCGGCGAGCGCTGACTCGGACATGGGTCGGACTACGACTGCGAACGACGTGAAGATTTGTGCGGTGACCACCGCCGCCGTGATTCGTCTTCGGTCGTGCCGCTCGTTTTAACTGGCGTCCCCATAACGACAGAGTCACGGAATCTCACGATGGGAGGGGACAAACACAACATCGCAGTTCGATTTTTCGGCGGTGCGGGGAACTATACGGACGTTCTCGAGGAATTCTGCACGTACGTCCTCACCGAGACCCCGACCGAAGCGGCGGTTCTCGAGTGGCTCAAGTCGAACACGCGAGCGACGAGCGACGACGGGGTTCGGCGTCGCCTGACCTTTCTCAAGGGACTCGGGCTGCTCGAGCGCGATGATGACGGCGTTCGACTCACTCAGCAGGGGATGGCGTGGCTTTCGGAGACGGATCCGGCGGTGCTCTACGACCTGCTCTCGAGCACCGTCCACGGGTTCGACACGATACTCGAGGCGCTCCTCGACGGGCCGAAGACGGACGCCGAACTGGGTGACGCGATCGGAGCCGACCATCCCGAGTTCGACTGGACCGATGCGTCCGGCCCCGCTCAACACAGGGGCTGGCTGCAGAGTCTGGGCTACGTCGAGCGCTCCGACGGCGTGAATTCGCTGACCGACAGTGGCCGGGAACTGGCGCGGCGTCGGACCTCGGTGTATCCGAACCTCGAGCGGGGCGAACGCTACGCGCAGACCGACCTCGAGGACGCGTTCGACACCAGTTTCGGTTCCTACATCAAGGGCATCAGTCCGCGAACGGACGACGACGGAGAACTGGCGTACACCATCGTGAAGGCTCGCGAGGACGGCCCCTACGGCGACGAACTCGATGGCGAGCGGTTCACCTACATCGGGGAAGGCGTCCCGGAGAAGGGGGACCAGCAGTTGACCGGTGCCAACGGGGCGCTCCTCGAGCAGGCCGATCGATCGACCGTCCCGGTGTACTTCTTCTACCAGCCGGCGGACAGCGACGACCTCCGGTACGAGGGGCTGGTCGACGTCGTCGACGCCGAGTACGTCTCTCGGGACGGGCGGATGGTCTATCAGTTCACGATGGAGCGACTCGGGCTCGAGCCGGCCGAGTTCGAGGCACTCTCGGAGTCAGTTTCCGAGGGAATCGAAGACGACGAGGACGACGAACCGCCGCTCACCGACGACGAGGAAGCGTTCACCGCGGTCCAGCGCCGGGTTCGCTCGAGCGCGTTCCCGAAGGAAGTCACGGCCGCCTACGACGGCCAATGTGCGATCTGTGGGAAATCGCGCGAATCGCCGAGCGGGACGATCGACATCGAGGCAGCTCACATCTATCCGAAGCGGGAGAACGGCCGCGACAACGTGCAAAACGGCCTCGCGCTCTGTCGGCTCCACCACTGGGCGTTCGACACCGGCTGGCTCGCGGTGTCCGACGACTACCGAGTGCTGGTCGCCGATCGTCCCGATCTCGAGGGCTACGAGGAGTTCGCGGCGCTCGAGGGCAAATCGCTGACGTTGCCAGCGGACGAGGACCGACATCCGCACGCAAAATTCCTTGCCGCGCATCGGGAACGGCACGGGTTCGAATCGGCGTAATCGTTCGACTCTGAATATCTTCACTTACGGACGTAGAACGCGTTTTCGGCCCGTTGTGACACTACGTGTAACACCGTACACGGTATGTGACGGTTCTATCGAGACCCACGTTCGGAGACCATTCGGACGTGGACACGCAGACCCATCCGTGGTGGCGAAGTCATTCCTCAGCAAAATCATCCCCACTATCCCCGCGCTGGCGCTCGAGTTCGCGCTCGAGGGCCTCCGCGTCCGGCCCGAGGTAGGACGTCGTGAACGAGCGCGGGCCATCGATCGGCGACGAATCGCGGTCGGGATCGTCGCCCGGTCGGTAGGGGATCATCGCCTCGGGACCGACCAACAATAGTCCGACCTGACTGGCCTCCGCTCTGATTCCGCGGACGTGTCGCGCGGCCTCGCGATGGGTCTCGTGGTCGGTGTTGTCGAGGTCCGTCTCCGCATCCTGAATGGCCGCGAGCAGGGTGCGCGTGATGTAGTCGATCGACGCGGGGCAATCGCGGACGGACTCGTTTTGTGTCCCGCCATCGGCGCGGACTCGAGCGTTCGTCGGCGATACGTCTACTCGGTCGGGGCCTTCAAGGCCCCGCGAATTGTGGTCGGACATGGCTTCCGGAGTGCTGATACGGGAGCTACTGCGGGTCGGTGCCGTGAACACCGGTCCGTTTCTCGAAACATCCCACCTGACCGAGCGGGGGTTTCCGTAGCTTCCGTCCGGATAGCGTTTCGGGTCCGATCGACTTAGAATCTTTGCATATGCGAATTTAAGACTTCATAGATGCGCATTTGAGATTGCTGAAATACGCATATACGAGTGGTTTCGGTCGCATGGGCGGGTTCTATTGGCGAGTAGCACACGGACACCGGTATGCGAGAACGCGCCGACTGGATGGTTCCGACCGACGATGCGATTCTGGAGTACGTCCGGGATGCAGGCGAAGTCCCACCGGCAGTTATTGGACGAAATATCGATTCTCATCCGAACTATACCGGTCAGCGCTGTCGCAATCTTGCCGACCACGGGCTACTCGACCGCAAGAGTGACGGCTACTATTCGCTCACCGAGCTGGGTGCCCGCTATCTCGATGAAGACATCGATGCAGGCGAGTTAGA
Source organism: Natrinema ejinorense (assembly GCF_002494345.1). GTDB lineage: Archaea > Halobacteriota > Halobacteria > Halobacteriales > Natrialbaceae > Natrinema > Natrinema longum. The sequence continues at coordinate 2,956,922 of NZ_NXNI01000001.1, forward strand.
TACTGACCACTGATGTCTACTCAGAGATTGGTTACGCGACTCGAGCACGGCTACTACGAGATCGACGACCCCGGTGAACAGTATCTCGAGGGCGACCTCACTGCCGATGACCTCGTGCGAGCGATGAATCGTAAACAGAGATGCGCCCGAGGTTAGCCGGCTGGATGACGCCGGTCGATAGAGATATCCTCGAGTTGCTCCACACCGACGGAGGAGTGCACGAACTCGTTCTATCTCCCCGAATCATCGCAGAGAATATCCTGTCCGACGCACAATAACAGTAGTTACAGGAGTAACGCATATAACACGCGCGACAGTAGGCTCGATCATGTCCATCGATCGGGAGACGTTCGACCGCTCGAGCGAGGACGAACTCGAGGAACTCTCCAGCACGGAGCAGGTGCTCGGCTTTCTGGCTGCGAACGACGACCGGGCGTTCAAGGCGACGGAGATCGCGGCCCGAACGGAACTCGACGGCGGAACGGTCAGCACGGCACTGACACGACTGAAAAACCGCGAGTTAGTCGAACACAAGGGGACGTACTGGGCGATCACGAGCGACGAACAGCGCCTCGAGCGACACGACGGGTACAGCCGTGCGACGCGACTGTTCAACGAGCAACTCGGGACCGAGGAGAAAGCGGCGTGGAAAGAACACGCGCCGGCGGAGCCCCATCCGAGTCGCGAGGAGGACTCACAGTGAGTGACGACGAGCCGATTTATCAGGATGGAGACGTCGTCTACGGTGCTGATCCGTACAAGGGGGACGATGCAGCGCGACCGTGGCTCGTCCTTTCGAACCACGAGGGACGGCCGTTCCACGGCGAGCAGTACATCACGCTCTCACTCACGACCAAAACCTGGATGGATGGACTGATCGAAATTCCTGCGAATGCATGGATTCGTGGCGGCACTCCCGACGAGAGTCGCATCGTTCCGTGGGGCGTCCAGTCGATTGCACGAGACGATATCGACTACTGGCAAGGGCGAATCGAACGCAGGCTCGTGACCGAGGCAACCGACTCACTCGTCAGTTACGTTCGCTGATAGTCCCCTCTCCTCGAACTCTGATAACTTCGGACCACCGCCGGGTCGATATTATTTATCACCACAGTCACACCCACTCTCCCCGCGCTGGCGCTCGAGTTCGCGCTCGAGGGCCTCCGCGTCCGGCCCGAGGTAGGACGTCGTGAACGAGCGCGAGCGATCGGTCGACGACGAATCGCGGTCGGGATCGTCACCTGGCCGGTAGGGGATCACCGCCTCGGGGCCGACCAGCAACAGTCCGACCTGACTGGCCTCCGCTCTGATCTGGCGAACGTGACGCGCGGCTTTGCGACGAGTCTCTCGGTCGGCGTGCTCGAGGGTAGCTTGCTCAGCCTGAATGGCGGCGTGCAGGGTGCGCGTGAGGGAGTCGATCGCGGTGAGGCAATCGCGGATGGACTCATTGTGCGTTCCGCCATCGGCACGGACTCGAGCGGTCGACATCGATGCACCTGATCGGTCGGGGCCTTCAAGGCCCCGCGAATTGTGGTCGGACATGGCTTCCGTAGCACTGATACGGGAGCTGTCGCGGCTCGGTGCCTACACACCGGACCGCTTGTTTCTGGCAGGCCTACCGATTAGTCTGCCAGTTACACTTTCCCGTAATTCAACGGCTCTGTTGCCATCCTCATAAATTTAATCACTAATACATGATCCATGGGTAGGATATTGATGATCCGAATGTGATGGACCGATAGGCGTAAGAATCTATTCAGGAACACCCATACGATGCGAAAACCCGGCGAATGGATGCAATTGCCAACTGACGAGCGCATTCTCGAAGTCCTCCACTCGTCGGGTCTCACCCTCTCACCGGCCGTTATCGGGAAGAATATCGACAAAAGTCGAGAACAGGTCAATCGTCGTCTCTCCGTCCTCGTCGACTACGAACTGGTCACCCGCGTCGAACGCGGTTACTACGAAATCGACGACCTCGGAGTCGCGTATCTCGAGGGACAACTCGATGCCGACGATCTCGAACCAGCCGACGAGTAACGGCTACTCTGCTCTCCCTCATTCTCGGTCTCGATCACACACTGAAACACGATAGCTAATTGTCTGGTCCACCGCTGGGTGGGGCTGAAAGGTGCTTTCAGAGAGTTGTTGTGAGCATTCGTTGAAACCAGACTGAACCGCTAACACTCCGAAAGCCCCGACACCGCTCGAGGGCTGCGACTCGCTGCGGTCCTCGGCCTTCGGCCTGCGGTCCTTCCGTCGTCTCGCACCTCGAGCGGCGTCGCCCCTTTCAGTCCCACCCAGCGATAGCTAGCGACACGTGCTTTCGCACGGTGACGTCTCGAGAAGCCCGAAACAAACCAAATCAAACTGGCTCCCGAAGCGCCCAGACGTCCTCGAGTGGCTCGAGTCGACTCGGCTCCGCCCCACGCTGCGTAAGGATGCCCGCGTGGTACAGCATCGCCTTCAGTTGGAACACCGTCGGCGAGTGGTAGACGGAGCCATCCGCGAGTGCCGCGGGCCGAAGCTCGCCGTCTTCGGTCAGCACGCGACTCCGGACGCCGTCGGTCCCCCGAACGAACAGCTCGACGGTAAACGAGGGATGCAACTCGTGCAGGTATTCCACGACGTCCACGAGCGACGGCTCCGTGATCCCGTCCGCGTGCATGCACTGGAGTTCGTGGACGAGTAGCTCCGTCGCCTCGTAGTCGAACAGCACGCGGCGAGCTAACTGGCCCCACGCCGGCGCGAGATCGACGAACCGTTTTCCCGATCGGTACCAGTTCTCGAACTCCGCGAGGGCCGCCTCGACGCTCCCGTACCGTGCCTTCGCGAACCGGACGACTTCCTCGCCGAGCGAGGTCAGTTCGACACCCGTGATACCCTCGTCCCTCCCGACGCCCTCGACGCCGTCCTCGATCAACCCGAGGAATGCGGCTCCCTGCCGGGCGCTGTCGACGGCGCTTACGACCTTGTGCTCCGACAGCAGTGCCTCCGTATCCCCAGCCGCGTAGTGGGCCAGCGGATAGCCCAGATAGTTCTTCGGATGGTTCAGACCGAACGACGCGTCGGCGACGCCCTGCGCGCTCGCCTGGAACCGCAGCGCCGTCGCCTCCGTCGTCGTCCGATTCCCGACGACGCGGGGCACCTCGAGTGCGTCCACCTCCCCCGCGGAATCGACCCCGAGCACGCCGACGTTCAGTTCCCGCGCGAGCGTCCGGTCGGTCTCGGAGATCGCAGTCGCGGGCGCGGCGAGATAGGCCGCGTTCGCCTCGTGAAGCCGATCGTAGGCCTGGAGGATTCCGCGTTGCGTATCGACGCCGCCGCTGGTCTCCCCTTTCGCCTCCACGGCGATCAGCGGCGGTTCCTCGCCCAGCCGCTCGACGGCGAGGAGGTCGGACTCGAGGGTGCGAACCCCCACGAGATCGGGGTAGCCGCCGCCGATCCGAACGTGGTTGAACGGTGCCAGACAGTCCCGAACGGCGGGATCGACTGGCCGGCCGGGGAGCCACTCCGCCATCGAGAACTGGGTGTCGGCCACCGCGTAGGCGGTCGACTCGTCGGCCGCGGGAAAGAGCCGCCGCTTCGCGTGGGCCAGCACCTGCGGTTCCGAGAGCGATCGGGCCGCACTACTCATGCCTGCTCATCGGACAGCGGTCTCAAGAATGTTCTGGCGATCGTGAAACGGGTGGGCTTTATTTTCGGCGGGTCGTCTGAGGGAGTATGAACGCAGATGCCGTCGTCCTGGACATCGACGGCGTACTCGTCGACGTCGCCGACTCCTATCGGCGCGCGATCGTCGAGTCCGTCGAAGCCGTCTACGACCGGACGATCCGCAAAGCCGACATTCAGGAGTTCAAAGACGCGGGCGGGTTCAACAACGACTGGGAGCTGACCGACGCCGCCGCCCTCTACGTCCTCGCGACCGCTGAGGGCTACGACCGGTCGCTCGAGGCGTTCACCGACGAGATAGCCGCCGCGGGCGGCGGGTTCGAGGCGGCCGAAACCGTCGTTCGCGACGCGATCGGCGCGCGGGCCACCCAGCGCGTGACGGGGCGGTTAGACCGGGCGCGGCTTCGGGACGTCTTCCAGCAGCTGTACCTCGGGGACGAACTCTATCGCGGTCTCGAGGGCGGCGAGCCGGACCTCGACCGCGAGACCAGCGGGTTCATTCACGACGAGCCGGTCTTGCTCGAGGCCGACGCTCGCGACCGGCTGCTCGAGGGGTACGACGTGGGCGTCCTGACCGGTCGGCCGGCGGCCGAAGCCGAGATCGCCCTCGAGCGGGTGGGGCTCGACGACGCGATTCCGGTCGCGCACCGCTTTACGATGGACGACTGGGCGGAGGGGAAACCGCATCCGCACGCGTTGACGACGCTCGCGGAGCGATTCGAGGCGACAAGCGTCGTCTTCGTCGGTGATACCTTAGACGACGTCCGGACGGCGGGAAACGCCAGCGAGGCTGATCCCGACCGGGAGTACCGCGGCATCGGCGTCCTGACCGGCGGGCTGACCGGCGAGGAGGGCCGGCGGAAGTACGAGCGCGAGGGCGCAGCGGCGGTCCTCGAGTCGGTTAACGCCGTTCCCGACTGGCTCGAATCGTAGGCTCGAAGCGACGGCTCGGCGGATTCGCTAGGACCGGTCGGCGGGAAAGCGGACGAACGTCAACCAGAATTCCTCGAACGATCGGCTGAGGTCGATGAACTCGTCGGGTTCGATCGGTTTCTGGACGTACGCGTTCGCGTGGCGGTCATAGGAGCGGGCGATGTCCGCTTCGGATGCGGAACTCGTCATCACGATCACGGGGATCGATCGGAGCGCCGGTTCCGCCTTGAGTTCCGAAAGGATATCCGCGCCGTCGACATCGGGGAGCTGGAAGTCGAGCAAGATCATGTCCGGCCGCGGGCTGTCCGCGTGCTCGTTGCGCTGGTAGACGAAATCGAGCGCCGTCTCTCCGTCGGCGGCAGTGTGAATCTCGCTCGCGATGTTCGCGTCCTCGAGCGATTCGGAGAACAGCCGTACGTCTCCGGGATTGGGCTCGATTAGCAAGATCGTAATAGCATCGTTGATAGGTGGAGACATACCATAGATTGGAGCGAGTACTAAAAGAAGTGCCCGGTAACCTCGTTGAAATATGTCTGAACGACCAGCACACCGGACGAAAAGTGGGAGAACGAATACTACAGCCCATCACACGGCTGGGTCGTCCAGCCGATTGCACGAATCGAATCGATCGTCGGTCAGGTAGACCGTTCCCTCGCGAACCGCGACGGCGATCGACTCGAGCGCATCGCCACGACACGGCCCGGCCGTACAGACGCCGTCGCCGCACTCGAAGCGCGCCCCGTGTTCGTGGCACACGAGCTGGTCGTCCGCGACGATCGCACCGGGACCGGGATCGAGCCGGACGTCCGGTTTGTGGGGACAGGAATTCCGCCACGCGACAGCGTCTTCGCCCTGCCGCTGGAGGATCAGTTCCGTCCCGCGAGCCCCGGATCGGGCCTCACACCGCAACGTACCGTTCGTGGGCACGTCGGCGAGCGGGGCGATCCGACGCGGTTCGTCGGTGGCGGTCGCGTCGCCGTCGACAGCGTCGTGAGCGATTTCGTCGTCGCTCGAGTCGCCCTCGCTTCCCCCCGCCACGCTGAACCGAAACGTCGCGTCCTCGATCGAGACGTCCCCCTCGTCGTCGTAGACGCGAGCGGACGTCGATTCGTCGTCTCCCTCGAGCGTTACCCGGACGGGATCGGTCATACCCACTATTTTCGGGTAGCCTAAAAGTATGTTCCGGGAGAGCGCCGGTCGGCCCCGACTCGATGCGCGCCGTCGATCCTCGAACCCCCGCGATATTCCTTTAGGGGAGCCCGGCGAAGGACCGGTATGGACGAGGAAGTCACCGTCGACGTCGAGGTCGAAGTTGAAGTGGACTCCACCGAACTCGAGATCGAGGTCGGCGACGAACGCGAATTCGAGGGCGAACTCGAGGCCGGCGGGCTGACGATCGAAGTCGAAGCCGAAGTCTCAGTCGAGGGCGAAGCGACCGACGACGAAACGGCCGAAACGACCGACGACGGGACCGGCGACGACGAGACGACCGACGACTGACGTCGCCGCCGACGGCTCCGAGACGGCGAGAGTGAGAGTCGGTTTTATAATCACACCATGCCAATGCCTGTCCATGTATCGCGTGTTGATGCCGGTCGATACCAGCGAGGACCGTGCGCTGGCACAGGCCGAGTACGTCGCATCGCTTCCGAACGCCGCGGACACAGTCGAAGCGTACATCCTGTTCGTCTTCACCGGGGACAGCGAGGAGCTCCCGCGGGAGTTCGAGAACTTCAAATCCGCCTCGCGGATCGGCTCGGTCCGTCGCGCCCAGGAAGCCCTCGAGGAAGCCGGCGTCGACGTGACGATCCTCGAGGACAGCGGTGACACTGAGGAAGACATCCTCGAGGAAGCCGAGGCCTTTGACGTCGATTCGATCGTCCTCGGTGGTCGGAAGCGCTCGCCCGTGGGGAAGGCGATCTTCGGCAGCACCACGCAGGGCATTATTCTCAATTCCGACCGCCCGGTCGTCGTTACCGGGAGCGGCGACTGACGCTCGTTGCACTCGAGGGGACCTCCCCCGTCCGACGGACGCTGTGGCTCACGGCTGCTGTCGAATCCGACGGCCGGCGACCACCGGTCTCTCCGATCCGTTCACTGCACGTCTCCGATCGTGGCGGTACTCGAGGCGAATCGCCACCCCAGCGGGCTCGAAACACACGACGGTGGCCGACGTACTGCTGTTGACTCGAGTCGGCCCATAACTCCGCATGTACCCGCCGGCAGCCATCTTATCCGGATCGATACCGACGCACCAGTATGGAGATTCGGGAGCCGGAGCCCGCGGAAGCCGAGCGGATTCGAGCCGTCGTGGACAGTTCGATGACGACCTCGTTCAGGCTCAGTCCGGGCCAGATCGACGGCATTACCGACGATCAGTTCGACGACGACACCGTCACGGAGAAGATCGACGACGGAGACACCGTCCTCTACGTCGCCGAGAGCGGCGAGGATATCGAGGGCGTGACCATCACTGGCTTCGTCGAAGGACGTCTCGAAGACGAGTGGGGCGAGGTAAACTGGCTGTTCGTCGATCCGGAGCATCGAGGACAGGGCATCGGGACGGCGCTGTACGACGCCGTGACCGAAACCCTCCGCGATCGCGGTGTCGATCACGTCTGTGTCACCGTCCTCGAGGCCAACACCGAGGGCCACGGCTTCGTCGAACGGTTCGGCCTCGAGCACGACGGCGATCGGCGTATCGAAGTCGCCGGCGAGTCCCTCGTGAAGTACGTGTACACCGATTCGGACGTCGACGTGGATCTCCCGACGGAGTCGAGGGAGACTGAGTCGGAGGTCGACGAGAACGCGGAGCCAGCGACGTTCCCCGAAACGGAGCGGACGGAGGGGCACCTGACGGCAACTGCGGGCGACGAGACGGTGTACGTCGCCCGGGAGGAAGAAGAGTCGGGGACTGCAGCGCCGTTTTTCGGTACCTACGAAGACGAAGCCCACACCGAACAGTACGGATACTACTGTGCGAACTGTGGCTCGCTCGACGTCTCGATGGACAACATGGAACGACTCGAGTGTAGCGAGTGTGGCAACTCACACGCGGAGCGTTCCGAGGAGTCGTACGACGGGTCGCATCTCTGATTGCGGCCACTGTCGGAATCGACCGTCGCTCCGGCCGTTCCGAGTCGGCCGATCGAACCCGAACCGCGTCGCGGTCACTTCGCGAAGATGCTGTCGGCCGTCGCCGCGCCGACGACGCTGAACACCGATCCGACGGTCACCGCTTTGAACGAGGTCAAGACGAGTTCACAGGAGGTCGCGGCGTTCTCGAGGACCGGACCGGAGGCACGAAACAGGCCCACGGGGTTGCAGGCGGTCGTGGCACCCTCGAGGAACGTCTCGGGGGCACCGAACAGGAGGGCGAGTACAGTGACCGAGCCGAACGTGACGACCATCAGCGAAATAAAGCGGACCGGAACGCCGGCGACCTCCTGTTCGTCGTCGAGGTCGCGGGTCGTATCCGCCTTGTACAGCGCCGCGTAGCCGATCGCGAAGACGATGGCGACGATCACCAGCGCCTGCAGAACGTGCATGTTTCCGGCGAGGACCCAGACTTCTTCCGTGACCACGAACGGACCCGCGAGCAGGAACCCGCCGACGATCTGCTGGGCCGAGTCCGCGAGCCGAAAGTCGCGCGGACGGCGCGGGCGTCGAAGTTTCATAGCAGGTGATTATGGCGGAACGGCAAAACGGTCCCGTTCGAGGAATTCTCGACACTCCCGGTACCGATGGCATCGAGACCGCCAGTCGCTGCTCGAGACGACGCGACCCTCGCGCTGTGAGCGCCGGCTCCTATAATGAAAGATTTCTTACACGAACAGCAACAACGCTGCGTAGCCCGCTGCCCCGACCGCGAACGACCAGAACCGACTCTCGCGGTCGGGAGGCAACTCCTCTTTGATCACGTTGAGGATGATACCACCCGCGAGGAACGGAACGAACACCGCGATGAGGAGGCCGATATTCTCGAGGGCGTAGCCGCTCGAGAAGCCGGCGATCACCGCCGCCGAGAGGAGCCAGCGGCCCCGACGGTGGTACGTGACGCCGTGGTGTGTTCGGAGCGCATCGTCGATACCGACGAAGTGCAGTGCCATCGCGCCGACGTAGAAGAACAGGTTGCCGAGGTGGCGATCCCAGAGGAGATAGCCGACGATCGCGTTGTAGGCGGCGAACGATCCGACGTGAATCCAGAACACGCCGGTTCCGGACGATTCCTCGTCCCCGTTCGAACCGGTGTTCGCCCGTCGGGCGAGTTGCTCGAGACCGTAGAAGACGACGAACCCGAGCAGGGCGATCAGATAACCGTGGTGTTCGGCGAAGGCGGTCGGCGTCCCGTAGGCCTCGAGTGTGGCCGCGGCCGCCCCGACGTCGGGGAGGAGGTGGACGAACACGTAGGCGACGGAGACGCCACCGGCGGCCGACAGCCAGCGGCTCCGCGGAATGCGGCCGCCAAACCCCAGTCGACCGGCGAAGAGGTGAACGAGTCCGAGAGCGATCGCAAACACGGGCCTGAGCATCGTCTCGGCACCCAGTGAGCCGATCGAAACCATCGTTCGATCTGAGCCACCATCGGCGTCCCCATAGGTCTGTGGCCAGCCCGTTCAGACGGACCGCTGTCAGGCAGTGCCGGCGACCCCAGGGCCGGATCGCGGGGTCGCGATCACTCGGGCCAGGGGACCGTCTCAGTCGTCGGCGCTGTGGGGGTGCTCGCCGCCGGTCGACATCGCATCGCCGACCGTCCCCGCGGTTCGCCGGACGAGACGGCCGAACGCTCGCCGCCGGCTGACGAACAGCACCGTCCCGAGCACGACGTAGATCCCGCTGTAAATGAGCAACAGGTCGGTGCTCGAGACCGGTAAGGTGGCCAACTCGCGGATGATGACGAACTCGAGGAAGACCTGCGAGAGGAACAAGGAAAGTAAGACGACCGCTTCCCCGACCGAGATCTCGAAGCGGAGCAACAGGGAGACGGCGAAGAACGACTGGGCGGCGGTCAGCCAGATTTCCGCCGACTGCTTGAAGTCGAACGCGAGGACGCCGTACTGACCCAGCGCGATCGAGTGGACGACGACGAGGGTGCCAATGAGCAGCGTCCACTGGTTGAGCTTCGAGGAAATGAGCGCGTTGAAGCCCGCGGTCGAGCGGGCCTTGTTCACCAGGTAGACGACGACGATGAGTTCCGGCGCTTCGGAGGCCAGCGGCGCGATCCACTGGATCATGAAGAAGGAGGGAATGCCCACGCTCTCGCCGAGTGACTCGAGGCCGTGAGCGAAGGGTTCGACGGCCGTGAAGATCATCACGCCCGAATAGGCAAAGAGCACGAAGACGGTCGCGATCCGGGCCGGTTTCGACAACCGCTGTAGGTACGCCGGGACGCCGACGTGGTCCATGTCCGGTTCGACTTCGCCACGGATGATGACCGCGATGTAGCAGACGTAGAGCCCGACCAGAAACAGCATGTCGAAGATATCGATCCCGCCGTTGAGCGGGACGAGGAACGCCCAGAGCGTCGCGATCAGCAGGAACACGACCTCGAGGCCGATCTCCCGGTCGAGGACGACGACGTCCGAGAGGAAGCCCTCGCGTTTCTCGACCGAGGGATCGGTCGACGAGCCCCGCCGATAGATCGTAAAGAGGGCGACGCCGGCCCAGCCGATGCCGATGAGGATTCGGTTCGCGCCGGTCATGTTGGCGACGGCCAAGTTACCGGCCTCGATCCCGCGTTCGGTCCCGGCGAACACGCCCGCGTTCCAGGCGTAGAGCGCGTCGACGGCGTACTCCGGGGCGACTGCGAGCACCGCCAGAACGGCGATCGCGAACGCCTGGGGAACGTCCTTTTCGGCGGTTTCAGCCGCCCACGCGAGCAGAAAGGCCGAACCCAGCACGGCGAGGCCAGTCACGAACACCGTCCACAGCGTCGATAGCGATCGGAGCAGGGCCGGGGCCCGATACTCGAACCCTGCGGCTGTCGCGAGCCAGGGGAGGATGTCGGTGGCCCCGATCACGGCGACCCACGGAAGTGTTAGTGCGACTGCGGCCGAAATCGCGCCCAACGCCTGTCGTCTCATGGAGATCGTCTACGACCGCGTACCGGTCGAAAGGGGATACGTGGTACGGTGCGATGTGGATCCTGCCTGCTACTGCTGTGGTGTTTGCTCCTCGTAGGGCTGGACGACGACGAATCCGTCCGAGCCCGTAAACTCGAGCTGGTAGGTTTCGTCGGAAGATTGGCCGATCATGTTCGAGAGAGTGCGGTCGACGTGGCTGCCGGGAGTCGTCCCGCTCCAGGCGACGGTCGCGCTGGGATCGGTTCTGACTGGCGGTTCCAGGACGAGCGGTTCGCCGTGGGTCGTGATCGCGACGCTACCGGGTCCGACGAGCGAGACGTTCGTCAGTCCGCCAGCGGAGAAGCCAGCGATACTATTGATCGTCCGGATTTCGTAGTCGACCGACGACTCGAACGCGAGAACGTCGTTACCGTTGACCGAGATCTCCTGTCCGGGATCGAGATCGATGACCTGAATCTTCTTCTCCTGATCCGCGAGATAGAGATGGCCCGTTCCCGACGCCTCCATGACGGGCGTCCCCTCGCTGGTTGCCTTCTCCTTGAGGAATCCAGTAATCCCGCCTTCGGCCGAGGACTTCCCCTCGAAGGAGATGTCCCCGTCGTAGGCGATCATCGATCCGGCTTTGGCGATGATGGACCCGTCGAGGGCGATGTCGAGCAGCTTGCCGTTCTCGAGTTGAAACGTTTCGCCCCCATCCTTCGGTTCGTTCGCGGTAACGAATTCGTCGATGTTCATGGTATACAGAGCCGTGAGACGACTCTACCGGTCCTATTGGGGAAGTCAGGTCAAATAGTTGTTCATCTGCTAATTTCAGCTCGACGGATACTGATCGACCGCGGTCACGTCCCGTTTCGAACGAAATCGGCCGCCTTCTCGGCGATCATCGTCGTCGGCGCATCCGTGTTGCCGCTCGGAATCGTCGGCATCACCGAAGCATCGACGACGCGCAGTCCCTCGAGGCCGTGGACCCGAAGCCGGTCGTCGACAACGGCCATGTCGTCGTCGCCCATCTTGCAGGTGCCGACCGGGTGATACAGCGTTTCGGCGGTCTCGCGGATGTGTTCGGTCAGTTCCTCGTCGGTTCGGACGTCCGATCCCGGCAGTAGCTCGGCCCCCCGATACTCGTCGAACGGCTCGGCCCGCAGGATCTCCCGAACCAGTTTGACACCCTCGAGCAACACCTCGAGGTCCGCCCCCTCGGTCAGGTACTGTGGATCGATGACCGGGTCGTCGAAGGGGTCGGCCGACGCGAGCGCGATCCGACCGCGGCTCTCCGGTCGCAGTCGAAGCACGTTCAACGAGAACCCGTGGCCATCGGGGTTATCGAGGCCGTGTTCGACGAAGTGCGACGGGGCGAAGTGGAACTGAACGTCCGGGGTGTCGGCCGTCTCGGAGACGGTCGCGAACCCACCGGCCTCTCCCACGTTCGAGGTCAGCGGCCCCCGCTTCAACAGCAGGAATTTGAGGAGGTTCCAGATCGAGTCCGCGTCGGCGAGGCTGATCGGTCGTTCGCACTCGTAGCCGACGCCGGCCTGCAGGTGATCCTGCAGGTTTCGACCGACGCCCGGGCGGTCCGCGACGACGGGGACGTCGTGTTCCGCGAGGTGGTCGGCCGGACCGACGCCGGAGAGCAACAGTAACTGGGGCGAGTTGATGGCCCCGGCCGAGAGGATGACCTCCTGGGCCGCGTCGACCCTCGCCGGACCCACGTCGGCATCGTTGTGAGCGTACTCGACGCCGACCGCCACCTGGCCGTCGAACCGGATTTGCGTCACCTGTGCCCCCGTCTCCGCAGTCAGATTCGGTCGGTCCAGTACGGGCTTCAGGTAGGCGTCGGCACCGCTGTGGCGACGACCGTCCTCCTGTGTCACCTGATAGAGCCCGACGCCCGCCTGGTCGCCCGCGTTGAAGTCCGGGTTGTGTGGCAGTCCCGCCGCTTGCCCGGCCGCGACGAACGCCTCGCTGAGTTCGTTCGGCGACTGGGGATCGGCCACGTTCCGCGGCCCGCTGATCGCGTGATAGTCCGAGGGGCCGCGCTCGTTGTGTTCGGCCCGCATGAAGTACGGCAGCACGTCTTCGTACCCCCAGCCCTCGTTGCCCAGCTCCGCCCAGCGGTCGTAGTCCGCGGGCTGGCCGCGGATGTAGATCATCGCGTTGATCGAACTCGAGCCCCCGAGGGTCTTCCCGCGGGGCCAGTAGAGTTCCCTGTCGTGAAGTTCCGACTGCGCCTCGGTGTGATAGTTCCAGTCGACGGTCGACTGGAACAGCTCCGAGAACGCCGCCGGAATCCCGATTTTGCGCTCCGTATCGGGTTCCCCGGCCTCGAGCAACAGCACGTCCGTCTCGGCGTCGGCCGACAACCGGTTCGCGAGTACACAGCCTGCCGGCCCCGCACCGACGATGACGTAATCGTAGGTCTGCCCTGATACTGACATGGTAGCTCATCCCATATTCCGGAACGTTCATAAACGTTTCAAAGAGATTCGGCCCAGCAGTCTCGAGACGGTGTCCCCGTCGAACGCTCGAGGGCGTGGTTCCCTCGGGGATCATCTCGAGGCGAAAGCGCGATCGAAAAGCACGCCACAGGAGGTGATCGCTCCGGACGGATCGTCGGCAGTCGAGCGGGTACCGGGCGTGATTCATCGGATTCGACGACTGTCCTCGACCACCGATCCATGGTCGTTGACAAACATTTACCTCCGGCGGGAGTATACCTCTAGTATGGTCGAATCCCTCATGGGGAACGTGCCGCTCCTGCTGTTGGTGGCGGGGCTCGTGTTGATGGTACTGGAGGCGATTTCGCCCGGAGCCCACCTCATCGTCATCGGCATCGCGCTGGTCGGGGCCGGCCTCATCGGCGTCCTCTTTCCGTTCGCAGCGAACGTCCTCGTACTGGCGGCGCTGACGCTCGGGATCGGGATGGTCGCGGCCTACATCTACCGGGAGTTCGACTTCTACGGCGGGAAGGGAACCGCTCAGACGACGGATTCGGACTCGCTGTCCGGCAAGACGGGGTACGTCACCGAACCCGTCACGACCCGCAGCGGCGAGGTCAAACTCGACGAGGGCGGGTTCGCGCCCTACTACAGCGCGCGGACGACCAGCGGCACGATCGAGGAAGGCGAGGAGGTCATCGTCCTCGATCCGGGCGGCGGGAACGTGCTCACGGTCGAATCCCTCGACGCGCTCGGCGAAGACGAGATCGATCGCGCGCTCGCACGCGATGCGGCAGCACAGAACGAGCGAGACGAATCGGATCGCGACGACGACGGATCGATACCCGGAATCGACACCGAGCGGGAAACCGAGAAATCGAGCTAAGGACGTCTAGCCGTGCCGACGAATCCACTCCGGCCGCGCCCGTCGGCTCGAGCCCCACAGCGGGGACGGACTCGAGTTCGCGGTCGACGCAGTGGCACGGGGATCCGCCGCGTCACCGGCTGACATATGTCGTCGAAACAAGGGAACGCTTTTCTCCCCGCCGCCGTAAGTCCGAAATATGGTGGTACAACTGTTCCCGATGCAAACCGTCGGCGGTGCGTTGCTGCTCGTCGGTACCCTCGCCCTCGTCGTCGTCGTCGCCGCGCTGTTGAGCGCGATCGAGATCGTCGACGCCTACGAGAAACGAACCCTGACCGTCTTCGGAGAGTACCGCAAACTGCTCGATCCGGGGATCAACTTCGTCCCGCCGTTCGTCTCGAACACCTATCGGTTCGATATGCGAACGCAGACGCTTGACGTGCCACGACAGGAAGCGATTACCCGCGACAACTCGCCGGTGACGGCCGACGCCGTCGTCTACATCAAGGTGATGGACGCCAAGAAGGCGTTCCTCCAGGTCGACGACTACAAGCGTGCCGTCTCGAACCTCGCCCAGACGACGCTGCGTGCCGTGTTGGGTGACATGGAACTCGACGACACGCTGAACAAGCGCCAGGAGATCAACGCCCGCATCCGCGAGGAACTCGACGAACCCACCGACGAGTGGGGGATTCGCGTCGAGAGCGTCGAGGTCCGCGAGGTCAACCCTTCCAAGGACGTCCAGCGTGCGATGGAACAACAGACTTCCGCCGAGCGGAAACGCCGCGCGATGATCCTCGAGGCCCAGGGTGAACGCCGCAGCGCCGTCGAGAAGGCCGAAGGTGACAAACAAAGCGAGATCATCCGCGCCCAGGGTGAAAAGCAAAGCCAGATCCTGGAAGCACAGGGTGACGCGATCTCGACCGTCCTGCGTGCCCGTTCGGCCGAATCGATGGGCGAACGTGCCGTCATCGACAAGGGGATGGAGACGCTCGCCGACATCGGCCAGGGCGAGTCGACGACGTTCGTCATGCCCCAGGAACTCACCTCGCTTGTCGGCCGCTACGGCAAGCACCTCTCGGGCAGCGACATCGAGGAGGACGGCCACGAACTCGAGAGCCGCGAGTTCGACGACGAGACGCGCGAACTGATCGGCCTGGACGACATCGCCGAGATCATCGGCGAGATCGACCAGGAAGCCGATATGGACGTCGAAGCGATGGAACAAGAAGCCCAGGCGATCAAGGAGGGCAAGGACCCCGCGGAGATCTCCGATCCCGACGAGGTCATCGAGGAGATGGACCAGGACTTCCAGAGCCAGGCCGACGGCGGGACCGACATCCCGGTCGACGAGACGGACGCCGACGACCCCTCGACCGGCGACTAACGAGTCTTCGCCCTCCCAGCCGACTCGTCTCGATCCCCTTCGCTCGCCAGACGTCGCGTGGGCCGACCCGAGATGTGGCCGCGAGGACACGAGGGTTCCGGCTCGGGGCACTGACCGGGACGACCCGCTTTATCACGGGACTCGTATTGGGGTCGTAACCAGTCGTATTCGGTGAACAAAGCGGAGCGAAACCTGTTTTACGGGTCGTGCCCTTGTGGACGGTAAGTAGAAATGACGAAGCCCGATGGGGTCGACGACGAGAAACGCGCGACCCTGCGCCGATTCGCCGCCCTCGGTGCCGCCTCCCCGCTGGTCGGTCGCGCCGACGCAGCGGCGGCTGACACGGGCGAGAGCGACGCCCGCGATGCGATCGCGGGCTATCTCTCCACGACGCCCGGCGCGCACTTCTCGAAGATCCGCGACGACCTGCAACTCGGGACCGGCGAAACCCAACACCACCTCCGCCGCCTCGAGGAACTCGACGCCATCGAGCGGTATCGCGACGGCGACTACAAGCGGTTCGTCACGGCCGATCGGTTCGACGAGTTCGAAAAACGAGCGCTTGGCTATCTCCGCCGGGAAACGCCCCGCGGCATGCTGATCGAACTGCTCTTGCAGTCGGACGCGACTGCCGGCGACCTCGCCGAGGCGCTGGACGTCTCGGCACCGACGGTGAGCAAGTACGCCGGTCAACTCGAGGACGCCGGCTTGCTCTCCCGGGAAGACGGCTACGCGGTCGAGCGGCCGGAGACCGTGTTGGTCCTGGTCGTCCGCCACGCGGACTCGTTTGGCGACCGCGCGCAGACGCTCGCCAAAGACGCGGACCAGTTCCTCGAGTATCAGGGGTAAGAGACTCTTGCTCGGGGGAGATCGGATTCGTCCGGACTACGCCGATTCGGGCGACTCGATCAGCGGCGGCAGTTCGGTCAACGACTCGAGTTCGTGGGTCGTGCCCGTCGGCAGTTCGTGGTCGCGATTGTGCGACCGCCGGAGGAAAGCGGTCTCGAGGCCGGCCGCCCGGCCGGCCGTGACGTCTTTCGGGGAATCGCCGACGTAGAGTCCGTCCGTGACGCCGAGGGCCGCGAGCGCGTCCTCGATGTAGTAGGGGTCCGGCTTGCGCCGGTCGTACCCCTCGAACGTCGGCGCTCGCCCCCGAACGACGTCGAAATCGATTCCGACGAACGACGCGACGAATTCCGCGGTCTCGTGACGATTGTTGGTGACGAGCCCGATCCGCGTCCGTTCGCCGAGGTCGCGAATCGCGTCGATGTCGTCGTAGGTGGCACGCTCGCCCGAGCGAAGGCGATCGTGGGTCCCACTCGAGGCGTAGGCCTCTTTCAGTTCCCAGAACCGGGCGGGATCGATCCCGAGTTCCGCACACCGCGTCCGGATCAGTTCGTGGTCGTGCGTTCTGCAGTCGCGACGCTGGGCCGGCGTCGGATCGGCCTCGAGCGCGGCGAGCGCGGCGTCCGCGGCGTCGGCGTACACCTGCGGATCCGTTCGCGGGCCCTCGAGGACGACGCCGTCCATATCGAATAGTATCGCCGTCATTCAGCGACGATGTAGGGAGCGCCGACCCAAAGGGTGTTCGGCGCGCTCTAGTAGTAACGTCGTTACGATCGGTAAAAGACGACGTCGCCGGACTCGTGTCGCGACAGTACCATTAACAGTTTACTTTCCAGGTGGTACTCGAGGAATACCCCCATTTTTCGATCTCGACATCGTAGTCGCCCTCCTGAAGCGCGGTGATGTTCGAGCCGACCTCTTTGGCCGTCATACCGAGCTCTTGGCCGATAAGGCGGGATTTGAAGTACGTCTTCGTCGCCGCGTTGTTCCGGAAGTACTCCAGAATCCGCTGTTGTTTGCTCGTGAGGTCGGGGGCCATTGCAGTGCTCATATTCGTCCAGATGACAGGAACACCCTTAGGGGGTTTGGTACGCGCGGTTAACCCGCCGCCTTCGGGCGGTTTTGCTGGCGAGTAATTCGGTACTAACTGGACGGAAAGGTTTCGTTGGTACGGCTGGTTAATATATGTCCCTCGGAGAGTGTCTTTTGTTCGTGAACGTTTCCGGTCGGCGGGGGGACAGCGACCCGGCTCGAACGGAGACGCGCGAGGAACACCGCTCGGCATCACGAACTGTTAGGGTTCCGTCTCGTAAGCCGTCGTTACCAAGGGGCCAAACGAACACGCAACTGCCTCGCCGAGCGCTCGCGTCCGATCGGTCAGGCCGTCGGTGAACACGCCGGCGGCTCCCGCCCCCGTAGCGACGCCCGTCGTTCCGAGTACGTCGTCCATCACCGGCCCCAACTCCGCACCGTCCGCGAGCCGCTCGGCGACGTGATCCGGAAGGCGAAGCGTCGGGCCGCCGCCTCGTTCCGTCCGATCACCGTCCGTGGCCGCACCCCACATGATCAGTGACAGTCCCGGCGTCGCTTCGAGCCGAGCGACGCCGCCCTCGAGGCCGATCCCGTAGTCCGCGTCGGTCGCCGCGAGCGCTCGTCGCGCGCGGTTCTCGGCGCCGGTGACGGTTTCCGCGATCGACCGTGGCTGTTCGTCGACGCCGGAATCGACGTCGACCGCGGTTACGGTCGGCTCGTATCGCTCGAGGGTTCGTTCGACCGCATCGATCTTGACCGGATTCGTGCTGCCGACTGCGAGGTTCATACCGGCCGTTCGAACGGAACCGAGTTGGAGCCTCCGTTTCGAAGCGATACCGTCGGCCGTCCCTGAATCCGAGTCGGCCCGACTGTGCGGGCCGGCCGTCGTCGCGAGCCCTCGCTGACGGGACCGTTCTGTTCTTGAATGTTTCTATTTATCATACTCGTTCCTCCGAATTATCCGTTTTCGGAGCATATTGGATCCGGATTCCGAAACCGTTAAACCTTGAGTCTCTGAACGTGGGAGGTAACGAATCCGTCCGGGCTTTTACGATCGGTTCGGCCGGGAGCACTTGCCATCGTATGACTAACGCACCATCGAATACGAGAGTACGACGTAGCGAACCCGAAACGAACGAACAGGAGACCGAAAGCGAGCAGGAGGATCTGGCCTGCCCCGAGTGTGCGGGTAACCTCGTCGTCGACGACGAACACGGCGAGACCGTCTGTGAGGACTGTGGATTGGTCGTCGAGGAAGACTCGGTCGACCGTGGGCCGGAGTGGCGCGCGTTCGACGCCGCCGAGAAAAACGAGAAGTCCCGCGTGGGCGCGCCGACGACGAACACGATGCACGACAAGGGCCTCTCGACCAACATCGACTGGCGCAACAAGGACGCCTACGGGAACTCCCTTGGCTCGCGTCAGCGCGAGAAGATGCAGCGCCTGCGCAAGTGGAACGAGCGCTTCCGCACCCGCGACTCCAAGGAGCGTAACCTGAAACAGGCACTCGGCGAGATCGACCGAATGGCCTCCGCGCTGGGACTGCCCACGAACGTCCGCGAGACGGCAAGCGTCATCTATCGACGCGCGCTCGACGAGGACCTCCTCCCCGGTCGCTCCATCGAAGGCGTCTCGACGGCGTGTGTCTACGCCGCCGCCCGGCAGGCCGGCGTCCCCCGGAGCCTCGACGAGATCGCGGACGTCTCCCGCGTCGAGAAAAACGAGATCGCCCGCACCTACCGCTACGTCGTCCGCGAACTCGGCCTCGAGGTCCAGCCGGCCGATCCCGAGAGCTACGTCCCCCGCTTTGCCTCGGGACTCGAACTCTCCGACGAGGCCGAGCACCGCGCGCGAAGCCTGCTCCAGAACGCCAAGGAGAAGGGCGTCCACTCGGGCAAGTCGCCGGTCGGCCTCGCCGCCGCCGCGGTCTACGCCGCCGCGTTGCTGACCAACGAGAAGACCACGCAGGCCGCCGTCTCCGACGTCGCCGACATCTCCGAAGTCACCATCCGAAACCGCTACCACGAGCTCCTCGAAGCCGAGGAGACCATCGGGATGGCCTAACTCGGGACCCCGACCGACTGAAACTCGCCGGAACGATACCGTTTTTGCCACGCTCGTCCGCAGTGGGTAGCAATGGAACTTGACTTCGACTCGTTCGTACTCGCGGCGTCGACGGCGGACCTCTCCGAGGAACCCACAGCCCGCGAGCACGCGGACGCGATCGAGTTTCGAATGGACCTGGCCGACGAGCCACTGGCCGCACTCGAGGCCTACGACGGCGAGCTCCCGCTCCTCGCGACGAATCGCGCCGACTGGGAGGGCGGAGACGCCGACGAGGACGGCCGGCTCGAGGCGCTGACCGAAGCGACCGGGTTCGATGCCGTCGCCGCGATCGACGTCGAGCTCGAGTCTATCGTGGATGGCGACGCCGAGGACACCCTCGAGACGGCTCGTGACCGGGACGTCTCGATCGTCGCGTCGGCCCACGACTTCGAAGGGACGCCGCCTCGAACGGAGCTCGTCCGGACGCTGACGGAGGCGGGCAAGTACGCCGACGTCGCGAAGCTGGCGGTGACTGCGGAATCGAAGGCCGATACGCTCGCGGTGTTGTCCGCGACCGAACAGCTGACCGCCCACGGCGACACGGTCGCGACGATGGCGATGGGTGACGTGGGAAGCCACACGCGTGCGGTCGCACCGGTGTACGGGTCGAAAATCGGCTACGCGCCGGTCGATCCCGCGGCGGCGACCGCACCGGGCCAGTACGACCTCGAGACGCTCGCGGAACTGGTGACACGACTCGGGTGAGTCGAAAACGAGGAGAATCGGAATGTTAAGGGCAGGGGGCCCCTACCATCCCAGTACAATGACATGGCTCCGTGCGCTTCTCGCCGCCGGCCTGTCGGTGATCATGCCCGGTGCGGGCCACGTCCTCGTTCGTGACTGGCTCCGCGCTGCCCTTTTTGCCGGGCTCTTCCTCTCGGTGAGTGCCTTCTTTCTCCCGATCGATCAACTCACGGCGGCCGGCCCGATAACGAGTTACGACGAGGCCTTCGAGCAAGCGACGATCATGGCCGAGGAAACCGACGTGATGGCACAGTTCTTCCTCTCGTTTATCGCCCTGTTTGCCGCGGTCGATTCGGCCTTTCGCGCGCTGGGCTACCTGCCCGGCGGCGATACGGAGACGGACGGATCGACCTGCCCCGAGTGCGGGAAAGAAATCGACGAGGACCTCGCGTTCTGCCACTGGTGTACGACGCGACTCGAACCGGCAGAGCCCGAGGCAGAGACGAACGATATCTGAGGACGGTCTGCTGGAAGTCATCGACGGTACACCCCTAAGACAGGTCGCGGTTGCACCGGTAAATCGTTACAGGAGACCGTACGAGCCGAGCGGGCGAGGAACCGACGGGGACCGCTACTTCTCGATGATGCTTTCCTCGACGGCTTCGCCGAAGTGGCGAGCCGTATCCTCGTAGTACAGCAGTATCTCGTCGCCGGCCTCGAGATCAGTCACCGCCTTGCGTCCGTCGGCGGTGGCGACCTTGATCGTCTCGGCGTTCTGGAGCAGGGTTTCGACGCGGTCGCCGTTTGCGGCCTCGAGGGCGATCCGGAACATCGGCCGCTGTTCGATCTTGACCCGACCGACGATGGCCTCGCGGGTGTTGCCCTGCAGATCGACGACCTGAACCTCGTCGCCGCTTTGCAGTTCCGAGAGGTACTTCGTCCCGCCGTCGGGCGTGCGGACGTAGGCGTGGACCGCGCCCGCGTTCACCCGGAAGGGACGGGAGGCGACGTACGGTGATTCCGCGGTTTCGCCGTGGACGAACACCAGTCCGCGGCTCATCGACCCCACGAGCATCCCCTCGTCGTGCTCGAGCAGGCTGCCGGTATCGACACAGACCCGGTCGGCGCTGCCGGCCCGTTCGACGTCGCGGACCTCGGCGTACTCGAGATCGAGGCTCTCGCGGGCGGCCTCGTCCCGGACCTCGACCGTCTTGCGAATCTCGTCGGGGTCGTCGGAGTCGAGCAGGACGGCATCGGAGCCGATCTCGAGGGTTTCGAACGCCGTCTTGGCCTCCTCGGCGCTGGTCACGCCCGCGACGAGGTCGGTCTCCTCGCCGATGCGCGCGATCAGGTTCTCGAGGGGGATGATCGTCCAGTCCTCGCCGACGACGATCGTGTGGTCGGCTTCCTCGGCGGCGGTTTCCGCGAAGCGTTCGTACTCCTTGCCCAGAATGCGGACGTACGCGCCCCGGTCGAAGTCGCCGTCCCGTCGCAGCGTCGAGAGATCCGCCGAGCCCGAGAAGTCCTCGGGCAGGTCGATCGTCGCGTCGCCCTCGCCGTTTTTGCCGACGATAATCGCGTCGGCCTGCGAAGCAGGGTCGTCTTCGCCCTCGGCGTCGTCGACCAGGGTCACGTCGCCGTCGGTTCGAAACGCCGCGACGTTGATGTCGCCCAGTTCGCGGACGCGTCCGACGTCGTCTTCGTCGACCAGTACCCAGTCTGCACCCGCTTCGAGCGCGGTGGTGATCCGCGCCCGGCGGTCGTTCCAGTCGCCGACGGTATCGTCGGCTTTCACCCAGACAGCTCGCGTCATGAATCGATCCTCGAAGGGAACCGGCTTGAACGTGGCGGATCGGGCAGGGCCGGCGGATCGATCGGTCCAACGGATCGACGGTAGCCGTTTCCGGGTCGTCGAGCCCGATACCGCCGGTCGAAAGCCGTAATAGAACGGACAGTGCCAACACCCACGATAGTAAGGATAGTACGGATACTTTCTCAGAAGTTGATAAGATATCTCCGGGCGATCGATCGAACATGGGTCAGCGTCACCTCGAGATGGATGCAGAACCGTCGATCGACCGCGCCGCCCGCCGTCTCGAGGCGGAGTCCGCGGCCGCAGTCGCGCGAGCGGTCTACGATCACGCCGGCGAGCTGGCGGCCCTCGAGTACGGGCAGCCGGCTGCCATGCTGGGCGCGATCCGGCTCGCCGCTCGCCGCACCGGCGTCGGCGAACCGGACCGTGAACGGCTCGCGGCGGAGTTCGACGTCGAGCCGGACCGCGTCGTCGCGGCCGACGAGTTGCAGTCGCGGTACCTGACACCGCCCGCGGACGACGACGAGATCCACCGGCTCCGACGGCGACTCATCGTGGCCAGAGAAGTGCTGGCCGCAGTCGAGCGCGGCCGTGGCGCTGGCCCCGAGCTTCCGGGCTCGCACCTCGCTGACGCCGCGCCCTTCCTGCTCGCACGCGCGAGCAGCCACCTCGATTCCCGCACCGACCGCGAGTTCCCGGGACTCGACGCGGCGGCGCTTCGCGACCACATCGAGCGACTCGAGGCCGACCTCGAGTTCGCTCGGCTAGGGACGAAACTGTACAGGCTGGTTCACGAGGAGTGAGTAGGCGACGCGTGTGCCGGCCGACCGCCGCTCGGACGGTCCGGCGTCGCTGGGTCTCGGCGCACCCACAGGGCGGTCCCACCGGGAAATTGGGACAGCAAACCGTCTCAGGATTCGGTGCCGTCACCGATGAGCTTGTGCCGGAACGCCCGGTAGGCGTTTTCGCCTCGCTCGGTCAACTCGACCACGCGTCGGCGGCCGACCGACTCGATCGTGACGTAGCCGTCCTCAGCGAGGGGCTCGAGGACGTGGGTATCCAGCACGCGGAACGCGCCCTTGTCCTCGCCGGAGCGCTCGTCGGGCGAGCGACGGTCGGCGATAAAAGAGAGGTCGTGGTCGCGCGCGTACTCGATGAGGTCCTTCTTCTTCGGCGGGGCCGTCCGATCGTCGTGAAATCCGTCCCACGCGGGCGGATCGGAGAGGAACTCCATGATCGCGACCTGGTCACGCGACGGCGACTCGATCGGATAGGTCGGGACCTCCTCGATCTCGTCGAGTCCGAACGAGACCGGTTCGGCGGTCCCGTCGTGGGCGTACTCCGCGGGCTCGACGTAATAGGCGTGTGCGTCCGTCGAGACGTCCATACACGCGATCGTCGCACCGATCGCCGGGATCGTCCCGGCCCCGGAGACGTTGACGTACACCTGATCGTCTGCGTGCTCGTCGGCGATCGTCGTCACGTCTCCGAGCACGGCGTAGACGTCCGTCAGATCACACACCCAGGTCCGAACCTCGGGGACGATCGACTCGAGTTCCGCGCGCAATTCCTCGTGGTACTCGGCGGCTGCCGTGGCGTTTCGCTCGGTCGTTCCGTTCCACTCCCCTTCGTTGCCGTTCCTCCCCCTGCCGCCCACGCCGTCACCCTCGAGCAGATAGACCAGATCCGCCCGCTGGTCCCGGATCGGCTCGAGGATCCGATCGAACTCGTAGCCCAGTGGCACGACGTGGACTCGCTTGACGACCTCCATACGCCGAGAGGTGTGTCAATAAAAATAACTGCTGCGGAATCGGCGGGTTATAGCAGCCACCGAACGTCACTGCACACCTGACCGCATGAGGCGTTGCGGTCAGTGTGTCGATCGGTTCAGTAGCTACTAGCGGCTCGAGTCGACCCCGAGCGGCCGCGAGGGTCGGCTCCCCGGTCGAACCACCAGTCGGGCGGGACTGAACGGGGCTTTCAGGCAGTTCTCGTCGGTGACGATACGCCGTCTCGAGTGGATGCGACCTCGGCGAAACGTTGAGAACGCCCCCGCCCCTACACGGTGACAGATGGCCGCCTACGACGCGATCTGTTTCGATCTTGATTCGACGCTCTGCGAATCGACCCAGGACGCCGCGAGCCTGCTCGAGTCGACCTTCGAGCGGGCCGGCTGTGACCCGTTCTGTACGCCGGCGGATCTGCGAGCCGCGGTGCCCGACCTGCCGACCGCCGAGACGGATCGGGAGTTCTACGAGCAACTCTTTACGGAAGTCACACGGCGGGCCGGCCTGGCTCCGGATCTCGCGCCGACGCTCGCGACGAACTACCTCGACGTCCAGGAGCCGACCGCCGTCCGGTTCCGGCCCGGCGCGAAACCCGCCCTCGAATACGCCCGCGAACGTGCGTCCGTCGCGCTCATCACGAACGGTGGCCGGAAGACACAAACCCAGAAACTCCGATCGCTGGGTATCGAGGACGCGTTCGACACCCACGTCTTCACGGAGCCAAGCGCGGGGATCCTCCCGAAACCGAACGCCGCCCCCTTCGAACGCGCACTCGCCGACCTCGACGTGACGCCGGACGCGGCGATCCACGTCGGCGACTCGTTACACGCCGACATCGCAGGGGCCAACGCGATGGGCCTGGACTCGGCCTGGCTCGATACCGGCCGCGACGACGGCCCCAGCGAGCACGAACCGACCTACGAACTCGCGTCGCTCGAGGCCTTCGAAACGATCGTCTAGTGGCGGTTCGAACCCCTACTCGTCAGGCAGCAGATCCGTGTGAACGACGGCCCGATACTGGGTGTCCGTCCCTTCCTCGAGTCGCTTGAGCAGCGCCGCCGCGTTCGGGAAACTCTCGGGGAGTTCGAACGAGTCCGACTCGTCCTCGTCGCGGTCCTTGCAGCGCTTGACGAACTCGATCAGGACCTCGAGGGTCCCGCGACGGGCGTAGACGACGCCGATATCTCGCTCGAGGGTCTCGCTCCAGGTCCCGATGACCGACGCGGCCGCGTTCTGGGGCCGTTGCAGTCGCTCGACGAGCGCGTCGGTATCGATATCGGGGCCCTCCTCGCCCCCCACGTCGTCGATGACCGCCTGGAGTTCCTCGGGGTCCGTCTCGGCTGGCGACCCGTCGCCGGCCGCCTCGAGCAACTCACCGAAGGCCTCGACCTCCTCGCGGCGAACCGCGATCGGATAGACGAAGTCGTGGGTCTCCTTCGGGAGCGTGTACGATTTCCCCTCGATGCCCTGTTCGCCGGGGCCGGACGAACCCAGCATCAACTCGAGTATTCCCATACCTGACACAGGCATGGTGAGGCGAATAAGTGTTCCGCGCTCGACCCGTCGCTCGCCCCGATTCGAGCACCGATCGCGCTACCATTCGTCGCCGAGGGCCGCTTTCGCGCCGCCGTAGCCGCCGGCGGTCGTCCACGTCCGGCCGCTTTCCGCGTGTTCGACCTCGTAGGCACCGCCGCACGCACCACAGCGGTACTGATCGGGTGATTTCACGGGCGTGGACGCGCGATGGCGCGTTGCCCGCCAGTCACAGCCGTCGGTGAGACACCGGAGGACGTATCGGGGCTCCGCGAACGCCTCGCAGTAGCGCGGGGCCTCGAGCGCGCCAGCCCGGTCGCGAAATCGTTCCCCGTGTCCGGACTCGCCGAAGTGCTGGAACTCCCAGGCGTGGACGAGTTCGTGGCGGACGATCCCCGCGAACTCGGGCCAGTCGTAGTGGTCGTACGCCCGGCGGGCGAGCACGATCGTCGCGACGCCACTGTCCGCGTTCCACCTGCAAAGGCCCGCTCGGCGGCGCGCTCGCGAGGAGACCGTCCACTCGAGGGCCCCGAGGTCGACGGCCAGTTCGTACTCCTCGCGGACCTCACGGGCGTGAATCCGCGCGCGGGCGACGATCTCGTCTGCGAGCGTCAGCTCCTCGCCGTCGGTCACGGCCTCGTAGTAGGTGTCTACCGCCGAAGTCGTTCCGATTCGGTCCCGCTCCGGGCGAGAAGCGGCGATGTGCCGGGCACGTTTTAATAACTCAATCGAGTATTTTTGCCAAGATTAGCATATAAAACGGCGTTTAATAGCAGCTATGTTAATAAGAGTGAGGTCCCGAGTTCGACATACGATGCGTCAACACGAGTCGGCGCACGCTCACGACGACTCGCACGCAGGCGACGACCACAGCCACGGACGGGGACACAGCCACGGCGGGGATTCGACGAGCAGTCGCAAACTCGCCGCCGTCTCGCTGATCAACGTCGTCGGCTTCCTCGTCGAACTCGCGGGCGGGCTGGCCTTTGGCTCCGTCGCGCTGATCAGCGACGCCGTCCACATGCTGTTCGACGCGCTAGCGTACGTGATGGCCTTCGCTGCCGCTCACGTCGCCGAACAGTACGGCGACGGCGAGCGCTGGTCGTACGGCCTCCACCGTCTCGAGCCGTTCGCCGCGTTCCTCAACGGGCTCCTCCTCTTGCCGATGGTCGGGTTCATCCTCTGGGAGTCCTATCAGCGCTTCCTCGAGCCCGTCGCCATCGGTACCGGGCCGACGATCGCCATCGCGACGGGCGGCCTCCTCGTCAACGTCGGCTCGGTGTACGTCCTCCACGGCGACGCGATGAGCCTCAACGAGAAGGGTGCGTTCTACCACTTGCTCGGCGACGCCGGCGGCTCCGTCGCCGTCATCGTCTCCGTGCTCGCCATCGAGGTGACCGGCATCCGCGTCGTCGACCCGATCGCCGCGGCGCTCATCGCCGCCGTGGTGACCTGGTCGGCAGTCACCGTCTTGCGCGGCAGCGGCGAGATCTTCTTCCTCAAGACGCCCCTCGAGAGCGACGACATTCGATCCCACATAACCGGGATCGACGGCGTGGATCGAGTCGACGACTTCCACGCGTGGCAGATCTGCAGTCAGATCACGGTCGCGACGGTCCACCTCGAGACCGGCGTCGAGACGATGGCCGAGGCCGAATCGGTCGTCGCTCGCGTCCACGACGAACTCGCCCGCCACGGCGTCGATCACGCGACCGTCGAACTGAGTCCTCACTATGCGGACCGTGACGTGCATCTCGATACGCATTGTCACTGACCGCGAGGGATGTCGCGGACGCTACTGCGATCGACGGCGAGAAGAGAAACGAAGGGTCTCAGGCCTCGAGTGCCAGTCCGGCTTCGGTCAGCGCGTCCTCGGCCGAGAGATCGTCGTGGACGACGCCGGCGACCGCTCGTGCGATGGCTTCCGGGTCCTCGTGCTGGAAGATCGATCGACCCATCGAGACGCCGGCACCGCCGGCGTCCATCACGCCCCGTACCATCTCGATCGTCTCGCGGTCGGTTCCCTTCGAGCCGCCGGCGATGACGACCGGCAGTCGGGTCGACTCGACGACGTGCTGGAAGCTCTCCGCGTCGCCGCTGTACCCCGTCTTGACGATGTCAGCGCCGAGTTCCTCGGCGAGTCGGACCGCATGGCCGAGCGCTTCGGGGTCCGCCGAGTCGACGCCGGGACCGCGAGCGTAGGCCATCGCGAGCACCGGGATACCGAACCGCTGGGCCTGTTCGGTGACCGCCGAGAGCTGACTGATCTGGTCCGGTTCGTGATCCGAGCCGACGTTGATGTGGAAGGAGACGGCGTCGGCACCCACTCGGATCGCCTCCTCGACGGTACCGGTCATCCGTTTGTCCTGCTCGTCGGGTCCGATCGTCGTCGAGCCGTTGAGGTGGACGATGTACCCCTTTCCGTTCTTGTTGTCGTGGACGCGAGGTGCGACACCCTTCTGCGTGAGGACGGCGTCCGCCCCGCCGCTGGTCACGCCGTCGATCGTCGCTTCGATGTCTTTCAGTCCCTGGACCGCACCCATCGTGATGCCGTGGTCCATCGGGATGATCACGTACGATCCGTCTGTACCGATTCGCTCGAGTCGTGCGTCAGTTCCTGTGGTCATTGCGGGAGTCTAACAAGCTTGCCGTTATGGCTGTTCTGGTTCCGGTCGTTCTTCCGGATCGACCGTGAGGGAATCCGCGCCGCGACGTGCGCCCCGTTTGAGCTCCGCCGCTTTGGCCTCGAGTGCGTCGACCGCGTCGCCGGGCGTCTCGCTCGACGAAATGATGTCGATGAGAGCACTGCCGACGATGACGCCGTCGGCACCTGCCTCAATGATCTCGGTCGCGTGTTCGCCCTTGCTAACGCCGAAGCCGACGGCTTTGGGGACGTCGTACTCCGAGAGCCGCGCGAGGCTGTCGTGGGTCGCACCCGACACGTTCGCTCGTGCGCCGGTCGTCCCGAGGCGGGCCTGGACGTAGGCAAAGCCCGAAACCTGAGACATGATACTGTCCAGTCGCTCGCCCTCGGTCGTCGGCGCGATGATGAAGACGAGGTCGAGCCCGTTGTCGTCGCAGGCCTCCCGAAGCGGATCGGATTCCTCGGCAGGCAAGTCGGGAACGATGATTCCCGAAAGGCCGGCTTCGGCGGCCCGCTCCACGAACGGCCGCACGTCGGGTTTGGCTCGCGGGCGCTGCCCGGTCGCTTCTTCCGAGGCGCGTTGCGCCTCGCTGTCCCCGTACTGGAGAATCATATTGTAGTACGTCATCACCAGCAGCGGCGCTTCGGTTTCGAGGTCTTCGACCAGTTCGAAGAACCCGTCGGGGGTCGTCCCGGCCGCGAGCGCGCGGTTGATCGCGGCCTGGATCGTCTGCCCCTCCGCGATCGGTTCCGAGAACGGAAGCCCGAGCTCGATCAGATCCGAGCCCCCGCGATCCAGGGCCTCGACGTAGGCTTTGGTGTCCTCGAGCGAGGGGTCACCCGCGGTGATGTAGGTGATGAGCGCGGGGTGGTTCTCACGGATGGCTGCTTCGACGTCGCTGTCGTATGTCGCGTCGCTCACTGGTCGAACACCTCGACGTCCGGCGCGGCCTCGAGATCGCGCTTCTCGGTCTCCTCGAGCACCGTCTCGAGGTCCTTGTCGCCGCGGCCGGAAACGTTGACGACGACGAGGTCGCCGAGTTCCTCGTGTTCCTCCTCGAGATACCCGAGCGCGTGACTCGACTCGAGCGCGGGGATGATCCCCTCGAGTCTCGAGAGTCGGTGGAAGCCGTTGAGCGCGGCGTCGTCGTCGACGTTCGTGGGCGTGACCCGGCCGGTCTCGACGAGATGCGACAACTCGGGGCCGACGCCGGCGTAGTCGAGCCCCGCGCTGACGCTGTGGGACTCGACGATCTGGCCGTCACCGCCCTGGAGGAGCTTCGTCATCGCGCCGTGGAGGACGCCGTCGGTGCCCGTCGAGAGCGTCGCGGAGTTCGGCGCGAGTCCGGCGTCTTCGTCGATCTCGAGGCTCGAGCCGCCGGCCTCGACGGCGTAGAGGTCGACGGTCTCGTCCGGTACGAACGCGTGGAACGTGCCCATCGTGTTCGAGCCGCCGCCGGCGCAGGCGACGACGCTGTCCGGGAGTCGGCCCGCCCGCTCCTGTATCTGATCGCGGATCTCCTCGCCGATGACCGCCTGAAAGTCACGGACCATCTGCGGGAACGGGTGTGGCCCCACGACCGAGCCGATCACGTAGTGGGTCCGCTCGACGGTCGTCGCCCAGTCGCGCATCGTCTCGTTGATCGCCTCTTTCAGCGTGGCGCTGCCGGCCTCGACCGGGTTCACCTCGGCACCGTTCATTCGCATTCGATAAACGTTGGGCCGCTGGCGGTTGACGTCCGTTCGGCCCATGTAGATCTCGCAGGGCATGTCCAGATGGGCCGCAGCCATCGCCGTCGCGGTGCCGTGTTGTCCGGCACCGGTTTCGGCGATGATCCGCTCTTTGCCCATGTACTTGGCCAGGAGAACCTGTCCGAGCGCGTTGTTGAGCTTGTGGGCCCCGCCGTGGAGGAGATCCTCCCGTTTCAGGTAGACCTCGCGGTCGTAGCGCTCGCTCAGCCGATCCGCGCGCTGCAGCGGCGTCGGTCGCCCGCCGAAGTCCCGCATGCGCTCGCGGAACTCGTCGAGAAATCCGTCCTCGTTTTCGAGAACGTAGCGCTCGTAGGCGTCCTCGAGTTCCTGGAGTGCTGGCATCAGCGCCTCGGGGACGTACTGACCGCCGTAGTCGCCGAAGCTGCCCGTCCGTCCGGATTCGTACTCGCCGTCCCGTTCGCGTTCCGTGCTCATGTCTGTGTCTCTCCGTCGTACGCTCGTGTCGTCTCACTCGTCGTGCTCGATTCCGCTCGCGTGAGTCGCCGCGTGTTCGCGGTCACGTCGCTGTCGCCCGCGCCGTGGTCCATGATGGCGCTGCCGACTAGCAGGGCGTCGGCACCCGCCTCGCGCATCCGCCGGGCGTCGGCCGGCGACGAGACCCCGCTCTCGGCGATCAGGGTTACGTCGTCCGGAGCCTCGGGTGCGACTGACTCGAAGGTTTCGAGGTCGACCTCGAGTCGCGCCAGATCCCGGTTGTTCACGCCGATGATGTCGGCTCCCGCCTCGAGGGCGGTCTCGAGTTCCGCCCGGTCGTGGACCTCCACGAGGGGTTGAAAACCGCGCTCGCGGGCGGCGGTAACGAGCGCCTCGAGATCGTCCACGAACCTGGCGATCAACAAGAGCAGGTCCGCCTCGACGACGTCCATCCCGGCTTCCTCAAGGACGAAGTCCTTTCGCAGGACGGGGACGTCGACGGCCGCCCGGATGCGGGAAAGCGCCTCGGGCGAGCCGCCGAAGTGGGTCGGCTCCGTGAGTACCGAAATCGCCGCCGCGCCGCCCTCGACCATCGCCCGTGCCAGTTCGACCGGATCGTCGGCTCGAGTGCCATCCGCCGTCGGACTCGTCGGTTTCACCTCCGCGATCACTGGGACTCGCCCCTCGGCCTCGGCGTCGGCAAGCGCGTCCGACAGCGAGCGCGCGTCGACGTCGACGACGCCCTCACCGCCCGACCGCTCCCGTGCCGCCTCGAGGATCGACTCCACCGCGGGAGCGAGCTCCGTATCGGAGTTCATTATTGTACATCGACGTACTCATATGTACATAAGGCTTGCGTCATGGAGGCACACGGGACCGCGGAGAAAAGAATGGAGAAAGCGATCTGACCACGTGCAGAGGCGCGCGCTGTGCCGCGGTGAGGAATGCGAGGCCGAACGAAGTGAGGCCCCGGAAATACGAACGTCGACTGTCGGAACCGTGAGTAGAACTCGGTTGGGGAAGGCGTGGTGCTTCCTCGTCGTCAGTGGAGGCGAGACTCCCGGAGAGTCCAGACGAGGAGAAACCGAGGACCGGCGACTATTCAAGCCCCGATGGTCTAGTGCTAGCTATGGAGGACGTTACGGATGCCGGAATCTACGCACGGGAATCGCCGTACCTCGACCGGTACGTCCAGCTCGGTGCCGCGAGCGGGCGGGTCCTGAGCGTCTCGTTCCCCGAGATCCCCGACGACGACGCCGAGGACGACCACCCCGTCCTCGATCGAATCTTCGAGTACCTCGACGGCCTCGAGGAGATCACCTTCGACGACGTGCAGGTCGCGATGACCATGCCGACCGACCAGCGGGCGGTCCTCGAAGGCGTCCAGGAGATTCCCTACGGGGAGCAGGTCAGCGTCGAGACGCTCGCCCGGATGACCTCCGGGCTCGATCACGAGGACGACGACGACATCATCCTCGTCCGGACAGCACTCGACGAGAACCCGGCCCCGCTGTTGCTCCCCGACCACCGCGTGCGCGACGGCCCCAGCGCCGCGCCGCCCGACGTCGAGCAGAAATTGCGGTCGCTCGAGGGGCTGTGACCCACGATCGATTCGGACGGTCCCCTGTCGCGAGTGACCGCGACCCCACGGGCCCGTTGGTCGCCGTCGCTGCCTGACAGCGGTCCGTATCACTCCGTTCTCGACCGCTCCGAGAGAGGGAACTCGATCTCGGGACAGCCACGGTTGACGAGGGACGGCCGAGGTGATTCAGGAGACAGTGCTCACGGAGGGAAACCACGGCACTGCGGTACTCGACGAATTTCCCGACGGAAGATTCAGCGGAAACTCCGGAAATTCGGCGAGTGACCGACTAAAAATCCGACCGGTCGACCTTCTCGGGCGCTTCGAAGTCGGTCGCCAACTCGAGCAGTTGCACCAGGATCCGGCCGGTCGCGCCCCAGACGGTGGCGCCGTTTACGTGGAAGTAGTGGATGACGATCTCGCCGTAATAGGGGTGAGATCGGCGCTCGTATTCGTAGTTGTCCGGATCGAGCAGTCCCGACAGCGGCAGGACGACGATCTCGGCGACCTCGCTCTCCTCGCGGACGTACTCCCGATCGGGCACGCGGGCGACGAACGGCGTGACGGCGTACTCGGTGACCGTTCGAATGTCGTCGAGCTGGCCGACGATTTCGGCCTCGCTGGGTTCGAGGCCGATCTCCTCGTTCGCTTCACGGAGCGCGGTCTCGAGGATGGTTTCGTCCTGTGACTCGGCTCCGCCGCCGGGGAAGCTCATCTGTCCGGGGTGTTCCCCCAGGTGGTCGGCCCGCCGGGTAAAGAGGAGGTGGTCCTCGCCGTCCCGATCGAGTATCGGCGCGAGAACCGCGGCGTCGTACTCCTGGTCGCCGATCTCGGTGGGGTCGTACGCTGCGACGGGATCGAGCGTCAGTCTCCTCGCTATCATTCGTTGAGAGCGTCCTCCAGTCGCGTCCGTTCGTCCGTGAGATCGACCGGCGCCCACGACTCGACGTCGTAGCTGACGTCGATCAGGGCCCTGATCCGTTCGGTCTCCTCGGCTTCGATGGCCTCGTCGGCAGCCTCGCGGACACGCTCGCGGGTCCGCTCACCCAACAGGTCCCGATCGAGCCGTCGTCGCTCGACGTCGAGAATGTGGGGGACGTCTTCCGCGTCCGCCGGCACGGTCGGAAAGGCCGTCGGGCCCGCAACCAGCAACGCCTCGCCGTCGGCCATCGACGCAACGTCCTCCTCCGCGGGATCGTACCGAACGAGCGCGAACGACTCGAGCGCCTCGTCGATCGCCGCCTCGAGGGCCCCGTCGTCGACCGATTGCCCGTCGGCACGGTAGGCGGCTTCGGCGAGCGCCCGCTCGAGTTCGGCACGAGTCAACCCGCCGAAGAGGTCGACCAC
Source organism: Natrinema ejinorense (assembly GCF_002494345.1). GTDB lineage: Archaea > Halobacteriota > Halobacteria > Halobacteriales > Natrialbaceae > Natrinema > Natrinema longum. The sequence continues at coordinate 2,989,858 of NZ_NXNI01000001.1, forward strand.
GCCGGCAAGTTCGTCGGCGGTCGCGTCCATACGCGGCCCAACGGCCGATAGGGGGATTAGTCTTGCGAGCGCGAGCCGACGCGTCGCCCCCGCCAGGGCTGAGTTGCCCCGAGCACGTCGCCCGGCGCGAACGGCGCGTCGATCCATCGCGGCAGGCGCGTGTCGTCGGGTCCCGGCGGGACGATCGACTCGGCGTAGCGAGCCAGCTGCTCCCGTTCGCTCGCCGGATCGTACGCGAGCCCGTTGATCGCCGCGTCGGCGCGGTACTGCTGGATCAGATCGTCGCCGACGGCCCGATACCGCTCGGGAAGCGTCCCGTAGTCGGGGTCGACCCCGTGCTCCTCGAGGACGGACAGGAGCGTGGCGGCCACCTCGCGGCTCATCCCCTCGAGGCCGGTCTCGCCGGCAACGGCGCGGTGGTCGTGTTCGTGCCGGCCGAGATCGACCTGTGCACTGCCGTCGAAGCCGGCGATCTCGTAGGCGTCGCCGAGGGTTCCGACCTCGAGCCCCCACGTACGGGGGGCGCGGAGCCGCCGGGCGAGGTCGGCGGTCGCGGCGAACTCGCCGGCCAGCGCATACCGGAACGCACCGAGGAAGTCGACGATCGGCGCATCGTGAGCGTCCGCGAGGGTACGAACGAGCGGTTCGTAGAACAGTCGGCAAAGCCGCCCGTAGAGTCGACCGCGCTCGACGCGGGCGTAGTACCCCTTCGAAAACTCGAATTCCATCGTCAGCGGTGCGAGCAGGCGGCGAACGTGGCCTGCCTCGTAACTCCGAGCGTCGGCGTCGTGGACGACGACGGCGTCGGCGGCGTCGGCGGCAGGACCGAGCGCGAGCCAGACGTCTCGGCCCTTTCCGAACTCGCCGCCCAGTCCGGCGTCGGCGAGGAGCGTCTCGACGCCGGGCGCGTTACACCAGAGGACGCGAATCGGCAGCCCGAACTCCTCGAGCCAGTTCCGGAACGGACCGATCCGATCGGGCTCGGCGCGAACGGGGACGAACACCGCGGCCGGTTCCGGCTCGAGTGACTCGAGTTCGCCGAGAACGCGTTCGGCGGCGGGGCTCTCGTACTCGCGGCCGGTCATTGGGACGACGACGGCCGTCTCGGCGACTGCCGCGGCGGCCTCGCGGGCGAGGTCGGTCCGCCGCCGCCCGTCCCCGTCGCCGAACTCGTGGAGCGTGGCGATCCGCTCCTGGACGTACTCCATCGGTGGGGTGTTCGAGCGGACCGGTAAAACGGCCACGGATGCGGCCAGATAGACACCACGGAGCGCTGTCAGGCAGCGGCGCGACCCACGGAGCCGGCCGTGGTGTCGCCGATCGCTCGAGACAGGGGACCGTCCCGGCACCCGCAACGACCACACGACGGCAGCGACTCGAGGCCGGGAAGCATTGGTCTTTTTCTTCCCCACCTGCCTACAGGGTGAACATGAGATCAGTCCGGAAGGCACTCCGTGCCGGCGAACTCGAGAAAGACACCTACGATCGGCTCGTCTGCGGTGAGTGCGAGAAACCACTGAAGACGGAAAACGACCCGGATGAGATCAAGACGGTCCGTATCTGTCCGGACTGCAAGTCCGAGTGGAAAGAGATCCGATAGCGGCGGGTGACGACGGGCACTGAGACACCGCCGACCGACTGCGGGTAGGAGCGTCGTCACCGTTCGCCCGCCATCGCCGAGAAGAGCCGTTCCTCGAACTCCGCGCGGCTGATCCCGTCGGAGGGACCGATCCCCTCCATGTGATCGACCGAGAGCTGGCCACCGCCCATTCGTGCGTGGCCGCCCGCGCTGGCCATCGGTATATCGCTGATCGCGTGGCGGAGCGTCTCGCCCATGTGGACTCGGTCGTCCCGGGACCGTCCGGAGAGGTGGAGCGTCCCGTCGTGTTCACCGTAGACGACGACTGCCGTGACGCCCTCGAGGTGCATGAGTTCGTCCGCGGCCTGTGGAATCGCGTCGACGTTGCCGATCTCGCCGACGCCGCAGACGGCGAAGGGGCCTTCGATCCGTTTCTCGGTGATCGCCTTCGCCTTGACCTGTAACACGTCGTCGCTGACCTGCGGGTTGGCGATCCGGTCGAGCAGGTCCTCGTCGATCCCGGGAAACAACGTCGCACAGGCGTCGAACTCCGCCCGGGAGCAGCCGTTCGTCAGGTGATTCGTGTCCGACTGGATGCCATAGAGGAGGCCCGTCGCCAGCTCCGGCGACACCTCGAGCCCGCCGGAGCCGTCCTCGGCGGCCATCGTCGCGCCGATATCGTTCAGGTACTCGACGATGATCGTCGAGGCCGCGCCGTAGTCGGTCCGGACGTCGGTAAACTTCTTCCCGGCCCCGTTGCCGGGATGGTGATCCACGACCGCGATCGGCTCGACGGTCTGTGCACCCGTGAACCCGCGGGGGGTGTTGTGATCGACGAGGACCACCGGGTTCGATGCGAGTTGTGAACTCGCCTCGATGGACTCCATGTCGAGATCGAGGACGGTTCGGAACGCGCGGTTCTCCTGGTGGCGGATTTCGCCCGAGAACTGCAGCGTCGCGTCGGTGTCGACCGACGCTGCGATCGCCGCGACGCCCATCGCACACGACATGGCGTCGGGATCCGGATTCGGATGCATCAACACCGTCACGTCGTCCTCTCCGGCGAGGACGCGTTGGAGCCGGACGCCCGGCGGTCGTCGAACCCACCGAACCGCCCACCACCCACCGAGGACGAGCGCGACGGCGACGAGAACCAGCAACGAGAGGACGAGCGGTTCGAGGGATCGGACCGAGTCACCGAGCGACTCGGTTACCAACGGATTCGCCCCGAGGAAGGCACCGCCTCTCGAGGCGCGCCGATAGCTCATACCGAGGAATCAAATCGAACCACCAAGAGTTTTCCGACGGTTTTTCCGCTCGAGGAGCGCCGTCGATCGTCGCGAACCGTCAGTCGACGGCCCCACGACGGTATCGCAGTCGTTGAAACGAGTGACACACCGCGTGCAGCCCCGCGGTCAGGGCCGGAGCCGTGGTTCCCGGTTCACGAACGGGCAATCACCGACGGCGATAGCTCTCGATCGCCTCTCGATACCCCTCACGAAAGGTGGGATAGGCGAACTCGTAGCCCAGTTCCCGAAGCCGGTCGTTCGAACAGCGTTTGCTCGTCAGGATCCGCCGTCGGCCCGCGTCGGAGACGTCGTCATCCGCGAGCCGTTCGGCTTTCGTCTGCGTCGGCGGCCCCTCCCGACCACACTCGGCGGCCAGCCAGTCCGCGAACGCCCATTTGGAGGCGGGTTCGTCGTCGACCACCTGGACGACCTCCCCGCGTGCGAGGTCTTCCTCGAGCAGGTATCGAACCGCACCGGCGGCGTCGTCCCGATGGACCATGTTGAGATACCCCGCGGTCACGGGCCCCTCGAGATACCGCTCGAGACGGTATCGATCGGGGCCGTACAGCCCGGCATACCGTGCGACTGTCCCCCGAAAGCCGTACGCTTCGGGGTCCTCGAGCGCGATCCGTTCGGCCTCGGCGAGTACCGCCGTCTTCTCGGTCGTGGGATCGAGCGGCGTCTCCTCGTCGACCCAGTCACCGTCGTGATCGCCGTGAACACCGGTCGAGGAGGTGTAAATCAGTCGTTCGGGCGTACGCTCGCGTTCGCCGAACGCCTCGATCGCCGTTTGCAGCCCCTCGACGTACACGTCGCGGGCGGCCTCGGCACCTCGCCCGCCGCTGCTCGCGGCGAAGACGATCGCGTCGACGTCCGGGACCGCCGCGAGGGCCTCGCGATCGGTGACGTCCGCTCGGACCGCCTGGAAGCCCGCGTCTTCGATCCGCTCGATTCCCGCCGTCGACCGCCGAACGCCGATCGGCTCGTGCTCTCGTGCCGCGAGCTGTCGGCCCAGCTCGATGCCGACGTACCCACAGCCGAGAATTGCAACGTCCATACCGCGACTCGTGGTCGAATACCCATAATTTCACCGCTCGAGGCGGCGTTCACTGTCTTCTGGACTGTATTGTGATGTGTACGGCGACCCGTCTCTAAGGAGGGATCGACGCCCGAATTACTCGAATGGGGAGAGCGACGCCACTGACGACCGTTCGTGAAACCCGAAAATTCGGGGAGAAAAGCCGCGGTAGACGAAATCGAATTAGAGCAGTCCCGTCTTCTGGAGTTTCATCAGGTCCTCGGTTTCGAGGGTTTCGCCTTCCTTGAACTTCTGATAGATCTCTTCGGCCTCCTCTTTGGCCTCCTCTTTCTTCTTGTCGCGCTCGGACTTGCGCTCTTCCTCTTCTTTCTTGTCCAGTTCGCGCAGGCGCTTCTGGACGCGGACGAAGTCCTCGTGGTGGCGGTCGGCGGCCTCCTGGGCTTCGACGAACTTCTCGTGCATCTCGTCGGCCTCGTCACGGACGTCGTCGGCCTCGCGATAGGCCTCGATCATCTGATTGTGATGTTCCTGGGCCTTGTCCGCCAGCTCCGTGACCTTCTGATGGTGCTGGGAGGCTTCCGATCGCACTTCTTCGGCTTCCGCGACGAGCTCCTCTAAGTCCTCGTTCTGATCGAGTTTCTGTTTGCGCTCCTCGTACTCCTCGCGCTTGCTCTCGATCTTCTCGATGAGTTCCTTCTCTTCCTCGCTCGAGAGAACCTCGGTCTGCTGTTTGAACTCGAGTTGCTCGATCTCCTCTTTGAGCTCCTCGAGATCCGTGCCCTCGTCGAGCTCCATGTCGGACTTGAGCTGTTCGACCTTGTCGAACAGCTCGTTGGCTTCGGCGTTGAGCTCGTTGCGGCTCTCCTTGTGTTCCTGGACTTGCTCGTTGAGCTCGTCGCGTTTCTCGCGGTGCTCTTGGGCTTCGTCGACCTTCTCGCGGGTCTTCGCGTTGAGATCGTCACGCTTTGACGCCCGCTCGGAAGCCATCTGGTTCAGGTCGTTTCGCCGGTCTCGGAGTTGACCGGCCATCTTGATGAGCTGTCCTTTCGATTTGTTTTCTAAGTCGTCCTCTGTCAGTTCGATGTTCTTCGATTCGTCTACCATGTTAGTTAAACCTCTGTGCCATACCCGCACCGGGGAACGGTCGGCCGGCCACTCGAGTCGGTCGCCGACGGCTGGGCGAGCGACTCACGGGCAGCAAGCCGACCGTTCGAAGCGACTGCTCACGATCTGCGAAACCTCGGTGAATAAGATTTCCTGTCATCGTTCGTCGAGCGATACGCGCCCCGGTGGCGTTCTGGTGACGACAACTACTGTCGCCTATAGTTTAAATCTACCGGTCCCTGATACCCTGAAAACGGTTCACAGGAGCCTCTACCCCCGTGTTAGCTGATGACAAGCGGGTGGCCGTCGAACATAAATAGAGCCGGGCTTGACCCGGCCGATCGGCCGCCCGGTTCGAAGCCGGTCCCGCCGACGCGAAGCATGCGCTCGGTGTCGTGGCGACACCCTCGAGCAGGTCGATACCGACCGCACCAGCCGTTGCGAGCCGTCGGCTTCGTTCGTGTCGGCAGCGAGGGCGGGCCGTCGATGGTCGTCCTGTCGGATAGCCGTCCGTAAACACCGACTCGCGTCTCGAGGACGGTCACCGCCGACGAGTTGCGTCTCGCGGGGACTCGATCCGCAAATCGTCCCGTCCGATCGTCTCAAAAGAGGTTCTCGAGTCGATCGTCGGCGAACACCTCGGCGTGGTCCGTCGGTTCCGACTCCTGCGCGTCGTTCGCTTCGCGGGCGCGTTCCATGAACGCCTCGATCCGGTCGGACCGTTCCGCGCCGCCGAGCAAGACGAGCGCGCCGAGTCGGTCGCTGTCCAGCGGGAAGTCACCGCCGCGAACCTGCATGCTCCCGGTTTCGTCCTCGAGCCAACGGCGGGCCCGCTCGACGCCCTTGCGCGGGATCGCATCGGGCTGGCCCGCGATGACGAGCAGGGCCGAGTCTGCCGTCGTCGCGTCCGGCAGGCTCGTCCCCGTCAACAGCGCCTGTCGAGCGACGCTCATCGTGTTCGTGATGTTCTCGCTGCTGTCCTCGCTGGCGACCTCGGAGGCATACCCCAGCGCCGCGACGCCGCCCGCCCGAAGGGTGTTGATCACCTCGCTCGAGTCGACGACACTAGCGGCGGCTGCGCCGCCGCTCGTCCGTGACGTCTTCGACGTCACGCTACTCTCGCCGACGCCGTTGACGGCTTCGCCGGCGGCAAAGAGCAGGCCGACCCGCTTGGCGATCCGTTCGTTGATCGTCTCGAAGGCGCTCTCGATGCTCTCGCCCTGTTCGTGCCAGGCGTCGTTGTCGATCAGCAGCGTCGAATCGGCCTCCCGGAGGAGCGTCTTCAGGGAGCGACCGGCGTTGGCCTGATAGAGCGCCCCTTCGTTGCGTCCCGGAAGGATGCCCAGCGCGTAGATTGGGATGTCGTGGATTTGCTGGAGGTGGTGGACGAGGACGGGCGCGCCGCCGCTGCCGGTGCCGCCGCCGAGGCCGGCGACGACGACGATGGCCTCGGACCGTGACGTGACGCGGCCGTCGAGGTCGTCCAGTACTTGCTGGACGTCCGACTGCATCACGTCCGTACCGAGTTCGTTGTCGGCACCGACGCCGTGCCCGTTCACGCGGTCGGCGCCGATCAACTGGGTATCGACGAACTGGAGGGACTGGAGGTCGGCTTCCGCAGAGTTGACGGCCAGCGCGCCCTGGACGGCTTCGAAGCCCATGTTCGCGTCGAACCGGGCGAGCCGTTCGGTGACGTTGCCGCCTGCCTGACCGACTCCGATCAGGGCTACTTTCATGTACGCCACATATGTTGGAGGTCTGTTGAACGTTTCGATTGGCTGAAGCGTTCGGCGACGGTGATCGAACCCGACCACGCGGACTCGGGGTCGGCCCCTAGAGGTACATGGCGAACGCGTCCGCAATTTTTTCCTCGGCGCGTCTGAGGTGATGGTCGACGGTCCGACGGCTGAGATCCAGCGCGTCCGCGATGTCGGCCGTCGTCGTCCCGCGCGGGATTTCGTAGTACCCCCACTCGTAGGCGGCCAGGAACACCTCGCGCTGGCGGTCGGAGAGCGTCGGCAGGAAGGAGTCGACCGACAGGACCGGCGTCTCGGAGCGAACAGTTTGCAGTTCTTTTTTCGACTCGACGGTCACGATCGAATCAGCCGCGATGTCGCTATAGAACGCGGTCAGGTTCGACGCGGTGAGCGCGAGGACGCGAACGATCTTCGCCCCGTTCTCGTACCGTAACGGCGGCAAGAGGAGACAGTCGTTGGCGGCAAGCGGCGCTTCGATATAGTCATCCCCGTACTGTTTCAGACACGACTCCGTGACGATCGTCCGGTCGCTGTCGTTTTCGATCCGCTGTCGAACCCCGACTTCCGCGGCCACCTGTGCCTCCACGTCGGCTTGCTGATCCCCAGTCACGTGAAGCAGATCACAGTGATCGTTACACCACAACTCGATGCTCGTCTCGTTTTTCGCCGTCGAACTCGAGTACGGATCGTCGCTCTCGATCCGAAACACCGCCTTGTACATAGCGCACGTTCGCCCGGTTTACTTAAAAAATATTGGCCAAAGGGAGAGTGACAGGATTTCACGTTCGCTAGCGTGAGCACTAGACGCATGACACGAGACGACTCCGGTCACGAAATCGGCGAGCCGTCGTCGGACTGGCGTGAATACCAGGGGTCTCCGACGGGGACCGACATCGAGTGTGAGGGGTGGCGACAGGAGGCTGCCCTGCGAATGCTCAACAACAACCTCGATCCCGAGGTCGCAGAGGAGCCAGAGGATCTCGTCGTCTACGGCGGGACCGGCCGCGCCGCGCGGAGTTGGGACGCGTACGACGCGATCCTCGACGAACTCCGGGGCCTCGACGACGACGAAACGTTGCTCGTCCAGTCGGGGAAACCGGTCGGGCGGTTTCGAACGCACGAACGTGCGCCCCGCGTGCTGATCGCGAACTCGAACCTCGTCGGTCACTGGGACGACTGGGAGCACTTCCACGAACTCGAGTCGAAGGGGCTCATCATGTACGGGCAGATGACCGCCGGTTCGTGGGCTTACATCGGCACGCAGGGGATCATCCAGGGGACCTTCGAGACGCTGGCCGAGGTCGCACGCCAGCACTTCCCCGACCGCGAGGGACTCCGCGGGACCATCACCGCCACCGCCGGTCTCGGCGGGATGGGCGGTGCACAGCCACTCGCCGTGACGATGAACCACGGCGTCTGTATCGCAGCCGAAGTCGACGAGCGGCGCATCGACCGGCGACTCGAGACGGACTACTGCATGGAAAAGACCGACGACATCGACGAGGCGATCGAACTGGCCCGCGACGCTGCGGCGGCCGGCGAACCGCGCTCGATCGCGCTCCACATGAACGCGGCGGAGATGTTCGACGAGTTCCTCGAGCGGGAGTTCGTGCCGGAGATCGTCACCGATCAGACGAGTTCCCACGACGAACTCGAGGGGTACTATCCGAGCGGCTACACCGTCGCCGAGGCCGACGCGCTCCGCGAGTCCGACCCCGAACGGTACGTCGCGGAGAGTCTCGACACGATGGAGCGCCACGTCGAAGGGATTCTCGCGATGCAGGACCGGGGTGCGGTGGCCTTCGAGTACGGGAACAACATCCGCGGCCAGGTCGAAACACACCGCGGGCTGGACACCGCCTTCGACTTCCCGGGGTTCGTGCCGGCGTACGTTCGGCCCTTGTTCTGCCGCGGCAAGGGACCGTTCCGCTGGGTTGCCCTCTCCGGGGACGAGTCGGACATCCACCGGACCGACGAGGCCGTCAAGGAACTGTTCCCGGACAAAGCGCAACTCCACCGCTGGATCGACCTCGCACAGGAGCAGGTCTCCTTCCAGGGACTGCCCAGCCGCGTCTGCTGGCTGGGCTATCAGGCCGACGACGGGCTGACAGAACGCGCACGGTTCGCGTTGCACATCAACGACCTCGTCGCCGAGGGCGAGATTTCGGCCCCGGTCGTCGTCACGCGCGACCACCTCGATGCGGGCAGCGTCGCCAGCCCGAACCGGGAGACCGAAGCCATGCGCGACGGCTCGGACGCCGTCGCCGACTGGCCGGTGCTCAACGCCTTGCTCAACTGCGCTGCCGGCGCGGACATCGTCAGCGTCCACGACGGCGGCGGCGTGGGGATCGGGAACTCCCTACACACCAACAACCACGTCGTTCTCGACGGCACGGACCTCGCTGCACGGAAGGCCCGGCGCGTGTTTACCACCGACCCCGGGATGGGCGTCATCCGCCACGCCGACGCCGGCTACGACGAGGCGCTCGAGGAGGCCGCAACGTCGGACGTCCACGTGCCGATGCGGGAGGACGAATGAGTTCGTTTATCGACCCGCCGACGTGGTCGGGACCGTCGTCGGACCCAGTCGACGAGCAGTTCGGCGACGTCGTTACCGCGACGACGCTCGAGGAGGCCGACGCGTTCGATGCCGTCCTCGTCGGCGAGCCGTACGACGGTGCGGTCATCTCCCGACCCGGGGCGGCTGCGGGCCCCCGTGCGCTCAGGGAGTCGCTGTCGGGGGTGACGACCCATCACTTCGGGAGCGGTCCCGTCCGGGGCGTCGCCGACCTCGGTGACGTGCCGATTCCCGACGGCTCCGTCGCCGACGTCCAGCGAGCGGTCCGCGAGCGCGCGGCGGCGATACACGAGCGCGAAGCACTGCCGGTGTTCCTCGGCGGAGACAACTCGCTGACCTACTCGAACGTCGCCCCGCTGCTCGGGGACGCCAGCGTCGGCGTCGTCAACATCGACGCCCACCTCGATGTCCGCGAGACGCGGGACGGCCCGACCAGCGGGACGCCCTATCGTCAGTTACACGAGGCCGGGCTGGACGGCTACGCGTGTCTCGGCGCGCGCCATTTCGAGACGAGCACGGCCTACCACGAGTTCGTCCGCGAACGCGGCGGGGCCGTCGTCACCGCCACGGAGACGGGGGCCGATCCCGCCGGAGCGGTCGAGCGAGCGCTGGCTGCGCTCGAGGACGTCGACCGACTCTACTGTAGCGTCGACATCGACGTTCTCGACGCACCCTACTGCGGCGTCAGCGCCCCGACGCCCGGCGGATTGCTACCACGGGAGGTGTTCGATATCGTCGGTCGCCTCGCGGCCGACGACCGACTCGCCGGCTTCGAGGTCGTCGAATGCGCGCCGCCGCTCGACGAGAACGGCCGAACCGTCGATGCCGCGGCGCGGACCGTCGCACACGCCCTCGCGGGGTGGGCAGCATGACCGACCTCGTCGTTTCCAACGCCGCCCAGCTCGCGACGCCGACCGAGCACGACGCGCTCGAGGTGATCCCGGACGGGGCCGTCGCGATCGACGACGGCGTCGTCGTCGCAACGGGATCGACCGACGAAATCACCCGTGCGTATCCGCCGGAGAACGCAGCGAATAGCATCGATGCGACCGGGCAGACGATACTACCAGGGTTCGTCGATCCGCACACGCACGCCGTCTTCGGAGGGACCCGTGCCGACGAGTTCACCGCGAAGCTCGAGGGAGCGTCGTATCAGGAGATACTCGAGGACGGCGGTGGCATTCTGCGGACCGTTCGGTCGACGCGCGAGGCGTCCCGTGACCAACTCGTCGAGAACCTCGTGGCACAGCTCGACGTCATGCTCGCCCACGGGACGACGACGGCCGAAGTGAAATCCGGCTACGGGCTCGACGTCGAGACAGAACTGAAACTGCTCGAGGCGATCGCCACGGCGGACGAGCGACACCCGATCGACGTGGTGCCGACGTTTATGGGGGCTCACGCCGTCCCCGAGGGAGTGACAGCCGACGACTACGTCGATCGCGTCGTCGAGGAACAACTCCCGGCGGTCGCGGCGGCCGACCTCGCCGAGTTCTGTGACGTGTTCTGTGAAGCGGGCGTCTTCTCGGTCGCACAGTCCCGCCGCGTTCTCGAGGCCGGACAAGAAGCGGGCCTGGCAGCGAAGGTCCACGCCGAGGAGTTCGAGCGACTCGGCGGCTCCCAGCTGGCTGCCTCCCTGGAGGCGACGAGTGCCGATCACCTGTTGCAGGCGACCGACGACGATATCGACGCGCTCGGCGAGGCGGGCGTCACACCCGTCTTGCTCCCCGGAACGGCGTTCTCGCTTGGGACCGAGTACGCGGACGCGGCGGCCTTCGAGGCGGCCGACGTGCCGGTGGCGATTGCAACGGATTTCAACCCGAACTGCTACTCACAGAGCATGGAGTTCGCTATCGACCTCGCTTGCAACGGCATGCGAATGCGACCGGCCGCGGCGATCCGCAGCGCGACCAGGACCGCCGCCGCCGCCATCGATCGCACGGACGGGACCGGGACGCTGTGCGAGGGCGCGCCGGGCGATCTGGTCGTCGCGAACGTCGCCGACTACCAGCATCTCCCGTACAATTTCGGCGTGTCGACCGTTCGAACCGTCGTGAAAGGCGGGGAGGTGGTCCACCGTGAGTGACCAGTCCGTCGTCGTCGACGGGAGCTCGCTCACGCCGGCGGGCGTCGAACGCGTCGCCCGCGAGGGAGCCACCGTCTCGGTTCCTGACTCGGCACGGCAACGGGTCCGCGCGTCCCGCGAGCGGATCGCCGATATCGTCGACTCCGGACAGGCCGTGTACGGCGTCAACACTGGGTTCGGCGAACTCGTTCAGGAGCGGATTCCAGGCGACGAGATCGAAGCCCTCCAGCACAATCTCATCCGAAGCCACGCCGCGGGCACCGGTCGGGACCTCGAGCAACCGGAGATCCGGGCGATGCTCGTGACGCGGCTCAACGCGCTCGTCGCGGGGTACAGCGGCGTCCGCGAGTGCGTCGTCGATCTCCTCGTCGGCATGCTCAACAACGGCGTCCACCCCGTCGTAAAGGCCAAGGGAAGCCTGGGGGCAAGCGGCGATCTCGCCCCCCTCGCACACCTCGCACTCGTCGTCATCGGGGAGGGCGAAGCGCTCGTCGACGGCGACCGCCTCGCCGGCGACGAGGCGCTGGCCCGCGTCGGCCTCGAGCCGCTCGATCTCCGGCCGAAGGAAGGGTTGGCACTGATCAACGGGACGCAGCTAACCGTCGCGATCGGCGCGCTCGTCGTCCGCGACGCCGAGCGGGCGATGCGGATGGCGGACGTCGCCGGAGCGATGACGACGGAAGCGACGATGAGCACCACGGCGAGCGCCCACCCCAGCATCCAGCGCGTCCGCCCGCATCAGGGCCAGGCCACGAGCGCGGAGAACATCCGCCGGCTGACGCACGGCTCCGAAATCGTCGAATCACACCGGAACTGCGACCGGGTCCAAGACGCCTACTCGATCCGGTGTCTCCCGCAAGTTCATGGAGCCGTCCGCGACGCGATTCGTCACCTTCGGGCGGCCATCGAGACGGAACTCAACAGTGCGACGGACAACCCGCTGGTCTTCCCCGCCGACGAGGCCGACGAGCGAGCGAGCGGCACCGATCGGGCGGCGGTGCTCTCCGGCGGGAACTTCCACGGCCAGCCGCTTGCGTTGCGGCTGGATTACGTGACGAGCGCCCTCGCGAACCTGGCGTCGATCGCGGAACGGCGGCTCGATCGGCTGCTCAATCCGAACGTCCAGGAGCCGCACTTACCGCCGTTCCTGACCACCGACAGCGGCCTCGAGTCGGGCTACATGATCGCTCAGTATACGGCCGCGGATCTCGTCAGCACGATCCAGACGCAGGGTCGCCCGTCGACGGACAGCGTCCCGGTGAGCGGCAACCAGGAGGATCACGTGAGCATGAGCGCCCAGAGCGCGCACGTCGCCAGCGACGCCGTCGACCGGACGATACGCGTGGTCGGCATCGAACTGGCCTGTGCCGCCCAGGCGCTCGACTTCGTCGACGACCGCGTTCCCGGCGTCGGGACGCGGGCCGCCCACCGAACCATCCGCGACCACGTCCCGCACCTCGAGACGGATCGTCCCATCCACCGTGACATCGAGACGATGGCGGACCTGATCCGCTCCGACGAGTTGCTCGCGGCCATCGAACAGGACCTCGACGACGGCGTGGCGTGAGACCAGCGACGCTACGGTCGGCCGATCCCATCGAACGCCGTCCCGGTGTACCGTCCGTTTCGACGCTTGTTTTTCGCTGTTTTGGACTGCGGTCGCGAGTGCGGTGACACGGTTCGGACGCTTCCGTGTGCCGACTGTAACGCCACTTACACCGATGCCCCCGACAGTTTGCGGAGACGGACTGTCACTCGACGCGACGGCGAGCGCGGAACGGAAACCGATATACAACCGGACTGGATTCGTCGGGACGAACGCGCCGCACTGACAGCCAAGTATATAAAAAGTTCGCCATATGGAAACCAGTACTACTTGGATCAAACTACGAGTATTGTTTACATGGTAGCGGGCATCACCCACCCAACGCGCGCCCAGCATCGAACCGAGAAACCGAGACAACGGCTCCGGCCTGGGGCGACACCGTCCACGAGACCGACCGGGCGTGTGGACGCCGTTCCGGACGCGGGAGGCACTGCCGACACCGATCGATCGGTTGTCCGTCGACAGCGATTTCCGTCGTCGACTCGACGCCGTCGCGACCGGTTCGGGCTCGAGGTGACCCGATGGTAGCGCTCGAGCCGCAACTGTTCGAGGATATCGATCCCGAGAAACGGCCGTCGTTGCTTGCGGCGCTCGTCCCCGTCGTGGCGATGCTCGGGTTCCTCAGCGTCGGGATCGTCTTGCTCGAGTTGGACCCGCAGTTCCCGCTCCTCTGGGGGATCGCGTTTACCGGGCTGTTCGCCCGGTACCACCTCGGCCTGTCGTGGGCGGACCAGTACGACGGAATTACCGATAGCCTCCTCATGGGGATGCAGGTCATCCTCATCATGTTCGTCGTCTATGCGCTGATCGCCACGTGGATTCAGGCGGGGACGATTCCGGGGCTGATGTACTACGGGCTCGAACTGCTCACGCCGGCGGTCTTCCTGCCGATGACCGCGATCCTCGCGGCGCTCGTCACGTTCGCCGTCGGCTCGTCGTGGACGACCGCGGGGACGCTCGGCGTCGCGTTCATCGGTATCGGGGCTGGGCTGGGCATTCCGATGCCGATGACGGCCGGCGCGATTCTGACCGGCGCATACACCGGGGACAAGCAGTCCCCGCTCTCGGACACGACGAACCTCGCCGCTGCCGTGACGAACACCGACCTCTACGATCACATCAACGCGATGCGGTTCGGGACGCTCATCGCGTTCGGCCTCTCCGTCGGGCTCTACGCCATCCTCGGCCTCCGTGCCTCCGGGACGATTCCAGCCGGACGGGTCGCGGAGATTCAGGGTGCCATTCAGGGCACGTACGTCGTGACACCGCTGGTCTTCGTGCCGCTGGTGTTGACGTTCGGACTGGCAATCTACGGCCTGCCGGCGCTGCCGGCGCTCGGCGTCGGCGTGTTCGCCGGCGTCCTCACCGCCGTCGGCGTCCAGGGGACCGGATTCGCCGCGGCGTGGACCGTCGCACAGTCCGGAACGGCCCCCGAGACCGGGATGGAACTGGTAAGCGGGTTGCTCCAGAGCGACGGCCTGCTCGGCGGTGCGTGGATCGTCACGATCGCGATCGCCGCGCTCTCGCTCGGGGGGTTACTCGAGCGTGCCGGCGTGCTGGCGGTTCTCGCACACCACCTCGGCCGACTGAGCCGCGGCGAGGCGAGTCTCACCGGCGTCACCATCCTCTCCGCGATCTCGATGAACGTCCTCGCGGCCGAACAGTACATCAGCATCGTCGTCCCCGGGATGTCCCTTCGAAACCTCTACCGCGAACAGGGGCTGAAGATGGAGAACCTCTCGCGTGCCGTCGAAGCGTCGGGCACGACGACCGCGGTCCTCATCCCGTGGTCGAGCGGCGGCCTGTTCATGGCCGGAACGCTGGGCGTCCCGACGCTGTCGTACGCGCCGTACTACTTCTTTGGCTTCCTGTCGCCGCTCGTGCTCCTCTTGATGGGCGTGACCGGCTGGCAGATCACGTCCGAGACTCGAGCGGCGCCCCCCGAAACCGCATCGACGACCGACGGCGCGACGGCCGTCACGGGCGGCGACGAGTAACGTCGGCCGCGGGGTCGAATCGGCCCACCGACCGGCCGCCACCCGTCGTCGATATCGGAGCGCCGGCCGCCCGGGTACGGCGGCACGTGACCAACGGGAATGTCACAATCCCTTTCTACGCCATTCCCGTCCCTTCGCATATGTTCTACGAACAGCGGCTGACCGTTCCCGACTCGCCCGCCGACCTCCGGGCCGAGTACGAGGCCGATTTCACAACGATCGTCGACGAACGCGGGCCCGAGGCCGTCGCCGACGAAACCGACCTCGAGCCGGAGACGCTCGAGGCGATGGCCGCGGGCGAGTCGCCTTCGTTGACCCTCGAGCAGGCCGCCCGGATCCAGTCGCTCGAGGCGGGCGAACCCGATTCGGAAACGATCGTCACGATGGCGCTCGAGCACCTGCTGTTGGGGATGTCGACCGCCGTTCTCGACGTGGATGCGGTCGAGAGCCACCTCGAGATCGACCTGGACGCCAAGGAGATCCAGCAGAAGATCGAAGGGCGAGCACCCATGTCCTTCGAGGAGTTCGTCCACGTCCAGTACGTGATCGCGGACGGGGCTCCCTGACTCGCCAGCGTGGCGTCCGGCCGTCCTGGTGCCGTCATCGGAGAGCGACGATCCGAACAGCCCGAAGCCACCCTCCTCGAGCCAGTAATCGCCACCTACTGCGGTGTACGCGATGCGAACCCCGATCGCGGAGGGGTGTGGATGGGCGACGATTCCCGGTGCCGGACCGAGAGCAGATGTAATGAGCCGTGTTCGAAACGTCCGGCCGGCGATGAGGACGGCCGGCGAACGCCGAGGGATCGCATCGCGTAGCCGATCCATAACAATGCGATACGATACCCAGTTGTCGCTCATGCAACGTCACAGGGGCGAGGCTGGCGTGGTCGTACCTGGAATCGACGCGCCGAGTACCGTCGCCTGTCTCCGCTCGCTTCGACCGCGTGGCGTCCGAACCATCGTCGGCTCCGAGTCACGGTCGACTCCGGCAGCCGCCTCGACCTACCGTGACGAGTTCGTCAGTCTCCCCGACCCCGAAACGGATCTCGTCGCGTACGGCGACGCGTTGCTCTCGCTGGCAGAGCGGCCCGACGTTCGGACGATCATCCCAGTCCGGGAGGAAGACGTCTACGTCCTCGCGAACCGAAAGGAGGCCTTCGCCGCCGAGATCGCGACCCCCTGGCCGGAGTTCGAGACGCTCCAACGGGTCCAGGATCGAGTCGAACTCTTCGAGGCCGCCAGCGCGGCCGGCGTCGGCGCTCCCGAGACCGCCCTCCTCGACCAGTGGGACGACTGGGATCGGGAAACGATCGTGAAACCACGCTACACCGTGGCCGCTCCCGCCTATCTCGGTTCGCGGTTCGACGACGCCGAAATCGGTTCGACGGAGTACCAGCGGCCGGGAACGCGACCGGACCCACAGGCAATGCGGGACCGACGGGGACACACCCCGCTCGTCCAGGAACGGATCCCCGACGTACGGGAGTTCGGATTCTTCGCCCTCTACGACCACGGCGAACCGGTCGCGACCTTTCAGCACTGCCAGCGTCGGGGATGGAAGTACTGTGGCGGACCAAGCGCCTACCGGGAGTCGATCCACGTTCCCGCCCTCGAGACCGCCGGGCGGGCGCTACTGGGCGAACTGGAGTGGCACGGCCTCGCGATGGTCGAGTTCCTGCGCGATCCCGCGGACGGCGAGTTCAAGCTGATGGAGATCAATCCCCGGTTCTGGTCGTCGCTGCCGTTTTCCGTCCGGGCGGGCGCGGATTTCCCCCACTACTACTGGCAGCTCGCGACGGGCGAACGGATCGAAACGGGCCCGACGTACGCGGTCGGCATGGGCGGCCACCTCCTCCGGGGGGAACTCAGTTATCTCCACAGCGTGGCGACCGAGGAGTACCCGCTCGTCGACCGGCCCTCGCTGGGCACCGCCGTCCGCGAGGTCGCCACGTCGCTCCTTCGGCACCCCCGATTCGATTACGCGTCCGCCGCCGATCCGGTGCCGTTTTTCCAGGACGGCGTGAACCTCGTGCGAGCGTGGCTCGAGACCCAATCCGATCCGGAGTCCTCGGCCGAAACCGAGATCGAGATCGGGGACGGGACCGTCGTCGAGAGCGACGACCGGGCGGAACCGACGGATACGAACCCCGTTTCGGAGGGGGATCCGACGCGGTCGGCCCAGACCGACGGCGGGTCGCGATCCGAGTCACGGTGACGAGAGAGCAATCTCCGAGCGAAAAAGCGGGTACGCTGACTCGGATCGCAGCGACCGTCCGTGGCTTTGCTCGGAACGTGAACCCTTAACCGGAACCGACCCCAGGTTCCGATATGACTCGAGGTGCTGTCCGTGGTCAGTAGCGGTGGGATAGATCGACTCCTGACGGTCGGCCTCGGCGCGCTCGCGTCCGTCGCGATCGCCGTCGTCCTGTTCGTCGTCTATCCGGAGACGCTGACGGACCTGCTTGGCGTACTGGTCGCGATCGCCGTCGCCCTCGTCGGCGTACGGTTCGCGAGCAACATCGCGGACTCGCTGTTTCCGACCTACGACGTCGCGGAGGTCGCCGTCGAGGGGCCGATCAGCCGAGACGGCGGCGGCGGCCGACTACCCACGAGTCCGGGGTCGACGCCGGCCGACGACGTCGTCGAGCAGATCGATCGCGCGAACGACGACGACAACGTGCGAGCGCTGTTGGTGAAGCTGAACACGCCCGGCGGCGAGGTCGTTCCCAGCGACGACATTCGCCTGGCCGCCGAGCGCTTCGACGGGCCGACCGTCGCCTACGCGACCGACGTCTGTGCCAGCGGCGGCTACTGGATCGCCAGCGGCTGCGACGAACTCTGGGCCCGCGAGGGCTCGATCGTCGGCTCGATCGGCGTCATCGGCTCCCGAGTCAACGCCAGCGACCTCGCCGAGAAGGTCGGCCTCTCCTACGAGCGCTTCGCCGCCGGCGAGTTCAAGGACGCCGGCACCCCGCTGAAGGAACTCGAGGAGAAGGAACGCGAGTACCTGCAGGGAGTGATCGACGACTACTACGAGACGTTCGTCGAGCGCGTGAGCGACGGCCGCGATCTAGAGCCGGAGTTCGTTCGCGATACTGAGGCCCGGATCTACCTCGGCGAGGAAGCCGCCGACATGGAGCTGGTCGATCAGCTCGGTACCCGCCGGGAGATCGAAACCGAACTCGCGGATCGGCTCGACACCGACGAGGTGACCGTCGAGGAGTTCGAACCCGAACGGCCGCTGATGGCTCGCGTCGGAACGGGTGCCCAACGGATCGCGTACGCCTTCGGGGCCGGAATCGCCGGCGTCACCGGCGACCGGGAGTTTCGGCTTCGAACGTAGCGAATCGGTGTCCCTCTCGACTCAGGGCGGGCTCGCTCCCGGCTCCTCGACGGCCAGTGCCCACCCCTCGAGCCACTCGCGAAGGCCCGAATCGGGGACGGACAGCGAGTGCGTGTTCACGGGGAGATCGGGGTAGCCGCCGACCGCGTCCGGATCCGGAATCCAGTAGTCGTACTCCGAGTCGAGCCGATCGTTGCCGGCTCGATCGGCGATCTCCCGGACGATCCGCTCGTCGTTGGCCGTCCGGTCGGCCGGCCGCGCGCCGGCGTACCGGAGGTTGTGTTCCTCGACCTCGCTCGAGGACATCGTTTCGAGGCCGTCGGGCCACAGCGGCCGGGAACTCAGCGAGTCGGTCTCGGCGAAGGGCTGGTCGTCGTCCAGCGGCGGATCGGCGGTGACGTTGTCCTCGTGGTAGGCGGAGCCACCCTCGAGAGGTGCGTCTCCGGTGTCGAGAACGCCGGTGTAGACGTTTCCGACGAAGCTCGTGACGGTCGATCCGTCGGCGTCGGCCGCGTAATCGTAGAAGTACGCGAAGTTGTTGACGACGACCGACTCCGTGTCGCTTTTGAGCCGCGGCACGCGGCCACGGATCTTCGCCCAGACGTTGCCTGCCAGCGTGACGTTGTCGGCGCCGTCGCCGACGAGCGTACCGTAGTTGTGATCGGAGCCGTCGCCGTAGGGGTCGTACAGCCCCTCGTAGATCAGGTTGTTCGTGTAGGTGGTCCGGTTCGTGTCGTAGCCGACGGACAGACACTCGTCGGTCCCCCACGAGGCCGTCACGTGATCGACGACGTTGTTCGTCGTCTCGTCCTCGGTGTTGAACGAGTCGTTGCCCTGGATATTCCCGTCGGAACCGGGGCCGATCCGCGAGCGGACGTGCTGGACGACACAGTCGTCGGCGGCGACCTGCAGCATGCCGTTGATGAACGAGATTCCCGGCGAGGGAGCCGTCTGTCCGGCGATCCAGCACTTATCCTCGGTGACTCGAAGCGTGTCGCCCCCGAGGTCGACGGTGCCGCTGGTCTCGAAGACGACCACGCGCGGGCCACTCGCCTGGAACGGAGCTTCGACCGCGCTGCGGGTCGGTTCCCGTACCCTGTAGACGTCGACGTCGTCGTCGAGCCACGGTGCCGGCGTCGCGAACCCGTCGTCGAGGTCGAAGAACGCGCCACCCGAATCGTCGGCGGCTTCGTCGGTCGTGAACGCAGCTGTCTCGCCGGTGTCGACGTCTCCGTCGTCGGCCTCGGCGACCGCGCGGAACTCGTAGTCGGTCTCGGCCGAGAGCCCGAACACGCTCTGACCGAACTCGCCGGGTTCCGCGAGCGTGTCCGCGCTCGAGCGTTCCCATTCGGCGTCGTCCTCGGCTTCGTCGTCGGCGACGGGGCGGTACTCGAAGGCGACGTCCGCCGAAGACGCCCGGCCGCCCAGCTCCTCGAGCGTGCCGTTCAGCGTCGCCGACGTGCCGTCGACGCTCGTGGCCTCGCCGGTCGTGACGACGGGCTCGGTGTCCGGTCCGGTGGTGGCGAACGTTGCGACCGCGCCGGTATCGGTGTCGCCGTCGCCGGCCTCGACGACCGCACGGAACTCGTAATCGATCTCGCTCGAGAGCGCCGTCAGCTCGGCGCTGAAGGATCCGGGTTCGGACAGCGTCCCGCCGCTCGTGGTCAGCCACGATTCCGCCACAGCGGCGCGGTATTCGAATCCGACGGCCGCCGAGGACGACCCGCCCAGCGAGTCGAGTTGGCCCGAGACCACTGCCGTCGTCTCGGTGATATCCGCGACCGAACCCGTCGCGACCACGGGATTCGTATCGACCGGTGCGCCGTCGTCCCCGGAGACGCTGCCGGCGACCGCGACGTCGCCGATGTCCCGGTTGTGGGTCGGCGAGACGCCCCCAAGCTCGGAGAACTCGGCGGCACACAGGGTTCCCGCGTTGTGGCTGGTGACCGCGAGTCCGAGGTAGCCGCTTTCCTCGAGGTCGATCACGTCGCTCGAGAGTTCGGCCATGAGCGTCCAGTCGGTCCCGTCCGCCGACGCGTACGCGAGGAGCGTGTCGTCGCTCCGGACGAGCCGCTGGTAGCTGGCGTCCATCGTCCCGCCCGAAATCTCGCTCTCGCTCTCGCCGGCGTCGGATGTCAGGCTCGTCGAGTCGCCGCCGCTCTCGGAACGCCACTGGACAGACGTGTCGTGGCCCGGCGTCCGTCGGATCATGACGTTCTTCGCCTCGGGGTCGAGCGATTCGCGGACCATCAGTCCGGCCTTGGCGTACGCGTCGGTCTCCTCGAGGTCGTCGACCGCGACGACGGCGTCGAAGTCGCCGTTGACGTCGGTGAAGTAGTAGTGGCCCTCGTCGGATTCGTTCCAGATGTCGGTGCCGGCGCCCTCGACGACGAGCCCGTCCGTCTGGTCGACTGCGGTCTCGAACGTATTGGTCGATCCCCGATCGGCGTCGCCGTCGCTCGCCTCGAGGACAGCGCGGAACTCGTAGGCGGTATTGACCGAGAGGTCGCCGACCTGGTAGCTGAACGTACCGGTCGCGGAGAGCGTCTGCGAGGGGGTCGCGGTCCACGACCGCGCGCCGCTCGCGCGGTACTCGAAGTATGCGGTCGCCTCGTCGGCACCGCCCAGTTCGTCGACGGCACCGCCGAGGCTGGCCGACGAGGGGGTGACGTTCGAGGCAGACCCCGTCGAAACGACCGGCGCGGGGTCGCTACCACCGCCGGTATCGCCGTCGCTGGTGGAGACGCTGCCGGGAACTTCGACGTCGCCGACGTCGGTGTTTTCGGTCGGTGTGAGCCCCGAGAGGTTCGAAAAGGTCGCCGCACAGAGGGTCCCCGCGTCGTGGCTCGTCACCGCGAGGCCGACGTAGGCGCTGTCGGCGAAGTCGATCGTCCCCGCCGACGGCGAGATTTCGGCGATGAGCGTCCAGTTCTCGCCGTCGTCCGAGCCGTACGCCCGTATCGTCTCCCCCTCGCGAACGAGACGCTGCCAGTCGGCGGTGATCGTTCCGCTCGAAACCCTGCTCAGGTCCTCGCCGCTGTCCGACGTCGTGCTCTCGGCCTGATCGCCGTCGTCCGAACGCCACTGGACGGACGTGTCGTTGCCGACGGTCTTCCGGATCATCGCGTGCTCCTCGTCGTTCGCGAGCGACTGACGGACCATCAGTCCGGCCTTGGCGTACGCGTCGGTCTCCTCGAGGTCGTCGATCTTGACTGTGACGTCGAAGTCGCCGTCGACTTCCTCGTAGTAGTAGTGGAACTCGTCGTCGTCGTTCCAGATGTCGTATCCGCCCCCCTCGATCGCAATCGTCGTCGTTGCTGCTGCGGTCCCGACCGCCCCTGTCGACAGGGCGCCGATGCTTCCTGCGCCGATTGTTTGCAGGAACGATCGTCGTTTTTGTTTAGTCATTCGGTATGCAATTTAATCACTATATTTTGAGTAAATAAATGTTACTCGTCCGCTCCGATCGTGCGGAACGAAGACCGGTTTGGCGGCCGACCGTGCGGACCGCTCTCCGGCTACCGAGTAAGTGGTTTTATCGTTGCAGAGGGTCCAATCCCTATCCGTGACAACGCTGGTCGTCTGCCTCGACCGGACCGACGACGTGGGCCGCAAGACCGGTCTCCGTTCGCCGGTCGTCGGCTGGGAGGCAGTCCGCGCGCTCGTAACCGACGTCGGCCTCGCGGATCCGGAAGACTCCGGGGTCAACACGTTACTCGAGTCGCTGCGGGTCGCCCAGAACCTCCGCGACGAAAACGAGGAGGTCGTCGTCGCGGTCGTCTCGGGCGACCACGAGTCGATGGTGTCGGCCGACCGGGCCGTCGCCGAGCAACTCGACGATCTCATCGCCGACCACGAGCCGGACTCGGCGGTCGTCGTGACCGACAGCGCCGAGGACGAACGGCTGATTCCGATCGTCGAGAGCCGCGTTCGCGTCGACTCCGTCGATCGGGTCGTCGTCCGCCAGGCTCGCGATATCGAGTCGACGTACTACCTCCTCAAGCAGTTTCTCGCGGACGAGGAGCTCCGCCAGACGGTGTTGATTCCGATCGGGCTAACGCTGCTTGTCTTCCCCCTGCTCGCGACGACCGTCGGACCCGCCGAGGGGGCCGCCGCGATCACGACGGTCATCGGCCTGTTCCTGCTCTACAAGGGGTTCAACGTCGACGAACTCCTGACCAGGCTCGCCCGCCAGACGCGAGAATCGCTGTACTCCGGACAGGTATCGGTCGTGACCTACGTGGTCGCGGCCGGACTCACGTTCGTCGGCCTGTTCGTGGGCGCGCTGGGCGTCTCGAATCTCGGCGAGACACCCGGCGTCGTGATTCCGGCGATGCAGTTCGCGTACGACAGCATCCCCTGGTTGGCGATGGCCGCACTGACCGCCAGTGCTGGCCGCCTGCTCGACGAGGCAATCCGTGACGACCCGATTCGAAGCTCGTTTCTCAACCTCCCGTTCATCGTCGTCGCCGTCAGTCTGGTCGTCCGCGGGTTCTCAGCGTACTTCCTCGAGCAACAGGACGTCATCGGTCAGTTCGTCGTCCCGGCCAACGAGTTCCTCATCTTCTCGAACGAGCGGTTCGTGATGGGAACCGGCGAACGACTCGCGCTGTTCGTCGTCAGCGCGATCGTCATCAGCCTCGTCGGGGCACGGATCGCCGCCGCCGTCAGCGGCTCGAGCGACGCTGCCGATCGGACCGACGGCGGATCGGACCCGGAGCTCACCGACGGCGGGGCCGACACGACCCCCGACGCCTCCGAGGAGCGGACCCGGTAAGCTCGCCCGACTCGGTATCCATTTACCCCTCCTCCGCGACCACCGACCATGAGCGATGCAGACGGCGCGTGGGTGAGCCTCTTTTCGGGCGGCAAGGACTCGTCGTGGGCGCTGTATCGGGCCCTCGAGCGGGAGCTGCCGGTCGAGCGACTGGTCACTGTCCACCCCGCAGGCGACTCGTACATGTATCACGTCCCCGCGACCGAGCTGGCCGCGCTGGCGGCCGAAAGCATCGGCATCGAACTGGTCGACGTCGAACCCGACGACTTCGCGGCCGACACGGCCACCGACTCGAGCGTGCAGGGCGACGACGAACTCGAGCCTCTCGAGGCCGCCCTCGAGGCCCTCGATCGCGACCTCCCGGGGGGGATCGCGGGCGTCACCGCGGGAGCCGTCGAGAGCGAGTATCAGACGAGCCGCATCCAGGGAATGTGTGACCGGCTGGGCTGTGATCTCTTCGCTCCGCTCTGGCAGGAAGACCCCGCGGAGCTGGCCGACGCGATGCTCGAGGCCGGCTTCGAGATCGAGATTATACAGGTCGCCGCTCACGGCCTGGACGAGTCCTGGCTCGGTCGAACCCTCGATCGAGAAGCGATCGCGGAGCTCGAGACGCTCCACGAGGAGTACGGCGTCCACATCCTGGGTGAGGGCGGCGAGTTCGAGACGTTCGTGGTGGACGGACCACACATGGATCGGCGGATCGCTCTCGAGTACGAACCCGAATGGGAGGGGACGCGGGGCCGGGTGCGAATCACTGACGCGCGACTCGAAGAGTAGGTGTCGTACCGCGAGTGAGCGAGGGCGCGGCGCTTTGTGCCGCGACCCGGCGAACGAGCGGGATTTTTTGGTCCAGATTTTTGCGCGATGGGTGAGGGTACGAAGTGACCGAACCCGAGCGGAAAAAGGTGGTTCCGAGACGTTCGTGGTGGACGGACCACACATGGATCAGCGGATCGCTCTCGAGTACGAACCCGAATGGGAGGGGACGCGGGGTCGGGTGCGAATCACTGACGCGCGACTCGAGTGAGGGAGAGGTGACAGCGCAGCAGGTCCGCGCCGTCTTTGGAGGTGCTCAAACCGTCGCGTATCCCCTCTGACGCCGTGTTGAACCCCCAGGCCGATCGATAGCGGATGATGCGGCTGGGCTATGATTGCTCGTCGCATGAGAGAGCCGAATCGTTTTCACACTTGTTCACGTAACTCAAACATGGCAAGTGATAGCATACCATATAGAGAGGCGGAGTCACCGATCGACGACATCGCGTATCTCGCACGGTCCCAACATCGCGTTCCGGCGCTCGTCGCGCTGACGGAGCGCCCTCGAAGTCGCTCTGAACTCTGTGAATTGACCGGCGTCTCGTCTTCCACGATACGGCGGACGTTGGACGAGTTCGAAGACCGCATCTGGGTCCGCAAAGACAGCTACCAGTATACAGCAACACGGCTGGGTGAGGTAATCGCGTCGGGGATAGTAGACCTGATCGAACGGGTCGAAACGGAGCGGAAATTGCGTGACGTCTGGCACTGGCTCCCCGACGTGGTCAGCGAATACCCCCTCGAGACGTGGGCAGCCATGTCCGTCACAGTCGCCGAACCCGATGCGCCCTACCGCCCGGTGAATCGATTCGAGTCACTTCTCCAGGAGACGAACGAGCTTCGATTCGTTCGTCCCGAAATTGCCCTGATGGAGCCTTGCTTTGACGTTCTTCGACAGCAGGTCGATGCGGGAGTGGACGTCGTTCTGGTGGACCGACCACACAGCCACACGTATTTTCTTTCGACGTACCCGGAGCGCAGTGCAGAGATGATGCAACAGGACAATTTCACGGTGTTAGAACACGACGACCTTCCACCGCACGGAATCGGAGTTCTCGACGAGCGCGTCGCCATCAGCTGTTACGAACGGGATAGCGGGACGGTCCAGGCATTGATCGACACCGACGCAGCGGCTGTCCGCGAGTGGGCGCAGTCGGTGTTCGAAACGTACACAGCAGAGGCTCAGCCAGTCGAACCCCAGTAGAATAGAGACTACTGATTTCGTTGCTGGACGTGCGTGATGCGTCGGCTTGTTCGCGGGGTTCGTGCCGGGGTCGGCGAGGAGACGGTCGGGTCCGACCGTCCTCGGTTTGTTCGGGGGGTCGGCAGGGAGACGGTCAGTCACGGTTGTCCTCGAGTCGCAGGGAACGCTACTTTTCAGTGACTGCCACAACAGCAGTTCCCGGCGCGCTGTCACGAAGTAACTACAGTATCCTCGCCAGCGTAGCGTCACTGGCAGGGAGGCACCTCACATGACAGACACCCAGCAGACCGCACATGGCATCGACCTCGAAACGCTCGACGGGTTCGCCGAACACGCCGCCGAGAACCCCGACGCGGTCCAGCTCGGGCTCCGTGCGTCCGCGACCTATAGTAGCAACTGAAACGATTTACACACTGATCGCAACGTTGTCGTGCGATCAGGTGTGCAATGACTTTCAGTTGCTACTATACGAGGGGACGGCCGCACACAGCCTGGCGAAGATCGACAGCTACGACCTCGGTGGCGAGACGATCCCTCGTGAAACGCGCGAATACACGATTCCGTACGGAGGCTGGAAGGAAGTGTTGGACGCCGGTGGGTGGGTCGGCGCGACCGACCGGATGGAACCGATAGAAGTGGCGCTGTCGGCGCTCGCCGCCTGTATCAACGTCGGCATCAGCATCAATGCCGCCGCCAACGGCGTGGACATCGAGCACCTCGAGACGCGCGTCGGAACCGATTTCGATCCCGCGGTTCTCTTCAGTCTCGAGGAACTCAAAGCGGCTGACTCGGTTTTCGAGAACCTCACCGCTGAGGTCGAGATCGACGGCGAGGATCTCGATCGGGACCTGATCGACGAATGGGCGCGGCGGGCACCCGTCTACACGTTCGTCTCCCTCGCTCAGGACGTCGATATAGCCATCAACACGCCCGCCGAGGTGGCGGGCGACGACTACCCGGTGACCACCGACGAGTGAAGCCCTCGATACGGAGACACTCGAACGCGAGGGCGAGCCGATGGAACCGGGATGTCGCAGGGTCCGCCGAGGCGGCGTTCCACTCCGAGACGGGCCGGATGAGTTACGGACGATAGAATCAAACGGTTTGCTGTCCCGATTTACCGGCGACGCTACGACCCCGTCCGTGGGGTCGGCGGCTTGCTCGTCGTCAGGAACGAGGGAGACACCAGCGTCCGGAAGTCGCTGTCAAAGACGAAGCTGTGTTCAACGCGCGAACAAAACGGACTGTAGTAGAGGTCCCCTCCTCATCGGTAATGTTTATGAGTCATGTGCTAAAGATATCAAATATTTTAAATCCTTGGTGTGAATACCGCAGAACGAAATGGGGGAGCTAAGTGCTGAAAGCAGACAACACTTGGAGGAAGCGTTACAGAACGATGATCCATCGGAGAAGGATTTCCACGTTCGACAAGTACTACAGGTGTGTGGGGTAGACGATCTTCCGAACGAAGTAAAATAGAGCGACTACGTTCTCATCCGTTCAGTGGTCCATCTGTATCGAGTGCGTCGGTGACCCGCACAGTACGGGACCGAGACTCGTGGAGCCGGTCGGAACGCTTCGAGTGACGAGCCAATCGCTACGGGTCCGTCCGGTGAAGGGTTCCGCACGATCGAGGGCGACCGAGACCTGTTCGTCCGGGAGCTATAGTCGCCACTGAGAGTCATTGCACACCTGATCGCGCGACAACGCACCGATCAGCATGTAAATGGTTTCAGTGGCTACTATACCCGCCCGAGTTCGGCGATCGGGCGGTGACTGCGTCGATCGACCGTGCATGGACGCCGGCGACGGCCTCGCGATCGTCCTCGTCCGTCCCCGTCCACCACGCGAGCCGGTCGATCTCGAGTGGCGAGTACGACGATGTCATCGCCAGCCACTCGCCGGACGCGATCGTCCGCAGAGCCGTCGTCGTTTCGAGGGGCGAGGACTCGAGTTCGGCGTCGATGCGGTCGATCAGTGCGACGACCGGTGGGGCGGGCCTGATCGTCTCGACGCCCGCGAGCTGGCGCAGGTACTGGAACGTCGAGGGGCCGACGCCGGCGATCGAGCCGATGGGGTCTGCCTCGTACCGGTAGTGATCGGCCCTGCTCGCCCACTCGAGCAGTGCGTCGAGATCGTCGGCTTCCGGTCGCTCTGCGAGGACGCACGCGGCCTCACAGAGGACGTGTCGTTTCCGCTGGGCACCGAAGGCGGCCACGAGTTCGTCGTCCTCGGGGTCGAGCGCGGCGAGGTCCCCGAAGGAGTCGACGCGGTCGCTCGCGACGAACGACTCGTGAAACCGGGCGACGGTAGGTGCGATGCCGTCGACGAACCCCTGGCCGGTCGTCGAGGCGGCGGCCTCCGCGAGGAGCAACGGGGGATCGTCGCCGGTCCAGCGCCGATACTCGCGGAACTCAGCCGCGAGCTCCTCGTAGGGCGTGCCGTTCGCATACGGCTCGAGGAGCGGCTCCACTGCCGTGTCGGGACTCATACGCGTTGTCCACACCTATCATACTGGGGACTGATAGCTGTACCGACCGGTTCGGGGCGTCGGCCGCCGGCCGCGTGTCCTCGGGTTTCCAGCAAGCAGGTCGGCACTACGGTCGGAATCCCCGAAGAAGAGAGCGCTACTCCGTCCCGTTCGTGATGGTCGTGTGCGCGCCGATGAGCGCCCCCGCGAGATCTAGCTCCTCGAGATGGGTCCCCTCGTCGATGATCGAGCGGCGGATGTCGCCGTCTCGAACCGTCGCGTTCGGGAAGATGATCGTCTGCTCGAGCGTCGTTCCCTCGAGGGTCACGTCGTCCATAACGTGGACGTTCTCGCCGATGGTGGTGTCTTCCAGCGTCGCGGAGCCGGCGACGAGCGAGTCGCCATCGAGGTGCCAGGCGACGGCGTCGAGATAGCTCTCGGGGGTGCCGATGTCGAACCACGCGCCCTCGAAGGTGTAGGCGTAGGTGGGTTCGCGGTTCTGGAGCCACTGGACGAACCAGCCGGGCTCGTCGGGGTTGTTGCCGTCCTCGAGGTAGGTCTCCAGGAGATCGAGCGAGGTCCGTGGGAACGCATAGCAGGCGATCGAGACGAGCGTGCTCTTGGGATCGGCGGGCTTCTCCTGGAAGTCGACGACGCGGTCGCCCTCGAGATCGACGAGCCCGTAGGATTTGGCCTTCTCGCGGGAGCCGACGTCGTAGGCGGCGAGCGTGGGTGCGTCTCGCTCCTGAAACTCGTCGAGGAAGTCGGCGACATCGAAGCTGATCAGGTTGTCGCCGGCGATGATCAGGAGATCGTCGTCGACGTTCTCGCGGTCGATCAGCTGTGCGAGCGCGCCGACGACGCCGAACTTGTCGTCTTCCTCGGTCGTCTCCTCGACCGAGAGTTGGGGTTTCTCGAACTCGCTGTCGGCGAGGTGAGCCTCGAAATCGGGAGCGAACCGCTCGTTGGTGCTGACGTAGACCTCCTCGATCCGATCGTCAGCCTCGAGTTCCGCGAAGATGCGATCGACGACGGTCGACTCGCCGATCGGGAGAAACATCTTGGGCCGATGTTTGGTAATCGGCCACATTCGGGTCGCGTACCCGCCTGCGAGGACGACGGCCTTCATAGGCCGGACTTCACTTGGGGAAGGTAAGTTACTTGCCCTTTCACTGGATCCGAAACCGTCGCCCGATCGACCGACCAACGGCCCAGGCGGAGCGAAAAACGGACGCTCGCTGCATTCCCGTTCGTGTGATCGTCACATTCGGTCCGTCACCCATCAACTGACCGATAGCCGGCAGTATAAATACGGAGCACCCATGAGCCAACGTATGCGAGAGGCCGACGAAACGACGCGACAGAAACTCGCAGACGCCCTGCGTGCCGAGCCGGCGACCCCGAGCGAACTCGCGACGCAGCTCGATCTCACGCCCCACTCGGTAGTCCGCCACGCCGAGCACGTCTCCCGTTCGGTCGAGGGAACGGACGAGCAGTTGCTCGTCGCACCGCCGACCTGTCGGGACTGTGGGTTCGACGACTACGACGACCTGTTGAATCTCCCCTCGCGGTGTCCCGACTGCAAAAGCGAGTCGATCGACGAGCCGACCCTCACGATCGAGTGACGGAACCTGACAGTCGAGCCGGGATTATTGTCGTTGCTAACTACCGATGACGGATCGGATTCGACACTCATATTTATGGCGCAGGTGAGAACCCGATACGAACCCTCGAGCGAACGGCAGCCGCGTCCGATCGACGGTAGCTGTCGACTCCGTTCTCCGTCCTGTCCGTTCGACTCGAGAACGACGGAACACATGACTTCCAAATCCCACTCGGAGCGTGACTGCGTCGAGTCCGTGCGGACGACCCTCGACTGGCTCGACGACCACGACTCGGCCGGCCCGTCGGACGAGTCGTTCGACGCCGCGTTCGCGCTTCTCGCCGATCAGCGCCGCAGGTTGTTGCTCACTGTGATGCGAACCTACGGCGAGGAACTGACGCTGCCGGACGCGGCGGAGGAAGTCGCCGTTCGCGAAACCGGACACAACGTGACGAACATTTCGGCAGAACGGGTCCAGGAGGTCTATCTCTCCCTGTATCACGACCACCTCCCGCGACTGGTCGATGCCGGCCTGCTCGAATACGACCAGGAGCGGGATCTGGTAGCACCCGACGGGATCTAGTACCGTTCCACCCGTCGACTGCAGGGTCGAGTCCGGTGGGACGATCCCCAGTGCCGGCATGGACCGCCACTAGCGGCGGGGGCTAGAACTCGACGTTCGAGGTCGACGTCCGATCGATATCGTCGCTCTCGAGCGGGCCAGTACCGCGGAACTCGTACTCCTCGTCGGTCAAGTAGACGTCGCCGTCGACGACGGTGGTCTCGAGATCGGTGAGGTAGGCCCCCTCGCAGGGGCCGAACGTACAGTGGCCGGAGTCGGCCTCGAAGTACGCACCGTGGTTCGCACAAACGAGTTCGCCGTCTCGCATCGGTGCACCGGAGCCTTTGTCGAGTTTGATGTGTGTGAGATGCTGGCAGTAGTTCAGCCAGCAGGCGACGGCATCGCCGTCCGTCTCGGTACGGTCCGGTTCGCCGCCGTCCGTCGTCGCCGGTTCGGTTGCGACGAGAATCGCTTCCCGTTCCTCGCCGGACCCGTCGGCGACACGGAAGAGAAACGTCGAATCCTCGGGAATGGCCGAAAGCGCCGTGATCCGTCCTGTTTCCATCGCGTTCGGCTTTCGAGTCGGTCGTCCTGAACGTTACGGAACGGTACAAACGAAGACGGTCCGTTGCAGGGCAGACGGCCGTCGCGACACCGAACGGGTACCCGTCCGACGGAGTTTTAACTCCATCTCCACCCAACACTGCCTATGGACTCCCTTCTCATCTACGGTGCCTACGGCTATACGGGCCGACTGATCGCACGCGAGGCCGTCGCGCGTGGTGGCTCGCCCGCTATCGCCGGACGTGACGGTCGCTCGGTCGCCCGTCAGGCCGACGAACTCGGCGTCGAAGGGCGAACGTTCGACCTCGCGGCTCCCGATCTCGACGATCATCTCCGCCCCTTCGACGCCGTGTTGAACTGTGCCGGACCGTTCGTCGACACGGCCGAGCCGCTGGTCGAGGCCTGTCTCGAGACGAACACGGGGTATCTGGATATCACGGGCGAGTTCTCCGTCTTCGAGTCCCTTCGCCAGCGCGACGGCGCGGCCCGCGAGTCGGGGGTCCCGCTCCTGCCCGGCGTCGGCTTCGACGTGGTTCCGTCGGACTGTCTGGCGGGGTTTCTCCACGAGCAGCTTCCCGACGCGGATCGACTGGCACTCGGAATCAAGGGCAGCAGCGACCTCTCGCGGGGGACGGCCCGCACGCTCGTCGAACAGCTCGGCACGGGCGGGGTCGTTCGGCGGAACGGCCGGCTCGTACAGGTTCCAACCGCGTTCCGAACCCGCGAGGTCGACTTCGGCGACGGTCCCGAACACGCCG
Organism: Natrinema ejinorense; assembly: GCF_002494345.1. GTDB lineage: Archaea > Halobacteriota > Halobacteria > Halobacteriales > Natrialbaceae > Natrinema > Natrinema longum. Next base: position 3,020,992 of record NZ_NXNI01000001.1, read on the forward strand.
TCACGATCCCGTGGGGTGACGTCGTCACCGCGTCCCACACGACCGGTATCGAATCGATCGAGGTCTACGTTGCCACACCCTCGTGGGCGACCAGCGCCCTTTCGGCCGTCGATTCGCTCGAGTGGCTCCTCGAACGCCGGCCCGTCAAGGGCGTGTTGAAACGACTGGTCGACGCACGCCTCGACGGGCCGGACGGACGGCGGTTGGCGACCGGGAGCGCCGTCGTCTGGGGCGAAGTCGTCGACGACGATACCGGCAGGCGGGCCTGTGCCCGACTCAGAACGCCGAACCCCTACGCGCTCACGGCCGAGTCAGCGGTGACGGCCGCCGAGCGGGTTCTCGAGGCCGGAGATCGAGACCTAGCCGGATTCCAGACGCCGGCGTCGGCCTTCGGAACCGAGTTCGCCCTCGAGTTGCGGGGGACGGAGCGGGAACTCGTGACCGCTCCGGATGCCGCCGATCGACCGCCCGTCGAGCCCGAGCACTGACCGACGTCACCGCGTCGGAAGAACCCGCCCTCGAGCGTGACGCCCACGTTTGGTTCGTCTTAGAGAAACAGGCGGTAGTAGTACGGACTCACGAATCCTTCGATAACGGCTGCGATCGCCAACAGGATGCCGACGCCGACGAGCACCCAGAAGGCCCGCTCGAGTGCGTCCGCGAGCCCCGCCCGCGTCTCGCGACCCCGCCACGTTCGCCAGGCGGTGACGCCCACGGAGATGCCGAGCGCGCTGGCGACGAGGATCGCCGGGATCTCGAGGACGCCGTGTGGGAGCACGAAGGCGGCGAGTTCCGCGGGATCGACCTCGAGCCGGGCGATGAGTCCGAGGAAGACGCCGTTGAACAGCAACGAAACGATCGCCGGAATCGCGAGTGCGGTGCCGCCGTAGGCGGTCGTGAGCGCGACCAGCCAGTTGTTACCGAACAGTTCAAGGGCGGCCGTGGGTGGAACGTGCCCCTGGAGTCGAGCCGCGATCGACGTCTCGACCGTGCCGACGAACGGTCCGGCCGCGAGCCAGCCGAGCCCGAACCCGAGGACGGCGAGCCCGATCACCAGCGCGTGTGTTCCCGGCGTCGCCCGCACGAACGTCGTCAGTTCGCCCCAGCCGCGTCGGAGCCCGGCCCGAAACTGGGTCCGAAGCGACCGCGTCGGCGGCTCGGGCGGCGTCAATCGATCCCGGTAGTCACAGTAGACGGCCGTCTTCAGCAGATCGAGCACCGGGAACAGGACCAGCGGGGCGAGCAACGAGCCGACGGTGGCGACGTTGACCAGCGAGAGGAGTCCAGTAACGGCGACGAAGCCGCCACCCATCACGAGAGCGATGACGTAGTAAAAGATCGCTTCGACCGGCTGTGTGCGGACGAACGCCCCCGCGCTGCGCACCGACCCGAAGACGCCGGCGTCGTCGACGACGATCGCGACCGATGCGAACGCGAACAGCGCTCGAACGAGAACGAGAGGGACGATCGCGACGACGATCGCCAGCCCGACCACGAGGACGGCGACGCCCATCGATTCGGCCGCCAGCGAGGCCACGCCGGCGATCAGCGCCGCTCCGATTCCGACGGTCGCGAGTATCGCCATCCAGCACAGTACCTCGAGCACGAAGAGCCCGAGGAACCGCGGCCAGTAGCGGCGGGCACCCGCGAGCCCGGCCACGAGCCCGCGGTCGTCTCGCAACCGACCGTAACAGGCTGCGAGTTGCCCCGCCGCGACGGCGGCGGTAAGCAGGACGAACAGCAACAGGCTCACGACGATCGTCACGACGGCGAGGGCGGCAAGCGGCGGCGTGAGTAGCTGCTCGACGATCGGCTCGAGACCGGTTGCCCACGCTTCGACCGCCTCGGGATCGGCGTTGGGATCGGTCGGTGGCGGCTCGAGGTCGGCAAGCTGGGTTCGAATCGACTCCAGACGACCGGTCGTCGCGAGGAAGAGTACGCCGGCGGCGATCGCGACGAACGGAACGACCCGCACGATCGCGGCGACCGCGACGCCGAGGACGTACATCGGCAGGATGTCTCCCGGTCGACGACGGAGGACGGCGACGACGGCAGCGAGGAAATCCGAAAGCGCCATACTGACCGTTGGGTCGCGTGTAAGTTAAATGAACGCTCTCGCCGGGCGCACCCGTTCCCAACGCTCCATCGGGGCGTAGCGAAAGCTCCGAGGAGGTCATGACTGTGCTCCGCTTTGCCGGGACGACCCGGAGCGCGTCGAGACGATCGGAGCGGGGGCGACTATGGGGTCGGCGGCTCGCCGTCGTATTCGTCGTGCCCGCCGTAGAAGTTGAGCATCGCGAACTTGAGTTTGTCCGGGGCGATGTCGATCAACTCCTCGCGTTCCTCGTGTGGGAAGGTGCCGTTGACGCTGTACCTGCCGAGATCCGGTTTGGCCTGCCTCGAGTAGCGGCGATCGAGCAGCGCGCGGACGCCGACCTCCTCCGGGGAGCGGATGACTCGCCCCAGCGCCTGTCGGGTCTTGCGGACCGTCGGGATCTCGACGGCGTAGCGCCAGCCCGTGTCGGTGCCGTCGAAGGCCACGTCGTAGGCGTCCTGAACGGCTTCGGCCCGGTCGTCCAGATGCGGGTAGGGAACGCCGACGACCAACACCGTGTGGGCATCGTCGCCGTCGAAGCTCACCCCCTCCGCGAGGGTTCCCCACAGCGAGGTACAGAGCACCGCGCCGTCGTCCGCGACGAACTGCTGGCGAAGCTCCTCGACGGACTGGCCCGGTTCGTCCAGATAGAGCGTCCGATCGCTTCGGCTCGCGAGTCGGTCGGCGTACCGACTCGCCTCGCCGTAGTTGGGGAAGAACGCGAGCGTGTTGCCGGGCGTCATCCGGACGGCATCGTGGATCGTCTCCGCCACCGTCTCCTGAACCGCGGGGTCGTCGCGATCCGAGGAGAACAGCGGCGGCGTCTCGACGGCGTACGTTCGGCGGTTCTCCTCGGGGAACTCCAGCCCGTAGGCCATCGTCACTGCGTCCTCGAGGCCGAGCACGTTCTCCGTGACCTCGAAGGGGTGGATGGTCGCGCTCATCAGGACGGTCGCGTGGACCTCCTCGAACAGCTGGCCGGTCACCTGCCGGGGGAGACAGGAGTACAGCTCCGCGCGGCCGTAGACTTCGTCGGTCCCGGCGTCTCGGGTGACGGAAACCACCGGATAGAGCCCCTCCGCCGAGCTCTCGGTCATCCACGCGCTGACGAAGCCGGCGGCCTGCAGGGTCTGACACTCCGTGCGCGTGGCCGTCTCGCCCTCCCGATAGGCCTCCTCGTATTGCTCGTCGAGTTCCTGCCCGAGTTTCATCGCGGCCTCGAGGTCGTCGTCGATCCCCCGGCCGGAGTAGCGCTGGAGGAACTCGAGCGTGAGGTCGTCCTTGCGGTCCTCGTTGGCGATGGGGACGTCGGACCAGTTGTCGCCGATCCCCTCGCGATCGCCGAATCCGAAGGCGTCCTCGTAGGTCTCGACGAGCGCGCGGTGGAAGGCCGAGAGGACGTTCGCGGCGTCTTCCGAGCGCGGGTCGTCCGTCTCGGCCAATTCGTCCAGCGCGGAATCGAAGGTGCGCTCGGAGCAGGTCCGGGTCGCGTGCTCGCGGGCGGCGTCCTCGACGTTGTGGGCCTCGTCGAAGACGGCGATCACGTCGTCGGGATCCCGTCCCAGCCACCGGAAGAACTGCTCGCGAATCGTCGAATCGAGCAGGTGGTGGTAGTTACAGACGACTAGATCGACGCCCTCGATTCCCTCCTTGAGGAGTTCGTAGCCGCAGAATTGCTGCTGTTCGGCGTACTCGTAAATGTCGTCGGGCGTCCGGACGTCCTCGAAGAGCCAGCCGAAGAAGTCGTCCGTATTCTGCGTAAGGTTGTTCCGGTAGTAGTCACAGACGTTTTGCTCCTCTAAATCTTCGAGGCGCTCCTCGATGTCGTCGAGTTCGTCCATGACGGCGCTGCGGGCGTCGGCCGCCGAGCCGTCGCCCTCCTGACTCTCGGCCAGCAGTTCGCGCTGGCGACGCTCGAGTTGCTCGCGGTCGCGTTCGGCGTCGACGACGGCACGGGTGTTGTCCCGCAGGACCTGACACTCCTCGTAGCCGACGTCGATGTGACACATCGACGATTTCCCCTTGAAAACGACCGCACGGATCGACTCCTCGCGGGTGATCGCGCGGGCTTCGGCGACGAACTGGCGCATCTGCTGGTGGACGTTCGTCGTGATGACGACCGTCTTGTCCTGCTCGCGGGCGACCTCGAGGGCCGGAACCAGCGACGAGAGGGACTTGCCGGTCCCGCAGGCTCCCTCGAAGAGCACGTCCTGGCCCCGATGGAGGGAATTGTGGATGCGGTCCATCGCCTCCCGCTGGTTCGCGTAGGGCTGGTCGTACGGGAAAAAGCGCATGTACCCGGCTGTCTCGGACACACCGGACGATAGGTTCGCGATGCGATAAAAGGATTCGTCTCGGATCGGGGTTCAGTATATAACGCGACTCGAGAAGTATTACGCTCCAGGCACCTGGTGGGTCGGAAACGTCCCTCGAGTCGCGCATCTCGCTCGAGGGAGGGTCGAACGAGCCGGCAAGGGAGGACGGAACCGGTCGACGCGATCAGTTCGTCGATCAAAGGGGTGTGACTCGAGGGCGGTCACCTGGATGCGATCAACGGTGGCCCGTGAGCAGTCATATCGGGTGGTCGACCCGAAAACCAGTGGGGCTGGGCGAACGGAGCAGTGAACTCGACAGAAAGACGGAGCGTGCCGTTCCGGGAACACGGAACCGCCACGTCCTCCCCAGCCGATTCGTTCGCTCGTTACAGTCGCTCACTCATCCCTCGCGTGGGGTCGTGCAGACGGTTCGCCGTCGGCGAACCGTCGCACAGCACGCGCCGCCGCATGCCGGTTGACCGATCAGCGTGATCCCTCGTCCCGTTCCAGGCAGGACGGCCGTTCTAGTCCCCCTTCAGCACGGACGGTGGGAGCGATAGTAACGACTGCGACTAGTTACGCACTGATGGCACAGCTGTCGTGCGATCAGGTGTGTGGTGACGTGGAATGGCTGTTATCGGTGGCGACGACTCGAGGTCAGAGCACGCCGAACCCGAACTCGGCCATGCCGAAGACGGGGCTCCACAGGAAGTGGAGCGCGACGCCGACGACGACGGCTGGCAGGAAGTTGTAGATCGTGGCGACGATGGCGGCCCTGGCGTCGACGGCCAGCAGCGGGAACAGGGCGTCGCCGTCCTGGGCGATCGCGTTGGCGCTCAGCGCGGAGAAGGGGAGCCCACCCTCGGCGTAGACGCTCGCCAGGAGAATCTGGGGGCCACAGCCGGGAATCAGGCCGACGACCGCGCCGCCGATCGGGGCCAACACGCCCGCCGCCGCGGCAACGGTGGCGACGTTCACGCCGGTGAAAAGGACGGCGTACTCGTAGACGAGGAAGGCCACGAGCACCCAGACGGTGACGAAGCTGGTCTCCATCGCCGCGTGGGTGAGCGTGTCGTAGATCGACCCGAAGGAGTCTCGAGCGCGGGCGATCTCTCCCTCGCCGACGTAGTGACGGCCGATCGCGTAGAGGTACAGCGACAGGACCGCGCCGACGATACCGGCGACGGTAAACAGGCCGTCGAAGCCGAAGTCCGCAACCAGCGCGACCTCGGGGCCGCCACGGAACAGGTAGAGCGTCCCGAGGACGAGTCCCGCGACGGCGGCGACCCACCACAGGACGTGTGCGAGGTGCGAGAGCGGGGTGAGGACTCGAGAGTGGCGATCGGGTCCCGTTTCGTGTGCATGGGTAGGGGCCGCGCAGCCATAGTCGTGGGCGGGGTTGGGACCGACGCCGCTGTTGACCACAGTGCCGCCGTCGGCCATCGCCGGCGAGAGTTTCGCGACGGCGTTGTCGACGCGACCGACGCCCAGTCCGAACTCGTCGACGAGGTAGCCGGTGGCGACGGAGGCCGCGAACGCGATGGCGTAGGCGTAGATCGCAGCCTCGGGCGCGAGCGCGAGGATGACGAACGCCGAGTCGCCGGCGGTCGCGCCCAGCGTCGCGACCACGGTACCGAAACTGACCGTCCCGCGGACGTACAGCGGCATGACGACGATCGCGCCGCCACAGCCCGGTGTCAGCCCCAGCAGGCCGCCAAACAGTACTTGCAGCCGCTCGTTGCCCTCGATCGCACCGATCACGGCTCCGTCGGTCCAGTACTGGATCAGGCCGAACGCTAACACCGTCACCGCGACGAACGCGCTCACCTGGACGTAGCCGTCCCGCAGCGATGCGAGAAAGACCTCCAGCACCTCGTTCATTGCGTCTCACCCGTATATTGGCTTCGGGTGAACCAAAGATTAGACATCTCTAAAAACGGATTTAGCGTCGGGATGTATATATCTGCTGGTGGCTGCAATCCTTATGGGTGACCCATCGAATCCGACACGGGAACCCGCTCTCGAGGCTGGTACCGTCGATCGCTCGAGAGACCGGGAGGCCGCCGGTCGCTACTCGTGATCGTCACGCAGGTGTTCGATGGCGTGGAGTTCGACGACGGGGAAGATCTTGGCGACGGTGAGGAAGAACAGCGCGACCATACCGATCGTTCCCGTGATCGACGCGAGCTCGATCAGACTCGGCACGTAGACACCCGGCACGGCCTCGTAGATGTCGAACGTCGGGTGCAGGAACCCCTCGACGACGAACAGCACTTTCTCGAGGATCGTCGCGGTGAGCACCGCGAGTCCGGAGACGACGGCCCGGCGCTTGGTGAACAGCGTCGGACGGAGCGTCTGGGCGAAGATGTACGTCAGCGTCAGGAAGACCAGCGACATAGAGGTGAGATAGATGGGGTTGGTAGCCCTGGCCAGGGCGGCGACGGTCAGGTCGACGGGGGCCTGGAACAGGCCGGTGATGTTCTGCTGGAGTTGGAGCCACAGGAAGAGCAGACAGAAGAACCCGAGCCACAGGAGGAGTCCGCGGAAGATGTCGTCCGTAATGATGTGGTCCCAGTCGTAGGCACGTCGGAACGAGAACGCGAGAATGATGACGCCGCTGATGGCCGACGTCAGTGCGATGGTGAGGAACTGCGGGCCCTGGACGGCACCGAACCAGGTCGGCATCGTCGGAATCACCGCGAACAGCCACGGAATGACCCCTCCGTGGAGCAAGAGCGGTGCCATGATAATGATCGCGAGCGCGAGCCACCAGACCATGCGCTCGACGACTGCGTCTTCGCGCTCGGTGTAGCCGATCGTGATGAGCCCATAAATCGGGTCGAGCCTGTCGGGCAACTGATCGCGCAGCCGGCTCACGTCGTAGCGCAGCGTCAGCCCGAGATAGGTCGCCGTCAACACGAAGTAGGCCGTGATGACGGTCACGTCCCACACGAGCGGCGAGGCGTGGATCGTGATGTGGTAGTGACCGACGACGCTGGTAACCATCCGGTCGGGCCGGCCGAGGTGGACGATAATGTAAAACCCTGCCGCCGAGAGGCCGCTGATGGTCAGCAACTCGGCGAGTCGCGCGACCGGCATGTACCGGTCCATGCCGAGCAGGCGGACGGCGGCCGAGAGGATGATCCCACCGTGTGCGATCCCGACCCACCAGATGAACGCGCCGATGTAGATTCCCCACGTGACGCCACCGCCGCTCCCCCAGTCGCCCAGCGCGGTGACGATCAACCCCTCGTTCAGTTGGTAGGCCCAGCCGATCAGGAAGGCGACGAACGCCAGCCCTGCGACGGCGACCAGCGCGAAGTACGTTAACGAGACCGTTCCGATCGGCCGCAAAATGTCGGCCTCGGTCGGCCGTTTTGTCGACATCGTACTACGGAGAACCTCATCGGCGGCCCACTTGCGTCCGTGCTATGAATGTGCAAGGGACGGGTCGGTCGAGCGTCGACAGGGAGTCACAACTCGAGCGTGTAGACCACTTCCCGCCGTTGCTCGCCGCCGATCTCGACGTTGTCCTCGTCGGTGGGTTCGAACCCGTGATCCTCGTAGAACTTCCGGCCACCCTCGTTCGATGCGAGGTCGATCGCGCGCATCCGTTCCATGTTGAAGTCCCGCAAGTCCTCGCGGAGCCGTTCGTACAGCGCCGTGCCGATTCCCTCGCCCTGGTGGTCGGGGTGGACGGACATGCGGAGGACGTCGCCTTCGTCCTCGGTGACGACGCCGTGAGTGAAGCCGACGATCTCTCCCCCTCGTTCCGCGACGAGGAAGGCAGTCCCCGGCTTCGACAGCGCCGTCTCGAGGGCCTCGTCGCCGTACCACTCGTCGATGGTTTCGTCGATCGTGTCGGCCTCGAGTTCGTCGTAGGTCGCGTGCCAGGTCTCGCGGGCGACGGCCCTGATTCGGTCGCGGTCCTCGCGGGTCGCTGGTCTGATCTCCATACGCAACGGTACGACAGGGAGTAACAAAGTGGTTACACCGTCTCAGTTAGGCTCGTACGGTCCGCTGTAGGATGTATCGGCCCAGTCCCGAACCGCCGTGGGGTTGCGCCGTCACTGACTGACAGGAGTCCGTGTCAGTCACCGATCTACGAGCCGACCCGTCGGCCGGGCGTGGAAGGGGTGCTACAACTCGAGCGTGTAGACCGCTTCGTCGTAGTACTCCCCGTCGATCTCGACCTCGCCGGTGTCGGTCTGTTCGAAGCCCAGCCCCTCGTAGAACGCGCGACTGGTGTCGTTGAACGCGAAGTCGATCGACCGGACCCGCTCGACGTCGTGGGACTCGATCTCCTCGATCAGCCGCTCGTGGAGTTGCGACCCGATCCCCTCGCCCTGACGGTCCGGGCGGACGTACATCCGGAGGATATCGGCCTTATCACCCTGTGCGACCGCGTGCGTAAAGCCGACGAGTTCCCCGTCTTCTTCGGCGACGAGGACGACCGTGCCGGGGGCCTCGAGGGGCATCGAGTCGTCGGTGTACCACTCGTCGACGGTCTGGTCGATCATGTCGGCCTCGAGTTCGTCGTACGTGTCGTGCCAGGTGGCGCGAGCGACGGCGGTGATCGCCTCGAAGTCCTCGGGTGTCGCGGATCGAACGTTCATACCTCATCATTGAACGTGGGACATAAATAACACGCTGACACGAGACGCTCGCTCCGAGCGGAGACGACGCGGTCGACACGGAGTGTGTCGGGACGCCGAACTGTCCCCCCAACGGTGGAATTACTCCTGCACGTCGAACCCCCGGTCCCGGAGCAGGTCCGGAACGCGGTCCCGATGGTCGCCCTGGAGTTCGATGCGACCGTCGTCGACCGTTCCGCCCGTCCCGAGGGACCGCTTGAGGTCCGACGCGGTCGATTTGATCTCCGATGTGGTGAGGTCGAACCCCTCGATGATCGTCACCGGCTTGTCGTACCGTCTGCTCTCCGTCCGGAGCGACAGCACCTGCTGGGAGGTCTCGAGATCCCCCTGGCTGTCGAGTTCGTCGAGCAGGTCGTCGAGGTCGTCGTCGTTGTCTGCCATACAATCACATGGATTGGGAACGGGGATAGCCCTGTCCCTGCCTTCGCAACGGAGCCGAATCGGCAAGCGCCGACCCGGCTGGCACCCCTATAGCCGCGACTTGATCGTCTCGGCGGTTTTCTCGCCGATCCCCTCGACGCTCCGGAGGTCCTCGAGGCTCGCCTCGCGGACGTTCTCGACGCTCCCGAAGCGACCGAGCAGGCGTTTTCGGGTCTCGGGTCCGACCCCCTGGACGTCGTCAAGCACCGTTTTCACCTCGTCGCGGACGGTCTGGTGGTACTGGAGGGCAAAGCGGTGGGCCTCGTCGCGCACGCGCTGGAGGAGATGCAGATGCGGCGCGTCGCTCGGCCACGAAAACGTCCGGCGGGGCGTCACGACGCGCTCCTCGGCTTTCGCCAGCGCGACCGCCGGCACCTCCCAGCCGACCGTGGACAGCGCGTCGCGGGCCGCCTCGAGTTGACCCTCGCCGCCGTCGATCAGCAGGAGATCCGGATCCGGGCGATCGTCCCGCCCCTCGACGGCGCGGCTGGCGCGCCACTCGAGCAAGGCGCGCATGTTGTCGTAGTCGTCGTTCTGGTCGGTGAGTTTCTTCCGTCGATAGTCCGCCGTCTCGGCGCTGCCGTCGACGAAGGTGACGTTGCTCCCGACCGCGGCGTTTCCCTGGGCGTGGCTCACGTCGAACCCCTCGATCCGTCGGGCGGCGTCGATCTCGAGGGCGTCGGCGAGCATGCCACACTCGTCGTGTCGGCCCACGTTGCGCCGGGCGTTTTTCAACGCGAGTTCGACGAGTTTGGCCTCCCGGCCGGCACCCGGGACGCGGACCGAGACCCCCTCGGCCTCGAGCCAGGCGGCGACCTCCTCGTCGCCGTGGCGTTCGGGCAGGAGCAGAGCGTCGGGCAGTTCGCGCTCGGCGTAGTACTGGACGATGAACGCGGCGAGGACGGCGGGGACGGCCTCGGTCTCGACGGCGACGCCGCCCTCGGTAGCGCCGGGTGCCTCGAGCGTGTGCCGATCCCGGTCGACCAGTTTCCCGTTCTCCGCGCGCAGTCGGGCGACGGTCGCGTCCTCGCCCTCGATGGCGACGCCGAGGACGTCGACGCCCCGTTCGTCGCCGACCGACTGGACCGCCTCGCCGCCCTCGCCGTGGAAGGCCGCGACGGTCTCGAGGCGATCCCGCAGGTTCGCCGCGCGCTCGAAGTGTTTTTCCTGCGCCGCGGCTTCCATCTCCTGCCGTAACGGATCCGCGAGGATCCCCGTCTCGCCCTCGAGGAATCGCTCGACCGCGGTGACGTCCTCGCCGTAGCTCTCGAGGTCGATCTCGCGGGTACAGGGTGCGGTACACAGCCCCATCTCGTAGTCCAGACACGGCCGGTCGCGGCCCGCGTACTTGTGGTCCGAACAGCCCCGGACGCCGTACGTTTCCCGGAGCGCCTTGACGACGGTCTCGACGTGTCCCTTGCTCGTGTAGGGACCGAAGACGGTCGCGGACTCGTCGGGATCGCGGGTGATCTCGATCCGCGGGGCGTCGTGGGCCGTCAGCTGGACCATCGGATACGATTTGTCGTCCTTGAGCCGAACGTTGTAGCGGGGCTGGTGGCGCTTGATCAGGTTCGCCTCGAGCAACAGGGCCTGCGTCTCCGTGTCGGTGACGGCGATCTCGACGTCGTCGGCGCGGTCGACCATCCGGCGGATCCGAGCGCTGCGGGGGTCGGCGTAGGATCGCACCCGGTCCCGCAGGTCGACCGCCTTTCCGACGTAGAGGGTCGTCTCTCCCTCGCGGAACTGGTAGACCCCCGGCTCGCGGGGCAACGATCCGGCGCGCTCGCGAACCCCATCGGCGTTCATCGGCGGCCCTACGGAGGCAGGAGGTTTCAGCCTGACTCCTCGGCGTCGACCGCCGCGCCGGTCGCCCCGCTTTCCTCGCCGTCTCCGTTCGCCTCGAGCGCCGTCGATCCCGGTCGGATCGCACGCTCGAGGTCCTCGACCGCTCCGGCGTCGATGGCGGCGTCGCCGATGGGGACCTCGATGTCGGTGCCCCCGCTGACGCGAACGACGAGTCGTTTCGAGCGCGATCGGAGGACGGAGGTGACGAAGACGGAAGCTGCGACGAGGGCGACGATACCGAGGAGGAGAAGGCCACCCTCGAGCACCACGAGGGCCGTCTCGAGGGCTCCGAGGGCCGCCTCGACGACGCGCGTGAGCTGCGTCGCCCCCGGCATCGTCCGGCTCCCCTCGAGATCGACGGTCGGAACCGCCGTCGCGAAACTGCCAGCCCTCGTGAGTTCGAGCAGCCCGACGCCGACGACCGCGGCGACGGCCCCAAGACAGAGCCGTCGCAGTGGGGTATCCGTCTCGACGGAGACGGTCCCGACGTCGGGCCGATCGGCGTGGCGGAACTTCGGCTCCGCCGCGTCGGGCGTAAACGCCAGCACGCGCTGGTTCGTGACGACGAGCGTCGCGTCCTCGAGATCGGCGCGGTGGACGACGAACTCACCCTCGTGGCACAACTCCGCGACGTGGTCGGACCACTGATCGATGCGCTCGCTTCGGGTCTCGACCATCGTCACCGCTCCGACGCCATCGACCAAGTACGTCCGGGCTCGTTCAGGCCGGTAGGGGCTGCCTTCCAGTCGATGGGACTCGGTACATTCTCGGTGATCGACGCTGAACGCCCCGCCATGAGTGACTCGACGGTACAGTGCTGGCTCGTCGAACGGGAGGTCGGGGATCGGGACTTCGTCACGCTCGTCTACGCGACGCCCGATGGCTCGCGCTACCACCAACGCCAGCGGTCGTCGACGGCCCTGCGAACCGGGCCGACGGTGACTGCAGCCACCGAGATCCCTGCCGACGAGCTCGAGCCGGTTCCCGACGAGGAAACCCGCGAACGGTACGCCGAGGAGGTCGACCGGACCGCGGACCGATACGATCCGGACGACCCGATCTAGCCGCGAAAGGGACGACCGCCGACCCCGGAAACGAGGATCGTCGAGCGTCGACGCCTCTCCGTGGGGAAACCGATGCTTTCAGCCGAGTAGTGATGTCAAAAACCTTATCGGGCAACGCCGCAACCACACAGCCATGTCCGCTATCACAGTCGATAATCTGACCAAGTCGTTCGGTCAGACCCTCGCGCTCGATGACCTCTCGTTCCAGGTCGAAGAGGGCGAAGTGTTCGGCTTCCTCGGTCCCAACGGTGCCGGCAAATCGACGACGATCAACATCGTGCTGGACTTCGCCCGCCCGACGGCCGGCGAGGTGAGCGTCCTCGGGATGGACGCCCAACGCCACAGCCGGACGATCCGGCAGCGAACCGGCGTTCTCCCGGAGGGGGTCCAGCTGTACGGCCGCCTGACCGCCCGACAACACCTCGAGTTCGCCATCGACTCGAAGGGCGCAGACGACGACCCCGAAGCCTTGCTCGAGCGCGTCGGGCTGGTCGACGCCATCGACAAGAAAGCCGGCGGCTACTCGAAAGGGATGGCCCAGCGGCTCATGCTCGCGATGGCGCTGGTCGGCGAGCCCGATCTGCTCATCCTGGACGAGCCCTCCACCGGGCTCGACCCCAACGGGGCCCGCGAGATGCGCAAGATCGTCCAAGAAGAGAGCGAACGGGGTGCGACCGTCTTCTTCTCGAGTCACATCATGGAGCAAGTCGAGGCGGTCTGTGACCGCGTCGGCATTCTGCGCGACGGGCAGATGGTCGCCGTCGACTCCGTCGCGGGGCTCCGTGACTCCGTCGGGGGCGGCACGACCCTGCGTGTCACCGTCGACCGGATCGACGACGACACCCTGCAGGCGGTCCGATCGCTGCCCGACGTCGGCGGCGCGACCGTCGAGGACCAGCAGCCACCGACGCTCGTCGTCGACGTCGACGGCTCGAAGACGACCGTCCTCTCCACGCTCGAGGATCGGGGGATCGAAATCCAGGACTTCGCGACGACCGAAGCCTCCCTCGAGGACGTCTTCCAGTCGTACACGACGGATACGGAGGTGTACGCGCGATGAGTTCCGAAACCGGCACCCAGCCGGCGGCCCCAACTGGCTCGGCCTCGAGTTCGATCGATCTCGAGAGCGTCCGCACGATCGCGAAGAAGGACTTCCAGGACGCGGTTCGGTCGTGGTTGTTCTGGGGACTGAGCGTGTTCTTCTTCGCGCTGATGGCAGGCCTGGCGGGAATCCTCGCGTGGATCAGTCCGGACGGGTTTACGACGATCGATTTCATTAGCACGGTCAGTTCGGTGGCGAAACTCGTCATCCCGCTGATCGCGCTCATTCTCGGCTGGAAAGCGATCGCCGGCGAACGCGAGACCGGGAGCATCAAGGTCTTGCTGTCGCTGCCCCACTCGCGGCGGGACGTCATCCTCGGCAAGCTGCTCGGGCGGACAGCCGTGCTCTCGTTGTCACTGATCATCGGCCTCCTCATCGCCATGGTCGCGGTCGCCTTCGCCGTCACGGAGTTTTCCTTCCCCGCGTACATCGCCTTCCTCGTGTTGACGATCCTCTATGGGCTCGCGTACATGAGCATCGCCATCTCGCTTTCCTCGCTGACTCGCTCGACGACGATCGCCGGCGCGGCGATGTTCGGCGTCTTCGTCGTCTTCTATATCGTCTGGAACTCGATGCAGGCCGCACTGCGACTCCTGATGAATCGGGGATACATCGAGGGCGTCACCTACACCATGTCCGGTCCGGGCGGTGGACAACTCGAGTTCACTCGGCTGCCGAGTTGGGCCCAGTTCATCAACATGATCGACCCGGGGAACGCCTACCAGAACACGATCACGATCTTCAGCGAGATTTCGGGCGATCAGATCGGGACGACAGTGCGGGAAGTCGCCTACCCCAACGGAATCCCGTTCTTCCTGCAGGACTGGTTTTCGTTCATTATTCTGCTGTTCTGGATCGTCGTCCCGATCACGATCGCGCTCTTCTGGTTCGATCGCGTCGACATCTGATACGGCCGCCTGTCCGTCAGTGCCGGTGGGACCGGGACCGCCCTGCGGTCACCGGGAAATCGGGACAGCAAACCGTATGAGAGGGGCCGTCGTTCCGTGGGATCGGCGACCCATAACGGGTCCGGGGGTCGCCGACACTGCTTGCGGAAACCGGACGGGAGACTTCATCACGGTGGCTTTGCCTCCACAGCGGGCGTTCGCCTCCCCGCGGGGATCAGTTTACAGGGATCGCCGTCGTAGCCGCCAGTGTGACCGACTGCATCTTCTACGGCGGCAAAGGCGGCGTCGGGAAGACGACCTGCGCGGCGGCGACCGGACTCTCGCTGGCCGCCGCCGGCCGGACGACCCTCGTCGTCTCGACCGACCCGGCCCACTCGCTTTCCGATTCGTTCGAGGCGGAGATCGGCCCGGAACCGACCGAACTCGAGTCGCCCGCGGCGCTCGAGGGGGCCGGATCGATGGCGGACGAGTCGGAGCGGGCGGGGAGCCTGTGGGCCGTCGAGATCGACCCAGACGTCCAGAAAGAGCGCTACGAAAAACTGGCACGCGCGCTCGCGAAAGACCTCCGGCGTGCCGGCATCAGTCTCTCCGACGAGGAGGTCGAACGGCTCTTCGCGACGGGTGCGCCGGCGGGCAGCGACGAGATCGCGGCGCTCGATCTCCTGGTCGAGTACGTCGACTCGGGCGAGTGGGACACCGTCGTCTTCGACACCGCACCGACGGGTCACACCCTGCGGCTGTTCGACATGCCCGACGTGATGGGGCTGGCACTCGAGACGGCCCGGTCGCTTCGCGGGCAGGCAAAGCGGATCGGCAACGCCGCCCGGACGGCCGTCCTGGGGCCGATGTCGATGATGACCGGCGACAGCGACGACGAAGACGAGAGTCTAGAGGCGTTTCAGGCCCGACTCGAGCGCGCTCGGGAGGTGCTCGTCGATCCCGAACGGACCGAGTTTCGCGTGGTGCTCCTCCCGGAATCGATGGCGGTTTCGGAGACGGAACGGCTCGTCGACCGGCTTCGCGAGGGCGGCGTGCCCGTCGAGCGGCTGATCGTGAATCGCGTGCTCGAGGATCCCCACGAGGGGTGTCCGCGCTGTCGATCGCGACAGGAACGCCACGAGGAACAGCTCGCGACGATCCGAGCGACGTTTCCGGACCTCGAGGTCGTGACGCTGCCCGCCCTCGAGGGCGAGGTCCAGGGGAGAGAGTCGCTCGCGGCGGTCGCGAAGCGATTGCCGACCTGAACGACCGCGCTACGCCTCCGAATCGCCAAACTCCACGACCGCGGCGTCCTCGAGACACCGCTCGGTCGCGGTATCGAGGTCGAACTCCCGGACGATCTCCCCATCGCGGACCAGCGGCTCGAGCAGGGACTCGCCCTCGGCAGGGCCATCGCCGTCGGCGAGCGTGACGTGGTGTCCGCCCGCGGGGGTCCGATAGACATCCTTGACGCCGGAGAGTTTGCCCCGTTTGGAGATGGGCTCGCCCTCGATCTCGACGATATCGAGGCTGAAGTCCACGGCGTCGGCACCCGTGATGTGACTGCCGACGCCGAACCCGTCGGCGACGTCGGTCAGGGTTCGGATCGATTCGGGCTCGAGCCCGCCGCTACAGAAGATGTCGACGTCCTCGTGGCCGCGGGCGTCGAGCTCCCAGCGGACCTCGCGGACGATGTGTCGGAAATCGCCCCGTCGCGAACCGGTCGTGTCCAGTCGGACGCCGTCGAGGGCGTCGCCGAGCGTCTCGGCGGCCAACAGGCTCTCGCTTTTCTCGTCCCAGAAGGTGTCCGTCAGCGCGATCCGCGGGACGTCCTCGCCGACGGCCTCGTCGAACGCCGTCCAGGCGTCGGCCTGATTGCCCTCACCGAAACAGAACATGAGCGCGTGGGGCATCGTCCCGCCCGCCTCCCGGCCAAGCACCTCGCCGGCTGCGACGTGGGAGAACCCGTCGAGACCGGCGAGCAACGCTGCTCGCTCGACCGTCGTCGCGATCGAGGGATGGACGTGTCGCGCACCGAACGACAGGACGAGCGAGTCCGGGGCCGCCGATCTGGCCTCGAGTGCGGCCGTCGCGAACCCGCTTGGCTGTGAGCAAAAGCCAAGCAGCGAGGTCTCGAGTTCGGCGAACTCGAGGTAGGGGCCCTCGATCCGGCAGACGGGGCCGCCGTCGAACAGTTGGCCGTCGGGAAGGGCGTCGACATCGACGTTCCGGCCCTCGAACAACGTCGCGACGTCTTTCACGCCCGTGAAGACCTCGAAGCTCCCCGTCGGGAACTGGTCTGCCGTCACTTCGGCGACGACGTGGGGGTTCTTCGCCGCGTGCTCGAGCGTGGTCCGTGTGCGCTCGAAGTACGCGTCCGTTGCATCCCCCTCGAGAATCGCTGCAGGGGGAACGGTTCCGAACGGATTTGACATATCGTCGGTTTCCCGTGGGAGGCAAAAAAGCTACCCGTCTGCCGACGAACGCGACGCAGCCGGGCTGTCGGTCGGCAGCGTCGACACGGTCGCCGCCGGCTCGCGGACTGGGGCGGGCTCGAGCGACGGGCTCGGTGTCGTCGCGTGAACGTCGGCAAGTTCGTCGACGGTCGGCGCGCCGACGATTTCGACCGTGTCGCCGGCGACCGTGACGCGGTACGCGCCGGTGAAGGGCTCGCCGTCGGGGATCCGATAGACACCGTCGCCGGCGGATTCGACCGGCTCGGCCCCCTTGTTCGAGAGGAGTCGCCGGTAGGCATCGGCGAACGCCGTCGCATCCGCCGGGCGCTCCCAGGCGAGCCGCCAGACGTGTGCCGTCCGATTCGTCTCGTCTCCGTTTCGGTAGACCCGGAGGCTGTCGCCGGCCCACCCCTCGGTCGCGGGGGAGGAGTAGTTGTATCGTGAGCCGTCGGTGGCTCCCTCGGTGAGTGGCCGCTCGACCACGCCGTTGGCCCAGAGCGTCGCGAACAGGGTCGCTTCGCCGATCGTCTCCGTTCGGGGTTCGCCGTCGCCGTCAGCGACGCTCTCGGTGATCGGTCTCCAGTCGTCGCTCGAGCGGTCCGCGATGTCGACGGCGACCGGGTCGGCATCCGGATAACGCTCGGGGTGGAGAAGCTGGGCAGTACTCCGTGGTGGATCGGCGTGTGCACGATCGACGGCGGCCCAGCCGCCGCGTTCGAAGCGATCGGCGACGAACCCCGGTCCTTCGGCGTAGGGGGCGTAGATCGAGAGGAAGAGCCCGTCGTTGAACGGGCGCTGTGTGATCGCCTCGCCCGATGCCGTCGCTCCCTGGGTCGTGGGCAAACACTGCCACTCGGCCCCACAGCGGCGATCGTACTGCCGGGGAACGTAGGCTGCTTCCCCCTCGAGCAGGCCGTTTTCGGCGCGCAATCCGTCGATCGTCTCGCTCTCGCGAGCGATGCCGAAGTGTTGGTCCTGCAGGGCGTGTGTCAGTTCGTGGACCAGGGTCCGGCGATCGATGCTGATCTCGTCGGTCTCGTCGACGACGATGACGATCCGGTCGTTCACGTAGTAGCCCTGTACGGAATCGCCGTAGAGGTCGTCGAACGCCCGATTGACGTCGGTGTCGCCGTCGACGAGGAACGCGGCCCGCCAGACCTCGTTGCTGAACGCCGACGCGTTCTCCGTCCCGCTGGTCCGCCGGTCGCGGTACTCGCTCCGGGTCGTGACCTCGAGTTCGACGTCGCGTTCGTACTTCAGTCCGCGAACCACCTCGATCCGAGCCATCGATCGATACATCACTGCCTCGAGTTGCTCCGCGGAGAGGTCGCCGCTCGTGTCGAACGCGAAAACGTCGTCGTGGGCGTACTCGCCGACGTACCCGAGTTCGCGGTCGGTGTCGAAGCCGTCGGGATTGCCGGGAAGGGCACAGCCCGAACAGACGACGAGTGCGACGACGACGAACAGCCTCGCTCGGCCCATTGAATCACTGTTCGGCGAGACGGTCAAATGTACATCGGTCGGAGCCGTCGCCGTTCAGTCCCGATCGCTACCGATCCGACCCCGGGCGAGACGCGTCCCCGCGCCGAGTACCACGACCGCAATCGCGCCTACAGCCGCCGTGAGGCCGAAGCCGGGGACGCTGTCGCTCCCCTCGACGATCTCGAGGGTGTCCTCACCGTCGGGTGCAGCACCCGCTTCCACGTTCGGGAGTTCCTCGACCGACGGCGCACGGACGATCGTCAGGATCCGGTTGGTTCGATCGAGATAGTACGCGCCGGCGTAGCCGCCGTCGTCGATCACGTAGGTGTCCTGGCGGCCCTCGACGGACTCCGCACCGTGGCTTTCGAGCAGTCGCAGATAGCCGTTAACGAACTGCTGGGTGTCCGTCCCCGACTGCCACTGGGTTCGCCAGACGTAGCCGGCGTGGCCGGCCGCTTCGGCCGGGTCGCTCTCGGCCTCGGCCTCGTCGTTCGTATAAATGACCAGCCGATCGCCGCTCCATCCGTTGGTGTAGGAGTGGTTGTAGTTGTACCCCTCGTCGTCGAGGAGTTCGTTGGTTCCGATCACCGACGACCCGCCGTCGAGCGCGCCGGCGGCGAACATCGCGACCATGCCCGCCTCGCCGACGGTATCGTTGGCGACCACGCCGTCGACGCGGAGCTGTCGCCAGTCCTCGCTCGAGCGATCCGGAACCGAGATGTTGACCGGGTCGCGCTCGGTGCCGGGATGGATCACGGCCGAGGTGGTCGTCGGCGGATCGTCGTAGGCCGCGTTGACCGCGGACCAGTCCTCACCTTGCTGGCGCAGGTAGTTGACGTAGTGGGGGCCGTCGCTGTAGGGCTGGTAAACGGTGAAGTAGATCCCCCAGTTGATGTCGAGGGATCGGTCGGGGTTCCCTTCTGGGGAGCTGAGACAGCTCCACTCGTACCCACAGCGGGTCTCGTACTCGCGTTCGACCCGGCTGGCATCGCCCTCGACCAGCCCGTTTTTCGCGAGTTCGCGGTCCTGTGTCCGTCCCCCGAGGGCGGACAGATCGAACCGCTGGTCCTGGAGGGCGTGGACGAGCTCGTGGCCGAGCGTGAGTTCGTCGAGCTCCGGCGTCTCGGGGTTCTCCGAGACGATGACGATCTCGTCCGTCTCGGGGTCGTAGTAGCCGGCGACGGCACCGCCGTAGACCGTCTGGGTCGCGTCGACGGCCTCCGTCTCTCGATCGACCATGAACAGCGCCTCGTAGGCGACGTTTTGCTCGAGGCGGTTGGCCGACGAAACGTTCACGAAGCGGCCGTCGTTGGTCTCCCGGTACTCCGCTCGGGAGACGACCTCGACGTCGACCTCCTCCTCGAACGTCATGTTTCGGATCCGTTCGACGCGGGCCATGGCACGGTAGACGACGGGATCGAGCGCGTCCTCGTCGACGACGGCGTCGGACTGCTCGTCGACGGGGAGTTCGTCGTCGTACCAGTAGCCCTCGACGTAGCCGATCGTGTCCTCGGTCGTCGGATCCGCAGGACGGCTGTCCTGGGACGCCGCCGTACGCCGAGCGGCGGTCGACTCGAGGGAGGGGTCGGGGGCCGAATCGGGAGTCTGAACGGCGGTCGAATCTGGGGTCGGAGCGGCGGTCGCGTTCGTGGCCGGGCTCGCTGCCAGCACCGGGCCGGCGAGCCCACCGGTCACCAGCACCGCAGTGAGTGCGACCACGAGGAGGGAAACGGACGGGCGGGTACGCGTCGATCTCATGTCGGGTGACTAGCTATCCGTTGGAACGGCCGTGCAAAAAGGGCGGCGGTTACACCGCCCGAGACCGACCGCCGTCGGCCGCGACCACGCGTGGATCGGCGGCCCGCTCCGCCTGCCGTCGACCGCGTTGCCGCCCCGGTCTGGGATTCGATGACACTCCGCACGCGGCGCGAACGTTTTTACCGGCCCGTCCGTACGACCACGTAGCCATGCGTCTCGAGCCAGCGAACACGGCAGTGGTGGTCGTCGACATGCAAAACGGGTTCTGTCATCCCGACGGCTCGCTGTACGCGCCGGGCAGCGAGGCGGTCATCGAACCGATCGCAGCGCTGGTCGACCGCGCCCGCGACGCCGGTGTGTACCTGCTTTTCACCCGCGACGTCCACCCACCGGAACAGTTCGACGACGCCCACTACTACGACGAGTTCGAGCAGTGGGGCGAGCACGTCCTCGAGGGGTCCTGGGAAGCCGAAATCGTCGCGGAACTCCCCGTCGAGGCCGCCGACAACGTCGTCGAGAAACACACCTACGACGCCTTTCACGACACGGAACTCGAGGGGTGGCTGAACGCCCGCGGGATCGACGACCTGGTGATCTGTGGCACCCTCGCGAACGTCTGCGTGCTCCACACCGGCGGGAGCGCGGGGCTGCGGGACTTTCGACCGATCATGGTCGAGGACTGCATCGGCGCGATCGAGGACGAGCACCACGAGTACGCCCTCGAACACGCCGCGTGGCTGTTCGGCGAAGTCGAACCGAGCGCGGAGATCGAGTTCGCGTAACCGACCGGCGACGCGCCACACCGGCGATTTTTCACGGCCTCGGTCCAACACTGGATATGACCGCGATCCGACCGCGCCTCGCGACGGCACACTGCTCGCGTCTCGAGCGGACGAGCGACGGTGAGAGCGAATGAACCGACAGCGGTTGCGCCCGGTCTATCTGGTGGGCATCGCACTGAACGCGGTGGCGTTCGCGTACGCGGTCACGAGCGGGACGTGGCTGTACGCCGGCGCGTTCGCGTTCGTGGCGGTGTATCTCGTGGTGCGGCTGCGGATGCTGTCCGTCGATCGCTGAGAGACGAGCGCGCGACGCCACAGTCGGCCTCGAGTGAGGGGCTTTTCCGATCGTCAGTCGAACGAGCGGATATGAACGGAGCACAACCGGGGACCGCCGAGTCGATCTGTCGGGCGCGACTCGGGTCGAGAACGGAGCGGGATGTCGAATGAACGAACAACGGCTGCGACCGGTGTACCTGATCGGCCTCGCAGGCTGTGCGTACGCGCTCTGGTACTACCTCTCGGTCGGTGCGACGGTGTACGCCGCCGCGTTCGGCCTCGCAACGGTGGCACTCGTGCTCCGCCTCCGGACCGTGACCGCCGACGACTGATACGGATTCGTGTCCGTAGTTACCGCCGATCGGCGACCCGCGAGGCTGATCGGCGGTAATTGATGACACGAATCCGTATGACGCCGGAACGGCGTCTCGCTTCAGGTGACTCGAGGAGTCCGCTATCGGTCGGCGAGGTGCTCCCACTGACGCACCGTCCCGGCGTGTTCGTCGGCGAACGTGGTGGCCTCCTCGTACTCCGAGAAGGGGAAATAGTCCTCCCCCATCGCACCACGGACGTCGCTGTCGACGACGTAGAAGCAGTCCGTTGCGTCCGCGAACGCCGCGGCGGCCACGTGCGTCGAGATGTACGTCGTCCTGCTCCGGTCGACCAGGTCGTAGTCGACGCTCGAGTAGTCGGTGACGAACGTCCCACGCGTCGTCCAGCCGCGTGCATCGCGTCTCGCGGCGTAGCTGAGGAGTTCGACGACGCTGTCGAACCAGGCCGGCCCGTCCCGCCCGTCCGGTTTGTCGTCCGCGTAGAAGATCTGTCCCGCGGGACCGAAGTGGTCCGCGATCGTCATCCCGCAGACGTCACACGTCTGCCCGTCGATGAGAGCGATCGGTTCGGCGGGCTCGGCGTCGACACCAGACCCGAGACAGCCCGCGAGGCCGGCGCTCGCGAGCGCTCCCGCGCTGGCCAGTACCCGACGACGAGCGGGCGAGACCGCCGTCGGTGGTCGTCGTCCCGTCATAGTCGTCGTCGGTTGACGGCAACCGCCGCGAGTGCGATCGGAACGACGATCCAGGCGACGAGCGTGGCAGCCAGCAGCCCCGTCGAGAGCCCCGCCTCGGCGAGCACGGCGGCGAATCCGGCGTCGCCGCCCGCGCCGAGCGCCCCGAGGACGAGCGCTCGAAAGACGCCGGTCGGGTTGGCAAGCACCATCGCCGAGACGGCCACGTCGGGCAGCGAAAAGGCCCCGACGACGCCGAGTGCGAGCAGGTCGTGAACGAGGACGAACCAGGCCCACGCGAGGAGCGCGATGCCCAGCGCGTGGGTCTTTTCGCGGGCCACCGTCGACAGCAAGACGCCGATGGCGAGGAAGGCCAGGCCGAGGCCGACCGCGGCGAGCAGGAAGCCGACGTAGGACTCGAAGCCACCGAAGCCGTACTCGAGCAAGAGCAGGATGCCGGCCGCCCCGAAGCCGATGACGGTCGCGCTCGCGAGGACGGTCGCACGGCCGACGGCGGTCCCGAGGACGACCCACGACCGCGAGACGGGCAGCGAGAACAGCGTCTGCAGCCAGCCACTCTCCTCGCGGCCGACGATGGCGTCGTAGCTGAACGCGAGCGCGACCAGCGGGACGAGGTAGACGACGAGCGCGGCCAGGCTCGCGACGATTCGCTCGAAGCCGGCCGGGCTGGCGTCCGAACCGCTGAACGTCGCCATTCCGAGGGCGAAGACGGCGAAGATCGCGGTGAGTGCGACCGCCCAGCGACTCCGCACCGCCAGCCGGTACTCCGTCTCCGCGACGACGAACAGTTGGCCGGCGATCGTCCCGGAATCGCCGCCGTGAGCCACGGCCGGGGCCGTCTCGTACCCGCCGTCCGGTTTCGGGTCGGCGGAGTCCGATCCGATGGCCGTCCGGTCGGCGTCGGCGCTCGTTCCCGCAGTCGGTGTCCCATCGCGGTCGTCCGATCGACGATCGATCGTCATGCTGCCACCTCCTCGTCGTCGGTCTCCGCGGCGAGCGCGTCGTGGAACGCCGCCTCGAGACCCGGTTCGTGCACTTCGAAACTATCGACGAGCGCCTGCGTTTCGCCGAGCGCGGCGACGAGGTCGAACGCGTCCGCACGATCGCAGGCGACTTCGATTTCCTCGCCGGTATCGGTCACGTCGCCGTGACCCTGAACGGCCTCGAGCAGGGCGGCGCGGTCGTCGGCGGGTCGGCAGACGACGGTCACGCGGTCGCCGGCCGCCTGCCGCAGGTCGTCGATGGGACCGTTTGCGCGCAGTCGGCCGTCCTGCAGGATCGCGACCTCGTCACAGAGGCGTTCGATCTCGCTCAGGACGTGCGAGGAGATGACGACCGTGGCGTCGGTCTCGCGGTCGATCCGCTCGATGATCCGATGAAACGCCGCGACGCCGCGGGGGTCGAGCCCTGCGGTCGGCTCGTCGAGGACGAGCACGGGCGGGCGCGAGAGCAGGACGGACGCGAGACCGAGCCGCCGGGCCATGCCGTTCGAGTAGCCCGAGACGGCCCGGTCGGCGGCCTCGGAGAGGCCGACGAGGTCGAGACACTCGTCGATCCGTTCGCGGCGGTCGGCGAGCCCACGGATGCGGGCGTGGACGCCGAGTACTTCCCGGCCGGTCATCGACGGCGGGAAACCGCTGTGCTCGGGGAGGTAGCCCACGCGCTCGCGGACGCGATGGCCCGCCGCCTCGACGTCGAGACCGCCGACCTCGATGCATCCCGCGTCGGGGTGATCGTGGCCGACGAGGAGTTTGAACAGCGTCGTCTTTCCCGCACCGTTCGTGCCGAGGACGCCGAACGTCGACCCCGAGGGAACCTCGAAGGAGGGCCCGTCGAGGGCGACGACGTCGCCGTACCGTTTCCGAACGTCAGTG
Organism: Natrinema ejinorense; assembly: GCF_002494345.1. Taxonomy (GTDB): domain Archaea; phylum Halobacteriota; class Halobacteria; order Halobacteriales; family Natrialbaceae; genus Natrinema; species Natrinema longum. Next base: position 3,045,030 of record NZ_NXNI01000001.1, read on the forward strand.
ATCGTGATTTTCATAGTAGGACCTCCAGTGCTCGTGGGGTGAGTCAGCGAGCGGTCGGTTGTCGACGATGCCCGGCGTCTCGAGGACGGGGAACGAACTCTCCGCCAGTTTGACCGCGTCGAAGGCCGGACTCTGGGCGAAGACGGCCGCCTGTGGCCGCTCGTGGACCAGTCCCTCGACGGCGCCGGCGGGCCGGTGGCGGTTCTCGCTGATCCCGTCGTCGTCGAGGTCGGCGACGCGTGCGTCGGACCAGTAGTTGCCCCGATCGGTGTCGTTCCAGTGCGTCTGCGAGTTCGTCTCGGCGAACGCCGCTTCGCCGTTCCGGATGAAGCTGTTGCCGGAGACGGTCTCGCCGCTGCTGCCGCCGGTGATGTGGACGCCCACGTCGTTTGCGAGGACGAGGTTCGACTCGAGGCGATTGTCCTGGGAGTTGTGGACGTACAGCCCGTTCCCGTTGCCGACGAGGTCGTTGCCGACGATCTCGCTGTCCTCGACGTCTTTGACGAGGATGCCGTGGCCGCTCGTCCCGTCGTTGTTCACGGCGGTGTTGTTCAGCAGCGTCAGTCGCTTCGAAACCATCAGCGCGAAGCCGACGTCGTTGTCGAACGCGACGTTGTCCTCGAGGTGGTTGTCGTCGGAGTACATGTAGTGGACGCCGTAGCGCATGTTCCACATCGTGTTGCCCTCGGCGACGACTCCCTCGGCCCACTGGTAGTAGATCCCGTCGCGGACGGTCGTCACGGAGTTGTTTCGCACCTCGGTGTCGGTCGCCTCCCAGAGGTGGATGCCGTTGCCGCGTTCGGCCAGCGGCACGTCCTCGCGTCCGGCGACGATGGAGTCCTCGACGGTCACGTCGTCGACGCTGCCGATCCAGATCCCGAACTGGATCTCGGTCAGTCGGAGCGACGACAGCGTCGCGTTCGAGCCGTTGACCAGGACGCCGCTGTCGGTGTCCTGCCGGTCGAAGCCGGAGTTGCGGATCCAGACGTTCTCGAGGGTGACGTTTTCGGCCTCGATCGCGACGACCTGGCCCTCACCGCCGCCGTCGATCATCGCACCGTCGCGTTCGACGGCCGCGATCGTCACGTCCGGTGTATCGACGACGATCCGTTCGTCGAATCGGCCCTCGAGGCGAACCGTCTCACCCGGCTCGGCGGCGTCGACCGCCGCCTGGACCGAGTCGAACTCGCGGTCGTCGACCGTCGCGACGCCGTCGGAACGGGGTTCCTCGACGTCGTGAACGGCCGGAACGTCCGCCTCCCAGCCCTCGACGCTCTCGCTCTCGGCCGACCCGCTCGTCGCGGCGACGGCCCCACCGGCTACCGAACAGACGAGGACCACCGCAGCAGCGACGGCGAAGTATTCCTCCCTCATGGCGGGTCACCGTCCGGTGGGGTTCGTGGGCGTCGGTCCGGAGCCACATCGTCGCCGGACGCGTCGGCCGGACGCGAGCGGTCGGCTCGAGCCGCCCGCTGAAGGTCGCCCTCGCTTCCCGCGTCCGGACGGACGCCGCCGTCGGTTTCGAGCCGGTGTCCCTCCTCGGAGTCGGGGTTCCGTTCCCGGCCGGTTCCCGCGGGGCTTGGTTCGTCGTCGTTTCCGCGACGTCGAATCCGCTCTCGGAGTCGGTGCCAGCCACCGCGGAGGATCGCGGGTGTCTCGGTGATCGTGGCATCCGACCCTCGGTAGCGGAAGGCGATGGCCAACAGAACGACCCCGGCGACCATCATGTAGCCGCCGGGACCGAACCAGGCGGTGCCGCTGATGTTCGCGACCTCGTAGGTGCCGGCAAGCGGCGGCGTAAACCCCTCGACGCCGTTGAGCGGGGCCTCCGGATCCAGCGAGTGACCGGCCTGGTAGAGCCGGTACTGGATGAGGGCACCCATCGCGCCGAAGAGCGCGATCGAGCCGGCGAACAGCGCGGTCAGTCCCTTCGAAATTCTGCGACTCGGGAGGGCTGCAACGACCGCCGAAACGACGGCCATCCCGATGAAGACGACCGGACCGAGGACCCACTCGGGGACGTCGACCGCCTTCTCGTGGGGCTCGTAGTTGGGCTCGACGTACACCGGATCGGGGTAGTAGAACCCGACGTACTTGTTGAGCCCCCGGACCTCCTGCCAGTCCCCGCCGATCCGGGGGTGGGCGTAGAGCTCCACGACGAGCGGATCGACGTACTGCGGTGCCGTCAGCGTGATCCGCCACACCGGAACGCGCAGGGCGAGCACGAACAGCACGGCTGCGACGAGCGGGAGGAGGCGTCTGAGTTCGAACAGCCGCGTGAGGCGGGATCGGGTCATCGTGAGATCACTCCGCGGGTTCGACGATCAGTCGCGAGCGCATCTCGAGGTGCAGTGCGCTACAGAAGAACGCACAGTACATCCAGTAAACGCCCGGCTCGTCGGCGGTAAAGGTCACTTCGCGCGTCTCCTGTGGCGCGAGTTTCATGTTGATGTCGTGTTCGGGGATGGCGATCGAATGCAGGATGTCGGGGGTCTGCTCGATGTTGGTGACGGTCATCGTCACCTCGTCGCCCTCCGTGACGGTGACCTCCTCGAAGCCGAACTCGTTGCGCGTCGAGTACATCTTCACGTGGACGCGCCCGTCCTCGCGGGAGATGTCGACGTCCTCGGTATCGACGAACTCCTCGTCGTAGTCCTCGGGGTCGTAGACCTTCGCGGGGTCGAGTTTCTCCGCGCTAACGATCGAGGCGTCGTGGGGCTCGGCGTAGGAGGGCGTGTCCTTGACGAGGGACATCCCCTCCTCGTCGTCGCCGATGTAGATCAGCTGGTCGTTCTCGGGGTGCATCGGTCCGACCGGGAGGAACCGCTCCTTCGAGAGCTTGTTCAGCGAGATCAGCCAGTCTCCCTGCGGATCGGCCGTGTAGGACTCCGAGGCGATCAGGTGGCCGGGGTTGTAGTGGACGTCGATCTTCTCGATCACCGGATCGGTCGACTCCTCGCTGGCCTCGACCGCTGCCTCGATGTCCCACTTGACGACCTGGGAGTCGATGAACAGCGTCGTGTAGGCGTGGCCGCGGCCGTCGTAGGCGGTGTGGAGCGGCCCCATCCCGAGTCGCGGACGGCCCACGATCGACTCGTTTGGATCGTCGGCCTCGGCGAGCGTCTCGATGTCGATGACCGTCGCCGTCGGGTCGAGTTTCCCGCTGGCGATCGCGTACTGTCCGTCGGGCGTGACGCTGACGCCGTGGGGGCTCTTCGAGACGTCGATGTAGCGAACGATGGGGCGGTCGCCCTCGTTCAGCGCGCTGTCGCGGGTCCCGTCGACGACGGGAACGCCGTTCATTTCGTCGTACTCGCCGGCCTCGACGGCCTCCTCGATGGCGGGCACGTCGAAGGCCTTCACCCAGTCGGTGTCGCTTGAGGACATCTCGCTCTGGGTAGTGGCGTGTTCGCTGTTGTAGCCGGTCGTAAAGAACCACCGGCCCTCCTTGCCGCCGTCGCCGTTGTCCATGTTGCCGTCGACGAGCACCTCCCACTCGACGTTCATCGTCTCGGGATTGATCGCGGCGATGACCGACGTGTAGTTCTCCGGATCCGTGAGGTCCTGTCCGTCGTTGGGCATCGGGACGCGGAACTCGCCGACGCCGAAGACGTACTTCGTGTCCGGCAGCAGACAGCAAGCCCCGTGGGTCCCCTGCTGGTTCGGGATGTCGACGATGGCGTCGGTCTCGAAGTACTTCAGGTTGATCCGGGCCATCCGGCCGTTGGCCTTGTCGTTGACGAACGCCCAGCGGCCGTCGTAGTCGTTGTCGGTCTGGCTCACGCGCGGGTGGTGGGTGTCACCCCACGAGTAGCCGCCCGCGTCTTCCAGCATCTCGCTGGTGCGGTCGTCGTAGCCGTAGCCGCGGGCGCTCTCGCGGCCGAATACCGGGATCCGCATCAGCTGGCGCATCGACGGCAGCCCGTACACACGGATTTCGCCAGTGTGACCACCCGAGAGGAACGCGTAGTAGTCGTCGTGGTCGCCGGGCTTGACGTCGGTCTTGACGTCCTCGAGGGAGGTCGATTCGTCGCCGCCGAGCAGCCCCGTACAGCCAGCCAGCGAGGCCATCGCACCCGTTGCAGCCCCTGCCTTCATGAAATCCCGTCTGGGAATGCGGGCGAACAGCGGGTCACGCTCCGAATCCGTATCGAGCGTCGATTCGGTCGGGCTGTTCGTCTCGGTCAATCGGTCGTCGGAATCGTTGGGTCGGGTCATTGTCCTGTCGAAGTTCGTCCGCAGTCGCCACGCGACGTGTGCTCCGGGATGGCAGGCATCGACCTGCGATCCCGCTCGTTACGATTCGCTCTCGACGGTCCACCCTAATAGGAGAGAGATGACTTCCTGCGGACTGGAAAGGCAGGTGAACGTGTTCGGCGAAAGCTAGTAACGGACTAATCGGCAGGAATGTTTCCACGCAGAAACTGTATGAATTTATGGCCCGAAGCCACCGCTCGAGCGGCGATCGGCTCGCGAAGACGGTGGCGCGCGACGGAGACGCGAAAACAGCGCCGGTCGAACGCGACGGCTCCCTTACTCCGGACGGAACACTCGATACGCGCCCTGCCCGATCGCCACGGGCTTCGTCTCGCCGTCCGGAGCCGTGCTCTCGACGGTGATCTCGCTGACGCCGACGCTGCCGCCGACCCGGATCACGTCCGCGGTCGCCACGAGATCCGCCGTCGCCGGCCGGAGGTAGTTGACGTTCAGGTTGATCGTCGCGATCCGCACGTCGAAGGGGTCGTCCATCGCCGTCCGGAGCACGAGTCCGCCGACGGTGTCGATGAGCGTCGCCGCGACGCCGCCGTGGAGATCTCCCCGCTCGTCGGCGTCGGCGCTCGGGCGGATGTTCGTCAACTTCTCGTCGTAAGGAATCGACATCGTCATCGTCCCGTCGCCGACGTTGTCGACGTTCGTGCCGAGCCACGAGAGGAACTCCTGGTTCTCCTCGAGGAAGTACTGGAGCATACTCTCGAGGTCGGCGAACTCGTCAAGCGCGTCCATCGTCGGCCGCTCCTCGGTCATAACCACCCGTCTCTCGGCGACGGTCTTGACAGCTACGCTTCCCGGTGTGTCCGTTGTCAGGCGTTCACTCGTCGGCCACGTCGATCAACAGCGCTCGCTCGAGCGGACGCGTACCCGAACCCCCTCCCCAGGTTCGAACGACCGATCCGGGCAGATCAGTTTCGCGCCGAACTCGCCGTCCCGGGCACAGAACAGCGACAGTCCGGTAATCGGCTCGTCGTTTGCCGTCACGGTCACGTCGTCCCACGCGATCGTACGGCCGGCCGCGACGCCGAGGCGGTCCCCGTTCAGCGAGACGACGCTCTCGTCGGTGCCCGCCTGCTCGAGCGAACCGCCGCGCGCGAGCAATCCGCCACCATCGTAGTGTGGGAGGCCGCCGTCTATGACGCCGCCCCCGTCGGCTCCCACACCGACGAACGCCGCGCCGGGGTTCGGATGCGCCGGTGCGTCGAGCACCGCGTAGGTGTCGCCGGTCGAGACGACGCGGCCGGTGCCGTCCCACTCGAGTGGCCGTATCGACACGCCGAGTTCGATCGGAAGCGAGCCGGACGCGCGGTAGGGGTTCTGATCGGGGCCGCGAAAGCCGACGTGGAGGTGATTGTCGACCCAGGGTGCGAAAAAGCCCGCCCGGACGAGCCGGCCCAGCGAGTCACCTCGCTCGACGCGCTCCCCGACCTGGACCGAGGGGTCGACGTGGAGGATCCTGACCGACAGTCCGTCGAGCGGGGCGGGGCTCGAGGGCTCGAGCAGGATGAGGTGGTCGTGGTCGGGCGCGTAGGGCTTCGGCGGTGCGCGAACGGTACGGGTTTCGCGGACGGTCCCGGCGACCGGGCTCGGCGCGGCGATCGTTCGGCCATCGACCAGCGTTCCGGGATACAGATCGATCGCACAACCGCCGTCGTGGGCGGGGTACGGCGAGTTGTAGAGGGAGAAGCGCTCGTACTGTGCCAGTACGGACTCGGGAAGGGTGACGGCCATCGATTACCGTAGTCTGGGTAGCGGGAGGGTTTAGATGCACTGGGTCGAACGTCCGGTATGCGCGTATTTCGCGGGCGGGCACCGTCTATCGAGCGCGATCGCGAGGCCAGCCGAACGCTGCTCTCGATCGCCGCCGACGGCGAACCCGCCGTCCGCGTCTGGACGCCACACCGCCAGGTCGCGTTCGGTCGGCGGGACACCCGTCTCGAAGGATACCACCGCGCCCGCGAGGCCGCACGCGAGCGCGGGTTTCCCCCGATCGAGCGCGACGTCGGCGGCCGAGCGGTCGCCTACGACGGCGAAACGACGCTGGCGTTCGCTCGCGCCGAACCGATCGCGGATCTCCGTATCGGGTCGACCGAACGGTACGAGCGCGCCACGTCCGCCCTCGAGGAGGCGCTTCGATCCCTCGGGCTCGAACCGATCCGCGGCGAGCCTGAGGAGTCGTTCTGTCCCGGGACGCACTCGCTGTCGGTGACGGACGCGACCGCCGACGGCCGACGACAGCGGAAGGTCGTCGGGCTCGCCCAGCGCGTCCGACAGGACGCCGCACTCGTCGCGGGTATCGTCCTCGTCGCCAACCGCGAGGCGGTGACGGGTGTTCTCGAGGGCGTCTACGATTCGCTCGCGGTGCCGCTGGACGCAGCGACGGTCGGCACCGTCGCGGACGCGGGCGGCCCCTCCGAGCCCGCGCCCGTCCGATCGACAATCGAGAACGCCCTGATCGGCGACGCGACCGACGTGTCGGCCGAACGCATCGACGGCGAGTAACGACGACAGAGAGCGTTTTCGACGCACGGAACGGTGGTGTGACACGGGAGAGACGACAGCGTCCGGGAACTCGCGGCCGTCGCTGACTCCCGTGGCGACCCAGGAAGGGAAGCGCGACCGAACCGACGTGAGGTAACGTTTTTCCGCTCCGCGCCGTCGGACTCGAGTATGGAACACCGAACGCGACCGGTGCGATCGGAGGCTCGTCGATGACGGCAGACGCCCCGGAGACGACGGACCCGCTCTGGGAGGAACTCCTCGCGGACGCGAGATCGATCGCCGAGGAGTACCGCGAGGACGGCTGGGACGCCGTCGTCCTCGAACCGACGGCCGTCTCGCCGGTCGAGCAGGACGAACGGGTCGGGCTCGACGTCACAGTCAGTGCCGAGGAGTACGATATCGTCGAGGAACTCGTCGAAGCGGGCGCGGTCACGATCACGGCAGCCGACGTCTACTACCGCCCGCCCGCCGAAGCGGAGAGCGATCGACGGGTCGCGCTGACGGTCGAACGCGACGACGCGACCGAGACGGCGATCTTCGTTCCGCTCACGTACGATCTGGCGGCGTGTCGACCGGTCTTCGAGACGGCACTCCTCGAGGAGGAGCTACTGACCCACGTGACGACCCAGTCGACCGACCAGTGGGTGAGTTTCTCCCACGACGATCCGTCGCTGTTCCTCGAGGCATCGGACGTTCGGGCGTGGGGTCCGGACGACGAATGAAGGCGGTTACTCGCCCGTTCGGAAGGAGAGATCCAGCGACGGTGCCGAGTGGGTGAGCGAGCCCATCGAGATCACGTCGACGCCGGTCGCGGCGTACGCCGGAACGTCCGCGACGGTGATCCCGCCGCTGGCCTCGGCCAGCACGCCCTCGTAGTCGGCGAGTTCGGCGACTGCTCGCCGGGTGTCCCCGGGCGACATGTTATCGAGTAGGACGACGTCGGCACCGGCGGCCGCCGCCCGCGGGGCGTCCGCGACGGTCTCGACTTCCACGTCGATCTTCGTCGCGAACGAGGTCCGCTCCTGGAAGCGTTCGATCGCATCCTCGAGCCCCAGTTCCGCGACGTGATTGTCCTTGACCATGACCATGTGGGAGAGGTCGAGCCGGTGGGTGTCGCCGCCGCCCGCGACGACCGCGCGCTTCTCGAGGCCGCGCAGACCCGGGGTAGTCTTCCTGGTCGCGGCGATCGCGACGGCCGCGGATTCGGCCCTGGCCGCGTCGACTGCTGTCCGCGTCCGGGTCGCGATCCCCGACGCGTGGCCCGCGAGATTCACGGCGACGCGCTCGCCGCGGAGGACCTCGCGTGCTGTCCCCTCGACCCGGAGCAGGTCGTCGCCGGGTTCGACGGCGGTGCCGTCCGCGAGCCGATCGGTCACGGTCGCGTCGAGATACTCGAAGACGGCCGTCGCGGCCTCGAGGCCGGCGACGACTCCCGAGTCCTTCGCGACGAGCCTGCCGGTCGTCTCGCCGGGGACTTGATTCGTTACGTCGTGGTGGCCGACGTCCTCGCGGAGCCAGCGTTCGACCTGTGCGTCGGTGATCATGGCTGTGTCAATCGTCCGCCGGCGATTCGGGCACCGACTCGTCGGCGTCGGTCGCGACGTAGTGACAGCCCACGGACTCGGTGTTCTCGCTGGCCGCCCGCGCGATCAGCAATGCGACGACGCTGGCGTTTCGAAGTTCGTAGAGGTCCCGCGCCGTTCGCGTCCGGATGTAGGCGTCGACCTCGCCCTTGAGCCGCCGGAGGACGCTACTCGCGCGAGCGATCTCCTCGGGATCGCGCTCGAGGCCCAGATACTCGTCCATCGCTTGCGTGAGTCGGGTAAACTTCTCGGCGGCGAAGCGCTCGGGGAGATCGGGGTCTCGGTTCCGGAGTTCGGGAGCCTCGACGACCTCGGGATCGCGCTCCGCGGTTTCACCGCTTCGCCTCGCGGTGCGTTGCACCTCGCCCGCCGCATCCTCGCCGGCCCGCAGGCCCCAGACCAGCCCCTCGAGCAGACTCGTGCTCGCCAGTCGGTTCGCGCCGTGGACGCCGGTCCGGGCGCACTCGCCGACGGCGTAGAGCCGATCGAGCGAGGTGCGACCGCGCTCGTCGACGTCGATCCCGCCACACAGGAAGTGCTCGCAGGGAGCGACCGGGATCTCGTCGCCCTCGATACCTCGGTCGCGGCACTTCTCCGCGATGGCGGGATACTCGGCCGCGAACTCGAGGGGACTCACGTCCAGGACGACCTCGCCCGTTTCCTCGCGCTCGGTCTCGACGGCGCGAGCGACGACATCGCGGGGTGCGAGGTCGCCCTGCGGATGGTATTCGTCCATGAACCGCTCGCCGTCGCCGTTTCGCAGCACTGCGCCCTCCCCGCGGAGGGCTTCCGAGAGCAGGAAGGGATCGTCGCCGGCGTAGGCGGTCGGATGGAACTGGACGTACTCCATGTCCGTGACATCCGCGCCCGCGAGCGCGGCCATGGCGATGCCGTCGCCGGTCGCGTCGTCGGGGTTCGTCGAGCGCCCGTAGAGCGCGCCGACGCCGCCGGTCGCGAGGACAGTCGCACCCGCGTAGATCGGGTGCCCGTCGGACTCCTCGTCGCTGACCACGCCGTGGACGCGTCCCTCCGCCGTGATCAACTCGAGGGCGGCGGTGTCCTGCCGGACCTCGATGTGATCGTGGTCGTCGACGTAGTTCAGGAACGGCCGCAGGATGTGCGTCCCGGTCGCGGCGTCGACGTGGAGGATTCGGTACTCGGAGTGTGCCGCTTCGCGCGTGTAGTCGAACGCCCCGTCGTCGGCCTCGTCGAACCCGACCGCGAGGGTGTCGACGAGCACGTCCTCGACGGCGTCGTCGGCGTTCTCGACGAGGGTATCGACGGCGTCCGGATCGGCGGTGCCGTCGCTGGCGTCGATGATGTCTGTCTTGAGCGACTCCGGATTCCCGCGCGTCGTCGAGATACCGCCCTGCGCCCAGTCGGTGCTCGCGTCGGCGGGCTTCGTCGCTTTCGTCAGGAGGAGTACCTCGGCTCCCCCTCTGGCCGCTTCGAGAGCCGCCGCACAGCCCGCGATGCCGCTGCCGACGACGAGCACATCCGCAGTCTCGCCGTCGGTCGTCGTCGCCGTACTGGTGTCGGTTTCAGTCATCGTTAGATCTCGAGCATGCGGTCGAGCGCGACGCCCGCGAGTTCCTTCTCTTCGGGGGCGACCTCGATCACGTTGTGTTCGCGTCCCTCCACGAGCTCCTCGAGTACCCAGGTCAGGTAGTTGGGGTCGATCTGGCGCATGGCGTTGCAGTCCATGCAGGCGTCGCCACAGAGGGGCACGACGTTCACCTCAGGGTGCCAGCGCTGGAGGTGGTTGGTGAGGTGGATCTCGGTGCCGATGGCCCAGGTGTCGCCGGGATCGGCGTTTGCGACGGTCTCGCAGATCGTCGCCGTCGATCCGGCCACGTCCGCCGCTTCGACGACCTCGCGGCGACACTCGGGGTGGACGATGACGTTCGCGTCCGGATTGTCCGCCCGGACCTGTTCGATGTGGTCCTCGCGGAACCGCTCGTGGACCTGGCAGTAGCCGTCCCAGAGGATGATGTCGCTTTCCGCGACCTCGTCGGCGTCTTTCCCCTCGGGGTCCCACGGGTCCCACTCGGCGATCTCGTCTTCCATGTCGAGCCGGTGGGCCGTGTTCTCCCCGAGGTGCTTGTCGGGGAGGAAGAGGACCTTGTCACCCTTGTCGAAGGCGTACTCGAACGCTTTGTGGGCGTTCGAGGAGGTACAGACGAGCCCCCCCTGACTCGCACAGAAGGCCTTCAGGTCCGCGTAGGAATTCATGTAGGTGATCGGGATGATGTCCGCGTCGGGCGCGGCCGCCGTGATCTCGGCCCACGCGCTGTCGACCTGCAGGGCCTCGGCCATGCCGGCCATCGGACACGACGCCTCCATGCTCGGGAGGATCACGGACTGGTCGTCGTCCGTAATGATGTCCGCGCTCTCGGCCATGAACGTGACCCCGCCGAAGATCACGTACTCGGCGTCGGCCTCGGCCGCCTCCTTCGAGAGCTGGTAGGAGTCACCGATGAAGTCGGCGTGCTCGACGATCTCCCGTCGCTGGTAGTTGTGCCCCAGGATGACGACGTCGTCGCCGAGTTCCTCGAGCGCCGCCTCGATGCGTTCGGTCCGTTCGGCTTCCTCGAGCTCCCGGTATCTCGACGGGAGTTGCTCGAGGGTGTCGTATTTGAACAGACTCAGATCGGTTTCCAGCTCCGCCGTTTCCATTTTGACCATCTTACGTCACCAGTGGCTGTTTGCATATCAGTGGCGACTATTGAATAACTTTTTCCTTCGAAATAGAATACCGGGGGAATACCATCGACGTATACAACGATCGAAAACCAATCATCGGTTGTTCGTCGGAACCGATGAGTACCGAACGCTGACAGTCAGGAATCCGTTCACTGGAGCCCTTTTCGCTTGGATTCGTAGCAGTACTATGGCGCTCGAAGACGCCTTCGCGAACTTCACGCGACGGGACTGGGAGCACGAATCGATCGCAGGAACGGTTCGACTCGCAATCATCGGGGTCGGCGGCTTCGCATGCCAGCGCGCGCTGCCCGCGATCCACAACGGGAGCTACTGCGAACCGACAGTACTGGTCACGAGCTCCCCCGATCGCGCGACCGACGTCGCCGAGGAGTACGACATCCCACACGTCATCGACTACGACGCGTTCCTCGCGGGCACCCACACGGACGCCTACGACGGGGTTTACGTCGCGACGCCGAACGCCTTCCACAGCCAGTACGCGACCGCAGCAGCCGCCTTCGGAAAACACGTCATCTGCGAAAAACCCCTCGAGACGACCGTCGAGCGCGCTCGGGAGGTCGTCGACGCCTGCACCACGGCCGGCGTGACGCTGATGACCGCCTATCGGCTCCAGACCGAGCCGACGGTTCGCCGGACGCGAGAGCTCGTCCGCGAGGGCGCGATCGGTGACGTCGTGCAAGTCCACGGCAGCTTCTCGCACCCGCTTCTCGAGACCGCAAGCCCCGACACGTGGCGGCTCGATCCCGACCTCGCCGGCGGCGGCGCGCTGGTCGACCTCGGGGTCTATCCCCTCAATACGATTCGCTTCCTCCTCGACTGTGAGCCGACGGGCGTGTACGCGACCACCACCTCGAGCGGCGGTCCGTTCGCGGCGATCGACGAACACGTCGCGTTGCAACTCGAGTACGAGACCGGCACAACCGCCTCGTGTACGGCCAGTTTCGACGCTCACGCCCGGAGCGCCCTCGAGTTGGTCGGTACCGAGGGCATGATCGACATCGAGTCGCCCTTCGGCGGCGTCGTCCCCCAGGAGATCGTCGTCGAAAGCGGCGACGTCCGGATGGAGTACACCGGACCGACCATCGACGAGGTCTGCGAGGAGTTCGACTACTTCGGCTACTGCGTGCTCACCGGCACCGACCCCGAACCCGACGGCGAGGACGGCCTCGCGGACTTACACGCCATCGAAGCCGCATACGAATCGGCCGAGACGGGGTGTCGGGTCGCGCTCGAATGAATCGATCCACCGGTTCTTGCCAAACAGGGATACTACCCGGGCGCGATTGGAAATTCGTCACGACACAGCCACCCAAATCTGCACAGAATCTAGACCGAATTTGAACCGAAATTGGTGCGAATTTGCACGGTTCTTGAAAAATCTATATTTTCGCTCTTCTCGTGCGACCAACTGTTATGTCGGACAACAATACGACACGCCGTCGAGTGCTGAAGATCGCAGGTGGCACGACAGTGGTTGCACTCTCCGGATGTATAGGCAGCGACGAACCGTCTGGAAACGACTCGATGGATGATGAATCCATGAACGACGATTCGATGGAGGAATCTCGTTCGATGGACCCAAAGGAGGCACCCCGGGCGGAGATCGACCGGTTCAGCGAGGAGGCAGGGACGCTGCTGGTGCGTACCGAGATGAACGACCTGCCGGGCCCCGACGAACCCATCGACTTCGATCAGGGACCGTTCATCACGCAGGGACTCGGTCCCGACGGCGGGGCCGTCGAGTACTACAACTTCGACGTCCAGCCGGCCGAGCCCGCACCCATCTACGCGTTCGTCCGGGAGAACGGTGATCCGGTCGAGGACCAACTCAACATCATCGACGTGATTCCCGGTGACGAGGGGTACAACGATTTCTGGCACGTCCACGAGGTCACGGTCCCCGACGACTACGAGGCCAACACGGTGACAAGCAGCGCCGACCTGATGGGGCACGACCTCGAGATCACGGCCACTGACAGCATCAAGAACTGTCCAGTCGTCCCCGAGGGTTCCACGGCCACCAAACGCGCAGGCGACGAGGACGAGGGACTGATCGCGGGCTGGTACGAGGGGGAGGTCGTCAGTTACTTCCTCTTCGAGGAGGCACCGCTGGAGGCGACCGACGGCAACGAGGTGCCGGTTTCGCCCATCTACGTCTCCTTCAACGCGAACCCCGACGAGGATGGCGGTGGCCCGCAGTCGGGGTTCGTGACCGAGGAGATGAGCGACCAAACGCACAACGTAGTCGCCTCGCTGCCGGGCGACGAGAGCTACTCGCCGCTGTGGACGGTCACCGTTTACGACAACGCCGATTTCGAAGACGTTTCGGACCTCGATACGGCCACTTCGGCGAACATCCTCGACACCGACACCGCCACCGTCAACTGTCCCATCGTCTCCGTGGAGATGGAGTGAACCAATGAACGAGAGGCGGACATAACGATGGTGGACTATCCATCCCGCAACGCTGTCGCGTTCGCGACGCTTGCGGGCATGACCGGCGTCGCAGGATCCTACATGGCGGCGGGATACACCCGGGGGTTCCTCGTCGCACCCATCGACGACCTTGTCGTCAGGGCCACGCCGGGACTGATCGTCGCCTGGATGATAGAGAACGTCGGCGAACAGGGGCATCTGCTGCACATTGCGCTTTCGTTCGGTATCGCAACTGGATTGCTCGCGGGCACTGCGATCGTCGGGCTTCACATTGCTCGAAGATTCGAGCGGCCCGTGATCGGTGGTGGACTGTCCGGCGTCTTGGCGTGGAGCCTGACTGCCTCGATTACAGCAGAGCCACTACTCGCAGTCGGTGCTGCTGGGCCCGTCACAGTACTTACCGCCGTTGGCGCCACGCCGCTCGCCGCTCCCGAACATGACCCGTCGCGGCGACGTGCACTCATCTCGAGCGTGAGCGCGTTGGCCTTCGTCGGCACAGCTATCGGTTTCCGTCGATTGACGGCCGACGACGACACCGCCGGCGGTGAGCCTCTCGACAACACCACCGCTGGTGGAAGCGAGACGGTGGCTGACGAGGTCGCCACACTGATGCAGGAGGCCAAAGCGAAGTCCCTCGACATCCGCGGCGACGTTCCGGGACTCGTGAGCACGTTCGAGGAGTTCTACAACGTCGACATAGCGGAGTTCGACCCGAACCTCTCGCCCGACGACTGGTCGCTGACGATCACCGGGGAAGTCGGTGACGACGTAACCGTTACGTTCGACGAACTGACGGATATGCCGACCGAGCACCGGTTCGTGACGCTCCGGTGTGTCGGCGAGGGCCTAAACGGGAAGAAACTAGATAACGCTATCTGGACCGGGACGCCGATCGAACCACTCCTCGAGGTGGCCGACCCCGAGGGCGAATGTGGGTGTGCGATGCTCCGTGCGGAGGACGGGTACTTCGTCCAGTTCCCGATCGAGGCCCTCGAAGACGGCTTTCTCGCGTGGGGAATGAACGGTCGGTCGCTCCCCAAGTCTCACGGCCACCCGGTACGCGTGCTGATCCCCGGTCACTGGGGCGAGACGAACGTCAAGTGGCTCACCGAGATCGAACTCCTGGACGAGGAAATGGACGGCTACTGGGAACAGCGTGGTTGGCACGGCACTGGTCCGGTGAACACCGTCGCCAAACTCTGGAGCGACACCGTCCGTGACAGCGGGACCGTCGAGGTGGCCGGCCACGCCTACGCCGGGACGCGTGGCATCGAGCGCGTGGAAGTCTCGACGGACGGGGCCAGCACCTGGCAGGACGCGGAACTCTCGGAGCCGCTCCCCGGGATCGACGTGTGGCGACAGTGGCGCTACGAGTTCGAACCCGACGGCAGCCACGAGGTTGTGGTGCGAGCGATCGACGGCGAGGGAAACCTCCAGCCTGAAGAGCGGTCGGACGCGTTCCCAAGCGGGGCGACCGGCTGGGTCACGAAAACGGTAAACGGATGAGCGCCAGACTCATACTCCCCCGACGAGAGCATGCACGGTGAAGAAGGCACTTTGGTATCTCTTGGTTGGCACCCGTGGCGGCGAGAACCGAGCGCGCATCATCGCCGCCCTCGACGATCGACCCCGGAACGCCAATCAGCTCGCGGAGTGCCTCGACGTCGATTACAATACCGCGAGACACCACCTCGACATGTTACAGGAACACGACGTTATTGAATTCGGAGGCGGCGAGTACGGGAAGTTGTACTTCCTGACCGATCGATTCGAGCGGCACCGCGAGGAGTTCAAAACCGTTCTGGAGGCGATGTGAATGGCGGGGACAATGGGACCCTGGATGCTGGTGGCGACCCTCCTCTCGGCAGTGAACGCACTCCTTCTAGTGGTGTTGACGATTATCTGGGTCCGCAACTACCGAACGTTCGGATCCGAGATGACCGCAGGATTGGCCATGTTCGGCGCCGTTCTACTTCTCGAGAATGTCGTCGCAATTTACTTCTTTTTCAGCACCGGGATGCTCTACGCTAATTCCCCAGGCGTCCAGCAGTCCGTGGCCACCCTCCGCGTGCTTCAGACCGTCGCTCTGGCCTTTCTCACCTACGTCACCGCTAAGTGACGTGGTTTTGACTATACTCTCGAAAATTTACTCCGGTTTGCAATTCCTCTTGAATCGATCCTCTCTATGCAGCACGCCGAACTCGACAGGCGGCGTATAGATCCTCGATGTTCGTCGTTCGCCCGCAAGGCTCGCGGTTCAACCTGCGGCGTCACGAACTGCTACCGTTTACCTCGAGTGGGACCTCACGCCGACGAAGGTGCGCGCGGTCCAGTTGTCGTCTCTCACAAGAGGGAGTTCGTTGAACCACCTCATCTCATTCCATGGGAGAGAATAGGAACGCAAAGGACACTCACAGCTGGTTCCGAGCGGGGTTTTCAACGAAACGATAAGAGCCTAGGCCGGGATTTGAACCCGGGCTCTCGTCCTTACCAAGGACGCGCTTTACCGCTAAGCTACCCAGGCGCGTACTTCTTCGTTGACCGGAGATGTCTTTATGGGTTTCGATTCGAGTGGGCCATGCGTCGGTCTGTCGCGGTCCCCTCCCGCGGTCGTCGCGGCCGGTCAGGGATCCGTCGCCGACGTCGCACGATCGGTCGGCTGCTCCTCGAGTGACTGCTCTCGGATCGAGGGCTCGAAGTCGACGAGCGAGCCCTCGACTGGCGGGAACGAAGTGCCGACGGTCTCGGCGAGGGCGTCGGCGATGGCGAGCAGCCGTGGCGAGGGGGTTTCGCCGACGGCGACGGCCCCGGTGAGGACGGCGAGTTCGATCACGTCGCGCTCGAGGTTGGCGTCGAGCGACCCGGGATCGACGTCGCCGGCCCCGATTCCGGTTTCGGATTCGGTTTCGCCGTCGTGGTCGGCGGGGTCTGTCTCGAGCCCGCCGTCGGCGGCGTGTTCGGTGCGACGGGTCTGGTCGCGGCCGAACGACTGGACGGTGCGGACGGCTTTGTCGGCGGCGTCAGTACGGGCCAGCAGGTAGAACCCACGAGCCACGAGGATGTCGGCGGCGAGGATCGCGAGATCGCCGTCGCTGGCGTCGGCATCGGTCGTCGACCAGGGCTCGTCGTGGGCGAGCGATCGCGTCAGTCGCAACCCCTCGTAGATGAGCTGGACGCCAGCCGCGTGGGTGGCGATCCCGTCTGCCCCGCGACCGACGTCGTCGTCGCGATCGGCGGCCGACTGCGTTCGATCCGGATCGACATCGAATTCGTCGTCGGGTAACTGATCGTCCTCGAGGACCCGTCGCTCGGCTGCCATCATCGCAGCACTCTCGAGCGTGAGCGTGGCGGGGACCATCGATGCCCGATCGAGGGTAGATTCGATATAGTCGTGTAGCTGTGGTGGTTCGACGTCCGCGACGGCCTCGGCGGCGGCACGCCGACAACTGTCGGCCTTCTCCATTAGCGGGGGGTTACGACGGGGGAGCCAAAGACCTTTGGAAACGCCCGGTCGACTGCTGACATGATCGACGTCGACGCCGACGGACCGATTCGCACCGTGACGATGGACCGACCCGACGCGCGCAACGCGCTGACGGTCGACGGACTGAAGACCCTCGAGCGGGCGATCGACGACGCCGAGGAGCCCGTGATCTATCTTCGTGGCCGTGGCCCGGCGTTCTCCGCGGGTGCCGATCTGAACGCGGTCGCAGCGCTCGAGGGGGATCGCGATCGGGCTGCGGAGTTCGCGCGCCTGGGCCAGCGCGTGGCCCGAACGATCGAAGACTCGCCGGCGGTCGTCGTGGCAGGGATCGACGGACCCGCACGCGGGGGCGGCCTCGAACTCGCACTGGCCTGTGACGTGCGGGTCGGAACGCCCGACTCGACCTACGGCGAACCGGGGGTCAGCTTCGGCCTGTTCGGTGCCTGGGGCGGAACCGTTCGGTTGCCGCGCGTGTTGGGTGAGGGCGATGCCCTCGAGTTCGCGCTGTCGGGTCGGTCGATCGACGCCGAGGAAGCGCTTCGGATCGGGCTGATTTCGCGTCTCGAGGCCGACCCCAGATCGGTGGCCGAAGCGATCGCCGACAACGCAACCGACGCGCTGGCGGTGCTGAAACGCCGGCTTCGCGACGACGGCGAGCGCTCGAGTCAGGAACGACGCGAAGCCGAGGCCTTCGCCGACCTCGTCGCCGCCCACGCCGACGATATCGACGCGTTGCTCGAGTAGGCGCGCTGACTCCGCGAGTTCGTCGAGCGGGATCGGTCCTCGACGTCCGGCAAAAGTGATTTGTTCACGACCGGAGATGGAGGACCTATGCCCGGACCGGTTTTTCTTGACGGCGATCGTCTCACCCTGCGACCGATCGAGGAGGCGGACCTCGAGTTCCTCCAGACCCAGATCAACGACTCGCGAATCTGGGGGCCGCTCGGACGATCGAAGCCGCTCAACCGAGAGCAAGAGCGCGAGTTCTTCGAGAATCGGATCTGTGGTGACGACAGTGTGGATCTCCTGATCGTCGCCGACTCGACGCCCGTCGGAACGATCGGGCTCTTCGAGTTCGACTGGGAGTCCCAGAAAGCCGAACTTGGATACTGGGTCGCACCCGAGCACCACGACCAAGGGTACGGCACCGAGGCGACGGAACGCGTCGTCCGGTATGCCTTCGATCAGCTCGGACTCCACCGGATCGCCGCCCGCGTGTTCGAGTTCAACGAGCCCTCGAAGCAGCTTCTCGAGACGATCGGGTTCAGCAGGGAAGGAGTCCACCGCGATGCCGAGTTCGTCGACGGCGAGTACCGGGACGTCTACTGGTACGGCCTGCTCGAGGAGGAGTGGCGAGCGCGATCCGAGTGAGCCTGACGGGGTCAGCTACTCGAGCGACGGCGGTGCCGGCGGGACCGTTCGTTTGTGTTCGCTTCGCTCGTACATGCCGCGGACCCGTTCGACGGTCGCGTCGTCGACCTCGAGTAGCCGGCAGGTCGCGGCGACCGAAAGCGGGCCGTCGATGTGGGCGACCAGGATCGAGTCGAGGGTGTCGTAACCGATCCCCAGTTCGTCCTCGTCGGTCTGGTCGGCCCACAGTTCCGCGGTCGCGGTTTTGGCTGCCAACTCCTCGGGAACGCCGACGTGACGGGCGAGCTGGCGGACCTGCGCCTTGTAGAGGTTTCCGACCGGGTGGCAGTCGACGGCTCCGTCGCCGTACTTGGTGAAGTAGCCGACCGCGGCCTCGCTGCGGTTGCCGGTTCCCAGAACCAGTCGCTGTTCGTGGTTGGCGACGAGATAGTTCAGCACGGCCCGGAGGCGGGCACGCGCGTTGCCGACCGCCTCGCGGTCGCCCTCGGCCTCCGGATACGCCGCCAGCAGCGAATCGATGAGCGGCTCGATCTCGATCACGTCGTAGCCGATCTCGAGGTCCTGAGCGACCCGCTCGGCGTCGCTCATGTTCCCCTCGCTGCTGACGGTCGCCGGTAGGACGAGCCCGTGGACGTTCTCGGCCCCGATGGCCTCGACGGCGAGAGTCGCGGTCAGCGTGCTGTCGATCCCTCCAGAGAGGCCGAGAACGGCACCCTCGGAACCCGCGGCGTCGATCTGTTCGCGAATGAAGCCGGTAATGTGTTCGCGCCGCTGCTCGAGTTCTGCCTCCGAAAAGCGAAGATCGATCATGGGGGTACTAGGGGCGGCGAGACCTAATAGCCTCCCCTCACCGGGAAAAAGTGACCGGACGGTCGATTTCGGCGGTCGTTCGCGGACGGGGGAGGGGGGGAGCCACCCGTCCCAATCGATGACTCGCAGCCGAGTTCCGATCGCCGGGACGTGGGCGAACTCGAGAGCGCTACGTTCAAGTGCAATCGGGAGGTATGCACGACTGTCGACGTGCGCCGGTGGTGAGCAAATCGGGGGATTTGCGAACGACGGCGCGAGCGAACGCAGTAGGTGTGCGCCGGTGGTCTAGTGGTAGGACATGAGCTTCCCAAGCTCATAGCCCGGGTTCAATTCCCGGCCGGCGCATTCCGGAGTCGTTCTTTCAGTGGGAGTCGTCCCTGACGGCAGAGATCCCAGACGCAGACCGTTTGTAGTCGCGGATCCCGCCGAGACGAGGACCGGACGTGGAGCGTCCTCGCAGCGCCGTTCATCAACCGTTATACGGTGATCGTCTGTAGTGGAACGAAAATGGGAGTCACATCGCGGAGCGACACGGGCCTATTACGGCGACTGTTTCTGTCGTTGAGTCTCACCCTCGCCTGTATCCACCTGTATCTGGCCGTTTTCGTGTCGCCGATGGCGACCGGATCCGTGCTCCAGTTTGGCCTCATCGGAGTGGCCCTCCTCGTTGGCCCAGTCGTCTCCAGGACGCGATACTGGCATCCGATTCTCTATCTTCTCGGGGCGGGCTTTGCGTTCTATCTCGGTGTGTTGTGGCTGTTGGGTGGAATGGCATACCCCCTCATCGGCGCGATTACTGGTGTGACGGCAACAGCGTTCGCTCTCCTCGGACTGTTCCTGTTCGTCCGCACGGAGGCGCGTCTCGCTTCGCCGTAGCGTGCGGTCTCGAACAGCTAGTTCTCACTACTCACCGGAAAAGAACGACGGGAAAAGATACCGGCGACGAATCCGGATCGGGCCCGGTCAGTGCCCCTGATCGTGGGGGTTCAGTGCCGTCCCGTAGTTCTCGGCGTGGTCGGTGTACTCGATGAACCGCGGGGCGTCGGGATCGAAGGGCCGCTCGAGGCTCTCGAAGGCCTTCTTCTTGTCCCAGCCCTGGAGTTTGCCGACCGCCGACTTGTCCTCGAGGTCGTGGTAGTCGAGGTTCGGTTCGGTGAGTTCCCACGCCTTCATCCCCTGCTCGGTCCGGATGATGACGCTCGAGTACTCGTCGGAACTACCGACGGAGCCGACGGTGATGTCCGAACAGAAGCCGGTGAAGTCGGCACACTCGTCACAGCCCTTGAGCGCGGCGTCGTGGAAGTTCTCGATGTCCTCCTCGACGATCATCTCGCCGTCGTGGTCGTAGACCATCATCTTGCCGTTGAGGACGTCCATCTTGCCGATCTCTTCGGGTGAGATGCCGCGTTGCTCCTCCAACTGCTCGCCCATGAGGCTGTGATAGTTGAAGTTCTTGGTACACATCAGCGCGATCGTGTAGTCCACGGCCCGGATACCCTCGTCCTGGGCCTGGTAGTCCCACTCGAAGTCCTGCAGGGCGCGGATGCCCTCGATCTCACAGGGCGTGCCGACAATGGCCAGCGAGAGGTCGTCCCAGTCCTTGTCGGGGAGTTTGTGCTCCCACTGTTCGAGGTCGAGGTTGCCAAGCGCGAGCGTCTGGTTGTAGACGGTGCCGGCGTTCTCGATGAGTTCCTCGGTCGTCGTGGCGAGGTAGCTCTCGGCCTTCCAGGCCTCCTCGTCGCTCTCGGTGGCGACGAGCGCGCCGTCGATTTCGCCCTCCTCGAGCAGCGTCGCGAGGACGCCGGTGACCACGCCGCCGTCCTGGGCCTGATCGGTCCAGTCGTCCTCGACCTTCGCGGAGAACTCCGTGATCGGATCGCCCGCGCCCTTGACGTTGTCGTCGCCGCCGGTGATCTTCCACTGGCGCTCGTAGCGCAGGCCGCCGCGGGGACAGAAGTCCCAACACATCGAACAGCCGGTACACATCTTGACCAGTTCCGGCAGGCCGTCGTCGCCGACCCCGATCGAGTCGGACGGACAGGCGGCGACGCAGGTCCCACACTGGATACACCGCCCCTCGTCGATGACGGCCTCGTCCAGTTCCATGAACCAGGTCTTCTCGTCGGGCGTCTCGATGTCGTTCATCCGCGAGCGGATCGAGTACTCGGGCGTGTCCAGATCGACGCCCTCGGGAATCCCGACGCGGGTGTCGGGGGAGTCGTCGTAGACGTCCTGACTGACGTTCTCGGCGGGCTCGGTGAACTCGAGGTCGCCGAGTTCGCCCATCTCGTCGACGTTGGCGACGCCGGCACCGTCGGTCGCGACGGGCGGCGTCTCGGACTCGCCATCGGTGTCGGCAGCCGTTTTCTCGCCGCAGGTGCAGGTGGTCGGCGAGCAGCTCTCGCCGCTGGCTTCGGCGGCACCATTGCCAACGTCGGAGCTTCGCTCCGACGAGGGTCGGGAACCGTCGGTTCCCTCACCCCCGTCCGTCGCGATGGCTCCCTCTCGAGCGTGATCCGTACCCTCTCGGGAACGGGACGCGCCACCGTCGGCGTCGGGGACGATGACGGCGTCGTCATCGTCGTCCGACGCCGGTACGTGGGGGAGTCGGCGGTCGGCCTCGCGGCTCGCGGCTTCGCCGCTCGCTCGATCCGAGGCCTCGCTCTCTCGCGGGTCGCTTCGCTCCCCGCTCGATCCGTTCGAGGACTCACTACGTTCGTCCTCGCTATCAGTCCCCATGGGCAACACCCCGTGCAACCGGCGCATCCGCCCCTTGCATGATCGTCCGGAGTCGCTCGTTGTCGACGCCGCGACACCACTCGTAGAACTTCTCGCCGTCGTCGCGATCCACGGAGTAGGCCTCGAACAGCTGCTCGAGGGCCGGGATCACGGAGTCGGCCGGGACGGCGCTCTCGACCCAATCGAGGAACTCGTTGTCGGCACCCAGCGAGCCACCGAGACCGAAGTCCATTCCCTCGACGATGTTGTCGCCTTCCGCGTTGGTGCTGTTCTCGTCCTCGAGTTTGACGGTCTCGCCGCGGAAGCCGATGTCGGCGATCTGTGGCTGGGCACACGACGCGGAACAGCCGGACATGTGCATCCGGATGGCTTCGATGTCGTCGGGGACGTCGATGCGGTCGTCGAGTTCGCGAGCCCAGCGCTTGGTTCGCTTTTTCGTCTCGATGATGGCGTAGTTACAGAACTCGTTGCCCGTACAGCCGACTGCGCCCCGCGAGAACGGCCCCGGATCGGGACTGTACTCCTGGGCGAACGGCTCCGCGAGGAGGTCGTCGACGTTCTCGTCGGGGATGTGGGTGATCAGGAAGTTCTGGTCGGTCGCGAGGCGAACGGAGGCGTCCTCGGTCCCGTACGTTTCGGCGGCGCGGGCGGCGGCGGCGAACTCGTCGCCGCCCATGCGGCCGGCGATGACGTTGAAGCCGACGTAGTTGAGCCCGTCCTGTTTCTGCTCGTGGACGCCGACGTGGTCGCCCTGGTAGCCGACGGTCAGGTTCTCGCCGCCCTGGGGAAGGTCGATCGTACAGCGGTCGCGAACCGCTTCCTCGAACTTCTCGGGACCCAGCTGTTCGACGAGGTAGCGCATGCGGCAGACGCCGCGGTTGTTGCGGTCGCCGATCTCCTTGAACGTCTGGGCGACGGCGCGGCAGAACTCGACGGCGTCTTCGGGCCGGATGAAGGCGTCGAGTTCCGACCCCATCCGCGGGCCGTCGGAGAGCCCGCCGCCGACGCGGGCGTGGAAGCCGTAGAGATGCTCGCCGTCGATCTCTTTTTTCGCGGGGACGAGACCGACGTCGTTGATCTGGGACTGCGCACAGTCGTGGGCGCAGCCGGTGATCGTGATCTTGAACTTCCGCGGGAGGTTGGCGTATTCGCGGTTCTCGGTGAAGAAGTCCGAAACGGCCTCGATGACCGGTTGGGCGTTAAAACACTCGTGGTCGTCGAGTCCAGCCGCGGGACAGCCCAGCACGTTTCGGGCGGAGTCACCACAGCCCTGCACGGTCGTCAGGCCGACCTCGTCGTACCGGTCCCACATCTCGGGGACGTCCTCGACGCGGATCCAGTGTTTCTGGATGTCCTGTCGGGTCGTGATGTCGAGATAGGCGTCGCCCCAGAGTTCGTTCTGTTCCTCGCCGCCGTACTCCTCGGGGGCGACCGCGAGGTCGTCGGTGACCTCGCCGATCACTTCGGCCTGCTCCGGCGTGAGCTTCCCGCCGGGCACCTTGGTCCGGATCATGAAGTAGCCCTCCTGCTTCTGGGCGTACATGCCGGCCCACTTCAGCCGCTCCCACTCGCCGCCGCCGGCGCGATCCTCGATTTCCTCGAAGGAGAGTTCCTCGTCGGCGTAGTCGTAGACGTCGTCGACGACGTCGAGCGGGTGTTTCTCCTGTTTGTGTTCTTCGACTGTATTCACACGAACCACCTCTGCGTTCGGACGGCAGCGAACGAACCGGCGCGTGCCGTCTGTCGCAGATGCTTTTGAAGAGCCATTGTTTAACGGGTAATGCAACCCCACACCTATACGCCTCCGTAACTCGGCGAATCATGACGTGGGTCGGTTCCACCAGTAAATATTGCCACAAGGTTCGGCGACCGACCACGAAACCAGCCGGGAATCGTCGACGGGGCGGCATCAGACGCCGGTTACGGTCGATACCGACGATCGAAGCGTCGGTAATAAAGGCAATTATGCCCGGTACCGGATGACCGATGCGAGCCAGCGACGGGCCAGTACTTCGAGACGGGTGGACGGCCAGAGACTGGCGGCCACCGACAGCGCCCACGGGAAACGTTAACCGAAACAGGCGACGAGTTCGCCCCGCGTTCGCGGATCTGGAACGAACGTCAGTTCCTCGGCGACGCCGCTGTATCGGGCCCGAAAGGCCGACCGGTCGTCGACGTAGTAGGTCGTACGGATGTCCCACTGGACACGTGAGTCCCGGGAGGACTGTCGTGTGCCGGTCGTCAGATCGTAGCGGAGTGCCACCAGGACAGCATCGGCGTTGGGGGACGAACCGATCGCGGCCGTTCGGTAGTCGATCCGTCGAAGCTCGACGGTTCGCGCCGCGGACCGATACCGCTCGATGAACGCGTTCCGTTGATACGCCCGCTCGAACGCGATAACGTACTGGCTCGCACCCGAGATTTGCCCCGACGCTGGTGAACAGTCCGACCGATCGGGATCCCCATCCGAGCGCGTCGCCGACGAACGGTTCGATGGGGGACGCTGTCCCTCGAAACAGGACTGCGACGGCGGTGCGGGATACTCCAGGGGCTCGAGCGCGTCCGCATCGTCCGGTGAATCCGGCTCGGGCCGGGCGACATCGCGACACTCGTACCAGTCCGCAGGGACGGTCCCCGACTCGAGGAGCCGCCCGCTTGGATCGCTCGCGCCGTACTCGAAACCGCCCGTCGTGACCGCGATAGACGTCGCAATGGAGGCGAGGAGGGCGCGTCGGGAACGAAGGCGGCTCATACGCGAACGTCTCAAAGAAACAATAAGTGTCTTCTGCAATAATTGGAAATCCGACGTGGCGACGGCC
The DNA here is from genome assembly GCF_002494345.1 of Natrinema ejinorense. GTDB lineage: Archaea > Halobacteriota > Halobacteria > Halobacteriales > Natrialbaceae > Natrinema > Natrinema longum. Next base: position 3,069,770 of record NZ_NXNI01000001.1, read on the forward strand.
GCCTACTCGTCGGCCAACAGCCGCTCGACCATCTCGTCGGGATCGAACCGCTCGAGGTCGTCGTACCCCTGCCCGACACCGAGAAACAGGATCGGCTTTCCGGTGACGTGAGCGACCGAGATCGCCGCACCGCCGTTGGAGTCGGCGTCGGCTTTCGTCAGGATGGCACCGTCGATTTCCGCGGCCTCGTCGAACTCGCGGGCGCGGTTGACCGCGTCCTGACCGGCCACGGCCTCGTCGACGAACAGCGTCATGTCGGGATCGACGACGCGCCCGATCTTCTCGAGTTGGTCCATCAACCCCTCGTTGGTGTGGAGTCGGCCCGCCGTATCGCCGAGGACGATATCGACGTCGTTTGCCTCCGCGTACTCGACGGCATCGTACAACACCGCAGCGGGATCGCCGCCCTGTTCGTGGCTGATACACTTCGTTCCCAGGGCGTCGGCGTGTTCCTGGATCTGCTCGTTGGCACCCGCACGGTACGTGTCGCCGTTTGCCATCACCGTCGAGTAGCCCCGTTCCTCGAAGTAGCGGCTCATCTTGGCGATCGAGGTGGTCTTCCCGACCCCGTTGACGCCGGTGAAGATGATGGTGACGGGCCTGTCCTCGACGGCGATGCGCTCGTCGAAGTCGAACTGGCCGACGCTGATCACGTCGTAGATCGCGTTGTGCAGCGCTTCCTCGACGACCTCGCCGGTCGAGGTCGTGAAGGTCCGCGTCTCGCCGACCAGTTCGTCGCGGATGTTGTCGAGGATCTCCTCGGCGACGCCCATCTCGACGTCGCTCGAGAGCAACGCCATCTCGAGTTCGTGGAGCGGCCCCTCGAGGTCCTCCTCCTCGATGACGAACTTCCCCTTGACGAGGGACTTGGCCTTCGTGCCGAACCCGGTCGAGTTGCCATCGTCGGCGTCGTCCTCGGGTTCGTCGTCGACGGCCGGTTCGTCCTCGTCGACGGGCGATTCCTCGGCATCGGCCGCTACATCGACCGGTTCCTCGTCCGGAGTTGCTCCAGGGGCCTGCGCGTCCTCGGGAGTCGTCTCGTCCGATTCCGGCTCGGAGTCGTCCGAGGACCCCGTAAAGAGGGATCTGGCCCTGGCACCGAAGCCGGTCCGCCCGTCGTCGTCTACCTCGTCCTCGTCGCCGGGCGATTCCTCGGCAGGCGTCGCCGTATCGGTCGGCTCCTCGTCGGAACCCGGTTCGTCCGTGACCGAATCGGCGTCGTCGGACTCGAGGAGATCGGAGTCGGAATCGGTCGCCGGCTCCCGGCCGGCGGCGTCGGCCGCGTCTGCGGTGGCGGACTCGGTCGTTGCCTCTGGCTTCGATTCCGCGTCCGGTTCCGGTTCCACCGCAGCGGACGCCGGGGCTGCCGTCTCGGCGGCCGCCGTTTCGGGGGTAGTATCGGTTGCTTCCGCAGCCGTCGACTCCGCCGGCGCTGCGTCGGGGTCGACCGCCTCCATCTCTTCGCCCTCGAGTTCGTCGTCGTCGACCTCCTCGACGTTCTCTTCGGCGGCCTCTTCGGCGTCTTTCCGGAAGCTCCCGAGCTTATCCTTCAGGTTGTCGAACATGGTATCGATAAGACTGCCTGCGCCGCGTTACTCGTCGGGCTGACCCTGGCCCATCCCCTGCATCTGCTGTTGCATCGCCTGCTGTTGGAGCTGCTGGGCCTGCTGCTCGAGTTCGCTGCTCTCGGTCTCGAGTTCTGCGATCTCCTCGTTGAGTTCGTCGATCTGGTCGTCGAGGTGCTCTTTCTTGTTCTCGAGGGCGTCGACGGCGTCGTCTTCCTCGAACTCCGCGGCGTAGTCGGCACCGAGGTCGACGATCACTTCGTCGATGTTCTCGATCGTCGTTCGGAGATACGCGCCGCCGCCAAGCGGCATCTGCACGGTCGAGCCGGTCTCGAGCGTGTCGAGGGCCTCGATGGCCTCGTCGACCTCGGTCTTTTCCTGCTGGATGGCCTCGACGTTCGTCTGCAGGGCCTCGATCTGTTCTTCGATCTCCTGGAGTTCCTGGGAGAGTTGCTGGAGTTGCTGTTGACTCATTGTTGGGATACCTCCTCGAGTTCGATCTCGCTGCGTTTGAGCCCGTGCTGGCTGCCGAACTGACAGAAGGTGTGTTCGCGGGCGACGTTCTCGTTTTCGGCGTCGATCGTCGTCTCGAACTCCGCGAAGCCGTCGCGGCTCTTGAACCGACCACTGACCGTAAATTGACTCATACCTCTCCATCCGGCAGGCAGTCGGAAGAATCTTCCCTTCCCATTCGAGCGGGTGCAACCGACGGGACGGGCGACGAGACGTGCTGTCACCCTCGAATCACCCACCGAGTGGAGGGTGAAGGATTTTACTCCGCCGGACCCAACCCGCTCCCATGAGCGAACTCGATCCCGGCGAACTGTTGCCCAGCGAGCGAATGCAAACCCAGGCCCTCGAGGGCGAGGTCACGCAGATCCACCGCGGCCACCAGTACGCCGCGGAAGGGGATACGTTCACGATCGAGGACGCGACCTTCGAGGTGACCGACGTCCGCGAGCGCACGCTCGGGGACCTCACCGACGAGGATGCCCGGGCCGAAGGGATGGAGGACCTCGAGGGGTACCGACGGCTGCTCGAGCGCGCCCACGAGAACTTCGAGTGGGACGACGACAGCGATGTCGTGTTACATCGGTTCGAACGTCAGTGAGACGCGATCGAACTCGAATCCACGAGTTCGATCGAGGATGACGGAAAAGGAACGTGGGCCTCGAAGGGCCCCTCAGTCGAGATAGCCGAGCGCGTCCTCGATCCGGCCCAGTTCGGGCCCGGTCGTCTCCTCGCCGACGACGTAGCCGGCTTCGTTAGCGATCAGACCCGAGCCGACCAGCGGTGCGCCGTAGTTGACCGTGCCGACGTCGGCCCGAACGTCCAGGGCGTCCTCGAGCGCGTCGAGTTCCTCGTCGGTCGCCTTCGGGTGGCAGAGCACGCCGGTGTTCGTCGCCACGGCGGCCGTCCCGACGGTCCGGACGCCCGCGAGGTCGCCGCGTTGGACGGGGACCTCGAGCGTGTCTTTGACGATCTGAACCGCCTCGCGGGGCAGGTCCGGATGGACGTAGGCCCCGTAATCGTTCGCGAGGACGACGTTACCGGCAGCGTTGATACTGCCCGGTAGTTCCGCGACCGGGAGATCGACCGTCTCCTCGAGCGTCTCGCGTTCGTACTCGAGGGCGCGGGAGCTGACGAGCAATCCGTTTTCGTTACCCGTCGCTAGCGCGCCGACCGTCGAGGACCCGCCGACGGTCGTCCGGATCGTCGGGACCTCGAGTTCGTCGGTCAGGTCGGCAGCAACGTCGTCGTCGACGTCGTGGCGAACGAGTACGCACGAGTCGGTCGCACGGGCGAAGACGCCGACGTAGGCCGACCCGGCGAAGGCGAGGCGTTGCAAGTTTAGTCGGCGACCTCGGCTTCGACGACGGCGTCGCCCTCCTCGTCGAAGCGGGCTGCGCGAACGCGCAGCTTTCGTGGCGGGTTCGAGCGGCCGTTCGACCAGACTTTCTCGTTGATCGAGGGATCGAGTCGGATGGCCTCCTCGTCGACTGCGAAGTGTTTCGCGAGGTGTTCGCGGACCAGTCGCATCGCGTAGTCGGCGGCCTCGTGGTTGGCTCCTTTCTTGACGTCGCGCAGCGGAACGGTGACGACACGTTCCTCGAAGTCACTTGCACTCATCGTTACTCGTCAGTGTCGTTGCGCCGCCAGTTGCGTCGCTTGGGGTTGCGCTGGACTTCCATGTCAGTCTTCATCATGACCCATGCCGGGACGCGGCTGTTCTGGTTCTCGAGTTTGGCAAGTCGCTTCTTCTTGCCCTTCGATTTTTTACCCATAGTAGCCGGACGTAGCCCGCGGTGGCTTAAAATCTTGTCCATCTTGCAGGGGCGAGGGCTGCGCTGCCGGATCCGATCGTCGCCGTCGCCTACAGTGGGAACGATTCGACCGTCGAATAAACCGGCCCGTCGTCCGTGAGCGTGCTCTCGGTCAGCCGGATTTCGTCGACGCGAGCCTCGCCGATCGTCGGCTCGCGCTCCCGTACGAGGTCCTGGACCAGTTCCTTCCCGCCGGCGTGGTTCATCCGCGCGAGCGTGACGTGGGGAGTGAAATCGTGGTCCTCGGCGTCGAAACCCATCGCCGTCGTTCGGTCCTCGATGGCCTCGTGGAGCCGAGTGAGTTCGTCGCCGCCCCGCTCGACCCCCAGCCAGACGACGCTGATGTACTCGAGGCTCGGAAAGACGCCCAGGCCGCCGTATCTGACGGGGAACGGATCGACGTCGGCATCGTCGACCGCGGCCTCGAGTGCACGCTCGAGGGCGGGTAGCCGCTCCTCGTTGACGTCATCAGAATCGTTTTGCGATTCTGATTGGCTCGAAAGAGCGTTGCTCTTTCGAACGTCCCCGAGGAACTTCATCGTGATATGGGCCTGCTCGGGCTCGGTGAAATCGAGCCCGCTCGCGTCGGCGAACTCGGCTTGCAGGTCGGCGACCGGGTCGGCGAGATCGCCGGGGAGGTCGACGCTGACGAACAGCCGCATACCCGAGCCATCGTGGCCGCCGTACTCAATAGTGACGGTGGCGGGGCCGGCAACGACGGGCTCCGTCTCGAGGGATTCGTAGTTAGGGACGCCCGTTATGTCGATCGATGCCCCAGGGACGCTAATGACTGATGTTGCCGTACTCGGTGGCGGGATCGGCGGTCTCACGGCGGCCCACGAACTCGCCGAGCGCGGGTACGACGTGACCGTCTTCGAGGCGAACGATCGCTTCGGCGGGAAGGCGCGATCGATGCCGATCGCGGACGACCCGGCGGCGCTTCACGGCGAGCACGGCTTCCGGTTCTTCCCGGCGTTTTACAGACACGTCGTCGACACGATGGCACGGATCCCCGACGGTGCCGGCACCGTCGAAGGCAATCTCGTCGAGACCGAAGCGACGCTGATCGCGAGTACCACGGATTCGGGCCGGATCGCCGAGACGCGCACGCCCGACTCGCTGCGTGGCTGGCTCGAGGCGCTTCGACCCGCTTTCGCCGAGGACCTGCCCCGCGAGGACGTGCGCTTCCTACTCGAGCGGTTGCTGTACCTGCTGACCGCCTGCGAGGATCGACGCGAGGAGGAACTCGACGACGTCTCCTGGTGGGAATTCATCGATGCCGAGAACCGCTCGGCGGAGTTTCGCGACCGCCTCGCGTACGCGACGCAGGCGCTCGTCGCGCTCCGACCCCAGGTCGGTAGCGCCAGGACCGTCGGCACCATCTACCTGCAGTTGCTGTTCGGCCAGCTCGATCCGACCGAGCCGACCGAGCGGGTGCTCAACGCCCCGACGAACGAGGCCTGGATCGATCCGTGGGTCCGCCACCTCGAGACGCTGGGCGTCGAGTTCCGGCCGAACACCCCTGCACGGGGCCTCGAGTTCGACGGGCGGCGCGTCACCGGTGCCCAACTGGCGGACGGAGGGACGGTTACGGCCGACGAGTTCGTCCTGGCCGTTCCGGTCGAGGTCGCCCCGAAGTTCGTCACGCCGGAACTGCGACGGGCCGCGCCGGCACTGGGACGGATCGACCGGCTCGATACCGCCTGGATGAACGGGATCCAGTTCTACCTCACCGAGGACGTCGAACTGACGCGGGGCCACCAGGTCTACGCGGACGCCCCGTGGGCGCTGACCTCGATCTCCCAGCGCCAGTTCTGGACGGGCTACGATCTCGAGGGTCGTGGCCCCGACGAGGTCGAGGGCGTCCTGTCGGTGATCGCCTCCGACTGGGACACGCCGGGAATCTACCACGAAAAACCGGCGAGGGCGTGTACGCGCGAGGAGATCGCCGAGGAGATCTGGGCGCAGCTGAAGACCCACCTGAACGGGCCCACCCAGCGGCTGCGGGACGACATGCTGGTCGACTGGTTCCTCGATCCGTCGATCGTCGAAGCGGATACTGGAGTCGAGAACCGATCGCCGCTGTTGATCAACACCGTGGGATCGCTTCGGAACCGGCCGCCGGCCGACGTGGGCGTCCGGAACCTCACGCTGGCGAGCGACTACGTCCGAACGAACTCCGATCTGGCTTCGATGGAGTCGGCCAACGAGGCCGGGCGTCGAGCGGCGAACGCGATCTTCGATCGACACGGCGCTCGAGGCCGTGCGGAACTCTGGGAACTCACAGAGCCCGCGGTGTTCGAGCCGTTCAAAGGGCAAGACCGGCTCCGATACCGGCTCGGATTGCCACACCCGGCCGAGGTGACACAGTCCCTTCGGGGGATCACCAGTCGTCTCGGCCAGCGGGTCTGAGAAGCGGGGGTCGAACGCCGATCCAACGCCGCCGCTACCTGGGTCGCAGCCCTTAACAGTCGTCACCGCCAACTTCTGACAATGACTGACCGAGACGACGACCGCGACCACCAGTTCTCCGAGGGGGAGGGCTTTGGCGATCCCTACGAGGAGTTCGATCTGGACCCGCCGGAGCTCGGCGTCGACCCCTCGAAGGTCGACCCCGTCGACTCCCGCGTCGTCACCGACACGCTCGACAAGCACAACATCGATCAGGACGACGTCGACGCGAGCGACCTGCTCGACGTCGGCCTGAACTACATGCAGATCAACCGCTACGAACAGGCCACCGACGCCTTCGAGCGGACCGCCCGCTTCGCCGAGGACGACAAGCTCGCACAGGAGGCGTGGGTGAACAAGGGCGTCGCCCACGCCGAACTCGAGGAGTACGACGAGGCGATCGGGGCCCACCGCGAGGCCCTGCGGATCGACGAGGAGAGCGAACACGCCGCCACGGCCGAGACGAACCTCGCGTACGCGCTCTGGGAGTTCGGCGAGACGAGCGAGGCACTCGAGCACGCCGAACGCGCCATCGAGATCGACGAGCGCTTCGCCGCGGGCTGGTTCAACCGCGCCTTTTTCCTCTCGGAGCGGGGACTGGCCGAGGAGGCGCTCAACTGCGTCGACAACGCCATCCGGCTGGGCCTGCGCAACGCCAAGGTGCTCGAGACGAAAGCCGAGATCCTCGAGGAACTCGGCGAGTTCGACCAGGCCGAGGAGATCGCCGACGAGGCAAACCAGATGCGCGAACAGGCCGAACAGGAGATGATGGACGACCGCGAGGAGCTGTTCGGACAGGGCGGCGGTCAGGGTGCTGGACGCGGCGGTGCAGGAGGCCGACCGGGCGGTGCCGGAGGGGGGCTCGGTGGTCGCGGCGCGAACCGCCAGTCGCCCCAGCGAGGGGGCGGCGTTGGGCTGGACGACCTCGGCGTCGCCGATCTCGGCGTCGGCGACGAGGAGGAGGAAGACGACCGCGAGTGGGAACTCGAGTGATCGGATGATCGTCAACGAACGGGAGACGCCGGAGGGATTGCTTGTCGCCGTCTGTGACGAGGACGTTCTCGGCGAAACGTTCGAGGAGGGCGAACTCTCCCTGACGGTCACCGAGGAGTTCTACGGCGGCGACGCGGTCGACGAGAGCGCGGTGATCGACAGCCTCGCACAGGCGTCCGTCGCCAACATCGTCGGTACCCGCGCCGTCGAACTCGCCGTCGAAGCGGGCTTCGTCGACGAGGCGAACGTCCTCGAGGTCGGGGCGACCCTGCACGCACAGTTGCTGCGAATGCAGTGAGACGGGCTCCCGTCGGTCAGTGCCGGCCCGTCGTCGCCCGGAAGGCAATCGGGACGCGGTCCGGACCGGCCGATCGAGCGCTTCAGTAACGTTAACGGCTGCGAGGGGCTATCCTTGAGCAACAGCGATGTCCTTTGCCGACGAGAACGCGGACGAAGACAACCCCTACCTCCGAAATCCGCCGACCGACTTCGAGCCGGTCGCGGAGCTCTCGGAAGGCGACGCCAGGCAACGAGTCGAACAGCTACGCGAGGCCATCCGCGAACACGACCGCCGGTACTACGCCGAGAGCGATCCCGTGATCGCCGATCGGACCTACGACGCGCTCTTCGCCAGGCTAGAGGAGCTCGAGCGGGAGTTCGAGCTCGCGCATCCGGACAGCCCGACGCGGCGCGTCGGCGGCGAGCCACTCGAGGAGTTCGACACGGTCGAACACGTCGCGCCGATGCTCTCGATCGACAACAGCGGGGCCGAAACGGACGTCCGCGAGTTCGACGAGCGCGTGCGTCGAGCGGTGGGCGACGTCCGATACGTCTGCGAACCCAAGTTCGACGGCGTCTCGATGGAGTTCGTCTACGACGAGGGTCGTCTCGAGCGTGCGGTCACCCGCGGCGACGGCCACGAGGGGGACGACGTGACCCGCAACGCGCGAACGATCGGGTCCGTCCCACAGCACCTCCACGGCGACTATCCCGAGTTCCTCGCGATGCGGGGCGAGGTCTACATGCCGAAGGACGGGTTTCAGGCACACAACCGCGAGCGCATCGAGCGCGGCGAGGAGCCCTTCGCCAACCCCCGAAACGCCACCGCCGGGACCATCCGCCAACTCGACCCCTCGGTCGTCGCCGAGCGCCCGCTCGCGGTCTTCTTCTTCGACGTCCTCGAGGCAAGCGAGCTCGAGGACACCCACCGCGCGGAACTCGAGCGCCTCCCCGAGTTCGGGCTTCGGACGAACGATCGCGTCGAGGTAGTCGACGACATCGACGGCGCGATCGACTACCGCGACCGCCTGCTCGAGGCCCGCGACGACCTGGACTACGAGATCGACGGCGTCGTCATCAAGGTCGACTCCCGAGACGCACGCGAGGAACTCGGGCGAACGGCGCGCCACGACCGCTGGGCGTTCGCCTACAAGTTCCCGGCCCGCGCCGAGGTGACGACCATCGCCGACGTGGCGGTACAGGTCGGCCGGACGGGGCGGCTGACGCCCGTCGCACTGCTCGAGCCCGTCGACGTCGGCGGCGTCACCGTGTCGCGGGCGAGCCTGCACAACCCCGAGGAGATCGCCGCGAAGAACGTCAACGTCGGTGACACCGTTCGCGTCCAGCGCGCCGGCGACGTGATCCCCTACGTCGAGGAGGTCGTCGAGAAGGGCAGCGAGGGCCACTACGAACTCCCCGACCGCTGCCCCGTCTGTGACAGTCCCGTCGAGCGCGACGGCCCCATGGCTTTCTGTACCGGCGGGCTGGGCTGTGACGCCCAGCTCCGGCGATCGATCGAGTACTACGCGGGCGACGACGGCCTCGACCTCGAGGGACTGGGCGAGAAGAGCGTCCGGCAGCTCGTCGACGCCGGCCTGCTCGAGTCCGTCGCGGATCTGTACGACCTCGAGCGAGCGGCGCTACTGGCACTCGAGGGATGGGGCGAGCAAAGCGCCGAAAACCTGCTCGAGGAGATCGAAGACAGCCGCGAGCCGCCGCTTGCCGATTTCATCTCGGCGCTTGGCATCCCGCTCGTCGGCCCCACGACGGCACGCGAACTCGCCCGCGAGTGTGGCAGTTTCGAGGCGTTCCGCGAGGCCGCCGAAACGGACCCCGTGCGACTCGAGGGCGTCGACGACGTCGGCGAGACGGTCGCGGAAACGATCCACGAGTTCTTCGCGAGCGAGGCCAACGCCGCGGTCGTGGACGGCGTGCTCGAGCACGTCTCCCCACGGACGGTCGAGACGGCCGCCACCGGTGACGAACTCGCGGGGACGACCTTCGTCTTTACCGGCTCGCTCGACGAACTGACCAGAGACGAGGCGCAGGAACTCGTCGAAGCACACGGCGCGAACGCGACGAGCAGCGTCTCGGGCAACACGGACTTCCTCGTGGCCGGCACGAACCCTGGGGCGACGAAACAGGCGGACGCACGGGACAACGACGTGCCGATCCTCGAGGAAGACGCGTTCCGGTCGCTACTCGCCGAGACGGGAATCGACCTCGAGTGACGAACGCGGTCGGGAACGCCGCTCGAGTCGCCGGTTGGAGCAGCCGCTCAGTACCACGCCCCGCCCGACGAGACGTTGATATCCTGTCCCGTCACGTGACGCGAGTCCGAATCCGCGAGGTGGACCGCGAGTTCGGCGACTTCCTCGGGCGGGACCAGTTCGTCGATCATGAGCGTCTCGAGGATCTCCCCCTCGATCGCCTCGACGGGGACGCCGGCCTCCTCGGCCTGCTTCTCGAAGACGTTCCGAATCCGATCGCCCTCGACCGGGCCGGGGCAGATCGCGTTGACCGTCACGCCGTCGTCGCCGAACTCGGCGGCCAGCGCGCGAGTGAGTCCGATGACACCCATCTTCGAGGCCGCGTAGGGCGTCCGGTTGGCGTAGGGCCGCTTGCCGCCGATCGACGAGATGTTGACGATACTTCCGTCCGCCCCGTCGCGAAGGTATGGAGCCGCTTCTCTCGTGGTTCGAGCGATCCCGACGACGTTGACGTCCAGCGTCTCGAGCCACTCGCCGTCCCCGGTCTCCTCGATCGGCGCGGTGGGGCCGGCGATGCCGGCGTTGTTGACGAGACAGTCCAGCCCGCCGAAGGTCGCGACCGTTTCGTCGATCGCGTCGGCCACCGAGTCCGAATCGGTCACGTCGGTCTCGACCGTCAGCGTTCGGTCGGGTGCGTCGATCAGCGCCGCGGTCTCGTCGATCCCGTCGCTCCGGGCCGCGAGCGCGACGTTCGCACCCTCGTCGGCGAACGCGACGGCGATTTCGCGGCCGAGTCCCTGGCTCGCTCCCGTGACGAAGACAGTGTCGTCTGCTACCATGACTCTGATGGGACGAGCCGAGAATAAAACACCTCGCTTCCCGGCACCGTCGGACCGGATCCGCCGGCTCTCGACTCGAAGAGTCCCACCAGCGACTCGTCGGTCCGGTGACGCCGATCGGTATTCCGGCGGTTCGGTGCTCGACTCCCCACTCGAGCCGGCTCAGTCGGCGAGCGCGTCGCGCTCGAGCGGTGATCGCGAGACTCGATCGCGGCTCGGCGGGCGATAGTAAATTTACACACCGGTCGCATAGCTGTCGTGCGATCGGGTGTGCATCGACTTGCAGTGGTTACTATAGTGTATGGAAAGGTATAGGGCGGCGTCTCACCCTAGACGTATATAAGCAAATGAGTGACGCGGGATACGACCACGCGACGGTCGAACGGCGCTGGCAAGCGGCGTGGGACGAAGCGGACGTCTACCGGACGCCGGACGACGTCGAGGATCCGACGTACGTCCTGGGGATGTACCCGTATCCATCAGGCAAGCTCCACATGGGTCACGTCCGTAATTACACGATCACGGACGCGTACGCCCGCTACCGTCGGATGCACGGCGACGACGTCCTCCATCCGATGGGGTGGGATGCTTTCGGCCTCCCCGCGGAGAACGCGGCCAAAGAGCGCGATACGAACCCCCGCGACTGGACGTTCGACTGCATCGAGACGATGACGGACCAGATGGAGGCGATGGGCTTTGGCTACGACTGGGAGCGGGAGGTCACGACCTGCACGCCCGACTACTACCAGTGGAACCAATGGCTCTTCTCCCGGTTCCACGAGGAGGGACTGGTCGAACGACGCGACGCCGACGTCAACTGGTGTCCCCACTGCGAGACCGTCCTCGCCGACGAACAGGTCGAAGGCGAGGCGGAACTGTGCTGGCGCTGTGACACGCCCGTCGAACAGCGCGAACTCGAGCAGTGGTTCCTGAAGATCACCGAGTACGCCGACGAGTTGCTGGAAGCGATCGACGACCTCGAGGGGTGGCCAAACTCCGTGCGCCAGATGCAGCGCAACTGGATCGGCCGGCAGTTCGGGACCGAATTGGACTTCGAAATCGAGGGGCACGGACCGGTCGAAGCGTTCACCACCCGCGTCGACACCATCTACGGTGCGACCTTCTTCGCGCTCGCGCCCGACCACCCGATCAGCGAGGAACTCGCCGAGGAGGACGAGGACGTCCGCCGCTTCGTCGAGGAGGAGGCCGATCCCGACGGCGACGAACCCAACGGCGTCGAGACCGACCTGACCGCGACCAACCCCGTCACCGGCGAGGAGATCCCGGTCTACGTCGCGGACTTCGTCCTCTCGGACGTCGGGACCGGCGCACTGATGGCCGTCCCCGGCCACGACGAGCGCGACCACGCCTTCGCGGAGAAGAAGGGGCTGGACATCGTCCCCGTCATCGCCCCCGAACCCGAGGACGGCGAGGAGCCCGAGGCCCCCGACATCGAGGAAGCGGCGTTCACCGAGGACGGCGTGCTGATCAACTCCGGGGAGTACTCGGGTCTGGACAGCGAGACCGCACGCGAGCGGTTGACCGAAGGGATCGACAGCGCCGAGGAGGCGAAACAGTACCAGCTGCGCGACTGGGGGATCTCCCGACAGCGCTACTGGGGGACGCCGATCCCGGTCGTCCACTGCGACGACTGTGGCCCCGTGATGGTTCCCGAGGACGACCTGCCGGTCGAACTCCCCGAGTTCATCAACACGACCGGCAACCCGCTCGACGCCGCCGAGGAGTGGAAGCAGACGAGTTGTCCGGAGTGTGGAGCCGACGCGACCCGCGAGACCGACACGATGGACACCTTCGTCGACTCCTCGTGGTACTTCCTGCGGTACGTCTCTCCCGACCTCGTGGACGCCCCCTTCGACCGCGAGCAGGCAAACGACTGGATGCCCGTCGATCAGTACGTCGGCGGCATCGAACACGCCGTGATGCACCTGCTGTACTCCCGATTCTTCACCAAGGTGCTGGCCGACCACGAGGGTCTCGAGCACCGCGAACCCTTCGAGAACCTGCTGGCACAGGGGATGGTACAACTCGAGGGCGAGAAGATGTCCAAGTCGAAGGGCAACGTCGTCTCGCCCCAGCGGATCGTCGAGGAGTATGGAGCCGACACCGCACGCCTATTCATAATGCAGGCTGCACAGCCGGACACGGCTTTCGACTGGAGCGAGGAAGGAGTGCAGTCGACCTACGCCTTCCTCACACGGCTCAAGGAGATGGTCGAGGAGTTCGCGGCCGAGGCGCCCGAGGGCGACGACGACGCGATCGCCAGCTACGTCGACGCGGAGATCGACGCGACGATCGCCATCGCCAGCGGGGAGTACGACGACCTGACGTTCAACAAGGCGCTGCGCGAGACGCAGGATCTGGTGCGGACGCTCCGGCAGTATTCGGACTACACCGAACCCCACGCCGAGACCTACGAGCGCGGGCTGTCGGCCGTCGTTCGGCTGCTCGCGCCGGTCGCACCGCACCTCACCGAGGAGTTGTACGACGAGCTGGGCGGCGACGGGCTCGTCGCGGAGGCCGCGTGGCCAACCGCCGAGGTCGACCGTGACCACGTCGCCAAACGCCGTCGACTGGTCGAGAACACCCGCGAGGACATCCGCGACATCGTCGAGGTCGCCGGGATCGAAGATCCGAAGGCGATCGACGTCGTCATCGCCCCCGAGTGGAAGTACGACGCCCTCGAGATCGCGATCGAAAGCGACGCCGACAACCTGATCGGCGAGCTCATGGGGCATGCACACATTCGCGAGGTGGGCGACGCCGCGGCCGACTACGGCCAGGACCTCCAGGCCGAACGGGAAGCGCTCTCGATGACGCTCGATCCGGACGACGAGCGTGCGGCACTCGAGTCGGCCGCCTGGCTGATCGAACGCGAGTTCGAGGCCCCGGTTCGCGTCGTTGGGTCCGAGGAAGCCGACGACGCAACCCTGAAAAACGCCGAACCCGGTCGACCGGCGATCGAAATCGACGACTGATACGGACTCCTGTCCGTCAGTGCCGGCGCAACCGGAAACCACCGTGCGGTTGCGCCGGTTCGGCCGTATGATACGATCTACCGTACCGGTTTACCAATGTAACCGCGCCGTCTTGGGGGACACCGTCGCTGACGGACAACAAACCGGATGACTGTCGGTACCCGGAGAGATTCCGTAAATTCAACTATAGACGCTATTGATATTCCTCTTCGACTACTAAGGGAAGATACAGGACTTCTACGGACATAATCTTCTTGAAACTGAATTCACGTTTACCATACACATTCTGTCTCGAGATGGATGCCGTTCAATCCCCCTCTAACCCGCGTCCGTGCGAGGTCTCGACTGATCGCACCTCGGGACAATCAATCCGACCGATACATTCAATGGGGATGGGTGAACAGTGGTAAGGAAGACACCGGGCAGCGGCGCGCTGCTCGAATAACCTGTGTGACAATATGGCACTCGAGGACTATCTCCCCGATCGAATCAGAGAAACGTACAGTACAAAAATCGGGCTCATTTTCGTGTTGGTCGTCGTGATGACGATCCTCGTCTCCGCGCTCTTTTTCGGCCACGTCACTGGCTCCATCGGTCCGGCGGCCGAAGAACACTTCAGCGACCGGACGGACGACCGCAGCGACGTTGCGGCCGGGTGGCTCGAGACGAACGTCGAAACGGCGAACGGCCTCGCAACGGACGCGACCGTTCGGACGGGAACCGACGGCGAGATCGGCCAGCGACTCGAGACGGCACAGTCCACTCGCGGGGATCGAGTCGCCGAGATACACTACGTCGACGGCGACGGCGAGGTACTCGCGAGCAGCGCGGACGGTGCTGTCGGCCGGAATTTCTTCGAGACGGCCGACGTTCAGGGTCCCACTAACGGCCCCAGTGCCCCCCACGAGGGAGTGGCGACCAACGAATCCGTCCTCTCGTTCGTCACGAGCGTGGCGGGCGAGGACCAGCGATACGTCGCCGTCTCCGCGCCCACCGACGCGTTCGCGACGGCCCTCGAGACGGGGGGGCGGACCGTCGTCACGAACGGCGACGGCGAGACGATCGCGACAGTCGGCGAGGAGCCGGCAGCCGGCGACGAAGCCGTCCTCGGCGCGCTCTCGCCGGAGGGAAGCGACGTCGTCACTGGCACCCCCGACGGTTCCGAGACCGAGTTTGCGGCGACGGCGGCATCGATCGACGTGGGCGACGCATCGCTGACGGTCACGACCTACGACACCGCAGCGTCCGTCTACGGTCCACAGAAGACCGCGACCTCCGCACTGTTGGCAGTACTCTTCGTCTTCGTCCTCCATCTCGGACTCGTCGGCGTGATTCTCGGCGGGAACACCTCGCTGTACCTCCGTCGGCTCGGCAGCAAAGCCGAACGGATGGGAGCGGGCGACCTCGAGGTCGACCTCGAGACCGATCGGGTCGACGAGGTCGGAATCCTCTACGACTCGTTCGCGTCGATGCGGGACTCGCTGAAGGAGACCTTATCCGACCTCGAGGACCAGCGCGAACGCGCCCGCGAGGCCCAGCAACGGACCGAAGAACGCAACCGAGAGCTCGAGGCCGAGGCGGAACGCTACAGCGAGGTCATGGCGGCGTGTGCCGACGGCGACCTCGAGGGACGCCTCGACCCCGAGACGGACCACGAGGCGATGGTGTCGATCGCCGAGGCGTTCAACGAGATGATCGCCGATCTGGAGCAGGCAGTCGCACAGGTCAAGACGATCTCGGCGGAGGTCGCCCGAACGAGTACCGAGGTCCAGACCAGTTCCGACGAGATTCGGCGGGCCAGCGAGGAGGTCAGCACGTCGGTCCAGGAGATCTCGGACGGCTCCTCGAAACAGGCCGAGGACCTGGCGGTCGCGACGACCGAGGTCAAGGAGATGTCCGCGACCGTCGAGGAGGTCGCTGCGGCCACGAGTACCATCGCCGATCAGTCAGGGCAGGTCGACGAACTGGCGACGGAGGGCCAGTACGCCGCCGAGGAGACGACCGCCGAGATGCACGCGGCCAGCGACCGAACGGAAGCCGTCGCCGAGACGATCCGGTCGCTGGACGAAGAGGCCGAACAGATCCAGGACATCGTCGAACTGATCGACGAAATCGCCGGCCAGACTAACATGCTGGCGTTGAACGCGGCCATCGAGTCGGCCCGCTCCGAGAGCGCCTCGAGCGAGAGCGGCGGCTTCCAGGCCGTCGCCGACGAGGTCAAGGAACTCGCAGAACAGACCCAGGCCGCAGTCGAAGACGTCGAAATCATGATCGAATCGATACAGCAGCGAGCGACGAAAAGTGCAACGCAGATCGAGGAGGCCGAATCGACGATCGGATCGGCGACCGAACGGGTCGACTCCCTCTCGAACAAGCTCGACCGGATCGCCATGGAGATCGAACAGGTGACCACTGGCGTCCAGGAGATCGATCAGGCGACCGACGAGCAGGCCAGTTCCGCCGAGGAGCTCGCGACGATCGTCCAGGACGTCGCAAGCGTCGCCAACGAGACGACGTCGCAAGCCCAGCAGGCCGCGGCGGCCGCCGAGGAGACGACCGCGACGATTACCGACGTTTCCGCGGAGGCGACGCGACTCGACGAGCGGGCGGCCGAACTCGCGGACGCCGTCGACGAGTTCACCGTCTCGAATAGGATCGATTCGACTGCAACCATCGCGGGGCACGGAGGTGAGTCCCGATGATATCCGAACTCCGACTCTATCGGATCACGTGTTACGTGATGGCAGCGGCAACCGTGTTCTTCCTGCTCTGGGCGAGCCGGTTTCCAAAGGGGAAGCGGCGCTACTACCTCCCGATTCCGGTCCTCTGTGGGATCCTGTCGCTGGCGTACTTCGGCATGTCGATCGAGTTCTACCAGGTGACGACGCCGACGGAGCAACCGATTCAGACGAGTCGGTACGTCGACTACTTCCTCACGGGCCCGCTGATGGTTACCATCGCGGGCATCGTTGCCGGTGCATCACGTCGACAGTTGGTCGCGCTCAACGTCGTCATGGTCGGCTGGACGGGTGCCACGCTCGCCGGCTACTTCCTCACGGAGCCGACGGTGTACGTGGCCAACGTCGCCAATTTCGTCCTGCTCGGTGTGCTCGCCTACATGTTGATCTGGCCGATCACGCGACGCTCCGGCGAGAAAAGCGGCGAGCGCGTCCTGCTCTACGGCAAGCTCCGGAACCTGCTGTTGATACTGTTCGGAGCGTACCTCGTCATCGGCCTCATGTCGCGGCAGGGCTTTGGACTACTCGACGCCTTCAGTGGGATCTTCATCGGGAGCTACATCGACTTCCTCACGCGGACCGGGTTCTGTCTGCTGGTGCTCCGGGCGACCAGTGCCACCGACCAGATCATCGGGGAGATCAAATCGGGCGGCGCAGGTGAGGGCGGATCGGACGGCGTCGCCCTCGAGCAGTCGGACGACGCCGCGGTCGAGCCGGCCGACTGACGGCGACGCGGCCGAACCACCATCGGATCTGACAGCAGGCGATCTGTTTTATACGCCGGTCCGTCGTAGGGACGGGACAGCAACTGTTGGCTTCGAGGATGAACACACAACGGACGGACCCCTTTCGATGGCCTTTCGCGGACGAGTCGTCGCCGAAAACACCACACGTCGCTTCGATGACCTGGCGCGACGGGCTATTCGCCCACTGGCCGGTCGACCCCGACGATCTCCGCCCGCACGTCCCGGAGCAGGTGAGCCTCGAGACGCGAGACGGCCGCGCCTGGGTGAGCGTGCTCCCGTTCGTGCTCACGAACGTCGGATTCCGCGGGACGCCGTCGATAACGCGGCTGGCCTTCCCCGAACTCAACGTCCGGACGTACGTCCGCTATCGGGGCGATCCCGGCCTGTTTTTCTTCAGTATCGATATCGGGAACTCGCTGGTCGCGGCGACCGTCCGCCGGACGACTCGGCTGCCCGTCTGCCACGCCCGGATGCGGGTCAGCGCCACCGAGGAAAACCACGTCGCCTTCGAAAGCGAGCGGCGGGAGGGTGAACCTGAACCCGCTCGATTCGTTGCGACCTATCGCCCGAACGGTCAGGTATTCACCGCCGATCCGGGGACCCTCGAATACTGGCTCACGGCGCGACGCCGGTTCTACGCGTCGGAAGCCGCCGGTGTGCTGACCGGCGAGATCGCACACGATCCGTGGCCGCTCCAGCCGGCCGACGTGACGATCTACGAGAACACGATGCTCGAGGCCAACGACCTGCCGACGCCGACCGGCGACCCGATCGTCCACTACGCCGACGAGTTGTCGATGACGGGCGCGATTCCCCGACGAATCGGAACCTGATCGAGTGCTCAGTCGGGACGGTCCGAGGGGGCCAACTGAAACGGAGTACACACGATCGCATAGTCCGCGGTTCTCGCTCGCGTCGTTCGCGCCGAACCGCGCTCGCGTCGTTCGATCGGGTGTGCAGTGGCGGGCAGTGGCTACTATAGTAGCAACTGAAACGATTTACATACTGATCGCAATGCTGTCGTGCGATCAGGTGTGCAATGACTTTCAGTGGCTACTATAGCATCCCCGGTTCCGGGGCCACCGATCGCCGTTCGAACCGCCGAGAGAGCGCGTGTAACAGGGGTATCGACTCCCCTATCACTATAGAAGCACGCATCGTTGGATTTGTTAACTATGGAGTGAAACAACTTTTACACACAAGACAAATGTCAATTGAAAATGCAGAATTGACCGACAACGACCGGAATTCGTTCATCTACGTCGTCGCGGCGTTGGCCGCGCTCAACGGGTTACTGTTCGGGTTCGACACTGGCGTCATCTCCGGCGCGATGTTGTACATTCGAAACACGTTCGAACTGACGGCCGTGTTCGGGTATTCGATGAACGCCTCGCTAGTCGAGGGGATCATCGTCAGCGGGGCGATGATCGGCGCGATCATCGGGGCGGCGCTGGGCGGCCGACTCGCGGATCGACTCGGTCGACGACGACTCATCCTCGTGGGTGCCGTCGTCTTCTTCGTCGGGTCGCTCATCATGGCGATCGCGCCGACCGTCGAGATACTGATCCTCGGTCGAATCGTTGACGGGATCGGCGTGGGCTTCGCCTCGGTCGTCGGTCCGCTGTACATCTCGGAGATCTCACCGCCGAAGATCCGCGGATCGCTGGTTTCGCTGAATCAGTTGACGATCACGAGCGGCATCCTCATCGCGTACCTCGTGAACTTCGCGTTCGCCGCCGGCGGCGAGTGGCGCTGGATGCTCGGCCTCGGCATGGTCCCCGCCGCGGTCCTGTTCGTCGGCATGTTGTTCATGCCCGAGAGCCCCCGCTGGCTCTACGAGCACGGCCGTGAGAGCGACGCTCGCGAGGTGCTCGCCAGGACCCGCGTCGAGACGCGGGTCGAAGACGAACTGCGCGAGATCAAAGAGACGGTCCGCACCGAATCCGGGACGCTCCGCGACCTCTTCGAGCCGTGGGTGCGGCCGATGCTGATCGTCGGCGTCGGCCTGGCGGCGTTCCAGCAGGTGACCGGCATCAACACGGTCATGTACTACGCGCCGACGATCCTCGAGTCGACCGGCTTCGCGGACACCGCCTCGATCCTCGCGACCGTCGGTATCGGCGTCGTCAACGTCGTCATGACCGTCGTCGCGGTGCTGTTGATCGACCGCACCGGACGCCGACCGCTGTTGCTCTCGGGATTGGCCGGGATGACCGTCATGCTCGCCGTCCTCGGGGTCGCGTTCTACCTGCCCGGCCTCTCGGGCGCGATCGGCTGGATCGCGACCGGGAGCCTGATGCTGTACGTCGCGTTCTTCGCGATCGGGCTCGGACCGGTCTTCTGGCTGCTGATCTCCGAGATCTACCCGATGGAGATCCGCGGGACGGCGATGGGCGTCGTCACCGTCGTCAACTGGGCCGGCAACCTGCTCGTGTCGCTGACCTTCCTCCGACTGATCGACGTCGTCGGCCAGACGGGAACGTTCTGGCTGTACGGCGCGCTCTCGGTGCTCGCGTTGCTCTTCTGTTATCGGCTCGTGCCCGAGACGAAGGGACGCTCGCTCGAGGCGATCGAGGCCGACCTCCGCGAGACGGCGTTCGGACGCGACGCCGGCGAACAGCCCCGCGCGACCGAGGTCGACGATTAACGGTCGAGAATCGGCCGGTCGAGTCGCGTCGTCGGTTCGACGGCTGCGAACGGACTGCCTACTGGCCCGTCTCGATCATCCCGAAGTCGTAGCCGGCGTCGTTCTCGCGGGCGGTCTCGTAGACGACTCGTGCGGCCGCAACGTCCTGAATCGCGAGCCCGGTCGAATCGAAGACCGTGAGGCCAGTGTCGGCGGTCCGGCCGTCCTTCGCACCGACGACGAGTTCGCCGATCTCCCCGTGGATGTCCGCGTCGGTTAGGACCCCCTCGCCGTAGGGCACGTTGATCTCGCCGGAGTGGGTACACTGCTCGTGGTCGTCGATGACGATCCGCGCTGCCTGCAGTAGGTCGTCGCTCAACTCGTGTTTCCCCGCCGCGTCGGCCCCGATCGCGTTGACGTGTGTCCGTTCGCCCACGTCCTCGAGTCCCACGATCGGCTCTTCGACTGGGGTCACGGTCGAGAGGATATCACAGTGGCCCGCCTCGGAAATCGACCCCGCGCGAACGTCGAACCGGTCCCCGTAGCTGTCGACGAAGCGCTCGACGCGTTCCTCGTCGGGGTCGGAGACGACGACCTCCTCGATCGGTCGGACCTCGCTGATCGCCTCGAGTTGCATGTACGACTGGACGCCGGCCCCGACGATGCCCAGACTCGAGGCGTCGTCGACGGCGAGGTAGTCGGTGGCGACGGCCGCGGCCGCGCCGGTGCGTTTCATGGTGAGCGTCGTCCCGTCCATGATCGCCAGCGGGAACGCGGTCTCGGGGTCGGAGTAGATCATCGTCCCCAGGACCGTCGGCAGGTCGTGATCCTCGGGGTTGTCCGGGTGGACGTTGACCCACTTCAGTCCGGCGGCGTCCCACTCGTCGGTCTCGAGATAGGCGGGCATCGACCGGAAGTCGCCGTTGTACTGGGGCAGGTCGATGTAGGACTTCGCCGGCATTTGCGTGTCGCCGCGCTCGAAGGCCCCGAAGGCCCGCTCGACCGCGTCGATGACCTCGGACAGTCGCGCGAACTCGTCGACATCGTCGCTGTCCAACAGAAGCGTGTTCATATCCGCGAATATTGCGGGCTCGTACTTAGTTCGTCGTGAATCGACGGGCGTGTGCGAGACGGGACCGTTCGGTATACCGTCCGATACCACCGAACGACGATGATCGGCACCAGTGACGGTCAGGCCGTCACCCGGAGCAACACGACGCCGGTCCGATACGACGCCAGTCGCTCGTCGCCGTTCCCCGCAGGTTCGTACCGGAACTCGAACGCATCCTCGAGGGCGGTCGGCGCGTCCGCCAGCAACGCTCTGATCCGCCGGCGGTCGTCGGCCGACACGTCCATCCGATCGAGCCAGGCGTCGACCTCGAGACGGCGACTCGTCTCGTGGACCGTCTCGACCGTCAGCCCCGTCGCCGCGAACCAGTCGCGCCACTGTGTCAGAGCGTAGGTCGCCACGTGACTCGAATCTCGAAGCCGTTCGATCCGATTCACGTACGCCGCCAGTTCCGGATCGGCCGGCACGCAGAGGTCCTCGAGGGCGAGTACGCCCCCCGGTGCGAGCACTCGCTCGACCTCCGCGAGGAACGCCTCGGGGTCGGGAAAGTGGTGGGCCGCGAATCGGCAGGTGACCGCATCGACGCTGTCCGTCGCGACGGGGAGCCCCTCGGCGTCGACGACGGCTCCCTCGAGCCCGTCATACTCGGTCGTCGCCGTCGCGACCATCTCCGGGGAGAGATCCGCCGCGACCACCCTCGAGACGCCCGCCTCGGCCAGCGAACCGGCGACGTGGCCCGCACCAGTTGCGACGTCGAGTGCGCACGTCGCGTCGGAACACCAGTCGACGAGTCGCTCGAGGTCCGCACCCCGCTTGAGGACGTCCCCCTCCAGATAGCCGTCCGCGGCCCCGCCGAAAGCGTTCGCGACGTCTCGCTTTCTGTCGGTGTCGTTCGTCACGACCGATTATCGTTCGTACGCGTACATGATAGTTTCGTGAGGGGAGTTCGCGGACGGCAGTCGCTCGAGAAAACCACGAGGAACGAGTTCGGGAGCGGCGACGAAACGGCAAAGAAGATGGGGCGACTCGGAACGGCAGAGACGGCAGTCGAAACGACGACATCTCCCACCGCGAGGGCCGTCAGGCCCGAGTGGGCCGACGACCGACCCGTCGGGGAGAGAGGGGCGCTTAAATTTCGGTTTGGCTCGCGGGTCGCATTCGCTCCCCGCTCGCATTTACGAGGTTCTCACTCGCTTCGCTCGTTCCGAACCTCGCCTACATCATGCCGCCCATGCCGCCGCCCATACCGCCCATGCCGCCGCCCATGCCACCGGGGCCGCCGGCGGGCATGTCTTCGTCGTCGTCGTCGTGGGAGACCGCGAGGTCGCCCGCGGCGATGACGTCGTCGATGCGCAACAGCATGACGGCCGCCTCGGTGGCGGACTCGATCGCCTGGGTCTTCACACGAAGCGGCTCGTAGACGCCTTCGGCGTCCATGTCGATGGTGTCGCCCGTGTAGGCGTCCAGTCCGGCAGCGGTGTCGCCGCCGTCGTGAGCGCTACGCAGCTCGACCAGCGAGTCGATGGGATCGAGTCCCGCGTTCTCGGCCAGCGTGCGCGGGATGACCTCGAGCGCGTCGGCGAAGGCCTCGACGGCCAGCTGTTCGCGGCCGCCCACGGAGTCGGCGTAGTCGCGAAGCGAGAGCGAAATGTCGATCTCGGGCGCGCCGCCGCCGGCGAGCACCTTGCCGTCCTCGAGGGTCGTGCGGACGACGCCCAGCGAGTCCTCGACGGCGCGGTCGATCTCGTCGATGACGTGCTCGGTGCCACCGCGGAGGATCAGCGTGACGGCCCGTGCGTCCTCGACGTCCTCGACGAAGATGCGCTGGTCGCCGGCGATCTCCTTCTGTGCGACGCTACCCGCGGCACCGAGGTCCTCCTCGGTCAGGTCGTCGACGCTCGAGACGGGCGACGCGCCGGTCGCGCGAGCGAGCTGGGCCTGGTCGCTGGATTTGACGCGACGGACGGCGATGATGCCTTCCTGTGCGAGGTAGTGCTGGGCCATGTCGTCGATCCCGCCGTCGACGAAGACGACGTCAGCGCCGACGTCGGCGATCTGCTCGGCCATCTCGCGCAGCTGGGCCTCCTCCTGCTCGAGGAACTGCTCGAGCTGGTCCGGGTCGGTGACGTTGACCTCGGCGTCGATCTCGGTCTCCTTGATCTCGAGATCGCCGTTGACGATCGCGACGTCGGCGTCCTCGGCGAAGTACGGCATGTTCTCGGAGACGCGCTCCTTGTCGACGATGACGCCTTCGACGAGCTCGGAGTTCTCGATGGAGCCGCCGACGACCTTCTCGACTTTGATGTTGTCCGTGTCGACGCCGTCGTCGTCGGCGACCGCGCGAACGGCCTCGACGATGAGTTCCGAGAGCAGGTCCTTGGCGTTCTCCGCACCCTTGCCGGTCATCGCCGTCGCGGCGATCTGCTCGAGGATTTCGGTGTCGTCCTCGTCGACGTCGATGGCGATCTCCTCGAGGGCCGCGGTGGCTTCCTCGGCGGCCTCTCGGTACCCCTGAGCGAGGGTGGTCGCGTGGATGTCCTGATCCAGGAGGTCCTCGGCCTGGCTGAGGAGTTCCCCGGCGACGACGACGGCGCTGGTGGTGCCGTCACCGACTTCCTCTTCTTGGGTCTCCGCGACTTCGACGATCATGTCGGCCGCGGGATGGTCGATCTCCATCTCCGAGAGCAGGGTGACGCCGTCGTTCGTGACGATGACGTTGCCCGAGGAGTCGACCAGCATCTTGTCCATCCCCTTCGGGCCGAGCGTCGTCCGAACCGATTCGGCGACGGCCTTCCCGGCCTGTACGTTCATCGACTGCGCGTCCTCTCCGGAGGTTCGCTGGCTGTCCTCCGAAAGTACGATAAGGGGCTGGTTGCCCATCTGCTGTTGAGCCATAGTCACTCGAAAGATTGATTGCTATTCTATATAAATCCTTCCCTATCGGATCGGTAGGGACAGTCGAGGTGGCCCCTGTCGTGCGTTTTCGATCGGACAACCGTTCGGGTATTTATACCAACATAGCGTGAGAAACGGCGGGTAGATGACTCGTCGCTGGGGATTCGAACGGGGTCCGGATATCGATGGAAAAGCGGTTCGGGGGGTGGCTCACTCGAGGACGGTCGCCGGAATCAGCGACCCGACGAGATCGAGACGAGGAGACGGGGTCAGGACTGGCCGCCGGGGAACCGGTGGTACTCCATTCCCTTGTGTTTCATCTCGTTGTGTTTCTCCTCGAGGAAGGAGTAGACCGCGCCGTGGGGCGCACCGTCCAGCAGCATCTCGGCGGCGCTGCGAACGGCGTCGACCTCCTGTGGCGCGCCGATGATGCCAAGCGTCGAGCCGTAGATGACGACGTCGGCACCGGTCAGCTCCTCCATCAGTTCGCGGGTCCGGCCGCCCTCGCCGATGAGCCGGCCCTTCTTGCGTTTCATGTCGGTCTTGTTGCGCGAAGCGGCGTCGATGTCGACGACGTCGAACAACATCATGTCGTCCTCGAGCAGCCGCAGGGCGTCCTCGGGCGCGAATCCGCGGCCGATTGCGCGAACGATCTCGGGGCCTTTGAGGCCGAGCACGGGATCGCCGACGGTCTCGACGGCGACGGAGCCGTTCTCCGAGTCGATATCGAGTCGCACTTCGGCTTCCGCCTCGATCTCGCGCATCGTCTCGCCCCCTTCACCGATGAGAACGCCGATGCGGTCCTGCGGAATCTTCACGTGCTGCATACTGCTCGATACTGGCTGGGTGAGGTTAAGCGCTTGGTCCGCGGACACGGGATGGGCCGTGGCACCGACACACGCGGTCGTTTGGCAGTCGTGACCCGTCGGGATCGGGTTCGACCACCGCTTCGCCACCGTCGTGACAGCGCCACGAGCCGACTCCTGAAGGGTGTCAGACACTGTGCCTGCTCCCGTTATAAGTCGTGTTCGAACGTACCGCGTGACATGGTACCCGAGCCAACCTACGACGTGTCCGTCTCGACCGACGACCCGCTCGAGGGAACGCTGCTCGTCGGCCTCGCGAACGTCGGACTGGCGGGGCTCACGGCCGCGGACTACCTCGTCACCCACCACGAGTTCGACCGAGTCGGTTACGTTCGGTCCCACGGCCTGCCGGACATCACCCCGGTCGAAAACGGCGAACCGCGGCATCCGATGCGCGTGTACGCGTCGGCACGGGCCGACTGCTGTGTGTTGCTCAGCGAACTGTTCGTACCGGTCTGGGCGGCCGACGCGTTCGTGGACGGGATCCTCGAGTGGGTCGGTTCGACCGGTATCGACGAGGTAGCCGTCTTTCACGGCGTCCCGTATCCACACGGGCCGGACGAACACGACGTCTTCTCCGTCGCCACCCCGGAGTACAGGGAGCGCCGCCTCGCCGACTCGACCGTGTCGCCGGTCAGCGGCGGCGTGCTCGACGGCGTGGCGGGCGCACTGACAACCCGCAGTCTGGAGCGAGAGGCACCACCGCTGGGCGCGTTCGTTACCCCGACGCATCCGCCCGGACCGGACCTCGAGGCGTCGCTTCGATACCTGGACGTGCTGGAAACCGTCTACGGGCTCGAAATCGACGACGAACAGCTTCGCGAACGATCCGCGGAGCTCCAGCGGTACTACGGCGAGCTCGCGGATCGCATGGAGGCACTCGACTCGCAGTCGGAGCCCGAGAGTCGACACTTTCCGGAGGATCGGATGTTCATGTGAACCGCGATACCGGCCGCGACCGGAACCGTTCGAGCGACCATCGAACCGGTTACTCGAGGACCGAACGGAACCGCACCGACTCCGAGCGCGTATCGACGATTGCTACGGTTCGATCGTCGTCGGACTTCGTCAGAAAGTGAGCACCCGGGTTGAGCACGGTCGTCCGCCCCGTTTCCGAGTGTTCGCGCTGGTGGTGATGGCCATAACAGACGAAATCGTACGTCTCGCCGGCCGCGACCGCCTCGACTTCGGCTTTGCTCTCGCCGTGGAGCGCTGCAAACGAGAGCCCGTCGAACTCGAGGTCGGCGAACCGCCCGTGAAGCTGACTCTCACTACCGAGTGAATCGAACGCAGCCTGGAGGTTCGCGACGTCGCCGTCGTTGTTCCCGAGGACCCCGTGGAGTTCGAAGGTCTCGAAATACGGGACCATCAGCGGAGCGACGAAGTCGCCACAGTGGAGAACGATTTCGACGCCCTCCTCCTGAAAGATCTCGGTCGCCCGTTCGGTCGCCTCGGCGTTATCGTGCGTATCCGAGATGATGCCGATGTTCATGTACGTTCCCGCGATGGCGATCCACTAAGGCGTTCGGGGAAGACAGGGAGCGCTCCCGTGTGGGTTCGAAACTACGTTTCGAGCGACGACACGCCCGCTCGCTCGAGTGCGAGCCGTCGCTCTCCGTCGGTCAGCCGGTAGGGCTCGAGTTCGGTCTCGAGCGAACCCAGTTCAGCGCGCCGGCGCTGGTGTGCGTCGAGGAACTCGGTAATCCGATCGATAGCGATTTCCTTCAGTTCGCCACTGAGGAGGTCACCGGCCCGGTACTCGGTCGCGATTCGCTCGAGGACGGCGTCGTCGGGTTCGAAGAAGAACCGTAAGTACTGGAACGGGACGTCGACGGTCGGATCGCCGCCCCGCTCGCGGTGGTCCTCGAGGGTCGCCCGGCCGCCAGTGTAGGCGTGGGTCCGGATCGTCTCGGCGACCGTGTCGGGATCGGCGGTGAGTTCGATCGACGGCGCATCGCCGGAGGAACTCATCTTCCCGGGCCCCTCGAGACTGGGAAGGAATCGCCCGAGCAGGGCACCGGGTTTGTCGACGGGGAGCGCTTCCTTGGCGGCGATATCGCGACAGACCCGAACGTGGGGATCCTGATCGACAGCGATGGGAACAAGGGTCGGCTGCCGACCGTCGACGAGTTGCGGGAGCAAGAGATGGGTCGCCTGTACGGCGGGGTAGAACTGCAAGCCCACGGTATCCTGCTCGCCGTAGACCGCCTCGACCGTCGCCGGGGTGAGATGCTTCGCGAGTCGAACGGCGATCGGGTAGATCACGTCCGCATCGGCGGTATCGACGACGATCCTCGTCTTTTCGGGATCGAACCCCACGGCGAGCACGTCGCGGAGGTTCTCGCGCGTGTGTTCGCCGATCGCCGCGAACGACTGCTCCTTCGCGAGGAACTTCTCGTCGTCCGAAACCGGAATGGAGACCGTCGCGCCGGTCTCTTCCTGAAACCGCTTCGCGAGATAGAGCGGCAAGACGTGGCCGAGGTGCATCGGTCCCGACGGCCCCCGCCCGGTGACGATCGCGTGTGGGGCACCGGATTCGGCGGCCTCGAGATACCGGTCGACGTCACGGCCCGCGTAGAACGTTCGGCGACGGAGCAGTGGGTGGTCGGGAAAACGAGCGACCTGCCCGTCGGTAAGCCGATCGGCTCCGAACTGTTCGAGGAGTTTCTCGTAGTCGACCTCGCCCTCGACGGCGTAGGGAGTGACGGTGAACTGGTCGGCGGACGGGTTCGATTCGGTACGAGCGGTACTGTCTGTGGGTTCGTCTGGCACTGTCATTCGTATCGGTCGGCTGCAGCGGCTGGAAGACGATTCGACGAAAAGGAGCGGAGGGAGCGTCCGTCGCCGGGGTCGACGGGTTAGGCCACGTCGCCCGCCGCGACGATACTGTCCGCTCTCGAGGGGGCATCCCAGCGCCACTGCCACCCGAGAGCGGACGTCACTATCGCCCTCTTTTCAACCGACAGTAAAGAAGATTTCGGCGGGCTGTCGCCAAGTCGAATCACTCCCCAGACGGATCCGGCTCCGGACTCGTGACGAACTCGAGGAGATCGTCTTCAGCCACCTCGAGACCTTGCCGCGAAAAAAAGCCCGCCACGTTTCGGCAGTCCCGCTCCAAGAACTCGCGGCTGTTGGGGTGGTGGACCGTGACGGCCTGGCCGAGATCGATGAGCACGAGTTGCCCCTCGTTCTCGTCGAAGACGACGTTGTACTCGCTCAGATCGCCGTGGATCAGCCCCGCCGAGTAGAGCCGGCGCATGTACTCGCGCATGACCTCGTAGGCGGTTTGTGGGTTCTCGATGTGGACCTCGCCGAGCCGTTTCGCGCGGCCCTCGGCGTTCCCGATGTACTCCATGACCAACACGTTGCGCTCGGTCGCGAGTGGCTCCGGAACCCGAACCCCGGCAGCCTGTGCTCGTCGAAGATTCGCCAGTTCCTTTTTCGTCCACGCGAGCACGACGTCTTTCTTCTGTCCGCCGAGCCCCTCGAATCGGGGATCCCCCTCGAGGTAGTCCCGCATCTGTCGGAAGTTCGATGCGTTGATCCGGTAGATCTTGACCGCGACCTCGCGGTCGTCGCCCAAGGCGTGGTAGACGTTGGCTTCCTTGCCCGTCGAGAGCGGCCCGCCAAAGGCCTCGACGTAGCCGTCCTGGACCAGCTTGTACAGCGCCGCGAAGGTCGCGTCGTCGAACACCGACTGCTCGACTTTGAACTGGTCTGCGTCCTTGATGCGTTCCTCGAACTGTTCGAACTCGCGGTCGCGCTTGCGGGCGATCCGATCCGCTTCGGTATCCGAGACGTCGATCTCCTCCCACTCGTCCCCCGGGGTATCGACTTCCTCGAGGTCGACCAATCCGAACTCCGTTCCCTGTCCCATCTACGACGCTATAGGTGGCCTGACGGGTAAAGTGCTGGGTGTCGACGGACGGGTCCCCGATAGTAGTTGTCGACGCTCTCGAGGACCTCGTCCATGGTGACGTACTCAGTTTCGCCTTTGGCCGATCGCTGGATGTGCATCTCCGACCCCATCCGATTGATCGTCACCGGGCCGTCGGCCATCGCCTGCTGGGCTGCCTCTTCGGCTTCCCGCTCGAGTCGCGGGTCGGGATCGATCTCCAACTCGGCATCCGCTTGTGGCATTATGCTGCCCTCCTTACTGCAGTTTTGCTGCGTGACATGGGCCAAGTCGTGTGTGAGCGGATGCCGTCTCGACTGGCAGACAGGGATACTTCTTATCCGAGTAGCTGCTGTTCTTCGGGGTCGTGATACCGGGGATACATATCCAGAAGTTTGTAGGCGGCTGTCGCTTCAAGTCGGCCGTTACCGAGCACACGGAATGTCTCGGGCGGTTCAATACCCATTCGGACGAAGCAATCTCGAATTTGGCATTTGAGATGGTGATCAAGGTACTCGCGGAACTCCGCGAGTGGGCCCGGATCGATCGGCGGTAATTCGATTAGTGTGTCAGGTTCGCGCTCGAACGGATCAGTGTCCGGCTCGGCAGTATGTTGCTCGCCACCATTGTCGAGATACGACGTATAGAGCGGTGAGACGGCGTCGATATACGCACCCTCAGCGAGATCGATCTCTTCCTCGTCGGCCTCATCGACGAGATCTGCGGCGAATGATTTCCAGTCAGCGATCGCGCTCGGAGACAGTGCGTCCAGCGCTTGCTCTTTGACTGATGTCTCCGATAGCTCCAGTCCGTAGACCGTTGCCATATCCTCGGCCTCGGCGGCTACGTCCGTCTCGAGCGGATCGATCCCGAGATAGACGTTCTGGCGGTAGAGAACGCTGTCAGAGTCGGCTGCCAGCGGTGGAACAGGGATCGGTCGTTCGGCGTCGTAGTCGTAGTAACTCCGCAACTGGCTGTAGAGGTCGCCAAACAAGTCGTCAAACCGGTCGTCGCCGAGATCCTGAATAGCGAGCCTGACAGCGTTAATGCGTTCTGGATGGTCCGTCGACGGCACCGTATCGTATCCTTGCTCCGCGTAGACGTAATACTGGGCGAACTTTCGTGCTTGCTCGTTGTATTCGTTTTCGTTAGAAGTCCGGTTTTGGGGATTATCAGCATAGGATTCGCAGTGGTGAGCATAGATTTCACCGCTGTTCTTGTGCAATTCTATATGATGTGATGCGCCATTGTTATCAACAACTTCCACACCAATATCAACGTCGTCTTCACCGAGGAATTCTGCGTTCATACTTATCACCCCTTGAACTTTGTATTTCCGCGGTGTTCAGACTCATCAAGAAGATCATCGACCTTGTCCTCAATAAGTTGTTCAAGGAAGTCTCTAGCTTGGTTGCCTTTCTCAGCGACGAAATCCGTTCCCTTGTCGTAGGCCTTGCCAGTGAGCGTCTTGGTGACATCGCCGGCCACTCCCTTGGCCATCTCCTGTCCGACCGCAGCACCACCGAGAGTACCGAGGCCGGGCGAAATCCCAGTACCAGCAACAGCTCCAATCAGTCCCCCTACCGCCCCGATAGCACCCTGTGAGATGGCTTTCCCTACGTTGTTCATCACCGATCCGTCATCGTTGACAATCTCTTCGATCGAGGCCACCCGATCCTCGAGTTGTTCCACCGTCTGTGCGAGTGTCATCTCGTCATTTCGGGACGCAGCCTGTTTACGGGCGTTCTGAAGTTGGTCAGTGTCGGGCATTCGCTGGATGTGCGTCTCGATTCCCTTCCGGTTGACCACGACAGGCCCATCCTCGAGCGCGTTCGCCGCTGCGTCGTCGGCTTCCCGCTCGAGTCGCGGATCGGGATCGATCTCCAACTCGGCGTCCGCTTGTGGCATCATGCTGACCTCGGCCCCGCCGTTTTGCTGCTTGACGTGGGCGAGTTCGTGGGCGAGTAGATACTGGCCCTCGGGCGAATCGGGCTCGTACTCGCCGGAATTGAATACGATGTCAGACCCACACGTGAAGGCTCGAGCGTCGATCGCGTCACAGGCCGCCGCCGCTTCCGAGCCCGTGTGAACGCGGACGTCCCAGAAGTCGGCGTCCATCCGCTCGTTGAGTTGCGTGGTCAGGTCGGGATCGATCGGGTTGCCCGATTTCTCGAGGACCTGCTGCACTGCAGCCTGAGCGTCGTCGGAAGCACCCGACGCGGGGGCGCTCGAGCTCCGTTGCACAGCCGCGCTATCTGCGCTAGCCGTTACAGTCGCGCCACCTTCCTGCCGGTACTGTGCCATTGCCTCGGGATCGCCCATCGCCTCTCGAGGGATTCCCTCGTCGACCCACTGCTGGAACTGCTGGCCGTGGCGCTCCTCCAGGCGCTGGAGGTGAAGCAGTTGATCGTGGCTGGTGATATCGCGATTGTACCGTTGCTCGGCCTCTTCCTGCTTGAGGCTAGCCCCGCTGGCGGCGGACTCGCGCTCGGCTTCAGTGCCCTGTTGTGCGAGTGGCGCCGCGGACGACGTCTCGTCGGTATCTGATCTGCTTGACCGAAACCCCATGAATTGTTCTTGCATGATATTTCTATACCACAATTATAAATCTTGGCCAGTTAGGTCAAAAAGAACTCGTGAGAAAATCGAGAACTGAGATTCGTATCCATCTCTGGAAAGAGAGTATAGAACTGAATCACGAAGCAAGTTGATCGCGTGTTCTGTAATCGGCCATCAGTAAATTAATACATGTATGCGATCACTATGGATATAACCGAATTGACGTAACTGTGGCGGGTTCGACGGTGACCAGGAATGACCTACGATACGACACACGCGCATCTTCTCGACGAACTCGACCGGATCAGATCAATTCTCGACCACTATCAGGCGACCGAGAGCATCGGCAGCGAGACAGTTGCCGATTCCACGACGCTGGCTCGCCAACCCGACCGCCTGCCGCTCGGACTCGACTCCGATGCCCACGAGGAAATCGACACCTTCACCGAGACGATTCGCCAGCGGGTCGACGCAACACCCCCCGACGTTCCTCTCCGGATTCGCGTGCTCGCTGACGCCTTCGATCTCTCGCGGCGACATCTGGATGTCCTCCTGCTAGCGGCCGCACCGGACATCGATACCACGATCGCCGACGAGTTGCGTACGCTCCAGGGCGACGTCGCCGAATACCGGCCGACCGTCGGCCTCATCGAAGATCTGTTCAGCCACACGCCGGCTCAGCGATTGGCCGCCGGCGCGCTGCTCGCCGGGACCTCGCCGCTGCTCGAGCACGGCCTCGTCGAGATCAGGACCGAAACTGATCGATCGGCACAGGACCGTCAGGTCGGCGTCGACGACCGCATCCTCGAGTATCTCAAAGGCTACGACGGCATCGATCCGACACTCGAGGCGGCCATCGACGCCCACAGCCCGGCGGATCTCGACGAGCACCTGACCGAGACGACCGCCGAGGCCACGCTCGAGGACCTGCTGATCGACGACGACGGTCGCGCAGCGCTGGCATCGCTGCCCGAAGACGAGGACGGGACCGGCCGCCGGTTTTACTTCTGTGGCCCGCCCGGGTCCGGCGTCGACCGGGCCGTCGAGGCCTGCTGTCGGTCCGAACGCTACCTCCAGGCGGATCTCCGGGCCGTCCTCGCCGCCGATGCCCTCGAGGCACTCGTCCGCGAAGCGACGATTCAGGACGTCCCGGTCCAGCTCGTCAACGCCGACGAGGCCACCGTCGCCGACCGACAGTCCGATCACTCCCTCGAGGGAGTCCTCGCTCGCTTCCGTGCGTTCGACAACGACCTGTTCGTCACGGGCGAGCAGTCGTGGACGCCCGCCGAAAGCCGGCGGGCCAGCGTCGACGCCATCCACGAGTTCGACCGTCCCTCGATCGCCCTGCGCCGCCAGTTCTGGGCGGCCCGCACCGACGACCTCCCGGCCGACCTCGAGCCCGAGACGATGGCCAGCACGTTCGATCTCACGCAGGGCCAACTCGAGGCGGCGCTTGCGACCGCCGATTCGCTCGCCGGCGGCGACGACCCTACCCTCGCGGACGTTCGGGCGGGCTGTCGCGCCCAGTCCAGCAGCGAACTCGCGGAACTCGCCCAGCACGTCGAGCCCTCGAAGACCTGGGCCGACATCGAGGTCGACGAGCGGACCGAGCGCCAGCTGGGGAAACTCGAGACACACATCACGAATCGGGGCCTGATCTACGACGACTGGGGGTTCAGGGAGGCCGACGGCAACGCGGGCATCGTCTCGCTATTCAAGGGCCGCCCCGGAACCGGCAAGACGCTGGCAGCCGAGGTGCTCGCCACCGCCGTCGGGATGGACATCTACAAGATCGACCTCTCGACGGTCGTCTCGAAGTACATCGGCGAGACCGAGGAGAACCTGGAACGGATCTTCCGGGCCGCCGAGCAGTCGAACGCCATCTTGCTGTTCGACGAGGCGGACTCGATCTTTGGCGACCGGGCGGAGGTCAGCGACGCGACCGACCGCTACGCCAACGTCGAAGTGAACTACCTGCTCCAGCGAGTCGAAACCTACGACGGCGTTATCTTCCTGACGACGAATTACGCGCAGAACATCGATACGGCCTTTACCCGCCGGATCACTCACTCGATCCGGTTCGACGAGCCCGACGAAGACGCGCGCGGGGAGATCTGGAAAGGGATCTTCCCCGACGACTGCCCCCTCGAGGGGATCGACTGGGAGTGGCTCGCGGCGTTCGATTACAGCGGCGGTACTATCGAGAAACTCGCCAAACACGTCGCTATCTACGTCGCCGATCGGGGTGACGACACCATCACCATGCGCCACGTCGTCGAAGCCCTCGAGGAGTACAAACGGGATCGAAACAGCCGCATCCGCGAGCAGGACTTCGAGCCCTACCTCGAGTACCTCCAGGGACCGACCGAGCGGGAAGCCAAAGAGCGGCTCCACCGGGAGCGACACGGCAACTAGGGACCGCAGACTACACTCGCAACTGAAAGGCATTGCACACCTGATCGCACGACAGCGTTGCGATCAGTGTGTAAATCGTTTCATACGGTTTGCTGTCCCGACGTCCCGGTGGGACCGCAGAGCGGTCCCGGTCCCACCGGCACTGACGGACAGGAGACCGTATCAGTCGCGACTAGAGCCGCTTGCAACGACCCGTTCGAATACGCTCGAGAGCGATAAAAATTAATAGAGCCACACCCTCATTGCAGTAGCACTCAGCCGATGACATACAGCGCCATCGCGGACGTCAGCAACGTGTTGGTCGAACTCATCAAGACGAACGCCGGCGCACGGAGTCCGCTCGATCCGAACGGGATCGAAGTGGCCTCCCCCGCTGATATCGACTCCCTCTCGAGCGTCGATGTCGTGCTCTACCCGTATCAGATCGAAACGGACGCCGCGATGGGATCGATTAGCCGAACGACCGACGGGCAGTCACGTCAGGATCGCCCGCTAGCGCTGTCGGTCCGATATCTCGTGACCGCGTACGCCGTCGACGACGGCGGCGAGGACGACGACGAGGGGCAGACCGATCCCGTCGAACGCCAACTCCTCCTCGGGGCGGTCCTCCAGCTGTTTCACGACAACAGCCGCATCGACCCCGGCGACGCGCCCGCACCGCTCCTCCAGGAGCAGCCGCTTTCGATCTCGATTACTGACGAACCGCTCGAGGAGCTACTGTCACTGTGGTCACAGTTTCCCGACGCGACCCACCAGCCGTCGGCGACGATCGAAGTGAGTCCCGTCGTCATTCAGTCGCTAAACGAGGAGGAATTCGTCCGCGTCGAGGAGCGTGAAACCAGCGTCGGCTGGCGATCGGAGGAGTCGGACGACGACTCGGCCTGACCGGGGGGTGATCCAACGAGGACGACGTCGACGACCGCGCGCTGACCAACTGGTCGCCTACAGCAACTGTACGTCGTCGATCTCGAAGTGTCGGTTCGCGAGAGTCCGTGCAGCGTCGATCGTTCGTCCGTCCGTTCCGATCGCGACGCCGTGGTCGTCTTCCGCGACCTCGACGTAGGCGACGGTGTCGTTGTTCTCGCTAATCGTGACGTTGTACACCGCCGCCGGCGCGAGCGCGTTCGCGACGAACGTTTCCGGTTCGTCCGCGCCTTCGACGAGACGGACCCGTGCGTCGACCCGGTCCTCGAACCGCTGTACTGTCCGTCCGCCGGGGCCGATCGCTTCGCCCATCCCGCCGCGCTCGACGACGATCAAGAGCCTGTCACCGTCCTCGGTGACGAGGCAATCGCGGCCGTCGACTCCCGTCACGTCCTCGAACGCGGCGAGATACTGGCGGGCGTCGTCGTCGAGGGTAACGCCCATCGATCAGTCAGCCTGACTGCTGCCGGAGGTAGTCGACCCCATCCGGAGGTCGACGTCACCGGTACCGAGCTTGATCGGCTTGCCGACGATGACGTTCTCCGTCACACCATCCAGATCGTCGATCTCGCCGTGGATCGCAGCATTGAGCAGGTGGTTGACGGTCACCTCGAACGCCGCACGAGCGAGGACGGAGTCTTTCGACCCCGAGATGCCGTGGCGGCCGATGGACTCGATTTCGCCGCGGTTGGTCATGATGTCCGCGACCAACATCAGGTGGCGGACGTTGACGTCGTCCAACCCCTGCTCGGCAAGCGTATTGTTCGTCTCCTCGATGATCGCTTCGCGGGCCGCCTCGATACCGAGGTTCCGGTGGATCTCGTGGATGTTGTTACACGTCGTCCGCGAGGCGTCGACGCCCTCTATCTCGAGGACGTCGCCGAAGGCCGATCCCTCGGTGTAGAGGACGAACTCCTCGCCGTCCTCGAGTTCTTCGCGGCGGATGACGACCCGCGAGACCTCTTCGATCCCCTTGAAGGTGATCTCGCGAAGCTCCTCGACGAGCTGGAGGAGATCCCGGTAGGAGGGTTCTTCGGGGCCGAACTCGATTCGGGTCCCCTGTCGGGTCGTGTTGACGCCCAGCGAGTCCTCGATGATCTCCGCGACTTCCTCTGCGGTGATCATTCGCTCTTCGAGGGTGTCCTGGTTGAGCGCGATCTGGACGCGCATGTCCGCGACGTTCGTCGAAACGTCGCCCAGCGCGAGGATCTTGGTCGCCTCGATGTTCCAGACGACCTCGTGGGCCTTCTCGCGCTCGGTGGCGTACTCGCCCTCGAGGTGGACGGTCATCATCGGCGTGTCCGGGGTCTTCCGGGCGTCGACCAGTTCGATGAGCCGGGGCAGCCCCTGGGTCACGTCGATCTCCGCGACGCCGGCGTAGTGGAACGTGTTCATCGTCAGCTGCGTTCCGGGTTCGCCGATCGACTGGGCAGAGACCGTCCCGACGGGGTCGAGCGGGTCGACGCGCGTGTCGAGATAGCGAGTCTCGACGGCTTTCGCGAGTTCGTCGGCCTCTTCGACCGTCGCACCCGCACGTGCCTCGAGCGTCTCGTAGACCTCGTTTTTGAGCCGGCGGGGCAGGTCGGTGTCCTCGACGACCGCGATCGTGTCGTCGTCGACGTCGTACTCGACTTCAGTCATCGGAGCTCACCCCCGTGCCCTCGGCGAGACGATCGTCGGCGTGTTCGGAGAGGTTCGTCGGCCGCGGCTTGGAGCCGAGGAACTCCTGGCGTTCCTCCTCGGACTCGAACTCGGAGTCGAGCACGCGGCTGGCGATGTGCTCGACGTCGATGTCGTTGTCCTCGTTGGAAGAGACCTTGACCGGCGAGGTGCCGTCCTCGCCGAACTCGAACTGGACGATCGTATCCGAGGTGTCCCGGACCGTGCCGTCGTACTGGGTCTCGAGTTCGGAGAGGGCGTTGATCAGCCGACGCTGCAGGTACCCGGACTTCGACGTCCGGACTGCGGTGTCGACCAGGCCCTCGCGGCCGCCCATCGCGTGGAAGAAGAACTCCCGCGGGGTCAGGCCGCTCGTATAGGAGTTCTCGACGAAGCCGTGTGCCTCTGCCGAGAGATCGTTGGGTTCGTAGTGAGAGAGGGTTCGATCCTCGTAGCCGCGATTGATACGCTCGCCACGGACTGCCTGCTGGCCGACCGCACCGGCCATCTGGGTCAGGTTGAGCATCGACCCACGGGCACCGGAGTTTGCCATGACGACGGCGGGGTTGTCGTCCTGGAAGTGCTCGTCGGCGATGTTACCGGCGTTGTCACGCGCACGCGAGAGCGTCTGCATGATCTTCATCTCGAGGGTCTCGTCGATCGTCCGGCCGGGGAGGCTCTCGAGTTCGCCGCGGTCGTAGGCTTCGATCAGCTCTTCGACGCGGTCGTTGGCGTCGTCGATCGTCTCGTCGATGCGGGCCTGGGCCTCCTCGGGGATGGTCTCGTCGTCGATCCCGATCGAGAAGCCAAAGTGCATGATCGCCCGCATCGCCAGCGTCGAGACCTCGTTGACGAAGATCCGGGCGCGGGTATTGCCGTAGACCTTCGTGATCGTGTCGACGATCTCGCCGCCGAACTCGCCGACCTCGTCCTCGGCGATCGTGCCCTGGAGCAACTGCCCGTCCTCGATGACGACCTCGTCGCCGACGGTGCCGGTGAACTCGAGATCGAGATCGTCGGGCAACAGTTCGGAGAAGACGTCGTAGCCGGTCCAGAACGGCTCGCCCTCGTCGTCGATGCCGCTGGGTTCGGGGAGTTCGTCGATCCGGGTCGCACGCAGCAGGTCCAGTGCCTGCGTTTCGTTGAATCGGGGGTTGTCGTGGGTCAGGAGGTACATTCCGGAGATGTGGTCCTGAATGGCACCGATGATGTTCTCACCGAAGCGGGGCGAGAGCATCTGTTCCTGGACGCGCATGAGGACGCGCGCTTCGGCGCGGGCCTCCTCGTTTTGCAGCGCGTGCATGTTCATCTCGTCGCCGTCGAAGTCGGCGTTGTACGGCGGACAGACGACGGTGTTCAGCCGGAACGTCTTGTAGGGCATGACCACGACCTCGTGGGCCATGATCGACATCCGGTGGAGCGACGGCTGGCGGTTGAAGATGACGATGTCGCCGTCGATCATGTGGCGGTTGACCTCCCAGCCGGCCTCGACCTTCTCGGCGAGTTGTTCGCAGTTCTTCTCCGTCACCTTCAGCCGGCGGCCGTCCGGCCGCCGGACGTAGTTCGCGCCGGGATGACCCTCGGGACCGTTCGAGACGAACCGGCGAGCGTCCTCGAGGTTCCGCTCGGTGACGTTCATCGTCTGGGTCATCTCTTTGGCCACGCGGTCGGGCACGCCGACCTCGTTCAGGCTGAGGGTCGGGTCCGGCGAGATGACGGTACGAGCCGAGAAGTTCACGCGCTTCCCGGACAGCGAACCGCGGAATCGGCCCTCCTTGCCTTTCAGGCGCTGGGAGAGGGTCTTGAGGGGCCGCCCGGAGCGGTGTCGGGCCGGGGGCGTCCCCGAAATCTCGTTGTCCATGAACGTCGTGACGTGGTACTGCAAGAGTTCCCAGAGGTCCTCGATGATCAGCTGGGGGGCACCCGCCTCGCGGTTCTCCATGAACCGCTGGTTGATGCGGATGATGTCGACCAGCTTGTGCGTGAGGTCGTCCTCGGAGCGCTGGCCGTTGTCCAGCGTGATCGACGGCCGCGCGGTGACCGGCGGGACGGGGAGGACGGTGAGGATCATCCACTCCGGCCGGGAGCGTTCGGGGTTGATCCCCAGTACCTCGATGTCCTCGTCCGGGATGTTCTCGAACCAGTCCCGGATGTCGCTTGGCATCAGCTTGTTCGTATCCTCCTCGGTGAGATCGATGTCGAGGGCCTTCTCGATGGCCTTGCGCTGGCTTTCCCGCGGCCGGAAGGAGCCCGAGAGGATCTCGTTGACGCGAGTGAGGTCGATCTCCGTTTTCTCGGCGAGTTCGTCCGGCGTCGTCCGCTCGACGCCCGCTTCCTCGTCGCCTTGCATCGCGCCGGCGATGCGCTGGGAGTACTCGCTGGTGAGGACCTGCTGGACCTCGTAGTAGGTCGTGGGCTTCTCGTGGTCGATGTCGTACTGGATCTCCCCACAGAACGGACACCGATCTTTCTTGCGGGCCTGCCGGATCGCGGCCTTGGTCACGTCGTTGAGATCCCGGCTCAGCTTCCGGGACTCCTCGAGTTGATCGTGGAACTCGCCGCGCTCGTCTTCGGTCAGGAGCAGTCGCGAACACTCCCGGCAGGTCCCTCGCAGGAGCCGCCGAATGAGCTTCGTGAAGCCGACGTGGATGACGGGGGCGGCCAGTTCGATGTGACCGAAGTGGCCGTTACACGAGCCCGAATGCTTCCCGCAGGTCTTGCACTCGAGGCCGGGGTCGATCACGCCCAGACGCGGGTCCATCAGCCCCATGTCGATGGGGAACCCGTCGTCGTCGTAGGTGTCGGCGGTGATGATCTTCGTCGCGCTCATCTCCCGGTACTCCTCGGGCTCCATGAGCCCGAAGGAGATCCGTCCGATGTCTTTTGGTGTCGTATCTTGCATGGGTTAGACGGCGTCCTCCAGTTCGAGTCGCGGTGCGATACCCAGCGCCTTCATCTCGTCCAAGAGGAGCTTGAACGCGTAGCTCATCTCGATCTCGTGGATATCGGTCTCCTCGTCGCAGTTCGGACAGTAGACACGCCGTTGTTCGACGTTTTCGACCGCGCTCATCCCGCAGTTCGCACAGACGTGGATAAACTCGCGGTCGGACTCGTCGAGGAGTCGTTCCTTCAGCGTCATGGCCGCCCCGTGGCCGATGAACACGTCGCGTTCCATCTCCCCGATACGGAGCCCGCCCTCGCGGGCGCGCCCCTCCGTCGGCTGTCGGGTCAGCACCTGCACCGGTCCGCGCGAGCGGGCGTGCAGCTTGTTCGAGACCATGTGGTAGAGCTTCTGGTAGAAAATGACCCCGACGAAGATCTCGGCGTCGATCTTCTCGCCGGAGATGCCCGAGTACATGGTCTCCTTGCCGGCGGAGTTGAAGCCGGCGTCCTCGAGCCCCTGGCGGAGTTCGTCCTCGTCCTCGCCGAGGAACGGCGTCCCGTCGACGCGACGGCCCTCCATCGAGCCGAGTTTGCCGCCGATCATCTCGAGAATGTGACCGACGGTCATCCGCGACGGCAGCGCGTGGGGATTCAAGACGAGGTCGGGGACGACGCCCTCCTCGGTGAAGGGCATGTCCTCCTGTGGCGCGAGGTGGCCGACGACCCCCTTCTGGCCGTGTCGGCTGGCGAACTTGTCCCCGAGTTCGGGGATCCGCTCGTCACGTACCGAGACCTTCGAGAGCTTCGAGCCGTCCTCGCCTTCCATGAGAGTGACGGTGTCGACGATCCCGGATTCGCCCGAGCGCATGGTGACGGAGGTCTCCCGGCGCTTCTGGGGCGAGAGGCCGCCCATATCGTCGGGCTCCTCGAGGAAGCGTGGGGGGCTCGTCTTCCCGAGCAGGACGGAGTTCTCGTCGACTTTCGTCTCGGGGTTGACGAGACCGTCCTCGTCTAAGTGGTTGTAGGCTTCCTCGCCGCGGGCACCGCGAACGTCCTGGCTCGGAATTTCGAAGCGGTCCTCCTGTCCACCGGGGTAGCGCCGTTCCTCGCCCTCGTAGGTCCGGAAGAAATGCGAGCGTGCGAGCGCGCGCTCGACGCTGGCTTTGTTCATGACCAGCGCGTCCTCGATGTTGAACCCCTCGTAGCTCATCACGGCGACGACGAAGTTCTGGGCCGCAGGCCGCTCGTCGTAGCCGATCTGCTCGGTGGTCTGGGTCTTGACCATCGAGAGCTGGGGGTAGTGCAGCAGGTGCTGGCGCGTGTCCGGCCGGATCCGGTAGTTCGCGCTCGGCAGCCCGAGCGACTGCTTGATCATCCCCGCCCCCATCGTAATGCGGGGGCTGGCGTTGTGCTCGGGGTAGGGGATCATCCCCGCACCGATCGAGAAGATCAGTGACGGGTCGATCTCGAGGTGGGTGTGGTTCTCGGTGAGATCGTCCTCGTCGACGGCGACGAGGATGTCCTCTTCCTCCTCGGCGTCGATGAACTCGATGTAGCCGTGATCGACCAGGTCCTCGAACTCGAGGTCCCCCTCGTGGAGTGCCTCGATCTCTTGATCGGCGATGCGAGGTTCGCCGTCCTCGACGACCAGCAGGGGTCGTCGGGCCCGTCCCGCGTCGGCGTTGACGATCACTTCGCGGGTGCGATCTTTGACCGAGACGTTGACCATCTCGCTGACGTCGCCGATGCGTCGTGCTTCGCGGATCTGTTCTGCGAGTTCGTGTGGATCGGGGTGTGTCCCCACCAACGACCCGTTGACGTAGACTTTCGCCTCTCGTTGTTGGCTGCTCATGATTTAGTCGTCCCCTGACGCTGCCGTTCGTTCGATCCCTTCGAGGCCGGGAATGCCCTCGACCCCCATCGATGCGAGTTCGCGTTTGAGTTCCTGTTCGTCCTCGACGTTCTGTGAGAGCTCCATCGACTGCGCGAAGTTCTTCACGAGCCCACAGTTCGGTCCCTCCGGCGTCTCGGAGGGGCCGATGCGGCCCCACTGGGTCGCGTGCAGGTCCCGCGCTTCGAAGTGGGGCTGGCTCCGCGAGAGCGGACTGCGCAGGCGGCGCAAGTGTGAGAGGACGCCCATGAAGTCCGTCCGGTCGACCAGCTGGCTCACGCCCGAACGGCCGCCGACCCAGTTGCCCGTCGCGATCGGGTGCTCGAGTCGCTCGGTCAGGACGTCCGATCGGACGACCGTGTTCACCGAGAGCTGGCGATTTCGCATGTTCGCGCGCTCGAGCTGGTACTTGACGTCCCGGGCCAGCTTGTTCAGCGCGGTCCGGAACAGGTCTTTCATCAGGTCGCCGCTGACCTTGAGTCGCTTGTTCGCGTAGTGGTCCTTGTCGTCGGATTCGCGCCGGCCGAGCGCGAGTTCGAAACAGGCCTCGGCCATCCGACAGAGGTAGTGGGCCTTGTTGATCCGAACGTCTTCCTCCTCGACGCCGTCCTCGTGGAGATGGGGCAGGAGGTAGCGGTCGATGACGTAATTCGCGCGCTTGAGCTGGTAGTTCTTCCCCTGGCCGGAGGCGACGCGTTTGCCCAGTTCCTCGATAGCCTCTTCCTCGCTTTGAACCTCCGCTTCCTCCAGGTTCTCGAGCATGTACTTGACGACCTCGGGGTCGTTCGAGACCTTGTGGACGATCTCCTCGTCCGACTCCAGTCCGAGGGCACGCACGAGCGTCACGAAGTTGATCGAGCCCGACACCGAGGGGAACGACACCTCGAGCAGTCCCTCGCGGTTCCGTTCGCACAACACGAGGGCGCGGTAGCCACGGCGCTGAGAGAAGGTCTTGGCGACCTGGATCTCGTCGCCGTACTTGCTGTCGTATTCGGCGAGGATCTTGTTCGGCGCGAGGTCCTCGCTGGTCATCAGCACCCGCTCGGAGCCGTTGACGATGAAGTAGCCGCCGGGATCGGCGGGGTCCTCGCCGATCTCGATCAGTTCCTCGTCGGAGAAGCCGGCGATGTTACACTTCTCGGAGCCGACCATGATCGGCATCCGGCCGATCTTCGTCTCGGTCGAGTCGACGACCCGCTGGTCGCCCTCCTCGCCTTTGACGATGGACATCTCCATGAAGACCGGCGCGGAGTAGGTGATGTTACGAAGCCGGGCCTCCTGTGGGTAAAGCAACTCTTCGGAGCCGTCGGCCTCGCGAACGCGGGGCGTGACGACGCGGACGTCGCCCAGTTCGACGTGGACCGGTTCCTCGCCTTCCTTGTCCCCGATGTCCGTATCGATCGTCGCCTTCTCGTCGACGACTTCCTGCATGCCGCGGGTGAGGAAGGCGTTGAACGAGCGGTAGTGGTGTTCGGCGATCCGTTCCTTCGAGAAGTATTCGCGCGAGATCTCTCGTCGTTTGTCGCGATTGAGTTCCGTTGCCATTTATTCCACCACGAGTCGATAGATGATTGATTGGTCGGTCGTCCGCGAGTCCCGGACGATCTTGATCACGTCGCCGATTTCCGCCTCGTCCGGCAAGGCGGGGTCGGTACGCTTGATCTTCGGTAAATCTGTACGATCGATGTTGTATTCCTCGAGCACGCCCTCGAGCGTCTCCTCATCGAGGACGGTGTGCTCCGGAACCAGTTCGTGTTGGCTTACGTCTACCATGTATTGGGATGGGTGTGCGTGTCGGCTATTGGGAGAGAAGCGGCTGTCACGGGATACTACAGGCAGGTAGCGTCGGGAGGCATTTAACGGTTACTAACTCGAGCCACAAGCGGAGCTATCCGGCCGGGCGGACCTGACCGGAACCGTCGATCACACTCGAGAGTATCCGGTTCTCCGTTATAT
Source organism: Natrinema ejinorense (assembly GCF_002494345.1). Taxonomy (GTDB): domain Archaea; phylum Halobacteriota; class Halobacteria; order Halobacteriales; family Natrialbaceae; genus Natrinema; species Natrinema longum. Next base: position 3,112,549 of record NZ_NXNI01000001.1, read on the forward strand.
TCCTTGTGGGTCGTGTGATCTGATGACACAGATGACGAGCGAGCGGGCTCGAGACGGTGATCGTGGCGCGGCTGCCCGTACCACACGGTATCCAATTGAAAAGCCTTAATACCACTACCGGGTAACGATGTGATGAAGCCCGGGTGGTGTAGTGGCCCATCATACAACCCTGTCACGGTTGTGACGCGGGTTCAAATCCCGCCTCGGGCGCTTTCTCGACGTTCAAACTCGTGAGCGACCAGCTTGCTGTGTTGCGAACGTCCGACCGTCGAGAACGGGACGGGGGATTTGAACGACGGAACGAACGAGTGGAGCGAGTGAGTTCAGGTCGTTCAAATCTCGCCTCGAGCACACAGCTATAATATGCCTGACAGTGGGTCGTATTCGACGCAATCGATCGATGCTGGCTGATTCTTCGCTCGGCAGAGAGCAGAATATGTCACGATACGACAATAACGGTCGCGGAGCAAAACCCTTAATACCATCAGCGGGAAACGAACAGTTGCAAGCCCGGGTGGTGTAGTGGCCCATCATACAACCCTGTCACGGTTGTGACGCGGGTTCAAATCCCGCCTCGGGCGCTTTCTCGACGTTCAAACTCGTGAGCGACCAGCTTGCTGTGTTGCGAACGTCCGACCGCCGAGAACGGGACGGGGGATTTGGATCAGGGAGCAGCGTAGCTGCGACCGCGGTTCAAATCCCGCTTCGAGCGTCTTCTTCCGCGACCAAGTCGGCGAGCACCGCGTAGCGTGTATTCGGCACTCGTGAGCGCCCTCGAGGACGGGACCGGGAGACGAAACCGGTCGCCGATCGGAGGATCGAAACCGGCGGGTTTTACGCCCGCGAGCGCAACGTGACGAGCATGAGCCACGAGGAGTTTCCGACGGACGAACCCGCCGTCGTGACCTGTGGGTTGCCATACGCCAACGGCGACTTACATATCGGTCACCTGCGGGGGTATATCGGTGCAGATGCGTTCAACCGCGCGCTGGGGACGCTGGGCCAGGACTCGATCTACGTCTGTGGATCGGACATGCACGGCACGCCGGTCGCGGTCAACGCCGAACAACAGGGCGTCGATCCGGCGGAGTTCGCGCTGGACTGGCACCGCCAGTACGAGGAGACGTTCCCAAAGTTCAACGTTGACTTCGATAACTACGGCCACACCCACGACGAGACCAACGTCGAGACGACCCAGCAGATCGTCCGCACGCTGGACGAGGCGGGGCATATTTACGAAAAGGAGATTCAGGTCGCCTACGACCCGGATGCGGACCAGTATCTCCCGGACCGCTACGTCGAGGGGACCTGTCCCTACTGCGGCGAGAAGGCCCGCGGCGACGAATGCGACGAGGGCTGTCAGCGCCACCTCGAGCCGGGCGAAGTCGAAGACCCCACGAGTACGATCACGGGGAATCCGGCCGAATACCGCGAGCGGACCCACAAGTTCTTCGAGGTTTCCGAGTTCGCCGACTTCCTCACCGACTTCCTGGACGGCCTCGAGGGAACGTCAAACGCGCGCAACCAGCCCCGGCAGTGGATCGAAGACGGCCTGCAGGACTGGTGTATCACGCGGGATATGGACTGGGGGATCGACTACCCAGGAGACGATGCCGATGGCGACGACCTCGTCCTCTACGTCTGGGTCGACGCCCCGATCGAGTACATCTCGAGTTCGAAGCAGTACTCCGAACGCGTCGGCACCGACGAGTTCGACTGGGAGCAGGTCTGGACGGGCGACGGCGAGATCATGCATATCATCGGCCGGGACATCATCCAGCATCACGCGATCTTCTGGCCGGCGATGCTCGAGGGCGCGGGCTACAACAAGCCCCGCGGAATCGCCGCGACCGGATTTATAACGATCAACGGCAAGGGGCTCTCGACGAGCCGGAACCGGGCGATCTGGGCGAAGGAGTACCTGGACGAAGGATTCCATCCGGACTTGCTGCGGTACTACCTGACGACGACGGGCGGGCTCCAGCAGGACGTCGACTTCTCCTGGGATGCCTTCCAGGAGACGGTCAACGGCGAACTCGTCGGCACCGTGGGCAACTTCTGGTACCGCTCGCTGCTCTTTGCCTACCGCAACTACGAGGGGACGCCGGAGGCAGACGTCTCCGCGGCAGTCCGAGAGCGAATCGAGGGCGCGATCGACGACGTCCGCGAGAGCGTCAACGACTACTCCATGCGCGGCGTGGGCCAAGCGGCGACCCAGCTCGCACAGTTCGGCAACGAGTACATCCAGCACAACGAGCCCTGGAAGCTCACCGACGACGACCCCGATGCAGCCGCACAGGTCATCCGCGACTGCGTCCAGATCGCCAAGGCCGTCGCCGTCCTGCTCGATCCGATCACCCCCGACAAGGCCCAGGCGCTGTGGGCACAGATCGGCGAGGACGGCGACGTTGCGGACGCACACCTCGAGGATGCGCTCGAGGCCCCGCCACGGCGCTTCGAGGAACCCGGCGAGCTCTTCGAGAAGATCGAGGACGACCGCGTCGCGGAACTCACCGCAAAGCTCGAAGACCGCGTCGAAGCGGCCTCCGACGACGATGACGAGGACGCCGACGACGCAGAAACCGAAAGCGACGACACCGGCGGGGACGAATCCGACGGTATGACGGACACGGAGGATCTCGAGGCGCTGGCCGAGGAGCGAATCGGTTTCGACGAGTTCCAGGAACTGGACATTCGTGTCGGCCGGATCGAATCGGCCGAGGGGATCGAGGGCGCGGACGACCTCGCGCGTCTCGAGGTCGACATCGGCTTCGAGACGCGACAGGTCGTCGCCGGGATCAAGCAGCTGCACGATCTCGACGAACTGCCGGGCGAGAAGTGCGTCCTGCTCGCGAACATGGAGAAAGCCGAACTGTTCGGCGTCGAATCCAACGGGATGATCCTCGCAGCCGGCGAGGAAACCGATTTGCTGACTACCCGCGGTGACGCCGCAGTCGGCGAGAAGATACGATAGCTCCGGGAGCGTCTTTCCACCCGCTTCCTGTCGTGTTTTCCGCTGTTTCTGGCTACCGACGCACCTGATCGTGGATCGTACGCGCTCGATCGCCGGCGGCTCGACGAGTCGGAGGGACTGAGATCGTCGCTGTCGACCGTTCAGACTTCGTCGACGAACTGCGAGATGTCGTCGGTGTTGACCATCTCCATCGTCTCGCCCTCGAGACCGTGTCGGTGAAGCGTCACCGCCGACTTGAACGCCGCCTCGTTGTCGTCCGTTTCGAAAACGATGAGGAAGTCGTGCTCGCCGAGCGTGGCGTAGGAATCGCGGAGTCGCGCCCCGTGTTCCTCGAACTCCGTTCGGATTTCGCCCCAGATCGACGCGAATTCCTGAACGTTCTGGATGTCGCGATCGGCGAGGTCGACGAGCGTCGCGTAGGTGGGCATGTCTGGTGGGAAGGGCGATCCGTGGAAAACGGTTCGCGTGGCAGGCGACGGGACGAGCGGCCGGTCCCGAGACAGGAACTCGAAGGCGAGTAAGTGATCATCTTTTAGAGGCTGCTGGCGCTAGTCTTCGACATGAGAAACGCAAAAGTCGTCTGCACGCTGGGGCCTGCCTCGAGCGACCGGGAGACGATCCGGGAGCTCGCCGCGGCCGGCATGTCCGTCGCGCGGTTGAACGCGAGTCACGGCAGCCGCGAGGATCGTGCGGCACTCATCGATCGGGTCCGCGCGGTCGACGAGGAGCGAACGGAGCCCGTCGCGGTCATGCTCGACACGAAGGGACCGGAGATCCGGACCGCGCCGTTGCCCGAGGGGGAGACAGTATCGCTCGAGACCGGCTCCGAGATCCGGTTCGTCGAGGGCGAGGAGGCGACGCCGGAGACGGTCGGCCTCTCGGTGTCGATCGACGCCGTCGAGCCGGGAGATCGCGTCCTGCTCGACGACGGACTGATCGAGGCGACTGTCGTGGGACACGAGGGCGACGCGGTCCGGGCGCGAGTCGACACCGGCGGCGAGTTGAGCGGGCGCAAGGGCGTCAACGTCCCCGGCGTCGAACTCGATCTCGACGTCGTTACCGAGCAGGACCGACTGGACCTCGAACTCGCCGCCGAGAAGGGCGTCGACTTCGTCGCCGCGAGCTTCGTTCGGGACGCCGAGGACGTCTACGAGGTCGGTGAGGTCCTCGAGGAACAGGGTGTGGATATCCCGATCATCGCGAAGATCGAACGCGCCGGCGCAGTCGAGAACCTAGACGAGATCATCGACGCCGCCTACGGCGTGATGGTCGCTCGCGGCGACCTCGGTGTCGAGTGTCCCATGGAGGATGTCCCGATGATTCAAAAGCGGATCATCCGCAAGTGTCGCGAGGCGGGGCGGCCGGTCATCACGGCGACTGAAATGCTCGACTCGATGGTCCACGCCCGCCGACCGACGCGGGCCGAGGCCTCGGACGTCGCCAACGCCGTCCTCGACGGGACCGACGCAGTCATGCTGTCGGCCGAAACCGCCGTCGGCGATCATCCCATCGAAGTCGTCGACGCGATGGACAGCATCATCCGCCAAGTGGAAGGCTCCAACGAGCACGCCGAGTTGCTCGAGCAGCGCGTCCCGGCGTCGGGCGAAGCACGAACCGACGCACTGGCTCGGTCGGCACGGTTCCTGGCGCGGGATATCGATGCGGACGCCGTCGTCGCGGCGACGGAATCGGGGTACACGGCGCTGAAAACGGCGAAGTATCGCCCGGGCGTGCCGGTCGTCGCCTCGACGCCGAACCAGTCGGTTCGCCGCCAGCTCGCCTTGACCTGGGGTGTGACGCCGCTGTATGCCAACGTCTCGGAGCAGGGGGCCGGCGCCGTCGTCGAGAACGCAGTGCAGGCAGCCCTGAACGCCGGCGTCGCCGAAAGCGGGGACACCGTCGTCGTCCTCTGTGGGATGATGACCGAACTCGAGGGAGCGAACACGACGAACATGCTGAAGGTCCACGTCGCGGCCGACGCGCTGACGACCGGGCAGGTCGTCGTCGAGGGGCGGACAACGGGCCCCGTGGTTCGGATCACGGACGGCGATCTCACGACCGTTCCCGAGGGCGCCATCCTCGCGGTGCCCGCCGATTTCGACGCGGAGTTTACGGGCGATACGAGTCGGATCGCCGGCATCGTCAACGCCGAACGGGGAATGACCGGCTATCCGGCGCTGGTCGCCCGCGAACTGGGGATCCCCATGATCAGCGATGCGGACGTGACGGAACTGACCGACGGCGAAACGGTCACGGTCGACGCCGAACGCGGCGTCGTCTACGGCGGGACGATCGACGACCGTACCGAACGAGCCTGAACCGCCGCGATCGGACCGCGGGTTTTTGATCGCGGACCGAGTACGACCTGCTATGACGGACGACCCGTCCGAGAACGATACCAGCGCCGACTCGAGGGGAAACGAGTGGGGCGTGGCCGACGACGATCGGATCCCGCTCGATCTCTCCGGTTCCGACGACGACATCGGCACGGCCGACGACGGACCGATCGAGGACGACGACTACGCGCCGGAAGCCAGTTCGACGCCGATCGAGCCCGGCGATCCGGACCTCGAGAACGCGCTGTTCGTCGTTTTGGGCGTGCTCAGTATGGTGCTCGTTATCGTGCGGTTGATCACGATTCCGCTGTAGCAGTTCTTCGTCACCGAGGTGAGACATGACGGCAGCGAGCGTCTGCTATGGGGAATCGCCACGTCTTCCCCAGCCGATTCGTTCCGAAGCCCTCGCGCATTATAATCCTGCCGCGGCTCACGGTTCCCTTCGGTCACCGCTCGCACAGAAAGGCGGACGAAAAACGCTGTTCGCTCGTCGCACTCGCTACGGCCCTCAATCGTGTCGGAAGGATCGCTGACCCGTAAACGCCATCGCCATGCCGTGTTCGTCCGCGGCCTCGATCACGTCCTCGTCGTTGACCGAGCCGCCGGGCTGGATCACCGCGTCGATGCCGGCTTCGGCGGCCTCCTCGATGCCGTCCGGGAACGGGAAGAACGCGTCCGACGCCATGATCGCGCCCTCGGCGTCTTTCCCCTCCGCGTGCTCGTCGGCCTTCATCGCGGCCAGTCGAACCGCGTCCACGCGGGAGACCTGCCCCATCCCGATGCCGACCGTCTCGGTGCCCGTCGCGAAGAGGATCCCGTTCGATTTGACGTGCTTGAGCGTCTGCCACGCGAAGACCATCGACTCGAGTTCCTCGTCGGTCGGTTCGCGCTCGGTGACGATCTCGAGGTCGTCGGCCGAGATCGACTGCAGGTCACGCTCCTGTACGAGTCGGCCGCCGACGAGGGGCTTCTCCGTGAACCGTTCCGTCTGCTCACCCAACTCGCCAACGTCGAGCACGCGCAGGTTGTCCTTCTCGAAGAGCACCTCGAGGGCGTCGTCGGTGTAGCCGGGGGCGACGACGACCTCCTTGAAGGAGTCGATGACCTGCTCGGCGGTCGCGGCGTCGCACTCCCGATTCAGTGCGACGATGCCGCCGAAGGCGCTCATCGGGTCCGTCGAGAGGGCCTTCTCGTAGGCCTCGGACAGCGAGTCGGCGGTCGCACAGCCCGCCGGATTCGTGTGCTTGATGACCGCCGCCGCAGGCTCGTCGAACTCCTTGATCAGGTTCAAGGCACCGTCGGCGTCGTTGTAGTTGTTGTAGCTGAGTGCCTTCGCACCCTCGTTCAACTGGTCGGCGTGGACGACGCTGGCCTCGTCGGTGGTGTAGTCGGCGTAGACCGCGGCGTCCTGATGGGGGTTTTCCCCGTAGCGAAGCGTGTCCGCCCGGTCGTCCGAGACGACGCGCCGACTCGGCAGACCATCGTGTTCGGCGTCGTCGACACCGGCCACGTCGGCGTCGACGGTGACTTCGCCAGCCTCGAGGTCGACATCCAGCGCACCCTCGGCGAACCACTTCACGGCTCGCGGATAGGCGCGGAACTCGCACTCGTAGAGAACGCGATCCTTCAGGGTCTCCTCGTCGTCGCCCTCGTAGACCGGGATCGGTTCCTGCGTGACGATCGGACCGGCGTCGACTTTTTCGTCGACGACCGCCCCGTCCTCGTCGGTCGCATCCGTGACGACGTGGACCGTACAGCCCGTCACCGAGACGCCCGCCTCGAGCGCGTCGCCCCAGGCGTCCATCCCGGGGAAGGCGGGCAACAGCGCGGGGTGGACGTTCAGCGTGGTGGGTGCCGCCTCGAGGAACGTGTCCGAGAGGATCCGCATGTAGCCGTCCAGGCAGACGAGGTCGAACTCGTAGCCCGAGAGGGCCTCGAGCACCCGTTCCTCGTGCTCGCGGCGACTCAGCTCGTCCGCGAGCGGGACGACTTCGGTCGCGATTCCGCGCTCGGCGGCGGCCTCGAGCACCGGTGCGTCCGCGTCGGTCGCGAGTATCACGGCGAACTCGGCTCCCCCCGGCTCGCGGTCGGCGATGTTCAACAGGTTGCGCCCTCGGTTGCCGGCCATCCCGGCGATTCGCGTCATGGTCGTACCCCCGCCCGCGAGGGGCAAAGTGGTTGCGGTCTCGACCACCATAATATGCACATCCGTGTATAATTACAGCGGTATTCGAGACCTGATTCGGAGAGGTATGCACGCTCGTGGCGTCGAACGCTCGCCGTTTCGATACGCTTTTGCAACGGCCCGGACGAACGACCAGTATGACCGAGACCGACGCCCTGTACGCCGTCTCGCCCCTGGACGGTCGGTACGACGGCCGGACCGCGCCGCTGTCGCCATACGCGAGCGAGGCCGCGCTCATGCGCGCCCGCGTCCGCGTCGAAGTCGAATATCTGATCGCGCTGGCCGACCTCGAGGCGACGCCCCTCGAGTTCGACCTCGACGAGCGCACCCACCTGCGGGGACTCTATCAGCACTTCGCCGAGGAAGACGCCCAGTTGATCAAGAAACTCGAGACCGAGGGCCACGCCGAGTTCGAGGCGACGAACCACGACGTCAAGGCCGTCGAGTACTTCGTTCGCCACCGGCTGCCCGACGACGGCGACGCGTCGGCCTGGATCCACTTCGGGCTGACCAGCGAGGACGTGAACAATCTCGCCCATCGGCTGCTGGTCCGCGACGCCGTCGACGAGGTGTTGCTACCGGCCCTGTACGACGTCCGCGACACGCTCGCCGAGATGGCTCGGGAGTATCGGGACCTTCCGATGCTCGCCCGCACCCACGGTCAGCCCGCGACGCCGACGACCTTCGGGAAGGAGATGGCCGTCTACGCCGCGCGACTGGCCCGCGCGACGGGCCGTATCCGGCGGGCAACCGACGACCTCCGGGGAAAACTCGGCGGCGCGTCCGGCACCTACGCGGCCCACCACGCCGCCTACCCCGACGTGGAGTGGCAGGCGTTCGCTCGAGCGTTCGTCGAGGACGGCCTCGATCTCGAGTTCGAACCCCTCACCACGCAGGTCAACCCCTGTGACGACCTCGCGGCGCTGTTCGACGCCGTCCGCGGGGCCAACACCGTCCTGCTCGACCTCGATCTGGACGTGTGGCTCTACGTCTCCGACCGCTATCTCGGCCAGGAGGCCGTCGAGGGCGAGACGGGATCGTCGACGATGCCCCACAAGGTCAACCCGATCGACTTCGAGAACAGCGAGGGCAACCTCTCGAAGGCGAACTCGGATCTGACCTTCCTCGCCGACTACGTCACCACCTCCCGGCTCCAGCGGGACCTCTCGGATTCGACGGTCAAGCGAAATATCGGGGGTGCCTTCGCTCACTGCCTGATCGGCTACGGGAAGACGGCGTCGGGGCTCTCGAAGGTCGTCCCCAACGAACAGGTCATGCGCGAGGACCTCGAGAACACGCCGGAGATCATCGGCGAGGCCGTCCAGACCATCCTCCGACGCGAGGGACAGGCCGACGCCTACGAGCGCGTCAAGGCCGTCACCCGCGGCAAGGACGTCACGCTCGCGGACTTCCGCGAACTGTTCGACGACCTCGAGGTCGACGAGGACGTTCGCGAGGAACTCAACGCACTGACGCCGGCGGGCTACACCGGCGTCGCGAGCGATCTGGTCGACGACCTCGAGTAGACGGGTTCCGGCGCGATCCGCGCCGTCTGCCGGTCGACGAAACCGGTCGCAAAATCACGTTTCGGGGACCCATATCGGTCGCTATCGTAACCGTCCCAGATCCGCCGGAACGGAAGTCGGTCCGTCTCACTCGAACAGGTCCGCGAGCGCCGCCTCGAGCGCTCGCGCCGCCTCGCGAACCGCTTCGACCTGTACGTACTCCCGCGGTGCGTGTGCGACGGCCCCGTCCTCGTCCGCGAGGACGCCGGGACCGAAGACGACCGTCGGGGCGTCGGCTGCGAAGTAGGAGGCTTCCGTCGCCGCCGTGAACGGACGCACCTCGCCGCCGGACGCGTCCGCGAGGGCGTCGACGACCGGTGCGTCGGGATCGGTATCCCACGCCTCGAGGAACGGCGTCGGCCGGTCGGTAAACCGGAACTCGAGGCCGACGTCCGCGGGGACGGCGGCTCGCAGGTGCGCGGTCAGCGCCTCGTGGAACTCGTCGGCCGTCTCCGGCGGCACGCTCCGGCGGTCGACGGTCAGCGCGGCGTCGGCTGGCACCTGATTCGTCGCGTCACCGCCCTCGACGACGGTCGGAGTGAGCGTCGCTGCGCCGAGTTGCGGGTGGGCCTGCGGTGCGTCCGCGCGCTCGCCGAAGGTCCGAACCGCCTCGAGCACCCCCTCGAGGGCGGCGACGGCGTTCGTCCCGGTCTCGGGTTCGGCGGCGTGGGCGTTCGCTCCCGACAGGTGGATCGTTCCCTGGAATCGGCCCTTCGCAGCCGTACAGACGTCGAGATCAGTGGGTTCGCCGACGATTACCGCGTCCGCGCCTCGAGTGGGCGGGTCGTCGCTCGAGGCCAGCGCGTAGGCACCCGTCGAGAGCACTTCCTCGTCGGGCGTGATCGCGAGCGTGACGCGGCCGTCCGTCGGCTCGACCGCGAAAAACGCCGAGAGCAGGGCCGCGAGCGGTCCCTTCGCGTCACAGGAGCCGCGACCGCGAACGACCGCGCCCCCCTCTGCTTCTGGCGCGTCTTCGTCGCGCTCGTAAGGGACGTGCGGCGAGACCGTGTCGATGTGCGTATTCAAAACGACGTGCGTCTCGGCCTCGTCCCTCGGGACGCCGCGGCTCGCCAGCACGTTTCCGGCGTCGTCGACCTGTGGGTCGATGCCGCGGGCCTCGAGCGTCTCACAGAGGACCTCCCGCATCGGCCCGACGTCCTCGTGGGAGGGGTGCTGGACGGCGGTCTCGAGGAACGCGATCGGATCGAAGGCGTCCTCGGTCCCGACTCCATCGGGGGACTCCGCGTCCGTCACGGCTCGAGTGGAGATTCAACGGCCACTTCGCCGTCGAACTCGTGTTCGACGGGGCCGGCGAGCGTCGGCCGCCCGCGGTCGTTGAAGCTTACCCGGAGGTCACCGCCCGGCGGGCTGACGGCGACCGGATCGGCGTCGGTGAGGCCGAGGCGACGCGCCACGACGGCGATGGCGACCGCGCCGGTGCCACAGGAGTCGGTCTCGCCCTCGACGCCGCGTTCGTAGGTTCGCTGCCGGAAGCCACCGTTTCCGTCGGGACTCGCCACGCAGACGTTCGTTCCCTTCGGGAAGGCGTCCGCGTAGCGGACTGGCGGCGCGATTTCCTCGAGGTCGACGTCGTCGACGTCGTCGACGAAACTCACCGCGTGGGGGACGCCGGTGTTGACGACCGAGACCTCGAGGCCCTCGATTTCCTCGCGGAGGACCGGCTCGTCGGCCAGAACCGGAACCGCTTCGGGATCGAACGTGAGGGCGGTCATCTCGACGACGACGTCCTCGCCGTCGCGTTCGGCGCGTAAGGTGCCCGCCTGCGTGTCGATCATCACGCTGTCGGTGCCGGTTCGCTCCATCGCCCACTCAGCGGCACAGCGAGCGCCGTTACCGCACATGGGTGCCGTCGCGCCGTCGGGCTGGAGCAGCGTCATCACGACGCGTGGCGGGTCGAACTGCTCCTCGAGGGCGAGAAAGAGGATCCCGTCGGCACCGACGCCGTCGTCCCGGTCGCACTCGCGTTCGGCGAGTGCCCCCCGGTCGGGGACGTGCTCGTCCGCATGGATTATTAGAAAGTCGTTGCCGGTGCCGTGGTACTTCTGGAATGGGACAGTCATCGTGCTATCGTACTGGGTCGTTGTCGGAATCGGTCGCTCGGGGGTCGTCGGTCTTTCGGTCCGCAACGGAGGTCCGTCGTGCCTCGCGTTCCGGTCGCATCACGTCCGCGACCGTCTCGCGGCGGCGAGCGAGTCGAACGTCGCCGTCCCCGCGGACGACGGACGCGGGTCGGGGTCGGGAGTTGTACTGGTTCGCCATCTCGTAGCCGTAGGCCCCCGCGTTGCCGATCGCGAGGCTATCCCCACGTTCGCTTACTGGTAGTTCACGGTCAGCACAGAAAACGTCGCCGCTCTCGCAGATCGGACCGGCCACCGTCTGCGGGACGGTCTCGCGCTCACCCGCACCGCTCGAGGCGGCCGCGTCGGCCGTCAGGTTTCGGATCGGATGATACGCGTCGTACATCGCCGGCCGAATCAGCGTCGTCATCCCCGCGTCGACGCCGACGACGGTCGTCTCGCGGGCGTCCTTGACGGTGTTCACCTCGGTGAGGAGCACGCCCGCGTCCGCGACGACGTAGCGGCCGGGTTCGATCGTCAGTCGGGCGTCGACCGCGCCGAGGGCGTCCCGGGTGGCGTCCGCGACCGACTCGAGGGCCAGTGGCTCCTCGTCCTCGTGGTAGGGCACGCCGAAGCCGCCGCCGACGTCGACGAACTCGAGGCCGCCGACTACCCCTGCAACGTCTCTTGCAAGGTCGCCCATCCGCGCGACGAACTCCCGGTGAGCGTCGAGTTGGTCGCTCGAGACGCCCGAGCCGACGTGGGCGTGGATTCCCACTACGTCGAAGCCCCGATCGGCTGCGTCCGCGAGCACGTCGACGGCGCGCTCGGCCGGGACGCCGAACTTGGCGGCCGCGCCCGTCCGCACTTTCTCGTGGTGGCCGGCACCGATCCCCGGATTCACGCGGAGACAGAGCCGACCGTCGTAGCCGCGGTCGGCGAGGCGATCGATCGTGTCCACAGAGCCCGCAGTGACCGTCAGCGCCGGGTGGTCCTCCCAGGCGTCGACGATCCAGTCGAGATCTCCCGCCGGCGGATTCACGGCGGTGTAGTGGATCTCCGAACCCGACGCACCCGCCTCGAGTGCCCGCTTTACTTCCCCGGCGGAGGCACACTCGAGGCCAGCACCCGCTTCGTGCAGCGTCGACAGGACATCGCCCAGCGCGTTCGCCTTCACGGCGTAGAGAACGTCGGCGTCCGGGAACGCGGCCGCGAGTCGCCGGTAGTTCTGGCGGACGCGCTCGAGATCGAGGACGTACAGCGGCGAGCCGTACTCCTCGGCGAGGGTCCGTAGTTCGGCCGCGTCCCACTCGGAGAGGCGGCGGATGGACGGTGAATCCGCAACGTCGGTCATTATCGTGTCCAACTCACCGTGAGGATTCAAGGGTTTGGGTTCGTGACCGCCCTTCCGACGACATATAGACGTCTTCCGACGATGCTGGTGACACCCACGTCCACGGTGAACCGGTCGGAGAGTACAGTGGCAATTGAACTGAGTTTCACACCGATCGCATAGCCGTTGTACGATCGAGTGTGCAGTGACTTTCAGCAGCGATCGGTCTGTAACTGTCCTGTCGAGAGATCTATCACAACGAGGTGAGTCCACGATCCTCGCCTTCGACGCCCCTGTCCGCGATCGAGAATATGATACGTCCGGATATGAGACGATCCGATCGGATTCGGCTTCCATGCATTATACGGGTGTCGGACTATCTATGTGAGATCCATAGTTAGCCCGATGACACAGGACGAGCGCGTCTCCCGACGGCGAATACTCGAGCTAACAGGTGTCGCGACATCGACAGCGTTCGTCGCCGGCTGCGGTGGCGGCGGTAATGGCGGCAACGGCGGGAACGGTGGGAACGGTGGGAACGGCGGCACTGGCGGTGGCGGCGTGGAGATCGATCCGGGCACGCAGATCGAGTTCGACGGGCAGACGGCCGGCTGGCTCGGCATCGCACCCGACTCGATCGCGGACGCGGAGAACCCGACGCTCATCCTTCAAGAGGGTGAAACCTACGAGATTGGCTGGACGACCGGCGATGGTTCCCAGCACAACATCGAAATCCGTGACGAAAACGACGAGGTCATCGACGATCTTCAGACGGAGGTCGTCACCGAACCCGAAGACCAGTGGCTCGAGTTCGAGGCCAGCAGCGAGATGGTCACGTACATCTGCGAAATCCACCCGACGACGATGATCGGGGATATTCAAGTCGGAGGTGACGGCGGTGCTGGCGACACGACTGGAAACGAGACCGGCAACCAAACCGGAAACGAAACCGGAAACGAAACCGGCTAACAACTGCTATATCGACAGATCGCGGCAGTTGTCGGGGTGAAGCTGTAGCGGAAGAACCCGCTTCCACTCGTCTCTGTCAGATTGGCATTCGGGACTCTTGGCGGCAGAGTTGCTACCGAGGCGCTGGTGGGCGCTTCGCTACTGGCTAGTCGTCACTGTCGAGAGAACCGGGGCAGGCTGTGATGACACGAGACGATGGTGATAGCGGTTTCCCATTGTGCCCCGGCAGAGGGCGTACGTCGTTACCAGTTATGGCTCTGGTACTTACAAGGACATGGTCGGTTCCCCAGCACCAGTTGCAATCCGGTGGTGTTCTCCATCCCCAGTAAAATCAGCATCCGGGCCCGCGATCGCTACAAGCCGCTTTCGGCTGGAAACGTCTACTCGCGCAGTGCGTCCTCGCGCTCGGTCGCCTCGAGCGTCTCGGTCTCCAGATCCGTCGCGACGACGGCGGGCTTGTACGCGCCACCCTCGAAGAGGTCGTGGTCGCTGATCGAGGACTCGACGAAGCGGGTGAAGGCACGCCGGTCGGCGGGCAGTTCGCCGTAGAGGACCTCCTCCTCGACGAGGTCGTAGACGGGGATGCGCGGCGTCAGCAGCGTGTTCTCGCCGACGACGCTGTTCTCGCCGACGACGAAGCCGCTGGTGACCCGACAGCCCGCGCCAAGCGACACGTTGTCCTCGACGATGACCGGCGCGTCCTCGACGGGCTCGAGGACGCCGCCGATGAGGGTGTTCGCGCCGAGTTTGACGTTGTCGCCGATCTGGGCACAGGAGCCGACCGTATCACAGGAGTCGACGAGCGTGCCGTCGCCGACGCGAGCGCCGATGTTGACGAAGGCGGGGCTCATCAGGATGCAATCGGAGCCGATGTTCGCGCCGCGGCGGACGACCGTGCCGTCGGGCGTGTTGCGGCTCCCACGATCGCCGTACTCACTCGAGTCCGCCAGCGGCAGGACGTCGTTGTACGTGACGCCGCCGTACTCGCGGGGCTCGGTCGCACGGAGGCCGAAGTTGAGCAGGATGCCCTGCTTGACCCACTCGTTTGCCTCCCACTCGTCGCCCCGTTTCTCGGCGGCGCGGACCTCGCCGGACTCGAGGGCGTCGAGGAAGGCCTCGAGGGTCGCGTACGCGTCCTCACCCGCGGTGTCGGCGCTGATCTCGTCGTTTCGCTTGCGCTCCCACAGGTCGTCGATTTCGCTTTCGAGTGCGCTCATTCGCTGATCACGTCCGCGAAGTCGTACCAGCCTGCCTTCTGTCCGGCGATCCAGACCGCCGCATCGACCGCGCCAGCGGCGAACACGCCGCGATCCTCGGCACGGTGCGTGAGACGAACTTCCTCGTGGTTGCCCGCGAGGACGATCTCGTGTTCACCGGTAACGTCGCCCGCCCGCAGCGCGTGGACGCCGATCTCGCCCGACTCGCGGGGAGCCTCGCCTTCGCGGCCGTGCGTGCGCTCGGTGAACTCCCCGTTCGCCTCGATCTCCTCGAGGAGCCGGTTTGCCGTGCCACTCGGGGCGTCGCGTTTGGCGTTGTGGTGGGTCTCGACGAGTTCCACGTCGTACCCCTGCAGATTCCGAACCGCCTCGCCGACGACATTGACCAGCGCCTGCACGCCGCGGGCGAAGTTGGGCGCGTGGAGGGCAGCGATATCCTCGCTGGCGTCCTCGAGCGCTTCGAATTCCTCGTCGTCGAAGCCGGTGGTGCCGGTGACGAACGCGACGCCGGCGTCGGCACAGGCCCGCGCGTAGTCGGCGGCCGACTCCGGTCCGGTGAAGTCGATCACGACGGTCGGCTCCCGATCGACGAGCAGCGAGGCGAACTCGGCTGCGGACTCGATTTCGACACCGGCAATCGTCTCGCCGTCCGGCTCGCGGTTGACCGCGAAGACGACTTCGCAGTCCGCCCGTCCCGTCGCGGCCGCGATCACTTCTCGGCCCATCCGACCCGTTGCGCCGGTGACGCCGATCCGCGTCGTCATCGATCACCCTCCGCCGCGTCGCGCTCGAGGTCGGCGAGGACTGCCTCGAGATCCTCGCGGTACTCCTCGGCGAGTCGGGAAAGCGGCGAGCGCATCCGAGCGGGGCCGTAGCCGCGGATCCGCATGGCCTCTTTGACCGGGATCGGGTTGGTTTCGACGAAGAGTTCGCGAACCAGCGGTCCGAGTTCGTGATGGATCTCGCGGGCGCGTGCGTAGTCGCCGTCGAGTGCCGCACCGACCATCGCGCAGGTTCGCTCGGGCTCGATATTCGCGACGACGCTGATCGTGCCGGTACCACCGACCGAGATGGTCGGCAGCGTGAGCGGGTCGTCGCCCGAGAGGACGGCGAACTCCTCGTCGGTCGTTCGCTCGATGATCTCGCCGATCTGGCCCAGGTCACCGCTGGCGGCCTTGTAGCCCGCGATGTTCTCGTGGCTCGCGAGTTCGACGGCCGTGTCGGGCTCGATGTTTCGACCCGTTCGCGAAGGCACGTTGTAGACGATCTGTGGCAGGTCGATGGCGTCCGCGATCGTCCGGTAGTGGTCGATCAGTCCGCGCTGCTCGGGCTTGTTGTAGTACGGCGAGATGAGCAACAGGCCGTCCGCGCCCGCGTCGGCGGCGCGTTCGGAGAGCTCGAGCGCCTCGCGGGTGTTGTTCGAACCACTGCCGGCGATGACCGGGACGTCGTCGACGGCCTCGATGACCGCCTCGACGACCTGGACGTGTTCGTCGTGGGTCAGGGTCGCCGATTCGCCGGTCGAGCCGACGGGGACGAGCCCGTCGACGCCAGCCGCCTCGAGGCGCTGGGCGTCCGCCTGCAGTGTTTCGAAGTCGATCCGTTCGTCCTCGTCGAAGGGCGTACACATCGCCGGAAAGACGCCCGAAAGGTCGATATCAGTCATGTGTTTGGTATGCGTTGGGTCGTGTGTTGGTCCCCAATCGGTAGGGTGTATCGGTTCCGATCGGTGGCCGATCGGTGGTCAGCCACGTGGTGACAGTCGTGTGCGGTCGAACCGTACCCGGGACGGGATGCCACGCCCGCCGCGAGCACACTCACACACGTTTGCGTTTGATAAAACGAGGGCAGACGCCGCTCACGACCGAGCCGACGGGCGGGTGAGCGACGTGGCGCATACCCGAGACAGGGAACCGAACTGACTTATCCGTTATGTCTTGAGCCGGCCGGTGTGTCTTCGACGCGTGACTCAACCCCTTTGGCTGCCACCATTTGACATACAATGTCGCGTCATTTATCCCGGCTCGTTACGTACAAGTATCTATGACAGATTTCGGACTGAAAATACGGATGGTCGTCGTCGGAACCATTCTGTTTGCCTTTTACGTCGGGGCAGCGACGGTTCTCGGCCTGATGTTTGGCGTAAACACGCTCCTGATTCTTCCCGCCGGCATCGTGATCCTCCCTGCGATCCAGTACAAACTCGGGAAGTGGATGGCGCTTCGCGGTGCCGAGGAGATGCCAGCGGAGGGCCAGTATCGAGACATCCACCAGATGACCGAATCGCTCTCTCGTGACATGGGCGTCGACAAGCCGACGCTGATGGTCATGGACATGGGCGTCCCCAACGCCTTCGCCGTCGGCCGAAAGGGTGCCGGCGTCGTCTGTGTCTCGACCGAACTCATGCAGTTGCTCGAGCGCGACGAACTCGAGGGCGTCATCGCCCACGAGATCGCCCACATCAAGAACCGCGACGTGATCACGATGGTCATCGGCCAATCCATCGGGATGATGGTCGGCTACGTGGCCTACTTCGCGGTCCTGATGGGTGGCGAGCGGAACATCGGCACCTGGATCCTCGCGATGGTCGCCTCCTCGCTGGCGAACATGCTCGTGATGGTCTTCGTCCTCGCGATCTCGCGGTACCGCGAGTACGTCGCCGACGACGACGCCCGCCAGTACATCGGCAGCGGCGATCCCCTCGCCCGCGCACTCGAGAAGATCTCCAGCGGGGCCCAGGGCCGCGAGTCGACGGTCAACGACAACATGAACGCGCTGTGTATCTTCAACGCCGACAAGAGCCTCATGGCACAGCTGTTCGCGACGCATCCGCCGACCGAAAAGCGAATCGAGAAGCTCCGAAGCTAACACCGCCCGAGGCGGTGACCGACGACGATCCGAACGCCGCGATTTTTTACGGTCGCCCGCGACACGTTAGTACGTGACCGAAATTCACCCGGGTCAGCGCGTCGCCGTTCTCGTCGACGCACAGAACCTCTATCACACCGCACAGAGCATTTACAGCCGGAATATCGACTACTCCGCGTTGCTCGAGAAGGCCGTTCAGGACCGCCAGCTGACGCGCGCGATCGCCTACGTCATCCGCGCGGAGTCACCCGAAGAGGAGAGCTTCTTCGAGGCGCTGGTCGACATCGGCTTCGAGCCGAAGATCAAGGATATCAAGACGTTCGCCGACGGGACGAAGAAGGCGGACTGGGACGTCGGCATGAGCCTCGACGCGGTGACCCTCGCGAACCACGTCGATACGATCGTCCTCTGTACGGGCGATGGCGACTTCTCGCGGCTCTGCTCGCACCTGCGCCACGAGGGCGTCCGCGTCGAGGTGATGGCCTTCAAATCGTCGACGGCCGAGGAGCTCATCGCTGCATCCGATTCGTTCTTGGATCTCGGCGACCGACACGAAACGTTCCTCCTCTAACGCGAGCCGGGACTCGGTATCGAATGTTCCGGGAAATCGCGCTGATCGATCCCGAAGTACGTCTCGAAAACTGGACGCCGCCGTTGTCCGGAAGTCACGCGACTACATTGTTGCCGTCGACGAGTATCGCTGCCCGTCGCTCGTACACGGCGGAGTCCGGGGTACGATGCAGGACTGCTCGCGTCCCTGTCTCGGACAGGGGGGATCCCGGCCCAGTCGAGACATATCAATTCGGACCGGACGCAACTTATGATCCTGCTCGAGGTACGACGGACCCATGGTCGGGCAGAGAACGCACAACGAACGGGAGACGGGAAACGGACGATAGATGTGCACGCGCTTGGTGTATCTCGGCCCCGAGGAGATCGTCCTCACGGGCCGGTCGATGGACTGGCACAGCGAGATCGGGACCAATATCTGGGTCTTCCCACGCGGACTGGAGCGAACGGGCGAAGTCGGTCCGGCCTCGATGGAGTGGACCGCCGAATACGGCAGTGTCATCGCCTCCGCGTACGATATCGCGACGACCGATGGGATGAACGAGGCGGGACTGGTCGCGAACGTCCTGTGGCTCACCGAATCCGACTACCCCGAGTGGGACGGCGACACACCCGGGGTATCGATCTCTCTGTGGGCGCAGTACGTCCTCGACAACTTCGCGACGGTGGCGGAGGCGGTCGAGAACCACCGGAACGAGGAGTTCGTCGTCGTGTCCGACGAAATTCCGGACGAGGGCCGGTTCGCAACCCTGCATCTGTCCATATCGGACGCAACGGGTGACAGCGCCGTCTTCGAGTACGTCGACGGCGAGTTAACGATCTATCACGATCGGGAGTATCAGGTGCTGACGAACTCCCCGCCGTTCGACCAGCAACTCGCACTCGACGCGTACTGGTCGGAGATCGGTGGTACGGTCATGTTGCCGGGAACGAATCGCCCGGCCGACCGGTTCGCCCGTGCGAGTTTCTACGTGGACGCGATTCCACAGACCCAGGACCGTCGAACCGCAACGGCGAGCGTCTTCGGCGCGATCCGCAACGTCTCCGTGCCCTACGGGATCAAGACGCCGGACGAACCGCATATCTCCTCGACGCGCTGGCGCACGGTCGCCGATCATCGGGACCGACGCTACTACTTCGAGTCGGCGCTCTCACCGAACGTCTTCTGGCTGGACCTCGACGGAATCGACTTCCATACCGATGCCGGCGTGCGATCGCTGTCGCTCGGTGAGAACCAGACGAACGTCTTCGCTGGCGACGTCGCCAACGAACTCGTCGAGACCGAACCGTTCGAGTTCCTCGGCGTCCCCGCTCCCTCGAGTTGATTCTATCGGAGCTACTGCAAGCCACTGCACACCTGATCGCGCGACAGCTGTCTGATCACTGTGTTCGTTGCAGTGCCTCCGATAGCAGTCACGGCGGCTTCTACCGATCTCGCAGTCGGGACATTGTCGGCGTCCTCACCGGAACTCGCTCCCGTTGACTGAGCAACGCTCCGTAGCAAAGGAAGGAGCGCAGGCATCCTGCCCTCGTTCGCTAACGGACACCCCGACCCACTACGACAGGAACTCAAAAGTCGGTCGGCTGGCGGCGCTGCCAGAGCCCGATCACCAGCGCGTACCCCGTGATGAGCAGCGTCCCACCGGTCAGAAGATAGACGAACGGCCCCGAGACGGACATGGCCGGGCCGGCGAGGGTCAGGGCGCCGAGAGCGAGCAGGGCGGCCCCGAGACCGATTTGCGTGACATCCATGCGGTGTCGGTACTACCGAATCGATTCCTATAACGTTCACCATCTCCGTCCGTTCAACCGAACGAGAGGTATCCGCTTCGCCGGCGGTCCCGTGCTGACGCCGACTCAGCCGGGACGGAACGTCCGTTCGGCTCGGCGCTCAGGCCGAGAGCGGGTGGACGTGCCTCGAGGGGATCGACGGAACGCCGCTCGAGCGACGGCCCATCGCCGGGCGAGCTACTCGATGTCGATCCGTTGCGAGTCCTCGCCGCTCGAGACTTTCGGCAGTCGTACCGTCAGGACGCCGTTCTCGAAGCCGGCGGCCACCGCCTCCTCGTCGACCGGTTCGGGCAGACGAATCCGCCGACTCGCCGACGTTTCCGTTCGTTCACGGCGGATGTATCGGCCCTCGACGTACTCGGCATCCCCGGACCGGGTGGCCTCGAGGCGCAGCGTGCCGTTCGAAAGCGTCAGGTCGATGTCGTCGGTCTCGTAGCCGGGCAGATCGGCCATGACGACGTACTCCTCGTCCCTGTCGGCGACGTCGACCGGCACGGAGCCGGGTACTTGCAGCCCGCCGGCGGTCATTCCCTCCTCGACCTGGCGACTGACGCGGTCGAGCATCTCCTCGATATTGTCGAACGGATTCCGTCGCATACCCGACTATAGGTTCCCGAGGGGGATAAATTCTGCCCGTCGAACGACGACAGAAGCCGAGCGTCAGTCGGGAAGCGTCACGACGCCGTCCTCGAGCGCGTCGAGCAAGAGTTCGCGCGCGTGACCGTCGGGATCGACGCCCTCGTAGACGGCCTCGACCTCGCCGTCGACAAGCAAAAAGGTCGTCCGCGCCGTCTTGCCGTCCCGCAGTTCGACGCCGAAGGCCTCGGCGATCTCCGCGGTGGGGTCTGCGAGCAGATCGAACTCGAGGCCAGCCGAGTCACAAAAGGACCGGTGGGAGTCGACGTCGTCGGTCGAGACGCCGTAGACGTCGACGCCGGCCTCTCGATACGTCTCGTACTCGCGCTGGAACTGATTCGCCTCGATCGTACAGCCCGGAGTATCGTCTTTCGGATAGAAGTAGAGGACCGTCGGTTCCTCGAAGGCAGGCGTTACGTCCTCGCCGTCCTGATTCCGTGCAGTCACAGCCGGTGCGTCGTCGCCTGGGGCGAGTGGCATACTCGTTGCTACTGGGAGCGCGGAAAAACGGTTTGTGGTCCGCTGTGGGCGGTCGCCCCCGTCGCCTCGCGGTGTGGGACGGGTCCGTAAGTATCCCTCCGTGAGTTACAGTTCGTGAAGAGTCTCCGGACGTATTAGAGGAAGGGTGTGGTAGCCGTGCCTGCAGTGTGCCCGTGTCCGGGTTGGGGTAGTGGGTATCCTTCAGCCTGTGCAGGCTGAGACGCGTAGTTCGATTCTCGCACCCGGACTGTTCCGCCGCCGGAGTCGTCACTCGCGGAATCCCTCGAGTGGACAGTTACAGGGCCGACGCCGTGACAACGTTTCGATCCAGTACTGGTTACGGTCATTTCTGCCAACATCGGTCGTATTATGCCGGTGTTTACCTATGATCGCGTATGGAAGATATCGTGCTTCACACTGGTACAGAACATCCCGATCTCCTGTGGATTCTCGTTCCGGCGTTCCTCTCGTTCGTGGCGGGGCTGGGCGTCGTCGCCTACGCCGACCGGCTCCGCGAGTGGGTCCATCCCGAGAGCAGCCCGACGACCGAGTAAGCCGGCCGGATTCACGCTCCGAACGACGTTCGGGCGCGACACTACCGGTTTCGATTCGCGGCTCGTCCGTCCGAAGAACGGACTCCGCTCGTCCCCTGCCGCTATTCGACGACGTGCTCGGTATCGTACGAGCCCAGTCGCCGGACCCACCCCTTCTCGGCGAGGTCCTCGAGTTCCGCGATCGCCTCGTTCGTTCGCGACTCGTAGAGCCCGGCCTCGAAGTCGATGTGGAAGACGTAATCCCCCAGTCGCTGGCCGCTCGGGCGCGACTCGACGCGGGTCAGGTTGATATCCCGATCCGCGAATGGCTCGAGCAACTCGAGCAACAGGCCGGGGTAGTTCGCGTTCGGATAAACCACGAGCGAGGTCTTGCCGCCGCCTTTCGACCGCTCCTCGGCGGGTGCGATGGCGAAGAATCGCGTCGCGTTCGAGTCCTGATCCTGGATGTCCTCGGCCAGCACCTCGAGATCACCGCCCGCGTTCGCGGGGTGTCCGATCCCCGCGACGGCAGCATCGTCGCGAGCGAACTCGACCCCCTGTGCCGTGCTCGCGACGGCCTCGAGAGTGGCGTCGGGGTACTCCCGGTCGAGGTAGGAACGACACTGGGCCAGCGCCTGGGAGTGGCTGGCGATCGTCTCGAACGTCGGCCCCTGCGCCAGCAGGGCGTGTCTGATCGGGGTGACGATTTCCCGGACGACGGCGACGTCGTAGTCGGCGATCGCGTCGAGGCTCTCGGTGACGCTTCCCTCGATGCTGTTCTCGATTGGGATGACGCCACGGTCGTACTCGCCGCCGGCGACGGCGTCGACGATCGCCGTCACCGACTGCCGGAAGTCGATCTCCTCGTCGTCGGCGATCGCGCCCGCCGCTCTGTGGGAGTAGGTTCCTTCGGGTCCGAGGGTAACTGCAGCCATCACCCTCCGATAGCAGGGTACGAGTCAAAAGACCGTCGGGTCTCGGACCGCTCGAGTCGATGGGGAACGATCAGTCGTCGGTCGGTGCGCCGGCCCCTCGCCCGCTCGAGACGAGGAAGCCGTCATCGGTCGCGCGAGCGGCGATGTGGGGCTGGAACACCCACGCACACAGCAAGACGATCGGGACCATCGTCGCCGCGACGACGGAGTAGCCGGTGTGGAGGGTCGGCATCACCGGGGCGGCGTAGACCAGCGGATAGACGATTCCGCCGACCGTTCCGACCCCGCCGACGACGCCGGCGACGCTTCCCGAACTGTCGGGGAACATGGCCGGCACCTGTGCGAAGATGGCTCCCTCGGCGAACGCACAACTCATCCCGACGACGAAGCCAGCCCCGACGGCCAACAGGACCTCGCCGGTCAATCCGGCCAGACTCATCCCGATCATCGCGAGCACGATGAAACACAGCGTGAGGAAGGTCCACTGCTCACGGTACCGGTCCGTAAAGACGGGCAAGATGTTCTTCTCTTTGCGGGCCAGCAGGTCGCTGACGTAGCCGCCGATCGGTCGCAAGAGACCGGCCGCGACGGAGAACGTCGCCGCGAACGTACTCGCGAGGACGAGGTTGTCGGTGTTGAACCCCTCGCGGTAGTAGGTCGCGAGCCAGCCGTTCATCGAGAGCTCGAGGCCGAAGCTCATCACGTACGCCAGTGCGAGCACGACCGTCCCGTAGCGCGTGGCAGTGTGGAGCCACTGTTTGAGCGTCGCGCTCTCGGCAGTCGCCTGTCGGCGCTCCTCGGATTCGGCGGCTTCACCGATCGTGTAGTAGACGATCGCCAGCAGAATCGAGACGATTCCGGTGTAGAAGAAGGCTGCTCGCCAGCTCGTGTCGAAGATCGGGCCGCTCCAGCCCTCGGTAAACACGCGCGGGAGAACGAGCGCACCCCCGGCAGCACCGGCGTTGCCGACGCCGGCGTAGATCCCCTCGGCCGTTCCCAGTTGTTCCTCGTCGAACCACTCCGAGACGTGTTGAATACCGATGACGAAGGTGATGCCCGCCGTCGCGACGATCAGTCGCGTGACGAAGAAGACGGAATACGACTGGGCGAAAGCGCTCGCGATGGAAAACACGCCCACGTAGGTCAAGACGATGGCGAACACCGTCGGCGCACCCCAGCGATCGGAGAGCCACCCGGTCAGGATCCGACCGAACGGCGCGAGCCAAATCGCCGCGCTCGCCAGGATCCCGATCTCCGCCAGCGAGAGACCGAACTCATCGGACATCGGCCCCGTGAAGGGTGCAAAGGAAAACCAGATCAGGAACGAGAAGTTGAACCCGATCGTCGCCAGCACCAGCGTCCGCCACTTGGTCATCTTGATCACGGCTGGTCACCACCGGTCGGCCGTAAAATGGAGAAACACGTTTCTAAACCTATTGGCGCAAAAACCGACCCGAATGTTTGAGTAATTTGGGATATAGGCCCAATTACAGCCCGTGATTCGACTTTTGCTTCGACGTTCTCCCACATACTTCACTCGAGTGATCCGCCGACTACCGTATAAACCTACTTATTAACACCCTCCCAACCAGTAGGAAGGATTTTCACAAATACACCCAGTATTATGCCCATTACCTTCCGTACAAATATCCCAATACCGCGCATAAAATGAAGAGATCGAATCGAAATCCGGCATATGGAAATATTCGGTCGGTTCTATCCAGCACAACCCGATCACGACACCGAGTTCGGCCACAGTGTTTCCGACCGAACGGACTCATCCGGACCGCTGTCAGTCAGCGCTGGCGACCCCAGGGACGGGTCGTGGGGTCGCCGGTCACTCGGGCCAGGGGATCGCCTCACGCCTCGAGGAGGCACACTGCCATCGCTCGCGGGTGACTGCGCGCCGGAGAAATCTACCGATCGGACGACTTACTCTTCGAGGTGTTCGATCCCTTTCTTCGAGACGTTTGCCTCCGTGATTTCGCCGGGCATCCAGTCGGGCTTGTCGTCGGGAGCCGTCTCCTCCCACGCCCAGCCGTCGTAGATGTGGACCTTGTCCGTCCCCTTCTCTCGTAACCGGAGTTCGACGCGGTCGGCATCGTCCTCGCTCGAGCCCGGCTCGAGACGTCGGGCCGCCTTGAGCGCTGCCTGTCGGGGCGTGTTGCCCGAGAAGACGCTCGACTCGTCGCCGCCCGATTCGCGCAGTGCAAAGTTTCGTTTGCCGTCTTCACGTACCATGATCGTGGCCTCCGTGTCAGACCAGCACACGATCCGACATAAAGATATCCCCGAAAACCGACCGACTGCGCCGGTATCTTTAAGTATAGTGCGACCGGCGTTTTCTCGGAGTACTCACGGTCAGTGGTCGCCGCCCTCCCGGAATCATCGGGCGATCGGCGGTTGACGGCATTCGTTCGCTACGGCGTCGAAAACACTTAAGTATATCCTACGGCGAAGTTCGGAATAGAATCCCGCGATGGTACGGAAAAAGAAGCTGAGTCCAAGCGGTGCGAAAGACGACGACGGTAACTACCACAACGTCCACCTCAACCTCCACGAGGACGAACTCGAGGTCGCGGGCATGGATATCGGCGACGAGGTATTCGTCCGGGTCCGGGACGGCAAGATAATCATCCAGAAAGCGGACGAAGACGACGTCGAACACGAATTCTAACCGCTCACATCACACGGTTCTGACCAATTCTCCGTCTCATATGGCTGCTGTCGCTGCGTGCCGGCACGCTCCCACAGCGGGTCGTGAGTGCGCCGGACACGACTGATACGGTTTGCCGTCCCGATGCCCCGGTGGGACTGCAGGGCGGTCCCGGTCCCACCGGCACGGACAGGAGACCGTATGAGGGCCCGAGTTCCACTGTTCGAGTCTCGGCCTCTCGTCCGGGGCTGATCGCTACAGACGGGGATTGAGCGGTTCGGTCGCTCGCACACCACGGGATCGAAAATCATCCCTGCGGCCGAGACCTCCCCGTGGGCCGGTCCTCGAGACGCGATACTGCTCGCGGCCCCGATCCGTCGCGCTTTTGGCCCGCCGGACCGGATAGTCGATCGACGAATGGCCCGGTATCACATCGAAACGTACGGCTGTACGTCCAATCGCGGGGAGAGTCGCGAGATCGAGCGACGGCTCCGCGATGCGGGTCACTACCGGGTCGACGGCCCGGACGAAGCGGACGTCGCGATCCTCAACACCTGCACCGTCGTCGAGAAGACCGAACGCAACATGCTCCGGCGGGCCGAGGAACTGGCCGACGAAACGGCCGATCTCTTCATCACGGGCTGTATGGCCCTCGCACAGGGCGAGGAGTTCGCCCGAGCGGACGTCGACGGACAGGTGCTCCACTGGGACGAGGTCCCCGAAGCGGTCACCAACGGCGAGTGTCCGACGACGACGCCCGACGCCGATCCCATCCTCGACGGCGTCATCGGCATCCTCCCCATCGCGCGGGGCTGTATGTCCGACTGTTCGTACTGCATCACCAAGCAGGCGACGGGCAAGATCGACTCCCCCTCGATCGAGGAAAACGTCGAGAAGGCCCGGGCGCTGATCCACGCCGGCGCGAAGGAGCTCCGCATCACCGGCCAGGACACCGGCGTCTACGGCTGGGACGAGGGCGAGCGTAAGCTCCACCGCCTGCTCGAGGAGATCTGTGCGATCGACGGCGAGTTCCGCGTGCGCGTCGGGATGGCCAACCCGAAGGGCGTCCACGGCATCCGTGAGGAGTTGGCCGACGTCTTCGCCGAGTACGACGAACTCTACGACTTCCTGCACGCGCCCGTTCAGTCCGGCAGCGACGACGTGCTCGGCGACATGCGACGCCAGCATCAGGTCGAAGAGTACGTCGAGGTCGTCGAGGCCTTCGACGAGGCGCTGGACTACTGGACGCTCTCGACGGACTTCATCGTCGGTTTCCCCACGGAGACCGACCACGACCACGAGCAGTCGATGGCCCTGCTTCGCGAGACTCGCCCCGAAAAGATCAACGTCACTCGCTTCTCGAAGCGGCCGGGGACCGACGCCGCCGACATGAAGGGACTGGGTGGGACGATCAAGAAGGAACGCTCGAAGGAGATGAGCGAGGTCAAACGCGAGCTCGTCGCCGACGCCTACGCGGACATGGTCGGCGAGGTCCGCGAGGACTGTCTCGTCGTCGAGGACGGCACCGCCGACTCGGTGAAGTGTCGCGACGCCGCATACCGCCAGCTCATCGTCCAGAACGCGAGCGACTACGGGCTCGAGCCCGGCGATTTCGTCGATCTCGACGTGACTGCCCACGAGACGATGTACGCGTTCGGCGAGCCGGTATAGGGTCGCGCCGTCGGCACTATATCGGTGAAGATCGATCCTCAGTTCTCGGGAATAGGGTGAGATAGCAAAGTAAGAGCGCATCGAATCGTAACATATGTGCGAAACAGCCGATCAACCGACCCGGTGTCCGCGGATCGAACGGGATGGAGAGGTCGGGTGTAACCCCCACCGGATCATGGAGTTGCTCAACGACGACGACGCGCGAGCGGTGTATCTGTTCGTCGAGGAACCGGCGACGGTCCGTGACATCTCCGAGGCGCTCGACATCCCGCAATCGACGACGTACAGAAAGGTCGAGAGCCTCACGGAGGCCGGCCTCATCTCACAGCTCAACGAACGCTCGCGAACCGGTACCCCTGCACATTACGTTCGGGCCATGGACCACGTGTCGGTGACCTACGACGACCCGCTCCGAATCGAGTGTGCGTGCAACGGAAACCTCCTGTACTGTGAACCCTGACGACCGCCTCGTCGGGGTTTCGGTGGCGGGCTACTCGAGCGGACGGCACCCAAAGCGGGTCGTCCCTCGGATTACAGGTTCGCGACGGCGTTTTCGATCTCCTCGCGTGGAAGCGGCGAGATCCAGTCGTCCGCGACGAAGGCGTACTGTACCTCTCGGTCGGCATCGAGGACGAACGCGGACCGCCAGGGGGCCGAGACGTTCGCCATGTGTGAGCGGTCGGCGAGCAGGTCGAGCGATTCGCTCACGTCGCCGTCGACGTCGGCGAAAAACCGGAAGTCGGGTCGGTCCAACCAGCGAAGGAACTCGTTTTGCGCGTAGGGCCCATCGCGGCTCACGCCGAGTACCGGAACGTCCTCGAACTCGTCCCAGCCGGCCCGAACGAACTGCTTCCACCAGTTCTGTGCGATCGCGCTGAACGCGAATCCGGTACAGATGACGACGCCCCCTCGAGCGCCGAGCGCATCGGAGACGGCCGTCGAGCGAAACGTCTCGCCGTCACACAGGAGCGCCTCGAAGTCGGCAACGGTCTCACCCTCTGTCGGTGGCATACGCGAGGATGCGCCCGCGGGGACAAAAAACTCCGTTCTGCGGCCGATCCGACCGCCGAGGGAGTGCCCGCGGCGGCACATACCCTTTTGACGGCTGGGCCACTACCCGTAGTCATGTTCACGCTCTACCGCCTGGAAGGCTGTCCGTACTGTGAGCACGTCGTGGATCGACTCGAGGAACTCGACGTCGACTACGAGAGCGTCTGGGTCGAGGGGCTCCACTCGAAACGGAACGAGGTCAAACGCGTCTCGGGCCAGCGGCAGGTCCCGGTCATCATCGACGACAACCGGGGTGTGACGATGGCCGAATCCGAACGGATCCTCGATTACCTCGAGACGACGTACGCCTGATACGGGTTGCTGTCCCGAGTGGTCGGCGACCTCACAGCCGGGTCGTGGGGTCGGCCAACACTGACTGTCAGCGGTCCGTCCGAGCGGCAGTTACTCGTCGTCGCCGTCCTCGAGACTGTGCGGATCGAGTCCCGGATCCTCGGTCGCGGGTGCGCCGATCGCGAGGACGACGCCCTCCTCGTCGCCGACGTTTCGGTGGCCGTGGCCGATCTCCGGTTTGGCGATCCAGAACGTCCCCGGTCCGGCCTCGACGTACTCTTCGTCCCCCGAGCGACCGAGCTTCAGCGAGAATTCGCCCTCGAGAACGTAGTACAGTTCCTCCTGTTCGGAGTGGGCGTGATACTGGATCTCGTCGCCGGGCTCGAAGTACCAGAGTTTGAGGTTGAGCGCGTCGGTCTCGAAGAACTCGTCGAGCGCGCGGATGCGTAGATCCGGCGGAATCTCGTCGACGTCGGAGAGGTCGGTCATCGGTACGTCCTCCGTCTGCACCACTTCGTACTCCATGCTATCTTACCACACGAAAACGATCACCAAAAACCTCCCGTTGCCCGCTCGAGAGATCGGACCGCCGACCCGTCACTCGAATACGACGGCACTAGTCTCGTCGGGGACGGTCGCGCCCGCCTGGGCGGCGAACGCCTCGTGGACGTGGTCGTACGTCGCTTCGAGCGCCTCGACGATCACCGTCGTCTCACTGAGGACCGGCATGAAGTTGGTATCCCCCTGCCACCGCGGGACAATGTGCGTGTGGAGGTGATCGTCGATCGAGCCGCCGGCCCCGTCACCGAGGTTCAAGCCTGCATTGAAGCCGTCCGGCTCGAGTGCAGCGTCGAGTGCATCGAACGTTCGCTGTTTCAAGCGGGCATGATCGAGCAGGACATCGTCGTCGAGCGCCCCGTACTCGCCGGTGTGGGTTTTGGGTATTACCATGAGGTGGCCAGGATTGTACGGATAATTGTTCAACATGACGAACGCGTGTTCGCTTCGTGCGACGATCAGGCTCTCCCGATCGGCATCCCGTTCGGGCAACTCACAGAAGACACACTCCTCGATGTCGGGATTCTTTTCCTCACGCCGGATCCACTCGATTCGCCACGGTGCGAACACTTGCTCCATGTGTACCACCTCTCGAGGGCGTCCTAAAGCGTTTCAGTCCGCTATCAACCCTTCACTAGTAATGGTAATAACCCGGATAAAACTATGCCACAGTACCCCATAATTCCGATAAAAAGACACCAAAAAGCCATCTAAACGGTATAGAGCCATCTCAGTCCGTTTCACGAATAAGTTAACGCCGTATTGCGATTTTGGCGACCCACGGGGAAAAACGAAACGGGGATTTAATAGAGGGATACCGCGAGTAATACAGCAATGGCAACGACTGACGACTCTGTTAACGGGATGACCGAGCACTGCGAGGAATGCGACTTGGAAACGCTCCACGAAGTCTCGGTCCAGATCAGGACCGAGAGCCTCAAACAGGAGAACGCACAGTTCTCCCGCGAACCCTACCGCGTGAGCGAGTGCCAGCGGTGTGGCAACCGTTCGAGCCAGCGGATGAACAACGCTTGAGTCTTCCGCGTGACGGCCGTCGACAACCAGGAATCGTCCTCGTTGCTCGGTCTTCCGGTTCTTTCGAACGATAGTAGCGATTCGACACTCTCGCCAGTACTGAGAGGATCGGTATCGATACGGCCCCGAAGAGTCGCCGAAACGCCGTGTTGGATTACGGGTATCGACGAGTAAAACGCCGGTCAGTCGCGACGATGATCACTCGGTCGTGACTTCGCAGCCGCTCTCGGTAATGATGATCGTGTGCTCTTTCTGGCTGACGAGGGAGCCGTCGTCTTCCTTGAGCACCGGATAGCCGTGGACGATGTCGTTGCGCTTGAGCCGACGCAGCGCCATCTCGGGACGATCCGTCTCGAGCCAGCGGGTCGCGAACGGCAGCGTACGGAACTCCTCGGTGATCTGGTCGAGGGCGTCACGGGCCTGTCTGTTGCGGACGGTTCCCTCGCGCTCGAGCGAGAAGATTTCCTCGCTGGCACCCTCGGTGACCTTCCCACCGCCGTCGGTCGCGAACGGTTCGATCGCGACCACGTCGCCGACTTCAAGGGTCGTCCCCTGCGAGACGGCGCGGTTCGGGATGTTCGGGCTCGTGTGTTGTTCCCAGTGGCCCAGCCCGTGACCGGTGAGGTTGACGACGGGGTTGTAGCCGTAGCCGTCGATCACGTCCTCGATTTCCGCGCCGATCTCACCGGTGTCGATGCCTGGCTCGATGATGTCGATCGCCGCCTCGAGGGCCTGTTCGGAGGCCTCCGCGAGTTCGGGATTGCCCGAGAGGTCAACCGTGATCGCGGTGTCGGCCAGCCAGCCATCGACGTGGACGCCGATGTCGAGGTTGACCATCTCCTCGCCGAAGGTCGTCTCGTCGTCGATCGACGGCGTCGCGTGGGCGGCCTCCTCGTCGATCGAGATGTTGACGGGGAACGCGGGTTTCGCGCCGAGTTCCCGGATCCGGTCTTCGGCGTACTCGGCGACCTCGAGGTGGCTCGCGCCGACCTCGACGCGTTCGGCGGTTTCTTCGCGCACCTGCGCGAGGATCTCCCCCGCTTCGCGGTGTTTCTCGTACTGCTCGGACTCGAGGTCCACCTCGGATTCGGCCATGCCCGGAGGTTAGATAGGTCGACAAAAAGAGGTTCCGTCTCTCCGTCGGCCGGCGTCTGCCGGTCGATTCTCAGGGTCAGTGGCTCTCGGACCGACCGTCGACCCAGTTACACTCGGGGCAGGCAGCGACTCCCTGGACGTTCGACAGCGTCACGGTACAGCGTGGACACTGGCTGGCAGCGTGCTGTGGCGCTCGAAGCATGATCGATGGAACGGGTACGTCAATAATAAATATACACCACGACGATCGTCGAACACCAACGGATGGCCGGTGTTCGTCGAGCTTCGAAAGCGCAAGCAGTGAACGAATAGGGACGACGACGGCGCGACTACCGGACCTGGCGCCGGTCCCACGGCTCAAGGAGTGTATGATCCATTTCAACGCGTCCTATACGGATGGATGACGCCCGTTCACGAACGAAACGACACACAGCGGCACGAGGTTCCGTGAAACGGTCGCCACGAGTTATACTCACCCCGGCCGCACGTCGGATCGGCGTGAGAAACGCCACCGACCCGGGTCTCGAGGGCCGTGCTCTCGACACGCGGGACCGGGGACACGACCGACATCCCGGCGGGTGGACCACCCCGGTCTCGAGTCGCGGTCAGCGGCGGTTTGTCACGCCGGACGTGCCGTGTTCGGCGCTCCGGAAACTGCTGATTTTACGACGAACCACCCCCTTATTTGACGGTTTTTTATATGGTCTCGGAGAACGGTTTCCCGAATTCACCGCGTCTATCGGCTGTTTTCGGCGTTCACTGAGGGTGCGGAGCGAATGGGTATCGTTCAATTTTTGCCGAGCCGCGATGGAAATGGTAGACCTTTTACCCCCGTCGAAGAACCGTACAGACGAGATGAGCTACGACAAGATCGAGGTCCCCGAGGAGGGGGAGCAGATCACGCTGAAAGCGGGTACCGAGGACGAACTCGAGGTACCTGACAACCCGATTATTCCGATTATCTACGGTGACGGCGTCGGGAGCGACGTCGGCCCCGCCGCACAGGCAGTCCTGGAAGCCGCCGCGGAAGCGACCGGCCGCGACATCAACTGGATGCGGCTGTACGCCGGCGAATCCGCCCGGGAGAAGTACGACGAGAACCTGCCACAGGAAACCGTTGAAGCGATCAAGGAACACCGTGTCGCGATCAAGGGTCCCCTGACGACCCCCGTCGGTGCCGGATTCCGCTCGCTGAACGTCGCCCTGCGGAAGAAACTCGACCTCTACGCGAACGTCCGACCGACCTATCACCTCGACGGCGTTCCGTCCCCAGTCAAGAACCCCGGCGAGATGGACATGGTCACCTTCCGCGAGAACACGGAAGACGTCTACGCCGGCATCGAGTGGGAAGCCGGTACCGACGAGGTCCAGCAGGTCAAGGAGTTCGTCGAGGACGACATGGGCTTCGACAGCACCATCCACGACGGCCCCGTCGGCATCGGCGTCAAGCCGATCACGGAGTTCGGGACGAAGCGCCTCGTCCGCCGCGCCATCGACTACGCCCTCGAGCACGACCGCGACTCGGTCACGCTGGTCCACAAGGGCAACATCATGAAGTTCACCGAGGGCCAGTTCCGCGACTGGGGCTACGAGGTCGCCGAAGAGGAGTACGGTGAGGAAGTCATCACCGAGGACACCCTCTGGGAGGAGAAGGACGGCGAAGCGCCCGACGACGCGGTCGTCGTCAACGACCGCATCGCGGACAACATGCTCCAGCAGATCCTGACCCGGACCGACGAGTACGACGTCGTTGCGACGATGAACCTCAACGGGGACTACATGTCCGACGCCTGTGGCGCACAGATCGGTGGCCTCGGCATCGCCCCCGGTTCCAACTTCGGCGACGGCCTCCTGCTGGCCGAGCCCGTCCACGGCTCCGCGCCCAAGTACGAAGGCCAGGACAAGGTCAACCCGACCGCCATGATCCTCTCGGGCCGCATGATGCTCGAGTACCTCGGCTGGTCCGACGCCGCCGACCTCGTCCGCGACGCCGTCGAGGAGACCATCTCCTCGGGCAAGGTCACCTACGACCTCGAGCGCCAGCTCGAGGACGCCGAGAAACTCGCCACCAGCGAGTTCGCCGAGGAAGTCGTCAGCAACATCGAGAAACTGGCGTAAGCCAGCTTCTCGTCCGCTTTCGGTTTCGCCGCAAGAACATCGAGAAACTGGCGTAAGCCAGCTTCTCGTCCGCTTTCGGTTTCGCCGCAAGAACATCGAGAAACTGGCGTAAGCCAGCTTCTCGTCCGCTTTCGGTTTCGCCGCAAGAACATCGAGAAACTGGCGTAAGCCAGCTTCTCGTCCGCTTTCGGTTTCGCCGCAAGAACATCGAGAACCTCTCGTAGAGCGCGTTTCGGGCGTTCAAAGCGCCCGTCGCGTTCCGACGGTATCGAATCGGACGCGACCCGAACTCCGATCGTATCGGTCTTTCTTTCTATCGGCCTCGAGCGGGTCGTCCACCGGGTACCGTTCCGTCGGGTGTCGAGACGCTGTCGACGTCGTGGCCGTCGTGATCGGGCCGAACCGCGGCGTTCAAACCGCTGGCCCGCGGATGCGAGGACATGAGCGACGAGCACGATCACGGGGGCGACGGCGGCGAGGAGGACGGTCACCACGACCACGACCGGGACACGTTCGCACACGACCCGGTCGGCCACGCCGAGGTTCGGGCCGGGATGACGGTCGGCGAACTCGCCGACGAGTACGGTTCGGCCGGCGTCGGCGCGGCGGACCTCCACGAGGCCGTCGACGTGACCGAGGCGATGTTCGATGACGACGTAACCGTCTTCTTCGGCCTCGCGGGCGCGATGGTGCCGACGGGAATGCGGGCGATCGTCGCCGACCTGATCCGGGACGGCTACATCGACGTCCTCGTCACGACGGGTGCGAATCTCACGCACGATTCCATCGAGGCCATCGGCGGCAAACACCACCACGGTGCCGTCCACGCCGAGGGAAAGACCGAACGCGAACACGACGAGACGCTCCGTGACGAGGGCGTCGACCGCATCTACAACGTCTACCTCCCACAGGAGTTCTTCGCGACTTTCGAATCCCACCTGCGCGAGGAGGTCTTCCCGCCGCTCGAGGAGGAGGGCGTCGTCCCCATCCAGCGGCTCACGGAGGAACTCGGCCGCGCCAACGCCGAGATCAACGAGCGCGAGGGAATCGACGAGGACGCCGGCATCGCCGCCGCGGCCTACGAGAACGACGTACCGATCTACTGCCCCGCGATTCAGGACTCCGTGCTCGGCCTGCAGGCGTGGATGTACTCCCAGACCTCCGACTTCTCGCTCGACGCGCTGGCGGACATGACCGGCCTGACCGACATCGCCTACGACACCGAGGAAGCCGGCGCGTTCGTCGTCGGCGGCGGCGTCCCCAAGAACTTCACCCTCCAGACGATGCTCGTCACCCCCGGCGCGTACGACTACGCCGTCCAGCTCACCATGGACCCCAAACAGACCGGCGGCCTCTCCGGCGCGACCTTAGACGAAGCCCGCTCGTGGGGCAAACTCGAGAAAGACGCCGACAACGTCTCCGTCTACGCCGACGCGACGATCACGCTGCCGCTCGTGGTCGCAGCGGCTCGAGAACGGCTCGAGGAGTAGTGCGCCAATCGTTTCACCCAAACTACTTTTCACGTGTCGGTAGGAACGTCCGTCCATGACGGCGATCGTCTTCGATCTGGACGGAACGGTACTCCACACCGACCGGGAGTACCGGGACCTGCTGGCGAACGCGATCGCGGACGTTCGAGGCGACGCCCCCGCGGAGTGGCTCGAGGCCTACGACGAAGCCTTCGTCGACCTCTTTTCGGCATGTGACCCCGACCCGGTACGGCGGGCGTTCGCCCGGATCGACGGCTGTACGGATCCCGAGCCATACGTGCGGGCACTCCACGAGCGGGAAATCGAGTCGCTGTCCCCGCCGGAGAACGCTCACACCGACCTCGAACGGCTGGCCGAGTCGTTCGAACTCGGCGTGCTCACGAACGGGCTCCGCGAGTGGCAACTGGCGAAGCTTCGAGCACACGATCTCGAGGCGTATTTCGACGCGGTGGTCGCCTCCTACGAGGTGGGGGCACACAAGCCGGACGCGGCACCGTACCGGGCACTCGAGGAGCGACTGCCGGCGGATCGGTACGGAATGGTCGGAGATAGCGAGAGCGACGTCGACGGGGCAAAGAACGTCGGCTGGTCCGCGTCCCGGTACGATGGCGGCGAGTTCGGAGCGCTTGCCGAGGATCTCTTTCAGCGGTGAATCCACACGAGGTCTCGCCGTTCCGGGTCGGCGTCAGTACGTCTGATAGGATGCCGACCCGATATCGATCCGGACCAGCGTGTTGTCGGCGTGGGCGTCTGGGTCCGCGTCGTACTTCTCGTTGATCCGGCGACGAGCCGACGCGGTCTCGGCTGCGTCGTCGACGACCGTTGCCGTCCCGAGCAGCGTCACCATCCACTGAGTCTGCCCGGCCTCGTCTTTCTGTACCGACAGCGCAACCCGCGGGTTCCGCCTGACATTCGCCAGCTTCCGGCCCGTCGTCACGATCTCGATGCCCCCATCGGCGTACCGATACCAGACCGGCGCGACGTGAGGGCGTCCCTCCACGCTGGTCGCCAGATGGGCCATCAGGGGTTCACTCTCGAGGAGTCGCTCCGCCGTCGGTGGTATCGTCGACACGCTCGTGGTACCGTGGGGTAGGAGTAAAAACAGCCGGCGTGACGATGCCAGTGGACCGACACGACGGAATTTCGACGGACGGACCGCCATACCGTTTATTACTGTGTAGTGCCTGTCCGTCACGTATTCGAGACTCCGTGCATGACTAAGCAGCCCGCCGCTTCGGTGCCACCCTCGACGGATGGAATCAGTGTCGGCTACGTCAGTGACGACCCGACAGCGACCGAGATTCCGGAGGCACTCGAGGGAGCCAACGACCGGCTCACAGTCGAATCGATCAGCGACGACACAGCCCTCGAGCGCGTCCGGACGAATCGAATCGAGTGCCTCGTCGGTCGGACCACGGCCGACGATCCCCATCGGTATCCGTTGCTGGACCGCGTTCGCGAGGAAGATCCGCGGCTCCCCGTCTTCCTCGTCACCGACGGCTGGGACGAGGCCGCTGCCAGCGCCGCACTCGAGGCCGGAGCGACCGGGTGTCTGGCCGAATCGAGCGCCGTTCACGGGACCCGACTCGCGACGCGAATCGAACGGGCGGTCGAGCAGATAACTCGAGGGAACGAACGCGAGGCCACGCTCGAGCGAATCACCGGTGCCTTCGTCTCGATCGACGCCGACTGGGAGTACACCTACGTCAACGAACAGGCCAGCGACCTGCTCGAACGGCCACGGGACGCACTCATCGGAGCATCGGTACAGTCGGTGTTTCCGGAGATCGTCGACAGCGAGATCGAGCACCAACTCGAGACCGCCCTCGAGGAGCAACTGCCAGTCACGTTCACCGAGTATTTCACACCCCTCGAACGCTGGCTGGAGATCCGAGCCTACCCCTCCGAAGACGGCCTCTCGATCTTCTTTACCGACGTCACCGACCGAATTCGAGCCGAAGCGGAACTCGAGGCGAACGTCGCCGCACTACAGACGCTCTACGACGTCTCGACCAGAACCGACGCCTCGCTCGACGAGAAGCTCCCGGCCCTGCTCGACCTCGGCTGTGACTACCTCGAGCTTCCCGACGGGTTCCTGACCAGGATCAACCTCGACGAGCGGACACAGACGGTCGTCGAATCGCGGAGCGATCATCCGCTGCTTCAGGCCGGCGAATCCTGCCCGCTCGCGGAGGCCTACTGCCGGAAGACGATCAAGACCCACGAACTCGTCACCGTCGCGAACGCGCCCGACGAGGGTTGGACCGGCGATCCGGCCTACGAGCTGTTCGAGCTCGGGAGCTACGTCGGCGCGAAGGTGACCGTCGACGGCGCCATCTGGGGGACCCTCTGTTTCGCCTCGAGGGAACCTCGCGGCGGGAGCGGCTTCTCCGAGGCCGAGCGGTCGCTGGTCAAACTGATGGCCAAGTGGGTCAGCTACGAGACCGAGCGCGAACAGTCCCGTGAGACGCTCGAGCGCCAGAACGACCGGTTACAGGCGTTCACCAGCGTCGTCTCCCACGACCTGCGGAACCCGTTGAACGTCGCACAGGGCTCGCTGACACTGGCACGGGAGGGCGATCGGTCGCAACTGGCGGAGTGTGAAGCGGCACTCGAGCGGATGGAACAGCTGATCGACGAACTCCTGTCGCTGGCCGAGCAGGGGGCGACGACCGCCGACCTCGAGCCGGTGTCGGTCCAGGACTGCGCGACGAAGGCCTGGTCGATGGTCGACACCGGCGACGCCGCCCTCGACCTCGAGGCAGCGCCCTGGATTCGGGCCGATCCCGACCGGCTCCAACAGTTGCTCGAGAACCTGTTCCGGAACGCGCTCGATCACGGCGTCCCCGAAGACGGGACCAGCGCCGAGCTAGCGGTCTCGGTCGGCACCTGCGAGAACGGGTTCTACGTCGCCGACACCGGAGCAGGGATTCCCGACGACGTCCGCGAGACGATCTTCGACATCGGCGTGACGACCGACGAGGACGGTACCGGGTTCGGTCTCGGCATCGTCGAACGGGTCGCCGACGCCCACGACTGGGATCTCGAGGCGACGGCGAGCGAGGCGGGGGGCGCTCGCTTCGAACTGACCGGCGTCGCCCGGTCACACGACGGACGCTGAGGGGACACGCCCAGCCCCCGATCTCGTGGCGCGAACTTTTTCACCGCACCCTCCATACCCCCGGCCATGTCACTGACTGCGGGCGTCGTCGCGGTCCAAGGCGACGTCGAGGAACACGCGGCCGCCATCGAACGCGCCGCCCAGGCCCACGGCCGCGAGGTCACGGTCCGCGAGATCCGCGATGCCGGGATCGTCCCCGACTGCGACCTGCTGGCGATGCCCGGCGGCGAATCGACGACCATCTCCAGGCTGGTCCACAGCGAGGGGATCGCCCCCGAGATTCGGGATCACGTCGCCGCCGGCAAACCGCTTCTCGCGACCTGTGCCGGCCTGATCGTCGCCTCGAGCGATGCCGGCGACGACCGGGTCGACGAACTCGAAGTGCTCGACGTGAGCGTCGAGCGCAACGCCTTCGGCCGGCAGAAGGACAGTTTCGAAGCACCGCTCGCGGTCGACGGGCTCGCGGACCCCTACCCCGCAGTGTTCATTCGTGCGCCCGCCATCGACGCGGTCGGCGACGCCGACGTACTGGCGTCGTGGGACGGCCGCCCGGTCGCGGTCCGTGACGGCTCGGTCGTTGGCACCTCGTTTCACCCCGAACTGACTGCCGACAGTCGGATTCACGGCCTGGCTTTCTTCGAAAACGAGGCCGCAGCGGTACCAACGCTCGAGGACGCGCGGTAGTCGGCCCGACGTGTACAGGAGACGAGTGGGGCGAGGCGGGCGACTGTTTTATACCGGCACGCGATGTGCTGCAGGAACATGTCGAGCGGACACGACGCCTCAGCGTACGAGATAGCTGCCGACGACGAGACGATTCACAGCGCGTGGGATAACGACCTCGAGCCAGTGCGGACGATCGAGCCCGGCGATGTCGTCCGCTTCACCTGTCGGGACTCGACGGGCGGACAGCTCGGCCCCGACTCGACGGTCACCGATGTCGCCGACCTCGACATCGACCGGGTCCACACGCTGACCGGTCCCGTCGCGATCGACGGTGCCCGCCCGGGCGACGTCCTCGAAATCGAACTGCTCGAGGTCGACCACCGGGGCTGGGGGTTCACGTTGATCCTCCCGAGCGAGGCGGAACTCGGGCTCTTAGCTGACGAATTCCCGGATCCGGCACTGTACGTCTGGGAGTTCGACGGTGACGTCGCTCGGTTCGCGAACGACATCGAGGTCCCGCTCGATCCGTTTCCCGGCGTTCTCGGCGTCGCACCCGCCGAGGACGGCACCCACGAGACGTTCCCGCCGCGGTCGGTCGGGGGAAACATGGACGTCAAACAACTCACGGCGGGCTCGACGCTGTACCTCCCCGTCGCGGTCGACGATGCCCTGTTCAGCGTCGGCGATGGACACGCTGCCCAGGGGGACGGCGAAGTCTGCGGGACCGGAATCGAGGCTCCGATGGACGTCACCTGTCGGTTCGACCTCCGGTCGGACCTGTCGATCGACCAGCCCCAGTTCGAGACCTCGGGACCGTTCACCTCGAGCGGCCGGGACGAGCCGATGTACGGGACGACGGGGATCGCGGACGACCTGCAGGAGGCCGCCAGAGCCGCCGTCCGGCAGATGATCGACCACCTCGAGACCGAACGCGACCTCGAGCGCAACGAGGCCTACATGCTGTGCTCGGTGGCCGTCGACCTGAAGATCAACGAGGTGGTCAACGCCCCGAACTGGGTCGTCTCCGCGTACCTTCCGGAAGGGATCTTCTCCGAGGACCGCCGCCGGTCAGCGTGACGGCCGGTGGTATGCATTTATCCGTCGGAGCCGTACCAACGATATGAGTCGGTATCGACACTCGGAAAGAGCGAACGACCGATCCACTGAGACGCAAAGCGAGCGACTCGAGGCGGCTCCCCCGTGCCTCGGGCGGACGAGAGCGTGATGACGGACTCATCGGCGGGCGGATTTCGCGACGGTGATCCGGTCGAACGCGACTCGAACAAGAGCGAGTCACGGCGGCCGCTTCCGGCCGCCCTCGCGCGACGGTTCGTCGACGCGTGTCCGGTCAGCGCCATCCTAATCGATGCGACGGGCGAGATCGCCCACGCGACCGACCGCGCCGCGGAGACGCTTGGACTCGCGCGCGAGGAACTCGTCGGCCGACCGTACGATCCGTCCGAGTGGGGCCTTTACTACGACGACGAAACGCCCGTTCCCGTCGACGACCACCCCGTTACGCGCGTCTTCGAAACGGGCGAACCGGTCGTCGGGTTCGAACACTGGATCGAACGCCCGGACGGCGGCGAGCGGTGGTTCTCGAGCAACGCCGCGCCCCTGTTCGACGAGGACGGCACCGTCGAGTACGTCGCCATCGCGTTCGAGGACGTGACCGCGCTGAAGCGAGACGAGAAGCGCCTGACCAGCGACCACGTCCGGCTGCTCGAGTTCCGTGCGGACGAATCGGCGGTCCCGCCCTCGCTGCGGGTCGAGGACGAACGGACGTGGATCGACATCGATTCCGTCGTCTCACTCCCCGACGGGACCACCGTCCAGTATATGGGGACGTCGGATCTCACCGCGAGCGACTTCGTCACCGTCACCGAAGAAGTGCCCCACTACCTCGATGCGCGGCTGCTCAGTTCGGTCGACGGCTACAATCGCATCGAAGCCCACTCGGCATCCGAGACGGTCGCCCACGTGTTCTCCGCGCTCGGCGGTCGTCCCCGCGAGATCGTCATTGCGTCCGACGAGGTCAGGTTCCGCGGCGAACTTCCCGGTGACGTGGATCACCGGCAGGCCGGGAACGAGATCCGGCGGTTCCACCCCGATGCCGAACTGGTCGCCGAGAAACTCGTCTACTCGCCCCAACTGCTGTACGACATCGTCGCGGACGCGCTCACCGACCGACAGCTGGCCGCGCTCGACGCCGCGTACTTCAGCGGCTACTTCGCCACGCCGCGGACCAGCACCGGCGACGAGTTGGCGGATCGGTTCGGCGTCACCCGCCAGACGTTCAACCAGCACCTCCGAAAGGCGGAGCAGATCGTCTTCCAGCACCTCTTCGAGAAGTCCGGCGCGGAGGGCCACTGACTAGTCAGCGTCACCCCTTAGAACGACATCTGTGATACTAGATTTCAATGAGTAACGATACAGCCCGCTCCAGCCCTTCTCCGTCTCGACCGGCCAGTGATGACAGTTCGGAGTTTGACGGTCGACTCGACGACGGTTCCGACACGATCATCCTCGAGATCGTCGAAACCGTGGCGGCCATGACGAACCAGGAACTCGTCGCGATGTCGCCCCTCTACGACACGATCGATCCCGAAGCGCTCACCGACCTCGTAACGTCCGCTCGAGACCAGTCCCTCGACGTTTCCTTTTCCTACGAAGGCTGTCGAGTGACCGTCTCGAACGACGACTGTGTCGTTATCGAAGCGACGGAGCGCTGAACGCGTCAGCACCCCGGCCCGACCCAGGCACCCAGCGGCTCGCACCCGCGCCTGCCCCGATTACTCGGCATGGCCGACGACAGTCACGCGGGACGTTTGCACTCCGGGAAGAGTGTCTCATGTTGGCTATCACGAGCAGGTTTGGGGAACCGGTCACGGAGCGAAGCGTCTTGATGGTCGTCCAGCCGACCTTATCACACTCGTCGATATCGGTGTTGCCGGATCAGTAGTAGATGTGGCCATCGATCTCGGCCTCGGTATCGAAGTACACCGGATACATCTCGATTACAGTATCGGGTTCGCGATCGAGATTCGCGACTCGTCCAACCGTTCGGTCGGGCTGGTCGTCCCGATGGTACATGTAGTACGGCTCGGAGATGTGGTCAGGTCCGAACTGGCGGAAGTACTCGGGAGATGAAACCTCCACCGGCTGGCTATCCGCGTCGTCACTCCCGTCGTTCCCGAGGAGTTCGCTGAGTTGATCGCCAAGCGTTCCAAACACCCCGACCTCCTGCAATCGACCGATGACAGCCGTTGCGAAGTCATCGACACCATCGGCGATCTCCTCGTGATATCCACGGACATCCTCGAGTTCGATCGGACGATCGACCGTGTCATCGCCGTAGCTGCTGAATTGCTGGACGAGTGTGCCGAAGTGACGCTCGAATTCACCATCGTCCATCTCCCGAAGGGTCGCCAGCGTCGCGGCGATGCGGTCGGGATTCCGCCGCGGCGGGAGCGTGTCGG
This sequence comes from Natrinema ejinorense, assembly GCF_002494345.1. Classification (GTDB taxonomy): domain Archaea; phylum Halobacteriota; class Halobacteria; order Halobacteriales; family Natrialbaceae; genus Natrinema; species Natrinema longum. The sequence goes on from NZ_NXNI01000001.1 coordinate 3,154,249, forward strand.
ACTCGCGCTCGCGGTAGACGTGCCACTTGGCGTACTCTCGAGCCTGTGCGACCATCTCGTCTGCTCGATTCGTCCGTTTTGGCGGGTCATCTGGGTAAGTCTCACCGGCTGGGGCCGTATGTTGGGCAGTTGCCGTCCCCCACTGAAGCGACATCGGCCCGGTAGGTTCGCCGGCCCAACGCTCGTCGGAATCCGGACCGTTGGGTTTCGACCCGGCGGATGGGCCGGACTGTCCGGTCACTCGCTGGAGCAGGTCCGTCGACGCTAGTTCCGTATCAGTCGTCCACTGGCCTGCTGCCGGACAGGGATTACTTACCACGGCTCCCACGACTGGATCGTCGCTTCACTGGACCAGTACTCGTCGTACAGTGAACAGAACTTCTGACACTGGAACCCTTCGTAGGTTCCCCATCCCTGTGCCCGGAACGGAACGGGCGGTTTCACGCCCATGAGCAGGAACCGATCCCGGATTTGATAGGCCAGGTGCGAGACGACGTAGTGCTGGAACGAGTCGACGGACGCCGGATCGAACGCCATCAGTTCGATTCTCGCGTCTGGCTCGCGTTCGAGAGGCTGTTCACTCTCCGCGACCTGTTGGTTGCCCTGGCCGTCGTTGTGCAGGACGCGAATCCCGGAAATCGCCTCGATCTCGAAGTCCAGTACGTCCATCTCCCCGAACTGGAGTTCATCGAGTGCGTCGATCGCTGGCGACTCCGGATCGCCCTCGAAGCGCGCCATGAACTGTTCGAGGACCGGCGGATCGAACTGAACAGGGTCTGGCTGGAGGTATAGGTCTTTCTGGTAGACGATTGCATCGTCTGGGTCGGCGTCCGGGAACGGGAGGTCAACCTCAGAGTCGTCATAGTGGGCTTGGAGTCGGGTTTCGAGGTTACCGAAGTGACTCTCGAAGGCGGTCGGGGATAGCTCGGCGACCGCTAGCAGTGCGGCCATCAAGCGGTCGGAATTCTCCCGCGGCGGCACCGTGTCGTAGCCTCGCTCGCGATAGACGTACCATCGGGCGTAGCGGCGCGTCTGGTCGACACGTTCGCATTCTTCGCGCGTTCGGAGTGCTGGGTTGTTCGCTATCTCGTCGCAACTGTGGTATTCGATTCCACTTGTGTTATGAACAGTAAGGTCGTGCTTTGCCCCCTTGTTATCTTCCACGTAGATCTTCAGGAACCCTTCACTTTCTCCTTCGATTTTCGCATTCATTATTTCCCACCTCCTGGATAGGGATCCTCATTCTCCTCAAGCCACGTCCCTTCACGAATTTCCTGTTCGATCTGCGCCGCACGATCCTCTAGCGAGCCGTTGGTCTGCTTCCAGATGTCCTGCAGGTCGTCGAGGCTCGTAATCTCACCGCGGCGTGCCTGTGCGACAGTCTGAACACCACGCTTGTCGATATCTGTTGACGCGAGCTTCGATCCCTGGGTCGCCAAAAACAGCAGATTCGGCAGGGTGGTCCCGCCGAGAATCTTCTTGACGGTGCCCCAAGCCACGTTGTCCCAGCCGTCAGTCTCGACGTTACCGCGCAACGCCCGTCGCTGGTCCTCTGTCAGCGCCACGTCTTCGAGGTCGGCGTCGATACTGTTCTTGAGGTCTTTGACCTGGGATTTCAGATCGGCCATCGACTCCCACCGCTGAGCTAGTTCCTTGGCTACCGCATCCGGATTGGCCGACTGCTGAACTTCCTGTTTGATGTCGACCTTGGCCTGCTCGTCGTTCTTGTCGATGACTTCATCGGCGATCTCGTGGAGATGACCGATTTGGTTTCGGTTGTGTCGCTCTCGGACCTCGCTCAGTTCTCCATCCTCCAACTCTCCCTCGAACATCGCCAGCGCGTCGAACACCTTCGACTCCTCCAGTCGCTGAACGTGAACTTCAGTCTGTCCCAGCCGCTGGATTCCCAGTTCCTCACCTTCCATGACTCGCTGAGCGGTCTCCTCGGCCTCCCGCTCTAATTGCGGATTCGGGTCGATCTCGAGACCGACATTCTCCTGTGGCAGCATCGACACTGCGCCGCCAGTTTGCTGGCGCACGTGCGCTAACTCGTGGGCCAGTACGTGCTGGCCCTCCGGCGACGACGGATCGTACTCGCCGGCATTGAACGCGACGTGATTCCCGACGGTGAACGCTCGAGCGTTGATCTCATCACACGCCTGTGCGGCTTTCGGGCCGGTGTGAATCCGCACGTCGCCCAGCGAGTCGCCCATGCGGTCTTCCACTGCCCGCTGAATGGACGTATCCAGCGAGCGACCGGGTGAGGAGATCACGTCCCGAACGCCCTCCGGAACCCGTGTCTCACCTGCCCTCCCCGTCTGTGCCCCACCTTCGGCGCTGCGCTGAAGTGCGCCGGAGGTGTCTCGACTCGAGTGGGTGCCGAGACGGGGACCGCTGGCTGTCCGAGACGCCCCCGTTCCGGTCGTCTCTTTGAGTCGCTGAACGCGCTCCGAAGCGCCCAATCCGCCGGTCGACTTCGGCCCGAGACTCGAGTCGGTCTGTTGTTTCGCGCGCTGGAGGCGTGCCGCACCATCCAGCGCCCCGATCGAGTCCGACGCGGTCTCCGACTGCGAGGAGTCGGCGTGTTCGTTCAGCCGCTGCACTCGCTTCGCCGTCGACCCCAGCGAGCCCAACGATGCGGGCATCCCCGCCGAGTCCGCCGTTGTCGTCCCCTCGTCGCTCGTCCGCTGTACCGACACGCTCGAGTCAGTGGACTGCTGGCGCTGCACCGAAGACCAGGAGTCGGTCTCCTCGTCGGACGAGCGCCCCGAACGCGAAGAATACCGTCCCATCGCTGTGATACGTCCGTGGTTTCGGTTCCGCAGTGATAGTATTTACTGTTATGCCACACGCTAAATTTTATGAGAGAGCGACGTGTTGGGTCGGCCATCAGCCGAATGTCCTACGAGACCACACGCACTCATTTGCTGGCCGAACTCGAGCGGATCGGGGACCTCCTCGAGTCGTATGCGGTGACGAGCGAACCGGTTCCGTCGAGCAGCGATCTGACCCCCGTTGGCGAGATCGAGCTGGTATGCGACCCGACGACCCTGTCATTCGGACTTCCAACCGACACAGCGCGGCGCTTTGCAGACCGCGCGGCGGAAATCGACGAGCGCTGTCAGAACACGCCCGCAGAAGTCCCACTCCGACTACGGATTCTGGCCGACCGATTCGACCTCTCTCGAGCCCATCTCGACGTGTTCGTGCTGGCACTCACACCCGAACTCGACACCGGGTATCAGGACATCTTCCACGAACTCCACGACGCCGCCGTAACGCATCCGACGGTCGAACTGATCGCCGAACTGTTTTCTCGGACCGAAGAACAGCGACTGGCTGCGACGGCACTGGTTAGCCCCGGCTCGCCACTCCGCCAGCACGACCTCGTAACCCTCTCCGAACCCGTCGGCAACAGCCGCTCCCATCAGCATCGCCTCGTGACCGTCGATCCGCGACTGGTGTCGTATCTCGAGGGTCACGTCGACCTCGACCCCGCCCTCGAGCGGGTAGCCGACCTCCCTCCGCCCGATCGCACTCTCGAGGACCTCCAGCTCGAGCCACCACTCCACGACCGACTCGAGCGCATCGAATCGGAACCCAGCGGCCGCTACTATTTCCACGGGCCGGACGCCGACGAGCGCGACGCGGCGATCGAGGCGCTGGCGGACGACCGGCTGCTCCGTGCCTCGCTGCCGGCCGTGCTCGAGGCCGACGCGCTCGAGGGATTCCACCGGGAGGCACTCCTGCAGGACTGTCCCGTCCACCTCACCGACGCCGACGCGCTCGCCGAGCGGGGCGTCGAGTACTCGCTCGAGGACGTGTTCGACCGGTTCGACGACCTCCAGGCGGACCTGTTCGTCACCGGGACCGAGGAGTGGCACCCGACGGGGACGATCGTCGGGATCGATTTTATCGTGGAGTTTCCCCGCCCATCGATCGACGCACGTCATGCGTTCTGGGAGGAACGAGCGGACGAGCTACCCGCGGACGTCGATCCGGCGGTACTGGCAGGAACGTTCGAGCTGACCCGGAGCCAACTCGAGGCGGCGCTGGCGACGGCCCGATCGCTGGCCGACGGGGAGCCGACCGCTGGGGACGTCTACGAGGGCTGTCGCGCACAGTCTGCGGACGGGCTCGACGAGCTCGCCCAGCGGATCGAGCCCGCATACGACTGGACGGACATCCAGCTTCGCGAGAAGACCGAGCGCGAGCTCCGGCTGATCCGCGATCACGTTACGGGGCAGGCACGCATCTACGGCGAGTGGGGGTTCGCGGAGGGTGGATCGCGCACCGGCGGCGTCGTCGCGCTCTTCAAAGGGCCGTCGGGGACGGGAAAGACGATGGCCGCGGAGGTGCTCGCCAACGACGTCGGGATGGCGCTGTACAAGATCGACCTCTCGACGGTCGTCTCGAAGTACATCGGCGAGACCGAGGAGAATTTAGAACGGATCTTTCAGGCCGCCGCCCAGTCGAACGCGATCTTGCTGTTCGACGAGGCGGACGCGGTCTTTGGCGACCGCGCCGAGGTCGCCGACGCAACCGATCGCTACGCCAACGCCGAGGTCAACTACCTCCTCCAGCGCCTCGAGCGCTACGACGGCGTCGTCGTGTTGACGACCAACTACGCCTCGAACATCGACGACGCGTTCGGGCGTCGGATCGACCACTCGGTGTGGTTTCCAAACCCCGAACCGCCGGTCCGCGAGGCGATCTGGCGGGCCGCGGTCCCCGACGACGCCCCGACCGGCGACCTCGAGTACGACCTCCTCGCGGAGGTCGAGTTGACGGGGGGTCAGATCGCGAAGATCGGGCGGCTGGCGGCGATCATGGCCGACGACCGTATCGGAATGGAACAGATCGTGCATGCGATCGAAGACGAGGTCACCTCGCGGCTCCTGTATCCGATCGAGACGAGCGAGTACCGCCACCACCTCCGAAGCGTCGACGTCGAGGAGGAGTCCGACGACGACGAGGCGTTCGACGAGAAGGCAGGTGAGCGCTCGCCCGAAGCGGTCGTCCGGCTGTTTTTCGACCTGCTCGCCGACGGCGACGGCGACCGCGCCCACGAGCTGTACCACTCCCGGACGCTAGCCGAGGAGTTCTCGCCCAAAGAACAGCTGATCCTCTCGCATGGCGAGCTCTCGATCGTCGGTGAGATCGACCGCGTCCGGGACGACCACGACCGCGTCGTGGTGGAACTCGAGCAGGAGCTCAACGGCGAACGAACGGCACAATCCTACGAACTACGGCCCGAAGAGGGTGCCTGGCGGATCTTCAACGTGCAGCGTGCACGCGAGGATATCGTCGTCGATCGATGAGTCGTAGCGTTGACGGTGGAGTCGATCGATCCGTCGTGGAATCGACGAGTCACTGACGCTCTCGTCGGCTCCGACCCGACGGGACCGCGAGCGGGCCGTGCATGCATTCGCGACCGGACATGTTTTCTCCCTCCTTCCCAACGGTATGGGTATGCAGGCATCCATCGACGCGGTTCGGGTCGCAGGGACGCCCCAGGGCCCGGTTCCGGTGGTCGTCCTCGCCGTCGAGGGGGAGGACGACGTCGTCCCGATCTTCATCGGCTTCAACGAGGCGACCAGCATCGCCCGTGGACTCGAGGCCGAAGATATCGGACGGCCGCTGACTCACGACCTCCTGCTCGACGTCATGGAGGAACTGGGGAGCCGGATCGACCGCGTCGTCGTCACCGAGATCGAGGAGCGCGACGCCGGCCAGGGCGGGACCTACATCGCCGACATTCACCTCGAGACGCCCCGCGGCGAGACGGTCGTCGACGCCCGGCCCAGCGATTCACTCGCCCTGGCCGCCCGGACCAACGCCCCGATCGAGGTCAGCGAAGCGGTGTTCGCGGACAGTCGAGACGACAGCGAGAAGTTCGACGAACTCGAAGACATCCGCAACGTGTCGGGTGACATCTAGATGGACGAGACGCTCGCAGAACTGTTCGCCGTGATCGAAGATCGGAAGGAACGGTTGCCAGAGGACTCCTACACCGCCTCGCTGTTTACCCACGAGAAAGGCGAGAACGAAGTGCTGGAGAAACTCGGCGAGGAGACGACCGAACTCGTGCTGGCCGCGAAAGACGACGACCGCGAGGAGATCGCCCACGAGAGCGCCGACATCGTCTACCACCTGCTCGTCTTGCTCGCGATGAAGGACATGGAGCTGTCGGACCTCGAGGCGGAACTCGAGGCACGACGCTGACGCGAGGGACCCCTCAGTCGAAGCCGCTAATCAACGTCACCAGCCACTGGGCCGGGTCCGGCCGGTCGCGCACCTCGACGCGGTCGACCCACTTCACCCACTGGAATCCCCTGCGGCCGGGTGCGACGAGGCGGAGCGGCCCACCGTGGCCGTGGCTCAACCGCTCGCCGCCGACGTGGGTCGCCAACACGGCGTCGCGAGCCTCCTCGATCGGTAGCGTCCACCGGTAGCCGGTCACGGAGACGAACCGGACGTGAGTGGCGTCCGCGTCGGCGTCGACTCGCTCGAGCAGGTCGCCGACTCGAATTCCGCTCCACCGCTGGACCGTGTACCAGCCGCTCGTACAGTCCAGTAGCGCTTCGCGCTCCGCGTCGGGTTCGAGCGCGCCGAACTCGAGGTCGATCGGCGACGCGACCAGTCCGTCGACGGACAGTGCCCAGGCGTCGCGGTCGATCGGATCGGGGTCGTCGGCCACCCACGAGGTGACCGGGAACGCGGCGTTCCCCGCCCCCTCCCGGGGTTGCGAACCAGTGAATCGGCGGTCGCTACCGCCGGTCTCGAGGACCGCGTTCGCGAGACTCTGCAGACGAAGGACGACGGCACTGGCGACGAACAACCCGGCAAAGCGGATGGCAGTCCGCCGCCCCTCGAAGTCGACCCGTCGCGGGGGCCGGAAGCGAGTGGACAGGTGTGCGATCAGTAGCGGGACGAGTGCGAGACCGAAGCCGACGTGGACGGAGAGGAGCGTCCAATAGGCGATCCGGACGTCGAGTCCGGCAACCCAGAGGAATCCCGTCGACAGCGCACCGAGAGCTGCGACGGCGGTGAGTGCGGAGAGAGCGGTCGACGGCACCCAACGGTCACGATCGAGTATCCGACGCCGAACGCGGTACAGCTTGAACGCGAGCAGCGCGACGATGGTCACCCCCGCGATGCGGTGGAACTCGAAGACCGGCCACCCCGACGGTTGGCCGACGGTAAAGGAAAGCAGCCCGCTCGCGACCTCGAGGACGACGAGGGCGAACAGCGACCAGTCGACGAGCCGCGGTGCCGGCTGGACGCGGGCGAACACCGTTCGGAGTCGCGTCTCGCTCATCAGTCGACGTACGGTCCGCGAACAGAGAAACCCCTCGGAGACGCCGTCGAACTCCGGGCGCTCCGCGATCGCAGTCGGCTTGCTGGCCGTCGACACCCCCAGAGACGGAGTGGAGAACGTGGCGCTCGCGGCCCTCGAGAGACGGCGCTGTCGTGGAAAAAGAACGCGCCGAAACGGCCGGCGACGGGTACGTGTTCGCGCGGGACGGCCGAGTGCGAACGTGTACTTTCATTGTGGGGTAGGTTCCATACTCACCCATTGTGATAGCGGCAGGTCGGCGGTCGAGCCGACCGCGAACGGAGTGACGGCACGTGTCCGACGATACCACCACTGACGACGCCGGCGGCGGGGCCGACTACCGGCAGGTCTCGTTCGTCGCACTCGCGGTACTCGCACTCGTGCTGGCCGCCGCGTTCGCACCCGGACTGACCGGCGGAAGCGACGCCGGATCGGAACCGGGGTTCGATTTTAATTTCGATTTCGACCCCAGTACCGACGGCGGCGGGGACGACGTCGACGGCGATGGCGGCGGTGAGAGTGACGACTCCGATGACGGGCCCGGCGAGGGGTTCGACTGGCGGCGATTGCTCGAGTTGCTCGACATCGGCGGCGACGAGGGCAACGGTACCGGCGAGACGGAAACCGAAGTGGATCCCCAGTGTGTCATCACGCTGGACCGGGAGCCGGTCCCCGGACGGGAGGTCACGGCGACGATCTACGACGACGGCGAGGCGCTCACCGACGCGCCGGTCTGGTTCGAGGACCGAAAGGTAGGCGAGACCGACGAAAACGGACGGGTGACCGGCGAGGTTCCGTACGTCGAAGAGCTGGTCATCCGCGTCGGAGGGACGACCAATCCGACGTGTCGAGCCGGAACGGGCACGTCGACGCGATCGACAGCGACCGCCGGAGTCGGCAGCCAGCAGCCGGCCAGTACGACCGAGCGTTCGAGCGGCCCGGCGGCGATGGCAACACCAGCCTCGAGTACGGGTTCGGAAGCGGCGTCTACAGTCCCGGCGGCGTCGACGATGGACTCGATGTCCACGCCGGACCAAGCGAGCGTCCAAAGCGAGACGGAGACGAACGCCACCAGCACCTACGAGGTCGAGGGGGAGGTCGAACTCGAGATCGAGGGCGATCCCTATCCCGGGGAGCCGATCACCGTCGAGGCCACCATCGAGGGGGAACCGATGAGCCAGGCAGCCGTCTCCGTCGACGGGACCGGCGTCGGCGAGACGGACGGGGACGGGCGGGCCACGGTGACGGTCCCCGACGACGGGGTCGACGCGTTCGAGATCGAGGTCGCCCGCGGCGAGTTCGCGGGGACGACGACCGTCGATGTGTTGGTGCTCGAGGCGACGCTCGTCTCCGACGGACTCCTGCCGGTGCCCGGGAGCGACGGCGCAGTCGAAGCCACGGTCGGCGGCGAGCCGGTCGACGGGGCGACGGTAACCGTCGACGGCGAGTCCGACGGAACGACGGGGGCCGACGGCCGACTGGCGATCGAACTCCCGCGGGATCCGACGACGACCGTGACGGTCACCACGGAGCGACAGACTGCAAGCACGTCGGTGGTCGGAACGTACGGCGTGAGCGCGCTGTTGATCGCGCTCATCCTCACCGTACTGGCAGCGCTTTCGTTCCGGATTTACGGCCGTCGCGGCCCCGCCGCGGTCGTCGGAGTCACGGCAGCGTTGCTGACAGTGCTCGTCGTCGAGGCGGTTTACGGGGCGACGGCTGCGCTCGCGGTACTCGGCATCGTCCTCCTGCTCGGCCTCGGCATCGTCGTGGGTCGGGCCGGCTGGGGTCGGCCGAGCCGCCGGAATCTGCCATCGATCCGCGACCGGCTGGAGCGACTGACGTCGTGGCTCGTCGGGTTCACAGTCGGCGTTGTCGAACGGCTCGAGGCCGCCCTCGAGTGGGGGTACTCGCTGGCCGGGGCCGTCCGGGAGTGGCTCGAGTCGTTGCCCCGGTCGGGACGAGCCCTCTGGGCGCGGTTCGCCGCCTGGCTGCGGGGGCTCCCGCTTCGGACGGTTGCGGCTGGCGTCGGGGCCCTCATCCTCGTCGCGGGCGGCTACGTCGTCGACGGCGGGCGGGGGGCGGCTCTCGTCGCCGTCGCGCTCGCCGTCGCCGGTGTGGTGGTGCGCCGACGCGACCGGGCGGAAACGGAAGCCGAACCGACAGCAGCGGACGAGGAGACGGCCGAGCCCACGGCCACGGAGACGGCTCCCGATCGCTCGGAAGACGAACGGCGCTCGTTCCGCGATCTGTGGCGGGCCTTCGCGCGCCGGGTCGAGCCGGGACGCTGGCGAACCCGAACGCCCGGCGAGATCGAGCGCCGCGCCCTCTCGAAGGGGTATCCACGGCAGCCGGTTCGCGAGCTGACGACGCTCTTTCGCGAGGTGGAGTACGGCGGTCGAGCCCGCTCGAGCGGTCGGCGCGAACGGGCGGCCGACGCCTACGACGCGGTCGAGCGGGCTCGACCCGGGAACGGGCCCACGGAATCGGACGCCGAAGACGAGCCGGAGCCTGCGGCCGAACCGGAGGAGACGCCGGCATCGGCCACGGAGGGTGAGCCGTGAAACGACGATACCAGCTCGTCGTCGCCGTCTTCGGGCTGACGTTCGTCGGGATCGGGACGGTACTGGGCGTCGGCGGGGCCGGCGGATCGGGCGCTGCCGGGGCCCTCGTCGCCGTGCTCGCGCTGGTCGCGCTCGGTATCGGTCTCTGGAAGCTCCGTGGCACGCCCGGATCGGGCGGGGACGCGCCGACGATTCCCTGGGCGGCCGACGACCGGTTCGCGAGCCCGGCACCCGAGCGGACAACTCGCGATTTCGCCCTCTCGAGCGACGCGCTGGCGGGAGTGATCGAGGCAGCCGGCGAGGAAGCCCGCAACGCGGGGACCGTCGCCGACGGCCTCGAGGTCGTTCGGCCCCCGCTCCGGGAGGCATTACTGGACGCGCTCGAGCACGGGGGGTGGTCCCGGTCGGACGCGGCAGCGGCGCTCGCGGACGGGAGCTGGACCGACGACGAGGTCGCCGCCAGCGTCCTCGCAACGGAGGTGCCCCTGCCGACCCGGCCGTTCCGCGATCGCGTGCGTGCGTGGCTCTATCCCGAACGCGTCGTCCGACGGCGAGCCCATCGGGCGACGAGTGCGGTCGCCGAGGTCGCCGACGAGGCCCTGCCGACGGTGCCGGGCCAGACCGCACCCCGGAACGTTCCCGTGTTGCAGCCACGGCTCGAGGAGCTCCAGCGCGGGGCCGACGGGCGACTGCAGCGGGCCATCGAGCCGCGGGCGATCGCTCGCGGCCCACAGCCGATCCGACCTCGAATCGCCGACCTCGAGCATGCGGATGAGAGGCCGGCCGAGACCGAACGGGACGGAGACGGCCCGGCTGAGGATCGGGAGGTGACCGACGCGTGATCGACCGACAGGTACGCTGGCGAGGGGCCATCGCGGCGACGGTCGCGCTCGCCATCGCCGGGGTCGCCGACGGAAACCCCGTTCTCCTGTTGGGTGCGGTCATCCCGCTGGTCTTCGTCGCCGCCGGCTCGCTGTCCCGTGTTCGGGTCCCCGAGGGGCTCGTCGCGACCAGGACGGTAACGCCGACGCCCGCACCCCCCGGCCAGCCGGTCACCGTCACGCTCGAGGTGACCAACGACTCCGATCGGACGATCACGGACCTCCGGGTCGTCGACGGCGTTCCCGGGGAGCTGGCCGTTCTCGAGGGATCGCCCCGGGCCGGCGGGACGCTCGAGCCCGGTGATCGGATTCGCGTGGAGTACCTCGTGGTGGCTCGCCGCGGCGAGTACGCGTTCGAGCGGCCACAGTGTCGCGTTCGCGGACTCGGCGCGAGCGCGATGGCGACGACGGCGCTGCCAGTGTCGGGCGATCGGTCGGTCGTCTGCCGACTCGACGCCGACGCGCCGCCGATCGAAGAGGACGGCTCACAGCGCGTCGGACAGCTCACCGTCGACGATCCCGGCGAGGGGCTCTCGTTTCACTCGACTCGCGAGTACCACCCCGACGACCCCGCGAACCGCATCGACTGGCGTCAGTACGCGAAACGGGGGACGCTGGCAACGGTCAGGTACGAACGACAGGTCTCGGCGACCGTCGTGTTGGTCCTCGATGCACGCGCGCCCAACCGCGTCGTCGCCGGCCGCGGACGACCGACGGCCATCGAATACGGCGCCTACGCGGCGACCCGTGCGCTGACCGATCTGCTCGGCCACGGCCACGACGTCGGCGTCGCCGTCATCGGGCTGGACGGCCCCGGACCGGCCGGCTGTTACTGGCTCGAGCCCGCAAACGGCCCCGAACAGCGGACCCGCGCGCTCGCGCTCCTTCGCCAGGTGATCGACGAGGAGCCCCCGACCGTCCGCGGTTCGGACACACACCGCTCCGGTGCCGGCCGGCGCGGATACACCGGGGAGCAGGTTCGCAAAGTGCTCGAGCTCGCACCGACGAGCGCACAGCTCGCGTTGTTCTCGCCGCTCCTCGACGATCCGCCCGTGAACGCGGTCGAGACCTGGCGCGGCGCGGGACTGCCCGTCGTCGTGCTCTCGCCCGACGTCGTCCCGGCAAACACCGTCAGCGGCCAGTACGAGCAGACGCGACGACGAACGCGGCTGGCCCGCTGTCAGGCCGCCGGTGTGCGGACGGTCGACTGGCGACGGGGGACGCCGCTGCCCCTCGTCATCGAGCGCGCCTTCGCCGCCGACACGCGGCTCTCGAGTGCGCGACTCACCGGCGGCGCCGCGAGCGGAAACGGACCGTCGGACACCGATCAGTCGGCCCCGGAGGGTGGAGCCGCCGGCCAATCGAGCGACCACACCGGGTCGGAACGGACCGCCGATCGGCGGACGCGTCCGGGAGGTGACGACTAGATGTCCCTGGCCGGCCCCCGCCTCGATCGCCCGTCCGCGATCGGCGACGAGGGACGACCGCGGGCGGCGAGCCTCTGGATCGCCAGCCTGGCCGTCATCGTCGTCGTCGGCGTCGTCGGCGTCGCGATCGACCTGGCCTCGCTGTTGCCGACCCTCGGGCTGGTCGTCGGCATGACCGTCGCGGGCGTGGGCCTGCTCGAGCGCGACGGGTTCGTCAATCAGGTCGTGGCCCACCTGTTCTTGCTGACGTTTGGCTCGGCGTTCGCACTGGCAGTGCTCGCGGCCCCGTTCGTCTCCCGCGTCGGACTCGCAGTGAGCGGGTCCGCGCTCGCGCTGGCCGGGATCGCGGCGGCCTGGGCCGACGTCGGCGGCGACACGCTCAAACCCGCCGCGATTGGAAGCGCGATCAGCTACGTGTCGATGCTGTGTGCGGCCGTACTGGCGGCAGTGCTGGCCGTGATCGTCTTCTTCGGATGGACGGTGCTGACCGGAATCGTCGGCGTTTCGACGCCGGTCGCCTCCCTCACCGGATTCCTCATGATCGTGGCCGCCATCGGCGGCGCCGTCGGGCTGGCGCTGCGATGGCTCCCGATTCGACAGTTGACCCGGCGGGACCGCCGCCCCGCGGTCGAACGCCGACTCGCGACCGTCCGTCGTCGCCTGCTGTATACGGTCGCCGGGTCGGTCGCTGCGATCGCCGGGATCGCGGTCCTCGTGATCGCCGGCGTCTTCGAGGGAGCGATACGCAGCGTTCCGGGACTTGCAGTCGCCCTCAAGGCGTTGTCCTCGCCGTTCGTCGTCTGGCCGATCGTCGCGGTCGGCGCGGGAGCCGTCGTCCTCGGCGTGGTCGCCGTCGGGTTGCGACGGTTCACGCGGCAGGTCACCGCGGAAACGACGCGCCGGACCGCCGCGATGACCGTCGGCGTCGTCCTGTCGCTGCCCTTCCTCCTCGGACTGGCGCTCCTGATCGCGAGCAGCGGGGCCGTCGTCGGTCCCTTCCTGCTCGGGAGCGTGCTTCTCGTCCCGCTGTTGCTGGGACCGCTGGCGTTTCTGGCCGTGATCGGTGGCAGCGTCGCCGCCGTGGGACTGGGGCTGCTCCCCGCACGGGCGACCGGACCGGCGATCGCCGCAACGGGGCTGATCGTCGCAGCCATCGGTCTGGGACGAGCGAGCCCGCTCGTCGTCTTCGCCTGCATCGCCACAGCGGTCCTCGTCTGGGATACCGCGACGTTCGGCCTCGGCGTCACCGCCGAACTCGGCCACCTCCCCGATACCCGCCGGCTCGAGTTGTTCCACGGGGCTGTCGCCGTCGGGATCGCCGTCGCCGCCGTGGTCCTCGTGACCGGGCTCGAGTTGCTCCGGGCCGGCCTCTTCGGCAGCGCCAGCGCGGCCGGCGCTGCAGTCGTCGTCCTGGGTGCGTTACTCCTGTTGGTGCCGTTGCGCGGCTAGTCCAGTTCCACCCGTCGACTGCAGGCGTGGACCGCCACTGGCACTGCCACGCGGCCTCGACACCGGACCGGCTCGGATCGAGACGCCGACGCGGGTCGAGGGGAGGGTTCTTGGGATTCTAGCAGAACTATCGGGTATGGAGGAAACGAACGTGACGCCCGACGAGGCCGCCCACACCGTCGAGCACGTCGTCGAACGGATCGAAGAGGCCGCGGTCGTCGACCGACAGGTGCTCCACGCCATGCTGTCGGCGGTGTTGGCCCGCGGGCACGTTCTGCTCGAGGACGTCCCGGGAACGGGGAAAACGGTCACCGCGCGGGTGATCGCCGAATCGATGGGACTGGCGTTCAAACGGATCCAGTTCACGCCGGATCTGTTGCCCTCGGACGTGACCGGCTCGACGATCTACGACGATTCGACCGGCGAGTTCGAGTTCGCGAAGGGGCCGGTCTTTACGAACGTCGTGCTCGCCGACGAGATCAATCGCGCACCGCCGAAAACCCAGGCCGCTCTGCTCGAGGCCATGGAGGAACGGCAGGTCAGCGTCGACGGGACGACCTACGACTTGCCCGACCCGTTCGTGGTCGTCGCGACCCAGAACCCGATCGAACAGGAGGGGACCTTCCGCCTGCCCGAGGCCCAGCGCGACCGGTTCAGCGTCAAGACCTCGCTTGGCTATCCGGATTTCGACGGCGAGATGGGACTGCTCGAGCGGCGGGCGAACCGCCGGTCGCTCTCGCCGAGCGTTGATCCGGTCGTCCGCTCGGACGCGGTCCGCCTCTTACAGGGGCTCACGGAGGAGGTAACCGTCGACGAGAAGGTCCGCCGCTACATCGTAGAAATCGCACGGAAGACGCGGTCGGACCAGCGGGCCGAGATCGGCGTTTCCCCTCGCGGCGTCCAGCGCGTCTTCGAAGCGGCCCGCGCCGCGGCGCTCATCGACGGCCGCTCGTACGTGACCCCCGACGACGTCAAACGGCTCGCACAGCCCACGATGGCCCACCGGATCGTGCTCACGACCGAGGCGACCGTGGAAGGCGTCGACGGGAGTGCCGTCGTCCGGCACGCAGTAAACGCCGTCGACGTGCCGGCCGTCGCGCCGGGTGGGGACGACCCCGAGCCGCCGACCGAACCCGAGACCCCGTCCGACGAACCACGGGACGATACTCCGTCGGCGGAACCACGTGACGATCGCGACTCGAGTCCCGAACGACAGGGCGATCCACGGCCCGACAATTGACTCAGCAGTGGCGACCGCGACGGCCGCGGGTGCTTGCAGCCGCTCGTGGTAGCTTGATGTCGGTCACCGGCGTCCAGTACGGTGCCATGGCGCTCCAACAACTCGAACACGCGGACGATCACATGCAGGACTGTATCGACAACTGCCTCGAGGCCGCCCAGGTCTGTGAGTGGTGTGCCGACGCCTGTGCGGAGGAGGGCGAATCGATGGCGCGGTGCATCCGGCTCTGTCGGGACGTGGCCGATATCGCCTCGCTGCACGCGCGGTTTATGGCCCGCAACTCGGGGTATCACGCGGAACTGGGCGAGCTGTGTGCGGACCTCTGTGAGGAGTGTGCCGAGGAGTGCGAACAACACGACCACGACCACTGTCAGGCCTGTGCCGAAGTGTTACCCAAGTGTGCCGAGAGCTGTCGTGAGATGGCCTCGGCCTGAGAACGGAGGCCGATCGAGCCAGTTCGCGGCGACGTCGGGGACTCGCCCAACGGAGACGAGCTTCGGCACGAAAGACGTCGTCCGGTTCGAAAACGGTTGATTCGGTGGTTACACGGCGAAAACCGTCTCCGAACGATTCGAAACGGCGCTCCAAGAGACGCTTACGTCCCGTGGTCCCAGCTGTCCATGTAGTCGTGCTGGGTGTCGGTCAGCGAATCGAAGTCGACGCCTTCGGCCTCGAGTTTGATCTCGGCGATCTCTTTGTCGAGTTCGTCGGGAACGTCGTGGACGCCGGCGTCGTATTCGTCGCCGTTCTCGAGCATCTCGCGCACGCAGACGGCCTGAATACCGAACGACTGGTCCATGACCTCGACGGGGTGGCCAAGCGAGACGGGCGCGGCGAGGTTGACGAGTCGTCCCTCGGCGATGACGTTCAGTTTGCGACCGTCGGCCAGCTCGTAGGCCTCGACGCCGTCCCGTGCTTCGTAGCGGTCGACCGCGAGGTCGTCGAGGGCCTCGAGATCGATCTCGATGTCGAAGTGGCCGGCGTTGGCCAGCAGGACGCCGTCTTTCATCTCCTCGAAGTGCTCCTCGACGATGACGTCCCGGTTGCCCGTCGTCGTCAGGAAGACGTCGCCGACCTCGGCGGCCTCGGCCATCGGCATGACCTCGTAGCCCTCCATGTGGGCCTCGAGGGCGCGCCGGGGCTCGACTTCGGTGACGATGACGTTCGCGTTCTGGCCCGACGCCTTCTTCGCGACGCCCTTCCCGCAGTAGCCGTAGCCGGCGACGACGACGTTCTTGCCGGCCCACGAGAGGTTCGTGGTCATGGCGATCGACGCCAGCGAGGACTCGCCGGTGCCGTGGACGTTGTCGAACAGGCGCTTCATGGGCGTGTCGTTGACCGCGAAGACCGGATACTCGAGCGCCCCGTCCGCGTCCATCGCGCGCAGGCGGTGGACGCCGGTCGTGGTCTCCTCTGCCCCACCGACGATGCCGTCGATCAGTTCGGGGTAGTCCTCGTGGATCGCGGCGACGAGGTCCATCCCGTCGTCGACGGTGATCGTCGGTTCGTGTGCGATGACGGCCTCGATCGCGGCGTAGTACTCCTCGTCGTCGACGCCGCGTTTGGCGTAGCTGGTGATGTTCTCGTGCGTATCGAGCGCCGCGCTCACGTCGTCGTGCGTCGAGAGGGGGTTACAGCCCGTGACGGCGACCTCCGCGCCGCCCTCCGCGAGCGTCTCGACGAGGATCGCGGTCTTCGCCTCGACGTGCATCGCCATCCCGATGCGCTCGCCCGCGAACGGCTGCTCGGCGACGAACTCCTCGCGGACGTGCTCGCAGATCGGCATGTGTTGGGCGGCCCAGTCCATCTTCCGGCGTCCCTCCTCGCGAGCCGACTCGAGGTCGTCTAGCTGCTCGCTGATCGGGGGATACTCGGTGTCGGTCATGGATCGATTGAGTGCGAGCGTGGCAAAAACCCTACCGAAGCGACCGCGGGAGTCGAAACGGAGGGTGCGAAAGAACAGTACCGAATTCGTGGTGGTCGCTGGCGCGGATCGGGATCCAAACGCCGCGGTACACCCGTCTTCGACGCCGGCGAAGACCGTGCCTCTGACAAGCGCGGTGTCGTCGCCCGGCGTCGTCGAACGCAGGTGGACGCGGCGATCAGCAGTCGTTAGTTAGGTCCGGCGTGGTCCGGCGGGCCGCCGCCGTTTCCGTTGTTGCCGTTGTTTCCGTCGTCATCGTCGTCATCGTCGGCCTCGTCGTCGTCTTCCTCTGCCTCGTCGTCGTCATCGTCGGCCTCGTCGTCGTCATCGTCGGCCTCGTCGTCGTCTTCTTCTGCCTCGTCGTCGTCTTCTTCTGCCTCGTCGTCATCGTCGGCCTCGTCGTCGTCTTCTTCTGCCTCGTCGTCGTCATCGTCGGCCTCGTCGTCGTCATCGCTGGGCGGACCAGCGTGGGACGGTGGACCGCGTTCGTCGTCGTCTTCGTCGTCCTCGACATCGTCGCTGTCCTCGTCGTCATCGCTGGGCGGACCAGCGTGGGACGGTGGACCGCGTTCGTCGTCGTCTTCGTCGTCCTCGACATCGTCGCTGTCCTCGTCGTCATCGCTGGGCGGACCAGCGTGGGACGGTGGACCGCGTTCGTCATCGTCTTCGTCAGCCTCGTCATCGTCGTCGCTGTCCGTCTCGTTGTCGCTCGTCGAGTCCTCCTCGTCGGTCACGTTCTCGTCGGAGTCGTCGTCGGTCTCGTTGTCGACGAGATCGTCGTCGGTCTCGTTGTCGACGAGATCGTCGTCGGTCTCGTTGTCGTCATCGATCGGCGGGCCGGCGTGATCCGGTGGACCCGCGTGGTCGGGTGCGTTACCCGGGTTGTTCGCAACGACGAAATTCGCGACGGCTATTCCGCGCGGACCGTCGGATTCGTTGTTGGCATCCTCGACGAACGACGAAACGAGCGAGCCGAAGTTCGACGCGTCGTCGGTCTCGTTGCCGTCGAGTTCGTCGTCGGTCTCGTTGCCGTCGAGTTCGTCGTCGGTCTCGTTGCCGTCGAGTTCGTCGTCGGTCTCGTTGCCGTCGAGTTCGTCGTCGGTCTCGTTGCCGTCGAGTTCGTCGTCGGTCTCGTTGCCGTCGAGTTCGTCGTCGGTCTCGTTGCTGTCGGTTTCGTTCCCGTCGAGTTCGCCGTCGGTCTCGTTGCCGTCGGTCTCCTCCTCAGCGAGCTCCGTTTCCTCGATGGAGTCCTCGTCGATCGTGACTGCCGTATCGGTCACGTTACCGTCGTCGGTCGACGCGGTGATCGTCACGTTGACCGACTCGTTGGGCGCTGACAGGACGACCGTTCCGTTTTCGTCCGTCGAGTAGCTACCCTCGTCCACGTACGACTCGTTCTCGAACGCGGTTACGTCGACGGTCGCGTTCTCGATCGCGGTTTCGTTCGTTTCAACCGTGACCACGATCGCGTCGCCATCGTGGTCGAACTCCGTTGTGAGGTCGCCGTCGCCCGTCTGCGCCGCCACTGTTCCCAGTGGCGCGAGCGCGGACAGGACCATCGCGGCAACCAGTGCCATTGCGAGCAGTCGGTGATGCTTCATCCGGTCGAGACATTCACGGAATCTTGAATAAACCCCCACGGATGTTCTCGCCGTTCGCGCCACCACAAAACGCTTCGAGAATAGTTTAAAGCGTTTATCGACGGTTCTGAGTGTTTATATCTTCGGTTGATCGATCGTTCAGAACGGTGCCTGTTCAGGTGTCAACCCGTTCGACCAACGACGTCGCCGCCTCGAGCGCTCGCTCCCGAACCGCCGCTTCCTCGAGCGTCAGCACCTCGCGGTCGCGCATGAGCACCTGCCCGTCGCAGACAGTGTGGCGGACGTCGGCCGCTGTAGCCGCGTACGCGAGGTGACTCACGAGGTCGTGACGCGGCGTCAGGTGGGGTGCCTCGAGGTCGATCACCGCGAGATCGGCCGGCGCTCCCGCCTCGAGGCGACCGGACGCGAGGCCGATCGCGTCGGCGCTCCCCCGGGTCACCATGTCGACGGTCGCCTCGGCGGAGACTGCACTCGCATCGTCGGCGGCGAGTTTCCCGAGCATGGCCGCGTCGCGGGCCTCGTCGAGCATCGAGAGGTCGTTGTTCGAGGCCGCGCCGTCGGTCCCGAGGCCGACGGTGACGCCCGCGTCGAGCATCCGTTGAACGGGAGCCATCCCGCTTCCCAGTTTCATGTTCGAGGCCGGGCAGTGGATCACGCCGGTCCCGGCCTCGGCGAGGAGTTCGATCTCCCGGTCATCGACGTGGACGCCGTGAGCGATGAAGTCCTCGGGCTCGAGCATCCCCCGATCGGCGGCGTACTCGAGGGGTCGCTGGCCGTGTTCCTCGACGATCGGCGCGACCTCGTTTTCGGTCTCGTTGGCGTGATAGTGGATCGGAACGCCCGCCTCTCGCGCTTTGGGAACGAACTCCTCGAGATACTCGCTCCCGACGGTCGTCAACGAGTGGGGTTTGAACGCCGTCGAGATCCGGCCATCGGCCGCGCCGTCGTACTCGCGGGCGATCTCGAGGCTCGTGTTCGCGTCCTCGCGGGCGACCTCGTCGTCCTTCCCGACGGTGACGATGCCGTGGCCGAGCCGTGCCCGGATGCCGGCCGTCTCGACCGCGTCGGCGACCTCGGGCACGTGGAAGTACATGTCCGCAACGGCGGTCGTCCCCGACTTGATCAACTCGAGCAGGCCCAGTTGGGCACCCGCGTGGACGTCGTCGGCCGTTAGTTCCCCCTCCGCCGGCCAGATGTCCTCCTGGAGCCACGCCTCGAGGGGTTTGTCGTCGGCGTACCCCCGCAGGAGCGTCATGGCGACGTGACAGTGGCCGTTGACGAACCCCGGCATCACGAGCGAGTTCGCGGCCTCGAGCGTCTCGTCGGCGTCGTCCGCGAGGTCGGGCCCGATCTCGCGGATCTCGCCGGCGTCCTGGTCGACCAGTACGTCCGCAGCCGTCACCGTCAGGTCAGGTCGGAGGACCTGCCCGCCAGTGATCGCAAGCGTGGTCATTGGCACACAGTTCTCGTCGGGCGGCCTTATGGTGTCGATTCACCGGCGGGCGAGGCGGATGCCACGGGTCGTGACTCGAGGGAGTTCACCGGGAAGTGTGCCGAGACGAGTCACCGGATTTATATCTTCTGTCGGAGACGTATCCGTATGGACTCAGGGTTAGAGCGCGAGAGGAAGCGCCGCGAGGGAGGGTATCCACCCCACGCCGCCCTCGCAGACGCCTGGAGCGAGCACAGGCGGTACGTCGGGTTCGCTGCCGGCCTGTTCGCGTTCGGGATCGTGATCGGCGTCGTCCTCATGCTCGCCGGCTACAACCTGCTCGAGATCATCCAAGAGCTGGTCGGGGAGCCGCTCTTCCCGGATATCAGCGGTCAGAGCCGGCTCGAGCTGGCGCAATTCTTGCTCGTGAACAACACCCGTGCGTTCCTGCTGTCGATTCTGGGCGTGGTGACGCTTGGCCTCCTGACGGTCTGGGCGATGGTGTTCAACGGGGTCATCGTCGGAAATATCGGCGCGTTCATCACCAGGGACGTTGGCCTCGATTACATCCTCGTCGGGTTGCTCCCCCACGGAATCTTCGAACTGCCGGCCCTCTTCATCGCCGCCGGCGTCGGGTTCCGGTTGCTGTATCGGTTCGGCCAGCGGATTCGCGGCAGCCGAAACGCGGTCTTCACGAAGCCCTACCTCTACCGGACCGGGATCCTCGTTCTCGTCGGCTGGCTGCTGCTGGTCGTAGCCGCCTTCGTCGAAGCCTTCGTCACGCCCGCGCTGCTCGAGGCCCTGTTCGCCGAACGGCTCGAGGGGATGAGCGCAGCCACCTGACCACCACCCTATACTAGCACCTGAAAGTCATTGCATACCCGATCGCACGGCAGCGTTGCGATCAGTGTGTAAATCGTTTCAGGTGCGACGATAGCCAGCAGCGACTCCGACAGTTTCGACCAGTTTGCGAATCTGAACGGTTGTGAACGGATCCAATCGTCACCCCCTTTTTCTATGCTGACTGACCGTCACGGAACATGAACGGACGGACGATCCAGTTACTACTCGTTGCAGCCCTCGTCGCGCTCGCCGGTTGTACCGGCGGTATGGGCGGCGACCTGACGAACGGTTCGACGACCGACGATTCTTCCATCACGGACTCGAGCGACGGCGCGGGAACGGCCGCGTTCTACGTCAGCGACGAGCCGAACGCGATCGACGACTTCGAGCACCTCAACGTGACGATTACGAAGGTCGGATTCAAGAAGGCTGGCGATGGAGGCGACGGTGACTCGGACGAGTCCGACGAAGACGACACGAACGAGTCCGACGAGGAAACGAACGAGGAGACTGATGGCAACGAAACGGACGAGGAAGACGGCGAAGAGACGAACGAAAAAGAAGGCGAAGAGGGTGAGGGAGACGGCGACGCAGAGGACGAAGGATGGATCGAACACGACGTCGACGATCGCACGGTCGATCTCACCGAGCTAAAAGGCGCGAACGCGTCCATGATCGACGAGTTCGAGTTGCCGGCCGGCGACTACGAGAAGGTCTTCATCTACGTCGGCGACACCGAGGGCGTTCTGACCGACGGGACAGAGACAAGAGTGAAACTGCCGAGTAACAAGCTCCAGCTCAACTCGAAATTCACTGTCGGTGACGGCGAGCGGGTCGACTTCGTCTACGACGTTGCACCCCACAAGGCCGGCAAAAGCGGGAAGTACATCCTCAAGCCGGTGATCAGCCAGAGCGGAACGGGCGACAAGGTCGAGATCAACGATATCGACGAGGAGGATGAGGCGGACGACGAGAAAGAAGACGAGATAGAGGGCGACGAAGAAACCGAAGCAGAAGACGACGAAACGGGAGACGAAGAGGCAGAACAGACGGAAAACGAACAGCAGACCAACGAGACTGACGGGAACGAAACTACTGCGGAGATGGCTCTTCCCCGATAGTATCGGTTCGATAGATTCGACGCCACACGAGAACGTTATTTTCTGAACGAGTCACCGATCACCGAACCCTGCCGACACGCGCCGATCAGCGCCGGAGCCGACCGAACAGTTCGTAGTCGTGATCCGGCGTGTACCGACGGAACAGCAGGCTGTTCGAGAGCACCGAAACCGACGATAGTGCCATCGCGCCCGCCGCGAGCACCGGCTGGAGCAAGCCAAGCGAGGCCAGCGGAATCAGCGTCGTATTGTAGCCAAGCGCCCAGACGAGGTTCTGCTTGATCTTCGCCAGCGTGGCCTCGGAGATCCGGATCGCCTTCACCACGTCGAGCGGATCGTCGCGCATCAGGGTCACGTCGGCGGCCTCGATGGCCACGTCCGTCCCGGAGCCGATCGCCGTGCCGACGTGTGCGACGGCCAGCGCCGGCGCGTCGTTGACGCCGTCGCCGACCATCATCGCCTTGCGGCCCGTCGACTGAATGTCCTCGACGGCGTCGGCCTTGTCTTCGGGGAGAACGCCCGCCCGGACGTCGTTCGGATCGATTCCGACCCGTTCGGCGACGGCGCGGGCCGTCCGCTCGTTGTCGCCGGTGATCAGCATGACGTCGAGATCGCGTTCCTGCAGGGCCGCGACCGCCTCGGCAGAACTCTCTTTGACCGTGTCGGCGTCCGCGACCACGCCCGCGACCGCGCCGTCGACCGCGACCAGCATCGCCGTCTTGCCCTCGCGCTCGAGACGTTCCATCTCGCTCTCGGCCGGCGCGGCATCGACGCCCGCGCCCTCGAGCAACCGCCGGTTGCCGACCAGCACCGCGCGGCCTGCGACGGTCGCCCGGACGCCCTGTCCGGGGACGTTCTCGAAGTCGTCGGGGTCGGTAAGCTCGAGGCCCCGTTCCTCGGCACCCGCGACGATCGCCTGGGCGAGGGGGTGTTCGCTGTTGCGCTCGGCGCTGGCGGCCAGGCGAAGCACTGCGTCCTGGTCGAGCGATTCGCGAATCGCCAGCGCACCCCCATCGGCAGCCGCGTTACCACCGTCCGCCGCGGCCGGCTCGCCCTCGAGCGCGACGACGTCGGTCAGCGTCATCTCGCCGGTCGTCAGGGTGCCGGTCTTGTCGAAGACGACGGTGTCGACATCCTTCGCGCGCTCCAGCACGTCGCCGCCCTTGAACAGGACGCCGTTTTGCGCGCCGAGAGTACTGCCGACCATCGTCGCGGCGGGCGTCGCCAGCCCGAGCGCGCAGGGACAGGCGATGAGGACTGCGGACGCGAAGACGACGACGGCGAACTCGAACGTCGAGAGGGCGGCCGGGCCGCCGCCGACCAGTCCCCACAGCGGGAGCGCGCCGACGACGCCGGCCAGCGCGTCGGAAAAGAGGAACCAGACGAGCGCCCAGAACGCCGCGTTCAGGATGACCGCGGGGACGAAGTACGCCGAGATGCGGTCCGCGAGGTTCTGGATCTCCGGCTGCCGTGACTGGGCTTCCTTGACCGTCTGGACGATCCCCTGCAGTGCCGTGTCCTCGCCGACCTTGGTCGCCTCGACGACCAGCACGCCGTTCTCGTTGATCGTCGAGCCGATCACCTCGTCGCCGCCCTCCTTCTCGACGGGGACGGACTCGCCGGTCACCATCGACTCGTCGACCGCGGACTGGCCGTCCACGACGACGCCGTCAGTCGGGATTTTCTCGCCCGGCCGGACCTTCATCCGGTCGCCGACCGCGACGTCCTCGAGTGGAACCTCCTCCTCGGTACCGTCCTCGTCGACCAGCGTCGCCGTCTCGGCCTCCATCTCGAGGAGCTTTCGCAGGGCGTCGCCGGCCTGCCCCTTCGAACGGGCCTCGAGGTAGTTGCCCAGCGTGATGAACACGAGGATCAGAGCGGCGGTATCGAAGTAAACGTCTCCCGCGATCACGTTCAGCAAGACGACGAGGCTGTAGACGTACGCCGTCGAGGAGCCAAGCGCGATCAGGACGTCCATATTGGCGGTCCGGTTTTTGACGAGTGCAGTGTAGGAGTTCGCGAGGAACTCCCGGCCGAGCACGACGTAGACGGGCGTGGCGAGCAGGAACTCGACCCAGCCGAACCTGACGCCGAAGACTTCCTCGGGCACGTACGCGCCCCCGAGTAGGAACTTATCGGCGAGGAAGAACAGGAACGGGGCCGACAGGACGGCACCGAAGATCGTCAGCCGGAGTTGCTTGCGGATTTCGGCCTGCCGGGCCGCGTCGCGACGGTCCTGGTCCGATTCCTCGCCGCCGTCGTCGCGGACGGGCGTGTAGCCGGCCCCCTCGATCGCATCGTAGAGCGACTCGAGCGAGACGGCTCCGGGATTGTACGCGACGCTTGCCTCGTCGGTCGCGTAGTTGACCTCCGCGTCGATGACGCCCGGCACGGACTCCAGTGCCGACTCGTTCGTCTCGGCGCAGTTCGCACAGGTCATGTCCGTGATCCCGATCGAGCGACTCGCGCGGTCGGCGCTGTAGCCGGCGTCCTCGATCGTGTCGTAGATCTCGGCGAGCGACACCACCTCGGGGTCGTACTCGACCGTCCCCTCGTCGGTGGCGAAGTTGGCGCTCGCCTCCGTCACGCCGTCGAGGGACTCCAGGGCATCACTGATCGTCTGCGAGCAGTTCGCACAGCTCATGCCCCGAATGTCCAGCCGTGCAGTTCGGGTACTCATTACTGGCTAGTAGGGGCTCCCGTCTTACCCCCTTTACTGGTCACAAGTCAAACCTCAGCGAGGGTGTTTCTTTGGAATCGAAACTTAGGCACCCTCCTCGAATCGGTCGTATCGGCTCTCGAAGCGACTCTCGCAGGACGGACAGCAGAAGTGGTACACCTCGCCGTCGATGCGGGTCGATTCGCCCTCGTTGTCGACGGTGTTGCCACACTCCGCGCAGGTGAGCGCGAACGCCGTTCCGTCGAGCGAGGGCGTCCACTCGGCGTCGTCGACCAGCGTCACGTCGTACTCGACGGTCTCGACGGGAAAGAGCCCCTCGAGCCACTCGTGAACCCGCTGGATCTGCGCGCGAGCGTAGAACCAGACGTCGCCGTCGGCCGTGACGAACACGTGTTCGACCGCGTCGGCGTCCGCGACGGTCGCTTTACAGTCGTCGACCGTCTCCGCGGGCACAGTCGCTTGCACGAATATTGGGACGCCCGCCCGGAGCTGCGATTGGTCGACCGCGACAGTAAAGCGCTCGATGATCCCGGTCTCCTCGAGGCGCTCGACGCGGTCGGAGACCGCCGGTCCGGAGAGGTCGACCGCCTCGGCGATCTCGCTGTACGGTCGCCGCGCGTCGTCGCCCAGCAGTCGCAGGATTTCCATGTCGGTTTCGTCGAGATCGCGCATGGCGCTCCGTTGCGCCCGACGATCAAAGAATGTGACGGCGGTCACGTTAAAATCCAAAGTGAGCTCCGCCGTTCCGCTAGCATCGAAAGCAGTAACGCACAAAGAACGGGCACCCGTATACTCCCGTATGAGTCAGACCATTACCGTGGAAGGAATGTCCTGTGAACACTGCGAGCAGACCGTCGGCGACGCACTCGAGGACGTCGCGGGCGTCGAGTCGGTCGAGGTCGACCGCGAGGCGGACCGGGCCACCGTCGAGGGCGACGTGGAGACCCAGACACTCGTCAGCGCGGTCGACGACGCCGGCTACGACGCGTCGGCATAGCGGACACTCGAGCCGCGGGGAAACTCGTATCGCGACGGCCACTGCTGTCCAATCCGTGGGTCCGGGATCGACGCCGGAACCTGTCGGAAGACCCCCGTTTTACAGCGACTGACTGCCAGCGGCGTCAGTGATGATCGTGCGACGAGCCAGCATCCGAAACCCGTGGCGAATGCTCCGCGAAGTCCTCCGGGGCGTCCTCGAACGCCCGCTTGCAGGAATTAGAACAGAAGTGGTAGGTCTCGCCGTCGTGCGTGGCGGTCGGACCGTCGTCGTCGGTCCGCATCCCACAGACCGGATCACGGTACTCGCCGGGGGCACCGAGGCCGCGACGGTACACGTACAGGAGGAACCCGGAGAGTCCGAACGCGACGAGATTGAGGTAGAAGGTGTAGTTCACCTCGAAGTACCGCTGCTCGGTCGCCATCTCGCCGCCGGCCAGATTTGGGACGATGCCGAGCGCGTCGAAGAGCAGTTCCATGAAAAAGCCAGTAAAGGCCATCGTCACGAAGAAGACGCCGAAGATGTACAGCATGACCGTCCAGCCGTAGTACTTCCGGTAGACGTTCAACACCGGAATCGTGATGAGATCGGCGTAGACGAACGCGATGACGCCGGCGAAACTGACCCCGCCACCCCAGAGGGCGACCGCGAAGGGGACGTTCCCCATGCTCCCGACGAAGCTGATGACGGCGATCGCGACGCCCATGACCGCGTTCTCGGCGGTCACGAGCAGGCCATCACCCTCGAGGAACAGCGCGTTCCAGACCCACTGCGGGACGAACACGATGACAAAGCCCGAGATGAGAAACCCCGCGACGACGTCCGTCCAGATCATCGACCACTCCTTGCGGTACTGGTTCCCGAGTTTGTACCAGCCGCCCCACGACCGGAGATCGTCGTACCACGCGCCGCTGCTGGCCGTCTGTTGCCGATAGGTCTCGAGACAGCCCTCGGAACAGAACCGCAACGTCTCGCCGCCGTCGGTCACGATCGTGTGTTCGTCCGTCCCCTCCATGCCGCAGGTCGGGTCCGTCATTCCGCCGGCCGCACGGTCCTGACGCTCGAGTTCCGCACGGACCTCTTCGAACAGCGTCTCCGGGAGGGTCAGGCGGACGATGACGGCCATAATCGCGATGAGGACGAGTCCGCCGAGGAGTTCCGCGACGAGGAACTCCCATCCCAGCAGGAGCAGGATCATCAATCCGAGTTCGACGATGAGGTTCGTCGACGCGAACATGAACGCGAGGAAATTGACCGCGTGCGCGCCCTTCGCGAACAGGCCCTTGCCGATTGCGACGGCACCGAAGCTACAGCCGCTACTCGCCGCGCCGAACGCCGTCGCCTTCGTCAGACTCGAGAGGTCGCTCTCCCCGAGCACGCGTGCCATTCGCTCCTTCGAGACGTAGACCTGCACGAGACTCGTAATCGCGAGCCCCATAATGATCGCCCACGCGGCCGTCCAGAGGAAGCCGACGCCGATCCGGAGCGACTCGAGGACGCCCTGGACGAGTGCTGGTTCCATGTCTAAGACGTCGGGCGAATCGGCTATTGCGATTTCCCTTGGAAAACCGGTGGGGTTCCCGGTCCGAAACGACGGAGTCGAAAGCGGTCGCCGAACCGCGCTTCGGTGGCACGGTACCGACCGCCCGTCGGCGTCTCAGCGACCCGTTTCGGGAATCTAAGCGGCGATGTCCGGACCACCAGCATCGCCCCTTTGGGGCCGCCTCGCTTCGAAACCCCGATCGGGCGGTGAACGCCACACCGCGACATCGACGAATCGCGGTTCGAACGCGCCAGTGGCCGGCAATAGGACTGTGAAAGTCGAAGTGAATCGACGTTCAAACATTGAATGTTAAGGGAGAACCGCATTGAGTCACAAGCCCGTATCCCTAGCCGGAGACGGACCGTTCCGTCACCGGTGAAATCTCATGGCAACCGACACACGCGACACGCGACTCGCCACGATCGTCCTCGTCGCCATCGGTGCCCTCGTGGTACTGCCGATGGCGTTCATGGGGGTCGGAACGATGGGATTCGGCCCGATGATGGGGGGGCCGTGGGGCCACGGCATGTGGGGCGGCGGAACGGTACCCGGCTGGCTGCCGCTCGTAGCCGTCCTGGTGCAGCTCCTGTTCGTCGCCGCCGTCGTCGGCGGCGGCTACCTCGTCTTCCGGGCGATCGCCGGTGCGGACGGCACCGACCGGGCGCTCGAGGAACTACGGGCGGCGTACGCTCGCGGCGAACTGAGCGACGAGGAGTACGAACAGCGGCGAAACGCGCTCGAACGGAACGAGTAATCGGGGGCCGATGTCCAGCACTAGCACGGCGGTCGCCGGCTCCGGTCGGCGCACGGTCCCGCGGTGGCTCGAGCGGTATACGAGGTTCGGACTCGTCGGGCTCGTCATCGGGACGGGGCTCTGTCTCGCGGCGCTCGTGACGAACCCGGTCCCCGACCCGTCGTTTCCGTGGCTGACGCTACCGCCGTCGCTCCGGCTTCCGATCGAACAGCCCCGCATCGAACACTGGCCGGTCAGCTACACGGTCGGGATCTGGCTGTGGATCGGCTGTTTCCCGGCGCTCTTTCCCGCCGGCTACCGGCGGTGGGGCTCGCGGCTCCGACGCGGGGCCGACCTGTGGCTCGTCGGCCTCCCGACGCTCGCGATGATCGGGTGGACGACCTACTGCCGGTTCTTCTGGCCGAAACTCGAGCCCGCGACGTGGAACGCGCCGTCGTACACGCTGGTCTGTTGGCTGTACTGTTCGTCCTCCGACCCGCTCTGGAGCAACGCCGCCTACGCCGTGGCACTGCTCGGGCTCGGGGCGACGGCGCTCGCGATTCGACGCCACGGGCTCGCGCCGCTCGCCCTCGTCGCGTTCGGACTGCTCGCGTTCCCGCTCGGACTGCCCGCGCTCGCCGAAGGGTATCGACGAACGACCGCCACACTGCACTGACGACACATGACGGACATCGCCATTCGCGACGCGATCGTACTCACGGCCGACGAGGAGAACCGACTGTTCGAACGCGGCACGATCGAGATCGAGGACGGCGTCATCACGGCCGTTCGCTCCGCTCGAGCCGACGACACCGCGATCGACGCCGACCGGGTCATCGACGGCAGCGACAGCTTGGCGCTGCCGGGGCTGATCAACGCCCATACACACCTCGAGCTGACGCCGCTGATCGGCGCGTTCAGTGACCTCGAACTGACCGAGTTGCTGGCGGCCATGACGGCCGTCTACGAGCGCATCGCGGACGGGGAGTTCGACTACCTGCTCGAGGCGGGGTACGAACTCGCCGCGTACAACTTCCTCGCGGGCGGTGTCACGACCGTCAACACGATGGACGTCCGGCCGCGCGTCGGCGCGGAGACGTTCGGCGAGGCCGGCCTCCGTGGAGTCTTCGGCCCGGCGCTGAGCGACCTCTTCTGGGACCGGTCGGTCGACGAGCAGTTCGCCCGCGCCCGACGGTTCATCGAGGACTATCACGGGACCTACGACGGTCGGATCCGGGCGGCGATCTGCCCGCACGACGACTGGTCGTGTACCCGCGACCTCTGGGAGCGGGCCGCCGCCCTCGCCGCGGAGTACCCGGATCTGCCCGTCCACACGCACCTGCTCGAACTCGAGGCGAGCGACGCGATGGCGCGGTCGAACGGGGCCGCGGACTCGCTGTCGCTGCTCGAGGAGGTCGGACTGCTCGACGACCGATTAGTGGCCGCCCACTTCCGGGTCGCCGACCGGGACGACGTCCGTCGGACCGCCGCGGCCGACGCCGGCGTGGTCCACTGTCCGTCGGTCTTCGCCTACTGGAACCCCGACCCGGAGCTCCAGTGGACCCCGGTTCCCGAACTCCGGGCGGCCGGCGTCGACATCGGGCTGGGAATCGACGACCACTACTGGCACGACTCCTACGACCTGTTCGGCGAGGCCCGGCAGGCCCGCCTCGCGGCGTCCCTCGAGGGGACGGGGCGGCTCTCGTCGATGGAGTTGGTCCGGCTGCTGACGATCGAAGGGGCGCGTGCGCTGGGCGTCGGCGACGAACTCGGCAGCCTCGCGGTCGGAAAGCGGGCCGACATCGTCCTGCTCGCGGTCGACACGCCGAAGTTCGCGCCCCTGACGAACGTCCCCGCCCGCATCGCCAACAGCGCCGGTGCCGGCGACGTCGAGACGGTCCTCGTCGACGGCGAGATCGTCGTCGAGGACGGCCGCGTCGAGACGATGGACGCCGACGACGTCCGACTCCGGGTCGAACGCGCGGTCGAGCGGTTCGCCGACGAGACCGGCTGGGACCTCCACGCCGGCGGCGGCGAGCCGCCGGGCCCCATCGAACTGGCTCGCGACCTGCCCAAACGGGGACCGGCGCGGTTGTTGAGCCGGCTCGCGCTCGAGTCGATTCGGGCGGAGTTCCCGGGCTGACCGCGTTCGTTCGGTCCTGATGGAACCGCCTCGGACGCGAGAGCGGCCCGTCGGGAGCGCGAGCAGCCGCGGTCCGCGGCCTCGAACCGCCGGTAGCCGACGACGGGGACGAGTCCCCACGCGACCAACACGACGACCGAGAACCAGTCCGATCGGCGAGTCAGTCCGCCGATTGCGGGTCCCCGGACACGGGGACTCCCGGCAGACTCGGTACCGAGAGATCCACGCGCCGGAGGAACTGCGCGTTGATCGCGACGATCACCGTGCTGAGCGACATGAGCAGCGCGCCGAGGGCCGGCGAGAGGAGGATGCCGATCGGCGCGAGGATCCCGGCAGCCAGCGGAAGCGCGAAGACGTTGTATCCCGCGGCCCAGACGAGGTTCTGTTGCATCTTCCGGTAGCTCGCCCGGCTGAGTGTGACGAGCCGAACCACGTCCATCGGATTGTTCTGGACGAGGATGATGTCCGCCGACTGGACGGCGACGTCCGTCCCGCTGCCGATCGCGATGCCGATGTCGGCCCTGGTGAGCGCCGGCGCGTCGTTGACGCCGTCGCCGACCATCGCGACCGACTTGCCCTGTTCCTGTAATTCGGTGATCGTCTCGTCTTTGTCCTCGGGCAACACCTCGGCGAAGACGGTGTCGATCCCGAGATCGGCCGCGACCGCACGGGCGACGTCTTCCGAATCGCCGGTCAACATCGCCACCTCGAGCCCGAGTTCGTGGAGCGCGTCGACGACGCGATAGCTCTCCTCGCGGATCACGTCCGCCAGAGCGAAGGCGGCGACGGGTTCGCCATCGCGAACGAGATAGACGACGGTTTGCGCGTTCTCGCCGGCCCGGTCGGCGAAGCGCTCGAGCTCCGGCGGGACGTCGCCCTCGAGTTCCGAGAGCAGGTTCGGGCCGCCGACGTGGATCCGTTCACCATCCACTGTCGCGCGAACCCCGCGCCCCTTTAGCGCCTCGAACCCCGTGGCGGATCCCCTCGAGACGCCGCGCTCGTCGGCCGCTTCGCGAACCGCTCGAGCGATCATGTGTTCGGAGTCCC
Source organism: Natrinema ejinorense (assembly GCF_002494345.1). Lineage (GTDB taxonomy): Archaea > Halobacteriota > Halobacteria > Halobacteriales > Natrialbaceae > Natrinema > Natrinema longum. Next base: position 3,185,210 of record NZ_NXNI01000001.1, read on the forward strand.
CCTCGACGGTCGCGGCGAGCCCCAGGGCGTCCTCCTCGGAGACGCCGTCGACGGTCTCGATATCGACTACGCCCTGCTCGCCCTCGGTGAGCGTCCCGGTCTTGTCGAAGACGACGGTGTCGAGGGTCCGGGCCTGTTCCATCGCAATTCGGTCTCGGACGAGCATCCCGTTGCGCGCGGCCAGCGAGGTGTTGATCGCGACCACCAGCGGAATCGCTAGCCCGAGCGCGTGCGGACAGGCGATGACGAGGACGGTGACGACCCGTTCGATCACCGTCGAATCGAACCCCGTCGCGACCGTCCACGCGATCGCCGTGACGACGGCCGCGCCGAGGGCGACGTAGAAGAGCCACCCCGCAGCCCGGTCGGCCAGCATCTGCGTTTGCGACTTGCTCTCTTGTGCCTCCTCGACGAGGCGCATGATCCCCGCCAGCGTCGTCTCCTCGCCCGTCGCGCTGATTCGGACCCGGAGGCTGCCGTCGCCGTTGACCGTCCCGCCGATCACCTCGTCGCCGGGCTCCTTCCCGACGGGCGTCGACTCGCCGGTGATCATCGACTCGTCGACGTCCGACTCGCCCTCTTCGAGGACGCCGTCGGCGGGCACGCTCGCGCCGGGCCGGACGAGGACGAGGTCCCCCTCCTCGAGTTCGCTCGCCGGGACCTCCTCAGTCTCGCCGTCGTCGGTGATCCGTTCGGCCGTATCCGGCATGAGCTGGGCCAGCTCGTCGAGCGCGCTCGAGGCCCGGCGGACGCTGCGCATCTCGATCCAGTGGCCCAGCAGCATGATGTCGATCAGCGTGACGAGTTCCCAGAAGAACGCCGACTGGGTGGGAACGACGACGCTCGCGAGGCTGTAGACGAACGCGACGGTGATCGCCATCGAGATGAGCGTCATCATCCCCGGCGTCCGATCGCGCAGTTCCGGCCCAGCCATCCGGAGGAAGGGAACGCCACCGTAGGCGAAGACGATCACTGCGAAGACGGGGTTGATCCACTCGCTGCCGGGGAACGCCGGCACGGAAAAGCCGAGCCACTCCTGAAGCGTCTCGCTGTAGAGGAGGACGGGGATCGAGAGCAGCGTCGAGACGAAAAACCGCCGCCGGAACATCGTTTCGTGGCCGGCGTGCATGCCGCCGTCGCCGTGGTCGCCACCGTGACCGTTATCACCGCCGCCCTCGTGGCCGCCGTGATCGTGACCGCCCGTTCCGGTGTGGTCGCCCCCGTGCTCCTGCCGATCGCGAATCTCGTCGCGTCCTCGTTCGGCATCGTCGGCCTCGTCCTCGAGCAGCGACTCCTCGACCCGGTCCGACCGGTTACCGTCGCCTCCAGCGGTATCCGCCGGCTCCGGATCGGCCTCGGTTCGGCGGTCGTGATCGTCCATCGGTCAGTTCCCGTCGGCCGATACGCGATCGAACACCAAGATAGTGAGGCAGGCCACTCCCACGCGAGCATCGAATTCGGGCCCTCGAAGCGACCGTTCGCCGGGATGAAAAGACAATTCCCCGCCGATGCCGAAGACTGTCCATATGCGAATCGCCGTTCCCAACAAGGGCCGCCTGCACGAGCCGACGATCGACCTTCTAGAGCGGGCTGGGCTCCACCTCGAGAACGGTGCGGACCGGAAACTCTACGCGGATACCGTCGACCCCGACGTGACCGTGCTGTTCGCCCGCGCGGCCGACATCCCGGAGTACGTCGCCGACGGCGCGGCGGATCTCGGAATTACGGGCTTCGATCAGGTCCAGGAAGCCCGCGTCGACACCGTCTCCGAACTGCTCGACCTCGAGTTCGGGCGCTGTCGACTCGTGCTGGCAGCACCCGAAGACGGCGACATCACGGCCCTCGAGGATCTGGCGGGGAAAACGGTCGCGACCGAGTTCCCGAACATCACCGCGGACTTCTTCGCGGACACCGGCGTCGAGCCCGATATCGTCGAGGTTTCGGGCGCGACGGAGCTCACGCCCCACGTCGAGATGGCCGACGCCATCGTCGACATCACGAGCACCGGGACCACGCTGAAGATGAATCGGCTGGCCGTCATCGACGAGGTCCTCGCGAGTTCCGTCCGACTGTTCGGGCGGGAGGACGTGCTCGACGACCCAAAGGTCGACGAGGTTCGAACCGCTCTCTCCTCGGTCAAGCAGGCTGAAGGCAAGCGGTATCTGATGATGAACGTTCCGCGGGATCGACTCGAGGACGTACGCGACGTCATTCCGGGCCTCGGTGGCCCGACGATCATGGACATCGCCGACGAAACCGACGCGGAGTCCAAAGTGGCGGTTCACGCCGTCGTCAACGAACGGGACGTCTTCGAGACGATCACCGAAGTGAAAGCGGCCGGCGCGAGCGACATTTTGGTGACCGAGATCGAGCGACTCGTCGAATAACCGGTTCGATCGGTCGCTCGAGCGGGAGAACAAGAGTCGGAGACGCGGGTCGAGGGATTCGGATTACTCGAGTCGAGCAGCGATCGGTCGCTCGAGAGAGTCGAACTCGAGGAGCGAGTCGAACGCGCTACAGTTCGCTGCCGGGGCGACGAGGTTCCGGACGCGATCGTAGAGAACGATCTCGTGTTCCTCGAGCAACGGGAGATGGGTTTCACACAGCGAGGTGTGGATTCGCTGGCGCAGCTGGTGGATCGTCGTTCCGACGGTCGGATCGTGCTCGGCATCGGCGAGTCGAGCGACCAACGTCCGCACTGCGATCGGATCGTCGGCGGCGAGCACGCACCGGAGCACTTCCCGCCGGCGATCACTGTCCAGAACCTGAGTGATCGTCTCGCGTGCGAGTGGCCGCCGACCGGGCGCGCCGTCGCCGCCGAGGTGAAACCGATCCGGAACGGGTGTCGTTCGATCTGGGTGGATCGTCATGGGCACGTGAGAGTCAGGGCCGCGATCCCGAATAAACGCGAGCGGTCGTTTCGTCGAATCAGCGTCGATTCAGTCGAATCAGCCCTGCTCGGATGGGATTGAACGATCGATAACTCACTCGAAGAGACCGCAATCCGGGCGGCGGGCGGGAACGCTGGTGGAGATTCACAGCCGCTCCGGCGTCTCGAAAACACGTAAGATCAGCTTACCAGCGAGTCGTCGGGGACGGCGGTGAGATTGAAGACGGCTGGAGTGCTGTCGGTCGACCCACCACCGGAGATGCGTCGGCGAGCGGACGGCGGCGGTAAACGGGCAGTGGCAGCGTGGGCACCGCTCGAGTCGGTCGAGCACGAACGAAACCGGGCCGGACGGCGTTACTCGAGCAGGCCCAGATCCTCGAGTCGGGAGACGATCTTGTCGACGGCGTGTTCGGCGTCGACGGGCTGCTTGCCGCCGGTAATAACGAGTTTCCCGGAGCCAAACAGCAGGGCGACGACCTCGGGGTCGTCGAGTCGATAGACGAGGCCGGGGAACTGCTCGGGCTCGTACTCGATGTTCTCCAGTCCCAGTCCGATGGCGATCGCGTTCAAGTTGAGGTTGCGGCCCAGATCGGCCGAGGTGACGATGTTCTGGACGACGATCTCGGGGTCCTCGTTGACCTGGATCTGGAGTTCACGGAGCTTGTCGAAGACGATACGCAGGCTCTCGTGGACATCGTCGGTGCTTTTCGCGCCGGTACAGACGATCTTCCCCGAGCGGAAGATCAGGGCGGCGGATTTGGGATTCTGGGTTCGGTAGACGAGACCGGGGAACTGCTCGGGGTCGTAGTCGGCCCCCTCGAGGTCCATCGCGACGCTCTGGAGGTCGAGTTCTTGCCCGATGCCGGTCGACGCCACCACGTTTTCGATGTTGATGGTGTCCTTCGGATCCGTCATTAGTCGCTTAAAAAGACGTATTTAAGGTTTATAAAGGTTAGTACCGCCACCTGATATATCCGGTTTATACGATCCGCGTCGATTCGCGGATGCGCGGTTTTCGGCCGTTTGACGGGTCACAGGTGTGATATTTGGTATCGAACCGATCGACCCGGTTCGTGAAAAACGGTAGGCTCATAGCCGCCCCGAAGCGACCATCGATCGTGTATCTGCTCGAGCTCGGCGGCGAGGACGACGCGTTCGCAGCCCGCGAGGCGGCCAGCGCGGCGACCGGACTCCGCCGAATCGCGCCCGGACTCGCCGTTGCAGGGGGAATCGTCCCCCGACGCATCCGCGGTCTCGCCTACACCCACCGCGCGAGCGAGTTGCTGGGGCGGGGCGCGGCCGACCTCGCGAGCGCCCGGGCCGTCCTCGAGGCCGCCTCGATCGGCCGCGAGGGGTCGGTCGCGGTGCGGGCGACGGACGTCCACGGCTCGAGCGGCGTGAGCACGGAACGGGCGGAACGCGAACTCGGTGGAATCCTGGTTGATCGCGGGTTTTCGGTGGATCTCGACGATCCCGATCACCTCCTGCGGGTCGTCTTTTCGGAGGGGGTCTTCGAGGCCGATGCGGACGGAAACGCCCTCGAGCGCGCCGAGGGTGACGGGCCCGATGAGCCGACGGGCGAGCGCGTCTCCGTCTGTACGCTCGGCTGGCTCACAGCCGAGAGCGTCCGGGATTTCGGGACGCGTGCGCCGACGGACAAACCGTTCTTCCAGCCCGGGAGCATGGATCCCCTGCTCGCGCGCGCCGTCGCGAACATGGCGGGCGCTCGAGCGGGGGCGACGATTCTGGATCCGATGTGTGGGACCGGTGGCGTGCTCGTCGAGGCGGGACTGGTCGGGGCGGACGTGATCGGTACCGACGCGCAGGCGAAGATGGCCCGCGGGGCGCGAGAGAACTTGCGGCACTTCCTCGAGCGGGACGAGCCCTCTCCGACCGGCGTTTCCCGGGGGTCGTGGCACGTCGGCCGCGGTGACGCAACGCGGCTGCCCCTGGCGGACGATGCCGTCGATGGCGTCGTCTTCGACGCACCCTACGGCCGCCAGTCGAAGATCGACACCCACCGGCTCGAGGACCTCGTTGCGGGTGCGCTCGCCGAGGCACAGCGGGTCGCGCCGCGGGCGGTCGTGGTCGCCGATCGCTCGTGGGCGGGCGAGGCGCGCAGGGCCGGATGGGAACTCGAGGCATCCTTCGAGCGGCGCGTGCATCGGTCGCTGACGCGGTACGTGATGGTGCTCGAGCGGCGATCGCCGTAGCTACCGTTCGTATCGAAGCGACTAGTTGGGTTGCTGCTGCGGTGAGTGCGCTGCTACCGTGGCAACACGGAGTGGCCACTCCCTCCCCAACCGATTCGCTCAGTCGCGTGGCTCCGTCGCTCATCCCTCGCGATATCGCGTCGCGGTTCGTCGACGACGAACCGCGACCCAGCGCGCCAGCATCGGAATCGGACAGTCAGCCACCCACCGAGACGATTCCAGACGCGCGTGATTCGACCTTCGGCGGGTGATCAGTCCTCGATCTCGTGGACGCGATCCCGAAGGCGCTCCCCTTCCTCGGTCTCGACGGAGAGGTCCGGAACGGGGACCGTCTCGCCGTTCTCGTCGATCGCGACGAACGTGAACGTCGACTCGGTCGTCTTCTCGGTCTCGCCGCTGCGGGGTTCCTCGCGCCAGGCCCGCAGCGCGACGTGGACGCTCGTCCGGCCCGAATCGTAGACGTAGGCCTCGACGAGGGCCGTGTCGCCGATCCGGATCGGGCGCTCGAAGTCGAGTTCGTTCACCCGGGCGGTGACGCAGGTTTCGCCGGCGAATCGCATCGCCGACATCGCGCTCACCTCGTCGAGCCACTTCATCAGATTGCCGCCGTGGAGCGTGTCGTTGTTGTTCGCGTGATTGGGCTGGACGCGAAACCGGTTCTTGATCCGCGTCTCGAGAAGCGTTGGCATACCCACCCTTCGGCCGGCGATCGGATAACGGTCCGTACCGGCCCCATATTGGCCGGTGAATGCGGCAGCGTCGTGATCGCCGCCCCGAAACCGGGCCGCCCGATCTCACGCCGTCGACGGTGTTAGCCGAGTCCCGGCCGGTCGAACCGGTGGACGGTGACGACGGCGCTGACGACGAGGAATCCCAGACCGGATACACCGTCTGGAGGAGACGAACCGGTAGCGATCGTCCACAGCAAAACGGTTCCCATAACTACCAGGATCGCAGTGACGGTCCCGTCCCAGAGCGCCGACGTGAGGCCCGGTCCGAACCATCGAAGGAGGACTTCGGCGACGACGACACTGCCGACTAGCGAGGCGAGAAGCACGGATCGGTCCGCGGGAAACTCGCCGGTACCAGGCGCGATCGAGAGTGAAACACCAACGTGTGCCACGAGCGTGGACGCGGCCCAGAAGCGGGTCCACACCGAGATCGATGTCGACGGCTCGCTCGAGTCGACCGACGAGCCCTCGCCGACCGGTGGCGGTTCCGCCGCTTCCTCCGTCTCGAGGTCGGCGAGCCGTTCGTCGATCGGATCGTCCGTCATCTGTGAATTGCGATAGGAGACAGTTCTCAGGCGTCTCGGCCGAGTTCCGCCAGCAGGTGCGAGACGTGGATCCGATCGCTCGTTCCCTCGTGCATCTCGAAGTCGATGTCCGCGGCCAGCTGGTGAATGCGGGCGAGGCGCTCGCCCTGATACCGCTTGCGAGCGATCCGGAGGATCGCCTCGAGCACCTCGTTGCCGTCGAGTCCTTCGTCGACGAGCAAGTCGTCCAGCGTCGACCGGGCGTCCGTAAAGTCGCCGGCTTCGGCATCGTCTAACATCGACTCGATTTCGTCCTCGAGGCCGACCTCGCCGATCGTCTCGTAGGCCGCGCTCATCGTGAGTTCGCCCGCGTCCTCGACGGTCGTCTGGGCCGCCAAGATCGCCTGCCGGAGGTTGCCGTTCGCGTAGCCCGCGACGAACTCGAGGCCGTCGGCGTCGTAGTCGACACCCTCGGCCTCGACGATGCGCTCGAGGACGGTCACGATCTCCTCGCTGGTCGGCGAGGGCAGGGAGACGGGGAAACACCGCGAGCGGATCGGCGGGATGAGCTTGGTCGGCTGGCGCGTGGCGACGATGAACTGCGTCGTCCGGTGGTGTTGTTCCATGATCCGGCGCAGGGCCTGCTGGAAGTCCTCGCGGACGTCCTCGGCGTTGTCGAGCAGGATCGTCGTATAGCCACCCGAGACGGGCGCGTAGCTCGCCGATTCCTTGAGGACGTGGTTGATCATGTCCCGTTTCGACATCGACGAGCGACCGACGAGGAAGTGCTCGAACCGGGGGTCGTTCTTGATCTCGGTCTTGGTTCGGCCGAAGAAGTCGGCGACGTTGATCTCGACGAAGTCGTTGTCCGGGTCGTCGTGTGCCTCGCGGGCCAGTGCGCGTGCCGCCGCGGTCTTCCCGCTCCCGGGCGGGCCCTGCAGGAGGAGGTTGATCGGCTCCTCGACCGCTCGCTGTAAGTACTCGCGAGCGTCGTCCTGTGGCAACTCGGCCAGCTCCGGGGCGTGGGTTTCGGTCCACAGCGGCGCGTCCATCGCCAGCGGCTAGGTGTGGGGCGGGTAAGAATCGGTCGGTTGATCGACCGGCTACTCGTCGGTCGACTCGTTCCCAGCACCGGGAGCGCCATCGTCCGAGTCCCCGTCCGTGAGCGTCCCCGTCGTTCGGACGGGCTCGCCCTGGTGTTCGATCGGCGACGCCGAATCGACGTCGCCCGGATCACCGGCGTAAAGCGCCGCCGTCAGTTCGTCGCCCTCGTCGACGGCGGCGTCGGAAAGGTCGATGGTGACGTTCTCGTGCTCGCCGGCCTCGAGCCCGCCGCTCGTCCCGAGCACCGTGTCGTTGCCCTCGACGGCGACGAATCCCGCCTCGGGAATCGCCGCGGAGACCGTGACGCGATCCGTGCTCGCGTCGTCGATCGTGACGCTGGGATCGGTGTGGAACGCGAGATCGATGTCGGCGACCGCGCCGTCGCCGTCGGTGTAGACGCCGATCGTCCGGCTGCCGGGTGGCGCACCGCTCGTGTCCGTCTCGAAGCTCACGGTCCGGGATTCGCCGCCCTCGAGTTCCAGCACCTGTCGCTCGAAGACGGCCCCGTCGATGCGAACCGTGACGGATTGTTGGGTCTGGAACTCGGTGGGATTGCGGATCGTCGCGTTGACCGCGATCGTCTCGTTGGTCGTCGCCGTCGCGGGTGCATCGATCGATTCGACGCGGAACGAGTCACCGATGGCATCCGTCTCGGTCGTCGTCACCGTCGCGGTGTCGCTGACCGGGAACCCGTCCTCGAGGTAGGGCCGGTCCTCCTCGCCGTCGGTCGCGCCGTACGCGTATCCCTCGTCGTCGGAGGTATCTCGATGGACCGTCGCCGTGAGCTGGCCCACGAGCTCGCGGGTCGCGTCGTCGTCGCGCTCGATGGTGACGTTCTCGTGGCTGCCGGCCTCGAGGCGATCGGAGACGGCCAGCGGTTCGTCGCCACCGTCGGTGACGACGACGTAGCCGCCGTCCGAAAGCGAGACCTCGCTGATCGTGACGTTCGTCCCCTCGCCGTGCTGGTCCTCGAAGGTGATCGACGCCTCGGGGTCTTCCTCGACGCCGAATATGGCGGGTGCCTGACCGACCACGATACCGGCGGCGAGCACGATCGCGATCGCGATCAGGATGCCAGTGATCCGCTTGAGCGTGCCGAACGTCAGTCTCGAACTCATTGGGGGTTCGTCGTCTTCGCTTTCGTACTCGAGGGACGTAAAACGCGCAGTCCGTTCGCAGGCTGGCGAGTCGAGCCACCCCGGTTCACTCGAATAATCGCCAGTTGCGATCGTCCCTGGCCCCGGTCACCGAATCGCACGGACGGCGTCGAACCGGATCGATCTCCGAGAGGTCGGTCTCCCCATCCAACAGTTCGATAAGTCATTGTCCACCTGATCGCACGACAGCGTCGCGATCAGTGTGTGAATCGTTTCAGTGACCACTACAGGTTCGGCTACCGGATCCGGAACGCGCGCTCGAGCGATCCGAAGCCGGTTTAGTCGCGGCCCGCCGAAGAGCTACCGATGCCACTGCGCGTGACGTTTCTGGGGACGGCCGGGGCGATTCCGACGACCGAGCGGAACCCGAGTAGCGTCTTCGTCGCCCGCGAAGGAGAGGGATTGCTGTTCGACGCCGGCGAGGGGACGCAGCGCCAGATGATGCGGTTTGGCACGGGGTTTGCCGTCTCCCACCTGTTCGTCACGCACCTCCACGGCGACCACGTCCTCGGGATTCCGGGCTTGCTCCAGACGATGGCGTTCAACGACCGCGAGGAACCGCTCGCGATCCACACGCCCCACGGCACACGCCGTCAGCTAAAGGGGCTGGTGAACGCCCTCGGGAACCGACCCTCGTTTCCCGTCCGGATCAGCGAGGTCGGCGACGGCGACGTCGCTTATCGGGCCGAGGAGTACGAGGTCCGTGCGTTCGAGACCGACCACGACACCCGCTCGGTCGGCTATGCACTCATCGAAGACGATCGCAAGGGCCGGTTCGACCGCGAGCGCGCCGAAGAACTGGGCGTTCCGGTCGGCCCGAAGTTCTCGCGACTCCACGAGGGCGAGCCCGTCGAACTCGAGGACGGGACCGTCGTCGACCCCGAGCAGGTGGTCGGCGATCCGCGGCCGGGCCGATCGATCGTCTACACCGGCGACACACGCCCAGCGGAGGCGACGATCGAGGTCGCCGACGACCCGGACCTGCTGATCCACGATGCGACGTTCGCCGACGACCGCGCCGAGCGGGCAACCGACACCGCACACTCGACGGCTCGACAGGCCGCCGAAATCGCGAATCGTGCCGGCGCGGACCGACTCGCGTTGCTGCACCTGTCCTCGCGGTACGCGGGTGCCACCGAGGACCACGAACGGCAGGCGCGCGAGGTCTTCGAGGGAACGGCGTTCGTCCCCGACGACGGCCACGAACTCGAGATTCAATATCCGGACGACTGAGCGTCGTTCGCGCCTCGATATCGACCGGTGCGACTGACACCATCGCTGCGAAACGCGGCCGTCACGTTGCGTGCCCGACAGTACTACCGCTCGATTCAGATCTGCCGGAGCAGTTCGAGGACGTCTGCGAACCCGATCCGACCGTTCTCGTCGAAGTCGAACGCGTCGGGGTTGTCCTGGACGCCGTCGGTCTCGAGGTTCTCGAAGAAGGCGTTGACGTCCTCGTGGGTCGTCTCCCCGTCCCCGTCGACATCGTCGTAGAGCCCGTCACCGTCGGGATCCGTCGGCCGCTCGCCGTCGATCACCGGTGGCCGCTTGCCGTCCGCGCCCGACGCGGTTCCCGGGACGTCGACGGCTCCGACGTCGTCGCTACGGGACGGTTCGATACCGACCAGATCGTCGAAGGTGGCCACACAGCGGGTCCCGCTCGCGTGGCTGGTGACGGCCAGTCCCACCCGGACGCTGCTCGAGAACGACAGCGAGATCTCGGCCAGAAGCTGCCAGCGCTCGCCGTCGGCGGACGTGTACGCCCGAACCGCGTTGCCCGAGCGGACGAGCCGTTGCCAGGCGTGGTCGGTCGTCCCGCCGGCGACCTCGCTTTCGCCCGCGGCACCCGAGGTCAGGCTCACCGTTTCGCCGCCGACTGTCGGTCGCCACTGTACCGACGTCGCCGACGGCGTCCGCCGAATCATCGCGTTTTTCGCGCCGGCGTCCATCGAACCTCGGATCATGAGGCCGGCTTTCGCGTATTCGTCCGTGTTCTCGACGTCGTCGACCCTGACGGAGAGATCGAAATCACCGGTCGCGCTCGTCGAATAGTAGTGGCATTCGTCGGCGGATCCCCAGATATCCGCGCCGGCACCCTCGACCGTGTACGGGCCGGCACCCCCGGTCCGCGGGGCGACGGGTTCGAGTCGCCAGCGCTGATCGTCACTCTCGTTCCATTCCCACTGGACGGCGTTTGCCCCGTCGGCGACGCTGCCGCCGGCTACGCCGAGGACGAGGTCGGAGTGGCTGGCGACGAGGCGATACGCGCCGTCCTCGAGCGGATCGAGGTACCACCGTTGGTTGTCGTTCCCGTTCACCGTCCACTGCTGGACGTTCGCGCCGTTGTCGGTCGACGCCCCCGCGACTTCCAGTGCCTTCCCCGAGCCGGCGGCGACGATTTCGTACGCGCCCTCGCCGACGTAGCGAAGGTCCCATCGCTGGTGTGTCAGGTCCTCGTCTGTGCCCTGTTGGACGGTGGCACCATCCGATTCGTCGCCGCCGGCGACTTCGAGGACGTGGCCGGAGTTGGCGTTGACGAGCCGGTACGTGTCGGCCGGCACGTTCGCGGCGTCCGGCAGGCCGATGATGTCGGTCGGGTCGTCGACCGATTCGTCGGGACCGACCGGGTCGATCTCCGGCGTCGGCGGTTCGTCCATGCTCGAGCCGATGTAGAAGCTCGGGTGGGGCGGCTGGTTGTATCCGACGTTCTGCCAGGCGACCGCCGTCCGGTACTGCGAGTCGTGCATCAGCGTGTACAGCCGATGGTCGGTCTCGTACGGCGTCACGAACAGCCGGAGAGCCTCGTCGTCGTCGCGCCGCCAGAGCACCTCCTCGCGCCAGTCGCCGAGGATGTCGGCGGTCAGACACGGGTTCCCCTTCGTCCCGTTGTTCGAGCGCGTTCCCGGGAACGCCTCGAGTTCGGTGGTCGACCGGCTATCGGGGTCCCACTTGTGGAGCGTGGGGCCGTCCCAGTCGTCCACCAGTTCGCGCTGTAAGTCGCCCGTCCACCACGCGAGGTGGTTGATCGACCAGGGGGCATCGCCGATCCGCTCGCCGTCGGCGGCGCGGAGGCCGACGCCGTTGGACGCCCAGGCCTCGACGCCCCGATGGTTCGGATCGATGTTGGCGGCGACGCCGCGGCCGACGTCGCCCGCCGCGTCGACGGTCCAGAGCGGCTCGCCGGTCTCGCCGTCCCGCATCGTCGCGCCGTAGGGCCCCGACTCGTGGGGCTGGAATATCTCGAGGCCGTCGCGGTCGGGCAAGAAGTCCCCGCAGTGGAGGGCATCGCCGTGGTGCCACCCGGTCGTGTGTAGGCCCGTGCCGTCGTGGTCCAAGGCCATCGCACCGTAGACGATCTCGTCGCGGCCGTCGCCGTCGAGATCGGCGATGCTGAGCTGGTGGTTGCCCTGTCCGGCGTAGTCGCCGTTACCCGGCTCGTCGCTGTCGAAGGTCCACCGCTCGGTGAGGTCGCCGTCGCGGTAGTCGTAGGTGGTGACCATCGTTTTCTCGTAGTAGCCGCGGCCTACGACGATGCTCGGTCGCTCGCCGTCGAGGTACGCCACGCCCGCGAGGAAGCGGTCCACGCGGTTCCCATAGCAGTCACCCCATTGGCAGGGGTCTCCCCGGGCGGGCCGGAAATCGGTCGTCACCAGTTCCTCGCCGGTCGTCCCGTCGAAGACCGTGAGATACTCCGGCCCGTCCAGAACGTATCCGTCGTCGTTCCGCCAGTCGGCGTCCGGGTCGCCGATGACGTTCCCGGCGGCGTCGACGGTGCCGTCGGCCGTTCGGACGACGAACTCCGCGATGCCGTCCCCGTCGAAGTCGTAGACGAGAAACGGCGCGTAGTGTGCGCCCGCCCGGACGTTGATCCCCAGATCGATGCGCCAGAGCGGCTCGCCCTCGAGCGTGTACGCGTCGAAGATGTGCGGATCCGTCCGTCCGCTCTGTGAGTTGTCCTTCGCGTTGTCCGGCGACCACTTCACGACGATATCGTAGCTGCCGTCGCCCGTCAGGTCGCCGACGCTCGCGTCGTTCGGGTGATAGTTGTCACCGGGTCTGTCCAGCGGGATGTCCAGGTAATTGTCCTCCCAGACGCCGACCGACTTCGATTCCTCCCGTTCGGTGCCGTCGACCACCGGGCGGATCGCGTACGTCGATTCGGTCGTCCCGTCCGGATCGACGTAGTTCGTCCCGTCCGTGATCGGAGAGTCGTTCGCCCGCGTTCCATCTCGATAGAGGTTGAAAGCGACGTCGTCGGGGTCGGTCCCGAACAGCCGCCAGCGGACGAGAACGCCGTCATCGACGGCGACGGCGACCAGTCCCCGATCAAGTGCTTCCATCTGGCGAGTCGACCCGTTACCGGGTGCCGCCCCGACCTGTGGACCTGCCGCAGCGACGGCGGCGCTCGATGCCACCCCGCCGAGGAACACCCGCCGGTGCATGCTTCGTCCCCGCGATGGGGTTCCGATCGCCTCGTCGCGTTCGGGCGCGGACGGCGACTCTGCTCCGCTCTCGAACGCGTTCGATCGGATCGGTTCCCCCTGCGTACGACGGTCGTCTCTGTCCTCGATCATCGGTAGATTCTCCGGCCCATACCATTATTAATTTAACTTCTAATACATAAATTTAATTTTTCTATGTTATTATATATAGTGGAAACAAGTTGTAAATATCCGGGCGAGTCGCACGGTACCGGATTCGTTTGGTCCCGCTCGAACGTCGCGCGGGAAGCATGGCGAATCGAGGCGGGTACAGTTCCTCGACGGCGCGATCGACGCCGTCGAAGTCATAGGCGTCGACGGCGCCAGCGACGGTGTTGCCCGCCGGGATCTTCGCCGATGGCGGTTGCGCGTCTGCGCTCCAACGACTGAACGTCCCTCGGTTCCCGACTCTCGAAAGCGACGGATGCGACGATCGGCTGGAGGAATCAATCCGTGACCGTCCGGTCAGATCCGTCGAAGTAGATCGAGGATGTCCGAGGAGCCAAAGCGGCCGTTGCCATCGAAGTCGAAGGCGTCGGGGTTGTTCTGAACGCCGTCGGACTCCCGGTGTTCGAAGAGGGTGTTGACGTCCTCGTGGGTCGTCTTGCCATCCCCGGTGACGTCCTCGTACAGGCCGTCGTCGTCCGCGTCCCGGGCCTCGTACTCGCCGACTGCGATCGTCTCGCCGTTGCCCTCGCCCGCGGGAATGCCGTCGGCTTTGTGATCGGCGAGGAGGGCTTTGATGTAGTTACCCATCGAATCCTCGTGGGGAACGACCTCCCACTCGCAGGGCGGATCGGTACACTCGCCGTCGAACGCCGGCCTGACCGAGATCTCGCTCGCCCAGCCGGCGTCGAAGTTCCAGGCCTGCCAGTGGATCGCGTCGCTCGATTCCAGCCACTCGGCCATGGGGTCGGCGTACGACGAGATGATGTCGGTGCCGAGATGGCTCGAACTCCAGCCCCACTCGGTGACGAACAGGGGGTACTCCTCGTAGATCTTCTTCGTGCCGTCGCCGTTCGGCCCGGGCCCGTCCCACGCCTGTTGCTTGCTGGCCTCGTGTTTCGGGTAGATGTGATATGTGTACGCGAGGTTCTCGCCCTCGAACGGCTCGACGAGCGCCCCTTCGGGGCTCTGGGTCCAGCTCGGCGACCCGATGAGGACCAGATTTCGCGGCGCGTGATCACGGATGATGTCGACCCAGGGCTGGGCCATGTCCCTCCACCAGTACCAGGGTTCTGCGGCCCACTCTTCCTCCGTCGGATCACCCCACATGCCGGGTTCGGTCGGCTCGTTGTACACCTCATAGAGCACGTGGGAGTCCTCGGCGTAGCGGGGTGCAACCGTCTCCCAGAAGAGCCGGACTTCCTCGTCGAGCCCCTGATTCGGATCGCCCGTGTCGGGGTCCGCCCACTCGAGTTCGCCGCCGCCCCAATGGCGGTGGAAGTCGACGATACAGTACACGCCGTTCCGGCGACACGATTCGACGACGGGATCGAGGTGTGCCGCGAGATACGTCTCGAGTTGATCCCGAGTCATCGTCGGCGGTTCGTAGTAGCCGACACCGTCCTCGCGGTCGACGTACCCGTCGGGGTTCACGTCGTCGTAGTGATGAGCCGACCACGGGGACGGCAGGCCAGCGATGTCCCACGGCTGGCAGGGGATACGGATGATACGGGAGTACCACCCCTTATCCTCGTTCGTCAGGTAGTCGACGGCCTGGGCCGCCGACTTGCCGCGGCCGCTGACGTCCTCGTTCATCCGCCGCGGGTCGGCGATGTTGACGCCCCGGAGGGTGACGGTGTTACCCTGCGGGTCTTTCACGAGGTTGCCGTCCACCTCCAGCCACGGCGTCGGAATGCCCTCGTTGGCTGCCTGTGCGCCGACGGTCCCGGTGATAGTGCCCGCGCCGAGGGACAGTGCGCCGGTCCCGGCGGCAGCCTTGATGACGGTTCGCCGTGAGAGGGTGTCGATCGTACTCGATTCGTCCGCGTTGAAAGATTGATCGGGTCCTTGCATTTATTTTCACCTTATTCTATATCTAAATAAATACTACAAATGCTTAAATTTGTCGGGAGTGTCCGAACCGTGAATCGCCGACGAAACCGAATGCCGGCGAGAAACGGCGACCGCCGTTCAGTTAGATCCGCCCGAGCAATTCGAGGATATCCGAGGAGCCAAAGCGGCCGTTGCCGTCGAAATCGAATTTCTCGGGGTTGTTCTGAACGCCGTCGGACCCGCGATTCTCGAAGAGGGCGGTGACGTCCTCGTGGGTCGTCTCCCCGTCGCCGGTGACGTCCTCGTACAGGCCGTCGTCGTCCGCGTCCCGGGCCTCGTACTCGCCGACTGCGATCACGTCGGGGTCGGATTCGTCGCCGCTCTTCCCGTCGACAACCGCCGCATAGTCCTCGATGAGGTGGCCGGATTCGCTCGCGTAGAGTTGGAAGCCGTCGTGGTCCTCGGTGTCCTCGAGAACGACCTGCCACGGAAGAACGGCGTTACAGTCGTGCTCGTCGGCGACGTCGTACCACGCCGCGAGCGTCTCGTTTTTCGTCTCGAGGCCGTGCTGGGTGTCGTCGACGTTGAACTCGCCGAGGTAGGCGGGTTTGCCGATCTCCTCGTGGGCGTCGACGACGCGGTTCCGAATGTAATCCGCCCCTTCCTCGAGCGGGAAGTCCCAGTGGTCGGGATACAGGTGGAACGAACAGGCGTCGATCGTGTCGATCGAGTGGTGTTCGATGTAGTCCTGACCGCCCCAATCGTCGTTCGGGTAGTCGTCCTCCCAAGTCCCGTAGTAGTGACCCTCCGATCCCGTCGAGACGAGGTGATTCCCGTCGAGTTCTTTGATATATGATGACATGTCTGCGAACCAGTCGCCGAGGATCTCGCGGTGTTCGGGCGGCTCGAGGCTGTCCATGTCCGCGGGCACGTCGTCCTGCTCGAGACGCGGTTCATTGGCCAGTTCCCACAGCGCGATGGTCGGATCCTCGCGCCACTCGATCCCGCTGATCGAGTTCTCTCGCGTGAGGATGGTCTCGACGTGGTCGCGGTACATCCCGCGCGTCTCGTCCATCGTGTAGAACTCGTAGCGGGACTCGGCGCCCGCCCACTCGGCGTACTGGAGCATCCCTCCTTCGTGGTCCCAGTTGTCCACGAGCGTCGCGATGAGCCTGATCCCGCGCTCCCTGGCGGCCTCGATCAGGTAATCGAGGTTCTCGAGGGCGTCCTCGTTATACGCTCCGGGTTCGGGCTGGAGTGCGAGGGGACCGTCTTTGGCCTCGCCGTGAGCCCAGAACCGAACGAGGTCGATTCCCAGGTTCTCGTAGAGATCGAAGACGTCGTCGATGCGCTCTTTGGTCCCCTCGTACTCGTGGGTGATCCAGAAGTTGTTCGCTCCGTTGAAGTAGACCGGGTCGCCGTCGACGACGAACTCGGCACCGTCCGTCTCGACGTATGCGAGGTCGTCGGGGTCGGTCGTCGGTTCCGTCGCGGCCGCCGCCGTACTGGCGGCGAAAGGGGCGATCACCGCGCCCGCACCGATCGCTTTCACGAAGCGGCGCCGCGTCGGTCCGTTCTGTCGATCGATTCCGTCCGTGTCCGTCGCACGGTCGTTCGAAGTCATGTGTTCAGGTCCTCGTCAGTCGTTCAGTGGTCGTGTGGCTCGCTCACCGGCCGAGTCGTGATCCGAAGAATCTTCGAAGTCATCGATGGGCACCTCAGGTCCGCCGGAGCAGTTCGAGGACGTCCGAAAACCCGATTCGGCCGTTCCCGTCGAAGTCGAACGCCTCGGGGTTTTCCTGGACGCCGTCCGACTCGAGGTTCTCGAAGAAGGCGTTGACGTCCTCGTGGGTCGTCGCCCCGTCGCCGTTGACGTCCTCGTAGCGTCCGTCGTCGTTCGTATCCTGCGCCTCGTAGTCGCCGACCGCGATCGCGTCGCTTCCGTCGACGATCACGTCGTCTTTCGTTTCCTCGAGCCACTCGCGGACGAACCGGCCCATCTGTTCGGGGTCGTCTTTCAGCTCCCACGGCTGGCCGGCGCCGTCACCGGGCGAGTCGAAGAACGTGGGTGCCCACGTATCGTCGAAACACCAGGCGATCCAGCCCATGTTATCGTAGGACTCCAGCCACTCGCGGACGGGTTCGCCCCACCCGCTCGTCGTGCCGAACTCGACGTGTTCCCGGAACTCCTCGTCGGGATCCCAGCCGAATTCGGTGACGATGACCGGAACGTCCTCGGCGGGCGCACCGTACTCGGGATCGAACGGGCCGACCTCGTACGTGTCGCCTTCCTCTCCCCGCTCGAGCGTGTCATGCGGGAGGCCGTTGTCCGGGTATATGTGGCCGGAATAGATCAGGTTCTCCCCGTCGAAGGGGTACTCGGCGGCGAATTTGGTTCGGGAGGTCCAGTCGGGCGAGCCGATGACGATCGGCGTCTCGGGTGCCTCGTCCCGGATCGAGTCGACCCACGACTGGGCGGTGTCACGCCAGAGCATCCACTCGTCTTCCCTCGTCTGGACCGACGGACCGTGTTCCCCGTAGGTCGACCACGTGACGGGGAGCGTCGGTTCGTTGAACAGTTCGAAGAGGACGTTCTCATCGTCGGCGAACTCGGGGGCGACCGCGCCCCAGAACTCCGTCAGTAGGTCGTCGGTACCGACATGGGGATCGAAGCCGAGGCCGTCGAGACTGTCCGACCAACCGTCCTCGACCATTCCTTCCCCGTGACTCAGGGCCTCCACGTACGGCCGAATGATGTGAAAGTCGATCATCGCGTAGACGCCCCGGTCGGCGAGCAGATCGACGGCCGGACGCAGGAGGTCGTCGACGACGTACTGCATCCCGCGCTCGTGGACCGCGGCTTCTCCAACCGGCAGCCGAACCGTGTTCGGGTGCCACTGCTCCCCGTCGGTCGCGTGTTCGAGGATCTCGCGCTGGCTTCTGGGGTGTACCGACTCGAGGTAATCCAGCGACGCCGGCGAGACTCCGCGGGGTTTCACCCGTTGTCCGTCCTCGGTCACGATCCACTTCCCGTCGGTTCCCAGACGCGGCGTCGGCGTATCGACGGCCGCTGCCGAACCCGCCAGCCCGCCGAGTGCGAGGCCGATCGTCCCGACGCCCGCCGCTTTCACGAACGCCCGTCGCGTCGGTCGGCGTGACCGGCGGTCCGCTCGTTCGGGTAGCCGCTTCTCGCCCGCGCGATTATCGTAATCCATAGTATACCAACAACCACGTCTTATTTTCAAATAAATTTTTCTAAAATAAACTCCCCGGGACGGTCGCTCCGTGGCGACCACTGCGCCGAAACGTGTCCTCGACCGCGGCCGGATCGGCGGATTGGGGCGTCGAGTAGCGACCGGTTTCGTTCGGCCCGGCTACCGTTATATGCGCCGAAGCAGTTCGAGGACGTCCCCGAAGCCGACGTCGCCGGTTCCGTCGAAGTCGAACGCCTCGGGGTTTTCCTGGACGCCGTCCGACTCGAGGTTCTCGAAGAAGGCGGTGACGTCCTCGTGGGTCGTCTCCCCGTCGCCGTCGACGTCCTCGTAGAGCCCGTCTCCGTTCGCGTCCCGGGCCTCGTACTCTCCGACTGTGATCGCGTCCGAATCGCCGCTTGCCTCGGGGAGGTCGTCGGTACGTCGATCGGTCAGATACGTTTGCCACCACTCGCCCTGATAGTCCTCCCCGCCGAGGAGCGTCCACTCCTGTGTGTTGTCGTCGTAGTCGAACATGGTCGGCTCCCAGAACGGATCGAAACACCATATCTGCGGATGGACGGTATCGTACTCGTCGAAGAACGCCTCGAACGCCGCGCCGTGTTCGGACGTCGTTCCCGAGAGGGGACTCCCGGCATCAGCCTGATATCCGAACTCCGTGAGGAACACCGGCACCTCCTCGGACGGGTCGCCGAAATAGTCCCCGAGCGGACGAAGGCCGTCGTGACCGGCGTACACGTGACCAGCGTACGCGAGGTTTTCGCCGTCGAACTCGTGGCGTGGTGCCCAGTAGGTGTACTGGCTCCACCGTGGCGAGCCGATGATAACGACGTTGCGCTCGGCGTGGTCGCGGATGGTATCGACCCACGGCTGGGCGGTCTCGCGCCACTGGAGCCAAGCTTGTTCGGCGTCGGAGCCGTGAACGTCGTACTCCTCGCCTGGCTCCTGGCCGGCGTAGGGACCGACCGGCTCGTTGTACACCTCGTAGAGAACGTGCGAGTCATCGGCGAACTCGGGAGCGACGGTGTTCCAGAACAGCCGAACCTCCTCGTCGAGGTCGGGATCGGTGTACTCGAGACTCGTGTCGGCGTGACGGTGGTAGTCGACGATGCAGTAGACGCCGACGTCCCCACAGTAGTCGACGACCGGTCGGAGGTGGTGTTCGATGTACGCCTCGAGTTGCTCCTGGGTGACCGTCCCCGGATCGACTTCGTTCCGGATCTCACCGCTGACGCTGCCGTCGTCCGGATCGACGGTAACGATATCGCCGGTCTGGACCGGAATGCGGATGATCCGCGCGTACCAGTTCCTGTCGGGATCGGTCGCGTGGTCGATCGTCTCCGAGAGCGGTCGACGCCACGACCGCGCCGTACGGGCGGGATCGATCACGTTGACGCCGCGGAGCACGACCTCGTTCCCGGTCGGGTCGCGGAGTACGTTCCCGTCGCGCTCGAGCCACGGCGTCTCGATCCCGCGGCCGTCTCCGGCGTTCTCGGCACGGGCGGGATCGGCAAGCGCGCCGGCCGTTATTCCGATCGCACCGAGGGCAGTCGTCGCGAGAAACCCCCGCCGGGAGCGGCGGGTCAGGCTCGCGTCGTATCCGCCCCGGGCGTCGGCAAAGCTGGCGTTTGGCGGCGATCGATTCCGAGACATCGTCATCCGTTCGTCGGGCCGTTCTCGTCGCGTGTCGCGTTCGTTCGTAGTCATGGTCGGGTGCTGGCTCGCTGTTCGCTGCTGTGATCGCGGTCCCAGCCGCTGTGGCGACTGGGTCGTTCGTCGCTGCTCGTTCGACTATAGACGACCGCTAGACGTTCGCGGACATCCCCGAAGCCGATCTCTCCGTTGTCAAAGTCGAAACATCGCCTCGGACGCCGTCTCCCTCGAGGCGCTCGAAGGAAGCGGTGACGTCCTCGTGGGTCGTTCGACTGTCACCGTTGACATCAGTGTACAGTCCGTTGCCGGGCCGCATTCCGGGGCTCGTGGCCGGCGGGCCCGAATCCTCGCGTCTGGATTTATCGGTGGTCCCGCGCCGGTCAGGACGTGCCCCTCGACGATCGTACTCGAGGGACCGACCGCTCGGTCAGATCCTGTTGAGGAGTTCGAGGACATCGGCGAAACCGATCTCGCCGTTCCCGTCGAAGTCGAAGGCGTCGGAGTTTTCCTGGACGCCGTCCGACTCGAGGTTCTCGAAGAAGGCGTTGACGTCCTCGTGGGTCGTCTCACCGTCGCCGTCGACGTCCTCGTAGAGCCCGTCGTCGTTCGTGTCCCGGGCCTCGTGGTCTCCAACCGAGATCGTGTCGGAGCCGTCGCCGCCGTCGTTTGCCCCGCCACCGATGGTCCGCGTCTCGAAGGGCACCTGATCGTCTTTGTGTGCCTCGAGTTGTTCCTTCAGGTACTCGCCGCTGTTTTCGCCGCCGATCAGGTTCCACTCGCAGGGGAGTTCCTCACAGCCGACCGGAATGTCCTCGAAAGACGTGTCGTAGAAGTTGTCGTTGACGAGGTCGAGTTCGCCCTCTTCCGGTGCGTTCGGATTGTCGAACATCTTCGGCAACCAGCGGACGTCGGCACACCAACCGACCCAGCTGATCCGGTCGTCTTCCTCGACCTGATTCAGGAAGGGAACGCCGTACTCGGGGAGGGTCCCCTGTCCGGTGGTCGTCCCGCGCAGCCAGTGGGAGACGTCGGTGTCGTTGATCCAGCCGAACTCGGTGACGGCGATGGGGTGGTGCTCCATCGCGTTCTGGAGACCCGCCGCCTCGTAGGCTTCCCAACCGTAGCAATCCTGCAGATTGTCGGGATGGTCGCTCACCGGCAGGTAGGGACTCTCGAGGTCTTCTCCGGTCTCGGCCTCGACCGCCTCGGGACTCTTGTAGTGCGTATCGTTGAACCAGTTGTTCATCTGGCTGACGTCGTGGCCCGCGTAGTTGTGCCAGGTGACGGCGATGTTGTCGTAGCCCGCGTCGTTGAAGTTCCGCCAGTGGAGCGCCTGCACCGACTGGCACCAGCCGGGGACGCCGACCAGCAGGACGCGATCGGACTGGTACTCCCTGATCTTCTCGATGATCGGGCCCATGAACTCGTCGAGGTACGTGTCCCAGAGCGGCTTCTGTTTGTACGCCGAACAGCCCTCGACGGGACCCCAGATCCCCGGTGCAGTCGGCTCGTTGTACGGCTCGAAGATCACGTGATCCATCTCGCCGTACCGCTTGGCCACCACGTCCCAGAACATGAGGACCTCCTCGAGCAGTTCCTGGTTGACCGTCCAGTTCTCGTACGCGTACGGCGTCCCGGGGAGGTCGCTCTCGCTGTGGATATCTCGAACGTAACCGTCTCCGGGCGTTTCCTTGATGTACTTCTGGTCGACGTACCCCCACGAGCCCGGCGCGTCCTTGCCGAACATCTCGTGGCTGTTGTACGCCCAATAGTTCGTGTACTCGCTGTTATAGGGCAGGTGGTTCTCGGCGTAGGAGGGTTGCTCGATGCCCGGCGGCTGTTCGTGCCAGTGTCGGTGATAGTCGACGATGCAGTAGACCCCACGCTCCTTGCAGCGCTCGACGATCGGGTCGTAGTAGTTCTCGAGGTAGTCCTCAAGTTCCGCCCGAGTGAACGCCGCCGGCTGGGCCGGCCGCTGTTTCCGCCGGTCGTCGTCGACCGCCTGCGGTGACTCGAGTTCGCCGTACTCGTACTCGGGCCCGGTGTGCCCCATCGGATGCTCGCCGATGTCCTGTGGCTGTGCGGGCACGCGAATCACCCGCGGATGCCAGCCGGCCTCGTTGTTCGTGACCATATCGAGGAGCTGTTCGGGCGTCTTTCCGCGGAGGTGTCGCGTCCGGTGGAGCCGCTTCGGGTCGGGGATGCTGAGGCCCCGCATCTTGAACGTCTCGCCGTCCTCGTTGACGATCCGGTTGTCGTCGCTGACCGTCAGGTTCTGGAACTCGGCGATCCCGCCGGCCGCCGCACTGCCGGCGAAGCCAGCACCGAGTCCGAGGGCAGCGACGCCGGTCCCCGCAGTCGCTCGCATCATGTTTCGCCGAGTGAGGGAGATCGGCGACGTCGCGTCGTTCGCGTTCAACACGCTCTGTCGCGTGTTCTCGTTCGTCGCGGTCGATTCGTCCGTTCGCTGTGTGTTGTCGTTGGGTTGCATTGGTCTCTCGTCGGGAATCGTGACTGCTGATCGGGAATCGGTCACGGAGGGTCGTGGGCTCGAAGGGAGCCGTCAATGGAAACGGAACGGGGGACAGTCTGCCAGGGGATCGGCGGTGGTTAGGCGACAGTAATCGTGACTTCGTGGGTCGTCTCGCGTCCCCGCTGATCCGTCGCGGTGAGCGTTACCGTGTAGTTGCCACTGGAACCGTAGGAGTGACCGGCGTGCCAGCCGCTGGCGGATGTCCCGTCACCGAGATCCCACTCGAGTCCCTCGATCCAGATGTCGTCGGGCGTGTTGTCCGTAACCCTGAAGTCGATCCGCTCGCCCGTCTCGACGTCCGTGGCACTCGGATCGATCTTCGCGAGGTGGTCCACTTCGAGGGGGATCTCACCGTCGACGGGCTCCCAGGCGTAGGATTCCTCGTATTTGGGCTCCTCGCCACGGGTCGTCCACTGTGCTTCCCAGTCTTCGCCGTTCCAGTGGACGCGGTCACCCTCTCGATAGAGGGTGTCGGAATCCCACTCGGGATACTCGCTGTCGCTTCCGTCCTCGTCGTCCGATTCCGCGGTCGTGGCAGAAACCGTCGCAGCGTCGGTCTCCGTGCCGTCTTCGCCAACCGCGGTGACACCGATCTCGTAAGTGGTACCCGGCTCGAGTTCGGTGACGGTGGTCGCCGTCGAGGACAGCGTGGTTTCCCGCTCGCCGTCGACCCGGACGACGTACTCGACGGCGTTGGGATCGGAGTTCCACTCGATCTCGACCGACGTCTCGTTCTCGGCGACGACCTCGAGCCCTTCGGGCGTGCTCGGAGGCACGTTGGCTTCCGCGGTCGTGGCAGAAACCGTCGCAGCGTCGGTCTCCGTGCCGTCTTCGCCAACCGCGGTGACACCGATCTCGTAGGTGGTTCCCGACTCGAGGTCGGTAACGGTAGCGCTGCTCGAGGCCGTAGTGGTTTCCCGCTCGCCGTCGACCCAAACGCCGTACTCGACGGCGTTCGGATCGGTACGCCACGAGAGCTCGATCGAGGTCTCGTTCTCGGCAACCACTTCGAGGTTTTCGGGGACGCTGGGAGGCTCGGCGTCGGGCTCGCCGTCACCGACGGTGAGCATCGCCTCCTCGACCGTCGGCTCGATGGCGTTGTTGTCGGGATCCTCGAGTCGGACGATCTCGGCGTCGAGGACGGTTTCACCGTCCGCTACGCCCTCGATTTCGATCTGACCGAACTCGATGTCGGTTGCGCCATCGTCGACGGTACTGATCGCGTAGAGTTTTCCGTACTCGTCTTCGGCTTCGACGGTACTGAGGGTGGCATCGGCGAACGTCTCGCTGAGCGCGGCATCGGTGACCCGAACGACGTCCGTATCGACGTTGAGGTCGACGTTGAATCCGAGCACGCCGTTCGGTGCCGCGCTCAGACCGAGATCGACGGTCGTCGTCTCGCCCGGATCTATCATCGCATCATCGAGGGTGACGGTGAGCGTGGGCGTCTCCGGCTCCGCACCGGCGACGGTCGTAGCCTGAACCGTCGCCGTGTCGGACGTGGTCTCGTCCTCGCCGATGGCGGCAACGCCGATCTCGTAGCTGGTGTCGGCCGCGAGGCCAGTGATCGTGGCGCTGGTCGACGTCGTCGTCGATTCTCGCTCGCCGTCGACGGAGAGGGCATACTCCACGGCGTTTGACACTGGGCTCCACGCGACCTCGACCGACGTCTCGTTCTCTGCAACCACTTCGAGATCCGTCGGCATTGCGGGTGCGGCGGAGTCGGTACCGACGGTCAGCGTCGGTGCGTCGTAGTTGGCGTCTCCAACTGTGCCACCCTCGGGCGGGGACAACGAGAAGTTCGTGAGTTCGGGGTCGGTGGTCCCGTCGCCTCGTGCCTCGAGGTGGATCGTTCCAACCTCGTACTCGCTCTCGGAGATCCCGGAACTCGTGGAGGCATTGAGGTTCACCGAGGCGACGGAGCCGCCCTCGTCCTCGATGTTGCTATTGATGACCCCTTCCAGGATTCCGTGACTCCCCAGTTCGATTTCAGTGATCTGTGCGACGTCGGGATCGACCCCGATCCCGATGGTCGTGCCGCTCGATCCTTCGGGGAAATCTTGCAGCCGGACCGTCGCAGTCGTGCTCTCGCCGGCCTGGATCTGCTCGTCCGCGAGCTCGAGCACTACTGTCGGCAGGCGTTCCTGGGCCGCGACCGTCGAGGTCCCGAGTGCGAGCGCGCCAGCACTGACACCGGCGGCTCGCATGAAAGTGCGTCGTGATGTCGACGTGTCGGTCTGCCCATCGGTTTCGGTGAACTGTTCCTCGTCGTGTGTCTCGATATCGTCGTTCATTGGTATGTCTCCGTATCGGTTGCTGTCGTCACCGGTGTCACCTGCTCGCAGTCCGCAGTCGGTGCGAGCCGGTCGGTCGTGGCTGTGACACCGCGCCCTATTCTTGCGCTTTCCTCACTATATCAACTATATTATTTAATATATTTAATTTTATATTTATTGTTGTGTCTTAAATTTCGTTGAGCAGTTTGAGGACGTCCGAGAAGCCGATCTCGCCGTTCCCGTCGAAGTCGAATTTCTCGGGATTGTTCTGAACGCCGTCCGACTCGAGGTGCTCGAAGAACGCATTGACGTCCTCGTGGCTGGTCTCCCCGTCGCCGGTGACGTCCTCGTAGCGGCCGTCGTCGTCCGTGTCCCGTGCCTCGTACTCACCGACTTCGACCGTCTCATCGCCGCTTCCGCCGATCGGGCCGGGTCCGATGTGCTTGTCGTTCTTTCCGTTGTCGGCGTCCGGATACGGTTCGTCGCCGGGCGCGAACGTATCGCGGTCGCCGGCCATTTGCTGGTTCATCTCGTGCCACCAGACGCCGGGCGTCTCGTCGTTGAGGTAGTTCATCCAGTCGTCGGCACCCTTCGCGCCGTCGTTCCGTCCCGGCGTTCCGTGCTCGAACATATTCGGCTCGTAGGTGTGGTCGAACGACCACGCCAGCGGGTGGACGTCGTAGTTCTCGATGAACTCCTCGTAGCCCTGAATGTACGGCTCACAATCGCCGTCGTGTTCGCCGCTACAGTCCATCCAGGGCGTATCGACGTGCATCCCGCCGCCCTCGATCCAGCCGAACTCGCTGAAGAAGACCGGCACGTGTTCGGCCGCCTCGCCGAAGTACTTCGAGAGGGGCCGCAGGTCGTCCTGGGTGTAGACGTGAGCGGTGTAACACATGTTCTCGGCGTCGAACTCGTTGTACGGCGCCCAGTAGGTGTACTGGCTCCACCGGGGACTCCCGATCGTGACCAGGTGACCGGGCGCGTTCTCCTCGACCGTGTCGACCCACGGCTGGGCCCGATCGACCCACAGGTCGTACCAGGCCTTCATGTCATCGTTGGCGACGTCGTAATTGGACGCGTCTCCGTCGCCGGGAGCCTCCGCCGGATCGGAGAGGTCACCCGCCTGTCGCTGCGGGCCACCCCAGTCGCCGCCGTACGGGCCGGTCGGCTCGTTGTAGACGTCGAAGATGACGTGATCGTCGCCCGCGTACCGATCCGCGACGACCTCCCAGAAGGTGTGCAGTTCCTCGTCGAGCGCGTTGGAAACCTCCGGGGGTTCGAGGTAGATGTCGTCCTCGGTGAGGTCGTACGCCTCGAGGATGTTCTGCTCGTCGATCAGATCCCAGATCTCGTCGACCTGATCCTCGCCGTGCCAGAGCACCCCGCGCTCGCCACAGACTTCCGGGTGCCGCCAGTCCTCGCCGCCGTCGCTCGAGCACTGCCAGACGTTCGGATCGACGCCGTGGTTCTTGTGGTCCTCCTGATGGAAGACGGGATAGTGACGGTGGTAATCGATCATCACGTAGGCACCGCGCTGGGCACCGAGTTCGACGAGTTCGTCGAGGAAGGTCCGACAGTACCACTTCACGTCCTCCCTGTCGAACTGCCCCGGCAGGGCCGGCCCCCAGTCGTCGCCGTGGGGCATTTCCCACGGTTCCGCGTTACGCGTCCCGGCCGCGAGGAACGCGGGCATTACCGGTACCCGGACGACGTTGGTGTACCAGCCCTCGCTCTCGTTGGTCGCCAGCCTGAACGTCTCGGGTGCCGTCTGCCCCCGCCACTTGCGGCTCTGTTCGGCCGGGTCGGCGATGTTGACTCCACGAAGGATGACCTCGTTACCGCTCGGATCGACGATCTTGTTTCCGTCACGGGCTAGCGGCGGGAGGTCGACCTCCTGGGTGCTTGCAGCACCGCTGACGCCGAGACCGCCGATCGCGATCACGCTCGTCCCCGTCGCCTTCAGTATCGTCCGGCGTGACGTCGAGATGGTCCTGCTGCCCCGCTTCGACTGTGCCTCTGAGTCGGCTTGGTTCGTATTCTCGGTCATGATGTGTGGCTCGCCCCCGACGAACGGGACCTGCGACCCGTCGACTGGGAACGCGGAGGGTTCGATCCTCCTGGCGACATAATTTTAGGCAATAGTAATGAAATTTTTGCTTTTTGAAGTGAATATTATCATTTACCAGTACAAAAATAATATCGATTACACTTGTGTCTCGCGACCTCAATCCGGCCGCAGTCGGGCGATTATTGATCGCTCCAATTCGACCAGACACGGTTCACCATCCCTGAATCGGACAGAACAAGAAATATTGTTGATATTTCGGGAGACGAAGTTCGGGCTGCAACGCTCGATCCGGCCGCCGCCGATGGCACCGCGTCATGGCATCGTTCCCTCGAGGACGGCGGCGAGTCCCTGGCCCGATCCGGAACCGAACGCGCGCCGGATTTATACTCGACTCGCACCTATGACCGTCCGTGAGTACGCGAACGAGTGCGCTCGATGCGGTCGTCTTCGGTGTCGATATTCAGAGCGGTGACGTGCGCGGCGATGCACCATCGTACGCACTGGCCGTCTTCGATGGCGAGGACGTCACCAGGGACGTCGTTACCCATCGGAAACTCCGGCGACTGATCGACGACGAGGAGCCGGCGATCGTCGCGACGGACAACATGTACGAGCTGGCTGCCGACAAGGACCAGCTGATCCACTTCCTCGGGTCCCTCCCCGCCGGGACGAAGCTCGTCCAGGTAACGGGTGCCGAACAGCCCGAGCCCCTCTCTCGCGTCGCGAACCGTCACAACGTCCCCTACGGGAAGGAACCGATGCAGGAGGCCGAAGCCGCCGCCCGACTGGCCGCCCACAACGTCGGCCACGAGGTCTCGGCCTTTACCGACACGACGGAGGTCAAGGTCGCACGCGGGCGCTCGACGGGCAGCGGCGGCTGGAGCGAGGACCGCTACACCCGCCGCATCCACGGCTCGGTCAGGAAGCGAGCCCGAGAGGTCGAGTCCGAACTCGAGGACGCCAACCTCGAGTACGAGAAGGACGTGCGGGAATCCTACGGCGGCTTCGCCAACGCCGTCTTCACCGTCCACGCCCGTCCCAGCGACATCCCCGTCTCCCGAAATCGGGCGGGCGACGTTCGCGTCGAGATCGAACGTCAGCGCCGCGACGGCATCGAGTTCGAGCCGCTCGTCAAACGGCGCGACCACGTCATCGTCGGCATCGACCCCGGAACGACGACCGCCGTCGCCATCGTCGGCCTCGAGGGAACGGTGCTCGACGTCTGGAGTTCGCGAACCAGCGACACCGCCGGGGTGATCGAGTGGATCGTCGAGCGCGGGCGGCCGATCATCGTCGCGGCGGACGTGACGCCGATCCCCGAAACGGTCGAGAAGTTCCGCCGGAGCTTCGACGCCGCGGGGTGGACACCCGAGAGCGACCTCCCGGTCGACGAGAAACAACATCGCACGCGCGACCATCCCTACGACGACGACCACCAGCGCGACGCGATGGCCGCCGCACTGTACGCCCTCGACGCCCACGAGGACCAATTCGACCGCATCGCCGACAAACTCCCGCCGGGTGTCGATCGCGGCGAGGTCACTGCCCGCGTCGTCGCCGGCGAGGAAAGCGTCGAAGCCGTCCTCCGGGACCTCGACGACGACGAGGAGCCCGAATCGGAGTCCACCGAACACGAGCCACGCGAACTGACCGAGGAGGAAAAACGGATCAAGGACCTGGAGCGACAGGTCGAACGGCTCCAGTCACACGTCGAGACCCTCGAGGGCCGCATCGAAGACCGCGACGACCGCATCGACGAACTCGAGACCGAACTCGGCGTCGCCCGCCGGGAGGAGCGCAAGGAGGTCCGCCGGAACCGCGAGGTGAGTCGCCTCGAACGGAAGGCAAACCGCCTCGAGCGCGAACGCGACGAAGCCCAGGACGACGTCGAGACCCTCGAGCGAAAGGTCGAACGGATGAAAGCCCTCTGGAAACTCGATCACTCGAACTTCAGCGACGTGTCCGCCGAAAAGGAGGGCCTGGTCCCGGTCAAAGTCGTCGAGAAGTTCACGAAAGGGGCGATCCGCGAGGCCGACGATCAGTACGGGATCGCGGCCGGCGACGTGGTCTACATCCGGGATGCCAGCGGAGCGGGCCGATCCACGGCCGAACTCATGGCGGAGTTCGAGCCTCGCGTCATCCTCAAAGACGGCGGCCTCTCCGAAATCGCCGACGAGATCCTCTTCGAGAGCGAGATTCCGGTCGGTCCCGCCGACGACGTCGCGATGCAGGAGGTCGACGAACTCGCCGTCGCTCGCGAAGACGACGTCGAAGCGGCCATCGACGACTGGCGCGAACGCGCCGAAGACCGAAAACGGGACCGCAAAGCGGCGATGGTCGACCAGCTCATCAGCGAGCACCGGGCCGGCGACAACGAAGTCTGACAGTCCGTGCGAAAACGATAGTTACGCGTCTGGCCCCGACGGTATCGGCGACAGCGCCGTCGGCACCTCCTCGAGCGCGACCTCCTCGGTGAGATCCGCGGGATCGTCGACCGGTCCGTTGACGAACAGCGCGTGGCCAATGAAGCCGATCGCGACGATTCCCAGCGCGGCGATCGCGGCCGGATACGGAATCGTCGTGGCGTACCCGACGACGGCACCGGCTCCGAGACTCGCGGCGATAGCGACCAACACGAGGTCGTAGTAGTGAAGCGTCCGTCCCATACGGAGACAACGAGTTACAGGGGTAAAACGCTTGAGCCGCTGTAGACGGCTCCTGCCGGAGACAATCAAAACATCCCGAAATTCTGGAGCAGGCCGGAGATCAGCGACCTGACGACCAGTCCGAGGCCGGCGATGACGAGCGCCATCCCCGCGGCGATCACCGGATCCGCGTACGCGATGAGCCCGATGCCGGCCAGCAGGATCACAAGACCCGCGATACCGAGCGCGCCGAGGTTTCGTAACATACCCACGGGTGCAGAGCCAAGCGAAATAAACGGCGTGGTTTCGGAGGCTCGCGACGGCGGGACACCGCAGCGGCGGATCCCGGTTTCGGCGAGCGAATCGGTAAAGTGTTAAACCCCTCGAACGCCAATCGACGGCCATGAGCGACGACGGCGAGGGCGGTCGGAAGAACCTCCGAATGCCCGAGGACGACGAGGTCTTCGCGACCGTCACGAACATGCTCGGGGCGAATCGGGTCAAAGTACGCTGTGCCGACGGGACGGAACGCACCGCACGCATTCCGGGCAAGATGCAAAAACGCATCTGGATCCGGGAAGACGACGTCGTCCTCGTCGAACCCTGGGACTGGCAGGACGAAAAGGCCGACATCACCTGGCGCTACGAGAAAAGCGACGCCGATCAGCTCCGGGAAGAAGGCCACATCCAATAAAAACGACTTTTTGCGCTGCGTGCGGTCGCTTCGCGACCGCACTCGGCAAAAACTCGACTAAAAGCACTCCTCCTTCCTCTCCACTCACTCCGTTCGTTCCGAGTCAGTCGTCGGCCCGCTCGCGCCTGGGGCGCGAGCGGTGAACGGCGTCGCTCGGGTTCTTCGAACCGCTCGCTCGCCGACAATAGTCAGCCGCGATTCGACCACTCCCGGTCAGTCACCGGGCCTGCCATCGAATCCGCGTCAGCGGATGCAACGGGTTCGAACCGTGGACGTCGTAGGTGACGTCGATAACGTCCAGTTCTGGAGAGTTGCGAAGCTGGTCGAGAACGGCGTCTTCGTATCCTCGCTCTCGTGAATACCGGCGACGAAGGTGGCCGAACACGGTCTCCGGGTGCGGACCCACCTGCTCGAGGTGAACGCCGGCCGTCACCGATCGCTCGGCTGCGAGGGTCTCGAGCCGTTCGACGACCGACTCCGTCTCCGAGAGCGTGACCAGCGTTCCCTTGGTGAAGACGACACAGTTGCCATCGACGGCGTCAACGATCTCCCACTCGCCGAAGAAGTCGAACTGGTCGACCGCGATCCGCTCTCGATCGCGCCCGTCGACGAACACTTCGCGGGCGAATTCGACGCCGGCCAGGACGTACTCGCCGCCGACGACGCGGACGCCGGGAAATTTAGACGCGATCGCATCCAGCGTCCAGCCCCACCCGCATCCGAGATCCAGGACCGTTTCGTCCCCCTCGAGGAGCGGTTCGAGGGCCGTCTGGACTGTGTCGTACTCTCGTTCGACGAGTTCGGCTACTCCGACTCGATAGAGAGCCTGGTCCTCTGAGACGAGATCGCCGTCCGAACGACCGTGCGAGCGTATTTCTTTGACCGCGTCGATCGGGGGAAGCGGGTGGTCGCAGTAGCTCTCGAGAAGACGAGCGTAGATCTCCTCGTAGGTTTCGGTACCGATGTAGGCGGTCGAGTCACTCGGCAGCTCCCCGCTCGGGTCGAGTAGATACGCCGCCCAGTCGGAGTATTTCGGCAGGGCGTTGAGCGGAACTGGCTCCATCACTCGTCACCCCTCGCTGCGGATGGCGTTCTGCGAGCAGTACTATCGGCCAGTGATAGTTGCGTGGCTATCACCGAGAAAGCAGTACGTCGATCGACGGCTTCGCTCTACTAGTTCGTTTCGGTTCGATCAGTCGAGATATCAAATGCCGGATTACAGCCCGGCGACGTCCTCGATCGCGTCGGTCAGTTCCTCGATCGACTCGAGGTCGTGTTCGCCCATGTGACCGATGCGGAACGTCTTCTCACCGAGTTGCGAGCCGTAGCCGTTCGAGAAGACCATGCCGTACTCCTCGGAGACGGTCTCGATCGTCTCGGCGACGTCGATCCCCTGCGTGTTTTCGATACACGCCACCGTCTGGGACTCGTAGCCCTCCTCGGGGAACATGTCGAAGTGCTCGTGGGCCCACTCGCGGACGTACTCGGCCATCTCGCGGTGGCGCTGGTCACGTGCGTCGTGGCCCTCCTCGAGCATGTATTTCATCTGCTTGCGGTAGGCCAGCATGATCGGGATCGCGGGCGTGGAGTGGGTCTGGCCCTTCCGGTCGTAGTAGTCGATCGTGCGCTGGAAGCCGCCATACCACGACGCGGAGTCCTTCTCGAGTTCGCGCTCGTAGGCGTCGTCGCTGACGACGCAGATTGCCAGCCCCGGCGGCATCGCGAACGCCTTCTGGCTCGATGCGAAGATGACGTCGATGTTGTGGTCGTCGATGTCGACGTAGTCCCCGCCCAGCGAGGAGACCGCGTCGACGACGAAGTACGTGTCGGGGTAGTCGGCGACGACGTCGCCGATCTCCTCGATCGGGTTCCGGACGCCGGTCGAGGACTCGTTCATCACGCAGGTGACGACGTCGTAGTGCGTGTCGCTGGTCTCGATGGCGTCGCGCACGTCCTCGGGCTTGATCGCCTGCCCCCACTCGTACTCGAGCCTGTCGACGTTCTTGCCCAGTCGCTCGGCGACGTTGGCGTGGCGCTCGCTGAAGCTGCCACAGGTCGGGACGAGAATGTTGTCGTCGACGAGATTGAGCGTCGAGGCCTCCCAGAACTCGGTGCCCGATCCCGTCAGGATGACCACCTCGTTGTCGGTGCCGAGGAACTCCTTGGTGTCCTCGACGATGGTCGTGTACAGGTCCGTCATTCGGTCCATCCGGTGGCCGAACATCGGCTCGGCCATCGCCTCGATCACGTCGTCGCGAACCTCCGTCGGGCCCGGAATATACAGCGTTTTGTCGGGATAGTTGTCTTTGTATTCTCGTTTCTTGGTCACGCAAACCACCTCGGTACGGCCCACTGCGTAGCGAGACGGTATGGTACTTTTGATGCCACACCGGGACCGGGCCGGCTGACCGGCTGTCGAAGCCGTGAGGAGTGCGGTTCCGAAATCGCCGCTACCGGCGGCCGCCGGCTCGGGGGACGGATCCGTTATTCGACCCGGAGGGTGCCCCGCATCGTCGTCTGATGTGGGTCGCAAACGTATGCGACCATCTCGCTACTCGCCGTGAACTCGAGGAGCCGGTCGCCCTCCGGCTCCACGACGAGTTCCGTTTCGAGGCCATCGACCACCTCGTCGTCGTCCCCTCTGATCCCGACGTTGTGTGGCTGGCCGTTGCCCTCGACCATGCCGATCGCGTACTCGGCATCCGCCTCGAGGACGAGCGTCGGGTTTTCTCGACCCTCGATCTCGGACGGCGTAACCCCCTCCCAGTGGCTCGTCTGGCCGCTGAGCGTGATCTCCGTTCCGGGCTCGATGTGATAGCCGTCGGCCGCCGACTCGCCTTCGTCGTCGGGTTCGTCCGTCGATCCCGTCTCCGCGGCGTCGTCGCTTCGAACGTCGATCTGCCCGCGCATCTGGTGTCCGTGGGGATCACAGACGTACGTGCTCATCTCCTCGCTGGCCGTAATAGTCAGCGTCTGCTCCGACGGCTGCGTCTCGGTGCTCAACTCGGTCGAGAGTCCGTCGACTACCGCATCGTCGTCGTCACGGATCTCGATGTGATGTGGCTGGCCGTCGCCGTCGGCCCAGCCGATCGTGTACTCGGCACCCGCCTCGAGAACGAGCGTCGGGTTTTCCCGGCCCTCGATCGCGGCGGGTTCGAGGCCCTCCCAATGGGTGGTCTGGGCACTGAACAGGATCTCCGTTCCGGGTTCGATAGGAGAGCTGTCGTCGCCCGACTCGCCCTCGTCGTCGGGTTCAGCCGTCGATTCCCCATCGTCAGCCTCGTCGCTCTCGTCCCCGCTCGGTGGGGACTCCTCGGCTTCGTCGTCGGGTCCGTCCTCGGGAGTCGTGGCTGGCTCGTCGGTCCCACCGCCGTCCTCGAGACACCCCGCGAGTCCCGCACTCGCCGTCGCGACGCTCGCGAGTTTCAGTACTGTTCGACGAGCGACGTCCTCGTCCGTCCCGGACATATACGCATACCAGTCGGAGAGTTAGTATAAAATCAATCGTTTTTTGAGTCGAACGGTTCTCGACCCGCCCATCGACGGTAGTCACTACGAGCGTGACGAACGCGAGGTGGGAAAACGAAATCCCCGCGTGGTGACCGACGAACCCCCTCACGGATATAGGGTCCGTCGATCGACGATACCAACGTCGAACGGAGACGGGGTGCTCGAGTCCGTTATTCGACCTGAATGGTGCCCCGCATCTGCGTCTGGTGGGGACGGCAGACGTACTCGGCCATGTCGGAGCTCGCCGTGAAGGTCAGCGTCTGGTCCGACGGCTCTTCTTCGGAGACCTGTTCGGTCGAGAGTTCGCCGACGACGCTGTCGTCGCTGTCGACGATCTCGAAGTTGTGCGGCTGGCCGTTGCCCTGGTTCCAACCCATCGTGTACTCCTCACCTTCCGTGAGGATGATGGTCGGGTTCTCCGAGCCCTCGATCGCCGACGGGCTCACTCCCTCCCAGTGGCTGGTCTGTGCGCTAAACAGGATCTCCTCGTCGGGTTCGGCTTCGTACTCGCTTGCACCGCCGTTGCCGTTGCCATTGCCGTTACCGTTGCCGTTGCCATCACCGTTACCGCTCCCGCCACAGCCAGCGACGAGCGCCGTCGATGCCGCTGCGCCCGTGAGCTTCAGCGCTGTCCGCCGCGAAACCGCATTATCTCGTGCCATCACCGGAGGTTGGGCCTGAGCACATAAAAATTGATACCTTCTACCAGTGCAATGTTATGTGAATACATGACACAATATATGCCTCATCGGTGCGAGTCCCCGTCGCTCCCGCATCCGGCGATTCATACGGTCTCCTGTCCGTCAGTACCGGTGGGACCGGGACCGCCCTGCGGTCCCACCGGGACATCGGGACAGCAAACCGTCTCAGGCATCACCACGGTCTCCCGCGTGGAACCCCTCGTTGCGGTCGACGGAAAGGCGCAGAAACGCCGGCACCGTGACGAGTGCGATCGCGATCTCGAGGCCGCCGACGACGACGAACGCGAGTCCGTAGCCGTAGGTGCCGGCGATCGTGCCGCCGACGAGGAACCCACAGAGGAATCCGAGGCTCCCGGCGAGGTTGAAGCCGGCCATGGCAGTTCCGCGCTCGCTCTCGTCGGCGAGATCGGTGACCAGCGCCATCGTCGCAGGGGCGACGAGCGCGCCGAGGATCCCGACGCCGATCATCGCGATCGCTGCGGTCGGAACCGACGGCGACGCCCCGACGAGGAGGATTCCCCCGCCGTAACACGCCGAGCCGACGACGATCGGGACCGTTCGGCCGAACCGATCCGAGAGAGCCCCCATCGGATACTGCAACAACGCGAAGGGAGCGAAAAAACACGCCAGCAAGAGCCCGGTCATCCCGGCGTCGAGGTCGAAGGCCTCCTGAAAGTAGAGCGTCCCGACGAGCGCAAAGAAGCCCGCGGTGAGTCGGTCGACGAAGCCGAAAGCGTACGGAAGCGACAGCACCGGCCGTCGGCGAACACCGTCGACGAGCGCTCGGACGGTCCGACTCTCCTCGGGAGTTCGATCGCCGACGAGCGAGACGAGACCGCCGACACAGACGAGCAGGCCGGCGGCGACGACCAGCGGCGCACGCGGGTCGAGTTCGGTCAGTTGCCCGCCGACGGGCGCACCGAGCGCGGCACCGAGCCCGATAGCGATCCCCGCGGCACCCATGTTCCGGCCGTGACCACCCTCGAGATCCATCAACATCGTCATCGTGAGGGAGAACGCGCCGATGGTCATCGCCCCCTGGAAGACGCGCAGGAGGAGGACACCCTCGAAGCTGACCGAGCCGACCGACGGAACGGCAGCGAGCGTCCCGTAACCGAGCGCGCCGGCGAGGGATCCGACGACGATGAACGGCGTTCGCCGCCCGGTCACGTCGCTCGCGATACCCCAGACGCCGACGAACGTCACGTAGGCGGCGAATTCGGCGACCAGAAACCACATGCTCGCATCGAGCGGCGTCGCCGCGAACGCGGACGTGGCCGCATCGGCCCCCAGCGTCTCCACGAGCGTCGCGACGCCCGGATAGAGCAGCACTTGCGAGAACAACACCGCGAAGACGAGGGCGGCGAGTACGACCCGATCACGGTCACTCGAGTGCACGGCCGATCGTTGGTGCTCCGGAAGTATCAACTCGTTCGTCTCGATCGAACGCCGATCCCGTTTCTCGCCCACGGTGTCAGTGTCACGAACTGATAGCCTCGAAATCGACGTGTTTTCCCGTCCCGACGACCTGTCGCTACCGATGACACTCACGCGTCGGCAGCTGCTCGCCGCGGGAGCGGCCACAGGAACCGGGGTCGTCGCCGGCTGTACCGGGCTGGTTCGGGACTCGCTCTCGTCGACGCCGGGGACCGTCCCGGCGGCGGCACTCGAGGAGACGGGCTACGACGAACACACCGTCGAGGAGGTCGTCGTCGAACGGACCGTCGGCCGGTTCGGGATCGAGCGCTCGATCGAGGCCAGCAACTGGTACGCCGAGTACGACCGCGCGATCGCGCTCGATTCGCTCGGCCTGACGCGCATTCAGGCGGCGGTCGTCTCCGTGTTGACCACGCCACAGGTGTCGGTGCTGGGGAAGACGTTCAATCCCGTCGGCGACTACTCGACCGACGACCTCGTCGAACTGATCCAGAACCGGTAC
This sequence comes from Natrinema ejinorense, assembly GCF_002494345.1. Classification (GTDB taxonomy): domain Archaea; phylum Halobacteriota; class Halobacteria; order Halobacteriales; family Natrialbaceae; genus Natrinema; species Natrinema longum. The sequence goes on from NZ_NXNI01000001.1 coordinate 3,221,542, forward strand.
GACCGCCTCGAGGACGTCGAGTACGTCGACGAGGAATCGGTCGTCGTGCTGGGAACCGAAACGACGCTCGCCCGGTATCGGGCCAGCGCTCGGCTCATCACTGCGGGGACCACGCTCGACGTCTTCCTGGCACTCAGCGAACCCGTCGCCCACGGCGACGATTTCGCGATCTGTGTCGCGGTCTACCCGCAACTACAGGGACTCGAGGCCGAATCCGGGTTCGTTCGGACCATGCTCGAGTCGGTCGAGCACGAGTGAGCGGGGCCGTTGTCACTCGGTTAATCAAAAGAATAGATTCGAGTGAATATATCGCCATGTTAACTGGCTTCGGGAACGGTTACCAGTATGTCCAAGGTCGACCGGTTTTTCCGATCACTTTCGAACGGTCAACGGCGTCGGTTGTTAGTCCATATGTTAGACCACAATCCGGAGGACGACTCGAAACTATACATCGGCGATACCGAAACGACCGACGAGGAACTGGAAGCACTTCTCGTCGAGATGGAACACACGCATCTGCCGCTGTTGGAAGACTACGGGTTCATCAACTGGGACCGGGATACTCACGAGGTGACGAAGGGACCGAAGTTCGACGAAATCAGGCCGCTCTTGGAGTTGATGGTGAACCACCGAGACGAACTCCCCGATAATTGGCTCTAGGACGCGAATCGATGCCGCGTCGAGTCCCTCGAGCGCCGACGGTCGGTCCCCGGGTTCGGGTTTCACGGCTCGCAAGTCGTCTCGAGGGCGCACCTGGTCCGGCCTCGTTACGTTCGATTAGCAGTAGATATAAGTCACGACGAGTCAAATAGGAAACCGGAAGCCGGTCTCCAGCGACAAGGGGGCTGTATCGAAATGCCCCGGGTGTAGTGGCACCCGAGACGTGGCTTCCAAACCCCGATGAGGGATCCGGTTGCCATGATTACGTTGATTCTACCGGGATATAAACGTCCCGCACGAGTACGGAATCGCCCGACGCGACTAGTCTCGACGCTCTCGATCGGGAGGTGCGATCGCGATGTGTAGCGAGGAGACGCGAAACGACGACGGCCGAGTGGACGACTCGGCGCTGCTCTCGTGTCCCAGCTGTGGCCAGCCGATTACCGGGCTGACCTCGACCGGGCCTCACACCGGCGTCGTCAGGCCCTGTGGCTGTTCGGTCGCACCTGGGCTGATCCACCGCGAGCGCGACAGCGGCATCCACCGCGAGACCGGCTGCGAGAACGGCGAGTAACGCGGGGCCCGGCGCTCGAGCCCCGCCGAGTAGCCGACCGGTCGGCGGTGCGCGTCGAACGGACGACACACCACCCTACCGTCGACACCACCACTCGATTGACACCACTCCGTCGACACGATCGGCGGCCGGTCGGCTCGGAATCGGGCCTCGAGTCCGGTCGCGGCTACCGACACGCGGTCGTCGTCGGCGAAATCGCCCACGAACCACGTGACCGATAGTCACGGGAATGGAACGGCCCGTTCGAAGCGAAAGACCACCAGAAGAGAGCTCCTGTTAGAGCGGTCCTGCTATCGTGGCAACGGGGAGTGGCCACGCCCTCCCCAACCGACTCACTCGCTGTGCTCGTTCGTCCCTCGCACGGCTTCGAGCCGCGGTTCACAGTAGCTCACCGCGGCACGGCGCGCGCCACCACATGCCAGTTGTCGGTCGGAGGTGATACGTAGACGTCCTGTCTGTGCCGATGTCCGCCGTCGGAGCGAACGGAGTTCCCACACTGATCCCGGCACCGTTCAGCGGAAAGCCGTCGGCTGCTACACCTGAACGGGACGGGAGGTCACCGAGTACGGGAGGGGCAATCACCGAGTACGAACTCGGGCAGCATCGAGCCCTGGGCCGCCTCGCGGGCGAAGAACAGGAGCAATCAGGCTCGAGCGCGGGTCCGTTCGGGCGTGTCGGCTTTGTTGTTCGCGTAGGCGTTGTAGGCCGAGAGGAAAGCCACGAGCACGCCGGAGATCGCGGTCCCGGTCGCGAGTTGGGCGCTCCCCATCTCGATGACGGAGGGCGAAACGAGCGCCCACAGGCCGAGCACGACGGCGAGCGACGCGACGCCGACGCTCGCCAATCGACCCCGCGACAGCCGAGAGAAGTTGTAGCCGGCCAGCAGGAAGATCGCCGTTCCGGTCAGGGTATCGTTCCAGACCGCCGCGTCCGTGGACTGGAAGAGAAACGGCGAGGCGACGAGAGAGAGCCCGATCAGCGCGACGAGGGCACTCACCCACTGCATCGCGTCCGTGTTGAGCGAGTTGTAGTCGGTCCGGGCCTCACGGCCGGTGTCGGTTGGTGTATCACTCATACGTTCGTCACGACCGCGGTAGCCCCCATTCGGAAAAAACGGGAGTGCTTGCATCTGTCGGGAAATCGTCGACCGGTCGGACCGGCCGTTCGATCCCTCTAGGCGTACCGAACGGGGTGACAGCCGCGTCGAAATCCCGATCCGCGTTCGGGACTGCTACGGACGAATGTAGGCGTACCCCTCGCTCTGGAGCCGAGTGAGTTCGCCGCCACCGGAAGGAACGGTTTCGACGCCCTCGACGAGATCGGATTCCGCGAGGTCCTTCAACTCGAGCGTGTTGCCACAGGCTTTGACCGAGATGCCGGTCTCGAGCAGGGATTCGACCGTGTCGCTGCCGTCGCCGCCGGCCGTCAACGGCTCGATCCCCTCGGCCTGGGCGACGATCGCGATATCGTCGATCTCGACGGAGTCGTCCATCGTGAGGTTTTCGGCGATCGTGAGCGCGGTCTCTCGTTGCGTCGGGTCGTCGGCGATGAGGTGGAACACTGTCTGCACGTGTCGAGGACCCACTCCTCTCACGATAGGGGTTGAGCCTGCAAACGAAGCCCGCCGGCGAACTCGCCGCTCGAGGAACCGCGGACGCATCCATGCATGTCATTCTCTCGCCTACGTTTTTTGCCGTTACTGAGACGCATATGAACGTGGAGAAGTATGCATACTAAACATGAGCGACGACGCGAGCGACGAGCACGACGGGGACCGCGAGCGTGGACTCGGCACGCGGAGCGTCCACGCCGGCCAGTCCCCCGATCCGGAAACCGGTGCGATGGCACCGCCGATCTATCAGACGACCTCCTACGTCTTCGAGGACGCCGACACCGCCGCCGACCGCTACGCGCTCGAGGACGACGGCTACATCTATTCCCGGATCGCCAACCCGACGGTCAAGGTCCTCGAGGACCGCCTCGCCGACCTCGAGGGCGGTGTGGGCGCGATCGCGACGGGCAGCGGCATGGCCGCACTGGACTCCGCAGTGCTGATCCTCGCCGAGGCGGGCGACAACGTGGTCTGTTCGACCGACACCTACGGCGGGACGACCACCTACTTCTCGAAGACGGCGACGCGCCGGAACATCGAACCGAAATTCGTCCCCACCCTCGAGTACGACGCCTACGAGGCGGCCATCGACGAGGACACCGCGTTCGTCCACGTCGAGACGATCGGCAACCCCTCGCTGGTGACGCCCGACTTCGAGCGGGTCGCCGAGATCGCCCACGAGAACGGCGTGCCGCTGGTCGTGGACAACACCTTTGCGACGCCGGCGCTCTGTCGCCCCCTCGAGCACGGGGCCGACGTCGTCTGGGAGTCGACGACCAAGTGGCTCCACGGCTCCGGGACGACCGTCGGCGGCGTCCTCGTCGACGGCGGCTCCTTCCCCTGGGGCGAACACGGCTACGACGAGATTGCCGGGCCCAACCACGCCTACCACGATGTCGACTTCTCGCGGGACTTCCCCGAGGCCCCCTTCGCCGCGACGGCCAGGTTCCGCTCGCTGCGCAGCCTGGGCAACCAGCAGTCGCCGTTCGACGCCTGGCAAACCCTGCAGGGACTCGAGTCGATGCCCCTGCGCGTCGAGCGACACTGCGAGAACGCGCAGGTCGTCGCGGACTACCTCGACGACCACGAGGACGTCGCCTGGGTCACGTATCCGGGACTCGCCGACCACCCGACCCACGACAACGCGCGGCGATACCTCGAGGATTACGGCGGGATGGTCGCGTTCGGACTCGAAGAGGGGTTCGAGGCGGGCAAAGCCTTCTGCGAGAACGTCGAACTCGCCCAGTTCCTCGCGAACATCGGCGACGCGAAGACGCTCGTCATCCACCCCGCGAGTACGACCCACGGCCAGCTCTCGCCCGAGGAACGCGAAGAGGCCGGCGTCACGGCCGATCTGATCCGGATGTCCGTCGGGATCGAGGACCCCGAGGACATTCTAGCCGACCTCGAGGGAGCGATCGCCGCGGCGACGCGGGCCTGTCGATCGGCGGGTGAGACGCGGTGACGACCAAGAACACGATCGACCTCGGCGAGTTCCAGTTCCTCTCGGGAGAGTCGATCCCGAACCTCGAGGTGGCATACGAGACGTACGGCGACTTCACCGGCGACAACGCGGTGTTGGTCTGTCACGCGCTGACCGGCAGCGCCCACGTCGCCCGCCGGCCGGATGCAGGCGGCGACACGGCGGGACAGGCCCGTGCCTGGTGGGGCGACGTCGTCGGCCCCGGGAAAGCCATCGACACGACGGAGTACTACGTCGTCTGTGCGAACGCGCCGGGATCGTGCTACGGAACGACGGGGCCCGCGAGCGAGAACCCCGAAACGGGCGAGCCCTACGGGGCCGACTTCCCCCCGGTGACGGTCGGCGACTGGTCGCGTGCCCAGCGGTCGCTGCTGGACGAACTCGGCGTCGGGCGACTCCACGCCGTCGTCGGCGGCAGCGTCGGCGGGATGAACGTCCTCGACTGGCTGCGCCGATTCCCCGACGACGTCGAACGCGCCGGTGCGGTCGCGACCGCGTCCCGACTCGACGCACAGTGTCTCGCGCTCGATACCGTCGCCAAGCGAGCGATTACGGGCGACCCCAACTGGAACGGCGGCCACTACTACGGCGGGCCGGAACCCGAGGAAGGGCTGGCTCGAGCCCGCCAGATCGGCCACATCATGTATCTCTCGAAGGACTCGATGGGGCGCAAGTTCGGCCGGCGCTCTGCGGGTCGAGAGGCGGTCCGCGAGGAGCCGCCGGATCCCGCGGCCGCTTTCTTCCCCTATCGGGAGGTCGAGTCCTATCTGGACTATCAAGCCGACAAGTTCACCGACCGATTCGACGCGAACAGCTATCTCTACATGACCCGCGCGATGGACGACTTCGACCTGTCGGCGGGGTACGAATCCGACGCCGACGCGCTGGCAGCCTTCGAGGGGGAACTCCTCGTTCTCTCCTTTACCGGCGACTGGCACTTCACCGTCGAGCAGGCCGAAGCCCTGGCCGAGGCCAGCCGTGAGGCAGGCGTCGACGTCGCCCATCACGTCGTCGAATCCGACCACGGCCACGACGCGTTCCTCGTCGAACCCGAGAAGGTCGGCCCGCCGCTCGCGGACCTGCTCGAGGCGGGACTCGCCGGCCGTGCGATCACCGATACGGCTCCCGAAGCCGACGACACGGGGGAGTTCGCCCCGGTTCACACGAGTCTCTTTTCCGAGTGACGCGTACTCGTTTCGGAAACGTCTAAGCCATATAACCATTCGTGATCGCTTCAAAAAGACCATCTGCTCCCACACAGAAGTGTTTTTTACCCACTATATGAACGTTATACTACAGTAATTTGGACCAATATGTTTAAGTGAGATTCATATCAGTTTTTCTCATGCCTATGTCAGAAACGGATGAGGTTATAGACGAGTTGACCAGGCCGATCGTAAAACTACTCGTTGCGCTGGTCGGATTGTTCGTTCTCCGGTTCATCGCCGTGAACTTACCGGGAGTCGAAACGCAGATTCCCGGCCTCACGAGGGTCACCTTCGGGGCGCTGGCGGGTGCCATTATTTCGCTCGTCATGGTCGGGATCATCGTGAGCTTCGCTCGCGAAATAGAGCCGCGACTCAATCGCGTGCTGTCGGGGCCGGACCACATCGTGATGGACATCTCGGAAGCGGTGAAGTACGCGCTGTTCCTTGCGGGAATTCTTATCGCGTACAACGGACTTGAGGGAGTCATCGTGCCGTTCCTGATTCCCGACCCTGGTCCGTGGGTGTACGACGTGGTCTTCCTGGCGATGGCGTTGGCTCCGACGATTCTCATCGCGCAGCGGATCTATAGAAACATCGAGGAGATTACCGATATCATTACCCGACAGGTCAAGTCCGCGACCACGATCGACGTCACCTGCCCGTCCTGCTCGGAGTCGGTCCGAGCGAACCTCGAGTTCTGTCCGGAGTGTGGAGACGAACTCCCCGATCGGGGGAGCAACGTCGACGCGGCAGCGACGGCGACCTGTCCCGACTGTGGCTCCGACGTCAGATCCGGCGTGTCGTTCTGTGGCTCGTGCGGATCGAACGTCACAACAGGAGATTAACGCCCCCGAGACTCGAGTCCGAATCGGCGCGTCTCCCTACCGGTCGAACGGTTCCGTTGCCGCCCGGAGAACTGTGAGGGAAGCCCTCGAGTGGCAGCAAAAAGAGTCCTCGTCCGTCTGATCGTCGCTCCCCTCCGTTCGGTCCCGAACCATGACGTTCCAAACCACGGTCGAGTTCGTCAGGCTCTCGTCCACACCGAAGAGCGGAGGCCGTCGATATCTGGTCGCAAGCGGCGGCGACCAGACTACTGTGCGTATCGGTTGACGGTCGCTAGAGGTCGCTGGAATCGACCGTCACGTACTGATCGACGGACGAACGGTCCGAGCGACGGCGAGCGAGCCAGTGTTGCACGTCGGAGACGAACAGCGCGATGTTTTCGCGCCCGAGCAGCGCGATCGAGAGTCCCTGTGGCGAGCGGAACAGGGCGATCAGCGACCACATCGTTCCTGCGGCGACCGCACCCGCCGCGGAGAAGCGCATCCCCAGCGTAAAGAAGGTCAGTCCGTACACGAACCCGATCCCCATCGACGGCAGGCTCGTGCCGAGCGGAACCCGCGCACTCGAGTCGCGCAACGTCGGCGCGAGAAAGACGATCGAGAGGCCGCTTCCAACCATGAATACGAAGTCTTGCCACATCATCAAAACAACTTACTCGGTCACGAGTTAATAACGTCGTTGGTCTCGAAATCGGTCATTGGGCCTGATAGTTGCCGAAAACGGACGATACGGTCAGAGCAGTGGTCGGGAGACCACGAGCCACAGGACGGGGTCCTATAAGCACAACCAGCGATTACGGGGCCAAACCGGACCGACCCGAGCCAGCCTCAACGGTCGGCGAGCACGCCGTCGTCGACCAGCGTCTCGCGAGCCTCGGCCATCGACGTGACGACGACGTCACAGTGGGGTTCGACGGCCGGTTTCGGTTCGAAGCCGATCGCCAGGCCGGCGACCTCGAGCATCGGCAGGTCGTTGGCACCGTCGCCGACTGCCACGGTGTCCGCGAGGTCGACGCCGACGTCGGCGGCGAGGTCCTCGAGTGCGTCGTCTTTGGTGCCTTCGATCAGGGGACCGTCGACTGCGCCCGTCAACTCGCCCCCGTTCGTCGGGAGCCGATTCGAGACGATGTGATCCACGGAGACGTCCTCGCGCTCGAGGGCCGCCGCGACGCCGCGTTCGAACCCGCCGGTGAGGATGGCGGTCGTGACGCCGGCATCGTTGAGTTCGGCGATGAGGTCGGCGGCACCCTCGCGAAGGACGACCTCGCCGAAGGCGGCCTCGGCCTCCGCCTGGGGAAGCCCCTCGAGCAGGGCCGCGCGTTTGCGCAGGCTCTCGGCGTAGCCGATTTCGTCGTTCATCGCGCGGTCGGTGATCTCCGCCATGTCATCGGCGACGCTCTGCCGATCGCCGAGCAGTACGGTCATTTCCGAGTCGGAAAGCGTCCCATCGAAGTCGAAAGCGACGACTGTCATTGTGCCCCGGTTGTCGGTCCCCGGATAAACCAGTTCAGGTTTCCCATCGTGGCGGCCACGGCGCTGCTTCCACGCTTCGAGCGATCGTAACGTATTATCGACCCGCCTTCGTTGCCGAACACATGTCGCCCGATCGACGATTCGAGTACGACAAGGGACCCGATCTCGAGGCGGAGGAATCGACAACCGGGACCGATGCCGACGGTGACGACGAGGGCAATCGGGACGAGTCGGCAGAGAGCGATCGGCCGGTCACAATCGTCGCCGGCTGGAAAGCCGGTACAGTCGCCGGTGTGAGCGCGTTCGCGGTCTGCTTCGCCGTGATCTACCAGATCGTCGGGTCGATGTACGCGATGGGCGCGTACTCGGGCGGAGAGACCGACCCGAGTCGCGTCGTGATCGCGGGGCTGACCAGCCTGGCGAGTCACGGCGTGACGATCGAGGAGGGCGGCGAACCGATCGAGGCGGCAGTCGGGTACGCGATCAGTACGGGCCTCACCTCACACGTGACCGCGCTGGTTCCACCCGTCATCTTGGCAGCCGCCGGCTTCCTCCTCGTCCGATACGTTCACCTCCGGACGCGTCGAGCGGCCGGTCTCGCACTCGGCTCGCTGGTCGGCAGCTACGTCGCCCTGATGACCGGACTCTCGATGATCGCCCAGTGGACGCCCGAACGGACAGCCAGTGGCACCGACGAGGCAGCGACGATCGCCGCCGCGACCGATCTCGGCGCGGTGCTCTCGATCGGTACCACTGCGCTCGCCTTCGTCGCCGTCGGGGCCGCCGTGGCCGGCCTCCCACGACTACTGGCCGTCGATCGATAAGTCGCCGTCCCGATGGATCAGTTCGATTCGACCGGCGTCTTGACGATCGTTACCGGTCGCGAGGAGAGGCGTGCAACGCGATCCGTGACGCTGCCGAGTAGCTGGCGATACTCGCCGGACCGCTCCTTCGATCCCATGACGAGCAAGTCGACGTCCGCCTCGTCGGCGTAGTCGAGGATCTCCTCGTGGGGGGAGCCGTGCCGGACGACCGTCGTCGACTCGAGACCCGCCTCGTGAGCCGCTTCGGAAGCCGATTCGAGCGCGTCCTCGCCGACCTGCTCGAGGGCCGCCTCGAGACTTTCGAACTCGTGGACGTACTCGTCGCCGCTGTACGTGTTGTACACGTCGCTGTCGACGACGTACAACAGGTGGAGTTCCGCGTCGGTTTGTTCGGCGACGGCGATGGCGTGTTCGATCGCGAGTTCCGTCCCGTCTTCCGCATCGGTCGGCAGTAGGATTCGATCGTACATGATTCGGGAGACGTCGTGTTGACGGATAATACTGTTCAATGTTCCCAGGGTGTAGGAGCCAGGGAGGCGAAATCGACATCGTTCGGGCGAGAGCCGTACGGGCAGAACGGTCAGTGGGCAAACCGTCGTGGGGACGGCGCGTCTCGGCCACCCGGCACCGTCGTCTGCACGGGCGGGACACCGGTATTTTTTGCCGGCCCCGACCACAACGGAAGGGTTTACGTGCTCCGCACGGTTGTCTCGCGCATGAAGGTTCTCGTCACGGATCCGATCGCGGATGCGGGTCTGGACGTACTCAGAGACGCCGGCCACGAAGTCGAGACGGGCTACGAACTCGAGGGCGATGCGCTCCTCGAGGCGGTCTCCGACGCCAACGGGCTGATCGTTCGCTCGGGGACGGACGTCACCGAGGAGGTTCTCGACGCCGCGGATGAACTGGCTATCGTCGGTCGAGCCGGGATCGGCGTCGACAACATCGACATCGACGCCGCGAAGGATCACGGTGTCATCGTCGCCAACGCTCCCGAAGGGAACGTTCGGGCGGCCGCCGAACACACCGTCGCGATGACGTTCGCGACCGCTCGATCCATCCCGCAGGCACACATCCGCCTGAAAAACGGCGAGTGGGCGAAAAGCGACTATCTCGGGACCGAACTCAACGGCAAGACCCTGGGCGTCGTCGGACTCGGTCGCGTCGGCCAGGAGGTCGCCAAAAAGCTCGACTCGCTGGGCATGGATATCGTCGCCTACGATCCCTACATCAGCGAGGAGCGCGCCGAACGCATCGGTGCCGAACTCGTCGAGTTCGAGCCGTGTCTCGAGCGCGCGGACTTCCTCACCGTCCATACCCCCCTCACCCCGGAGACGGAGGGGCTGATCAGCGAGGACGAACTCGACCTACTGGGCGACGGCTACCTGGTCAACTGCGCCCGCGGTGGCGTCGTCGACGAGGACGCACTGGCCGCCAAGGTCGAGGACGGAACGCTCGCCGGGGCGGCGATCGACGTCTTCGCCGAGGAACCCCTGCCGGCGGACTCGCCGCTCCTCGAGCACGACGACATCATCGTCACGCCCCACCTCGGTGCCTCGACGGAGGCCGCACAGGAGAACGTCGCCACCTCGACGGCTAACCAGGTCAACGCCGCACTGGTGGGCGAACCGGTCGCGAACGCCCTGAACGCGCCGTCGATCGACGAGAGCGCGTTCCCACGCGTCGAACCCTACATCGACCTCGCGGAGACCGCCGGCAAGGTCGCCGCCCAACTCCTCGAGGGCCGCATCGAAGACATCGAGGTCGTCTACGAGGGCGACATCGCCGACGAGGACGTGGAGTTCGTCACCGCGAGCGCGCTCAAGGGCGTCTTCGAACCCCTCGAGTGGCAGGTCAACGCGGTCAACGCCCCACAGATCGCCGAGGATCGCGGCGTCGACGTCACCGAGTCAAAGACGCGACAGGCCGAGGACTTCCAGAGCCTGGTCTCCGTGACCGTCAGCAACGGCGACGACGAGGTCTCCGTCGACGGGACCCTCTTTGCCGGTGACGATCCACGCATCGTCCGTATCGACGGCTACCGCGTCGACGCCATCCCCCACGGCCGGATGGTCATCGCGCGGAACACGGACGAACCCGGCGTCATCGGTCTCATCGGGAGCGTCATGGGCAAACACGACGTCAACATCGCCGGCATGTTCAACGCCCGCGAAACGATCGGCGGCGAGGCACTGACCGTCTACAACGTCGACAGCGAGGTCCCCGCCGAAGCCAAGGAGGAACTCGAGGCCGACGAACGAATCATCGGTATCAGCGACATCACGCTGAACGGGCAGGCCTGAGCGGTCGAACGACCGCGTCGGCGTTCGCCGTTTTCCGTTCGTTCCGGGCAGTTTCGTATCCGCGGCCACGACAGCGGAGCCAAGCCCACTGCCCGAAATATGGGTCGATAGTACGAACCGCGGTAACCGGCGTCGGGACCGGTAGGGATGCCGGTATTGGCACCGGCAACCTTCCAGAGCGGCCGACGAGGGACTATCAGGGGCTGGTCACCAGAGTTGGGGTTCCGTCGGCGTAATAAAGGCGTTGTCTCCGTTACCTGTCAAGGCGAACGACATAACGACTCTGTTATTGATATGAGTCGTAAGCAGCAACGCGCATCCGACCTCGCTTTCCGGAACGTCGACCCTGAATTTCGTCGTGTGGGTTACCTCGTCGACGCCGAGCGACGACGGAGCCCACTCGAACAGGACGCAGTCGTCCCGTTCGTTACAGCCCTTCGTGAAGTAGTCCAGAATGTTGTCGGTAATCGTTGCGGCTCCAGTCGCGACCGCGTACTTCGTGTTGGCGAGCGACACGGCGGTGTGAATGGTATCGACGGCCGGATCCGGAATTTCGGTGCCGTTTCCGTGGGCCCACGCACCGGTCACATCCGAGTCGTTCGTGGTGTAAACGGTCTGTTGATCGACGGTGCTACTCGGATGTTCCCACACTTTAACCGCGTGCGAGGAGATCGCTTTCTGCTTGTCGCCCTCGTCTTCGTCGAGTCCGAGACCGTGGGTTGCGACGCCGAACTTGTAGGTGTATCCGCCATCGTCCTGCGTCCCATCGTCCAAGATGTCGACGGTCGTCGTCCCAGCGAGTTTGGCAGAACTGAACGGCTTGTCTTTCTCCCACTGGATCGTATACTTGTCCTGCTGACTCCCTTCGACCGTATCGTACGGGAGAGAGTCCCACGATCCGGCAGTTGCCGTCCCGCTGACCGCACTTCCAGCCAGTACAGTTCCAGTGACGGCGACGCCGGTCTTTTTCAGCACTCTACGCCGGGAACACGAGTTGTTTTTTCCCGACATGCATTTGTATCGAAGACGATCACCAATATATTAGTTTTGGCCATTAGTTTAGGTTCGGGTAGCGGACGGTGACCGACGTCGACTCTCTATAGTAGCAACTGAAACGATTTACACACTGATCGCAACGCTGTCGTGCGATCAGGTGTGCAATGACTTTCAGTTGCTACTATAGCAAGCGGCCAAAAGAGAGAGTGATAGCCCCATCGTGACGAACCCCGACAACCGAGGAGGGGATCGGCTGTCAGCCCGCGTTCGAACTACCCCCGGTACTCGACCATCACGAACGGGACCGAACTCCCGAGCGGATCGTCGACACGGCGCTCCCAGACGATCTCGAATCCGGCCGTTTCGAGCGCTCTACGGGTCCGCAGCCGGCCGTGCGTGCTGAAGAACATCGATCGGCCGCTTCCGAGCCAATCGCGCCGGACCGTTTCGTAGCTGCTCGAGCCGACCGTCATGAGGAGCCGACCGCCCGGTCGGAGGACACGCGCGAACTCCGCGTAGACGGCCGGGTGGTCCGCTCGGGGAACGTGGAAGACGGCGTGATACGCCGTGATCCCGTCGACCGAGTCCGCCGCGATCGGGAGGGACGTCATCTCGCCCTGGACGAGGTGAGCGCCGGGGACGTTGGCCGCCGACAGCTCGAGCTGGCGGCCCGAGAGGTCGAGACCGATCGGGTCGACCCCGGTGAGGTTCGCGAGCGTGCGCATCCCATCCCCACAGCCGACGTCGAGGACGGTCGCATCCGCAGGAAGCGCCGCCAGCAGTTCGTCGATCAGGGCAGCGTCTTCCCCGTCGGCCCGGCGGTTCCTGGCGTAGTCGTCGGCGACGGCGTCCCACGTCCGCCGGAGTTCGTGTCGGTCCATGGGCGGGAGAGGGTCCCGGAGGGCATGGCACTGGTGCCAAACGGGGACGGCAGTTGGTCGCCCCGATCGACCGTGTTGGCCGTATGCTCTTGTCACTCGGCGTCGTATCGGGCGTGATGAAATCCCCCGAAACCTCGCGGTTCACGGCCGTCCTCGCGGACCTCCGTGACCGCGGCTACCGCTGTCCGGATCCGATCGACGGCGAAGCGCCGGTCGTGGCGACCGGTGGCGACCACCCTGCGGACGGTCCGGACGCACCGCTGTCGGTCGAGCGCGTCCGGGAGGTCACGCCGCTGTCGCTCGTCAGCGGACTGGCGGACGCCGCCCACGCCGGTCGCGCGCCGGTCCTCGTCGTCGACGAGTGGGGAGTCGAGGACGCCCGGGCCGTCCTCGGCGAGCCGTTCTTGCTCCGCGGGCGGGCGGATGGACGCCGCCGGTTGTACTCGATTCCGGACCGGATCGCGCTGACCGACGGGCGGTACGCCTGCGTACGAACCGACGCGAACCCACAGTGGCGGGAGGAGTCGTCGACCGCGGCGACCGCACTCGAGACGGGACGGGAGGAGCCGTCGATCGAGGACGGGCGCGATCGGACGGGGACCGACGAACCACGACTCTTGCTCGAGGCCGACGGCACGGTTCAGGCCGCCCTCGCAGCCGACGCGCTGACCTGTCCCGGTCCCGACCCGGACGCGTTTCCCTACCGGTACGGCCGCGGCGCGGACAAGCGTATCCACGTCTTCGACCGGGACCGCGAAGTCGGTCGCTACGCCGGCATCGCCGCGATGAAGGGCAACGCCTACCGGCCGGTATCGCTGCCCTTGCTGCCCGAGCACCACGTCAGAACGGGCGGCCGGCTGGCTCGCAGTGTGACGGTCGCCGTCGTGACGGCCGACGGCGTCGAGTACGAACGGCCCTGAAGAGACAGCCGCTCGCGACGGTCGACGAACTCGATCGGAACGCGTCCGGCACCGGGCCGGGGGCGATCACGGTGCGCCCATCAGCACGAACCGACTCTCGGCGTCGCCGTTGTGGATTTGGTGGGTCGCGTCCGGGGCGATCCGGATCGCATCGCCCGGGGTCATTTCGATCGTCTCGTCTTCGACGGTGACCGTCGCTTCGCCCTCCATCAGCAGATAGACCTCTTCGTGGTCTTCCTCCTCGTGGACGTGTTCCTTGCCCTCCCAGCCGGGGTCGCACTCGACGACGGTCACGCCCATGTTCTCGCAGTCCAATTCGTCACGGAGGAAGTACATCCCGTTCCGATCGTCGACGTCGTGGTAGTTCACTTTGGTGTAGTCGGACATCACGGACTCCTGCCCACACGGCGCACAATAAACGTTGACGGTACCCACGTCCGGACCGGATGGCGAGTATTCGCCGCCGGTGTGGCGACCCGACCAGCAAAAGACCTATCGCTCAGACGAACAACGTCTCGAGTATGGACGACGACGTTTCGGTCGATTTCGGCGAGGACGGACTCGTCCCCGCCGTGGCACAGGACGCCGACACCGGCGAGGTACTAATGGTCGCCTACGTCTCGCCGGACGCCCTCGATCGAACCCGCGAGACCGGCCGCGCACACTACTACTCCCGCAGTCGCGAGGAACTCTGGGAGAAGGGCGCGACGAGCGGCCACGTTCAGGACGTCGCGGAGGTGCGAGTCGACTGCGACGCCGACACCCTCCTCTATCTGGTGGATCAGGAGGGCGGCGCGTGCCACACCGGCCACCGGTCGTGTTTCTACCGGACGATCGACGGCGAGCAGGTCGGCGAACGGGTGTTCGATCCGGAGACAGTCTACGAGTAAGATGAGCGAGCGCGTCCATCCCTCCGACGACCGCTCGAACACTGCCGCCGGGAGCGACGAATCGACGCCCCTCGAGGAACTCGAGGCCGCCCGAGCCCGACTCGCGGAGAGCAACGACCGGATCGAGGACCACGGCGAGGAAACCGTCGACGAGGTCGCGACCGCCTATCGAAACGCGACGAAACTGCTGGACGACTACGTCGACCGCGCGACCGGAACCGGCAAGGAGAACTTTCAGGCGTACATCGAACTCGAGGGGAAATTCGACGGGCTGGTCTCGAGCCTGTCGGACGACCTCCCGGAACGGGAGGCCTTCGAGGACGCCCTCGAAGCGATCGACAAACGCCGGCTCAGCGAATCGGACTTCGAACGGGCCACCGACGCCCTCGAGCCGGCCGCCGCGTACGCCGACCTGCTCGAAGAACGGGAGGCCGCTCGCGAAGCGCTGGTCGAGGCCCGCAAGAACGCGAACAAGCGCCTGCGGGCCATCGACGACGAAATCGACGACCACGAGCGGCTGCTCGAGCTCTCGACTGCCGATCTGGACGCACCGGTCGACCGGCTCCGGGAGCCCATCGAGCGCTACAACGAGGCCGTCCGCGAGGCGTTCGAGGATTACCGGCTCTCGGCCAGCGCACGCGAGGTGTTCGACCTCCTCGAGCGAAGTACGTGGTATCCGTTCGTGGCCTACGAGCGACCGCCCGACGAGCTACTGGCGTACGTTCGCGAGAACCCGGCCGGCGAGTACACGATCCCCGAATTGCTCGAGTACGCGGGCTACTCCCGGTCGAAGCTCTCCCACTACGTCGAGAGCGCGGACGAACTCAAGCGGTCGGTCGCGACCCAGCAGACGTATCTCGACGGCATCGACGCCGAGCCGCTGACGATCGACTGGCCGCCGGAACCGGCCGGCGCGTTGCGCCGCCGGGTGCGGGAGTATCGCCCCTTCGTCGCGCGGGTGGCCGACGAGGAGACCGTCGCAACGTTGCGCGAGGCCGGCCTCCTCGCGACCGACCCCGACTATGACCGCCTGCAGACCGCAGCTCAGGCCGTCGTCCGGCTCACTCCCGCCGAACGCGAGCGGCTGTCCGACGGTCGCGTCGCGGACGAGCTCGAACGCCTGCGGACCGAACGGGAGCGACTCGAGGACGCACTCGAGGTCGACGACCCGATCTGAGGCGGCGTGACGACGGCGGCGAAACCAATCGTCCGCGACGACGGCCCCGTACTTTAGCCGCCGACGCTCGAAGGATCGTCCATGGCCAGACACGTCCTGGTCCCGATGGACGACTCCGAGCCGGCGCGGGCGGCCCTCGCGTACGCCCTCGAGTGGGTGCCCGCCGATCGAGTAACGGTCGTCCACGCGGTCGACGACCTCGAGGCGGATTACGCCAGCGTCGTGTCAGGGAACGACGAGCCCGCGTTCTTCGCCGCGGTCCGGGAAACCGCCGCCGAGTACGAGCGATCGGTCGAAACGACCGTCGTCGAGGGCAGCGGAGCGGCGGACGCGATCCTCGAATACGTCGACGAGGCGGACGTCGACGCGATCGTGATGGGCAGTGAGGGGAAAGCGGGCGTCTCGCGGATGCTGCTGGGCAGCGTCGCGGAGGCGGTCACGCGGCGCGCCGAGATTCCGGTGACGATCGTTCCCTGACTCAGTAAGGCGGTTAAAACGGTCCGCGTCGAAACGGCAGTAGCAACGAACAGCGTGCTGCTGGGGCAACGGGGAGTCGCCACGTCCTCCCAGCCGATTCACTCGCGCAGTGTCAGCGGCCGCCCTCGCTCGGCTCACGGGTCCCCGCGGTCACCGTCTGCTCACGGCGCGACGCGCCGTTCGCATGGTCTGTGAGACCATCGGTCCCGCACCGCTCGCTTTTCGAGGCCTCACTGCGTTCGGCCTTGCGACGCTCGGTCGACCGCCAGCGCGCACCATCGCACGTCGATTGATCGGTTCAGAGCGAGACGTGACGGTCGCCCGGCTGGTCGCGGCTGCGGATCGGTCGACAGAAACCGGATTCAGGCGTCGGCTTTCGCGGCCGCCAGCGCGTCGTACATGTCGTCGACGAGCCGTTCGGCGCGGTCGGCGTCGCGGGCTTCGGCGTAGATCCGGACGAGCGGTTCGGTCCCGGAGGGGCGGGCCAGCACCCAGGCATCGCCGTAATCCAGCCGATAGCCGTCGCGCGTGTTGAGTTCCGCGTCGGCGGCCTGGGCCTGGTTTGCCGCCGCGTCGAGCATCGCGTCGCGTTCGGCCGTCGACTCGTACTCGACGTTGCGCCGCACGTTGACGTAGCCGTCGTAGGGAGCGACGATCTCGCTGACCGGCCGCTGGGAGACCAACTCGAGGAATCGCGCGGCCGTGTAGGCCCCATCGCGCGAGAGCCGGTAGTTGGGGAAGAAGATCCCCCCGTTGCCCTCGCCCGCGATCGGGACCCGCCGGCCGTTGGCCTCGAGTTCCTCGATGCGGGTGATGATGTTCGTCGAACCGATCGGCGTGAGTTCGAGTTCGGCCCCGACCTCGCCGACGACGTCGACGAGCCGCTGGGAGACGTTGACCGCCGAGACGGTGGTGTCGCCGGCCTCGAGTTCGGCCGCGGCGAGGGCGGCGAGGGTGGCATCGCCCTCGACGTACTCGCCGGTCTCGTCGAAGAAGATGGCCCGATCGGCGTCACCGTCGTGGGCGATGCCGACGTCGGCGTCGGTGGCCCGGACGAGCCTCCCGAGGTCCGTGAGGTTCTCGGGGACGGGTTCGGGGTCCCGTCCCGGGAAGTGACCGTCGGGCTGGCCGTTGACGGTGACCACGCGACAGCCCAGTTCGCGGAAGAACTCGGGGCTGGTCAGCGAGCCCGCCCCGTGACCCGGATCGAGCGCGACGGTGAGGTCGGCGTCGGCGATCCGCTCCCGATCGGCAGCGGCGAGCAGGTCGTCGACGTAGGCCCGCCGGACGCCCGCTACCTCCTGAACGCGTCCCGTTTCGTCCCAGGGGGCGACGGTGAACGATTCCGCGAGCAGCCGCTCCTCGATCGACTCGAGGGCGGCGATCGAGAGTTCGACGCCGTCGGCCCCCGCAAGTTTGACGCCGTTGTACTGGGGCGGATTGTGTGAGGCCGTGATGACCATCACCGGAACCCCTTCCCGTTCGGCGTAGGCCTGTGCGCCCGGCGTGGGGACGATCCCGAGGCGGTCGACGTCGGTTCCGGTACTCGCCAGCCCGCTTGCGGCCGCGTCGGCCAGCATCCGCCCCGTGTAGCGCGTGTCGCGGGCGATCGCGACGCGGTCCCCACCGTGATCGTCGCGCCAGGTCGTCCCCGCCGCTTTCGCGACGCGAAGGACGAACGCAGGCGTCAGCTCCTCGTTAGCGACGCCCCGCGTCCCGCTCGATCCGAAGACTTGCATTACGCGCTAGTCTGACCGGACTCCCCAAAGGGATTCCGCAACCTGTCCCGACGCGACGGCCACGGGGCGGAACGTTTTCGGCCCACCCTCGCCACGTTTCCGTATGGATTCGATCGAGGAAAAGCGCGTCTACGGCGACCGGGAGGGGGCGATCACTGCCTACGTCGCGAGCGCGATGGGCGTCGTCCGCGTCCGCGTCGCCGGCGACACGGTCGGCGAATTCGGCCTCTGCGAGCGCTGCGAGGCCCGCGACATCGCAGCGACCCGCGACGCCGTCGCCATCGCTACCGACCAGGACATCCGCGTGTGTCCGCTCGAGGGCGACGACGGGGCAGCCAGCGAGGACGAGACGTTCGTCGAAACCGGATTCGGCCCGGCGGTCGCCGTCGGATACGACGGCGGCGAGTTGATCGGGGCCGACCCGGAGGGCCGCGTTGCGCGTCGAGCGGGCGGGAGCGAGGGGTGGACCACGCTCGAGGACGAGGCCGTCGCGACGGTCCGAGCGATCGACAGCGACCTCGTCGGGACCGATCGTGGCGTCTACCGCGTCCACGGCGGCGGGCTCGATCACGCCGGACTGACCGACGTACGGGACGTCTCGGCTGCCGGCGTGCCGCTGGCCGCCACCGCCGATGGACTCTACAAGCTCGGCAACGGCTGGATGGCGGTCCTCGAGGGGTCGTTCGACACCGTCGCGGCGGATCCACGGTCCCGGCGTGGCCACATCGAGCGCGCACACGCCGTTTCGGGGGAGACGATCTACGCGTCGGCGGGGGACGGCGAATGGCTCGCCGACGACGACGCGAGCGATCGAATCGTCGGCTTCGGGTACGGCGACGAAACCTACGCCGTCACGGAGACCGGGACCTTCCGTTCCTCGAGCGAGGACGGGTGGCGACGGCGACTGCTGGGCGTCACCGACGTCGTCGGGATGGCCGTCCCCGCGACGACACCGCCAGAGACCGACGGCCCTGCGAGGTAGCCGGCCCCTCGTCGCCGACGGGACCACCCGGCGATGGGAGCCGGGAGAACGAAAGCTGGTTTACCCCCCGGCCTGTCCAACCGACTATGATCGTCAGCGGATCCGCGTCGCAGGCTCTGGCTGCCGCGCTCGCACGCGAACTCGAGGAACCGCTCGCCGCCGTCGAGTACGACCGCTTTCCCGACGGCGAACTGCTCGCCGCCGTCCCCGGCGTCGCCGAGGCCGAGCCCGATCGGGCGGTGATCGTCGCCTCGACGGTCTCGAGCGACGCCCACCTCGAGGTGCTCCAGTTGCAAGACGCCGTCCGCGAGGCCGGCGTCGCGGAGGTCGTCACCGTCCTGCCCTACATGGGCTATGGGCGCCAGGACGCGGCCTTCGAGTCGGGCCATCCCGTCTCCGCGCGGGCGGTCGCCCGTGCGATTTCGACCGGGGCGGACCGGGTCCTGACCGTCAACCCCCACGAGACGGCCGTCTGCGAGTTCTTCGAGCCGGCGGCGACGGCGGTCGACGCGGCCGGGCGACTGGCCGAACCCCTGCCCGACGACCTCGTGGATCCGGTCTTCCTCGCGCCGGATGCGGGGGCCGTCGAACTCGCCGAGACGACCCGAGACAGCTACGGCACGGGCGAGACCGACTACTTCGAGAAGACCCGCCATTCGGGCACCGAGGTCGAGGTTTCGCCGAGCGATGTCGACGTCGCCGGCCGCGACGTCGTCGTCGTCGACGACATCATCGCGACGGGGTCGACGATGAGCGAAGCCGTCGCGGTCCTCGAGGATCGCGACGTCGGTCGGGTGTTCGTGACCTGCGTCCACCCGCTGCTCGCTCGCAACGCCGTCACGAAGCTCTCTCGGGCCGGCGTGGAAGCGATCTACGGCACCGACACCCTCGAGCGCGGGGTCGAGACGGTCTCCGTCGCCCCCACGCTCGCGCCGTACCTGTAAGTAAACGATTAAGTACTCCCCGAACACTGGTCTAGCTGTTATCGCCTGGGACGAGGTCGGCTCGGCCACGGCACCGACGAACCGATCGGCGGAGACACTGCGGGAACGAATCAACGGGTTGGGATGCACGGAATCGTCCACAAGACGCTCAAGGAGTACGTCGTCGACCGAACCGACGACGGCACCTGGGATACGATCGTCGAGCAGTCCGGTCTCGAGCCGAAGCTCTACCTCCCCGTCTCTCATTACGAGGACGAGGAAATCGACGCCATCCTCGAAACGCTCTCGACGATGGCCACCCAGGATCGGCGGGCGATCGAACGCGATTTCGGCAAGACCCTCGCCCCCGAGTTGCTCTCGACGTTTAGCGCACACGTCCAACGCGACCAGGGCCTGCCGGAACTGCTCGTCGGACTCGAGGACGCATACAACAACATCAACACCGCCACCGAAGAGACGTCGCTCCCTGCGGTATCCGCGACACGCGAGTCCGATGCCGTGACCGTCACGTACGATACCGCCCGCGACCAGCAGTACTGCGGGCTCGCCCACGGCATCCTCGAGGGACTCGCCACCGCGTTCGGCGCCGACGCGACCGTCACGGAAACGGAGTGTGTCGACGACGGAGCCGATACCTGTCAGTTCCGCGTCGCCCTCGAGTGAGACGGACGGCTATCAGTCAGTGCCGGCCCGGCCGCGACTCGCCGTGGGGGCGCGCCGGTCTCCGGTGACGGCAGACTACGTGAGATCTCGACGGGAGATCAGCGGTCGGCCATCGTGATCTCGAATCGAGCACCGCCGGATCGAGACGCCAGCACGTCGATCCGCCAGTCGTGGACGTCGACCGCGTTCGTAACGATCGACAGGCCGAGTCCGGTGTTGTCGCGGGTCGACCCCGACGAGTAGCCGACTTCGAACGCGTCCTCGCGACGGTCGGCCGGAATGCCGGGCCCGTCGTCTTCGACGTAGAAACCACGAACGCCCTCGAGCGCGCCGACGCCGATGGTAACGCCGTCGCCGCCGTGTTCGATCGCGTTCCGAAAGAGGTTCTGGAAGATACTCGAGAGGATACTCCGGTCCGCCTCGAACGCGACCGTCTCACCGCGTTCGAGGGTCGCCCCGTCGGTCTCGATGACCGTCCACACGTCCTCGACGACGCTGTGCAGATCGACGACGTGGATCTCGTCGAGTTCCTGCTTCGAGAGCGTCACCGCGTCGTCGATGATGGCGTCCATCCGGTGGAGCGCGGCGCGGACGTCCGCGACGGTCTCCGGTGACGGGTCCGCCGCGAGCAACTCCGTGTAGCCAAGCGCGACCGCCAGAGGGTTTCGGAGGTCGTGTGACAGGACACGCGACACCGTCGAGAGGCGTTCGTTTCGCTCCTCGATCTCGCGTTCGATCCGCTTTCGATCGGAGATGTCGAAATGTTCGACGAGAACGTACAGCTCACCATCCCGCTCGAACGTCGTCGCCCACATCAGAAACCACGAGAGCGGGTCGTCGGGCGTCGGACAGGGATACTCCAGCTGGACGTGGTCCTCTCGGCCGTCGAGTAGCGCTCTGATGCCCGCACAGGCCCGTTCGGCGTACGGATCGTCTTCACGAGTCGCCTCGCAAACATCGAGATAGTTCAAGCCGACCATCGCGGGATCGGTGGGAAACCCGCCCTCGACCGCGAATTCCTGCCACGCCGCGTTCGTGTAGACGATCAGCCCGTCGGGATCGACGATCGCCACTTCCGAATCGAGCGTGTCGATCGCGAGGAGGGCGAGTTCGTCGGAACCGGACATACGTGACGGATAGCGGCCATCCTATATCAGGCTTCGTACGGCGTCGACGGGCGGTACGCGACGCCCACCGGCACTCGAGCGTCAGCGACGACGCGCCAGCACTAGCCGGACACACACGATGCCGACGGCAGCGAGCGCCGCCGAGAGGCCGAATCCGGGCATCTCCTCGAGCCTCGTCACCGGGCCGCCGACGCTGACCGTGGCGGTCCGCTCGCCGACGGCGATCTCGTACCGTCCGCCCTCGTCGAACCGGAGGTCGGCGTCGACCGTCGCCGTCTCGCCGGACCGGATCGCGACCGGGCGCTCAGCGACGACCCCGTCGACGGTTTTGAACGCGAGGATCGCCGTGGCCGGTCGGTCGTCGGCGGCCTCGACCGTCGCCGTCGCGGTGACCGGCTCGCCGGGATCGGTGCTGTCGGGCGTAACCCGCAGGTCGGTGACGGTCACGCTCGCCGACGAGCGGACGACGACGGACAGCCGCTCCGAACCGACGCGAACCTCGTACTCCCCGGGCTCGGACGGCGTCCACGAGAACCGATGGCTCGTCTCCGCGCCAGGTGTGAGCCGCCCCGAGTAGTGATCGACGACCCGTCCGTCGACCTGGAGGGTCGCGTCGTAGACACCCTCGCGCTCGCCGACGTTCGCGACTCTGCCCGGAATCGTTACGGATTCACCGACCGGAATCGCGATCGCGTCGCGCTCCTCGCTGTCAGTATCAGCCGTTGCCGACGGGAGCTCCCGTTCCCACGCTCCGTCCGCCACCTCGAGCGAGCCGGGTCCGAGCCCGTATTCGAAGACCGCGACCGGCTGGTCGAAAGCGGCGGCGTGCTGGCTTCGGGTCCACATCTCCGGGCTCGCGTTGGTCCGCGTGTACCGCTCGGCGACGGTACGAACCGTCACGCCGCCGGCGTCCTCGATCGCCGCCAGGAACTCCGCCTCGGTCATCGCCCCTTCGCGGGCGTTCAACGACCGGAACACGTCCGCGAGCGTCCGGTCGCCGTCCGTCTCGAGCCGGAGCCGGCGGTCTATCTCGCCGTAGACGAGCGCCCCTTTCACGTAGTGGGTCCGCTCGTCTCCCCAAGTCGAGCGGTCGACGAGCGTCCCGTCGGCGGAGGGAGACTGCTCGCCCCGCTCGAGGAGCCGCCTGAACTCGTTGAACTCGGTCCGACCGTTCTCGAGCGCGAGCAGCCCCGCGTAGTAGTCCGCCTGTCCTTCGACGATCCACTCCGCTTCCGGTTCGATCCCCGTCTCCGTCCCGGAAAGGCGCTGGCGAGTGTGGACGTACTCGTGGAGCCACACCGGATTCGGGTCGTCGAGGGTGGCATCGTCGACGACCCACGCGTCCGACTGACCGTACTGGATCCCTCGAGATCCCCAGTCGATCTCGTGTGGGACCGCGACCACGAACACCTCGTCGTTGCGCGCCCCGACCTCGAGGCGCTCGCGTGCGTCGGCGAGGCTCGTGAGGATCGCCTCCGGGGACTCCCGAAGCGTCGCCGCGTCGGGGACGACCAGCCTGATCGTCCCGCCGTCGACGGCTCGCTCGTACTCCCGAACCGAACCGAAGAAGGCGATGTCGCCGCCGGTCGCCCCCGGTCCGTCGACCCGAACCGTCTCCTCGAGCCCGACCGGCTCGGTTCGGCGCAGCGAAAGCCCGACGTCAGGGACCGCCACGACGCCCCAGTCACCGGTGTCGACGAACGCGTAGCCGTCACTCGCCGAGTGGACCCCGACTCGCTCGCCCTCACCCCGTCGATCCGCCGGCATCGTGTACCGGATCGTCGCCTCCTCGCGGTCCTCCGTCCACCGGAACGTCCGTTCGCCGGTCCGTTCGAATCCCGCCATCGACTCGACGGTCGCACCCCGTTCGAGTTCGATCTCGAGTTCCGTTACCGAATCCGGAACGTCGACGGTCACCGCCGCTTCGAACACGTCGGGATCGGCCGGCCGGTGCCGAAGGACGGTCGTCCGGGAGAGCACGTCCTCGGCGTGACTCGTCGCGACCGCCCCACTGTTCGTTCCGACCGAGGGCAGCGACTCGCCGGACCCACCGCTCGAGTCAGCAGCGACTGTCCCATCGATCGGTCGTGCCGGCTCGAGGGCACCGACGGCGGCCGGACAACTGCCGAGGAGCAACACGACGAACGCGAGCACGGTGACTCGGGATTGCACTGGCCCGTTCTAACGAGTCAGTGGTAAAGACGCTTCTTACAGGAATACTATCACCTTCCACAGAATCACCGGGGAAGCGAACGGAAACCCCCTCGCTGCTCGCGGGCCACTTCGGTCCCCGTCTGCTCGCGGGCCGAAGGCCCGCTCGCATGGTCCGAAGGAGGGAGCGTCCCTGGCTATTCGCGTCTCCGAGGTCGGAACGAAGGAACGACCTCGCCTCGCTCGGCGGCGACTAGTCCGACGCTTCCGCAGCCGCCAGCGGCTCGATCGCCATCTCGGCATCCACCTTTTTCTCGTCGGATTCGCTCGCACACTCGCACATCCCTCCTCGAAAAATCTGGACCAAAAAGCAGAACGGTCGGCTTCTCCTCCCGTTCTGGGAGTATCCCCTTGCAAACGCTTGCCAGACGCTAGTCCGACGCTTCCGCAGCCGCCAGCGGCTCGATCGCGATTTCCATCGTCACACCGTCGACGTCCCACTCCTTGCGGTGGCCGTCCTCGACCGGGCGGCGTTCGTCGGCTCGAACCTCCCCGCTGATCAGCTCCTCGCGCTCGGCGACGAGGTCGGCGATCCGGTCGTCGTCGATCGCGAACTCGAGTGCGATCCGTTCGTCGACGTCGAGTTCGAGGTCCTTGCGCATCTCCTGGACGCGGCGGATGACCTCGCGGGCGTACCCCTCGCTCTCGATGTCGTCGGTCAGCGAGGCGTCGACGTAGGCGACGCCGCGGTCGTCGCCGTCGGTGCTAAACGCGGTGCCGGCGACGCTGTCGGGCGTCTGCGTGACGAACGAAACCATCTCGTCGGAGATCGATTCGCCGTCCTCGAGCACGTCCGCGACGGCGTCCTCGATCGCCTCGAGGCTCGGCTCGTCGATGCGAGCCTCGTTGAGCGCGTTCATGACCTGCCCGGCGCGGTCGCCGAAGGCCGGACCGAGTTCGCTCATGTCCGCTTCGGCGCTGTACTGGAGTTCCTCCCAGCGGGCGTCCGGCGAGACCAGTTCGATCTCGCGGGCGTTGAGCCGATCCTCGAGCAGGTCGGTGTGGCGGGAAACGGCGTCGACGACGCGCTCGTCGTCGGCCGCGACGACGACCCGCGGAACGGGCCAGCGAAGCTTGCGGCCGGCCTGCTGGCGGGCGTTCGCGCCGGCCTCCTCGATCGCGCGGAGGATGGCGACGTCGACCTCGAGCTGTTCGTCCTCCCAGTACTCGTCGACTGCGGGCCAGTCTTCCATGTGGACGGTGTCGAACCCGTCGTCGCCGGTCAGCGTGCCGTAGATCTGCTCGCTGATGAACGGCGCATAGGGTGCGAGCAGCGCGACGCTCTCCCGGAGCACCCGATAGATCGTCGCGTAGGCGGCCCGTTTCGAGCCGCTGTCCTCCTCGGCCCACATGCGTTCGCGGACCGCCTGGACGTAGAACCGGGAGACGTCCTCGACGACGAACTCGATGAGCGCCTCGAGCGCGCGGTCCTGCCGGCGGTCCTCGAAGGCCTCGGTCATCGCCGCCTTCGTGGACTGCAAGCGGGCGAGCACCCACTCGTCGATCAACTCGAGGTCGGAATCGACATCGTCCAGCGTCGTCTCCTGCGGGTCGAACTCGTCGAGTCGCATGTACGGCAGCGGGAACCGGAAGACGTTCCACAGCGTCCGGAGGTGGTTCTCCATCGTCTGCATCCCGTCCCAGTCGAAGCGCATGTCCTCGCCTTGCGGGTTGTTCGAGAGGAGGAACATGCGCATCACGTCCCGGCCGTGGCGGTCGATCGCCTCGTGGGGGTCGATCAGGATGTCCTTGGACTTGCTCATCGCGCGACCGTCGGGCATCAGCGCGTGGCCGTGCATCAGGACCTCCTGATAGGGGCTCTCGCCCAGCGCGGCGGTACTCATTCCCAGCTGGGACCAGAACCAGCCCCGGGTCTGGTCGTGGGCCTCGAGGATGAAGTCGGCGGGCCAGAGCTCGTCGAACGTGCTGTCGTCCGAGGGGTAGTTCAGGGTACCCCACGATGCAACCGAGGCGTCGAGCCAGACGTCGAAGACATCGGGAACGCGGGTATAGGTGGTCCCGTTCTCGGTGATCGTGAGGTCGTCGACGGTTCCCTTGTGGAGGTCGACCGTCTCGGGATCGATGTCTTGATCGACGCGTTCGGCGAGTTCCTCGCGCGTCCCGATGACGATCATGTCTTCGTCGTCGTCACGGTCCTCGGGCGTCCAGACCGGGAGCGGGGTCCCCCAGTAGCGCTGCCGGGAGACGTTCCAGTCGGGTGCCTCCTCGACGAAGTCGCGAAACCGGTTGTTGCGAGCCCAGTCGGGATGCCACTCGCTGTCGCCGATGTTCGCGAGGAGGTCGTCTTTGACGTCCGTAACCGTGATGAACCACTGATCGGTGACGATCTGGAGCACGCCGGTGTCACACCGCCAGCAGTGGCCGTAGCTGTGGTTGACGGTCCCCGACGCGAGGAGCGCGCCGTTGTCCTCGAGGTCGGCTATGATCTCGTCGTCGGCGTCTTTGACGAACCGACCCGCGTACTTGCCGGCTTCCTCGGTGTAGACGCCGTCGCCGCCGACGGGACAGAAGATCGGGAAGCCGAGTTCGCGACCGCGCTCGAAGTCCACCTCACCGTGACCGGGCGCGGAGTGGACCAGCCCGGTGCCGTCGCCGTGCGTGTCGACGTAGTCGGCGTCGTAGACCTCGAACGCGCCCTCGGCGTCGACGTGGTCGGGCACCTCCTCCGCGAGGGGGTGCTCGTAGGACCAGCCGATCAGTTCCTCGCCGGTGACTTCCGCTACCACCTCGTAGTCGTCGTAGCGGCCCTCTTTCAGAACGTCTTCGTGTTTCGCGTCGGCGAGGTAGAGGAGTTCCTCCTCGCCATCCTTTTGGGCGCGCACGCCGACGTAGTCGCCGTCCTCGTCGACGGCGACGAAGGTGTTCGCCGGAACCGTCCACGGGGTCGTCGTCCAGATGACGAGTTTCCCGTCCCGGTCCTCGAGATCGAACTTGACGTAGATCGAGGGATCCTCGACGTCCTCGTACTCGACCTCGTTGTTCGCGATGGCAGTCTCACAGCGTGGACACTGCGAAATCGACCGGTTGCCTTTCTCGACTAAGCCGCGGTCGGCGGCCTTCGAAAAGCCCCACCAGGCCGCTTCCATGTACTCCGGGTTGACCGTCTTATAGGGGTCGTCCCAGTCCATCCAGACGCCGAAGTCCTGGAAGTCCTCCTGGAGCCCCTCGAGTTGCTCGTTGGCGTAATCCTTGCACTCCTGGATGAAGTTCTCCTCGCCGAACTCCTCGATGTCTTTCTTGTTCTCGAAGCCCAGACGCTCCTCGACGCGGGTCTCGATCGGGAGGCCGTGCATGTCGTAGCCCGGCCGGTCGGTGACGTCGTACCCCTGCATCCGAAGGAAGCGCAGATAGACGTCCTTCAGCGACTTGTTCCAGGTGGTTCCCATGTGCGCCGACCCCGACGTGTACGGCGGGCCGTCGACGAAGAAAAAGGACTCACCGTCCGAGCGGTGCTCGACCGTCTGTTCGTAAGCATCGACATCGTCCCAGTACTCGAAGACCCGTTGCTCGAGTTCGTGGGGGTCGTACTGGTCGTCGACTTCGCCGAACCTGCTCATGTGTATCTCATCTCACTCCGAAACTAAATGGCGTTCGATCCTGCAGGTGGCCGGGGAACGGGACGGGCGGGTTCCGAGGCGATCACCAGTTTCAGGGGCCGTCGCCGAACGCATCCGCAGCGAACCGCTCGTCCCGACGCTCGCGTCGCCGTTCGCTATCCCGTTCCGACGTGCGAACCGCCTGGGCCATCCCCGGTATATTCAAATAACATGAAGGCATAGTAACTAATACCAACACTAGTCGAGGAAGGAAATATCGATGTCCAATACGATCGAATCGGCCCGTACAGTGCCACACCCGACCAGAACCACGTCGTCTCATGTGTTCACAGCTTCGAGCACGGGTCAAGGTGACTGATCCGACCGGGTGTCCGCTCGCTTCGATCGGGGACGGAGCCGACGATGTCCGACTGCTCTCGCGAACGATCGACCGGAGCGGGCAGCGAATAGATCTGCTCGCGTCGGAGCGCAATCTCTCGACCGAACACGACGCGATCAGTCCACAGTTTTCCTACGGAACGACGACCGTCTACCGGTTGGAAACGGACGCAAGCGAGTGCGTCTGTCGGTCCCCCGAACACTCCGGAGTGCCGATCGAGCGCGTCGACGTCACCGACGATGGACTGTGCTACACCATCTACCCGTCCTCGCTCGAGGAGTTAGAGGACGTACTGTCGGCGCTCCGGCTGCACGCCGAGTCCGTCAAACTGGTTCAACTCGTCCGTGACGATGCCGACCTCGAGGAGGAAGCATATCGAGTACTCGACGTTACCCGGTTGACGGACCGACAACGAGAGGTCCTTCGAACTGCCTACCGGATGGGATACTTTTCGTACCCGCGCGAAACGACCGCTCGAGAAGTCGCCGAGGCGCTCGATATCGCACCGAGTACCGTTCACAAGCACCTCGTGGCTGCGCTTGGGTCGGTTCTCGAATCCCTGTACGGAACCGAACGGTGACATCTATAGGCCACGTCGTGCCGTCCTCCTCCAGAGCGGGACGGTCTCTCGCCGCCGGAGTGGGAGATCGACGTTCCAGGGGGGCATATAAAACGGCGAAACTATTGCAGAAGAATCCAACTCGAACCAGGCAGTACATTCACTTGCCCATGTCAGGGTTCGAAAACGCCGAAACCGAGTTCGTCGACGAAGCGCTCAGCGAGACGAAAAAAGAGGCCGCGGACCATCAGGCCAAGCTTCCGACGTTCTTCTACTGAGGTCCGCCCAACGGTCGTATCGCCAGCCAACTGCGCTTCCCGCTGTTTCGAACCAATGACCGAGACACAACTACGGTTGACGGACGGGTATTTCCTGAAAGGCGGCAACGATGAGTACGTCCTCTTCCATTTCGACGAAGAGGAGACACAACAACTCACGGTGAACCAATACGAGGTGTTGCGACAGCTCCAGCAGGGAACCGGCGTCGGTTCGGTGGTAGAGACGTTCGACCCCGACAGTCGAGATCACGTCAGGGAGTTCCTCGAGTTCCTCCGAGAGGAGGGTGTTCTCCACGAAAGCGAGTCCCCACCCGAGGAGGTTCCCCCGCCAGTCGACATGCCTCGTCTCAAGTTCGCCCATCTCGACATCACGGAAGGGTGTAACATCGCCTGTACCCACTGCTATCAGGAACCATACCTCCATCAGGGGGAGGGGCTGTCGATGGACCGGATCAGACGGTTGGTCAACGAGTTGTACTGGATGAACGTCGAGTCAGTCATCATCTCCGGCGGTGAGCCGTTCACGCGACCGGATCTGTTCGATATCATCGACTCGATCGAGGAGCGATACATACGCATCCAGGACATCCTGACCAACGGAATGTTGATCACCGAGGAGACGATCGAGGCGATCCGCACACTGCGTAGCTCGCCGAACATCGTCATCTCACTCAATGGACTCACTCCGGACTCCGACGACGCCATCAGAGGGGAGGGAACGAACGAGGCCTGTCGACGCGGGCTCGAGCGCGTCGCCGACTCCGAGGTCGAAGCGCACGTCTGTAGCGTCGCGACGACCCTGAATCTCGAGGAGTTACCCGAGATGTACGACTACGTCACCGACCTCGGAGTGAGTCGCTGGCGCATCGGCCTCGCACAGGTCGAACCCGACGCGACCGACGACGGCTACTTCGAAATCGACCTCGAGGAGTACCAGTCCGTCGGCAAAGAGATCGTCGAGAAACACCTCGAAACGGACACGGAGATGAGTCTCAACGTCGAAGGGCTGTTCAAACAGGAGGTGTTCGAGTTCGGCTACTCCGAGTACGAACCGGACTCGACCATCTGTCGGTACAACGAACGAAGCTGTTGTGTGAAACCCGACGGAACCGTCACCCCCTGTACGCTCCTTCACGACTACGACTGCGGCGACGTGACCGAGGAGCGACTCGAGGAGGCGTGGACAGGTGAGGCCATGCGGGAGTTCAAAGGGACGACCGTCTCGGAGGTCGCTCCGGACGACTGTCGAACGTGTGATGCACTGGAGTACTGTGGCGGCGGCTGCCGGTGGTGGTCCTGGAACGTCGACGAGACGCTTGCCGGACGGGACCCGCGCTTCTGCCAGAACATGCAGTACTTCGTCGACGAAATCCTCCCGATGGTCGAGGAGCGAACCGGAATGGAGCCGACGCCACTGTAAGCATGAACGGGCCGGCCAACATCACGCTCGAGGTGACGAACCAGTGTCACCTCGATTGCGATCACTGTTACCTCGAAACGAACCGGAACCTCGACGAACTGTCCGTCGACGAGATCGAGGCGTGTTTGCTCGCCCATCTGGAGACCCACGACGTCGAATCGTTCGTAATTACGGGCGGCGAACCGCTGTTGCGGCCCGACATCGACGAGATCTGTGAGATGATCGCTCCCCGCGTCGAGGAACTGCGGCTCCTGACGTCGCTTTCGACGCGGGACGCGGGCTCACTCGTGGCCGAGCTCCCGATAGACGCTCTCAACGTCTCCGTCGATGGGCCACGAGCGCGACACGACGCCATCAGAGGGGAGGGGACGTTCGATCGCGTCCTCGAGAACCTGCGGCGGATCGATCGGTCTCGATTGAACGAAGTCTATCTCAACTGTGTCGTCTCCTCGTACAACGAGGAGGCGTTTCCGGACGTTCTCGAGGCGGTCGATCCCCTCGCCGACACGGTCGGGTTTCAGCTCCAGACGTGGGCGCGACCGGACGACGTCGCTCGCTCGGCCGAGCGACTCGACTGCGACGAAGGGACCTTTATGCTGCCAGCGGTGCCGGACCATCCGGCAACCCCGTCGACCGTCACGGAGAACGTACAAGAGGTACGGGAACGGGGCGAACGATCGTCGACGACGGTGCGGGTGTTCCCGCCCGGGATATCCGACGCTGTGATCCACGAGTGGTTCGGAAGCGGAGAGCGAGAACAGATGCGGGGCTGTCAGACGATTTATCGGCGTCCGCTCGTCGGTCCCGAAGGCGATGTCTATCCCTGTCCGTTCGTCCGACAGTCGATGGGGAACGTTCGCGACGAACCGTTGTCCGAGATTTGGACGGGACGGTCCATCGAACAGTTTCGGCAGCGGCTCTCGGAAACGGGGCTTCTTCCGATCTGCAGTCGGTGTGCCTGTAGCGCGTGACCGTGCGATACAAGCCCGCTACAGGCCATCGGCCCCGATCGTCGAGAGCAGTTCCGCGAGCAACTCGACCGTCGTTTCGACATCACTGCGATCGACTACCTCGACCGGTGTATGAAGATTGCGCGTGGGAAATCCGAGATGGAGGGTCGGGACCGGACCACACGCCGCGGCGAAAACGTCCGCATCCGTCCCCGTCCCGACGGGCGTCGCCTGGAGTTGAATCGATCGGTCGATGGAGTCGGCGGCCGATCTCGCGGCCGTAACCAGCCGCTGGTGGTTGCCGCCGCCGCGGGCGACGACCGGCCCGCCGCCGAGCGTGATCTCGTTCCCGACTGCCGTCGGTGCGGCCGGCGCGTCCGTCGCGATCGCCGCGTCGACGACGATCACGGCGTCGACATCGTACTCGGCCGTCACCATCTCTGCACCGCGTCGACCGATCTCCTCCTGGACGGTACTCACGCCAAGGACGGTCGTCTCGGTCGTCGTCACTGCGGCGTGACGGACGACTTCCGCGACGACGTACGCGCCGATCCGGTTGTCATGGCAGCGCGCGGCGATCCGTCCGTTGGCGAGTGTCGCCGGCTCTGCAGCGATCGTCACCGGATCACCCACGGCGACGCGAGTGCGCGCGTCGGCCCGGTCGTGGGCACCGATGTCGATCCGCAATTCCGTCGGATCGGTGAGTTGGGTGGCGCTCCAGTCACGCATTTCAGTCGGCGTATGGACGACCACCCCGGTAACGTCGTCATCGGCCGCGTGAACGGTGACGCGCTGTCCGCGTGCGCAGACGCCATCGACTGCTCCGACACCGCCGACGTGAAGATATCCACGGTCATCGATCCGTCGCACGACGTATCCGACCGCATCGATGTGGCTCGTCACCGCCACAGTCGTCGATCCGTCGCCATCAACCCTCGCGACAGCGTTGTCGTATGGGTCCGTCTCGACCGCGTCGACGCGCCCTGTGACGTGGTCGATCCACACGCGCTGACACCTCGATTCGTATCCGGAAACCCCCGGCGTCTCGAGCAATTCGTCTAGTAATCCGTCACGTTCCAGTTCCATCCGTCGATAACACCCGTCTACGTTATTTCACTGGATAAACGGTGCGGTAATTACTAATGTGTGTTTCCGAACGGCTTCGGCAAGCCGTCGACGAAGCAAGTAGTACCATCCGCACGGACGCGCCGTGGCTCCCGTACTCGAAGACCGAATCAGGGGCGACCGCGTGATCCCTCGCCATCACCAACTCGAGACCCCGTGTTCCGCTCGCAACCGCTCATACGGTTTGCTGTCCCGATATGCCGGTCCCACCGGCACTGACGGACAGGAGACCGCCTCAGACGTACTGCGAGAGGACTTTCTGGTAGCCCAGTCCGTACGCGCCGGCATAGAGCATGACGCCGCCGAGGATGGCCATCCAAACCGCGATCATCGCCTCGCCGGAGCCGAGATGCTGGAGGCTCGCCTGCTCGACGAGGACGCCACCGACCGTCAACAGGCCGGCGACGACGGTGTAAACGACCAGTGAGAGTGCTTCCGCGATCAGTTCCGGGCCAAGCGATGTCATTGTCGTCTCCGTACCCACCCACTACACGTAAACCTGTCCCCTCGTGTGCGACACAACGACACGCGCCGAGCGCGCCGAACCGACTCGCATATGCCCTCGGGGACGTATCCCCGAGCGTGCCCGCGTCTGACCCCGATCCGGACCCCGATTCGGGTGGGACCGACGAACCCGCGTATCCGACCAGTCGAAACGTCCTCGAGTCCGACTGCGATCGCTGCCCGGTCCTCGTCGACTCCCGCGAGCGCATCTCGTGGGGAACCGGCGATCTCGACGCCGAAGTCGTGGTCGTCGGCGAGGCCCCCGGCCGCGGCACTCCCGAGGCGGACCGCTGGCGGGGCGGCAACTGGACCGGCAGGGCCTACACCTCGCGTCACTCCGGTCGCCGCATCCGTCGCATGCTCGAGCGCGTCGGCTACGGCGACGACGCCTACTACACGAACGCGGTGAAGTGTTTTCCAGCCGATCCGGCCGATTCGACGACGAACCGTGAGCCCACCGCCGAGGAACGAGCGAACTGCCGGACACACCTGCTGAGCGAACTCGAGGCGGTCGATCCGGCGGTCGTGCTCGCGACCGGCAAACACGCGACGACGACCGTGCTCGCGGCCGAGGGTCGCGAACTCGAGGGGTTCGTCGACAGCGTGCTCGAGCCGGTGTGGTGTACGCGACTGGACGTGTGGCTCGTACCGATCCTCCATCCTTCGTATCAGGACGTCTGGGTCGGCCGGCTGGGATACGAGCCCGAGGCGTATCTCGCGGCGATCGGCGAGACGCTCGAGGAGTGCTGTGACCGCGGCGCTGACCGATAGAGCCGTCCGTCGGGGCGGGAACGGGAAGTTTCGAGGCCCCGGAGCCGAACACCTGTCCCGACAGCCGAGCCGGGCCCTCGCGGGGATCGCTCGCCGCAGGGAGCGGCGCTACAGCACCTGTGTGGAGGGCGTCGCCTCGAGCGACGGCGGCGCGATGTCCCACCGATCCGCAGTGACGCCGTCGACGCCGGCCGCCCGGAGCGCGCGGAGGTCGTCGACCGTTCGCGCAGCCTTCCAGGCGATGACGCCGAACCCGTGGTCGCGGGCGGCGGAGACGACGTCAGTGCCGACGCAGAGGTCGTAGTGGGGGAACACGTGTGAACACGCGAGATCGAGCGCCCGGGAGAGGTTGCTGTCGGGCTCGTCGCCGAAAAGGAGCCCGTTGGGAACGTCCAGACAGCAGTCCTCGACTTCCGCCAGCGCCGCGGGGAGGAACGACGTCACGCGGACGTCGACACCGGCCGCCATCGCGAGTTGCATCGCGTCCGTGGCGACGCCGGTGTCTTTGAGTTCGATCTGGACGGTGGTTCCGTCCGGCACGGCTCGCAGTACCGACTCGAGGCGCGGAATCGGTTCACCGGAGTCGAGCACGGTGAGTTCGCGGAGGTCGGTCCACGGCGTTTCCGAGACCCGACCGTCCGCGTCGGTGACACGCTCGAGGGTGGCATCGTGAAACACCACCAGTTCACCCGACGCACAGCGTCGAACATCGATCTCGACTGCGGGCAGCCGTCTGGCGGCTTCACGGATCGCGAGGACGGTGTTTTCCGGAAACTGATCTGCACAGCCACGATGGCCGATAATCTCCATCTATTGGGTTCCCACCAGGCAGCAGGTATCAATATTGTGTTTTCCCGCCGTATTCCGTTCAATCGGGCAGACACTCATCGAACGTAGAACGTCGGGTTATCGGGGACGGGGCGTGAACGAACGTCGCCGGTAGAGGGGTGAGATCGCCGTGGGTTCCGTACACTGCCCGTCCGTCGCTCACGCAGACCGGATCCGCTCGGATGCGAGCCACGCTCGGGCCCGCTCGAGGTCGGCCGGGCGATTGACCTCGATGTGTCGCTCGGCCGGGATCAACAGTGGCCGAGTCGGCGTCCGAGGGTAGACGAAGGGATACCAGTCGGAGAGTCGCTCTCGGAGGATCCGGATCGCCGCCGCCCGGTGGTCGCGGCTCACGATACCGAACCCGGCGTGTTGGTGGCCCTCGATGAGTCCGTACTCCGTCACCCGACCCGAATCGTCCCAGCGAATCGCCGTCTCGTCGGCCTGAATCCCCGGAATACAGCCGACGAGGTTGAGATGTCCCGACAGGGACTCGAACGTCCCCACGAGCCGACCGATCTCGCGCTCGTCGACGAGAACGTCGCCGTTCATGACCAGCAGATCGTCCGGAATGCGTTCGAGTGCCAGCAGTAACGACGCGGCGTTTTCGTAGCGGTCCCACCCCTCGAGGACGAGCGGATCGTCGGGATCGTACCTGTCGAGGACCGTCTCGTGGCGATACCCGAGGACGATGCTCGTTCCGTCCACGTGTGAGTCGAGCAGGGTGCGCTGTCGGTCGTACAGCGTCCGGCCGTCGAACTCGAGGAAGGCTTTCGGGACATCGTCGGTGTACGGTCCCATCCGCCGGCCGCGGCCGGCCGCGAGGATCACGCCACGCATCGGCACACCTCCCTGGCAGCGCGTTCGCCGGCACGTCCGTCCATCGGGATCCCGAGACGGTCGAGCCACGACGCCCGCCGGCGCTTCGCAGCGTCGGGTTCGCCGTTGCGGTACAACTCGTCGACGAGCGCGAAGTCGATCGCGTCCGCGGTGACGCCGATTTCGGGAACGTCACGATCCGGTGCGTCGATGTCCGTCAACTGGACGAGCGGTCGGCCGGTGTGGAGCCACTCGGCGATCGAGCCGGAGTAATCCG
The DNA here is from genome assembly GCF_002494345.1 of Natrinema ejinorense. GTDB lineage: Archaea > Halobacteriota > Halobacteria > Halobacteriales > Natrialbaceae > Natrinema > Natrinema longum. The sequence continues at coordinate 3,257,016 of NZ_NXNI01000001.1, forward strand.
AGACGAGCACGTCCGATCGACGCATGCTCTCGGTGGGCGTCGTGGCCGTGTCGAAGACGACGTTCGGAATCTCGGCGATCCGATCCCGGCACGCTCGAGTGACGGCTAACCCCGGCCCTTCGCGTCTGTCGGTCGGGTGGGGTCGAAAGAGCAGTTCGTACTCCGTGTCGGCGAAGCACTCGACGACCGAACGGGCGGTGTTCGCGTACGCACCCCGGCCGACCTTGTAGTTGGTCGGCGCGTACAGTATCCGGCGTTCGCGGGGCGGCGGCGCGTCGACCAGTTCGTCGGCTTCCGGGATCCCCACGACGGCGATCCGTACGTCGGGGGGAGCAACGGCCCGGTACGCCCGCGCCCAGCGCTCGCCGGGTGCGAGCGCGGCGGCGACGTGCTCAAGGATCGTCGCCGTCGTGACCTCGATCTCGCCGCGACCGATCGACGCGCCGTGGCGGACGTGAACGAGCGGGTACTCCTCGTAGAACGTGAACCGCTCGATGCCGAATCGGTGGTTGTAGACGACGACGCCGGGATCGATCGCCCGAACGTTTTCGTCGACCGCGTCGGGGTCGCGCACTTCGATCTCGACGATCCGATCGCTACAGCCCCGGGCGTCCGCTCGGACCGGGACGAACGCGGATTCGACGTCCACGTGACGGTCGATCGCTTCGAACGTCTTTCGCATGAACGGCCGCTCGATCGCGTATAGTACTACCACCATGCTCTGAATCACCAAGGAGCGCACCCGTGGGCGCCGTCGTCCGGTCGATGCGATCCGATGGCTCGCTGAACCGCATCGATCAGACTAACCGATAGCAAGAGTACGCCGGCCAGTCCGATAACGTTTGCAGTACTGGTCGGCAGAATACAGTTATTTATTCAATACTGTCCCCAGATAAGAGTACGATTCTCAAGAGAGAGTGACGATCGTTCACGCGACGGGCCCTCAAATCGGGCGAGCTCTCACCCACAGATACCAAAATTTAACTTACGAACGCAGACGTTCGGTATGCCGACGTATCAGCGGACATCAGTGGTCGATGCCGACTTCGAGACGGTCTGGGACTTTTACGACGGCGTCGAGGAACTGGAAGCCCTGACGCCCGACTGGATGGGGCTGCAAGTGCCTCGCGTCGTCGGCCCCGACGGCCAACGGGATCCGGACGGCTACGGGGTCGGAACCGAGGTCCACCTCCGATCGCCGCTGCTCGAGCGACTGCCGGCCGGCGAGTGGGTCGTCAGGATCACCGAGTACGAACCGGGCGAGAACCGGGCGTTCTTCGTCGACGAACAGGTCGACGATCGGGGACCGTTCGAACGGTGGCGACACACTCATCGATTCGCGGCGCTGAACGGAAAGACCGTGCTTCACGACCGGGTCGACTACCGGCTGCCGGTCGCCGGCAACCTCCCGTTGGCGACGCCGTCGCTGGCGATCATGCTGTGGTATCGCCACCGTCGAACCCGGACGCTGCTGGCCGAGTGACCTCGGTGTCGCGCGGCCCCGAGGCGATCGGTCGGTAACCTTCTTACAGCGGGCCGACACACACTCGAGCATGAGTACGATCTTCAGCCAGATCGTGGAGGGAGAGATCCCCGCGCGAATCGTGTACGAAGACGAGACGACGGTGGCCTTCCTCGACGCCAATCCGCTGGCACCCGGCCACACGCTGGTAATCCCAAAAGACGAGTACGAGCGGCTGAACGACGTTCCCGACGACGTCGCCGAGGACCTCTACGCGACCGTTCACCGCATGGTCCCCGCCGTCGAAGAGAGCGTCGACGCCGACGCGACGACCGTCGCGTTCAACAACGGCGAAGCCGCCGGTCAGGAGGTTCCCCACGTCCACTGCCACATCGTCCCCCGCTTCGAGGGCGACGGCGGCGGTCCCATCCACGCCATCGCGGGCGAGCGGCCCGACCTCGAGGACGACGAGCTCGACGACATCGCCGCGGACATCGAGTCTCGCGCCTGAGTCGACCGAGGGAGCGCTGTCGAGCGACGGGCCTCGCCGCCGGGATCGTACGGAGAGCGACGCTCGAATCCACGGCGTCGAACGCGGCGATCGCCGGCGAAGATGTTCGCACCGATATCCTTGCACTCCCGTCCCCAGGCTGTGACCGAATGACCGATCGAGAGGCGCTTCTTCAGGACCTCGCGAGAAGACTCCGGGAGTACGACGCCGTCGACGACGCCTTCCTCGCGAAGAGTTTCACCGACCGCCACCTGATCCTCGATCTCGAGGACGGGCACTCGCTGCCGGGGGAACTCCGGGACCTGCTCGCCGACCACGATCTCCAGGGGGCGAACGAGGAGTACGACACCGGCGGCGACGATCCGTCCTTCGCCGGGGATCTCGAGGACGGGACGCGCCACCAGTTCGTCGATACCCGAACCCGTGGCGACCACCAGTCGTACGTCGTGGAGTGACCCGAAGATAGTCGCCGACCCGTCGTGACGTTTTTCCGGCCGCCGAACGAGACTCGCGTATGACCCTCGCCGGTATCGTCGCCCGGGTTCGGTCCGCCCCCGTCGGCGCGATCCTCGAGTTGGGGAGCGTCCTCGTCTGTTGTCTGCTGTTCGCCGGAACCTTCCTCCTCCTCTCGAGTGGCGTGCCGACCGGCAGGGGGGATGCGTGGCTGACGCTCGTCGGCGTCGGCGTCGCGTTCGTACTCTTCTGGACGGTCATCGTCCCCCTCTACGAGCGAACGCTGTAGGAGTGGCCCGTCAGAACAGCGTCCCGAGGAGCAGATCGCCGTAGATCAGGGCGACCACCAGTCCGGCGAAGATCGGCACGAGAAACGGCGTTCCCGGCGAGATCCAGACCGTCTCCGACTCGGCGAGTACCGCGAGCCCGTCACGGAGCGTCTCGGGCGACGTTCCGTAGGCCGACCCGTCGATGTCGTCCAGAAACGCGTCGGCACCCCACGGGTCGTCACCGTCGGGTTCGGAATCGTCGATCGGAGCCGCCTCGGCAGCGTCGTCGGGACTCGACTCGAGCCGACCGCCATCGCTGTGAGTCCCCACTGCTGCGGTCACTGCCCCGTCGGTCGGCGGGTTCGGCTCGTCGGGCAGCGTCGCGGGGTCGCGGTACCGCTCGGGGTCGTCGCGCACCTCGGCCAGGGAGAGCCCCCGCCAGCGCAGGTACATCCGGAGGGCATCGAGGTCGAGGCCACCGCGTGAGAGCCCCGACGGCGTCTCGAGCAGGCGGCCGTGGGTCTCCGGGATTCGCTCCCAGGCGACCGGCCAGCCGACGAACATGACCGGGGCGATCCGGCCCGCGGCGGCGTTGCGGATCGCGAGGGCGACCGGGAGGAGGATCGCGACGAGCACCGCGTTGGTCAGGATGGTAAACGAGAACGCCCCGACGGGGGTCGTCTCGAGCGGGAACGTCACCGAACCGAGCGCGTACTCGGGGAACGTCGGGAAGAGGACGGCGAGGACGAGCAGCACCTTCGCATCGGCACCGCCGAAGCCGCCGACCCACCAGAAGAGGTAGGCGATCGGAACGACCAGCCCGAGGCTGATCGCCGTCGGGACGAGAAACTCGTAGGGCCAGACGCCCCCACCGGCCGTCCAGGCCCGCCAGCCGTCCCAGAGCAACAGTATCGTCGCCAGCAACGAGAGTGGGATCCAGACGGTACTCGAGACCCGTCTGGTCTCGATGTCGCGGTAGGCGGCCCAGGCGAAGACGGGGACGGCGACGAGTCGAAGGAGGTCCGGACTCGTCGCCGAGACGCCAGGAACTGTCACGGCTGTGTATCTCGAGCGCGAGAGTGTTACGTTTTCGGCTCGCCGAGAAATGAGGTCGAGAGTTCGGGACGGTGACTCGAGGACTACTGTACCGGGTAGTCGGCTTCGGCGTCCTCGAGGCGGCGGTTGTGCACCGCGTCGCCGGTTCGACGGTCGAAGACGTGGATCGCGTCTTCGGGGATGCCGACCGTGACTGCGTCGCCGCTCTCGAGTCGACGCATCCCATCGACGGTCGCGATAAGTGAGACGTCGGCGTCGACGAGGTTCAGATAGACGACGTTGTCGTCGCCCATCGGTTCGACGACGTCGATCGTCGCCGACATCGTGTGGTCCCCGGTCGCCGACGCGTCTCCGACTTCGACGTCTTCGGGACGGATCCCGAGGACGAGGTCGGTCGCGTCGCCGAGGTCGTCCGCGACATCGGACGAAAGGGGGTACCGGAACCCCTCGTCCGCGGTCGCGAGCACGCCGCCGTCTCGCTGCTCGACGTCGAGGAAGTTCATCGAGGGATCGCCGATGAAGTCGGCGACGAAACGGTTTGCCGGCCGGTGGTAACACTCCAGTGGCGTCCCGACCTGCATCAGCCGCCCCTCGTTGAGGACGGCGATGCGATCCGACATCGTCATGGCCTCGGTCTGGTCGTGGGTGACGTAAATCGTCGTCACGCCGAGGTCCTGCTGGATCCGCTGGAGTTCGGTGCGCATCTGCGAGCGCAGTTTGGCGTCCAGGTTCGACAGCGGTTCGTCCATCAGGAAGACCTCCGGATCACGGACGATCGCCCGCCCGAGTGCGACCCGCTGTTGTTGGCCACCGGAGAGGTCGCTCGGTTTCCGCTCAAGCAGGTCCCCGATGCCCATCATCGTCGCCGTCTCTTCGACGCGGCTGTTCATCTCGTCATCGGGAAGATCGGTCGATTCTTCGAGTCCAAAGCGCATATTCTCCCGTACGGTCATGTGCGGGTACAGCGCGTAGGACTGGAACACCATCGCCACGTTTCGGTCCTTGGGCTGGCGGTGTTCGATCGCTCGGCCGTCGAGTTCGATCGAGCCCTCGGTGACCGTCTCGAGGCCGGCGACCATCCGCAGGGTCGTCGACTTCCCACAGCCCGAGGGGCCGACGAGGACGAGGAACTCCCCGTCCTCGATGTCGATCGTTACGTCGTCGACGGCGACGATTTCGCCGTTGCTATCCTGAAACGTCTTCGTCACGCCGTCGATCGTTACATCTGTCATCTGTCGTATCTCTCGTAGCTCATACGGTTGCACCTTTCGCGAACTGTTCTCCGAACGCGATGTAGACCAACAGCGTCGGCAGCGCCGCGATGAACGCGCCGGCCATCTGGACGTTGTACATGCTCTGCATCGACCCGGCGAGCGCGTTCAGCTCCATCGTTACCACGGAGTTCCCCGGCGAGTTCAGGATGACGAGCGCGATCAGGAAATCGTTCCAGATCTGGGTGAACTGATAGATCAGCGTCACCGCGAACATCGGGACGGACAGCGGCAAGACGATGCGACGGTAGACCCGTCGGGCCGGTGCGCCGTCCAGCCGCGCCGCCTCGAGGATCTCGTCGTTGAGGTTCTGGTAGTACGATCGGAAGAGGATCGTACAGATCGGAATCCCGTAGGCGCCGTGGGTGATGATCAACTCGAAGATACCGGTTCGATCCGCCAGCGTCTCGCCGACGATCGGAATCAGGACGAGCGTGTGCTCGAGGCCGATCATCGACCATCCCTGTCGCAGCGGGACGAGGACGGCCTGATAGGGAATAAAAATCGCGGCGAGCAATAGCGTGACGACGGCGAGTTGGCCGCGCCACTCCATCTTCGTGAGGCCAAACGCCGTCATGCTCCCGAGCAGCGCCGAGATGATCGTCGCCGGGATGGCGACCGCGGCGCTGTTTACCATCGCGGGGCCGAGCCGCGAGAGCGCGGTCGACCACGGCTCGAGCGTCGCCGCGTTGGGCGACGGCGGGACGAAGGGAAGGGTCGTCGCGAACGCGTTCCCGCCCTTGATCGACGTCATCAGTCCGCTGATCAGCGGGACGAGGAAGAGGACGGCGATCGCAGTCAGCACGGCGTAGAGGCCGATACGCCGGTAGTTCAGCCGTTCGAACCGCGATTCCGTCGTTTCCGAAGCCGATCGTGATTGTGCGTTGCTCATAGGTCACCTCGTCGGTACTGTGCGAAGGCGTAGGGGGCGATCACGGCGAGCGCCAGGACGAACAGCACCATCGCAACCGCGGATCCGTACGCCCACTCGGGCTTTCCGGCGAACGCCTCGCGGTACATCATGATGCCGAGGATGTCGGCCGAGGGGCCCGGCTGACTGCCGCCGTAGATCACGTAGATGAAGTCGAACGCTTTCAGCGCGAAGACCATGAGCACGACCGTCGCGCCCATCGTCGCCGCGCGGAGTTGCGGGATGATCACGCGCCAGTAGAGCCGAACGGTGGTCGCGCCGTCGACGCGGGCCGCCTCGTAGTGATCGTCCGGAATGGCACGCAGCGCCGCAAGGTAGACGATCATGCAGTAGCCGCTGAACTGCCAGATGAGTGCGATGATGACCGCCCAGAGCTTGAATCGGGGGTCGCCGAGCCAGTTGGGAGCGATCGCACTGAGGCCGATCGTCTGGAGTGCCACGTTGATGACGCCGTCGGAGGCGTTGTACATCCACTTCCAGAAGATGGCGGTGACAACGAACGAGAGGCTCATCGGCAGCAGGTAAATCGTCCGAAAGCCGTTGCCAAAGCGGATCTCCCGGTCCATCAGGATCGCCAGGAAGAGACCGACGGCCAGCGCAATGACGGTAAAGGCCACCATCAACACGAACGTGTTCCACGTCGCGTTGCGGAACGTGGGGTCCCCCAGGAGTTGGACGTACGTGTCGAGCGAGATGTTCGAGTAATTCGGGTCGTCTAGCCCGGACCAGTCGGTCAGCGATATCAGGAAGTTCCACCCGATCGCACCGTAGACGAACGCGCCGACGAGGAGAAATCCGGGGAGCCAAAACGGGAGCGACCGCACGAACTCGCTCCGACGGAGCGTGTCGAGCGTCGACCCCGACCGCCCGGGATCGGTCTCGTCCGATCGACCGAGACCGGACTCCGCGGCGTCGACGCCGCCGTCGGAGCGAAGCTCCGACGAGGCCGTGTCCGAATCGGACGACTGCCGGAAATATCGCACGAGTTGCGCGATCATCTGTTCGAAACACCGTGTCGATGAATCATCTTACTCGAGTGTGTCGACGATACCGTCGTAGGCCTCGTCGGCGTCCCAGTTTTCGGCCATCGCCGTCATGGCGCTCTCGACGCCCGACTGCTGGCCGGGGGGCAACGCCAGCCCGTGTGCCATCGACGGCGGCTGCGCGTCGGAGGACTGGAACTGGTCGATCTGGCGCTGGTGGAAGTTGGTGAACTCCCCGGTCTCGACGTCGTTACGCGGCGGAATCGATCCCTTCTCCTGGTTGAACCGCCGCTGTGCGTCCGCCGTCCCCACGTACTGCAGGAACGCGAGCGTCGCGTTCGGCGACGGGTTGTACTTCGGGAAGACGAACGAGTCCATGTTCAGCGCGTACTGGCCGTCCGTTCCCGGGAACGGGATGTAATCCCAGTCGTCCTCGAACTCGAATCCGTCCTCGCCGAGGTACTGCCCAGCGGCCCAGTCGCCGTTGTGATGGAACGCCGCGTCGCCGCTGATGACGTCGCCGTTGGCCTCGTCCCACGCGACGGAGCTCGCATCGCCGGGGAAGTACTCCGAAAACTCGACGACCGTCTCGAGCGAACTGCGAACGGTCTCCTCATTGCCCGAGACGTCGCCGCCGATGACCGACTCGTAGGTGTCCACGCCGCCCTCGGCCAGCAGCGTCACCGCCCACAGCTGCACCATCATGAACGTGTCCGTCGACTGAGCGAAGCCGGTGTAGCCGGCGTCGTCGACGGCCGAAAGCGCGTCAACGAGGTCGCTCGGACTCTCGAGGGACTCGGGGTCGACGCCCGCGTCCTCGAGCACCGACACGTTGTAAAAGACGTTGTTGAGCCGGTGGATATTGATCGGGACTGCATAGTAGGTCCCGTCGATCTGGGCCTGATCCTCGGGGCCCTGGAGGTATGCGTCCTGCATATCGCTCTCCCAGACGTGTTCGCCGATGTCGAACAGGAGGTCGTCGTTGGTGTAGGTCGTCAGCGCCTGGCCGGGCCAGATCTGGAACGTGCTCGGCGGGTCGTTGTCGACCACGCGGCTCCGAACGTCCGTCTCAAGTGCACTGCCGCCCCCACCGGGTGAGTCCTGCAGTTCGTAGTCGATGTCGGGGAACTCCTCCTCGAATCCCGACATGAGAGCGGCAAGCGCGTCGGCCTCACCACCCGCGGTCCACCAGTGACCGATCTCGAGCGTCTCGTACTCGCTCTCCTCGAGATCGTCGTCGAGGGCATCCTCGAGCGAGTCAGCGGCCGATCCTCCGCCACCGAGGCAGCCGGCGAGCGCGAGCCCGCCAGCGGCACCCATCGCACCGAGAACGCGACGTCGATTCAGCGCCGCGTCCGTCGTATCATCGTTCTGTAACATGATATGTTTTACCGTGAATCTGTATTATTCGTTCCCCACAATAAAGGTAGTGTTATTACTTCACACACGAGTAAAGATTGGAAATGTCGAATTCAAGGTTTTCGACCGGGTTACGAGCCGAAACAGTCGCCGTCGGCGTTGCCTATCTATACCGAAAGATCACTCGATAAATCAATCCCGTTTCCGATAGCGAACGTCGGACGGCGACCCTCGATGAGCGCCAGCGGCTCGGTCCGACCGTAGCCGACCGATCCCACGCGTCGGCGCGGATTCGTGAACGAACGGTATATCAATCCCCGCAGAGAAGCAAGCGGGCATGAGAGAGGACGCGGCGTTTTCGACCCTGTACGTCGGCGTTCTGCTCGCGGTCCCGGGCCTGTTAGCCTGGGTGACCGGCCGGGCCCTGCTCTTTCCGAGTCTGGGTCCGTCCGCGTTCCTCCTGGCGACGGTTCGGGACGGAGAGGTCACCGCTGCGTGGCGAGTGATCGGTGGCCACTGTATCGGTGTCGTCGCCGGGCTCGTGGCGTATCACGCGATCGCCCCGGGGCTCGTGGTCGTTACGACCGAACCGATGCTCGCGACCGACCAGCTCCGGTTGGTCGCCAGCGGCGTTCTCGCCGTCGTCTTGACGTCGGGCGGGATGCTCGCGACCGAGACGGTCCACCCGCCCGCCTGTGCAACGACGCTGATCGTCGCGCTGGGCCTGCTCACCACGATTCTCGAGGGTGGGCTCATCGTCCTCGCCGTCGCCGTTCTCGTTGGCGTCCACGAACTCCTGCTCCACGAGCGAACGTTCGGCGAGTACGTGCCGACCGGGCGCTAAGGGTCGTGATTCGTCAGGGGGCGTCGCTGAACTCGTCGAACAGCGCGACGACCCGCTCTTCGATCTCGTCACGGATCTCTCGCACCGCCTCGAGGTCCCGACCGTCGGGATCCTCGAGCCCCCAGTCGCGGACGTCGACGTCGCTCCCGACGTCGCCGACGTCGAGCGTCGAACAGCCCATCGTCGCGACGACGTCGCACGAGCGGAGTTCCTCGAGCGAGATTTCCCGCGGCGTTCGCTCCGAGAGATCGAACCCGGCCTCCGCCGTGACTTCGATCACCTCCTCGTGGACGCGTTCGGCGGGAGCCGTGCCCCCGGTCAGGATCTCGATGCGGTCCTCGAGGCCGCGGCGCTCGCGTTCGCGCTCGGCGAAGGCGGTCGACAGCTGGGAACGGCCGGCGTTCTGGACGCACATGAAGGCGATACGAATCGGCTCATCGGAGTCGGTAGTGGTGGACATGATCGTGGGAGTACGAACGGGATTGGTGTGGTGGTCAGTCGTCGGTCGGTGATTCAGTCGTCGTCGCGTCGAGGCGATCGGTCTCGCGGCCGCTCCAGTCGAATTTTCGCTGGAAGTACAGCGCGACGTTGACCAGGGCGAGTAACACCGGCACCTCGATGAGCGGGCCAACGACGGTGGCGAACGCGACGCTCGAGCCGACGCCGAACACCGCCACGGCGACGGCGATGGCCAGTTCGAAGTTGTTCGATGCAGCCGTAAAGCCGATCGCGGTCGTCGTCGAGTAGTCGGCACCGATGCCCCGCCCCATGCCGAAGCTCACGAGGAACATCACGACGAAGTAGATCGTCAGCGGGACGGCGATCAGGAGGACGTCGCCCGGCGCGGCGATGATGTTCTCGCCCTGCGTGGCGAACATCACGACGACGGTAAACAGCAGTGCGACGAGCGTCACGGGATCTATTTTCGGCACGAACGCCTCGTCGTACCACTCCTTTCCTTTGGTCCGGGTGCCGACGTAGCGCGTGAGAATCCCGCCCGCAAAGGGAATGCCAAGGAAGATCACGATGGCGAAGAACACCTGCTCGGGCGAGACGTTGAACGTCGTGATCCCGTCGACGAGCGCCTCCAGTCCAAGCAGCGGCGGGAGAAACAGGCCGAAGAACCAGACGTAGACGCCGTAGGTGAGGATCTGGAAGAGACTGTTGAACGCGACCAGTCCGGTCACGTACTCGGTCGATCCCTCCGCGAGTTCGTTCCAGACGAGCACCATCGCAATACACCGGGCCATCCCGATGAAGACGAGTCCGAGGAAGTACTCGGGACGGGGAGGCAGGCCGGGTACGAGACCGCTGAAGAAGAACACCGCCAGCCCGAACATCAGCGTCGGCCCGATGAGCCAGTTCTGGACGAGGCTCAGTCCGAGTACGCGCCAGTTGCGAAAGACCGTCGGCAACCGCGAGTAGTCCGCTTTCGCCAGCGGCGGGTACATCATCAACACGAGTCCGATCTCGACGAGATGGAAGTCCCGAATCGGCCCGGTCAGCGAGGGCGCGACGTATCCGAGCCCGACGCCGACGGCCATCGCGGCGACGATCCAGAGGGTGAGATACTTGTCCAGAAACGCCATCGAACTCGGATCGCCGCAGCTCTCACAGCCACAGTCCGGTCCGTGCTCGTGAGTCGCGTTACGCATCGGTTACGCTCCCCTCGAGGACCGTCACGAGGGCGACCGCCCGGTTCGTCGCCCGGTATTTCTTCCAGCGGCCGTCCTTGTCGGCGTCGACGAGCCCCGCATCGACAAGTGCCGAGAGCGCGTGGCTGAGCCCGCTCTCGCTGACGTCGACGACCGCGTTCAGTTCGCAGACACAGAGTTCCTCCTCGGCCGCGACGAGAACGCGGACGAGCGTGTACCGGGTCTCGTTTGCCAGCGCCGAGAGCACGTCGAGTTCGGCCGAGACCCGATCACCGCCGAGCGCCGCCTCCAGCGTCTCGAGTTCTTCGAGCCGCTGTTCGACGTCCTCGCTGCGACACACCTCGAGTTCGTCCTCGAGATACCGCCGTAACCGGTCCGTCGCTTGTGCCATCGGCGTATAGTTGAAAAAACACTCAATTAATAGTTTCGATGGGTTTCTATATATCGGACAGTTCCGACATATAGCCGGTACGGGAGGGGGACCGATAGTAACGAGGTAATTCGATTGAAGGATTAGTCAATCGTAGTGGGCCGGATTTTCCCTGCATCAGTCCCGTTCGACGGGTACAGTAGCCGCTGAACGGGAAGAATACGCCCTCGCGAGTGAGCGGCAAGCGACCCCGGCGCTGGCCGGACAGCGGCAAACGGTGTGTCACTCGTTGCAGCGACTACGAGCCGCTGCGAACTGAACCCGGTCGGCTCTCCCCGTGGTACAACTCCTCGAGATCACAACCCTCGCTGGAACTGGCCTCGGCACCGCAGCCGCTGCTGACTGCCCGGAATCACGCCAAAAACCGCTGCACTCGAGCGTACTGCCGCCACACACATTCGGACGGCTGAACGGTCAGAGGCACAAGCGGACAAACTCGGAGAACGTGCAGACAACATGGTCGGCGGTGGAGGCAGCCCAGGTGGAAACACCGGCCAACAGCCGAAACAGACAGTCTACTTATTGTTCCGACGCCGTTCACTCCTTCACCGCTACCGAACGGACAACGCTCCTCGTAGATCAGACGACCTTCGTGCTGCTTTCGCGCGCTCTTCGACGGCTCAGCGATCTACCACAACACAGTCACAGATAGCGCGCTGAATACAGAGTATGGGCCTTGTTTAGACGCGTAAGATCAGTGGTGTTAGAGCCTCACAGCGTGCTCGATGTTTCTGACCGCGGTCTTTAAAACGGGTTCTCTGAACTGGCCAAGCCACGTTCTAGCCCGCAACGTCTCGCCGAACCGACGTTTCAGTGCGAAGAAAACCGCTTCGACGATCGAGCGGCGGTGATAGACGTTCTCGTCGTGGCGAGCGTTGTGTGCTTTGTCGAGGGCGTAGAACTCTCGATGTTTGATCACCGGGCGGATTCCAGCAGCCCTGAGTTCGTGCCGGAGCGCGTCCCAGTCGTCGCTTTTGTCGGCGGTAATCGTGGCGAGTTGGATGAGATTTCTCGTGAGCACCTGTCTTCCAATATATATATCGTGCGGCTGTTTCATCGCGCAACGAATGTCTAGAATGACGCTGGTATCGCAATCGACGAGCGCTGTCGTCTTGATATCGTCAAAATTGTAGCCGATCCGGAGGACGTAGTGACGGCTGACTTGATCGCGTTTGAAGCCGGTTGCGTCGATCGCCTGCGTCGCCGAGCTCGTGCAGCGAGACAGACAGCCGCAGCAACACCCGCCAGATCCGCATTGTCAGCTCCCGTTTCCGTGTACAGACGGTTGTGAAATCCGGTAGCTGATCCACCGCAGGGTCGAGTTTCGCGGCGATTCTGGGCATCTCATGCAGAATGTCGAGCAACCGGCGGTACGGCTGGTTCAGGTACTCTCGAAGACAGTGAATCGGGACAATCACCCAGTCAGCATAGCCGCCGTTACCTTTCCTGACCGCCGGTGCTGGCTCGCCAGTGACAGCGTTCTGGGACAAATCGACACATCGGTCGGTAAACCGGGCGAGTTGAGACGGCATACTCGCCGCTTCCTCACTCACCTCCATGTAATCCCGGTCAAGACGGCAACTGAGCAGCGTCTAAACGTTGCCAAAGACTCCGTTTCCGAAGACACACGTTCAGTTAGTCGGCAGCCTGGTCCGCCTGCCCTGTCTTTTTTATTTGTAGCGGATCGACCGACGAGGTCGCGGTGACCAGTCGCAAGAACTGTCCCGCGTTGGTGAGCAGTTTGTTCTCCGCCTTTCGAAGGTGTTCCTCGTACGTCGATCGAGCAACGGCCGTCCGATCGGCTAAGTCCCGGAGCGACGTCTTCCGTGGTTGTTCGTAGTATCCACTTTCGAGCGCCAGTCGAAGCGCCGCCATCTGCCGTTCGGTCACGTCTTCGAACAACTGATCGACCGGAGCCAACATACTGTGAGGGATTTGCTGTTCCGTAATCGCCGTCTTCGAGAGCACTTCGATATCACGGTCGGTCTCCAAATCGTGATGGAGCGCCTGGATATCACTCTCGTCGAACGCGATGATCGTATAGTGCTCCCAGCCCTGACGATGAATCGTCGGCGGCTGGTACAGGCAATTGTACTCCTCGAACCGTTCGATGATCGAACCCTCTAACGAACAGAGACAGGACTGCGTGACGACGTGGAGGCCGGACTCGTCGATCGATCTGTGGAGGATCGTCCCCAACTGATCGATTTCCTCGAGTAATTCGTCGGCCGGAGATTCCGAGGAGGTGATTTCGATCACTTGGCAGTCGCTCAGGTACCACTCACGGATCGTGAGGTCCGGGTACTGTTCCGAGATTTCTCGGTACGGACACTCGTGTTTGACCCGAAACGAGGCCTCGTAAAGGCTCATACACGTAGAAATGGTCTGAAGAAAATTAACGGTGCCGGTCATGTCCCGCACTACTCATATTCTACTACTTCTCGTACGAGTGACTACCGATGTCAGAGATACGCCCTGAAAAGCTCAGTGAACGGTTACAGGCCGGCGACGACGGCCTGCTCGTGCTTGATATTCGCCACGAAGAGGAGTACGACGACTGGCATATTCCGGACAGCGTTAACGTCGACGTCTACGACCAACTAACCGACGACCCGAACGCGGCAAAGGACGCCCTCGGAGACCTTCCAGATGAGATGGAGATCGTTACCATCTGTACTGCAGGCATCGTGTCGCAAACCGCAACGGACGTGCTGCAGGAACTCGGGTACGACGCCGAGACGCTCACGGACGGGATGAACGGCTGGAGTCGTGTCCACCGGCACGCACCCGTTCCTGTTGATCTCGATGACACGCTCGTTCAGGTTGCACGTCCGGGGAAAGGCTGCCTCTCGCACGTCCTCATCTCGGACGGAGACGCCGTCGTGTTCGATCCATCGCAGTATCTCGAGGAATACGAAGCGGTTCTCGAGAACTACGACGCCGAACTCGTTGGCGTCTTCGACACGCACGCACACGCAGACCACGTTTCGGGCGCTGGGGAACTCGCCGACAGTCACGGCGTGCCGTACTATCTCCATCCCGAGGACGCGCTCGCTATCGACGCAACGCCCGTCGAGGAGGGGCAAACCGTGACGGTCGGCCAGCTCGATCTCGGGGTCATCCACACGCCGGGACACAGCGAGGGGAGCGTCTCGTTCGATATCGGTGGTGCAGCGCTAATTACGGGGGATACGCTCTTCCACACGAGCGTGGGTCGCGTCGAACTCGGCGTCGAAGCCGGGATCGAAGACGCCGACGTCGAAGGAAACGCCGCGACGCTCTACGAAAGCCTCCAGCGGTTGCTGGACCGATCGGACGACACTGTCGTCTTACCGGCGCACGATCCTGGCTCTCCCGATCCGCCGGTGACGGCGACCCTCGGCGAGGTGAGAGAACGGAACGAGGATCTCGAACGCGACCGTGAGGAATTCGTCCGAGAACTCGCTTCGGACATCCCGGAACATCCGCCGAATTTCGAGCGCGTCAAGCGAACCAACGTCGGTCAGGAATCGATTCCTGCAGACGAACTGGCCGATTTGGAACTGGGGCCCAACAACTGCGCGGCCGAGTAATCAATGGGGACGACAACTGAACTCAAGCAGGGGATCCGCGAGCACCTCGGACAGTTCTCACTGCACGTTCTGTTAGTGTTCGCCACCGGGCTGACTATCGGGTCCGAGCGCACCGTCGTGCCCGTTCTGGGCGAGGACGTACTCGGCGTCGAGTCCTTTCTGGTCATCGGCTCGTTCGTCGCCTCGTTCGGGTTCGTCAAGGCCTTGCTCAACCTCTACGCCGGGAAGTGGGGCGAAGAGTACGGCCGCAAGCCAGTCCTCATCCTCGGGTGGGCAACCGCGTTGCCCCTCCCGGTTATTCTCATCGTCGCTCCCAGTTGGGGCTGGATCACGGTCGGGAACATCCTCCTTGGCATCAACCAGGCACTGACCTGGAGCATGGCGATCAACGCCAAAATCGACCTCGCAGGTCCCGACCAGCGCGGTCTCGCAGTCGGTATCGACGAGGCGTTTGGCTACTCCGGCGTCGCCGTCGGTGCGTGGATTACGGGCGTCATCGCTGGCCAGTGGAGTCTCCGTCCCGAACCGTTCTACTTCCTCGCGGTGGTCGTCGTGCTGGCGTTCCTCATCTCGATCTTCCTGATCACGGAAACCGTCCAGTACGCACAGGCCGAAGGTGACGATGATCACCACGATGCGGATCTCCCGTTTCGCGAGGTGCTGAAGCGAGCAACGTACGGGGACAGGACCTTGTTCGCCGCGGCACAGGCTGGTCACATCGAGAACTTCGTCGATACCCTGTTCTGGATCGCAGTGCCGCTGTATCTCACGAGCCAGGGGCTCGGCATCGCAGCAGTCGGTGTCGTCGTCGGCGTCCACAGCGCGATGTATTTCCTCCAGATCGCGACCGGAGGGCTTGCAGACCGTATCGGCCGCCGCCCCCCCGTGATCTGGGGAATGTTCCTCGCAGGGGCCGGCGTCCTCGGGATGGCGTTCGTCGATGGGTATCTCCCGTGGGCCGCTCTGGCCGCCGCCTCCGGGTTGGGTATGGCGTTGCTGTATCCAAACCTGATGACGGTCCCTGGCGACGCAGCCCACCCGACGTGGCGGTCGGCTGGAATGGGCGTGTACCGGATGTGGCGGGACTCCGGCTACGGAGTCGGTGCGATCTCGATCGGCCTCTCGATGCAGTTCGTGAACGCCGAGGCTGCGTTCTACATGACTGCGATCCTGATGTTCATCTCCGGGGCGATCGTGTACATCTGGATGGAGGAGACCCACCCCGATTTCGGCACACACGAGCCACCTTCCCCTGCGACAGAAACGCCGACCCGGGCAGTGTCTGAAGACTAGATTTCGGCAGAAATCGCTTCAGCTGGGTGCTGACTATGCCGTATACCCCTTCTCGTTCGATCGATGCTGAATACGCGACTTCCATCACCTGCTCGTCCCAAGTCATAGAGAGACACACCCCCGTTTCGACTGTCGAGCAACCGAGGGAGCAGTGTCGCTATCGGAAGCGCAAAAACATGAGACCGAGGTGATGAACCGCGCCCCGGCTGTTACCAATCGTTAACTGCTGTTGCTTAGATGACGCGGTTCTGCAGGTAGTCGAGGTGTTTCGCGTTGTAGACGATCTTGACCTCGTCGGTCTCGGCCGATCCGATGCAGGTCAAGCGGACGTTTTTATCCTCGACTTCCTCGTCGGAGAGGATCTGCTGCATGTCCATCTCGATCTCGCCCTCGAAGACGATCGCGGCACAGTTCGCACAGGCACCGGCGCGACACGAGAAGGGCCAGTCGTAGCCCTGTGCTTCGGCCGCCTCGAGGATGTATTCGCCCTCGGCGACGTCGAGCGTGCCGTAGTCCTCATCGTCGAGGCCAGCGTCGGCAGCCTGTTCGAAGAGGTCGTCGTCGTCCATGTCCCAGCCCTGATCGTCCAGTACTTCGTAGTTGAGGTATTCTACCGTGGGCATCATCCGGCGATTCGAGTCCCGCACTGGTATAGCTTGCTGTTCAGTCCTAAATTGTCTTTGAGTCGGAATTGACCAATTCGAAGGCAAGAATTCGACAGTTCGTTACAAGAATAGTGGGCAAACGGAAGAGAAAAAGAAATGTCCGAACGTATTCGTAGGGGCGGCGTGTTCCTTGCCGAATCCAAAATGGCTGACAGTTCTTCCCGCTCGCTCCCGTCGAGGGGACGATACGGGGCCATTACGACAGCGAACCGGTCTCGAAGTTTCGCCAACCGATCAGAATCCGAAGACCGGGACGAACCTGAAGGTGAGGTAGGCTCCGATCGTCGAGATGGCCGGCACGACGTTTTGCATGAGGATCACGCGGGCCGTCGTCGAGGGATCGAACAGATCCGACGCCTTCGGAATGTCCGCCGGCTCTTCCTCGCCGATCTTGGGGGAGCGTTCACCTTCCTCATCGGCGGTCAGTGCGCCGACCGAGACGCGGGTCTCCTCGCCGGCTCTGACACCGGACAGCGTCGTCGTCCGGGTCGCTCGTCCCCAGCCCAGCCCGACGATGCTCATCGTCGCGATGACGACGAAGCTCGCGGGGATGCCGATCGACGAGAGGCCGATGACGATCCCCGAACTGATGACGGCGACGACGATCGCGGCCGTCAGCGGAAGGTGCGTGATGTCGTTGCCGAGCGTGTCGAGGGTGCGGCGAGCGATGGTGAAACAGCCGACCGCGACCGCCGCCGAGCCGATCAGGATCAGCGGAATCATGTCGACGTCACCGGTCCCGTAGATCGGCGCGATCGCGTTGGCGATGTTGCTCGTCCCCGACGAGAATCCCATCAGACAGCCGATCGCAACGACGACCAGCGCACCGGTGATCTCCCGCCGATCGGCGTCGACCCCGAACTGGAGTCGCGGGACGAGTCCCGACCGATCGACCGAGACCATCGGTCGGCCACCCTCTTTGCTTTCGATAGCGACCCAGGCGTTGATCCGCGGGTAGAAGTACCGGCCGACGACGCCGGCCACCCAGAACCCGATGATCGGCGCGACGATCCACCAGACGGCGATCTCGCCGAGTATATTCCAGTTGAGCTCGCCCGTTGCGAGCCCGAGCGCGGCGATCGCCCCGACTGCGGTCATCGACGTCGACGCGGGAACGCCCGCGTAGTTGCCGACGAACAACGCGCCGCCGATAAAGAAGAGCACGGCGACGTTCGATCGTAGCGTAAAGATGGACGTGTCGTTGACGAGATCTGTACCGAGCGTAACGACGACGTTCGGGCCGACGGTGTAGGCTCCGATGAAGAAGAAGACGGACATCAGCCCGGCAGCCATCACCTTCGTGATCACGTTCGCGCCGACGGCTGGGCCGAACGCGGGACCGGTCGTTGATCCGCCAATATTGTAGCCGACGAAGATCGCGGTGAGGATCCCGACGATAAGTAGTACTTCCGGCACGTTCGATAGTCATGCGATCCGACCGTAAAAGAGCGCCTATTCGAGTCAGTGTCAGCAACTATCAGTCAGTGGTACCGTTCGAACGTTCATTTCACCCACTCACGAGAGCGACCCCCACGCGGAGCGCCCCGACGGCCGACGAAACGCGACTCGAGGAGTGGGGCGATCGCGATCCGCGGAGTGAACCGCGGCCGAAACCACTCGCCGAACGACCACGACCGGGACCGGCGACCGACGAACGACGAACGACCGTTTCGGCGACGTTCCCGACGAACAGCCGTTCCGCGACGGTGCCTCCGTGACTGCCGATCACGACCGTCTCGGACTCATCAGCACGATCGATGACCGCGCGAACCTCGACATCACGGCACCGACGGGCCACACCGGAGGGGGAGTTCACACGCCCCAGAAGAAGGCGATGCCGAGGACGGTCACGACGGACAACACCAGCTGGAGCGGCGCGCCGATCCGGGCGTAGTCACCGAAGCGGTAGCCGCCGGGACCGTAGACGAACAGGTTCGTCTGATACCCGATCGGGCCGAGGAACGCAGTGCTCGCGGCGAAGGTCACCGCCAGTACGAACGCGAAGGGGTTCGCGCCGATCCCGGCCGCGGCGGCCGCTGCGACCGGAATCAGCAACACGACGCTGGCGTTGTTACTGATGACTTCCGTGAGCAGCCCGGTGAGGATATAGAACAGCCACAGCACCGCGATCGGTGACAGGAAGCCCGCCGACTGGACGACGACCCAAGCGAGATATCCGGCAGCACCCGACTCCTCGAGCGCGATCCCCAGTGGGATCACCCCCGCCAGTAGAAAGATGATGTCCCACTCGACGGCGTCGTAGAGTTCGTTGGGCTCTAAGACGCCCGTGACGACCATCGCGACGACGCCCGCGAGCGCGGAGACGAGAATTGGGTAGATCTCGAGGGCGGCGACGGCGACGACGCCGACCATGATGGCGACGGCGATTCGCGCCTTGCCCGTCCGGTAGTCGGGGCGGGGCGGTTCGCGGGCGACGATCACGTCCTCCCCGTGAGAGAGTCGATCGAGGGCCTCCGGCGGTGCCTGAACGAGCAGCGTGTCGCCGACCTCGAGGCGTTTGCCGACGATGCGCTCGGCGACGAGTTCGCCGTGACTTCGCAGCCCGAGGATCGCGGCGTCGAACTCCTCGCGAAACTCCTCGGGGTCGAGACGCTCGCCCACGAGCCGCGAATCGAATGCGACGACCAGTTCCGTGAGCACGCCCTCGGCCGACCCCGAGAGCTCGGTGGTCCCCGGCTGGCCGACGGGTTCGACCCCCTCGGCGTCCTCGAGGGCCGTGATGGCGTCGCGGCCGGTCCGGACGACGAGAACGTCGCCCTCGCCGAGACGCGTTCCCTGTCGCGGTGCGACCGAGCGGCCGCCGTCGTGAACAACCTGAACCACGTCGATATCGGAGCCAAGCGCCGCGCTCGCGTCGCGGACCGTTCCGCCCGCGAGTGGAGAGCCCGGGACGACCGCGACGTCGGCGACGTAGTCCCCGACCGCGTACTCCGCGAGATAGTCCGCACGCGGCGGGACCCGCTCGGGGAGGAGATAGTGCCCGACGAAGATCAGGTAAAGCGAGCCCACGATGACCACCAGGACACCGAGTTGCGTAAACTCGAACATCGAGAACCGGTGGAGTTCGGGATACTCGGAGCCGAGTCTGGCACTGACGTCGCTCGCGAGGATGTTCGTCGAGGTCCCGATGAGCGTGAGCATCCCGCCCATCTGCGAGGCATAGGAGAGCGGAATCAATAGCTTCGACGGCGACGTGTTCCCCCGATTGGCCACGTCGCTGACGACCGGCACCAGTAGCGCGACGACCGGCGTGTTGTTCAGAAAGCCGGAGACGGGGGCCGTCGCGGCGACGGTCGCGAACACCTGTTTCCGAACGCTGTCGCCGGCAAAGGCGGCCATCCGGCGACCGAGTTCCTGAACGATTCCGGTCCGGCTGATGCCGCCGCTCAGGATCAACATCGCCAGCACGGTGATCGTCGCCTCGTTCGCGAACCCCGAGATGCCGGTCTCGGGATCGATCCCCGTCCAGGGCTCGAGCACCACCAGGACCACGATCAGCAGGATCGCGGTCACGTCGATCGGTAGCCGCTCGGTGAGAAAGAGGACGAGCGCGAGGCCGACGACGCCGAAGACGACGAGCATGTCCGTCGTCACCTCGGGCGTGGTCGTCGCTTGTGCGAGGCAATTCGACGCCGGAGGCGGCATACGACGGTTCATACCGGCCACAAATGTAAGTTTTATATAAAGAATATGGACAGTGTGACGGCGATGGTCGTTCGGCGAAACCGTCGCCTTTACTCGCGCCGGCCTCGCCCACTCGAGTATGAACGACGACGCGAGCGATCGGTTCGGGAGCTTCGAGGTGATTCCGGCGGTCGACATCCAGGACAGCGAGGTCGTCCAGCTCGTCCAGGGAGAGCGGGGGACGGAAACGACCTACGGCGATCCCGTCGAGGCGGCCCGGCGGTGGATCGACGCCGGCGCGACGACGCTCCACCTCGTCGATCTCGACGGCGCGTTCGAGGGCGAACGGGCGAACGCCGATGCCATCGACGCGGTGATCGACGCCGTCGACGTGCCGACCCAGCTCGGCGGTGGGATCCGCACCGCCGACGGTGCGATCGATCTGCTCGAGCGGGGCGTCGACCGCGTCATCCTCGGCACTGCAGCGGTCGAACATCCCGAGATCGTCGCCGAAATCAGCGAGACCCACCCCGACAGCGTGGTCGTCAGCCTCGACGCGAAAGACGGCGAGGTCGTCGTCGAGGGATGGACCGAAGGCGCGGGTATCAGTCCGGTCGAGGCCGCCGAACGCTACGCGGAGCTCGGGGCCGCCGCGATCCTCTTTACGAACGTCGACGTCGAGGGGCGACTCGAGGGCGTCGCGACCGACCCCGTCCGCGAACTGGTCGCGGCGACGGACGTCCCCGTGATCGCCAGCGGCGGCGTCGCGACGCTCGCGGACGTGCGAGAGCTCGCGGACGCCGGTGCCGCTGCGGTCGTCGTCGGCAGCGCGCTCTACGAGGGGAACTTCACGCTCGCGGAGGCACAGGCCGCGGTCGACGCCGACGACGGTAGTAACAACTGAACGTCACTGCACATCTAACCGCACGACAGCGTTGCGACTAGTGCGTCAATCGTTTCAGCGGCTCCTATCGATTCCCGCGCCACGAGTCTTCTCCCGGCAGCGCCTGCTCTGGCGTTCGTCGCGGCGCCGGCGGTCAGCGGAGCGCCTCGAGACAGCCGGCCGGAAAAGAACCGCTCGCTTCGTTCCCGGTCCTATCGGAGCGCCTCAAGGTCGAACTCGAAGGCCGCGCACCCACCTTTTTTCCGTTCGGATGGCTCGCGATGCTCGCCACCACTCACGCAAAAAATCTGGACCAAAAAAGAACCGCTCGCTTCGCTCGCGGCCCTACCGGAGCGCCTCGAGGTCGAACTCGAAGGCCGACACCGGCACCTCGAGGTCGTGTTCGACGAGTACCTTCGGGTGGACCTCGCCGATGATGCCGACGTCCTCGCCGTCGATGACGACCGCCGCGGTTCGACCCGAAATGAAGGTCGGGTGGTCGGTGGGTGGCGTCTCGAGGTCGACGTCGAAGTTGCGAGCGAGCGCCTGCAGCCGTGCCTTGGCGTCCTCGTAGCCGGCGTCGTGGTGGGCGAGGACGGCTCCGACGCGGCGACCCTCGCTAACGCCGGTGTTTTCGCTCTCGTCGACCGCGGCCGCGAAGCCGATCTCCGCGAGGTTCTGGGGATACGCGCGGTGGGTGTTGCGCTCGAGGACCATCAACAGCGACGGCATGACCCAGGTCCGCAGCATGGTGAAGTCCTCGCTGTAGGGCTCTTTGATGGTCGCCGGCTCGCCGGCCCCGTAGACGTCGTCACCGGGGGCCACGTCGAGCCGGTCGTAGTTCTCTTCCTCGCTGATCATGTGGAAGTTCAGCAGGTCCTCGAAGCCCAGGCCGACGAGGCCCTCACGGACCGCGCGCTCGAGCCGGGAGCGCTCGTGGCGGCCGCCGACGGTCCCCACGTCGGGATAGCGGGGCTCGAGTTCGTTGAAGCCGTAGGCTCGCCCGAGGTCGTCGATGACGTCCAGCGGGTGGAGCACGTCGACGCGGTAGGGCGGGATGGTGACCTCGTAGACGAGATCACCGTTCTCGTTCTCTTCTTTCGCCGCCTCGAGCCCCGACCGCTCGGCGAGGTCGATCACCTCGTCGGGATCGAGGCCGATGCCGAGGATGGTCTCGATGCGGTCGTGGGCGACCGTCTTCGTCTTCATCGAGAGATCCGGGCGGACGAGTTTGCGTCCGCCGGACGCAGTCCGGCTCCCGTTCGAGTCCGCGTTCGCGGACTCGCTATCTGGATACTCGACCGTCACCTCCTCGAGCGTGGCTCCCCGAGCCGACAGCGCGTAGCAGACGATGTTCAGCATCTTGTCGATCGTCCACTGATCGGTGCCGGTCATCTCGACGAACAGGTCCCGCGAGTCCGTCGACACTTCGGTGCGCCGGCCGTTGATGACCGGTGGGAACGAGAACAGCCCGAGATCGTCGTAGATCGCCGGATAGCGCTCGTACTCGCTGACGAGATCGGCGTAGGTCTGTCCCGTCCCGTGGTCCTCGAGCACGTCTGCCGGCGTCATCTCCTGATCGGAGTCGAGGGGGACGAACCGGTCCTCGTCGGGTTCGACGCCGACGTACTGGATGGTCGGATTGCCTTCGGTGGCAGCAGTCCCTTTCAGCATCGTCAGGTCGTGGATCCCGATCGCGCCCTTCGCGCGCTTGCGCCCCATCGTCGCGTGGAGCTTCTCCTGGAGCTGAATGAGGGACTCGAGGGCCTCCTCGTCCAGATCCACGTCGCGGACGACCGCGCCGGTGACGTACGGACGCTCGTCGGGGACCGACGGCGCGACCTCGATCGTCCAGTCGGGGGAGTTAGGCGAGGGGACGTGCACCCCGCGTGCGTCGCCGTACTGGTAGCGCATCGATCGGGCGACGCCCTCGACGGAGAGCCGATCGAGCCGGTCGGGCGCGAACTCGAGTTCGAACTCGCCGTCCTCCGTCCGCCCCTCGAACTCGAGGCCGAGGCCGAACAGGTCCTCCTGTAGCTCTTCGTCGCTCTTCTCGTCGTGACCGGTCAGGTCGCGCAGTTCGTCGGGGTCGATGTCGACCGTGGGCATCAGTAGGTCACCTCCGTTTCGCGCAGCAGTTCCAGATCACACAGCGTCCCGTGGATGTCGCGGATGTCCTCGAAGCCGTACATCAGCATGAGCAGTCGCTCGAGAGCGAGTCCCCAGGCCATCACGTCGCACTCGACGCCGAGGGGTTCGAGCATCTCCTCGCGGAAGATCCCCGAGTTGCCGATCTCGACGAGTTCGCCGGTCGTCGGGTGGGTGCCAAACAGCTCGAAGCTGGGTTCGGTGTAGGGGTTGTAGTGGGGTTTGAACTGGATGTCCGTGATCCCGAACTGAGCGTAAAACTCCTCGAAGGTCCCCATCAGATCGCGCACCGAGAGGTCCTCGGCCATCACCCACCCCTCGATCTGGAAGAACTCGAGCAAGTGCGTCGGGTCGAGCGTGTCGTTTCGGTATACCTTCTCGACGCTGAAGTACCGCTGTGGCGGCTCGAGATCGCCGATCTCCTCGCCGGAGAGATAGCGCGTCGACAGCGACGTGGTGTGCCCGCGCAGCGCGAGCGCCCGCGCGAAGTCCTCGTCCCACGGCGAGTGATACCCCTCGCCGTCCGGGCCGACGCCCTCCCGGTGAGCACGTTCGACGCGGTCGACGAGGTCGTCGGGGAGGTCGTCGATGTGGGTCGGCTGCTCGAGGGCGAACCGGTCCCAGTGGGTGCGTGCGGGATGGTCCTGGGGCATGAACAGGCAGTCGTTGATCCAGAAGTCCGCGTCGACGTGGGGGCCTTCCATCTCCTGGAAGCCCATGCCGACGAGGACGTCTTTGACGCGCTCGGCGGTCTGGCGCAGGATGTGGACCTTCCCGCCGTCGAAGCGCTCGGCGTCGGCCTCGACGTTGTACTCGGAGAACTCGACGTCCTCCCACTCGCCGCTGGTGAGTAGCTCCGGCGTGACCTGACCGACCGTCTCGGCCGTCTCGATCCCCGCCATCAGCTCCGTCACCGCGCGCTCGGTCAGGGTTACCTCGCGGACCGTCGACTCGTGGCGCTCGAGCAGGCCGCGGCGCTCGAGCTGGTCGATGGTGTCCTCGTCGACGGCGACGCTATCGACCGGCGCATCGTCCACGTCGTCGAGCGCCGCGAGCGCGTTCGCCTCCGCGTCGGCGTCCGGATCCGCGTCGGCATCGGCGGTGAGCTCGCCGCTGTCGATGACGCCGTAGCCCTTGCGCGCGTAGTTCGAGAGCGCGATGTCGACCGCACCGCCCTCGAGCCCCGACGCGCCGATGACCTGCCCCATCGAGACGGGGTCGGCGTCGGCACCGGCTTCGAGGGCGGCCTCGTACAGTCGGATCTCGGGCAATCCCGCCTCGGCGTAGTCGTGTCCCTCGTCGGTGAGCGTGACCGTTTCGTCGACGCGTTCGCTGACGGCGACCAGTCCCTCGTCCTCGAGTTCGAAGACGGCCCCGGTGACGGTTTCGGGCGGGAGTTCGGTCGCCGCGGCGAGGGCGTCGACGGACGTTGCCTCGTCCGCGTTCGCGGTCTCCAAGACCGCGACCTGTTGTGCTGGCAGTTGCATTCGCTTGTTCGTATCCCTGCGTGTCGGTTAGTTAGCGGTTCCGATACTGTGCGGGGACGGTTCCCCGCTGGGGCCTCGAACGGTCGGTTTCGCCGCGAGCACTCGATGTGAGGGCTCGCGAATCCACCGGCCCGGATCACCGGGCGAAGAAGAAACCGAATCCCGATCGCGGCCGCTGTGGTCGGGTGCCGTCACTGGCACGAACCTGGGATTCGGCTGCCATACTCGAGACCACTCGTGAGCGGCCTAAAAACGTTGTGATGTGGGCTACCACACGACAGGACTATCCGTCCGATAGCCGCATCGTCTCGAGCGAGCCCGTCTCTACCCACTCGAATCCCGACTCCTCGGCCGCTGCGGTCGCGTCGGGTGGCTCGACGGGGGCACACTCGTCGTCGAACTCGATACGGGTCTCGGTGGGCTCGACGGCCGGCAGCTCCGGGAGGAACTCGTCGTCCTCGAGCAAGCCTCGAACGGAGACCGTTCCACCGGCGTCGAGCGCCGCACCGACGGCGCGGTAGCGGTCGTCCTCGGACTGGGGGTCCAGATCCGTCCCGAACGAGTCGTTCTCGACGCGCGTGGTCGTTGTCGATCCCGACAGCGTCCCGAACTCGGTCGTCCGCGTCGACGACTCGTCGGCCCCTGCCGATCGATCACGGCGACTCGAGTCGACCGACGACCGTCCGGAATCGCTCGTCTCGGTCGAACCGTCGTCGGGACGCGTCCGCGAAACCGACGGCTCGCCGCGGAGTTCGAAGCCGTCGATTTCGCGTCGCTCGTCCGACGTGGACGCCCCCGAAGTCGACGGCTGAGTCGAGTCGGTCGCCGCCGCCGAAGACGGCTCGGCGTCCTCGATGAGGGAGTCGACGCTCCCGGGATCCGGGTCGGTCTGCCCGTGGCTCTCGTACTCGAGTGCCCACGGCGGCCAGGGGTCGGCATCGGGATCGAAACCGTGGCTATCGGCCCCGAGTGCGGACGCTCCGTCGGGTGACGCCCCAGGAACGTACGCCGCGAGTCCGTACTCGGGACACAGCGGGCGATCGAACGCCTCGATCCGCGGTCCGTACCGCTCGCGGAGTCGCTCGAGTTCGGGTTCGGCCGCCAGCACGGCACGCCAGCGATCGACGCCCGACGAGAGGAGGATGAACCGTGCGTCGGTCCCGGCGAGGACGGTCTCGGTGATCGTCCACAGGACCGCGGGGAGGTTATCGGATGCGAGCGGCGTTTCGGGATAGGTAACCGTCGCCTCGCGGCTCCGCCCGTGGGGATCGGTCGCGGTCAGTTCCAGTCCCCCGGGCGTGGCCGAACCCGCGAGCGACCAGCCGATCGCCTCGAAGGCGGCCTCGAGTTCCGCTTCGAGATCGGCCCGCGAGTACCGCGCCGCACAGGCGATGCCACGGTCGCTTCGCGCGATGGTCCGCCGGAGCACCGTCGTCCGATCGACGCCCGTCGAAAGGACATCGGCCACTGCGTCCTCGAGGCCGTTCTCCTCGGCTGACTCGCCGGCGAGATCGGTCGCCGTGACACCGAACGATCCGAGGACATCGGCAGCGACCAGCAGGTCGTCGGTCGGATCGCGGGAGGGCCGAGCCATCACCATTTTTCGTATTCACAACTGACCGTATATATCTTCGTCAGACACGGACCCGTCATCGCGAGCACAGCCGACGTCTCCACGAGTCGGCTCTCGACGACCGGTCACTCCAGGGGGTTCGCTGCCACAACGTCCAAGACGTTCGATTCCGTCTACACCGACGATGATCGATTCGAAGGGGTATCTCGCTCGGATTCCGGGCTGCGAAAGCGGCCGTGCCGAACGATGGGGTGCGAATCGACGGCTCTCTCGAGGACGGTTCGCGACCGAGTCGAACCGGCGTCTCGGCGCCCTATGACCGAACAGACGTCACACGACGAGGAGGCGATCCAACGGCGTCCCGACGATTGCGAGACCATACAGCTACTGATCGGGGACGACGGGTGCCGAACGACGGTCCGGAACCTGCTGACCGACCAGTACGAACTCACGACCGACCGATCCGTTTCGGATGCGGATCTATTTGTCGTCGGGGACGACCGCTTTGCCACGCACGAGTCGGAGTTGCGACGGCGAGCCCGACGACCGGCGTTTTGCCCCGTCGTAGTGATACGTTGCGATCCGCGAGCGGATGCGATGTCGCTGCCGGATCCCCACGCCAGCGACGAGCCGACACTCGTCGATGCGGTCCTCCGGACGCCACTCGATAGCGCGACCCTTCGGCGTCGACTGCAGTCCCTGCTCGTCCGTCGGCGTCAATCGCTCGCCCTACAAAACCGACAGTCGGCCTCGGACGAGCGAGACGGGGATCGCCACCGTATCGAACGCTCCGGGAGTCAGCACGGTCGCGCCGACTCCGGCGACGATCCCGACGGCAACCCCTCCGTCTCCGTTCCCGACGTCACGGACGGGGCGGGAGACGACCGGTACGAATCGATCCTCAATCGAACCTACCAGTTCACGGGATTGCTCGAGCCCGACGGGACGGTGATCGAGGTCAACGACGCCGCGCTCGAGTTCGGCGGCATCGACCGTGAGGCGATCATCGGAACCCCCATCTGGGAGGCCTACTGGTTCCGTCGTTCGGAGTCGCTCCAGCGACGGACGAAATCGGATATCGAACGGGCCGCCGGCGGTGAGTTCGTCCGCCGGACGATCGAAGTACAGGGCGCGGACGACACCGCGATCATCGACTTTTCGATCCGTCCCGTTCGGGACGAACAGGGAGCCGTAACGCTGCTCGTCCCGGAGGGACGGGATATCACCGAACTCGACGATCGAAGACGGGAGTTACAGCGGTCCGAACGACGATTCGAGGCCGTCTTCGAGGACCCGAAGATGCTCGCCGCACTGCTCGATCCCGACGGGACGGTCCGTCGGGTCAACCAGACCGCGATGGCGTACGTCGAGCCCGACCACGCGGCGATACGGGGCGAGCCGTTCTGGGAGACGCCCTGGTGGGACGACGGCGCAAGGGAGGACCTCCGTCGGTGGATCGACCGCGCGGCTGACGGCGAATACGTCGAATACGAGCGCGAACACGTCGGCAAGGGGGCCGATACGTTCACCGTCGTCGGCACGATCCGGCCGGTCACGAACGACGAAGACGACGTGGTTTCGCTCATCGTCTCCGCCCACGACATCACCGAACGCAAGCGACGCGAGCGCGAGCGCGAGCGCACGAACGACCAACTCGAACGGTTCGCCAGCATCGTGAGCCACGACCTCCGGAACCCGTTGAACGTCCTCGCGGGCTCGCTGGAGATGGCCGCGGAAACGGGCGACGGGGAACAGTTCGATCACTGCCGTGACGCGATCGACCGAATGGACAGACTCATCGAGGACCTGTTGACCCTCGCACGACAGGGCGAACGCGTCGACTCGGTCGCGGCCGTCGATCTGCAACGGCTCGCGGCCGACTGCTGGCGAACCGTCGAAACGAACGCCGGGTCCCTTCGATTCGACGGTACGGTGACGATTCACGCCGACGAGGGACGAGCGCGCCAGTTGCTGGAAAACCTGTTTCGAAACGCGATCGAACACGGCTCCACGAACCCCGACTTGCAGACCCAGCAGGACGCCGTGGAACACGGCGACAATGGGATCACCGTCACCGTCGGCGGGCTCGACGACGGGTTCTACGTCGAGGACGACGGTCACGGGATCCCGCCCGACGAACGCCAGCGCGTGTTCGACAACGGCTATTCGACGACGCCCGACGGGACCGGGTTCGGCCTCGCGATCGTCGAGACGATCGCTGTGGCACACGGCTGGGGGATCCGGCTCGTCGAGAGCGACGCCGGCGGCGCTCGGTTCGAATTCACCGACGCTACCGAGACCGATTGAGCACGACCGAGCGCCGTCCCCGGATTCGAGCGCCGTCTCCGCGCTCGGTCACCGTCGCCGTGGCGACTCGAGTTCGATATCGGCGTCCTCGAGCAACTCCTCGACCTCCTCGCGTTTCTCCTGGTGTTCCGCGAGGAACTCCCGCATGAGCTGGGCGGCCTGCTCCTTGCAGTCGCCACAGAGCCGTTCGCCGCCGACGCACTCGTCGTAGACCCGCTTTGCGAACTCGTCGTCGTCCCCCGCCAACAGGTAAGCGTAGAGTTCGTAGACGGGACACTCGTCGGCCTTTCCACCCTTCTCGCGCTGTTCCTCGGCGGTCTCGCGGCCACCGGTCGTCGCCGCCTTGACCTTGTCGTAGCCGTCTTCGGGATCGTCGAGCAGCGAGATGTGACTCGCCGGGATCGAGGAGGACATCTTGCCGCCGGTCAAACCGGTCATAAAGCGGTGATAGATCGACGACGGCGGCTGGAACCCGTAGCCGCCGTTGTCGACCTCGACCTCGCGGGCGAGGTCCTCGGCCGCGGCGCGGTCGATCTCGAAGGCGTCGACGTGGCTCTCGTAGACCCGTTTCTCGCCCTCGATGGCGTCGATCAGCGCGTCGAAGGCGTCGTCGGTCGCCCGCCGATCGAAAAAGCGGGTCCGGGGGCGGACCGGCTCCATGCCGGCTTCGTTCAACTTCGTCAGGGCCGAACTCAGCGTGTCCGCGCTCACGTCCAGTTCCGACAGCGGCGTCTCCTCGAGCGCCTCGGCGACGTGGACGCACCGAAGGGTGTCGTCGTCGAAGTCGGCGGGGTCGAGTCGCTCGTAGAACTCGGCGACCAGGGCGCGCTCGTCGTCCTCGAGTTCGAAGCTCGCGTAGGCCTTCGAGACCTTGAAAAAGCGCATTCGCTCGGCGAGGTCCCGGGCCAGCCGGACGTGGGGATCCTGGTCCGGGCCGACCGGGATCACGGTCGGCTTTGGCTCCTCGAGTTGCGGGTAGAGGATGTCGGCCATCTGCGTGACGACCGACTGCATGTGGGAGACGTCGGTCTCGCCGTCGAATCCGTAGATCGCCTGGAACTCCGAGAAATTGGCCTCCGCGCCCAGATCGAAGGCCAGATCCTGCACCTCGCGGTTGGTCGACTGCCGGTAGAGTTCCCCCTCCTCGGGGTCGAAACCGAGCGCGAGCAACGAGAGGAGGTAGTTACGCGCGTGCTCGTCGATCTCGTCCCAGCTCAGCCCGCGGGCCGAGTTGGCCTCGAGGTCGGCGATCAGGCCGTAGGCGTCGGCCCCCTGCTCCTGGTGCCAGATGATCTCGTCGAAGACCAGTTTGTGCCCGATGTGGGGGTCGCCGGTGGGCATGAATCCGGACAGAACGGCGGCCGGCTCGTCGTTTTGCAGGGCCTTCGCGACCGGGCGGTAGTCCCGATGGCCGAAGATGACGCCCCGACGCATCAGGTAGTGGGGGTTTGGCACCTGCTCGAGTATTTCGTCGAACTCCTCGATGCCGAACTCCTCGAACAGCTTCCGGTAGTCGGAGACGCTCGAAGATCCCCAGGGGTCCAGTGCCACGTCGTCGGCACCAGCGGCACCTCCATCGGTCAGCGGTTCCCCGGTCGTCGGTTCCCCGGACTCCTCCTCGAGTGGGTCGTCTCCGGTCATTAGGTGCGTTTTGGCGCGCCGGCGCGCAAAAGCCTTCGGCTTCGGTTGCGCCGTCAACGTCGGCCTCTGTCGGCTGGTATCACGGTTCGGGTGTGAAAACGTTATCCTCTCGACAATATTATATCTATGAATCTAGAAAATAAATTTAATACAATCAGCGTTGCGCGTGGCACTGTATGTCGTCGAACGATGATCGGAAAACTCGGCGTAGCGTGCTGAAACTGAGCGCGACGACGCTCGCGACCGGTGCCGTCGGGATCGCGGCGACCGGGACGGCCTCGGCGTCGTACTTCGGTAAGGGCCAGCGCGTGCGACTCACCGACCCGGCACCGTGTTGGTACGGCGGCGTCAATAGCTGTGACGACCTGGAGGACTGGTATCAGATGCCCGAGGGAGCGAAGGGAGAGTGCATCGAGAACCAACAGGAGTGGGACTGCGGGACGTTCGTCAAACTCGACCACATCGATTTCAACCTGCCAGCGTACGTCAACACGGACCTCCTGGCCCACGACAACGACATCAACCCCGATCTGTAGGCCCGTCCGACGGGGTTCGGACCGGCCGGTCGTCAGTTCGGTCGGTTCGTTACATCATTAAGTTCTTTCGACGCGACCGTCCGTCCGTGACCGCGTTCCCCATCTTCACCGACGGCGACGTGTACTCGCAGTTCGACTACGACGGGGTCGTCGACGCCATGCGCGACGCCGTCGCCGAACGCGCGGCCGACACGCTCGAGGCCCCGCCGCGCTGGCACGTCGACGTCGGCGAGGGCGATCTCGTCTTCACTGCGGGGGCCGCAACCGGCCCGGCCAACGCGGCCGGCTTCCGGCTCTACGAGACCTACACGAACGGAGACGGCCACACACAACTGGTCGCGGTCCTCGATTCGACGACGGGCAGGTTCGAGGGGCTGTTCGTCGGGCACGCGATCGGCAGGCTCCGAACGGGCGGCATCGGCGGCGTGGCGATCGACGCTCTCGCCCGCGCTGACGGCGAGACACTCGGAATCCTCGGCTCGGGCCATCAGGCTCGAGCGCAGGTCGGCGCGGCGTGTGCCGCCCGCGACTTCCACGAGGTACTGGTCTACAGTCCGACGACCCAGAGCCGCGCGTCCTTCGCGGAGACGGTCGCCGCCGAGGTCGGGCCACCGGTCCGTGCGATCGACGATCCCGAACCGGTCGTCCGCGAGGCCGACGCGCTCGTCTGTGCGACCGACAGCGAGGAGCCGGTCTTCGATCCCGACTGGCTCGCGGCCGGCACCCACGTCACGACGATCGGCCCGCGGTTCCGAGACGGCCACGAACTCCCGCTCGCGGTCGTCGACCGCGCCGACGTCGTCGCCACCGATTCGATCCCACAGGTCGACGACTACGATCGGCCCCACATCGCGACCGGCGAGCATCGCGAACGGCTGGTCGAACTCGCCGACGTCCTCGAGGAGCCCCACCTGGGTCGATCGAACGACGACGATCTCACGCTGTTTTGCTCGGTCGGGCTGGCGGGGACGGAAGTCGTGCTGGGAACGCGATTCCTCGAGGCGTTCGGGTAGCGGTTTCGCGGCCGCCGGAGGCCGACGTCGAAATCAGTCCGCCGCGACCCGTAATTCTTCGAGTCGATCCGATTTCACGCCCGCGAAGACGACCGCCGCGAAGACGCGATCGCCGTCCGGTCGGGGCGCGTCGCCGCCGAGGATTCCCGAGCCGCCGATAGCCGACTCGAGCGTTCGCCGCCCCTCGGCGATCGCCCGGCGGTTGAGCCACGCCGGCGGCCCACCGACGATCAACAGGCCGCGCTCGGCCGTCACGGGATCACACTCGAGGGTGTGCTTGCCGCGGATTCCCTTGCGGACCACGGTCTCGATGGCACTGGCTGCCTCGCTCGTCTCGACGTCGGGCTCCGATGGCAGGAGGCCGAGGCCGAACCGTGAGCCGCTCGTTTCGACCGTCTGCTCGCCGTATCCGAGCGTGACGATGGCCGACTCGTCACCCAGAATGCGGCGGACGTCGCTCGTATCGATGACCGTCTGGGCGACCGCACCGTCCGAATCACCACCGCTGGCGAAGACGGCCGCAACTCGCGTCGCCAGCTCGCGGTTACAGCGATCGCGACCGTCGACGAGCCCTTCGCCGGGGCGGAGCCACGCGTCGGTATCGAACGCGATGATCGCGCTCGCGAGCCCGTCGAGTCGCTCGAGACTCTCGATCGCGTTCGCTGCCGCGTCGGGCCGCGGTGGCCCGTCGTCGGCGTGATCGCTCGTTCGATGGCCAGCACTCGACGTATCGGCCTCCGCGTCGAACTCCCGGTCGGCAGGCAGCGTCGCGAGGACGTAGACCGGCGCGTCGTATCGACGCTGCAGCGCCGCGACGAGTGCGGGAGCTGTGCCGCCGCCGGTCGCCCCGCCGAGACCGACCGTGAGGAGCACGGCGTCGGCCGCCAGCGAGGTCCCCCGACCTCCCTCGAGCGCCCCGAGCAGTTCGTCGACGGACTCCTGGCCGATCGCCAGCCCTCGCTCGAGGCCGGCGTCGGGATCGCCGTCACGATCGCTCGCGTCCTCGCCGTACTGAAACCGGTGTGACTCGGGAATGACGGTTCGCGCGAGGTCGTCCGCGTCGGTGTCGAACGCGAAGACGTCAGTGAGAAACGAGTGGTCCGCCGGCTCCGCCGCCCGGATCGCGTCGGCGATCCGACAGCCCGCGCCGCCGACGCCGATCACCTCGAGTTGCATGCTCCGATCCTCGGCCGTTGGGGTTTTCAGACTATCGGACACCACGATTCGCCCGTCGATCAGGATACCGCTCGCGGGAGTAGACGTCCGACTCGAGGACCGATCAGGGGGTCAGTCGCTCGAGGGACCACCACTCGATTCCCGCCTCGGGATCGACCAGCGCGAACACCATCGTCTTCCGAACGCCGTGGGCGAGCCGGACGTCCAGCGCCAGATCGCGGGGTTCGAAGACGTATCCCGCCGGATGGACCCGAACGAGTAGTTCGGAGTGTCCGAGGTTCTCGACGGATTCCACGTCGGCGTAGGTCCGGAAATCCGCACCGAATTTGTAGCCCGTTTTCGGAACGACCCCGCGTTCCCGCAGGGCCGTGTAGACGGTCAGCCGCCGATCGAACCGTTCCCCCTCGACCTCGCGGCCCCGCTCGCGGACCGTTTCGGGCTCGAGATCGATCGCTCCCCGCTCGGCGAGATAGGTCGCCTCGAGCAGGGAACACTGCAGCGTCGGCTCGTCGTACTCCCGGCCCTCGAGGGGCTGGCCGTAGAACGTGTGCTCGTAAAGGGAGGTCGGCGGCTCCCAGACCACGACCCGATCGGCGAGGAGGTCGGCTTCGCAGGCCTCGGGGAGCGTGGCGTCGGAACCGGACGTTCCGGTCGGATCCCGGCGTCCGACCTCGAAGTACGTGATTTCGCTCTCCTCGTCGACGACCGCCAGGACGCCCGGCCGAAGTTCGGCGGCGGGGATGTCGGTTCGCTCGCCGACGATCCGCAGGGCGTAGGCGATCTCGCCGTCACGGGGACCCTTCCCACGGGGGAAGACCGCGAAGTCCGCCTCGCCGCCGGGCGGGTCCGGTACCCACGGCTCCGCGTTCGGCGAGAGGTAAAACCCCCGCGAGCGCAGATCCGCGTAGACGAGGAATCGAACGCCGAAATCCTCGCCGGGTTCCCGGGCGACGAACTCCCGGAACCCCAGGCGCTGGCCGCGTTCCCCGTCGACCACCGCCTCGAGGTCACCCCGGTAGAGCAGGTGGGCCGCCTCGACCGGCGCGAGCGCGATCTCGTTGCCCTCGAGCGGATAGCCATACCCCCGCGAGTCGTGATACCGCTGGCGCGCATCGCCCCCCACGTGGACGACGCCCTCGTCCGTCTCGAACCGCCCCTCGAGTGACATAGCCGGGTTTTGACTGGCTGGCACTAAGTGGCTGCGGATCGATTCCTCGTCGGCCGGGTTCGTCTGCTGGCCGGACGACCGTCCCGCGAAAACTCACTTCCGCGAGGACGGTCAGTCGTCGGCCGCGGATTCCGTCTCGAGTGGGGCCTCGAGCGCACGGTCGCAGGTCGCGTCGAGACAGCGGATGCCGCTGGCGGTTTCGAACGTCGGGAGCCCGCAGCCGCATTCGCCGTCGACGACGCCGGCGGGAACGGCGAAGCCGGTATCGCAGTCGGGGTAGTGTTCGCAGCCGGCGATGAGCCCGCCGCGGCGGAGGATCCGCAGGTCGCCGTCACAGTCCGGGGCCGGACACGCCCACTCGCGGTCGAACGCCTGTTTGACCGCCGCGTCGAGGGACTCACAGCCGCGGTCGAGGCAGACGTTGAACGCGAGGCCGCGCTCGACGCGCATCTTCGGGAGTCCACAGTCGCAATCGCACTGTTCGTCCCGAACCGTCGCGTCCGCCGGCACGCCGTACCGATCGCCACAGCTGACGCAGTGGACGCCACTCGAGCGGACGAGCGCGCCTCCACAGTCGGGACACGTGCCCACGGGCGTGCCGGCCGCGGAGGAGGGGTAATGAGCGAACCCCTCCCGTTCGTGGGCGGCGATCCGCAGCGTCTGCGTGTCCTTTTTCGCCACGAGCGTGAAGCCGTCCCTGCGATCGCTCGAGACGCTGTCGGCCCGCGTCAGCCACGCGACGGGCTGGTAGCCGTCGATATCGTGGACGAGGACGGTGTTGTCCGGCTTGACGATCGTCGTGACTCGTCCGCGATACTCCTCCCGGTCGCTGTCTTCGGCGATGACGGTGCAGTCACCCGCGAGCACGCGGATCGCGTCGTCGATCATGGGCGGTCTGGCCCCGCGTTCGTATTTAAACTCGAGGGCGATCGCACTCGACCCACCGAAAGCGACGAGAGGCTCGTCGAGACGGAACTCGAGAAACGGATCAATCGCCGGTTCGACTCGCGAAATCCCGCGCCGCAGATATGGGCCCACTCGGATTTGAACCGGCGGAAGACGGTCTCACTCGCTTCGCTCGCGAGCATGCGTCTTCCGTAGTTCAAATCCTCGCGGCAGCACGTACTCGGGGCTCACGGAATGGTTCGTCGCGAGAAGTGGGGCAACTCGGATTTGAACCAGAGGCAGACGATCTAGTTCACTACGTTCACCAGCTGCGACTGCCAGGGCTTCAAATCCGAGTTGGATTCAATACTTACGGCTCGCGAAATTGCTCGCCGCAAAAGTATGGGCCAACTCGGATTTGAACCGAGAGCCTCCACCTTATCAGAGTGGCGCTCAACCTAATTGAGCTATTGGCCCGCCGCTCCCTCGTCGCACTCGGTAGTTGCCCGGTGGTACGTTTAAACGTTTCTTTCTCCTGGACCCGTGCGAACCGCTACCGACCGAGGGGATCGTCGTCTCGCTCGTCGTCCGCATCGTCCGTCCGCTCGTCGCCGAAATCGATCGTGTAGGCGTCCTCGTCGTCGCCGGCGACGGAGTACGCGTCCTCACCGAGGTCGTACGTTCCGCTATCGGCCGACTCGGTCCGTTCTCGGCCGGGTCCGCCTTCCGGGAACCCGAACGTCCAGACGCCGCCGCTGGCGAACCCGCCCGTCTTCTTGTCCACGTAGGGGACGATCACGAACCGCTTGAGCGCGGCACGGATCGGGATCCGGGTCAGCGGAACGGCGAGCAGGAACCCGATGCCGTCGGTCACCAGCCCGGGCGTCAACAGGAACGCGCCGGCGGCGATCAACAGCCCGCCGTCGAGCAGTTCGTTCGTCGGTGGGGTTCCCTCGGCCATCGACCGTTGCATCTTCCGGATCGTCCGTCGGCCTTCCGCACGGACGAGCAACATCCCGATCAAGCCCGTCAGGACGACGAGGAGGATCATCCCGACCCAGCTGAGGAACCCGAACTGAGTAACGATCACCGCGAGCAACACGGCGTCGAGAAACGGGATGAGCAACAGCGCGAAGATCCACCGGAGCATACCTCGACTAGGCTCCGAAGAGTGAAAATCCTTTACTCTCCGTCCCGCCTGCATCGCTCCCTCGAGCGAGCCGGTCGCGAACGCGGGACGAGCACACGCGAACGAAGGGCTTACCCTCGCCACGTGCGTCGCTCCGATATGGACGATACGACCCGCGTCGAGTGGCGCGAGTGGGGAGAAGCGGCCTTCGACGAAGCGGCGTCGGCCGACCGTCCCGTCTTGCTCTCGCTGACCGCGACGTGGTGTGATCACTGCCACGAGATGGACGAGGAGACGTATTCGGAGCCCCGGATCGCGGCCAACGTCAACGACAGTTTCGTCCCCGTCCGCGTCGACGTGGATCGCTATCCGCGCGTTCGCGATCGCTACAACATGGGTGGGTTCCCCTCGACGGTCTTTCTCGCCCCCGACGGCTCGGTGCTGACCGGCGCGGGCTATCTCGGTCCCGACGGGATGCGACAGGTCCTCGACAGCGTCCGAACCATGTGGCAGACCAAAGGCAGCGGCGCGGCGCGCGTCCCCCGGCCGCTGCGGGAGGACAACCCACCAGCCGGCGAGCTGACCCCCGCTATCGAAACGGGCATGCTCGGACACCTCACCGACACCTACGACGAGACTGCCGGGGGCTGGGGGGAAAGCCCGAAGTTCCCGCTGCCCGACGCCCTCGAGTTCGCGTTGAAACGCGACCGGGAGATGGCGCTGCGATCGTACGATGCGGTCGGCGCGAACCTGTTAGACGAGTACGACGGCGGCTTTTATCGGTTCGCGACCGATCGCGACTGGTCGGGCCTCCAACGCGAGAAACTGCTGGATTCCAACGGCGCGCTCGTCCGGGCCTTCGCCAACGCCTACCTGCTGACCGGCAAGGACGAGTACCGCGAGCCAGCCGATCGGACGATCGAGTTCCTGACGACGACGCTGTGGAACGACGAGGCCGACGCGTTCGCGAACAGCCAGGCCCCCGGAGAGGAAGACGCCCACAGTCTCGACGCGACGGACCGAGCGGCCGCCGCCGAGCCACCGGTCGACGACGGGGTCTTCGCCGGCTCTAACGCCCTTGCGATCGAGGGGCTGCTCACCTACTACTCGTATACCGACGACGAACGTGCCCGTCGGTACGCCGAACGGGCGCTCGCAACCGTCCGCGAGGACTTGCTCGTCGATGGCGTCGTCGCACACGCGCGCGAAGACGGCGTCGAACTCGGTCACGACGGCGACGCGGTGTGTCTCCTCACGAACCAGGCCCGTCTGCTGGCGGCGCTGACGACGGCCGCGAGCACCCTCGAGACGGAGACGCTCGCGGACGCGACGGCCGTCGCGGAGACGACGATCGACCGACTCCACGACGAGGATTCGTTCCTCGATGGCCCCGCCGAGGGCGTCGGCCTGTGCGATCGGCCGCTCCGGCCGCTCGATTCGAACGTCGCGTTCGCGGACGCGCTGATCGATCTGGCGGCCCTGACCGGCGAGGATCGCTATCGCGAGTTCGCACGGGAGACGCTCGAGGCCTTCGCCGGGGCCAGCGAGCGCTTCGGGGTCCAGATCGCCCGCTACGCGACGGCCGTCTCCCGACTGCTCGAGGGCCCGCTGGTGATCCAGGTCGCAACCGAACCCGGTTCGGACCTCCACCGGGCGGCGCTTCGCCTCGCGGACCACGAGAAAGTCGTCGTTCCCGACGCCGACGGCCTCGCGGCTGGAACGGCGCGGGCCGAGCGGGGCGATCACGTGTCAGCCCTTGCCGAAACTCCGGCCGAGTTGAGCGAACGCGTTCGGACCGTTCTCGACTGACGCTCGGCTCCCTACCGGCCGAACCCGCCGCATCGCCAAACTACCACAGCGTTTATGTTTCTTCAGTGGATTGCGTTTCGACATGGCCAGTCTCAGGGATCTCGGGCTTTCCGAGTACGAAGCTCGAGCCTACCGATCGTTGCTCACTACCGGCCCCACAACGGCCAAGGAGTTGTCCCGGGCGAGCGACGTCCCGATGGGGCGGATCTACGACGTGTTAAACAGTATCGAACAGTACAACCTGGTCCGGAGCCAGACCGCGAGCCGCCCGAAGAAGTACGTCGCCGTCGAGCCCTCGACGGCGCTCGACCGGTTGCTCGAGGACAAGAAACGCGAACTCGAGGAAAAGGCCGATCAGTACGAGTCGATCGTCGACGACCTCGCCGACGAACTCGACGCCGCCGAGCCGGTCGAAGAACAGTTCTGGACCGCCGCCGTCGGTCCCGAGGAGACGATCGATCTCCTCTTGGAGCGGCTGGCGGCCGCCGATCGGGACATCGTAATGGTGTCGTCACACCCTTCGCCCCAGTGGGACATGCAGGCGGTCAGCGAGGAGATCAACGCCCAACTCGAGGACGCGCTCGATCGTGGGGTTTCGGTCGATCTGTTGATGACTCGCGAGATGGTCGCTTCCATGTCGGAGGAGGTGGGGCGGCGCTATCGGGAGACCTTACAGCAACGCGACGACTTCGACGTCCGTACGCACGACGACGTCACGGGGTCGTTCAACCTCATCGACGGCGTCGAGGTGTGTATCCAGGTGCCCAACCCGCTGTCCTCGGGCGAGGCCTTCGGCATGATCGACCTGAAGGATCCGGAGTTCGCCGCGAACGTCCACGAGGAGTTCGTTCCGCGCTGGGAACAGGCCGAGCCCCTCGAGTTTTAGTGACGGTCCACGGCTGCACTGGGGGGTCGAATCCGGCGATCTGATCCCCGCCGACCCTGCAGTCGACGGGTAGAAGGGGACTAGTTGTCGATCTCGTCGCGGAGCGTCCCCATTTCGACGATCCGCTCGGCGTGGGCGTTGTGCTGGTGGATCGATTCGTCGTTGGACTGGCTCATCGTGATTACCGCGTCGTCGGCCAGGTGATCGAACTCGTCGACGACGCCTTCCGCCAGCGCACGGACGCAGTCCTCGACGAACTTCGCGTCGGCGTGGGCGTCGTACGTCATGTAGTCCTCGTCGGGCCGCTTCGCGAGGTTGTAGATCCGCGCGCTCATCGAGTCCCGAGCGATATCGATGATGTCGTTCAGATCGACCGACGGGTCGCCGTTGGCTTCGACGGTCAGCGTCGCGTGCCCCCGCTGGGAGTGGCCCGGCTGTGGCACTTCCTCGAGGAACGCCGTGATCGTCTCCTCCTCGACGCCCAGGTCCTCGAGCGTCTGCTTCGCGCGGGCCGTCGACATGCCCTGCGAGCAGGGGCAGACGGTCATGCCGGTGACCCGTGCACCGATCTCCTCGCGGGTGCCGTCCTCGGTCGCCGTCGCGGACGCGACGATGTCGACGGTATGTTGGGTCTCGCGATCGCTGGCAGGGGTCTGTTCGCGCCGCATGAACTCGGCCTCCATCGAGACCTCCGCCCGCGACGTGTAATCGTGGCGCTCGAGGAGCCGTTCGGCGGCCTCGCCACAGACCTCCTCGACGCCGTAGGCCTCCTCGCGGGTGGCGTCCTCCAGGATCTCGTCGATGACTTCCATGTTGCGGCTCATGTCCGCGCCCTTGCGCCAGCCGGGAAGATCGACGAAGACCTCGAACTCGGCAGTGAGAACGATCGGCCGCTTCCCCTCGCGGGCGATCTTGACGAGCTTGTCGACGCCGGTGACGCCGACCTGGCTCAGGCCGACAGTGACGTCGGGTGACGTCGCCTGCACGTCCGGCAACTGATGACTCATTGCCCGCATTCAGGGGAGCGATCGATTCAACCTTTCGGAACCAGTAGTTGTTGGCTCGACGGACCCGATAGTACCGCTGCCGTCTCGAGCGGGTCGTCGTTTCTTTAAGTGGTTCCCGTCACAAGGTGGAGCTATGACGGGACGAGCGCCGTTCTCTAGTGCGCCAATTCGGTAGTTGCGACGCGTTCGTTCTCGAGAGTCGACTGTATCCCGCTCGCGAACGGTTCGAAGATCGGTTGAGGCCGGAATACAGTAGTCACTGAACATTCGATCGCACGACGGGATTGCACTTAGTGTAAATCGTTTCGGTGGCTACGATCCCTTTCTTGCGGGACAGCCGACCGCTCCGGCGGGACTGCGGTTTTCTCGCGCGAGTAAACTTACGGACCGTCGAAGAGTCGCTTTCAGGTCACCTAAGGCCCCGGGGTGCTAGCAGGACGTGTGCGAAGCTACACTATCACGGAGATCTGGGATATCCCCATTCGGATCAACACCTCGTTGCTGATCTTCCTCCCGATCCTCGCGTGGCTCATCGGAAGCGGCCAGCAGATCGAACTGTACGCCGGGTTCATCGAAGGATTCACCGGCACGGGATTCGACCTCATCAGGCTCCGAGCCGGGGCGATGCCGTGGCTCATCGGTATCACGGCGGCAGTCGGCTTGTTCGTGAGCGTTACCCTACACGAACTCGGCCACTCGTGGGCCGCACTGCGATATGGCATCGAAATCGATTCGATCACCCTGTGGATCCTCGGTGGAATAGCATCGCTGAAGACGTTCCCGAAGGAGTGGGACCGGGAGTTCTGGATCGCCATCGCCGGCCCCATCACGAGCGTCCTCATCGCCGCCGTCTGCTATGCAGGCGTGCTCGTCGCGCCGACCTCCCTCCACGCGGTGCGGTTCGTCGTCGGCTATCTGGCGGTCACGAACCTGCTACTGGCAGGATTCAACCTCCTTCCCGCGTTCCCGATGGACGGCGGACGGATCTTCCGTGCCCTCCTGGCTCGTTCCCGTCCGTACGGCACCGCAACGCGAATCGCGGCGCGGGTCGGGGTCGCGTTTGCGTTCCTGTTCGCCCTCGTCGGCGTCTTCACCTTCCAGCTCATCCTCCTCCTGCTCGCCTTCTTCATCTACGGAGCCGCGACGACGGAATCGCGATCGGTGCTCCTCGACGAACTGCTCGAGGGAATCACGGTCGGAGACATCATGACCAGGGATCCCCCGACGGTCTCGGCCGACACGACGGTCGAGGAGTTCGGCGACCAGCTGCTTCGCGACCGGCGGTCGATCCATCTGGTTACGGATGATACCGGGACCGGCATCGGCGTCGTCACGCTCGCGGACCTCCGCACGGCTCGCGGCAACGACCGCGGGACGACCCGCATCGAGGACGTAATGGAGGCTGTGTCCCGCATCGAGTCGACCGCCGACGCCTTCGAGACGCTGGCCGTTCTGAACCAGACGGGGAGCGCGAACGCACTGGTCGAGGAGAACGGCGAACTCGTCGGCGTGCTCTCGAAAGCCGATTACGCACATGCCATAACGGTTCGACGTGGCTTCGGGAGTGAGGTCGCGGGGTAGCCCACTCGCAGGGGCGACAACTGTGAACTCACGTAACAGCGCCGTCCGGATCGTTCTTTAAGTGTCTCCCGTTACAAGGTGAAGCTACGAAGGGCATTTGGCACGCCGGCGTTCTCTCGTCTCCGTTCCACACTCGAGCCACAGCCATGGCCACTGTTCCCCCACGCATCCACGAAACGGTCGACGACCACCTGCGGGCGATCGAACGTACGTACGACGTCGCGGTCGCCGTCGCGGTCGCCCGCGGGAGCCACGCCTGGGGCGGGGCGAGCCCCGACAGCGACTACGACGTCGGCTTCGTCTACGCGCCGACCGATCTGCGCCGATACGCCCACCTCGAGGATCCCCCCGAAACGATCGTCGAGGACCGAGGCGAGTTCGAATATCAGGGCTGGGACGGACGGACGTTCGTCCGCCTGCTTTCCGAGTCGAACGAGAGTGCGATCGACCTGCTGCGGAGCCCGATCCGGTATCGACTCGCGTACGACCCCACCGACCTCGCCGACTACCTCGAGCGGACCTACAACCCGATCGACCTGTATCACACGTGGCGGGGCATCGCGACGAGCAACTACCGCAAGT
This sequence comes from Natrinema ejinorense, assembly GCF_002494345.1. Classification (GTDB taxonomy): domain Archaea; phylum Halobacteriota; class Halobacteria; order Halobacteriales; family Natrialbaceae; genus Natrinema; species Natrinema longum. Next base: position 3,299,226 of record NZ_NXNI01000001.1, read on the forward strand.
ACATCTCCCAGCATCTGGTCCGCACCGACGACGAACTCTTCCCGATCGTCGACGCCGACGACGAGGCGTTCGTCGTCGAAACCGACGACGGAACGATGACGGTCCCGGCCGACGACGAGCGCTTCACCGAGACGCAAACGAAACCCACGGTGAAGCGAAATCTGACGATCTGTCGAGCGGCGATGTCCGCGTACTACCTCGAAGAAACCGGCGAGCGTGGCGACCACGAGTTGCCGGCGCTCGAGTTCGAGCGGTTCCTGGACGAGCAGGCACCGACAGTCTTCGATCCCGAGCGGATCGAACGCGCTCGCGAGTTGCTCGAGCGGAAACGAAGGGGTGAGGGCGGGGTCCCGATCGGCGACGCCGTCGGCCGCGAGTTCGCTCACCCACCGAACCCGATCGACCCCGAAATTCACGCGAGAGCCGGCCCCGAGACCGAACGGCTGGACGAGTATCTCGACGAGTTACTCGCGGCCGTCCAGTAGCGACTCCGATCGTCGATCCGCGCATCCGTTTAAGTGCCTCTCGTCACAAGATGAAGCTACGACGGGAGAGACGCCCCGATTCTGGCGGGAGATTCAGTTCATTACAGCTCGGGCTGTCGGCAGCTCGACGCTGCTCGCTGGCTGGTCGTCCCTCGAGCGACCGTCGTTTAAGTACCTCTGGTCACAAGGTGAAGCTACGAAGGGCTTTTCGCGGACGGACGGTCCCGGTCACGAAGTCGAACGTCGCCGATACCGGAGCGACAGCGCCCGTCCCGTTCGAGGTCGCCGTGGCACTCGTTCCTGTTAGAAACGTTGTGTGTCCGGTTTCCAAGGGTATTGCGCGGAGCGAGCCTTTTTTACTCTCCCTCTCCGAGCGACAGACGATGCAAGACGACGGTGCCGACCCGAGTCCCGATCCCGAGCGACCCGTTGGGGCTGCAGACGGCGTCGCCCCCGACGACGAGCGCCGCCTCGAGACCCGTCCGGGGTCCGGGTCGCTCTCGCGGGCGGACGTCCAGCGCGATTCGACGGTCCGCCGGTGGGGCGTCGTCACGCCGAGCGCGACGGTCATCGGCCGCGCGGAGTCGCCCGAGGGAGACCTCTCCGAGAGCGTGCGCCGCCTCCACGACGAACAGCACGCGGCGACGCCGGGCTACAGCGAGCGCGCCCACCGTCTCGACCGGCTGCGAACCACGCAGGCGCTGTGTAACGCCCTCGAAGTGACGCCCTGGCAGCGCGATCTCGCGCTCGGCGTCATGGACGAGATCGACCTCACCGAGTTCGGGAGCCAGCGGGCGATTCCCAAGGTCGCACTGGTCGTGATCCGCCACGTCGTCGACGTCGATCGACAGCAATACTTCGGGCTCGACGAGATCGACGCGCAGGAACTCTCCGCCGACCGGATGGAGGACCTGTTCGCACAGTACCGGGCCCACGATATCACCGACGAAGAGCCGTTCAAGCGGCTCGCGGCCGAATACGGGCTGGATACGACCAGCCTGAATCGCTTGCGCCGAGTCCTCAAATCCCAACTCGACGACGAGCTGCCGGCGTACGGTCACAACCCCTACCGGGATCCGAACCTGCCGGACGTGACGGAGTCGAACACCGACAGTGCGAGCCGGGTAGCGACCGGATCCGAGAGCTGACCGCCCGGGGAACGACTACTCGAGTTGCGTCCGTGCCTCGTCTCGGTGGCGGCCGCTCGACTGCCGGTGACCGGCGACTTTTCCGTAACGGACACCTACCGAATCCATGGCTGACGCCGATACCGGATCGACGCCGGAGACCGGGGATCGACTAACGATCTACGCGGACTACGTCTGTCCGTTCTGTTATCTGGGGACGCGCTCGCTCGAGCAGTACCGCGACGGTCGCGACGAGCCCCTCACCGTCGAGTGGCATCCCTTCGACCTGCGACGCGGGAAGCGAAACCCGGACGGCTCGATCGATCACGACGTCGACGACGGGAAAGACGAGGGCTACTACGAGCAGGCCAAACAGAACGTCCGTCGGCTACAGGAGGAGTACGACGTCGAGATGACGCTGGATATCGCGACCGACATCGATTCGTTCGACGCGCAGGTCGCCTCGTGGTACGTCAACGGAGCGTATCCCGACCGCTGGGAGGCGTTCGACGAGGCGATCTACACGGCGCTGTGGCAGGAGGGACGCGACATCGGCGACGTCGAGGTACTCGCCGACCTCGCCGACGACGTCGACCTACCGGCCGACGAGATTCGGGAGGCGATCGCAGACGAGAGCCTCCAGGCCGAACTCGAGGAGCGATTCGCCCAGGCCCAGCAGACGGGAATCACCGGCGTCCCGACGTTCCTCTCGGACGGGCACGTCGCCCGCGGTGCGGTACCGCCGGAACACCTCGAGCGACTCGTGGAAGGCGACCAGTAACTATTCCAGCTTGTCGAGCGCGTCGAAGAAATTCCCCCGTGGGCCGACGAGCGTGACGGATTCGGCGGCGAGGGAGACCGATACCGTCGCCGGGGGCTCGAGGCGCTGTCGGTTGCGACCGTCGCTGATCACGTACGCGGTGTCGGTGTCGGAGACGGTGAGGGTGAGTTCGGTGTCCGGTTCGACGACCAGCGGCGGCATCGACTCGGTCGCGGCCATTTGCGTGACCACGAGGGTCTCCGCAGCCGGGTGGAGAAGTGGTCCTCCCTCGCTCAAGTTGTAGGCGGTCGAGCCCGTCGGCGTGGCCACGAGCACGCCGTCGGCGTGACTCTCGGCGTACTGCTGGCCGTCGACGCGGATCCCGACGGTCGCGCCGCCGCCGTTCCCCCGGCGGGGCCCGTGGACGACCACCTCGTTGAGGGCGGGCTCGAGCGTCCAGTCCTCGCCGACCCCGGTTGCCCGAAGCCGCGTCAGTTCGCGGCCCGCGACGGTTCCCGTTTCCTCGAGTTCGGTCACGAGAGCAGTGACGACGTCGACCGCGTCCGCGGGCGCGACGGCATTGAGAAAGCCGACTTCGCCGAGGTTGATGCCGAGGATCGGCGTCGAACCCACCTCGCGGGCCGTGAACAACAGCGTTCCATCACCGCCGATGCTCACGACGAGGTCACGACCCGCCATCGCAGCGACCGGGACGGTCGTCGCCTCGAGTGCCTCGCCGGTCGCTTCGTCGACGACGACGGTTGCCCCCTCGCGCTCGAGGGTCTCCACGAGGCTCCCGGCGAGTGTCTGTGCACGCTCGTTGTCACGCTGGGCGACGATTCCGACGGCAACGTCCATCGTCGGCGGATACCCGCCCCGTGATGAAAAAGCCACGCTTGTCCCGCCGACGGCAACAAAGTTAATCCGGTTGGAACGACTTCGGACACGTGAACTCCCGCGACGATCCCGTCGCAGTGTCACGTATGGCCTCCGTCTACTCGAATTACCCCCGTCACGTCGCTGTCGTCACCAGCAGTCGGATCCGCCAGCGACGCTCGCCCAGGACCGGACCCACGCCGGGTGGTCGCCGTGAGTGACGACACCGACGACTGGTTCGAACGGGCGCTCGAAGACGGGGAGACGGACGAGGAGCGAACGCCGCCGACACCCGAAGCCGAACCCACCGCTGGCGACGGTTCGGCAGGCGACGATGCCGGCGAACACGACGCTGACCCCGAGTCGAACTCGACACGGGAGGGGGATGTGGCGGAGACGACCGACGACGATGACCCCCTGTTCGAGGAGGAGTTCGGCGACGCGCTCCAGGACGTCGACGCCCCGACGACCGACGCTGTGGCCGATGGGGCGGCTACCAGCGGTCCCGAGGGGTTCGACGATCTCGATTTCGTGTTCGGGGGGAGCGACGAACCCGACTTCGACGAGGCGATCGACTCCGAACTCTCGCGACTCGAACTCGGCATCGAGGGGCTCGATCGGATGATCCAGGGTGGCGTTCCCGAGCGGTCGCTCATCGTTACGATGGGCAGCGCCGGAACCGGCAAGACCACGTTCGGCCTCCAGTTTCTCACCCACGGACTCCAGCAGGGCGAGCGAGCGGTCTTCATCACGCTCGAGGAAAGCCGCGAGCGGGTCATCAACAGCGCAACCGAAAAAGGATACGCGTTCGACGAGTACGTCGCCGACGGCCAACTCGCCGTCGTCGACGTCGATCCGATCGAGATGGCCAACAGTCTGGCCTCGATCCGGAACGAACTCCCCACGCTCGTCGAGGAGTTCGACGCCTCGCGGCTCGTCCTCGACTCGGTTTCCTTGCTCGAGATGATGTACAAGGATCGAGCGAAACGTCGCAACGAAATATACGATTTTTCCCGGAGTTTGAAGGAGGCAGGCGTCACCGCGTTGTTGACGAGCGAGGCATCCGAGGAGACCCCCTACGCCTCCCGATACGGCATCGTCGAGTATCTCACGGACGCCGTCTTCGTCCTCCAGTACGTCCGGCCGGACGACTTCCGGGAAACCCGGATGGCGATCGAGATTCAGAAGATCCGCGACGCCAACCACTCTCGAGAAAAGAAACCGTACGAGATTACGGCCGACGGGATCTCCGTATATCAGCAAGCCAACCTGTTCTAGCGACCGGTCCCGCGTGGCCGTGACTCAACTGGGGAATCAGTCGTCCGTTACAACAGCGGTTTCGGCAGTAACAACGGGTTAGGAACACGTTTGCAGCCCATACTTTTGCAGGCAGCTGTTCGATGTCCCCGCATGGCGCAACGGACGACAGCCGACGAGACGCTCCCTCGAGACGAACTCGCCGCCTACCTCCAGGAACTCGCGACGGAGTTCGGGCAAAGCGAGGCGGCAGTCACCGTGCCGGTCGGGAACAAGAACGTGTCGCTCGACCCGCCCCAGAACGTCGACGTCTCCGTCGAGGTCGTCGAACGCTCGTCGATGCTCCGGGGGAACCGTGAGACAGTCGAGATCGAACTGAGCTGGAAACCCTAACATGGCTGCCGCCGACTCCGTCCTTATCTTCGTCCTGAGCCTGCTCGTGGGAACGATCGGCATTCTCGCAGGCGCGCGGCTGGTGTTAGACAGGGATGCGAGCGTCGTGAACGCGGCGGTGACCGCGCTGATCGGCGCGGTCGCCTGGGCGATTACGAGTTTCTTCGTCGGGTGGGTTCCTATCCTGGGCGTGCTGTTGATGTTGATCATCTGGGTCGGAGTCATCAACTGGCGCTATCCCGGCGGCTGGGGATCGGCGGTCGCGATCGGCTTCATCGCCTGGATCGTCGCGGTCGCGATCGTCTACGCCTTCGCCGTCGTCGGGTTCGTGACGCCCGACGCCCTCGGGATCCCGGGCGTCTAGGTATCCCAGGCGTCTGGGGCCTGCACGGTGACGGCGGTCGGCTCGAACCGAGAGGACACCTCGAGGGCAGGGTGAACCGGACCACAGCCGCCGTGATGCGCCAGACGTGGACCCGAGACGCGGTTCGACGCGATGTTCCCAGCCAGGGGAACGGAAGGAAACCCCTTTTTCCGTCCGGGCGAGTGGTCTACGTAGACAGCGATGTACGAGACGATCCTCTTTCCGACGGACGGCAGTGAGCACGCGGCGACCGTCGCGGACCACGCGATCGACGTCGCGGCCACCAGAAACGCAACCCTGCACGTCCTTTCGGTCGTCGACGACCGCGCGTTTCTCGTGCTCGACGACGACCGCATCGAGCGCGTCCGCGAGGACCTCGAGACCACCGCTCGCGAGGCCGTCGACGAGGCGGCGACGCGCGCTGCCGATCACGGCGTCGAGACGGTGACTGCCGTCGAAACCGGCCACCCCGCCGAGTGTATCGTCGATTACGCCGCGACCAACGGGACGGATCTGATCGTCATGGGAACCAGCGGTGACGAGTACGAACGGAACGTCGTTGGAAGCGTCTCCCAACGGGTCGTCCGCGAGGCCCCCGTTCCCGTCACTACCGTCGGGCCCGGCGTTTGAATCGCCGCCCCCTCGAGACCCAAGGGACGACGATGCGATCGGTCGAGACCGTCCCCTCCCGGAGGAACGCGTATCGTCTCGGGAAGGTAGTTTGATGTATTCCCTGCCGCTAGCTATGGATAGATGCGCCGCTCGATCGTAATCACGGTCGTTTTGCTCGTTCTCGCGTTCTTGCTCGTCGGAGGGCCGTCGCTGCTGGTGTCGTTGTCGGCCGACCAGACCGCACCCGCCACGACGACCCAGACCGAGACGAAACCGACACCGAAGCTCGTCTCGCTCGAGGATTCCGAAAGCCGCTTCTGGCAGTATCTCAGCGCACGGGAAGGGTTCAAGCGGACGAGTCCGATCAACGTCGTCGTCCGCGGCGACACCGACGACGTCGAGCGGGTCCTGACCGACGCCGACGACGGCGACTGGTCCGAGATCAACGAATCGGAGGAGGAAGCACTCCCGGATACCTACTCGCTTACCGGCGGGAACGAATCAGACAACGAAACCGAGCCGACTAGCGGTACCGAATCCGATAACGAAACCGAGCCGACCGACGATAACGAATCCGACAGCGAAATCGAAGCGATCGACGAAGGCGGCACCGAACCAGTGCCGAACAACTCGTCGACGAACGCCACCGACGACGCGCCGCCGGACGAACCGCAGGGTCCCGCACCGAATCTCGACTGGGGGCAGGCCGACGGCGGCACTCGCTATGCGTACGTCGACCCTGGTCCGAACGAAAGCGGCTACTGGACGACCGAAACGCGCCAACTCGAGGACGGCGACTACTACGGACAGCGATACCACATTCGGCTCTACGAGAGCCCCAACGAGGACGACGACTGGGTCATCATGCAGACGCACTCGGAACACTTCGACTGGTTTACGCTCCGTCACCGCGTCCACGGCTCACAGGACGCCCAGACGAAAGTCGAGAACGACTTCATGGAACACCCGCGAGTCGACGTCCAAGAGGACGTCCACCGCATGTATCTCGACAACAGGAACTCCGCCGACGCCGACGGCTGGGCGACCGTCGTCGAACTCGCCGGGCTGGTGGTCGTTCCGACGATAGTCGGGGCCCGAACCCGCAGACGCCACACCAGCGGCCCCACCGAGACCGGAGAGTCCGCGAGCGAACGCGTCGCCCAGGGAACAGCCGCTGCGATCGACGACCACCTGACCGACGTCGATCGCCGCCGGCTGGCCGCCGCCTACGCCCGCCTCGAGGCCGGCCACGTCCTCCTCGTCTTTACGATCCTGGCGCTCTATCTCGGCGTTCGAATGGGTGGGCTCGCCCTCGAGCGCCAGGCCGGGTTTCTGACGCCACACCAGATCGCCGCGTTGTTGTACCCAGTGATCGGGATCGGAATTCCGGCCGCAACCTACCTTCTCGCGCGCGGACTCACGCGACGCCTCGACGCCGCCGTCGTCGCCGCCGGCTCGCTCGCGGTCGCGATCTGGCTCGACTACAGCCTGCTCGGCGTCGACACGCTTCCGGTGGATGTCGTCCTCCAACGGATGCTCGTCGTCGTTGCACTCGGCCTGATCGCCGCCGGCGCTGCCAAACGAGCCACCCGGCGGTCGAAATTCAACGATATGCTGCTCGTCGGCACGGTCATGTGGGTGCTCGTACTGGTCGGAACGCTCTTCGGGTACGTTTGAAATCGTCCGGTACGTTTGAAACCCGTCCACGAGGATTCGGTCCTCCTCGAGATCGTCGTTCTCCCTCGAAATCGTTGTTTCCCCTCGAGATCGTCTTTGTCGGCCGGGAAGCCGGAATATGGGATCGGAGCGATCGATTCGGGCGCGTGTCTTCGGTGGCGAGTCCTTAAGTCCTTGGAACATCGTTATCAACATGAAATGGCAAGCCCCACCCGTCAGCGCGAACGCGATCCTGAAACGACAACCAAAACACAGGAGTCGGAGCGTGAACGGGTGTGTGACGAGTGTGAGAGCGGAACGCTCGTCAAAAGCGAAGACCAGGGCGAACTCGTTTGCGATCAGTGTGGACTCATCGTCGAACAGGCAAACATCGACCACGGGCCCGAGTGGCGTGCGTTCAACCACTCCGAACGCCAGAACAAGTCCCGCGTGGGCGCGCCGACGACCCAGACGATGCACGACAAGGGGCTGACGACATCGATCGACTGGAAGAACCAGGACGCCTACGGTCGGTCGATCTCCTCGGACAAACGCAATCAGATGCGCCGCCTGCGAAAGTGGCAAGAGCGCATCCGAACCAAAGACGCCGGCGAACGGAACCTCCAGTTCGCACTCTCCGAGACCGACCGGATGGCCTCCTCGCTGGCGATCCCACGATCCGTCCGCGAAGTCGCCTGCGTCATCTACCGGCGCGCACTCGACGAAGACCTCATCCGCGGCCGCTCGATCGAAGGCGTCGCGACCAGTACGCTCTACGCCGCCTGTCGCATGGAAGGCATCCCCCGATCGCTCGAGGAAGTCGCCGCGGTCTCACGGGTCGAACGCAAGGAGATCGGCCGCACCTATCGCTACGTCGCCCAGGAGCTCAACCTCGAGATGGAGCCGGTCAACCCGAAGAAGTACGTGCCCCGGTTTTGTTCGGAACTCGAACTCTCCGAGGAAGTTCAGGTGAAAGCGAACGAGATCATCGATACGACGACCGAGAAAGGACTGCTCTCGGGGAAGTCGCCGACCGGCTACGCCGCCGCGGCGATCTACGCTGCCTCGTTGCTCTGTAACGAAAAGAAGACCCAGCGCGAGGTGTCTGATGTCGCACAGGTGACGGAAGTAACCATTCGGAACCGGTATCAGGAACAGATCGAAGCGATGGGCATTCACGATTGATCCCCACTGCAAGAGTGACGGAGAACTGCCGGACTGGAACGGAATGAGCGCAGTGGGAGCGTAGGCGCGCGGTTTTCGGCCTCGTTTTATTATCGATCCGCCACAGAATGTCACTCTGCTATAAACTCGGGATCGCGTAAGTTCCGTCGTCGGGAGAAGGTACAGTCAGTTCGGGTCACTACAGATCAGTCGGATCGTACGAGAACGCGGAAATCGCGATGAGGGGGAGTCACAGTATCACGTTATTGAATGACGTGTGGTATGAAATAGCGTGTGTCAGTGGCATAGCGTGTGTCAGTAGCGTGTGGTGAGATAGTGTGGTGAGACATCACATGGTGCGTGTTGTTCAATCTCGAGTGTGGGTGCGTTTGACGGATCGTGGGATATCGAGACTCTCCCCCCCCCCACCCCTTCGTTTCAAGTGGAACGCGTCACAGAGGTGGGTGGGGGTTCGATGGCGTTTTCGGATGGGAAGTTTTATTTCTATGGCAAGGAAACAGTATCCGCAGAACTAGCAGACTGAATTACTTTACTAGGGTATTGTTTGTGTTTACTAGTTCCTACTAGAACTACTTCTCTTAGCTGTCTAGGTTGCTAGACTCGTATCTATATTGCTAGAACGATCGCTATCGGTGAATTCGCCGCCGAAATCACCCTGAAACCCGCCTCGAGTCGAAACGGAGGGCTGGACTCCCCTCGATCGGGACCGTTCATTCCATTTCTTCACCCACTCCCTCGTGAGTCTCCACTTGAAACGAAGGGGTGGGGGGTCTCGGAACACGCACAGCCGTTCTCTATCAATATGATATTATTTAACATGGCGTGTGGTCTTCTGATACGGTATAGCATACGATACATCGTATCCTGATACACGTTCTCGCCCAGCTATCGCAACCAGCTATCGTTTCGTCTCTGGTACTCCGATCCGTCTTACAGATTCGAGGACAGTAACCGCCGATACTAATTCGTTGTCGTCGGATATTCTATACGTCTGACGTAGGCTTAAGTGGGTACAGTTTGTAGTACGCGCAGATGCACCCCGCGGTGCTGGAGGGCCCAATAGATGGGACTGTTCACAGAACTCAAAGATAGTATCTCTCGGGCTACGGATCGCCTGTTTTCGGAACAGGAGCCCAAACGAATCGGTATCTACGGTCCGCCCAATGCTGGCAAAACGACGCTCGCAAACCGTATTGCTCGTGACTGGACCGGTGATGCAGTGGGTGCGGAGAGTCACGTCCCCCACGAAACGCGTCGTGCACGGAGGAAGGAAAACGTCGAGATCGAACGGAACGGCAAGACGGTGACTATCGACATCGTCGACACGCCCGGCGTGACGACGAAAGTCGACTACGAAGAGTTCACCGACGAGATGGACAAAGAGGACGCCATCCGCCGTTCCCGCGAAGCGACCGAGGGGGTCGCCGAGGCGATGCACTGGCTCCGAGAAGACGTCGACGGCGTCATCTATGTTCTGGATAGCGCGGAGGATCCGATTACGCAGGTCAACACCATGTTGATCGGCATCATCGAGTCCCGCGAGCTCCCCGTTTTGATCTTCGCGAACAAGATCGACCTCGAGGAATCGAGCGTCAAGCGGATCGAGGACGCTTTCCCACAGCACAAGACCGTCCCTCTCTCGGCGAAGGAAGGCGAGAACATGGACGAAGTGTACGACAACATCGCGGAGTACTTCGGGTGACCACGATGCCAAAAGCAACCAACGCGGACGACTCGGATGCACCCGACGGCGTACAGATCGACCTGATCAGCGGCGAGCGCATGGACGGAATGGCGACGATGGAGAAGATCAGGATGATCCTCGACGGCGTCCACGACGGCAACATCGTCATCCTGGAGGAAGGTCTGACGCCCGACGAGGAGAGCCGGCTCATCGAGGTCACGATGGCCGAAATCAGCCCCGACGAGTTCAACGGCATCGAGATCGAGACCTATCCCAAGTCCGAGACCAGAGATTCGTCCCTCCTTGGCCGTATCATGGGGAGCGACGCCGGGGAGGCGAAGCTGACGGTGATCGGTCCTGCCAATCAGATCGAGACGCTCCACAAGGACGAAACGCTCATCAGCGCGCTCGTGTCCCGTAACTAATGCCACATCAGTGTACGAACTGCGGCCGAACGTTCGCCGACGGCTCCAAGGAGATGCTGTCGGGGTGTCCCGACTGTGGCGGGAACAAGTTCCAGTTCGCGCCGCCGACGGCCGCAGCCGAATCGTCCACCGGATCCGCGGACTCGGGAGCGGTCGATACGGCGAATCCATCAGCGGAGGCTCCCGCTTCGGAGTCGGACAGCGTCACGACGCGCGCCGCGGAGACGGTTCGTGATTGGGTGTCCGCTGAATCCTCTCCGGCTTCCGACGACTCGAGCGGGCCGGGCGACTCGAGCACGACGCCGGAGGGAGGGTTCGACGAGTGGCCCGAGACGGCACGCCGACCCGCCGATCGAGCTGGCTCTTCGGACGAGACGGCCAGTGACTCCTCGAGTGGGACCGAGACCGACGACCGAGCGGAATTCGACGGAAGCGACGACCGAGCGGAAGCAGAGTGGTCGACACGGTCCGATCGTGAGACGACCGCGACGATGGCGACCGACGAGAACTCGGCCCAAGCGGACGCCCGCAGCGACGTCGTTCCCGCGGACGATCTGCCATCTCACGCCGGCGATGCCGACGGGAGCGTCGACGATACCGACGGGAGTGACGATCCCGACCAGCCGCCGGAGCACGGCCGCGTCGTCAGCGAACCCAGCGGTCAGCGACCGTCGATCGAAGAACTGCGTGCGGAACTCAACGAACAGTTCGAGAGCATCAAGATCGTCAGGCCGGGACAGTACGAGCTCAATTTAATGGAACTCTACAACCGCGACGAGTACATCATCTCGCTGCAAGAAGACGGCCGGTACGTCATCGACGTCCCGGATTCCTGGCACGGCGACGACGGCGACGAGTAATCTCGACGATAGCCGGACGCGACCACGATCGGGACTCCCATCTCCGCTCTCCATCACACCGGATCGTTTCAACTGCACGGTCCGCTTTCCCTGGACTTCACGTTCTCCTCCATACGGTTTTCGTTCCACGCGAAATCATCGTTTGGTACCGGTAAGCCGGTTGATCGGGTATCGCGGTGTCGACGAGAAACGATGGGGAACCGTCTCTCTCTCGAAGGTTGTCGTACTCCCCGCCCAGTCGGGAAACGCAGTTTCCACGTCGGAGAGCGAGTGGAACCGACCGAGAGCGAGCAGAGACAGGTGGATTTAAGCGACGCGGACACCACCCCACGAATATGAGTACCGCAACCAAGGTCGTTCTCGCCACGGTCGCCGTATCGGCGTTGCTATCGATCCTGCTCGTCTTCCAGGGAGCCTTCGCCGCCTAATGTTTCAGGCTCGAGCGCTTTCGGATCGGGTCGAGGCCGTCCGCGAGACCCGCACGCCCGACGTGCAGGTTCTCGACTGCGAGCGGGATTTCGAGACGCTGGCCCCCGCACAGGCCGAGGACCTCGGCTTGCTCGTCGATGCACTCGAGCCCGCGAGCTACCCCGACGCCTGGCTGCCCGACGATGCGCCGACCCTCCTGGCCCGGTATGCGAGTTCGGATTTCACCATCGGGATGCCGGGGGACGGCAGCGTCGTCTGGACCCGCCAGACCGAGCCGCCGATCGTGCTCGTCAAACCGCGGGTCGAGGGCTCGCCCGAGTCGTTCGTCGACTTCCTGATCGCCGAAGCGCTCGTTCAGGTCGACCTCGAGGTGCCCGAACAGTTCATCGGCTTTTTCGAGGAGACGTATCGTGACCTCGATCGCGCGGTCGCGCTCGACCCGAACGGGACGTACCAGGTCGCGGCGGCGCTGTACGACGGGTGGGTCGGACTCCAGACGCGCGAGGTCTTCGCGGACTGGCACGACGAGCATCCGGAACTCGCCGACGCCTGGCAGGACGCGGGGACGCGACTCGAGGACCGCGTGTCGGGGCTCCCGCGCGCGGTCGCGCGCGGCGAGACGGATTTCGCGGACGCGACGGAGCTGGCGTGTGCGGCGATCAAGCACGCGATCGAACTCCCGGCTCCCTTCGCGGCGCTCGATACCGAGGCGTATCTGGACCACGGACCGGAGTATGCGGTCCAGTGGGCCCAGAAGACGTTCGACTCGCTCGAGGAGTAGCGACGTCGCCCCATCGGTTCGACTCGAGTCCCCGCGGCTTCGAGTGTTCGTAGCCTCGAATCCCGTCTGTTGGGTCGATATCCGTCTGTTGGGTCGATATCCGTCTGTTGGGTCGATATCCGTCTGTCGAGTCGGTGTCCGTCTATCGAATCGGTCCCTGTGTCGTGAATAGCAAGGAACAACACGGTGAGCGTCCTGTTCTGGCTGGCAACGGGGACGTTCCACGTCCTCCCCAGCCGATTCGTTCGCGACTCGAGGGGTTCACGTCGTTCACCCCGCTCGTCGCTCACTCATCCCTCGCGTGCGTTCGACCGACAGTTCGCCATCCTCTCGCGGTTCCCTCCGGTCACCGCTCGCTTCCGTCGGCCCTCACTTCGTTCGGGCCTCCCTGTGGCTCACTGTCGGTCAGCACGCGCCACCGCAGACGGTCGTTCAGTATGCGCTTCTGTGAGTTTCCGGTAGGTGCTCCGGGTATCTGGGGAGGACCTGTAGCGGTGCTCCGGGCAGGTTCGTTACCGCTGTTTTGAGTAGTTCCGGTACCCTGTACGGTTCTCTCTTGGCGCTCTTCGTGGGTAACCCGAACGTCGTGGTGGCGCTCAGAACTCGGCGTCGACGCTGCCGTCCTCGTCGAGGTCGATGATCCCGTCGAACAGGGCACGGAACTCGTCGACGAGCGCTTCGTCGTGGGGTTCCTCCGAGAGATGAAAGAGACCGACGGCGTCGTGTTCTACGAGCAACTCGAGGATCCGCTCGACGGCCTCGAGGGCCTGCTCGTCGCCGGCGTAGTAGGCGAGTTCGGTGACGGAGTCGAAGCTGATGCGGAGTTTGCCGTCGTGGTCGGCGAGGAAGCCATCGATGTGGTCGACGATGCCGTCGACGTCGTCGGGGGCGGCGACGTAGTGGACGGTATCCGAGGAGCGCCGGGAGTAGCCGCGTTCGATGCTCAGCGTATCCAGGATTTCGGCACGCTCTTCGTCGACGTCGTAGTACTCGAGTTTCTGTCTGACTTCGCGGGCGGTGGTTCGCGTCGAGACGACGAGGAAGTTGTCAGTGTCCGTTTTGAGGAAATCGGTATCGATACGGTCGGTTTCGCCGGTGCTCGGATGTAAGAGGAGGACGCCGGTCCCACCCGGTACCGTCTCCGGTGTGCCGTCTATTTCAAGCGCATACTCCATAGTGGCGTGAACAACTTTCGGCACTCCCTTAAGCGTGCGGATGTCTCTCCTGTCGGGGAGTTAGTTCCGGAACGGAAGGAAGGGTCTGGCAAACTGGCGAGGGTGGGACAGTACGACTCACCGAGCGTCGAACGAAATCCGGATGCCCACGGATTTCGGTCACCGACGACCCTTCACTCTCAATTATTTAGGCAAGCCTAAAGAAACTGTCGGTGGTTCTCGGTCCCGTGAGAACGGTGAGCATCCCCCGACCAGCGTCCCCGAAACGAGGAGTTCGACTCGCGAGGTCGGCTCGTGATACGCGCGTTACGCTATCCGTGGGCCCTGTACACCAGCATGGGTCAGTGTGACGTGTCATCTCTGGACACTAATCTCGGGGATCGAACCCGACGACTGTGTGGATGCGAACGCGTTTAGGCCCACGGAACCCACAATCCGTCATATGAGCGTACGCGAGGAGTTCGACGACTGGGCGACGAGCGGCCGCGATAAGGGTATGGAGGACCGCCACTGGCACACCGCGAAGCACGCCCTCGCGCGGATGCCGGTCGAAGCCGGCGACACCGTTCTCGATCTCGGTTGTGGCAGCGGTTACGCCGGGCGAGCGCTTCGTGACACGAAAGCCGCCGGCCGGGTGTATGGTCTCGATGGGTCACCCGAGATGGCCCGCAACGCGGCGGGGTATACCGACGACGAGGCCGTCGGCTACGTCGTCGGGGACTTCGACGACCTCCCCTTTGCCGACGACTCGATCGATCACGTCTGGTCGATGGAGGCGTTCTACTATGCGGCTGATCCCCACCACACGCTCGAGGAGATCGCACGGATCCTCCGACCCGGCGGCACCGTCTACTGTGCGGTCAACTACTACGAGGAGAACGTCCACTCCCACGAGTGGCAGGAGTTCATCACCGTCGAGATGACACGCTGGGACCGCCAGCAGTATCGCGAGGCCTTCCGCGAAGCGGGGCTGTCCGTCGCCGAACAGGACACCATTCCCGACCGCGAGATCACGATTCCCAGCGAGGCGGAGTTCCCGACCGACGACTGGGACAGCCGCGAGGAGATGGTCGAGCGCTACCGCGAGTTCGGCACGCTGCTTACCGTCGGCGTTGCCCCCTGACACCGCACGATCCCTTTCCCGTGGCGAATCGCCGATCGGAACCCCCTGGTTTCCACTCGAGGTGCGAGACCGATGGACACAGGCCGTCAGGCGCCAGCTGACTCGAGTCGAAACCAACCTCTCCCCCGGTTGGAAACGCGACGGACGTGATCGGTCACCGTTATCGAGGTGGAGGCTCCGTTCTCACGGAGCGCGGGGCCCGTTGCCCCCGAGCGAAGTCGGGTGGGGTCGCTTACTCGTCCCGTTCGCCGGCCGGAACCGTCACGTCGAGCCAGTTCTCCTCGGGCGGGAGCGGGCAGTCGAACGTCTCGCTGTAGGCACAGAACGGGGAGTACGCCAGATTGAAGTCCACGACGAGCTCGTCGCCGTCCTCGAGATCCCGCTCCGGCTCGAGTTCCATGTATCGACCGCCCTGGTAGCTCTGCTGGCCCGTCGTCTTGTCCCGGAACGGGACGAACAGCGGCTGTTCGTTCGGGCTCTCCTGTCGGTAGGCCGCGAGTTCGAAGGTGCCGTCTTCCAGGGCGTCGTCCTCGCGGTCGAGCTCGAACGCCAGCGTCGCGACGCGGAGATAGCGCATCTCTCGGCCTGCGGTGGTGTCCATCAGGACGACTTCGGGATCGTCGTGGACCGTCGCCGTCGCGGTCACGCGGTAGGTCGGATCCGGGTCGAAGTACTCGAGCCCCTCGAAGTCCTCGCGCTCTTCGGGCGGGATCGGCGACTGCGGGTGATCGGCGAAGAACTCGTCTTTCTCGGCGCGTTTCGACTCGAGTTCCTCGCGCCAGCGGTCGACGTCGATGGCATCGCTCATAGTCGGAGTAGTCGACGGATCCGGGAAGGCGTTGCGTTTCCGTCCAGTCCGTCTCGGGAAACCGGTGTGTACACCGCAAAAACGCTTACCGGACGGTCAAACCACAGGACGATCGACTGAGAGTCGAATCGGTGGGTGGCAATCGTCGGTGCCGGGTCGAACGTGGCGTTACTCTTCGATCGTGAGCACGCCGTTTCGAGCGGAGACGTCGCTTGCCTCGGGCGGCAACTCGAACTCGAACTGATCGTCGTCTGCTACGATGATCGCAGTCGAGCCCACGACGTCGACCGAAATGTCGGCTGCCGTGTTACCGAAATCGACGACGATAACGCTGCCGGTGTCGTATTCGAACGTGCGAACGACGGCGTCTCGATCGACGTTCTCGAGTGAGCGAGGGACTTTCACACACGTCCGTAGGGACTCAGCTAAGTAAAGCATCACGCCGGCAGCAATCGACGGGACGACAGTCATAAACGGAGATTCGTTCGTCCCCGTTCCATCACCGTCTATCGGCTCGAGTCGTGACGAAGCGCGTCGCGGGTCTCTCCCGAGAGACTCGTCTCGACGCCCGAATCCCGACCTTTATGACTCGAGGCGGGGCCACTCCAGTCCGTCAACGCTATGACTGACCGACGATGAGTACTGGCAGCATGACGGACTGGCGGACAGTGTTCGGCCACGAGCAGCCCTACGAGCCGCAGGTCGACGGCATCGAGACGGCCATCGACACCGGGCAGGAAGGCGGCTACACCGTCATCGAGGGTGCCTGTGGCACCGGAAAGACGATGATCGCGCTTACGGCGGGGATCGACCTCGTGCGCGATCCCGACACTGACTACGAACGCGTGCTCGTGCTCACGAGCGTCAAACAGCAACTGCGCCAGTTCGAAGCGGACCTCGAGACGATCAACGAGACCCTCCCCGCCGACTGGGACCCGGTTTCGGGACTCACGCTCGTCGGGAAGGCCGACGTCTGTCCGTACAACCGTGAGAACGCGGCGGGGATCGACGACGCCAACGTCTACGATCGCTGCGAGACCCTGCGGGATCGCACCCGCGACCTCACCGGCGAGGGCGGCGACACGACGGCCAAAAACCTGGCCGCTCGGGCCCGAAGCCAGCAGATCGGGCTGGCCGACAGCGGCAGCCAGTCGAAAAACACGTTCCTCGAGACCGCGGGCGAACCCACGCCCTACCCGCCCGAGCTTCCCGAGTACGGTGAGGGTGGTCCCGTCGGAGCCGAAACGGAGTACTGCCCGTTCTACGCGCAGTACCTCGAGGACTTGCCCGACGACGAGGAGAACGGATCGGCCGCAGAAGCAGTTCCCTACGATTTCACCGACGCCGGCATGGTCACGCCCGAGGACCTGGTCGCCCGGTCGGTCACACACGGCACCTGTCCCCACTCCGTGATGGGGGCCGCCCTCGGCGAGGTCGAGGTCGTGATCGGGAACTACTACCACGCCTTCGATCCGCGGACGGTCGGCTCCTTTACCGGCGCGCTACTCGACGAGTCGACCTTCGTCGTCTGCGACGAAGCCCACATGCTCGAGCCGCGCGTCCGCGATCTGGTCAGCGACGGGGTCGCCGACAGCACGCTCCGGGACGCCGAAACCGAACTTTCGCGGGTCATCCAGCCGATCAAGTTCGAACGCGAGGGGCGGCAGGCCGAAGGCGGTTCCAAGACCGCCGACGCCGACCTCGTCCGCGGAGAGCTGAACGATAGCGACGTCTCGTTCGAGGAACTCAATCGAACGCTCGAGTTCGTCCGGGACCTCCGGGAGGAACTCGACCGCCGGGTCAGGACCCACCTCGACCGGAACTACCGGGGCTGGCAATCGAATCTGAACGACCTTCACGACGAGGAGATCCCGCTCCGCGACCCGGGTGAGCCCGCCGAGGACGAACTCTCGGAGTGGGCCAGGGAGGCGGGCTACGGCGACGCCGACTGGGTCCGCGCCGAGGCCGTCGGCGCGATCGTCGAACGAGTCCTGAACGAGGCCGAAGACGAGGACCGAACCCGCGCCGCACCCGCCGTCGGGCGCGTGCTCGGGGAGTGGTATCGCCGCGGCCACACCGACTACTTCCGGGAGATCGAACTCGAGCGCACCTGGGATGACACTGAACCAGCGGACTCGTGGCGGCGGGCCTACAACGCCCGACTCGCCTTGCACAACTGCGTCCCGAGCGACGCGATCGGCGACCGCCTCGGGCACTTCGGCGGCGGAATACTCATGAGCGCGACCCTCGAGCCGATGGACGCGTTCACGGAAGTCACGGGGCTCCAGTACCTCGCACGCGAGGAGGACCGACCGGTCGTCGAGCGCCGGTACGGCCTGCACTTCCCCGCGGAGAACCGCGAGAGCTTCGCGGTCGCCGCGCCGAAGTATACCTACGACAATCGCGGCAGCCCGGGAGAAGACAATCCGACGCGCCGATCCTACGCCGACGCGATCGGGAAGGTCGCCCGCCTCCCCGGCAACGTCCTCGTCGGGATGCCCAGTTACGCCGAAGCCGAGTGGACCGCCGGCGTCCTCGAGGACCGAGTCGAGAAGCCGGTTCTGCTCGATGCCGCGAGCGACGACGAGACGACCCAGTCGCTCAAAGACGAGTTCTTCGCGGGCGAGGGGAAGGTACTCGTCACGAGCCTCCGGGGTACGCTGACCGAGGGCGTCGACTACAGCGGCGACCGCCTCGCCGCGGCGGTCGTCTGTGGCGTCCCGATCGTCAACACGTCGAGCCCGCGGACGAAAGCCGTCCGCCGGGCCTACGACGACGAGTTCGGCGACGGCTTCACGTACGCGCTGACGATTCCCGCAGTCCGGAAGGCCCGGCAGGCGATCGGCCGCGTCATCCGCAGCCCCGAGGACGTCGGCGTTCGCGTCCTGCTCGACGAGCGCTACGCCCGCGACAGTTGGGACTCCGTTCGGCCCTACCTCCCCGACGACGGCGAGTTCCAGACGGTGAGCCCGGACATGCTCGACGTGGGCCTCGAGCGGTTCAGGGGGCGGCTCAGTTCACGGTAACGGCGAGCGCCCTCGACGTTCGATCTGCAGATCCGGACTCGAGTGGCGTTCAGTTTCAATCGTCGGACCCGGACTCGAGTGGCACGCGGTTCCCGTTCGGATCTCGCTTTCGTTCCGCGAGCACCCGTTCGACGATGTCGCTGCTCGAGTACACCTCGGTTCCGTCGGGCTCGAGTCCGTTCGCGCGTTCGACGCGGCAGTCGATCCCCCACTCGGCGAGCAGCCGTTCGATTTCGTCGTCGTCGTGGTGTTGGTCGTGCCCGAGGACGAGCACGTCGGGATCGATCTCGCGGATCGGAACCGAGAAATCCTCCGGGTGGCCGAGTCGGGCGTGATCGACCGCCTCGAGCCCCGCGACGACGGTGCGTCGCTGTTCGCCCGACAGGACGGGTGCCGGTTTGTGCGTGACGCTCTCCGCACGGGCAACGACGACGTGGAGTTCCTCGCCCATCGCGGCGGCCGCCTCGAGGTAGTGGATGTGCCCGGGATGGAGAAGGTCGAAGGTGCCCTGTGCGACGACGCGGGTGGCCTGTGGTGGTGCGCTCTCAGTCATAGCGATAGTTCGTGACGAACGGTCATGTTCGCCGTTTCTGCGTACAGCGAGTACAACAGGATCCCGAATCCGAGTGCGGTGGCCCCACTCTGGATGGCGACCCCGAGCCCGACCGGATTGCCGACGCCGAGGCTCCCGCCGAACAGGTGGACGCCCCCGCCGAGGAGCGACCCGGCGACGATGACACCGAAGCCGACGGCGACCGCTCGCAGTGCGGTGGCACCGGTTCGTCGGAACGCCCGATAGGCCAGCAGTGCGACTGCACCACCTGTCAGTACCGTCGCCGTGTTCGCGGTCGCGATGAAGAGCGTGTAGTCGTTCATGGCTCGTCTTCGAGTCGATATCCACCGCTCGGTTCGGTGCCCGGAACTCGACGCCGGCCCTCGAGACTCGACCGCAGTCCCGATCGGGGACGAACTCGAGCGATGGCCGCCTCCGTATGCGTTCGTCCTCGAAGAGCGCACTTGAGTACCGCGTCCAGTTCCCATTGGAAAGGAATTCTCACGAAGATGTTCACGAAACGGTCGTGCGACTGCCGTCTCGAGGTCTCCCCGAGGACTCGGCCTGCGCTCTCCGTCGATCCCCCGGCTTCAGGTGGAGACCGGTGCGACGCGTGGGAGCACCGGCACCGCGGCTCTCGATTCCACGGCGGCTGTGGTCCCGAATCGGGGGCTTCAAGCGGGGGGAGTAACGAACCCGTACTATCAACCGTGATCGGCGTTCTCTCCTCGGCTCTCGGGATCGCTCCGCTGGTTGTGGACTCCGGTGGTCTCACTGTGACCCCACAGATGCTGGTCGTGTTCGGGATCATCGCCCTCGCGCTGGTACTGTTCGTGACCGAGTGGCTGCCGATCGACGTGACCGCCATCCTGATCATGGTGTTGTTGATGGTCCTGGGTGCCGATGGCGTCGTGAACTTCACCGAAATCTCGACGGCCGAAGGGACCTCCGGGTTCTCCAACTCGGCGACGATCACCGTGCTGGCGATGCTCATTCTGAGTTCGGGGATCAGCCAGACGGGCGTCGTCCAGATCATCGGCCGCAAGATGTCCGCGTTCGCGGGCGACGACCTCGACAAACAGCTGCTCGCCACGATCGGCGTCAGCGGACCCATCTCCGGCTTCATCAACAACACGCCGGTCGTCGCCATCCTCGTGCCCGTCGTCTCCGACATCGCCCACAAGGGCAAGACCTCGCCGTCGAAACTGCTGATTCCGCTCTCGTATGCCTCGATGTTCGGCGGCATGCTCACGCTGATCGGGACCTCGACGAATATCCTCGCGAGCGACGTCTCGGCCCGCCTCAGCGTGGAGTACCCCGAACTCCACGCCTTCTCGATGTTCGAGTTCACAAAGCTCGGCGTCATCGTCCTCCTCGTCGGCAGCCTCTATCTCATGACCGTCGGCCACCGGCTGCTCCCCGAGCGGGTCCCCGTCGACGAGGACTACGTCACTGAGTATGCCATCGGTGAGTACCTGACCGAAGCGATCGTCGACGAGGGCTCCCCGATCGTCGGCTCGACCGTCGCCGACGCCATCGACCGCGTCGAGTTCGACGCCGACATCCTGCAGGTCGTCCGCGACGGCGAGGAGTTCATCGAACCCATCGGCCAGAAGACGATCCGCGCCGGCGACACGCTCCGGCTGCGGGCCGACCGGCCGACCGTCCAGCAACTCGTCGAACGCGAGACGCTCACGATCGACGGCGGCCCCGAGACCGACGCCGAACTCGAGCCCGAGGACATCTCCGACCGCACGCTGGTCGAGGTCGTCGTCCCTCGGGGCTCCTTCCTCGTGGGCGAGTCGCTCGAGACGTCGACGTTCCGCCAGCGATACGACGCGACCGTGTTGGCCTTCCGCAGTCGAGGGGAGACGGTCCGCAGCGATATGGACGAACGCCGCATTCGGGTCGGCGACACGCTGTTGGTCCAGGCGGCACCCGACAGCATCGATCGACTCTCGCAAAACGACGACTTCATCGTCGCCCACGAACCCGAGGAACCCGACTACCGCACGGAGAAGATCCCCCACGCGGCGGTGATCATGGCCGGCGTCGTCGGCTTCGTCGCCGTGCCGTGGGGAACGGTCGGGACCACCGTCGCCGGACTGACAGGTCTCGGCGCGTTCGAGGCGATGTCGGCGCTCTCCCTGCCGATCCTCGTCACCGCGCTCGCGGGCGTCGTCGCGATGGTCGCGACGGGCGTGCTCAAGCCGACGGAAATCTACGACGCCGTCGAGTGGGACGTGATCTTCCTGCTGGCCGGCATCATCCCGCTGGGGATCGCCCTCGAGCAGACCGGCGGCGCGGACCTTCTGGGTACGCTCGTCGCCACGACGGGTACCTATCTGCCGGCGCTGGGGGTGCTCTGGGTGTTCTACCTCGCGACTGGGCTCATCACGGGCGTCATCTCCAACAACGCGAGCGTCGTGTTGATGCTCCCGGTCGCCGTCCAGACCGCCGACCAGATCGGCGCGAACCCCTTCGCGTTCGTGCTGGCGGTGACGTTCGCGGCCTCGACGGCGTTTCTCACGCCCGTCGGCTACCAGACGAACCTGTTCGTCTACGGGCCGGGCGGCTACAAGTTCATGGACTTCGTCCGCGTCGGCGCGCCGCTCCAGTTGCTCCTCTCCGTCGTGACCGTCCTCGGGATCGAGTTCTTCTGGGGCCTGTCGTAACGACTCCTACTCGCCCGCCCCGTCGCTGCCCTCGCTCCGCTCGTCTTCGTTCGCCGCCTCGTCGACCTCTCCCTCCTCCTCGAGTGTCGGTTCGTCCTCGTCGTCCCGCTCGAGGGCCTCGTCGAGTTCACGCTCGCGCTGGCGCTTTTCGGCGTCGTCGGCCTGCTCGTCTCGACTCTCTTTGGTGTCTGCCATGGTACTCACACGGCCGCGACCGGGATAACCCTGTGCCATGCCATCACGCGGCGTTACCGGGAGCCGATCGGGCGATACGGCCGGAGCGCGGCCGCGTTCGGGACGACCCGAACGAGCGTCGACGCCGGCTTGTACGCCACGCGGTCGGTCGGGGACTTCGCGGCGGTGAGTTTCCAGAACCCCGGCGAACCGAACTGCAGTTTACAGAGCCCGCGTCCGTCGGTTCGCGTCGATTTCGTCTCCGTCGAGACGATGGCTCCCTCGACGGGCTGTCGCCGGTCGTCGCGGACCCGGACGGTCATTTCGGTACCGACGTCGACCTCCCGCCGCCCGACGTCGATCCGGAGTTGCCGAGTGATCTGCATGCGGAATGCTACCGGTGCGATCCGGAAAAGAGATCACCTGCGTGTGCCGGCACGCCGAGTGGCTCCGGCAGGCGGGGTCCGAATCAGTCCCGGGCGATGACGTGTGCGTCGTCGGGTGCGAACCCGACGGTGAGTTCGGCGCTCTCGGGGACGTCCGGAAGCTGCAGGACGATCCTGCGACCGTTCCATCGGCCGTTGACCCGGACGGTTTCCCCGAGGAACTCGCTGGTTTCGACGGTCACCGGCAGCCGGTTGTGATCGGCAGCCTGCGAGAGCGCTCCCGGCCGCACGCAGAACGTGGCGCGATCGGTCCCGTCGGGGATCGCCGGCAGCGAGAACGTCTCGCCGTCGATAGCTACCTGCGAGTACTCGCCGTTCCGGCCCCCGACGTCGCCCTCGAAGACGTTGTTGTCGCCGACGAACTCGGCGACGAACCGCGTTGCGGGTTCGCGATAGATCTCCTGGGGACGACCGACCTGCTCGACCCGGCCGTCGTGCATGACCGCAACGCGATCGGAGATCGCCAGCGCCTCCGCCTGGTCGTGGGTGACGTAGACGGTCGTGATCCCGAGTTCCGACTGGATCCGCGTTACCTGCCGGCGTAGCGATTCCCGAAGCTGGGCGTCGAGTGCACTCATCGGCTCGTCGAGCAAGAGGAGATCCGGTGCCGGCGCGAGTGCACGAGCGAGCGCAACTCGCTGTTGCTGGCCGCCCGACAGCGACTCGGGATCGCGCTCGCCCATCCCCTCGAGATCGACCAGCTCGAGCAGGTCGGCGACGCGTTCGTCGACCCCCATTCCGGCGGGAGGGTCTCGAAATCGAAGGCCGTAGCCGACGTTTTCGGCGACGCTCATGTGGGGAAACAGTGCGTAGCTCTGGAAGACGACGCCGACGTCGCGCTCCTCGGGCGGGACGCCGGTCATCTCCCGATCGTCGAAGCAGACGGCCCCGTCGGTCGGTCCCTCGAAGCCGGCGATCGTTCGAAGGGTGGTCGTTTTCCCGCAGCCGGACGGGCCCACGAGGGTGAAAAACTCCCCGTCCCGGACCGACAGATCGACGTCCTCGAGCGCGACGGTACCGCCGTCCGTCGCGTCCGTCCCGCCGTAAACCTTCGAGACGCCCTCGAGAGCGAGCTCGGTCATCGCTCGAACCTCCCGCCGACGCGGTCGACGACGACGAAGCTCGCGGCCGTGACGAACAACAACACCGTCCCCATGGCGATCGCGGGGCCGGAGCGGCGGCCGAGATACCGCTCGACGGCGACGGGCATGGTGTACGTGTCGCCGCCGCTGGCTAAAATCACCGTCGAAGAGAACTCACCGATCGAGATGGCGAAGGCGAAGGCGGCTCCGGCGACGATCCCGCTGGCGACCAGCGGCAGCTCCACGTCTCTGAGCGCACGATACCGGGAGGCCCCGAGCGCCCGCGCGGATTCGACGAGGGCCGGATCGAGGGTCGTGAGCAGCGGCGAGACGTTCCGCGTGACGAAGGGGTAGGCCGCGACGGCGTGGGCGGCGACGATCGCGATCGCGCCCGTCACCTGAAAGCGCCAGCCGCCGGGCAGCGGAATTCCGAAGACCAGGCCCTGCAGGAGCCCGATCCCGAAGACGACCCCGCTGACCGCCAGCGGCAACATCGCGAGCGTGTCGATAACCGCCCCGCTGCGACCGGCGCGGGTCGTCACCACCGAGACGACCACGCCCATCGGTACCGCCACGGCCAGCGTCGCGACCCCGAACAGCAGCGAGTTCCGAATCGCGATCCACGGCAGGGTCTGGTACGATGCCCCCTCGAGCTGGCGCTCGAGCAGGAACGCGTAGTGGCGACCCGTGAGCCCGCTGCCGTCCGTGACGCTCCCGACGACGAGACTCGCCATCGGGCCGACGAAGACCACGACGGCGACCAGTCCGTAGCCGACGATCGCCAGCCGGCGGGGCGACAGTGCCGTCCGCAGGTCGGGAAAGAGCGGCGTCCGGGAGGGCGCGGTGGCCCCTCGAGCGAGCCCCGACTGTGCGGATTCGTACCGGAGGTAGGCGTAGGTCAGGGCCAGCGAGAGGATCGTCTCG
Source organism: Natrinema ejinorense (assembly GCF_002494345.1). Taxonomy (GTDB): domain Archaea; phylum Halobacteriota; class Halobacteria; order Halobacteriales; family Natrialbaceae; genus Natrinema; species Natrinema longum. The sequence continues at coordinate 3,324,106 of NZ_NXNI01000001.1, forward strand.
AGGACGGCCAGCGTGGCGGCCTCGGCGTAGGCCAGCTGGCGCACCCGGTCGTAGATCCAGACTTCGACGGTCGCGAGCTGGAGCCCGCCCAGCGCGAGGACGATGGGGAACGTCATGAACGTGAAGATGAAGGTCAGGAGCGCGCCGGTCAGGAGCGCGGGCAGCAGTTGCGGGACGACCACGTCGCGGAACGCACGCCGCGGACTGGCCCCGAGACTGCGGGCGGTTTCGACGGTCCGAACGTCGACGGACTCCCAGGCGGCGACGGTGACGCGAGCGACGAGGGGCGCGTTGTAGAACGCGTGGGCGACGATCACGATCGCTAACGGATTCCACTCGATGAACGGATACGGACCGAGTCCGACGATTCCGAGCAGCTGGTTGAGCGTTCCCGCCTGCCCGAACATCGCGTAGAAGCCGACGGCGACCATGATCCCCGGCAGGACGAACGGGAGGATCGTCAGCGAGCGCAGCGTCCGTCGACCCCGGAACTCGTAGTTCGCGAGGACGTAGGCGGCGGGCAGCCCCAGCGCGACGCTCGCGATCGTCGACAGCACCGCCTGATAGGCCGTAAAGCCGAACAGTCCCGTTCGAACGCCCGGCGTCTCGAGGACGGGCCACGGTATCGGAACCGCGATGCCGGGGATCGGATACTCGAGCGAGACCGAGATCGAGACGGCTGCGAGCCAGCCGACGAGCGACTCGAGGTGCGTTCCCACGGCCAGGGGGTCCGCGAAGACCTCGGCGAGCACCCCGACGTAGAACGGATCGGTGAGGACCGCCCGAAAGAACGTGAGCGTCACCGCCCCGTCGTCGACCACGGCGTTGACGAAGACGACCCCGACCGGAACGTAGAGCATGACGGCGAGGACGGCGGCCGTCACGAGCCCCGTCAGCGAGAGCGCGTGGCGCTCGAACCAGCGATATGCGGCCACGAATCCCCCTCGGGGCCGCGCTCTACGTCCGGATCCTCCCGCTCGAGACACGGTGTTAGCGGCCGGCGAACTCGCGTGCCCACTCTTCGACCCAACCGTCGAGGTTGCCCCGAAGCTCGTCGTAGCCGACCGTTACCGCCTCCGACGGCTCGTGTGCGTACTGGTCGAACTCCTCGTCGAGTTCGACGTGCTGGGATTCGACGGCCGGGAACTGGACGTTCCGCTGGGCGATCTCGGCCTGTGCATCGCTCGAGAGGGCGAAATCGAGGAACTCGTAGGCGAGGTCGACTTCGTTCGCTCCCTCGAAGATCCCCATTCCCTCGGGGTTGGCGTATCCTTGCCCGTCCGGGAACGCGATCTGATGCCGGCTCATGTCGTAGCCTTCCGCGCTGGCGAACACCTGGTCGGTCGAATACGAGACCACCATCGGTCGCTCCTCGTTCATGTACGAGCCGTAGTAGGATTCGGACCAGTCGTCGAGCACGCGAACCCCGTTGTCGTCGAGCGCGCGCCAGTACTCGAGGTAGCCGTCCTCGCCGTAGGCGTCGATCGTCCACAGGAGAAACGCTCGACCCGGATCCGAGCTCTGGGCGTTCTGGGCCAGCAGTGCGTCCTCGTAGGCGGGTTCCGTCAGGTCGTCGAGCGTCTCGGGCGCGTCGACGACGGTTTCGTCGTAGACGAGGCTGATGTAGCCCGTATCGTAGGCGAGCACGCGGCCGTGTGGATCGCCCATGTCGAGGCCGTCGCGGATCCGCTCGGCGCGATCGATGCGATCGACGTTCAACTGCCGGAAGAGACCGCCGTCGTCGAGGGTGTCGTCGACCCGGACGAGGTCGTCGACGTTGAGTCCGAGATACACGTCGGCTTCGATCCCGGCGTTTTGTTGTGCCCGAGTGATGTACTGATTGAGCCCCTCGCTCGGGACCATCCATTTCAGTTCGGCGTCGGGATACGCCGCCTCGAAGGCCTCTTTGAGCCACGGGCCGGCGGGGTTGTCGCCGTCGACCATCGACTCGTAGGTCGCGATCCGTAACTCCCCCTCGAGATCCGGGTTCTCCGGCTCGGGATCCGGCGTCTCCGAATCGGTCCCCCCGTCTTCGGTCCCGTTGCCCTGCTCGTCCCCCCCATCGCGAGTCAAGCAGCCAGCGACGCCGGCGAGCGTACTTCCACCGACCGCGCCGACGAACGTTCGACGTTTCATTACCCAGTGGTTGTACTGGGTGGTCTTAAGCCCCGTGATCGCCGCCGTTCCGTTCCGACGCCCTTCTCAGAGCCGAAAGACTTTGTCGCTCGGCTGAGACTCACCGCTGTGTCAGAGACCACGGGGGACTCGCGCTCGCGCAGGCGTCGCCGCTACGTCCTCGCAGGTATCGTCGTCGCACTCGGCGTCCTCACCGGCGGGATCCTGCTCGAGGTCCTCGGGACGATCCTGTTCGCGCTCACCGTCGCCTACGTCCTGTTGCCCGTCCAGGGGTGGCTCGTCAGACGCGGTCTCACGGAGTGGACGGGCGCGCTCGCGGCGACGCTGATCGGTTTCCTGACCGCGGTCGCGGTCTTCGCACCGATCGTCGTGGCGCTGTACTTCCGCATCGAGCCGATACTTGAGGCCGTCGAGAGCCTCCCGCGGGAGCTGTCGATCACGGTCCTCGAGTCGACGCACACGCTCGAGGCCGGCGAGGTGCAGGCGCTCGCGGTCGACTATCTCAGCGGCGCTGCGACGTCGCTCGCGCTCGAACTGCCGGTGCTCGCGATCAAGTTCGCGCTGTTCGTCGTCCTCCTGTTCGGGCTGCTACTCAAAGGCGAGGAGGCGGGTCGAGCCGCCGTCGCACCCGTCCCATACGGCTATCGCGACGTGGTCTACGCGCTGGCCAAGCGAGCCCGCGAGACGCTGTACGCGATCTACGTCCTGCAGGTCGCGACCTCGGTCGCGACGCTGGCGATCGCCTATCCGCTCTTCTGGGTGCTCGGATACGACGCCGCGCTGACGCTGTCGATCGCCGCTGCGGTGTTGCAGTTCGTTCCGATCATCGGTCCGAGCATGCTCATCGCGCCGATCACCCTCTATCACGTCGCCGCCGGCGATCTCTTCGCGGCGACCCTGATCGGGGTGTTGGGTCTCGTGCTCATCGCCTGGCTCCCCGACATCGCCGTCCGACCGCGGCTGTCCCGTCGTTCGGCCGGGTTGCCCGGGAGCCTCTACTTCGTCGGCTTCACCGGCGGTCTCTTCACGCTGGGGCCGATCGGGATCGTCGTCGGCCCGCTGATCGTCGCGGTCTTCGTCGAAGCCGTCGACCTCCTCGCCGACGAGGTCAACCCCGACGTCACGTTCACGGACCTCGTCGAGGCGGACCTCGAGACGCAGTCGGTGGACACCGCCGACACGGAAACGACGTTCGAGGAGACGGAGTCCCGCACTGTCGACGACTGATCGGACCTCCGTTTTGTCCCTTCCCCGGCGTCGGCCGCCGGCGACGCGATCCCATCGACCACCGACACTTTTCTCGCTGCCGGTCGTTCGTTCCGTATGGTCCGCAGCCGAACCATCATCAACGCGATCGTCGGAGCCGTCGTCGGCGTCGTTCTCTCGTTCATCCCCTTCTCCACCGTTCTCGGCGGCCTCGTCGCCGGTTTCCTCGAGGGGCCGGACGAACGGGCCGGCGCGATCGTCGGCGCGCTCGCTGGCGCGATCACCTTCCTCCCGATCGCGGCGGGTGCGTTCCTCGTCTTCGGGTTCCTCGGGATCGGCATCGGCTTTGGCTTCCCCGCCGAAGGGGTCGCGGTCCTCTTCGTTCTGTTCGTCATCGCGTTGCTCTTCCTCCTCGTCTACACCGTCGGCCCGTCGCTACTCGGGGGCTACCTCGGGGCGTACCTCGCGCGGGAATACCCCGAGCGACGGCGGCGGACTCGGGAGACGATCGGGTTCGAGGCGGAGCGGGCGCCGGATCGCGCCCCGTCTCGCGTTCAGGGGCCGGACTCGGACCGCGAACGGTCGGGCCAGGAACCGATGACGGATTACGAACGGGATTCGAGCCAGGATCCGATGACGGACCACGAACGGGATCCGGATCGGTATTCTGATCCGGAGTACGAACCGAACTCGGACCGGCAATCGGGTCCGGATCGCGAACGGGACCCGAACCGCGATCGTGACCGAGACCTGGACCGCTGATCCGACCGCATACGGTCTGCTGTCAACACCCACAGCCGGTCGCGACTGGGCCGGCACTGCTGCCAGTCACTCGTATCTGAGTGCGTCGATCGGATCCGTTCGTGCAGCCCGCCAGGCCGGATACAGCCCTGCGAGGATGCCAACGACCATCCCGACGACGATGGCGAGTGCGACGTACTCGAGGGGGTAGACCAGCGGCAGATCGACGTACTGCGCGCCGAGATACCCCCCGACCAGGCCGAGGGCGGTCCCCAGGATCGAGCCGATGACGCCGAGGATCACCGCTTCGGTCAGGAACAGACCGAGGACATCGCGGTTCTGCGCGCCGACGGCTTTCATGATGCCGATCTCGCGGGTTCGCTCGGTGACGCTGACGAGCATGATGTTTGCGATCCCGATCGATCCGACCAGCAGGGAGATGGCCGCGATCCCCACGATGAAGTTCCGTAGGAGATCCAGCACGTCCTGCAGCTGGCTGAGCAGCTCCGTACTCGTCCGGAACTGGACCTCGAGGTCGTCTCCCAGGAGTTCGCTCGCGTCGGAGGCGTCGCTTTCGAGATAGGCGGTCGCGCTCTCGCGGGCCGCGTCGATGTCGGACTCGTCGGTCGACGGGGCCTCGATGATGATCGCGAGGAAGCGGGCGTCGTCGCTGTTCGTCTCCGTCTCGCCGCCGTCCCCGCCGAGTCCGATCCCCGACGCCTGTTCGGTGTAATAGGGATCCGTCGGGACGTAGACCCGCGGGGAGGACTCGAATCCCTCGAAGGGGCTCTGGCCCTCGCTCGTATCGGTGATGCCGACCACCTCGAGCGTCGTCCGCTCGCCGCCAAGGAGCGTCACGGTGAGTTCGTCGCCGACGGTGACGTTCTCCGCGAACTGATTCGCCGCCGCGGGGTTGAGTACTGCCTCGCGTTCGCCCATCTCGAACTGTCTCCCCTCGGCCAACCGTTCCTCGCGGATGTACGACGGTCCCGAGGCGATCAACCCGTTCCCCTGGGCGACCCTCTCCTCGCCGTTGGAGATCGCCTGCGTCTGGAGCGTCGCGTAGCCGTAGGCCGCCTCCACGTCCTCGAGGTCCTCGACGGTCTCGAGGTCGTCGCCGGTGAAAACGGGCTGTGCGCCCGCCAGCGGGCCGCCCTCGGTGTCGGGTTCGGCGGCCCAGCCGTAGACGTTGCGCTGGTCGTCGGGACTGATGTCTCCGATGATGCCGGCCTGCAGGCTCGCACCCAGCGTGACGAACGCGATCACCGCCGCGATGCCGATCACGATCCCCAGCGTCGTCAGCGCCGACCGGAGTTTGTGCCCGCGGATCGACCGCCAGGAGAGGCGCAGACTCTCGAGGGGGTTCATTCGGGATCGACCCCCGAGTCCCTGCTGGAACCCGAATTCCGGCTCGGGACGCCGCTCGTGGCCCCCTCGTCGAGTTCTTCGATTCGCTCGATCTTTCCGTCGAGCAGGTGGACGATCCGGTCGGCCCGCTCGGCGACGTGGCGCTCGTGCGTGACGACGAGCATGGTCGTCCCACCTTCGTGAAACTCGTCGAAGAGATCCAAAATATCGGCCTCGGTATCGGTGTCGAGGTTCCCGGAGGGCTCGTCGGCCAGCACGATCGCCGGATCGTTGACCAGCGCCCGCGCGAGCGCGACCCGCTGGCGTTGCCCCCCCGACAGTTCGTTGGGGAGGTGGTCCGCGCGGTCCCCGAGGCCGACGCGCTCGAGCAGGTCCCGCGCCCGATCTCGGCGTTCGGGCCGATCGATCCCCTGAAACAACTGCGGCAGTGCGACGTTCTCGAGGGCGTTCAGCCGGGGCATCAGGTTGAACGTCTGGAAGACGAAGCCGACCTCGGTGCCCCGCAGTCGCGTCCGTTCGCGGTCCCTGAGTGCCCCGATCTCCTGCCCGCCGACTGCTACCGTCCCCTCGGTGGGCGTATCGAGACAGCCCACGAGGTTCATCAGCGTCGACTTCCCGGAGCCGCTTGGCCCCATGATCGCGGTGTAGGAACCACGGGAGACCTCGAGCGAGATGCCATCGAGCGCGTGGACGGGTTCGCCGACGCGGTAGGTCTTGCGGACGTTCGAGAGGGCGACCGCCGTCTCCTGTGCCATGTCGGGTCGTCCACGGACGGCTCAAAAAAAGTTCGGCGCACCGATGTGTGTCGTGTGCGTGACAACGGACCCGTGGCTGGGGGGCTTGAGTATCGATGCTCGGGTGATCCGGCAGTTATACTACTGGATAGAAGTCGATACGAAGTCGGTCGCGAATTTGCGATCGGCTTCACGTCGTTCTGTTCAGCAGTATTACCACTCGCCGCCAGCGGTTCCCCCTTGCATCGGTTCCGACGTCGTCTCGTCACCACGGATGACGACGTACAGAATCAGCGCGATGATTCCCAGCGGAAACACGAACAACAGCAACGCGCCGATACCGACCGCCCACGCGAGTTCGTTGTTCTCGCGCTTCGACGCGTCCTTGTACACCCAGTAGGCAGCGCCGATCGTAATGACCAGTGCGAGGAGCGTCCCGATCGCCATGGCGATGAGGGCGTTCGTTCCGATCTCCTCGGCACCCGCCTGTAACGGGAGGGTCGCGAGCAGTCTCATTCGTCCACCTCACGTGCAGGGCCGACCGACCGACCGCTGAGACAGCCAGTCGGTCGAGCGCCACGTCGTCGGTCCCGATCGGTATCGCTTCGGTCGCTGGACCCTGGATCGAGTTCGGTCATCTGTTCGATCACATTTGATATAGAAGTAACACGTTATATACGCCTGTTGCCCGTTTTCTGTCGCTGAAATCACGGAGACGTTCGAGCGCAACTACCGATGTTGAAGACCGAAGCAAGCTATTTGTATGATACAATTGTATGACAGTTAAACTGTGTCCGCTATCGACATTTCCTCCGTGACGAAACAGTACGCGACCGAACGGGCGCTCGACGATCTGACGCTCACCGTCGAGCGCGGCGAAATATACGGCTTCCTCGGGCCCAACGGGGCGGGGAAATCCACGACGATCAACCTCCTGCTCGATTTCATCCGGCCCACCGCGGGCGAGGTACGGGTCTTCGATCTCGACGTGCGAGCCGATAGCCTCGAGATCCGCAATCGAACCGGGATCCTCCCGGAAGGCGTCGACCTCTACGACCGACTCACCGGCCGCCAGCACGTCGAGTTCGCCATCGAGTCGAAAGGGGCCGACGACGACGCCGACGCCCTCCTCGAGCGGGTCGGCATCGGCGACGCGGCCGAGCAGAAAGCCGGCGGCTACTCGAAGGGGATGGCCCAGCGGCTCACCCTCGCGACGGCGCTGGTGGGCGATCCTGATCTCCTGATCCTCGACGAACCCTCGACGGGACTCGACCCGAACGGTGCCCGCCGGATGCGCGAGATCATCCGCGAGGAGAACGCCCGCGGCGCGACGGTCTTTTTCTCCTCGCACGTCCTCGGCCAGGTCGAGGCGGTCTGCGATCGGGTCGGCATCCTCCGGGACGGCTCCCTGATCGCTGAAGACACCGTCGAGGGGCTCCGCGAGGCCATGCCCACCCAGACCCGACTTCGCGTGACGCTCGATCGGATTCCCGACGACTCCGCGGCCGCGCTCGAGGCGCTCGAGTCGATCGACGGCGTCTCGTCGGTGACGCCGGAGGACCGGACCCTCGTCGTCGCCTGCGAGGATCGGGCGAAAACCACCGTCTTGCACACCGTCGAGGAGTACGGCGTGACCGTCGAGGACTTCGAAACCGACGAATCGAGCCTCGAGGACCTGTTCGTGGCGTACACGTCCGACGATTCCAACGGAGCGCAGGTGGTTCGATGAGCGCGATCGCCGTCGCGAAGAAGGACTTCCGCGATGCCGTCCGATCGCGCGTGCTGATCGGGCTGACAGCGTTGTTCGCCCTGTTCACCGCCGGCGGCGCGTTCGTCGCGTCGTGGGCCTCGGAGCTCTTCGAGGAAGGCGGTGCCCAGTCGACGCTCGATCTGATCCTCGCGTTACAGACGCCCGCGGGGTTTCTCGTCCCCATTATCGCCCTGATCGTCGGCTACGGGGCGATCGCACGGGAGCGAGAGAACGGCAGTCTGAAGTTCCTGCTGGGACTCCCCCACCGCCGTCGGGACGTCGTTCTCGGGAAGGTGCTCGGCCGGACGGGCGTGGTGGCCGTGTCGATCCTGGTCGGCTTTACCGTCGGCCTGGCGGGACTCTTCGCGTTCGTCGGCTCGGTTTCGCTCGTCGACTACGTCGCCTTTACGCTGGTGACGGTGTTGTTCGGGTTCGTCTACGTCTGTATCGGGGTCGGGATTTCCTCGCTGACGCGGTCGACGACACGGGCGGCAGTCGGCGTGATCGTCGTCGTCGTCCTGTTTTGGTTCCTCTGGGGACTCATCGGTCAGGTGCTGCTCTACGCGACCGAGGGGACGCTGCTCGTCGAGTCGCTTCCGGACTGGTATCTCGTCTACAGTTCGCTCCCGCCGGGCACTGCCTACGGCTCCGCCATCAGCGCCGTCCTCGGTGAAACCCAGCTGTCGCTGACGACGATGTACGACATCGAAACCGTCCCCCTCGTCGCTCGGCCGTGGTTCGGCTTCGTCCTGCTCGCGATCTGGGCGCTCCTCCCGCTCGGGGTGGGGCTCTCGTGGTTCGACCGCGTCGATCTGTGAGCGCGAAGCTACAACGCTTTTGCCGTCGCCGCTCGGTTGGACAGTCATGAAGACGGATGGCGGTTCCAGCGCAGCGAAACGTCGCGCCGGCGAACGGGCGGCCGAGGCGGTCGAGGACGGATTCGTCGTCGGACTCGGTACCGGCTCGACGGCCGCCCACGCGATCCGGGCGATCGGTCGGGCCGTCGACGACGGGCTCGACGTCCGCGGGATTCCGACCTCGTTCCAGTCCCGGCAGCTCGCGCTCGAGGCCGGAATCCCCCTGACGGAGCTCGACGCGGTCGACGGCGTCGATCTCGCGATCGACGGCGCGGATCAGGTCGTCGACGATCCCGAGTCGACCGCCTACGGCGCGCTCATCAAGGGCGGGGGGGCGGCCCACGCACGCGAGAAGCTCGTCGACACGGCCGCGGATCGGTTCGTCGTCGTCGCCGATCCCTCGAAGCTGACCGATCGACTGAACCGTTCGGTGCCACTCGAGGTCCGTCCCGACGCCCACACCGTCACGGCCGATCGGGTGCAGGCCCTGGGCGGCGAACCCACGCTCCGGGACGCCGAGCGAAAGGACGGCCCTGTCGTGACCGACAACGGCAACCTGGTCGTCGACTGTGCGTTCGATCCGATCGACGACCCCGACGAGCTGGCGACGCGACTCTCGAGGAGCCCGGGGGTCGTCGAACACGGTCTGTTCGTCGGGGTCGCCGACGCGACCTACGTCGGCACCGACGACGGCGTCGAGGTCCGTCGGTACTAATTCGGGCCGCTGTCAGTCAGTGCCGGCGACCCCACGACCCGGCTGTGGAGTCGCCGATCGGGACCGCAGACCGTATACCGCGATGTCGCCGACTACGGCCGGCCGGTTTACCGCCGTCAGTCGCGGTGTGCCACGTCCGCGTCCGTCGGCGCGTCGACTCGCCGTGCGAACAGCCCGGCGATCAGGTACACGACGCCGAGCAGCCGCGTCGCGGGCACGACCCACCGTTTCACCTCGAGTTCGTCGGCGTTCTCGTAGGCCAGCTCGAGGTTCAGTTCGACGACCGTTCGCGGGAGGAGTGCCAGCACGAGCCCGTAGACAGCGAGCGCCGTCTCGAGGGCCGTCGGGAGCCCCGCTTCGCGAGCGACCACCCAGCAGAACGCGATCCCCTCGAGTCGAGCCATGGGGAGCGTCCAGGGGCGGAGTCGGCCGGCGTTGGGATTCTCGAACGCGAGTCGTTCGCCGTAGTCGACGATCACTCCGGGGGCGACGATCTCGAGTAGCCCGAACGCGATTACGAGTGTTCGTCTCATCGGGAGGCCCTCATCAGCTCGAGCGGATCCCGAACCGACGCGACGAGCAATTCGAGTCGCCGGCTCCCCCGTCGGGTGTCGGCTCCTCGCCTGTGCTCCGCGAAAGCAGCGTAACGGTCAGGTAGAGCACCCCCAGCAGGCGCGCTGCGGGAACCACCCACGGCTGGAGTTCGAGCGCGTCGGTATCGGCGTAGACCAGGTGCTGGCTGAGCGCGATGATCGGTCGGGGGAGCAAGACGAGCACCAGGCCGGCGAGCCCGAGCATCGCAGTGACGAGCGTCGATCCCTGGCGGCCGCGGACGAGCAGCCAGACGAAGACGAGCCCCTCGAGTCGTGCGCCCGTCAGCGCCAGCGGCCGTCGCTGAGCCGCCGCGGGATTTCGCAGGCCGATCCGCTCGCAGGCCTCGATGACCGGCTCCGGCCTGACGATCTCGAGGAGCCCGAAACCGATCAGGAGCGTGCGTAACATGTGTTGGGCTACCACGGGGAGGGGCAAAAAACTCGAGTCGGAGCCGTGTTCGGAGCGACCGAACCGACGTATGGACACCTTTTCTAGCGTTGTCCCATTCGTCTCCAGAAGAGAGGAATCAATGCCCGAGACATCCAACAGGAAAGACGATCACATCCGTATCATCGAGACCGAAGACGTCGAGACGACCGGTGCAGGGTTCGCGGATATCGAACTCGTTCACGAGGCGCTGCCGGAGAGTCACCGCGACGAAATCGAGACCACGACGACGCTGTTCGGACACGAACTCGCGGCCCCGATCGTCATCGAGAGCATGACCGGCGGCCACCCGAACACGACGAAGCTAAACCGGGCGCTCGCGGCGGCAGCCCAGCGAACCAACGTCGCGATGGGCGTCGGCAGCCAGCGTGCGGGCCTCGAACTCGACGACGGGGACGTCCTCGAATCCTACACGGTCGTTCGGGACGCCGCACCCGACGCCTTCCTCTACGGTAACGTCGGCGCGGCGCAGTTGCTCGAGTACGATGTGGACGACGTCGAGACGGCCGTCGAGATGATCGATGCCGACGCGATGGCGATCCACCTGAACTTCCTGCAGGAGGCCGTCCAGCCGGAGGGTGATATCGACGCCCGTGGCTGTCTCGCAGCGATCGAGCGGGTCGCCGACGAGCTTTCGGTTCCGGTGATCGTCAAGGAGACGGGCAACGGGGTTTCGCGGGAGACGGCGACTCGACTCGCGGACGCTGGCGTCGATGCCGTCGACGTCGCCGGGCAGGGTGGCACGACCTGGTCGGGAATCGAGGCCCATCGGGCGGCTGCGGTCGACGCCGACCGACAGGAGCGACTCGGTCACCTGTTTCGCGACTGGGGTATCCCGACCGCGGTGAGCACGCTCGAGGCCACGGCGGTCCACGACTGCGTGATCGCAAGCGGCGGCGTCCGCTCCGGGCTGGACATCGCTACGGCGATCGCGCTCGGTGCTCGCGCCGGCGGGCTCGCGAAGCCGTTTCTCGCGCCGGCCGGGCAGGGGACCGACGCGGTCGTCGAGTTGATCGAGACGCTCGTCCTCGAACTCCGGACGGCGATGTTCGTCACCGGCTCGGCGTCGATTTCGGAGTTACGAGAGGCCGAATACGCCGTGTTCGGTCGAACGAAGGAGTACCTCGAGCAGCGACAGGACTGACTGGTTTTGCTCGCCGCTATTCGGCGTAGCGTCCGAAAAAATCGCGCGCGGGTCGGCCCTTACAGGTCGCGGGGCTGGACCGTTTTCCGGTCGTTGGCCTCTGCTCGGCGGGCGGCGTCTTCGAGAAGCTCGTCGACTTCCTCGTCGAGTGCGTCGTAGAAGTCCGAGGCGACGTTTTTGTCATCGAGCGCTTCCTTTACGGCGGCTTTGACGATAAGATCTGCCATACGATGTACCCGTTTCCCGTTACTACATATATGTCTTATGGTTAATCCTGGAAATACGGGGGTTGCAGGTGTTGACCCGCCCGTTTCGACACCCAGATCCACCGGAAAGTATTTGTTTGATGAGCGGCCGACCGGACTTTCGGAGCGAGCAGCCACCGGCATTCGGCTCGCGCGCGGGGCTCCGGGGCTCGAACGCACGTTCAGTGATCCCGTGGCCCTCGCTCCGGGGGGCCAATTCGGGTCGACGGATTCGAGTGTGTCGACCGCCGAGGATCGGTATGCGTGAACTCCTCGAGGCCGTCGCCGACGGTTCGCTGTCGCCGGCACAGGCCGAAGCCGAACTCAGGGGATACGTCACCGGCGAGGCGGGCCGATTCGATGCGGCTCGCGACCAGCGCCGCGGCATCCCGGAAGCGATCTTCGCGGCGGGGAAGTCGGCGGAACAGGTCGTCGCACTCGCCGAAACCGCCCTTGAGACGACGGATCGAGCCCTGCTCACCAGGGTCTCGGAGTCGCAGTTCGACGCGCTCGAGACCCACCTCGGAGAGCGGGCTCCCGACGCGACGATCGACCGCCGGGGGACATCGGTCCGCGTGACGACGCCCCACCACGAGCCACCGTCACTCGACGCGACGGTGGGGATCGTCACCGGCGGGACGGTCGACGAGCCGGTCGCCGACGAAGCGGCGGTCGTCTGTCTGGATGCGGGCGCGACGGTCGACCGGGTCGACGATATCGGTGTCGCAGCGCTTTCCCGGACGCTCGATCAACTCGATCGGCTCCGCGAGGCGGACGTACTGATCGTCGCTGCCGGCCGGGAGGGTGCGTTACCCACCGTCGTCGCGGGACTCGTCGACACGCCGGTCATCGGCGTCCCGGTCTCGAGTGGGTACGGTCACGGCGGTGACGGCGAAGCGGCACTCGACGGCATGCTCCAGTCGTGTACCGTCCTGTCGGTCGTCAACATCGATGCGGGGTTCGTCGCCGGCGGGCAGGCGACGCTGATCGCCCGCGCGATTGACGCTGCGCGGGACTGACACGCGTGCCACCTACGGAAAAAATATTTACCGAAGACGAAAAGCCAAACAGTGTATGGAGAAGGCTATTTATTCGTTCACCCGATAGTTCGTAGTACCGGCTCCGGCCGGTGTGACCAATGCCCAAGTGTGACCACTGCGGCGCGCACGTCTCCGAACGGTTCGCACGAGTCTTCGCCGACGAACACGGCGAAATCCACGCGTGTGTCAGCTGTTCGGCCAACGCGGGAATCGCGGAAGCCGCGAAAGAGCGCGCTCGCGGTACCTGAACGCATCGCGACCGATAGCGACCAACAACCACGCGCCCCCACGGACGAGACCTTTTTATGCTCACGGACCCGTCCACCGTCGATGGCCGACCACGTCGTCTACGTCCTCGAGTGTGCCGATAATACCCTCTACACCGGCTATACGACCGACCTCGAGCGTCGCGTCGCCGAACACGACGCGGGTGAGGGCGCGAAGTACACGCGGGGCCGAACGCCGGTCGAACTCCGCTATCACGAGCGATTCGACTCGAAATCCGCGGCGATGTCCCGCGAGTACGAGATCAAACAACTGAGCCGTGGGGAAAAAGCGCGGCTCGTCGGCCTCGAGTGACGTCGCCGGCCGCACGGGGTGCCGTGGTTCGACGCCGTGTCTATTGTATTCGACGCCCGTGTCCGAAAAATAGATGATAGACGGCGATGATAGTTATTGTACGATGGAACTCGACGTCGTCGACGACTTCAAACAACCCGAGTACACCGGCGAGAACCGGTGTGAACCGTGTACCGTGCTGAACCTGAGTATCGCAGCGGTGATCGGCTCCGTCATCGCACGGAAATCCCGACTCGGCGGTGCACTCGCCGTCGGGGTGTCGATCGGGCTGATCTATCTTCGCGGCTATCTCGTCCCCGGGACACCGACGTTGACCAAGCGATACCTCCCGCCCGAAGTTCTGCGCTGGTTCGGCAAGGACCCAGCGCCCGACGTGGCAGGTGGGCTCGGCGGCGTCGACGCTTCGGCGACGGCCGACGCCACTGGCTCCGGTTCCGATCGCGCCGGCGATTCGACCTCCCATTCGGGCGGGTCCGGTACCGTTGCGACGTTCGACGAAGACACTGTTCCCCGGCCCGACGATCCCGCGACCGACGCCGTCGACGAACCGACCGCGACGAACGACGAGCACGCGATCGTCGACCTCGAGACGTTCTTCCTCGACCACGAGGTCCTCGAGCCCTGCGACGAGCGGGACGATCTCTGCCTCACTGACGAGTTCGAGGCCGCCTGGTTCGACGAAATCGAGCCCCTCGACGAGTCGGGCGTCGATGCCGGGGCGGCCGTCGACGCCTTCGGGTTCGAGGCCGACGTCGACGAGTTCGACCTCGTGACCCGCGAGGAGACCCGCGCCCTGCTGTTCCGGTCGACGTCGGCCGGTCGCTGGCCCTCTCGGAGCGCCCTGATCGCGGACGTCGCCGCAAGTCGTGCCCTCGAGACGTGGATCGACGGCTGGGACGCGTTCGATCCCGAGACGAAAGGGGAAGTGCTCAACAGCCTCCGGATGTTCCTCGAGCGGTGTCCCTCCGGCGGCGACGTCCGGATGGGCGAGGAGGTCGTCGAATCCTGCTGTACGTCCCATCAGGTCGTCGCGGTCACCTGTGAGGAGACGGGCGAACGACTCTTCGAACAGTACCTCACCGATACCGACGCCTGATACGGTCTCCTGTACCGATTCCCGTGTAACCGCGACCTGTCGTGGGTTACACCGTCGTGGCTGACGGCGAACCGTCTGCGTGTGCGGGACCGGACCGCCGGGCGGGATGTCGCGGTCGATCCGTTCGATCCCCATCGCGGCGGCTCTCGGCCCATCGCTTTTTTCGCGGCGGCTCTCGACCACTCGAGCATGGAGACGATCAGTTTCGGTACCGACGGCTGGCGGGCGACGCTCGAGGAATTTACGGCCCCCCGCGTTCGGATGGTCGGACAGGCGGTCGCGACGTATCTCGCCGACGAGGGACTCGAGGGGCCGGTCGCCGTCGGCTACGACGCCCGCGAGAGTTCACGCGGGTTCGCCGAGGAACTGACGCGAGTGCTGTGTTCGAACGGCTTCGACGTCCTGCTTTCCGAGCGAGACCGACCGACGCCGCTCGTCGCCCACGCGATCCTCGAGCGGGACCTCGCGGGCGGACTCGTGATCACGGCCTCGCATAACCCCCCGGAGTACAACGGGGTCAAGTTCATCCCTGCGGATGGCGCACCGGCTCTGCCCCCCGTCACCGACGCGATCGCGGATCGGCTGGCCGACCCCGATCCGCTCCCCGAGAGCGAACACGGGAGTGCCCGCGAGGTCGACTTCGCAGACCCTCACGCCGACGCCGCGCTGGAACTGGTCGAGTCGATCACCGGCAGCGCCGACCTGTCCGAACTCGGCGTCGCCTACGACGCCATGCACGGCAGCGGCCGCGACACGACCGATGCCCTGCTCGAGCGTGCCGGAGCCACCCTCGAGCGCTATCGCTGCGAGCGCGATCCCGAGTTCGGCGGCGGCTCCCCCGAACCCGCCGCCGAGAACCTCGAGGACCTGATCGCGGCCGTGACGGCCGACGAGACCGGCATCGATCTCGGGATCGCGAACGACGGCGACGCCGACCGACTCGCCGTCGTTACGCCCGACCGGGGCTACCTCGACGAGAACCTGTTTTTCGCCGCGCTGTACGACTACCTGCTCGAGAACGCCTCGGGCCCGGCGATCCGGACGGTCTCGACGACCTATCTGATCGACCGAGTCGCCGAGGCCCACGGCGAAACCGTCCACGAGGTCCCGGTCGGCTTCAAGTGGGTCGCCGAGGCGATGGCCGACCACGACGCACTGGTCGGCGGCGAGGAGTCCGGCGGGTTCACCGTCCGGGGGCACGTCCGCGAGAAAGACGGCGTCTTGCTGGCGTTGCTCGCGGCCACGATGCACGCCGACGAGCCGATCGACGCTCGGGTCGACCGGCTGCTTTCCGAACACGGCAGCGTCGTCCAGGACAAGATCAGCGTCGACTGTCCCGACAGCGAGAAATCGCGGGTGGTGGCCGAACTCGAGGACGTGATCCCGGAGACCGTCTCGGGAACGGCGGTGGAGGACGTCAACACTGCCGACGGCTTCAAACTGCTGCTGGCCGACGGCTCGTGGCTGTTGGTCCGTCCCAGCGGGACCGAACCCGTGTTACGGGTCTACGCCGAGGCTGCGGACGAAGAGCGGGTACGGGAACTGCTCGAGGCGGGGGAGGACCTGGTCGAACCGTTGGTGTGACCGGCCCCGATCAGTCGACCCGTTCCGCAGGAACGCCGACGACGGTCGCCTCCGCCGGGACGTCCTGTGTGACGACCGAGCCGGCACCGACGGCCGCGTCTTCACCGATCGTGATGTCGCCGAGCAGCGTCGCGTTCGCGCCCAACTGTGCACCGGCATCGACCGTCGGATGGCGCTTGACCGGTTCGTTCGTATCGCCGCCGAGCGTGACCCCGTGGTACATGTGCACGTCGTCGCCGATCTCGGCCGTCTCGCCGATGACCACGCCCATTCCGTGATCGATCGTCACCCGCCGGCCGATGTCGGCGGCCGGATGGATCTCGACGCCCGTCAGCAGACGGACGACGTGGGAAAACAGCCGCGCGAACAGCCGGCCGGCGGGGCCGCCGTTCCAGCATCGATTGGCGAGCCGGTGTGCCCAGACCGCGTGGAGCCCCGGATAACACAGGAGGACCTCGAGCCACCCCTTCGCGGCGGGGTCGCGCTCGCGCATTGCCCGCACGTCCTCACGCACGCGTTCGAACATCGCCCCCCGTCGCAGTTGGTGATACGATTTCGACGCGACGCCGGCCTCGAGGCGACGTGTGAGTCGTCGACCGGCAACACCGGCCTGGGGCGTGTGGCGGCTCGTTCCGGACGATACACGCAGCGTGGCCGGTGGAAACCATATCGGAACGTAGCAGCGGGCCCAGTGTAAAAAGATTCGTTTCCGTTCCTCGCGGCTCCAGGACCCGAGAGCGGATCGGCTCCGTGGATCTCCCCCGTTCGCTCACTCCCCTCTGGCGAGTCGCGTCCCGATTCGCGTCGGCAACCCCGCGTCGTCGACGGCCTCCTGTACCGCGTCGATGTCGTACTCGACGCGGTGGGTGTCGACCGTCAGGCCGTCGAGATCAACGACTGCGTATCCCGCTCGCGGATCCCCGTCGCGAGGTTGGCCGACGCTCCCCGGGTTGACGACGATTCCCTCGGCGAACCGTCTCACGCCCTGGACGTGGGTGTGGCCCAACACCAGAACGTCTTCGTCTCCCAATAGTCGGGGAGAGAACTCTTCTGGGTACGTATACCGGGTGTAGCGGTCGGGATCGTCCGGGTGTCCGTGAACGAGTTTTACCCGGCCATCGCAGGCGAAACGCTCGGTCGGGAGCGAGGACAGCCACTCGAGTTCCTCGTCGGAGAGTTGGGTTTTCGCGTGGTCGACGCCCGCCTTGGCCATGCCGTTGAATCGGAAGGGAGTGTCGCCAGCGACTGCCGCATCGTGGTTTCCCATCACCGTCGGCACGTCCCGCTCGCGCATCTCGTCGACGCAGTCGGCGGGCCAGGGGTTGTAGCCGACGACGTCGCCGGCACAGAGCAACCCGTCGACCGGCGGCATGTCCTCGAGGACGGCCTCGAGGGCGACTCGATTGCTGTGAATATCCGAAACGAGTCCGACCTTCATGCCCGGAGGTAACAGCCCCGAGGCGTTTGTAGGTTTTCCGGCGGTCGTTTCGATTGCTGGCGAAGCCAGGATCTCTTCGGGAGGGGACGACGGTGGAACCACCGGTCACGACCCTCCCGTGATGGTCGGCGGCTGAAAGAGCCGGAACGCAGTCGCTGATCAGTCGCCGTTCTCGATGGCCGTCTCGAACCCGTCGTCGGTCCGGGCGACCCCGGCCGCACAGACCGCGTGTTCGAACGCGAGGTCGTAGGCCTCGCTTGCGGCCGCGTCGGCGCTGTCGGCCTCGAACTCGAACGACTCGGGGGCGTTCTTCTCGTAGGTCGCGACCAGCGTCGGCTCGTCGACGGTTTCGACGACCAGCGCGTCCTTGCGAACGGTGCCGATCAGCGCCTCACCGTCGCCGCCGATCGTCGCCGCGATGCGTGGCGTGTCGTAGTCGTCTTTCTCGTAATCCAGCGCCAGCAGGCTCTCCGCCAGCGCGTCGCGAGCCGGATAGCCGAGCTCGAGTTTCTCCGCGATCGGATCGACGTGCGAGCCGTTGCCGAACGCAGCCGTTTCGCCCGTCGGCGTCTCGACGACCCGCAGACAGTTGTAGGACACGTAGGGGTTGTCCGTCTCCGGGGCGTCCGCCGTGGGACCGACGGTGAGCGCCTCGTCTCGAGCGGTGATCTCGCGGTTCGGGAACGACCGTGAGGAGACGCGATACGCGCCACCCTCGGGGCCGACGACGACGAATCGTCCGACGTACATACTCGGGGGTGCGCGGGTGAGGGGAAAAGGAATGTCGGTTCGCACTCGAGGGGCGCGGCTCGCTGTTCTCGCCTGGCCGTCATACGATCCGCCGTCGACCGACGACGTCGTGATGGCCATGTGAGTTATGATAATTGGTAAGTTGAAGCCCAGGCAGTATTGCTAAATTTGTGCAATAAACTTCGGACCACGACTGAGTCGTGATGCTACAGCCGTCGGATGGACGTACCGATCTAATCGCTGTAGTATTCGGCCACTCGGCCGACGAGGACGATCATTCCGATATCGGGCGCACGGTTCGACTACACTCATCGAATCCTGATCGAACGTGAGTGCGTCCCTCGAAGTCCGTATTGGATACTCATACCGTGCCGGAGTGGCAGTCGGAGGAGAGACGCAGTCTATATTGGGGGAATTTTGCACTACTATCCGAGATACTGGTCGGAATGGTGAATCTAGTTACAGTCACTAGCGGCGGTGTGACGGCAGCTCGTGCGCGAACTCCAGCCAGCACTCCGAGATACTGTACAACCGCGACGCGATCGCAGCGGGCCACCGGCGACGGACGTTAGGCGTCGATTCCGTCTACCTACATAACACTCCTGTGCCACTTTGGCAGAAGTATAGAATTTAAGTCACCCAGTAGCACCCCGAGAGCCGCGTTCGCTTCTCGAGGTCGGAGTCCGCATCTTCGACGGTATCGTTTGAATCGGTCGTCCGCTTTCGGCGGCATCCGCGGCAATTCGACGTCGTCCCTCTCGAGTGGCGCTCGGCGGCCAGGACTCCGTGAACGGTCGAAAACCGACGCAACACGTACGAAATACAGTTGTCGAGCCGGATCGCAGCCTCCAGCTACGACCGGTATTTCCCCATCCGAACCGCGCGTTCCGAGCGCCACGTGTTTCGGAGGGCCGTCGCCGATCGACTGACGAGCGCGTTCGTGAGGGCGGTGCTGGGCTCCGTTGCGTTCTCGTCCGGCATATCTATTTGAATTCCGACAGTCATTGGAGTTCGACACTTGGTCGAATCGGCTACCGAGTCTCATCGGACGACGTAGCCGACCCTCCTGCAAACTGGACCGGACCGATCCGGCTCTCAGTTCGCAACCCGGTTCGTGAGTTCGATCGTCTCGACGAGTTCGGTGTTGCGCTCGATGTCGAGGTCCTGTCTGAGTTCGACGTGGCACGTCTCGACCATCGTGTCGACGAGGCGCTGCCGTTCGTCGTCGCCCTGATGGCGTCCGGCCAGGTTATCACCGGTGCGGACCTCGAGCGACCAGTACTGGCCGGGGTAGGCCGTCCGGAACATGTACGGCGAGTCGTGGAACGCCAACCGGATAGCGAACGCCGAGAGATCGACGTCCTCACCCTCGTACCGCTCGGGCATGTGCTCGTCGCCGAGCACGACTTCGATGATGTCACGCTGTGGGTGACCGACGCCGGGTTCCGGGCGCTGTTCGTTGTTGTAGTGACCTGCGGACATCGTCTTGCCGTACTTCGACGGGCCGACCCACCAGATGACCGCCCCGTCGAGGTGGTAGGGTACCGAGCTGGTGTTCTCGAAGACGAGAACCTGATGCCCGCTCCAGCCGTCGGCGTGAACTTCCGCTGTGACTTCCATGGGCGCGTTCGCAGTGAACCCGTCGCCGCCCAGCGGGTCGCCGGTCACGGGATGGACGTCGTTCGCGATGGTATCGAGCAACTGATTGTCGTGGTTGTACAGGATCTCGTCCGGGAGGGAGAAGTGGGAGTCCCAGTCGTCCCGGTGTTGTGGCTGGTTGTGGACGGCGTCCCGTTCGGCGACCTCCTCGTCTGCCTCGCCGATCGCGTCCGTGGGCCACTGTGGCTGGACGAACGTGGACGGATCGTTGGTCGCTGCAGTCGGGCCGGCCGTTTGATCCCACGCCACGCTGCGGCCGCTTCCCTGGAACGTCGGCGTCTCCGTCTCCTCGGGCAGCACCGAAAGCCACGGCAGAAGCTGTGAACTGGCGTGTCGGGGAAGGCCGGCGTCGTCGAACTGCTGGACCCACGGGAGCGCCTGCGTGCCCAGCGATCCGAACTCGAGGGAGCCGTCGTCGACGTTGTTTCGAATCGCGTCCGTGTCCGCAC
This sequence comes from Natrinema ejinorense, assembly GCF_002494345.1. GTDB lineage: Archaea > Halobacteriota > Halobacteria > Halobacteriales > Natrialbaceae > Natrinema > Natrinema longum. The sequence goes on from NZ_NXNI01000001.1 coordinate 3,344,638, forward strand.
CGTAGTCCGATGCGTCGTCCGGCATCCAGTTGTCGAACAGTTCGGGGACGTACCGCTCGTCGTAGTCCCCGTAGAACTCGGCGATCGTGGTATCGGCCGTGATATCGTCGGGATCGGTGTCTCGCTCTTCGACGTTGACCGTGGTACTCGCGGCGTCCGTGCGCCCGTCGGTGTCGGTGACGACGAGTTCGACCCCGTACTCGCCGGCATCGTCGTAGGCGTGCTCGACCACGTCGCCGGCAGCTTCGGTGCCGTCGCCGAAGTCCCACTCGTAGGCGTCGATCTCGCCAGCCGAGTCGGTGGCGTCGAACACGACCGGCTCGGTCGGTGGGACCGGCGTCTCGCTGACAGCGATCGACGCCGTCGGCCCCTCGGGCGGTTCCGGGTCCGGGTCCGGGTCGTCGGGTGCGTCCTCGATGCGTTCCCAGGGACCCCACTCCCGCGAACCGGGTTCGTTGCCGCGGGTCCACCACTGGGCTTCCCAGACGGCCCCGTCGTAGACGACCCGATCACCATCCGTGTAGACGGTATCGGGGTCCCACTGGGGCGGCGATTCGGTCGCACTCACCGTCGTTGCGCCGGCTAGTCCGGCGGTGAGCGTTGATACTGTGCGAAGCAGAGTGCGGCGTGTCGGTTTCATTGTCTGTTGGTTGCGACTGTATCTTTCGACCGTCCCTCGAGCGACGCGAACGGTAGTACCCCGCGAAAGCGTACGACTCGAGGTCCGGCATAATATTTAGTACAGGGTTATATAATACTTAGTATAAATATTAGAAAACATATCGATACTCTAGTCCGTGCACCGACCGCGAGCGGATCAGCAGTCCGTGACGTGTGACCACCGCCAACTCTCGTGACTCGGCGGAACCGTCATCACACTTATCGTAGCCTCCCAGACGGCACCGTCGTAGGCGACACGGTCCCCGGTTTCGTAGACCGTCGCGTTGTCGTACGCCGGATAGTCGCCGCAGTCGCCCGGTTGCCCACCGGTGCCGTCGGCGGTGACGGTAACCGAGTCGCTGTCGCTCCCGCCGCCGCCAGTCACCGTCACCGTCGCGGTGTACTCGCCTTCGTCGTCGTAGCTGTGAGTCACCGTCTGGCCGGTCGCCGAGGCACCGTCACCGAACTCCCACTCGTAGGCGTCGATCGGTCCGGACGAGTCTCCCCCGTCGAACGTGACGGTCTCTCCCAGTTCGACGATCGTCGGCGACGCGTCCGCAACGGCCGTTACTTCCGTCGGTGGGTCGCCGCCCTCGCCGACGAGGTTGGCGGCGTCGACCCGGCCAGCACCCTGTTCGCTGGCGGGAAGTCCGATGTCGACGGCCGATTCCTCGAGTGCGGAACGCAGGTCGCTTGGCCCCCATTCGGGATTGGCTGCCAGCCCGAGTGCGGCGACGCCCGCCGTTGCGGGCGATGCCATCGACGTTCCCGACAGGCTCTCGTAGCCGCCGTTTGGGACGGTCGAAAGGACGTCGACGCCCGGCGCAGCGACGTCGATCTCCGGGCCGGTGTTGCTGAAGCGCGCGAGGTTCTCCGAAGGGTCGAGTGCCGACACCGCGACGCAGTTCGGGTACGCCGCCGGATAGGAGACACAATCGGTACACGGGCCGTCGTTCCCCGCTGCGGCGATCGGCAGCGTCCCGTTGTCGTACGCGTAATTGATCGCGCTTTCGACCACACCGCTTTGCCGTGGCGCGCCGAGGCTCAGGTTGATGACGTCTGCACCGTTGTCCACAGCCCACTGGATACCGTCGGCGATGTCGCTCCAGGAACCGCCGCCACCCCCACCGAGGACCCGCACCGCATAGAGGTGCGAGTTCGAGATCCCGGCGACTCCGTCGCCGTTGTCCGTGGTCGCAGACGCGATGCCGGAGACGTGGGTCCCGTGTTTCGCCCCTCGTGCGGCCGGATCGTCGGTGTCGCCTGCGGGGTCGGTTCCCGGATTCGAACCGAACTGGTCCCGAAGATCGGGATGGTCGTAATCGGTGCCCGTGTCGATGACGGCGACCGTCACGTTCTCCGATCCGACCGTCGTTTCCCATGCCTCCGGTGCGTTCACTTGCTGTGGGGCGTACTGCTGGGAGAACTGGGGGTCGTCCGGTTGTCGCTGTTCCGTCTCCACCTCGTCGAACGCATAGTAGGTCCCGTTCTCCTCGACGAACTCCACGCCGTCGGTTCGCTCGAGGCTCCGGGCGACGTTCGAATCCGCCTGTGCGCTCGCCTCGTCGGGAACCTCGACCGCGAAGTAGCCGAGCGTCTCGTTTCGGTGGACGACGCTTGCGTCCGAGGGGAGTTGGTTCTCTACGGTGCGCTGTACGGATACCGTGCTCGTCGTCGGGGCCGTACTGACCAGCAATTCGTTCGGTTTCGGACCCGGATCGCGTCCGGGCTGTGCGGCCGTCAGACCGCCGAGCGCTGTGATACTGCCGATCGCTCCGAGACTCCGAAGGACGTCCCGTCTCCCGGGACGGTCTCGGTCGTTGTTATTTCTCATTCTACAATACTATACATCTATCTACTATATTTATAATTTACTAATGTCCAAGGTATTAATATTAGTTTATACAAGGGGGCAAATCTCGGACGTCGGCCCGGGTCAACGAACGGCAACCGCTCGAGGACGGCGCTCCGTTCTATCGGCTGCTCGACCGGCGACACTGACGGCCACGATGGCCTCTCCGGTCGCGACTCGAGCAGGGCGACGGGAGCCACTGCCTGTCACTGCACACCCGACCGCCGGCTGCTGTGCGATCAGTGTGTGAATCGGTTCAGGCGGGATGATCGGTCGATCCACCCTCGAAGTCGCTGTAGATCTCCGAGAACGTTCCGTCGGGGTCGTTGTGCAGCGCCCAGTAGGACACCAGTCCCATTCCGCGGTCCGCCGCGAAATCGACGATATCTCGGGCGACATCGGGCGTGATCGACTCCTCGCTGACGTCCGGAGTGTTCCCGAGCATCGCCCAGCACTCCGCCGTCGACTTGTCGGGATACGTCTCGTCGAGGAACGCGACGGTGCCCTCACACGCTGACACGATCTTGTCGTACGTCGTCGGGCTCATCACCATCGTCATGATGTTGACGTACGCGAGGTCGACGCCTTTCTCGGCCGCGTCGCGGACCCACGTTCTGGCCTGCGCGTGGCTCGAGTTCGCGATCCCGTTCTCGTCCGCCGGAACGGTGTAGCCTACCGTGACCTGGGGGCGCTCGTCCTGTAACAGCGCGAGGGCCTCGTTGCGCAGTTCGTAGATGGGTTGATCGCGCCGATGGGCGTTCTCGTCGTCGATGTCGATGTGCGTGACGCCGAACGTGTCGAGGATCTCCGCGTAGGCGTCTTTCAGCTCCGTGGCGGAGTCCGCATCGCGGGCGACGGTTCGGCCTTCCCAGCCGCCGATCGAGAGCCACACCTCGATTCCCTCGTCCTGCAGCGTCTGAATCTCGGATTCGTACGTCGAGAGGGGCTGTTGATCGCACGAGCCCTGATTACAGCCGGTCAGCCACCCGGAATTGATGTCGCCGTCGGCGGTCGCATCGCCGAGGAACGAGACGACGACGCGATCGGTGTCGGCCGAGAGTGTCCCGTCGACGAGATCGCCCCAGGTGCCCTGGTAGGGCGCGAACGCGCCGTCGACGGTGATCCCGTCCCGGCCGCCGACGTGGATCGTCGTCGCGGTCGAATCCGAGTCGCCGTCGTCGGTCTCGACGGTCAGCGTCACCTCGTACTCGCCGTCGTCGTCGTAGGCGTGTGTCACGACGCCGCCCTCGGCGGTCGTTCCGTCGCCGAGGGCCCAGGCGTAGGCGACGATCTCGCCGTCCGAGTCGGTGCCGTCGAACCGAACGTCCGTCCCCGGATCGGGGGTGGCGTCGCTGACGGCGATCGATGCGGTCGGGCCGGGATCGGACGCTTCGATCTCGTCCCAGGGCCCCCATTCGCCGCCCTCGCCCGGTTCGTTGCCGCGGGTCCACCACTGGGCTTCCCAGACGGCCCCGTCGTGGACGACGCGGTCGCCGCTCGTGTACACCGCGTCGGGCTCCCACTCGGGGTACTCCTGTGCGGCCGCAGCGGTGCCGACCCCGACGCCCGCGACGATGGCGGACAGTGTCGATGCAGTACGCAGTACGTTTCGTCGTGATCGTTTCATTGTCGTCGGTTAGATCGTCTCGAGGATCGTCTCCAGGAGCGTCCCGTTCCAGTCCTGGGAGAGTTCCCAGAACATCACGCCACCCATGCCGCGCTCCTTGGCGAACTCGACTTTCGCCTCGATGGCCTGCTCGTCGTCGTAACTGATGAAGACCCCCTCGTCGTCGTTGACGAGGTATGGGACTTCCCCCATGTCGTGACGGTCGACCTCCCACCCGGGTTCGTCCCGCAGGTTCTCCTCGATGTCGCCGAAGTCGAACGAGCCGGTCGGGTCCGCACCGTCCTCGAGGAGGTGGTGCCAGGTTCCCTCGGGGAGTCCCGAGTACCGCGAGCCGAGTTCGGGCGACTGCCACTCGCCGACGGTAAAGCCGCGGCCGTAGAACGGCATCCCGAGCACGAGTTCGCCGTACTCGGCGGGGTCAGCGGGCGGATACTGCCACTGATTGGGCCAGTAGCCCTCCTCGCCGTGATCGCCGGCCCACAACTCGTCGACGGAGTACTCCGCCCAGTACTGTTCGCCGTCGGGGTAGACGTCGCGGTCGTTCGTCGGATGCGTGTCGGGACCGTACAGCGGCGCGTTCAGTCCGATCGTGGTCATCCACTCGCCGGTGAAGTCGTAGGCCATGACGTACACCGAGTCACAGATCTCGCCGATCCGATCGTGGCGAAGCCCGCCGGCGTTCCAGTCGGAACCGCCGTTGGCGACCGACAGGTAGTAGTGCTGGCCGTCCTCCTCGCCCGCCTGATCGAGGTGGTCGCGCAGTTCCTCGAGTAACAGGACGTGGTTCTCGTAGTCGTCGTCGTTGCCACACTGGCACTGCCCCTGCTGTGGGCCGGGATGCTCCCAGTCGATGTCGATCCCGTCGAAGTTGTACTGCCGCATCAACTCGACGCAGTTCTCGGCGACGGTCGTCCGCAGGTCCGGATCGGCCGCAACGATGTGGAAATTATCCGAGAGCGTCCAGCCCCCGATCGAGAGGTGGAACCGACAGTCGGCCTCGTCCGCCAGGTCGGCGAACTGCTCGAGGTTTTCCTCGTGTGTCTGGCGCGGGATGTCGAACTCCGTCTCGTCGTTTTCCGGCGGGAAGACGTTCCCGTTCTCGTCGACCGCGATGAACGCGTACAGCACGTCGGTCACCTTGTCGAAGGGAACGTCGCTCGGGTAGTAGTCCTGCTCGGCGTTTGCCTTCCAGCCGGGGTAGTAGCCGACGACTTTGAACTCGTCGTCCGGCCCCTCGATTTCGTCTCGGACGGTGACGTCCAGACGGGTGGTGTCGGTTTCGCCGTCGGCGTCGGTGACGGTCAGTTCGACGGTGTAGTCGCCCGTCTCGTCGTACGTGTGCGTGACGACCTCGCCGGTGGCTTCGGTCCCGTCGCCGAACGCCCACGCGTAGGAGTCGATCGCACCCGTCGACTCGCTCCCGTCGAACTCGACGGCCTCGCCGATCTCGATTTGGGACGCGCTCGCAGCGATGCGTGCGGACAGGGCCGGCGGGTCGGGTTCGGACGATTCGATCTCGTCCCACGGCCCCCATTCGCCGCCTTCGCCCGGCTCGTCGCCGCGGGTCCACCACTGGGCTTCCCAGACGGAGTCGTCGTGGACGACGCGGTCACCGTCCGTGTAGGCGGTGTCCGGATCCCATTCCGGATACTCCTGGGCCGTCGCCACCGAACTCGCTCCGAGGCCGGCCAGCAGGGCGGATATTTTCGATGCTGTGCTCAGTACGTTCCGTCGTGATCGTTTCATCGGTTGTGGTTGCTGGTGTCGTTCGATCGTCGATGCTGCTCGAGCGGCTTCCGATCGTCGCCGGGTGTTGGCCCCACGACCGCAGGTTAGCCGTTGAGCGTCGTCCAGAGCGTCGTGATGAGATCGCCCTCGTAGGTGTCACCGCTGATGGCCCACAGCATCGTCCCGCCGTAGGGTGAGTCCCTGAGCCAGTCCATCTTTGCTTCCATCGACTCCGTCGTCTCGTGGGAGATCATCGTCCGTTCCTCGGGGTTCCAGCTCCATGCGGTGACCGCGTCCTCGTCGAAATACGTCTCCCAGGCTCCGCTATCGAGATCGACCGGGTTGCTCCCGCTCCGGCCGTCGGAGCCGAGGTCGAACCACTCCCAGACGCCCGCGTAGCTGGTCCCCATCGACGGGTCCCAGCTCGGGTACGATCCCTCGCCGCTGGCGTCTCGACCGTCGCCCTCGTACGTTTGGAAGAGACCGTCGTCCGTCCCGGTTCCGAAGTCACCCTCGGGCGGCTGGACATCGGTCCAGCTTCGCCCGTAGAACGGCACCGCCATGTTGAGCTGGTCGGAGTCCCAGCCCTGCTCGGCCCAGTACTCGAGGGCGAACTGAGCGTTCCAGATGTCGGAGTCCGCGTACGGGTCGTCGGGGTTCTCCTTCAGCGGCGCGTGATGGCCGGTCGTCTCGCTCCAGATGCCCCGATAATCGAAGGTCATCACCTGAGCGAAATCGAGGATGTCCGAGAGTTCGTCGTGCTCGAGTCCATCGTTGCCCGCGGTCTTCCCCTCGACGATTTCGGGGTTGGGGCTGACGGCGGCGGAGAGTTCGTAGGGCTCGTCGCGGTCGGGATCGGTTTCCGCGGCCGCGTCGAGTTGCTCGCGGACTTCCCGACACAGGAGCGTAAAGCGTTCCTGGTCGCCCTCGCGGACGGCGTTGTCGACGTCACAGACGGGATCGTCCGCGGTACAGCCGCCGCCGCCGGGGAACTCCCAATCGATGTCGATTCCGTCGAGGTTCGCTTTCTCGACGAGATCGACGCAATCGCTGGCGAAGCGCTCTCGGTTCTCCTGGGTGAGCGCAGCGTCGGAGAAGTTCTCCGAGTCACCCCAGCCACCGATCGAGAGGACGAACTTGGTGTCCTCCCGTTCGGCGGCGTATTCCGCGAACGTCTTGCCGCGGTCCGGCCCTTGCCAGTCCTTCTCGGCATAGAACATCTGTTGCCCGTAGCTACCGCCCACGAGGTTGATGGAGCCGTCCGCCTCGGGCCGGGCGAACGCGTACTGGACGTGTGTGACCTTGTCGAAGGGGATGTCGCCCGGGACGTAGTCCCGGTCGTACTGGGCCCACTGCCGGTAGTACGCGATAACCCGGTTCTCGTGTGAGGACGGCCGGCCGGCGGTAATCGTGATCGAGTGTGTGTCGGTCTCGCCGTCGGCGGTCTCGACTGTCAGTGTCACGTCGTACTGTCCTGTTTCGAACGCACGGGTGACGGTTTCGCCTGACGCGGTCGTACCGTCGCCAAAGGCCCACTCGTAGGACTCGATCTCTCCCTCCGAATCACCGGCGTCGAACGTGACGTCGGCGCCGGGATCGGGGAACTGCGTGCTGACCGAGAACCGTGCGGTCGGTCCGTCGTCGCCCCCGTCGTTACCGTCGTCGTGTTCCTTGACTTCGTCCCACGGTCCCCACTCGTCCGATCCGGGCTCGTCGCCGCGGGTCCACCACTGGGCTTCCCAGACGAAGCCGTCGTAGACGACCCGATCGCCGTCGGTGTAGACGGTCTCCGGATCCCACGTGGGATACTCTTTGGCTGTGGCTGTGCCCGTCCCAATCCCTGCTAGCAGTGCAGAGAGCGTCGTTGCGTTCCGTAGTACGCGTCGCCGTGATCGTTTCATAGATATCGTCTCCGTGTGATTGTCGTCTCGTATCTGGCCGTGTGTTCTTCCGCGACTCGGCCGGCTAGTATTGCTACAACGTAGTATATAATTCTATTGCTATCCATAGTACAGTTTTATATCTCAAAATTTCAAATTAGTATACTTTTAGCGAATTTAATGTTTATCCTCCCGAGACCGAAGAACTGGCGTCGTCCCCGAAGCGGGTCCATCCTCGATCGCACCGCTTTCGTTCGTGCAGCGATGGCCAGTGGTGGCTCTCGCTCGAGCCCAGTCCTGGCTAACTGGACTTTCCTGGGCGTCTCGGTTGGACTGCATCGGGATACGAGAGCGGTTACGCAGTAGTCACCGCCCGTTCCACGACGTTCTCACCCGCTTCGTATTCGTTCTCCCATGTTACTTGTGTACCTGTGTCCTTTCACGACGGAACGGACGGGAAACGCCCCGTGACCGCGCTTTGACGGTCGTTCGAATTACACCGTTTCGGCACGACCGGACGCCGTCTGGGAGGTCGCCGGCTCGACCGACTCGTCGCTGTGTTTGAGCGACTCGCCGGAGTCGGCGTCGAACAGATGCATCTTCGCCGTCGGAACGTGGATAAACACCGTTTCACCGGCATCGACGCCGATGCGACCGTCAGCAGTCACCGTCATCGACTCCCCGCCGACGTCCAGATAGACGTTCGTTACGTCGCCCATCGGTTCGGTAACCGTGACTTCCGTCTCGATCAACCGGTCGGGCTCCGCGTGTGTCTCGGGCGTCGTCGTCAGTGACACGTGCTCCGGTCTGATACCGAGGGTCAGGGCTTCGGTATCGATCTCCGCCGCGAGCGAGTCGGACAGTGGGAGCGTAAACGCCGGATGCACGAGCGCCCCCTCCTCGGAGTCGGCGTCGACCTCGAGGAAATTCATCGGAGGCGAGCCGATGAATCCCGCGACGAACCGATTCGCCGGTCGGTGATAGCACTCGAGGGGTGTTCCGACCTGCTGTAGCTGGCCGTCGTCGAGGATGACGATCCGGTCACCCATCGTCATCGCCTCCGTCTGATCGTGGGTGACGTACACCGTCGTCACCCCCAACTCGTGTTGGAGTTGTTGGAGCTCCGTCCGCATCTGTGCGCGCAGTTTCGCGTCGAGGTTCGAGAGCGGTTCGTCCATCAGGAAGACCGCCGGATCGCGGACGATCGCACGGCCGAGCGCGACCCGCTGTTGTTGCCCACCGGAGAGTTCGCCGGGTTTGTCGTCGAGGAGATCGTCGATACCCATCATTTCAGCGGCCATCTCGACCTGGTCGTCGATTTCGGTGGCCGACAGCTCCGTCGACATCTTCAGCCCGAACGCGATGTTCTCCCTGGCGGTCATGTGGGGATAGAGCGCGTAGTTCTGGAACACCATCGCGATATCCCGGTCTTTGGGCTTGTCCTCCGTTATTTCGGTCTCTCCGAATCGGATCGAGCCGCTCGTAACGGTCTCGAGGCCGGCGATACAGCGAAGCGTCGTCGATTTGCCACAGCCGGACGGTCCCACGAAAACGATGAACTCCCCGTCTTCGATCTCGAGGTCGAGCGAGTCGACGGCGCGGAGCGGTCCGTTCGGCGTACGATACTCTTTGGTCAGGCTCTCTATGTCAATCCGGCCCATTCGTTACGAATGCTATTGCCAAGGTATATATAGCTGTCTGAAACTGACACGTTGTGTTCCCCGCGAACGGCAGCGATGGTCGGCACAATAGAATTACATGCGAGCGAAGACAACTACCGCGCTATGGTGCCAACAGACGCGAGTGAGATGGATCTCGCGACGAAAGTCGGCCAGCTGTTCGTCGTCGGCTTCGATGGGACGGCGCTCACTGCCGACCTCCGAACGCTGATCACCGAGCGACAGTGTGGCAACGTCGTCTACTTCAGCCGGAACGTCGAGACCCCGACACAGGTCGCAACGCTTACCGACCGACTACGGCGGCTCGTCCTCGAGGAGGGGCCGGGCGTCCCGCCGTTCGTGATGGCCGATCAGGAAGGCGGAGTCGTCTCCCGTCTCGGCTGGGGGACGGAGCTGCCCAGTCAGATGTGCATCGGTGCGAGCGGCGATCCCACGCTCGCACGCACCGCCGGTGAAGCCGTCGCCGGCGAACTGGCCGCACTCGGGATCAATTTCAACTTGGCACCCGTCCTCGACGTCAACAACAACCCGCGGAACCCGGTGATCGGCGTCCGCTCGTTCGGCGAGGACCCCGAGCGAGTGGGCGAACTCGGGGTCGAACTGGCACTGGGGATGCAGTCGCGAGGCGTCATCGCCTGTGGCAAACACTTTCCGGGACACGGCGATACGAGTGCCGACTCCCATCACGAACTGCCCGTCGTCGATCACGACCGCGAGCGACTCGCGGCCGTCGAGTTCGCGCCGTTTCGGCGAGCGATCGACGCCGGTCTCGACGCGATCATGACGACGCACGTCTCGTTCCCGGCGATCACGGAAACGCCGTCGACCCCGGCGACCGTGTCGGCCGCGGTCCAACGCCGAGTGCTCCGCGACGAACTCGGCTTCGACGGCCTCCTCGTGACCGACGGGATGGAGATGCGCGCCATCGCGGAGACGGTCGGAACGCCGGAGGGCTGCGTGCGAGCGCTCGAGGCGGGCTGTGACCTGCTGCTCGTCTGTCACACACCCGAAACACAGGCGGACGCGATCGACGCGGTGATCGATGCAGTCGAATCGGGCCGACTCGACGAGGCGACGATCGACACAGCCGTCGACCGAATCCTCCGCTACAAACGCCGCCGCGTGAGCGACTCGCGGTCCCCGTCAGCCCCGTGCTGGGCGGACGCGGCCGACCGTTCCGCCGAGACCGCGCGTGCGATCGCCGCTCGCGGGATCACGCTCGCTCGCGACCGGGACGACACGCTCCCGTTCACGACCGATCGGCCGCTCCGAGTGGTCGGGTCGTCGGGCGGCCGAGGGTCTCCGGCGGAAGACGACGAGTTCGAGCCATCGCTGATCGCCGAGTCGCTCGCCACCGTCGGATTCGACGTCACGTGTCACGAGTTCGACGACCCGCTCGAGGGACCGTCGTTCGACGACGACGCACAGGTGATCGCCGCCGTCGACGACGCGACGGCCGACGAATCACAGGCAACAGCGGTCAGCGCGCTCGACGACCGCACGTCGCGGTTCGCGGCGGTACTCGTTCGGAACCCCTACGATCTGTCGACGGTTCCCGACATCTCGACTGCAGTGGTGACGTACGATTACACGCCGGCGACACGCGCCGTTCTCGGGGAGGTGCTCGTCGGCGAGACGACGCCGACCGGTCAGTTGCCGGTCACCGTTCCCGGGTTTGCGGACTGAACGGGGTCGGCGCTGGAGGGCAGCACAGCCGCGTCATACTATCGGGATCGAACGAGGGGGGCCGTACTCGCCGATCCTCTCGGGAGGGTGGCTACTGTTTCACGCCGCCCTCGGTCAGTCCCTTGACGATCGGCTTCTGGAACACCACGAAGATGAGGAGGATCGGGAGCGTCGCGACCGTCGACGCGGCCATCATCTCGCCCCAGTGGTTCTGGTCTCGTTGCATGAACTGCTGGATGCCGATCGAAAGCGGGGTCACGTCGCCTCGGGCCATGACCGACGCGAACAGCACCTCGTTGAACGCGACCAGGAACACGAACATCCCCGTCGCGGCGATTCCCGGCGCTGCAAGCGGCAAGACCACTCGGAACAGGGCTTGGAACCGGGTACAGCCGTCGACGCGAGCGGCTTCCTCGAGCGATGGGGGGATCGTGTCGAAAAACCCACGGAGCATCCAGATCGCGAACGGAACGGCGAACGTGGTGTAGACGAAGATGATTCCCTGATAGGTGTGGATGAGCTGGATCCCGACGGTGTCGTGAATCGCTCGGAACAGCATGAACATCGGCAACAGGATCAGGATCCCGGGGATCAACTGGGTCCCGATGAGCGATGCACCGACGTACTGTCGGCCCGGGAATCGGTACCGGGAGAACGCGTACCCGCCGAGACAGGCGATGAAGAGCGCGATAGCCGTCGTCGTGCTCGCGATGACGAGACTGTTCAGGAAGTACCCCAACAGATCGACGCGAGACCACATGTCGATGTAGTTCTGGTAGTGGAACGACGTCTCGGTGAAGCTCGGATCGCCGCCGACGATCTCGAATCGAGTCCGGAAGCTGTTGAACACCATCCAGTAAATGGGGAACAGGGCCCAGATCGTGATCGTCAGCAGGACTCCCTTGGATGCGAGCCCGAACAGTCGGTCCTTGGTCTCCTCGGACGGCGTCCATTCGTCGGGAATCATTGGGTATCCGCCTCCAAATCGCTCCGGATGAAGCGGCGGTAGTAGATCGTCGCGATCACCATCGAGACGACGAACAGTCCGACGCTCATCGCGGCTCCGCGACCGAACGCGAAGGCTCTGAACGAGAAGTTATAGATGTACACCATCGTCACCTCGACCGACGAGGGCGGACTCCCGCCGAACATCACGTACGGCGTCGTGAAGTTGATCATCGTCCACAACAACATGAGGAGTATCACCACCCCGGAGACGGGTTTGAGTTGTGGCAGCGTGACGTATCGGAACTTGCCCCAGCGGCCGGCCCCGTCGATGGACGCGGCTTCGTAGAGCTGTTGGGGGATCGACTGGAGGCCGGCATAGAGCATGATCATCACCCAGGGGAACTGGATCCAGACGTGTGCGATAGTCATCGACCACAACGCCCGATCGCCGAGCAACCAGAACACCGGCTCGTCGATGATCCCGACGGACATGAGCGCGTGGTTGATGATGCCGGAGTCGGAGAGGAACATCATGCGCCAGACGTTCAACGTCACGATCGCCGGTGCGATCCACGGAAGCAACAACAGCGTTCGAACGACGAACGACCCTCTGAACCCCTGATTGAGGATCAACGCTGCCGTCAGCCCCAACACGTAGGTCCCGACGAGGACGCCGAGCGACCAGAGGGCGGTCCGCGATATCGAGTACCAGTATCGGCTCCCGATGGTCGTCGCCGGGTCCATCACGAAGGCGTAGTGTTCGAGACCGACGAACGGCGCACTCGTCCAGTCGCCGATGTAGTTCGCGTCCACTCCCATGAAACTGATCGTCACCCCCCACACGACGGGGACGAAGTGCACGACGAACATCATCGCCAGTGCGGGAAACAGGAGCTTGTACGCGTATCGGTACTTCTCGTCGAGTCGACTGTACAACGGGAGATACCGCCCGAGATCTCCGCTGGTCACTCGCTCGCGTAACCGCAAGGAAGCGCGTGCCATGATATGTAGCTTTCGAGATCTATGTTAGTTCTTTCGGAGAACTATCCGTAATCAACCCTCTTGTGCCTGATCGACGAGTTGCTGTGCGACACCGGCGGCCTCGTCGAGGAGTTCCGCGGACCGTCCGTCTTCCCACTCGCCCGTGACGACTTCCTCGAGCCACTGGCCGATCGTTCCGGCGAGTTCGCCCTCGACTTCGCTCAGCCCCGGAATCATCGGATAGTGCCGCGCATGGGGGAGCACGTCGTCGTGGAGCGTCTGGCTGAGTTCGTCGTCGAATTCGGAGTGGTCGAACGCCGCCTCGACGGTCGGTAGCAGACCGATCCGATCGGCGAACGCCGCGTTCGTCTCCGGCTGGGCGAGCCACGAGATCCACTCGGCGGCTTCCTCCTGCTTGTCCGACCACGGCCGAATGCCGAGCCCCTCCATGCCGAAGAACGTCGACCGGTCGCCGGTCGGCCCGGCCGGAAGTTGGCCGATCGTGAAATCGCTCCGGTCTGCCATCCCTTGTTCGACGAACTGATCGACGGGACTCAGGTCTTGCATGATTGCCCCGACGTCCTCGTTGATCAGCGCCCCGTCGAACTCGTCGACACCCCACTCGGCGATCTGTGTCGGCATGACGTCGTCTTCGACGATGAGGTCCTTCCAGAAGTTTAGCGCCTCGACGCCTTCCGTCGAATCGAACAGGATCTCGTTCGTCTCCTCGTCGGCCACTTGCCCGCCGTTTTGCCAGAGGAACGTGATGAACGCGCGCGGTAACTCCCAACTCACGCCCATCATCGCGTAGAGGTGTCTGTCGGGGAACTCCGCTCGGAACGCCTGTCCCTGCTCGACGAGGTCGTCCCAGTCGTCGGGTTGGCCGTCGATCCCCGCTTGCTCGATGAGCGGATCGTACTCGAGATAGCCGCGTGGCCCCCAGAACCACGGGATGCCGTGGACGGCTCCCTGGTACTCCATGATGTCGGTTACTTGGTCGAAAAAGCCGTCCAGCTCGGGCAGCGGTGCATCCAGCTCCGACAGGTCGACCCAGCCGTCGGCGCTCGCCTGTTGGGGGAGGAACGTCGACGCGATGTGGTCGACGTCCGGCCCGGTGCCGGACTGAATATTGGTCACCTGTGAGTCCGGTACGTCCGCCCACGTCAGAAACTCGTGTTCGACTTCGATACCGGTCTCCTCCGCGAAGGCGTCTGACTGCTCCTCGAGCCAGTCGGCCTGTGACTCCTGCCCGATGTAGCGCGCTCGGATCGCATCTCCGGAACCGTTCGAACCGGTGAATCCGTTCAGGCATCCGGCGAAACCGATCGCCGTCGTTGTGCCAGCATACTGCAGTAGCTTGCGTCGGGTATGGTCTGTCATATCATTCGGCCCGGACGACTATTTCGGCAGATCATATATATAGTTTTTCATCAGTACGGTGCCGAGGACAACGGCCATCACGCAGTCCGGTCCCGAGACGGTCGGTGCGAGAGATCGAACGTTTATAGGAGACTGTCACGAACGGCCTGTATGAAAATCGTCGACTACGAACTGTTCCAAGTGCCGCCCCGATGGCTCTTCCTGAAACTCGAGACGTCGGATGGGCTGATCGGGTGGGGCGAACCGATCGTCGAAGGGCGAGCCGAGACCGTCCGGACTGCCGTCGACGAAGTCATGGACAGTTATCTCCTCGGGAAGGACCCACACCGGATCGAAGAGCACTGGCAAGCGATGTATCGGGGGTGTTTCTATCGTGGCGGCCCGGTGTTGATGAGCGCCATCGCGGGAATCGATCAGGCGCTGTGGGATCTCAAGGGCCGCGCGTTCGGTGCACCGGTGTACGAACTCCTCGGCGGAAAGACGCGGGACAAGATCCGCGTCTACCAGTGGATCGGCGGCGATCGTACCGACGAGGTCGGTACCGAAGCGGAGCAGTTGTGCGACGTCGGCTACACCGCGTTGAAGATGGACGCGGCCAACCAGATGCGACACCTCGAGCCGCCGGCCGTGGTGGACGAGGTCGTGTCCCGCGTCGAACACGTACGCGAGACCGTCGGTCCGAGTATCGATGTCGTCGTCGACTTTCGAGGACGGATCTCGAAGTCACTCGCAAAACGGATCGCACCGAAACTCGAGCCGTTCGATATCGCGTTTATCGAGGAGCCGGTTCTTCCCGAAAACCTCGAATATTTGCCCACGCTCGCGTCGCAGACCACCGTTCCGCTGGCGACGGGCGAGCGGCTCTACTCGCGCTGGGACTTCAAGCCGCTGTTCGAACGCGGTGGCGTCGATGTCGTACAACCCGACGTCTCCCATGCGGGCGGAATCTCCGAAATGGTACGAATCGCGAACATGGCAGAAGCACACGACGTGGCAGTAGCTCCGAACTGTCCGCTCGGCCCGATCGCGCTGGCGGCCTCGTTGCAAGTGAGTGCGACCGTTCCGAACCTGTTGTTCCAAGATCACGGGTTCGACATCTATCCCGCCCCGAAGAGCGCAGCCGACAACTATCTCGACGATGCCTCCGTCTTCGAGTTCATCGACGGCTATCTCGACCTCCTCGACGAACCCGGGCTTGGGATCGGGATCGACGAGGAGGCCGTTCGGGAGCGGTCCCAGCGGAACCTCAACTGGCACAATCAGGTGTGGCGCCAGGAGGACGGGAGTATCGCGGAGTGGTGAGCCGATCGCCCCCTTTTGTTTCGCTCTCGGAAACGACCCTCCGTCCGATCGGCGGTCTCCGACCCTGCTTTCGAATAGATCGAATCACTATTACAGTCTTATGACTGTAATCATGCGGGCCCACGACCGTACTCGAGTCGCTCCTGGCTCGTCGATCGGGTCCGCGTTTCGAATAGCTGCGACTGCCGTTACAATCCTATGTCTGTAATATGGTGGAATACTCACGGGGAGAGGCGGATTGGGTCCGGATACGTTTCGGAGGAAGAAACGAGACGGCAGCGTGCCACGTCCCGGCAGAGAGCACGGAGCGTGACGCGGGACGTGCGCCACTCGACCCGGACACGCTCGTCGGTAGCGAACACGGTCGCCGCTGGATCTCGAGGCACTGCTGTCGACCGTTCTGACGGCAAAACGAGTTCGAGTGTCGGTCGATCGGCTCGTCGCTCACTCGAGATAGGCTCGAGCGGTCTCGTGGAACGGGACGAATCCCTCCGCGCTGTCGACGCCGGTTTGCTTCCCGAGAACGGTGTTTTCCGCGGCGATTCCGTCTACGAGGTTGTCGAACTCCGCGTCGATGCCGCCGTGTGACTGGAGGAACTCGACCTGCGACTCGTGTTGTCTGATCGCGTCCGCCTTGACGTCCTCGTAGCCACTGATGTCGACGTAGACCGACGGATCGAACTCGGCGGTCGGCTTCCCGAAGTAGTAGACGTTCTCCGGATCGCAGGGATCGGACGGCGTCTCGACGAGGGGCAACGACGCCATGTAGTAGGCGTCGGTAACGAGTCGCGACGTGACCCGATGGTCGGGGTGCATATCGTCTCGATAGTGGGTGAGGACGACGTCCGGCGAAAACGTCCGGATCGTCTCGACGATCGAGAGCCGGTTCTCGAGGGAGTACTCGATGCGTCCGTCTTCGAATCCGAGAAACTCGACCGCGTCCGCGCCGAGTATCTCACCGGACTGCCGTGCCTCCGCCTCGCGGACGGACGCGATCTCGCTGGTCGTCGTCTCGATTCCACCATACTCGCCGCGGGTCAGATGGGCGATCGTGACCGTGTCGCCCCGATCGGCGTGTTTCGCGAGCGTCCCGCCACAGAAGATGTCGGCGTCGTCCGGATGCGCAACGATGGCTAATAGCTTCATGGACGGATCGACTGACGGATGGGGGAAATAAAATAATTTCCCCTCCCTCGAGCCAGAGTGAAAGACGGGCTCTACGGCCGCTACCGACGGGATCCGGGCGTAGCGGAGAGCTCCGAGAGTAGCATGTTACTCGCGCTGAACAGGATTCCCGGGACGTTTTCCTCGAACCGCTTCCCGGAGAGTTCGTCAGCCCACCCCGAGACGAAGATCGCACCCGTCACCGACTCGGTCGAGATTCCGTCGGCGACGCTGTTCACACGCGGAAACTGTTCCTGTCGATCGAACGCGACCCCGCGGTCGCGGATCCGATCCAGCTCGGCCCGGAGTTCGGATTCGGCCGTGATCGTGTACTCGGTTCGTTCCGTCCTGGGGGTCTCGAGAAGCGTGTCGAGTTCGTCCTCGGACTGCTCGGCGAGGATCGCCTTTCCCGCGGCGCTGCAGTGGAACAGTCGCGTATTGTACGCCGGAAAGTCCGGGTCGGCGTGTGCCGTGGAGAGATACACGTCGACGACTCGCCCGTCGTGCTCGATAGCTATCCCGGCCACTTCGTTCGTCATCTCGGCGAGTTCGTCGATCGGAGCCGCCGCTGCGCGGTGGAGCTCGGACAAGGACCCGGCCCGGATACCGTAGTCGAGAAACCGAACGGACGGCAGATAGTGACCGTTGGATCGATCGACGTACCCGAGTTCGTGCAGCGTCGATAGATGCTTGGAAACGGTCCCCTTTGATAGCCCCGTTTGCTCGGCGATCGCCGTCACACCGATCGGTTCCGGTGAATCGGCGACGATTTCGAGGATCGTCATCGACCGAACGGTGGCACCGATCGCGGTATCGCTCTCCATACGTCATTCATAGGATACATCATATATAGCCGTTTCCGAGTGAGAAACGGACGAAACAAACCGTCAACCGAACTTATTTATATCCTGTGAGTGAACGTGTCGAGCACGATAGATGAGTGAGAAGACCGTGTACGACGAGCTAGGCGTCCCGAGTGTCATCAACGCCTCCGGAACGAAAACCCGGATCGGCGGCAGCCGTATCCGACCGGAGGCCGTCGAAGCGATGGGACGGGCAGCCACCGAGTTCGTTAGACTCTCCGATTTACAGGCGAAAGCGAGCGAGCGCATCGCTGCCGTGACGGGATCGCAGGCCGGTTACGTGACGTGTGGTGCCGACGCCGGTCTGCTTCTCGCTGCGGCCGCGACACTGGCTGGCGACGATCCCGCCGCGATGGACCAGCTCCCGGACACCGACGGCATTCCCGACGAGATCATCATGCCACGGACGCACAGAACCGGCTACGATCACGCGTTCCGTGGGGCTGGGGCAACCATCGTCGACGTCGGGACGAACGATCGAGTCCTCGGAACCGGCTCGACCGCGGTCGAGCCGTGGGAGATCGAACGTGCGATCACCGAGCAGACGGCGGCGATCGGCTACGTCCAGAAACCGTACACCGAGCCCGCCCTGTCGACGGTTACCGACATCGCGTCGGCATACGACGTCCCGGTTATCGTCGACGCGGCCGCGGAACTCCCGCCGACGGAGAACCTCTCCCGGTTCATCGAGGACGGTGCGGACCTCGTCGTTTTCAGCGGTGGGAAGGCGATCCGCGGTCCGCAAACGACCGGGATCGTCGCCGGCCGCCGCGATCTCGTCGAATCGATCGCCCTCCAGCATCTCGATATGCACGCCGCCGGCGAGGTCTGGCAACCACCCGCAGCACTCGTCGACATCGATCGGTTCGACGGCGTCCCGCGACAAGGGATCGGACGGCCGCTGAAAGTCGGGAAGGAGGAACTCGTCGGTCTCCTCGTCGCCCTCGAGTCGTTCCTCGAGGACGACCACGACGCCGCTCACGATCGATGGCGGCGTGATGCGGAGCGAATCGTTTCCGCGCTCGAGTCCGTTCACGGGGTCGATCCGACCCTCGATGGCGGTGGCGACGTCTCGGTCGCCCCAGCGGTCGCGGTTCACGTCGATACCGCTGTCGCGGCGTGTTCCGCGACGGAACTCGTTCGGACGCTTCGAGCGGAATCGCCTCGCGTCTTCGTCGGGGCGGACCGCCTGGACGAAGACGTCGTCACGATCAATCCCATGTGTCTCGAGGAGTCCGAACTGGACCACGTCATCGATCGCGTCAGTTCACACCTGACGACGTCACAGGAATGACCCCACTCGCCACCGAAACATATATGTGTACTGTCAAATACTGGGTAATCGAAAGATGAACGAAATCGAAACCGAAGAGGCACCTGCAAGTATCGGACCGTTCTCACAGGCAGTCCGCGACGGCGATCGGGTGTACGTCTCCGGACAGGGGCCGGTCGATCCCGAGTCGGGAGCGATCGTCGGCGACGACATCACCGAGCAGACCCACGCCACCATGGAGAACATCGAAACCGTTCTCGAGGCCGGCAGCAGTTCGCTCGCGGACATCGTCAAGTCGACGGTGTTCGTCACCGATATGGACGACTACGAGGAGATCAACGCTGTGTACGAACAGTACGTGACCGAGCCCTACCCCGCCCGGAGCGCCATCGAAGTATCGCGACTGCCGATCGAGATCGGCGTCGAAATCGACGTGATCGCACGGGTCGACCCATGAGAGCGATCGCCGTCGAACGGGGCGACTCACAGCCGCGTCTCATAGAGAAACCCCGCCCCGAACCCGGCCCCGGCGAAGCGTTGGTTCGAACGCTCCGAGTGGGAATCGACGGAACCGATTTCGAGGTAATCGACGGGAATCACGGCGGCTTCCCCGCCGACAGCGATCACCAAGTCCTCGGCCACGAAGCCGTCGGTGTCGTCGAGGCGTCGAACGACACCGACCTCGAGGAGGGACAGCTCGTGGTTCCGACGGTTCGCCGCCCGCCGAACACCGCAAACGAGTTCTTCCGGCGGGGAGAGCCCGACATGGCCCCGCCCGACCAGTGTCTCGAACGCGGGATCGACGGTGCGCACGGCTACATGGCCGACTACTTCACGAGTCCGGAGGCGTTTCTCGTCCCCGTTCCGGCCGCGTTCGAAGCGACCGGCATCCTCATCGAACCGATGAGCAATACCGAAAAAGCGCTCGAGCACGCCTCCGCTTCGCGGTCGGCGTTCGACTGGCAGCGTGACGCAGCGCTCGTGCTCGGAAACGGGCCGCTGGGCCTGCTAACGCTCGCCAGACTCCAGTCGGAGTTCGATCGGACGTACTGTCTCGGTCGCCGTGACCGGCCCGATCCGACGATCGACCTCATCGAACGGCTGGGCGCGACCTACGTCGACTCGCGTGAGACCCCTGTGACCGACGTCCCAACCGCCTACGAGCCGATGGACCTCGTCTACGAAGCGACCGGCTACGCGAAACACGCCTTCGACACGATCGACGCGCTCGAGCAAAACGGCGTCGGGGTGTTGCTCGGACTCCCCGGAGACGATGCGTTCGACGTGGAGGGGGGACGGCTCCATCGCTCGCTCGTGCAGGGCAACAAAGCACTCGTCGGCAGCGTCAACTCCCACGTCACGCACTTCGAGACCGCCTGTGAAACGCTCTCTGCGCTCCCCGACTGGTTCGGTGATGCACTCGTTACGGACGTCTTCGAACCGGCCGCCGTCGACGATGCGTTTTCCCGATCACCGGATCGGATCAAGACCGTCATCGAGTTCGGCTCGCGTTGACCGACGATCGACCCCGTCTCGGCTCGCGGGATGCGCTCGGGACTATCGGGGTGTGGTTCCGAGGGGTGATGCCGTCACGGCCGTTATAGATACGGTATCTGATACTATTTCGAGCATATAATATTGTGAAACTAGTACGATATTGTAGGTACGCATCTGTCTTCACGGAGCGCTCTTCGAGCGGCTACTATCGCTCCTGTCGAGACGATTCTGTACGTGTTACTCGATGAAACTCGGTTCTGTCGACGCTCCGCGTTCGTCGGGACGACTGATCGCTGATTTCCCGTTCCGATGTGAAACGATTGGACATACCGGGCTTTGACGGGCACGATGCACCGCAACACGGCGGTATACGTTTCCGATTCGATTTCGGCTGCCGTCGGTCTCGAATCGAGAATCGCATGTCATATTGTGCTTTAATGGGCGTCATAAACAATACCACTCTGTATTTATAAGGGCATTTTTATTTCGGGATTGTACTCGCTCGAGCACCATCGCCGGACGTACCGTGCGATCCAACGACGGGACGCGTCGGCTCCGCAGTGTATACTGGTAGCTCCCCGGCGCACCGACGCGCTCGTTCCGGTCGAGGCGGGTGGTGGACACGGAGCGCACTCGCCGACCGATGTGCGACTGAGTTCGTAACACTCTAATACGGACACCAACTACTGATTGGTACGTCGTCGGTGGCCGACCCGACGAGTGCAGTAGAGTCCATTGGGGTAGCGGCCAATCCTGAAGCCTTCTGGGGGCTTCGACCCTGGTTCGAATCCAGGATGGACTACTTCTCTGCCGTTTCGACTCGAGTACTTCCCTAGCCACGTCCTTCGTTTTCCAGTCGAAACGAAGGGGTCTCTCAGTACGTTTCGTATCACCAGAAGTCATATCTTCGTGTCCTCGTTAGATAGCAAGTATGAACCGACGGACATTCCTCGCTGTCGGGGGGACGGCAGCACTCGGCGGGGTTGCTGGTTGCCTCGGCGACGATACTGGCGGTGACGCTAACGGGTACGGACCCGAACCGGAGACGAAGCCCGAAGAGCGATCGATCGATACCAGTAGCTATCCGACGAAAGTGTACGAAGGGATCGAGGTACCACTGGCATCCATCGACGACGTCTTCTACTGGTATCAGCGACGGGAAGCACGGGTAGCCGACGCGCGCCAGTCGGATCAGTATCAGAGGGCGCATATCGCCGGTGCACCGCTGAGTCCCGCACCGAACGGTGGGTCGGACGACCCGATTGCGGAGTGGTCGAAAGACGAGCGTATCATAACCTACTGTGGGTGTCCTCACCACCTCTCCGGACTGCGTGCCGCGTCGCTGATTGACAACGGCTACGAGGAAGTGTACGCGATTAACGAAGGATTTGGAGCGTGGATCGACCGTGGCTATCCGCTCGAGGGCTCAGAGGTCTCGGAGGACCGAGCGACCTACGAGATTCGGGGACAGTCCGACCCCGCCTACGCTGGCGAGATGGTCATGCTCGAGCAACTCGATGCAGACCGAGCCGAAGCCGCACCGATCGCCGAGGACGGCTCGTACACGCTACAACTTCACTACGCCGGCTCGACCGACTCCCGGTTCAGAGTCGAAGCGCCCGACTACACGACCGAGGGGACGCTGGCGGAACTGACGAGTGCCACGATAACGGCCTGACTCACTCGCTCTCGAGCCGTTCGTATGCGCCCGCCCGCTCGAGTTCGCCACGCTTCCGAACCACGTCGGGCGTCCGACAGATCCCCGGCGCTCCGGTCACCTGCGGTACCGTACAGTTGTTGCAGCTCTCACAGAGGACCCGCGGCGTTTCGGCTCCCGACCCGGGCTCGAGCAGCCGCGCCCCGACCCGCGGTTCGGCGTAGAAGGGGCGGGCCATGCCGACCATGTCGCAGGTGGGGGCCGCGTCACTGTCCTCTCCGCCGTCGGTCCCACCGCTCGAGCCGAGCAGTCGGTCCATCTCCCCGCGCCCTCGAATCCCGCCCTCCGCGAGGACGGGGATGGACACCTGCTCGCGGACGCGTCGACAGAAGTCCTCGTTCCACGCCGACCCGAACTCGTACTGCAGCGACTGCACTCGATTCGCGGCGGCGACGAGCCGCCGTCGCGTTGACCCCCCGAAGGCCACGTCGTAGGCCTCGGACAGAGCGTCGTTGTTCCACGCCCGGTCGGGGTATTCCCCGCGGACGATGCTCATGTCCCAGACGACCGACGTCTGGACTGGAACGACCGCGTCGTAGCCGATCCGCTCGAGCCGGCGGGCGATCTCGACGCCGTCCTCGAGCGAGAGTTTTCGCCGAACGACCGGTGCGGGCGGCGCTGGCGTTTCGGCGGGAACCTTGGTCAGCAGGGGCACGTCGCCGGCCCGCTCTCGGATCTCGTCGTGGACGACCGCGAGGAACTGCAGGCGGGCCTCGGGCGAGCCGCCGAACTCGTCGTCCCGTCGGTTGTAAAACGGCGACAGGAACTGCTGGACGATGCCCATATTCGCGCCGGCGAGGTGGATCCCGTCGTAGCCTGCCTCGACGGCGTTGGCCGCCGCGCGACCGAAATCCGCCGCGAGGTCGTACACCTCCGCCGTGGTGAGGACGTGGGGGTCGTACTCCAGAAAGCCCGCCCGATCCAGCAGTCGTAACTGCCAGGGAGGCTGCGACACCGCGAGTTGCGCGAGGTCGGGATGCTCGCGGCGGTACTCGGCGTGCCAGGTCTCCATGCTCCGCAGGCCGCCGTGCTCGAGTTGGAGGACGATCCGGCTTCCGTGGTCGTGTATGCGGTCGGTGAGCCGCGAGAGCCGGTCGACGAAGGCGGGGTCGTGGACGCGGGTCATCCCCGGCGCGGCACAGCCACCCTCGCCGCGGACGATCGTCGCGCCCTGGCAGACGAGCCCGACCCCCGACTCGGCCGCGGGCTCTAAGTCGTCGATCAGCGTGTCGACAGCGTCGGGGCCGTTGCCCGCACACTCGAGCAGCGGCGCACGATAGAGCCGGTTTGGGATCGCGACCCCGCCGATATCGATTGGATCCTCGAGGGTGGCCATGCAGGAACTATCACCCGGCCGAACAAGAACGTAGCCCCGATCGGGGGACTGTCGACGGGCGGGCGCGAACGACTAACGTATGTCGAGTGGTAATATATAACGGGATATAGCGATGCCGCTCGAAAGCGAACCCGATACGGATCCACCGACGTGTTCCCGCTGCGAGATCGAGATGGAGCACAGAGCCGAGGGGGCCACGAGAACCGTCCCGGTTATCGGCGACGAGGTCGAGTACCAGCAGTTTGGCTGTCCCGAGTGCGGACAGGGTGCCCGGTTCGAACGGCGTGATCGGGACGAGACGTGGTCGCGAACCGTCGCTGCACGGGACGAGTAGGAGACGCCGCGATCGGTGTCCGGCGTATCGCCCACAGACCACGTGCCTTTTTTCCGTGCCCGGACGGCGTTCGATCCGACTGTACCGTCGCACCCGCCGGCCGAGACGCACGGTTCCATCCGTCGTCTCGGTTCCCTCAGGGCGGCAGGACGACCGCTCGTCCTTCGATCTCGTTGTGCTCGAGCCGTTCCGCGACCGTATTGATCTCGCCGAGGTCGTGGCGTTCGGTGCGCAGTTCGACGTCGCCGCGGTCGACGAGCGCGACGAGTTCCTGCAGTTCGGCGTACTTGCCGACCAGCGTGCCACGGAACGAGAACTCGCCGTCGACCAGCGCCTGACTGGGTTCGTGAATGTGGCCGCCGTAGCCGACGATGTGGTGGTCGCCCCCGGCGGCGACGATCTCGGGTGCGAGTGCGGTCGTCTCGTCGCGGCCGACGAAGTCGACCACCTGTTGGGCCCCCTCGTCGTCGGTTACGTCCGCGATCACGTCGGCGAGGTCCTCCTCGGCGGAGTTGATCGCGTGGCGAGCACCGAGTTCCTCGGCCAGCTCGAGCGCTTCGTCTTTGATGTCGGCGGCGACGATGTCGGCGGCGGTCATGGCATCGAGACACTGAAGGCCGATGTGGCCGAGGCCGCCGACGCCGATGACGACGCAGGTATCGCCGGGGTTCAGTTCGTCGACCGCCTTTTTGACGGCGTGGTAGGCCGTGATTCCTGCGTCAGCGTGCGGCGCGATTTCCGTCGGGTCGACGCCGTCGGGCAGCGGGATCACCGCGCGCTCGTTGGTCTGGAGGTACTCGGCGAAGCCGCCGTCGGTCGTGAGCCCGTTGAACGCGCTGTTTTTGCAGTACATGTCCTCGCCGAGCCGGCAGGGGCGACAGATGCCACAGGTCTGGACGGGGTGGCAGACTACCGGATCACCCTCCTCGACCAGCGTCACCTCCTCGCCGGTCTCGGCGACGATCCCGGCGTTCTCGTGGCCCAGCGTCATCGGCAGGTCCTGTGGCGCGTAATCGGCCCACATCCCCTCGATGATGTGGTTGTCGGTTTGACACCATCCTGCTCCCTCGACCTCGACTAGGACCTGATCGGACTGCTCGAGGGCTGGCCGGTCGACTTCGTCGATCTGTAACGCGTCGCTCATGTCGTCGGTGTACTCGTGGAGTCTGGCTGCGTGCATGGTACCGCGTCACAGTTCGTCGGCATCCGTGATAACGTTCCCCTCGCGTATCGCCCTGTGTGAGTATATGAACGTTGATACTAAACTAGTTAGATGCTAATTTTGCGTATAGAATCCCTCGTAGATGGGGTATTCAAACGTGTCTGAAAAAGAGTAATGTAATGTGGTATCGATATGCATTGTGCGATGTATCAGCACAACGGAGCGGACATTTTCGTCATCGACGGGCACGTCCACCTGTGGGACGCCACGGAGGAGAACATCAAACACGAAGGTGGGGAGGAGTTCATCCAGTGTTTCTACGATTATCACACGACGTTCACTCCCGAGGAACGGCAGTGGGACATGGACGAGTATCGGGAGTACGGTGCCGATCGGATGGTCGAGGACCTGTTCGCCAACGCCGCCGCCGATATGGCGATCTTCCAGCCGACGTACCTCACCGACTTCTACGCTGAAGGGTTCAACACGACCGAGCAAAACGCCGAACTCGCGACCGAGTACCCCGAACGGTTCGTCCTCAACGGGACCTTCGATCCCCGCGACGGAGAGGCGGGCCTCGAGTATCTCGAGGAACTCCACGATACGTACGACATCCCCGGCGTCAAACTCTACACCGCCGAGTGGCGCGACGACTCGAAGGGGTGGCGACTCGACGACGAGGACGCCTTCGAGTTCCTCGAGAAGTGCCAGGAACTCGGGATCGAGAACATCCACGCCCACAAGGGACCGACGATTCGACCCCTCAATCGCGACGCGTTCGACGTAAAAGACGTCGACGACGCGGCCTCGTCGTTCCCGGAACTCAACTTTATCGTCGAACACGTCGGGCTCCCCCGCCTCGACGATTTCTGCTGGATCGCCGCCCAGGAGAACAACGTCTACGGCGGCCTCGCCGTCGCCGCGCCGTTCGCCCAGAACCGGCCGGGCAAGTTCTCGGAGATCATGTCCGAACTCCTCTGGTGGCTCGGGGAGGATCGCGTCCTCTTTGGCTCGGACTACGCGCTGTGGAACCCCGACTGGCTCGTCGAAGAGGTTCTCGAGGCCGAATTCACGCAGGAACACCGCGCGGAGTACGGCGTCGAGTGGGATCTCGAGACGAAAAAGAAGGTCATGGGCGAGAATATCGCCGACCTCTACGACATCGACATCGAGGCGAAACGGCAGGCGTTCCAGGACGACGAGATCAGCCAGCAGTTCGGTCTCGGGGACCACTACGCCAGCGAGGAACCCGCGGCTGCGGACGACTGATGAGTGGACGGATTCCCGACGGCTCCGCGCCGACGCGAGCGGCCGTCCGCGACCGACTGGATCGAGTGACGGATCCGGAACTCGACCGCTCGATCGTCGCCCTCGAGTACATCGACGCGATCGAGATCGACGCGCAACGCGTCGCCGTCGACCTCACGCTCCCGACGGCGTGGTGCTCGCCGGCCTTCGCCTGGATGATGGCGGTCGACGCCCGCGACGAAGTCGAATCCCTCTCGACGGTCGAGGCGGCTCATATCACGCTCCACGACCACATGCACGAGACGGAAATCAATCGCGGCGTGAACGAACGGCTGTCATTCGGTGAGGCGTTTCCGGACGCCGACGGCGACGTCGCGGCGGTCCGTGCGGAACTCGACGAAAAGGCCCGCGTCGCCCGCCAGTACGATGCGGTCGAGGCGCTGCTGGCTGCCGGTCTCGACGGCGAGTCGATCGTCGACCTTCGAGTACGGGACCTCGAGATCGACGGGTCGACCGACACCGTCGCCGTCTACGTTCACGACCGTTCGTTCGCGGTCACCGTTCCGACCGACCCCATCGAGCGCTACCTCGAGAAGGCCCGCGAGACTGGCCTCGTTTCCGAGCCGGACGAGCCCCTGTTTCGAACGCCGGAGGGCGACCACATCGACGCCGAATCGTTCGCTCTCGTCCACCGGAGAGGGCGGCTCGCACAGGTCAACATGTCGAGTCAGGGTGGTATCTGTGACGGCCTTCGAGCGGCGAGGGAGAGACGGGCCGAGGAGACCGCTGACGGCTGACCGGGACCTATTTTCCACTTCGGGCAGAGCCACTCACTCGCGAACCAGCGCCGCACCGTCGTCGCGAGCTTTGATCAATCACAAATGGGTTTGGTTGCAGGTCCGAGAAGACTATACTAGCAACTGAACGTCATTGCATATCTGATCGTACGATAGCGTTGCAACTAGTGTGTACATCGTTTCAGTTGCTACTATAGATAGGCGAGAACCCGAAGGACGCTGCAGCGATGGGTTGGAACACCAATCAATATGTGGTTATTAGCTCCGATCGGTTTGAAGCAGACGAAACAGAAACAGGTCCCTGACGACCGAACGACAACCATCAACAACCGCACTGTCGCGCTATTAATTCAATTCATATTGTCTTAAGAAAGCCCCGTCGGCTTCTGACTGCCGTGTGAGCAAGCCACTAGAGTCGGGTGTAATCCAGTCGACTATCCTGTCAGTAGTGCGTTTGTCAATTCGCGTTCCGGTCTCGGCGTCAACGGCTACCAAATTTGTCCCTCCCGGTACGAAGAAAACGGTGTCTCCCGCGATAATCGGCGGACAGGTACTTAGTGACTCCTTTCTGCTCCACTGTTGTTTCCCTGTCGCGAGCTTGATTCCGAGCAGTTTCCGTGCTGTGGACAAGACAGCGATTTTCTCGTTGGACGCTGGTGCCCATACAGGTGGCGTGCTCGCTTGCCAGCGGATACGGCCCTCGGATGGGTCAAGCCCTACCGTCTCCCTACGGGTAGAGGCGACGACGGTAGAATCATCGGCAATCACAGGCGGAAATCGCGTCTTCTCTATTGAGCGAGTCCAAATAACCTCTCCTGACTTCCGATCGAGTTTGACGAGTGAGTCTCGATGTCCGATGTAGACGCCATTCGGACCGATTGCGGGACGTAGATACGAGAGGGTTTTCCGCCAATCAAACGAGCTGTCGAACGTCTGCCGCCACATGACAGTGCCGTCAGATTGGATGCGATACGTTTCGCGGTCCGATTGGACGTAGATGTCATCGGCTACCGCGACTGAAGCGAGATACGTTCCGTCAAGGGTAACCTTCCACGCAATACGATTTGCATCTCGGTCGAGAGCGTACAGTGTCGGCGATTGCAAGTCGATTTCGGAGTCGAAACCTTCCCCATACGTATCTCTCGGGACAAGAATGTGGTTCTCGGTTACTGCTGGGGCCGCGGCCATGCCGCCAGGGAGTGACTTTGAGAACGCAATCGCTCCATCGGATTTCTCAAATCCGAGGAGTTTCGATTGCGTGTTCACAATTGCATGCCTCAAAGTCGTAACGATCGGACTGGCGAACTGTGACGCGACTGATTCCCTCCAGGTCACGTCGCCAATTTGGGACCCTATCTCGGAGTCGAGTTTGGATGTGTTTTTTGAGTTCTCACCAGCCATTATCCAACTCGTTGCTCCAGCCTGTTGGGTGTCTTCTGAATCCGTTTGAAAGGGGTTATAAGACCCACAACCGCTGATTCCAACAGCCGTAGCAGTCAGCAACGCACGTTTACTCAGCTTTCTTGACCCGCAATGAAATTCCATCAGTTTGAAATATATTTTCAACTATATATCATTTATGCCAAGGCACAATCTGGGTGAGGGATCAAGAAACGAGCAGTCTACTTTTCGACCTCGAGCAACGCAACTCGCTCGCGAACCAGCGCCGACAGTGACGTGTCGGTGGCTGTCCGCTCAGCGTCAGTGATGTCGAAGAACTCACACAGTGTCTCGGGGTCCTGCGTCTCGAGTGTCGATTCGCGCTCGACGAACGCGTCCAGCTTTTCGACCGCCTCGAGCGCAGTGGTCTCGTCTTCGTCGCTACCGCCGTCGACCAGAACGACCGCGCGATCCCCACCCTCACTGACGCCCATCTCGAGCGCGCGGTCGATCTGCCGGCGGCCGGCGGCGTACAGCAGGATCTCGACGGCGCGGTCCCGGGCGACGTTCTCGTCGCGCTCGATCGCTCGATCTGCCAGTTCGACGGCCCGCTCGAGGTGGCGACGATCGGCGACGTACCGCGAGTCGAAGGCCTGGATCGTCACGCCGTGGCGGTCTCCGATCTCGCCGAGGTCGGCCACGAACGAATCCAGGTCGTCGATCGCGAGCCGGCATTCGAGTAGCTCCACTAGAAATCACCCAGGCTCGACTGGCTATCGTCGGCTTCCACTGTTTCTGTCGCCGCAGTCCCGTCGCTCTTCGCGTCGTCGCTCGAGTCCGTGACCGCGTTTCCGTTCCCGTCGCTCGACCCCGCCGATTTCGGCTCGACGCCGTCCATCGACGGATCCTCGCGGCCCGCGTTCTTCAGGATGTTCTCGGCCGTCTTCGTCCCTTTGAGCACCGTGAGGATCACTCCCTTGTCCGCAGTCCGCAGATCGGCGGGCTCCTCGATCCCCGTCTCGTAGAGTCTGCGAGCGCGCTTGCGGCCCACGCCCCCGATCGAGACGAGTTCGAGCAATTCCTCACTCACGCCGTGTTCGACGCGTGCGCGGGCCTCCCGGACTGCGACGGTCCACTCGCTGTCGATTTCCGCGGCCAGCGACTCGGCCGCACCGAGTAGCCACTCGGCGGTGTCGACCTTCCCGCGGAGGTCGCCGGGCCCGATCTTGTACCGGTCGGTCAACTGCTCCTCGTCGGTCTCCGTCGCCCAGTCCTCGAGCAGTTTGCCCGTCTTGAGCGCCGAGAGCCAGTCCTCGAAGCGCTCCGCTTCGAACTCGCTTGGGGCATCGCCCAGCAGCTCGGCCTCGCGCTCGTAGAAGAGTTCGCCGTACTGCTCGTCCTCGCCCGACCGGAGGTAGAGTTCGTACATGTCCGGCGTCCGCGAGACCAGTTGGTAGAGTCCGAGCGCGGTCGGGCGCTCGTCGGCGTCCGCGAGCCCGTGGACGATCTCCGCGGCGCTCATCGGATCGAGGTAGAGCCGCGAGACGGTGTGGCCGAGGCTCGTGGCGGCGAGTTCCTCGTCCCGGTCGCCGCTCTCGGCGAGAGCAGCGGCCGAGGTGAACGCGCCGTCTGCGCTATCGTCCGCTTCAGCACTGTCGCTTCCGCCGCTGTCACGCTCTATGAAGTCGTTCGACTCGAGGTACTGCAAGACCGTGTCGGTCACCGTCTCGAGTCGACCGGGCTCGCTCGACTGGCTGGCGTACAGCGTCGCCTCGAGGAACTCGAGGAGCCCCTCGCGCGTGCGGGCGAAGCCGGAGGCGACGGTCGCGAGGACGTGGGTCCGGAGGGCGGGTTCGGCCGCCAGCTTCGAGCGCACCGGCTCGGGATCGGCCCAGATATAGCGGTCGAACAGCTCCTCGCTCTCATCGTGGCTCGTGGCGAGGAGAACGGCCTCGCCGTAGGGATCGAGCCCCGGTCGGCCCGCTCGTCCCATCATCTGGTGGACCTCGAGGACGTCCAAGGGGGCCATCCCGCCCGCGCTGGGGTCGAAGCGCCGCCAGTCGCGGACGATTACTCGCCGAGCCGGGGTATTGACCCCTGCCGCGAGCGTCGGCGTCGCCGAAATCACCTTCAGCGTCCGGTCGCGGAAGGCGTCCTCGACGAGCGTTCGCTGGGTGCTCGAGAGGCCGGCGTGGTGGAACGCCGACCCGTGCTCGACGGCGTCCGCGAGGTCTTTGCTGGTCTCGGTGTCGCTGTCGTCCCGGATCTCGTCGGCCAGTTCGGCCAGTTCGGCCCGCTCCTCGGCTGTCAGTTCGTTCTTCGAGACGCCGCCCAGCCGCCTCGCAGCGGCCTCGGCGTTCCGGCGGGAGTTGACGAACACGAGCGAGGAGCCACCCTCCCGGAGGATATCGCGGACGAGTGCTGCCTCTTGCTTTTCGCTCCCCTCGACGGGAACCTCCCGCGTCGAGCCGTCGTCGAAGTTCAGGGCGTTGCCGTAGTGGACCCCCATCTGGAGGTCGATCGGTCGCCAGTCGGTATCCACGAGCGCGGCGTCGAGCCAGTCGGCGATCTCGTCGGCGTTGCCGACCGTCGCCGAGAGCGCGACCACCTGCATGCGGGGATTGAGTTGCCGGAGTTTCGCGAGGGTCACCTCGAGGGTCGGCCCCCGATTCCGGTCGTCGATGAGGTGTACTTCGTCCGAGACGACGCAGGTCAGATCCGAGAGCCAGTCGGCTCCGTTGCGGACGAGCGAGTCGACCTTCTCGCTGGTGGCGACGACGATGTCCTTCGTCGCGAGCCAGTCGCTGGTGCTCTCGTAGTTGCCCGTCGTGACGCCCGTCGTCACGCCGAAGCGCTCGTAGGCCTCGAACTCCTCCTTTTTCTCGCTGGCGAGTGCTCGGAGGGGGACGATATAGAGCGCCTTCCCGCCGCGCTGGACCGCCGACAGCATCGAGAGGGCGGCGATCATCGTCTTGCCGCTGGCGGTCGGGACGGCGGCGACGAGGTTCTCGCCCTCGGTCGCGCCGGCCTCGACCGCCTCGGCCTGGGGCGGGTAGAGCTCCTCGATGCCCTCGCCCCGGAAGTGGTCGACGGCACCGGGCGGGAGCCCCGACAGCTCCTCGATATTCATTACCCGTCCTTGGCGCGTCCCGCGGTTTAAAGTATCGTCTCGCTGGCTGTGGCGATCGGCTCCTCGAGCAGTGGCTGCTGTCCTCCGCTCGATCCGTGTCGATCTATGGAGAACCGTGTCCCCTCGAGCGTTCAGCAGAGGGGGCCAGCGTATCGCTCTGGACCGATCAGCCGGCGCGTGGCGCGCGCTGAGTCGCGGTGAGTCGAAGACGAATCGCGACTCGAAATCGTGCGAGGTCTTCGCGACCGCTGTGAGCGAAGGCGTGGAAGGCGCGACGCGTCTTCCAATGGATGAGTGAGCGGCGAGCGGGGGTGAACGACGTGAGCCCCTCGAGTCGCGAGCGAATCGGCTGGGGAGGGCGTGGCGATCCCTGCCCCCGCGAGAGGGGGCGCTCGCTGCCATCAATTCTGCTCTCGGATCGGGTCCCTCCATTCACACAACGGACGAGCGACTCGTTGACGGCGATAGACCGATACGACCGGCGACCGAAGACGTCTCCATGACCGACTCCGCTCACGTCCTCGTCCCGACGCTCGGCCGTCCACGAGAGGACGAGGCGCTCGCCTACGCACTCGAGACGTTCCCCGACGCCGAAATCACGCTGCTCGCTGTCGTGACGCCCCTGGAGGCACCGCTCAGCGAGGGGGGCGTCCTCGAGCGAAGCGAGGAACGGACGACGGAAGCGCGGGCCAACGCCGAGGAGTTGCTCGAACCGGTCGCCGATCCGTCGGCGGCGGACCGCGTTCGGATCGAGACGGTCGAGGGACGACCCGGAACCGTCGTTCCCAGATACGCCTCGGAGGAGGCGATCGATCACGTCGTGATGTATGGCTCCGGCCGCGGATCGACGGGGTTTCTCAGGCGGTTTCTCGGCCGTGGAATCGCCGCCACGGTAGTCGAACGTACCGCGCGGCCGGTGACGGTGCTGGAGTGAGCGCCTCGAGTACGGGCCGCGGGAATCAGCCCCCGATCACCGTCGCGAACAGTCGATACAGCCCGTAGCTGACGACGACCGAACTCCCCAGCGTGAGCACCCAGAAGGTGATGGTGACGCCGATCTTGCGCCGGGAGACGCCCGCCGAGCCGCCGGCCAGTCCACCGCCGATGACCCCCGAGAGGATGATGTTGTTCAGCGAGATCGGAATCCCGAGCGCGATCGCCAGCTGAGCGATGATAAACCCCGGGACCAGCGCCGCGATCGAGCGCCGGACGCCCAACTGGGCGTACTCTCGAGAGGTCGCTTGCAACAGCCGTGGTGCTCCCATCCAGGCCCCGGCGAGGATACCGGTTGCGCCGATCGCGAGCAGGAGGATGCCCGGCAGGCCGAGTTCGACGCGAAAGAGGTTCTCGAGCGGGCCGGTCGCGAGCCCGACCTGCGAGCCGCCCGAGGAGAAGGCGACGATGCCGCCGAGGACGAGCAGGAACGACCGGATCCCGCTCTCGACGGAGACGCGGACGCGCTCGCGGACCCAGTAGAACGCGAGGACACCGACTCCGATCGTCACGATGGCGGTTCCGAGATCGACGCCGGACGCGAGCATCGGGCCACCGCCGAACTGCCGGGCGACGAACCCGGCCAGCGTCCCCTGATCGGCGGTCGGATCGGGGATCACGCCCAGACGGACGTTGGCGACGATCGCCCCGACGACGCCGGCCAGCAGCGGGACGCCGACGGTCTCGGGGACGTCGTCGCGCCGCAGGATCGTCGCCGTCGCGTACGCCAATCCGCCGGACATGATCGGCACCAGCAGCCAGAAGGTGCCGAGTCGGCGGTAGGTGGCCATCGCGGGATCGCCACCCAGCGAGAGACCGACGCCGACCATCGCACCCGTCGTCGCGAACGCCGCCGGAATCGGGTATCGCGTGTAGATGCCGATCGCCATGAACCCCGCGGCGGTCAGCAGGCCCGCGGTGGCCGCAAGCGGCGTGATCGTGACGCCGTCGATGAGGTCCGCACCGACCGTCTCCGAGATGCTGCCGCCCTGCATGAGCGCGCCCGCGGCCGCGAGCAGGCCGATGACGAACGCCGCTTGCATCGTCGAGATGGCGTTCGCGCCGATCGCGGGGGCGAAGGGTGGCGAGTTGCTGTTCGCCCCGAGCACCCACGCCATGAACAGACAGGTGACGATAGCGGCCCCGATGAGGACTGCGAAGGACAGTGCGACCATTTCGTCTCCCCGGATCGTTTGGGGACGAACGAGAAAAGCGTTCCCTCGAGCGGGACTCCGAAAGCGCGCAGTCCAGCCGCTACTCCGTTCCAGCACTCGGCCGTCGCTCCGTTTTCAGTACCGTTCTGTAATGAGCCGTGCCATCGGTCCGAGCGACGTGACACGGCTGCCACGGCGTTCCGGTCGTCGCCTCGCGAAGCCGGACAGGGGAACACAACAGGAACTGTAGCGTCCGCCCGACTTCGCGGCGCTGCTCACCGTCTTCCGTCTCGCGTTCGAACTCGAGGTGGAAACACCGGTGTGCGATTCCCTCACGCGGGTCGGAACGGTAGCCGAAGAAGTCCTCGTCCAGTCGCGTCGGATCGTAGTTATCGACGACGGCGACGCCCCCGTCGGCGGTGACGCGAGCGAATTCGGCGAGCACCTCGCGGATTCCGGCCAGCGAGCGGCCGAGTCCGATCTGGGTCCCGACGGCGTGGACGGCCCCGAACGCGCCCGTCTCGATCGGCAAGTCGAACATGTCGCCGACGAGCACGTCCTCGAGGCCGCGTTCACGGGCCGTTCGCACAGCGTTCGGACTCGCGTCGACGCCGATCGCGTCGGCGCCCCGATCGGCCCACCACAGGAGGTGTTTCCCCGCGCCGCAGCCGACATCGAGGATCGGTTCGTGGTCGGTCAATCGCTCGAGGACGTCGATCGTCTCTCGATTCCACGAGTCAGGACTCGAGAAGTAGAACTCGGCGACGTTGCCGTCCTGGACGTCCGCGCCGTCGCGATAGGTTAGCCGACCTGGGGTATCGCGGTGGTGGGCGAGCATGGCTCGTCCCAGTGGATCTGCCAGTCCCGATCCGGCCGGTTCGGAATCGGCTCGTTCCATGCTCGAGTCGAGTATTCGACCAATAATAAAACCATGATTACATATGTTTTCTGGTATCGTATGTCGCACCGACGAGTCACGACGAACGCGTCGCCGATACGATGGCGTTTCGCACGGTTGCCGACCGCTAACGATTTACCTCGATCGGCCGAACTTCGGGTATGAAAGTCGAATTCGACGAGGACACCTGTATCGGGATGTTCCAGTGCGTCGCGGAGTGGGACGCCTTCGAGAAGGACAAATCGAAGGGGAAGGCGATCCTCGCGGACAGCGAGGCGGTCGAGGACGGTGTCTTCGTCCGCGACGTTCCCGACGACGCGGAACTCGACGCGAAGTTCGCCGCTCGGTCATGTCCCGTCGACGCGATCACAATCTACGACGACGACGGCGAACAGGTGATCCCGTAACCGGGAGGATTCGGGTGCGGACGGGACTCGAGACCGGCGTCTGGCTGGCGGGTTTCCAGCGGATATCACAATCGTCATCCGGCGCTGTCGGCTATCGCGTCGGCATGGACGTCTTCTTCAGCGGCTCCATCAGGGGCGGTCGATCGGACGTCGATCGCTACGCGGACCTCATCGCGATCCTCGAGGGGCACGGCGACGTGCTCACTGAACACGTCGGAGTCGAGGACGTCGAAGCGAAAGAACAGGCCGACGGACTGACCGACGGCGACATCCACGATCAGGACGTCGCCTGGCTCCGGCAGGCCGACGTCGTCGTGGCCGAGGTGACGACGCCCAGTCTCGGCGTCGGCTACGAAATCGGACGCGCCGTCGAGTTGGACACGCCGGTCTGCTGTCTCTACCGCCCCGAGGGGGATCACGAACTCTCCGCCATGATCCGGGGGAACGACGCGGTGACTGTCGAGGAGTACCGCGAGGTGGCGGCCGTCGAGTCCGTCCTTGCGTCGTTCCTCGAAACGCACGGCTAACGGAAGCCACCGCTGTCCGTTCGGACGATCACAGTTCGGCCGCGTTAGCGGGTCCGTCGAGATCGCGCTCGAGCCTGGGGATGGTCGCAGCGGGTGCCCGAAAACGGTCGAGACCGATCGCCGCCGGCACCGAAACTACCCTCTCCGGTCGGCCGAGAAAAACCAGAATCGGTCGGCGTCGGCTACGCGATCTCGTCGTACTGCTCGGAGAGCTTCTCGGCGGCCTCGCCGAGTTGATTGCGCTCGTACTCGGTGAGGTCCCACTCGACGATTTTCTCGACGCCGTCGGATCCCAGTTTGACGGGGACGCCGAAGGCGGTGTCCTCGTGACCGAACTCGCCCTCGAGTTTCACGCTCCCGGGAAGGACTTCGCCGGTATCGCGCAGGATGGCCTCGACCATGTGGCCGACGCCGGTCGCCGGCCCCCACTGGGTCGCGCCTTTCTTCTCGATGACGTTCATCGCCGACGTCTGCAGCTCGGAGAGCAGGTCGTCTTTCTCGTCTTCGTCGAACTCGAGGTCCTGGCCGTCGACGCGCACCTTCGAGAAGACGGGGACCTGTGCGTCGCCGTGTTCCCCGAGGATGGTCGCGTCGACGTTCTGGACGGGTGCGTCGAAGCGCTGGGAGATGACGTAGCGGAAGCGAGCGGAGTCGAGTCGGCCGCCGAAGCCGATCACCTTCTCGCGGGCGCGGTCACCCGTTTCGTAGAGGTGGCGGTTCAGCAGGTCGACCGGGTTCGACGTCGTCACCGTGATGAAGTCGTCGTTGTGTTCGGCGATGGAAGAGCCGATGTCCTCCATGATTGGTGCGTTGTCCCCCGCCAGATCGATCCGGGTCTGGCCCGGCTGTCGCGGGATCCCCGCGGTGATGACGACGACGTCCGATCCCGCGGTGTCCTCGTAGCCCCCCTGCCGGATCGTCGTGTTCGAGTCGTAGGCCACGCCGTGGTTCGTGTCGGCGGCCTGTCCGACAGTGTCGTCTTCTTTGTCCGGAATGTCCACGAAGACGAGTTCGTCCGCGATGTCCCGAAGCGCGATGTTGTAGCCTGCGGCGGCCCCGACGGTCCCGGCCGCGCCGACCACGCTAACTTTCGTCATACCACGTAATGCTTCCCCATCACATGCGTTAAATCCGTCGAAATCTACGACTTCGTATGAATTTGACGATGAATATATCGACAACTGTCGTACTACTCCCCCTCTTTCGACGGGAACACCCCGTCCGGACCCGACCACCGCCGACAGCCGCCGAAACCCGGACGGTCGGCTCGTCTCGAGCGCCTATCGTAGCCACCGAAACGATTGACACACTGACCGCAACGCCGTCATGCGGTCGGGTGTGAAGTGACGTTCGGTGGCTACGATACTGTGACTCGAGACCGAACCGATCATGGCCATCGCCCGCGGCTACCCGTGTATGCGCGTCAGCGTCATCGGCGGCGGACGGATCACGGACGAACAGCGGGCCCGCGCGGAAGCGGTCGGACGCGAGCTCGCGCGCCGCGGCCACGTAGTCGTCTGTGGCGGCCGCGAGGGGACGATGGAAGCGGTCTGTCGCGGCGCGAAACGCGAGGGCGGAACCACGATCGGGATCCTCCCTGGCGAGCGTCGGGGCGCGGCGAACGAGTTCGTCGATATCGCCATCGCGACCGGGCTCGGCCACGCCCGGAACGCGCTCGTCCCGCTGAACGGCGACGCGGTGATCGCGCTTTCCGGCGGCGTCGGGACGCTCTCGGAGCTCGGCTTCGCCGGCATCTACGAGCGGCCCATCGTCGGCCTCGAGACCCACGACGTCTCCGATCTCGAAACGGAGTTCGAGAGCGTCGACACGCCGGAAGCGGCCGTCGATGCCGTCGAAACCGCATTCGAGTAGTCCCGAGTTGCGACCGTTCCGTGCCCACGACGGCCGCGCCGCTCGCTCACGCACTGACAGGACTCGAGGGAGCGGTCCCGTCGGGCAGGAACGGCCACGTCCGCGTCCGTTCGTTCGCAGCTTTTTCGATGGTCCGCCGTCTCTAGACGAGTATGAGCGACTTCGACAAGGAAGCCGAGCGCGAGAAACTTCGCGAGAAGTACGAGCAGGACAAAGAAGAGCGCAAGGCAACCCAGCGGATGAGCGACTTGCTGCTCAAGGGCGCGACGATGACCAACGCCCACTGTGGGACCTGCGGTGATCCCCTCTTTCAGGAGAACGGAACCACCTTCTGTCCCAGCTGTCACGGAAACCCCGACGCCGTCCAGGGGACGGATCTCGAGGCCCAGCCGGCCGTAGAGGAGGAAACCGACGGGAATACCCGGGCCGATACCGGCGGCGACGGCCCTGCGCCGACGAACGGGGCGACGACCGACCCTGGCGACGGAGACTCCAGTTCGGCCCCATCCGAGACGGCTCCCGCCACCGACGCACCCTCGGCGGGCCGTCAACGCGACGAGCAGCGGCGTCAGGAGCCACGAACCGACGCGACCACGCCGGCAACCGACCCACAGTCGTCAGCCAGTCCGTCGTCGCCCAAACCGGAGCAGCCGACACCGTCACAACCCGCCGTGCCCGCGTCCGATCGGAACCGCTCGGTCCACTCCGGCGACGGCGACCTCGAGGCCGCGCACGACGCCCTCGTTCGATCCCTCGAGAAATTCGCCGAGAAGGCCGCTGCGACTGACGACCCCCGCTACGCGAAGGAGTGTCTCGAGGCGGCTCGCGAGGCCGGCGAGACGCTGACGACGCTCCGGTAACGGATCTCGGAACCTCGGTGTGCTGATCAGCGTCCGTCTACCAGTTGCGTCTCTGGTGCCCGTACCGATTATCTCATAATGATAATTGAAATACTAGAACGCGACCATCAGAAGATATATATCCGTTGATATTATACGAGGGAACGAAATTCACCGGGCAGAGTCGGAGGCCCCTCCATCCGTCAGCGATCCAAATTCCGTCGGTATTCGTCCTCCGCGCCATCGCCCACCAAACACCACTCGCATCCCTCGAGAACCCACCCATGGCACTTGGATTCGTCGTCTTGGTTACGGTGTTCGTCGTCTGTATCGCCCTCGTCGGGACCTGTACGGCCTGTCTCGACCGAGCTACCGTCGACCGGACGGCGGCCGAGTTCGATCACCGGCTGTTCGAAATCGCGCCATACCTCGGCATAACGGCACTGTTCTTCCTGGCAAAGCGGGCGACACACGGCCACAGCTTGCGAATCTCTCGGACGCTCGATTGGGATCTCACCGCGGCGATCTACGGTATCGAAGGCGAGTTCGTGGCGTCGCTCCAGGCGTTCGTCCCCCAGGCGACGCTGGAGTTTTTCTCGGTGATGTACATGTTCGGATTCCCATACCTGCTGGTGACTGCGCCGATCCTCTACTTCCTGTTGCCGTCCCAGCGTCACCTCAAGGAACTGCTCATCGCCTACCTCTTGAACTACCTGATCGGCACGCTTTGTTACACGCTGTTTATCGTGTATGGTCCGCGGAACCACCTCGCGTCCGTCGACGGACTGATGTACAGCTTCTACCCGCAGACGCAGGAAATGACGGCGGCGGTGTCGGCGAACACGAACGTGTTTCCGTCGCTCCATACGTCGCTGGCCGTCGTCGTCTTCCTGTTCGCCTGGCGATCGCGCAGTGACTACCCTCGATGGTTCCCGATCGCGTCGTTCGTCGCTGGCTGTGTCGTCTTCTCGACGATGTATCTCGGGATCCACTGGGCTATCGACGTCCTGGCGGGCATCGCCCTCGCCATCGTGAGCGTCCTCGGGGCTGACCGCCTCGTCGACCGTGCGGAGGGTGACAGCGATCGCGTTCCGGTTTCGGACGATCGCGAGACGGGTATCGCGTCCGAAACGAACGACTGAGCCGTGATCCCGTTCACCCGAAACCACCGCGGCCGACGACGACGCTCCCGACCGATCGCTCACCGGGTCAGCCCGTGTAGTCGCTCCCGATGACCTCCCGAATCCGCTCTGCCGTTACCGTCCCGACGCCGTCCGCTTCCTGTAACTCGTCTTCCGTCGCGATCATCACCGCCTCGACGGTGCCGAACTCCTCGAGCAGCGACCGGGCCGTGACGGGGCCGATTTCGGCGATCGAGGCGACGACGTACTCCTGCTGTTCGCTCAAGGTCTTGCTCCCTTTCTCGCCGTGGACCGAGACCTCGCGATCGGCGGTCTCCTGTTCCCGGCCGGCGATCACCGCCAGTAGTTCGGTCGTGTCGTCTTCGCCGTCCGTCCGCAGGACGCTCGC
Source organism: Natrinema ejinorense (assembly GCF_002494345.1). Taxonomy (GTDB): domain Archaea; phylum Halobacteriota; class Halobacteria; order Halobacteriales; family Natrialbaceae; genus Natrinema; species Natrinema longum. The sequence continues at coordinate 3,384,482 of NZ_NXNI01000001.1, forward strand.
GCCGAAATCGACGGCCAGACTCGAGAGCGCTCCCCGGACCGCGTTCGGGTGGACGTCCCGCTGTTCGTACAGTCCCTCGCCCTCGACGACGACGATCGGCCGCGAGTAGTGGCGGGCCATCGCGCCGACCTGCTCGAAGACCGACCGGTCGCCCCCGACCAGCGAGTCGACGAAGTCCGCGACGGATTTCCGTTCGACGACGACCCGGTCCGAGAGGACGTAGTCGCCGACGTCGAGGGTCTCGAGGCTGACCTCGTACGCTTCGCGTCGCGAGAGTTCGCGGGCGATGTTCGCGTCCATCTCCCGCTGGTCGGCGACGACCGCAACGGTGTCGCCGTCGGCGTGTGGTTCGTGGGTCTCGACGTCCTCGATTTCGTCCGCCCCGTCTCGAATGTCCTGATTACTACCCGTTTCCGAGTTGCTTTCTTCGAATTCCTGCAGTCCCGGCCCCGCTGCAACCCCCTCGCTTCCGCTGGAGGAATCGCCGACGGCGTCGGTGTTTCCGTCGTTCCCGTCTACTTTCACTCCGCCCTCGCCTGCCCCCTCGAAATCGGTCAGTGACTGCTGGGAATCGTCGAGTTCCTCGGCGATTTCGGGGGCCAGTCCCTTCAATTCGCGGAGTTCGTTTTCCATCTCCTTCTCGCGGCGACGCGAGATCCAGAAGTAGGCCTCGTCGCGGGTGTCCTCCGCCATGAGGACGACGACCCGCCCCTCGGTCTGGCGTCCGGTCCGCCCCTTCCGCTGGATCGAGCGGATCGCCGTCGGGACGGGTTCGTAGAAGAGCACGAGGTCGACCTCCGGCACGTCGAGCCCTTCTTCGGCCACCGAGGTGGAAACGAGCACCTCGAACTCGCCCGCGCGGAACTCGTCTAAGACCGCCTGTTGCTGGTTCTGGGTCATCCCGTCGGACCCTTCTCGGTCGCCCTGTCCGACGAACCGCTTCGCGTCGAAGCTCTCCGAGAGGAAGTCCGTCAGCGCCTCCGCCGTGTCGCGGGATTCCGTGAAGACGATCACGCGTTCGCCGCCCTCGAGTCCCAGCGTCTCGGCGAGCAGCATGCGGGCTTTGCTGTATTTGGGGTGGATCTCGTCGAAGCTCTCGGCCTTCCGCATGGCCTCGCGCACGCGTGGATCCGAAACCATCCGCTGGCTCGCTTTCGACGCTCCCGACGAGCGGGCCTGATTGCGCTGGCGCTCGAAGTACCGCCGCAACGCCTCGACGCTCTGGGTCTCGACCAGCGTGACGGCCTGCCGGAGCTTCATCACCTCGGCGTGGATCGACATCCCCTCGAACCCCTCCGACTGGTCGTTGTTGATCAGCTCCTGGAGCTCGGCCCGCATCCTGTTGAGATCCTTCTGGGACTGGTCGGGCTGGGTCGAGCTCGCGACCCCCAGCTCTTTGAGCTTCTCGAGGCGCTCTTTGATGACCTCGTTCAGGGCGTCCCGGATCTCGAGGACCTCCTCGGGGAGGTCGATGCGCTCCCACTCGACGTCGGTGTCGTGGGTGAACTCCTCGACGTCGGCGTCCTCCTCGGTCATCACCTCGACCTCGTCGATCCCGAGGTTCTCACAGACCTCGAGGATGGCCTCCTCGTCGCCGCCGGGGGAGGCCGACATCCCGGTCACGAGCGGTTGTCGGGCGTCGGCGTGGTAGCGCTCGGCGATGTAGTTGTAGGCGTAGTCGCCGGTCGCGCGGTGACACTCGTCGAAGGTGAGATGGGTCACGTCGGCGAGCGAGATCCGACTCCCGACGAGGTCGTTCTCGATCACCTGCGGCGTCGCCATCACGACCGTCGCTTGCTCCCACATCGCGGCGCGGTCGTCCGGGCTCACGTCGCCCGTAAAGACGACGATCTCCTCGTCGGGGATCTGCAGCGCTTCGCGGTAGAAGTCCGCGTGCTGCTGGGCGAGGGGTTTCGTCGGCGCGAGCATCAGCGATTTGCCGCCGACCTCCTTGAGCCGACGGGCCGTCACGAGCAGGCTCACCGTCGTCTTCCCCAGCCCGGTCGGGAGACAGACGAGCGTGTGGTGGTTCGCGGCTGTCCCGGCGAGTTTCAGCTGGTAGAGTCGGCGCTCTAAGAAGTCGGGCTCGAGGAGCGGATGCTCGATAGACGCGACGTCCTCGTCCGTCGTAGCCATTACCGGCTGTTCACCGTCGCCGCGAATAAGGGTTCCCGTACCGCGGTGAAAGTAAACGAAGACGGCTCCGCCCTATGTCGATCTCGGATTGGCGGTCCGATTCCGTCGTCGACACGACCGATACGGGGCTCCAGATCGGTAGCTGTACTTGCCACCCCTGCTACCGCCGTTTGGTGCCCACCAACTGCCGATCCAGAGCGGCCGATCGCCGGTCGTCGTCCGCCAAAATCGGCTGGGGGTTCTTCCATCAGTTCAGCCTCGAATGAGACGCAATGCATCGCAGACACTATCTCGCTGCCGCTGGCCTCGTCGGTACCGCCGGTCTTGCAGGCTGCATCGACGAGAGCCCCCTCGCGAGCACTGGCGGTATCGCCGACGATGACGACGATGACGACGATGACGACGATGACGACGCGGCCGACGAACGGACTATCGAAGCGACGTCGGACGGTCCGGAAGCGACGGCTCGAGCGTTTCTCCGCGCCGTCGACGCCGGCGACGACGACGCGTTCGCCGACGCCATCCACAATTCGAGTAGCCTGCATCCGGACAACTTCGATGCGACGACGGACGGTGAGGGCACGGACCGACCGGCGCTCGATATCGAGTCGTTCGACACCGAACTCGACGACACCGGTCTCACCGTCGCGGACCTCCGTGCGATCCCGGGTGCCAAGCTGTTCGTCGAGGACGACCTCACGACGGTCGTCGAGGGCAGTGACACGGCGCTGGTTTCGGCGACGATGGAACCCGGCGACACGGCCGGCGAGGCGTTCGAAGACGAGGTGGAGATCGTGCTGGTCACCGAGGACGGGGAGTGGGCGATTCTCTGGTGGCTCCCTGCCCGGACCGACCCCGACGAGATCAGCGACGAACCGATCATCGACGAGGCGGGACGCGTCGTCGATACGGTCTCGTTCGATACGTCGGGTGCCAGACACCGCGCTCGAGTCGAGTTCGCGGACGCGCCGGATGTCGACGTGGTGACCGTCGAATCGACGGTTTTCGGTGCCTCCGCTACGATGGACGATCCGAGCGCGACCGACACCGCCACGATCACCCTCGATCCGAATGGGGACGAGCTGGTCGTGTCCGCCACCATCGACGGGACCACCGAGGTCGTCCATCGAGAGCCCCACAACGCGTAGCTCCTCCTCCGGCACGGCTCGTTCCCACCCGCCGCCGTCGGCCGGGTCCGTAGTCGAGCCCGCACGTGACCACATTATAACCCCGCCGGTGACGTAGGACGCGTATGGCGTTCCGATCGATCACCCACCGCCTCCCGAACGGCGGCTCGATCCTCACCGCGATCGGCTTCGTCCTGCTGGTCAACATCGTCGGCGCGGCTCCCAGCGTGTTCTCCTCGCCCGACACGCCGTGGTTCCGCGCCCTCGAGAAGCCGGGCTTTTACCCGCCTACGATCGCGTTCCCGATCGTCTGGACGCTGCTGTTTACCCTGCTCGGCATCGCGCTGTGGCTCGTCTGGCGCAGCGAGGCCGACGGCCGCCGCCTCGCGCTTGGGCTGTTCGCCGCCCAGATGCTGTTCAACGTCGCCTGGACGCCCGCCTTCTTCGCGCTCGAGGCCCCGCTCGTCGCGCTGGGGATCATCCTCGTCCTCTGGGGGCTCGTCGTCGGCACGATCCTCGCCTTCCGACGGGTCGACCGCCGCGCCGCGGCGTTGCTGGTCCCGTATCTCGTGTGGGTGACCTTTGCGGCCGTGCTCAATTTCGAACTCTGGCGGCTGAACGCGTGATACGGTTTGCTGTCCCGATGTCCCGGTGGGACCGGCAGGGCGGTCCCGGTCCCACCGGCACTGACGGACAGGAGACCGTCTGAGAGCCGTCGATCACACGTCGGCGCTCGATTACTGCTCGGACAGTTCGGGCAGCCACCACGTCAGGACGACCGCGACGGCGACGAACCCGGCCAGTACGAGATACGCCTCGTCGAAGTAGCCCCGATCCGCGAGCGCGCCGAACAACACCGGACTGAGCGCGCCGATCGTCATGTAGACGGTCCGCAGGAAGCCAAGCCCCGTCCCCTGCATGTCCGCCGGAAACGCCGCGGTCAGGTACGGCAGCGTGATCGTCCCGTAGCCGAGGATGCTCGAGAGGAAGACGGTACCGACGGCGATCGGCCAGAACCCCTCGAGGAAGGGGAGCGCGACCAGCGAGCAGACGACGACGCCCAGGACGGGCGGTAGCGACGTTCGGATGCCGAATCGGTCGTAGAGCCGGCCGGTCAACGGCTGGACGACGATCCCCATCGCGAAGAACGTGCTGAACAGGCCGGTGGCAACGCCCTGTGGAACGTCCTTGATCTCGATCAGATAGGTCGGATAGAACCCCGTAAACGCCTGCCAGACGCAGTAGGTCAGGATCTGGATCGCGGTCACGGTGACGATCTCGGGCCGGCGCAGCTCCGAGCCGACGTAGCGGACCGTCTCGAGGCCCACGCTGTCGACGGCGCTTTCCGCACTCGAGGTGCGTTCGGGGACGACGAGCCGGAGGCCGACCGCGACGACGGCGAACGCCGGGACGACGAGGCCGAAGCCGTACTGCCAGGCGAACGCCGACGCGATCCCGCCGGCCGCGAGCGGCAGGAGGGTGTTGCCGGCCTGGCCGGCGGCCATGGTCACGCCGATCGCGGTGCCGTCGTTGTCGGGATAGATGTCGGACAGCGTCGTGAACCGGGCGACGCCGTACAGCGCCGTCCCGAAGCCGAAGGCGGCGGTTGCGAGATACACCACCGGCGCGGAGTCGGCGATGGCGACGAGTCCGAGCGTTACCGCGGAGATCGCCGTACTCGCGACGAGGACGTTCCCCTCGCCGAACCGATCGGCGAGCAATCCACCGGGGAGTTGCCCCAGTGCATAGCAAAGCCAGAGCGCGGTCAACAGGAAGCCGGCCGTCGTCAGATCGAGCCCGTAGGCCCGCCGCAGATGGGGAAGGAGTACCGGGTACGCGAGTCGAACGCCGATCGAGAGGAACCAGCCGGCCGCGACGGCCACCAGAATCTCGCTGCGGCCGTCCGCCAGGACGGCCCGCACGGTCGCCAGCCGATCCCTCGTTTCCAGCAGTGACACGGTCGGATTCCTCACTTCGCCGGCGACGGCCTTGAGCAGCACAGAACGGTACGGGTTTGCCGATATCGGAACCGATCGGCGCGTCGCACGCGGTGTCGTCGCGAGCGTGACCCGCTCGAGTTCGGCTTACACCGGGCCGAACTCGAGGACGAGATACGCCAGACAGCCGGCGTAGATCGGGATCGTCAGGTTGTCGTCGATGATGTAGGTGCGGATCTCGAGGGTGACGCCGTCGGCGATCGTCGCTCCGAGGGCGGCGATCAGCGCGACCACGATCGGGAGGAACGGAATCGCGATCACCGTCGAGACGAGGAACATCGTCCCGAGCACTTTCGGCGGCTTGATCCGCTGGAGGGAGTCGTCCGAGACCGCACCGCTGATCGGGTCACCGAGTGCGAGCATCAACATCGCGGGGAGCGCGATCCGGGGCTCGAACGCGACCACGACGGCGGCCATACTGATCAGGTATAACGCGTACGCGGCGGGGTTGTCCTGCTCGTACTCCCGTGTGAGCACGTCGTAGAGTCGCCAGTCGAGTCCGACCCGGAGCCGAAGGAACTCGAGGACGAGCGCGCCGGCCGCGAGGACGACCATGAGGACCCGAAACCGAGGCCACGTCAACCCGAGTTCGAGATAGTCGGCGAGCAGATAGAGGGCGACCAGTCCCGAGCCACTGGCGTGGACGAGTCGCCGTTTTAGTTCGTCGGCCATCGTATCGTGACTTGAGAGAGATGACCTTCAGTCCGTCGGTTAGTTCTCTCGATCACTATATATTATCCAACGGAATGAACGAAAACGGGTGGTGATCATCCGATAGTGATCGTGGCCGTCCGGCCCTGGATCGATGGACGAGCGTGCTGACGGCGCGTCGTTCTGTCCCGCTGTTCGGTTCAAGCGGGATCCGATGACTCTCTCGCGATCCATCTCGGTGGCACCGAACGCGACTCTCTCCCGTCGCAATAGAGCCGCCCTCGCTCGCTTATTCCTCGAGGTCGTCGAACGCGAGGTCGCCGGCGCGAATCGCCGACAGCGTCTCGGGCAGGTCGTCGATCGCCAGTCGCTTCTGGTCGGTCGAGTCGCGTTCGCGGACCGTGACGCCGCCCTCGTCCTGCTCGATGCTCTCGTAATCGACCGTCACGCAAAACGGCGTGCCGACCTCGTCCTGGCGGCGGTAGCGGCGGCCGATGTTCCCCGACTCGTCGTAGGTGACCGACAGCCCCGCGTCGCGCAGGGCCGCGGCGATGGCCGTCGCTTCGGACTCGAGTTCGTCGTCGTTCTGTAAGGGGAAGACGCCGACGAAGGTCGGTGCGACCTCCGGATCGAGTTCGAGGAAGGTCCGTTCCTCGCCGTCGACCTCGTCCTCGTGGTAGGCGTGGTGGAGGACGGTGTAGACGGTCCGATCCACGCCGAAGGAGGGTTCGACGACGTGGGGCGTGACGTGTTCGCCGGCCTCCGTCTGCTCCTCGACCGCGAAGCCGGTTTTCTCGACCGGGATCTCGTGGCTCTCGCCCTCGAGGTCGATCGCGACGGCGTCCCCATCGAACGCGGAGCGGTCGCGGGCCGCGAGGGCCTCGAGCTTCTCGACCACTGCTTGCGCGTCGCCGCCGAACTCGGGGCCGAGGTAGCTCATCTCGGGGTCGACGGTGGCGCGCTCGACGGTCTTGGGTTCGTCGTACTGCTTGAAGACGGTAAATCGGTCGCCGGAGTGCTCGGCGTGTTTCGAGAGGTCGTAGTTCCCCCGATGGGCGAAGCCGGCCATCTCGATCCAGTTGCCGTCGATCTCGCTTTCGGCGTCCCAGCAGTCGCTGGCGTAGTGGGCCCGCTCGCCCGCGAGGTGCTGGCGGTAGCGGAACCGATCCATGTCGACGCCGACCGCCTCGTACCACGGCTTCGCGACGCCGAGGAAGTAGGCGACCCACGGGTCCGTGATAATGCCCTCCGCGACTGCCTCGCCGATCGTCGTCCGGAATTCGTCGCCGTCTTCGGCGTTCTGTTCGCTGGCCGGGTAGAGCGTGACTTCGACGTCTTCGACATCGGAGAGGTCAGGCTCGTCGGCCTCGGGGTCGATGAAGTACTCGAGTTCGGCCTGCGTGAACTCGCGGGTGCGGATGATCGACCGCCGGGGGCTGATCTCGTTGCGGTAGGCACGACCGATCTGGGTCACGCCGAAGGGGAGCTGATTGCGCGCGTACTCCTTGAGCCGCGGGAACTCGACGAAAATTCCCTGTGCCGTCTCGGGGCGCAGGTAGCCGGGGTCGGAGTCGCCGGGGCCGATGTTCGTCGCGAACATGAGGTTGAACGCGTCGACGGCCTGGCCCGCCAGCCCCGCACCACAGGAGGGACAGACGAGTTCGTACTCGGCGATGACGTCTTCGACCTCGGGAATGGGGAGGCTCTCGGCGTCCTCGTAGTCGGTGTTGTCCTCGACGACGTGGTCCGCACGGTGGCTCTCACCGCAGTCGGGACATTCGACGAGCATGTCGTCGAAGCCGTCCAGATGGCCCGAAGCCTCGAAGACTGGTTCGGGCATGATCGTCGGCGCGTCGATCTCCATGTTCCCCTCCGCGACCGCGAACCGGTCGCGCCAGGCGTCCTCGACGTTGCCCTTCAGCGCCGCGCCTTGGGGACCGAACGTGTAGAAGCCACCGACGCCGCCGTACGCCCCCGAGGACTGGAAGAAGTAGCCCCGTCGTTTGGCCAGTTCGACCAGTTTCTCGCTCGTCGATTCCGCCGCGCTCGCGTGTTCTTGCTCACTCATAGAGTGCCTCCAGGAGATCGACGTCGCGGACGATGCCGACGAGGTCTTCGCCCGCGACCAGCGGAATCTGTTCGATGTCGTTGGTGATCATCCGCTGTGCGGCTTCTTTGACCGACGTCTGGCCCGACACCGTCACGACGTCGTCGCTCATGAACTCCCGGACCGGTCCCGCGGGGATCTCGATGTCCCGCGTGGGGAGATAGCGACTGCCGACCGCCTTGATACCCTCCCAGGACCACTCGTCGTCCTGGTCGCCAAAGTTGTCCCCCGTCTCCTCTTCGCCCTCGACGATCCGGGCGACCTCGAGGATGTCGACCTCGGTAAGAACGCCGCTCATCCGGCCGTCGTCGTCGAGCGCGACGGTGTAGGGGACGTTCGCGTAGGAGAGTTCCCGTTCGGCGACGGGCAGCGGCGCACCCTCGTAGCTCGTGTTCACGCTTTCGCTCGCGTAGGTCTCGACGACGCCCTCGGTCTCCTGGTCGCCCGACGCGATCGCGTGGATAACGTCGGTGACGGTGACGATCCCCTCGAACTCGCCGTCGACCACGGGTACTCGTCGCGCACCGTCTTCGACCATCGTTCGCGCGACCTCCTCGAGCGCGGTCCCGGCGGTGGTCGTCGGGACGTCCTCCTCCATCAGCATGACGAGCTGGTCCTCGTCGGGCTGATCGATGAGCGTCTCTCGGGAGATCAGTCCCCGGTACTCGGGCCCGTTGTCGGTCTGTTTGACGACCGGAACGGACGAGAACGACTGTTCTTGCAGGTACTCGAGGACATCCGAGCGGGTCCCCGGCAGATCGGCGGTCACCACGTCTTCACGGGGCGTCATCGCGTCGGCTACGTTCATATCACCAGGGTACGGCGAAAATGAGTATAAACCCAGTGTTTCGCGGACCGGTATTCCGCCCGTCGGGGCGATCGGTCTCCTGCGTGGACAGTCCGATTCGATGAGTTTATATGTACGTGAGTGTCACTCACTCACATGGCGACGAAACCCCACGCCATGGCGTCCGACGAGACGATCGTTGGTTCAATCGACTCGACCGCCGCGAGCGACGAGTACGTCATCGCCGACATCTCCGCGGACGGTGCCTGGCTGTCCATGGAGGCCGATGACGCGCCGACGCTTCCGGCCTGGCGATAACTGGGGTGAGGATCGGGATCAGTTTTCGACGAGTCCGGTCGCGACGGTCGTTGCGGCCGACAGCGGCAGACCGACAGTCGCGGCCGACGTGCGGGCCGCCCACCGTTCGTAGGCGTCCCGCGTCGGAAATCCTGCGACCGCCGGACAGATCGACGTGTAGGCGTCCTCGAGCGTCGGTTTGCCGTCCGATTTCGATCGATCAGTGACGATACCGAACGAAACGACTGCCGTCGACGGCGTCGCGGTCACGTCGCCGTCACCCGTCGCTCGAGCGGTGATCTCCGTTCCACCCGGACTCGTGGTGTGGATCTCGACCGGTTGGGACGCGAGTTCGGCGAGCGCGACGGCGTCGTAGAAACACCGGAAATCGTAGCGGACTCCCTCCAGTTCGCCCCAGTGGGCCGTCTCTCCGTCGGCGTGACAGAGGTCGTCCACGTCGATCGGACCGCCGGTTTGCCGACGAAGCTCGCCGACCCAGTCCTCGAGCGTGGCGATCGACCCAGCGCCGAGGAACTGTTCCATCGCCGTCCGTACGTCCTCGGGGAAGGGCGTCTCCATGACGGGTGAATCGCCGATCCATCGGTCGACTGCCGGCTCGTCCTCGGCGTCCGATTCGGCGGGGCTGGTTTCGACGATACCGCAACAATCGCAGGTTTGGTTCGTCATACACCAATACTTCGGACCACGAAGTACTTGTACTGTCGAGTCCGAAGTATCGGAGTAACTGCGGTGACCCGAAGCGATGGCTGAACCTACCGACGACCGACCCGAACCGTCCGATTCGCCCTGCGATCTCGACTGCTACTGCCGGCTCGACGGGCTGATGGAACTGCTCAGCCGCCGGTACGCGATGCAACTGATCTGCGTCGTCGGCGCGATCGGCCCGGCCCGCTACGGCGAGATCGACGGAGCGTTCGAGGACGTGAGCAGTTCGACGCTCTCGAGTCGACTCGACGACCTCGTCGACGCCGGCTACCTCTCACGAACGCAGTACGCGGAGATCCCGCCCCGCGTCGAGTACGACCTCACCGACGACGGTGACGAACTCTGCCGTCGGCTACAGCCGCTCCTCGAGTGGGCCGCCGACCGAGAGCAGTAGTCCCGCCTCGAGACGGACGGTTCTCGTAGAACCCTGACCGTTTAGTGTGCCCCACCAGTCGGTGCGTCTATGGGACCCTCTCGATCGCGACGGAGCACGGGTGGGGACTCGAGGGACGGCCTCGGAACCGAACCCGACGGCTCCCGTCCCTCCGTCACCGACCACCTCGCAACGCTGGTTCCACCGGCGGTCGCGCGACGTGCGGTCGCCGTCTCGGTGGGGACCGACCGGGACGTCTACGAGCGCGACGACCCCGTCGAGATCACCGTCGAATTCAAGAATCGGCTCCCGATCCCCGTCGAACTGCCGACGCCCGGGCAGCGCCGCTGGGGCTGGACCGTCGACGGTGAACTCGAGGCCAGCGACGAGCGACGGTACACCCGGGAGCAGCCTGCGACGTTCGACTTCCGCGGTGGCGAGCGAAAGCGAGTGTCGGTGACGTGGAACGGCCGCCTCGAGCGGGTGCGACACGGAAACCGACGCGAATCCGTCCTCCCGGAACCCGGCGAGTACGAGATCAGGGCGTTCGTCGCCACGCAGGGAACCGATGGCAGCCCCGGCGATTCGACGACCATCACGCTGCGCTCGTCGATCGACTCGTGAGCGATGGGGACGCGTCTCTCGCGTCGCTGTCGACGGTGGATCGGATCGAGAAGCCGATTGTCGGGAGCGTCCGAATCGAGAAGAAAAACCGCAACCGCGAGTAGTGGTCACCGACTCGAGGCTTACCCGGTCAGGAAGCCACCCGGTGGAATGCGGGTTGCGGGGCGGCCGTCCTCGTTCGTTGCCTGATCGTCTCCGAGCGCGGGGGAGTGATCGATCGTTCGTCGTGCTTTTGCGATTCGCTGCGTGCTTGCCGTGACGGTGGCGAGTATTTTACTCATACACGAGTAACAAAGGACGCCACACGTATAAGTATTTCCGAGATGAAAGATCGTGTTACTTTGACGGCAGCGACATCGATATTCCAACTGAGCGAACGGTATTGTTGGGCTGTTTAGTGCACTAATACGGCCAATGAGTGGGCGGAGAAGATTCTGCCTAGAGGGTAACAACCAAATGTGCGAAATTAGGTATTATCGTCGCGCAGTCAACGATGGAGGTGACAGGCGGCGGCGTGTTTCCCGGAGCCGTACTCGGACTCGAGTTCGTAGGCCGGCCGCTCGCGCGCACAGATGCTTCGCTCGGCGAAGGCCTCGAGTAGCAACTCGGTCGCGGCCTCCCACCGCTGGGTTTTGTCGTCGCGGTCCTCGCCGGCTTCGCGATCGGCGGCGACGAGGTCGATCGCCTCCTCGACGATCGATCCCGGTTCGCCTCGCGGAAGGGTGTCGTCGAAGAACTCGGCCTCGATCCGGGCCGCCGGCATCGGTTCGAACGTTCGGCGTTTGACCGCCCGCATGAACGCCCGCGTCTGTGCCCACTTCCCCTCGGACCAGTCGTACGCGTCGGGTGCGATCAGGCGCGGACACCGCGTCCGGAACCGACAGCCCGAGGGCGGATCGACCGGACTCGGGACCTCGCCCTCGAGGACGCCCCGAGGACCGTTTTCCCGCGGGTCGGGGACGGGGATCGACTCGAGCAAGGCGCGCGTGTAGGGGTGCTGTGGGTTCTCGAACAGCTCCTCTTTTTCGGCCAGTTCGACGATGTGGCCGAGATACATCACCGCCACGCGATCGCTGATGTGGCGGATCACCGAGAGGTCGTGAGCGATGAAGAGGTAGGTGAGGCCGAACTCCTCCTGGAGCTTCTCCATCGTGTTCAACACCTGCGCCTGAATGGAGACGTCCAGCGCCGAGACGGGCTCGTCACAGACGACGAAGTCGGGGTCGACCGACAGCGCCCGCGCGAGGTTGATCCGCTGGCGCTGGCCGCCGGAGAAGGCGTGGGGGTGTCGGTTGTAGTGTTGCGGGTCGAGGCCGACCTTCTCGAGGAGGGTCTTCGCCCGCTCGCGCCGGAGTTCGTCTTTGGACGCCGAGACGGCGACGTCGACCGTCACGGTGCCGTCGTCGGTTTCGGTGGCGGTCGCCGTGAGCTGGGCCGGGGCGATCGCCTCGACGCCGTTGTCGTCGCGGTAGACCGACACCGGGACGCGAACGACGCCGTCGTCGTCCGCGTCGACCACGATATCCGCGTCGTCGGCGACCGTCGCCTCGATCGGGGCGGAGACCCCCTCGGCGTCGACCGTCGCCGTCGTCGTCACGTCCGGATTCGTGGCGGGCATGTCGTGGGCCCGCATCGGTTCCTCGATAATCTGTCCGACCTTCATCCGCGGATTGAGCGACGACTGTGGATCCTGGAAGATCATCTGCATGTCCGAGCGCGTCTTCCGGAGCGTCTCACCGCTCAGATCGGCCAGGTTCTCCCCTTTGAAGTAGATATCTCCCTCCGTCGGCTCGAGCAGGCGCAGGATCGTCCGGCCGAGTGTGCTCTTGCCACAACCGGACTCGCCGACGAGCCCGAGCGTCTCGCCGGGTTGGATCTCGAGGGAGATGTCGTCGACCGCCTTGACGGTCTCGCGCTCGACGCTGAACGGGGGGAACTCGTTCGAATCGAACTGTAGCCCCGCGAGGAACCCCGAATCCTGATTGAAGTACTTCCTGACTCCATCGAGTTCGAGCAGCGCTTCGTCGTCCTCGTAGACGCTCTCCTCGTCGAGTCGAATGCCGCTACTCATGGTGCTGACCTCCGCCATTTTCGCGGGCCGGATTCGCTGCGAGTTCCGACTCAGCTCTGGTGTCAGCCGCGGCGTCGGCGGCTCCCTCGAGCGGGGAACTCTTTTCGTAGCCGACGTCGAAGGTGTCGTGTTTCACGCAGGCTGCACGGTGGGGCTCGCCATTGCCGTCGGCGACGACCTTCGCCTCGGGGTGGACCCGTTTGCAGACCTCGCGCGCGTCGGGACAACGCGGATGGAACCGACAGCCCGATGGCGGATTGATCGCCTCGGGCATCACGCCTTCGATCGCCTCGAGCTCCGAGACCGTTCGATCGGGACGCGGGATCGAGTTCAGCAGGGCGTTCGTATAGGGATGTTTGGTGTCGTAAAACAATTCGTTGACGGGCGCTTGCTCGATGATCTCGCCGAGGTACATGACGTTCACGCGATCGCAGATCTCGGCGACGACGCCCAGATCGTGGGTGACCCAGATGAAACTCGTCCCGTACTTCTCCTGGAGGTCGTCGACGAGGTCGATGATCTGGCCTTCGACGGTGACGTCCAGCGCGGTCGTCGGCTCGTCGGCGATGATGAGGTTGGGTTCACAGGCCAGCGCCATCGCGATGAGGACACGCTGGCGCATCCCGCCGGAGAACTGGTGGGGATACTCCTCGTAGCGCTCTTCGGGGTCCGGAATGCCGACCTCTCGGAGCATGTCGATCGCCTCTGTTTTGGCTTCGTCTTCCGAGAGGTCGCGGTTGAGTTCGATGAACTCCCGGAGCTGTCCCCCGACGGTGAAGACCGGATTGAGCGACTCCATGGGATCCTGAAAGATCACCGCGATCTCGTTCCCGCGGATCCGGGTCCGGATTTCCTCGTTGGACAGCATGTCGTCGCGCTCGCGGAGTTCGCCGTCCGGCCCCTCCTCGAGGCCGAAGATGGTCTCGCCTTTGTAGATGATCTCGCCGCCGACGATCTCGCCGGGGCTCTCGACGAGCCGAAGCAGGCTCATCGAGGCGACCGATTTGCCAGCGCCGCTCTCGCCGACGAGGCCGACGATTTCGCCTTCGCGGACCTCGAAGGAGATGCCATCGACGGCGCGTACTGTACCTGATTCAGTGAAGAACTGCGTCTTGAGATCGCGAACTTCGAGTAGTGGATCAGCGCTCATTGTCAGTTATCAATCCGTGGGTCGAGGGCGTCTTGGAGGCCATCACCGAACAGGTTGAAACCGAGGACGGTGATCAGGATCGCGAGCCCGGGCCAGATGCTGTACGTCGGGGCGTTGATCATGTGATTTCGCGACCCGGAGAGCATCTGCCCCCACGATGGCGTCGGCGGCTGGGCACCGAATCCGAGGAACGAGAGGCCGGCGATGGTCAGAATCGCAAAGCCGATCTGTAACGTCGACTGGACCAGTACCGGCGTAAAGCTGTTCGGGATGACGTGTCTGAGGATGATGTTTCGGTCTTTGACGCCCGCGGCTTTCGCGGCCTCGACGTACTCTTCTTCGCGAATGCTTACGACGCGGGATCTAATCAAACGGTTGAACGTGGGGATCGATATGACACCAACGCCGACGATCGCGAACCAGATGTTGTTTCCAAGCGCGGCCATGATCGCGATCACCAGCACGAGGAACGGAATCGAATAGATCGTTTCCGTGACCCGCTGGAGCACGTCGTCGACCCAACCGCCATAGTATCCGGAGACGGCACCGATAATCGTCCCGCCAACGGTACCGATGGCGGTCGCGAAAAAGCCCGCGGTCATCGCGATTCGTGTGCCGTAGATGAGGCGAGTCAGTATGTCCCGACCGCGATCGTCGGTGCCGAGCGGATACTGGAGTTCGCCGCCCATGCCGACCGGGGGAAGCAACCGTAAATCGTTGATGTTATCGGGGTCTCTCACCGGATCGTGGAGGAACATCTTCGCGAACCCGTAGTCGAACACGACGGCATCGATGGTCGTGAAGACCGCCACGGCACTCATGAACCCGATGATGTACATGCCGATCCGAGCGGTCGTGTCGCGTTTGATCTGCCCGATCGTGTACGAGAGTCCGACGTTCGGCTCGGCTTCGTCACCCTCCCCGTCGATAGAGTCCTCGTCCGGGGAGGGTTCGTGTTCTTCCGATGTCACTGCCATTGGTTTTCACCTTCGGTAATTCGAACCATTATTTTTGATCACCGTATTTGACTCGCGGATCGATGTACGCGTACGAGATGTCGGTAATGATGACGCCGACGAGGTACGTGAGACCGAACACGAGCGTCGTTCCCATCACGACCGGGTAGTCCCGTTGTTGGACTCCTTGGATGATGAGCCGCCCCATCCCGTTGATTTCGAACACGGTCTCGATCAGCACCGACCCACCGAGAGCCGTGCTGATGCCGAGCCCGATAATCGTGATAACCGGAAGTTGGGCGGGCCTGAACGCGTGCTTGCGCATAATTGTGCGCTCTGAAACACCGTACGCCCGGGCGAGTTTGATATACTCGTTCTGTAACGTCTCGACCATCGTCGATCGTTCGATCCGCGTGATCTGTGCCATCTGCAACGTTCCAAGCGAGATCATCGGAAGGAGCAGATGATTAATCGAAATGACGATAATCTCGAGTTGGCTGTCAGCTCTTCGCGTTACCCGGCTACCCGTTCCCGGCTCGGTCCACGGCATGATGAGATTCCGTGACGGGAAGACGTCGAGGTGGAGGGCGAACACGATGATCAGCATGAGCCCGATCCAGAACGACGGTGTGGAGACGCCGATCAGCGAGACGACTCGTGCGACGTGATCGGTCGACTCGTTGCGCCGTTTGGCGGAGATGACCCCTAGGGGAACGGCGGTGACGATCGCGAACGCGAACGCCGACAGGGTCAACAGTAGCGTAATCGGAAGCCGATTCATCATGAGTTCGGCCACCGGCATTCCGGAGTTCACGTTGATGCTCTCGCCGAGGTCGCCCTGCGCGACGTTCACGAGGTAATTGAGGTATCGCTCGTGGAGCGGTTTATCGAGCCCGTACTTGGCCTGCACTGCGGCGATTTGGTCCGCGTTCGGCGACGGACCGAGCATGATTTCTACTGGGTCGCCGGGGATCGCATTAACGAGGAAGAATACGATCGTTATGATCCCGAGCAGTACCGGTATCGCCTGCAGTAATCGCCACGCTGTGTACCGAAGTAAACCCATGAGCGATCACCTGTTCGTGTAGTGACGTGCTACTCTTAGCATCATTCTTCACTTATATTTTTGATTCCGTTAGTTGAATACCACACCGTCAATAAATACGTTTCTTCTGACGTATCCTGCCGACTACTCGAGGCCGACGTTGGCGTAGTCCGCCAACAGCGGGATCGTCCCGGAATCAGGGTGTGACTGGAAGTTGGAAACGGAATTCGACACGCCGTAGCTGTTGTACAGGTTGTACGCGGGCAGGTGGACGCGGTCTTCGAGGATCGTGTTCGTCGCGTCGATATACATCTCGCGCCGACTCTCTTTGTCGGGATCTTCGCGTGCGTCGATGATCTGCTGGTCGACCTCGTCGTTGCGGTAGAACGTTCCGTTCGTGACGCCTTCCTGTTCCTGTGCGAATAGGTAGTAGGTGAACGCCTCGGGGTCGGGCGACCCGGACCACCCGAGCGTGTACATGTTGTAGTCGTCCTCGTTACCTGTATTGTACAGATCGAGGAAGGTCCCCCACTCGAGGCGCTCGAACGTGACGTTGTTGAAGCCGACCTCTTTGAGGCCGTTACTTACGGATTCACCGATCGCTTCACGCATATCGTCCGGGGGAACGATGATGTTCCACTCGTAGTCCATGCTGATGCCCGCGTCCTCGAATAGCTGCGTCGCCTGGTCGACGTCGCGGTTGTGTGGAATCGCTTCCCATTCGTCGGTCGAGAAGTCCCACGAATCGACGATCGACTGCGGGAACGGGCTGTACTGGCGAACGCCGGCCGGCTCGACGAAGCTCTCGACCGCGTCGTCCATCGAGAACGCGTAGTCGACGGCTTCGCGCACCTGTGGGTCGGCGGTCGGTCCTTCGTTACAGTTGAACGCGAGGTAGAAGTACCCGATGCCGAGGGTCGATTCGATCGACGCGCTGTCCATGCCTTTGACGTCCTCCCACAGCTGCGGTGGGATGGTCTCGATAATGTCGCTCTCGCCGGTCTCGAGTCCGGTCACTCGCGTGGACTGCTCCGTGACGAAGTCGAACTCGACTCGCTCGAGATCGGGGGTCTGTTCGCCCCAGTAGTCGTCCCAGCGCTCGAGCAGAACGTACTGTCCCTCCTCCCACTCGACCCACTGGAACGGGCCGCTGCCGACGGGGTTGTGCCCGAAGTCGTCGCCCCCTTCGCGTTCGGATTTCGACACGATATTCCAGATGAGCGTGGTATTGAACGCCGCGTAGGGGTACTTGAGATTGAACTCGACGGTCTTGTCGTCGACCGTCTCGATACTCTCGATCATGTTGAGTTCGCCGGCGTTCTCCGTTTCCTCGTCGACCGGTGCCTCGTACGAGTATTTCACGTCCTCCGCGGTGACGTCGTCGCCGTTCTGGAACGTCGCCCCGTCTTTGATCGTGACAGTCCAGGTCGTCCCGTCGTCGCTGATCTCCGGCTCGCCGTCCGCAAGCACCGGGACGAGGGAGCTGGTCGCGTCCTCGTTGTACGTGTACAGACCTTCGTAGATCTGATCGTTGATCTGCGTGCTCGGGACCCCGTTCGAGACGACGGGATCGAACCCATATCCCCACCCTTTCGACTGTGTAAAGAGGAGTACGGTCTCGTCACCGCTGCTTCCACCGATACACCCTGCGATCGCTGCCGCGGAGGCGGCGGCTCCCGAAGCGAGTAGTCGTCGTCTGGTAATATCTTTCGCGCTTCGTGGCATACCATGACAAATGCTTGAGGATATGTATTATAGCTTTTGGTATATACTGAATTATGATGCCTATATCGGTTCGAAGATCTCGAAAAAAGCGTTTGTCGTCCATACTTGTCCTCTTGGCCCGCTTTTTCCCCGTTGATGTGCAGATATGGCCGGTAATCAGTACCTATCAGTCGGCTTGATTCTCAATGACTGCTTTGGCCGGCTCCCCGCATCAGAATACGCTCGGCGGTCACGCGTTCGAACGCTGCCCCGTTCGGCTCCGCCGCCGACGTCTCGTAGCCGCTGCACGTCACTGCACACCGAACCGCGTGACAACGTTGCGATCCGTGTGTCAATCGTTTCAGCGGCTCCGATCGCTATACGGTCGCTCACCGCCAGCGGGTGAGCCGTCGCCACAACCGACCGCAGGGCTTTTTCTGCCGGCCGACACAGTAGCGTAGTATGAACTATCGAGCCGTCGAAACCACGGGTGAGTACGTCGCCCGCCTCGAGACCGGTGCCGACTGGCGAGCTGAGATCGAGTCGCTCGCGGACGCGGTCGAGGCCGACGCCGCCTGGTTTACCGCCCTCGGCGCGGTTCAGGACGCCGAATGCTGGTTCTACGATCAGGAGGCCTGCGAGTACTATCCGATCGAGTTCGACGAGCCACTCGAGGTCGCCAGCTGTGTCGGCAACGTTTCGCGGCTAGAGGGCGATCGCTTCGCCCACACCCACGCGGTCCTCTCGGACGAGGAGGGAACCGCCTACGCGGGTCACCTGAACGCGGCGACGGTCTGGGCGGGCGAGGTCCACATGCGCGTCTTCGAGGAGCCCCTCGAGCGCGAGTACGACGAGACGACCGAACTGGACCTCTGGCTCTAACATGCGCCCGGAAGACGAACAGTACTTCGAGGGGCTCGAGGCGCAACTCGACGAGGCCTTCGACGTCGCCGAACGGGCCAAAGCACGGGGCGGGGACCCCAAACCGGCGGTCGAGATTCCGGTCGCCAAGGACATGGCCGACCGCGTCGAGAACATTCTGGGGATCGACGGCGTCGCCGAGCGGGTCCGCGAACTCGAAGGCCAGATGAGCAGGGAAGAGGCGGCCCTCGAGCTCGCCGAAGACTTCGCCGAGGGGCGGGTCGGTGACTACGAGACGAAAGCGGGCAAGGTCGAGGGCGCGGTCCGCACCGCGGTCGCCCTGCTGACCGAGGGCGTGGTCGCCGCCCCCATCGAGGGGATCGACAAGGTCGAAATCCTCGAGAACGACGACGGGACGGAGTTCGTCAACGTCTATTATGCCGGCCCGATCCGCTCGGCCGGCGGGACCGCACAGGCGCTGTCCGTCCTCGTGGCCGACTACACGCGCGCACTCGTCGGGATCGAGCAGTACGACGCCCGCGATGAGGAGGTCGAACGCTACGCCGAGGAGATCGCCCTCTACGACAAGGAGACCGGCCTCCAGTACACGCCGAAAGCCAAGGAGGCGAAATTCATCGCCAAACACCTCCCGATCATGTTGGACGGGGAGGCAACCGGCGACGAGGAGGTTTCGGGCTTTCGGGACTTAGAGCGGGTCGATACCAACAGCGCACGGGGCGGAATGTGTCTCGTCCTCGGGGAAGGGATCGCGCTGAAGGCTCCGAAGATCCAGCGTTATACCCGAAATCTGGACGAGGTCGACTGGCCGTGGCTCCAGGACCTCATCGACGGCAACTACTACGACGACGAGGGGGAGCCCGGCGACGACGAATCCGATGGCGACGGTGACGAGGCAGAGACGGCCGAGAGCGACGCCGATGCGGAGGCCGACGACGACTCCGCCACTGACGACTCCGAGGGGCCACCTCGCGTCGAGACCTCCGAGAAGTTCCTCCGGGATCTGATCGCCGGCCGTCCCGTCTTCTCTCACCCGTGTGCACACGGTGGCTTTCGGCTGCGCTACGGACGGGCGCGCAATCACGGCTTCGCGACCGCCGGCGTCCACCCCGCGGCGATGCATCTGGTCGACGACTTCCTCGCGACGGGGACCCAGATCAAGACCGAACGCCCCGGAAAGGCGGCCGGGGTCGTCCCCGTCGACTCCCTCGAGGGGCCGACGGTCAAACTGGCCAACGGCGACGTCCGGCGGATCGACGATCCCGAGGACGCCCTCGAGATCAGAAACGGCGTCGAGGCGATCCTCGATCTCGGCGAGTACCTGGTCAACTACGGCGAGTTCGTCGAGAACAACCACCCGCTCGCGCCCGCCTCCTACACCTACGAGTGGTGGGTGCAGGATCTCGAGGCCGCCGGCGCGGACGTACAGGCTCTCGAGGACGACCCCCGGATCGACCTCGAGTTCCCCGATCCCGAGGATGCCCTGGAGTGGGCCGTCGAGTACGATGCGCCGCTCCACCCCGAGTACACCTACCTCTGGCACGATATCTCCGTCGACGCCTTCTGTACGCTCGCCGACGCCGTCGCGGACGGCCGGCTCGAGGGTGAGATCGACGGCGACGCGACGCTCGTCCTCGAGTATACCGACCCCGTCCGCGAGGCACTCGAGACGATCGTCTTAGAGCACCGCCAGCGCGCGGACGAGAACCGCATCGAGATCGGCGATTGGCGGCCGTTCGTCCGCACGCTCGGCTGCGAGGTCCGTCGCACGGCGGCCGACGGTGCCGCGCTCGAGCCCAACGAACAGACTCCGACCGTCGAACTCGAGCGCACCTGGTCCGACGACGACCTCTCTTCGCGTGCGCGAACGTGGGGTCACGAGGCCGAGGGCGACAACGCCATCGAGGCGGTCACCGAGGTCGCGCCGTTCCGGGTTCGCGAGCGCGCGCCCACGCGAATCGGCAACCGAATGGGCCGGCCGGAGAAATCCGAGAGCCGCGATCTGAGCCCGGCGGTCCACACGCTGTTCCCGATCGGCGAAGCCGGCGGCACGCAGCGCAACGTCGCCGACGCCGCCACACACGCCGAGACGATGTCGGACACGCCCGGCGTCGTCGAGCTCCAGGTCGGCCGCCAGCGCTGTGACTCGTGTGGCACCGAGACGTTCAAGAACCGCTGTCCGGACTGCGACGAACGCACCACGCCGGACTATCGCTGTCCGGACTGCGACCAGCGCCTCGAGCCCGACGAGGCCGGCCGCGTCGAGTGCGACCGCTGCGAGCGCGAGGGCACTTGCGTCGAAACCCGCGAGATCGACGTCCACGAGGAGTTCCGCGACGCACTCGAGTCGGTCGGCGAACGCGAGAACGCCTTCGAGATCCTGAAAGGCGTCAAGGGGCTCTCCTCGCAAAACAAGATCCCCGAACCGATCGAGAAGGGAATCTTGCGCGCCAAACACGACGTCTCCTCGTTCAAGGACGGCACCGTCCGCTACGACATGACCGACCTGCCGGTTACCTCCGTCCGTGCGAGCGAACTCGACGTCGACGTCGGCCAGCTGCAGGCGCTCGGCTACGAGGAAGACATCCACGGCGAACCTCTGACTCACGAGGACCAGCTGGTCGAACTCAAAGTCCAGGACATCGTCCTCTCGGACGGCGCGGCCGAACACATGCTGCGGACCGCCGACTTCATCGACGACCTGCTCGAGCAGTATTACGGCCTCGAGCCCTACTACGAGTTCGAGGACCGACAGGAGCTGGTCGGCGAACTCGTCTTCGGGATGGCACCTCACACGTCCGCAGCGACTGTCGGGAGAGTGATTGGTTTTACGAGCGCCGCGGTTGGATACGCACATCCGTACTTTCATGCCGCGAAACGCCGGAACTGTGACGGTGACGAGGACTGCGTGATGCTGCTACTTGACGGATTGCTTAACTTTAGTAAATCGTTCCTGCCCGACCAACGCGGCGGGAAGATGGACGCCCCGTTGGTCATGTCCTCCCGGATCGATCCCTCCGAGATCGACGACGAGGCCCACAACATGGACGTCGTCTCGCAGTACCCCCGCGAGTTCTACCTCGCGACCCGCGAGCAGGCCGACCCCGAAGAGGTCGACGTCGAGATCGCCGAGGCAAACCTCGGCACCGACCTCGAATATACCGGCTTCGACCACACCCACGACACCACCAACATCGCGATGGGGCCCGACCTCTCGGCGTACAAGACGCTGGGGTCGATGATGGACAAGATGGACGCCCAGCTCGAGCTCTCGCGCAAACTCGCGGCGGTCGACGAGACCGACGTCGCCGAGCGGGTCATCGAGTATCACTTCCTGCCGGACCTCATCGGGAACCTCCGGGCGTTCTCCCGGCAGGAGACCCGCTGTCTCGACTGCGGTGAGAAGTTCCGCCGGATGCCCCTGACCGGCGACTGTCGGGAATGCGGCGGGCGAGTCAATCTGACCGTCCACAAAGGGTCCGTGAACAAGTACATGCAGACGGCCATCCAGGTCGCCGAGGAGTACGACTGCCGCGATTACACGAAACAGCGGTTGGAGGTGCTCGAGCGTTCCCTCGAGAGTATCTTCGAGAACGACAAGAACAAGCAAAGCGGGATCGAGGATTTCATGTAACGAAATTTTGCTCTGCGGGCGCGGCGAACCCGTGCCCTCGGCAAAATCTTCAAAAGAGCGCGTAGCGCTCTTTTGGACCTCGCGGGATCTTCGATCCCGCTCAGTTTCGATCAAAAGCACCGGAAGACGCTTCGCGTCTTCCGAGCTCTCGTTCACGAGAACACTCCTCCTTCCGTTCCGTGGCGCTTCGCGTCACTCCACATCAGTCGTCGGCCCGCTCGCTCAGCCGGTCGCACGGCCTTCGGCCGTTCGACTTCTCGCGGCGCGTAGCGCCGCGCACGGCTTCGCTCGCGGTCGATAACTGTAAGGGCCTGCCCTCCCCCGGGTCGCGCGATTCGCCGCAGTTGCGGCGAACACGCGCTCCCGGCCGAATTGAAACCGAATAACGAGCGACGTGTCCTTAATCGCTGGTGGCTCGAGTGACGCCAGGCATCCCTGCCTTGGTATACTCCGGCTCCGGGGAATACTGCGGGTCCGGCAGCCACTCTCGGAGACTCTCGTTGAATCGGTCGGGGCGCTCTCGGGGCGTCCAGTGGCCACAGTCCTCGATCAGGTCCAGCTCGGCGTCTGGAATGCGTTTTGCTGCTCGTTTCGACCATTCGACGGGGACGAGCGGGTCCTCCGTGCCGTGGACGAGCAGGGTCGGAACGGACAGCGACTCGAGGTCGTCGACGAAGTTCGTCGCGACGCGGCCGCTAAACGACAGTTCGTTGTTCTGGAACGCCTCGAACGCCCGGATCGAGCCCGGTTCCATCAGTTTTCGCCGGGCGTCGTCGACGAAGCGGTCGGGCAACGAATCGGCGTCCGCGACGAGGTTGTCGAGGACCATTCGAACGCTCCGCGTCGAGGAACCGGCGGCGATTTTCCCGAACTGGGTCATCCCGGGGACCTGCGACAGGACCTTCCACTGGAGGGCGCTGGGCAGTCGTTCCCCGAGCCCGTAGCTGTCGACGAGGGCCAGTCGGTCGACCCGGTCTGGGTTTGCGAGCGTGTACCCGAGTGCGACGCCGCCGCCCATCGAAATGCCGGCCAGCGAGACCCGCTCGAACGGGAGCGTCTCGAGGAACCCATCGAGGACGTCGACGTACGACTCGAGGGTGTGTGCAACGTCTCCCGTGCTGTTCCCGTATTCGGGCCAGTCGATCGCGTACACGCGGTAGTCGTCCGCGAGGGCGGTGATCGTGTGTCGCCACGAGACGGTCGCGTCGTCGATCCCCGCGCCGTGGCAGAGGACGACCGGCGGGCCGTCCGTCCCTGCCCGCCGGTAGGCGATCCGGCAGTCGTCGATAGTGGCGACACCGGTCCCGCTCATGATCGGACCACGGTCTCGGTGGAGCGGTCCACGCCCATCGGTACCGGCCGGTCGACTCCGCTGGGTTTCGTTCCCGCCCCGGCGATCGGCCCCGTCGCTGGCTCGTCCGGCTCGAGATCGTGTGCCGTGTTGACACTGGGAGCCGATCCATGGGTGTGACAGACTATCATGGTACGTGTCTCTATTCGGCAGGCGTATATTGTTTTCCATTACCGTGTACTCTCTTAACAGACGAAACGCTGCTCGCTATCAGTCGATCGACTGGCAAGTCCACCGCGAGTCGTGGCTCCGGACCGACGCGGCCGGAGGAACGAAACGACGAGATACACCGGGGCAATACGGTATTTCCACGGTTCGAGGAGGTGCGATCCCTGTCTACGAGTCCCTCGCTTGGCCGCTTGCACAATGCGTGCTGTGTCTTTATCGCCGTCGCCGGTGTGGTTCGGCTATGGTCAAAACTGGTGAGACACCGGCGAAAGAGGGCGACGAGGAGGCCATCGAGGAGGTGGAAAAGCTCAATTTCGGGCAGACGGTCTACGACGAGGACGGCAACGAACTCGGCCGTGTCCGTGGCTTCGAACAGAGCGGGTTCTTCGTCACTACCCGTGAGGGTGCCGAGGCGATGAGCGTCGAACACGCCCGCTCGGGTCACGAGTTCGGCGAAGCCCACCTCATGTGGCGCTGCATGGAGTGTGGTGAGATGGATGCGATCGATAAGGGACTTCCCGACGAGTGCCCGAACTGCGGCACCGAACGGGAGGATCTGATGTACTGGACCGAAGACTGAATCGGCGACGGCGGTGAGCACGTGATCGCCGGCGAGGATCACCTGTTCTATATAGCACGTGAGGATTTATCACCCGTCACAGCGTGAGTTCGTGTTGGTAGTTCCCATGGCCAAAGAACAGCGACGATTGGGGTTTGGAACGCCGGTCTACACGAAGGACGGAACGAAAATCGGCCGAATTCGTGGCGTCGACGAGCACGGGCTCTACATCACGCTCCGGGATGGAATCGAGGGAATGAGTGTCGAGCACGTCCGATCGGGCCAGACGTTCGGGGAAGCCGAACTGATGTGGCGCTGCTGGGAGTGTGGCGAGATGGGCCGCCTCGACCGCGACATTCCGAACACCTGCCCCTCCTGTGGTGCCGACAGGGAGGACCTGTACTACTGGACTGAGGACTGAGTCCGGGGACATCGTCGTATTCCCACCCCGAACGGCACCGTCGCGGTCGTTGCTGGTACCGCGAGGGTGGTACATCCGACCCTCGAGCGTTCGTGGTTCGTTGCTCGGGGTGCCCAGTACCACTCGATACTGTGTTCGTGGCGAACCGGGGTACTGTAGTGGCAGTCGTCCGAAGGTGCAGTCATGGAGATCGTCGTCTTCGGGGCCGGCAGCCTCGGCAGTCTCGTCGGTGGCCTGCTCGCACGCGAGCACGACGTCACGCTCGTCGCTCGCGAGGCCCACGCCAGTGCCGTCCGCGAGTCGGGACTGCGACTCGAGGGCGTGGCGGACCGCCAATCGAGCGTGTTTCCGGCGGCGACGACCGACGGCACGGGTCTCGAGGCGGACCTCGCCATCGTCACGGTCAAGTCCTTCGACACCCCGGGAGCCGCCGATACGCTCGCGACGGGGTCGTTCGACGCGGTTCTCTCCCTGCAGAACGGCATGGGAAACGAAGGGACGCTCGCGGCGCGACTCGAGGCGCCGGTGCTCGCGGGAACGGCGACCTACGGCGCGATCCTGCAGGCTCCGGGCGTCGTCGAGCGTACTGGCGTGGGGGAGATCGTCCTCGGTTCTCGAGACGGCGGTTCGTCGGCCGTCGCTGATCGGGTCGGTGAGGCCATCCTGGCTGCCGGTCTCGAGACGACTGTCGCCGACGACATGCCGCGTCGGCTGTGGGAGAAACTCGCGGTTAACGCGGGCATCAACGCGGTGACGGCCCTGACCGCGACCGAAAACGGTGCCGTCCTCGAGGATCCGGCGAACGACCTCGCGCGTGCTGCAACTCGCGAAACGGCACGGGTCGCTCGGGCCTGTACCGTTTCCCTCTCGAACCGCGAGGCGCTGGCGGCGGTAGAAGCCGTTGCCGAGGCGACGGCTGCGAACACGTCTTCGATGCACCAGGACGTGCTGGCCGACCGGCGAACCGAAATCGACGCGATCAACGGCTACGTCGTCGATCGCGCGCTGGAGGCAGGACTCGAGGTCCCGACGAATAGGACGCTCACCGCGCTGGTCAGGACCTGGGAACGCGGTCGCGGCCTGCGGTGAACGGTCGTTCGGCCACCGCACGCTCCCCCGGCCGATGGTTCTATCCGACACTGGCGGCGGACGACGCGGCTACTGGGGAAAAACAAAGACGGCAGATCGGCGTTTCCGCGACGAACGGCGGGTTAGAACGGTGCTTCCGGCCCTTCGTTGGCTTCGCTGCCGTCGTCGTCGACGGTTTCGCCCGGGAAGGAGGGACTCATGCCGCCCATCTCTTCTTCGCCGCCGTCCATGCCGGTCGAGGCGTTGACCGTCTCGATCTCGGGGATTTCCTTGACCATTCGGCTCTTGATCGCCTGAATCGTCATCGGAGAGATCCCACAGCCGCTGCAGGCACCACCGAGGGCGATACTGACTTCGCCGCTCTCGCGATCGATGTCCTGAATCGCCGCGCTGCCGCCGTGCATCTGGATCTGTGGGAAGTTCCGTCGCAGGAAGTTCGTCACGCGTTCCTCGAGGTCGTCCCCGTCGTTCTGGGTCTCGGTGCTCATAGAAATCCCTTGGGTATCAGCCCCCCTAAACCTTCCGTCCTCCATGTTCGCCTGCCGGCTACCGGGGCGTGAGCGGTCGACTCACTGGAACCCGAACACGCGCTGTAGTTCGGTTTCGATCTCCCCGATGTGGGTCTCCAGGATTTCCTCGAATCGGTCTTCGTCGACGAGCACGCCCGAGAGCCGACCGTACGGATCGTCGGGGAGCTCGATGCGGAACTCGCCGTCGCCCTCGTAGAAGGGCTCGCTCTCGTTCAAGACCTGCTGGTCGATCGCGTGGACGAGCTGGGAGTCGTAGCGGTCGTTCATCCGGTTAAACGCGTTCTTGTACGCCTGCTGGAGTTCGGGGAAGTAGTTGGCGTACTTGTCCTCGAACTTCTCGGGATCGAAGTCAGCCATACGCTAGTCCAACGGTAGCGGGGACAAAAGTCAGACGATCGTCCTCGTCCGTCGGGCCCACGTCCGGATCCGACCCCCGTACCCATCAATTATCTAACGTTGTAGGGGACGCCTATATAGGTACCCGCGCTTGCAAGCGGAACCGACACCCCCGCTGTTGGCGATACCGACGTACATGATCGCAGATCAGGACCCCATCCCTCGGGAAGCGTTGCCGCCGAGATGGGGGCTTGCGGAGCGCTGTGAAGACCGGTTTACCTACCGATACAGGCGACCACCGATCGAATTGATCGCGGAGCGCATCGCCGCCGACCGCTCCCATCCGGGACTCGGTCTCTGTCGGTGCTGGGAGCTTCGCTACCGCTACTTCTTCTCGGATCGATCGATTACCGAGCCGATCGGCCACGTTTCCACCCAGCGAGCCGCCATCGACGGGTTGCTCGAGTGTATGCATCGCGTCCACGACACGGTCTCGGCGACCGATGGCCCCCTCAAACTCGGGGAGGTACTCGAGAACGTCTCGCTCTCGGATCTCGTTCCGAGCGGCGACTCCGATACACTGGAGTGAGTCGGTCGGGATCCGTTTACGGGCCGGCTACCGGCGGCAGCCTCGTCCTCGAAAACGCGGCGCGTCTCGTCACGCCGCTTCGACGCGAGGCGACGATCACACGCGCCGGGTCAAGTGTGCACGAACCGTCCGCTGACAGTCGCCACAGATCCCGTACAGTCGGGCCGCGCTCGAGAGCACCGGGTACTGTACGTCGAGGTCGGAATAAATAGCCGGTATCAGCGTTCGATGACGGGTTCCGCCTCGGCCGTATCGGTTCGTTGATTCGGTAAACTGGGCTTGTCGCTCCGCGGTGAGAGCGTCGAGTCGCTCCCGATACGCCTCGAGTTGCTCGTGTTTCGCCCGCAGTGTCTCGAAGTCACACTGCAGGAGGGATTCCGCGGCGGTCGACTGCAGCCAGCCGAGGATATCGTCGATGTCCTCGATTGCCCCTTCGAGCGTGGCCCGTTCGCTTCGCAGGGTTTCCCCCAGCAGCTCCACCTCCCGCTGTCTGGTCGTTATCTCCTCGAGGACGGCCGTTTTGAGCGCTGGGGTCCAGCCGGTTTCCGTCGCGAGGGCGACGGCGATGTCCTCGGTCAACTCCGCTGCGATCGTCTCGACGAGCGACTCGTCGCCCGCACGGTCGGCGATACTGTGGGGGCGGACCGTTTCTGCGAACGCCGCTCGAACGGTGAGACACCGCTCCTCCGACGGGGTAGATTGCTGGGTCTGGACCGGTGTCGCCATCGCTGTCGGCGTCGATCCGGTCGGCTGTTGTCGTTGCCCTCCGATGGGGCTCTCCGCTGGCACCTCCTGTACGCGCCGTTTGAACGTCTCGAAGGCGTCGCCTCGATCCGCAACCGCCTCCTGTTCCGTCTGGAGGCAATCGAGTGCGCGGTTGACCGCCGTCGATCCGGTCATGGCCGTCCCTCCTGGGTACAGACGAGCCCACCCGTCGGCTCCGTGTCGCTCGTCAGGACGAACTGCCAGTCGCCGTCGCCGAGGGCGGTAACATCGGTCACGCTCAGTCGGTCCGTTGGGGCTGGCGATCGGCGCAGGATGTCGATCCCGATCGGCAGCGTCGGGAACCGCCGTTCGTCACACTCGATAGCGTACCCTCGGAGTGAGACCGTCCAGCGATCCCTGCCGCTCGTCCCGACCGAATCGTGTGCAATGCCGTACTCCCGTATCAACGACAGCGAATCCAGGAACGCGAGACTCTCCGAAACCGGGTCCGCCGCCGACTCGACCGGCGAGAGGTTCGCTGCTGCCGCCCCCAACAGCCGTGTTCGCTCCGCCGCAGTCAGGTGTGTCTCGAGTTCGGTTGCCATCGTCTCGAGCAACACCAGACAGAGCGTGTTCCGGTCGGTCGTCGCTTCGGCGGCGACCAGATACGTGTCCATGATGGCTCGCTCGGCTGCCTCGTGGTCGCGGGCCGAGAGCGACTCGAAGACCGCTCCCGAGACGTCGTGGCAGAAACTGATCAGGGGTGTGTCGGTCCCACGCTGTCGATCTCGGGGGACCGACGGCTGTCCCGTCGGTTCTGCGACCGGCCGATCCGAATCGGCGGCAGCGGTCGTCTCCGCCCCGCCGGGTGCGTTCGCGGATCGTTCCTGACAGACGACCGGATCGTAGAACGGCAACTGTGGATCGTACCGTCTGAGTGCGGCACGGTACTGTTCGGTTGCGTGTGCGGCGTCTGCTGCGTCCGTCCGGGTCGCGAACCGCTGGCCGGCGACCGGTACCGGCCGTTCACCGGAGCGAGCACAGACCACGTAGTACTCTCCGTCGTTGCTTGCCAGCCGTTCGATGTGGTGGCGGATCTCTCGAAGTGTGGTTCCGACCATGGGGGATTCCTCCAGTAGGGCCGTCTCGGTCCCGCGGGCGCTCACACGGACGTGGGAAACGTCTGCCGACGGCCACGCTCCCGTCTATCGGCTCGTCCGCCCGCTGTGGGACCGATCGTTCACTCTTTAGGCTGACCTAAAATGTCATAAACCCATCGGAATTTAGGCGAACCTAACTACTGTCCGCCCCCTCGGTTGTCCGTCGTCCTGGTCTCCTGTCGCAATTGTCTGCTGTTCCACGACTCGATGGTCGCCTCGGCGTTGGTTCGGCGGAGCAGCGGTCCCAGAGACGACGTTCCGGGAGCTCCCACCGGCCAGTGGTACGAGGACGGTGACGTCCGTGATATCCCGTGTCGGACCCGCGGCCGACCCAGGAGCAAACTCTATAGTGCTATATCAAACTCGTTCCGATCCGTCATTGGCGGCCGGTAGCACAGTGTTTATGCGCGACAACGAGTTATTGGCGGTAGCGTCCACTGTCCCCGTTCCCTGGATTCCATGACCACTCAGATTCCGTTTGCAATCGACTTTCACGTCCATTCCGACGACTCCTACGATGGGCACGAACCGATCGAACTCATCCTCGAGCACGCCGCCGACATCGGCCTCGATGGGGTGGTCGTCACGGACCACGACGAGATCGACGAGTCCCGTCGGGCCGCCGACCTCGCCCCGGAGTACGGACTCGTCGGTATTCCGGGCGTCGAGGTCTCGACGCGACACGGTCACCTGCTGGCGATCGGGGTCGAAGAGCGGCCCGACCCCGGCCAGCCGTTCATGGAGACCGTCGAGATCGTCCGCGAACTGGGCGGCGTGGCGATCGTTCCACACCCGTTCCAGCGCAGTCGTCACGGGGTTCGAAAACGCTACATCGACGACGCCGACGCGATCGAGACCTACAACTCGATGGTCTTTACCGGCTACCGCAATCGACGCGCTCGCACGTTCGCTCGGCGACGGGACTATCCCCAGATCGGAGCCAGCGACGCACACTACCTGCCCAACGTCGGCAAGGCCTACACCGAGGTCCTCGTGACGCCCGACACGGCGAACCCGACGAAAGCCGACATCGACGGCGCGGACCTCGTCGAGGCGATCCTCGAGGGCCGGACCCAGATCCGCGGCAAGCGAACGCCGATCCGCAAGAGCGCGGTGCAGTACGGAAAGGGTGCGGTACGGAAGACGGCGTACATGTTCACCTCGCGTGCGCCGCTCCTGCCGACGGTGCCGGCCTCGATGGATCGATCGACCTAAGTACGACCCGCGGGCTCGAGTTGATCCGTTTCGTTTGCGCGGGTCCGGTCGGAGAGGCTCCATCGTCCGAGAGCACCGAGCACGGGCCGTTCGACCGCACTCCGACCCGCGAGCGTGCTGCTATCGCGGCAACGAGGCGTCGCCACGCCCTCCCCAACCGACTCACTCGCTGTGCTCGTTCGTCCATAGGAAGACGCTTCGCGTCTTCCACGCCTTCGTTCACACGTTCACGAAGACCTCGCGCGACCGTCGAGTCGCGGGTCGCCGATCGGCGACCCGCGACTCGGCGCGCGCCACCGCACGTCGGTTCATCGATCGCCGAGGGATAGCGATCGGCCGTCGCTGGCGTCAGGATAGTTGCTCGCCGACGATGTCGTCGGCGTGCTCGACGAACGCTTCTTCGCTGCCGTTCGGAACCGTCGCCCCCGCTGCGACGTCGTGGCCGCCGCCGTCGCCGCCGACTGCCTGGGAGGCGTCGCTCATCACGGTCGAGAGATCGAGGCCCTGCCGGACGAGCGAATGGGTGCCCCGCGCGGAGACCTTGACCTCCTCGTCGTTCTTTTCGGCGAAGGCGATGATGGGTTTCGAGCGGCTGATCCCGTCGTTGCCCATCGCCATTCCCGCGACGATACCGACGATGGTCTCGCGGATCTCGTCGCTCGCGTGGAACCACTGCACGTGCTCTTCTTGGGTTGCTCCCGCTCGGGTCACGAGGTCGATGCCGTTCGAGAGGTTGCGCCGGTGTTCTCGCAGCAGCTGTCGTGCGCGCTCGAGTGCGCCGTCCCGATCGCCGAGACAGACGCCCAGCCCGACGTCGGCCCGCTCGTAGCGGGCGGTCGCGTTCAACAGGGTCGAGAACTCGCTTGCGTCCCGGAGTTCGGTGCCGACGGGTTCCTCGCTGAGGACGTAGGCCGTACTCACGAGTCCGTCGATCTTCGTCGCGGGAACGCCACTCGAGACGGCCCGTCGGACGAGCGCGCTGGCGACCGTCTGTTTCTCGTCGTTCGTCAGCCCGGCCCAGCGCCGCCACTCCCCGTCGCGTTTCAACTCGAGGTCGAGTCCGTCGAGGAATCGGAGCGCGCCGTTCTCGTCGTTCGAGATGCCGGGGATGTGGACGTCGGTGGCGTACTCGAGGAGTTTGGGGAGCGGTCGGGTCTGCTTTCCGTAGAGCGCGAGGTCCTTGCCCGTCTCGAGGACGCCGGCCGCGACGCCCTCCTCGACGATTCCCTCGTTCGCGCCGTGGAGTTCGCCGCCGGCGGCCTGCATGTCGCCGACGGCCCCGACGACGGCGAGGGCGGCGAGGTCGCGGTTGTCGGCGCGGGCGTTCGCGGCCCCCGACGCGGTGGCGGCCCCGCCATCGGCCGCAACTGACGGCTCCGGATCGGTGTCGGACACGTCGGCCAGCGCCCGCGCGAGGACGTAACTCGCGCCGGCACCCGAGAGTTCGGACGCGCCGTTGATGCCGAACAGGAGCGGGTTGAGGTGGAACTCGGTGTCCCGGTCGGCGGGCTGATGGTGGTCGGCGATGACGGGCGTGAACTCGCCCGCGTCCTCGTGCTCGCCGATGCTGTCGAGTTGGCCGCTCCCGAAGTCGGTAAAGAGAACGGTCTCGTAGGCGGTCCCCGCAATCGCGGCGATCGCCTCCTCGTCGAGTTGCTTCTCGAAGACCGTCTCGAAGGGAATCCCGGCTCGTTCGAGGGCCTGTGCGGCGATCGCAGCGCTCGTGAGTCCGTCGGCGTCGATGTGTGAGGCGAGCAGCACGCGATCGGCCTCGCACAGCCGCGTTGCACACGTCCTCGCACGATCCTCGAGTTCGGGAACCGGCCCTGCCATCGAGGAATCCTGGGGCGGCTTCGGGGATAAAGGTGCGGTCCTGCGGGTCGCGAGGGGAGTCACCAGTGGCGGTTCACGCCTGCAGTTCAGGGGTGGAACGGTACTCGGACCTGCGGGAGCGCTGATCGCTCGACGGGAATCGAACTGGTTTTGGTTCCGTCGCGTGGCGGATCGAGTGAACTGTCGACGGGTCAGTACAATTAAGATCTCGTGACGGCGAGACTCGGTATGGAAGTTCTGGTCGCGGGCGGCACCGGGTTCGTCGGCCGGGCGCTGTGTCGCGTCCTGGTCGATCGCGGGCACAGGATCACCGCGGCGTCGCGAACGCCCGACGCGGACGGCCTCCCAGCCGCCGTCGAGACCGTCGTCGCCGACGTGACCGATCCCGACCTCGAGGCGATCGTCGACGGGCACGACGCGGTCGTGAACCTCGTGGCGCTTCCCTCGCACGTGCAGCCGCGAGGACGGAGTCACGAGGCGGTTCACTTCGATGGCACTCGGCACCTCGTGGCGGCCAGCGAGCGGGCCGGGGTCGAGCGATTCGTCCAGCTGAGCGGTCTGGGCGTCGAGTCGGGCGTCGAGACGGCCTACTTTCGGGCGAAGCGGCGGGCCGAGCGCGTCGTTCGCGACGCCGACCTCGAGTGGGTCATCTACCGGCCGTCGGTCGTGTTCGGCGACGGCTGTGCATTCGTTCCGTTCGTCGAACGGATGGTACCGCCGCTGCTCACGCCGCTCCCGGGCGGCGGCCGAACCCGGCTCCAGCCCGTCTGGGTCGAGGACCTCGCGCCGATGCTCGCGGACGGACTCGAGGACGATCGTCACGTCGGGAACTGCTACGAGATCGGCGGTCCCGAACGGCTCACGCTCGCGGAGACGGTCACGCTGATTCGCGGCGGCGGTGTCGTCGTTCCGATTCCGATGGCGCTGGCGGCCGTCCTGGCGACGGTGATCGATCCGCTCCCCTGGATCCCGTTCGGCCGCGACCAGTACCGCGTGCTCGAGGTGGACAACACCACGACGGACAACGACGTCACGGCGTTTGGCGCTGACCCGGAGTCGCTCCGAACGCTGTCGGCGTACCTGGCGAAAGGCGGTGACTGACCCATGACCGGACTATTCGAGCGCGAGGTCGGACCGGCGTGGCGGACGCTTCACCCCCGCGTCCGGGAGCGATACGGTCTCACGGCCGACGAGGGGCGCGAAGCGGTGGGTGTCGGACGGATGGCCGACCTCGCTCGACACCCCCTCGCGGTACCGGCGCTCTGGCTCGGGACGCTCGACGATTTTCTCTTTCCCGAAGGCGGGACCGACGTTCCGTTTACGATCGTCACGGAACCGTTCGTCGACTGCGACGGCAACGAGGCGCTCACCCTCCGTCGGCGCTTCGAGACGTCGCCGCCGCGGACGTTCGTGGACACGCTGCGGTGGAACCCCGATCGAGGGTGTCTCACCGACCTGTTCGGCCACCGCGGACACGTCGCCGCCGACGTTCACGTCGATGCCGAAGACGGGGCGCTGGCGCTCTCGATCGGTACCCAGTGGCTTCGGATTGGGGATCGGTCCCTCGCGCTCCCGTCCCCGCTGTCGGTCGATGGCCGCCTCCGTGACTGGTACGACGACGAGGCCGACTGCTTCCGCGTCGCGGCGTCGATCACGAATCCGCTCCTCGGGACGGTCTTCGGGTACGACGGCGCGTTCGAAAACGAGTTCCAACCGTCCGACGGCGACGCGACGGCGCGACCGTCTCTCGGCGGCATCGACCTGCCGGGTGAGACCGCGTGACCGACCTCGAGCCGGCGCCCCCTCGAGCTGGCGGCCCACCGGGGAGTCACCCTCCCGTCGTCGCCGGTCGGCGCGTGACCGATCTGAGCGCGGCAGCGGGCGGCGTCGTCTGGCTGGGAGTCGTCGCCGGCACGGTCGGCGGCGTGCTCTCCCTTTCCTCGCCGGCGCTGTACGTGGGGCTCGCCGCGCTCGTCCTCGTTCCCCTCGGCCTCGGCGTCCTCGAGTCGCCTCGAGACGCGACTCCCCGGGGGACGGCCTATCGGGTTGTCGCTGTCGGACAGCTTCCGGCCGCCCTGGCGCTCGTCGTTGCTCTCGCCGCGCCACAGGGGTCGCTCGCCGCGGTCGCACTCACCGTCCCGTGGCTCGGCGTCACCGGCACGGTCGCGCTGTGGGGACTCGGCCGGCTCGTCGACCGCGGCGGCGGTCCGCTGCCCGAACTCGCGATCGACGCCGGCCTGCTGTACGTGCCGGTCGCCGCTGCGTTTCTCTGCTTGCACGCCGCGGGCGTCAGCCTCCAGTTCGCCCCGATCATCGTCCTCCTGACGGGGGTCCACTTCCACTACGCCGGATTCGCGTTGCCACTCGTCGTCGGCCTGACGGGGCGACACCTGGCGGGAGCGGACGGTCGATTCTCGGCGACGATCACGGGACGAGCGACGGCCGGGACGACGGTCGTCGTCGTCGCCGGCATCCTCCTGATCGCGATCGGAATCACGTTCTCCCCGCTACTCGAGGTCGTCGCCGTCGTCGCCTTCACCGCCGGCGTCGTGGGATTCGCCCTGCGAACGCTCCGTGACGTCGTCCCCACGGTGGCGCGACTTCCGGGACTGTTGCTCGCCGTCGCCGCGCTGTCGCTGTGCTGGACGATGGCGCTGGCGCTCGCGTTCGCATATTCCTCCCTTTCCGGGACACCGTCGCTCGTCACGATTCCCGAGATGATCCGCTGGCACGGAAGCGTCAACGCGTTCGGATTCGCACTGCCCGCCCTGCTCGCGTTCCGACTGCTCGAGGCGTGAGTCGCGATAGTCGATGAGCGATTCGTGGCGGTGCCGATTCCGGCTGTCGCTCGTCGGACGGACGACGAGGTCGCCGACGCCCTCGCGTACGATCATCTCATCGCGACTCACGCCTCGCGTCAGGTTACGTCGAGGGCGTACAGCCTGCCGTCGTTGCTCCCGACGTAGACGCGGTCGCTCGCGGTCGTCGGCGGCGCGTAGATCTCCCCGCCCGTCTCGACTCTCCACTGCTGGTCCCCGTCGAGCCCGATCGCGTACACTCGGTGGTCGACGCCGCCGACGTACAGGGTGTCGCCGTCGATCGCCAATTCTTCCCCGGGTGGCCCCGTGAGACGGTTGGTTACCCGCTCTGACTCGGGATCGCCGCGACCGTCTCGTGAGCGAGCGCATCGAACGTGGCTTCCTCGGGCACCACGTCGACATCGACCCCCCGCGACGCGGCGGTCTCGGCCGTCGGCTCGCCGATCACGCCGACGGTCGCGTCCGCGAGTCCCTCGAGTGCGTCCTCGCGGATCCCTCGTTGGGCGGCGGCTTCGAGGAAGTGCTCGACGGTCAGCGACGAGGTGAAACAGGCGGCGTCGAGCCCGCCTTCGGCGGCCAGCTCGGCCGACCGTCCGCTTTCCGCGGGGCGAACGAGCCGATACAGGATCGTCTCGTGGACGTACGCGCCCGCTTCCTCGAGGCCTTCGAGCAACACCGCACTGCCGTGATCGCTACGGGCCACCTCGACGCGTGCGCCGCCGACCTCGCTTTGCAGGACGTCGACGAGCCCGCTCGAGGTGAACTCGTCGGGGACGAGGTCGACCGCGTATCCCTCCTCGCGGAGCGCGTCGGCCGTCGCCGGGCCGATCGCACAGACGATCTCGTCGCCCGGCTCCCAGCCCGCTTCGGCGACGAGTTCCGCACCGGTCTTGCTGGTGAAGACGACGTAATCGGCGTCTGTTCGAGGAGTCGTGCCGGTCGCTTCGACCGCGAGCATCGGGTCGGGGACCGGCTCGGCTCCGAGACGCTCGAGCAATTCCACGGCCCGCTCGAGGCGGTCGTCGTCGGGGCGGAAGACGGCCACTGTGGGGGTGTCGCTCATCGCTTATCCCTCGAGTTCGTCCTCGTCGGCGGCCGTGCCGTACTCGTTCTGGAGGAATCCGACGACCGACTCGCGGGTCCCTGCAACGTCGCCGATCACCGTCACTGCCGGGGGGTCGATCCCCTCCTCGTCGCGGGCGTCGACGATGGTCTCGAGGGTTCCCGTCGCGACCTGCTGGCCGGGCCAGGTGCCCCGTTCGACCAGCGCGACCGGCGTCTCGGGAGCCATACCGGCCTCGAGCAGCGCTTTCGTGTAATCCGGCAGTCGACCGACCCCCATCAGGACGACGATGGTGCCGCCGGTCGCAGCCAGGGCGTCCCAGTCGACCGCCGACTCCGCCTTGGTCGGGTCCTCGTGGCCCGTCACGAAGGAAACCGAGGAGGCGTGATCGCGGTGCGTAACTGGAATCCCGGCCACCGCGGGTGCGGCGATCGCCGACGTGACCGCTGGGACGACCTCGAACGGAACGTCGTGGGCCGCGAGATACTCCGCTTCCTCGCCGCCGCGACCGAAGACGAAGGAATCCCCGCCCTTGAGCCGGACGACGGCGTTCCCCTCGCGGGCGAGTTCGACCAGCCGCTCGTTGATCGCCGACTGGGGCGTGCGCTCGCCCCCGGCGCGCTTGCCGACGTCCTCGCGGCGGTCCTCGGGGAGGGTCTCGATGATCTCGGGACCGGGAAGCTTGTCGTGGAGGACGACGTCCGCGGCCTCGAGCAGCCGTTTCGCCTTGACGGTCAGGAGGTCGGGATCGCCGGGGCCGCTGCCGACGAGGTAGACGGTACCGGGTTCGGCGTCGGTATCGGATGCTGACATTCGTTACTCGCTAGCTACTTCCCCTCGGGTATATTTTCCTCGGAGACGTCGTCCGCGTCCCCGTCGGCGTCCTCGCGGGCCGCCTCGATCAGCGCGTCGGCACCGCGGTCCGCGAGATCCCGCGCGAACTCGCGGGCCGCTTCCGCGTGCGTCTCGACCGGCAGATCCCGGCTGGCCGTGACCGACTCCTCGCCGTCGCGGTCGAAGACGCTCACGTTCGCGTGGACGTACTCGCCCTGGACGACCGCGTAAATCCCGACCGGAGCGATACAGCCCCCGCCCAGTTCCGCGAGCACGGTCCGTTCGACGGTCGTCTCGACGCGGCTCCGCGGGTGATCGATGTGCGTCTGAATGTCGCGGGCCGTCTCCCCGTCGGGTGCGGTCACCGCGAGCGCTCCCTGTCCCGGGGCGGGAACGAACGTCGACGTCGGCAACTCCTGGTAGTCGACGTAGTGGGCGAGCCCGCTGCGCTCGAGGCCCGCGCCCGCCAGCACGATCGCGTCGTACTCGGTCTCGACCTCGCGGCCGAGCGCGCCCTTCTCGAGTTCCGAGAGGTCGTCGAACCAGTCGTCGACGTTGCGGTCGTATTCGGGTTCGAAGTCGTCGTTGCCGGTGTTCCCCTTGCGCTCCTTGTCGGCTTCCGTCCGTTCCTGGTGTTCTTCCTGCATCGCGGGGGCGAGCAGTTTCTCGATGCGCGTATCGACGTTCCCGCGCAGGGGCTCGACGGTGAGGTCCGGCCGCTCGGACAGCAGTTGCGCGCGCCGGCGGAGACTCGAGGTGCCGACGGTCGCACCCGAGGGCAACTCCTCGAGCGTCGAGCCGTCGGGCGTGACCAGGACGTCGCCCGGCCGGCCCCGCTCGGGAACGGCGGCGGTCACGAGTTCCGCGGGCTGTTCGGTCGGCATGTCCTTCATCGAGTGGATCGCGCCGTCGAGGTCACCTTCGAGGACGCGCTCGTCCAGTTCGCGGACGAACGCGCCGGTCTTCCCGAGTCGGTGAATCAACTCGTCTCTGATCTGGTCCCCCGTCGTCTCCACGGTGACGAGTTCGACCTCGTACCGGCGTTCCTCCAGGGCCTCCGCTACCAGTGAGGCCTGTCGCCGGGCGAGTGTGGACCCCCTCGTCGCCAGTCGCAGCGTCCCGCGCGTTCTCATAGCCACCAGTCGGACCCTCGAGTATGAAAAGCGCACGCTTGTCCGACGTGAGCGAAGCGTGAGCCGCCAAAAATTGTGTTTTGCTGTCACGATCCCGTTTCGGGAG
This sequence comes from Natrinema ejinorense, assembly GCF_002494345.1. Taxonomy (GTDB): domain Archaea; phylum Halobacteriota; class Halobacteria; order Halobacteriales; family Natrialbaceae; genus Natrinema; species Natrinema longum. The sequence continues at coordinate 3,422,657 of NZ_NXNI01000001.1, forward strand.
GGGGTTGGATCGAGTCCGACGGGCGGTCTGCTTGACGTTCACAAACAATATTTTTGCAAAACGGATTCGGGATGCTATTTATATTACTTGAGTTAGATAGATCCGACGGAATGGCAGACACCCTCTACGCACGACTCGGTGGCGAAGACGCGATCACGGCGGTCGTCGACGAGTTCTACGATCGCGTCATGGCGGACGAACAGGTCGCAGGCTACTTCGACGACGTCGACATGCAGAAACAGCGCGCACATCAGGCCCAGTTCATCAGTTCGGTCACCGGCGGTCCCGTCGAGTACGCCGGCGGGGAGATGGAAGCGGTCCACGCGGACATGGGCATTACGCCGGCGGACTTCCAGGCCATCGCGACCCACCTCGACGACGCGCTCGCGGAATTCGACGTCGGTGAGGACGATCGCGAGGCGGTCCTCGAGGAGATCGCGAGCTATCAGGACGCGATCGTTACGGCAGCCGATTGAGCGCGCCCGAGCGGATCGGTCGGTAGCGACCCGGGATCGGACGACCACTCTCGCTCCGCGAAATATGTCGGCGGACACGCCGACGGCCACGGCCGTTCCTCGCTCCTACGAGTCTTCGTCGACTAATCGTTTCTACGAACATGTTCGCACCCTTTTCCATATCGTAGGAATACGTCCGACGTTTGACGGGGCCTTGCGTTCGAGTTGCGGCTGTCATGCAACTATCTAGGAAACAACTCGCCACGTTCCTCGCGGCGATTTTCGTCCTCAACCTCGTCGTCATGGGTGGCGGTGCGTGGCTGTCGTACGCGAACGAACCCGAGATTCCCGATACGATCGTCGGGCCGGACGGTGAGACGGTCGCGACGAGCGACGACGTCCAGTCCGGGAAGACGGTGTTCCAGGAGAACGGCCTGATGAATCAAGGCTCGATCCTGGGTCACGGGAGTTACTACGACACCGACTACACCGCCAACGCGCTCGAGTTGAAGACCGAGCACATGCGCGAGTACTACGCCCAAGAGCGCCACGGCAAGGCGTACACAGCCCTCGACGCCTCGGTTCAGGCCGGGGTCGACCAGCAGGTTCGCACCGAACTCCAGTCGAGTCGGTACGAACCCGAACGGGTCGAGTACTCCGCTGCGGAGGTCTACGCTCACCAGCAAGTCCGTGAGGAGTACGTCGAACGCTACCACGAGGGCGACCGCGAGCGCGGGATCCCCGAGGAGCAGGTGCCAAGCGCCGAGGAGGCCGAGGAGTTCGCCGACTTCGCGCTGTGGACCGCCTGGATCTCTCACACCGATCGCCCGGATTCGGAGGCGTCGTTCACCAACGACTGGCCGTACTCGCCCGCCGCGGGCAACGCGGCCGGCGGTCCGGTGATGACCTGGAGCGTCATCGCGATGGTATTGCTCGTCGGCGGTGCGGGGGCGGCGATCTGGCTCTACCAGAGCGTCGACCTTCCCGAGCCCGAAGCCGACGGCGTCTCGATCCCCCACCCGAAAGAGATCGAGCTAACGCCGAGCCAGTTGTTGAGCACTCGATTCGTCCTCATCGGCGCGCTCCTCTTTGCCGCCCAGACGTTCCTCGGTGGCTTGCTGGCGCACTACTACGTCGAACGCGACGGCTTCTTCGGGCTCAACGAACTCATCGGGTTCGACATCCTCCAGTGGCTTCCCTGGTCGATCGCCCGGACCTGGCACGTCGACCTGGGCGTGCTTTGGATCGCGACCATGTGGCTCGGCGCCGGTCTCTTCCTCGCGCCGCTGCTGACCGGCCGCGAACCGCCGAAACAGGCCCGCTACGTAAAGATCCTCGTCGGTGCGTTGCTCGTCGTCGCGGTCGGCGGGCTGGCCGGCATCTGGCTCGGCATCAACAACGTCTTCGGCGATCAGCTCTGGTGGCTGCTGGGCAACGAAGGGCTGGAATACCTCGAGATCGGCCGCGTCTGGCAGTTCGGCCTGCTGGCCGGCTTCCTCGGCTGGACCGCCCTCGTCGCTCGCGGGTTCAAGCCGCTGCTCGACCGCGAACCCCGCTACGGGCTCGCCCACATGATCGTCTACGCGGGCGGTTCGATCGGGCTGTTGTTCATCGCGGGCTTCCTCTACACGCCCCAGACAAACATCGTGACGACCGAGTTCTGGCGCTGGTGGGTCGTCCACATGTGGGTCGAGGGCGTCTTCGAGTTCTTCATCGTCGTCGTCATCGCGCTGACCCTCGTCTCGATGAACCTCCTCTCGAAGAAATCCGCCGAGAAGGCCGTCATCTTCCAGGCCGCCCTCGTCATGGGCAGCGGGATCATCGGCGTCTCCCACCACTACTGGTGGGTCGGCCTCCCCGAGGCCTGGCTCCCGATCGGGAGCGTCTTCTCGACGCTCGAGTTCATCCCGCTCCTCTTTATCCTCTACGAGGCGCTTGGCCAGTACCGCGCGATGGACACCGCGGGCACGGACTTCCCCTACCGGATGGCCTTCTACTTCATCGTCGCCTCGTCGGTCTGGAACTTCTTCGGGGCCGGCGTGATCGGCTTCTTCATCAACCTCCCGCTGATCAGCTACTACCAGACGGGTACCTACCTCACCGTCGCCCACGCCCACGGCGCGATGTTCGGTGCCTTCGGCCTGCTCGCGATGGGAATGGCCGTCTACATCCTCCGGCTCACCACCCGCAGCGAGCGGTGGACCAGCCGGCGGCTGCGCTGGTCGTTCTGGTGTTGTAACCTCGGGCTGGCGCTGATGATCTTCCTGTCGCTGCTCCCCATCGGCTTCCTCCAGCTCGAGACCGCGTTCACCCAGGGGTACGCCGCGGCCCGCAGCCTCGAGTTCTACAGCGGCGAGCTGATCCAGACGCTGTTCTGGCTCCGCATGCCCGGTGATACGCTGTTGATCCTCGGGGCAGTCCTGTTCGCCTGGGACGTCGCCGCGAAGTTGCTCTTCCAGCGAAAGGCGACTGCCGGCGAGACGAGCGGACACGTCATCGCCGACCGGATCTTCGGCGACCGCGACGCCGTCGACCCGGTCAGCGACGACGACTGATCCCGTCTCCGCTTTTCTCGACGCTGCGACGACCCGTGACGGAACGGATCGGACGCAATGGCCAGAAACGCTAACCGATTCGAACGGAGTTACCAGGTATGCGATGGGTCGAGAACACCAGTGTCCTCTCGAAAAACCGGATTCCACGGTACTTAGTCGGATTCGGGACGGGGCTGGCGTTGGTTTTACTCTGCGAAATCGTTCTGGTGTTCTCGGCTGATCCGAGATCCGTCGACACAGCGTCGTTTCTGGCGGGGGCCGTCACTACCGTTCCCTTTCTCGTCGGAATCGCGTACGCCGGCTATTGGCTCCGCTCGTCCGTGCTCTCGGCCTCCCGATATCCGCGTATTGCGGGGTGGTGTCTCGGCGGGTTGGCTGCCTTTCTGTTCATCAATCTCGTGCTGATCGTCACTATGCCGGCCGAATCCTGGATCGTCGCTGCGTCGTGGATTCGGTGGGCCGTCGCCTTCGGTGCCGGAATCGGATTGCTCATCGGTTGTCTCGAAGGTCGTGCCATCGAGCGCGCCCTGACTGCCGAACGCGCTGCGCTCCGGACGGAACACCTCGAGGAGCAACGGGATTACCTCGACTATCTCAACGGTATCCTCCGCCACGAGGTGTTGAACACCGCGACGGTCATCAACGGCTACGCATCGCGGGTACTCGAGGAGGAGTCGACGCTGGACGACCACAGTCGGGAGTGGCTCGAAATCGTTATCGACCACTCGGAGGACATGTCGACGGTGATCGACGACGTACGCGTGCTTCTCCAGACCAGGGACGGGACGCCCCAGCTCGAGCCGGTAAACGCCACGCGAGTACTGGCCGCCGAACTTCGCAAATTGGAGAACGAACGGGACGGGGTCGAGGTGGTGACATCGATCCCGCCGGACGTCTTCGTCCTCGCTGACGACTTGCTCCCCCGCGTATTCGGCAACCTCCTCTCGAACGCGGTCGAACACAACGATGCGGTGATGCCACGCATTACGGTCACGCTCGAGCCCGGGACCGATACCGTCCGCTGCGAAATCGCGGACAACGGCTCCGGAATCCCCGAGTCGGAAATCGACTCCCTCTTCGACCGCGTCGAACGCCGTGGAAGCACCCACGGACTGGGGCTCTATCTGGTCGACCAACTGGTCGCCCGCTACGACGGGACCGTCGAACTCGCGGAAACCGGCCCCGATGGCAGCCGTTTCGTGATCGACCTCCCGGCGGCCTCCCCCGGACGGGACGGCGAGTCATCCGACGAGCGCTCGATGGTCGCGCTCGCGTCGGAGTGAGTCCCCTGGGCAGCAGCGCTCGACTACAGCGCCTCCTTGTACGCCTCGAGCGTCCTCTCGACGTCTTCCTCGGTGTGGCCGTAGCTGACGAACTGACATTCGAACTGGTTCTGTGAGAGGAAGACGTCCTGATCCTTCATCTGCCCCCAGAAGATGCGCCGCCAGCGTTCTGTTTCGGCGTTTTTGACGTCGGCGGCGTTTTTCGGACAGTAGTCGTAGCGCGGACAGGTCGCGTTCTGTCGACAGCCGGCCTCGCACTGTTCCTCGAGGGAGTCCGGTCCCGGCCCCTCTCGAGTGAAGATCACCTTGAACATGCTGTCGGTGCCGGTGACGGTGTAGCTTGGGGCCTGATCGGCGAGGATATCCGTCAGCCCGCACCGGAGTCGCTCGCCGAGTCCGTTGACGTGGTCGTAGACGTCGTTTGCGGCGGCGAACTGTAGGGTCTCGAGGCCGGCTGCCATCGTGACGGGATGGCCCGAGAAGGTACCCGCCTGGAAGACGTCGCCGGAGGGTGTGAAGTGCTCGACGATTTCGGCGCGACCACCGATCGCGCCGACGGGGAAGCCACCGCCGATGATCTTTCCGAAGGTCGTCAGATCGGGCGTGATCCCGAACTCGCTCTGGGCGCAGCCCAGTCCCCCGACGCGGAAACCGGTGATCACTTCGTCGAAGATCAGCAGGGAACCGTGGTCGTCGGTGATCTCCCGGAGGAATTCGTGGTAGCCGTCTTCGGGGTAGACGATGCCGTAATTGCCCAGAATGGGTTCGGTGAGGACGGCCGCGATGTCGTCGCCGTGTTCGTCGAATACCTCGCGAATCGCGTCCTCGTCGTTGAAGGGAACCGGTAGGGTGTGCTCGGCGAACGACTGCGGGATGCCCGCCGAGGAGGGACGGGGATTCTCGGCGTCGCCTTCGACCAGCGTCGACTCCTGTGCACCGTGGTAGCCACCCTGCATGACGACGATCTTGTTCCGGCCGGTGTAGCCGCGTGCGAGCCGGACGGCCGAGACCGTCGCCTCGGTACCGGAGTTGACGAACCGGATCTTCTCGACGCTGGGAACGTGGCGGACGACGAACTCGGCGAGATCGACTTCGACCGGCGTGGGCGTGCCGTACATCGGCCCTTCGCTGGCTTTCTGCTGGATGCTGGCCTGCACCGGTTCGGGCAGGTCGTGGCCCAACAACAGCGGACCAAGACCCATCACCCAGTCGATGTAGCGATTCCCGTCCGCGTCGATGACGTGACCGCCCTCGCCCTTCCGGACGAAGAACGGATAGGGTTCGATCGCCGCGCGGACTGCGGAGTTGACGCCGCCGGGCATCACCGACAGCGCCCGGTCGTACAGCTCCTGTGAGTTGTCCTCGGTCATACCCGCCACTTCGAATTGGGACGGCAAAGTAGTACCGAGGTTCGGCTCCGAACCGCACCGAAGCAGCCGAACGTGTGCGTCTCGAGTGCGCTCTCGGTTCAGTCAGTTCCGAACACGAGATGCGGAGAACCGCGACGAAACACGTGGAATCCAGCCACAGCGGTATCCGACCGAAACCGCGGCGGACTGCACTGGGCGTCGGCCGCGAACCAACGGGCCACAGCCGACGCGACGCCCGATTCGGGCGGGCATCGAACTGCGGAGTGTCAGAGGCGGATCGCGAAACGCGGGTCGCGTGAGTCAGCTCACGCGGCGGTCCGTCGGCGGGTGGACCGCGTGGGCCGAGCTTAGACGGCGTCGGGACCGGTTTTGCCGGTGCGGATCTGCGTCGCGCCCTCGACGGGCATGACGAAGATCTTGCCGTCGCCGGGTTCGCCGGTTTCGGCACCCTCGCGGATCGCATCGACGACCTCCTGGGCCGGGATGTCCGCGACGACGCACTCGATTTTGACCTTCTGGTGGAGGTCGACCGTGTACTCCTCGCCGCGCCACTGTCCCTTCTTGGCGGGCTGGGAGCCGCGACCGGAGACGTTGGTGACGGTCAGCGACGGCGCGCCGGCTTCGGCCAGCGACTGCTTGATCGCACCGAGGCGGTCGGGACGGACGATCGCGGTGACCATCTTGATCTCGCCGTCGTTCGGCTCGCCGCCATCGGCGCGGATGATTTCGTCGGTGCTGCCACCGTCGGTGGCGACGTCGGGCTTCCCGAACTCGGGGTAGGTGTCGACGCCGTGTTCGGAGACGTCGAGGCCGTCGCGTTCGTGTTCCTCGGAGACGCGGGCCTGTCCCACGGCCTTGAACGCGCCGAAGACGATCGCGGTCGCAACGATCGTCCAGACGGTGATGACGGCGACGCCAGCGAGCTGAGCCGCGAACGCGGTCCCGATGCTATCGACGACGCCCGGCGCTGCCACGAACGGGAACAGGAGCGTTCCGATGATGCCCGCGGACCCGTGGACGGGGAAGACCGCACAGACGTCGTCGATCTTCAGGTAGTCCTCGACGAATTCGAAGACGATCGGCAGCTGTGCGCCGGCGATGCCGCCGACGACGAACGCGCCCCACCATGCAGTGGTATCGGGGATCGCGGTGATGCCGACCAGACCGGCGAGCAGACCGTTCGCGACGTAGAGGGTATCGACCTTGCCGGTTTTGAGCCACGCGACGAGGCCGGCTCCGATCGCACCACACGCCATCGCGAGCGTCGTAGTCAGGGCGACGCGACCGACGGTCGCGAAGGAAGCGAGCGCGAGTTCACCGGACTCGGTGACCTCGAAGACGGTCGCTGCGGTCCCGACGTTGAAGCCGTACCAGCCGAACGCGAGGATGAGCGTTCCGAGCACGGCGAAGGTCAGCGAGTGGCCGGGAATGACGTTCGCACTGCCGTCGTCGTTGTACCGGTCCATGCGCGGGCCGAGCACCCAGGCAGCGGTGAGACCGGCGATACCGCCCATTCCGTGGACGATCATCCCGCCGGCGAAGTCGTGGAACCCGACTCCGATAACGTCACCGAGCATGCCATCTGCAGTGAGCGGCCCTGCCGTGCCCCACCCCATCCCGGCGACGACCGGGTAGATGACCGCGGCCAGCACGAAGGTGTAGCCGACGTACGCGCGAAGTTTCGCACGGCCGGCGACGGCTCCCGACACGATGGTTGCCGCAGTCATCGCGAAGACGGCACCGAACAGCCAGCCGACCCATTCGTTCGGGCTTTCGGCGGCCAACGTCAGCGAGAATCCATCACCGCCGACGACGCTGGAGATCGCCGCACCGATCAGGAAGAACACGGCGACCCCGACGCTCCAGGTCAACAGGTTCTTCGTCAGCTGGTTGGCGACGTTCTTCGAGCGCACCTGCCCCGCCTCGAGCATGGCGAAGCCGGCGTGCATGAAGAAGATCAGGAAGGTCGCGACCAGCACCCACAGGAGATTGACCCCGTCGGCGATGACCTGTGGATCCACTTCGGTCTGCAAGAGCGTCGGCTCCATCAGACGCCCACCCCTCTCTCCCGGTCACTACCACACCCATCTGCCATACGATCGTCCTCTTTTAGTGCAATCTCGTTCATGATCGTCCTCCTAATCACGTTCGAGTCGATTGTCCTTGTTCCATTTAAGGATTAGCGTTGACAAACGAGTAAAATATTGGCTGTAATAGGTCGATCCGTTCAATGCTAAAGCAGGTTTAATGTGTATAAGGGTGTTGGAAATCACGTCTTTTTCGAGCGACGGTTATATTTTACCCGTTTGTCAACCAGGGCCGGGTGGCGAACGGCTCGGAATCGAGCAGTTTCCCCTCGAATCGTCGTCTGAACGGGCCGTCTCGGCGCGGCTACGCTCGCGCGCGGCAGATATTGCCACCCCGTCACGCGGGCCGGGAACGATATTGACGTTCGTCTAATCGACCGTTCCCAGCAGCAGAAAGTGGTCGGTTTCGCTTCGGTGGTTCTATGAGGGCCTCGGCAGCGGTCGACGCCGTCTTACAGCCGCTGTGCAACGTCTTCGGCGAAGTACGTCACGATGAGATCCGCACCTGCCCGCTTGATCGACAGCAGCGACTCGAGGGCGACGTCGGCTAACTCCAGCCACCCTTTCTCGGCGGCGGCGTGGAGCATCGCGTACTCGCCGGAGACGTTGTAGGCGGCGACGGGATGATCGAACTTCCGGCGGACGTTGGTGATGATGTCGAGATACGCCAAAGCGGGTTTGACCATCATGACGTCCGCGCCCTGTTCGGCGTCCAGTCGAACCTCCCGCATGGCTTCCCGCGAGTTCGCGGGATCCATCTGGTAGTGTCGGCGGTTGCCGAAGGACGGCGCGCCGTCGGCGGCGTCGCGGAAGGGGCCGTAGAACGCGCTCTCGTATTTGGCCGCGTAGCTCATGATCGGCACGTGTTCGAAGCCCGCGTCGTCCAGCGCCGACCGGATGACCCCGACCATGCCGTCCATCATCCCGCTCGGTGCGACCATGTCCGCGCCCGCACGGGCGTGCGAGACACCGATCTTCTCGAGTGCCGCGAGCGTCGCGTCGTTGTCGACGGTCGTCGTCGGTTCACAGGCTGGCCCGTCCGCAGCGATCCTGCCCTCGCCGCGCAGTTCTTCCTCGAGCGGGCCGCAGTGGCCGTGGTCGGTGTACTCACAGAGGCAGACGTCGGTGATGACGTAGGCGTCGGTCTCGGCGCTGATCCGGCGGAGCGCCTCCTGAACGACGCCGTCCTCGGCCCAGGCGCGGGTGCCTTCGGAGTCTTTCGATTCCGGAATTCCGAAGAGCATGACCGCCTCGACGCCCGTCTCGAGGATCTCCTCGACGCGGGCGACCGCTTCGTCGATCGGCACTCGATCGTGACCGGGCATCGACTCGATGGGCATGCGCTCGTCGGTCGTGGCGTCGACGAACACCGGTGCGATGAGATCGGCTGGCTCGAGGCTCGTCTCGCTGACGAGGCCGCGAACCCGGTCCTGACGAAGTCGTCGGGGGCGGTGGGTGAGATCCATATCGGTGCATTCGCCGGGAGTCGCAAAAGCACCTCGCTCGTGGAATCGTCGGTTCCGGGGTCGCTATCGAAACCAGCGCTTGACGTCCGAGACCGTTGGTAGCCGCCGCTGGAGCCGCGTCAGCGCGAACATCCCGCGGGCGTACCACGACGTCGGTACGCCCGGCGGGGCGTCGAGCGGGCCGATTCGGGAGGTCGCGACCGTCCGGGACTCGAGGTACCGCTCGATACCCTCCGGACCGTGTCGGCGGCCGAGTCCGGAGTCGCCGAACCCGCCCATCGGTGCATCGACGGCCGCCCAGCCGGAGATGTACGCGTCGTTGACGCAGACGGTCCCACAGTCGATTTCGCGCGCGACGGCGACGCCGCGCTCCCGGTTGCCCGTCCAGACGCTCGCGTTCAGGCCGTACTCGGAGTCGTTCGCCCGCTCGATCGCCGTCCCGACGTCGGGAACCGATTCCACGGCGACGACCGGACCGAACGTCTCCTCGCAGGCGGCTGTCGCATCCGGGTCGAGATCCGTCAGGATCGTCGGCTCGTAATAGAACGGTCCGACGTCCGGCCGGTGAGTACCGCCCGTCTGCACCGACGCGCCCCGCTCGCGAGCGTCCTCGACGTGGGTCTCGACGCGCTCGAGTTGATCGCCGTCGATCAGCGACCCGACGTCGGCCTCGAAGTCGAAGTCGGTGCCCAGCGAAAGCCGCTCCGTCGCCGCGACGAACGCGTCGAGGAACTCGTCGCGTATCGACTCGGCGACGTAGATTCGCTCGGCGGCGAGACACAGCTGGCCGGCGTTCGTGAAACAGGCCTGGACGGCACCGCGGGCGGCCGTCTCGACGTCGGCGTCGTCGAGGACCAGTAGGGGGTTCTTCCCGCCGAGCTCGAGCGAGCAATCGATCAGATTTCGACCAGCCTGTTCGGCGACGAGGCGGCCCGTCTCGGTGCTCCCGGTAAACGAGACGTAGTCGACCCGATCGATCAGCGCCGGGCCGACGATCGGCCCCTGACCGGTGACGACCTCGACGCAGCCGTCGGGAAGGCCGGCGCGCTCGAGCAGTTCCGCGAGCGCGAGTGCGGTGTAGGGCGTCTTGTCGTCGGGTTTGAGGACGGCGGCGTTGCCGGCGACCAGCGCCGGGAGGAGGTCGGTCACCGAGAGCGTGAGCGGGTAGTTCCACGGCGAGATCGCGCCCACGACACCGACGGGCTCGTACGTCACGCGGGCGGTCGTCGCCAGCGGGAACACGCCGCGTCGCCGCTCCTCGGCGAGCGCCACAGCGCCGTGTTCGGCGTAGTACGAACTCGTCGCCGCGACGTCGACGACTTCCTCGACGGCGTGGCGACGGGACTTCCCCGTCTCGAGTTGCAGGAGGTCGAGCAGTTCCTCGCGGTGTGCGAGCACGAGGTCGCCGAACCGCTCGAGGATGTCGCCGCGCTCGTCGACCGGCGTGTCGGCCCACGACGACTGAACCGTTCGGGCACGGTCGATGGCCCGCTCCACGTCGGCTTCGGTGCAGTCGGGAATCGATCCGATCCTGGTATCAGTCGCTGGCGCTCGAACGTCGATCGTGTCGGTGCCGTCGGTCTCGACGCGGTCGGCAAGCGTCTCGAGGCGTCCGGCGGAGAGATTCGTCCCGGCGAACGCCCTCGGTCGCGACTCCGTCTCGGATGTCATTCTGTCACATCTGTCTTGGCCCGCCCTGATACAGCTTTGCGTCGCGGAGGGCCGTCCGTCGGTCGCTCTCCGCCGACCGATTCGCTTTCAGTGGTCGTCCCGCCCGTGAGCGCTCGTCTTCGCCGCGCCGGCGGTAACTGTGTGTTCACGCCGATCCACTGACCCGCGAACTGCTCGGTGACCGGCTCGCGGAACGCGACGGGGATCGAACGACGGGCGAGTCGTTCACGGCCGTCCCGAGCCCGGGGGTTCCCGCGGTGCAGTGGGCGGTGTTCAGATAAGGATGAAGGATGAGGCGGTTCGTTTTCTGAGTGATCTATGCCCGAAAACGACCGCCTCAACGGTTGTTTAGACGAGATCAACTTAGAGTTTGTTGAACGAGAAGCGACACCGCGATTGCTGATGAAGCTCAGTATTCAACTGCACCTCGCTGGACTTTCGCTTTCGAATACTGTCTCTGTTCTTGAGGTATTCGGTGTCAAACGCGCTCGGTCTACTGTTCACAATTGGGTACACAAGGCCGATCTACAGCCCGAATCTGGCCGGTGTCCGGATCACGTTGCGGTTGACGAGACCGTGATCCGACTGAACGATGAGCAGTATTGGCTGTACGCCGCAATCGATCCAGAGACAAACGAATTGCTCCATACAAAGCTTGAACCGACAACAACGAAGGTTCTCGCTCATTCGTTTCTTACGGAACTATCCGAGAAACACAACGTCTCTGACGCCGTGTTTCTCGTTGATGGGTCGCACTCGTTACAAGATGCATGTCAGCGCCACGGCTTCGATTTCAGATACGAAAAGCATGGAAATCGAAATGCTGTTGAACGTGTCTTTAGAGAGATAAAACGACGAACACTCTGCTTCTCAAACTGCTTCAGCAACGCCGAAGCAGAAACTGCCGACGACTGGCTCAGATCGTTCAGCTTCGCATGGAATCAGCTTATCTGAACACTACCGTGCAGTGAGTACGCACTTTTAAGTACGCGTCTCTCATTTAATCTGCTAGCAATGGCCATAGACCCACAGTTCCACGAGAACCGCGAACAGGTCGACGAACACGAGGGCCACTCGGTCTGGGGGCCGGTCGACGAACCCGAAGAGCTCGGGATCCACGGCACGCACGTCGCCGTCGACTTCGACCTCTGTATCGCGGACGGTGCCTGCCTCGAGGACTGCCCGGTCGACGTCTTCGAGTGGGTCGACACGCCGGACCACCCCGAAAGCGAACGGAAGGCCGATCCCGCGAACGAGGCCCAGTGTATCGATTGTATGCTCTGTGTCGACGTCTGTCCGGTCGACGCCATCGATGTCGACGCCGGCAGAACGGCATAAAAGGGAGGCGCGCGGTCCTATTCGGCGCGATCCACGTCGACTTTCTCCTTCAGGCTCTCGAGGCCGTCGGCTTCGGCGAGCTCCTGGAGGCGCTCGCGGAAGTGCTCCTCGCAGAGGCCAACTTTGAGCCCGTCGGACTCCGCCGCGAAGGCGGCCTCGCGGTCACAATAGTGGCAGTTCATACCCCTCCGTTGGGACCACGATGCATTGAACCCTCCGCTAGCGGCCAGGATTCAGATCACACAGCTATCATTTCGTGGGTCAGCTGGTCGCCGGAAGAGCTCCATCGAACGACCGTGGTCGGGGGGATGCCGCCGCTCAGCACCCGCTAGGCCAACTCGAGGCGTTCGTAGTCCCTCCGGGAGAGCCCTTCGATCCCGAGCTGGTCCTCGTGAGCGTCGCTGCCGCCGGTCGCGAGCAGGCCGTGGCGTTCGATCGCGCGTTCGACGGGGGCCCGGTCGACGTCGCGTTCGTAGGGGTACTGGAGTTCCACCGCGTCGAGTTCGGCCGCCGCCGCGAGCGCGCGTTCGGGATCGGGATAGCGGAGCGGATGGGCCAGGGAGACGAGCCGACACGACTCGGCGAGGGCCGCCCGTCCGCGCTCGAACGACGGCACCTCCCGTGGCACGTAACACGGGCAGCCGGAGCCGATGAGGTGGTCGAAAGCGCCCTGATAGTCGTACTCAGCTTCGGGGTGCGCGTCGATCGCTCGCGCGATGTGAGGGCGCCCGAACCCGGTGTCGATCGACACGTCGAGATCGATCCCGAGCCGCGATTCGACGCAGTCGACGATCGCCCGGCCGCGCTCGATGCGGTTCGCCTGAATCCCCTCGAGAATCGACTCGAGCTCCGCGCTCGGCTCGACTCCGTAGCCCAACAGATCGATCCGCTGGCTGCCGTCGGCTCCCCGCCCACCACTCGCCTCGTCGCTGTCGATCTCGACGCGGAGTTCGAGCCCGTGGATGATGGTCAGTCCCTCGCGCTCGACGACCGGACCGTCGAAGGGCTGTAGCCGGTCGTGATCCGTCACTGCGACGACCGCGACGCCGTCGCGACGTGCGGCCTCGGGCACCGCCTCGAGTTCGAGGCTCCCGTCCGACCGCGTCGTATGGACGTGCAAGTCCGCATAAGGCATACGATACCCGAACCGTCCCGCTCCTAAAGGCGTTTCTCCGTCCGCGTTTCGGCGTCTCTAGGGTTATATTAGGTGTACTAGGTATCCAGTGCTACTAGGAAACATAGATGGACAATGTTTATAATTATCGTTCACGGAGGACCAGGTGTAATGCTGCTCAACGGCACCGGCGACGTCATCGACGACTACGAGTACCCCGCCACGACCGAGGAACTGATCGACGATCACGGGGACCGTACCCTCGAACTCCCCAACGGGTCCGAGACGGTCGGCGATGTACTCGCCCGCCTCGAGTCCGAAACCTTCGAAACCGCAGAAGACGCCCGCTTTGCCGTCTACTCCGCCGTCAGCGACAAGGCCGTCGGCCGCGTCGGCTACAGCGACCGCGACCCGACCCCGGTCGGCAGTCCCTACTCGCCCGACGCGGTTTCCTTCTAACAAACTTTTTTAGCGGGGTCCTCCCTCGCTACGTCTTCGCGCGGCGAAGCCGCACCCGTGGTTCGAAAGGCGCTTCGCGCCTTTCGTCATCAAGCGACCTCGAGCAGTCGGCGCGAAGCGCCGACGACCTCGCGAATTCTGGCGGGATATCCATCCCGCTGACCTCGCGGGAGCTTCGCTCCCGCTTAGCTTCGATTCGCTCAGTCACGAGAGAGTTTTGCTCTCTCGAACGACAGAGCAAAATTTAGTTGAAGGTGTCGATGACCGGAATGCCGACGGTTTCGAAGTCGGTCATCGCCTCGAGTTTGTCGCTGACGTCCGCGAGGCCGATCGTCTCCGAGACGACGGCTTCGGGCTCGAGTTTGCCGGTCGCGACCATGCGGAAGATCTCGTCGTAGCGGGTCGGGGGCATTCCCAGCGAGCCGATGAACTCGATCTCTTGCATGACCATCGCGTCGGTCGGCAGGTGGACCATCCCCTGTTCGTCCTGGGTCGTGAGCCCGACCTGGATGTGCTGGCCGCGGGTGCCGAGGCTCAGCACGGAGTTCTGGCTGGTGGTTTCGATCCCGAGCGCGTCCATCGCGATACCGGCCCCGCCGTTCGTGATCGCTTGGACCTCGCCGGGAACGTCGTCGACCTCCTCGGCGTTGACCGTCTCGACGGCACCGAGCTCTTCGGCCTTCTCGAGTTTCTCGTCTTTCAGATCGACAGCGACGACGTTGCCCCCCAGGGCGTCGGCGATGTGGACCGCCGAGAGGCCGACGCCCCCACAGCCGTGGATCGCCACCCAATCGCCAGCACCGATGTCGGCGCGGTGGGCCAACGCGTGAAACGACGTCATGAAGCGACAGCCGAGTCCGGCCATGTCGACCGACGAGACGCCGTCGGGGAGTTTCACGAGGTTGTGATCGGCGACGGGGACGTGGAGTTGCTCGGCGAAGGCACCCTGTACCTCCTCGATGAATCCCAGCGGCATCACGTTCTCGCAGGTGTTCGAGTGGCCCCGCCGGCACTGCGGGCAGACCCCGTCGCCGAGGTTGAACGGTACTGCAACGTGATCGCCCTCGGCAATCCCTTCTACCTCCTCACCGACGGCGACGACGTGTCCAGCGGGCTCGTGGCCGAGAATCTGACCCGGCTGGGTCTCCAGACCGAGCCATCCCCAGTCGCCCTGCCAGCCGTGCCAGTCGCTCCGGCAGACGCCACAGGCTTCGACGTCGACGACCGCGCCGTTCGGTGTCGGATCGGGTGCGTCGACGTCGTCGATCGAGAGCGGTTCGCCGTGTTCCTCGAGAACTGCTGCGCGCATGCGTAGGCTGACCATACCATACTACAAATAGTTCACACGCCGTTGCAGCAGCTGACAGCGTCCGAAACGAGACGCCGCCCGCCGCCGAGTTCCTCGAGAGTCAGTCCAGAAACGTCATCGCATCGGCCAACTCGAGTGGGACTCGTCCTTTCCGGTAGCCTTCGACGTGGCCGTTCGGTCGGGTACGATAGACGACGGCGGGGCGGTGGCGCACGTCGGGTTGTTCGCCGCGGACGGCCGCCCAGGAGTCGTCTCGGAAACTCGAGCAGTCGACGAACAGGACGGCACCGCCGCCGTGTTCGGCCAGCTGGCCGTTGGTCTTGGTCTCGGCGGTGTCGCGGACGGCGGCGACGGGGCCGGACGCGGCGCGGTTTCCCGGGGGCTGTGGCCGCGTGACCTCGACGAGAACGTTGGTATTCTCGGTTTCGGCCCGGAAGTCCAGCGAGTGACCGGTGGTCACTTCGATCTCCGGGACGACGTCGTAGCCCGCGTCCGTGAGGATCTTCGCGGCGATGAACTCGGCCATCGCGGCGCTCATTCGGACGCGGTCGACGTGGTCGCTGGTCCCGAGTTTGCCCGACATAACGTGGCGGTAGTCGTCCAAAACGCCGGTTGCCAGGAAGTCCTCGAAGAAACGGGTCGTTTCCCGGCGACCGGCGTCGGGAAAGCCGGCGGCGTGCTCGCGGAAGAACGACCGGGTCGACTCCCGCCCGTCTTTCGACATGAACACGGGCAGGAAGAACCACGAGAGATGTGGATAATCGGCGAGCCAGGGGTCTTCCTCGTGGAGCGTCGCCGTCAGTTCCCGCTTGGCCCACCGCGAGACGTGGTGGGGGACCGTTTGCCACCCGAACTTGTCGGTCTTCCACAGTGCGGATGGCGTTTCGGTGTTGCCCATCCAGTAGGCGTCCGAGTCGGTGCGCGCAAAGAGGGCAATATCGCCGTTTTGCATCTCGAAGCGATGGGCCTGCCAGTCGCCGCCGATCTTGAACCACGGTGTGACGGCTTGTGCACCGATATTAGACTGAAGCGGCTGGAGAATATCGTGTCGTACTCGCCCGTCGCTCCAGGACTGGGGCGAGTACCGAAAGCGAAGCGGCCGTGCCACGATCCTCTCTACGAGATGGGGGTGCATATATCGTTCGCTGCTTGGGTCTCCGAGTTCGGCTTCGTTCGTTCAGCCGCTGATTACCGGGGGTCCACCCAGTGTGTGTGATTGACCGTTACATTAATTACCGGCACCGCCGTACCATGTCTATAGCTACCATGTCAATGGGTGCCTATGACGAAGACGAACACGAGCGCCGCGAAAAACAGGCCTCGAGGGTTGACGCCGACTTCGACGACGAGCGGACGATCTACCACGGCGAAGTCGAGTACGATTCGGGCGATTCTGCCGAGGAACTCCTGGACAAGTTCGAGCAGATCAAGTCGAATTAACGGCGATCGGCGACTTCTGACGGTTTCACTCGCCGTCCCTGAATCCCGATCGAAAGCGTCGCAACGATCAGGACCGCGGCGGCGTGGCCCCCGAGTGCGACGAGCAACACGGCGTGACCGATAACCAACGGCGCCAGGAGGAACTGTACTGCCGCGAAGCCGATATTTATCGCGTCGATACGCCGGTACTGTCGCGTCGGTCCCGGGTCGAACTGGTAGACGATCGATCGCCACAGTCCGACGACGCTCGCCCACCAGCAGGTTCCGATCCGATAGACGACGTCCCAGAGCACGAGCAACGCGAGCCCGACCGCGAGTGCCGGCGGTTCGGCTCCGAATAGTTCGATCAGCAGTGACCGTCCGGGGTCGCTTCCCCGCGGATCGATCACGAACAGGTAGGTGACGAGCGTCACGAACGCCAGCACGCCGAGGACGACGTCGATACTCGAGCCGAAGAGCAACTTCCGATAACCGTCGGGCGTGGGCAGGTCGCGGACGGCCCGGCTGAACCGGAGCATGAGCCAGCTTCCGACCGTCGCGACGACGACGGCGACCGTTCCGGGGACGACCGCAGCCCAGAGGTCGTAGACGGCTGCGACGACGAGGATCGCGGCCTCGAAGCCGAGGAACTGGACGCCGATCGCCGTCCGGCCCGAGACGTTCAGTCCCGGGACCGTCCCGAGGAGACTCTCGTAGACCCACGTCTCGCCGTATTCCGGCGACTGGGTCATTCGCCGCCTCGGTCCGACGGCGTCGCCGGTTCGGCACGATCGGACTCGGAGTCGGCCTCGAGACCGAGGGCTCGCCGGACCGCCACGTCGTACGGCGTCGGCTCGATATCGACGAGGTCCTCGAGTCGATCGTCCGTGACGACGACGCGATTGCGGACCCCGTCGATCAGCGGATAGGCGAGCCGGTTCGGGACGTCGGTGACGAGTCCGACCCAGTGTGCCGAGAGCCGCGGGCTCAGGACCGGGACGGGGAGAATGAGCGGTCGACGGCCGGTGATGATCTCGCCGGTTTCGAGCAACATCTCCCGGTAGGTAATGACGTCGGGCCCACCGATCTCGTAGGTCTCGCCGGCCGTCTCCGGCCGCTCGAGGACCGCCAGACAGTACGTGACCACGTCCTCGATCGCGATCGGCTGGCAGTCGGTGTCGACCCACTGTGGCGTTATCATCACCGGAAGCCGCGTCGCGAGCTGGCGGACCAACCGAAAGCTCGCGCTGCCGTCGCCGATGATGATCGCGGCTCTGAGGACGGTCACGTCGGCGGTTCCCTCCCGGAGTATCGATTCGACCTCCCGGCGGGAGGCGAGATGACTCGAGAGGGAGTCGCCATCGCTGCCGAGCCCGCTCAGATAGATCACCCGCTCGAGGCCCGCGTCGCTCGCGGCCCGTTCGAAGTTCCGCGCCCCCCGCCGATCCCGCTCGGCGAAGTCCCCGCTTGCGCCCATCGCGTGGATCAGATAGTAGGCGACGTCGACGTCCGCCAGTCCGTCCTCGAAGCTCCCCGGCTCGAGGACGTCCCCTTCGACGACGGCGACGTCGTCCGGCGCCTCGTAGCTGGCGGCGTCTCTGACGAGGACCGTCACGTCGTGGGTCGTCTTCGTGTGGAGGGCCGTCACGAGTCGACCCCCCACGAATCCCGTTGCTCCCGTTACGAGTACGCGCATACTGTCCGTTCGGGTCGAACGATCTTAACAGTCAGCCGGATCGAGGGGTCGATCGGTGCCGTCACTCGAGGGCGTCCCAGCCCGGCGTTTCGGGTGCGCCCCGATCCGTTTCGACGGCATCGGCGACGGTCGGCGAGGGGACGGCCCCGTCGGCTTCCCGATAGCGTCGATACCACTCGCGGATCGCCGGACCGACCCACGACTCGCGTTCGGTCGTCACGTCGTCGGCTCCCTCGAGTGCCCGTTCTTTCCCCCACTCGTAGTGATGGTCGGAGATCGCCAGCGTTCCGGGACTCGAAGCAGCGGCGATCGCGATCGTTTCGGCGCGATCCCGTCGGGTGAGCGTGCCGGTCGCGGCCCGGTCGACGATCCCTTCCAGATCGCCCGGTCGCGGATGACAGAAGAGCTTCGCGCCGATCGCCTGTGGGCCGAGCAGCAGGCCGTCGGGATCGTCGTGATCCGCCTCGAGCAGGCGGTCGCCACCGAACGCCGACTCGACGCGTTCGCATTCGGTCTCCTGCTCGAGTGCGAGGTTGTGTTCCGGATACGCGCGACACTCGTCGGGGTACAGGTCACCCTCGTGGATCCGACACTGCAACGTCGTCGGATCGAGAAAGACACAGGTCGGCAGCCACGTCGGTTCTTCGCGGCCGAACGGAGCGACGGGTTTCGGCGGCTTCCGGAGGCCCACGAAAAACGCCGGTCGATCCGCGATGGCAGCAACGGTGTAGCCGTCGATTTCGACGCCCTCGCTCGTGTCGCGGGCGTGCCAGAACCGCGGCGTCAGCGCGTCGGCCAGTCCCGCCTCGAGGAACGCCCGCACCTCCTCGCGGGTCAGCGGGACGAAGGTTCGGTCGTCGTCGAGCGGCTTCCGGGAAGCCCCCTGTCTCCCCTCTCGCCGGGCGAACGGATCGTGCGACCGCCGCTGGTCGGTTTCGTGGTCGTCCCGGCCGTCGGCGTCTCGAGTAGCGATCGACGCCGCGCCGTCCGCGATCAGTGACTGCCAGTCCATGCAACACCCCGCACAGCCCTCGCAGTGCACCTTCATGTGCGTCCGTATGACACGATCCGACATAACCGCTGTGCGGGCACTGGCCGTCGGAGGGCCACGCGGAACGAGCCATCACACCGGGAGAACGACTTTCACCGTCGGGCACCCACTCCCGCATATGTCGAAAGCCTCCTGTGACGGCTGTGGCCGAACGGTCACGGTTTCCGGCGGGATCGCCAACCTCTGGTCGTTCGGTACCGACGCCGGCACCGTCGGGACCGGGATCACCCTGGAACTCGAGGACGGAACCTCCCACTTGCTGTGTTACCCGTGTCTCGAGGTGGTGCCCGACTACCCGACCGCCGAAGACATCGAGCGGTTGGAGCAGGTCGACGAGGAAACCTCACGGGTTGGCACGCAGCGCACCGAGTGATACGGTTTGCTGTCCCGGTTTCCCGGTGGGACTGCAGGGCGGTCCCGGTTCCACCGGCACTGACGGACAGGAGACCGTATGAGCGGAAGGGGTGGGATTCGAACGCCACGAGGCGAAATGCCGCCGCGGAACCGGATGGAACCACGGTGCTCTGCCGCTGAGCGACCCTTCCTCGCTCGATTCGATGGCGGGGTTCGTCTTTGTAATCAGTCGACTACCTGACCGCCGACCCCGCTAGGATGTCGATACCGACCGGTAGCCGCCGGTTTCGCCCTCGATACGATCCCCTGTCTCGAGTGGCCGGCGACCCCACAGCCGGCTCCGTGGGTCGCCGGCACCGACTGACGGCGGTCCGTCTGAGACGAGGTCACAGCGGTACGCCGCGGAAGCCAACGGCTTCAGCCGTTGGGAGCTGACGCGGCGCCGGCGAGTTGCAGCGGGCGCGATGGTCCGCAGGGTTTAGGATGCGGCCGCGCCGTGAGTCGAACGGTGAATCTCGAGCGGATCTTCGAGGAGTTCCCCGCGCCGAGCTATCGCGGGACCCAACAGCAGGCCCTCCGTGACGTTCGCGACGCGTTCGCGGCCGGCAACGACGTCGTGCTCGTGCGTGCGCCGACGGGCAGTGGCAAGTCCCTGCTGGCCAGGGCCATCGCGGGCTGTGCTCGCCGCGCCGATGCGGGCGATCCCAGCGACGCGACGGGGGCGTACTATACGACGCCGCAGGTCTCCCAGCTGGACGACGTGGCGGCCGACGACCTGCTGGCCGACCTCAACGTCATCCGGGGGAAGTCCAACTACAGCTGTATTCTGCCCGAGGAACGCGATACGCCGGTCAATCAGGCACCCTGTGTGCGAGAGCGGGGGTACGACTGCTCGGTCAAACACCGGTGTCCGTACTTCTCCGACCGGGCGATCGCCTCGAACCGGGAGATCGCGGCGATGACGCTCGCGTACTTCATGCAGACCGCCGGCAGCGAGGTCTTCCGGAAACGCGACGTCGTGGTCGTCGACGAGGCCCACGGTCTCGCCGAGTGGGCGGAGATGTACGCGACCATTCAACTGGGACCGCGAACCGTTCCGTTCTGGAACGAGCTTCGAGTTCCGGAGATCGACGACATCGAACGCGCCGTCCGCTACGCCGAGACCCTCGCGGGAACCTGTACGCGCCGGAAAGACGAACTGCTCGCACAGGCGTCGCTGTCGCCGGGCGAGGTGCGCGAACGCGACCGTCTCCAGGAACTCATCGGCGAACTCGAGTGGTTCGTCTCCGATTACCGCGATCCACAGAGCCCGACGACGTGGCTGGTCGATCAGTCCGAACCGCGGTCCCGCGATGCCGGCGGCACTGGCGACGACGGCGACGACGACCCCCAGGGCGGTCCGCTGACGATCAAGCCGATGAACCCCGAGAAGTACCTCCAGCACACCGTCTGGGATCGGGGCAACAAGTTTGCCCTCCTCTCGGCGACGATCCTCAACAAGGAGGCGTTCTGCCGGCAGGTCGGGCTCGAACCCGACAGCGTCGCCTTGGTCGACGTCGATCACACCTTCCCCGTCGAGAATCGGCCGCTGTACGACGTTACGCAGGGGAAGATGACCTACGAGGAACGCGACGAAACGACGCCGAAGATCGCCCGGACGATCGTCCGGCTGATGCAACACCACCCCGACGAGAAGGGACTGATACACGCCCACTCCTACGACATTCAGGACCGGCTGGCCGACCTCCTGACTGACTTCGGCGTCGGCGATCGGATCCGAACGCACGACCGCGACGGCCGCGACGCCGCACTCGAGGCCTGGAAGGCCGCCGACGACCCCGACGTCTTCCTCTCGGTGAAGATGGAGGAAGCCCTGGACCTCAAAGGCGACCTCTGTCGCTGGCAAGTGCTCTGTAAAGCGCCGTTTCTCAACACCGGCGATTCGCGGGTGGCCCACCGCCTCGAGGAGGGACAGTGGGCCTGGTACTACCGGACCACGCTCCGGACCGTCATGCAGGCCTGCGGGCGGGTCGTCCGCGCCCCCGACGACTACGGGGCGACGTATCTGACGGACTCGAGTCTGGTGGATTGTTTCGAGCGCGCCCGAACGGACATGCCCGACTGGTTCGCAGCACAGGTCGACCGGATGGAACGGCCGGACCTGCCGGCGTTCGAGCCCCGAGCCGCACTCGGTGCGTCCGGGACCAGTCGCCGGGCCAGTTCCGGTTCGGCGTCGCGTCAGGGCCGAGCCAGCGAGACGGGAGCCGACGATGGCCGGCGGACCGACCGTTCGTCGTCGCGATCGAGCCGGTCCGGGCGATCCTCCCGCTCGAGTCCGCTCGCGGATGTCTGGGACACGGACGGGTGAGACGGTCCGCTACTAGAAGATCGCCGTCGCACCCCAGGCGACCATCGAGGACACCATGAGGAAGGCGAAGACGATAGCGATGATCTGACTTCTGTTCATACACGTCGGGAGGTGCTCCGCGAGTATCAATGCCACGACACCGTGTTCGGGACACGATCGTGTCGGGACGGGCGTATTACTCGAACTG
Organism: Natrinema ejinorense; assembly: GCF_002494345.1. GTDB lineage: Archaea > Halobacteriota > Halobacteria > Halobacteriales > Natrialbaceae > Natrinema > Natrinema longum. The sequence goes on from NZ_NXNI01000001.1 coordinate 3,444,839, forward strand.
CGCATCGACCACGACGTGTGCGACGCCCGCACTGTGGCTTTTCACCCGCCGCTTTTCGAGGACCTCGAGGTCGCGTCCGGCCGCGTCGGCGGCCGATTCGAGTCGCTCGAGGGGCCGGTCCCACAGCCGCGCTTCCGGGGTCGCCTCGTGGTAGTGGACGACGCCGCCGGGGACGAGCGCTGCGAGGGCGTCCGGGAGGTATTCGTGTGCCTCGTCGGCTCGCGTTCCGTGTGCCCCCTCGTCGCCGGCGTCGCCGTCCGAACTGCCGTAATACCCCATGACGACTCGATCGACGTCGAGTTCGCTCGCGAGGTCGCGACAGTCGGTCATGTAGGCGTCGACGCGGTCGCCGACGTCGTTGAGCATGGCGTTCTCGAGCAGATACCGAAACGCGGTCGGGTTGACCTCCGTCGCCGTCACGTGCGCACCGGCCCGGGCCAGCGGCAGGGTGAAGTAGCCGATGCCGGCGAACATGTCGAACACGCGCTCGTCGGCGCTCCCGATCGTTCCCATTCGGGCGCGCTCGGCCTGGTTGCCGGCCGAGAACATCACTTTCGCGGGATCGAGGCCGTATCGGGTTCCGTGCTCGGTGTGGATCGTCTCCGTATCGCTCTCTCCGGCGAGCAGTCGAGTGCGGGGCTCGCGGTATGTCCCGGCGGCCCCGTCGTTGGCGATCCCCTCGTCGGCCAGCACGCTGTCGGCCTCGCCGTGGAGTTCGAGCAAGGCCTCGCCCAGTTCCGCCTCGTCGGGACAGCCCGCGGGCACCGTCACGAGGATCACCGACCCGATCACCGCCCACGAGCCGGGTGCCGACTCGAGGTCCGCGTCGCTCCAGCCCCGCTCGGCAAGCAGGTCCTCGAGATCCGGGCTTCGGGGCTCGGGCTCGAGTTGTTTGACGACCTCGGAGACCGCCGTCTCGCTCGGCGGCTCGGTGACCGGGAGTGCGACCCGTTCCGGTCCGTCCTCGCGGGTCTTCGACCCGTCCGCGGGATTCGCTCCGCGTGCGCCTCGCGCCTCGCGGACGCGCCGCGAATCGTCGTAGACGCCCTCGGCACGCAGCGACTCGATCGCCGTCTCCGCGCGTGGTTTGTCGACGAGTACAGCGAGGGGCGCGTCCGCCGTCGCCGGTTCGAGGACGTCCTCGACCGCCCGCTCGAGGTCGTGAGGCTCCGCCTCGGGATCGGCCGCGTCCTCGTCAGTCATCGCTCTCGTCGGGCAGGACGTGCACTCCGGCGCGGCTCTTCAGGACGGGCACGGTCTCGGCCTCGGGGTCGAAGTAGTCCGGCCGCGAGACGGTCTTCGCCCGGAACGTCTCGGGGTCGAGTAGCTGTACGGCGTTTTCGTCCTCGACGGTGACGACCGTCGCCTCGGTCGCGTCCTCGAGGTCGCCCAGTTTCCGCGCGTCGGGGGAGTTCCCCTCCTCGTAGCTCGCTTCGTAGCGTTCGCCGGTCGTCACGCGAACTCCCTTGAGGTTGCCGTGGGCGCTGCGAACGAGGACGGGGCCGCCGTCGTCGTCGACGAGGTCGATCACGTCGCCGGGCGTGTACGGCGGCAGGCGAACGGCGAAGGTGACCCGATAGACCTCGTTGCCGTCCTCGTCCTCGGTGACGAGCGTTTCGGCGTCGTTGACGGTTCCTCCGAACTCCTCGATCATCTTGTTCGAGATCTTCTTGCCGATCTTGTTGGTCGAGACCTTGATGTTCAGCCCGTCGTCGGTTTCGCCGACTTCGGTGACGAAGGCGTTGCGGTCGCCCGTGGCCTCCATGTCTTCGACGATCCGGTTTGCGATCTCCTTCGCTCGCTCGGTTTCTTCCGTGGTCGGCGTTCGATCCTCGGCGCGGATCTGGACGATGCTGGCGTAGTAGTCGCCGGCGATCCGGCCACACCGAGTACAGGTCTGGCGGGCGATCTTGACCGGGACCGTCACCTGTTCCTCGACGGGGGTCCCGCGGACGACGCCCGTGAAGAAACAGTGCATCCGGATCGTGTTCTGGTCGACCTGTTCGGGATCGATCTGCCAGGCGACGTCCTCGACGTCGACGTGGACGCCCAGCGCCTCGCTGACCTCCTCGATGGCGATGTCGGTGTAGTCCTCCGCACCGACGTCGACCCACCGGTTCCCCCGGTAGACCGCGCCACACCGGGCACAGACGCGAACGTCGATCCGATCGGGCGCGTCGACGAAGTCGAAATCCTCGAAGTAACAGGAATCACAAAGTTCGACCTCCGCGCCGGGGCGCAACGGATCGTTCGCGTCGCTCGCCGATCGCTCGGGGACGGGGTCCCCACATCGGGGACAGAACGCACGCGACTCACTCATTGGCCCCGTTTGGGATCTCACGGAGTTAAGCGACCCGTTCCACGACCGTTCAGGGGTCGGATTGCCGGTCGCGACGTCCGCGGACCCGCCCCGTCTCGAGCGTGGCCGCGGCCAGCCGATCCGGATCCGATACCCCTCGGAGACGGAGAGTGTTCATTACGGCTGACATCGACGTTTTATCGCCACACCTGATACTCGTCATAAATGGGGACCGAAGACGAACGACTGGACGAGCCGATCGACATCCTGCTGGTCGAACCTAACCCCGGCGACAGTCGGCTCTTCGAGGAGAATTTCACGGATGCGAAGCTGCTGAACACGATCTATGTCGTCTCCGATGGGGAATCGGCGCTCGATTTCGTCCACCAGCGAAACGAGTTCGCGAACGAACCGCGTCCGGATATCGTCCTCCTCGAGCCGCAGTTGCCCGGCAAAAGCGGGGTCGACGTTCTCTCGGAGCTGAAGAACGAACCATCGCTGAACGAGATCCCGGTCGTGGTGCTCACGAGTTCCGACGCGGGCGAACGGATCGTCCAATCCCACGGCCTCGAGGTGGACACGTACATGCGAAAGCCGGTCGAACCGAAAGAGTTCGTCGAGTTCGTCCAGTCGATCGAGGCGTTCTGGCTCACGATCGTCCAGCGGGAATCCCAGTGACTGCCCATCGGATTTCGGTCGGGGCGCACTGAATCGGCTCGACTCGGCCTCGGACGGCGCGCTTATATCCGAGCCGTGGGACACGACCGACGATGCTCGAGGCAGTTCGCGACCGTGCTCGTCCCTACTTCGATGACGCATCGCCGGCCCACGACTGGCACCACGTCCAGCGGGTCGAAACGCTCGCCGAGACGCTCGTCGATAGACATCCGGAATCGACCGACGAACGAGTCGTCCGACTCGCCGTTGCCCTCCACGATATCGGCCGACCCCGGGAAGATCGCGGGGAGACCGACGATCATGCGAGCTGGGGTGCCCGGGAGGGCGGCCGGATCCTGCGGGATCTCGGTGCGGCGACGGAGACGGTCGATCGCGTCCAGCACTGTATCCGCGCCCACCGGTACTCGAACGATGTCGAGCCCGCGACGCTCGAGGCGAAACTCGTCTCCGACGCCGACAACCTCGATGCGCTCGGAGCGGTCGGCATCGCTCGCGTGTTCACGTATGGCGGCGAGATCGGCGAGCCGATCCACGATCCCACCCGGTCGCTCGAGGAAGACGACACCGACGCCGGCGCGACACAGTACAACCACTTCCACAAGAAGATTCTGGACCTGCCGGCGCGGATGTACACCGATGTCGGCCGGGACCTCGCTGCGGATCGGGCAGGGTTCGTTCGGGAGTACCTCGATCGATTCGACGGGGAACTCTCGGGCGAGGCGTGACGGAGCCCAGCGCTCGCACGATCCACTGTGAATAAATAACAAACGTTGGAAAGGTTTTCTCATCTCACGGTCCTATCATGGCTGCCGAGGTGAGAACGTCTGTACGAGAAACCGATCGGTCATCCCGGCGGAGATCCGCTCGAGGCCCTGGTCGACGTTCTCACCGCGGCGACGCGGTATGATCTCCCGTTGGGGGTCATCCCGCTCGCGTTCGCGGTTGCGCTGGTCACCGCGACCCTGCTGGAACTGTCGGGGGTGCAGACGCTGCTGATCGCGGGAGTCGTCGACGCGTTCGTCGTCGTCGACGCCTGCTACCTGAATCCGCCCGTCGACCAGGGTTCAGCGTAGCGGCACCGACTTTCAACCGTTCGCCGACACGGAGGGTTCTCACGCAGCCCGGCTCGCCAGCAGCCGGTGTCTCCCGAGGACTCGACGGGCGACGGCGACGAAGCGGCCCCGAACCAATCGAAGCGGGACGTGACCGCTCGTTTACCCCCCGGAACCCTTTTACAACTCACTGGCTTATCCGTATCCAATAATGGGACTGGGCTCCGATATGTACCGACAGCAGATCCTCGACCACTACAAGAACCCCCGCAACTACGGGGAACTCGAGGATCCCACGTTCACGCACATCGGCGAGAACCCGATGTGCGGCGACGAGATTCGCATGGACGTCGAACTCGCCGACGACGAGGAGACGATCGAACGGGTCGCCTTCCGGGGCGACGGCTGTGCGATCAGTCAGGCCTCCGCCAGCATGCTCTCGGGCGAACTCGCCGGCAAAACGATCGAAGAACTCCACGAGATGGATCGCGACGACGTGATCGAGATGCTCGGCGTCGAGATTTCGCCGATGCGAGTCAAATGTGCCGTCCTTGCCGAAAAGGTCGCCCAGGACGGCGCGGAGATCTATCAGGGCGAACTCGACGTCGACAAGACGACGACCGAGGACTGACGCGGTTTTCTGCGATCGGGCGATCACCGTTTGCTCGCCTTTCGAGGGGGCGGAGCGCCGAGTCGAGCACAGTCACGACCTGTGAGAGCTTAGAGCGATCGCTCGATGTCGGCACGGGACTTCATCTCGAGGACGTTGTACGGAGCGCCGACGTCGGCGGCGACTGACCGAAACGAGGGAAGTGGATCGTGTGCATCCGTCTCTCCGTCGTTGTCGTGGAGATGGACGAGGTGAATCCGGTCCTCGAAGCGGTCGACGAATCGCTCGTACTCGACGTCGCTGGCCTTCGCGTGGCCGACGTCGAGGGTAATTCGAAGCGCGTCCGATCCGACGCCGACATCCTCGAGGAAGGACGCGAGACGGTCCGGGGTCGCGGTGAAGCGTCGGACGTCGGACTTGCATCGCTGGTTCTCTAGACAGAGCGGGACGTCCACGTCCGCGGCGCGGCGGGCACACGCTCGAAGCGTCTCGACGGCCTGAGAACGGACATACTCGCGGACGCGGGTCGGGTACCGCGTCCGTGCGCCACCCCCGTGGACGACGACGCCGACGGCGTCGATGGCGGCGGCGAACTCGAGTGCGTCCGTCGTCGCCTCGACGACGCCCGACCGGACGTGGTCGTTGATCGCCCCCGGTGCGACGTCGAGGTGTGGGGCGTGGACGGAGTAGGTTACGTCGTACTCGTCGGCCACGGTCCGGAGTGTCCGTGGATCGGGACCGTCCTCGCGGACGTCGAGATAGCCGGCGCGGAGTTCGACGTGCTCCAACCCCGCGTCGGTCAGAAAGGCGACGAACGACTCCACGTCCGTCTCGAAGCGGATGTCCATCGCAGCGCCGAATCGAGGGGTCGACTCAGACATCGGCAACACCCGCTTCGACGAACCGGTCCGCTTCGGTACGCAACTCCACGACGCTCCGTTTGCGACGAACTGCTGTGTCCATCGTCCGAATGCGACGAGCACCGATACGTAAGCCCAACTATGAGACATATATATCTCACATATCGGTAGTGCAATCTATTGAACGGGGCCCTCCCGCCGGTTCCGATATGTAGCTCAATTATAAGATTACAAATACGAATCAGGGGACCACTGACCCGTACATGAGTACATCGACAGCTACGGAGAGTCGTTTTACGTTGGGCAAACACGACATGATGGTGTTCATACTCGTGATGTCGCTCACGGGACTGCAAAACGCCGTCACGGAGATCATGCCGGAATTCACGCTCGGACCGCTCGAGTTAGGGGTCGGCGGGTTCGTCTTCATTCCGATCGTGCTGGTTCTCCTGTTTCGGACCTACTGGGCGGCGCTGGCCGTCCCCGTCGGCGAGATCGTCTTCGGCGAGATTCTGCTTGGCGAGTTCGACGGGCTGGGCGCGATGGAGGGATTGCTACTGATCCCCGTCTGTTACTATTTCGCCGCGAAACTCCTGCAGGATCCCGAGAATACGACGCAGCTGGCACTGGTCGTGTTCCTCGCGGAGGCTCTCGAGGAGTTCTTCGCGATGTGGATCGACATCGGAAAGATCTACGTCGGCGTCGAGGAACTCGAAGCGGTCCCCGGCCTTCCCGAGAGCATCCTCGTGCTCGAGGGAGTCGACTTCGTCACGCAAATGGCGATCACCGGGATCGTCTTCGGCGTGCTCCCCGCACTGTATCTCTATCCCAAGCTCCACGGAAAGGTCGAGCCGCTGCTGGGGATGGAGTCGTTCCGGGGCGAGCGCGGTGCGTCGATGGCCGGCGGCGTCTCGGTCAAAGCGCTCCTGGCACTGCTGATCGCCGTCCCGCTTGCGTTCGTGGCCGAGGCTGCGAGTGAAGTCGGCGGGGCCATCAACGTGATCTGGGAGCCCGAATTCCTCGACGTGTACGGCCAGCCCTTCATCGCGGTCCCCATCGTCGTCGCCGCGGCCGTCGCGGCTATCGTCTGGTACCGAGCGAGCAAGTCCCCACGAGAACGATGACGGAAACGCACGACGCTGGGATCGTCGTCGACGACCTCTCGTTTCGCTACCCGGGGACCGACGATGCCGTCCTGTCGGGCGCGGATCTGGAGATCGACCCTGGCGAATTCGTCGCGGTCGTCGGCGGGAACGGCTCCGGCAAGACGACGCTGTGTAAGTCGTTCAACGGGATCATTCCCCACTTTTACGAAGGGGAGATCGACGGACAGGTGACGGTCGCCGATCTCGACGTGCGGACGAGCTCGGTGTCGGAGCTGTCCCGCCACGTCGGCTACGTGTTCCAGGAATTCGACAACCAGCTCGTCAGTCCGACGGTGTTCGAGGAGGTTGCGTTCGCCCCGCTGAACTACGGGCTCGAGGACTATCGCGAGCGAGTCTACCGGACGCTCGAAACCCTCGACCTCGAGGGGCTCGAGGACCGGTTCGTCTGGGAGCTGTCGGGCGGCCAGAAACACCTCGTCGCACTGGCTGCGGCGCTCTCGCTCGATCCCGAGATCCTCGTCGTTGACGAGCCGGCCGCGCAGCTCGATCCGATCAACGCCCGCGAGACGTACGATCGCCTCGCCCGGCTCAACCGGGAGCGGGGAAAGACGATCGTCACGATCGAACACCAGACGGAGTTCATCGCGGAGTACTGCGATCACGTGGTTCTCGTCGACGACGGTGCCGTCAGCTGGAAACTCCCCGTCGACGAGGCGCTGAACAGGCTCGACGACCTTCGAGCGCAGGACGTCCATCCGCCGCAGGTGACCCGGATCGCGGATCGCGTCCTCGACGACGGCGATCCGCTTCCGGTGACGCTGACCGATGGCATCACTCGGTTCGCGGAACACGCGTCCGAGACGGCGGTTCGAACCGACGGCTCCGCCACGGATGCGCCGCCGGCCGACCGGCGATCCGAGCCCGTGGTCTCGTTCGACGGCGTCTCCCACACCTACCAGACGCTCCGGAGCGGGACGCGAACGGTCCTCGACGACCTGTCGCTGGATCTCTATCCCGACGATCGAATCGCCCTCGTCGGGAGCAACGGGGCGGGGAAATCGACGCTCTTGCAGTTGATTACCGGCCTCGAAACGCCCGACACGGGGACCGTAACCGTCGACGGCGTCGACACGGGGACGGTCCTCCCGGAACGGCTCGCCGACGACGTCGTCTACGTCCACCAGAACCCCGAGGAGATGTTCATCGACGACTCGGTGCGGGCCGACGTGGCCCACTATCTCGAGGACAGGGGCTATCCCGACGGGGCGGAGCGCGTCGACGACGTGATCGACTTCCTCGATCTCGGTGCGCTACAGGACCGCGACGGACGACTCCTCAGCGTCGGTCAGCAACGGCGTGCCTCGCTGGCGATCGGGCTGGCGACCGATCCGTCGATCATTCTGCTGGACGAACCGACCGGCAGTCTCGACCTCGCGAGTCGTGAAGAGGTCGGCCGGACGATCGACCGGGCTGGAACGCGCGTCGAGACGGTGGTCGTCGCGACGCACGACCTCGAGCTCGCGGCGGCGTGGGCGACCCGCATCGTCGTCCTCGACGACGGCGACGTCATCGCGGACGGCGCTCCCGAGCACGTCTTCGCGGACACCGACGTCCTCGAACGGGCGAACCTCCATCCGCCGCAGGTCGTCCGTCTCGCCGCGGAACTCGGTCTCGATCCCGCACCGCTGACCGTCGAGGCGTTCGCGGACCGACTCCGTGCCGACGGTCCGTCGCCGGCGTCGATTGTGGGGGACGAGCGATGAGCTACCTCGACGGGCTCCGGGACGCGGCGTCGGTCGACGCGATCAAGACCGATCTGCTCCGGACGGCCTACGAAAACGAGGGCTCGTTCCTCCATCGCCTCGATCCGCGGGTCTTGCTCCTGTGGTACGCCGTCTTCCTGTTCGTCCCCTGGCTGTTCTACGACACCGGGGTGTTGCTGGGGCTGCTCGCGTTCGTCTCGATACTCGCGGTCCTCTCGCGGGTGAGCGTCTTTCTCGTCGGCGTGATGGCGTTCAGCGTCGCCTCGACCCTCGCGTCCTACGCGGTCGTAACCGCCTTCACCGGCGATCCGGTCGCGGCAGTCCAAGCGCTGATCCCGTTTACGCTAAAGCTGACGATCATCTCGGTCTCGAGTCTGGCCGTCTTCTCGAGCATGGGGCCGAAGACGCTCGCTCACGGCCTGCGCAGTCTCGGGGTTCCACGGCAGTTTACGTTTCTCATCACCTACGGCTACCGGATGCTCCCGGTGTTGTTCGAGGAGTATCACGACCTCGTCAACTCGTATCGATTGCGGAGTGCCGCGCCGGACTCGCCCGGACGGTTCCGCTGGCGACACTACGCGTACCTGCTCAAACTCTCGATGCGAGCGTTCTATCCGATGATCTTCAACGTCGCCAAACGGAGCCGGGTCACCGTCGAAGCGATGGAGACCAGGGGGTTCTCCCACTCGCTCCACGACGAGGCGAGCGCGGAGCTCCAGCTGGCGGACCTCCGGATCCGGCCGGTCGACGTGGGGTTCTTCGCCGGGTCGCTGGCCGTCGTGGCCGCCATTGCACTTCTCCTGTAGGCCACGAACCAACCAGTTTTCGACAGCGACCGTGGAAACACGTCGAGCGACCGCACTCCGCAAGCGGGACGTCGCCTCGTATATATAGCCGATTATAGGCGACCAACCGGCTGCATATCGCTCTTAGTTAGCCTATTATTCGCGGGTGGGAACACGGGCACATGAACGTCGTTACCGACGATCCACTCGAATCCAAACTGCTAGAGACGATCGTTCCCTCACGTGTGAGGATCCCCGACGATCCCGCACCGGGAAATTACGTCGTCATCGACGTCGCCCAGTTTTCGACGACCGTTCCCGAACTATTAGCCAACGGTGCGGAGTACGTCTACATCACCGAAGAGCGGGGGAAGGAGCCGGCGTTCAAAGAGGAGCACCCGCGAGCGAAGATCGGCGGCGGCTCCGGCCCGAACTACGAGGGCGAAGCGGGGTACGACTTCTTCAATTCGCCGAGTTTCGTTCAGGACGTCGACGTGGCCGGGCGACCGACGGCGATGACGTCGACCAACGGCGGAAACGCCGTCACCGATCTCCGGCTGGCCGGCGGCGACGACGTGGAGATCTACGTCGGCGGTCTGACGAACGGCAAAGCCGTCGCGGACCACCTCCGGGACAGCGATCGGGAAACGTATTTCGTCGCCGCCGGCTCGAACGGGAAACCCTCGCCCGAGGACACCGTCGGCGCGCTGTATATCGCCCGCCACCTCCACGGCGTCCCCCCGACCGAGGAACAACGCGAGACCTACCGCGAGGTCGTTCAGTTCGGGAAGGGGCCAAAGTACGAGGAGAAACCGCAGGTCAAGCGAACCGACCTCTACGAGTACACCCTCGCGTTCGACAGCCGGGAGATCGTCCCGAAACTCGAGGGACAGCGCCTCGTGGACGCGGCAGCCTCCGCCGCGCAACGCGATGAACGCCCGTCGTAACTGTGGGAAACAGGTCCGCGATGCCGGTGGCGATCCGGTCTGCTGTCACTGGGTCCCGACGCACCCGCGACCCGCCCTGTGGGTGCGCCGGTACTGACTGGAGTCCGTAGAATCGACGGTGGACGACACCCCAGGCGTCGTCGATCGTCGCGGTCCCGTGTGGTGACACGGGGGATCGCGACAGTAGACGGGGCGATCTGCCCTCGTATAGATGCGGCACCGATAGCGAAACCGAATCCGGCAGTCCGCAGCGAGCGGAACCGCTCTATTCGGGCTTCAGCCCTTCGTCCTGCACGCGCATGACGGCCTCGCCGTCGGCCAGGTTCGGTGCGTCGACCAGTCGGACGATCCGCTTGTCGCCTTTGGACTTGCGCAGATAGATCCGGAACGTCGACTTGTGGCCCAGAATGTTGCCACCGATCGGCTGGGTCGGGTCGCCGAAGTAGGAGTCGGGGTTCGAGGCGACCTGGTTGGTGACGATGACCGCGGCGTTGTAGAGGTTTCCGACCTTGTCGAGGTCGTGGAGGTGCTTGTTGAGTTTCTGCTGTCGATCCGCGAGTTCGCCACGACCGACGTACTCCGCACGGAAGTGGGCGGTCAGCGAGTCGACACAGAGCAGTCGAACGGGGTACTCCGAGTCCTCGTGTTCGCCCGCGAGTTCCTTCGCCTTCTCGGCGAGCAGCATCTGGTGGTTGGAGTTGAACGCCTTCGCGACGTGGATCTTCTCGAGGACGTCCTCGACGAGTGCGTCGACCGCCTCCTCGTCGTCGGCCGACCCCTCGATCTCGCGGTCCTCGAGCGTCGCGTCGATGGCCTCGTCGGGCAGCCCCCGAACCATGTCGTCGATCCGCTCGGGCCGGAAGGTGTCCTCGCTGTCCATGAAGATGGCGCTGCCGTGGAGGCCGCCGACCTCCTGTGGAAGCTGGACGTTGACGGCCATCTGGTGGGTGACCTGGGACTTGCCGGCACCGAACTCGCCGTATACTTCGGTGATCGACTGCGTCTCGATCCCGCCGCCGAGCAGGTCGTCGACCTCGTCGATGTGCCAGCTCAGCTTGCCGATCTCGTTTCGTCGCTCGAGGACCGTCGAGCCGGTCTCGAAGCCGCCGATGTCGGCGGCACCGCGGGCGGCGCGAACGATGTCCGCGGCCGTCGACTCGCCGACGTCGGCCGTGTTCGATAGCTCCGATGGCGCGGCGACGGCGAGGCTCTGATAGGAGTCGAAGCCTGCATCGTGGAGTTTGTCTGCGGTTGCTGGTCCGACGCCGGGGAGTTCCTCGAGATCTGATTCGGGCATACTCCCTCGTTGTGCCGGACCCCCCATAAACCCTCGTTAACAGGGAAGTGAAAGTGAAAGTGCCGGCGGGCGACGGGGTTGATCGAGGGACAGTCAGTGAATTGAAGTGTGAAGGCGCGCCTCGAGGAGGGGGATCGGACACCCGTCTCAGTGAAGTTGCTCCTCGGCGTCCCACTCGAGGCAGTAGAGTTGCCCGCCGTCGCTGCCGACGTAGAGCCGTTCGGCCGCGATCGCGGGCGTCCCGCTGATGGCGTCCTCGGCCGCGAACCGCCAGAGCGGTTCGGGGTCGTCGACGGCGACGCCGTAGAGCGACCCGGTCGCGTCGCCGACACAGAGCACGTCACCGGCGACGACGGGACAGGTACGGATCGGGCCGTCGAGTTCGACACCCTTCCGTGAGAACAGCCAGCCGCGCAGTTTGCGTCGACCGACGGTCGTGTCGGTGACGTGGAGGTAGCCGTCATCGGCACCGATGAACGTCGTCTCGGCGGCCGCGAGCACGGTCGCGGACGTGGTAAACCCCGCCTGAATCTCGTAGGTGAACCACGACTCGCCGGTGCCGGCGTCCAGCGCGACCATCGTGCCGCCATCGTCGCCGACGTAGATCCGGCCATCGGCGATCGTCGGGCCGGCGGCGACGGTGCCGCCGACCGGCGCGGTCCAGCACTCTTCGCCGGTTTCTGCCTCGAGCGCCAGCACCGTCCCGTCGGCGGTCCCGGCGAATACACGTTCCTGAGTCGCCCCCCAGCGGTGCTCGGGATCCGGTCGTCGGTCCGCGTCGAGTGTGGACGGCTCCAGGGACTCGAGCGTCTCCTCCTGGCCCCAATCCAGGGCCGAGCGACGCTGCTCGCCCTCACGCCCGTCGGCGATCGCCGGCGCGCCGACGACGGCCGATTCGGTCTCGTGGTTCCACAGTTGCGTTCCCGTTTCGGCCTCGAGCGCGGACAGCCCGGCCGAATGCCCGGCGTAGAGTCGTCCCGCCGAGAGGGCGAGCGCGGACTCGAGCGAGCCCGGTAGCTCGGCGTGCCACTGCTCCTCGCCGGTGGCGGGATCGAGCGCGTAGACGGTGCCATCACCTGCCCCAAGAAACAGTCGCTCGCGGGTGCGGACCGGCGTCGCGTCGGTCGCCGCCGCGGTCTCGACGGTCCATCGACGGCGACCCGTCTCGGCCTCGAAGGCGTAGCAGTTCCCGCGAGTCGTGCCGACGTAGACGGTGTCGCGGTCGAGTACCGGCGACCCCACCGCACCGGCGAGGTCGGTCGTCCACGCCTCGCCCACCCGGATCGGTCCCTCGAGATCGCGCCGGAGTCCCGAATTGTGCGAATCTCCCTTGTACTGATTCCACTCGGTCACTGCGAAGGGGTACCGACCGAATCGCTATAACAGTGGGTGGGACGGCGACGCGCGGTGGCGCGCTGTCCCGCCGCCGCTCTCGTGTCGATAGCCGACGCTGCTCGAGCCGGCGGCTCGCCACTACGGAACCGGGTGCGGCAGGAAAAGGGGGAGGCAACTGGTGTATGGCGCAGTTGTGATGATGTGGCTTCCTGCCGCGTACTTCTCCGTACACGTGCCACTGCAATACCGATGACTCCTACACAGTTTGGGAGATGCCTGCAAGGGGAGGAAACCGGGACGCGAAGCGACGGCCGCCGCCACCGCCGTCTGCCTCCCCAGCACCGCGTTCACTCCCAGGGATGGGTCCCGCGCTCGCTGGGCCAGAGCGGATACCAGTACTCCTTCTCGCGCTCGATTTCGAGTTCGCCGTCTAACGCCGACTCGAGGGTAAATTCCGCGCTCGAGTCCCGTTCCCGCCCGGACCGGGGAACGAACGGATAGAAGCGTCCGCGCCGGAAGGAGTAGATCCAGTAGGCTTCCCCGTCCCGGTTTTCGTAGGCGAAGACGGCCGCGAGCAACCGCGAGCCGTAGTCGTGCTCGATGAAGGTGTCCGCGGCGAAGTGCATGCTCGTGATCAGGTCCTCCGGGTCGTCGTCTGCGAGGACGACCCAGTGATACCCGTGGTCGTCGGACGTGACCGAGAAGTCGGTGCCGGTCTCCTCCTGTCCGGCCTCGAGGATCGCCTCGACCTCGTCGACGGCATCCCGGAAGTCCGTCGAGTCGACGCCGGAGAAACAGAGCGCGCCGACGTCGAGCGATTCGTAGCCCAGATCGGCCTCCATCGTGAGATAGGCGGTGCTCATCCCGAAGAGGTCGTCGGGGTCGGCGTCGCGTCCGGCGTCGGCCTCGGCGCGCGAGCCGAGGATCGCGCGGAGTCCGTCGAGTAGTCCCATAGGTCGTGTGACGGTGCCAGTTCCTTAGAAAGATTGCATTTCGCGCTCGAGGTCCCGAAGCTGCTCGACGCGGCGCTCGGTCGGCGGATGCGTCGAGAAGAGCCGGCCGACGATGCCGGACTTGATCGGAATGATGAAGAAAGCGTTCATCTCGGCCTCCTCGCGCATGTCGTCTTTCGGGACCTTGTCCATCCGTCCGGAGATCTTCAGGAGCGCGGAGGCGAGCGCGGAGGGGTTGCCGGTGATGGCGGCAGCCCCGCGGTCGGCGGCGTACTCGCGGTATCGGGAGAGCGCCCGAATGAGTAGGTAGCTGACGATCCAGACCACCAGCGAGACGAGGATCGCGACGATGATACCGCCGCCACCGCCTTCGCGGCCGCCGCCACGACCGTGCCCCCCGCCGAAGAACGCCCCCCAGCGAACGATCATGAACGCGATCGTCGAGAGGAAGGAGGCGATCGTCATCACCATCATGTCGCGATTTTTGACGTGGGCGAGTTCGTGTGCCAGGACGCCGTCGAGTTCGTCCTGATCGAGCGTGTTCACGAGCCCGGTCGTCACGCAGACGGCGGCGTTTTTCTGGTTGCGTCCGGTCGCGAAGGCGTTTGGCACGCTCGAGTCGACGACCGCGACCGTCGGTTTCGGGAGGTCGGCCTGCTGGGAGAGCCGTTCGATCGAGGCGTGGAGTTGCGGGTACTCGTCGGCCGAGACCGTCTTCGCGCCCATGCTCTTCAGCGTCAGCGTATCGCTGAAGTAGTACTGCACGAGCGAGAACCCGCCAAACAGGACCGCGATCATGAGCAGGCCCGGGCCGCCGCCGCCGAGATACAGGGCGAGCGCGCCGGCGAAGACGATGTACAGCGCAAACAGCAGGAACATCGTTACGAACATCCGAAACCGCAGCCCCCAATCCGCCTGCCAGTTCATACCTGAACTGAGGGGCTCCGGCGAAATAAGTACCTTGCCGAGACGGTTACACATCGTCGCGTCCGTCGGCCGTCAGCGCTCCCGTTGAGTCCCGGGACAGCGTCACTCCTCGAGCGCCTCGTCGGGTGCCCAGATCAGGGTCTCCCCGTTCGCGTCGTCCTCGTATTCGATCCGGAGGTCGGCTGGTGTCACGTCGTCGGGAACCTCGAACGCGAGCGCGTTGTGAGAGACGATGCCCTCCGCACCACTCCCCTGTCCGACGGCGTACCCAGCCCTGATCGGTTCGACGACCGCTCCCGTCTGCTCGGGAGCGGAGCGGGGTTGAACGGGCCGACCGTCCGCGCGGACGCGGTATTCGAACGGATCCGGATACGTGACCAGCTCTCCGTCGGGCGCATCGAGGACTTTCAGGTCGATCCGGAGGAAACAATACTGGGACCCCCGATCGGGCGTCCAGACGACGTCGTCGTCGTCGAACCGGTCGAAAACGATCCGATCGACCAGCCGGATCGACGCCGGTCTGGTCGCCGTTCGATCCGTCACCAGCCCCCACCGCCCGATCCGAAGCGCGTTTTCCGTCGGCGAGTCGTCGCCGGAGCCCCCATTCCCTGTGTCGTCCTCGGTCGGACTCTCACTGCTGTTTCCGTTGCCGTTTGACCCCGTCTCGGTGGGTCCGAGTCCGGAACAGCCGGCAGCGAGCGAGGCGATGCCGACACAGCCCTCGAGATACCGTCGTCGGTCCATTTGTTCGCCGATCAAACTCGAGAACGATACACGTTCCGGTTTGCCAAACTCTCACGTCGGGAGACGAATCGTCGGTCGCCGCGTTCGATCACTGTCTCGAGTACCACGGGACGCCCGAGCGACCGATCGGGAATCTCGGCGGCGTGTTTAAGGGTCCGCCGCCGAAACCAATCCCTATGAGGAGTTTCCGGATCGGCACCCTGTTCGGGATTCCGATCAAGTTGGATCTGACCTTCCTGCTGGTGCTCCCGCTGTTCGCGTATCTCATCGGGAGCCAGATCGAAGCGGTCGCAGACATCCTGAACGACGGGCTGGCTGCGGGGATCGATACCGCCACCATCACCAGCGGCCTGATGCCGTGGCTCCTGGGATTGGCTGCCGCGATCGGGCTGTTCGTCGGCGTCGTTCTCCACGAACTCGGCCACTCGCTGACCGCCCGACGGTACGGGTTTCCGATCGATTCGATCACGCTCTGGCTGTTCGGCGGGATCGCCGCCTTCTCGGAGATGCCCGAGGACTGGCGACAGGAACTCAATATCGCCGTCGCCGGTCCGATCGTCAGCGTTCTTGTCGGTGTCGGCTCCTACGCGCTGTTCTTCGTTACCCCCGAGAGCCTCAGCGGCGTTCGGTTCGTCCTCGGCTACCTCGCCGTTTTGAACGTCGCACTCGCCGTCTTCAATATGCTCCCCGCGTTCCCGATGGACGGCGGACGGGTGTTGCGGGCGTTGCTCGCTCGCGGACGGCCCTACGCACAGGCGACCCAGCAGGCCGCCAGCGTCGGGAAACTGTTCGCGGTCTTCATGGGTCTGTTCGGCCTGCTCGCGTTCAACATCATCCTCATCGGCGTCGCCTTCTTCGTCTACATCGCCGCCTCGAGCGAGGCCCAGCAGGTGACGATGAAGGCGGCCTTCCAGGACGTCACCGTCGGCGACATCATGACGACGGCCGAGGACCTTCACACCGTCGAGCCCGAGACGACGGTCGCGGAACTGATCCAGCGGATGTTCACCGAGCGCCACACCGGATATCCGGTCGTCGAGGGCGACGCGTTCGAGGGCGAGCGGCTGATCGGGCTCGTCACGCTGAGCGACGCCCGCGAGGTCGACCCGGTCGAGCGCGAGGCCTACACCGTCGAGGACGTGATGACGACGGAGTTGCAGACGATTACCCCGGATTCGGACGCGATGACGGCCATCGAGCGGATGCGAGAACACGACATCGGGCGGCTGCTCGTGGTCGATAGCGCGGCCCATCGGTCGGCTGACCGTCCGCGCGGCGAGACGCTGCGAGAAGACGACGGCGATCTCGTGGGACTGATCTCGCGGACCGACGTGATGACCGCCTTCGACATCGTTCAGCAAAGCGGCGTGATCGCGCCCTCGAGTCGGCCGGGACGTGCGGACTGATGGGAGACTGGGTGACGTTCACGAACACGGATTCCAGCGGTGAGTTCTGCGAACCAACGGTTTAACCGTGGTCGGGGCCGACACTGCATCGATGCCACCGGCCATCGAGACGGTCGATCTCGTCAAGGAGTATGGTGATCTACGCGCCCTCCAGGAGCTATCGCTGACTGTCGAGGAAGGCGAGTTCTTCGGCTTGCTCGGCCCGAAC
The DNA here is from genome assembly GCF_002494345.1 of Natrinema ejinorense. Lineage (GTDB taxonomy): Archaea > Halobacteriota > Halobacteria > Halobacteriales > Natrialbaceae > Natrinema > Natrinema longum. The sequence continues at coordinate 3,461,809 of NZ_NXNI01000001.1, forward strand.
GGCGCGGGCAAGACGACGTTCATCAACACGCTGGTCGGCCTGGTCCGCAAGACCGGCGGCGAGGCGCGGGTCTTCGGCCACGATGTCGAAGCCGAGTACCAGCAGGCCCGCGACGCGATCGGGCTCGCTCCCCAGGAGTTCAACGTGGATCGGTTCTTCCCGATCAAGGAGGTCCTGACGCACAAGGCCGGCTACCACGGGATCCCCGAGGACGAGGCCGCCGACCGGGCCGACGAGGTCCTCAAGCGCGTCGGGATCTACGACAAGCGCGACGAGCGCTTCGACTGGCTCTCCGGGGGTATGAAGCGCCGGCTCCTGCTCGCTCGAGCGCTGGTGACCGACCCGGACCTGCTCATTCTCGACGAGCCGACCGCCGGCGTCGACGTCCAGTTGCGCCACGACCTCTGGGAGCTCGTGACCGAACTCAACGAGGAGGGGACGACGATCCTGCTGACGACCCACTACATCGAGGAGGCCGAGCGCCTCTGTGATCGCGTCGCGATCATGAACGAGGGACGGAAGGTGACCGTCGCGACCCCGGACGAACTGAAAGGCCGGGGGACCGACACCATCGCCGTCCGCCTCGCGTCCGCTCCCGCGACCACACCCACTCTCGGCGCGTACGCACACGAAACGACGGTCTCCGGGGATCGCCTCGAGGTTCGCGTCGACGACGGCGGCTCGACCGCGCCGCGACTGCTCAACGACCTCGAGGCCAGCGGCCACGAGATCGCCGACCTCGAGATCACCCGGACCTCGCTCGAGGAGATCTTCGTCGACCTGACGCGGAGCGAGGACCGGACCGTGACCCGGTCGTCGGCCGAGAGCGCGGACGGGGGCGACGACGACCGTGACGACGCGTCGGCGAAACGCAAGCGCGAACAGGAGGGTGTCGCCTGATGCTGTCGGTCGGTTTCCGCGCGCTCTTTCGGCGGGAAATCTTGCGGTTCGTCCGCCGCCCGAAGAACACGTTCATGCCGCCGGCGATCACGAACGTCCTCTACTTCGCCGTCTTCGGCGTGATCCTTGGCAACCGGATCGACAAGATCGCGGGCTTCGATTACATCCTCTTCATCGTGCCCGGCCTCATCGTGCTGGGCGCGATATCCAACGCCTTCGAGAACGCCTCGTTCTCGATCTTCCACGGCAGATGGAACGAGTACATCCACGAGACGCTGACCTCGCCGCTGTCGTACGTCGAGATGGTCGTCGCCTACGTCGGTGCCAGCGCGGTTCGAGGACTCGTCGTCGGGGTCATCATCGCCGTCGTCGGCCGGCTGTTCGTGTCGATCGGTATCGAGCACGGGCTCTACCTCGTGGCCACGATGGTCGTCATCACGTCGTTATTCGCCGGCTTCGGCATCATCGGCGGGCTCATCGCCAGGGATTTCGACGACCTGACCGTCATGAACCAGTTCATCCTCCGGCCGCTGGTGTTTTTCGGCGCGGTCTTTTACTCCCTCGAGACGTTCGACTACGCCTGGCAGGTGAACCTCTCCCTGCTGAACCCGATGGTCTACATGGTCGACAGCATCCGGTACGGATTGCTGGGCCACTCGGACCTGATCGGCGTCGGTATCTTGCCCGCCCCCTATACCGACTTCGCGCCGCTGGTCTCGCTTGGCGTGCTCACGGCGGCGACCGTCCTCGTCCTGGCGATCGACGTCTACCTGTTCAAGATCGGGTACGGACTCACCGACTAATCGAAAACGCGATTCGAACGCGGTTTCGGACGACAGCAGGCATCGGGTCGGTCGACGCCGCGAGGCGGCCCATACTGCTGTCCGGTCGTCTCATACTGCCGGACAGAACGACGTGAAGCCGGTCGCGAATTCGCGGTCGTCCCCATAGGTGACGACCGCACGTCTGCGACCGGCTTCGTATTGACTGCTGTTCAGTAGTCTCAGCTGAACTTCTGGACGGTCACGTCGAGCGTGTCCAGGTCGACGATCGGGGCGAAGCCGGCGTCGGGGTCGATGTTGACGCTCTTCTGGAAGTCGGTCTGGGCCTGCCAGCAGCCGGAGTTGATCGCGAGCACGTCGTGGTACTTGCCGAAGCCGAGTTTGTGGACGTGGCCCGTATGGAAGATGTCGGGGACCTCGTCGATGATGAGGTAGTCCTTCTCCTCGGGCGCCAGCCGGGTGTGGCCCCCGAACTGCGGCGCGACGTGGCGTTTCTTGAGGAGGTGGTACATCGCCTTGTGTGGGTCGTCGTAGCTGGCCTTCGCCTCGGGCAACTCGGCGATGACCTCGTCCAGTGAGACGCCGTGGTACATCAACACGGAGACGCCCTCGAGGGTCACCATCGAGGGGTTGCTCACGATCTGGGGGTCGTGTGCGGACATGATCTCCCGGAGTTCCTCGTCGAACCCCGGCTGGGGTTCGGCCAGCCGGACGGCGTCGTGGTTACCCGGGATCATGACGACCTCGATGTCGCCGGGTATCTTCTTCAGGTGTTCGCTGAACGCCTCGTATTGCTCGTAGATGTCGACGATGTCGAGTTCCTCGTCCTGATCGGGGTAGACGCCGACGCCCTCGACCATGTCGCCCGCGAGCAGCAGGTACTCGACGTGCTGGGCCTCCGGGGTGTGGAGCCAGTCGGCGAACGCGTTCCACGCGTCGGTCATGAACTCCTGGCTGCCGACGTGAACGTCGCTGATCAGCGCCGCTTGCACGTGCCGATCCGCCGTCGACGGCTCGTGCGTGCGAGGCACGTCCGGGAAGTGCATCGAATCGACGAAAGCGATCCCCGAATCGTCCGCCAGCGTCCCCTCCATCGCCAGCACCTCGTCACAGAGCAACTCGTCGACGAGGTCGACGTACTCTCGGTCCTTCATCACCAGCCACGGGAACGTTCCCGTCGCATCCTCGAGTTCGATCAGCCAGTGGCCGCTGGCGGTCGATCGGATGTCGTTGACCAGCCCGACCATCGCCACCTCGCTGCCGCCCGGCATGTCCTGAATGGCCGTCGCCGGTCGGTGGTTGACTCGCCCCCGCAGTTTCGCACCGAGTCGATCCAATCGATCACGGAAAACCGAGACGAAATCGCTGTACTCGCCCGTTCCCGTGCTCTGTCCCGTCATATCGCCGACGATCTCGAGCGAGCGTTGCGTTGGGTCGGCCGAGCGGTTCGCGGTGGGTGACCCCTCCGTTTCGACTGGAGCCCGCTCGGCCGATTCACGCCCCGAAGCCGCGCTGGTTCCAGTTGAAACGGAGGGGGGCACATCGGCCGACGGGGATTCGTCACCGCTGCCGGCGTCGGGCCCGGATTCGGAGCCAGCCGGACCGTCCGTCCCGTCCGTCGAGAGGGCCCTCCGTACGTGGTCGGTTCGAACGACGAGCGCGTCCTCGGGGACCGTCTCGAGGACGCGCTCGAGGGCCGCAGTCGGATCGTCGGCTGCCGCGAGTCGGGTCACCGCCTCCCGTTCCGCGTTGTACCCACGGCTCGTGAGTTCACTGACGATCCGAGCGGGGGCCTCGAGTGGCACACAGACGGATTCGAGGGCGAGAGCAAAAGGATAGCGGATTCCCGTCCGACGGGGCCTCGAGTAATCAACGAACCAACAATATCGCGGCAGGGGAACGTCGAGGACGGCGCGGATTCGCCGGAAGGTTGATACCCCGCTCCCCGAAATCGGCTAGTGATGGAGAGGCCTGACGACGGCGGACGGAACCGTGACCGAGCCGAATCCCGGGCACCGAACCCGGATTCCCCTCCGGTTCCATCGGACGACGCCGACGATCAGGGACCGACGGCCGCGACTCGCAACCGATCACCCAGCGACGAGGGGGCCACGATCGAGGACGACGGGGTCGTCCGCTGGCTGCTCGAGACTGACGATCGAACGGTCTCCGTCTGCCGGGACATCGCCATGATTCTCGCGATCGTTGGGGCCGTCAACATGCTCTTGTTCGCGGTCAGTGGGGCCTGGCCGCTGTTGGTCGCCGTCGAGAGCGGCAGTATGGAACCGAACGTCCAGGAGGGCGATCTGGTTTTCATCGTCGACGAAAGCAGGTTCGCGGGCGCGAACGCCGTCGAGGGAACCGGCATCGTCCCCCGCGATATCGGCCGCCAGACGGATCACGAGCGGTTGGGTGCCGCCGGCGACGTCATCGTGTTCATACCGGACGGTGATCCGACGCGGACGCCGGTGATCCATCGTGCTCACTTCTGGGTCGAGGAAGGCGAAAACTGGGTGCGGACGAAAGGCGAATTCCGTTCGCTGAACGAGGTAACCTGTGCGGAGATCGTGTCGTGTCCAGCACCTCACGACGGGTTCGTCACGAAAGGCGACGCCAACCCCGCCTACGACCAGCTCCCCCGTTCGGGTTCGGATACCACCGTCGTCAGCCCGGAGTGGATCACCGGCAAGGCGATGGTTCGGATCCCGTGGCTGGGCCAGATCGGGCTGGGTATCGATTCCATTCGCGTCCTGACCGGTGTCGGGTCGTCCGCCATCCTCATCGCGACGGGCGCGCTCGCGCTCGTCCTGCTCGGAACAGTCGTCGGCGATCGCGGCCCGTAGCGCCGCTGGAGTGACTTCGACGATCAGTTCCGAACGGATCGGGGACGAACAGAAAGTTGATTGGGAGGCCCAGCAAAACGAGTGACGATGAGCGGTCCTAACCCTGGGGAGCCACCCGGCGATTCCGGTGACGACGATTCCGAGCAGCACGATCGAAGCGCCGAGCCTTCGCGCCGATCATCTGCGCCCGAGGAATCGTCACGGGGCGGGCCCGATGCCGATCACGACCCGGTCACGATCGAGGACGACGGGGTTCTTCGCTGGTTTCTCAACACCGACGACGAGACCGTCATGATAACGCGGGACGTCCTGAGTAGCGTCGCGATCGTCGCGGTCGTGGGCCTCCTCCTGTTCGCCGTGAGCGGGATCTGGCCGCCACTCGTCGCCGTCGAGAGCCCCAGTATGACGCCGAACATGCAGGAAGGCGATCTCATCTTCGTCGTCGACGACGACCGATTCGGCAACGACGCCGCCGTCGAAGACACGGGCGTCGTCACGCTCGAGAACGGCCGGGAAACCGGATACGAGAAGTTCGGCAAGCCCGGTGACGTCATCATCTACCAGCCCAACGGTGATCCGACGCAGACGCCGGTGATCCACCGTGCCCACTTCTGGGTCGAGGAAGACGAAAACTGGGTCGAGACCAAGGCCGACGAGGACGTTATCGGTGACGTGACCTGTGCCGAAGTCGATACCTGTCGCCCGGATCACGCCGGATTCGTCACGAAAGGGGACGCCAACAGCGGGTACGATCAGTACGGGAACGGGATCAGCGACGTCGTCAAACCCGAGTGGGTCACCGGTAAGGCGATGTTCCGGATTCCGTGGCTCGGTCACATCCGCCTGACCTTCGACAGGCTCCTCGGCGGAATGCTCGTCCCGACGTCGCCCGCGAGCCAGCCACTGCAGGGACCGACGCCGGCAACGGCCGGACCGATACCTGCAGGCCCAGGTGCCGCAGGGGTCGCCGGTGCCGTCGGGATCGCCAGCGCGGGTGCCGGCGCTGTGATGGCGATCGGTCGGTCTCGTCGCTGAGACGGTCCCCTGTACCGACGCAACCGCGACCCACCGTGGGGTTGCGCCGTCACCGACGGGCAGTAGTCCGTCCGAATCGGTCGCCGAACCGACCGTTCCGCTCCGTCTTCTCCGTGTCCGTTCGACTCGTCGTCCGTCCGGCCGTCACTCTCCGACCGTCGGCGACGCCGATCTCGACGTCGAACGCCGGACTCGAGAGCAATGCCTGTCCGTGGGCCGGCAGAAACACGTCTCAAAAGCGTGCACGGAGTGCGGTAGCGACGACAGCGCCACCGTTCGATGGCCCGTCGGAGCCGCCCGTTCAGTTCTCGAACCGGGCCTGCACGAACGGCTGGATGTCGTCGATATCGCTCAGCCGGGAATCGCTCACGAGGACGGCCTCCGTTTCCTCGAGTGGCACCGACAGGCTGATTTCCTTGGTTCGGCCGTATCGCCCCTTCGAGACGACGACGGCGTTGACGATGCCGAGCATGTCGAGTTCGCTGATGAGGTCGGTCACTCGCCGCTGGGTCAGGACGTCCGCGTCGATCTCCTCGCAGAGGCGTTTGTAAATGTTGAACACTTCGCCCGTGTTGATGCTGTGAACACCGTTTTTCTCGAGCAGGATGATCGCGAAGAGGACGAGTTTGCTCTGGGTGGGCAGGGTTCGGACGACCTCCACGACGCGGTCGAGTTCGATCTTGTCCTGTGCCTGCCGGACGTGTTCTTCGACGATCGTTTCCGCCTGGGATCGTTCGGCCAGTTCGCCCGCGGTTCGAAGGAGATCCAGCGCGCGTCGCGCGTCGCCGTGTTCCTGTGCGGCGAAGGCCGCACACAGCGGGATCACGTCGTCGGAGAGGGCGTTGCCCTTGAACGCGACCTCCGATCGGTGTTTGAGAATGTCCCGGAGCTGGTTCGCGTCGTAGGGCGGGAAGACGATCTCCTCTTCGCCCAGCGACGACTTGACCCGCGGATCGAGGAAGTCGGTGAACTTGAGATCGTTACTGATTCCGATGATCGATACTCGCGAGTTCTCGAGCTCCGAGTTCATCCGCGAGAGGTTGTAGAGGGTGTCGTCGCCGCTCTTCTCGACGAGCTTGTCGATCTCGTCGAGCATGATGACGACGACCCGCTCGTCGTAGTCGACGGCGTCGAAGAAGACGCTGTAGACGCGGTCGGTCGGCCAGCCGGTCATCGGCACCTCTTCGAAGGACTCCTTGTCTTCCTCGAGTTCCGCGATTCGGTCTTCGACCTCGGCGCGCGTTCCGAACGGCGTCGACTCGAGGGGGTGGGCCGGTTCCTGTGGGGTCGCGTCGACGGCGGTCCCATCGTCGCGACCGAGGCCGTCGGTGTCTCCGGGTTCCGTTTCCGTAGCGGGCGGCGATGCCGGATCCGAAGACCCCTTCGCTTCGGGTGGAGAATCGACGGACTCAGCGTCGAATTCTGTTCCAGATGAAACGGCTGATCGCGACTCCGTCTCCTCGCTCGAGACGAAATCGAACGGGTCGGATGCCGTCTCCTCGGCCGTTCGATCGGTCGACTCGTCACCCGCGTGGGTGCCGTCGTCCGCGGTGGCGTCGTACTCTTCGAGGGCGTCTCGCAGCGACTCGAGGTCGTCGATTCGGTCGTCGATTCGCCCTTTGTTCTTCTCGATGAACTTGTTCGCGAGTTGTGCGAGGACGCGATACTGGGTATCCGTGACCTCGCAGTTGATGTACTCGACGTCACACGGGACGCTGTACTTCTGGGAGGTGCTCTCGAGTTCCTTGCTGACGAACTTGGCGCTCGCGGTTTTTCCGGTCCCGGTCTTGCCGTAGATGAGAATGTTCGACGGCGTTTCCCCCCGGAGTGCGGCGACCAGGATCGTCGCCATTTTGTTGATCTGATCGCTCCGGTGGGGGAGTTCGTGTGGCGTGTAGGACGGCCGGAGGACTTCCTTGTTCTCGAAGATCGGTTCGCCGCTGAGCAGGTCGTCGAACAACCCCTGGTTCGACTCTTCGTCGCCGAGATCCGCGTCCTCGAAATCCGTCGAGAACCCGCTCGTTCCGTCGACGTCGTCCGAACCTGTGATCTCCGAGTTGTCGTCTGACATTCGTCGTACAGCACCCCTCTATTTCGAGTGGAACCCGAACGAGTACAGCGGAATCCGACGGTGTGATAGCCTCCTGGGGAGGATACACCGTTCCAGAGACCCGATGCAGGTCCAGTTGATGCAAACGAAACAGAGGAAAAGCATGCTAATAAATGCTTCCCTTCCCCACCCCATTTCGGAACGGGACCGGCGTGGCCCGGTCGCTCAACTGCGGTGGCCGCGGTGGTACGGGAGGCTACTACCTGCCTCGGCGAGGTACCCGACCGGGAGCAAGAGCGGCCATGCACGTCCACCGTGCGGAGCCCGTCTCCGTCCGAGTCGGGGTCTCCATCGATCAGCGAGCGACGAGCGTCGTCGGTTCGACACCGGCCGAACGACTGCCCGAGGTCGAGACCGTACTCGAGTACAGCCTCGGCTCGTGCTCACGGACGTGGCGCAGTTCGACGCTTACTGTCGGCGTGACGATCTCGGCATCTCATCGGCCGAACCCCTTCGTTTCGGATGGAGACCGCGTGATGTCGTCCCGTCTGACGATCGAACTCGCGCTGCTGTGTGACGGGGGGCTGACGGGTTCGATCGACCCTCCCCCTTCGTTTCGGGTAAAGCGAATCGAACGTCACGTGACGGAACCGATCGCCGTCTTCGCGGTCAGCGTTCGCTCACGCAAACAGCTGACGCGCATCTACGAAGCGGCTTCGCCGCTTCGAGCCTTGCCTCGTGGTTCGAGAGACCAAGGGTCTCTCGTCATCACGAAACGGCTCCGCCGTTTCGAACGACGTTGCTCGGCAAGACGTCCCTCGCGCGTCAGCTAAAGAGCTGACGCGCCGGGCAAGAGCTTCGCTCTTGCTGGCGTTCACTCGCTCACTTCGTTCGCTCGCGAAAACGTCGTCGACACCTCCTCGCACTCTGTTGTTCGCTTACGCGAACAACTGTCGTGCGTCGTCGATGGCGTCGACCAGTTTGTCGACCTCCGCTTTCGTGTTGTAGACGTAGAAGGAGGCTCGAGCGGACGCCGCCACGCCGAGTTTGTCGTGGAGTGGCTGGGTACAGTGGTCGCCGGCGCGGATCGCGACCGCGTGGTCGTTCATGATCGAGGCGAGGTCGTGGGCGTGGACGTCCTCGAGGTTGAAGCCGACCAGTCCGCCCCGTTCCGGTCCGGGCTCGGGGCCGTAGATCTCGACGTCGTCCTCGGCGGCCAGTTGCTCGTAGGCGTAGCGGGCCATCTCCTCCTCGTGGGCTTCGATGCGTTCCATGCCGATCCCCTCGAGGTAGTCGATCGCGGCGACGAGGCCGACGGCTTCGGCGATCTGTGGCGTCCCGGCCTCGAACTTCCAGGGGAGTTCGTTCCAGGTCGACTCCTCGAAGGTGACCTTCGTGATCATGTCGCCGCCGTAGAGGTAGGGCTGCATCTCCTCGAGAAGCTCTTTTTTGCCGTAGAGCGCGCCGATCCCGGTGGGGCCGGCCATCTTGTGGCCCGAGAAGGCGTAGAAGTCGGCGTCGATGGCCTCGACGTCGACGGGCCGGTTGGGGACGGCCTGGGCACCGTCGATGAAGGCGAGCGCGTCGTGGTCGTGGGCGATATCGACGAGTTCGGAAACGGGGTTGACGGTGCCGAGCGTGTTCGAGACGTGGACCGCCGAGACCATCGCGGTGTCGTCGGTGATGAGCTCTCGCGCGTGGTCCATGTCGAGGCGGCCGTCCTCGTCGATCCGGATGTAGTTTACGTCGGCTCCCGTGCGCTTGCCGATCTGTTGCCAGGTGACCAGGGAGGCGTGGTGTTCCATCTCGGTGAGGACGATCTCGTCGCCGGGGCCGAGCTCGTTGAGCCCCCACGAGTAGGCGACCAGGTTCTCAGCCTCGGTCGTGTTCTTGGTGAAGACGATCTCCTCGCGGCCGCCGCTCGCGCCGATGAACTCGGCGACGCGGTCGTGGGCCTCCTCGTAGGCGATCGAGGCTTCCTGGCTCAGGTGGTGGATTCCCCGATGGACGTTGGCGTTGTACTCCCGATAGTAGTCGCTCATCGCGTCGATGACCGGATCGGGCGTCTGGGTCGTCGCCGCGTTGTCGAGGTAGACGAGCTGCTCGTCGTTGAACTCTCGCTGGAGGATCGGGAACTCCTCCCGGATCGCCCCGATGTCGAGCGACTCGAGGTTCTGTTGACTCATTGGTGACTAGGACGGACTGCACACAAAACACTCCTTCGGTCCGGTGACGGCCGTGTTTCCGGACGCGTTCATGCGGCACGGATTGCCCGTTCGATGGGGTGGTCGATGGCAGCGGTTGTGGCCGTCTCGAGCACCGAGACCAAAATGGGGGAGCGAGATCGGGTGGCGGGACGCTCACGGCAGGGGGTTGGGGGGTACCGTGGTAGATGCTCCTGCCGCAACGCCGTCTTGGCGTGTCTCGGTGATACCAGTGTTCCCAAACGATTTAGGGATCGAGACGACTGCGGCGTCCCCACCGTCGCCAGTCGCGGCGAACGACGCCGGCCGTCGGCGCTGTCCTATTCCGGGGGTTCGCTAAATATCGACGGCTGGGTGTTCCGAAGCAACAGTTCCGTGTACCGCGCGAACAGCCACGCGACAGCGTTGAACAGGTGGAGGACGACGAGCCCGACCAGCACGCCGATCGCCGAGAGGGCCAACGCCCCCTCGAGCGAATCGATGTAGAACGAGATCAGCTCCCCCTCGGCGAGTGAGAGGGGGACCGGAGAGACGACGTCAATGACCCAGCCGGCGTGTTGGTACGTGAGTTCGGGGACGAACTCGACCGGACCGCTGAGGTGAATACCGACCAGTTGATTCCGGTAGTGCAGCGGCGCGGCGACCAGCACGAACGTGAACGTGACCCCGAACGCGAGGAGGAAAAACGTGGCCAACCCGAGCACGAACTTGCTCCCCAGGTAGCCGACGCCTTTCCACGTCCCCCGATCGAAGACGAGCCGTCGTGCCCGCTCTCGGAGCGTCGGAGCCGGGTCGGCCGTCGGGATCTCGGTGTCGAGCAACCGATCGGCGAGGACTCGCTCGAGGGCGGTCAACTCGATCGAGGCGAACAGGACGACCAGGACGGTCGGAACGCCGATACACAACAGCACCAGTAGGAGGGGGATGCCGGCGATCAGCAAGGCGACGGGTTCCGTCCTCGCCATGTCGACGAGCCCGAACGTGAGACCCGCCGGGATCGCGATGCCGGTCACGAGGACGGTGAAGTAGCCGATCCCGAGGGGAAACGCGAGCAGGAGGTACGCGACGTTGGCGTAGGTCCGTTTGCGAACGGCAACGCCGACGAACCAGCGAAGCCAGCCTCTGAGGCGGTCGAGAGCGGTTCTCCCTGCGTCGAGCGGTGATGACGTCCGTGTGGATTTCATGTTGAATTAGGCCTCCTGAACGAGCGAACGATCGCGACGAGCCCGACCAGATGGCAGGCAGTGACGACGAGCAGGACGGTCGCGTCCGTTGCGTCCGCTACCCGATCGACCGCGTACGAAAGCACGAACGGGACGGCCGTCAGGAACGCGACGCCGAGAGCCAGGAACAGCATCGGCCGACTGTCGTTGCGAGCGTAGCCTCGATAGGCCGTCCACGCCACGATCGTGCCGAGAGTGGCGCTGGTCAGTCCGGCGAAGAAGATCGTCGTCTCCTCGTCGAGCCCGAAAGCCGTCGTTGCGGCCTCGAGGACGGGGAGCGAACCGACGCCGAGGGCACCGACACCGACGGTCACTCCTCCCACCTCCGTGGGTCGGGCCGAACGGCGGCGATTCCGTTCACGGACGGCCGTAGACGGTATAGAGGATCGCCGTGAGGCCGGCGACCTCGCTGATGCTCGCGAAGACGGTCGTCGTCACCGACGACGCACCGACCAGCGTCGGCAACAGGAACCGAAGGATCGTCGGCACCGCGGCCAGCAGGGTGATCCCGAGCGCGAGCCACAGCAGGGGCGTCCTGCGAACGTCCCGGTAGCCGTCGTAGGTCCGCTTTGCGATCCAACACGCGATCACGAACGCGGTCGCCTGTCCGAGGAAGACGGCGACCGCGACCGTCGTCGTTCCGCCCTCGCTTTCGACCGTTTGCAGTAGTGGTCCGAGCATGACGATCACAGGTCCTCGAACAGTCTGGTGAACCGATCGGCGGGATCCTCGTCGCGGCGGTGCACGTCCATCTCCATCGAGCCCTCGGCGATCTCGATCGCCACGCGCTCGAGTCGCGTGCTGTAGGTCTTGTAGTGGTGTCCATCGGGATCGAGCTCCTGGTATTCGTCGAGGAACCCCTGGTCCGCGAGCCGGTCGATCCGCCGGTAGATCGTCGGTGGCGAGGCGTCACAGCACTCGGTGAGTCGCTCGACGGACATGGGTTCCTCACTGGCCGCGATGAGGATACGGCGTGCATACTCGTCGTCGAGTAGGGCGAGCACTTCTCGGTCCTCATCGTCGGGCATTCGGTCGTTCGTATGACAGGAGGATATAAAAGAACCCACAGTTTCGCTGCGTGAAACCGTGGCTGGTGGGTTATCCTTCCCGCTGTGGTAGCGTCGTCGAGATGACCGCGATCGAGATGAGCGGCTTGACCAAGGAGTACGGCTCCCTCACGGCCGTCGACGACCTCGATCTGACCGTCGATGACGGCGAGGTGTTTGGCTTCCTGGGTCCCAACGGGGCCGGGAAGTCGACGACGATCAACATGCTACTCGATCTCACCCGCCCGACGGCTGGATCGGCGACGGTACTGGGCTACGACGCTCAGGCGGACGCCGACGCGATCGGTCCCCGCGTCGGCGTCCTCCCGGAGGGGTTCGACGTCTACCCGCGCCTGTCGGGCCGACGGCACATCGAGTTCGCCAGCAAGACGAAAGACGCCGACGACGATCCCGAGGAGATCCTGCGACGCGTCGGGCTCTCGGCCGAGGACGGCGCGCGGCCGGCTGGTGACTACTCCAAGGGAATGCGCCAGCGGCTCGCGACCGGGGTGGCGCTGGTCGGCGATCCCGAACTCCTGATCATGGACGAGCCCTCGACCGGACTCGATCCCCACGGGATCCGCGAGATGCAGGATCTCGTTCGCAGCGAGGCCGAACGCGGCACGACCGTCTTCTTCTCGAGTCACATCTTGGAACACGTCGAGGCGGTCTGTGATCGGATCGGCGTGTTGGACGACGGCGAACTCGTCGCCGTCGATACGATCGACGGGCTCCGCGAGGAGCTGGGCGGCGGCGCGACGATGACGCTCACCCTCGCGGACCCCGCCGAGTGGGCTCGTAATCTCGTCACCGAACTCGAGGGGGTCGTCGACACCGCGGCGTCCGGGCGAACCCTCGAACTATCGGTCGCCGATCCGGCGGCGAAAGCGAGCGTCGTCACCCAACTCGACGACAGTGGCGCGACGATTCGCGACGTGCGGATCGAGGAGGTCTCGCTCGAGTCGCTGTTTACCGCGCTGACGAACGGGGACGAAAACGAGCGAACGGACGGGGCGGCGACCGCCGGAGCGGACGGTGGGTCCCCGACGGAGACGGGAACGGGGGCGGTGCGATGACCGGCCACGTTGCCACCGTCGCGCGAAAGGAGTTCGACGACGCCGGCCGCTCGAAACTCCTCTGGTCGCTGATCGGGCTGCTCGTCGGGCTCGTCGTGGTCGGCTACGTCGGGATCTGGTACACGGTCGACGACGTGACTGCGGCCGAGGCACTGAGCTTCCTCGGAACGCCGTTGCAGGTAATCATCCCGATCGCGGCACTGATCGCCGGCTACATGGCCGTCGTCGGCGAGCGTCGCTCGGGAAGTATCAAACTCCTGTTGGGGCTCCCGCCCAATCGGACGGACGTCGTCTTCGGCAAGCTGGTCGGTCGCATGGGCGTCGTCGGACTCGCCATCGGGCTCGCCTTCGTCGTCTCGCTAGTCCTCGGAGCCGTTCTCTTCGGCGCGGTGCCGTTCGTCGACTGGCTGGGCTTTGGGGCCGTATCGCTGCTCTTCGGGACCACGTTCGTCGGCCTGGCCGTCGGCGTTTCCGCCGCCGTCTCTACCCGCGGCAAGTCGATGGCCATCGTCGTCGGCTTCTATATGGTGTTCGTCGCGCTGTGGGAACTGCTCACCGCCGGCCCCTACTACCTCCTCTATGACCAGGGGCCGCCGGTCGAGGCCGAGACGTGGTACCTGGTCCTCGACCAGTTCAACCCCATCTTCGCCTACACGAACCTGGCCAGTAGCCTCGTCGAGGGGTCGCTGTATCCGTTCCAGTTCCAGTACGGCCTCCAGTCGATGGAGGCATACGGGATGACCCCCGCCGAGCGCTATCCGGGCGACGCGCCGTTCTACCTCCAGGACTGGTTCGGCATCGTCGTCTTGTCGTTCTGGTTGGTCGTCCCCGTCGCGATCGGCTACGTCCGGTTTCGGCGGACGGACCTCTGAGAGGGGTGCTGTCATTGGATCGCAGCTCACACGGCGAATCGGCAGCGGAGATCGCGCTCGCCGCGGTCGATCGGACGTCGTTCGGGAACCGCTCGTCCGCCGAGCGCCGCTACCCCACGCTCCGACCGTAACTCGAGCGATCGAAACGCCCGCGGAGTCGGCGAGCAATGCTCCGAAAGCGATCTCGATAGTCCGATATCGTGAATGTCAGACCCAAATGAATAAGCCGAGCCCACCGATAGACAGATACACATGACGAATACGAGTGAGGAACCCGCCGACGAGATCGCCGTCGACGAACTCGGGATCGCGCCGGAAACCGGATGGAACGCGCTGTATCTCGACGGGGAGTGGGTTCCCGCGGGCGACCGGGACTTGATCGACGTCGAAAACCCCGCGACGCGGACGCCCCTGGCGACGGTCCCCTCGGGAACCGAGGACGACGTCGACGAGGCGTACGCGATCGCGGATGAGGCACAGGCGGAGTGGGCGGAGCGGCCGCCCCAGGAGCGCGCCGGCATCGTGTCCGAGGCCTGTCGGTTGCTGGGCGAGTACGCCGACGACCTCGCGATGTTGTTCGCGGTCGAGTGCGGCGGCGTCGAGCTGAAAGCGGATTTCGAGACCCAGCTCGCACAGGGAACGATGGAGGTCGGTGCCGGGCTGGCGATGCGCGACGGCGGTCGCCGCAAGGACTCGGTCACCCCCGGGAAGGAGAATCTGCTCGTGCGCGAACCGGCCGGCGTCGTCGGCGTCATCACGCCGTGGAATTTCCCGCTGTATCTCTCCAGCCGAGTCGTCGCACCCGCCATCGCGCTCGGCAACAGCGTGGTGTTAAAACCGGACGAACACACCCCGATAACGGGCGGCCTCGTCCTCGCGAAGGTCTTCGAGGAGGCCGGTCTCCCGGCGGGCGTCCTGAACGTCGTCCCCGGCTACGGTCACGAGATCGGCGATCACTTCTCGGGTCACTCGGTTCCGTCGGTGATGTCGTTTACCGGCTCTTCGGAAGTCGGACGCGGCGTCGGCCAGCGTGCCGTCGGCGCGTACACGGAACCCGCACTCGAACTGGGCGGAAACAACGCCCACATCGTCCTCGAAGACGCCGACCTCGAGCGGGCAATCGACGCTGGCGCGTTCGGCTCGTTCACCCATCAGGGACAGGAGTGTATTTCGATCAACCGCCATCTGGTCCACGAATCGCTGTACGACGAGTACGTGGCGGGACTGGCCGACCGCGCCGAGCAACTCCCCATCGGCGATCCCCTCGAGGAGGGAACCCTCGTCGGACCGGTCATCAACGAGAGTCAGCGCGACAAGATCGCCGGTTTCCTCGAGAAGTCGGTCGAACGCGGTGCAACGATCGAGGCCGGCGGCGACTACGAGGGACTGTTCGTCGAGCCTACGGTGCTGTCGGACGTCACCAGCGACATGCCGGTCGCTTGCAACGAACACTTCGGCCCGGTCGCGCCGGTCGTTCCATTCGAAACCGACGAGGAGGCGATTCGGATCGCCAACGACACCGAATACGGGCTGTCGGGATCGGTCCACTCGGCGGATGTCGCCCGGGCGCGTGACGTGGCCGACGCGATGGAGACGGGCATGGTCCACATCAACGACCAGCCGTTGAACGACGAACCGCACGTTGCGTTCGGCGGTGTCGGCGCATCGGGAATGGGTCGGTACAACGACGAGTGGATCCTCGAGACGCTGACGACGGTGAAGTGGATCTCGGTTCAGCGCGAACCGAGAGAGTATCCGTACTGAGACGGTCACTCCCCGTTCCGGAACCGGTGCGATCGGTTCGAACGGCTCCGTCGTCGGTTACGATACGAGACCGCTCAGAGCCATTCGACGCGATACTCACAGCGGTGATCGCCGTCCGACCGACACTGGTCGCCGACTTCCTCGACCTGTACGGGGCTGTTGGCGAACTTCTTCGCGACGCCCTTGATGAGTCCCTTGTCGAACTCACACGGATAGGGGTTCTCACAGATCATCACTCCCTCGTTCGCTCCTTCTTTCCGGAACTCGTAGGAGCCGATCTCGCTGCCGCGGTGATTCTGGTGGTAGGCCGTATCGATCGCCCGTAACGCGTTATCCACTTCGGAGAGATCCGGCGGAAATTCGACGTGCTCGGGGACGTTCTGGCCCATGTTCCGCATTCTGACGCCGCCGTACTCGTCGCGCATATCGTACAGCATGGCGAGCGGGATCTGGAGCGGATACCACTCGTCGGGTTCGATGTCTTCGAGTCCGTATTCGGCGAGTTTCGAAGAGACCTGTTTTCCCACGAACGACGAGACCGACTCGCCAGCAGCGACGTACGACAGGGGACTCCGACCGATCACTTCCGCGTCATCGAGTGACGCTTCGAATCCGATTCGATCATCTACTGCCTGCAGTTCATCGCTGGACTGGGACTCCTCGTCGGCGCTGCCGATGAGTCGCTTGATCCAACTGTTCAGTGTAGCCATAACGAGTACACGACATGTCCGATCTAACTAATAACTTTAGCTGCTGATCCGGTAAGATTATATATCTGGTTCGATCGATCCGTCCTTCGAGACAGGACTCGGGTCGCGACTCGGCGGGCAGCGAGTCGAACGGGGTGCCGACTGCCGGATCTGTCCGTCCGACGATACGATCGCATCGGAATCGAACGGTCCTCGCGAACGGAAGCGCTCCCGATCCGAGCGCGACCGGTTCCGACGCCAGCGGACGTCTCCGGCGACGAAACGCGCTGAAATCGCTTCGTTCCCCCTCGTCGCCGATTCTCGAGCCGTCACGGCGATTCGAAACGGGTCGCTTAAGTGCCTCCGTCGGATAGCGACGCCCATGGCAAACGGCAAATACGCCGCGCGCAAGCTCAAGAAGGACCGCCAGAATCAGCGGTGGTCCGACTCTGACTACGCGCGCCGCGCCCGCGGACTTCGCGAGAAGTCCGACCCGCTCGAGGGTGCACCCCAGGCTCGCGGTATCGTACTCGAAAAGGTCGGCATCGAAGCCAAACAGCCCAACTCGGCGATCCGGAAGTGCGTCCGAGTGCAGCTGATCAAGAACGGCAAGCAGGTCACCGCCTTCTGTCCCGGTGACGGCGCTATTTCGTTCATCGACGAACACGACGAAGTCACCATCGCCGGGATCGGTGGGGCGAAGGGTCGTGCGATGGGCGACCTCTCCGGTGTCAACTACAAGGTCGACAAGGTCAACGGCGTCGCACTGAAAGAACTCGTTCGCGGGAACGCGGAAAAACCGGTGCGATAACCATGGCGGCAGAAGATCAACCGGATCCGGACGCCCCGGCCGGTGGCGCAGACGTGTCGGCGAAGCTGTTCGGGACGTGGGAACTCGGCGAACTCGAGTACACCGACCCCTCGACCGAGCGCTACATCACGGTGACCCCCGTCGCCCACACCGCGGGTCGTCACGCCGGCAAGCAGTTCAAGAAGTCCCAGATCTCCATCGTCGAGCGGTTCATCAACCGCCTGATGCAGACCGAGGAGAACACGGGCAAGAAACAGCAGTCGCTCAACCACGTCCGTGACGCGTTCGAGATCATCCACGAGCGCACCGAGGAGAACCCGATTCAGGTGCTCGTCACGGCCGTCGAGAACGCGGCTCCCCGAGAGGAGACCGTCCGCCTGAAATACGGTGGTATCTCGGTCCCGAAGGCCGTCGACGTGGCCCCGCAGCGCCGGGTCGACCAGGCGCTGAAGTTCCTCGCCGAGGGCGTCTATAACGACTCGTTCAAGACGACGACCGACGTCGAGGAGGCCATCGCCAGCCAACTCATCGGCGCGTCCAACTACGACGTCCAGACGTACGCGGTCAGTCAGAAAGAAGAGAAAGAGCGCGTCGCGGCGGCGGCTCGCTAACGTTCCGACTGTCTTTCGTTTTCAGTTCTCGTACCGATAATTGCCGACTGTAGCTTGGGTACTGAGCCAGATACGACTACTCAGTCTCTTTCTCTGTATATCAGCGCGTTTTCATACGTCAGTCACACTTTTAGGAGTAACGGGGGTCACAGCAGACGATAGTCTTTCCGAGAGCCAGACCGCAGGTGGGAAACAGATTCTCAACGAGATAGAACTTGATACCTCCTCATGTGCCGATCTCGAAGAGGCCTCTCTGATCTTCCTCAAACGGGGCCAACAGGAGACGATCCGGACAAAGATACACTTGGCTCACGATATGGTGACAGTTGAACCATCGACTAACGAAGACCCAACGAAGATCAACTACTCTATTTCATTGAACCCCCATCAGGAAAGTAGTACTCAGAGGGGGGTGAAAGCAGCTAGCGGGACGAATGTTGAATCGCTCGACAACACTGATGTAGCACTTGAGAGGGCTGAGGACACGATATCGGCTGGGGATCACTTTAAAGATGACGCGCTTACCGATTCCGGGCGCGTGAGGACCGCTGGCTTGGATGATCCGGAGTTCAGCGACAATGGCGATGCGGTCACGTATGTGGAAACGAAGTCTAGTGAATGTGGTCCGCTTTGCCGAACGAATCTTGTAATCGAACGATCGTATGACTCAAGCCGTGGGACATACGATATCGACGACTCAACTGGCTTCTTTGAGACGGTCCGTGGAGATACATGTGACGGTGAGGAATTCGGTGATTGATTCCCTTGTCACGATATCCCTAATATCTATGACTGTGATATCCCCGACTCCTTTAATACGAATTGGTTTAGTGATTCTTGGGACTACGACCTTACCTCAGCCGTAGGTTCGTATTACAACAACGATTTCCCGGTTATTCCCGAAACGACTGCTGATCATGAGCAGGACACTTGGTACGATGGGACAACACTGCATGTTGAGGGATCTGTTTCTCATTCCGGAACTACTGGATTCAAATCCGTGATTCGAACCTTATTAAAAAGCAATTCAGGTGCTATCATTTACTAAAATATTTATGCTGTTTCTATGTAATTATGTCTATGAATAGGAATGGTAGAAATATAGCTGTTCCCTCTGTCAGCTCTCGAGTAGCAACCGTGGTGCTACTCGAGAGTCGCCTCCTCTCGCGGTCCGTAACGAATTGGGTGCTTACCGCAGGCGTGCTCTCGCTCGTCGTCGGGCCGATATGGCGCGTACTCGGTAGTGATATCGGGTCCGAACGGGTGACCCCGTTTCTCGTTCTCGAGTCGGGACAGTCAGCCACCGCCCGGTACTGGCTCGAGACGGCGGATCTCCTCGTGCTTCTCTTGCCTCTGATCGCGTTCCTCTATGGGTACGAGGCGTTCCCGAAGGAACGGGAGCGCGGGACGCTATTCATACTCGGATCAGCACCGCTAACTCGGCGAGACGTACTGATAGCTAAAGTTGCCGCCAGAGTCGCCTGGCTCGCAGCAGCTATCGGTCTCGGCGTGCTCCTTTCCGGGATCGGATTAATATTACTCGTTGGGGGGTTCGATCCGGTCGGCCATCTTCTGGCAGGACTGATCACGATCATTTTCGCTGGCGGTCTCCTCACGGTTGGCAGTAGTCTCTCCGTGTACTGCTCGACGCGCTGGGCCTGTCTCACGGGGATTGTTTTCGGGTATCTTGGCCTGGAATTCGCTGGTGCGCTTTTGCTCTCTCGCGTCTCTTCGCTCGTCGTCATCCACCCGTTTCAGGCGTACGTGACGCTGATTGCGGCCCCGTTTGATACCATGTACCCGTCTCTTACCGCCTCTCTGAGTGATGGGTCCGTCACCGAGTATAGTTTCGGACCGTTTTTCACACCGTCTCTCGCGCTTCCGGTCCTCGTTGGCTGGATCTGTGGACCGGTAGTGCTCGGTCACCGCCGGTTTCGCCGAGAAGTGATCGGTGCATGAGTCCGGATCGAACCCGACTGTTTGGTCGGTTATCGTCGCCGAATCAGCGGCATACGTGCCGCGCACTTGCGGGAGTGTTCCAAGCCGAAATTCGACGATATCGCTGGTCTCGAAAGCTGCTCCTTCTTGCAGCACTCCTTTCCGTATCGGTTTGGACCGCTGTAACGAGCGTGCAACCGATCTACGGTAGCAACGGTGTTCGGGGTGGTACGTATATTTCTCTTACCCAGCCAGAAACGTTCGACGGCGTCTATGGAGTGTTTGCACTCGTAGATTCCTGGTATTCGTTACTGGTACTGCTACCACCGGTTGGTCTCTTGTTCGGCTATGGAACGATCGTTCAGGCCCGTGAATCCGGTCGTCTCGAGATTGTCCTGTCACTTCCGTGTACCCGTCGGACTATTCTCCTCGGAACGGTTCTCGCGCGAATGGCCGTGTTCTCGTTCGTCGTTCTTCTCTCGTTGGCCGTCGGGTGGCTCGCCATCTGGAGTCGGTTCGAAACGGTATCGGCGTGGCGGTACCTCGTGCTGTCGGTCGTGACGTTAGCCTACGGTCTCGTCTGGATAAGCATCGGTGTCGCGATCTCGACGTCGTTCTCGACGGCACGACGGGCGGCGGCAACCGTCTTCATCACCGTTGTCGGATTCACGTTCAACTGGCACGAGGGGGTGGTTACCGGTCTCGGTTTCCATCCCACTGGCCACGCAATCAACCCACAGCAGGCGTACTTCGTACTTGTCTCGACGCCGTATTCGGACCTCTTCCCAAGGGTCCATATCGATAGCGCGATGGGTATCGATCGGTTTAGCGTTTCCTTCTTTAGTACCGACCTTGCGGATATCACCGCAAACACTCCGATACACTTCTCGTGGCCAGTTGCGACGGTCGTGCTCGTTCTGTGGATCGTCGTCCCATTGTCCTATGCATGCTGGCGTTTCGAACGAATGGAACTCACCTGAGATCCCTCAACCAATGACCCACCAACCGCCTAACCCCCACGCGATCGACCTCGACGCCGTTACACGAACGTTCGGTGATGTCACCGCCGTCGCGGACCTCGACCTCACCGTCCGTCGCGGCGAGTTGTATGGCTTCCTCGGTCCCAACGGTGCGGGAAAGACGACGACGATCGGGCTCCTGTTAAACTTTCTACAGCCGACTCGCGGGAACGTCCGTCTATTCGGCCACGACCCTCGAGACGAAGAAGTCGCGGTCAAGACTCGTACTGGAGCGCTCCCACAGGGGTTTACACCGTACTCCAGACTCACCGGGCGTGAACATCTCGAATTCGTTCGTTCGGTATACGGCGTCGACGCCGACCTCGACCGGTTCTTGAAACGCGTTGGTCTGCTCGAGGCGGCCGATCGGAACGCGGGAGCGTACTCTCACGGAATGACCCGCCGCCTCGGACTGGCGATGGCGCTCGTCGGGAGCCCGGATCTCCTGATCCTCGACGAACCGATTGCCGGACTCGATCCGGAGGGTGCCAGACGAGTTCGCGAAATCATTCGCGAGGAGAACGAACGCGGGGTGACCGTGTTCGTCTCTTCACATCAACTCACCCACGTTGAAGCGCTCTGTGACCGTGTCGGGATACTCAAAGATGGTCGACTACTGATGCAGTCGTCTATCGCGGATCTCAGAGCCGAACTCGACAGTGCGTCATCCCTTATCGTCACGGTCGAAACGAAGCCAGTCCCGTCTTCAGTCCGAGCGCGCGTGCGGGCAGTAGATGGTGTTCAAGATGCCCGGACCACAGGCGAGAAACTGATCGTCGACTATTCCGGCCCGGATACACACGCCGAGATTATCTCGGAACTCGCCGAGTCCGAATGCGGTATCGCGGACTTCGAAATCGAACGGGCATCACTCGAAGACGCGTTCGCAGCCGCTATTGACAGCAACGGAAATTGAACACGGAAATAGTTCTACCAGGAGGCGTGGGGGTATTGTTCAGATTAGCTGGTTCCAGCAGTATGCGTAGCTCTGCAGCCATGTTTCACCGGTTGCTGGATCGGCGTTTCTAAAGCAGTTTCCAAACCGGGAGGTACGTCGTTGTATCTCTTGAAAGAGACGTTCGACAGTGCTCCGATTTCCATGTGTTTCGTATCGAAATCGAAGCCCGAGGTGATGGAGTGTAGCGTTGAGCCATGGAACGGAATCGACGAGAAACACGGCATCTTCGATGTCGTGTTTCTCGCTGAGTTCGTGGGGAAACATCTCAGGAAGTGCGGTTGTACGCGTTGGATAGTGCTTGAAATGGAGAAATTCGTTGGTTTCGGGGTCGACAGCAGCATACAGCCAGTAGTGCCGATCGTCGAGTTGGATCATGATTTCGTCGAGCGCAACGTGATCCGGCTGGCTTCCCGTTGTCGGCTGTAGATCGGCTTTCTGTACCCAATTATGGATCGTCGATCTCGCCCGTTCGACCTGCAGGTAATAGTGTGCCATTCCGTCAACGTCTCTCATTCGCCCGTTGATAGAATGGAGAAACTTGAACACCCGCTGTCTGCCGTACTCCTCGAGCGGCGGAAGCAGCGAGTCCATTCTCACCCTGATCTCGGTCGGCTCGAGTCCGTCGGCGTCCGTCTCGTAGGATTCGATGGCGTTCGAGATAGCGATGCCGAGTTCGGCGAGAGTTTTGGTCTCGGTCGAGACCGGTTCGATCGACGGTGGTGCCGTCACCCCGGCCGCCGCGGTACTCCTGGCCTGCGTGTCGTAGGTGACGACCGAACGCGTCTTCAACCCGCCGTCCTCGACGAACCACGAGACGCGGTGGGGGCCGCCGGTCATCGAGACGAGGGCGCGTCGCCGGTCCCGCTCGACCCCACAGCCCATCAACTACTGACAGGCGTTCCGACGTTGGTCGGGACGAACGGAACCGACGACGAGAACGCTCACCTTCCGATGCTTCGGTCGCAATAATACGTCGGAGAATCCCTCCCTGTTCCCTGAGCAGTCCGTTCCAGAGAGCATTACTGATATGTTTCGCTATCCTATACCATAATGTAGTGGATATTTGGGTCAAAATGTGTGGCCTCAGGCATCGTGCAGCCGCGAGAACGATTCTGAGGTCGTCGGGTGGTTCCGTCGGTCGTATCACCTGCCGGACGAGCCGTTCGGGTGCGGTGACTCAGTCGGCGGCGCGTTGCCCGTTACCGACGTACGAGCGGGTCGCGTCGACGAGGACCTGGCGGTAGGTGCTCGTATCGGGTTCCCGCACGAGTTCCCGGAATCGGCGTTTGAACCCCTCGAAGTCGATTTCGGGGGCGTCCATCGCGGCCGCGTGTGCGAGGTCGTACAAGCGGTGGTCCTCGTCGACGAGGTCGTGTCGTTCCGCGAGCGCCAACGCGAACGCCGCGTTGACGGCCGTAATCTCCGGATCGGCGCTCGCGGAGAGCCGCTCGAAGCCCGGTCGCGGCGGCGTCCCCGGGCGGTCGGCGACTGCCGTCGCGAGACTCGACTCGAGGAAGGCGAGCAGTTTCTCGCCGGGGCCGACCGAGAGCGTGATGTCGTCGGCGTAGATGTCTTTCATGTGGTTTGCGATCTGGTAACAGTGTGAGAGCTTGCGCCGCTCGACGCTCTTGCCGGCCAGGGCGAGATAGAGGACCTCTTCGGTCGACTGGGTGTGGGAGGGGTGTTGCTGTTCGTGGCGGGCCATGTGGGCGAACTCGTGGAGGGCGAGTTCGCGCGCCATCGCCGAGGAGGCGGCCTGTCTCGAGATGTTGAGGACGTGACGGTCGTCGTAGTGGGCGGCCCAGGTCCGTTCGTCGGGGTCGTCCCGGAGCTGGACGTGGACCGGCAAGGAGAGCTCCTGTTCGGTTTCGAAGAGGTCGCGGGCACTGAGGAACGGTGCGGTCGGGCCCGATCCCTGGACGCGTATATCCATGTGTGCTCTTAGCAAGGGGCCGACGGAATTTGACTCTTTTGTGCGGTCGTCCGGGGCAGGTTCGCGTGTCTCCGTCGATACCGGTTCCGTCGAACGCCGCTCGAGGGCCGTCGATCGGAGCGGACGGCCCTCCATTATGAGACGGATTCACTCACTCAAATTGGATATTTCACCGCTCGCGACGGGAAACGCGACGAAATCCGGCGGCGACGAAACACTACCCTTTTGACCCCGCTGGCGGTATTGGGGGATATATGGGCCGACGCAAGAAGATCGTCCAGGAGTGTGAACGGCTGATGGACGACCCGGAGAACATCCGGAACATCGCCATCGCCGCTCACGTTGACCACGGGAAAACGACGCTGACAGACAATCTGCTGGCAGGTGCCGGCATGATCTCCGACGAGACTGCCGGCGAGCAGCTCGCGATGGACACCGAGGAAGACGAGCAGGAACGCGGGATCACCATCGACGCGGCGAACGTTTCGATGACCCACGAGTATGAGGATCAGAACCACCTGATCAACCTCATCGACACGCCGGGCCACGTCGACTTCGGTGGCGACGTGACCCGAGCGATGCGCGCCGTCGACGGTGCGCTCGTCGTCGTCGACGCCGTCGAAGGGGCGATGCCCCAGACCGAGACGGTGCTTCGGCAGGCGCTCCGAGAGGGCGTCAAGCCGACCCTGTTCATCAACAAGGTCGACCGCCTCATCTCCGAGCTCCAGGAGGGGCCCGAGGAGATGCAGGAGCGACTCCTCGCGGTCATCCGCGACGTCAACGAACTCATCCGCGGGATGACCGAGGACATGGACGACATCGACGACTGGACAGTCTCCGTCGAAGAGGGGACCGTCGGTTTCGGCTCCGCACTGTACAAGTGGGGCGTCTCCATGCCGTCGATGCAGCGCACCGGGATGGACTTCGCCGAGATCATGGAACTCGAGCGCGCCGACAAGCGTCAAGAGCTCCACGAGCGGACGCCGCTGTCGGACGTCGTGCTCGACATGGTCTGTGAGCACTTCCCGAACCCGGTCAACGCACAGCCCCGTCGTATTCCGCGTATCTGGCGCGGCGACGCCGAGTCGGATCTCGCCGACTCGATGCGCCTCGTCGACGAGGACGGCGAGGTCGTCCTGATGGTCACCGACATCGCGATGGACCCCCACGCGGGCGAAGTCGCCAGTGGCCGCGTCTTCTCGGGCACCCTCGAGAAGGGGCAGGAACTGTACGTCTCCGGGACGGCGGGCAAGAACCGCGTCCAGTCCGTGGGCGTCTACATGGGTGGCGAGCGCGAGGAAGTCGAGGAAGTTCCAGCCGGAAACATCGCCGCCGTCACCGGTCTCAAGGACGCGATCGCCGGCTCGACCGTCTCCAGCGTCGAGATGACGCCGTTCGAGACGATCGAGCACATCTCCGAGCCGGTCATTACGAAGTCCGTCGAGGCGAAGAACATGGACGACCTGCCGAAGCTGATCGAGACGCTCCGACAGGTCTCCAAGGAGGACCCGACGATCCAGATCGAGATCAACGAGGAGACGGGCGAACACCTGATCTCCGGGCAGGGTGAGCTCCACCTCGAGGTCATCACCCAGCGTATCGAGAAGAACCAGGGCATCCCGGTCAACACCGGCGAACCGATCGTCGTCTACCGCGAGCAGCCCCAGGAGGCCAGCGACCAGGTCGAGGGGATCTCGCCGAACCGACACAACCGCTTCTACATCTCCATCGAACCGATGACGGACGACCTCGTCGAGACGATCCAGCTCGGCGAGGCCTCGATGGACATGCCCGAGCAGGACCGCCGCGAGGCCCTGCAGGAGGCCGGCATGGACAAGGATACGTCCCAGAACGTCGAGCACATGCACGGGACGAACATCCTCATCGACGACACGAAGGGGATCCAGCACCTGAACGAGACGATGGAACTCGTGATCGAGGGGCTCGAGGAAGCCCTCGACAACGGTCCGCTGGCGAACGAGCCGGTGCAGGGGACGCTCATCCGTCTCCACGACGCGCGACTCCACGAGGACACCATCCACCGCGGTCCGGCACAGGTCATCCCCGCGACCCGAAACGCGCTCCACAAGGCGCTCATCGACGGTCGGATCAAGATGCTCGAGCCGATGCAGGACGTCCGCATCGACGTGCCCAACGACCACATGGGCGCAGCCTCGGGCGAGATTCAGGGCCGCCGTGGCCGCGTCGACGACATGTACCAGGAAGGCGATCTGATGGTCGTCGAGGGCATCGCGCCCGTCGGCGAGATGATCGGCTTCGCGAGCGACATTCGCTCCGCAACCGAGGGCCGCGCCTCCTGGAACACCGAGAACGCCGGCTTCGAGGTCATGTCCGACTCGCTCCAGCGCGACAAGATCATGGAGATCCGCGAGCGCAAGGGCATGAAGCTCGAGTTGCCGCCGAGCATCGACTACATATAACTCGCTGCCGACTCGCTTTCGGATCGCTCTCCGTTCGTTCGAATCGGGCTCTCGAGGGCCCCAACTCTCGGGTGCCCTCTCTCCGAACTGAGCCGTTTCCTCCCGCCGGTGGCTCATTCGGCCCGAAGCGACGACACCCCGTGTCGTTACGCTGTCAAGATCTTTACGTAGAGAGGAATCATCACCAGTGCAGTCAGCAGCGCGAGTAACCACGAGAACAGGAGCATCCCGAGGATCATCAGTATTCCGACGACGGATGCGATTACTTTCTGATGGATACTGACGTGCATACATATCAGTGTCGTTTCCAGAGTATAGTTTTTCCGCTGTCAGAACGGCGACCGTCGATCACGGCACTCGAGCGGGGTCCGCGCTCGACGTGACATCGCGTTACGCGTCAGTGCCGGACGACCGAACGGCGCTCACTCTCGCTCGCCTGCACCCACCGCGGATTCGCCGACCTTCTCGTGGCCCTCGATGCGTTCCTTGCCGCCCATGTACGGCCGCAGGGGCTCGGGGATCGTCACCGTGCCGTCCTCGTTCTGGTAGTACTCGAGGATGGCGACCATGACCCGGGGGATCGCGAGCCCGGAGGCGTTCAGGGTGTGCAGATACTCGGCCGATTCGTGGCGCTCGGGCCGGTAACGCAGGCCGGCGCGGCGGGCCTGGAAGTCCTCGAAGTTCGAGGCCGAGGAGACCTCGAGCCAGCGGCCGCCCTCGTCGGGGCCGTCGTCCATGTCGTCGCCGGGAGCCCAGACCTCGATGTCGTAGGTCTTGGCGCTGGCGAAGGTCAGGTCGCCGGTACAGAGATCGAGGATGCGGTAGGGGAGCTCGAGCCGTTTGAGAACTTCTTCGGCTTCCCCGAGGAGTTCCTCGAGGCGGTCGTAGCTCTCCTCGGGCTCGACGAAGTTGACGAGTTCGACCTTGTTGAACTGGTGGACGCGGACGATGCCTCGCGTTTCGGTGCCGTGCTCGCCGGCCTCACGGCGGAAGTTCGGCGTGTAGGCCTGGTGTTTCAGCGGGAGGTCGTCGTCCAGCAGGATCTCGCCGGCGTACATGTTGGTGACGGGGACCTCCGCGGTGGGACAGAGCCAGAGGTCGTCGTCCTCGTACGCTTCCTCGTTGCTCCCGCCCAGCCGGTAGGCGTCGTCGGCGAACTTCGGGAGCTGGCCGGTACCCCGCATGGACGTGCTCTTGACTGGAACCGGCGGGAAGACGTCGACGTACCCCTGCTCGCGGTGGACGTCCATCATGAACTGGATCAGGGCGTGTTCGAGCTGTGCGCCCTCTCCTTTGAGGAAGTAAAAGCCCGCGCCGGTGGTCTTGGCGGCGCGTTCCTCGTCGATGATGTCCAGTTCCTCGCCGAGTTCGTAGTGGGGGGTGACCTCGTCGGGGAGGTCGTGGGGTTCGTCGAAGCCCCACCGTCGGTCCTCGACGTTGTGGCGTTCGTCGACGCCCAGCGGAACGCTCTCGTGGGGGATCTGTGGGATCTCGAACAGCCGTTCCCGGAGTTCGTCCTCGAGGGCTGCGCCCTCGTCCTCGATTTCCTCGATCTCGGCTTTGAGTTCCCGCGAGCGCTCGAGGGCTTCCTCGCGCTCTTCGTCTTTCCCTTCGGCGACGAGTTCGCCGATCTTCTTCGAGACCTGATTGCGGTCGTGGCGCAGGTCGTCGCCGCGGGCTTTCAGCTCCCGCCAGCGTTCGTCGAGTTCGAGGAACTCGTCGACATCGACGTCAGCCCCACGGTCGTCGAGGGCCTCGCGTACCTCGTCGGGGTTCTCGCGCAGATAGGTCCGGTCGAGCATTGATCGTGCGTTCTTCGCGCCCGGGCAAAACCGTGTCGGAAGGGCGTCCGCCGGGCGCACCGCAACCGGCCGGCGGGAAACGCTTTTTTGGTCGGCGGGTCGACTCTCGAGGTATGGACCCGCTCGAGGGCGAGGCATCGTCGGCCCCGATCGAGTACGAGCCCGTCAGCGTCAAAGACGTGCTCGTCGAGATGAAAGACACCGCCGAGCTGTTGATCGACCTCTCGTACTCGGCCGTGCTCCACCGGAGCGAGCCGCTGGCAACGGAGGTGCTCCGACTCGAAGAGCGGATGAACGTCCTCGAGCTTCGCGCGCGGATGAGCCTCCTGATGGCCGCCCGGAAGCCGGCCGACGCGGAACAGCTCGCGCCCGTCCTGGGGATCGTCGGGGCCGCGGACGCGATCAGCGACGCCGCGGGCGACATCGCGAAGATCGTCCTCGAGGATATGGGCCTGCCGGAGGCGATGCGGGCCGCACTCCCCGACGCCGCCGAAGCGCTCCTGCGGGGCGTCGTCGCGGCGGACTCCCCCTACGCCGGGCGAACGCTCGAGGACATCGATCTCGAGTCCGAGACCGGCGTGCGCGTGATCGCGCTTCGGCGGGGCAGCGACTGGCTGCTCAATCCCGGCCCGACGACCCGCGTCGAGGCCGACGACGTCGCACTCCTCCGGGGCCCCGACATGGCGATCGGTGACGTCTGCGAGACGATGACCGGCAAGGTCTACGAGGCACCGACCGCCGAGACGCCCGACATCGACGACCTCGAGCGGGCCGTGGACACGATCATCCACATGAAGGATTTCTCCGAACTGGCGGTCGATCTGGCCTACAGCAGCGTCCTCTTCGACAGCGAGGAACTCGCCGAAGAGGTCCGCAACCTTGAGGTCGAGGTCGACGCGATGCAGTCGCGCTTCGAGGCCTGGACGCTCCGGGCGGCCGCCGACGCGCCGGATCCGGTCTCCCTGCGTGGACTGATCCAACTGGGGAGCTGTACGGAGCGGATCAGCGACGCCGCGATCGAGATCAGCGAGGGCGTCCTCCGGGATATCGATGTCCACCCGGTCGTACAGGTCGCCGTTCAGGAGAGCGACGAGATCATCACCCGTGTCGAGGTCACCGAGGGGAGCGACCTCGACGGCACCGACGTGACTGCGGGGGTTCCCGACGCCGAGTCGACGATGTCGGTGATCGCCATCCGCCGGCCGGGCGAGGGATGGCTGCTGGTCGCCGACGCCGACGCCGAACTGCGCGGCGGCGACGTACTCATCTCGAAGGGGACCAGAACGGCCGCGGCGGCGTTCCGCGAGCTCGCGTCGGCGTAACCAACGTGGGCCGTCGACGACTGCCCGCTGTGGCTCCGCTTTAAGTGGTTCTGGTCACAAGGTGAAGATACGACGGGAGAACGTCCCTTCTGGAGCCATCTACTGCCCGTGAGACGCGAGTCATTTCGCTTGGACCGTCGCCTCGGACGTGTCCCGGCAGTCCGTCTCAGTTCAGGACGACGATCGCGACCCCAGAGAGGACGATCACGCCGAGGATGTCACAGAGGTTCGTGACGACCGGAATCGTCGTGTCGTCGGGATCGAGCCCCTGCGTGTAGGAGACGTAGGTCGCGGCGATACTGAGGACGATCGCGATCACGGCGAGCGACATGCCGCTGACGACCGAGATGAGCAGGAGGTCGGCAAGCGCCATCGGTGTCGCGATGAGGTGGCCGACCAGCCAGGCGGTGATGCCAAGCGCCGTGAAGATCGTCGCTGCCAGTCCCAGGATCGCCAGAACGTTCGTCCAGAGAACGTCGTCTCGAGGATCGAACTCGAGGAGCCCCAGGTGGAGTCGCGTCGAGAGCCGCGAGGAGAGGATCGCGCCGAGGTTGCCGCCCATCCCGATCATCACCGGGACGAGCACCAGCAACGTAGGGTTCGCGATGTAGGTCTCCTCGAGTTCCTCGAGGACGTACCCGGATCCCATCTCGAGCATCGAGAGGACGAGCAGGATGGGAAACATCGTGGCGACGATGCTGCGAATCGACCAGGTGTCGGTCGGTTCGTCGGGGCCGGTGGCTGCCATTAGAACGCCACCCCGACGACGGTGATCGCGACGAACAGGAAGACGACGCCGAAGACGTCGCCGAGCGTGGTAACGATCGGCCCGATCAGGTTATCGGGGTCGAGCCCGCGCTCGTAGCTCGCAAAGACCAGCGCCAGCAAGCCGAAGATCAGCGTCGTCGAGGTCAGGACGCCCGAGATCAGCATGATGCCGACGAGTTCGATCAACCCAGCGGAGTCTCGTCCCAGTACCCACAGGATGACCCACGAGAGGACGGCGATGAACACCGAGATGCCGATCCCGTTGATAAAGGAGGCGGCGACGGCGTTGACCAGCCGCCGATTCCACGAGAACGACGGATCGATCATCCCCTGGTGGAGCCCACTCGAGATCCGCGCCCCCATCGCGCCGTAGACGTTCCCGCGGGTCGCGAGGAAGGCCGGGAGTAACAACAACAGGCCCGGAAACCGTTCGAACCCTTCGGTCATTCCCTCGGAGCCGAGTACTGACCCTGCGAAAATCCCGCCAGCGAGGCTGACGATGAGAATCGGGAGTGACTCGCGGTAGATGCGCCACGCGTCTCGGCGAGCCTCCATAGCGGCGAATGACGGAGTCCAACCATAAACCTACCGTGGATCGAACGCGACCGAATCGCTCGAAACCGTGTGGATCGGTACCGTTTCTGAACGATCGCTAACGGAGGCGCTCCCGTGCGGCGGTCGGTTTTCAGCCGGGCTGCTGTCGCCGGGTCCCGGCACACCGTGGGCGGGTCGCGGCTGGACCGGCGCTGACCGACAGGAGTCCGTCTCAGACGGGGGCGACGGCGACGGCTCCCCAGGCAAGGGTTATCGCCGCGAGCGACCCGGCGAGATTGGCCGTGGCGTTGCCGATCGCACGGACGCGGTCGCCGCGTTCGTACAGCCGAACCGTTTCGACGGAGAACGAGGAGAACGTGGTGAACGACCCACAGATACCGGTTCCGACGAGCCGGAGCGTCGATTCACTCACACCGGTAAAGACGGCGATGCCAAAGAGAAAGCTGCCGACGACGTTGACCACGAACGTCGAGAGGGGCAGGCGGTCGTTCGGGACCCGTCCGGCGATTCGCTGGCCGACCCAGTACCGGAGGATCGCGCCGATCGCGCCGCCGGTACCGACGACGTGGGCCGGGTCGGGATCGAGGGCGACGAGCGCCGAGAGGCCCGTTCCGATCGAACTCATACTGGCTCACCGCCTGCCGAGCGCGGGCCCGCGATTCGGCGCGCGATCCCCCGTCCCACGAGCACGCCGGTGACTCCGAGTCCGTAGTTCGCGGCGACGATGCCCACCACCGCGAGGGGACTCGAGGCGAGCGCGGCCTGGAGCGCGAACGTGCTGTAGGTCGTCAGCGAGGAGAGAAACCCCGTCGTGAAGACGAGCCGGGTTCGGGACGTGAGATGGCCCGTGTACTCGGCCTCGTACACCACCACGGCGAGGACGGCGCTCCCCACGGCGTTGACGAGGACGACCGACGGCACGTCCGGGAACAGCCCCATCACGAAGAACCGGAGGTTCGAGCCGGCGAAGCCGCCGACGGCGATCAATGCGAGCGTCTCGAGTCGAACGATGGGATGAGCGTCTGTCATGGCGGTGTTCGGCGGGACCGTCAGCCGATCGACGCGTGGTACGTGTTGCATCGACCAGGGATGCGAGCCGGCACGACCCGTTCGGCGGTTGTATCGGACGACCCCCAGCGCCCAGTCGTCTGCTCCCTCTCAGTGGCTCGTCTTGATCGTTGCGATGGGGCTGCCATCGACTCGAGGACCGGAACGAAAAGACCCAAGGTTAGACTGGCTCTAGGGGCAGCCATGTCCGAAGCCGGTGGCGCGGACGGCGGCCGGAGTGCGTTCGCGCGGGCGTCGTGGGCGAACGTCCTCGGCAACGTCGTGAAAATCGTCGTCGAGGGAGCGGCGGGGTACGCCTTCGGGAGCGTCGCACTGCTCGCCGACGCGGCCCACTCCGTCGCGGATCTCGTCGCGAGCGTCGTCGTCCTCGTCTGGGGGCGAAGCGCGTTCGACGAACCCGACGATACCCACCCACACGGCCACACTCGAATCGAGCCCCTGACGGCGCTGTTCGTCGGCGCGGTGATCGCACTGCTCGGACTGAACCTGCTCTACCGGTCCGTCGAGGGGCTCGTCGCCGGCCCCGATATCGAGTTCAGCGTCCTGTTGCTCGTGGCGCTCGCGTTCTCGATCGCCGATATGTATCTGGTCTATCGCTACACGATCGGCATCAACGAGTCCCTGCAGTCGACCGCGCTCGCGGCGCTCGCGAAAGACTGTCTGAACGACATCTATACCTCGGTCGCTGCGATCGTCGGCGTCCTCGGCGTACTGGTCGATCTCCCGATGCTCGACCCCATCGCGGGCGGGCTCGTCAGCCTGCTGGTCGTCTATCAGGGGGTCGAGATCGGCAGGGAAAACGTCGATTACCTCATCGGTGCCGCACCCGGCCCGCAGAAACGCGCCGAGATCACCGACTGCCTGGGGGGCCACCCCGCCGTCGAGGGCGTCCACGACCTGACCGTCTTCTACGACGGGACCGTCCTCGAGGTGGAGGTCCACGTCGAGGTCGACGGCGACATGCCGTTCCGGGAGGCCCACGACATCGAATCGGCGCTGGTCGACCGTCTGCGGGGGCTCGAGGACGTCGGAGACGCACACGTCCACCTCGATCCCTCCGGCATCGGCGAATGGAAGCAGTCGGCCGAGGACTCGAGCTGTCGCAACCACTGATACGGTTTACTGGAAGTCGTTTCCGGCGCAACCGCGTCTCGTTCTGCGGTTGCGCCGGTAACCCGTTACAGTAATCCGTATGAAACGAGGTCCGGACCGATCTCAGAGCCCTCGTGCGGAAGGGTGTGTATCGAGGTCGTGCGACCGGGTATTGCTGTTGTGCCATCGGGTATTGACGTTGTGGGACCGGGTGTACAGTGACGTGCAGTCGCTGCGATCGGCGGCGGCGGTGCCGTCCACCGTGGCGCGTGGCAACGTCGCCACGAAGACGCGGCCTCGGTGAAATCGGCGGTCGCGGACGACGTCGTCGTTCTCAGGGGAGGTCGCCGCGACGCGAGCTTTTATGCCGTCCGATGACAGGCTACCGATATGGCAATCGGAGACGTTCGCGAAGTCACGGCCGGTGACTGTTCGGACCTCTACTATCTCGATACCGGAATGTACGACACGAGCGAATACGGGGCCGTCTACGTCCTCGACGACGACCGTCCCGCCGTCGTCGACACCGGCATCGGCACCAACTACGATTTGCTTCGGGAGGCACTCGACGACGTCGGGATCGCACAGGACGACCTCGAGGTCATCGCACTGACACACGTTCATCTCGACCACGCGGGCGGTGCGGGCTTTCTCGCCGCGGATTGCCCGAACGCCGACGTCTACGTGCCCGCCCTCGGGGCCGACCACATGGCCGATCCCTCGCGGCTGGTCGCGGGGACGAAAAACGCCGTCGGCGAACAGTGGGAGTACTACGTGGAACCGGAGCCGATCCCGGAAGAGCGGATCGTCGAAATCGAAGACGGCGACACGATCGACCTCGGCACCCACGAGCTGTGCGTCCACGAGGCCCCCGGTCACGCGCCCCACCAGGTCGTCTTCGAGGACCCCGCCAACGACGCCGTCTTCGTCGCCGACGCCGCCGGTATCTGGGTGCCCGAAACCGAGCAGATCAGGGAAACGTCACCGCCGTCGAACTTCGACCTCGAGCAGTGTCTCGCGGACGTCGACACGCTGGCCGAACTCGACCCGGACGTGTTCTGCTACCCTCACTTCGGCCCACGTGCGGTTGGCGACGACGTCGATCGAGCCCTCGAGGAGTACGCGGCCGTCCTCGAGGAGTGGGTCGACGCGGTCGCCGCCAAGCGCCGAGAGCTCGCGGACGACGAGGCGGTCGTCGACTACTTCGCCGAGGCGGCCGAGATGGACGACGTCTGGGGCGAGGAGAAGTCGAGCGCCGAGGCGAGGCTGAACACCCGCGGTGTCCTCGGCTATCTCGACCACCGGGAGTGACCCGTTCCCGCTCGTCGCGACCAACCACCGTCGGTCGGGTTCCGTCGACCGTCTGTCGGTTCAGTGGCCGTCGGTCCGTTTCCATCACGTGGCCGAAACCGGCTATGGCCGGCGTTTTTCGACGATTCGCGTAAGAGTTATAAACGATATCAACGATGTAACCAGTTTCATCACGTTTTATCGCACGGGAACCACTCGCACGCATATATGGACTGGCGGGATGCCGAACGAGAGTACGAAGACGAGGTCATCGGGACGACGACGCTCGCACGGATGTTCGAGGATTCGGCCGAGCGTAATGCGAATCGGCCGGCACAGAAGTACAAAGGCGGCGTCTACGACCGGTCGCTCACCGGGTCGGTGCTTCCCGCTGCGACGTCCGGCGAGTTCGGAACGATCTCCTACGCCGAGATGCGCGACGTCGTTCGCATGCTCTCGGCAGGGTTTCGTGACCTGGGGGTCGATGCGGGGGATCGGATCGGCCTCTTCTCGAACACCCGAATGGAGTGGGCCCAGTCGGACTTCGCCCTGCTGGGAGCCGGCGCAGTCGTCACGACCGTCTACACGAGTTCCTCGCCGAATCAAGTCCGATACCTGCTCGACGACCCCGACGCCGACGGCGTCGTCGTCGAGAACGAGACCCTCCTCGAGAACGTCCTCGACGTCGAGGACGAGCTGGACCTCGAGTTCATCGTCTCGATCGACGACCTCGACGGCTACGACGACCGCGACGATATCCTGACGCTCGGTGAGGTCTACGCTCGCGGCGAGGAAACGTTCGACCTCGAGGCCTACGAGCAGCGGATCGAGGAGACCGAATTCGACGATCTGGCGAGTCTGATCTACACGAGCGGAACGACGGGTCAGCCCAAGGGGGTACAGTTGACCCACAAGAACTTCCGGTCGAACGTCAACGGGATCCGAAAGCGGATCGGGCCGCGGCCGGACAAGGGCGACGACGTGCCGGTGTTGGACGACGAGTCGCTGGCGATGTCGTACCTGCCGCTGGCACACGTCTTCGAGCGGACAGCCGGCCACTTCGTGCTCTTTGCGAGCGGTGCCTGCGTCGCCTACGCGGAGAGTCCGGACACGCTCCAGGAGGATTTCAGCACGGTCAGCCCGACGGCGGCCACGAGCGTCCCCCGCGTCTACGAGAAGATCTACGACGGCATCCGCGAGGAGGCCAGCGGGTCGGCGGTCTCCGAACGGATCTTCGAGTGGGCCACGGATGTCGGCGTCGAGTATCAGCGGACCGACTCGCCGGGAGCGATTCTGAACGCCAAGCAGGCACTGGCCGACAAACTCGTCTTCTCGTCGGTTCGGGAGGCGCTGGGCGGCGAGATCGAGATCCTCATCAGCGGCGGCGGAAGCCTCTCGCCGGAACTCTGTCGGCTCTATCACGCGATGGGGCTCCCGATCTACGAGGGGTACGGGCTGACCGAGACGTCACCGGTCGTCACGAGCACCCCGCCCGAGGAGGTGAAGATCGGGACGATCGGTCCGGCGCTCGTCAACGTCGACCTGCGGGTCGACGAGACCGTCGCCGACCAGGAGGCGTTCGAAGACGACCCCGGCGAGGTCGGCGAACTCCTCGTCAAGGGACCGAACGTCACGCAGGGCTACTGGAACAAACCCGGGGCGACCGAGGGTGCGTTCACGCAGGACGTCCCCGGGAGCGAAGCGACCGGGGAGTCGGAGGACTCGTCTTCCGGAAGGTGGTTCCGGACCGGCGACATCGTCCACCTGCGACCTGACGGCTACCTCGAGTTCCGCGATCGGGTCAAACAGATCATCGTCCTCTCGACGGGGAAAAACGTCGCGCCCGGCCCGATCGAGGACGCCTTCGCCGCCAGCGAGATCGTCGAGCAGGCGATGGTCGTCGGCGACGGCGAGAAATTCATCGGCGCGTTGCTGGTCCCCAACACGCCCCACATCCGCGACTGGGCCGACGCGGAGGGGATCGATCTGCCCGACGATCCCGAGGCGATCTGTGACGACGACCGGGTCCGCGAATACGTCCAGCAGGAGGTCGACAGAGTCAACGAGAACTTCGAGAAACACGAGACGATCAAGCAGTTCGAACTCGTGCCCCTGGAGTTCACCGAGGAAAACGACATGCTCACCCCGACGATGAAGAAGAAACGACGCGTCATCCTCGAGCGATTCGAGGATCGCATCGAGCGGATCTACGGGGACTGATCGTTCCCGGCGGGGTACGGTCGCGTTCGGTCTCTCGCGAGGTTCGATCGGCTCGATACTGGGTTGCCCACGACAGCGCGGTCGGTTCTCACAGGAGTTAACCGGTTGGACTGACTCTGTCGAGACGAATGGACGGACCAGCAGCGTCAGTATGTCGACCGATCACAGGGCGGCAGCGACGACTATGACCGGGGCAGAAGGCGGTGCCGATCTGCTCCTTCTGGTCGCCTCGATCGTCGGTCTCGGCGTCGTCTCACAACTTCTCTCGGCCCGATTCCGCGTTCCGAGCGTGCTCTTTCTCATCGTCTCCGGTGTCGCGATCGGACCGGAAGGACTCGGCGTGTTGACCATCGACTCCTTCGGCGAAAGCGGACTCTCGACGATCGTCGGGCTCTCGGTTGCCATCATCGTGTTCGAGGGGGCGTTCCATCTCAAGATCGACAAGATCAAAAAGGCACCAACGGCCGTGTTACGGTTGACCACGATCGGCGCGGCCATCGCGTTTCTCGGGACCGCCGGCGCGGTCCGGTTCTTTCTCGGTGCCAACTGGGACATCGCGCTGTTGATCGGTGCGCTCTTGATCGCGACGGGACCGACAGTCGTCACGCCGATTCTGAAGGTCGTCCCCGTCCGGGATCGGGTCGCAGCAACGCTCGAGACGGAGGGGATCGTCAACGACGTGACGGCGGCGATCCTCGCGGTCGTCCTGTTCAAAGCGATGACCGTTCAGGAGACCCACGCCGATATCTACCTGCAACTGTTCGCGGAGCGGCTCGGGACGGGGCTCCTCGTCGGCGTCGTCGTCGCCGCGGTCGTCTGGTCGGTGCTCCAGTACGTCGATCTCTCGCCGGACAACGCACCGCAAAACGCCCGGTTGCTCACGCTCGCGGGAGCGATCGTCGCCTTTGGGTCGGCCGATTACGTCTTCTCGGAGGCGGGCGTGGCGGCCGCGGCCACGGCCGGACTGATCCTCGGCAACGCCGGGCTCCCCTACGAGGAGGAGATCGAGGCGTTCAAAGGCGACATTACGCTGATCGTCCTCTCGTTCGTCTTCATCACGCTCGCGGCACTGCTCGAGTTCGAGCAGTTGTTCGCGCTCGGACTCGGCGGCGTGGCCGTCGTCGTGGCCGTGATGTTCGTCTTGCGACCGCTCTTGGTTTTTCTGACGACTCGAGGAGGCCGGTTTACGTTCCGAGAGACGCTGTTCATGAGCTTCGTCGGCCCGCGAGGCATCATCCCCGCGTCGGTCGCGACCCTGTTCGCGATCCGGCTGCAGACCGGGGTCGCGGAGGGCGGCGCTCCGCCGACGAACCCGGCCGGCGCGGACCTGCTCGTCGGAACGGTCTTCCTCGTCATCCTCGTGTCGGTCGTCCTCGAGGGCGGCCTGGCCCGGCAGATCGCGGAGAAACTCGACGTGATACCCATGCGTGTACTCATCATCGGCGGCGGCCGCGTCGGTCGCTCGCTGGCAGAACGGCTCGAAGCGCGCGGTGAAAACGTAGTGCTGATCGAGGAGAATCGGACCGTCCTCGAGGAACTACGAAACGACGGGTTCACTGCCCGTGAGGGTGACGGGACCGACGTCGAGGTGTTACGTGAGTCGGGCGTTGAGAACGCCAAGACCGTCGTCGCGGCGACCGGCGACGACGACGTGAACTTGCTCGTGGCACAGCTCGCGAAGTCGAACTTCGACGTCGAGAACGTGATCGCTCGGGCGAACAATCCATCGAACGCGTCGGCGTTCGAGGACCTCGGCGTCCAGACCATCTCGGCGGCCGAGTCGACCGCGTGGGCGATCGACAACCAGATCGAACGCCCCGCGCTCTCGAACTGGATGTCCGAACTCGGTCGTTCCGGTGACGTACAGGAGATCGAGGTCACCAACGAGGCTCTCGTCGGACAGCAGATCGTCGATCTCGGCGGGGAGCTCCCGAACGGCGTCCTCATCGCGCTCGTGAGCCGCAACGGGACGAGCGAAGTGCCGAACCCCGACGTCGAACTCCAGTACGGCGATCACATTACGCTCATCGGCCGGACCGAGGCGGTTCGCGAGGCCATCGAGCAGTGTGGAAAACCGGTATAAGGCCATCTCGGACTGAGCGCGTCGGCGCGAACGCCGCTCAGGATTCGTCTACGGGCAGGTGCTCGGCTTCGCCGGGCAGGATATCTCCCAGCGAGCCGCCAAGCGCCATCGCGGTAAAGACGACCGAGACCTGACAGAGATTGAGCCACGGCTCGTCCCAGGTTATCCGGCCCCACAGCGTCAGCAGGCCCGCAGCGGTCGCGAACGCGATGAACAACACCCAGACCGGGCGACGCGGAACCAGACCGAAGTAGGGATTGTGGATCTGCACCTCCCGGAAGTCGGCGACGTAGAGGATGCCGATGACGAGCGCGACCGTAAACGCGAGGTTCACGACCAACAGGGCCGGGTGGGTCGCGAGGAACGCGCCGATGCTCATGATGCCGTCCTCGACCAGCATCGGGAGGCCGATGACGACGCTGCCCACGAACGCCTCTGCTTTGTCCTTCCGGGTGAAGCCGGTGATGACCTTTCCGACCGTCGGGCTGTGTGAGAGCCGACTGACCAGCCGCATCGTCCGACGTACCTCCGTCCGTTCGTCCGGCGTATCGACCGTCTCCTCGAGGGTCTCGAGTTGCTCGTAGACGTCGTCGATGGTCGTCTTCTCGGTCGACTCGTCCGGCTGGGACATGCGCGGGACCAGACACCACGGGTAGATAAAGACGCCTACATATCACCGATACCCGTGGTCCCCCGCTCTCAGAAAACATCATATATTTGTCGTGTTGAGGGGACACGCCCGAAAAACCGATACCGTTTTGCAGCCGTGTCGATCACTATGGTACTATGAAACACGTACGGGGGCCGCTGTGTTCGATCGACGTCGGCGAGCGAACTGCGGAGACCGAGGACATCGACGACCTCCTCGAGTCGT
This sequence comes from Natrinema ejinorense, assembly GCF_002494345.1. GTDB lineage: Archaea > Halobacteriota > Halobacteria > Halobacteriales > Natrialbaceae > Natrinema > Natrinema longum. The sequence continues at coordinate 3,501,078 of NZ_NXNI01000001.1, forward strand.
ATATCGGGGGGCGGGCGCTCGGGACGAAACTCGCACACGATCGGATCCCGTTCGACGCCGATCCGCTGGGGAGCGACAACCGGCTGTACTTCGCGACGGGGCCGATGCAATACTCGACGATGAGCTTCACCGGTCGGATGTCGGCGACGGGCCTCTCGCCGCTGACCGACGGGTTGCTCTCCTCGAACGCCGGCGGGTTCCTCTCGCGGAACTTCACCGGTACGGGATACAGCGCCGTCGAGATCACCGGCGCGAGCGACGAACTCGTGATCGTCCACGTTACCGACGAGGGCGTCGAGTTCGAGGCGGTCCCGGAACTCGAAGAAGCGACCGTTCCCGAGACCTGCGAGTACCTCGAAGACGAACACGACCTCGGCTCGGAGCACACGACGGTCATCGGCCCGGCGGGTGAGAACGACGTTCGCTTCGCCTCGATCATGACCTCCGAAGAGCGAGCCTTCGGCCGCGGCGGGCTCGGTGCCGTTCTGGGTTCGAAAAACGTCAAGGCGATCACCTTCGACGGCGACTCGACCACCGAGATCGAGATCCCGCCGCTCCAGATGGAGATCCACGGCGAGGCCGCCAACTCCGACAGCCCGATGCGAGATCAGGGGACGACCTCCGTCGCCGAGTACGCGAACATGGTCGAGGCCCTGCCGAGTTATTACTTCTCGGAACTCTCCTTCGAGGGCATTGAGGGCGTCAGCGGCGACCGCGTCGAGGAGAAGAAGTACAAGAAAGGCACCTGCTCGTCGTGTGCCTTCGCCTGCAAACTCCCGACGCGAGACGAGGAGTCGGGCCTCGAGACCGAGGGCCCCGAGTTCGAGACGCTGATGGCGTTCGGACCGAACTCGGGCGTCGACGACATCGTCGACGTGATGAAGTCGAACAAGCTCTGTGACGTGTACGGACTGGACGCGATCTCCTGTGGGGACACCGTCGCGGCCTACCTCGCCAGCGAGGACGAGTTCGGCAACGTCGACCTCATTCACGACCTCGTCGAGAAGATCGCCTACCGCGAGGACGTCGGCGACACGCTCGCGGAGGGCGTCGACCGCGTCCACGAGGAACTCGGCGTCGAGAACTGGTCGGTCAAAGGCATGGAGTTCGCCGCCCACGACGGCCGCACGTTGAACGGCCAGGGACTGGCCTTCGCCACCTCGAATCGCGGTGCCGACCACATGTACGCCGAGTTCTACCCCTACGAGTACCCGCTCGTCGACGCCGACGACGCCTTCGACAAGTCCGGCCTCGAGGGCAAGCCACCGAAAGTCGTCGAACTCGAGAACATCAACGCGATCAAGGACAGCGCCGTCTTCTGTAAGTTCTCGCGGGACTTCCTGAGCGAGGAGCGCATGGAGACGCTGCTGGACGCCGACTACGACGAGTTGCTCGCACTCGGCGGCGAGGTCGTCGCGATGGAACGACACTTCAACAACCAGCGCGGGTTCGACCGGAGCGACGACCGGCTCCCATACGAGCTTCCGGAGTTCGAACAGGGGCTCGACGAGTACTACGCCGAACGCGGCTGGAACGACGACGGGACGGTCCCCGAGGCACGGTTCGAGAGCGGAAGCGGCGCTGCACCGGCCGACGACTGATTGCGACGGCGATCCTTTTCCCGACGAACGGCCGACCGCTGCTCGCGGGTGCGTCGAGTCCCCGTGACACAGCCCGTCTCAGTCGATCGGAATTCGAGTCACCGTCCGATCGGGCGATCTGATCGGCACGGCTGGCCGCGGCTCGTCGTCGTGGACCGCCAGTTCCTCGAGCCGTCGCTGGATGCCGTTGTGATGGCCCGCACCGATAACTGCGACCACGTCCGCGCCCTGGCGGCGGAGGGCGTGGAGTCGCCGTGCCATCGCTCGGTCGCGGCGGTCGATCATGACCGCCGCGATCTCGGGGAACAGCCGCCGCAGGTGGTCGATCGCCGGCTGTACGTCGTCGCCGCTCGTGATCTCTTCGAACGGGAGCGCCAGCAGTTCGAACTGATCGGCGTACTCCTTCGGTCCCATCGACTGCATTCGGACCATCGTTTTCGGGATCGTCAGCAGTCCGAGGCGACGCGAGAGGGCCGACACGATCTCGTCGATCGGTTCGTCGACGAGCGCGACGTCGAGACCCTGTTCGGCGGCAGTCTCGATGGCCGCCTCCATGTCGGTCTGCTCGGGATCGAGGCCGCACGACCGGACGACCGTGCGCTGGAGTGCCCGTAGCACGCTGTACGCGGCCGCGGTCGGTGGCGGCAACTGACGGGACAGGTCGTCGAGGGCCGGGTCGGCGGCGCGCTCGAGGCGCTCGAACCGGGACTCGTCGAGTTCGACGGCGACGAGATCGGGCTCCGCCTCGCGGATCGCCTCCCGAACGCGACGGCGATGCGTCGGCGAGAAGTGAACGCTGGGGACGAGGGTGATCGTTCCGTGGGTGGACATCACGGTGTTCGTTCGTTCGCCAGCGGCTTGAATCTCCGACCCCCTACCGGCGCTCGAGCCCGGCCGCCGTCCCCCCTCGAGGGTTACTCGTCGTCCCCTTCCTCGGCCGGCGAGAGCCGGTCGTCACCGCGTGAGGGCAGTGACGTGTCGTCGGCCCGCGAGGGATGAATATTGACGTTGTTCCCTCGGTACGGATCGCTCTCCGGATCGTACGACAGCTCGCTGCGCTCGAACAGGTAGATGAAAAAACCGATCAGCGGGATGCAGAAGGTGATCGCCGCCCACTTTTTCGGCGGCTCGAGGCCGACCCGCCCGGCGTCGTAGTAGGCTACGGCGGTCAACCCGAGATGCCAGGCGAGCGGGATCCCGACGAGGATCGCGAGGAGACCCGTGTTCATACGCGGGCGTAGGACTCGAGCGTATAAAATGACCGGCCATGACGTGCGTTCCGCCCTCGAAGCCGGGGAGCATCGCCTTCGAGTCGACGACGTGAACGCCCGTGTCGCATCGAGCGTTGGGACGGACTGGCTGTCGTCGCGGCCGTGAGGGCCGCCGGTTCAGTGCAGTCGTCCGTCGATGGGTGTGGGTTGCCACACCCTCCCCAACCGATTCGCTCGCTCCGGAGTCGCTCGCTCATCCCTCGCGCGGCTTTTTCGGCCGCCCTCGGTATCACTCGGGCGGCCGACAGCGCACGCCACCACGTGCTTTCGTCTCGCTCGTCACACCGCTCACGGGTCACTTCGTTCCCCGTCTGCTCGCGGGCCGACGGCCCGCTCGCATGGTCCGAGGGACGCAGTGCGTCCCTCGCTATTCGCGTTCCGCGGTTCTCACTCGCCTCGCTCGTTCCGAACCGCACTCCTCGCTCGCAAAAGCTGGACCAAAAAGCCCAGCTCAATCGTCTCAGTTGACGTCGAACTCGATCGCTGCACCCTGGCCGAAGCCGACACACAGCGTCGCCAGTCCGAGCCCGCCGCCGCGCTTCTGGAGTTCGTGGATCAGGGTGACGGGGAGGCGAGCGCCCGAGGCACCGAGCGGGTGGCCGAGCGCGATTGCGCCGCCGTTGACGTTGAAGATCTCGGGATCGATGCCGAGTTCGTCGCGGGAGTAGATCGACTGGCTCGCGAAGGCCTCGTTGAGTTCGACGAGATCGTACTCGTCGATGTCGCGACCGTTGCGCTCGAGGAGGCCTTTCGTCGCCGGGACCGGGCCGATTCCCATGACGGTTGGGTCGACGCCGGCGACGTTGTTTCGGCCGATCTCGGCCATGATCTCGAGGTCGTGTTCCTCGGCGAAGGCCTCGCTGGTGACGAGGAGCGCGGACGCGCCGTCGGAGATCTGGGAGGCGTTGCCGGGCGTGACGGTGCCGTCCTCCTTGAAGACGGTGGGGAGTTCGGCGAGCGTCTCCGGGGTCGTTCCCGGTCGGATGCCCTCGTCTTCCTCGACGATGCCGTCCTCGGTTTCGATCGGGACGATTTCGTCGTCGAACCGGCCGTCCTCGGTCGCCTCGGTGGCGCGCTGCTGGCTGCGGGCGGCGTACTCGTCCTGTTCCTCGCGGCTGACGCCGTACTCCTCGGCGACTTTCTCGGCGGTCATCCCCATCTGGAGATCACCGAGGTCGTACAGGTCGGCGATCTTCGGGTGGATGTGACCGTAGCTCTCGCCCATCGCGACGCGGCTCATGCTCTCGACGCCGCCGGCGATGATTGCGTCTCGGTTGCCGGCCGCGATGGCGTCGGAGGCGGAGATGACCGACTGCATCGAGGAGGCACACCAGCGGTTGATCGTCGTCGCCGGAACCGACTCGCCCAGCTCGGAGAGCAGGGCGATGACGCGGGCGAGGTTGTTGTCTTGCTCCTCGCGTTGCTGGGCACAGCCCCACATCAGGTCGTCGATCTCGTCGCCGGAGAGGCCGGTTTCGGCCAGGATCTCGTCGATCAGCGGCACCGAGAGGTCTTCACTGCGAACGTCGGCGTACACGCCGTCTTCTTTCCCCTGTGGCGTCCGTACTGCCTTGACTACGACTGGCGTCTGTGACATATACTACCGCATGCCCCTCACGAACTTAAATCCGGTCGAACTCTCGAGGGCGGGAAAAGCGTTTATCGGTCTGAACGGCGACGAATGGCCGGCTTTCGCGGTGCGTCCGTCGCCTCGGTGAAAGTGCCCTTTCACCTAGCGGTGGCCCCTTAGTACGGGACCCGGTGTACGGGAACATGGACAGTCAACGACGGCTGATCGCGGTCGCCCTCGCGGCGCTGCTCGTGGGATCGGTCCTCGGGGCCGGTCTGACGGCGCTGACGGACGAGGGCACTGCGGGAACCGACGACGAGCGAGCCGGCAGTCCGCTCGACGGTGCCGGCGAGCCCGAACTGACGACCTTCGCCTCCGACGAGGCCTTTGCAGCGTACTTCGACGACCAGTCGCGAGCGGATCGAGTGAGCGAGCCCTCGCCGATCACTCGCGGGGGTGGGCCCGACGTGACGGTCGAGACTGAACAGGACGTGGCGATGGAGGCCGACGGCGCGGCCGACGGCGGGTCGGGCGTCACTACCGCACCCTCGGGCGACGGTGGCGGCGGGGAGCCGCGATACTCCGAGACGAACGTCCAGGAGGCCGCGCTGGACGAACCGGACGTCCTGAAAACCGACGGCGAATCGGTCTACTACGCGGGGTATCGGTACGCCTCGAGCTGGGACGAGACGAGCGTCGTCGACGTGAGCGATCCCGCCGACCCCGAAGCCGTGGGCTCGATCCCGCTATCCGGGGAGTTGCTCCTGACGGGCGAGACGCTCGTCGTCCTCGGCGACGAGGCGGCCGCCGGGTACGACGTGAGCGACCCGGCCGATCCCGAGCGGGAGTGGCGGACCGACCTCGAGGCGTCCGTCGAGACCGCCCGCCTGTTCGACGGCGACCTCTATCTCGTCCTGGTCGACCGGCCGGGCAGTGACCCCTGTCCGATCGAGCCCTACGGCGACCGGGCCATCGAGTGTACCGATGTCGTTCGTCCGGCCGCCGACGCGGACGCCGACGCCGTCTACACTGCCGCCCGCGTCGACCCCGAGACGGGGACCCTCGAGAACGAGGAGAGCGTCGTCGGCTCGCGATCGCTGTCGGCCACCTACGTCTCCGAGAACGGGATCTACCTCTCCTACACTCGCTCGACGGGACAGTACGAACTGCGACGCTCCTACGTGACGAGCGAGAACGGCACTGCGCTGGTCGACGCCGAGACGCGAGAGCGTGTGGCCGCCCTCGAGTCGCTCGACATCTCCGACCGAGCGAAAGCGGTCGAACTCCGGGCGATCCTCGACGACTGGTACGCGGGGATGGACGACGAGGAGCGCCACGCGGCCCGCCGCGCGTTCGAGGAGGGACTGGCGGCCCACGCCGAAGCGAACCAGCGCGACCTGACAACGACCGGGATCGTCCGCATCGACATCGACGGCGAGTTGACCGCCGACGCGAGCGGCGAGGTCCCCGGAACCCCGCTCAACCAGTTCTCGATGGACGAACACGACGATCACCTGCGGATCGCGACGACGATCCCACGGACCCACGGGACTGACTCGGAGAACGACGTCTACGTCCTCGACTCGGACCTCGAGACGGTCGGGTCGGTGACCGGGCTCGGGATCGACGAGCGGGTGTATTCCGTCCGCTTCGACGGTGACGAGGGCCACGTCGTCACCTACCGCGAGATCGACCCGTTCTATACGCTCGATCTCTCGGATCCGACGGACCCCGTCGTCGAGGGCGAACTCAAACTGCCCGGGTTCTCGGAGTACCTCCACCCGCTCGAGGACGATCTCGTCCTCGGGGTCGGCCAGGAGGATGGCCGACCCAAGGTCACGCTCTTCGACGTGAGCGATCGCGAGGACCCCGTCGAACTCGACTCGAAGGTCCTCGACGACGAGCGCTACAGCGACGTCAGTCGAACCCACACCGCCTTCCTGCAGGACGAGGACCACGGCGTGTTCTTCGTTCCGGGCAGCGACGACAGTTACGTCTTCGACTACCGGGGCGGCGACCTCGAGGAGGTCGCCCGCGTCGACGTCGGCGGTCGCGGCACTCGCGCGATGTACGTCGACGACTACCTCTCCGTCTTCGGCGGCGACGAGGTCGTCGTTCTCGACGAGCGGACCTGGGAGGTGGCGTCGCGGCTCGACCTGTAACCTGATCGTCCCGGTCGCGGACTGTCTCCGGTCGACCGGCGGACCGCTCACGGGGGAGGGGAACGCTTTTGGCCGCCGTTTGGCAAGTCAATCCCATGGATGGCAACGAGGCGGTCGACCGTTCCGACGCCGACCGTCGGGAACGGACCGACCAGTCGGCCGGAACGGACGACGACTCGAGCGGTGACGCGGCCGCTTCGACGGCCGGTGACGAGCGAGCCGACGACAGTGACGGATCGATGCCGGGCGTTCCGGATCCCGAGCCGGCGGAGAACGACGTCCCCGAGGACGTGCAGAAGTACGCTCGATTTACGAAGATGGACGGCGCACAGTACGACCGGGTCAACGAGTTCCTGCGGGATCGGACCTACATCACCGCCCGCGAGTGGGCCATCGCCCGCCTCTGTTCTGATTTCCGGACCGAGACTGGCGTCGAAATGACCAAGATCGGGGAGAACCTGCCCGAACTGGTTCCGTTCATGACCGACACCTACTCTCCGCAGGCGGTCAATCAGGCCCGATCCTCCTTCGAGGACAAGGTCCGCACGGCCGGCGCGACCTTCCTCTACGGCGCGATGTGTGACTTTTTCACCGCCGAGGAACTCGACGACGTGATGTACGAGGCCACCGAGGTCGCCAAGTTCCTGCTCGAGGTCGAGGGCGTCGACCTCTCCGTCGAGGACGAACTCGAGGCCGAGGAACGCATCTCGAGTGTCATGCGGGAAGTTCGGGAAGCCAGCGAGGAACTCCGTGCGGAGGATCTCGCCGACGGCGATGCGTAGGCGACGGGCTCGTTCCCGCGGAGCGTGACCGCGAACTATCTTGTGGGTGCAGCGACTCGGTCACGATATAGATGTCCGATTCCCCCGATGTCCAGTTGAACTCGACCGAGAACGGACAGCGAATGGCCACGCTGATCGGTATCGGTGCCGGTATCCTCGACGTGCCGGCGTTTGCGTATCTGGGCCTCCTGTTGTTCGATGATCTCGTGTTCGGTGCGTTCGTCGGGCTCCTGGTCGGCCTCGGGACGTACCTGTTCCTTCCCGTGGCGATGGCGGACGACGGAACTCACACTTCCGAGGAGACACCGCCGATGGACACGTCCCATCCGCTCCGTCGCTTCCACCGGGCGGCGGCTGGGCTCGCGCTCATGCCGGCCGGGATCCTCCTGTTCGCCTGGGGGTTCGTCTCCCAGACGCTCCTCCTCGGCGTCCTCGCCACGTCCGTCATCGCGGCGGTGATCTACGTGTCGCTCGCGGTCCTCCTCCCCCGACGGCTCGCCTGAGGAGTGGTCGACGCCACTCGGCGGGCCGCCGATTCGAGCGGGAAAGCCCGTCGAGTGACGGGGCGTTCGGCCCGGACGCGGGTTGCGACTGCCGGTATGGTGCTTTTCCTTGCCGGTGGGATAGTGCGCCCGCATGACTGATCTCCCCCTCGAACCCGAAGGCGGCTGGGAGTCGTTGTATCTCGCGGGCGAGTGGACTGACACCGGCGACCGGGACGCGATCGCCGACGAGAATCCCTACACGCGCGAAGAGATCGCGACCGTCCCGGCGGGCACCGAGGCCGACGTCGATCGGGCCTACGAGGCCGCCGCCGAGGCACAGGACGCGTGGAGCCAGCAGCCGCCGCAGGCTCGAGCCGGTGTACTCACCGCCGCCATCGAGTTCGTCGGCGACCATCGCGAGGAGATCGCCGAACTGCTGGCCGTCGAATCCGGCAGCACGCAGGTCAAGTGCGAGGCCGAGTTGGGAACCGCGCGGGGGATGATGCAGCAGGCGGCGAGCTACCCCTTCCGGATGGACGGCCAGCACATGGATTCGATCACCCCTGGGAAGGAGAACATCGCCGAGCGAGTACCGGTCGGCGTCGTCGGGGTCATCTCCCCGTGGAACTTCCCGCTACACCTCTCGATGCGGGCGGTCGCGCCCGCGATCGCGGCCGGGAACGCGGTCGTCCTCAAACCGGCCTCGAATACGCCGATCACGGGCGGGCTCTTACTCGCGCGGATCTTCGAGGCGGCCGGCGTTCCGGAGGGGGTCCTCAGCGTCGTTCCCGGGCGGGGCTCCGAGATCGGCGACGCGGTCGCCGGCCACGAGATCCCGCGGGTCCTCGCCTTCACCGGCTCGACCGAGATCGGCCAGCGCGTCGCCGAGAAAGCGGCGGGCAACTGCGCGCTCCCCGCGCTCGAGCTCGGCGGGAACAACGTCCACGTGGTCACCGACGAGGCCGATCTGGATCGCGCCGTCGACGGCGGCGTCTTCGGTTCGTTCCTCCATCAGGGACAGATCTGCATTTCGACGAACCGCCACCTCGTCCACGAGTCCATCTACGACGACTACGTCGATGCACTCGCCGACCGGGCCGCCTCGCTGCCGACCGGCGACCCGACGGACGGCGATACGGTCATCGGCCCCATCATCGACGAGAGCCAGCGCGACCAGATCGTCGACTACGTCGAACGGTCCGTCGACGAGGGTGCGACCCTCGAGACCGGCGGCGACGCGGACGGGCTGGTCGTCGAACCCACCGTGCTATCAGATGCCGATAACGGCATGGCGGCGGCGTGCAACGAACACTTCGGTCCCGTCGCGCCGGTCATTCCGTACTCGAGCGACGAGGACGCGATCGAGCTGGCAAACGATACGATCCACGGGCTGTCGGGGTCGGTTCACAGCGAGGACGTAGAGCGGGCTCGCCGGATCGCGGACGGGATCGAGACGGGCATGATCCACGTCAACGACCAGCCGATCAACGACGAGCCCCACGTCCCCTTCGGCGGGATGAAGCAATCGGGCATGGGCCGGTACAACGGCGAGCAGATCTTGGACGAGCTAACGACGACGAAGTGGATCTCGGTCCAACACGAGCCTCGAGAGTACCCGTTCTGACGGCTGGAGGGCTTTCGGCACTCCGTCGGCGTCGGTCACGGACGGAGTGCAACTATCGTCGCTCCTGACCGTCTCCAACTCGAGCCGACGAGCAACAGAGGCGTTCGGTTTCGGAACGCTTGAGGTCCGTTATCAGAAATACCGACTGTGCCTCGTTCCCGACTCTTCGCGTCCCTCTGTGGCCTCGTCTTTCTCGTCAATCTCGCCAGAATCGTCTTCGCACCGCTTCTGGACGTGTTTATCACCGAGTTCGCGATCGGGGAGGCCACTGCCGGACTGATCGCGACGCTCGTCTGGGTCGGGAGCGCCTCCCTTCGACTGCCGACCGGGTGGCTCCTGACGAAGGTTCCGAGACACCGCATCGTAGTCGCGTCCGGACTCGTTCTCTCGGTTTCGTCCGGACTGGCCGCGACCGCGACGACGGTCCGACACCTCATGGCCGGCGCCTTCCTCATGGGGATCGCCTCCGGGATATACTTCGTCGCGGCGAATCCGCTCGTGAGCGAACTGTACCCATCCCGCGTCGGTCGCGTCATGGGAATCCACGGGGCGGCCAGCCAGATCGCCGCGGTGATCGCCGCGCCGTTCGTCGCGCTGACGCTGCTCGTCGACTGGCGACTCTCGCTGTGGGCGATCGCCGTCGGCGCGGCAGTGATAACGGGCTACACGTGGCTCGCTGCGAGGGACACCGAGATGCCGGCGGCGGGTGAAGAAGACCGCGACTTCCTCGGCAGTGCGCTTTCGGAGTGGCGCATCATCGTCACGGGACTGGCGATCGTCGGCGCGGCGGTGTTCGTCTGGCAGGGCGTCTTCAATTTCTACGAACTGTACATGCAGTCGAAAGGGCTCTCCGATCGAACGGCGGGCGCAATGCTCACGGTCGTCTTCGCGTCGGGCGTTCCCGCGTTTTTCGTCGGCGGCGATCTGGCCGACAGACTCCCCCACGTGCCGTACCTGCTCGGAATCGTCGGCGCGTTCTCCGCGTGTCTGTACGCGCTGACGCTCGTCGAAGGCCTGCTCGCGATCGTCGCCATCACCGTGATCCTCGGGTTCGTCGTCCACGCCCTGTTCCCGGCCACGGACACCTACCTCCTCGATACGCTCCCCGATTCGACGCGTGGCAGCGCCTACGCCGCGTTCAGCTCCGCCTGGATGCTGACGCAGGCGCTCGGTTCCTCCGCCCTCGGGGTCTTCATCGAGCAGGACTACTCCTACGACGCGGTGTTCGCCAGCGCCGCGCTCTTCCTCGCTGCCACGATCGCCATCCTCGCCGTCCTCGAGTGGCGGGGATGGCTACCGAGTTGAACTGCCCGGAGTCGATCGTCCGCCGTCGCTGCTCGTGAGTTGCGCGCAGCGACATGCGAGGGTTGGGATTCGAACCACGCCCGAGAACCTGCTCGCGCTGCTCGCAGAACCTCGGTCTGATTCGAATCCCGCGTCTCGTACTCGTCACTCGCGGATGCTCGTGACGAGTGCGAGGGTTGGGATTTGAACTACCGCAAGACGGTCGCTCACTCCGTTCGCCCTGCGTCTTGCGTCGTTCAAATCCAAGAACGCAGTCGCTGCTTGCGAGTTGCGCGCAGCGATATGCGAGGGTTGGGATTTGAACCCAAGGACTCCTACGAGAGCGGGTCTTAAGCCCACCGCCGTTGGCCTGCTTGGCTACCCTCGCACAGAAGTGCACTCGAGGATTGGCCCGGAGTCGGGATGTGCGTTTCGATTCGTACCCTTACCAGTCGACGCTCAACGTCCCGTCGCCGTGGGGATCCGGCGCGATTTCCTCGTCGGTCCGGCGGTCGACGACGTGGATACAGCCGTCGTCTTTCTTCGCCGGGCAGACCTCCGCGGCGCGGACGTTGTGCTCGAGGTCCTCCTCGCCGAAGAAGTACTCGGTGGGCTGGGCCATGCCGGAGGCGATGGACATCTCCCAGTTGGCGCTGACCTCGGCGCACTTGCCCGCGCCGAAGCACTTGTTCGCCTCGAAGATGATCTTGTACGGTTTCTCCGCCACCGGCGGCGCGTCGCTCGATCCGACATCGCTGGCGCGCTGGATGCCGTCGTCGTCGTCGTCGCTCATATGTACCCGTTCGGGCGAGCCGTCTTTCGCGTTACGGTTGTCGCGAACGACAGTGTGCGGCGAGGGGTGGGCGAGGAGTGGGTCTCCGTGGCGCCCCTCCCGAAACCGGCCTCGGTTCCATCGCTGGTCGACTGTACCACGTCATTTAGAAACAACATAGATGTTTATTCTATACTTCTTCTCTCCGTCGAGCCACAAATAGTTCTGAAATATGAAATAGTGGGTATATAATAGAACGTGGCAGAGAATCGTCCGAAACGGGGTCGGTCCAGTGCCGTTCCGATCGATGAAACAGTGTTGCGGTCCATCGATGAACGACGCTGTTCGTCCGCGGTGGTCGATTCCGAACCGAGCGAGAGTACTCACCACCGGTCCAGTAGATAGAACACGTCTCCCTTTGGGGCCGCGTCCAGACCCGACGGCGACGACACTGCGGGTTCTATCGATCGCTCCGATTGACCGACAGCTCCGTGACTTCGATTCCGGGCGGGACGAGACCCCGAGCGCTGAGAGCCCATAGTATAATTGTAATTTACTATTCTTGACTGCCACACCTATTTCTAATAACAAACTTCAAAAAAGTTTCTTCGGCCGTTCTCCGTACGGTGTTGATTACACTCATATGTGTGTAATGCTATCGGAATAGTTCCGACTCGAGCGACTCGATTTCGTCGAGTAACAGCTGTCCGATCTCTTCCGTGGTCGATTCGTCGACGGCCATGCGGTAGGTCGGACCGCCGATCGAGAACGCGCCGACGACCTCGCCGTCGGGGTTCGTTACGGAAGCGCCGACGGACCGATACCCGGCGATCAGTTCCTCGTCGTTGATCGCGTAGCCGCGGTCTCGGATCGCCGCGAGTTCGTCGAACAGCGCCGTTTCGTCGGTGACGGTTTGGTCGGTCGTCGACGGAAACCCCCACCGATCGATGATCTCTCGGATGCGTGGCTCGGGCATCGATGCCAGCATGGCCTTGCCCGAGGCACAGTTGTGCATATAAAACCGGTTCCCCGCCCGAAACGGCCCCCGTTCAGAGAACCCGCGTCGGCTCGACTCACCGATCGCGTACTCGAGTGAGTACGCGCGGCCGTTCTCCTCGACGATGAAGTCGGCTTCGTGTCCGGTCTCTTCGGCGAGGGAGTAGACCCGTCTCCGGGCCGTCGCGTACAGCGGGTTTCGGTCCCGCGCGTGCTCGCCGAACGGGAGGAACTCGAGGCCGACGTGGTAGGTGTCCCCGTCGCGGACGAGAAACCCCTCGTCGACCAGCGTGTGGAGGTGATTGTGGACGGTGCTTTTCGCCAACCCGAGGCGGTTGGCCAGCTCGCTCAGCGTGGCCTCGTCGCTGTTTCGGACCGCCCGAACGAGCGCGAGCGACGTTTTCGTCGTCTTGACCGGTCGGGGGCGTTCGTCCGTCATGGTCCGAAGTCCCGTTCCGTCGACGCATAAGCGTTCGGAATGTGTGAACGCCGTTTCGTTCGATCCGTCACCGATCGACTTTCTTTCTCGAAATCATGTTGGTATCGATGGGCGATCGGGGCGTGACACCCGTCTCGGTGCGCGTGCTCGGTCCGCCTACCGGCGGTCCCGCCGTCAGTACACGCCTCACCGAGCCCATCCGCGGCGTTGCGTTCGGAACGTGTGAACGGCCGATCGGACGTTCCCGTCCCCATCGGGACAGGGCTCCGGACCGGATCGCCGCCGGGACCGAGCCCGGACCGTTCACGCTGTCGGAACACCGCCGCTCGAGGCGTCATCTCGACGGGTGAAACGGTACTAGTCGGCCCCGCAGCGCCCCGTCCAGCCGCACCGTCGACACCACTCCTCCGGTGCGTCGGTCGATCCTCCACAGAGAGGACAGGTCGTTTCAGTCATCGTCCGTCGTGATGTCCGCGGACAGGCCCTGTGCCATCTCGATGTCGTTCGAGTTGTTCAGCGTCCACGCGGTGCGTTCGGTGACGGCCTCGATCACTTCCCGACCGCTCGGGTAGCCGTTCCCGGACTTCTTGACGCCACCGAACGGCAGGTGAACCTCCGCGCCGATACACGGGAGGTTTCCGTACGCGAGCCCGACCTCGGCGTTGTCCCGGTAGTAGTTGACCTCGCGGTAATCCTCGGAGATGATCGCGCCCGCGAGCCCGTACTCGGTGTCGTTGTGGATCTCGACGGCGTCTTCGATGTCGCCCGAGTACTCCATGAGTGCGACGTGGGGGCCGAAGACCTCTTCCTGGGTACAGCGGAGGTCCGCCTCGTGATCGGCCTCGTAGACGAAGGGGCCGACCCAGTGGCCTTCGGCGTGGCCGTCCGGAATCTCGTCGTCGGCCAGTTCGTCGCGGTCGACGAGGACGTCGACGTCTTCGCTTCGGGCGAGTTCGTTGTACTCGAGGACCTTCTCCTTGTGCTCGCCCTCGACGAGTGGCCCCATGAAGGTGTCCTCCGCGAGCGGATCGCCGACGGCGATGTTCTCGGCGATCTCGACGAAGCGCGATTTGAACTCGTCGTAGATGTCCTCGTGGACGATCAGGCGCTCGGCCGAGACGCAGCGCTGGCCGGTGGTCTTGAACGAACTCATGACGGCCGAGTGGACGGCCGTGTCGAGGTCGGCCTCGTCGGTGACGACGACCGCGTTCTTGCCGCCCATCTCACAGGCCGCGAGCGTGCCGGGCTGTTCGGCGACGGTGCGGGCGACTTCCTGACCGACCTCGGCCGAGCCGGTAAAGAGGACGGTGTCGACGCGCGGGTCGTCGACGATGGTGGCGCCCGCGTCGCCAAAGCCTTGCACCATGTTGAAGACGCCGTCGGGGATGCCGCTTTCCTCGAACATTTCGGCGACGATATGGGCACACCACGGCGTCTGTTCGGCGGGCTTCCAGACGACGGTGTTGCCCTCGACCAGCGAGACGGCCATGTGCCAGAAGGGGATCGCGACCGGGAAGTTCCAGGGCGTGATGCAGCCGACGACGCCGCGGGGTTTCCGCCGCATGTACGCGTCTTTGCTCCCGATCTCCGAGGGCACGACGTCGCCGTGGGGATGGCGGGCGTTGCCGGCGGCCCACTCGACCATGTGTGCGGCCTCGACGACGTCGGCTTTCCCTTCGGAAATCTCTTTGCCACACTCCTTCGTGACGATTTCCCCGAGTTCGTCCGTCCGATCGCGAAGCTCCTGGTAGATGTCCCACAGGTACTCCGCGCGATCGATGTGTGACAGTTTTTCCCACTCCTCTTGGACGCTGTCCGCGGCCTCGAGGGCCGCGTCGACGTCCGCTTCGGTTCCCCGGTGGAAGGTCCGAAGCGTCTCGCCGGTCGCCGGGTTCTCGCTCTCGAACGTGTCGTCGCCCTCTCCGTCGGTCCACTCACCGTCGATGTAATGGCGCTCGGGACGGGCTGTCGTCTGCTGACTCATACGCTATCGGTCGTCGATCGGGGAGGAATAACAGTGGCCTCCCATGGTCGGGCCGCCACGCCGGGGCCGGACGCCGTCGACAGACAGCATGTTTATAATGCTCACACGAGAACTGACGTTCGAGACCGATAATGAGTAGCACGAGTTCCACGACCACGACGGGGGCCGGGACGGCCGACGGGACGCGACTCACGCTCGAGATCTGGCATCCCGATTGCTGGGGATTACAGGCCACCGAGGCGGTCGACGCCGGACTCCTCGTTCATACCGCCCACCGAACCGTCGACGGGACGGTCAAGGGGCATTTCACTGCCTACGCCGACACGGCGGGTCGACTCGACGAGTTCGTTTCGTTCACCGACGAGTCGCCGCTGACGCACTCGACGGTCGAACTCGGCCAGGGCTCGGCGGGGACGGCACCGGATCCGGGAAACGTGACCCGCGAACTGTTCGTCGAATACGAGCCGGAACACAGCATCAGCGAAACGCTCGTCTCACATGGATTCATCCACGAGGCGTCGGTCCGCGTCGAGGGCGGCGTCGAACACTGGCCGGTCTTCGTCGCCGACGGTCGGGCGGAGGTCCGGGACCGGCTCGAGGCGATCCGGGCCGAGACCGACGCCACCATTTCGATCAGCAAGATTTCCTCGCCGGCGGGCGATCCGTCGGGCATGCCCGACCGGCTCGATCGCCTGACGCCCCGCCAGCGGGAGGCGTTCGACCTCGCCTGCGAACGCGACTACTACGCGTGGCCCCGCGAGATCAGCACGCGCGAACTCGCCGAGGAACTCGGCGTCTCGAAGACGACGCTGCTCGAGCACCTCCGGAAGGCCGAGGCGAAACTGCTCAACCCTGACGACGCCTGACCGCACCCCAATTATTTCACGCTGCTGCGGCCAGAACCTTGTGGTCGGGTATGCATTTAGGGTCGCTCGATCCCAGCGATACGGTATGATTCCGCCGATCGCGAGCCGTTTCGTCGCCGACACGACCGTCTCGGGGACGTTAGATCACGTCGCAGACTGCAACGACGACGGACTGGGCGCTATCGTCAACCTCCTCGGCGAACACTACCACGAGCGCGGCCCCGCGGACGAGGACGCCGACGAGTACTGCCGGCTGGTTTCCGAACTGGCCCGCCGCGACCTCGAGGGCTGTATCTCGGTCAAACCGTCCCAGATCGGGATCGACGTCGGACCCGATGTCTTCGCGGCGAACTTCGAACGGATCGTCGAGGCCGGGGCCGACGAGGACGTGTTCGTCTGGTGTGACATGGAGGATCACACGACGACGGATACGACCTTGGACGCCGTCGAAGCGACGGCCCGCGACCACCCCCACGGCGTCGGCGTCGCCATTCAGGCGAACCTCAAACGGACGCGGGACGACTTGCGCCGACTGTCCGACGTTCCCGCCGCCGTTCGGCTGGTGAAAGGTGCCTACGACGAACCGTCGTCGGTCGCTCACCAGTCGAAGACAGTCGTCAACGACGCCTACGAGGCCCACCTCGAGTACCTGTTCCGCGAGTTCGATCGCGGCGTCGCCGTCGGGAGCCACGACCCACAGATGCTCGAACTCGCGACCGATCTCCACGAGGAGTACGGCACGCCCTTCGAGATTCAGATGCTCATGGGCGTTCGCGAGGACGCACAGCGGGAGCTCGCCCGGCAGGGCTACGAGGTCAACCAGTACGTCCCCTACGGCGGCAAGTGGATGCAGTACTTCTACCGGCGGATCCGCGAGCGAAAGGAGAACGCGTTGTTCGCGCTCCGGGCGGTCGTCGGCGTGTAACGAGTTCCCGCCGCCCCGGAGGAACGCCTCGAACTCCGTCGGAGCGCCGACCCGACCCGGACCGAGCGTGTCGGAAAATTCACCGTTCGACCAGTACTAGCGATAGTCTCTTGTCAGACGAATAGTTTCGCGTCGAAAAGCGGGAGTTCGGTAGTCTTATGTATGGGTAGGGAGCACACGCCTGTATGCCTGAGAGTGGTTCAGTCGAACTGTTATGGTTATTCGGGCCGTTCGCCGTGTATCTGGTACTGCTCGCCGTGTATTACGTCTGGGAAGGAAAGAGAGAACGTCAGCTCCGACGGCGCTACGGGGGGGAGAACCATGGCAACTGACGGGCTCGCCGGGTCGGCGGGTGCGTGGGTCCTCGGAACGTTCGCCGTGTACCTCCTCTTTCTCCTCGGGATCGGACTGTACTCCTCCCGGCTCATGGACTCCGTCGACGATTACGTCATCGGGGGCCGGAGCGTCGGCCCCGTCGTCACGGGCTTTTCCGAACGCGCCTCCGAGATGAGCGGCTGGCTCACGCTGGGAGTTCCAAGCGACGCGTTCGGTACCGGGGTCATGGCGTTTTATAATGCCCTCGGGATGATCCCCGCCGACCTGTTCGCGTGGGCCGGCCTCGCGAAGCGACTCCGGAAGTATACGGAAGTCGTGAAAGCGGTCACGTTGCCGACGTTCTTCGAGACGCGTCTGCAGGACGATACCGGATACGTCAAAGGCGTCTCCGCGTTCGTGCTGATGATCTTCGAGGGCGGCTACGTGGGTGCACAGATCGTTGCCGCCGGGACGCTGCTGGAGGTCCTCACCGGCGTCTCGTCGCTGGTCGGGATCCTTGCAGGCGGCGTCATCGTCGTCGGCTACACCATGCTCGGTGGCTACTTCGCCGTCGCGTGGTCGGACTACTTCCAGGGTGCGATCATTCTGATCGCGTTCATCATACTGCCGGTGTTGGCGTTTACCAGCTACGGACTGCCGTTCGAGGACCTCGCGTCCGTCGGGAGTTCCTACACGAGCGTCACGGCCGGCATGACCGGCTGGGCGGCCATCTTCGGGATCATCAGCTACGCCGCGATCGGGCTCGGCATCCCCGGGAATCCGCACGTGATGGTCCGGTTCATGGGCATCGACGAGGTCAAAAACGTGCGCCTCGCCGCGCTCGTCGCGCAACTGTTCATGTTCATCGCGTACATCGGGGCCGGGTTCGTCGGACTGTACGCACTCGTCGTCTTCGGTCAAAGCGGGATCGAAGACCCGAACAACGTTATGCCGATGCTCACGCTCGAGTTCTTCCCCGGTGCGATCGCGGGGATCATCCTGGCGGCCGCACTGGCCGCGATGATGTCCAGCGCCGACTCGCAACTGCTCGTCGCGACGAGTGCCATCGTCGAGGACGTCTACCACGGCTACGTCAATCCGGACGCGAGCCAGGAGTCGCTGGTGCGATACTCGCAACTCGTCACGCTCGGGCTCGGCGGGGCGAGCATCGTCTTCGCGTACATCGCACAGAACACTCCCATCTACACGCTCGTCCTCGATTACGCCTGGGGCGGCCTCGGAGCGGCCATCGGCCCGACGCTCATCGCCTCGCTGTGGTGGAAGCGGGTTTCTGCCGCCGGCTCCGTCGCGAGCATGATCGTCGGCACCGCGACGATGTTCCTGTGGACCCAGCTCTCGACCGTCCTCGAGTTCGTCGGACTCATGGGTGCAGTCGACGGATCGGCGTTCCTGTCCGGGTTCGTCGGCGTCTACGGACTGTTCCCGGCGTTTATCCTCTCGACGACGACGCTCATCGTCGTCTCCCTGCTCACGAGACCTCCGGAGGGCGTCGACGACCACTTCGACACCTTCGACAAACCGCTGTCGGCGCTCTCGAGCGACGACGATCCGACCGGCACTCCCGAGTACGTCACCGACGGCGGGCGCGACATCGAGCCGAAGGCGATCACGGAGACCGACAACATCCGCGCCCACGTCGCGGCCAGCGACTACTGGGAGACGGGTGACGAATAGATGAGCGACGCGCGCCGAGGTGGCGTCGAGCCGGCGACGCGCGACCGGCAGCACCGGGAACGGGCGGAGCTGACCGTCATCGAACCGACGGTGGCCCGCGCGGACGTCGTTTCGACCGGCCGCGTCGGCGCGGTCGCCTATCCTTACCGCGTCGTGGACGCCGTCGCGACGATCGAGCGGCCGCTGCTCTCGGACCGCGACATCGAATACGTCGTCAGCGTCGACCGCTCCCGTCGGCTCGCCGTCCGAGCCGACGTGTTCCCCGAGACCGTCGCGACGACCCTCGAGGACGTGCTCGTCGTTCCCGCCGCCCTCTCCGGGGATCAGGCCCTCGAGAAGGCGGAAGACGCCGTATTCAAGTGGACCCTTCGGACGGTCGCCGTCGGCTCCGCGCCGGCGGTCACCTTCGAGCAGTCGGTCGATGCCCACAAGCTGTTCTGGATCGCGTCCCGGCCCGACGGCGACGTCATCGTCGACAGCGTTCGCGGCACCGAGACGCCGCTGACGGACTGACGGCCTCGAGCGCTCGGTTCGTTGCCGACCGTCGATCCCACGCGTCGGATTTCGGATTCGAGATCCGCGCGGCGAAACCGCAGTTACGCGAGCGGTATCCGTGCGTGCCGTCGTGATGGTCACGCCGCCCTCGGAGCGGCGACGAATCGACGATATGTCTGACGCAGAGCTATAACTTATATTCGACACGAACCGTCCTCGACGCCGTTCGGCGGCCGACTGCTCGAGGGAAGCGCATCATCGAGGCGGACCCGGCCTCGAGTCGTCCGGAAGTTCGGAGAACGGCGGTAGTAGGACGGAAACCGGTCGCTGTCGCGGCGGCGACGCCGTGTCGGTTGCCGCGGCGTCCGTGGGCCGCGGCGGACGAAATCAGGTCCGGCCCGATCGATGGAAGCGGAGATTTCGCGCGTATCGGGAGTTTGGGGTCCGCTGATAGCCATTCTACTCGAACGGTGTTGTCGTCGAGTGGCCGCCGTCCTCGCCGCGCTTTCCGCTGGAAAACCGACCCCGTCCTATTATTCGAGATCTGATGTAACCGTGGAATCATATGGAAACGTACTAGAACCACGTGCTCACCGTGCGATCGTCGGCGACCGTTGACCCTCTCAGAGCTCGGCGGTCGGCTCCGGCAGATCGTACGTGACCCCCGTCAGTTCGCTCGAGACGTCCCAGAGCGTCCGGGCCGTCTCCTCGTCGTCGGATCGATCGGATGAGGCCTGTCGTTCGGGCGTCCCACGCATGTTCATGAACCCGCCGGGGCCGTAGTAGGCACCGCCCTCGGCGTCGGGCGCGGTCGCGGCGTACAGGGTCGGGAGCGCGCCCATTTCGGCCGACTGTGCGACGACCGCGTTCAGCACCGTCATCGCCGTCTTTCGGAGGGTGCTGCCGCTCTGTTCAGGCCCGCGAAACTGCAATCGCGTGTTCGCATAGCCCGGATGGACCGCCATGCTCTGGGCGTTCCGGCCGTCACTGCGAAACCGTCGTTCGAGTTCGTACGCGAAGAGCACGTTCGCCAGTTTCGACTGGGCGTAGGCGTCCCACTTGTCGTAGGACGCCTCGCTCTGGAGGTCGTCGAAGTCGATCGCACCCCGTTCGTGGACGCCGCTCGAGACGGTGACCACCCGCGCCGGCTCCTCACCGTCGGTCGCGAGCGCGTCGAGCAACAGGCCGGTCAGCGCGAAGTGGCCCAGGTGGTTGACGCCGAACTGGGTTTCGAACCCGTCTGCGGTCTCCGATCGGGGGATCGCCATGACCCCGGCGTTGTTGATCAGGACGTCGATTTTCTCGTCTTCGAGTCCGTCTCCGACGGCCCGAACCGACTCGAGGTCGCCCAGGTCGCACCTCGCGATGCTGAGGTCGGCGTCGGGAACCTCCGCCTGCACGTCTCGGGCCGCCGTCTTGGCGCGCTCGACGCTCCGGCATGCCATGATCACCCGCGCCCCGTTGCGCGCGAGTTCGCGGGTCGCCTCGAGACCGATACCGCTGTTCGCACCCGTAACGACGATCGTGCGTCCGTCCTGATCGGGAATATCGTCGGCAGTCCAGCCCATACGTGTCCATCATCCGTACGCGGCTAAACGGATTGGGTTCCCCCTCGAATTCGCCGACTTCGGATGTATCGACGGCGCTACTGTGTGCGGGAGGCCGGCATGGTAAAGGAGAACGTCGACCCCTCGCCGGGTTCGGCGTCGACCCAGATCTCGCCACCGTGGCGCTCGACGATTCGTTCACTGAGCGCGAGCCCGATCCCCGTTCCATCGTACTCTTCGCGGCTGTGGAGGCGATTGAAGATGGTGAACACCCGCTCTTGGTCGTCGGGATCGATTCCGATCCCCTCGTCGGCGACCGAGATCACCCACTCCTGGCCCCGCCGTTCGGCGTCGACGTGAACCCGCGGCGGGTCGTCGCCCCTGTAGGTGATCGCGTTCGACAGTAGATTCTGGAAGACCTGCCGTAACTGGCTGGCGTCGCCCCCCACGCGGGGCAGTTCGCCGACCGTGATCTCGGCGTCGGTTTCCTCGATCCGGAACTGGAGGTCCGCGAGGACGTCGTCGACGAGGTCCTCGGGGTCCGTTGGCTCGAACGGATCACCCTCAGTCTCGACGCGGGAGTACTTGAGGAGGCCGTCGATCATCTCTCGCATGCGCTCGGCACCGTCGACCGCGAACGCGAGGAATTCCCGACCGTCCTCGTCGAAGGCGTCGCCGTAGCGGTTCTCGAGCAGGGTGAGATAGCTCGTGACCATCCGGAGGGGTTCCTGCAGATCGTGGGAAGCGGCGTAGGCGAACCGTTCGAGGCGTTCGTTCGACTCCTCGAGTTTCCGTTCGTACTCCCGGCGCTCGGTGACGTCCTGAACCATGACCATCCCGGCGAAGATCTCGTCGTCCTCGTTGCGGACGGGCACGGTATGCGCCCAGATGTCCCGGCCGCGGGCCTGATACTCGAACGTGTTCGACTCGCCGTCGAAGACGGCTCGGAAGTGCGGTTCGATCTCCGCGACGAGGTCGTCCGGATGCCGTTCGTCGAGGATCACACCGGTGACCTCCTCCTCCGAGACGCCGCGATCGTCGAACGCCTCGCCGCCGACGACGATGTACTCGAGGTCCTCGTCGTACAGTCCCACTGCCCCCTTGGGGAAGTTCTCGACGAGCGTTCGATACCGGCGTTCGGACTCTTCGAGCTCCCGTTCCCGCGCCTTTCGCTCGCTGATGTCCCGGGTGATGCCGACCCGATGCCACGCGCTGTCGTCGTCGGGCAACATCGCGAAATTGGCCTCGACGGGAACGAGATCACCGTCGGCCGTCCGGAGTTGGGCTTCCATCGTCGACCAGTCCGTGTCTTCCGTCGCCGTCGCCTCGAGTTCGCGAACGCGGTCGATCACGTCGTCGTCGACGACCCGGGAGACGTGTTCGCCGACGAGGTCGGCGGGCTCGTAGCCGAGCATCTCCGCGTACGTCTCGTTGACCATCGTGAACTGGCCCTGCTCGTCGACGACGTAGACGCCGTCGTTGACCACCTCGACGATAGTCTCGTAGCGCTCGAGGCGGTTCTCGCGTTCGACCTGCTCGGTGACGTCCTGTGTGAAACTCAGCCCGGCGAAGATCTCGCCGCCGGCGTCGCGCAACGGCGTCGCCCAGACGCGCCAGTGGCGACCATCGAACGTCGTCTCCGCGCTCCCCGTTTCGCCGTCCTCGACGGCCGCACGGAACAGCGACTCGAGGTCCGCGACCGTTTGTTCGGGGAAAATCTCGGGGAGTCGGTTGCCCTCGAGTCGCTCCCCGGGTGGGAGCGTCTCGCCGAGCTCGCTGCCTTCGGCGAGGGTGTACTCGAGGTCGCGGTCGTAGACGCCGACGGCACCGTTCGGGAAGCGCTGGGTCAGCGTTCGGTAGCGCCGTTCGGACTCCTCGAGGCGGCGCTCGCGCTCGCGGAGTTCCCGCTCGTGCTCTTTGCGCTCGGTGATGTCCTGAACCATGACCATCCCGGCGAAGATCTCACCTTCTTCGTCCGTCACGGGGACGGTGTGGGCTATCCAGTCCCGATCGTGGAGCGCGATCTCGAAGGAGGCGGTCTCGCCCTCGAGCGCGGCCTCGAATCGCGGTTTCAGCCGTTCGGCCACCTCCGGGGGGTATCGTTCCTGCAGCGTCGTCCCGACGATTTCGCCGGTCGAATCGTCGATTTCGTCGAAGGCCGAACCGCCGACGATCTGGTACCGGAGGTTCTCGTCGAACAGCCCGACTGCACCGTTGGGGAAGTGGTCGATCAGCGTCCGGTAGCGCTGTTCTGACTCCTCGAGTTGGCGCTCGTACTCGTAGCGCTCGGTGACGTCCTGTGACATGCCAAGCGCGGCGAACACGTCGCCGTCGTCGTCGCGAACCGGCGCGACTTGGATGTCGTAGACGCGACCGTTAGACCGCATTTCGAACGCACTCGCGTTCCCCTCGAGGGCGGCCTCGTACCGCGGAACGAGTTCGTCGGCCAGCGACGACGGGACCGCCTCTCGAACCGGTTGCCCCTCGATCTCCGCGGCCGTCGCGTCGGCCACGTCCAGCGGCGTTCCGCCGACGGTCCGGTAACACAGGTCCTCGTCGACGAGCGCGACGGCCCCGTTCGGGAACTGCTCGACGAGCGTTCGATAGCGTTGCTCCGATTCCGCGAGTTCGGACTCCAGCTGTTTGCGCTCGGTAATATCGGCGACGATCCCCTCGATATCGACGAGGTTCCCCTCGTCGTCGAAGACGCCGCGGCCGTAGTCCCTGACCCACCGCCGTTCGCCGTCGGCGGTCTCGATGCGGTAGGTCTCGGAGAACGTCCGTTTCTCGTCGATCACCCGCTGGACCGTCTCCCACAGCGTCTCGCGGTCGGCCTGTACCATCACGTCCTCGCCCCAGCTGAGCTCGCCGGACTCGAGGGCGGCGGGTTCGTAGCCGGTCAGTTCCCCGCAGGCGTCGCTGACGAACGCCATCGGCCAGCCGTGTTCGTTCTCGCAGCGATAGACCATGCCGGGGACGTTGTCCATCAGCGTCGACAGTTGGCGTTCGCGTTCCTTGCGCTCGGTGACGTCGCGGTCGGAGACGATGACGGAGGTGACTTCGCCCGCCTCGTCCGTGACGGGCCTGAAAACGCCCTCGAGCGCGTACTGCTGGCCGTCAGGCCGCGTGAGGTCCGCCTGAAAGGTCACGTATTCGCCGGCGGCGGCCCGCTCGGTCCACCGCTGGACATCGTCTTGCACGTCGTCCTCGCTCCACCACGGCGTCTCCCAGAACGGCTCGCCGGTCACGTCGTCCGGATCGGCGTCGATGTACTCCATCGCCGTCCCGTTGATGTCGACGACCGTGCCGTCGGGCTCGAGCAGCCCCACGAGAATGTTCGGGTCCTCGAAAATCGCCTCGAATCGGCGCTCCGTCCGCTCGAGTTCGCGCCGCGCCCGGTCGGTTTCGATCGCCGACCCGAGAACGTCCGCGACGCGCTCGAGGAAGTCGACGTCGTCGTCGGTATACACGCGCTGCTCGATGGCATAGGCGCTCAGGACGCCCCACGGCTCGTCGACGGGCCCGATCCGTGCGGCGGCGGCGCTGACGGCGTCGCGATCGCCGAGCGGCTCGGGGAGTGAGGCCCGCGATTCGCCGTCGAAATCGTCGATGACGACCGGGTCCACGGCGCGAATCGCGGTCCCGATCTGCGAGTCGCGGTCGGCGGCCACCGTCGTCGATCCGAGCCGGTCCGGCGGCCAGCCGGCCCCCTGTTTGAGTACCGCGTCGGTTCCGTCGCCTGGTCGTTCGAGGACGGCACAGTATTCGACGTCGAGCGTTGCCGCGACGGCCGCCGCCGCGTCCTCGAGTAGTCCGTCGAGATCCCCGGTCTCGAGGGCTTGCTGGCTGAGGTCGGCGACGACCGCCTGTCGATGAAGCCGGGCGCGGTGGTCCGCGTCGGTGGACGACGATCCCATTCACCCCTATACACCAGCCCAGATCGTAAAACGTCTTGGCCCGATATCGTCGAACGGAACCGTCGACGGCGGCTCGCAGCGATAGCGCTGCTGGGATCCGAAACCGTCGGGTCTCGTCACGCGGAATCGATCGTCACCGACTCGAGGACGACGGCGTCGGTCGGCCGGTCGTCGGCGTCGGTATCGACGCTGCCGATCTCGTGGACGACGTCCATCCCGCTGGTCACGTTCCCGAAGACGGTGTGGCGGTCGTCGAGGTGGGGCTGGGGTGCGAGCGTGATGAAGAACTGCGAGCCGTTGGTGTCGGGCCCGGAGTTAGCCATACTCAGGACGCCCGCGTCGTCGTGGCGCAGTTCGGGGTGAAACTCGTCGTCGAAGGTGTAGCCGGGGCCGCCGCGACCGGTGCCTGTCGGATCGCCGGTCTGGATCATGAACTCCTCGATGACGCGGTGAAAGGGCACGTCGTCGTACAGCGGCTCGCCCTCGATCTCCTCGCCCGTTTCGGGATCGACCCACGTGCGCTCGCCCGTCGCGAGGCCGACGAAGTTGTCGACGGTTCGGGGTGCACGTTCGTCGTACAGTTCGACCTCGATGCTGCCCGTATTCGTCTGCAACGTCGCCCTCGTCCCCTCGCTTGCAGCCCCATCCGCGGTCGAATCGCTCGTGTCGGGGCTCTTTTCCTCCGTGTCGTCCGGATTATCGCCCGCGCAGCCGGCGAGGGGCGCGGCGAGACTCGAGGTGGCTCCAGCCAGTAGCAGTCGTCGAGAGTGCGTGATACCGCTTCTGTCGGCGGCGTCGAAGTAATGGTATCGGATTCTTCGTCGGTGACCGAGTCCGCTCGACGCGAGCGCACGAACCGCGGAACGCAGCGCGAACGCGGTTGCGATCGGTCTCCGACGACTGAGACGGTTTGCTGTCCCGATGTCCCGGTGGGGCCCCGCAGGGCGGTCCCGGTCCCACCGACACTGACGGACAGGTGACCGTATTACTCGTA
Source organism: Natrinema ejinorense (assembly GCF_002494345.1). Lineage (GTDB taxonomy): Archaea > Halobacteriota > Halobacteria > Halobacteriales > Natrialbaceae > Natrinema > Natrinema longum. The sequence goes on from NZ_NXNI01000001.1 coordinate 3,526,802, forward strand.
ATCGACGTCGACGGACTCGAGGACGACGTCCGTTTTTGGTTGGTCGTTGGCGTCGGTGTTGACGTTGCCGATTTCGTGAACGACGTCCATTCCGTCGGTGACTTTTCCGAAGACAGCGTGGCGGTCGTCGAGGTGGGGCTGGGGCGCGAGCGTGATGAAGAACTGCGAGCCGTTGGTGTCTGGCCCGGAGTTGGCCATGCTCAGGATGCCCTCGTCGTCGTGGCGCAGCTCGTCGTGGAACTCGTCGTCGAACTGGTAGCCGGGGCCGCCGCGACCGGTCTCGGTCGGGTCGCCGCCCTGGATCATGAAGTCCTCGATGACGCGGTGGAACGCGACGTCGTCGTACAGCGGCTCGCCTTCGATCTCTTCGCCCGTCTCGGGGTCGGTCCAGGTCTTGCCGCCGGTCGCGAGCCCGACGAAGTTGTCGACGGTTCGCGGCGCGCGTTCGTCGTACAGTTCGACCTCGATGTCGCCCTTGTTGGTGTGCAGCGTCGCAGTAACGTCTCCCATACTCACCGGGATGGCAGGACGAGTGAAAACGGTAGTGGTCTAGAGCGACGAGCGATCGCCGGTCGTCCGTTCGTTTCCGATTCGGTTCGGAGCGTGAGGGGAGCCACCATCGACAGTCGGCCGCAGCTACATACCGCCGGCCGTGGAACGCCAGTCCATGAGCGACGGGACGCACACGACGGAACAGGTGACCCTCGCCCGCCTGCCGTCGGGCGTGGCGCTGACGACGACGATCCACATCTATCGCGGCGACGAACCGGGACCGACGCTGTACGTGCAGGCGGCCCAGCACGGCCGCGAGGTCAACGGAACGGAGGTCCTCCGTCGGTTTCACGAGCGAGTGCCCCTCGAGTCGCTGTCGGGGGCCGTGATCGCCGTCCCGGTCGCGAACCCGTTGACCTTCGATCGCGTCTCCTACACGACGCCGGAGCAACTCGACAGCGTCAATCCGAACATGAACCGCGTCTGGCCGGGCGACTGCGGCGGGAGTCTCCACCAGCGCATGGCCGCCCGCCTCTGGGAGTACGTCACGGCGGCCGACGCCGTCGTCGACCTCCACACGGGGAGCCCCGACATGCTGCCCCACGTCGTCTATCGCGAGGGCGACGAGCGAGCTCGCAGCCTCGCCGACGCGTTCGGGACGGAGCTCCTGCTGTCCGAGCGGACCGGTGAAGACGCCCCCGACGAGTGGCATCGTCGCGGCTTCGGGGGAAAGCTCCGGGTCGCCGCCGCCGAGGCGGGAATCCCGTCGATCACGCCGGAACTCGCTCACAACAAACAGATCCTCGAGGCGGTCGTGACGGACGGCGTCGACGGACTGCTCGACGTCTGCCAGGCACTCGACCTGCTCCCCGGCGATGTCCCCGAACGCGATCCAGTCGTCGCTCGAAATCATCTGGGGCAGGTCACCGCCGACGCGTCCGGCCTCTTCCGGCCGGCACCCGCCCTCGAGGTCGGGGAATCGGTCACGGAGGGGACGACGTTCGGGACGGTCTATCATCCGACGACGTACGAGCCGCTGCAGGAGGCCCGCACCGATCGGGACGGGATCCTCTACGCGCTCACCCGCGAGGCCACCGTGACCGCGGGCGACCAGCTCGCGAGCGTCGCGCCGGTTCGCGAGGAGTGATCGGCGGCGGTTACGCCACGATATCCGGGAGCGCCGACAGCGACTCGATGTCGTAGGTCGGCGTGACCGAGAGCGCGCCGTCGGGACAGTGCTGGCGACGGACGAACGCCGAATCGATTCCAGCGCGACGAGCCGCGATCACGTCGTGTTCGCTGTCGCCGACGTAAAGCGCCGAACCCGCCCCGAGGTCGGCGAGTGCTCGCTCGAGAAAGTGGGGGTCCGGCTTTTTCACTCGGAGGCTCTCGATCGTTTTCGGGCGACCGTAGTAGGTCTCGAACAGCGATTCGAGATCGAACGTTTCCAAGACGAACTCGATCGTACTGTGGTGGTTGTTGCTCACGACGCCACGGTCCTGGGGAAGGTCCGCGATCGTCGTCACGTCGTCGTATCGGTCTCGAGTGCCGGCTCTGAACGCGTCGAACTGGGATCGTTCGTCGTGGCGTTCACGGGCCTCCCAGAAGTTCTCCGGATCGAGGTCGTAGTCGGCACAGATCTCGTGTAAGTCTTCGACGGTCACGCCGCTCACGATGTCGTCGAGGTGCCGTCGGGCGACGTCGTCGACGCCCACGTCCCGAAACGCGGCCCGCGTCGCATCGACCTGGGTTTCGGACGCCGGCGGCTCGACGAGTACCCCGTCGCTGTCGAACAGAACTGCGTCGTATCCTGTCACGCGTTGAACTGATTAGAACAGCCGGTTGGGTGTTTCGATTCGCCGGCTCGCGGCGGTTCCGACCGACGACACGTGTTCGTCGTGATCTCCGAACGCCGTTAGCAGGTCGAGAACCCGCCGTCGACGACCAGCCCGTGGCCGCTGACGAACGACGACTCGTCGCTGGCGAGGAACAGGATCGCGTCGGCGATCTCGTCGGGCTTCCCGAGTCGCTTGAGCGGGTAGTCCGCCGCCATCTCCTCTCTGGCCGCCTCCGGGTCCTCCTGCTGTGCGAGGTAGCCCTCGAGCATCTGGGTCTCGGTGAAGCCGGGGCAGACGGCGTTGGCGCGGACGCCGTAGGGACCCGCTTCGGCGGCGACGGTCCGCGTCATGTTCAACACGGCGGCCTTGCTCGTCGAGTAGGCGGCCTGCTTGGGAAGGCCGAGGATGCTCGCCAGCGAGCCGACGTTGACGATCGCGCCCGATCCCTGCTCTTTCATGTGGGGGAGCGCCGCGTCGCAGCCGTTCCAGACGCCCTTGATGTTGATGTCGATGACGAAGTCCCGCATCTCCTCGTCGATCTCCTCGAGGCTGCCGCCGGGATGGCCCGTGCCAGCGTTGTTGACCATCACGTCCAGCCCGTAGGCGTCCGCGACCTCGTCGACGACGGCCTGAAATCGGTCGCTGTCCGTCACGTCCAGTTCGTGGAACTCGGCCTCGCCCCCGTCTTCCTCGATCGCCTCCGCGACTGCTTGCCCGCCCTCGGTATCGATATCCGTGACGATGACGCGTGCTCCTTCCTCGGCACAGCGTTCGGCCGTCGCCTGCCCGATTCCCGACGCCGCACCCGTGATAACAACTGTCTTGTTGTCGAGTCGCATAGGTTCGGTATCGAACGGGTGCTACATAAATTCGTTCATAATTTCCTCCCTCGGACACGAGGCTGTTTACGAAACAGTCGATACGGGCGAACACTGGTAACCATTCGTCGGCGGAGCGGTGCTTCCCCGCTTACTCGTCCGTCGACCACTGCTGGCACAGTTCGTTGCCGCTACACTCGAACGCCACTCGAGTACGTTCAGTTGATGTGTTTGACTAATTATGGTATTTATCATAAGTCAGATCCTAGTTATCAGCTCCCGATTCGTTGTCTGTCTCGACTCTCGATTTTGGCCCTCGAACGGACTGGTCCGCGGATCGTCGACGTTCGACTGGTCCTCTCCCAGGGCTGTCATCGGCGAAATCGGCTTGTAGATGGCTTCAAATGGTGGAATAGGCGCGTTCCGATACTTCGAACGACGAGCGGTTTCGGGTCACGGACCGCTCCTCGTCACGCACGGTCGGCGTTTCCGATCGGTAGCGGGTGGTCGATCCGGTGACGGCTTCAGCCGTCGCGAATATATTACACTTGAACTGTGTTCGCTTCCGGTAGGTAGGCCCCGGATTACCGTCGTGCCTGCCGGGATCAATACGTTGATCCGACGGATGCCCGTTGCCGAACGATGTATGGCCGAGTTCGACGGCCGCGTTCGGAGCGTGTGGCGGCGGACGGTGTCGCTCTCGTGGCCGATCGCGATTCAGCAGACGTTCAATACGCTGATGCGGACGGTCGACGTCATCGTCACCGGCCTATTCTCGCCGGCAGCCGTCGCTGCGGTCGGGCTCGCGGACCTCTACGCCCAGATACCGTTGCGGGTCGGTCTGGGACTCGGGACCGGTGCGATCGCCCTCTCGAGTCAGGACACCGGCCGCGGTGCGAAAGCGACCCGTAATCGGGCGATCACACAGGCCCTCCTCATCGGGGTTCTGGCCGGAATCCCGCTGACGGTCGTGGGGCTGACGGTATCGGAGCCGCTGATCGCCCTGCTCGGTGCCGAACCGGGCGTCGCCGAAATGGGCGGGCGCTACCTCGGACTGGTCTTCGCCGTCGCGCCGATGCGCATCGTCGGCCTCGTCGGCGCGCGGTCGTTACAGGGGACGGGCGATACCCGAACGCCGATGCTGGTCAACGTGGGCGCGAACGCCGTCAACATCGGGGCGACGGTCGGGTTGGGACTCGGTCTCGGCGTCCTCCCCGAACTGGGGATCGTCGGCGTCGGACTGGGGACGGCGATCAGCCGGACGCTCGAGGGTGGCGCGATCACGGCCGCGATCGCGATCGAGCGGACGGCCCCGTCGTTCGCTCGCCCGCGGAGCCTCACGATCACGCGCCAGCTCGTTGCCGTGAGTCTCCCGAATTTCGCCGAGGGAATGAGCACGTCCCTCGCGAACTTCCCGTTCAACGCGCTCTTGCTCACCTTCGGGACGGACGTGACGGCGGCCTACCACATCGGCCGCCGCAGCTACCAGCAGTTCAGCGGTCCGCTCTACCGCTCCTACAGCGTCGCCGCGAGCGTCATCGTCGGACAGGAACTCGGGGACGGCCGCCCCGGCGACGCACGGTTTTCCGGGCTGGCTATGACGGCGCTCAGCGTCCTGACGCTCAGTTTCGCCGGAGGCGTCCTGGTCGTCGGCGCATCCCCGATCGCGGGACTGTTCACGACCGATCCGGCGACCCTCGAGTACGCCGCGACCTTCACTCGCGTGTTCGGCGTCTCGATGTTCTTCTTCGGATTCTTCTTCCCGCTGTCGGGGAGTCTTCGCGGTGCGGGCGATACGCGGACGCCCTTCTACGCCCGCCTCACGGGAACCGTCGGCTTCCTGCTTGGCTTTTCGTACCTCGTCGGTGTCACCTTCGGCTACGGCCTCCCCGGCGTGTACGCCGGGATCGTCCTCAACTACGCGTGGTGGACACTCGTCGTGGGAGCCGGCTTCCTGTGGGGCGAGTGGGCCGACACGGCGGCGACGATGCTGTCCGAACGAGCGAACGATCCGAACTAACTGTCGTATCGATCAGCATCGAGCGGTTGGATATAAACGTTAGCTAGTAGCTTGCACTATTAATACAATACTAGACAAGTCTCGAGTCGTTCTCTGAGTCTCGTGGTGACCGACAGACCGACTCGGAAACCCGAGTATACGGCCGATAGCTCCGAAACGGTGCCTACTGGTCGACGATGCTTCGAACGAGCGGTTGGTATCCAGATTTACGGCTATGTGCGGTCTCGCTGGGGGCAATACGTAGATCCGCCGGAAACCGATCGTACAGAATTTATATTTATGTTGGGGTATATGGGAAACTGATATTATTCCGTCCGACGGTTCGGATCGACACCCGAATTCGACCGCGCCGCGCTCGCGGAGCGGACCGGGCTTCCAGCTCGAGTACGGAGAGTCGCCGCTGCATTACAACCTTACGTTTGTAATACCAGTCCGGTGTCGAACGATGGACGGCTCGCTCCACTGGGCTCCGTTCGCGGCGGGGCACCGTTCGTGGCGTTCCGCGGTGCGTTCGTTCTGGTTGAACGACTACGAGAACATCATGTTCACTTCGATCGTGTTCGCCGTCGACAGCAACCGGGTACGGAGATCGTTTTGCTCCCACTCGTTCTCGAGTCGATGATGGGGTCCGGCGACGGTAACTGCTCCGTAGACGGTCCCGTCGTTGTCCAGGATCGGGGCCCCGGTGGCGCTGATCCCCGGCAGGAACTCCCCGCGGTTGTAGGCGACGCCCTCCTCGCGAATCGTCGCGAGTTCGTCGAAGAGGGCGTCCCGATCAGTGGTCGTCTCGTCCGTAAATGCGGGGAGTCCCCACTGGTCGATGATCTCGTCGACTCGCTTCTTGGGGAGGTGAGCGAGCATCGCTTTGCCGCCGGCGGAGATGTGAAGGTAGGTGTGCGTCCCGACGTCGATGTCGCTGGTAAACGAGCGGGTCCCTTCGCTGACGTTGATCACCGTTCCGAGCCCGTTCTGGTGTGTCGAACAGAGCACTCGTTCGCCGACTTGCTCCGACAGGTCGGCGATGGGTGCATCGGAGGCCGCGTACAGCGGTTCGGCGTGTTTGACGTGCTCGCCGAACGAAAGGAATCGAAGGCTCAGCCGGTATTCGTCGTCTTCCTGGACCACGTACCCTTTCGAACGGAGCGTCGTCAGGTGGGCGTGGACCGTCCCCTTCGCGAGTCCCGTTCGCTCGGTGAGTTCCGTGACGCCGGCCCCTTCGGCCTGCCACAGCGCTTCGAGGATGTCGAGGGTCTTCACCACTGCCTCGATCCGATTTTCGTCGCCCGTGCCTGTTGTTCCCATACACTATCTTCATCGAAACGAAATAAAACTGTTCCGCTCTACTGAACAGCGCCAGTCCTCGAAAAAACCGATCCGAATCGCGTCCGACCGTTTCCGTCGCTCCTGCCTCCGGTATCGGGCGATTGGCCGCTCATTCGACGATTGAAAACCTGTCACACGGTAACGCTTAAGTGGACCGTCATGTAAGACCGATTATGGACTTCAGCGAACCGTCCGAAGCCGTGCAGATCTCGAAGGCGCTGGACGATTTCATCGAGCAGGAAGTCGCTCCCCTCGAGAACGAGTACGATCAGTTCCTCGGTGCGGATTACGAGAAACACATCGTCGACGACGAGCACCGACAGGTCCCCGAGTACCGAAACATCGTCGAGAAGATCCGTAAGAAGTCGGTCGAGGCCGGTTTCTACGGCATGACGATGCCCGAGGAGGTCGGCGGCGGCGACGTCGACATCCTCACGCGGGCCATCGTGGGCGAGCACATGTCCAACCGGCCACCAGGATTCCACAGTGCGATCTTCGGCGGTGCCGGCGGCCCGACGCCCATCCTGCTCTCCTGTGACGAGCGCCAACGCGAGGAGTACCTCGAGCCGCTGATGGACGGCGAGATCACGACCTGCTTCGCGCTGACCGAGCCGGGCCACGGCAGCGACGCTCACCACATGGATACCCGCGCGGAGAAAGACGGCGACGAGTGGGTCATCAACGGGCAGAAGGTCTACATCACGAACGGCCCCTACGCTGACTTCGCGATGGTTTTCGCCCGGACGAGCGGCGATGACGGCGACCTCGAGGGGATTACGTGTTTCCTCGTCGACGACGACACCCCCGGGTTCGAGGTCGGCAAGATCCACCGGGCGATGGGAATGACCCCCGGAACGCACGCGGAACTCCACTTCGACGACTGCCGCGTCGGCGAGGACCAGGTGCTCGGCGAGGTCGACCAGGGGTTCCAGGCCGCGATGAGCTGGATCGGCGGCGGCCGGATCAACATCGCCGCCGGCGCGGTGGGGACGGCCCAGTTCCTGCTCGACCTGTCGGTGGACTACGCCCGCAACCGGGAGACGTTTGGGAAACCCATCGGCCACCGGCAAGGGGTCTCCTTCCAGCTGGCCGAACTCGCGACGGACATCGAGCAGGTCCGACAGCTCTACCGCTACGCCGCCTGGAAGATGGATCAGGGCGAACGAGCCCGCAAAGAGGAGTCGATGGCGAAGCTCCGGGGCGCGAAGCTCGCCAACGACGCGGCCGACGTCGCGATGCAGGTCCACGGCGGAGCCGGCTTCATGAAGGACCTGCCCATCGAGCGTAACTATCGTGCGGCTCGCGTGTTCCGCATCTTCGAGGGAACCGACGAGATCCAGAAACGGACGATCGCCCGGGAACTCATCTGATCGGCCACGATGGACGACCCGACGCAGCGAGACTCCGCCACCGCCCCCTCGCAGGTCTCGAGACTCGACTTCGATATCGAGTGGCCCCCGAAACACGCCGCGGCGTACCTGATCGAGGAGCCGGCCCCGATCCTGGTCGATACCGGCGATCCAGGGGACCGCGCCGAAGCGACGATCCGCGAGGGACTGGCCGCGACGGGGTACGAGCCGGACGACGTCGCGGCCGTCGTCGTCACCCACCCCCACAGTGACCACATCGGACAGGTCCCGCTCCTGCGCGAGGCCGGGGCTGGGGTGTACGCCTCCCGCCCGGTGCTCGAGCAACTCGAGCGCGACCCCGACGACCTCGCCGCGGGGGTTCGCGAGATCGCCCGCTCGACTGGCTACCACGGCGAGGCGATCGACCGCGCGGTCGAACACGCCCAGTCGTCCCTCGAGCGCAATCGCGGCCTGCTCGTACCCGAGGCGGCCGTTCCCTTCGAGTTCGGCGAGCCGTTTTCCGTCGCGGGCCGCGAGTTCGAGCCGATCCACACGCCGGGTCACCAGATCCACCACGCGAGCCTGGCGACGGAACTGAACGGCGAACGCGTGCTGTTCAGCGGCGACGCACTCATCGAGCCGTTTCGGCCCGGCGCGATCCACGTCGGCATCGATTACGGTGCCTACGACGCCGTCGAGGCGTTCCACCGCGCGATGGACCGGCTCGAGGGTCGGGACGTCGATCGCGTCTTCCCCGGCCACGGCCCGGTCTTCACCGATTATCAGGGCGTCATCGAGAGCACCCGCTCGGCACTCGAGACGCTCACGGGGGAGGTTTTCGAGGCGGTGACGGCCGCCGGTCCCGCATCGCCGACGGAGCTCACCCGCCACCGCGTCGGCGAGGCCCGCCACCCGGCGCAGTTGCTCGACACGCTGGGCGCGCTCGGCACGCTCGAGGAACGGGGCCGAGTCGAGTACGAGGCCCGCGACGGCGTTCGGTACTACTCGGTCAGGAAGGCGTCGCCGTGATCCAGCGGGAGGACGACCCGGTCCGCAATGCCGCCGTAGCGCTCCCGGGCCGCCGCGAGCAGTTCGTCGGGCTGCGCTTCGATCGCGAACGTCGCCACCATCTCGTCCGTGATCAGTTCGGCCATGTCCTCCCATCGCTGGTTCTTCGAGAGGTCGTGTAGCTCCTCGCCGACGTCCCGCCAGCCGTGATGGTCGAGGACGTCGTGGTAGGTTCGAGTACTGCCGTAGAAGGCGATGCGCCGACGAACCTCCTCCCGAGACCGCTCGCGCTCCTCCTCGGTTTCCCCCGTCACGACGAACGGGCTCGCCGAGAGCGAGACGTCCTCGAGCGACCGATCCCCGCGATCGGCTCCCTCCGCGACGGTCGGAGCGACGACGTCGTCGGTGTACTCGGGTGTATTGAACGGGTGCATCGCCAGTCCGTCACAGAGCTCGCCCGCAAGCCGGATGTTGTACTCGTTGACGCCCGCGATGTAGATCGGGATCTCGGGGTGGTCGATCGGTCCCGGATCGAACGTCTCGGTCATGAGCGAGAAGGAGTAGTGGTCGCCCTCGTAGTCGAGTTCGGCCTCCCCCTGAAAGACGTCGAAGATGTGTCGGAGCGACTCGACGACCTCGCGCAGCCGCGGCCCCGGCGACTCCCAGTCGACGCTGAATCGGCGCTCGTTGTGGCCTTTGACCTGCGTGCCGAGGCCGAGCACGAACCGGCCGTCAGTGTACCGCGCGAGGTCCCAGGCGGTGTAGGCGAGCGCCATGGGACTGCGAGTAAAGGCGAGCGCGATCCGCGTTCCCTGCCGTATCTCCTCGGTCCGGTCGGCAATGAGCGGATGCGGGAGGAACGCGTCGTTGTCCGTTTCGGGCGTCCAGACGCCGTCGAAGCCGAACTCCTCGGCACGCCCGGCGGCTCCACCGGTGTCGCCTGCCAATCCCGGTACCATCGCGTCAATGCGAAGGTCTGACATACACAGTGGTCGACGGGGGAACCCTTCAATCTATGGACGCGTTGTGGCTCGAGCGGCGAGCGACCCTCGAATCCCGGACTCAGACGACGCGGTTCTCGAGGGCCGCTCCCTCGCGAAACCGCTCGTAGTTCCGGAGGAAGACGTCGGCACACCGCTCCCAGTAGTGGGGCGTGCTCCCGGCCATGTGGGGCGTCACGAGCACGTCGTCGCGGTCCCACAGCCGCGAGTCGTCGGGCAGCGGCTCCGCCTCGAAAACGTCCAGCGCAGCGCCGCCGAGTTCGTCGGCCTCGAGCGCGTCGACCAGCGCGGGTTGATCGACGACCGCGCCCCGGGCGACGTTGACGAGGACCGCCTCGTCGCGCAGGGTCCCGAGGGCGTCGGCGTCGATCAGCCCCCGCGTCTCGTCGGTCAGCGGGCAGGCGAGGACGAGATAGTCGCTCTCGATCAGGACGGCCTCGAGGCCGTCGGGGCCGTAAATCTCGTCGACGGCGTCGGGCGAACTGGTCGGATCGCGTTTGGTCCCGATCACGCGGGCGTCGAAGGGCCGGCAGTAGTCGGCGACCTGCGAACCGATCGCGCCGACGCCGACGATTCCGATTGTCCGATCACCGAGTTCACCACCCGTATACCGTTGCCACTCCCGCCGTTGCTGTTGGGCGACGGCGCGATCGAACCGCCGCTCGAAGTACAGCAGATAGCCAAGAACCTGCTGGCCGATCGGTTTCGCGTGGATTCCCGAGACGGTCGTCAACGCGATGTTGCGGTCGGCCAGCGCGTCGTGATCGTAGGCGTCGGTACCCGCGCTGAGCGCCTGCACCCACTCGAGGTCGGCGGCCGCCGCGAGCGCGTCCTCGGGGAGTCGATGCGTGAGGAGCACCTCCGCGTCGGCGACGGCCTCGAGCAGGTCGTCCTCGCTCTCGACGTGCTCGAGGTCGATATCCGGCCGCCGCGTGCGGATCTCCTCGGTGACGATCGGGCCGCCGCCCGCGAGGACGTGGGGGGTGACGATGACGGTCACGGGCTACTCGGATGCTCCCTCGTCGCGTTCCTCGAGCTTGTACTTCTGGATCTTCCCCGACGTCGTCCGCGGGAGTTCGTCGATGAACTCGACCTCGCGGGGGTGCTTGTAGGAGGCGACGTTGTCGAGGAAGAAGTCTTTGATCTCCTCGCTCGTGACGTCGACGCCGGGTTCGACCCCCGGCTTGGTAACGACGTAGGCCTTCGGCACCTCGTTGCGGCGCTCGTCGGGGATTCCCACCACCGCGCCCTCGGCGACCGCCTCGTGCTCGGCCAGCAACTCCTCGAGTTCGCTGGGATAGATGTTGTAGCCGGCGGAGTTGATCATGTGCTTCTTCCGGTCGACGATCTCGTAGTAGTTGTCCGCGTCCCGGCGGGCGATGTCGCCGGTACGGAGGTACCCGTCCTCGGTAAAGGCACGCTCGGTCGCCTCGGGCATCCCGTGGTAGCATTTCATTACCTGCGGGCCGCGGACGAGGAGTTCGCCCTCCTCGCCGACGGCGACCGTCTCGCCGCTGCCGTCGACGATCTTGGCTTCGGTCATCCGGGTCGGCTGGCCGATCGTGCCGTGGCGCAGGCCGAACGTCGAGCCGCGCTGGGAGTGGGTCGCGCCGTTCGTCTCCGTCAACCCGTATCCCTCGGCCATTTCGACGCCGGCGACCTCCTCGAACTCCTCTTGGACGGCGACGGACATCTTCGCGCCGCCCTCGCCGGCCGACTCGAGGCTGGTGAGATCGTACTCGCCGAAGTCCTCGCTGTTGATCATGTCGACGTACATCGCGGTGACGCCGACGTAGTGGGTGATCCCCTCCTCGTCGATCAGCGCCATCGCCGCGTCGGCGTCCCAGTTGGCCGCACTCCGCAGGTAGACGCTCCCGCCCCGCACGAGCGGCTGCCAGGCGGTGTGGGTAAAGCCGGTGATGTGGTACAGCGGCAGCCAGACGAGGCTGCGGACGGCTTCGTCCTCGAGGGCGTGGTCCTGGGAGAGGATGGCGAACGTCTGGGCGCGGACGTTGCGGTGGGTGAGCTCGACTCCCTTCGGCTTACCCGTCGTCCCCGAGGTGTAGGGCAACAGCGCCACGTCGTCGTCGGCCCGCTCGACGAACGTCTCCTCGCCCCGGACGTCGGCGAAGGCGTGGAAATCGTCGGCGTCCGTCCCGACCGAGATGACGACCGGGTCCCAATCGATCTCGGCGAGTGCCTCCTCGAGGAACGGTTCGAGGGCCTCGTGTGTCAACACGACGGTCGCCTCGGTGTCCTCGAGCTGGTAGGTCAGCTCCCGCTTGCGGTACTGGGGATTGACCGGCGAGACGATCACGCCCGCTTTGAAGGCACCGAGCGCGCCGATCAGGTACGGCGGGCAGTTCGGCAGGTACTGGAGCAGTACGTCGCCGGGTTCGATCCCGAGGTCGGCCAGGCCGCCGGCGACCCGCGAACTCTCGGTCTGGAGTTCGTCGTGGGACAGCGTCTCCCCGTGATACTCGATCGCCCGTGCGTCGCCGTGGTGGCGCGCCGTCTCGTCGTGCAGTCGCGCGACGTTCCCTTCTCTCGCACTTTCGCTAACGCTTGCCAAATCCATGCGCCATGGTATCACGCAGTAATATAAAATAGTACCCCTGATGGGGAGAGGGCGTCGGAATCCGCAGTTCGGTCGGCTGGGACCGGCTCGTCGTCCAGACTCGAAGCGAGTTCTCGACTCCGTCTCCGCACGTGTCCATCGCCGCACGTGTACGGAACGCGCGTATGGCTCAGCAGTGTACTCGAGGCGCGGGTAACGCTCTCGATTCAGTAGCGGACGACATGGCCGGCCGCGAGACGGATGCTGTGATATACCCTACCACAACTTATTTGCGGTCGGTCGGGATATCGGGAGAGCATGGCACGATCCGAGAGGCGGAGGGACGCCTGTGACTGAACCGATCGTCGCGGGCGTCGCCGAAAGCGAACTCGGCGAAACGCCCGACCGGAACTGGCTCGATAACGCGGCGATCGCGACCGTTCGCGCGCTCGAGGACGCCGGCTGTACTCTCGACGAGGTCGACGGCGTCGCGGTCGCCGGCGGCGACGACTACATGCCGGCGCTGGTACTCGCGGAGTACCTCGACCTCGACGAGCCCTCGTTTCTCGAGGGGACCGAGATCGGCGGCTCGTCGTTCGAGCACTTCTGTGGCCACGTCGGCGACGCCATGGCCCGCGGCGAGGCCGATGTCGTAGTCGTCGCCTACGGCTCGACGCGCAAGACGGGCCCCGAGAGGGAGCAATCGCTCGCGGAGACCCACCCCATCGACGGCTTCGTCCGCCCGACGGGGCTCTTCAGGCCGCCCGGAGCCTACGCGATGGCCGCACGGCGACACATGCACGAGTACGGGACGACGGAGGAACAACTCGCCGAGATCGCCGTCTCGACCCGCGAGTGGGCGTCGATGAACCCCAAAGCGGCCCATCAAGAGTCGATTACGGTCGCGGACGTCCTCGAGTCCCGACGGATCGCCGAGCCGTTCACCCTGCTGGACTGCTGTCTCGTCTCGGACGGCGGCGGCGCGGTCGTGCTCGTGAGCGAGGAGCGGGCCCGCGAACTCGACGTCCCGGAGATCGCCGTCGCCGGCGTCGCCTCGACGAGCACTCACCGGCAGGACGTAAGCGAGATGCCCGACATGACGACCACCGGCGCTGCGGTCACGGGACCGAAGGCCTTCGAGCAAGCGGGGATTACCCACGACGACGTCGACGTCGCCGAGATATACGACTCCTTTACGTACACCGCGCTGGTCACCCTCGAGGATCTGGGCTTCTGCGAAAAGGGCGAGGGCGGTGCGTTCGTCGAAGGCGGCACCACCGCTCCCGGCGGCGAGCTTCCGATGAACACGCAGGGGGGCGGGCTTTCCTACTGTCACCCCGGTCACTTCGGCGTCTTCGTCCTCGTCGAGGCCGTCCGGCAGCTCCGTGGCGAGTACACGGGCGACCGGCAGGTCGACGACGCCGAGATCGCGGTTGCCCACGGCACCGGTGGACTGTTGTCCTCGAGTAGCACGGTCGTCCTCCGGAGGGAATCATGAGCGGCCGCGTCGAGGACCGCCGCGACGAATGGGAGGGGCCAGTCCCCGTCCCGACCGGTGCGACGGTCCCGTTCTGGGAAGCGACGCTCGAGGGGGAACTCCTGTATCAGGAGTGTGACTGTGGCAACCGCCAGCTGTACCCGCGGGCGGTCTGTACCGCCTGTGGGGCCGAAGACCCGCCGTTCGCGGCAAGCGAGGGCGTCGGCACGGTCTACACCTACACCGTCTGCCACGTGCCTGGCGAGCCGGGGTTCGCCGATCGGACGCCCTACGTCGTCGGCGCGATCGATCTCGCCGAGGGGCCGCGACTGCTCGCCGTGATCGACGCCGATCCCGAGCGCCTCGAGATCGGTGCGCCGGTCGCGGTCACCTTCTGGCGAGTCTCCGAGGACGCCGCGATTCCAGTGTTCGTCCCGGGGTAAAACGTTCGGCGCGCGTCTTTTCCCAGTCTTACTCGAGGTCGGCCGTCGCCGTTCCGGTCAGCAGCGTCTCGCCGTCGGTCGTCCGCGCCTCGAGTGCCGTCTCGACGGTTCCCGAATCGCGATCGACCTCGACGACCTCGCCGGTGGCGACGACGGTGTCGCCGGGGAACACGCGCGACTGGAATCGGAGGCCGAAACTCGTGACGTCGGCGAGGTCGAACCAGTCCGTGACGACCCGCGAGGTGATTCCGGCGGTGAACATGCCCTGGCCGAAGACGCTCTCGTTGCCCGCCGCCGTCGCGTAGGGCTCGTCGTAGTGGATCGGGTTGAAGTCGCCGCTGGCACCCGCGTACTTGACGAAGTGTTGGCGCTCGAGATCCTCGACGACGACCGTCGGCCCGGCGTCGCCGACCGCGAGGTCGTCGACCGTGCGGACCCGCTCGAACTCGGCGGTCGTGTCCGACGGCGCTGCCGGCTCCGTTCGGGCGGCTCCGCCGTTCGTCTCGGCCGTTTCGGGGCCATCGGCCGGTTCGCCCGCCTCGCCGTCGCCGTTCCCATCGCCGTCGTCGACCGCACCCTGCGTTTCGATCGCGGTCGACCGATCGGTGAGGACGAGGTCGCCGTCTCGCGTCCGGTACTCGGTCTCGAGGACGGCGAAGGTCATCGTCCCCGCGCGGCCGCCCTCGCGCTGGAAGACGTCCGCGAGGGTGGTCGTCCCCTCGAGGACGTCGCCGACGTAGACCGGTCGCTCGTACTCGTGGGCCTGCTCGCCGTGGAGGACGTACTCCGGCTGGAAGCCGAGGTCGAAGCCCTTGCCGTCGACGTCGGCGGGGGTGTACCGCGGGAACCGGGCGACCTGCGTGTAGGTCAGCGGTGCGGGGGTCCGGTCGTGGCCCCGCTCGGCCGCTGTCGTCTCGTCGCGGAAAACCGGGTCGTCGGACGTGATCGCCCGTGCGAACTCCTCGACCTTGCCGGGTTCGATGCGAAACGCCTCGGCGGTGACCCGGGAGTCGCCGACCATCGCCTCGAGTTCCTCGAGGGACTTATTCGGCATCGTGGCCCTCCGTGGCTTCTGGGGCGGTCGCGGGCTGGTCGGTCGTCGCGTCGCGTCGCACCTCGGTGCGGTATCCGCGTTTCATTGGCGACATGGTTTGCGGACGACTGACATAACAGTACCCTTCTCGGATGCGAGTCGCGTGAGACCGTTCGGTCGATCTGGATTCACCGGCTGAAGTTGTCCTCCCAACGGTGATGAGTGTCCTGTTATCGTGGCAACACTGAACGGCCACGCCCTCCCCAACCGATTCGTTCGCTCCTTTCAGTCGCTCACTCATCCCTCGCGCAATGTCGGCCCGCGTCTCACTCGTCGTTCGCCGCGGGCCAGCGCGCGCCACCGCGTGCCGACCGGTCGAATCGCTTATACCGGCGGTCGATGAACCCGTAGACGCTCATGGCAGAGAGTATCACACTCGGCTCGAGCGAACGGTCAGTAGAACGGACGCGCGTCGCGGAGGCTCACCGATGACGACGGCACAGTTCAGCGTCGACGGGGAAACTGCGATCGTCACCGGCTCCTCGAGCGGCATCGGGAAGACGATCGTCGAGCGGTTCGCCGACGACGGCGCGAACGTCGTCGTCACGTCTCGAGAACTCGAGAACGTCGAGCCGGTCGCCGACGCGATCAACGAGAGCGATCGGCCGGGCGAGGCGATCGCGATCGAGTGCGACGTGACGGATCGGGAGGCCGTCCAGCGGCTCGTCGACGAGACCGTCGCGGAGTTCGGCGCGCTCGACGTGTTGATCAACAACGCGGGGGCGAGCTTTCAGGCTCCGCCGGCCGAGATCAGCGAGAACGGCTGGAAGACGATCGTCGACATCAACCTCCACGGCACGTTCCACTGTTCCCAGATCGCCGGCGAGTACATGCGCGAGCACGGCGGCGGCCGGATCGTCAACTTCGCCAGCGTCGCGGGCACCCGCGGCTCGCGGTCGATGAGTCACTACGGGGCCGCCAAGGCCGGCGTCGTCAACTTCACGACCTCCGTCGCGGCCGACTGGGCAGAAGACGACATCTGGGTCAACTGCATCGCGCCCGGCCTCGTCGCGACCGAGGGTGTCCGGACCCAGATGGGCGTCGACGACGATGCGGACGAAATCGCCCGAACGACCCCGGACCGCACCATCGGCAGCCCCGAGGAGGTCGCCGACCTCGCGCAGTTCCTCGCCAGTCCCGCCTCCTCGTACATGGTCGGCGAGACGGTTACGATCAAAGGACGGCCGCGCCTCGAGGAGTAACGCGGCGGACGCTCACCTCGCGTATATCGCCGTGGGGATCGCCCTTCGAGTTAGGAACAGGTGTCTCGAAACATGTTGTCTGTTACCAGTACCCGCATATTTTTCAGGTCGAACGACATACCACGGACAGTATGGAGCTCGATATCGTCCCTGCGGAGACGCTCCTCGAGCCGCCCTACGACGGGAACGTCGCCAACTTGCTCGACAGAGCGATTACGGAATCCCCTGACACGATCGCGATCGAACACGCCGGCGAGACGATCACCTACCGCGAGTTCGGCGATCGCGTTGCCCGAGTTGCGAACGGGCTCCGAGAACTCGGCCTCGAGGCCGG
Organism: Natrinema ejinorense; assembly: GCF_002494345.1. Lineage (GTDB taxonomy): Archaea > Halobacteriota > Halobacteria > Halobacteriales > Natrialbaceae > Natrinema > Natrinema longum. The sequence continues at coordinate 3,543,757 of NZ_NXNI01000001.1, forward strand.
CGACCGGGTGGGCGTCTACATGCCGAACGGCATTCCCTTCTGTACCGTCATCTGGGCCTGCTGTCACGCCGGCGTCATCGCGAGTCCGCTGAACCCCGAGTACCGCCGTCGCGAGATCGAATACCAGCTCGACCACGCCGACGCGGAGGTGGTGCTGATCGAGGGCGCGGCGCCACGCGCCGCGGGAGATGCGAGCGGGTATCGCCCGCGAGCCGACACCTACGTCGTCGAGGCCGTCGCGGACCTCGAGACGGAGATCGTCAGCGCGACGCCGGGCAGCGACCACCCGTCACTGCCGGAACTCGGCGACGACGCGAACGCGGCGATCGCCGACCGCGAGGACGACGACGTCCTCCTCCAGCCCTACACCTCGGGGACCACGGGCGAGCCCAAGGGCGTCCTGTTGACCCACCGCAATTTCCGGGTCCAGATCGCACAGGGCGTCTCGAGTTACAGCGCCAGCCCGATCGACGGCGACGGGATCATCGTCCTGCCGATGTACCACATCACCGGGTTGCTCGGGATGATGGCGTCGCTGTGTGCCGGTCGGACGCTGCACCTGCTCCGACCCGATCAGTGGGACCCGGAACGGGTCCTCCGCACGCTCGACGAGCACGACGTGCCGTCGTTTACCGGCGTCGCCGCGATGTTCGTCGATCTGCTCGAGGCCTACGATCCGGACGAGTACGACCTGTCGACGCTGGTTCGGGCGGGACAGGGGGGAGACAAGCTCCCGGCACCGACCCAGGAGCGATTCGAGGAGCTCTTCGACGTCCCGCTTTCGGAGGGCTACGGGCTGACCGAAACGACCGCGACGACCCATACGATCCGGTGGTCGTCGCTCGGAAAGCGCCCCGGAAGCGTCGGCCAGCCGGTCGGACACACGCGGTCGAAGATCGTCGACGAGGACGGTACCGAGGTCGGACCCGGCGAGGAGGGCGAAATCCTCGTTCAGGGACCGCAGGTGATGAAGGGCTATTACGAGAACCCCGCAGCGAACGACGAGGTATTCACGGCGGAGGGGTGGTTCCGCACGGGCGACATCGGGACGCGGGACGCGGACAACTACTACTACGTCAAGGGGCGCGAGAAGGAGATGATCCTGACCGCGGGGTACAACGTCTATCCGCGGGAAATCGAGAACGTGCTCTACGAGCACTCTGCCGTCCACGAGGCGGCGGTTTTCGGGGTTCCCGACGACCGACGGGGCGAGACCGTCGCCGCCGCGATCACGCCGAAAGCGGGCGCGGACCTGACCGCCGACGACGTCGAGGCGTACGTCCTCGACGAACTCGCACCCTACAAACACCCGCGGATCGTCGAGATCCGGCCCGACCTCCCGAAGACGGGGAGCGGAAAGATCCGCAAGACGACGCTACGGGACGAATTCCTCGAGGAGCACGGAACCGAATCGTGAGCCACTTGTACGCGAGCGCTCGAATCGGTAGCTACTGCCTGAATGTCTGAACAGTCCCCCTATTCGACGGCCGAGATCAGGACGATCGCCCTCGCAGTCATCGCCGGCGTCTTCTTCGGCGGGGTGGCGACGGGGGTGGCCTTCCCGACGCTCCCGCTGCTCGACGAGAAACTCGTGATCAGCGCGGTCATGCTGAGCGTGATCCTCTCGGCCAATCGGATCGCGCGACTGTTCATGAACACGCCGGCCGGGACGATCATCGACCAGGTCGGCGCGCGGAAACCGATGATCTTCGGGCTGTTCACGCAGGCGCTGGCTCCGTTCGGTTACATCGTCGGCCTCCACACGCCGCCGACCGAGCTCGGAACGGTCCCGTTGCTCGGCGACGTGTCGCTTCCGGGGGTCGTCTTCGTCCTGGCACGGCTGTTCTGGGGCGTCGGGAGCGCGTTCGTCTTTCTCGGGGCGTTCGCGACGATCACGTACGTGACGACCTCCGACAACCGCGGCCGGTGGGTCGGCTACATGCGCGGCGGACAGTCGCTGGGCTTCCCGACCGGGCTCGTCGTCGGGGGCGTGCTGACCGACCTCGCCAGCATGCAGACGGCGTTTCTCGCCGCCGGCGTGCTCGCGCTGATCGCCGGCGCCGTCGCGACGCTCGTCCTGCCGGACGTCCACGCCGGCGCGGAGGGTCGAGGCGCGAAGCTCCGGGAGGTCCCATCGCTGCTCGCCGGCAACCCGACCGTCGTCCTGATCGGGTACGGGAACTTCACCCTTCGATTCCTCTGGGGCGGGATCATCCTCTCGACGCTCGCCCGCTACGCCAGCGACGCCGGCCTCGAGCTCTCGGCGCTCGGCGCGGCGGGCATCAGCGGGATCGTGATGGGGCTGGGCGTGCTCACGTCGGGATCGATGACCATGGTCACCGGCCGGGTGTCGGACATGGTCAGCGATCGGACGCTGCTGACGGTGCCCGCGTTTCTGGCGATGGGCACGGGCTTTCTGATCATCGCCTACGTCCCGACGATCGAGGCGCTGCTCGGAGCGATCGTCCTCGTCGGTGGCGGGATGGGCGCGGCCGCACCGGCGCTGCTCGCGATCATGGGCGATCTCACTCCCGGCGACGAACTCGGCCGGATGGGCGGCGTCTACCAGGTGATGGGTGACGTCGGACTCAGTCTCGGACCGCTGATCGCGATCCCCGCCGTCGACCTCTGGTTTGGCTACCAGTTGACGTACGTGCTCTGTGCCGCGCTCGTCTTGAGCTGCCTGACGATCGTCTCGCTCCCGCTGTTGCGAAATCCCGACGTCTCGAGGGCGGGAGCGAAAGCGGACGAAGGGTAGCGATCGACGCCTCGTCCGTCCCGCTGCTCGTACGGTCTGCCGTCGGTTCCCGGCGCACTCGCACGGCTGGGCGGGTGCTCGGCACTGCCCGACAGGAGTCCGTCTCACGGCCGGTCCATCTCACATCCCACGGGCCAGCGGCGTTTGGGGAAGCTTTCATAGCTGCCGAGGCGATATTGGTATACAATGTCTCCCACACGGAGAACGGCCGCTCGCGTGCGTCCGTGGCTTCCCCCGGTCGCCGTGGCACTCGCGGCGGGACTCGCCGCCGTGGGGGGCTCGTACCTGGCCGTCGGCCGACGGCCGGCGTTCGTCGGGACGCCGATCGACCGATTCGTCGTCACAGCCAGCCCCGAAGTACTCGTGTCGTTCGCGATCACCGAACTCGGAACGCTCGGCCACCAGTTGGCCTTCCTGACGGCCATCGCACTGACGTGCGTCTGTTTCGGACTGGCGGCGCTGCCCGGCGTCTTGCTCCTTTGGGGTCGCGGCCCCGTCCCCGGCGTGCTGGCCCGCCGAGGCGGCGGGGCCGTCACCGGCGTGATCGTCGGGGCGGCGCTGCCGGGTGCTGTCGCGTTCGGACTGACGGGGTCGCCAGCGTCGAGCGCCGCCACCGCCGCCGGAGCCGGACTCGTCTCGCTGGTGACGGTTGCGGTGGCCGCGCTCGCCGCCGACGGGGACGCCGCCCTCGGCTCTCTCGGTCGGCGGCGCGTCCTCGGGGCCGTCGGATCGGCGGTCGGCCTGGGTGTGCTCGGCGTCTTCGTTCGCGGAACCGGGGAGGAGTCGGCCCCGTCGAGTCTCGAGGTCCCCGCGGACGCCCGGCCCGAAATCCGTGAGCTGCTCACGCGGGCCAAAGCGCAGTCCCTCGCCGTCGAGGGACTCGAGCCGCTGGTCAGCACGGACTTCTACGAAGTCGACATCGCCAACGTCGATCCCGCCGTCGACCGCGAGGAGTGGGCGCTCTCGATTACGGGGGCCGTCGAAGCGGAGGCGGAGTACGAGTTCGCGGAGATCGAGGCCATGGCCCTCGAGGACCGGTTCGTCACGTTACGCTGTGTCGGCGACCAACTCAACGGCCGGCAGATGGATACGGCCCTCTGGAGCGGTGTACCCGTCGAGGCGCTCCTCGAGGAGGCAAATCCCCGTGGGACTCGAGTTATCCTGCACGGCGCGGACGGCTACTACAACGAGTTCCCGCTTGAGGCGCTGCGGCCGGGGCTGTTGGCCTACCGCATGAACGGCCGACCGCTGCCGCGGGCACACGGCGCGCCGGTGCGCGCGCTCGTTCCGGGCCACTGGGGCGAGATCAACGTGAAGTGGCTGACCGAGATCGAGGTCCGCGACGAGGAGACCACGGGCTACTGGGAGCACCGGGGCTGGCACGGCACGGGCCCGGTCGAGACGGTCGCCAAGCTCTGGCAGGTCAACCGCCTCGGCGGCGGGCGTCTCGAGGTCGCCGGTCACGCCTACGCCGGTACCAGGGGTATCGACGCCGTCGAGGTCTCGACCGACGGCGGCGATACCTGGGTCGAGGCCGAACTGTCCGACTCCCTTCCGGGCGAGGACGTCTGGCGGCAGTGGCGACACGAGTACGGAGCGGCCGGGAGACACGAGGTGATCGTCCGGGCTCGAGACGGGAACGGCGACCTCCAAATCCCCGAGAAGGATGGGCCGAAGCCCGACGGTGCTACCGGCTGGGTTTCGGAAACTGTCGGGCCGCAGTGAGCGCCGGGACATCCGTGGGGTGATCCCTGTATCGGACTCGTCCGTTCTGTTACGGTCGAGCGTTTCTCACTGGTGATTCCCATTCGGAAAACCGGAACAGCGTCCCTCACCGATGAAAAAAACGGCGAGATCTATATGGAAAAAACATGAACGTTTATATGGGAATATGGGGATGTTAGCAATGGACAAGAGTCCTTGACAACAGATGACACGGGACACTATCGACAGGCGTCGGGTGCTTACAGGTGCTGGTGTCGGAATCGCTTCAGCGATGGCAGGCTGCTTGGGTGGTGGTGGCGACGGCGGCGACGGTGAAGTCCACTTCATCACGGACTACTACAACGACTCGTGGGAGGCCCTCTGGGGAGACCTCGAGTCACAGTTCGAAGACGAGACCGACATCCAGATGAACATCGAGGAAGGCGGAATGTCGGGCACGCAGGAAGGGCGTCTCGCCCAGCTGATCCAGTCGGGGAACCCGCCGGACGCGAACACCTCCACGTTCGATCAGGTGGCCGACATCTGGGCGACCGACCAGCTCGAGCCGGTCGACGACGTGGTCTCGTCGATCGAGGAGGTCAACGGGGAACTGTCGACCGGTGGGGCGTTCCTCGGAGGCGACACCATTTACCAGATCCCTCACGGCGTGTACATCTCCAACTTCCAGTACCGAGCGGACATCTACGACGACCTCGGTCTGGAGGAACCGGAGACGTTTCAGGACATCCTCGACAACGCCAGAGCAATCGACGAGTCGGACGAACACGACGCGCGCGGATACGGGTTGGCCGGAATGCCGACCGGGAAGAGTCAGGACGAGTTCCAGGTCCTTCTGGCAAGCGCGGGGCTCTCCGGGCTCGGGGTCCGCTGGAGCGATCCCGAGGCGCGTGATGAACTCGAGGTGTACTTCCCCGAAGAGGAAGTGACGATGGTATTGCAGTTCATGAAGGACCTTTCCCAGTACTCGCCCGATCCGACAAGCATCGGCTGGGCCGAGTCGCTCGGCGGGTGGGTTCAGGGCCAGTACGCCCAGTGCTACCACCTCAACGCCTGGCCGGTCGGCGTCACCGCGCAAACGGCCGAGGCGCAGGATAGCGACGCCCTTCGGGGGCTGGCCGAGGCGACGCAGATCATGGCCTATCCGACCTGGGAAGGGATCGACAAGGACGAGAACTGGCTGTCGGCTCCGGCCCCGGACGGCTACCACATCTTCGCGAACGCCGAGAACACGTCGGACGCCAAGGAGTGGTTCGAGTGGGTCTACGCCGACAGCATGGAGCAGACGGTGAGCTTCTACGCGGCGGATCCGGGCCGGTTCCTGCCGAGCTACACCGACGTACTGAGCTCCGATGCGTTCCAGAACCAGGACATCATGCAGGCCCATCCGCACCTGCTCGAGAAGCTCCAGTACGTTCAGGACGAGATCTGGGCCAACCACTACGGGAGCGTCGACGAGGCCAACATCTCCTCGCCCGAGGCGCTGTACATGCAACGCCAGTGGTTCTACGGAGAGATGGTCAACCGGGTGGTCACCAACTCCAACACCGTCCAGGAGGCTTACGAGTGGGGCCGCGGCAAGCTCGAGGAGGCTCTCGCGGACGCCAAGGAACAGTTCGGATAGTGGTCCCGGGCGAGCTGACGCTTCGTAGGGCAGTTGGCTGCGTTCGGTGTGGGACGAATCGGGTACGAATGACCGTGAGATTAACATACATGGCTGTGGAGAACCCCTAGATATGGCCGGTGAAACTGGTGAACGGATTCAACCTCGCAGGGAATTCATTCCGTGGGACGACTTGCCCGTGGAGCGGGAGACCGTCGTCGGGATCGGGACCGTGCTTCCCGTCGTCGTACTGTATCTACTCATCGCGGTGCTCCCGATCGCCTTCGCGTTCTGGGCATCGTTACACAACATTCATACGCTCAACCCGGTGTGGGAGTGGGCCGGCGTCGCGAACTACACCGAGGTCCTGAACATTTCCACGTTCTGGGGCTCGCTGTGGCGTGGTATCGTCTACATGGTCGGTAGCACGCTCATTCAGCTCTCCGTCGGCCTCTGGATGGCGCTCGTACTCAACCGCGTCACCCGCGGCCAGAAGCTTCTGACCGCGGTGGTCTTTACGGCCTACCTGATTCCGACGATCATCGTCTCGCTGATCGCGCTTCGGGTGTTCGATCCGCAGGGAGGCGTGTTCCAGATGATCGGCACCGAGTGGCTCAGTCTGTGGGGCGCGCGGGAAGCCCCGTTAGGATCGCAGACGTGGGCGATGCCGCTTCTGATCCTCGTCGGCAGCTGGAAGTTCTCCGTCTTCATTACGATCTTCACCCTCGCGCAGCTGCGGGCGATTCCAAATCGGTTCTACGAAGCGGCGAAGATCTGTGGCGCGAACCGGTGGCAGATGTTCCGTGACATCACGTTCCCGCGAATCACGGGGATCATCCTGGTCGTCGTCCTGCTCCGGTCGATCTTCATGTTCAACAAGTTCGACATCATCTGGCAGCTCACGCGGGGCGGCCCCGGTAACGCGACGACTACGCTCCCCGTGCTGGCCTACAAGACCGTCTACACCGATCAGGCGTACGGACTCGCCAACGCGATCTCCGTCGTTATGTTCCTCTTCCTGTTCGTGGCGGCGGTCGCCTACTTCAAACTCTTCAATCCGAGCGACGAGGTGGAAACGACCACATGAGTCAGAGCGAACCACCGGGAGGCATCTTCGGCCTCTCGTACGACGGCGAGACTAGCATCTTCGAAACACTGAAACTCGTCAGCACCGCGATGATCGTCCTCGTCGGTGTCTGGCCGATCTACTGGATCACCCAGCTCGCGTTCACCGATTACAACACCGTCGAAGACGCCGTCACCTACTTCCCCACACCCGACATCTTCTCGCTGGGCAACTTCGTCGTCCTGACCCAGCCGAGGATGTACACCTACATCTTCAATACGGTCGTGGTGGCCATCGGCACCATCGTCACGGTCGTCATCGTCTCGCTGGTCGCCGGGTACGGTCTCGCGCGCCTCGAGTTCCCACAGAAGGAGAACTTCGCGCGGATCCTCCTGATCGGCTACCTCTTCAGTCCGATCGTCATCGGCATCCCGCTCTACCAGATCTGGCGGAGCATCGGGCTACTCGGTACCCGCATCGGGCTCATCATCGCTCTGTCGGCCATCTCGATGCCCTTCGCGGTGTGGCTGATGTGGAAGTACATCATGACGATCCCGGAGGCCCACGAGGAGGCGGCGTGGGTCGACGGCGCCTCGCGGTGGCGGGGCTTTCGCGACGTCGTCGTTCCCCAGTGTCGACCGGCGATCATCGCTGCGGCCCTGTTCGCCTTCGCACTCGCCTGGAACGACTTCACGTTCGCGCAGATCCTCCTGCCCCAGACCGACACCACGACGTTCGCTCCCGGTATCCTCCGGGCGATGGGGCAGACCCAGTTCCTGCCGGACGCCTACCTGATGGCGATCTCGCTCGCCATGACGCTGCCACCGCTGCTGTTCGCCTACTTCATGCAGAGCTACCTGCTGAAGGGGTTCCAGGTCAGAGCCCTCTAGTGCGGGCACCACATTTACAACCAATACCACGAGACATACTAACATATGCCAGACATCGAAATTCAGAACCTGACGAAAGTGTACGAAGAATCGGGTGATCGAATCGTCGCAGTGGACGACGTCGACCTGACCATCGAGGACGGCGAATTCGTGACGCTGGTCGGTCCCTCCGGGTGTGGGAAGACCACGACGTTGCGCTGTGTCGCAGGGCTGAACAAGCCGACCAGCGGCACGATCAGGTTCGGTGATCGGGACGTGACGGACAAGCCGGTCCAGGAGCGCAACATCGCGTTGCTCTTCCAGGACATCGCGCTGTACCCGCACATGAGCGTACAAGAGAACATGGCCTACGGTCTCAAGATCACGGGTTTCTCGCGGGAAGAGCGCATGGCTCGCGTCCGGGAGGCCGCGGAGTTGCTCCAGATCACCGACCAACTCGAGAAGATGCCCGCGGATCTCTCGGGCGGCCAACAACAGCGCGTCGCGCTCGGCCGGTCGCTCGTGCGCGATCCGGAAGTCTTCCTGTTCGACGAACCCATGTCGGACCTGGACGCCAAGCTCAAGGCCGAGTTGCGGCCGGTCGTCGAGAAGGTGACCGACGAGATCGGCTGCCCGACGCTGTACGTAACCCACGATCAGGAAGAGGCGATGACGATGTCCGACCGCGTTGCGGTCATCAACGACGGCCGACTCGAGCAGGTCGCCCCGCCGAAGGAGGTCTACGACGAACCGAGTTCGCAGTTCGTCAGCCAGTTCATCGGCCAGCCGTCGACCCAGTTCTTCGATGGCACCGTCAGGGCCGTCAACGGGACCGCAGAACTGGTCGTCGGCAACTACGAGTACGACCTCGCCCGCGAGGGTCTCGAAGGATGGACCGGCGACGACGTCCGCGTCGGGCTGCGCCCGCAGTACATCGCCGTCAGCGACGACCCTGAGACCGGCATTCCAGCGACGCACCTGCTGGACGAGCCCTTGGGCGATGCGACGCACAGCTTCTTCGAGACGGAGTTCGGCGAGATCGTCGTCGTCACCGATCCCGACTTCGAGGGCGGCGGCGAGGAGTACGGGCTCGTCTTCCAGTCCGAGTCCATCCAGCTATTCGACGCCGACTCGGGCGTTCGGATCGCCTGAGGCGGTCGCCGTGTCGCCTCGGAGCGGTCAGTTCTCTCGTGTTTCGTCCGCTCGAGCGGCTGCACTCGTATCAACGTCCGCTGAGGCCGCCGCGTCGCCATCCGTCGGTGCCGTCGACTGAACGACGACCGTCCCGGCCGCGTGGTCGCCGATGCGACGGCCGTCGGTCACCAGCGCCGCCACGAGGCCGATCACGACCGGCGGGACGCCGAGCAGATCGACGTATCGAAGGAGGTTCCGCACGGCACTGGCGCGGTAGGTACACGGGCGGCCGTCCGCCATGACGACCAACAGGCCGCGGTTGACTTTCCCCGGCGTTCGGCCGTAGCGCCACTCGAGAACGAACGAGTAACTGGCGTAAATCGGCGCGAGGACGACCAGCGACAGGAGGATCGCGTACCCGCCGAGGGCCTCGTACGGCCCGCTAAACACCACGCTGAAACCGTAGATCAACGGGAGTTCGATCAAAACGTAGCAGACGAACAGGTCGATCGCCGCCGCACCGCCGCGGGCGAGCAGTACGTCGAGGTCGTCCGCGGTCTCCAGTACCGGCGCCGGTTGCCGCTGGGTCGGCAGGAACCCGTCCAGTTTCCAGTCGATCACGGTGCCGTCGCCCCGCCGTTCATGAGGGAATCATTCGGCAGAGTGTACAAAATACCTGCCCCTCGATCGGCGCCGGGCGTCGTGGTCACTCCATGCTGACGTCCGTACGGAGCGTCGCGAGGAAGTAGATCAACAGGAGGAGGGTGATCCCGGCGAACACCTGTGTGTCGATCGATAGGTATCCGTCCACGCGGAACAGCAAGACGCTGGTAACGGCTAGCACGAGAATAGCGCTGGCGGTTCGCCACCGTTCTCGAACCTTCTCGACGGTTACCGCTATCGGGGACTTCTCCACCGCGTCCGACGCCTCGCGAATGTTTTCCAGGCCGCCGCCTTCCGACCCTCGGCTAGTCGTATCGCTGCTCATATGTAACGGTTGTTCCCGCGTAGGCGTAAATAGCTACGGGTGCCGGGAACCGAGCAGCGAGGCCGCCCGAAACCGACCGTCCCGCACACGAAATACGAAACGGACGCCTCGCGCCCGCCCTCGGACTACTCGTCTAAGGCGTCGATGCGAAGGTCCTCGTCGAACCGGAGCGCGTCCTCGACTTCGGTTTCGTCGACGTCGTCGAACGCCCAGCGCGCGATCGACCGGCGGTGGACCTCGTCGGCCCCGTCGACGATCCGGAACGCGCGCACGTTCTCGTAGAAGTGAGCCAGCGGCAGGTCCTTCCCGATGCCGTTACCGCCACAACACTGGACTGCGAGGTCGATGGCGTCGTTGGTGATGTTCGCGGTGTACATCTTCGCCATCGCGACCTCGATTCGGGCGTCGCCGCGATCGAGTTCGCGGGCCGCGTGCCGGACCATCGTTCGGGCCGCGTGCAGGCGCGTCTCGGCGTCGGCGATGCGGTGGCGCAGCGCCTGTTTGTCCTCGAGGGCCGAGCCGAACCCCTCGCGCTCGCTGAGGTAGGCTTTCGCGATCTCGAGGGAGCGTTGGGCCATCCCGGAGTAGCGCATACAGTGGGTCAGCCGGCCGCCGCCGAGTCGCATCTGGGCGATCTGGAACCCCTGTCCTTCTTCGCCGATGGTGTTCTCGACGGGGACGCGGACGTTGTCGTACTTGACCTCCGCGTGGCCGCCCGCCCGTTCGACGGGGCCGTGGTCGCCCATGTGGTCGATGTTTCGCACGACGTTGACGCCGTCCGCCTCCCGCGGGACGAGGATGATCGAGGTCCCCTCGTAGGGGTGGGCGTCCAGATCGGTTCGGGCCATCACCAGGTAGAAGTCGGCGTCCAGCCCGTCGGAGGTCCACCACTTGTGGCCGTTGATGACCCACTCGTCGCCGTCCTTGACGGCCGTGGTCTGGAGCATCTTCGGATCGGAGCCGCCGCCCTGCATCGGCTCGGTCATCGAGAACGCCGAGGAGATCTCGCCCTGGACGAGCGGGCGCAGCCACTCCTCTTTCTGTTCGTCGGTGCCGACCATCTCCAGCGTGTGCATGTTCCCTTCCTGGGGCGCGTTCGCGCGGATCGACAGCGCGCCGATGAGGGAGCGCCCGACCTGTTCGAAGGACGGCAGCATATCGCTGAAGTCCAGTCCCTGACCGCCGTACTCCTCGGGGACCTGCGGCGCGAACAGGTCGCGATCCTTGGCCTGCTCCCAGAGGTCCTCGATCTCGTCGTTCGAGATCTGCTCGCCCGTCCTGAGCGCTTCCCGTTCCCGCGGGATCACGACCTCGTCCATAAACGCCTCTACGCGGCCCGCAACGTCCTTCGCTTTCTCGGAGTCGTGGTACTCCATATCATCCATGACAGGATACAGCATTGTAAAGCTATAGGTAACGGATCGCATACATTGGCAACCGACAGGGGCGGCTAGCGCTATCAACTCGAGACCGCGTCGGTCTCCGTCGCTCCCCGAATCGCGTCCGAACCCGCCTCAAACTCGCTCGAGGATCGTCGCGACGCCCTGCCCGAAGCCGATACACATCGTCGACAAGGCGGTGTCCTGGCCGGTACGCTCGAGTTCGTGGACCAACTTCGTCAGGAGCATCGCCCCGGTCGCGCCCAGCGGGTGGCCGTGGGCGATCGCGCCGCCGTTGACGTTGACGTCCTCCCAGGACGCGCCGGTCTCCTCGAGCCAGGCCCCGACGACCGCGGCGAACGCCTCGTTGACCTCGAAGAGGTCGATGTCGCCGACGGTCATGTCGGCCTTCTCGAGGACGTTTTCGGTCGCCGGGATCGGGCCTTTCAACATCGTAATCGGGTCGACGCCGACGACCTCGGTCTGGCGGATCCGGGCCATCGGCTCCCAGCCGTGTTTTTCGGCCGCTTCTTCGCTCGCGATCAGCAGCGCACAGGAGCCGTCGACGATTCCCGACGAGTTGCCGGGGTGGTGGAACCCGTTGCCCGCCTCGCGGAACGACAGCGGCAGTTCGGAGAGCGTCTCCACGTCGGTGCCGGGACGGGGGTGTTCGTCCTGCTCGACGACGACTTTCTCGCCGTCGAGTTCGGTCTCGACCGGCGTGATCTGGTCGGCGTAGCGGCCCTCGTCCCAGGCCTCCTTCCAGCGGCGCTGGGAGTCGACGGCGATCTCGTCGAGTTCGGTGCGTGTGAGGCCGTACTCCTCGGCGATCCGTTCGGCCCCTTCGCCCTGCGTCGTCAGCTCGTCGAAGTACTCGAAGTACGTGTCGGTCGGTTTGTCGCCGTCCGATCCCATCGGCACGCGGGTCATGTGCTCGACGCCGCCCGCGATGAGCACGTCGTGCTGGCCGGCCATGACGTTCGCGGCGGCGAAGTTGGCCGCCTGCTGGCCCGAGCCGCACATTCGGTTGAGCTGGACGCCCGGAACGATATCGCCCCAGCCGGCGACCATCGGTGCGAGTCGCCCGATGTTCAGTCCCTGTTCGTCGACCGGCGTGACACAGCCGTAGATGACGTCTTCGATCGTCTCCGGCTCGAACCCGTTGCGCTCGCGCAAGGCCTCGAGGGGCTCTGCGGCCAGATCCTGTGGGTGCGTGTCCCTGAACGAGCCGTCGCGTTTCCCGAAGGGCGTCCGGACGGCATCGACGATGACTGCGGAGTTCATGACGTGTCTTTGAGTATTTCTCCATTCCTCATAGATGTTGTGCATGTATTCGTGATCGTCCGTACTGGACTCTTTCCGCCGCTATCGGGGTCTTCCTCCGCCGTGGACCCTGCTATCAGTCCACAATAATTAAGTCAAATAACGAAGTAGTCAATCGAGCAATGGACCTTGGCATTCAGGACAGGACCGCGGTCGTCACTGGCGGTGCGGGACGGATCGGAAGCGCCGACTGCCGGCTCCTCGCCGGGGAGGGCGCGAACGTCGTCGTCCTCGACGTCGATGCCGACGGCGCGGCGGAGACCGCCGCGGAAATCAACGCGACGGCCGATAGCGGCGAGGCGATGGCCCTCGAGTGTGACCTCACGGACCGCGAGGACGTCGCCGACTCGATGGCCGAGGTTCGGGACGCCTTCGGCGGCGTGGACATCCTCGTCAACAACGCGGCGATGGTCGATGCCCGCTCGCGCATCGGCGACTACGACGACGGGATCTGGGACCGGGACATCGAGATCAATCTGACCGGCACCTACAACATCAGCACGGAACTGTTCCCGCGGATGTGCGAACGCGGCTGGGGACGGATCGTCAACATGTCTTCGATGGCCGGCTGGTACGGCGGTTTCGGCCAACTCTCCTATTCGGCGACGAAAGCCGCTATGATCGGCGTCGGTCGGACGATGGCCCTCGAGGGTGCCCAGTCGGGTGTCACGTCGAATATCATCGCGCCGAACATCGTCGTCGGGGACTGGGCGGACATGAACCCCGACGAACTCCGGGAGAACGTCGACGAGTACTTCGCTCGCATCGCCGAGGCCACCCCGATGCGTCACCTCGGCACGGAGGAAGACGTGGCCAACATGGTCACCTACCTCTGCTCGGAGCAGGCGTCCTACGTCACCGGGCAGGTTATCGGTGTCACGGGTGGGATCGACCTCTTTAGCTTTTGAGGGGCGCGCAGGGACTCGAGTCAGCCAGCCGTGTCTCACTCACGGTTGCGCTCCGTGCGGCGACCACGTCGAGACCCGGGCTGTAGTAGTAGACGGGGTCGGGGTCCGGCTCCGCGAAGCCGTGTGCCGCCAACAGCGTGTTCGTCTCGATCTCGGCGGCGGCCGGGTACAGCGTCCAGGGGTCGTGGTCGACGTCCGTGTATCGGATCGATCCGTCCTGGGCCTGCGTGTAGAACCGATAGCGCTCGACGAGGAAGTTCCCGAACGGATCGTCGGGTGCCGAGAACGGCTCCCCGGTCGGCCAGTACGTTCCCTCGTAGTGAACGGGCCGTGCGCCCGGATGGCGACGGCGACTGCTGAATCGGACCCGACCGTCCGCCCACTCCAGCGAGATACGCGCGTAGTAGTACGGCAGGTGGTGGAAAACGCGGGCTCCGAGAACGCTCGCGATACCCTGTGCGTCGAGGCTAAAGAAGTAGACGCTGGGGACGCCGTCGCGAGTGACGTACGTTCTGAGGTTGAGTTCGGGCAGCCGGATGCCCAGCGGTTCGGGAAGCCCCTTCGGCCGGACGGCGACGTTGGTGAACGGGACGACCGAGAGCCACGCCGAGCCGTCGTACACGTCGGGGTCCAGTCCGTCGGGAAGGTGGGCGTCCATCACGGCCGGGTCGACCGGCCAGTTCTCGAACAAGAGATGCCGCCACCCCATTTCCAGCGGGACAACCATAGAAACACTTCGGAATCCGTACAAAAACGCTTTCCGGTCGGATTCCGGTGCGATGCGTCTCGTGGAGACCGACCTCCCGGTGAACACTCGTGTACTCCCGTCCTCAGTCCTGTTGCAGAACCGCCCGTTCGGGGCGGAGAACGCGGTGGGCGCTTCGAGAGGGGGTCCGATAGCCCTAACTCGTACGGTTTGCTGTCCCGATGTCCCGGTGGGACCACAGGGCGGTCCCGGTCCCACCGGTACTGGCGGACAGGAGACCGTCTCAGTCCACGATCCCCATCGTCTTCGCGATCGTGTTGAGCTGAATCTCGTCGGTGCCCTCGACGATCCGCAGGATCCGCGCCTGATGGACCAGATCCATGTAGGGGTGTTCCTCTGCCAGCCCGTTGGCTCCATGCACCTGCACGGCCGCGTCGGCGACCTCCCAGAGGACGTTCGTGGCGAACCACTTCAGCACGGACGAATCCATCACCGTCCGCTCGTCTTGGGCCATCTTCCAGGCGAGTTTGAGCCCCGCCGCGTCGGCCGCGTAGGTCTTCGCCCGCCCCCGTGCGAGCTTCGCGGAGACCTGCTGGAAGTTCCCGATCGTCCGCCCGAAGGCCTCGCGCTCGGTGACGTACTCGCCGGCGTCCTCGAGCAGGTACTCCGCGTATCCCACGGCTTCGGCTCCCAACTCGAGGCGGCCAAGCGAGAGGAACTCCATCGCGGCGTAGAAGGCCTCGTCGACCTCGCCGAGCACGCGATCCTCGGGGACTCGAACGTCATCGAGCACGATCTCGGCCTGCGTTCCCTCGGCACCGACGGCGTTGTTGTACGAGCCGAGTTCGTACTCCTCGCGCTCGAGGATAAAGCACGTAATACCGCCGTAGCGGCCGACCTCCTCCTGTGGGGTCGTCCGGGCGAACAGCTGGACGAAGTCGGCGTAGGGTGCGTTGGTGATCCACTGCTTGCGCCCGTTCAACACCCATTCGTCGCCGTCTCGTTCCGCCGTCGTTTCCATGTTCGGCGAGTCCGACCCGTAGCCGGGCTCGGTCTGGGCGAACGCCGTCGACTTCTCCGCGCGGACGGTCGGCTCGAGGTACCGCTCTCGCTGCTCGCCCTCGGCCTGCAACAGGAGCGGTTTCGGCCCCTCCGGCCCGGCGAGAACGTAGCGCTCGAGGCCGCCGCCGTGGGATGCGAGGTGTTTCTTCGCCCGGTACCAGGTGACCGGCGAGACGCCCTCGCCGCCCGCGTCTTCGGGCAGGTTCATCGCGTAGAAGCCGCCCTCCGCGGATCGACGCCGTATTTCCTCGCGGGCCTCGAGCAGCTCGTCGGTCCAGCGGCCGTTCTCGTGGCGTCCTTTTCGGGGATTGGTGTACGTGTCGCCGAGTTCCTCGACGATCGGCTCGACTTCGCGCTCGATGAAGTCGTCCAGACTGTCGAGGATCAGTTCGGTCTCGTCGTCGGTGTCGAAACTCACGCCGCCTGTGGTGTTTGCTCCCATAGTGAAATCCGTCGGTGGAACCGCTTACTGTTGTGGTGCCGGCTCGTCGTCTTCGGCCTCGAGGACCACGTCGAACCGCTCTCGCAGCGTCTTCTTGTCGAACTTCCCGGTCGAGGTCTTCGGAATCTCCTCGATGAACTCGTAGGAATCGGGCAGCCACCACGAGGGGAACGTCTCCGAGAGGTGGGTCTCGAGGTCGTCCGCGGTGAGTTCCGCCCCCGATCTCGAAACGACGATGGCCAGCGGCCGTTCCTGCCAGCGCTCGTGCTCGACCGCGATAACGGTGGCCTCGGTGACGTCCTCGTGGCCGATCAGTTCGTTCTCGAGTTGGACCGACGAGATCCACTCCCCGCCGGATTTGATCACGTCCTTGTCGCGGTCGACGACGTCGATGTAGCCCAGTTCGTCTCGCGTGGCGATGTCGCCGGTCCGCAGGAACCCGTCCTCGGTGAAGGCCTGCTCGTTCTCGTCCGGTCGATTGTGATAGTGATCGGTCACCCAGGGGCTGCGGACCTGCAACTCGCCCATCGTCTCCCCGTCGGCGGGGACTTCGTCGCCGTCGTCATCGACGACGCGAGTCTGCATTCCCGGCACGGGCAACCCCGCCTTGGCACGGTACTCGTACTGTTCGTCGCTGGGCAGCGCCGCGGTCTCCTTCCGGAGCGTACTGAGTGTGCCAAGCGGCGAGGTCTCGGTCATCCCCCAGCCCTGGAGGATGGGCGCGTCGTACTCCTCGTCGTACTTCCGGATGAGCGATTCGGGCGGCGCGCTCCCCCCGACCGTCAGCCGATCGATGTTCGAGATGTCGACCTCGGGGTTCTCGTCCAAGAACTCCGCCATCTCGAGCCAGATGGTCGGCACGGCCGCGGAGAACGTCACGCCCTCCTCGTCGATCAGGCGGGCGATCGATTCGGGGTCGGTGTGGACCGAGGGGAAGACCTGCTTCGCGCCGACGAACGTCGCGCCGTAGGGGATCCCCCAGCCGTTGGCGTGGAACATCGGCACCACCGGGAGCACGGTGTCGCGCTCGCCGATCGCGTTGGCGTCGACGTGGCCGCCCATGACGCTGTGCAGGTACATCGCCCGGTGGGAGTAGGGGACGCCCTTCGGCAGCCCCGTGGTCCCCGAGGTGTGGCACATGCCGTACTCCGTGTCCTCGTCGATGTCGGGCCAGTCGTACGCCGTCGGTTGCCCCTCGAGCAGCGACTCGTAGTCCGTCACCGGCTCGAGGCTCGTCTCCGGGACCTCGTCGTCGAGGACGACGTACTGTTCGACCGTCTCGAGGTCGTCGGCGTTGGCCTCCACTTTCTCGATGAGACCGGGATCGACGAAGATCACTCGGTCCTCGGCGTCGTCGATCGTGTGGACGAAGTGGTGATCGGGCAGCCGCATGTTGCACATGTGGATCGACCGCCCCGAGCAGGCCGGCCCGAAGTAGAGTTCGAAGTGCCGGTAGTGGTTCGTCGCGACGACGCCGACCCGCTCGCCCGCCTCGAGACCGAGGTCGTCGAGCGCGCCCGCGAGCTGGTTGATCCGCTCGCCGGCGTCGGCGTACGTGTACCTGTGCGTGCTCCCGTCGGGCAGTTTCGTCACCAGTTCCCGGTCCGGGAACAGGTCGACCGCCCGCTCGAGGAGCTTGTCAAGTGTTAACTCGACGCTCATCATGGTCGTCCCACCTATTCTGTCCAGTACCTTATGAGTTGGGGCGAGTTCGTCCTCGTGACGGGACGACGGCCTGTCAGCGGATGACGTCCGCGTCGCGAAGGGCGGCTCGCTCGTCGTCGTCGTAGCCGACCGACGCGAGCAGTTCGTCGGTGTGTTCCCCGTGGTCCGGGATCGATTCGTCGTGCACTTCCGGCACGTTCGACCCCCTCGCGGGGAAGCCGATCCGCGGCGGCGCGTCCGCGGGCCGTTCGATCAGTCCGCGAGCCTCGAGCTGGGGATGCTCGAGGGCTTCGGCCGGCGTACACACCGGCCCGACCATCGTCTCCTCGCTCAGATCCGCGAGCCACGCGTCCCGCGAGCGGCTGGCGAACAGCGCCTCGAGTTCCTCGCGGACGGCGGCCAGTTCGGCGGGGTCCTCGCTCCCGTGGGCGTCGACGAGTTCCTCGCGGTCGACCTCCTCGCAGAAGGCGGTCCAGAACTTCGGCTCGAGTGCAGCGAGAGTCACGTATCGCCCGTCGGCGGTCTCGTACACGTCGTACCAGGGCTGTTCCCCGGTGAGTGGGGTCTCGCCGGGGCGCGGATCGTCGCCGGTAAGCGCCTCGTGGGCGACGGTCTGGGAAAAGGAGGCAACCACGTCGGTCATGGCCACGTCGATATATTCGCCGCCGTTGCCCAGTTCCCGCGACAGCAGCCCGCCGACGATCGAAAAGGCCGCGAACAGCCCGCCTCCGAGGTCGCCGATCTGGTAACCCGGGATCTGGGGTGCCATGGACTCGTCTTCGCGGGTCATATCCAGCAGGCCCGCGACCCCGACGTAGTTGAGGTCGTGGCCCGCCCGTTCGGCGTCGGGCCCGGTCTGTCCGTAGCCGGACAGCGAGCAATAGACGAGGTCCTCGTTGTACTCGACGAGCGTCTCGTAGTCGATCTCGAGCCGGGCCGCGACGCCGGGGCGAAACCCCTCGAAGACGACATCGGCGTCCTCGACCAGTCGGTAGAACGCGGTCCGCCCGTCCTCGGACTTGAGATCGAGGGCGATGCTTCGCTTGCCGCGATTGACGCCGTCGAAGAGCGCGCCGACACCGCGATCGGTGGTCGGCGGCATGTGCCGTGCGTAGTCGCCCGCGTCGGTGTCCTCGACTTTCACGACATCCGCGCCGGCGTCGGCGAGCAATTGCGTCGCGTACGGCCCCGGAAGCAGCCGGGACAGATCGAGGATTCGGACGGAATCGAGCTGCATGGTACCACGTCCCGATCGGGTTTCAAAAACCTACCGTCGTCGAGTAGCCGGGACGGCCGTGAGGTCGGCACTCGTCGGACGGACGGTCCCCACTCCCGAGTGACCGGCGAACCACGACCCGTCTGCAGGGTCGCCGGCACTGCCTGACAGCGACCGTCTCATACGGTCTCCTGTCCGTCAGTGCCGGTGGGACCGCGACTGTCCTGCGGTCCCACCGGGACATCGGGACAGCAAACCGTTTCAGTCGTCGTCCTCGAGTGCGACCAGTTCGTCGACGTCCGGAATCTCCGCCGCCGCGTCGGTGATCTGTTGCATCCGATCGGTGTGTTTCTCGACCGCGTAGGCGGCCAGTTTCCCGTCCTCGAGGCCGGGGCGTTCCTCGGGGTCGTCGGGCTGGAACCGGTCGTCCTCGGTGATCCCCTGGACGAGCGGGACGAGTTCGTCGACGGTGTCCTGGATGAGTTCCGGATCGACGCCCTCGGCGATGAGCTTCTTGAGCTGATTCATCCCGAAACCGACGTGGCGGCCCTCGTCGCTGCGGATCTTCGTAAAGCCCTGGACGAGCCCCGGCAGATGTGGCAGGTCCTCGAACTCGCCGCCGTAGGAGGTCTGCATCCCGTAGTAGCCCGTCTGGGCCAGAATACCCTCGACCGTGAGGTGGTAGTGACAGTACGCTTTCGCCCGGTTTTCGGGGGTATCGTCATCGAGCAATCGGAACTGCGCTTTCCGGTTGCGGTCGAACAGTTCGATGTAGGGCTCGTTGAACCACCGCTCGTGGCGCGGGTCCGACCGCTCCCAGCCCAGTTCGTCCTCGACCGTCCAGACGACCTCCCGCCAGTAGCGGTCGAAGAAGTCCGCGTGCTTGGCCTCCTCGTACATCTGGGTCGTCAGGAACAGCTGATCGTCGATATCGTCGAGCACCGCTCCCAGCGGTGCGAGGTCCTCGGTGACCGCGTCCTCGCCCGCGCCGAACTTCGCGATGCCGTTGAGCGTCCCGTACCACGATTCCTGATCGTACGCTTCCGCCCCGTCGATGTAGGTCAGCAGGTTCTCGACGTCCCGCTCGAGGTCGATCTCGCCGGGATCCCAGTGGCGCTCGACCGCGTTGCGATAGTATCGGTTCGACCTCGAGTCCCGATCCATCATCGCCGTTGGCGTGTACTCCGTTGCCATATACCAAGTATTGGCGAGTCGACTATTAAATGTGCGGTCGTTGTCGTCTGTGCGCGTTCGCTTCGGTGCAGGGATGGCTCACTCCGGCGATCGGTCGTCGCGCTCGCCGGTGTCGTCGCCGACTCGCTCGTGGACGGCGAGGGTGGTCATCGTCCGATAGAGCTCGACCCGATCGATTTTCCGGAGTCGGTATCGATAGTAGCCGTACGCGACGGCGAACCAGCCGATGAGGACGACGCCGACGACGGGTCGCTGGGAGAGCGTGACGAGCCAGAACGCGCCGGTGACGATCGCCCCCCCGAGCACCGCAGCCAGGAGCCCGCGGTAGCGCCGGAGCCGAAACGGCGCGGTGGCGTAGTGGTCGGGGAACTCGCGGGGCAGGTTCCAGAGGCCGATCGCACAGAAGAAGTAGGCGGTGAGACTGGCCAGTCCGATGAACGCGGAGAGACCGACGATCTCGTCGGCGAGGGGAACGAGCAGGAACGGCGGCACGCCGAGGACGGCGACGGCGTAGTGTGGCGTGTCGAAGCGCGGGTGAATCCGGGACAGCGACGCCGGGAGCACGCCGTCGCGACTCGCGCGCATGAGCGTTCGGGAGAAGACGAGCAGCGTCGTGTTCACCGTGGTGACGACCGCGAAGATCGCGCCCGCGGCGACGACGTACTCGCCCCACCACGGGAGGAATCGCGAGGCGGCGAGCGCGAGATCTGCTTCGTTTCCCAACTGCGTGTACGGGACGACGCCGACGAGGACGGCGATGAGCGCGACGTAGAACAGCGCGACGATGCCGATACCGAGCCCCAAAACGAGCGGGATCGTCCGTCCGGGGTTCTCGATTTCCTCGCCGAGTTCGACCAGTAACCCGAACCCGAGGAACGGGTAGAACAGCGCAACGACGGCAAGGGCGAAGGCCCCGTAGTCCGGAAAGAACGGCGCGTAATTGGCGGTCTCGACCGCACTCGCGCCGGGGACGATGAACGTCAGGAGGGCGAGTAGGAGGCCGACGAAGCAGACGATCTGCACCTGCGCGACGACCCTGAGTCCGGTCAGGTTGACGAGCAGGACGAACCCGAGCAAGACGTAGACGAGTACCATCGACGGGACGTCGAAGAAGATGCGAGTGTATTCGGCGAAGCCGGTTGCCGTGATCAGCAGCGACGCCCACGCGACGAGGGGGATCGTGAACGGCACCAGGAATCCCCAGTAGGGTGCCGTGAGCCGAGAGATGTAGACGTACAGGCCGCCGGCGACCGGCATCGCCGAGCCGAGCACGGCGTTGTACAACACGACGAACCCCGCCGGGATCGCTGCGAGGACGATCGCCAGGACGACCGCCGGTCCCGCACTCCCCGCCAGCGGCCCCGGCAGGACGAATATCGGGACCGAAATCGCGTTCCCGACCAGCAGTGCTAGGACGCCGACGATGCCGATACTCGAGGGAAGCCGCTCGGACGCACCGTCACCGCCCCCGCTCATTCCGTCGCCGCGCGGGCGGCCCGCCGCCGGCGGATCGCGGCGTCGCGAACCCGCCGGCCGAGGGCGAATCCGACGACGCCGCCGAGGACGGGCGCGACGAAGAGCAACGCCTCGAGGGTCACCAGCGGGAGGACGATTCCGAGTCCGAGACCGACCACCAGTCCCCCCTCGGGATACTGCGCCGCGGCCACTTCGCGCTCGATGTCGTCCATCTCCGCGGGATCGTCCCGATACTGTCCGATCGCCATGTCATGACCTACCATATGAAGGGTGAAATACGTTCGGGTGGCTGACATCTGCTGTGGTCGGCGACCCGACTGCGGTTGCCACACCTGCTGGTGCCGCCGGCGGAGCCGATCGGCCACGGGGTATCCTCCTCGACAAGAACTAAGTCAGTACCCGTGAAGGTTGCTGGCATGGCACGAAAGCGTGCTGCCGTCGTCGGCGGCGGCATCATGGGCGCCGGTATCGCACAGGTACTCGCACGGAACGGCTACGAGGTCGTCGTCCGCGAGATAAACGAGGAACTGGCCGCGGAGGCCCGCGAACGGGTCGTCTCGGGCAACTACGGCCTCGACGACGCGGTCGAGGGCGGCTATCTCTCCGAGGACGAGAAAGCCGACGTGCTCGAGCGACTGTCGTTCACGACGGACCTCGAGGCTGCCACCGACGGCACCGAGTTCGTCATCGAGGCGGTCACGGAGGACCTCGCGATCAAAGGACAGGTCTTCCGTGATCTGGACGAGGTAACGGACGATCAGCCGCTGTACTCGAACACTAGCGGCTTCTCGGTGACGTCGATCGCGAACGGCGTCTCCGACCCCTCACGGGTCGCGGTCACGCACTTCTTCAACCCGGTGCCGGTCATGTCGATGGTCGAGATCGTCCAGGCACCCCAGACCGACGCGGCCGTCGTCGAGCGGGCCGAGGACCTCGTCGACGAACTCGGGAAGACGAGCGTCACCATCGACGACGCGCCCGGGACCTACGGTTTCCTCGCCAACCGCTGTCACGCGGCGATGCGCGAGGAGGCCCAGAAGATCGTCGACGAGGGCATCGCGACGGAGGAGCAGGTCGACAAAGCGCTCGAGGAAGGGTACAACCTCCCCGTCGGCCCGTTCTCGCTGCGCGGCATCGGCGAGGAGTGGGACTGACGGCTCGGTTCCTCGAGTCGCTGCGAACGGTCGTCTCGTTCTGGACTGACCAACCGGCTGCGGTGGCGCGCGCTGTGTCGCGGTGAGGACTGCGAGGGCTGAGCGGAGCGAAGCCCTCGGAGACACGAGCGGTGACCAGCGGGAACCGCGAGTCGGAACGAACCGCGACACAACCTTGCGCGAGGGATGAGCGACCGACTGAACGGAGGGAGCGAATCGGCTGGGGAGGGTGTGGCCACTCCCTGCTGCCACGATAGCAAGGCGCTCTCTGTCGTCGGTCCCGAACGAAAAAAGAGGGACGGGTGTCCCACTACCGTGACAACATGGACTTACCACGCCCTCCCCAACCGATTCGCTCACTCACTCGCGTTCGTTCGCTCATCCCTCGCGCAACGTCGTCGACTGCCCTCGCTGTCACTCGGGCAGCCGACAGCGCGCGCCACCGCAGGTTACGAAATCGATCCGAAGTGGGACGCCGTCCGTTCGTCTTCCCCGCTACTTCCCTTCGAATTCGGGCTCGCGGTCCTCGGCGAACGCCGCCGCGCCCTCCGCGTGGTCCTCGGTCTCGAGGAGCCGCTTGAAGAGCTGGTAGTCGTACTCCAGCCCCTCCTCGAGCCCGGAGTGGACCGCCATGTCCGCGGATTTCTTGATCGCCTGAATCGCCAGCGGTGCCTGGCCGGCGAGGTCGGTGACGAACTCGTCGACCTCCTCGTCGAATTCGTCGTCGCCGTAGACGTGGGTGACGATGCCCTCCTCGTCCGCCCGCGTCGCGGAGACGTGCTCGCCGGTCATCGCGAGTTCCTTCGCGACGGCGGGGCTGGCCAGCTTGCTGACGTACTGGACACCGCCGGCACCGGGGAGGATCCCGAGGTTGACTTCGGGGAAGCCAAAGGTGGACCCCTCGCTTGCCAGTCGGAAGTCACAGGCCAGTGCGGTCTCGAGGCCGCCGCCCAGACAGTAGCCGTCGATCTTCGCGACGACGGGCGCGGGGAACTCCCGGATGACGTCGTAGTGGGAGCGGGCCGAGGAGCCGCCGGCCGACTCGTCGGAGAAGCCGCCGATGTCGGCCCCCGCACAGAAGGCCTTCTCGCCGGCTCCCTCGAGCACCACTGCTCGCAGGGCGACGCCCTCGCGCTCCTCGTTTTCTTCCTCGAGGGCCTCGAGCCCCGCGATAATGTCGTCCCTGAGCTGGCCGTTCAGCGCGTTCAGCGCGTCCGGCCGGTTCATCGTGAGGGTGCCGACACCGCGGTCGTCGTCGAACTCCACCAGGACAGTGTCCAGTGATTCGTCCATGGGCAGTGGGTACGGGCACCAATCAAAAAGGTGTACTGTTCGGCTCCCGCTCGCGACGTCCCTGGAGTCCCACGGCCGAAGCGAGCGCTCGCTCGAGTGTCGTCTCGGCCGCTGGCCGGAGACGACGAGAATCAACGAAATGATATGTGGCTGGTATTATTCGGCAACAGTAAGAACGAGCGCAGTTCCGAGACGAAACCGTTCCGGTGTTCCGATAGATGCGATCGTAGGTATTTGAGTGCCTGTACCGACAGATCTGGTCGTACGATTCGGACGCCATCTTCGAGGGGAAAATTTGGGATTGGGGGCTCGAAAACGGACAGAGTGGACGATTTAGCCGGTTCGATGAGGATACAGTGTCTGCGTATCTCATATGATATATGAGTATTATCGGCAGCAAGAACGAACGCGAGTCGGAGACGAAATCGAGGAACGGAGCCCGTCGGTCCGAATCCCCTCTCGCGAGGGGTGGTCCCGACCGCTCAGAACGCCTGCAACTCCTCGAGGACGGCCTGTGCGCTGCCGTCGGCGATGATCTCGCGGGCCAGCTCGAGGCCGTCTTCCAAGCTGTCGACGTCCTGGCGGGCGTACATCCTGAACGCGCCGTTGAGCGCGATCGCGTCGGCGAAGTGGTCGTCGCGGTCGCCGGCGAGAACCGCCTCGGTGATCGACGCGGAGTCGGTCGCCACGTCGTCGACCGCGAGGTCCGCTCGCTCCATTTCCATGCCGTACTCGGCGGTCTCGATCTCGTAGTCCGCGAAGGATTCCTCGCCGTCGTCGCCGGCCCGATCCCATTCGGCGACCTTCGTGTAGCCGGGGCGGATGTCGTCGTATCCCTCCATTCCCTGGAAGAAGATCGCACGGGAGTACCCGAGCTGGTCGCTTTCCGTGATGAGGTCGGTCAGCTTCTTCGCGAACGCGAGGTGGTAGAACGAGCCCAGATGGACGTCGGCGTTCGCGGGGTTGGCGACGGTCTCGATGGTGTTGACGAACGTCCGGACGCCCATCCGATCGCGTCGGTCGTAGAGGTCGTCGATGCTGGGGTTGAACGCGGGCTGGTAGTAGAAGCCAAAGCCGGTCTCGTCGACCATGTCGGCGCTTTCGGTCGGCTCGAGCTCGGTGCGAACGCCGAGTTCCGCGAGGACGTGTTTGTACGCCGTCGCTTTCTGGGAGGGAACGTAGTCGCCGGAGTGGACGACGACCGGCGTGCCCGCGGCGGCGGCGACGACGCCGGCACCGACGCCGAGAATCGCGGACGTATCCTTGCCGTCGTAGTTCGCGCCGCAGTCGACCGGATCGGCGTCGGGCTCGGCGGTGACGACCGACTCCTCGCGCATGACGTCGGTGTAGGCCGCCAGTTCCTCGGGGTTGTTCCGCTTCCAGCGGTTGGCCAGCCAGAACGCGCCGAGGGTTGTCCCGTCGGGCTCACCGGCGAGAATCCGCTGGAAGGCCTCGCGTGCCTGCTCGCGGTTCATATCGTCGGCGGATTTGGGACCCGACCCGACGACCTCCGTCATCAGCCGTTTCAACGGCCATTCGCCGAACGTCTGTGATGCCTTCGCCATGTGCACCCGTTGGGACGGCCGGCGCAAAAACCCCCCGTTTCCGGTACTCCCTCGCCGTCGAATACGGGTGTTCGACCGGCCACGAACGGTGTTGGAAATCGGACTGCAGACCCGGTTTCAGTGTGACGGCCCGTTCACCGAGCCGGTCCCGGCGATCCCAGTCGCGTCGACGTACCGGGTCGACGATTCGTCGATCGACGCGCTAAAATAGTACGTACGATGGTATATTTAGGGGTATCTATCGAACACTATATGAGTGTGAGTACGATCGATCAGCCGATCATAGCGATTCAACGCCCATTTCTCCGTCTCTCTTTCGTCTATCCGAGGTCGAGAGATACACTTCGATCGGCATTCTATACTACTTCGATATATTATGATTTCCGCGCGTTCAGGGCCACACTATCGGATATGGGTATTGGAAATGAAAAGCTTCGATCGGTACCGATTCGTGGCGCAGCCGACCCTGATTACAACTGGCCCGCACCACGGATGCTGTTCCGTTTCAGTCCGCGTGAATGGCTCTGTAGGGCGGTATTGTGGCCTCCACCGGGCGTACGCGTATACGAACGGAACGCATAGCTATGTATCCTCGTCGCGAACGCGAGGGCGTGAGCGATTCGCGTGCGAGCAGCGTCGTCTTCGTCACCGCCGTCGTCGTGCTCGCGAGCAGTGGCGTCGGGGTCGTCACGGCCCCCGCGACCGCGTCGCCCGCGGCGGTCGCTACCGAGCCAATGGTCGAGACGTCCCACTCTCGTCTTCTTTTCCAGACGGACGACGAGACCGACGACAACGTCACCCCTCGCCACAGGGACCCTCGCGAGTACGACGAGGACGGCAACCTCGAGGCGCTGGAACGGCGGCTGATGACTCGAATGGTCGATGACCTCGAGGCGGGCGCGCTCAGCCTCGAAGAGGGCGAATACGAACGCGCGGCGCGATCCGTCGACGAGTCGTACGCCGACTCCTTCGACCGGTACGCGGAGATCGCCGCGGAAACGGCCGGCGAAAACGACGCGGCGCTCTTCGAACTCGCGGGCGAGAACCAGGGACGGATCGTCGAGGCGGTTCGGCGGTACAACGAGACCAAAGCCGAGTACGAGCGGGCGCGGGCGGCCGGCGACGAGGGGCGGGCGCGGTCCCTCGCCCGCGATCTCGAGACGCTCGCGACGTCGATCAACGAGTCGAGCCGCGAGTTACGCGCGACCTACGATGACCTCGAGTCGGCAACCGACGCGAACCTCTCGACCGCCGACGCGGCGATCGAGACGGTAACGGAGGAGATCCGGGCCGAACAGGCGACGGTCCGCGAGACGGAGTTCGTGGCCACCGTCCTCACCGTCGACGCCGACCGCGAGATGATCTCGTTCAGTGAACCGCTGACCGCTACCGGGCGACTGCGAACGGCGACCGGGCGGCCGGTCGGGTCCGAACCGATCCGGCTCGCGGTCGGAAACGGCTCCGTCCGGACCGAGACGGCCGCCGACGGCTCGTTCGCGTTCGAGTACCGCCCGACGGCCGAACCGGTATCGACGGAGCGGCTCGCGATCGAGTACGTCCCGGCCAACGAGTCGCTCTATCTGGGCAGCGAGACGGCCGTCGACGTCTCGGTCGAGCAGGTCGACCCCACCGTCTCGGGACTCCAGACGCCGACCGCGGTCGCCTACGGCGAGACCGCGACCGTCGGCGGCGACCTCCACGTCGACGAGACTCCCGTCGACGGCGTTCCGCTGGCGGTGACGCTCGGCGACGAGCGAATCGGGCGGACCGAGACCACCAATGGATCGTTCGAGGCGGCCGTCGAGGTGCCCGCGACGGTCCCCGACGGCGGGCGCGAACTGGGCGTCCGACTCGCTTACGAGGACCGGGCGCTCGCCGGGACGACGGCGACGACCGACGTGACGGTCCGCGAAACCGAGGTCGACGTCACCGTCTCCGCGACCCGCGTCGGCGATGCCGAGCGAACGGTCGCGGTCGACGGCACGCTCGAGACGACCGACGGATCGCCGGTCGCCGGACGGCCGGTTCGACTGGACGCGGGCGGCACTACCCTCGAGACGGTGACGACGGCCGACGACGGTTCGTTCGCCGCTACGGTCGCGGTCCCCGCCGGGGCCGTCCGCAGCGACGGAGCGATCGTCGCGACGTACGACGGGTCCGGCTCGAACCTCGCGTCGGACACTGCGGCGTCGACCGTGTCGTTCTCGACCGACGCCCGTTCGTGGTGGGGGATTCCCGCGTGGGTTTGGTTCGGACTGGGAGGCGGGCTGATAGCCTTCCTTGGTGCCGCCGTGTTCGTGTGGCGGCGACGCGGCCGGTCGTCCCCCTCGAGTCAGTCGGCGTCGGCTGGGGACGCCGCAACCGACACGGCGACGAACCCGGCAGCCGAGCGATCGAGCACCGAAATCGCCGGAGCGGTTCTCGAACACGGACGCGACGCGCTCTCGCGTGGCCGCCCCAACAGGGCGGTCGAACTGGCGTACGCGGCCGTTCGCCACGCCCTCTCGGATCGCATCGACGCCGGCGACTCGAGTACCACCCTGACCCACTGGGAGTTTTACCGCCGCTGGACCGATCGCCGGGCGGACGGGCCCGATAGCGACGACGACACGGCCGAGCGCGCCCTCCTTCGGACCGTGACCGAACGCTACGAACGGGCGACGTTCGACGTCACGGACGTCTCGTCGGCCGAGGCCGAACGCGTGCTCGAGGCCGTGGGGCGGTTGTGCGATCGACGTACCGACGGTGACGGCGGGACCCGGTCGGAACCGGGCGACCACGGCGGGTAGTCCCCTCTTTACGGTCGCAGCGATCGCGATCGACCCGGCTAACTTTCAGTCTCGACCGCCGGTACTCGATACCGATGGCCGTATCCGGTTCGCTGTGGCGGCTCCTCCCGAGACCGGTTCGCGAAGTGCCGGCAGACCTCGCCGCGATCATCGCCGTGGTCGTCGCGACGAATCTGGCCGTGTTCGCGCCGGTCGTGCGGGACACGTGGCTGCGAGTCCCTCTCGGATTCGCGTTCGTGCTGTTCGGCCCCGGCTATTCGTTCGTCGCGGCGCTGTTTCCCGAACGCGCGACCCGGCCCGGCCGCGGCGGTGACGCGACGGGTGACGACGAGTTCGAGGCCGACCCGGTCCGACTCCGCCCGCTGGACGGCCCGATCCCCGACGCCGAGCGCGCCGTTCTCTCGGTCGCCTCGAGCGTCGCGATCGTGCCGTTGCTCGGCCTTGCGATACACTTCGCTCCAGTAGCGATCCGACTGCGATCGATCGTCGTCGTCCTGAGCGCGGTGACGGTCGCGATGGTGGCCGTCGCGACGGCGAGACGACGATCGATCTCGCCGGAAGCGCGATTCCGAACGCCGCACCGACGGTGGGCCGCCGCGACTCGAACCGCGCTGTTCGACCCGGACTCGCGGGCAGAGACGGGGCTGGCGATCCTGGCGGCGACGACACTCGTTCTCGCCGTCGGCGGCGTCGGCTACGCCGTTACCGCACCTCAGCACGGCGAGACGTTCACCGAGGTGGCCGTACTGACTGACGCCGACGGCGAACCCACCGCCGACGTCCCCTCGTCGGCCGCGGGTGACGGGACCGAGGGCGTCTTCGTCACGCTCGAGAACAACGAACGTCGGACGGTTAGCTACACCGTCGTCGCCGTGGCACAGCGAATCGCGTCCGACGGCGACCCCGGTACCGCGACCGTCCTCGAGCAGAACGAATTGCGACGGTTCGAGCCGCGGCTCGCACACGGCGAGACGTGGACGCACTCACACGATATCGAGCCGACGCTGACCGGCGATACCGTCCGCGTCGCCTGGCTCGTCTACGCGGATGCGGACGTTCCCGCGACGCCAACCCTCGAGAACGCCGACTACTCGACGCACCGGTGGGTCGACGTGCCGACCGAATGAGCGTGACCGATCGGAATCGCGCTTCCGGCGGGACCGACGCCTCTATCCGTCGGGCTCGACGACCCACACGCTGACATCGCCGTTGCTGTAGATGCGGTGGGCCGCCGGATCGGCCCGCAGACGGTCGCGGTCGTCGTCGGTGTAGTGGTCGATCTCCGCTCGGCGATCCGGCGGTCGGTTCCGCGCCCATTCGATGTCCGCCGTCTTCGTGACGAGGTACGTCTCGTTCTCGTAAACGTCGCCGACCGACCCGTGATCGTCGTAGCCCAGCCTCGTGGGCAGCTGATAGCCCTCGAGCGACCGGTGGAACTGACGGTCGTCGGGATCCGCGCCGGTCGTGCCTTCGAAGTACCGCTGAAGCTGTTCGGACATCCGGAACGCCCGCGTGTCGATCCCGGAGTCGTGGTTTTCGTGGTGCCACTCCGCACCGGCCATCGTCGCGTGAGTCACGTGGCGGTCGTCCTCGTATGCGACCGCACCCGCCAGCAACGCGACGACGAGAACGCTCACGCAGAGGCCACACAGGGCGACCGTTGCCCCCCGTTGCTTCCACCGGTCGGCGGCGGCGTCGCGATACGAGACCAGGCCGGTGATCGCTAGTCCGAGCAACAGGATCGCCCCGATCACGGTGTAGCTGTTGATCCGGACGACGTTGCGAGAGAGCACTCGCGAACCGACGAAGAACACCGCGACGCCGATCCCAGCGGCGTACTGGGCGACACAGAGTCTTTCGAGACGGCTGTCGCGTCCCCTGAGGGCCCGACCGAGGATCACGGCCGCGATGCCCGCCCCGAGGCCGGCGTAGACGAGTACCGTCCCCCACTCCAAGACGAGGAACTCCCAGACGAGTTCCCACGTCGAGTAACTAGTCTGTTGGGCGGTGCTCGCGTAGCTGGCGGCACCACCGTCGATATCGTTGGTGACCACCCGATCGAGGAAGTGGGTCACCTGGCTGATCGAGAGATACCACAGGATGCCCGCGATCGCGAGAACGGCCGGATACCGATAGGGCGTCGCGTACGCCCGGCCGGATTCCGCTTCGGTTTCGCTCCGGAGAAGCGGGAGTCGCCGGCGGAGCGACGGCGCGGCGACGACGCCCGCGTATACGACGAGCGCGAGAACCGTCACGAGCGCCGTCACCGGGTGGTAGAACACGAGCGCGATACCACAGACGAGCGCCGCGACGAAGGGGCCCGCGCGGCTCGATCGGCGGCGGTCGGCCCACCGGTGAGCGAGGGACAGCGAGAGCGGGAGAAACGGGAGGGCGAACAGCCAGGGTAGCGTCGTCAGGTGATGGGAGACGAAGACGAGCGGCATCGCGGCCCCGAGCGTCGCGAGGCCGCCACGTGGGCCGAAAAGGCACCGCCCGAGGAGGAAACACGAGCCGACGAACAACAGGAAAAAGCAGAACGCGACGACCGGTTGTAATATCCGCATCGGGACGCCCGTGACGGTCGTCAGCGTCGCGTAGAGCAAGTGTGTAGCCGGATAGACCGTTTCGGGAACCGTACCCGTTTCGAGCACGTCTCGAACGATTCCGAAGTGATAGAAGGCGTCGGACATCGGCGTGCCGTAGACGTAGTAGCCGCGAAATAGCGGCAGCGCGAAGAAGACGGCGTATACGCTCGCGAGCGTGACGACACCGTAGCGCCATCCGGGGCGATCGGTGATCGCCGAGCGAAACACCAGCGTGAGGCCGCCGACGAGTGCCAGTCCGAACCCGACCCACGTCTGCGGCGGATAGGCGTCGTGGATCGACGATTCGTATCCCGTGGCCGGCGGCGTCGTCAGGACGCTCCCGACGAAACCGATCGCGGCCAGCGCAGTGACCGCCGAGACGATTTGCCACCGACGATTCATGAGTCGTCGCTATCACCGTCGACCACCGTGACGATCAAAAGGTTACCCCAACCGGTATGATCTCGTGTATGTTATCCCGCCGTCCGACTTCGCCGTTACTTCTCGGACGGGACCGCTGATCCGCGATGATATATAATTATTGTGAACGAATGTGGTATGATCTAATTTACCGTGGTCGTTGATACGTTTGGCACACCGTTCGACAACTAGGTTTAAGCGCTTCTGCAGTGACGATCGGAATATGTCAGACACGCTTTGTGTCCTCGGTCTCGACGCCGCTGACTATCGCCTCGCAAACCGGTGGGGGTGTGAGAACATGCTCCTCGAGAACCACGGGGAACTCGAGTCGATCACGCACTCGTTGGACGTGCCGGCGACACTCGAGGTGTGGCCGACGATCGCGACTGGACTGTCGCCGACGGACCACGGCGTCGAACTCGACGGCGTCGGCTGGGACAACGCGACCGGTCTGAGCGCCGTCGTGAGCGCGGTACAGTTGCTTCCCGATCCGCTCCACGAGCGTCTCGCCGATCTCAAAGCGCAGTTTTCGGACGGCGGCTACCCGTGTACCGACGAGTCGACCGTCTTCGAAGACGGAACCGTCCGCAATTGGCCCGGGGTGACGCCCTGTTACGTCTGGGAGCGCGAGGGCGAGTGGTTCGAGCGAGCGACCGACGGCGACCTGTCGGCCGACGAGTTCGTCCGTCGCCACTTCGGTACCACCGGCTCCTGTTTCGGGTGGCTCGCCGGCCAGTCGCTGTCGTCCGTTCCGATCGTCGGCGTCCACGCTCACGTCCTCGATCACACCGGCCACATGTACGCGCGGCGGCCGACGGCGCTTCGCCGGATCTACGAACGGGTCGACTCGCTGCTCGGGTGGCTTCGGTCCCGCGTGGATCGGCTCGTCGTCCTCTCCGACCACGGCATGCAGACGACGGCGACGGACGACCCCGATCCCGGCGTCCACTCCGAACACGCGCTCGTCTCCACGACGGAGCCCGGCCCGTTGCCGACGGACGTGCTGTCGGTTCGTGACTGGCTCGAAGACCGGATCGACGCGGGACGGCCGGAGCGGACGAACGCGACGGTCGATGCGCCGCGCGAACATCTCGAAGACCTCGGCTATCTCTGATTGCGCGGCCGTGGTCGCGTCGACGCCCGTGGACCGATCCGTCTCGCGGTCGGCCTAGCCGTCGTGATCCGTCGACCCGATCGCGTCGAGAACCCGATCGGGACAGAGCGTTGCCAGTCGGGTCGTCGGAACGGGGCTGGCAGACGCGACGCGTCGAATCTCTTCCGGGCGTACCGCACCCGTCACGAACGCGAGTGCGGTAAACGCCACGGCACCGACCGGCGGTACGACGACCAGCGAGAGCGGGTCCGACTCGAGGAGGCGGGGAAGTCCGAGGATCGGTAGCGCGGCGGCCAACACGGTGCCCGCGACCCGGACCGCGCGGACATCCGCGAGGGGGTCGAACCCGAGTCGGCGAGCGTTCCAGACGTGGAGTCCGAACATCGACCCGTAGCCGAGGCTCGTCGCGATCGCGGCCCCGATCGGCCCGAGGGCTGGGATGAGGACCACGTTCAACGCGGCGTTGAGCAGCGCCGCGAGGGCCGTGACGCCGATCAGAAGACGCAAGTTCTCCTGTCCCTGACTAATCGCGAAGACGGGGCGGGCGACGGCAAACCCGACTGCGCCGGGGAGCAGCAACAACAGCGGGACGACGGCCGTTTCGAACGCCGGTCCGAAGTAGAGCGTGAGCACCGGCTCGGCGAGCCCGGCGACGCCGAGGGCCAGCAACGCCGTACAGAGGACGGTGTACCGGACCGCTCGCGTACTGATCTCCGTGAGCCGATCGTACCGGTCGTCGACCCAGAGTTGCGACGTCGAGTGCAGGAGGGTAATCTGAATGGCGGTGGGAACGAACCAGAGGAACTCGGCGATGACGAGGGCTGCGCGGTAGTAGCCGGTCGCCGAACTCCCGACGAACAGTCTGAGGAGGATGATGTCGACGTGATACAGCGAAAGCAACAGGAACGACAGCACCATCGTCGATCCGCTGTAGATCGCGAGACGCGTCGCCGGTACCGGCCCCGTCGATGGGCTCGCCACCGTCGAGAGATCGACGCGACGCGAGACGAGCGCGAGCGCGAGGAGGGCCGCGATCCCGGTCGAAATGACCCGACTCGTCAGGGCGGCCGTGACGCCCCCGCCGACGACGCTCACGGTGACGATCATCGCCGCGAAGAGGACGCGGTCGACGATCTGGAGCGGTTCCGAGTACGACTCGAGGCCGAGCCCCATGAGGGCGCTTCGTCCGACCCGGAGGAAGGCTCGAACGGGGACGATGAGTGCGAGAACGGTGAAGTAGCGGGCGAACTCCGGACCGAGGAACGAGGTCACGTGCGACGATCGGGAGAGGAGGACGACGGCGGTCACCACGATGGCCGCGAGGACGAACACGAGCCGGACGTAGAACGCGAACACGTGATCCGTCCAGTCGTCGGATCGATCTTCGGCGATGAACTTCCGCGTTCCCTTGAACGCTCCCGCGTAGACGAACACCAGCACCCACTGCAGCGTCGAGAGCAGGAACGAGTAATCGCCGTAGCCACCGCTCCCGAGCAGGCGCACCAGGATCGGGGTCGTGACGAGCGTCAGCGCTAACACGCCGACCCTGGAACCGAAGACGGCGCTAAACCGTCGGACGATGGTTCGACTCATCGTCGCTTCCACGTCCGTCCGTCGGTCGTCATACTGTGTCTCGACCGGCTCCGGCCGTCGCTCGGTCCGCCTCGGGCTCGACGAGGAGCCGGCGATATCGGTCCCTGATCGTCTCGTAGGCGTAGTTGCGCTCGATGTCGTCGCGGGCGATATCGCTCACCGCGTCCAGATCCTCACGCTCGAGGACGGCCGTCACCGTCCGCTCGATCGATTCCGGATCGGTCTCTCGGAGCAGGAACCCGTTCGATTCGTCCGAGACGACGTCGGGGATGCCGCCGACCGGAGCGGCGACGGGGATCGTTCCGCAGGCCATCGCCTCGAGAACGGCTTTCGGAACGCCCTCCGATCTCGAGGGCAAGAGCAGCGTTCGTGCGTCGTCGAGGCGCGCCGGGAGGTCGTCGTGGTCGACCCAGCCGGGACAGGTCACGTTCTCCGAGAGGTCGTTGCGGTCGACGAACGCCGCGACCTCGTCCGAGAGGTCGCCGTCGCCGATCAGTTCGATCCGAATGTCCGGATTCGACGCGACGAGGCGGGGGAGTGCGCCGAGGATGTCGTGGATTCCTTTGACGGCCGCGAACCGTCCGACGAAGACGATGTCGACCGCCCGCTCTTCGATCGGCGTTCGTTTCGCGAACTCCTCGCAGTCGACGTAGTTGACGTTGGCGGCCCGTATCGTCGGTGATATCGGCCACTCGAGGGCCGGATGGTCCATCCCGCTCGAGAGGAGGATGAGATCGTCGGCGAGCGTACACGTGACGCGTTCGACGAGGCTCACGATGCCGGCGAGTCCCCGGACGAGCGGGCCTGCCCCGCGGCGGGCGTAGACGCCGTCGGTAACCGTGCCGGTCACGAACAACAGCGTTCGAACTCCGGCGAGCGTACACGCGAGCAGGGGGAGGAGGAGCATGGTCCCGCCGATGTGGAAGAACGCGGCGTCGAGTCGATCGCGCACCCGCCAGAGCGCCGCCGCGATCCGTACCTGATACCCGACGTACTCGGCGACCGTCGACGGGAAGACGCTCAGTCGGGGACGCTGTACCGGTACCGGATCGACGATCGATCGGTCGATGTCGATTTGCTCCGGGCCGACGACAGCGATCCGGTCGACGTCGGCCTCGTAGACGTCGACGAAGTTCTGTACGTCCTGGTAAGCCGCGTGTTCGCGATCCAATACGTCTGCGAACACGACGAGCGCTATCGAACGCGGAGGCATCTGGACCGGGCTTCCACCGACCGCGCCTTAATTCTTGACGCGATACTCGTGATCGATGCCCCCGACCCGTGTCCCGAGACCGCGGCCGACGGGTCATCGGTGTCTGATCGCGCGCGGCCGTTCTGGCGGAGACACCGCTTCGTTCACACACGACCCGAACACAATCGCGCCTGGATATTTCCGTCAGTAACGACACCGTACTACTCCTCCCGACCGCGAAAACGGGCCATCCACCGAAACGTTCCTTACGGAGCGGGTGATCGGTTGCGGAGATGCCAGCCTATAGTAGCAACTGAAAGTCATTGCACACCTGATCGCACGACAGCGTTGTGATCAGTGTGTAAATCGTTTCAGTTGCTACTATAGCCGTCCGCTCGTCGCGGCGCTCGAGGGAGCGACTGACGGCCGATTCGGTCTCCGGCGAGCGGGTCGCTCTCTCGGCGGACGCGGAGCGACGACTTCGTGAATTTGGGGACACGTAGCGGGGCCCCGCCGATCGCGTCGTAGCGTCGACCTACGAGCCGTCCGCGCGGCGTCGACGGCGGGCAACCGACGACTGTTCCCGCCGCCCGCCGGTACGTTTTATACCGAACCGCATCGAACGTGTAGGCCACGAATGCGGGTCCTCAACAGCCTCGCCGATCCCCGAGTGGGCGGTCCCCAGTTGCGCGCGCTCGCCGTCGCGACGGGGCTTCGCGACCGCGGCATCGAGACGGTGTTTCACCTGCCCGACGGCGACGACGCGTTCGAACGCATGGCGACGGACGAGGGATTCGAGGTCGTCCGACCGGGGCCGTCACAGATGCGGCCGCCGCCGAACGTCCGCGCGAACGCGCGCTTTGCCGCTCGCTTTCTCCCGTCCGTCGCCCGGCTCGCGTCGACGATCGAGCGCCGGGAGATCGACGTGGTTCACGCGAGCATGACCCTCGCCGTTCCGGCCGCGATCGCCGCCCGCCGGGCGGACACGCCGCTGGCGTGGTTCTTCAACGACACCGGCACACCGTGGCCGCTCGACCGCGTCGCCGCCCGACTCGCTCGAGCCACCGCGGACGAGATCGCCCTCGCCGCGGACGCGGTCGGCGACCACTTCTTCGACGACGCGGTCCCGACGCGGACGGTGTACCCGCCGGTCGACGTCGACGCGTTCGATCCCTCGTCGGTGGCCGACGAGGGGGGGCTCCGCGAGGAGTTGGGCGTCGCCGACGACGTCCCGATCGTCGGCACCGTCGGCAACGTCAACCCGGTCAAGGGTCACGAGTATCTGCTGCGGGCGATCGCCCGCGTCCGCGATCGGATCGGTCCGGTCGCCGTTCCGATTGCCGGCAAACTGCTCGACTCCCGGCAGGCGTACGCGGATCGCCTCCGTCGCCTCCGGGCGCGCCTCGACCTCGCGGGAACCGTTCGGTTCCTCGGCCATCGGTCGGACGTACCGCGACTTCTGTCCGCGTTCGACGTGTTCGTCCTCCCGTCAGTGACGGAAGCCTGCCCGATAGCCGTCTTAGAAGCCATGGCGATGGAGTCGGCGATCGTCGCGACGCGGGTCGGCGGTGTGCCCGAACAGCTCACGGACGGCACGCACGGCTGGCTCGTGCCCCCGGCCGACCCGGACGCGCTCGCGACGGCGATCCGGCAGGCGCTTGCGGCCCCCGCGGAACGGCGTCGGCGAGGCGCGGCGGCGCGGCGCCGCGTGACCGCTCGCTTCTCGACCGACCGATGCGTCGAACGCCATCGCGAACTGTACGAGGCGGCGCTGTCCCGGTCGGAGACGTCGCGGCCGATCGAGTCGGTAAGCGTTCGATAGGAGCGGCGATCGGTCGGCTTGCCTCGCGAAGCCGGTCGTTACGTACTGCGCATTTTTCACCATCGATGTGTTGGGGAATGCACACATGGCGCCCCCCCGAATAGCGTTCGTGCTCGGCACTCGACCGGAGATTATCAAGCTCTCGCCGCTCGTTCGCGCGTGTCTCGAGCGGGCGATCCCACACGTCCTCGTCCACACCGGTCAGCACTACTCCGAGTCGCTCGACGCCGTCTTCTTCGAGCAACTCGAGTTACCGACGCCGACGTACGACCTCGCGGTCGGGTCGGACGATCACGGCGAACAGACGGCCGCGATGATCCGCGGGATCGAGTCCGTTCTCGAGGCGGAGCGACCGGCCCACGTCGTGGTTCAGGGCGACACGAACTCCGCGCTCGCCGGCGCGATCGCGGCGAGCAAACGCGAGCCCTCGCTGGCGCACGTCGAGGCCGGATTGCGAAGCTTCGACCGGGAGATGCCCGAGGAGATCAACCGCGTGCTGGTCGACCACGCGGCCGATCACTGCTTCGCACCGACCGAGGAGTCCGCCCGACTCCTCGCGGCGGAAGGGATCGACGGCGACCGCGTTCGCGTCACCGGAAACACCATCGTCGACGCGGTCTCTCAGCACCGCGACCTGGCGACGGAGAAAAGCGACGTACTCGCGGAATACGACCTCGAGGCCGGCGCGTTCTGCCTGTTGACCGCCCATCGGGCGGAGAACGTCGACGATCCCGAGCGCTTCGCGGGGATTCTCGAAGGTGTCGGCGCGTTCGCGACCCGGACCGATCGCGAGGTCGTCTATCCGATCCATCCGCGGGCGCGGGAGGCGCTCGCGGCGTTCGACCTGTCCGTTCCGGAGCCGATTCGGCTCGTCGACCCGCTCGACTTCCTCGACTTCCTGACCCTCGAGCACCACGCGCGTCTCGCGGTCACCGATTCGGGCGGGGTCCAGGAGGAAGCGTGCATCCTCGGGACGCCGTGTGTCACGGTTCGGGACAGCACGGAGCGGCCGGAGACGGTCGATATCGGTGCGAACCGGCTCGTCGGGACCGACCCATCGGCCATCGTCGCGGGTGCCGAGGCGATGGTCGATCGCCCCGGGACGTGGTCGAACCCGTTCGGGGACGGCGACGCTGCCGACCGGATTTTGGACGCCTTACTGTAGGGTATCGATACGTTTCGGTCGACAACTGTCATAAGATAATTACCACCGTTCGTGGAGCGTGGGTGTATGGCATCAGTGCTCGTCACCGGTGGACTAGGAGCGATCGGTGCGCCCCTGACCGAGGAACTCGAACGACGCGGCCACGACGTCTGGGTCGCCGACCGCCCGTGGAACGAACGCGACCGGTACTACCGCTGTGACGTCAGCGAGTACCGACAACTCGAGCGGGTCTTCGCGGACCGCGAGTTCGACTACGTCTATCACCTCGGCGCGGAGTTCGGCCGCCGGAACGGCGAGGACTTCTACGAGACGATGTGGCAGTCCAACGCCGTCGGCACGAAGAACGTGTGCCGACTGCAGGCCGAGCACGATTTCCGACTGATCTTCGCTTCGAGCAGCGAGGTGTACGGCGATTACGACGACGCGATGGAGGAGTCCGTGCCCCTCGAGGAGGGGCCGCGTCAGTTGAACGATTACGCGATCTCGAAGTGGGTCAACGAACAGCAGATCATGAACGCGGCCGACCGACACGGAACCGAGTCCGTGCGGGTCCGCTTTTTCAACACGTACGGGCCGGGCGAGCGCTACAGCGAGTACCGGAGCGTCGTCTGCAAGTTCTGCTATCGGGCGTTACACGACCTGCCCTACCACGTCTACGAGGACCATCACCGCTCGTTTACCTACATCGACGACACCGTGCGCACGCTCGCGAACGTCGTCGACTCGTTCCACCCCGGCGAGGTGTACAACATCGCCGGCGAGGAGTATTACGACATCAAGGACCTCTCGGACATGGTGCTCGGCTACCTGGGCAAAGACGACGCACAGGTCGAGTACCGAGGGACCGAGGACCACAACACCCTCAACAAGAAGGCCAGCGTCGAGAAGGCCACACGCGACCTCGACCACGAACAGCGCGTCTCCCTCGAGGAGGGAATCCCGCGAACGATCGACTGGATGCGCGACTACTATGACCTCGAGTGACCCGCGACGCGACGGCGCGGTGGATTCGGCGCGGTCCGACGACGGGGTCGAGCCGGCCGGGACTCGCGACGGTCCCGGTCCCGGCGAGCCCGAGGCCCCGGCTCTCGAGCCGATCGAGGAGGTGGTCGTCGTCGGGACCGGCTTCGTCGGCCTGCCGCTTGCGCTGTTGCTCGCCGACCGCGGTAAGCGGGTCGTCGGCGTCGACATCGACAGCAACCTGGTCCGGGCGATCAACGAGGGGACCCTGCACCTCGACGAGGCCGAACTGCAGGCGCTGCTGGAGTCCGACGCCGTCGAGCGAAACCTCGAGGCACGGACCGAGCCGACCGACGGCGACGCGTTCGTCGTCTCAGTCCCGACGCCGCTGACCGAGCCGACCAAGAGCCCGGATCTCTCCGCGCTCGAGGCCGCCCTCGAATCCATTCGGCCGTACCTCGAGCCGGGCGACCTCGTGAACGTGGAGTCGACGGTGCCGCCGCTGACCTGCGCGGAAACGGTCGTCCCCGCGCTCGAGGCGGCCGGGCTCGAGCCGGGCGCGGAGATCCAACTCGCTCACTCGCCGGAGCGAATCCTCCCCGGCGACGTGTTCGAGGAACTCGTCACCAACGACCGTATCATCGGCGGGATCGACGAGCGGAGCCGTCGCCGGGCCGCCGCGCTCTACGAGCCCTTCCTCGAGGGGCGCGTCTACTACACCGACCTCCTGTCGGCCGAGCTCTGCAAGCTCGTCGAGAACACGTACCGGGACGTCAACGTCGCGCTGGCAAACGAGTTCGCGCTGATCGGCGAGGAACTCGACGTCGACATGAGCGAGGTGATCGGCCTCGCGAACTACCACCCGCGCGTCGATATCCTGCAGCCGGGGATCGGGGTCGGGGGTCACTGCCTGCCGATCGACCCGTGGTTCTTGAACGAGGTCGATCCGGAGCACACGAACCTGATCACGACCGCCCGCCGGATCAACGACAAGATGCCCGCCGTCGCCGCGCGGAAGGTTCGCCGGACGTTGGCCCCGCTGGCGGACCCGACGGTCGTCGCGCTCGGGGCCGCGTACAAACCGAACGTCGACGACCGCCGAAACAGCCCCGCGGAGCGGATCGTCGCCGACCTGCGGGCGGACGGCTACCGCGTCCGACACTACGACCGCCACGTCGACGCGTTGGCCTACGACGAGTTGCGGGCGGTCCTCGAGCGCGAGTCGCCGGACGTCGTCGTCCAGTTCGTCCCCCACGAGGAAACGGTGGCGGCCCTCGCGGAGCACCGAGCGTGGCTCGACGATGCGGGCATCGAACTGCTCCAGTTCGGCGTCGGGAACCCGATCGACCCATGACCGGGGACGCCACGACAGCACCGTCGCCGTCGTCGCACGATCGGACCGAACGGGGCGACGACCCGTCCGTCCTGGTCGTCTCGCAACTGTTTCCGCCGGAGTCGATGGCCGGGGCACACCGGTGGGAGAAACTCCTCCGGAACGCACCCGACCGCCTCGACGCGCGCGTGGTCTGTCCGCAGCCGTCCGTTCCCGTCGGGGAGTTCGAGCGGCGATACAGCCCGTGGTCGCGCGAGCGGGTCGACGGCGTCCCCGTCACGCGTCTGTTCACCTACCAGCCCGTCGCGGATCGGACCGACATCGAGCGCATCCTGAACCACGGGATCTTCGCGGTTCTCGCGACGCTGTACGTGCTCGTTCACGGCCGAAAGTACGACTGCGTCGTCGTCCAGATCGGCCCGCATACGACGCTCCTGCCCGGCCTCGCGGCGCTGGCGACCGGACGCGCCCTCGTCGTCGATGTCTACGACCGCTGGCTCGACAACGCGGTCGATTTCGGATTCACTACCGAGGGATCGCTCGCCTACCGACTGCTGCGGTGGATGGAACGGGTCGCCCTCGAGCGCTGTGACCGGCTGGTCGCGCTCACCCCGACGATGGCTGCCCACTACAGGGGGACGTACGATCTCGACGACGGCAAGATCGAGACGATCCCGTTCGGCGTCGACGACGACCTCTTCGATCCCGCGGTCGCGAGCGAGGACCGGCCACGAATCATCTACACCGGCAAGCTGGGTGAGGGACAGGCCTTCGAGCCGTTCCTGCGGGGCTTCCGACGCGCCGATATCGACTACGACCTCGTCATCTACGGCTTCGGCGAGCGTCGGGCCGAACTCGAGGCGCTGGCCGCCGACCTCGGCATCGACGACCGCGTTCGGATCAACGGGCCGGTTCCCCGCGAGGACGTGCCGAGGCTGGTGTCGTCGTCGGCGATCAGCCTGGTGCCCCTCGAGACGGACCGTACCCTCGAGTACGCGCGGCCGACGAAGTTCCTCGAGACGATGGCGCTTGGCACACCCTACGTCGC
Organism: Natrinema ejinorense; assembly: GCF_002494345.1. Taxonomy (GTDB): domain Archaea; phylum Halobacteriota; class Halobacteria; order Halobacteriales; family Natrialbaceae; genus Natrinema; species Natrinema longum. Next base: position 3,585,301 of record NZ_NXNI01000001.1, read on the forward strand.
CAGCGCCGTCACGGAGATCGAGGCCGTCACCGCGGACGCCGGAGCCGGACTCGCCGTCGAGAACGAGCCGGACGCCGTCTCGACGGCGCTTCGGGACCTCGCCGCCGATCCGGAGCGCCGGCGGGCGATGGGCCGGCGCGGTATCGCGTTCGTCGACCGGGAACACCGCTGGGACGAACTGGGTAATAGAATCGGCGACCTCCTCTCCGGGGTCGCTCGAGAACGCGGGACCGCCGGTTCCGGGCTCCGTACCTGGCTCGGGCGACTCGCGGCGGCTGCCGGCCGCCGTCGGTAGTCGTCGCTTTTGGGTCGCGCCGTATCGAACGGAACGAGACACCGCGTGCAGCCGTGCGGGCGGCAAGCGGTCGCTTGCCGTCGAGTGCGTCGTCGAGGTCGTCGGCTACTCGCCGCTGCGGGTGGCGACGATGGCGAGCGTACTCTTGCCGACCCGGTCCGGCAGGATGCGCTCGCACAGCCAGCCGCCGATTTGGAGCGGGTCCGCGAGCGTGGGTCGACAGTCGCCGACGTACGTGATCTCGACCGGTTCGAACCCGTATCGCTCGAGGAGTTGGCGCAGAGTTGTCGCGTCGAACCAGCACGTATGGCCCGTATTGACGAACTCCTGGTCCAGGAGGCGAAGCGCGGTCCAGTGGACCGCCATCGCGTTCGGCGTCGTGACGACGAGTTTGCCGCCGTCGGCCAGGTGCTCGTCGACCGACGTCAGGAGCCCGTCGAAGTCGACGAGGTGCTCGATCAGTTCGCCGACGACGATCACGTCGAACGTCTCATCCAGCGCGAGGTCCTGTGCGTCGCCCGCGGTGACGTCGTACCCCGCGTCCGCGAGCGCGGCGAGTTCGTCCTCGAGGACGTCGACGCCGAGCGCGTCGTCGGCCGCCCGGACGACGAGGTCGTGGAGCCACGTCTCGTCGTGTCGTTTGGCGGAATCGTGTGCGACACACCCGATGTCGAGGACGGTCTCGTCCCTGACGTGGGGCTCGATACAGCGCTCGAACGTCCGTTCGACGTTTCGTTTCCGCGTTTCGTTTGCTCTCATGGTCGCTGAATTCGTCAGTCGTGCAGTCGCTTTGCCGTCGCGGGCGATGCGCTCGGTTGGACGGCGGCGTCATCGCAGCCACGCGACCACGATGATGCGCGTCAGACCGACCGCAAACCCCAGTTTCGGCTTCTTGCTATCGCCGTCCTTTCGGTCCTCGATTTCGACCGGGATCTCCTCGAGCCGGAGCCCGTTCTTCCGGGCCTCGATGATCAACTCCGGCGCGTTGAATCGCTCCTCGGTGAGGGTGAGCCGCTCGAGCATCGGCCCCCGAATCGCTCGGTAGCCGTTCGTACAGTCGGTGATGTCGGTGTCCATCAGGACGTTGATCAGGCCGGTGAAAAACCGGATGCCGGTCCGGCGAACGACGCCGTTGCCGGACCGATCGACGCCGAGGTACCGCGATCCCATCACGTAGTCGGCCTCGTCCTCGACGATCGGTGCGACGAGCCGGTCCAACTCCGACGACGGATGTTGCCCGTCGCCGTCCGCCGTGACGACGATCGCCGCCTCGTGTTCGAGCGCGATCTCGAACCCGGTCTTCAGGGCGCCTCCCTGTCCCTGGTTGATCGGGTGCTCGACGACCATCGCGCCGCTCGAGGCGGCCCGCGCCGCGGTCCCGTCGGTCGACCCGTCGGAGACGACCAGCGGCTGGACGTCGTAGCCGCGGACCGACTCCGGGAGCGACGACACGACGGTGTCGATGGTATCGCTCTCGTTGTACGCGGGAATCACGACGAACACCGTCTCCGCGCCGCCGTCCGTCCGCGGGGCCCGGTCGACCGAGAGCGATCGGGTCAGCGCCGTGACCTCGTCGCGGGCCGCTCTGGCGACGCTCAAGGCGTACAGGACGACGCCGAGCAGGACCAGCGTCGCGAGCAGCGACACGACGACGTAGCGCCGTTCGATCTCGAGAGCGGTCCCGACGAGGTCGAACGCCTCCGGAACGAACACGAGCGACGCGACGCCGCTCGCGAGCGCGATCGCGATGGCGAGGTCGCGTCGCTCGAACCGTCGCCGGTAGCGGTCGAACCCCCAGTAGAGGATGGCGACCGTGAGCGCGACCAACGCGACGTCGAGCGGGTCGGGCGGAAGCGGACTCATGCGTTCCGTTCGACGAGTCGCCGGATCGTGTCTTCGACCGTGTGCGTGGGGTCCCAGCCGAGGCGGTCGTGTGTCCGCGTCGTCTCGACCGGGAAGGCGTCGACGAGCGTCTCGTCGCCGCGGGGGTTTTCGACGAGTTCGGTCGAGACGTCGATCCCCGCGATGTCGGCGACGCAGTCGCTGACGGCCTCGGCGAGGGCCATCACGCTGGGGTCCTCGTCGCTGGCGATCGTGAACAACTCGGCGCCGGTCTCTCCCTTCGCCAGCCGATCGACGAGCACGTCGGCGCTGCGGAGATACGCGCGTGCCACGTCCTTGACGTGGACGAAGTTCCGCGATTGGGTCCCCGGTTCGTAGACGGGCAGCGGTTCGGCCGCGAGCGCCCGTTCGACGAAGAAGTTGAGCACCGCTCCCTTCGTGATGACCTCCCCGTCGATCGTGTGATCGCCGTACAGGTTCGACTTGAGGAACAGGTGCGCCGGGAACGAGTCGGCGGCGAGGGCGTCGATGAGCCGCTCCCCCGCGAGCTTGGTCCGCCCGTACCAGTTCAGGGGCGCTCGCGGCTGATCGGCCGTGATCGGGAACTCCTGGGGGTCGCCGACAACCGCCATGCTCGCGGGGAATATCAGGGCTGCGCCGCGTTGCCGACAGAACCGTGCGACGTGGCCCGTCCCGGTCACGTTGATCTCGTAGGCCAGCTCCGGGTTCGCTTTGCAGTCCTCGACGCCGCTGATCGCGGCGAGGTGCATCACGATGTCGGCTTCCTCGAGCGCTTCCCACAGACGATTGCGGTTCCGAACGTCGACGTGCTCGACGGTGACGTCGCCGATCCGACGCAGCGAACCGCGGTAGAAGTCGTCGATCGCCGTGATCGACCACGCCGGTCGTTCGGACTGGAGGAGCGCGACGACGCGGCTCCCGATGTAGCCCGCCGCACCGGTGACTGCGACGCGTACCTGTCGCGATTCGTCGCCGACTGATGCGGCATCGGATCCGTCCTCACCGGCGACCATCGACGTTCACCTCCCGCAACGACGAGTTCGGTCGCGACGCGTCCAGCACACCGGTGGCGTCACGCTGTCGCGCGAATCGATCGGCGAGTTCGCGAACGCCCGCCCGCAGCGTCCACGACGGTTCGAACCCCGTCTCCGAGAGGCGGTCGAACTCGACGTGGTAGGACGGCCCCGGCCGTTCGTCCTCGAGATAGACGATCTCGAGGTCCCGATCGAGTTCCTCCCTGACGACGCGAGCGACGTCCTCGATGCGGTAGTTCTGTTCGGTGTGGCCGACGTTGTACACGGCCCGTGGCCACCGATCGGGCGAGATCGCTGCGTGTTCGTACGCTCGCGCGGCGTCCCGCACGTGGATGAACGGCCGCCAGTTCCTGCCGTCGCCGTACACCGTCAGCGGTCGGCCGGTCAGCCCTCGGAAGACGAAGTGGTTGACGACGAGGTTGAACCGGATTCCGGGCGCGTAGCCGTAGTTCGTGCTCATTCGGAGCGACGTCGCCGCGAAGTCGTTGGTGGCCGCCGCCTCGCGGACCACCTGTTCGGCCTCGACTTTCGCCTCGGCGTACGGATTACGGGGTGCCGGTGACGCCGTCTCGTCGATGTGCGTGTCCGCGACGCGGCCGTAACTGTTGCACGAGGAGGCGTACACGACCGATTCGACGCCGCGCTCACCCGCCGCCGTCGCGACGTTCTCGGTACCGCCGACGATGACGGCCCGCGTCTCTTCGCGGCGGTCGTGCGTGCTCTCGGCGCCGGTGATCGACGCGAGGTGGATCACGCGGTCGACGCCGCGCATCGCGCTCTCGACGTCGGCGTAGTCCCTGACGTCTCCCCGCCGGAACTCGAGATCGTCCCCGATCGCACCCAGCAGTGCCCGCGGTGACCCCCCTGCGAGCGAATCGAGGACCACGACTTCGGAGACCCTCTCGTTCTCGCGGAGGCGACGGACGAGCGCGCTTCCGATGTAGCCACAGCCGCCAGTGACCAGGATCCGCACGGATCAGCCCTCGCTCAAAACGTCGGGGAGGAAGCGGTTCTCGTGGGCGACGATGACGTCCTCGTGCTCGAGCAGCGTCTCGATGATCGAGCGAACGCTCGTTTCGAAAGACGTCGACTGGCCGTCGATCAGCGCCTCGTAGCGATCGTTCTCGATCTCCATCGCGTGGGTCTCGTCCTCCGATCGCGGGTTCTCGACGTGCTCGACCTCGACGCCCAGCCCGAACTCGTTCGCTACGTCGGCGACGGTCTCGGCGATTTCGACGATGCTGATCGCCCGCGTGACCTGATTGTAGACGGTGTGGTCCGCGGGGCGCTCGCTCGGATCGGCGAGCGCGAGTCGCGTCAGTCCCTCGACGGCGTCCTCGAGCGCGATGAAGGGCTTGCGCTGCTCGCCGCGCCCGTAGACGGTTATCGGATAGCCGGCGACGGCCTGTGCGCAGAACCGGTGGACGACGACGCCGAAGTAGTAGTCGAAATCGAACCGCGTCCCGAGTCTGGGGTCGGCGGCCGTCTCGGCGGTCTCGGTCCCGTGGGTGATCGCCGTCCGCACGTCCGACACCGGGATGTCGAACTGGTCGTGTGCCAGCCGCATGTTCGCTGCGTCGTGGGACTTCGTCAGGTGATACCAGCTTCCGGCCATCGCCGGAAACGGAACCTCGTCGCGCTCGCCGCGGTGCTCCATCGTCGCCCCACCTTCGGGGATGGGAAACTCGGGCGCGCCGTACACGCCGGTCGTCGTGGTCTCGATGAAGTGCGTCTCCTCGAGTCCGTGTTCCCCCAGCGACCACAGGAGGTTCCGCGTCGCCTGGAGGTTGTTGTGCTGAGTGAAGTTCGCCCGCTCGCGGCCGAGCTGGGAGTACGGTGCCGACGGTTGCGCCGCCGTGTGGACGATCGTCTCGGGTTCGTGGATTCGAATCAGCCGGTCGACGAACTCCCCGTCGGTGAGGTCCCCCTCGACGAACGACAGGGAGCGGCCGTCGTGGATCTCGCTGGCCGCCTCGAGCCGTTCCGCCATCGGGAAGACGGGCGTCGCGCTCGTCGATCCGACGGTTTCGACCCAGTCCCGTCGCGCGAAGTTGTCGACGAGAACGACCTGCTCGTCGGTTCGGGATGCGATACGAATTGCTGTAGGCCAGCCAATATATCCGTCTCCACCGGTGAGCAGCATTGACATGATGCTACCAGATAGTGATCCGAACGATAGCAAAAAATGTATCCATTGGAAACATCCGGTGACAATCCGTGGGCCGTTATTTACTCATCTCCTTAGAAATCTTCGTTCTCCTAAATCAATAGTATAACGATCTAGTAAATCAAATTTATTGCTGGCGGCATCACAACACGGGTCGTATGGCCGAGACAGGCGATTCCGACGAGCCGTCAGAGGCGTGTGATCGATGCGACGACGCGACCGACGACGAACTGGTCGACGATATCGACGACGGTGCGGGCTGTGTCGAAATCTGGCAACACCTCAGCGAGGGCCGCGACGAGGAGTGAGCTCTGGGACGGACGATTCCGCGTCGCGGTGTTGCAGCTGACGGTTACAACCAGTAGCTTCAACACCGTTCCTGTGGGACGTGAAAAACGACATGCGTCCGACACGGACCTTCTGGAGCCGTCTCTCCCTCGCGGGGTTCCTGGCCGCGTTCGCGGTCGTCATCGATCGCCCGCTTCCCCTGGCGGGGACGGTGCTGGTCGGCGCATGGACCCTCGCGTCGCAGTACTCGTTTCTCGCTGCGCTCGAGCGAACGAAACGCCGTCTCTCGATCACTCGAGCGCTCCCGTCCGCGACCGTTCATGCCGGCGAGTCGACGCCGGTCTCGATCGATGCGACGCTCGCGGACCCGACCCCGCTTTCACTCGAAATAGACGTCGGTCTGCCGACCGCGGCGACGCCTGACCGCGACGCGGCCCTCGTACTCGAGCCGGATGCAACGGCCGCGACGGCGACCGTGACCGTCACGTGGCCGGTCGTCGGTCGCCACCGCTTCGAGGCTCCTCGAGTGACCGCGACCGACGGTCGGTTCGTCGAGACGGTCGCGACGGGCGAGCGACCGACGGTTTCGGTCGAGTCGCGAGGCCCCCGGCGGCTGCACGTCGGGGAGGGCGGCGATCGGCTCGCGAGCCCGTACGGTGCGCACACGCTGCGCCGGTCGGGTCGCGGGATCGAGCCGGCCGAGATACGGGAACACGTCCCCGGGGACGCGGCCAAGCGGATCGACTGGAAGACGACCGCACGGCTCGCGACGCCCCACGTCCGCGAGTACGAGACGGAGACGACTCGCCAGACCCTCCTGGTGGTCGACCACGGCCGCTCCCTCTCGACTGGCCCGCCGGCGGGGACGAAACTCGACTACCTCCGGACAGTGATGCTCGCGACGGCCGACTGCGCCCGAGATCTCGACGACCCGCTCGGGCTCGTCGCCGTCGACGACGGCGGCGTAACGAGCTGTATCGAGCCGACCGCGACGGCCGGGACCTACGCGACGGTTCGCCGCGACCTCCTCGCCGTCGAGCCGACGCCGTCGGACCCGACCGCCCGGCGCGCCACCGAGCCGCCCGTCGAACCCGCCTCGTCGATCCACGAGCGACCGACGCGGGCGACGGCTCGCCGCTCGGTTCGCGATCTCGAGGGCGACGCCGCCCCCTTCGCCGAGACGCTCCGTCCGTTCTACGCCGCTTCCCAGCGGTACTGTCGGCTCGCTCGAGAACGACCGCTCTTCGATGCCGTGGAGACGGTGCTGACGGCGAACCCGTCCACGTCGTGGGTGGTCGTCTTCACCGACGACGACGATCCGGCCGCGCTTCGCGAGACGGTGTCGATGGCCCGTGCGAACGACGCCGCCGTGTCCGTCTTTCTCGCACCGACAGTCCTGTACGAACCCGGCGGTCTGGCCGACATCGAGCGAGCGTCCGACCGTTACCTCGAGTTCGAGGCGCTCCGCCGCGATCTCGCACGGTTCGACCGGGTCCGCGCGTTCGAAGTCGGGCCCGGCGATCGGCTCGCGACCGTTCTCGAGGCGGGGCGCGAGCGAGGTGATCGACGGTGAGCGATCGCCAACCCGTGGCCGCCGAGGCCGACGCTGACGACGCGTCCGGGTTACGTCGGACCGCACGCGCCGTCGTCGCCGGCCGGATGCCGGGTCGCACCGTCCCGCAGCTCCTGGCGCTTGCGGCGCTCGTCGCGGCGTTTGCCCACACGGCCGGCCGACCGGGTGCGATTGCCGGCATCGCGACCGCCGTCGTCTGGGGCGCACTCGAGACGCCGTCCGCGATCGGTGTCGGGCACGTCGCGCTCGTCGGGCTCGTTCCGGCCGGAATCGATCCGTTTTCGGTCGCGCTCGTCGAGGCCGGGTTCGTCGCGCTCGTGCTCGCTTCGGCCCCGCGAACGGCGAGGGACGCTCGGCTCGGCCACGCCGCGGCCGCGCTGGTGAGCGCCGGCGGTCTCGGGGGACTCGCCTGGGCCGTCCTGGGTCCCGCGGGACAGCCGCTCTGGATGGCCGCCGGTGGGTCGCTCGCCGCGCTCGCCGGCGGCGTGTACGGCCTTCATCGATACGGGCTCGTCTTCGTCCTCGACCGAGCGGTACGCGACCGTCCCGATTCCGGTCCGGGGCCGAGCGAGTCGACCGCCGATCCATCGACAGCGGCGACGGAGCGCGTCGGTTCGTCGCCGTCGGACCCGGACTCGACACCCGACGCCGATACTCACCGATGACCCGGAACACTGCCGATTCGGAGCGGACCGATTCACGACCGTCGCAGAGCGACGACGCTGCGAGGGCGTCGCCAGACCGGACCGAGGCGGCAGCCAAAGCGGACCGACTGGCTGAAGAGAACGCCCACCTCCGGGCGGAGTACGCACGCGCGATGCGGGGGACCTACCGCCGTACCGCGCGATGGCTCGCCGTCGTCGGCGCGGTCGCCGTCCTCGGCGGCGGCCTGTTTCACCACGGGCGAACTGTCCTGTTCGCCCTCGGCGCGACGGGTCTGTTCGGCGCGATCCTCACGTACTATCTCACCCCCGGCCGGTTCGTCGCAGCCACCGTCGGCGACTGCGTCTACGCCGCCGCCGCGACGAACGCACAGGCCCTGGTCGACGACCTCGCCCTCGAGGACGACCGCCTCTATCTCCCCGGCACCGATCCGTCGTCGATCCGCCTGTTCGTCCCACAGCGGGCCGACAGTGACCCTCCGACGGACGCCGCTGGTCCCTTCGTTACGCGGCCGGCGGAACGAGGGCTCGTCCTCGAGCCGACCGGCGGGCGGCTCCTCGCGGCGTTCGAGCGAACGCTCGACGGTCCGTTGCCGGCCGAGCCGACGGCGGCGGCGACGCGACTCGCCGACGGTCTCGTCGAACAGTTCGAACTCGCGACCGAGGCCGATCCGGCGGTCGATCCCGACGACGGGCGCGCGACCGTCGCCGTCCGCTCGGCCGCATTCGGTGACGTCGACCGGATCGACCATCCCGTCGCCTCCTTTCTCGCCGCCGGGTTCGCCGACGCCCTTGAGCGGCCGATCGAACTCGAGGTCGAGCCGGCCGAGGACCGCCCCGAGTGGCTGATCACCTGTCGCTGGGAGCCGGCGTGACGTTCCTTGCAGGTCCGACCGCCCGAATCGGCGTCACTCCGCTGGCGACGTACCGTCGCCGCTTGCCGCCTCCTGCTCGATCGCGGCCTCGGTCCCTGGAACGTCGACGGACTCGATGACGTCCGCGACGACGTCGTCCGCGGCGAGGTCGCTCAGTCCGGCATCGGTCGTCAACACGAGGCGATGGGCCAGAATGGATTCGGCCAGCGCTTTCACGTCGTCCGGGATGGCGTACTCGCGACCGCGGATCGCGGCGCGTGCCTTGACTCCGTTGAGGTACGCGAGCGTCGCGCGCGGCGACGCTCCGTGAGCGACGTCGGGGTGTGCTCGCGTCGCCCCGACGAGGTCGACGAGATACCGCTTGACCGGGCGCGCGACGTGAACGCCGTCGGCGCGCTCCCGCGCTGTGAGTATCTCCTCGCGGTCGACCACCTGTTCGACCGCCGTCGGCCCGAGCATCGGCTCGTCGTCGAAGCGGTCGACGAGGTCCAGTTCGGCATCCTCGTCGGGGAGGGTGATCCGGTGTTTGAACTGGAAGCGGTCGCGCTGGGCCTCCGGTAGCTCGAAGACGCCCTCCATCTCGATCGGGTTCTGTGTCGCGATGACTATGAACGGCCGCGGCAACGCCAGGGTCTCCCCGCCGATGGTAACGTGGCGCTCCTGCATGGCCTCGAGAAGGGCGCTCTGGGTCTTCGGCGTCGCGCGGTTGATCTCGTCGGCGACGACGACGTTCGCGAAGACCGGGCCCCGCTGGAGTTCGAACGTCTCTCCGTTCTCCCGGTAGATCTCCGTGCCGGTGATGTCCGCCGGCAGGATGTCGGGCGTCATCTGGACGCGGTTGGAGTCGAGGCCGCTCGCACGGGCGAAGAGGTTCGCGAGCGTCGTCTTCGCCACGCCGGGAACCCCCTCGAGAAGGAGGTGGCCACGCGTCAACAGCGCGATCGTGAGCAGTTCGACCGCGTCGTCGTTGCCGATGAGGACGCGACCGATTTCCGCACGTAATGTGTCGTAGATCGCATCCGGTTCGCCCGTCTCTGTACGACTGCCGTCGGCTCTCGGATCGTTCTCGCTCATTCGTGGGCTGGTGTCTGGTCTGTCGGATCGGTTCGGATAGGGCCGCTCCTCGCGCCGCCGTTCGCTGCGCGGATCGGCCCCGTTCAGTCGACGGTATCGCGGTCATCGTCGTCCCGACGGATACGGTTACCGTCCCCTCTCACATGCTGGACCCGTTCGTCGTCCCGCTCCGCGTCGGACGGGTGGGGCATCGAGGACGATGGCTGCACCGACTGTCCCGCCCCCTCGCCCGGGTCGGCGCGTCGGGGGCGGTCGCCGAATAGCAGTCGCCGGGCGCGCGTCCCGACCGATCGAGCGCGTTGGCCGGACGCTGCCGCGATCGCGACGACGCCGCCGACGCCGAGCAGCACCTGGAGCGGTCGGGCGTCGCGTATCGTCAGGATCGCCGCGGCCAGCGGCGGGAGGTCGGCGGCGTGGGAGACGTCCAGCAGAACGCGGTCGGCACCGGCGTACAGCTCCCGAACGAACCGGCCGTTGTCCGGTCGGTCGAGCATCGCGTTGATCACGAGGCTGGGATCCCCGACCGCGACGACCCGTCCCCGACCGACGTTCTCCACGGTCGCGACCGGATGCGGGCCGAGTTCGTCGCCCGGCTCGAGCCGATCGTCTTGGGGGGTCAGATAGGCGAGATCGCTCGTCGTGGCGAGCACCGTCGCGTTCTCCGAACCCGGTTCGATCGCCGTCGCGTAGTTGAGCGTCAACCGGTCGACCTCGTCGGTCAGCGAGTGGTTCTCGATGCCGGTCGCGACCGGCATCGCCGGCCCGCCGTCGTTCTCGTACTCGTCGCGTAGCAGGCGGCCGTCCGCGCGGGCCGTCGCACCGACGTCGGCCAGTAGCTCGTTCCCGTTTTCGCCGACGCTCTCGAGGACGACGAGCGTCCCGCCGTTCTCGACGAACGTCCTGATCCGCGCGGCTTCCGCGTCGGTGTAGGGGTCCGCCGGTGCGACGACGAACGCGACCGTTCCGTTGGCGGCGGATGCGTCGGAAAACGCCTCGTACCTCGTCGAATCCCGGACGAGTTCGCTCTCGACGCCGGAGTCGGACTCGATCTCGTTGCGGAGGTCGGTCCCGCCGTCCCAGGCGGGGTTGTGCGGGCTGAACGCCGCCGTGGACGTCGCCGCGACGACCATCAGCGCGACGACGGTCACCAGCGTGAGCGCGAACAGGAGGACGCGGGGCCAGACGAGTTCGCCGTCGTCGACCATGCCGGCGTCCCATCTCACGGGATCACCTCCGGTGGAACCACCGCGAGAAGTCGGCGGGCGACGAGCGAGGCGAACCCGACGAGCCCGAGTACCGTGAGCCACTTCAGCCGCGACCGCCACGTCGGCGTCACGTTGCCTGGCGCGATGAGTTCGGTGACGACGAGCAACCCGATCAGCGAACACGCGAAGAACAACTCGGCGGAGAGCGAACCGAACACCGACAGGAGGAGCACCGTCGCTACCATCCAGGCGAGCTGTCCACGGACGAACCGCATCCGACGCGGGGTCGCCATTCAGCGTCCCTTCGCCCTCGAGAGCTCTAACTATGTGGTGAGTACCGAGCGATAGGAGGAAACTATTCCCATCGGGTGCGACGCTGTCCGGGGTCCGAACGGGTGCGATTGCGACGCTGCCCGGAGCCTACCGGGTGCGATATCCCCCAGCGTGGTTTGTCACCACGGACCGTCTCGCATACTGACCGTGAGAAGATCACGGATAATACATCGATAATACTATATGAAACTTCAAACCCGTTTCCGGACGACTCGCTGCTGAACGGGGTCGACCGATCGGATCGACCGAATGGTATTACGACCATATGGCTGTAATTACGATGCGGATTGTCGTCCGTCAGGTTCGCCTCGAGACTGGTCCGCGGGACTCGCCGGAACTTCCCCGCGCCGATAGAGCGGATCGAAAGTCAGTGATGTGGGGGCTCGTCTATATTATATGTAGTCTGGTCATTCAGAAGAAGTAGACTATATATTATGCTTCCGCTATCGGCTTCCGGTCGGCTCCGATTCGGAGTTGGCGGCGACCGCGCCGGAACTGCGTGGCCCGGCCGACGGCAAACATCGTCGGGATGCTCTCATATCGAGAACGGACGGATCGAGGCTATACGATGGGTCCCATCGATCGGCTTCAACCCCGTTTTTGCCGGCGCTTCCGTTCGGTGGCGAACGGAGACGGCTCCGTTCATTTTCCTGAATATCGGGCGATGCTCCTATACCCGGTGGTGCTCCCGATTACACCGTATAGTCTGTAGCTATCCACTACTGTATGAATAGTGAGTATCATTCTATTTTGGTAGTACTGTGGCGACTCGCCCTTTGGATCGGTGATGGCTCGTTGCCCTCGTTGCCGCGATGGCGACACCGCCGAGCGCGGGGCGAGCGTCGGCCTCCGCTACGGGATCGCACACCTCTCCGTGGTGTCCTGCGAGTCGACTCGAGCGGACCCGAAAACGATACGAGCCTCTTCTCCCTAGGACAACCAATGAGTACCCTGTCGGGGAACTGGCGTGAGGCCATCGACGACGTGGACGCGGCACTGATCGACGGCTATCAGAGCGGCTTTCCGGTCACGGAGCGGCCGTTCCGTCGTCTCGCGGCCGACCTCGAGATCGACGAATCGGCTGCCGTCGACCGGGTCCGCGCGCTTCGGGAAGCGGGGATCGTCCGCCGGTTCGGTGCCGTCCTCAATCCGCCCGTCATCGGCTCGTCGACGCTCGCCGCGGTTCAGGCACCGGCGGATCGCTTCGACGAGATCGCGGGGATCATCAACGACTACCGGCAGGTCAACCACAACTACGCCCGCGACCACGAGTGGAACATGTGGTTCGTCGTCACCGCCGGCTCGCAGGCGGCTCGCGACGAGATCCTCGCCGATATCGAAGACCGCACCGGCTGTGACGTGCTGAACCTGCCGATGCTGACCGATTACTACATCGATCTCGAGTTTCCCGTCGTCAACGGCGATCGGTTCGCACGTGAATCCCTCGCGGAGCGCACCGACTCCTCGGCGACCCGGATCAGCGAGGCGGCGACTGGGGATCTCTCGACGCTCGAGGCCGAACTGCTCCTCGAGATCCAGGACGGGTTCCCGCTGTCGGCTACGCCCTACCGGGATATCGCCGGCGAACTCGGCTACGCCGTCACGGACGTGCTCGGGGCCGTCGAACGCCTGCTCGAGACGGGCTGTCTCAAGCGGATCGGCTGTGTGATCAACCACGTCGTGACCGGCTTCGACGCCAACTGCATGGTCGTCTGGGACGTCCCCGACGACGAACTCGACGTGCGGGGTGAGCGGGCCGGTGGACTGCCCTACGTCACGCTGTGTTACCACCGACCCCGCCGGCCCGATCAGGACTGGCCGTACAACCTGTTCACGATGATCCACGGGCGCGACCCCGAGGCCGTCGACGCCAAAATCGACGAACTCGCCGCCGACTACCTCCCCGTCGACCACGAGCGGCTCTACTCGACCGAGACGCTGAAACAGACCGGCGCGCGCTACGACGATTTGGTCGGACCGTAGCGTCGCTCGCGGGCTGGGAAACGTATTTCACCTTCCGTCGCTTACGAAAGGTCACGATGATGGCGACAACCCACGCGCTGATAGGGCTGGTGCTCGCGCTTCCCGTGCTGACGGTCGCCCCGGAACTCGCACCGGTCGCGTTCGTCGCGGGGTTCGTCGGCGGACTGGCTCCCGACCTCGACCTCTATACCGGCCACCGGAAGACGCTTCACTACCCCGTGTACGCGTCGGTCGCGACGGCTCCGGCACTGGCCCTCGCAGCGCTCGTGCCCACTCCGATAACGGTCGCGCTCGCCGTCGGGCTTGCGGCCGCGGCCCTTCACGCCGTCGCGGACGTCTTCGGGAGCGGTCTCGAGCTACGGCCTTGGAACGGTGCCTCCGAGCGGGCGGTGTTCAGTCACTATCACGGCCGCTGGATCCGCCCCCGGCGGTGGATCCGGTACGACGGGTCCCCCGAAGACCTCCTCCTGACCGGGCTCGCGGCGGTGCCACTCGTCGCGCTCGGCGGCGACCGCGTGGCCGCGCTCGCGATCGCCTTCGTCGCGGTGTCTGCCGTCTACGTCCTGTTGCGAAAATCGCTGGCGACCGTCGCGGAGCGGCTGGTCGCCCTCCTCCCGGCGTCGGCTCGCCCCTACGTCCCGGCGCGGTATCTGTAGCCGCGACCGGTCACGGCTCGCGGCGGACTCTATTTCCACGGATCGAACGCGGCGCGAACACGGCATCTTTATGCGCGACGAACAGTATCGGTATCAAACGATTCCGCAATGACACGAGAGCAGACGGCCGAACGCGGCGTTCGATGGGCGCTCGTCGCCGTGTTCGTCGCCGGCGTTCGCCGACGCGATCCGGGTGCGATCGTCAACACCGTCGTGGCGTTCGCGGCGACGTACGTGCCTCGGATCGTCGAACGCGTCTACGGACTCGAGTTCCGACCGTGGCAACGCGCGTACGTCGCGGTCGCGATGCTCACCCACGCGATCGGAATGCTCGGTCCCTACGACGACGTCTGGTGGTGGGACCACCTGACACACGCCCACTCGGCGACGCTCGTGGGCAGCGCAGCGTTCGTGGCTGCTCGTCGCCGCGGCGACGACCCTCGCCCGCGCGTCGTCGCCGTCGTCGCCGTCGCCGGCCTCTGCTGGGAACTCCTCGAGTACACGATCCACGCGATAGCGAACCGTCTCGGACTCGAACCGGTACTGGTCACCTACGGCAAGACTGACACCGCGCTCGATCTCCTCTTCAACCTCATCGGTGCCGTTCTCGTCCTCCTGCTTGGCGATTACGCCCTCGAGAACGTCGTCCGCCCGCCCCGTACCGACCGATGAGACGCCGCCGCTCGCCTCGTTGACCCGCTCGACGGTGCCCGGGTCTCACTCCAAGGCCTCGGCGACGACTTCGATCGGCGTCGGGGGCTCCTCGGATGCACCGGGTCTGTTCTCGAGTTGGGTCCGACAGGAGGCACCGGGAGCGACGACGCGCTCGCCGTCGCTGTCGTCGACCTGCCCGTAGAGGATCTGAGCGATCGCGTCGCTCATCGAGGCGTGTTCGGACTCGTACCCGAACGAGCCCGCCATCCCACAGCAGCCCGAATCGAGCGGGTCGACGGCGTACCCCGCTCGTCGAAGCACGCCGACGGCGTGGTGGTCCTTCGCGACCGATTTCTGGTGGCAGTGACCGTGATAGACGAGGTCCGCCGTCGCCGCGCGCTCGTCGAAGGCGATCGCTTCGTCCAGCCGGAAGGTGTCGATGTACTCGCAGACGCCGTAGGTGGCGTTCGCGAGGGTTTCGGCGGCCTCGGTCGAGAGCAGATCGAGGTAATCGGACTGGAACATGACCGCGTCGGAGGGTTCGATGACGACGACGTCCCAGCCCTCCGCGACCCGCGGCGCGAGCGCAGTGACGTTCTCCCGGGCCGCGTCCCTGGCCTTCTCGAGGAACCCTTTCGAGAACGCCGGCCGGCCCGTGTCGCCGAGCCCGTCGGGGACGGCGACGTGGACGCCGGCGGCCTCGAGGGTGCGGACGGCCGCCTTCCCGGCGTCGGGGTGGCTGTAGTTGGTGTAGGTGTCGGGATAGAGGACGGCCTTGCGGGTGGCCTCGCCCTCGCCGATGCGAGCGCCGCCTCGCTCTGCTTGCGCCGCCGCCGCTCGCTTTTTCGAGGCGGCTTCGCCGCCTCGCTCGTGAAACCAATCTCGAAACGTCTTCGCGTGGAACGTCGGCAGCGCTCGGTCGGCATCGATCCCGACGGCCACCTCGAGCGCCTTTCGTGCACCCGGCAGCTTCGGCAGGGCGTTGGACAGCGGCGCGAGCCGGGAGCCCCACTTCGAGAGCGTCCCGACGTTGGCGAAGAGGCGATCCCGGAGGCTCGCGCCGTTTCGCTGGTGGTACTCGTGGGTGACCTCGGCTTTGAGCTTCGCCATGTCGACCTCGCTCGGGCAGTCGATCGCACAGCCCTTGCAGCCGATACAGAGGTCCATCACTTCCTCGACGAACTCGTCGGAGACGGCTTCGTCGGGCTCGAGATCGCCGCTCATGGCCTGGCGGAGCGCGTTCGCCCGGCCCCGGGTGGCCGTGATCTCCTCCCGACTCGCCCGGTAGGTCGGACACATCACGCCGCCCGTGGTCGACTGCTCGCCGCGACAGCCGCCACAGCCGTGACAGAGCTCGACCATCCCCTGCATGCCGTTGTCGTTCTCCCACTCGAGGGCGGGCTCGAAGCCGGCCTCGAACTCGTAGTCGGGGTCGAATCGCAGGTGCTCCCGCAGATCCGTCGGATCGTCGTCGCGGAAGACGACCTGCCCCGGATTGAGGATCCGGTCGGGGTCGAAGGCGGTCTTGAGGTCCTGGAACGTTTCCCAGAGTTCGTCCCCGTAGAGCTTCCGATTCCACTGCGTGCGGGCGCGGCCGTCGCCGTGTTCGCCCGAGACGGATCCGCCGAGGTCGACGACGAGGTCCGTCACGTCGTCCGCGATCCCGTGGAGTTGCTCGAGGCCCACCTCGGTCTTCGTATTTACGAGCGGCCGCACGTGGAGCACGCCGGGGCCGGCGTGGGCGTAGAAACTGGCGTAGGTGTCGTGGCTCTCGAGGATCTCCTCGAACCCCTCGACGAATTCGGGGAGCTTCGCGGGCGGGATCGCGGTGTCCTCGATGAACGAGATGTGCTTCGCGTCGGTCGTCCGCGAGAGCAGGATCGGGAGGCCGGACTTGCGCAGCTTCCACAGCTTCGCGCGCTCAGTGTCGTCGTAGGCCTCCAGCGCCTCGATCGCGACCGTCTCGGATTCGCTGCTCGGGGCGTCGTCGGCTGGCTCGCCCGCCGGCGTGGCCGACGGCACGCGGTCGGCCAGGAGCCCGGCGACCTGCTCCTTCCCGTGGTCTTCGTCCGCGGCGTAGAACTCCACGAGCAACACGGCGTTGGTCCCCTCGGGGAGCATCTCGGTGACGGGACCGAACTCCGCGGTGTCGCGAGCGAGGTCGATCAACACGTCGTCTAACACTTCGACCGCCGCGGGGTCGTGTGCGAGGATCGGCTCGATGTCCCGCATCGCCTCGTGGAGGTCCGGGTAGCACAACAGGGAGACCGCCTTCGTCTCGGGCACCGGCTCGAGCGCGACGGTCGCCTCGGTGACGATCGCCAGCGTCCCCTCGCTGCCGGCCAGCAGGCGCGCGAGGTTGACGGTTCCGGGTTCGCCGGTGTCCTCCCCGCCCGGCAGTTCCTCGCCGCGAGCCTCGGCGACGAGCCGGTCGAGGTTGTACCCCGAGACGTTGCGCTTGAGGTCGGGATAGGTCTCCTCGATGCGGTCCGCGTCCGCCTCGAGGATTCGCTCGACTTCCGCGTAGATCCGGGCCTCGAGGTCGCCGTCGGGATCGGCCCGTTCGGTGATCTCCTCGAGCGTGACCTCGCCGAACCGGGTGACGGTGCCGTCGGCGAGGACGGCCTCGACCGCCTCGATGTAGGCGTCGGTCTTGCCGTATTTCAGCGAGTGTGCGCCCGTCGAGTTGTTCCCGATCGCGCCGCCGATGGCGCTCTTGTCGCCCCACGCGGGGTCGGGGGCGAATTTGAGATCGTGGGATTCGAGTGCCTCGTTCAGCGTCCCGAGGACCGTCCCGGGCTGGACCGTCGCGGTCCGTTCGTCGGGATCGATCTCACGGATCGCGTTCATGTGCCGGGTGAAATCCAACACGACGGCCCGGTTGACCGTCTGGCCGGCGAGGCTCGTCCCACCACCCCGCGGGAGGACCGGAATCTCCCGCTTGGCACAGTACTCGAGGATCCCCGCGACGTCGGCCGTCGATTCGGGGAAGGCGACGGCGATCGGGGTCATCTCGTAGGCGCTCGCGTCCGTAGCGTACAGTTCGCGGGAGTAGGAATCGGCACGGACCTCGCAGTCGACGAGCGCCTCGATGTCCGCGACCAGCGCCGGACGGTCGAGTTCGTCGCTCCGATAGTCGTAGTTCGCTCGCCCGTCGGCGGCCGGGTCGGCGCTCGGTTCCAGTGACATACCCCACCATTGTACAGGAGCGGCTAAAAGCATCCGCATTACCGACCGTTCGACCGGAACGGGGCGCGGAATCGACCGCGCGGCGGATCTCGAACCGCCCGGCCGGCACGTGGGGTCCGCTGTCGGGAGTGGCAGCTGAACGGAAAAGTGGCCCCGTCGTTTTCCCACGTGCGCCCCCGGGGCCGCCGTCCGTGGTATCGGACGGTAGCAGTCAGTAGCAGGGGAGGCGAAACAAGCGGTATGCCTACCTAGTAAGGTATCCCTGCGGGGGTACTCCTCGCGTCCCGCGTTACTCGTCTCCGCCCCACTCGCCGCTCATGCCGACGCGTTCGCCGTCTTCCCAGACGTAGTAGCCCTCGCCGGTCTTCTTTCCGAGGTTGCCGGCACGGACCTTCCGGCGCAGGGACTGGGGCGGCTTGAACCGTTCGCCCAGCTCCTCGCGGAGGTGTTCGGCGATGTGCAGGCGCACGTCGAGTCCGACGTGGTCGGTCAACTCCAGTGGCCCCATCGGATGCCCGTAACCGATCTCCATTCCCTCGTCGATGTCGGCCGGGCTGGCGACGCCCTGCTCGACCATCCGGATCGCTTCCAGTCCCAGCGCGAGCCCCAGCCGCGAGGTGGCGAAGCCGGCCGTGTCCCGGACGACGACGTCCTCCTTCTCGATGCCCCGGACGTAGTCGACGGCGAACTCCTCGGTCCGATCGTCGGTCTGTTCGGCGATGACGATCTCCACCAGATCCATGATGTGGGGCGGGTTGAAGAAGTGGAGCCCGACGGCGCGTTCGGGGTGCTCGAGCGCGCTGGCCATCTCGGTCACCGACAGCGAGGAGGTGTTCGAGGCGATGACGGTGTCCTCGTCGGTCGCCGCTTCGACGTCCGCGAAGACCTCCTGTTTGAGGTCCATGTCCTCGGGCACCGCCTCGACGACCAGCTCGGCGTCTTCGACCGCCCCTGCGAGATCCGTCGTCCCTTCGATGCGCTCGAGGGTCGCTTCCATCTCGTCCTCGCTGATTTTGTCCCGGTCGACGCCGCCCTGAAGGTTGGCGCGGATCCCCTCGAGGCCGTCCTCGACGAACTCCGCCTCGATGTCACGGAGGACGATGTCGTGACCCGCCATCGCGGAGACCTGTGCGATTCCGTGTCCCATACTGCCGGCTCCGAGGACTGCGATTTGCATGTGCGAACCCACAGACGAAGCGATCAAAAGCGTTCCCTTTCGAACAATCCGGCCCAGTGTTGGTTCGGGGGCCAATACTTCGAAACTCGATTCCATCACACGGCGCGCGCTGTCGATACCCCGTGCGAGGACCGCAGTCGGTTGGGGAGGACGTGGTGCTGTGTCGGGCGGGATTGAAAGAGGCAGGGGCTTTCTGAGTGTGCTCGAACAATATTGTGCTACCTTCTTACAGCGGCAACTGGGGATTTCCACACCCTCCCCAGCCGATTCGCTCACTCATTCCATTCGTTCGCTCATCCCTCGCGCATAGTCGTGCCGCGGCTCACACTGTTCGCCGCGGCCCAGCGCGCGCCACCTCAACGTATCCCGACACACTAACACGGTTCCATGGCGAAGAACGGAGCTACTTTAGTTCAGGAGCGCGAGTCAATCAGTATCAATGAGCGATCGCCAGCCAGTTATCGTCCAGGCAGTCCGCACTCCGCAGGGAAAACACGGCGGCGTCTTCGCCGAGACCGGCAGCGAGGAGCTGTCGGTCCCGCTCGTCGACGAGATGCTCGAGCGCACGGGCCTCTCGGGCGAGGACGTCGACGACATCCGATGGGGCTGTGCGAAGCAGGTCAACGAACAGAGCAACAACATCGCGCGGGTCATCGCGCTGTGTTCGGAACTCGGCGAGTCGGTGCCGGGCACCACCATCGACCGGCTCTGTGCGTCCTCGGCGGAGGCGATCATGAGCGCGAGCGATGCTATACGGGCTGGTCAGCGCGAGGTCATCGTCGCGGGCGGCGTCGAGAACATGTCCCGCAACGAGCGCCGGAAGGGGATCGACTCCTACGACGGCATCGCCGAGCAGTACGACGCGGCCGGCCTCGCGATGGGCCAGACCGCCGAGACGGTCGCCCGCGAGTACGACATCAGCAGGGACGAACAAGACGAGTACGGCGCTCGCAGCCAGCAGCGGGCCTGCGAGGCCACCGACGACGGAAAGTTCGACGACGAGATCGTCCCCATCGAGACCGAGGACGGCACTGTCGAGGAGGACGAGGGCCTTCGCCCGGGTACCACGAAAGAGAAGATCGCCGGCCTGCCGCCCGCGTTCCAGGACGACGGCACCGTCACCGCCGCCAACGCCTCGCAGGTCTCCGACGGCGCTGCGGGCGTCCTCATCACGAGCCGGGAGGTCGCCGAAGCGGAGGGCCTCGAGATCATGGCCGAGATCGAGGACCACAACGTCGCGGGCGTCGACCCCACGGTCATGGGCATCGGACCCGTTCCCGCAGTCCGGGGCATCTGGGAGCGAAACGGCCGGTCGGCGGACGACTACGACCTCGTGGAACTCAACGAGGCCTTCGCCAGTCAGACGATCTACTGCCGGGACGAACTCGGCTTCGACGACGACCGGTTCAACGTCAACGGCGGCGCGATCGCCATCGGCCACCCGCTTGGCGCGTCGGGCGCTCGCCTCCCCGTCACCCTGATCCATGAACTGCAGCGCCGGGGCGGCGGCCTCGGCCTCTCGACGATGTGCGTCGGCTACGGGCAGGGCGCGGCACTCGAGCTTCGGGTGCCCGAGCAGTAGACGATCGGGCAACTCCCGAGTGACTCGCGGCCCGTCTCCGCCGGCGCGTTCCGGCTTTCTCGCGTCGCTCCGTCCGTCCCCGTACACGGATGTGTGGGAGAAAATAAATTCGAACCCGAGTAATTCTTCGTTCGGTGAGAAACTGCTCGAACAGTCCCGGACGGCCGACAAGCTATCGAGGGCGCAACTGCAAAAATACCGAGTGGTTTCGCGGTCGACGCCGGGTTAGAGGATCTGGTCGGCGATGATGTTCTTCTGGATCTCGCTGGTGCCCTCGTAAATCTTCGTGATGCGGGCGTCGCGGTAGTAGCGCTCGGCGGGGTAGTCCGTGACGTAGCCCGAGCCACCGTGGACCTGGATACCTTCGTCGGCGACTTCGACCGAAATTTCGGACGCGAAGTACTTCGCCATGCTCGAGTACTGCGCGGCGATGTCCTGGTTCTCCTGCTCGACCTGGGTCGCCGCACGATAGGTCAGCGAGCGGGCGGCCTCGACCTTGGTCGCCATCTCCGCGATCTTGTGCTGGATGGCCTGGAACTCGGAGATCTGCTGGTCGAACTGCTCGCGCTGGTTGGCGTACTCGATGGCGGCGTCGAGTGCACCCTGGGCGGCACCGACGGCCTGGGCG
Organism: Natrinema ejinorense; assembly: GCF_002494345.1. Taxonomy (GTDB): domain Archaea; phylum Halobacteriota; class Halobacteria; order Halobacteriales; family Natrialbaceae; genus Natrinema; species Natrinema longum. The sequence continues at coordinate 3,606,539 of NZ_NXNI01000001.1, forward strand.
GCGACGCTGGTGCGGCCGGAGGCGAAGAACTCCATCAGCTGGTAGAAGCCCTTGTCGACCTCGCCGATGACGTTCTTCTCGGGAACGCGGACGTCGTCGATGACGACCTCCGCGAGGTCGGAGGCGCGGATGCCCAGCTTGTTGGTGATCTTGTCCGTCGAGACGCCGTCGCGGTCCATCTCGACGAGGAAGGCGGTGATGCCCTTGTGGCCCTCGCCGGGGCTGGTCTTGGCCATCAGGACGCCGACGTCGGCGACGGTCCCGTTGGTGATCCACATCTTGTTGCCGTTGAGGACGTACTCGTCGCCGTCCTTCTCGGCGACCGTCTCGATGCCGGCGACGTTCGAGCCGTGTGCGGGCTCGGAGATCATCGAACAGGAAGCGGTCTCGCCGTTGGCGATCTTGGGCAGCCACTCCTCTTTCATCCACTCGTCGCCGAACTCGATGATCATGTCCGAGCCGAATCCGGCGGAGCCGACGGCGGAGCCGATCCCGGGGTCGGCGCGCCAGAGTTCCTCGGTGACGATCGTCGAGGAGATCTTGTTCATCCCGGCACCGTCGTACTCGGTCGGGATGTTCGGCGCGACGAAGTCGTACTCGGCGGCCTTCTTGCGGAGCTCTTCCGGATACTTGTGTTCTCGGTCGTGTTCCTCGGCGACCGGCACCATCTCGTTTTCGCCGAATTCGCGGACGGCGTCACGGATCGCCTCGTGCTCGGCGGATAACTGGAATGCCATGATTGTTTACTAGGAGTCGTCTTACAAAGTAGCTTCGGATATGCTCGAAATCTGTTTTTGTTAATGCATCACCGGCCGAATCTCGAGCATGGAAACGGTGAGCCGATCGCCGCTGATTACCGGCCGACTGGGTCGGCGACGGCGATCACTCCTCGTCTTCGTCGCGAAGTTCGAACTTCTGGACCTTGCCGGTCGTCGTCCGGGGCAGTTCCTGGACGAATTCGACTTCGCGGGGGTGTTTGTACTCCGCGAGGTTGGTCAGACAGTACTGCTTGATGTCTTCGGGCGTCGCTTCGGCGTCGGGTGTGGGAACGACGAAGGCCTTGACCGTCTCGCCCCGGCGCTCGTCCGGAACCCCGACCACTGCGGCGTCGGCGATGTCCTCGTGCTCGAAGAGCAACTCTTCGACCTCGCGCGGGTAGACGTTGTAGCCGCCGGTGACGATCATGTGCTTCTCGCGGTCGACGACGTAGTAGAAGTCGTCCTCGTCCCAGTAGCCGATGTCGCCGGTGTGGAACCAGCGCTTGCCGCCGTCCTCGGTGAAGGCCTCCTCGTTGGCCTCGGGGAGCCCGTAGTACTCCTTCATCACGTTCGGCCCGTGGATGACCAGCTCGCCGGTGATATCGTGCAGGTCGGCCTCCTCCTCGTCGATCGGGCCTTCCTCGACGCGCGGGACCGCCTCGAAATCGTCGTCGACGATCTTCGCCTCGACGCCCTCGAGTGGCTGGCCGATACTTCCCTTCCGACGGTTTTCGTTCGTGTTGGCGTGGGTGACCGGACTGGTTTCGGTCAGGCCGTAGCCCTCGTTGAGCTGGACGCCCCAGAGGTCCTCGAATCGGTCGAGGACCTCTAGGGGCAGACTCGAGCCCCCGGAGTTGGCAAAGCGCAGGGACTCGAACTCGTACTCGGCGGCGTCGGGCTGGTTGATCATGTCGTTGAACATCGCGGGGACGGCGAACATGATCGTGATCTCGTCGTCCTCGAGTTGCTGCATCACCGCCGGCGCGTCCCACTCGGGGACGGGGTAGTAGGTGCCGCCGCTGTACATCGCGCCGTTCATGACGACGGACATGCCGTAGATGTGGAACAGCGGGAGCGTCCCGATGAGTCGGTCGGAGGCCTGGAAGCCCCCCGGCGGGATGACGGCGTTGGCCCGCGTCGTAAAGGCCAGGTTGTGGTGGGTCAGCAGGACGCCCTTGGGCGTGCCGGTCGTCCCCGACGTGTAGGGCTGGACCGCGACGTCGTCGTCCGCGCGGTCGACGACGTCCTTGGTCTCCCCCGCGAGGAAGTCGCCGAATTCCGTCGCGCCTTCGACGTCCGCCCCGACGCTGACGACCTGTTCGACGTCCGTGTCGTCCTGTACCTCGAGGACGTTGGGAACGAGGTCGGCCAGTGCGACGACGGCCTTCGCCCCGCTGTCGCCCAGCATGTGGCTGATCTCACGGGACTTGTACTGGGGGTTCATCGGGACGATGATCCCGCCGGCGCGCAACGTGCCGTAGAAGGCCGTGACGAACTGGGGCAGGTTCGGCAGGTAGATGCCGACGCGGTCGCCCTCGCCGATGCCGCGGTTCTCGAGGGCCTGTGCGAACTGGCCGGCCTGTTCCCAGAACTCCGCGTAGCTCAGTTCGGTCCCTTCGTAAGCGATCGCGGGCGATTCCGGGTTCGCGTTGACGGTCTCTTCGACCTCCGTCACGAGGTTTGTCATACCTTGTGTATGGCTGCCTGGGTGGTCAAAAGGGTTGTTACTCGGCGAGCCCATTTATTTCGGTTGTCATGAGAGTCGAGAGGAGTGACGGTGGAATCAGCTAGTCGCTCTGGAGCGAGGCCGACTCGGTCCGATCCATTGCCGCCTCGTGATCGTAGCCGATGACGAGGTTCGCGTACCCGAGCGCGGCAGCGATCACGAGTCCACCGATGAGTTGGATTCCGAGATCGACCGTGGGAGTCATGGGCAGGAGCGGGGCGAAGGCCGCCCCACCGAACATCGCGGCGAGGGCGGCAACGAGATAGAGTACCCGGACAGGAACTGAGAGCCAGTGCGCGCCGTCAAACCCGATCGTCGCGACAACCAGTGCCGTCGTCCCTGCCAGGACGAGCGGAAGCGCGATGATCGTCTCGGGGATCGACCAGTAGATGAGGCTATTGTTCGTGATGAACGCGAATGGGATCACGAAGCCGGGCGCGCCGATCCGAAGCGCCTGCACGCACGACCGGGGGAAACTCGAGTCAGCGATGCTCGAACCGATCGCGACGGAGACTGCGACCGGCGGCGTAATCGCCGACAGCATCGCGAAGTAGAACACGAACATGTGAGCGGTGATCGGCGGGATACCGATGGCGATGACGCTTGGGACGATCAGCATGGCGACGAGGATGTACGCCGCCGGCGTCGGCATGCCGAGTCCAAAGAGGATGCTCGAGATCATGGCCATCACGAGCAAGAAGAAGAGGACTCCGCCAGCGAGAGACACCATCTGCTGGCTGATCGCGCCCGCGAGACCGGTGCCCTCGACCATCCGCAAGATGATTCCGAGCGAGCCCAGAATGCCGACCAGCGGTGCCATCTCCACGCCGCCCTGCTTGAAGCCGTCGAGCGTCTGCTTGGTCGTTCCGAGAACGTTCCAGCCGATATCGCCGAGCGACACACCGTCAGTGTTGGCCTCGAGAGAGCCGTTCGAGATCCCGACGCCCAGGACATCGACGAGGACGTTCCGGACGTACATCACGCCGACGATGGTAATGATCGTATACAGTCCCGCCGCCAGCGGCGTGTACCGAAGGACGACGAGCGTGTACATCAGGACGGCAAGCGGGATCACGAAGTGCAGTCCGCCCAGTAGGACGGTGTAGTCGAACGGTTGGATCTCGTCGGTCGTCCAGCCGAACTTCAACACGAGGAGGTAGACGGCGACTCCGACGCTGAGATAGAATAGCGCCGCGGGAATAATCCCGGCGCGGATGATCGTCAGATAGGAGACGTTGAGGATGTCGGCCATCAGGAACGCCGCCACGCCCATCACCGGCGGGAGCATCTGTCCGCCGCTCGAGGCGACGGCTTCGATGGCGGCCGCGAAGTCCTTGCGGATGCCCTGATCTTTGATCATCGGGATGGTAAAGGAGCCGGTCGTTGCCGTGTTCGCTGCGGCACTGCCGGTGATCGATCCCATAATCATGCTGGCGACGACGGCGATCTGGACGACGCCGGTCCGGAGGCTCGTCCCCATTTCCCGGCCGACGCCGAGTACGTAGTCGAGCGCCCCGTAGGCCTTCGCGATGCCGGCGAACATGATGAAGATCGCTACCCAGGTTGAGCCGATACGCAGGATGAAACTGTACGTCCCCATCAGTCCGATCGCCCCCTCGCGGGAGATCCGGGCGATGCTCATGCCGCTGTGATTGAAGATGCCGGGTAGCAGTGGGCCGATGAACGCATAAATAAGCGAGAGCACGATGACGGAGGTAAAGATGTACCCGAAGGCTCGGCGCGTTGCGTCGGTCAAAATGAGGATGATACCCAGCCCAACGAAGATATCCAGCGTCGTGTAACCGACCGTGTAGGCGGACTGGAGTCTGCCGAAGTTGGAATGCACGTACCCGGTCACGAGCAGCGATGCGATCGCGATCGCGACGGCGATCACTGCGAGGAGTCGAGCGCCGTTGCGTCGGACGGCCGGCGAGTCGGGAACGATTGCGTCCGAGACGCGTCCCGTGAACGGTTCCTTGACGAGATACTCTTTGGCCTGCATCAAATAATACAGGGTCAACCCGATACCGAGGAAGATGTTCGCGTATACCATCGGCTCCGGGAACCGAAGCGTCCGCGCGTAGTCGATAGTCAGGACCGTCAGCGCGACGCCGAAGAGATAGATGAGTCCGGTCAGGACGTCGACGGCGCTGAGTTCACGCGGGGATGGGAGGGCGTCCCGAAGCCGGTCCCGTGGTGTGGCAGCACTCATGATGTGTTCTCGCTATTCCTCACCGCGAACGAAGTCATCGGACCACATTCCTTTTTCTTCGTAGAAGTCGGCCGCGGCCGGGTGGAACGGGAAGTCGTCGTACATCCGCGTCGTCCACCACTCGTCGTCCATGTAGTACCCGAGGTACGGATGGTCTTCTTTCATCGACTCGCGGTACTCGTACATCGTCTCGAGGAAGCTGTAGATGTAGTCGTACTCGTGATCGTTACGGACGATGAAGTTGTACGGAATGTTGACCCCCATCGCCTCGTCGGGCGCGTGTGCGTACCCACTCAAGCTGTCCCGGGTCATGTCGATGGGCTCCATCGGAACGCCGGTGTTGTCTTCGAGTTCGCTCAGGGCGTCCTCGGGCCACTCGAGGATCCGGGTGTCGACGGTCTGTTTCATCTCCTGAATCCAGGAGGCTTCGAAGTCGAAGTTCGAGATCGTCACGACGCCGACATCGAGCTGGCCTTCCTGCATCGCCCCGGCCTGCTCGCCGTAGCTGACGCTGATCTGTTCGTAGTCATCGGTAACGGTCCCGAGGGCCTCGGTAAGCGTCTCTCGGGTACCCGATTTACCCGGCGTCGGAGAAACCCGGGCATCGGATCCGATGTCGGCGATCGACGTCCAGTCGTTGTTGGTCACGAACAACCACGGGAGGTCGTTGTAGTGGAAGATCTGATTGGGGGTGTAGTCGAGGGATCCGTAGGGCTCGTCCCCGTTCAGGATCTTCTGAGCCGATCGATGCTGGATCATCCCGATATCGGCCTCACCGCGACCGAGTCGACCGATGTTGTCTTCGGTACCCTGGCTCGGCTGTGCCTCGACATCGATATCGTCGGCGTTCTTGTCGACCGTCGCGGCGATCCCCTGACTGGCCGCGTAGGTTCCCGTTTCCGATGACGCCGTGACGATCGTGAGCTGTGAATCATCGCTACTGCCGCCACTGACTCCCTCGTCGAGGGAGTCCAGACAGCCTGCGAGTGCGGCCGTGGTGCCGAGTCCAGCGGCGAGGAGTGTTCGACGATTCGTGCGGCTACCAATTTGGTTGCTGCTGTCTACCATGGCGTACATTGTTATAGCAGCCACTCATAAGGATAACGATATGAGGCAATACCTGTGTTTGAACTTTCATCTGTAATTTCACCTATGTGCAAAACCACTACCACATTGTTCAAGCCAAGAGTACGTGACAAAAAATACACTGGCCCGGTTTGACGGAGTTGCCGATCGGTTGGGCCTCCCAACAGCGCCTTCACCATGGTCGCCTCCAATACGAGCGGCCGTTCAAGCGGATCTGACCGCGCTGATTCCATCGACTGCTGTCCGTCGAAAGTGCTGACGTTCCGTTGCTCCGGCGCTCGTTCACGTGATAATCAGTATCGCAATACCTATTGTGCTATTCCCATAGGTATAGGTATGCTGGATTTCGTTCAGCTCGAGGAAGACCTCGACCAGGAAGAGCGGATGATCCGGGATACGGCCCGGGAGTTCGTCGAAGAACACGTCAAACCCGATATCGGGGAGCACTTCGAGAACGGGACCTTCCCGAAAGAGCTCATCCCGAAAATGGGGGAGCTTGGATTTTACGCCCCGAATCTCGAGGGCTACGGCTCGCCCAACGTCTCGGAGACGGCCTACGGACTCCTGATGCAGGAACTCGAGGCGGGCGACTCGGGGCTGCGATCGATGGCGTCGGTTCAGGGTGCGCTCGTCATGTACCCGATCCACGCCTACGGGAGCGAGGAACAGAAAGCGGAGTGGCTGCCGGACATGGGACGAGGCGAGGCGATCGGTTGTTTCGGACTGACCGAACCCGAACACGGCTCGAACCCGTCGGCGATGGAGACTCGCGCCGAAGCCGACGGCGACGGCTACGTCCTGAACGGCTCGAAGACGTGGATTACGAACTCGCCGATCGCTGACGTGGCTATCGTCTGGGCGCGCGACAAATCGGCCGATGACAACCCCGTTCGCGGGTTCCTCGTCGAAACCGACCGTGACGGGATTACGACCAACAAGATCGACGACAAACTCTCGCTGCGCGCCTCGATCACGGGCGAGATCGGGCTCAACGACGTCTACGTTCCCCAGGAGAACGTCCTGCCCGGCGTCGAGGGCATGAAGGGCCCGCTCTCCTGTCTCACGCAGGCCCGCTACGGCATCGCCTGGGGTGCCGTCGGTGCCGCTCGCGACTGCTTCGAGGAGGCTCGCCAGTACGCGAAAGACCGCGACCAGTTCGGCGGGCCGATCGGCCGGTTCCAGCTCCAACAGCGCAAGCTCGCGGAGATGGGGACCCAGATCACGCTGGCCCAACTGCTGGCCCACCGGCTCGCCGAACTCAAAGAGCGCGGCGAGATGCGGCCACAGCACGTCTCGATGTCGAAGCGGAACAACGTCCGGATGGCTCGCAATCAGTCCCGCATCGCCCGCGAGATGCTCGGCGGGAACGGCATCACCACCGACTACTCGCCGATGCGCCACATGGCTAACCTCGAGACCGTCTACACCTACGAGGGGACCCACGACATCCACACGCTCGTCCTCGGCGAGGAATTCACCGGGATCCCCGCCTACCAGTAACCCGCGATTCGACCCTTCGCGGCCTTTTTTCGCCGACTCGCGTTCGCGACCGGAGACGGACGTTTCGCTCACCAGCACTCTCGTTTCAGTGTCCGGAACATTGATTGCGTTCGATGAGTAGTAACGGACATGGGAACGGATCGGGACGGGACCGAGACGGACGAGGTGGGTGTTGCGACGACTCGGAAGACGTTCGCACTCCTCGAGGCGCTCAAAGACGAGGAGGGGCTCACGATTGCGGAGTTTACCCAGCGGACGGGTCTCCCGAAGAGCACCGTCTACCGCCATCTGCAGACGCTGACCGATCTGGGGTACGTCATCGAACGTGATGGCGACTACTACGTCGGGTTTCGCTTCGTCGAACTCGGTGAACAGGCCCGCTCCCGGAGAGTAGGATACACGGCTGCCAAACGAGCGGTGTTCGAACTCGGCCAGGAGACCGACGAACGCGCGGTGTTCATCGTCGAAGAGGACGACGAGGCCGTCTACGTCCACCGCTATGGCAGCCTCTCGAACACGATGATCGGGCACCGGCGGCCGCTCCACTCGATGGCCTCTGGCAAAATCATTCTCGCAGAGTGGGACGACGCCGCAGTTACCCGCTACGTCGACGACGTGGGTCTCGAGGCGATCACGTCGAACACGATCACCGACCCCGACGAACTATTCGACGAACTCGAGGGAATCCGCGAGCGGGGGTATGCGGTGAACAATCAGGAACACATGGACGGGCTTCGTGGGGTCGCCGTCCCCGTCTACACGCCCGACGACGAGTTCCTCGGGTCGCTGGCCGTATTCGGACCGACCAGCCGATTCACCGACGAGTACGTTCACGACGACCTTCCGACCCGGCTTCGGGACAAGGCCGGCGAAATCAGGGTCACGCTCGCGTACGGCTGACGAACGGTAACGGAGTGCGTTTCACCAGACGAAACGCTCGTTTCGAGAGCCGACAAGGCGAACGAGCCATCGGCGATCGACCGAACACTCGATCGCCGGACGGGGTATCCGGCCTACGCTCCGGGACACTCCGTTCGCCGGTTGGACGATCGTGTCCGGATGCTGAACCGATCGTGGACGGTCGACGAAACGATGCCTCTCCGTTTTCGCGTGCTCCCAGTCGGTGACCCGACGACGGTCCCTGCCGGAAGACCATGGCGAGTGATCGATCAATGAACGTGACGATCGTATGGCTGTAATGTTGGTCTCCCCCTCGGTTCTCATACGGTTACATATTCATAGATCTACTGTCTAGGAAATCCATCCTATTGTCGGGTTCTTCGTGGAAGAAATCGTGCACGGGACCAGCGTACGACTTCGCTGCTCCTCCCAACGAGATCGTCGATCGTGGGCCCAAGAACCCATCTGGCCGGCATCGTCTCGAGATCTACTGTTCGCTCACCGTCGCCGATTCTGGCTTCGATTCGACCTCGATACTATTGTCGAATAACTTGTGTGTAGCTCCATCTATCGACGTTTGGGTCGTTCTGCGCGTGGAACAGTCGTCGGAACGGAATCGAACGAGACCCAGCCGATCCGACGCACCGTCCGAGGATTTGTCCGACGGTCCGCAGCCAACGGCGGTACGTCGGACCCGGATCCACTGTCGCGGCGAACGGTCGTGGTCGCTATCTCGGGAACGAACGGTGCTGCCGCGAGCGGTAGTGCACGTCCCGGCGAGTCGGCTGAGCGAGCCGACCGGGACGACGTTCCGACCGGGTCGGCCTCGAGTCGAGTAGCCATCGGCGAGCGGCCCGACGGAGCGACCCGGTACGTCGGCGTCGTCGCTCGGACCGTCGACGGCCGGCACGTCGTCGTCCGCGGCGACGAACTACTCGCGGCTCGACGTCTCCGGTCGGCATCCGTCGACGGGCCGGCGTTCGGAGACTGACCACGTCCGTTCTGTCCACTCCGCGAGGGTGCGCCGTCGGCTACTGTTCGGGGCGGCCCCTTCGTCACCGATCCCGAACCGCGGGCCGACGCGACGAGTCGCCCCCTCGTATATCGGTACCGATCCACACTGCCATAATCCGCAAGTAGCAGTCCTACCCCTTCGGATCCCGTCCGTTGTCGTATGGTGACTGCAACTGCGCCCGACCGAGGATTGAATCGACCGGGGTCTCCCGGACTGCGGACCGCGTTCTTCGGCGTCTGGTTCGTCGATCTCGTCGCGACGATCCTGTTTTTCTCCGTCCCGTATGCCACCGAGATCAATCCCGTGACGGTCTTCCTTCACGACGTCTTCGGAGTCGCCGGCGTGGTTCTCGCCGCGCTCATCTACGCTGGACTCGTCGTCGTGATCGGCTTGCTTCTGCCGACCCCGTTTGACGTCGGCTTCGTGATGTCCGTCGTCGTCATGTATGCCCTCTTCGCGAGCAACAACGTCGTTCTCCTGGTGGCTCGGGAGCCGTTACTCGCGCCGTTCGTCCCGTAACCCAGCGACGGAACCGAACCGGATCGTCCTCGAATCGGACTGAAAAACGGCTGTCGGTCGTGATCCGTTCAGTTCCGTCGCGGACGCGTGCGGCATGTTTTAATACTAACCGGTGAACACGGATAGCTATGTCTTCACGGACGACTCAGCGATCGGTGGTGAAGCGATGAACACGTACGACGGGTTCTGGGACGTCATGTCCGCGTATGCCCCGTACTTCTATCTCATGCTCGTGATCGTCACGCTGATGGCCGTCCTGAACGCGGTCGCGATGGTACTCGGGGACCAATCCGAGGGAGCGTTCGCGATATCGATGGTCGTCTTCGGGATCCTCGGACTCACTGGACTCGGCCTCGCAATCGTCCTGTGGCAGTGCAAGCGTCGGTCACAATAGCCCTCCCGTTCACCTACCCGACCCGTCCGTCCGCGCTGAACCCCTCGGTGGCGGTAGGGCGTGCTGGAGTCGAGCGAGTCGTCCAAGCACTTCAATTACCGATGGGTGGCGCACAATTAATCGTCGAACCGTGAGATTCTTTTACCCGTGGCTGTTGTCCGCTAGTTATGTCTCCACATGCCCCGGACGACGAGGCACTCCTCGAGACTGCTCGGACCGCTCCCGAGAACGTCGATCTCGACGCGGTCGTCGCGCTGTTCGACGCCGAACGGGGGCACGTTCGCAACGTCGCGTTGCGGTGTGCGCTCTTCGTCGCGGTCGACGACCCGGATCGCGTCGCTGCGATCAGCGAGCGGGTCATCGAACGCCTCGAGGACGAGTTTCCCGTCGCGAGGAGTACTGCCGCCGCCGTCCTCGCGACTATTGCCAACGAGCACCCCGAGGCAGTCCGTCCGGGGCTCCCGGCGCTCGTCGACACGCTCGACCAACACCCACCCCGGACCGGCTATCGGGCGGCGCGAGCACTGGGGCCGGTACTCGAGGCGGAGCCGGCCGGGTTCGTGCCGGAGGCGGATGCCCTCCTCGACGTGCTGGCCGACCCGCCGACGGTGTGGGCACCCGGTCCCTCGGAGTTGGCGGAATTCCCCGCCGGAAAGCGGGATTCGGTGGCGGACTGCCTGGAATCCCGCCGGGACGAAATCGAAACGGACAGGGCACGTGCACGCGGGATCCGAGAGTTTACCGCACACGCACTCGTCGAGGTCACGGCGAGAGCGCCCGAGGCCGTTGCCGACCGCCTCGAGGAATTCGTGCCGGCGCTCTCGAACGAGCCGCCGCTCGCCCGCGCGGCGACCATCGACGCGATCGCGAACGTCGCACGGGCCGACCCGGCGGCCGCCGAGCCGACGATCGACGCGGTGATCGACCGGCTCGAGGACGAGGCCGAGTACGTCCGCGCACACGCGGTGCGTGCGCTCGGGTTTGCCGAAGCGACGGACGCGGTCGAGCCGCTTCGGACGGTGGCGGAGGAGGCCGACGGCGAAGTCGGGGAGCTGGCAGCGGACACTGCCGAGTGGCTCGTCGATGCGGACTGAGCGCGAGTGCGGTCGGTGTGTTCGGTGGCCGTGTGACAGGCTCTGATTCCCTCGGGCGAGGCCGGCAGGCTCGTACCCTGCGGGCGTGCCACCGGGAAGTCGTCTCTGGCTTGGCGGACGTGAACCGGCGTTCCCAATCAGATAGAAAAGCTACTTTTACGCCTCGAATTTATCCAGGCCATCATTACACTTATGTATGATAAACCTTGATTAAGGTTCGTATGGTTCGAAGTTCAGCAAGTGGGGACTATAGCGATGTCGTGTCCCGACGGGAGTTCGTATCGCTTGCAGGTGCGACGGGTGCCGCGGCGGTTGCCGGCTGTCTCAGTGGTGACAGCGACGACGGCGACTGGTTCGTTGGCACACAGACCGACTTTCCGGCCAGTAATTATCACTGGAATCTCCTTCAGGGGTGGAAGATCCCCCACGACCGGTTCGGGCTGTTCGCACAGTGGACGCAGTACCTGATCGAGGACGACGAGTTCCATCCCCACCTCGTTCGGGAGTGGGAGCACGACGACGGCGAGATGACGCTGACGCTCTCCGAGGAATTCACGTGGGGCAGCGGTGACGATATCACCGCCGACGACCTCGCCTTCCAACTCGAGATTCTCGAGGCGGCCCAGCAGCCGATCTGGCAGTTCATCGAGGACGTCGAAGCGACCGACGAGTACGAATTGACCGTCTCCTACCCCGCGGAAACGAATCCTGACCTCATCGAGTACGCGCTGTTGGCCGAGCAGGCCGCCTACTCGCCCGCGGACTGGGAGGGCGAGAACTGGGAGGACGACCCTGCCGGCGTCGAGATCAAAGACCCCGATCCGTCGGGTCCCATCGCACTGACGGAACACAACGACGATTACTCCCAGACCGAGCCCCGCGACGGGCTCGAGGAGTACGCCGACCACCATTTGGCCGATCACTACAACTGGGACGGCTACCGGACCGAGAACCGTTCGAAAAACAACAACGTCTACGAGTCGCTGAAACGCGGTGAAGCCCACGGGCAACACAGCCTGTATGCACCGCCGGAGATCCTGGAAACGTTCCCGGAGCACATCCGCAATTTCCAGGTCCCCGGTGGCTTCGGGATGGCGATCTGGTTCGATCACGAGGCCGAACCCTGGGATCAGCGTGAGGTCCGCCAGGCCCTGTATCACTCGATCGACCGCGAAGCAGTGATCTCGACCGTCGGCGAGAGTACGAAGGTCGGCCCACATCCAGCTCCGACCGGACTCACGTGGGCTACCGTCGACGACTGGCTCGGTTCGTCCGAGCCGGATGGCTTTACCGTCTACGATCACGATCCCGATCGAGCCGAAGCACTGCTCGAGGAGGCCGGCTACGAGATGGGTGAGATCGAAGTCGAGCTGGCGTATCCGGAAGGGTGGTCCGACTGGGCGGACGCATCCCAGACCATCGTCGACCACCTCAACGAAGCCGGCTGGGACGCGGCGGGCGACCCTCGAGGTGGCGGGCCCGGGAGCTACGCGGGGTCCGGTCCCGACGTCTTCGTCGACCAGCATACGGAGGGCGGTGCACCGCGCATGAACCACCCGTACTTCTCGCTGGACTACATCCTTCGCAACCGGCTGCGCGACACCGAGGGCCACTTCGCGAACTACCCGACAGAGATCGAACTCGACGGGGAGACGATCGACATCGAAGCGGCGCTTCAGGAGCTGGCCACGACGAGCGACCGATCCGAGCAGGAGGAAATCGTCGAACGGCTGGCGCGCGTCGTCAACGAGGACGTCCCCTGCATCTACGTGATGGAGAAGTACGAGCAGTCGTTCATCAACGGCGATCGCTTCGAGATCCCCGACGACTCGCCGCACTTCTACTCCTACTGGCCGATGTGGTGGCTTCCCAAGGTCGACGAGAGCCTCGAGGGGTACGATACGCCCGGCCTGATGAAACTCGACGATTGAACGACGTTCCTGTTACCCGTCTATGAACTGGTATCTCAAACGGACCGGACAAGCACTGTTCACGCTCTGGGCGGTCGTCACCATCGCGTTCGTCCTGGCGTGGAGCGTTCCAGGATCCCTGGTCGATCACATCGTCGACCAGATCGTCCAGAGCAGCAGTATCGAGCCAGCAGTCGTTCGAGAATCGATCGAAAGCCGACTGATGTTCGACCCGGATGCGTCGGTCACCGAGGCGTACGTTACGTACATGACGGAGTTGCTCAACGGCAATCTCGGCTACTCCTTCGTGGCCAGTGACGACGTCAGTACGATACTCGCCGAAGCCGTCCCGTGGACGCTGCTCGTGATGTCGCTGGCGACCCTCGGAATGTTCGCCATCTCCCTGGCGCTGGGTGCGATCATGGCCTACCGAGAAGGGTCGTGGTTCGATATCGCGAACACGATCGTGGGAACCGTCACGACCTCGATCCCCTACTTCGTCGCGGCGTTCCTGTTGATCCTCTGGATCGGCTACAGCGACGCGCCGATCCTGGAACTGTTTCCGCCACGCGGACAGAAACCGCCTGCCCACGAAGTCGAACCCGGCTTCACCGTCGCGTTCGTCTGGGGTGCACTCAGACACGCGACGCTGCCGGCCCTGTCGTATATCGTCACTGGATACGGATTGCTCGCGCTCTCGATGCGGGGCAACAGCATCCAGACTCTCGGCGAGGACTACGTCAGGGTCGCCGAGCTTCGCGGGCTCCCCTCGCGACGGATCGCGCTCCGATACGTCGGGCGAAACGCCGTCCTTCCACTCTACACCAGCCTGTTGCTCTCGATCGGGTTCATGCTGGGGTCGTCGGTGGTACTCGAGCAGATCTTCCAGTACCGCGGCGTCGGCTACTGGATGTACGAGGCGATCGACGCCAACGATGTCCCGCTGATGATGGGGACGTTCATCGTCATTACGGTGTGTGTGGTGATCGCGACCTTCGTCGCGGACGTGACCTACAGCATGCTGGATCCGCGGATCAAATCGGGTGATCAGGGTGAAGCGTACTGAGGACGACCGTCCCGACCGCGACGGTCCAAACGACTGCGGCCTCCGTACCGACGGCGGGACCGGCGGGATGTTCGGCGAGTCGGCCGTCACGGAGGTGACCCGCCGTCAACAGGTCCGGGAAACGCTCGAGGAGTCGGTCGTCGCTCCGTTCACGGTGGCGTGGTCGGACTGGCGAACGAAGGTCGCGCTGATTCTCATCAGTGGCTTCGTCGCGACGGCGATCCTCGTCTGGCTCCATCAGCTCGGCTACACCGTGTTGAACGACGTGCTTCGAGTGGGTGGATCGCCCTGGCAACTCGAGGCACCACGGAGCCCGGCGGGGCTCGAGCAAGACCGGATCGCCGTCCGACCGTTTCGGACCTGGCGGTACCCGCTCGGAACGTTCAAAAACGGCGTCGGCGTTCTGTCGGCGATGCTCTGGGCGACGCCCGGAATGGTACAGATGATCGTCGCCGGCGGGATCTTCTCGACGGTGATGGCGACCGTCGTCGGGACGGTCTCGGGATACAAGGGCGGCACCGTCGAGTCGGTGCTCAACACGATCGTCGACGTCGCGATGTCGATCCCCGGACTGCCACTCGTCGTCGTGCTCGTGGCGATCATCCAGCCGTCGTCGCCGTACGTGATCGGGATCCTCATCACGATCAACATCTGGGCCGGGCTCGCACGGACGATCCACTCGCAGGTGCTCTCCTTGCGCGAGGAATCCTACGTCGAGGCCTCGCGGACGATGGGAATCTCCACGCCACAGATCATTCGGAAGGACATCCTGCCGAACCTGATGCCGTATATCTCCGTCAACTTCGTCTACGCGGCCCGACGGGTCGTCTACGACAGCATCGCGCTGTACTACCTGGGGCTGCTCGGCGGCGCGACGGCCGAGAACTGGGGCGTGATGCTCGACTGGGCGCACAATGCGAACTACGCCCTCTCCGTCTCCGGTCGGTCGTACATGCTGCTCTTCCCGATGCTCCCCATCGTCCTGTTGTCGATGGCACTGATCCTCCTCTCGCAGGGGACTGACAAACTGTTCAACCCGCGTGTCCGAACGCGCCACGCGGGGGAGACGGTTCAGGACGACGACGCCGACACCGCAATCAATCCACCCGCGTAACCAATGACCGAGCAAGACACACACTTCACGCAGACGGACACGCACAGCACGGACACCGCGACCGATCGCGTCCTCGAGATACGGGACGCAGAGGTCTACTTCGAGATGGACCGGGGCGTCTCTCGCGTCCTCGACACCGTCGACCTCGACGTCGAACGCGGCGAGATACTCGGCGTCGTCGGCGAGAGCGGCAGCGGCAAGTCGATGCTCGCCTCGTCGATGCTCGATGCGGTGGTCGATCCCGGCGTTCTCTCCGGCGAGATAACCTACTACCCCGAGGACGGCGAGCCCGTCGACGTCCTCGGACTCTCCGAGCGCGAACTGAAGGGACTGCGCTGGGAGGAGATCTCCATGGTGTTCCAGGGGGCGATGAGTTCGTTCAACCCGACGATGGGCGTCCGCGAACACTTCGAGGAGACCCTCGCGGCTCACGACGCCGACGTCGAGGCCGGTATGGACCGCGCCCGTGAGCTGCTCGCCGACCTGCACCTCGAGCCCGAGCGCGTGCTCGATTCGTACCCCCACGAGCTCAGCGGCGGCATGCAACAGCGGGCGTTGATCGCCCTCTCGCTGATCCTCGAGCCGGACGTGCTCGTGATGGACGAGCCGACGGCGGCGCTGGACCTGCTGATGCAGCGATCGATCCTCGCCCTGCTCGAGGAGCTACAGGAGAAGTACGACCTGACGATGGTGTTCATCACGCACGACCTGCCGCTGGTCGCCGAACTGGCCGACCGCATCGCCGTGATGTACGCCTTCGAACTGATCGAGCTGGGACCGACCGAGGAGATCCTCCACCACGCCGCACACCCCTACACGCGGGCCCTGCTGAACGCGACGCCGAACCTCGACGCGCCACTCGAGGAGATGCGACCGATCGAGGGGTCGGCACCGGACCCGGTCGACGTTCCGGCGGGCTGTACGTACAACCCGCGGTGTCCCCTCGCCGACGAAACCTGCGTCGGGGACGACCCTCCCTTCGAGACGGTCAGCGGCGAGCACGAGGTCACGTGTTTCCACTGGCAGGACGCGGCCGAGGCGGTCCCGTTTACCGCCGAAGCCGCCCACGAGGAACGCTCGGCGTCGGCCGCGGGGGAGGGTCAATGAGCGGGGACCCCCTCGTCTCGCTGGACGGCGTCGAGGTCCACTTCGAGGAGAGTCAGGGCTTGCTCGAGTTCGGCGATCCCGACGTCGTCAGAGCCGTCGACGGCGTCTCGCTGGAGATCGAGGAAAACGACGTCGTCGCCTTCGTCGGGGAGTCGGGCTGTGGCAAGACCACGCTCGGGAAGACGGCGATCGGGCTTCAGCGGCCAACCGGCGGGAGCGTCCGGTATCGCGGACAGGACGTCTGGGACGCGAAGGATGGTCGCGGCGACGTCGACATTCCCCACGACGAGATCCGGCGGTCGCTCCAGATCATCCATCAGGATCCCGGCAGCGCGCTCAACCCGAACCGCCGGGTGATGAAGATACTCGAGGCTCCCCTCAAGCGCTGGCAGTCCGGGATGAGTGCCGGCGATCGCCGCCGGGAGGTGCTCTCGATGCTCGAGCGGGTCGGGATGACGCCCCCGGAGGACTACGCCGGCCGCTACCCACACCAGCTCTCGGGTGGCGAGCAACAGCGGGTCGCGCTCGTCCGCGCACTGTTGATGGATCCCGATCTGATCCTGGCCGACGAGGCCATCTCGGCGCTGGACGTCTCGCTGCGCGTCGAGATGATGGACCTGTTGCTCGAGTTGCAGAGCCAGTTCGATACGTCGTTCGTCTTCGTCTCCCACGACCTCTCGAACGCGCGGTATCTGGCCGCACACGCCGGTGGCCGCATCGGCGTGATGTATCTCGGCCGACTGGTCGAGATCGGTCCCGCGGAGCGGATCATCAACGACCCGAAACACCCCTACACGAAGGTGCTCCGGTGGGCGACGCCGGATCTCCACGGTGACACGGACGCTGCGGAGCCCCCGGTCCGAACGATCGACGTGCCCGATCCGAAGGACCCACCCAGCGGCTGCCGGTTTCACACCCGGTGTCCCGAGGCGCGCGAAGCGTGTCGTCGGGCCGATCCCGAGCGCGTCGCCGTGGGTGAGCGACACGAGGCGGCCTGCTTCCGCGAGGGTGACGACCAGGAGTACTGGTCGTCGCCATCGCTGACCGACGAGAGCGAGTCGGCCGACACCGCGTCCACGGACTGAGGTCCCGTCGACCCGCCGGTGACCACCTAGTTTTAAGAACTAACCGCACGATTGAAAACTACGATGACCAGCCAAGAGACCCCCTCCGAGAGCGGTGGATGTCCAGTACCGGATCTCGACGAGATGACGCTTCGCGAAAAGGTCGGCCAGCTCGTCGGCGCGTTCGTCGGCTCGATGGGAGACGTCGAGTTGAGCGTCGACGACGCGGCGGCGCTCGTCCGCGAGGAGGGCGTCGGGACGATCGCAGCGTTCGGGATCGGCGTCTCAACGTATCACGATCCCGAACGCGTCGCCGAGATCGCGAACCGACTCCAGCGGGTCGCACTCGAGGAGACGCGTCACGGAATCCCGCTGTTGCTCCCCGTGGACGCCGTTCACGGCCACGCGTACGTCGACGGGGCGACGGTGTTTCCTCACGGCCTGGGGCTCGCCGCGACCCGGAACCCCGCGAACGCGCGGACGGCCGGCGAGGTGACGGCCGCGGAGATGCGGGCGACCGGCGCGACCCTGAACTACGGACCGACTTGCGACGTGGCCCGCGATCCGCGCTGGGGTCGTACCTTCGAGACCCACGGCGAGAGTCCGCTGTTGTGCGGTGCGTTCGCGGGGGCAGCCGTTCGCGGGCTCGAGGACGACAGGGTCAGCCCCCGCGTCGCCGCGACGGCGAAACACTTCCCCGCGTACGGCGATCCGACGGGCGGCGAGGACGCCGCGCCGGTGGATCGCTCCGCGAGCACGGTCCACCAGCTGTTCGTCCCGCCGTTCGTCGACGCCATCGAGGCCGGTGCATCGGTCGTGATGCCGTGTTACAACTCCATCGACGGCGAACCGGCCCACGGCTCGCACCGCTATCTCACCGAACTGCTGCGCGAACGGCTCGGGTTCGACGGTGCGGTGATCTCCGACTGGGGTGGTATCGACCACCTCAACGAGGACCACAGCGTGACCGCCTCCCAGCGGGGCTCGGCGCGGCTAGCCATCGACGCGGGACTGGACCTGATCTCGATCGGTCGCGACGAGTACGCGGCGAACCTGCGTGATCTCGTCGAATCCGGTGATCTGTCCGAAGCGCGCATCGACGACGCGGTCGCCAGGATACTCGAGTTGAAGGCGTCGCTGGGGCTCTTCGAGGATCCCTACGTCGACGTCGAGACGGTCCGATCGACGGTCGGTGTACGACCTCATCGGTCGGCCGCGGCACAGGCGGCCCGCGAATCGCAGACGCTCCTCGAGAACGACGGCGTACTGCCGCTGTCGGATACCGTCGACTCGATCCTCGTCGCGGGACCGAACGCGGCGTCGCTTCGCAGCCAGTATGGCGGGTGGAGCGTCCGGGATCCCGGGCCGGACGCCGGGACGACGGTCCTCGATGGGATCACGGACCGCGCTCGCGACGGAACGACGGTCCGCTACGAGCAGGGGACGACACTCCGGGAGCGACGGGACCTCGAGGCGGTCGCGGACGCGGCGGCGGACGCGGACGTGGTCGTCGTCGCCGTCGGCGAGGGGTGGTACTATCACGAGTTCGGCCCCAAGCAACTCGTCGGGCCGACTGGGGAGTTCCCGACCCGAGCGCAACTCGAGTTGCCCGACGCACAGCGGGAACTGCTCGAGACGGTCCACGAAACCGGAACGCCGCTGGTGGTCGTCGCGATTGCGGGGCGACCGCTGGCGCTTTCCTGGACCGCCGACAACGCCGACGCGCTGTTGTTCTCGTATTATCCGGGGAGCGAAGGCGGGGACGCCATCGCGGACGTGCTGTTCGGGGACCACAATCCGGCGGGCCGACTGCCGATCAGCGTCCCACGCTCGACGAGCGAGCTGCCGTCGGCGTTCAATCGGTTCGCGCATCCGACGCCGATCGGTGCCGACGAACACCCCGAGACGTACGACCCCCTCTACGAGTTCGGCCACGGAGAGAGCTACACCGACTTTCGGACGTCCGACCTGTCGGTCGACGACCCACGGATCGGTCCGGCCGAATCGATCACCGCCTCGATCGACGTCGAAAACGTCGGCGACCGGGCGGGCGACCGGGCGGTCGATTTCTTCCTCCGGGACGAAGTGAGTTCCCGGGTTCGGCCGGTCCGCGAACACGTCGGGTTCGAACGTGTCAGCCTCGAGCCCGGCGAATCGAAGACGGTGTCGGTGACGATTCCCAACGACGCACTCGCCGTCACCGACTCCCGTGGTCGAACGACGGTCGAGCCTGGTGCGTTCGAACTCTCCTGTGAGGGGTGTTCGACGACGGTCGTGGTCGAACGGACGAGCGACGGGGACTGATACGGTCACCTGTCCGTCAGTGCCGGCGGGATCGGGACACCGGGACAGCCAACCGTATGAATCGTCGTCGGCTCTCCCGATCGGAGCCGACCTGCCCTGATATTCGCCGCATCGGTCGGTGGGACCGGCTTCTCACTGCGTTCCGATTGGCCGTCTCGAGTTGCGAACGGGGCCCTGCAGGGAATACCGGGAGACGTACCTAACGGATAGTTTGTGTATCGCCGGGACAGAAACGAGAGAGCACGCGAAAACCGGACGACATCGCGGTGACCTGGCCGATAGCTGTATGTTTTCGTATACTTCAATACGACTAGTTATATTAATATCACTATCGATCGTACATACGTTTTTATAGTATCGATGGTAGTAGAAGGTATGGACACAGAGACGCTCCGACGGGCGCTCGAGGAGGCCGGACTGACCGGCCAACAGGCCGAGGCGTACCTGACGTTGCTCGAGTCGGGCTCGTCGCCGGTCGTCGACATCGCACAGCAGTCGTCGATTTCGTCCTCGCGGATCTACGACGTGGTTCGCTCGCTGGCGGAGGAAGGGTTCGTCGAGACCCTCGACCGCGATCGATTGCATGCACGGCCGCGCGAACCGGTCGACGTCCTCAATCGGCTGCGGCAAAAAAGCGAGATGCTCGCGGACGCCGCCGGGGAGATCGAAGACCGATGGGAGCGGCCGGATCCCAAGGAATCCCGGATCAGCGTCCTCAAACGGACGGAAACGGTACTCCGGAGCACTGCCGACGCGATCGCCGAGGCGACCGTTTCCGTCGCGCTGGCCGCCACCCCCGACCAGCTCGAGGAGTTACGGCCGACGATCGAGACTGCAGCCGACAACGGGATCCTGATTCAGATCGCGGTCTACGAGGCCGAGGGGGCCGACGTTCCCGAAATCGATGGCGTCCTCGAGATCCGACGCTGTCCCATTCCGGGGCCGTTCCTGGCGATCGTCGACCGTCGGTACGCGTTCTTCGCGCCGACCGTCCACAGCGACCGTTCCTATGGCATCACGATCGGCGACGAGATCCTCTCGTTTATCATGCACTGGTACTTCCGGACGTGTCTGTGGGCACACAACCCCCGCCTCCAGATCGATCGGGACCAGCCGCCGACGTACGTGAGCATCGAGGGCTTCGTCCACGACACCGCATCGTTGCTCCGCGACGGAACGGAAATGACGTTGGAAGTGATCGGCCACCGTACCGAAACCGGCGAGCGCGTCGATCTCCGTGGCGACCTCGTCCGGGCGACGTGGGGCGGCCAACTCGAGCCACCACGGAACCCCACCTACACGGACCTCGCCGGGCAAGTCACGCTGTTCCTCGAGACCGACGAGGGAATCGTTTCGATCGGCGCGTGGGGCGCGCTGTTCGAGGACGTCGAGGCCGAGATCATTCGCGTCGAGGGAGTCGAATTCCCCGAACCGTGAGCGGCCGCCCGGTGGCTCTTCCTCGCCGACGGGAGTGGAATGGCTCGCAGCTATCGCGACCCTTCGCGGGTTCGGTCAGCACTCCTTTACTATCATATGTGTGTAATCCTCGCTGTTTCGAGACGGTCGTCACGACGCGCTCGAGACCGGCAGCGATCGGGTGCTACTCGATGCTTCAAACGGTAATCGCGTTAGGTAATCACGATGGCAGCGTGAACGGTGGACGACGCCGGGATAGCCGCTCCGTAAAAAGTATAATATATATGGTCGTTCTGGGTTACTATATGATCTGTTAGTACTTGATCACAGGATTCGGTCCGCATCTGCTGCGGTCCCCTAGCCACTCCTCTCAGGCGGAGTTTCACGGCATTGTAGCGGATCTCGGTGGTTTTCCGTCATCGAGAAGGCGAAGAATCGAGTCCCGATGCACAGCATCGGTCCGACTGCGGACCGTAGATGGGCGATGCGACGGATCCGCGGTAAATCCGGCGAAATCGCTCTTCGACGGACCCGATCGATGATAGCAACTTCGACTGGTCGTTTCCGAGGCATCGCCACAACCGATCCGGATACTCACTTCGATATATGTTTGATCTAGAAACCGTATCTATATGTGGTGTTTATCGACGACTCGTGATCGTTTCCGATCGGTGGATCGACGGTGATCGCTCGGTGCCGGACAGGAACTGGGCGACCGATGCCGTCGGGACCTGACTCACCACGCTGGCGGTCCGAGACGCTGATCGATAGGAGTACGGGACGTCGCGTCAGAACACTGTTAGCCCGACCCCAGTCCGAACGTGGGCGTACGACGGTGGCGTTTCTCGAGGCCGTGGTCGAGAAACGCCACCCGAATTAGGGTCCGTTTCGGGGCGGTCCGGAGCTGCTCGCGTTCTCCGGTCTCCCCGCATCGTCCGGTCGCGATCCGGTGTCGGGAGCCCCGTCCGGCGTCCGGTCGGCTCCGACGGGCGGCCGATCGGCCCCGACGGAACGGCCGACGTCGTCGCCGGCGATCGACCGCGCGACTGCCGCGGTCTCCGGCCCGCCGAGCTCGCCCGCTCGTTCTCGCAGCGTTCGGATCGACTCGCGGTCGACCCCGCGGTCGGCGAACGCGCCGTCAGGCAACTCCACCGCAGTCCGCTCCGCGAGTGCCGCCTGTCGTTCGATCGTCCGCATCTCGGCGACGGTTTTGGCGACCTCCGCGCGATAGCGACCCTCGCTGAGTTCGCCCGCCGTCCGGGATTCGTTCAGCTCCGCGAGTCTGGCCTCGAGCGTCCCGAGACGCCGTTCACTCTCCGCGAACTGCTCGGCGACGACGGTCGCCTTCGTCTCGTTGCTCTCGGCGGTTGCGATCCTGATGCCGAAGGCCCGTTCCGAGACGTCGCCCTCGAGCTCGGCGTTCTGAACGCCGACGGCGGCGCTGAGCTGCTCGCCGGGTTCGATCGATTCGGCCCCGTCGTCCGGTTCGGGATCGTCCTGTACAGCTCCACTCGAGACGACGCTCGCCGCGGCGATGGGAACTGCGACCATCGCGACGACGAGAAGCGCCGTCAGTGTGATCGAGGTGGTTCGGTTCATTGGTCGGGTGTTGTATTTGCGTCCTGATATACGCTCGAGACGATGGCCCGGGTTCAACGACGATTAACGCCATTCAACGCGATTTTCGATCCGGTCCCGTCCGCCGATTTCGATGATTTTGGGGCCCGCGTCCCGTCGCCACTCCCGTCTCGACGAGCCGGCCTCATTGCGTCTCCTCACCGTCGGTGTTCGTCGCGGCCCCGTCGTCCGCCTCGGGCAGCGAGAGCACGTTTTCGCGACCGAGCCGGAACGACTCGAGGTCCCCGTCCTCGCGCAGTCCGCTGACGACCTTGCTGGTCTTCGCGTCGGTCCAGCCCAGTTCCTCGACGACCGCCTGTTGTTTCAGTCGGCCGCCGTTGTCTCTGACGAGGCGGAGGACCTGCTCTTCGTTGCTGAGCAGGTCCATGTCAGGTGGCCCGGTCGCGCCGGCTGCCGCCGACTCTCCCGTCGCCCCGTCGCTCGTCCCCGGCCCCGACGCCGTGGAACTGGAACCGGACGCGGGTTCGGGGCCGGAGCCGCGATCGGCCGTCCCGTCTCCGCTGGCCGTTTGGTTCCCCGTCGACGGACGGTTGCGGTACCACCACACGCCGAAGGCACCGAGGCCGACCGCGACGAGCGCCGCCACCGCGATCGTCGCCGTGTTCGGTCCGCTTCCCGCGGCGGTGACGACGACCCGCGGTTCCGACGAGACGAAGTCGGTCTCGCCGCCCCGCCAGATCACTGCGTGGTCGCGTTCGTCGTCCGGGTCGGGCGTGACCGACGTTCGCTCGTATTCTTCCGGCCACTCGATCAGCAGTCGCGTTCCGTCGTCGAGGTAAATCCCCTCGATGGCATCGCCCGCCCTGAGTTCCTCGCCCTCGACGGCGGCGAACCCGTGCCAGCGAAACGTGTACCTGACGACGCCGTACTCGCGAGCGAGCGACTGGCGTTCGGTACTCACGCTGAATCCCTCGGCGGACATCTCTCGGCCCGTCGCGTTGCTCGCCGCACCGACCGTCTCGTCCATCCGGTCGGCGAGATTCTGCGTGTAATTGTCGGGATCGTCCCGAACGTCCGATTGCAGCGATTCGAACGCCGTCGTACTCTCGTTGTTGTCGAGGCGAACCCAGAACTCGAGGGTCCATTCGGCGCTTCCGTTTGGCTGGACTGCGACGTCCATCCGGACCTCGTCCGCGTCGATCTGGTCCTGCTGGAGTGCAAACGGATTCGGTTGTGGCTGTCCAGTGGCCGTCGCTCCAGTGGCGGTTCCCACTGGTCCCGTTCCGAGGAGGAGCACCGCGACGACGACGGCCGTCAAGCCGGCGCGACCGTTCATACGAATTCGTACTTGCCACCTCGCTTAAAACATGCGAAAGTAGAAGATGGGGCTATAGCGGCACTATAGCGTCATATTCGACGGGTCTCTTCAGAAATGGTCAATCAGTTATCACGGCCCGAATCCGTTCGATCCGGCTGCGTTACCGGCGGGGGTGAGTCCCCGAACGACGTCACCGAGGAAGTCGACGGTGCCGTCGATGAACTCGGTTATCGCTCCGAGTATGTCGGAGACGAACCCCGGAACTGGCTCCGGGAGGTCGTCCGGGGGACCCTGGGCTGGCTGTGCCGTCGCAGCACCCGTTGCGCCGACGAGGAGTGCCACCGCGACCGCGATCGTCAGTATCGTTTGTCTCTGTATCACGATCGATCGGTGACGGCCTCCCCTCATTAACTGGCTAATCGGTCGACTGGATTTTCCTGGATTTACGCCGAATATCGGTCGGATGCTATCGACTGGAGACCGCTACGCGCCGGGGACGCCGAACGCGCCGACGCCGAGCCCCAGGACGCTGTTGAGGACGAAGAGGATGCCGAGCGCGGCGAGCCAGGCGACGACTCCGATGACTGCGGCTGTCCCCCAGTCGCCGGGGTAGCGCCACTTGATGACCCAGACCCAGGCGATCAGTGCGATGATCGGGCCAAGTAGCGGTATCCACGAGGTCAGCGCCCATGCGACCGCACCGAGAAGACCTGTGATAACCGCGTGCGAATAGTCGTCGACACCGACGACGAGCTTCGCGCTGATGAAAATAGCCAACCCGCCGACAAGTAGTGCGACGAGGAAAGCAACGAGAGATCCGGTGAAAGGAGCCATTTTATACGTATCTGTTTCGCGGACAGATATAGATTGTGTCATACTCGACCGGTCCGTTTTCGACCGCTCGGCTCGAGCGAGGGTGGTAATTACACGTCGTCTTCGAAATCGTTCTCGGAGCTGTCGTCGTCACTGGCGCTGTCCTCGTCGGTACGCGGTTTGACCCGGATTTCCTGAATCGTCCGACGCAGGGCTCGAAATCGGTGATGTCGCCGGGCTGATCGGTAATCTGGGTCCCGAGCCCTTCAGTACCTCCGTTCCCGCCGAGACGGCCGCTGAGTCCAACGGTACTGCCAGCCACACCACCAGCTATAGTAGCCACTGAAACGATGGACACATTCATCGAAACGTCGTCGTGCGATGAGGTGTGCAGTGACTTTCAGTGGCTACTATAGTTTGAGATAATTGCGTCGATCGACCCCGTCGATTGACTGCATTACGATTACTCCACCATCGCTGGCTCATATACTCCAGCGATGATTGGCCCGCTTCCCCCGTTGATTTCGTTTACTGTCGGTTCAATCCCCCGCAACTGTCCATGTATTTCGGCGAAAACTACCCACAATAGACAAATATGAAACGAGAAGGCTCGCCTCGTCGATCAGTATCGGATAGTCGCAGTATGAGTGATCCCGAGAGCGGAGAACGGCAGCGGAGAAGTAGTAGCGGGAGTGGTGTGGGTGGAGGGATGCGTCAGCGGGAGCGGTGTCTGTGGAGGGATGCGTCAGCGGGGAGTCGATTCAGGCACCCGGCACGCCGAGTGCCGAGACCGAGCCGATGCCGAGCAACTCGAGGGCGGCGAGGACGACCACGGCGGCCGCCCAGGCGGCGACGCCGACTCCGACGGAGCGGAGCCAGCCAAGCCGATATCGCCACTTGACGACGCCGATCCACGCGACGATCGCCAACAGCCCGCCCAGCAGCGGGACCGGCTCGAGGAGCGCCCAGACCAGCGCGCCAAGTAGCGCGGTCAACACCGCGTGACCGTAGGTCCGGGCGTCCGAGACGATGTAGGTGCCCGCGTAGAGGGCACCGCCCCCAACCAGCAGGCTCACGGCGAACGTCAGGAGCCGATCCTCGAGTCCGACCGGCCCAGCGAGTGGGAGCATGGATTGGTGGGGTGTGTCGGATTACTCGTCGGTGTCGGTCTGTTCGTCGTCGGTCTGTTCGTCGTCGGTCTGTTCGTCGTCGGTCTGTTCGTCGTCGGTCTGTTCGTCGTCGGTCTGTTCGTCGTCGGTCTGTTCGTCGTCGGTCTGTTCGTCGTCGTTTTCGGTGGTGTCGTCGGTACTATCCTCAGCCGTTTCGTCGTCGGCTTCGTCGTCGCTCTCGGCTTCGTCCTCGTCACCCGGTGTGGCGTCGCTGACTGCGTCACCGAGCGAGCCGTCGAGGGTTCCGCTCACGAACGACGAAATCCGGTCGTGGACAGCGGAGACGTGATCGGGGACCTGGTCGGGGAGATCGACGTTCGGTCCCTGTCCGTTTCGTTCGTCGGCAGCTGCGCCGTTCTCGCTTCGATCGTCGCGTTCGTCAGCGTGTCCGTTCGCCTGCTGGTCGTTAGCGTGTCCGTTTGCCTGCCGTTCGTCGGTACTATCCGCGCCCGTATCGACGGAGACGGGGGCGTTTCCGGGCGCTGCGGCAGCGAAGCCGGTCGCCGCGATCAGTGCCGCCAGTGCGACTGCGATGAGCGTTGTTCGTTTCATAGCTCGCATCCGACTCTCGGTGGCTGCCTCCCCTTGAAGGGGGGATGCCGTGACCTCGAGTTTCGGGTATTTGAAGCCATTTGACGGACGTTTTCGCGGGTTTGTCTCCCGTTTAACGCGGATCGAACGGGGTTGGGTCGCCCCGGACCGACACGTCCTACTCGACTCGGTGGCGGGCGGACCGACGCGCCGCGCGCTCGGCGCGGGACACCGGCCGTGGCATCGGATCGCTCCTCTTTCACACGGCAGTTCTGCTCCGAACACGGTTCGAATCCACATTCTTTTCACCGATTCGTGACAACCTCGCACCTGACCGATGGAGAAGGCGTTGTGGTACCTCATCGCCGGCACGCGCGGCGGCGAGAACAGAGCACGGATCATCCGGGCCCTCGAGGACAAACCTCGCAACGCCAACCAGCTGGCCGGAACGCTCGAGGTCGATTACAACACGATCCGCCACCACCTCGAGATGCTCGCGGACCATGATGTCGTCGAGCGCGGCGGACAGAGCTACGGCGAGTTGTACTTCCTGACTGACCAGTTCATGCATCACTGGGACGAGTTCGAAACGATCACGGAGCACTTGGAGTGATACCGATGGCAATGTCAACCGAAATCACGGCGGCAGCGGTCCTCTCGGGTGGGAATCTGCTCTTGCTCGCAGCCCTCACCTACGTCTGGGTGCAAAACTACCGGCGGTTCAAGACCCCGCTCGTCGCCGGCTTGCTGGCCTTCAGCGTCGTCCTCGCCCTCGAGAACGCGGTGGCGATCTACTTCTTTTTCAGTTCGGGCATGTTCTACGCCTCGGACCCGATGGTACAGCAAGTCGTTGCCCTGCTGCGGGGCCTGCAGTTCGTCGCGCTGACGTTTCTCGCCTACGTGACGCTGCGGTAGCAGCCCTCATCGCAGCGTCGCCCAGGTGAGAAAGCAGAGGGCGACGAACTGCAGCCCTCGCAACCCCGTCGCGACGAGAATCGCGCCGGGGGCGTCGGTATACAGCATCCCCATACTGAGGTGGAACGCGACCGTAGCGACGACGGACCGGTCATCGGTTCGCGCTCGGGCCACGGCGTCGTTGCGGTCGCCGACGCGCTCGCGGCCGGTAACACCGTCGACGCGTCGTGACCGAGCGTATCGACTCCTGGCTCATGCGTCGATCGTTCGCGAGACCCAGCCGGTCGCCCCGTCCGGTTTCGATCCCGAGGGCTCCTCGGTCTGGACCGCGCCGGTTCCGTCGATCGCTCGAGCGACGACCTCGTGGCTGTCGGCGGTCGGCTCGAAGCTGTATCGCCACTGTCGCCAGACGTCTCGGGGCTCGCCTTCGAGGGGTGCCGAGACCTCGGCTTCGGTCCAGGTGTCGCCGCCATCGATCGAGACGTCGACGGTCTCGACTCCCTCGAGGCCCGCGTACGCGTGGCCACCGACGGTGACCGTCCCGTCGTCGCCGTGGTCGACCGACCAGATCTTGGCGACGGTTTCGACCTCGCCGGTGCCGTCCCAGCCGCGTTCGTCCCAGTAGCCCGCCCGGCGCTCGTCGACGAGTTCGATTTCGCTGATCCACTTGACGTTTACCTCGCCCCAGTTCCCCGGGACGAGCAGGCGGACGGGGTGACCGTGCTCGCGTGGCAGCACGCGGCCGTTCATCCCGTAGACGACGTACGAGCGCTCGAGGGCCTCGCGGCTGATCGTGTTCCAGTAATCGTCGACGGCGTGGACCACGGCGTACGTGGCCGACTCGTCGGGGCCGGCCTCCTCGAGCAAGTCCGTCACTGGCACGCCGGTCCAGACGGCGGTGTCCATCTCGCGGTCGTTGAGATCGTCGCCGACGCAGCGCAGCGTGCTGTAGAACCGGTCTGCGGTCCGGTCCCGAAGCTCGTCGTACGAGAGGTCGAATTCGGCGTCGACGCTGCCGGTGATCGACAGCGACCAGTCCTCCTGCTCGACGATCGGGTCGATGGTGTTGATGTCGACCGTGTAGAAGTCGCCGATCTCGCTGATCAGCCCCGGTGCGTTCGCGAGATCGAACGCGTCGTCGCCGGCCTGGGTCAACAGCGCCCGCTCGGCGACCGGCGGTCGGTTCCCGCCGTCGAGGTAGGGCACGCTCGAGTCGGGCGTTCGCCGCCGACCGGCGACGTAGGCGAGGCCCGACAGCGAGAGCGTACCGAAGCCGGCCTGGAGCGTCGCCCGTTTCGAACGGTCGACGGTACGATCCCGGCGGACGCTCAGGGGGTCACGCGCGGCGGCGACCTCGACGACTCCGACGATCGTCGCGGCCGGGACGCCGGCTGCGACTGCGGCGACCGGCACACCGGTCGCCAGCGCGGTGACCAGCCAGACGAGACCGCCGGAGAGCGAAACCGCGAGATACTGAACGTCTGCGACGGCCTCGAGCTGTAGCGCGCCGAAGACGACGATGGAGAGGCCGACAGTGACGAGCGTCAGCGCCAGCAGGAAGCTTGCGGGTTCCGCGAGCGAGCCAAGGGTATCGAGGACGGCGTTGACGATCGCGGCCGGCATGACGTCGACGACGAACGTTGCGGCCGGTTCGCCGACGAACTGGGGCGTTAACCCGGCGTAGGCGAACGAGCCAGCGACAGCGCCGACGGCAGCGATCGTCGCGGTGAGCATGCGCCAGGTCGCGCGTGCACTCGAGAGTCGGGACAGGAACGGAATCATGGTGTACTGATGTGGTGAGTGGTGGTCTCTCCGCTGTGATCACTCGCGTCGGCGAACCGCAACGATCCCCAGGCCCCCCGCGGCTGCGAGGATTCCGACGATCGCTATGCCGGCGGAGCCGAGTTCGTCACCGTCGCTTTCGTCCATCTCGTCTGCTCCGTCCCCGTCGTCCATGGAGTCGTTTTCTTCCATCTCCTCCTCGTTGTCCATGCTATCGCCGTCGTCCATGGAATCGTCGCTCATGCTATCGCCGTCGTCCATGGAATCGTCGCTCATACTATCGCCGTCGTCCATGGAATCATCACCCATACTATCGCCGTCGTTCATATCGCTCTCGTTCGTTCCGTCGTCCATTCCATCGTTCTGTAGCGCCGCGTCGACCGCTGATCCAGTCGTCGCGCCGGCGGCTGCCGCCGCGCCGATGCTCGTCGCGAGCAGGACGGTCAGACACAGGACGCCGATTCGCGTTGGTGTTCGAACCATTGCATCCGAACCCACTCGAGACGCCCTCAAGGGCGTTTTTCGAACTCCGACGCAACTCCCTTCGAAGTCGGTTGTAACTCCGCTCGGTTCCCACTCAACTGCGTCCACCATCGGGTCCAACTCCGTTCAAAATTCGCCCCGCAGTCGTGCGGTTTGAGGGTGTAATTGCGTTGCTGGTTCGGCGGCGGACGATCGGATCGGGCACCCATCCGCGAGGGTGCATCCGTCTCGACACAACGGCTTTCAGGATCCCCTGCGAGTATCGACTATGAGCGAGACGACCGCGGAAATCGTGCTGTTCGATGGCTTCGACGAACTCGATGCGATCGGTCCCTACGAAGTTTTCCAGAACGGGGCCCAGGCCGGCGCACCCCTCGAGACGCGGCTGGTCACGCTCGCGGAGACCGATCGCGTGACCGCGGGCCACGGCCTCCGGGTCGAACCCGACGGGATCCTCGGCGAGCCCGATCTGTTGGTCGTCCCCGGCGGCGGGTGGACGACCGACGACGAGGGGGTCCGGGCCGCCGTCGACGACGGACGCCTGCCGGCGGCCGTCGGCGAGCGGTCGGGGGCCGGCACGACGATCGCGTCCGTCTGTACCGGGGCGATGGTGCTGGCGTCGGCGGGCGTTCTCGAGGGGCGACCCGCGATCACGCATCAGGTCGCCGTCGACGATCTCGAGGCGGCGGCCGGCTCCGTGGTCGACGCGCGCGTGGTGGACGACGGCAACGTCCTCACCGCTGGCGGCGTCACTGCGGGGATCGATCTGGCGCTGTGGGTGCTCGAGCGCGAATTCGGCGCGGAAATCGCCGCGGCGGTCGAAACGGAGATGGAACACGAGCGACGCGGCGAGGTCGTCCGCTGATCGATCGCCCATCCTTTCAGCCTGCCAAACGGCTATATGGGGCGATCGAATACCGGGGAGACATGACCGCTGTGTTGTTCGATATGGACGGCGTGCTGGTCGACAGCGAGGACTACTGGGTCGAGTTCCAGCGCGAGGAGATCTTCCCGGCGGCCGTCCCCGACCGGGACGTCGAGATCGCCGAGACGAGTGGGATGAACTTCCGCGAGATCTACGACTATCTCGACGCGGAGTACGGGGCTACCCTCTCCCGCGAGGAGTTCCTCGGGCGCTTCAATACGGCTGCCGAGGAGATCTACACCGACCGCGCCGAGTCGCTCGATGGCCTCCACGACCTCCTCGCGGAACTGAACGACCGTGGCGTCCCCACCGCGCTCGTTTCGTCCTCGCCCCACGAGTGGATCGACATGGTCCTCGAGCGCTTCGACCTCGAGGGCGCGTTCGATCACGTCATCAGCGCCGACGATATCGACGCGGCGAGCAAGCCCGCGCCGGACGTCTTCGAGTACGCGGCCGCCGAGGTCGGGGTTCCAGCCGCGGAGTGTCTCGTCGTCGAGGACTCCGAAAACGGGATCGAGGCAGCGGCTCGAGCGGGCGCGTTCGTCGTCGCCTATCGGGTCGCCGCCCACGGCGACATCGACCGCTCGTCCGCGGACGAGGTCGTCGCTTCGCCCGCGGAACTCCGAGACCGCGTCCTCGCGTTGACGGCGCAGTAGCGCACACAGCGGCGTCGAAATCGAAGCCGACGGCTCCGTTTCCACGTTTTCTATGGGGGCAATTCGACGAACGGAGCGACCGACCTGGCGACGGTCGACGGGGACGTCGCTATCGAACCCGAACCGTCCGACTCGCCTCGATCGGGAGCAGTGGTTCTTCGGGGAAGGCCACGCTGACGGTAAACTCGAGTTCCTCGGCGTCCGCGCCGAAGACGCCGACCGGGACGGTCTCCGCGTCGCGCAGGTAGGTGTTCGTGCTCGTCATCTCCACGCCGTTGACCGTCACTCGGATGCCGGCGCGAGCCGGTTCGCCGACGTTTCGAACTGTGACCTCACGGACCTCGTTCTCGCCCGTCGCGACGGTCTCGGGGAACTGGCCCCACTCGAGTTCGATCGCGGGGAGCGACCGGGCGCTCTTGGAGACGCGCTCGGCGACGCCCTCGGTCAGCCCTGCGTCGACGAGCCCCTCGACGCCCGCGTCGACGACGTCACCGGGGGTCGACAGCCCCTCCGTCGCGAGCTTGCTCGCACGGCCGGCCCCGACGCCGTCGATGGCCGTCAGCCCGACCGCGTCCTCGGCGACGCCGTTCTCGATGCGGGCCTCGATCCGGCGCGCGAGGTTCGCGGCGTGGGGACCGACGAAGCGGTCGAGGAAGGCACCAAGCGCCGAGAGGAGCCGCGTCGCGTTCTGCCGGATGACCCAGGCGTCGCTACGGAGTTCCGAGGGCGTCGTCCCGCTGGCCCCGCTCCGGAGGATCGCGAGCACCTTCCGTTGGCCCGCCTCGAGGTCGTCGGTCTCTTCGCCGACCAGCACGGCATCGATCGCGTCGCGTTCGTCCTGGCGTGCCGAGACGGAGTCGAACTCCGCGGCGGTCGCGACCGCCCGGAGGACGGCACCGGTCGTCAACTCCTCGCTCCCGGTTCCCCCGCCGTCTCCGTCGCTTCCGACCCGATCGCACAGCCCCGCAAAGCGGGCCGCGGTGTCGAGTCGGAGATAGTACTTCGAGGTCAACACGCCCCGGGGCGTCGCCTCGATCGAGAGGTCCTCACCCGTCTCGACGAACCCGCGGTCGACTAAGCCCTCGAGACAGTCACGGATCCGCTGGCGGAGGTTCTGGAAGTCGTAGTCGTCGGGTCTGGACTGGCCGCGGACGTAGTAGAAGGTCGTCTCGAGCCAGTCCATCACGTCCTCGAGGTCGGTGATCGTCCCCATCGCGATCTCGGCGTTGAGGTGTGTCTCGAGGCTCTCCGCGAGGCGGGACTCGATTTCTTTCCCATCGCGGAGCAGCCGTCGATACTTGTCCGCCTCGGCGGTATCGCAGACGACCCAGCCGTAGCCGACGTCGTCGTAGCCCGGCCGCCCGGCCCGGCCGAGCATCTGGAGCACGTCGAGGGGACTCATGTCGACTTCGCCCTCGAGGGGGTCGTGGTGTTTCGTGTCCCGGATGACCACACAGCGAGCGGGCAAGTTGACGCCCCAGGCCAGCGTCGAGGTCGAGAAGAGCAGTTCGATGTGGCCCTGCTTGAACCACTCCTCGACGAGATCGCGGTCGTTCTTCGAGAGCCCCGCGTGGTGGAAAGCGACGCCGTCGAGCACCGACTTGCGGAGGGTGGCGTCGTCGATCTCGTCTTTCGATTCCGTGTGGAAATCGTAGTCGCCGCGAGCCCCCATCGGAATATCCCGTTCGGCGATCTCGTCGCGAGCCTTCTTGGCGGCCTGAACGGTGTCCTGTCGGGAGGAGACGAAGACGAGCGACTGGCCGTCCTCGCGGAGGTGCGGTTCCGCGAGATCCAGCGCCCGGTAGAGGCGGCGGTACTTGTCGGCGAAGGAGTTGTCGCCGTGGGTGTAGGTCTTGACGCCGGCGTTGAGTTCGACGGGCCGGTACTCCTCGCCGAACTCGAAGGTCGTTTCCTCGGGAGCACCCAGCCACGCCGCCACGTCGTCGATGTTGGGCATCGTCGCCGAGAGCGCGACGATCCGGGGCTCACAGAGTCGGCGGAGGCGGGAAATCGTCACCTCGAGCACGGAGCCCCGCCGATCCGCGTCCAGCAAGTGGACTTCGTCGATGACGCAGACGTCGATATCCGTGACGAAGTCGTACCGGCGCGAATCGTGTTTCCGGGTCGCCGAGTCCAGTTTCTCGGGGGTCATCACGAGGATGTCCGCCCGGCGCGCGCGACGAGGATTCAGGTCGCGCTCGCCGGTGACGACGTAGACCGAGTACTCCAGTTCCTCGAAGCGGTCCCAGTCGTCTTCCTTCTCGTTCGTGAGCGCACGCATCGGGGCGATAAAGAGCGCAGTGCCCCCCTCGGCGAGGGACTTACAGATCGCCAACTCCGCGAGCGCCGTCTTCCCCGAGGCGGTCGGCGCGCTCGCGACCACGTTGTCCTCGGACTCGAGTAATGCGGGCAGTGCCTCGCGTTGCATCCGGTTGAACTCCTCGAAGGCAAAGGCGTCGGCGAATTCGGGGAGAACCTCGGCGACCTCCATCACACGGACACGGGGAGCGGCAGGGCAAAGGCGTTTCCTTCGAGTCGCGGTCTATCGATCGGTGACCGCAGCGACGATCGCAGCACCGGCAGTGGCGAACACCAGCGGATAGAGGACGCCGCCGAGCACGATCGCGGGCAGGAGCACCGGGCCGATCGACCCGGTCGCCTCGATCCCCAACGCGGACGCTTCGGTGTTCGCTTCGGCGACGACCGCGCCGAGACCGAGGACCACGGCGTAGCCGATCGTCACCGGCGCGCCGGCGACGACGGCGTCGCCGAGATCGGTAACGGACCAGCGGACGGCGAGAAACGCGCCGACCCCGACCAACACGAGCGGTGGAAGCACGTACAACAGGTCTACACCTGCGGCGCTCGAGTCGGCGATGAGCGAGAGGATACGCCGCCCGCCGAAGGAACCGACCTGACTGGTGGCCTCGATATCGACCATGTGTGCTTCGTAGAAGTACCAGGCGACAGCCTTCCACCCGGCGATGTCGTCACCGCTGACGGTCCCGCGAACCTCGCTCCCGACCACCAGGTACGTCACGAGATAGCCGATCACGGCGGCGAAGACGCCGAGTCCCGCACTCGCCGCGATGCTCGAGCCGCGCGATACCGTGGTCCGATCGGTCGCTGCCGGCTGCGGGGACATTGTATCGATTACGGACCGTCCTCGAATAATGGGTCTTGTGGTCCGCCCTCCGATCGGTCAGACGGCCGTCCCGTCGTTCGCGACGGTCTCGAGTTGGTCGCTGAGCCGACTGCTCGCCCGCTCCGGTTTCGGGACTCGCTCGAAGGTCAACTCCGGGTCGCCGGAGCCGGCGGTGTAGACCGTCAGATCGCCATAGCCCAGCAGCCGTCCGATCCCGGTCTGACGCAGGCTGGTGTTCTGGACGCGCTCGAGTCGGAACTGGGTGACGTCCCGCGAGACGATCCCGCGTTTCTTGTAGAGTTCCGTGGAGGTGATGACGTAGCGGGTGTTCGTCCAGGCGAGGTAGCGGGCGAACGCGAGACTCGTGCCGGCGACCGTCGTGAGGACCCCGAGGATCGTCAGGAGCCCGACGCCGTCGGTCCCGCTCCAGCCGGCGACGAGAAAGCCCGCGAGCGCGAGCCCGATTCCGACCGGAAGCCTGGTTCCCATCGTGATCGGATGGGGACGGCTCTCCCAGACGATGCTCTCATCGTCGCTGATGTGGAACCAGTCCGGCGTCGAGCCGAAAGCCATCGGCTCCGCCTATTCCATACCTGTCCGTAAAGCTATCGGGCGAATGGGCTGATTACTGGCCGTACGACGGATTCGCCACCGACACGAGGTGTCGATCGACCCAGCCGGTTCGGGCCGCTCGGAGCAGTACGGTTTTTCACCGTGCGGCCCGACGATGGCATATGAGCCGCGCGCGCAAACCCGACTGGCTGAAGAGTCGGCCACCCTCGGGTCGGGAGTTCGCCGGCATCCGGGAGACGCTGCGGGAATACGACCTGCACACCGTCTGCGAAGAGGCCAACTGTCCGAATCTGGGCGAGTGCTGGTCGGGTCGGTCCGGTCCCGACGACACTGGCTCGGGCACCGACGGCGGTGGAACGGCCACGTTCATGCTGATGGGCGATCGGTGCTCTCGAGCCTGTAACTTCTGTGATGTCCAAACCGGCGGGATGGAACCGCTCGATCCCGACGAGCCCGAACACGTCGCGAGTGCTATCGCCGAGATCGGTCTCGATTACGTCGTCCTCACGAGCGTCGACCGTGACGATCTCCCCGATCAGGGTGCGGGTCACTTCGCGGAGACGATCCGCGAGATCAAGGCCCGCCATCCCGGTATCCTCGTCGAAGTGCTGATTCCGGACTTCCAGGGCGAACAGCGACTCGTCCGGAAGATCATCGACGCCGACCCGGACGTGATCGCCCACAACGTCGAGACCGTCGAGCGACTGCAATTCCCCGTGCGGGACCGCCGTGCGGGCTACGAACAGTCCCTGTCGGTGCTCGAGCAGGTCGACCGCGAGTCCGACATCTACACCAAGACCTCGATCATGCTCGGTCACGGCGAGTACGACCACGAGGTCTACCAGACGCTGGCGGACTGCCGCGAGCACGGCGTCGACATCGTCACCCTGGGACAGTATCTCCGACCCTCGAGGGACCATCTCGAGGTGCAACGCTACGACCCGCCGGACAAGTACGAGACGTGGCGACGCGTCGCCGAGGACGAGTTGGGGTTCCTCTACTGTGCCAGCGGGCCGATGGTGCGTTCGTCGTACAAGGCCGGCGAACTGTTCGTCGACGCCGTCCTGCGGGAGGGCAAAAGCGTCGCAGCGGCGAGACGGGAGGCACGTACTGACCCGGACGAGGCGAGCGTCACGGACTAGCGACGGACGGTCATCAAAAATACGCGTACCACTGTCTCGTCTCCTCTCATCGCTCCTATTGCCCCCTCCACGTGGCCTAACGCGGACCTTTTGAGAGTCGTGAACGCTCTCAGACACCGAGGACGGTCATCATGGAAGCACACGTCGGCCGACGCCGTCGGCTCTCCGTTCCCACCGGGGACCAACCGTGGTCGAACTCGACTTTTGTCCAGTCGACCCTTCGATTTGACCTCTCCGATTGGACAAATAAAAAGAAATAGCCACTTCCGCTCACTCCTGTCCAGAAGCGTCTGCCGTCGCACAGTAGTTCTACGGCTGATTGGCAAGAATCTCACTGATAGTAAACTATTTGGGAAACTCCTTTACCCTGAGCGATAGTTACCCCGAGTATGTACAGGTGGGTCTCCCCGTGAGTACGCTACAGCACGATCCCCGCGAACGAGTACAGGTCCTCGACGAGGCGGGTCGGGTCCGCGAAGGTGCCGACGTGCCGGATCTCTCCGAAGACCAACTCGTCGAGATGTACGAACAGATGCGGCTCGTGCGCCGCTTCGACGAGCGAGCCGTCAGCCTCCAGCGACAGGGGCGGATGGGTACCTATCCGCCGTTGTCGGGTCAGGAGGGCGCACAGGTTGGCAGCGCTCACGCGCTGGCCGAGGACGACTGGGTGTTCCCCAGCTACCGCGAACACGGCGTCGGGCTCGTTCGGGGGCTCTCCCTCGAGCGTACCCTGCTCTACTGGATGGGCCACGAGCAGGGCAATTACATCCCCGAGGACGTCAACATGTTCTCGGTCGCCGTCCCCATCGCGACCCAGATCCCCCACGCGACCGGCGCGGCCTGGGCCTCGAAACTGCGCGGCGAGGAGAAGGCCTTCGTCTGTTACTTCGGCGACGGCGCGACCTCCGAGGGGGACTTCCACGAGGGGTTGAACTTCGCGGGCGTGTTCGACACGCCGAACGTGTTCTTCTGTAACAACAACCAGTGGGCGATCTCCGTGCCCCGCGAGCGCCAGACGGCAAGCGAGACCCTCGCCCAGAAGGCGACCGCCTACGGCTTCGAGGGGGTCCAGGTCGACGGGATGGACCCGCTTGCGGTGTATAAAGTCACCAGGGAGGCCGTCGAAAAGGCCAAAAACCCCGGTCAGGGCGAACTGCGCCCGACGCTCATCGAGGCGGTTCAGTACCGGTTTGGTGCCCACACCACCGCCGACGACCCCTCCGTCTATCGGAGCGACGAGGAGGTCGAACGCTGGAAGCAGAAAGACCCGATTCCGCGTCTCGAGACGTATCTGCGCTCGAACGGCATGCTCGACGACGAACGGGTGGACGCGATCGAATCCCGGATCGAGGAGGCGGTCGCCGACGCCATCGACGGCGCGGAGTCGGTCGAACGGCCCGAGCCGGAGGAGATCTTCGCCCACGTTTACGAGGGGATGCCCAAACGATTACGACGACAGCTCGAGTACTTCGAATCGATCCGCGAGGATCACGGCGACGACGCGCTGCTGGAGTGATACCATGGCTGCAGACTCAGAAAACCTCACGCTGGTACAGGCGGTACGGGACGGATTGCACACCGAGATGGAACGCGACGACGACGTCGTCGTCATGGGCGAGGACGTCGGCAAGAACGGCGGCGTCTTCCGCGCGACCGAAGGGCTCTACGACGAGTTCGGCGAGAACCGGGTCGTCGACACCCCGCTCGCGGAGTCGGGCATCGTCGGGACGGCGATCGGGATGGCGGCCTACGGGATGCGGCCGGTTCCCGAAATCCAGTTCCTGGGGTTCATCTATCCCGCGTTCGATCAGATCGTCTCCCACGCGGCGCGCCTGCGGACGCGCTCGCGCGGGCGATTCACGTGTCCGATGGTCATCCGGGCCCCCTACGGCGGGGGCATCCGCGCGCCGGAACACCACTCCGAGTCGACGGAGGCGATGTTCGTCCACCAGCCCGGACTCAAGGTCGTCATCCCGTCGACGCCCTCCGACACCAAGGGACTCCTGATCAGCGCGATTCGCAGTCCCGACCCGGTGATCTTCCTCGAGCCAAAGCTCATCTATCGGGCCTTCCGCGAGGAGGTCCCCGACGAGTCCTACGAGGTGCCGATCGGCGAGGCGGCCGTCCGCCGCGAGGGAAGCGATATCTCGGTCTACACCTGGGGCGCGATGACCCGACCGACGCTCGAGGCCGCGGAGAACCTCGAAGCAGAAGGGATCGACGCCGAGGTCGTCGACCTGCGGACTCTCTCGCCGTTAGACGAGGAGACCATCGTCGAGTCCTTCGAGAAGACCGGTCGCGCGGCGGTCGTCCACGAGGCACCCAAGACCGGCGGGCTGGGTGCGGAGATCACCGCGACCTTACAGGAAGAAGCGCTCCTCTATCAGGAAGCGCCGGTGGAGCGTATCACGGGTTTCGACACGCCGTTCCCGTTGTACGCGCTCGAGGACTACTACCTGCCCGAGGCGGCACGCATCGAGGACGGGATTCGAGACGCCGTGGAGTTCTAACATGGTCAGAGAGTTCGAACTGCCGGACGTCGGCGAGGGAGTCGCGGAGGGCGAACTGGTCTCGTGGCTGGTCGAGGCGGGCGACGAGGTCACGGAGGACCAGCCGGTCGCGGAGGTCGAGACGGACAAGGCCCTCGTGGAGGTTCCCGCGCCGGTCGACGGCACCGTCCGCGAGTTACACGTCGAGGAAGGCGAGGTCGTCCCGGTCGGGACCGTGATCATCTCGTTCGACGTAGAGGGCGAGGAGAGCGAGGCACCGCGCGCCTCGGAAAACGCAAACGGCGAAGCCGTGAGCGAGGGCGCTGCGGCGCCGACCGAATCGGAGCAGGAGACGACGAGCGAACCCGCCGGCGACCCCGGCGCGACCGGGGCCGACACCGAGGCGGTCGCACCGCCGGACGATCGCGTCTTCGCTCCGCCGCGCGTGCGCCGCATGGCTCGCGAGGAGGGAGTCGACCTCTCGAGGATCCAGGGGAGCGGCCCCGGCGGCCGAATCACTGCGGCCGACGTGCAGGCGGCGACGGGCGACTCCAGCGGCGAACCGGCAGGGTCGCAGTCACAGAGCGCCGGCGCGGCGGCAAGCGAGGCCGCATCCGGGACGGCCGATTCGACCGGCCGCAGCGCTGGTGCCAGTGCCGCCGAGGAGACGACCCCCGAGGACGCGACTGCGTCCTCGAGCACCGGGCGACCCGAGACGCCGACGCGGGTCGAGTCGGCCGACCGCGAGCGGACGCTGGCCGCGCCGGCGACCCGACGAATCGCCCAGGAGGAAGGCGTCGACATCGACGCCGTCCCGGCGACCGAGGAGCGCGACGGTGAGGCGTTCGTCACGCCGGAAGCGATCCAGGAGTACGCCGACGCCCAGCGACAGGCCCAGGAAGCCGACAGGGAGGCGGTCGAGGCCGGCGAATCGGTCGGTACGAAAGGGGCCCAGTTCGCCGAGGGCGAGCGCGAACGCCGCGAGCCGTTCACGGGTGTGCGCAAGACGATCGCCGACGCGATGGTCGAGTCCAAGTACAGCGCGCCCCACGTCACTCACCACGACGAGGTTGACGTGACTGAACTCGTCGCGGCCCGCGAGGACCTCAAACCGCGCGCCGAGGAACGGGGCATCCGGCTGACCTACATGCCGTTCATCATGAAGGCCGTCGTCGCGGCGCTGAAAGAGTACCCCGAGATGAACGCGGTCATCGACGAGGAAAACGAGGAGATCGTCTACCGCGATTACTACAACATCGGGGTCGCCACCGCGACCGATGTCGGGCTGATGGTACCGGTCGTCGAAGACGCGGATCGGAAGGGGCTGTTACAGCTCTCCTCGGAGATGAACGAGGTCGTCCAGAAGGCTCGCGACCGGACGATTAGCCCCGACGAACTCCGAGGGTCGACGTTCACGATCACCAACGTCGGGGGCATCGGCGGCGAGTACGCGACGCCGATCATCAACTACCCCGAGGCGGGAATCCTCGCGATCGGCGAAATCAAGCGCAAACCGCGCGTGGTAACCGACGAAAACGGCTCCGAGTCGATCGAACCGCGATCCGTGCTGACCCTCTCGCTGTCGTTCGATCACCGGCTGATCGACGGGGCCGTCGGTGCAGCGTTTACGAACACGGTCATGGAGTACCTCGAGAACCCGAGCCTCCTCTTGCTCGAGTGATCGTTTCGAGGGCCGCGTTCGAGCCGACCGGCGTCTCAGACGGACTCCTGTGGATCAGCGCCGGCGCGCCCGCGACCTGCTGTGGGCGGGCCAGACCCCAGTGGTAGCAGACCGTCTCACTCGTTTGGAACGACGTCGACGAGCACGTCCAGCGAGTCGGCGGCCTCGCAGACCCGATCCTGGATCTCGGCCAACTCGAGGACGGGGTCATCGTTCTCGAGTGCCGACTGGAGGTCGGAGACGGATTTGAGGTACCGTTCGAGGCTGGCTTCGGTCGTCGCACCCTCGAGATGGTCACCGAGGTCTATCAGGTGCTCGAGGATCTCCTGGAGGTGTCGGCGGTACGCGCCCTCGCTGTCACAGATCTCCTCGCCGTTCGTGCGGGAGACGGTGGCGATTTCGCGGGCGAGCCGACTCCCCTCGCGTGTCTGCTGTGCTAACCGATCGGCCAACTCGTCGAAGAACCGGGCTCTGTCCTTGAGCGTCTTCCGCATGACGTACTGGGTGAGCGCGGTCTGGTCCCGTTTGACCCGTCCCAGCTCGGTCTCCAGGGCGTCGAGTCGATCGGTGATCTCCCCGATACCGTCCGGGATGTCGGGGGGCTCCCGTTCGACCGGCGTCCGATGTGGATTGTCGGTGTCGGTGACGTGGTCGATGATCGTCGCGAAGAGCAGGTCGTGATCGTAGGCGAACTCCCGTGGAGCCGGCTCCGTGGATTCCGTCCAGACGCCGTCGGGCGTCCGTTCGAACGAGCCCAGGAAGACTGGCGTCTCCGTTTTAGGGGGCATCGAGGACCGGTACTGGTCGTGATACCGCTCGAGGAGCTGGCGGGATATGGTTTCGGCGTCGGGACCGTCGCTCCCGACGGACGGAATCTCGACGTCCGGCAGCTGTGGTCGCTCGTCTTCGGCCGTCTCTCGATACGTCAGTTCGAAGACCTCGACGGTCCGGTTCGACGTCGACTCCGCGTCGATGGCGTCGTCCGTGTTCGGGACGGGAACGGTTTCCAGCGAGACCTCCTCGTACTCGATATAGAGCGATAGCTCGTTCGCCGAGGGACGCGGGAGCGACTTCGTCGTCACCTGTTCGACGACGATGGGACGACCACGCCCGTCCAGCGCCAACCCCGGTTCGATCGTCACCTCGAGTCCGTCGTCGGTCTCGTCGATCGATCGAATCTCGAGGCCGTGGACGATTCCGCTCCCAACCACGAACCGGGAGAGGGCGTGCAATCGCTCGGCGTGATACTCCTGTTCCGCTTCCATATCGCGGGGGGTCATCAGTTTCCCGCTGAAGAACCGATTCTTCCGAAACTGCGATAGATCGCCCCGCTCCCCCGTACTGTGGTCCGAGTCCTGGGCCATGGCGTAGTGGTGTTGTTTATTGCGCCGCTATTCCATTTAATTATGTCTATTTCCGGAACTGGGTATCACCCGTGACCGCGAGCGAACGCTTCCGGTAACCAGGGTGGTCTCCGGCCGGTGTCGCTCGCGTGCGGTGGCGTCACCCGATCCAGTCTCAGCCGACTCGGTCGCAATTTAGACTCGATCTAAACAGAACTAACCTACTACGACAAATAATATATCCATTTCTAGTTGATTTCAGATCCGGCTAAGGAATAAGTTTTATATCACTTGTGTATAAATACAGTACTGCTATACCAGCGATTGGAGGAACGACATCAATGCCAGAGTACCTATCACCAGGCGTGTACGTCGAAGAGGTCGACAGCGGTACCAAATCCGTCGAAGGAGTCAGCACCAGTACCGCTGGCTTCCTCGGCGAAACGGAGCGGGGTCCCGTCGAACCGAAGCTCATCACGAGCTTCGCCGAGTTCAAACGAACGTTCGGCTCGAGCCCGCAGTCGTCGGATCTCGACGTGGCCGTGGACGGCTTCTTCAAGAACGGGGGGAGTCGCTGTTACGTCGGTCGCGTTGCAGCCGCCGACGCGACCGACGTCGCGACGACGACGCTCGTCGACGAGGATCGAAACGACGTTCTCAAAGTCGAAGCGACCGGTCCGGGCCAGTGGGGCTGTTCGGTCGCCGCGATCGTCGAGGACGGA
This sequence comes from Natrinema ejinorense, assembly GCF_002494345.1. Lineage (GTDB taxonomy): Archaea > Halobacteriota > Halobacteria > Halobacteriales > Natrialbaceae > Natrinema > Natrinema longum. The sequence goes on from NZ_NXNI01000001.1 coordinate 3,648,989, forward strand.
CCGCTCTACGAGGAGGGAGAAAACGAGTACTTCAAGCTGACGCTGCGATACTGGTCCTGTGACATCGAGGAGGTCAGCAAACCCACCTCCGACCAGCCCGACCCGGCTCCCGACGTGGAAGAAGTCTACGAGGACATGTCGGCCGATCCGGAGTCCAGCAAGTTCTACGAGAAACAGATCCCGGGCTCTGCGCTCGTCGATCTCGAACAGCTCGGAGCCGGACGACCCGCCGAAGGGCTCTCCTGGCTGTCGCGAGACGTCCCCGAGGAGTACTCCGACGGCGGACTACTCCAGCTCGACGGCGAATCGGAGACTGCAGCCTACATCCCGGATGATCTCGAGGATCGAGCGTACAACGAGCTCCAGGGAATCGCCGAGCCGTTCGAGATCGACGCCTCTCAGTCCCAGGACGATCTCCAGGCGGATCTCGAGGCAGTTCGCGACGGCGAGTTGGAGGTCGACGTCGACGTCGTCTCCGATCTCTCGCAGAAACCCGAAAACGAGGAGGTAACGCTCAGCGACTACGAGGGCGTCAACAAGCCCGGTATGCGGACCGGTCTCTCGGCGTTCCGGGAACTCGATGGCGTCTCGCTCATGTGTATTCCCGACGAGAACGATATCGAAGGGCTCACCGAGGCCCTCGTCGCCCACTGTGAGAACATGGGCGAGCGGTTTGCGGTCCTACAGGCACCGCAGAACGCGGGAGCGATCTCGGATATGGAGACGCCGGTCGACTCCTCCTATGCTGCCTACTACTATCCGTGGATCGAGACGAAGGATCCGTTCACTAACCGGAAGAAGCTCGTTCCGCCGGGCGGTCACATCACCGGAATCTTCGCCCGCAGCGACGCCGAACACGGCGTCCACAAGGCACCCGCGAACGAAGTCGTGCGCGGTATTCTCGGCGTGCAACACAACATCACGAAAGGCGAACAGGACATCCTCAATCCGCGGGGCGTCAACTGCATTCGGAGCTTCCAGGGCCGCGGAATCCGTCTCTGGGGCGCTCGAACCGCATCCAGCGATCCGTCCTGGAAGTACGTGAACGTCCGACGGCTGTTCCTCTACATCGAGCAGTCGATCGACGAAGGCACCCAGTGGGCGGTCTTCGAACCCAACGACGAGGACCTGTGGGCCCGCGTGCGCCAGTCGGCGGAGAACTTCCTGACGACGGTTTGGCGAGACGGCGGCCTCCAGGGCAGCACCGCCGACGAAGCGTTCTACGTCAAGTGCGGCGAGGAAACGATGACACAGGACGACATCGACAACGGTCGCCTCATCGTCGAGATCGGTATCGCGCCGGTCAAGCCTGCCGAGTTCGTCGTCTTCCGGATCAGCCAGGACGCCGGCGACGCGTAACACCGCCCACGCACCGTTTCCGACTATCACCTAACCCGATACGATAATGCCAGACTCACACGGACCACTCCGACAAACCGAATTCAAGGTCGAACTCGACGGCGTCGGCATCCCCGGCTTCGTCGAGATCGAACTGCCAGCGATGCGAACCGAACAGGTCGAATACCGCGAAGGCAACGATCCGTCGCACAATCGAAAGCTCTGGGGCGACACCCAGTACGACGATCTCATCCTCGTTCGTGGGGCCAACGAGAAAAACAAAGCACTCTACGACTGGCGGAAATCCGTCAACGAAGGGAAGATGGACGACGGTGGCCGGAAGAACATCGCCGTCATCGTCATGAACGAGGTCGGTGACTCGGTCCTCCGATTCGAGTTCACGAAGGCGTGGATCAAGGAATACCGACCACCAACGCTCAACTCCCACGGCGGCGGCGGCCAGGGGAACCTCGCCACCGAGGAGTACGTCATCACGTTCGACGAGATGGAACGGAAGAACGTATGACACGACCGTCGAACTCGTCTCCGGACGCGTTCACCGTCCCGCGCCATCGGTTCGATGCGGAGTGGCGCGTCGACGACGAGGGTGTCCTCCACACCGGCGACTCGGCACCCTTCGCCAACCGCGTCGTCGTCGCCTGTGACAGTGGGGGGACTCGACCATGACCGGGGAGACGCTCCAGACCGAGTTCGAGTTCACCCTCCCACAGGGATACGTCGACGACGACGGTACCCTCCACAAGGAGGGCCGAATGCGCCTCGCGACCGCGGCCGACGAAATCGAGCCCCTGCAAAACCCCCGCGTCCAGACGAACTCCTCGTACCTGACGATCGTCTTGCTCTCGCGGGTCGTGACTGAACTCGGCGACCTCGAGACGATCGATGCAACCGTCATCGAGGAACTGTTCGTCACGGACCTCGAGTACCTGCAGGCGCTATACGAGCGGGTCAACAACCAGGGGATGAACGCCGTCGAGACGGCCTGTCCGGACTGCGGCGAGGTCTTCGAGATCGACGCCGAGAGCGGCACGCACGTGACCACCGACGGACCGAACGGCGCGATGAATGCCGCCGCCATGGACGCCGGGGGCGCCGGTGTCGGCGGCGACATCGGCGAACTCGGTGGGGCGGAATCAGCGGGATTCGAATCCGCCGACATGCGTGCAGCCGATACCGAACCGAACGACGGTGAGGGATCGGAGTCGGGAAATCCAGCGGAGTAGTCCGGCTGTACGAACCGGACCGCCTCTACGAGGAGGTCGCGTTCGTGGCCTACCACTTCGGGTGGAGCCACGATACGGTATTGAACATGCCCCACTGGGAACGCCAGCGCTGGTGTGAGGAGATCAGCACGATCAACGATCGTATGTCCGACTCGCCGTCCGACCAGTCCCGTGGCCGACGCGGACGCGACGGCGCCGGTGGAGGTATCGTGCTCCGGCAACCGCCGGATTCCGAGTAACCACGGCATCCGGCGTTCGGAGACAGTCGAGAACGCAGTAGTGAGACGATGACGACATATACGCACGAAAACGATCCGTACGCACAGTACAATTTCGAGGTCGAGGTAGACGGCGAGACCGTCGCCGGGTTCGCCGAGGTCGCCGGAATCACGATGGAACTCGAAACCGTCCAGTACCGCGAGGGGGGCGTCAACGATCACGTCCATCAGTTACCCGGCCAGTTCGCTCACGCGAATCTCGTCCTTCAACGGGGCCTGACGAAAAACACGACCTTCTGGGAGTGGATCCAGACGGTCATGAGCGGCACCATCTCTCGGAAGAACATCGTCGTCAAAGTAAAAGACAGCTTCAAAGGCGAGAGTCAGTGGGGGTGGGAATTCGTGAACGCGTATCCGACGAAATGGTCCGGTCCGGACCTGGTCAGCAACGAACGGGGCATGGCGATCGAGTCGATCGAGTTGGCATACGAGCGGTTCTCCAAGATGTCCGGTATGCCGGAGTAACGGTCACGAATACCCGTTCCGACCTCGATACTCTTTCAGGAAACAGGATACCTTATCTTTAAGAGCATTCGACAAACATCATACGAAAAACTATGCGCAATCGATCCGAACCGGAGACGAAACAACCGATCCGAGCGGGTGCCATCGTCGCTGGTCGACCGGCGTTCGAGGAGGGGGCTGACGGGGTGGGGCTGCGATGAGGCGCGTCGCGTCGAAGGCGACAAAAACCGTCAAAAAGAAAGTCTCACCGGTCTTGCGGCCGCTGGCCGCGGCACTGATTTTCGCGGTGGTTGTGACTGCCGTGGCCGTCGTGACGGGGCTCGTCGACTACGTCCCGGAGTCAACCGTTCCCGTCACGGACTGGGTACTCTCCCCGCGAGTCGTTCTGTTGATCACGGTGTTCGTCCTCGCGGTCGTCGTGATCGGCGTCCGTCTGTTGTATCTCCAGTACAAGGATGCGATCGCCGATCAGTGGGATCAGCTGTCGATCTGGGCACAGGCGACGATCGCGGGCGCGGTCTGTGGCCTACTCGTCGCGACCGGACTCGGTATCGCGACCCTCGTGGGGGTCGTTTCCCCGGTGTCCGTTCTCGCCGGGTCGCTGATCGCGTGGCCGGTCGCGACCGTCCTTACGCTCCGCCAGCGTCGGGAACCGGATACGGACGACTCTCCGTCCGCGTTACGGTCGGTACTCATCAGAACCGGCTACGCGCAGGTCAAACATCTCCAGACCCGCACGCTTGCTGGAATCGTCGGCTTCGTCGGCGCGGTTCTCGCGAGCGTCGGGACCCGTGCACTCGTTTCGTGGCTGCCGTGGTTCGATGGAACGCTCACCCAACTCCAGACGGTCGTCCTCGCGGCAGTCCTGTGGCTGATCGCGACGGTGCTCGTCTACAACCGCTACGAGTCCACGATCAGCGACCGGACGGACCTCCGAATCGTGGCGGTCTCGAGGTTGGAGTCACGGGACGGCCGCGAACTGATGGTCAAAAACACCGGCATTACCCCCGTCGAACTGACGCAGGCGAAGATCCGTGATACGAAACACGACCTCTATCAGTTCGACGTCGGCGTCACGCTCGAGCCCGGCGAGCGCTGTAGCTTCGAACTCCCGGCGACGTTCCTGCTCGAGTCCAACGAGGCGGCGATGGATCTCCCGCTTGGGTACACGCTCAAACAGGGCGGTGAGCACCCGATCGTCTACACGCGGACCGGCGATCAGTTCGTCCTGCAGGGGAGCAGCGACGCCCTCGATCGCGAGTCGGTCCGCGCCGGGACCCGATCGACGATCGGGATCGGTGCCGAGCCGACGCCACAGGAGTAGTCGATCCCGGCCCTCGAAAACGGGTGTCTCGTGAGAGAGCGCTCGTTTAGAGCGCCTCTGGCGCACAAACATTAAGTACTGTCTTTGTAATATCAAAACGAGATCGTGTACCGACACGTCGATCCGTCTTTCGAACTGCGAAAGCCCGTCGAATCGTCCCTCGAGTACCGACAGCGATTCACCGGGCCGTGATCGGGGAGTCTACCGACCTCGATCGCGTGCCGTCGGTACGGCAGATCGGCGTGACCCACCGGGCGGCAGCCGAGTCGTCGATGGGGGTCGACTCGAGTGGCCCGTCGACGGTTGCTCGCCTCCAGCCCAGCGTCACGGCGATCGCGACGCTGACTCCCGACCGACTGGTCGGTGGACTCGGCGTCCGGATCGCACGGAGGCGGAGCCCGGTCCAGCTATCGTTTCTCTCGTCCCTCGACGCTCCCCTCGACGACGCGGCGACCGACGAGCCCGGGGTTTCGATCGTCCCTCCGCCGACGTTCGACCGGTCGACGGATCACGACGATGCGTTTACCTACCGCACGAAATCCGGTCGTTCGGACCGGACCGGACCGGCCGATCGATCGTTCGCGACGGCGAACGGATCGCCCTCCCCGCCGTCGACGGAACGGGCGTCGATGACGGCCCATGGGGTTCGATCGGGCGGGCCGAGTCGTCCCGACCGGTCGCAGTCGTCGGCGCTCGAGGGGACCGCCACCCACGGACAAGCGGCGTCTTCACGAGGAGGCGAGACGCCCAACGGGTCCGATGGAACGCGGCGACGGGGGGAGCCCGACCCGACGGCTGTCGGTCGAGCACCTGTCGCGACGGGACGGGCCTGGCGAACGCCCGCACGGCGATCGCCCGACCGATCCGGATCGAGCAGTACGGGCCGGCTGGGCCGTCTCCAGCGACGCGCCAGCGCGGTTCCGATGGGAGCGGCGGCGACCGGTTCCGACACGGATCGGACATCGGCGTTCGAGCCGGGGGCTTCGAGTGCGTCGCCCTCCGGCGTCGGCGATCCGCTCGAACGCGAGACGCCGTCGCTGCTCGTCTCGGAACGGTCGGTCGATCGGACCACGTCGGCCGGCTCGATGGCGTCCCGACCGAATCGGACCCACGCTCGAGGGCGATCCCTGCCGACGCTCGTTACCCGGAGTGGGCTACCCACCGCGGGGACTCGGGGGCCGGAATCCAAGTCACCGGAGACCGTGACACGACGGTCGGGGCAGCCGGTCAAGCACCCCAATGCGGACGGACGGTTCGCGTCGCCGATCGATCCTCGAACCCGACAGACGGCAAGCGCCTCGTCCACTCGCGGTGTGCAGGCGAATCGCAACGGGGAGCCCACGGAAACCCGTGTCGGGACCGGTCACGACGGCTCTCCCGCCCTCTCGTCGTCCCGGCCAACCGGGGACGCAACCACGAATGCGGGGGCACACTCGAGCGTGGCGACCTTGGGTGCCGACGTCGACCGACGAGCGACTCCGAGCGATCCCACCGTCCGGCCGATCGGGATCCGGAGCCGAGAACCGGACCCGATCGGTCGGCACACGCGGACACCGACTTCACGGGCAATGGCCCACGGGGGCGGACGGACGCGACACGCGGCCGCCGACTCACACGACGGCACGACGATGCAGTATGCCAGCTCTCGGCGAGTCGACGGGACGAACGGGCAGACGGCCGCCCCCACACGGGACGTGGTCGTCGCTCACACCCGGCGCGATCGGACGGACCGGCCACGCAGAACCGGCCACGGCGGGCGAGATACCGACCCGTTCGCCGGCCACACCGACCGCCCGCACGTGCCGACACCACGGCACCGCTCAGTCGAACTCGGAGCCGGCGACGAAACCGACGACCACACCGGCGAGAGCGCCGGCTTCGATCGTGCGTCCGGTCGATCCCGCCCGACCCGATCGCCCCTTATCGAGTCGATCGGCCGCCGTCGACGACCGCCGCTCACCACGGTCACCGATCGGGTTCCGAGACGATCGGCGCTGGCACCGACCGCCTCGACCGTAATCGAGGGGCCGCCAGCGGCCTCGCGGAGCGACTCCTCGTCGATCGCATCTCGAGTGTCCCACGCGTCGGACCGGGACGGAGCGGTGGCCCGCGACCAGCCGCCTCGAACGCCCCGCTCGTTGCCGTCGATCCCCCCTGTGACGGTGTCACCGTCGCCCCTCTCACAGCGGACGGCTCCCCAGGCGACGGCCTCACACCCGACAGCGTCGCTGCGACTGCCGACGCCTGCTGGTGACACAGACGAGCCCGGCGATCGGTCGCCGACGATCGACCGTCGGGACGGCTCCGATTCGGGGCCGATCGCTGGCACCCGAGGCCCTCGCTCACGACGCGGTGCCACGGTCGAACGGCCGCCCCCATCCGGAACGCCGTCGCCGTTCGAGTCACCTCCCCGTGCGGTCGGCGACGAGTCGACCGCGATCGGGACCGGCGCGAGGCCGTCCGGGTCGGTCGAGCCGGCGGGATCGGCTATCCGTGCGTTCTCGAGCATCCGGTCGACTGACCACGGACGCTCTCGCGGCGATCGTGGGAGGGAGACGCCGGCCACCGGTGTTCGCGGGTCGCGGTCGCGGCCTGCCGTGACCAACCGTCGTCCGCCGGCGTCCCGAGTCCTCGATCGTGGCAGTGAGGGCGGTTCCAGCGCCGTCCCGTTGGGCGACGGGCAGCCGGAACAGTTCGGCAGCCACGGACGCTCGGGCGGTCGGGAGCCGGCGCTCGTCGTTCGGCGCCGGTCGTCTGCGGCGACGGTCGCGCCGTCGAACGCGGGGGAACCGACGCCGGCCGACCGGTCGAGTCGCTCGCGTGGGCTATCGTCGACGCGGTCCGATAGCCCACCGTCCCGGCCGCGCTCTCGACCCGAGAGCGACGGTCCAACTGGACGGTCCGTGGGCCGTCCGGAAACCGACAGCACGACGGAGCGACACACGTCCGAATCGGCCCGCTCGACCCGGCTTCGATCGCTGGCCGCCGCCGTCACCTCCCAGTCGGCGGGCGAGCGGCCGGCCGCCGACGCGAATCGACGGCTATCGGGAACTGCCGGCGCGGAGAGGAGCCCGGTCGGAACGGACGTCCCCTCCGCCCGAACGGGGACGCGGTCGCAGCCAGTGCTGTGGTCGTCACGACCGACGGACCGACCGCGACGAGGTGTCGAGACCGGGGTACGTTCCGGAGGGGACGTGAGATCGACCCGGTCGTCGCCACGCGACAGCGTGAACCCGGATGGACTCGACGCACGTGCGGACACGCCTGACGTCGCGTCTCGACCGGAATCGGCCGACGTTCCGACCGGCGTCCGCGCTTTTGATCGTCGCCGGCCGATCGCAGCGGCCGGATCGCCGGTTCCCACCATTACCACGCCACCGACGGTGGCGAGTCGTCGCGGATCCACGATCGCTCACTCGGTCTCGGCGCTCGGTCGCGACACCTCGTCGGCGATCGAGGCCGACGCCCCGTCACGTCCTCGGCGACTCGGCGACCCCGAGCCCGAAACGGGACGCGGCGTCGGCCAGGGGGCGCCACGCCGCGATCGATCCGGACCGAACGCGCTCGAGTCGGCGACCCGACTGTCGGTGCGCAGGACGGCGACCGAACGTTCGTCGCCAGAGTCGACCCTGGCGACCGCAACGACCGGATCGAAACCGATCCGGCGGCCGTCGGAGTTTCCAGCCTCGAGTCGCGGGCGCGAATCGAGCGGGGAGCGGCGGCGTCGGAAGCGACGTTCCGAGCCCGGCCGATCGCGCTCCCGTCGGACCGACCCGACGACCCGGAGAGAGCGCCCGTCGTGGACGGAACGGGAGCGACCGGGGACGACCCGATCGCCGACACACGACGACCCGTCACTGCGATCCGACTCGAGGGCTCCCTCGGCGGTCGGTTCGGATTCGGTCTCGATGGCATCACGGCCGATAGCTGATCCGCGTTCGGGGTCGAGTACGGTCGCGTCGCCCCCCTCGAGACCGCGGGCCGAACGCGGTGGCCTTCCGACCGGTAACGACGAGGCCGAGCGAGCGATGCCGAACGCGATGTCACCGCCGGTGGTGTCGTCGACCGCAGCCGAATCGCTGGCCCGAGCCACGGCCGCTCGCCCACGGACGGCTCGCTCGGGATCGATCGCCTCGGGAGCCGGAGCGGACGGGTCCCGCCGGACGGTTCGCCAGTATCGGCCGTCGACGGTGACTGATTCGCTCGGATCGGGGTCGGTTCCGGCGCGAGACGAGACGCCGTCGACCGCCCCCGAGCGCCGAGGATCACGGCAGAACGGTCCGAGTGGCTCCGTGGGGACTGCGAGTACGGTGGACCGGCAGCGACCGGGCCGGTCCGACGGGGATCGCCGCCGTGATCGAGTCGCTCGATCGACGGCCTCCGATTCGCCTTCCACGACGGAGTCGATCACGATCCACCGTCTCTCGACGAGTCAGGAGGGCGGTAGTGGCGGTCCACGCCCGAGCAGGGGCGAATCCGCTCGAGGCCCGGCCCCACCCACACCCGTCGGAGCGGAGGCGACGACGGCCGGATCCGACACGACCGCGACGGGGAACCCGGACGCGACCGGGACGGTCGGATCGCCGGGGGCGGCGACGAATCGGGCGCGATGGACGAACCGCTCGCCGCGGACGAGCCACCTGCCGTCGCTTTCGGTTCCCCGGACGACGGCTCCCCACGCACCCGGCGCGTCGCCGCCGGTTCGTTCGTCGGACCACACCGAGGGCGACGCTGCGAGCGCCGCGGCGACGACCCGCTCGAGTGTGGCTCGCTCCTCGAGCATCGCGACCGAACCCCGATCGGCGGCGGGGATCGATCGGCGGGCCGATACCGCCCCGTCCCTCGAGCGGACCGTCGTCCGCTCGGACCGGCGGCCGGTCCAACCGCCGACGCTCGCCGTTCGGTCGGGCTCGTCGACGGAGCGGGTCGACGGGCGGTCGGCGACTGGTAGTCAGCCGTCGATCGATCCCGTCGGCTCGGGTCGGGGGCGTATCGCGGCGGCCGTGGATGCGCTCGACGACGGTGACGGCCCCGTCGGTTCCGATGGGGAGGATTCGATCGTAACGCCTTCGCTCCGGTCCTCGACCGGAAACGCGGCCGTTATCGGCGGGCAACGGCTCCAGTCTCGTCTCCGTTCGCGAGGGCAGTCGCCGGCGGGTCCCTCAGTGACTCGATCGGCGGCCGCAACCGAGCGCGGTTGGGATCGGGCGGCTGGGCCCTCGCTCACGGTCCCGACGCGAGCGGACCGGCCGGAACCGACGCCGGGGACGCCGGGAGAGTCCTCCCGACAGCAGTCGCCGATATCGACCGCGAGCCGGCAGCATAAACCAACAACTAATACCATTGAATCAACAGGGTCTAACACGGGTGTGAACGGGATGCAAACGAGTACAGCGTCGGGGCGTCCATCGCTGACGTACCGGACGACATCGACGGCAGCCCCGACCGTCGATCGGGGCGGACCGAATCGTTCGAACGCAGCGTCGCCGCGCCCGACGACCGGGTCGACGGGCGCGTCGCGAAAGCAACATCGCCCACCAGCCGACCGGGTGGCCGAGAGCGACGACCGTCCGCAGGCCGGCTCGGGGTCGGGAATCGGTTCGGAGACGAGACCGCCACAGCACGGGCCGTCGCCCGGTCGCGATGCGGGGCGACCGCAGCCGAGGAATCCACAGCCGTCGTCGGGCGGACCGTCCGGTCGACCGTCGGGTCGCACCACCGGACACGCCCCAGAGTCGGACTCTCACCGGGGGAACCGCTTCGATGGCGTCGACGTTTCCTCGCGGACGGACCCGCGCTTCGACGCCGACGTCGATCGGGCCGTCCAGGAGCTTTATCGCAAACTCGAGCGGAAGATCCGGATCGAACGCGAACGGAGGGGACTGTAGATGAGCGGCGGCAAACTCGAGAAAGCCCAGATCATGATTTTGAACGGGAAACAGAAGGGCGACACCATCGAGTGCAAGTTCAACCCAAACGCCTATACGCTCGAGAAAAGCGTCAACTACGGCGAACTGAAAGCCACCGGCTCGGGGGCGTCGATCATGCAGTTCGTCGACGGGAACGCGGAGACGCTGTCGATGGAGCTGTTTTTCGACACTTCCGACCAACTCGACTCGAAGGGGTCGCCCGATCCGTCGAAAGTCGACGTCCGCGAACGATACACTAAACACATCGATACGCTCCTCTCCGTCGACGGAGAGCTACACGCACCGCCGGTGTGTCGGTTCGTCTGGGGCGATGGGATCGACTTTACCGCGTTGCTCCAGCGGGCGAACAAGCAGTTCACGAAGTTCCTGCCAAGCGGCATTCCCGTCCGTGCCCGGGTGAACGTCGTGTTCAAGGAGTACAAGACGGCCGACTACCACAAGTCGGAGGTCTCCCCCGAGTCGACGGACAAGACGAAAGTCTGGACGGTCACCGACGGCGATACCCTCTGGCTGATCGCCGCCGAGGAATACGGTGATTCCGCACACTGGCGGACCATCGCGGACCACAACGACGTCGAAGACCCCCGCGCGATCGACGCGGGCGACAAACTCGAGTTGCCGCCACTGTAGTCATGAGTACCGGAACGAACATCCAGCCGCGGTACTCGCCGCGGTTCAAGGTCGACGTCGGCGACGCGAAGTTTCAGGAGCCCGGCGGCCGGATCGCGGATCTCGTCGTCGAAACCACCCTCGACGGTGCGGACCGGTTCTCGTTCACGCTGAACTTCCCCTTCGACGAGGAACTCGGCGAGTTCAGCGGGTTGACCTGGGACGATTTCGCGGTCGGGACGGACGTCGAGATCGCGATGGGGTATGGCGGCGATGGGACGCTGACGCCGCTTTTGACGGGATCGATCCGATCGATCAACGCCGAGTTCACGACCGACCGGGGGCCGTCGGTCACCGTCTCCGGCTACGGACTGCTCTGGGAGCTCATGCAGGGGACCCGGTCGGACTCGTGGTCGGAGACGACGGTCGGGACTGCGGTCGAAGACGTGCTGTCGTCGTACCCGTTTTCGACCGTCGACGTCTCCGATGCGTCGATCAAACGTGAGAAGCTGATCCAGGACAACCAAAGCGACTACCGGTTCGTTCAGAGGGTGGCCGAGACCTACGGGTTCGAGTTCTACGCCGAACGGGACACCGTCCGGTTTCGGCCGCGCTCCGCGAAAGGCGACGGCGAGGGGCCGGTCGCCGAACTGTGGTACGGCGAGGCGCTTCACGACTTCTACGCGGAGATCACGCGCCGAGAGCAGGTCGACCAGGTGGAAGTCCGGAGCTGGGACGAACAGAACAAATCCGAGATCGTCGCCACTGCCGGCAGCACGAACGCGAAACACAAGGAGGTTTTCAGAGTACAAGCCATGTCACGGGACGAAGCGGAACGGGTCGCCGAAACGAAGCTGAACCGATTCTCCGACGGCGTCGCCACCGGTCACGGTGAGGCCGACGGAACGCCGGACATCAGGGCCGGGAGCGTCATTACACTCGAGGAACTCGGCGGTCGCTTCTCGGCGGATTACTACGTGACCGAAGCGACCCACCGGATGGGGAGTGCCGGCTACCGAACCTCCTTCGAGGTAACGGAGGTATCGACGTGAACCCCGCCGGCTTCATCGACGACGGCGCGGGCGACGGCGGGATCGATGGCGTCGCCGTCGGTATCGTCACCGACAACGAGGATCCGAAGGATCTCGGGCGTGTAAAACTCCGGTTCCCGTGGCGGGATGCCGACGACGAGAGCCACTGGGCTCGGATCGCGACCGAGATGGCGGGGGCGGAGTATGGCACGTACTTCCTGCCGGAGATCGACGACGAAGTGCTGGTCGCGTTCGAGAACGGCGACATTCACAAGCCGTTCGTCATCGGCTCGCTGTGGAACGGGAAACAGAAACCGCCGCGGAAAAACGGCGACGGGAACAACGACGTGCGAGAGGTTCGATCCCGGAGCGATCACGTGATCGCGTTCGACGACGCCGACGACGGCAGCATTACGATTCGGACGACCGGCGGCAACGAGATCGTGATCGACGACTCGGGGAGTTCGGAGACGATCAGGATCCGCGACGACTCGAACGACAACAGCATCACGCTCGATTCCACCGGCGGGACGGTCGCGATCGACGCGAAGTCCGAGATCGAACTCTCGGCGTCGACGATCTCTCTCGATGGCAACTCGGTGAAGATCGCCGGCAAGAAGGGAGTTACACTCAAGGGCAAGGGTCCGGTCACCGTCGACAGCAAGGCGAAGCTCTCGCTGTCCGGATCGATGGTCACCGTCGACGGGACGGGAATGGTAAAAGTTAAAGGTAGTTTGATTACCTTGAATTAAGGTACAGAGAGATGCAACCTGCAGCGAGACTCGGCGACCAGACGGCACACGGGACGCCGCTGACCGGGACCTCGAGCCCGAACGTCCTGATCGGGAAGCGACCCGCGTGGCGAGCGCTCGCGGACGTGCATACGTGTCCGCTCACCACCGGCCCGGTCCCTCACGTCGGCGGCGTCGTCACCAAGGGGAGTACGAGCGTGTTGATCAACAAGATGCCCGCCGCGAGGCTGGGCGATACGATCGTCGAGAGCGGCCCGCCGAATACGATCGTCAGCGGGTGTCCGACGGTGATGATCGGCTAACCCATGTCCGACGAGTTCCTCGGAACGGGATGGGCGTTCCCCGTCGAGACGGATGCTCGAGGATCGGTTCGAACGGCCGACGCCGAGGACGACATTCGGGAGTCGATCCGGCTCATTCTCGGGACTGCAAAGGGCGAGCGAGTCATGCGTCCGGAGTTCGGTTGCGAGATCCACGACCACGTGTTTTCGGCGGCGACGCCGGCGACGCTGAACTTACTCGAGAGTAGCGTTCGAGAGGCGCTCGTCCAGTGGGAGCCCAGAATCGACGTCGAGGACGTCACCGCCAGAACGGACGACGAGAACCCGAACAAGGTCCTCATCGAGATCGAGTACCAGGTTCGGACGACCAACAGCCTATCGAACATGGTATACCCGTTCTACATTACGGAGGGTGATGGATGAGCGGCCAGCCGGTCGTCGACGACAGGGATCAGGAGGCGCTTTACGCGGAGTTACAGCGACTCGCGGATCAGTATACCGACTCGTGGGATCCGGGGACCGACGACAACGCTACCGTTCTCCTGCGGATCTTTTCACAACTCGGGGCGGACGTCATCCGACGACTGAACGACGTACCCGCGAAACACCGGATCGCGTTCCTCGACGCCCTCGGGTTCGACAGACGACCGCCACAGGCCGCACGGCTCCCGCTGACCTTCGAGGTGTCGACCGACATCGATCGCAACGTCGCGATCCCCGGCGGGACGCAGGCGGTGGCGGAACCGGGCGACGGAGCCACACGGATCTTCGAGATTCCACAGGACGAGGGCTTCGAGGCGACCGGCGCGTCGCTGACGGACGCGATCGCGATCGATCCCGCCGACGATCGAATCGTCGATCACGGCACCATCCGAACCGCAGACGAGCCCGTCGAACTGTTCACCGGCGAGAACGTCCAGGAGCACGTCCTCTATCTGGCCCACGACGACCTCCTCAATCTCGAGGCGGGATCGCCGATCACGATCACGGCCGAGACGACGCCCGATAGCCCGCTCCCGGAGACCGGCCTCGTCTGGGAGTACTACGGCGAGGACGACGAGACGGAGGGATGGCACCCCCTCGAGGAGCGGACCGACGACGAGTCGGCCGACGACGACCCGGGGCTCGATGCGCTTCAGGAGCGGCTTCAGTCGGGTTCGTCCGGGCGCTCGACCGACGACGGTCGGATCGAGCGGGAGTTTCGACTTCCCGGAAAGACCGTCCAACACGCCGTCGACGGCGTCGAAAGCCGCTGGTTGCGATGTCGGATCGCCGACGACGATCCCGATCCCGAGGCGTTCTCCCTGCGGCTGCGATCGATCTCGGCCAGCGTCGGTCGGGACACGCGTGATGGCGGTCTCACGCCCGATTCCCTGCTGTCGAACGACGTGCCGCTCTCGACGGACGAGGGTGATATCCGGCCGCTGGGCAGACTGCCACAGCCGCCGTCGACGTTCTACGTCGCCTCCGAGGAGGCCTTTACGAAGCGAGGTGGCATCGTCGAGGTACGGTTCGATCCGCCCGCCGAACCCGATGCAGATCCGAACGATGACGATTTCGATGACGTGACCGACGCCGACGCCGTAACCGACGTCGACGCCATCGACGGGGTCGATATCGGCGCAGGGGGCGACGAAACGGACGCGTCACCGGCCGCGGGCGTCGGGGTGCTCGACGGGCCACCGGCGCTTTCCTGGGAGTACTGGACCGGCAGCGGCTGGAGCCGGCTGACCGTCCTCGAGGACGAGACGAACGCGTTGCGAAGCGCCGGCCACGTTCGCTTTACCGTCCCCGAGGACATCGAACCGACGTCGGTGTCCGGTCACGAAAACGTCTGGATCCGCGTCCGGCTGGTTAGCGGGAACTACGGCCAGCCGTCGTTCGGCGTCACCGACGCCGGAACGCGGGGATCGCTCGTCGACTCGCCGGACCCGCCGCGGTTCGGCGACGTCTCGATCCAGTACGACCGCGGGCGGCAACCGTTCGAGCGGATCCGGACGAAGAACAACGGCTCCATCAGCGACGACCTCGCCCAGCGGGAGGGGGCGTTGACCCCCTTCGTGGAGCTTTCGGACGAGACCCAGACGTTGTATCTCGGCTTCGACGAGCCGCTTCGCGATGGTCCGCTCACGTTCTTCGTTCCGATCGAGGACGTCACCTATCCCCGCTCGTTCGATCCCGGCATGCGCTGGGAGTACTGCGAGGATCCGACGGCCGACGAGTGGTCGAAACTCACCGTTCAGGATCGGACCGGCGGATTGACCGAACGAGGGATCGTCAGGCTCACCCTCCCCGAGCCGACGACCGCGTTCGACCGCTTCGGGCGGCAGTGTCACTGGATCCGGGCCCGCGTCACCCAAGACGAGTTCGACCGCCGCTCGGGGTCGGCACGGTCGAGTGCAGCCGCCGACCGGCAACGCGAACGGACGACGGCCCCGCCGACGCTCGAGGGGCTGTATCCCAACACGCAGTGGGCCTACAACACCCGGACGATCGAAGACGAAGTTCTGGGCTCGAGCGACGGCTCGCACGACCAATCCTTCGACTGTGCGCACGCGCCGGTCATCGATCTCGACCTGTGGGTCGAGGAGTCCGCGACGCTGTCGACCGGCCAACGGCGCGAGCTTCTGACCGAACGCCCCGACGACGTTCGACGCGTCACCGACGCGGGCGGCGACGTGACGGAGTGTTGGGTCCGCTGGCAGCAGGTCGCTGACTTTCTGGAGTCGGAGCCGTCGGATCGCCACTACGTCGTCGACAGGATCGACGGCACCGTCAGCTTCGGCGACGGAAACCGCGGGCGGATCCCGCCGTCCGGGCAGGGGAACATCACGGTGACGTATACGACCGGGGGCGGCCGCGACGGCAACGTCGCAGCCGACACGATCACGGACCTGAAGAGTTCGATTTCGCTCGTCGAGGACGTCTCGAATCCGAAACCGGCCGATGGCGGTGCCGACGCCGAGTCCATGGACGCCCTCGTGTCACGCACCACGGGCCAGCTCAAACATCGGGGCCGTGCAGTCACTCCGTCGGACTACGAGCGGGTCGCCACCGCGGAGTTCCGAGAACTGTCGAAAGTCAGGTGCAACCCCGACGGGGGTGCCGACGGGGACGCTGGCGGCGTCACGCTCCTGATCGTTCCCCACGCCCGGCGGGAGAAACCCGTGCCGTCGATGGAACTCAAACACCGCGTCCGCGACGCGTTGCGCGAACGCGCGCCCGTCTCGTTGGTCGAATCCGAGGGGTCCCGGATCGTCGTTCGCGGCCCGCAGTACGCGGCGGTATCGGTTTCCGTCACCGTGTACGTGGCCGACAGTACGAGCGTCTCGCTGCTCAAGGGGGCCATCGAGGAACGCATCGACGACTACCTCCACCCGCTCGACGGGAACGGGGGGGAGGGGTGGTCGTTCGGCCAGGCGCCGTCGACGGACGCACTCTACGATACCGTCGACGGAACCGACGCCGTCGCCGACGTGGTCGAACTCGGTGCGACGATCGACGTCGCCGGCGAACAGACGTCGCTGGCCGGCCGCGACGCGCCGCCGACGCTTCCGCCGGACGCGCTCGTCTGCAGCGGTGCCCACGAGGTGACCGTCACGATGGGGGGTGACGACTCGCCGTGATCGACGCGAGCCGACGAGAACCGGCCCGGAAACCGAACCGCGGTCGCGATCGACGACTCCAGGGGGGCGATCGCCGTGGGCATTGACGTTCCGGAGCTCGACGACAGATCCTACGAGGAGATCCTGAGCGAGGCCACCAAACTGATCCCGGCCTACGCCGAGGAGTGGACCGACCTCAACCCGCACGATCCCGGTGTGACGATCCTCGAGATGTTGGCCTGGCTGACGGAGACGTACGTCTACCAGCTCGACCGGGTGACCGACGACCACCGCGAAAAGTATCTCGCGTTGATGGGTGAGCGCCGACGACCGCCGACACCGGCGTCGACGCGGTTGCGATTGGACCTGCCCGACGACGCGGGCTGGGCACGCATCCCGGCCGGGACGCGCGTCTCGGTCGCCGACGCCGACGATGCCGACACGAGCTATCGGTTCGAGACCGACCACGCGATCACCCTGACGGCGGCGACGCTCGAGCGCGTCCTCACGGTCACCGGCTCGGGCCGGACCGACAACACCCACGCGAACCGGACCGGCGGGATGTTCTACCGGGCGTTTGGCGACGAGGCTGCCGACGGCGACGCGTTCTATCTCGGCTTCGACGCCGACCCGTTCGCCCACGCTCGAACGCTCACCCTGACCGTCAGCTACCACGACGACGACCTCCCGGAGCCGGCGACGCACGGCTCGATCGAGCCGTCGTTCGAGCCCTCCGTCGAACCGGTCTGGGAGTACCGCGACGAGAACGACGGTTCGTGGCGACGACTCGCCGTCGCGGCCGACGGCACGAACGCGTTCTATCGGGGCGGGCCGATCACGCTGGCCCGTCGTCAGGACGGGCCAGCGACCGCGAGCAACGCAACGGGTCCCGAACCGCCGGCCGACGTCGGGTCGTCGGGGCAAACATGGCTTCGCTGTCGTCTCGAGACGGCCGGACACGAGATTCCGCCGCAGTTCGACGCGATCGAATCGAACGTCGTCTCGGTTAGCCACCGGGAGTCGGTGACCGGCGAGGAACTGACGCAGGTCGGCCACCTCGAGGAGGCGCCGGCGCTCGACGGGCAGACCTACGCCTTCGAGCGGTCGCCGGTGCTCTCGGCGACGGTGTTCGTCGACGGGCAGCGGTGGCAGGAGGTGTCCGATTTCGACGCGTCCGGCCCCGACGATCCCCACTTCGTCCTCGATCGGGAGGCGGGGACCGTGACGTTCGGCGATGGTGCTGCGGGACGCGTTCCATCCGCCGCTGGCACCGTCCGTGCCGACTACGTCGCCGGCGGCGGTGCGGACGGGAACGTTCCGGCTACGACGGTCTGGCATCTCTCCGATCCCGACCGCTCGCTCGAGGGGCCGGTCGACGCCGCCGATATCGAAGTGGACCCGATCGACGGGGCGACCGGCGGTGCCGACGGGGAGACGATCGCGGACGCGCTCGACCGCGTCCGGCGCGACCGGCGGCTCCCCTATCGGGCCATCACCGCCGACGACTACCGCTACGTCGCCGCGCACACGCCGGGACTCAGGATCGGCCGGACGAACGTGCTCGTCGAGGACGGCGAAATCACCGTCGTCGTCGTTCCCTTCGCACCGCCGGACGTGGGGACGCCGGAACCGAGCCAGGGATTCCTGCGTGCCGTCCGTCGGCACGTCGGGGAGCGAAAGCTCCTGAGCGATCGGGTGGACGTGATCGGGCCACAGTACGTCGGCCTCGAGATTTCGGTCGCCGGGCGCGCCAGAGCCCGATACGCCGGTGGCGGCCACGACGTCGCCGTTCGGACGGCGATCGAGGAGTTCGTCCATCCCCTGATGGGCGATGGGGGGGACGGATGGCCGTTCGGCCACACGTTACACCGCTCGGAACTGGTCGATCGGATCGCGGACCTCGATGCGATCGATCGGGTGAGCGAGGTGACGATCACCGCACACGGCGGTGCGACGGTCGACGACGGGAGCGTCCGTATCGACGACACCTCGTTGTTCGCCGTCGAAGACGTCACGACGAACCTCTCGATCCGAACCGGCTCGAGCGATGGAGGTGGATAACGAATGGACTTTTCGTACGCGACGACGACGAGTACCGCGGATTGGACGGAGTGGGTCGGCCGGAACGTCGACGTCCGCGATGAGGGTCTCGGACTGGCGACGACGGCCGCGATCGAACGGACGACGATCGAGGACGGCGTGGTCGACGTAGCGATGGACCCGAGTGGCGACCTGTATACGCTTCGTTCGTCGGGCGCACTGTATCGACACGACCCGGCGGCGGATCTCACCCAGCGCCTGTGGACTCGCTCCGACGGCGACGTCGCCGACCCCAGCGCGCTCTGTGTCGACGACGATCGGGTTTTCATCGTCGACCGTGACGACGGCTCCATCACCGTCGTCTCACCCCGACTCCAGCGGACGATCGGGACCATCGAGACCGATGCGACCGATCCGATCCGCGTCGCCCACGCGGGAGGACTGCTCTATCTGCTCGACGACGTCGGTCGGGTACAGACCGTCGGGCGGGACGCCGAAATCGACCTGGCGATCGACTGGTGGCTCGTCGAGCCGACCGACCTCGCCGTCGACGCCGACGGTCGCGGGTACGTCCTCGATCGCAACGATGGCGACCCGGTTATTCGGTCGTTCGGTGACGGGGACGATCACACCGACGGCGGGTTTCCGATCACGAGCGGCGAGTTCGTCGCCGGGGCCGGCGCGTTCTCCCCGACCGCGCTCTCGGTGGTCGATGGAACGCTCTTCGTCGCCGGCCGACTCGAGAACGGGGGGCCGGCCCTGTTCGAACGGGACGCCTCGTCGGACGCGTTTCGCGAGCGGTATCGGTTCAATCAGCCCTGTCGGACGCTCGTCGCACGACCCACCGCACCCGACGATCGACGGGAGTTCTACGCGGCCTGTGGGCCGAACGGGCGGGGGACGCTCCTTCGGGAACGACGACGCCACGCGCGACATCCCAGACGGGAGCGCCACGTCGGCGAGGCGTTCCATCGATACGACTCCGGGACGGACGATACCGAGTGGCACCGCCTCGCGATCCGGCTCTCCCAGCTAACCGCGAGTACGCAGGTCCGCGTTCGCTACCTCGCGACGAACCGACCGATGCCTCGCGAGGTCGGAATCGGGGATCTCGAGGCGATGCCGGCAGACGCCGTCGACAGCGTCCGCGAGCTGGGTGTGTCGTCGGCGTGGGAACTCGCCAGTGCCGACGTCGACCGCCTCGTCTCGGGGTGTCCCGACCGTTCCCGTGGGGACGTTCGGGCGTGGCGGACCGGGGCGATCGACGCGCTCGCGGCCCACGCCGAGGCCGACTGGACGACCGTCGACTCGCTGAATCCCGACGACGTCTTGCTGTCCGACGCCGTCGGCCGGTACCTGTTCGTTGCGCTCGAACTCGACGGGAGTCCGCGGTCGTCGCCACGGGTCGATTCGATCACCGCCTTCTGTCCCCGTCAGACGTACCTCCGATATCTCCCGGAACTCTACCAGGAGGACGACCGTTCGGCCGCGTTCCTGGAGCAGTACCTGTCGGTGTTCGAGTCCGCCTTCGTCGATATCGAGACGGCGATCGAGGATATGGGGCGGTATTTCGACCCCGAGGCGGTTCCCAGCGACGCTCTGTCGTGGCTCGAGCAGTGGCTCGCCGTCGAGCCCGACGGCGACTGGCCGGAGGACGCACGGCGGGAACTGCTCGCTCGGGCGCCGGAGCTGTACAGACAACGCGGCACGAAGGCGGGGCTCCGGGCGATGCTCGTGCTCTATCTCCGCTATGCGGGTTCGGAGTCGACGGCCCGTTCGTCGGCGGCGTCGGCCGACGACGATGACGGTGTTTCGCCCGATGGGAGCGGCCCGGCAGCGCCGACGGCGGCCTCCGACGGGGGCGACGGGACCGTCGGCGATACGCCCTCCGGCCACCGACTGTTCTTCTTCGACGACGGCGACCTCGAGTGTATCGATCGACAGACGCTTCGCCGTGAGTACCCACTCCCCGAGTCGAGCCCGCAGTCGTTCGTCGTGTTCTGTGGTCCGTTCGAAACGGACGACGAACGCCGGACGGTCGAGCGGATCGTTCTGTCGGGGAAACCGGCACACGTGACCGCGGACGTCGTCGAAATCGACGACGAGTTAACTCTCGACAGCGACACGTTTCTGGGGGTCAACAGCCGGCTGACCGCCCGCGAGTTCTCGCTCGGCGAGACGACCCTCGGCGAGGACACGGTGTTGACCGCTCGAGAGGGGTCCGAGTAGCCGGTCGACGCTGAGGGTGCGTTTTACGGGGCGGTTTCGACTGCCGTCGTGTCCGGGAGGCTCCGGCTGTGATCGGTTCCCACCGCGCTCGGCAAGGGGTATTTACAGGAGCCTTCAGCCCGTTGGGACACGTAATGGTCGTCGGAGATGTCACCACTGGAACGGACGTACTGGTCGTCGGCGCGGGCCCAGCAGGCTACGTGGCCGCGATTCGCGCCGGACAACTCGATCTGGACGTTACGCTCGTCGAGAAAGACGCCTACGGGGGTACCTGCCTGAACCACGGCTGTATCCCCTCGAAAGCGCTGATAACCGCAACCGACGTGGCTCACGACGCCGCCAGCGCGGAAGCGATGGGGATCCACGCCGATCCCGCGATCGATCTCGCCGGGATGATGGACTGGAAAGACGGCGTCGTCGATCAGCTCACGAGCGGCGTCGAGAAACTCTGCAAAGCAAACGGCGTCAACCTGCTCGAGGGGACCGCCCGCTTCGCGGACGAGACCACCGTCCGCGTCTCCCACAGCGGCGAGGGTCAGGGTTCGGAGACCCTCGAGTTCGAACACGCCGTTATCGCGACCGGCTCGCGCCCCATCGAGATCCCGAACTTCGAATACGGGGACGACCCGGTCCTGAACTCGAAACAGGCGCTCGCTCTCGAGTCGGTCCCCGACTCGCTGGTCGTCGTCGGCGCCGGCTACATCGGGATGGAACTCGCCGGCGTCTTCGCCAAACTCGGGACCGACGTGACCGTCATCGAGATGCTCGACTCGATCCTTCCGGGGTACGACGACGACCTCAAACGCCCCGTCAAAAAGCGAGCGGAAAACCTCGGGGTCGACTTCGAGTTCGGCTACACCGCGTCGGACTGGAACGACCGTGACGGCGAAGACGGGATCCGAGTCGTCGCGGAGCCGGCCGACCGGGCCGAAGCCGATGGCGGCACGGAGCAAGTCGCGGACGAACGCCTCGAACTCGACGCCGAGAACGTGCTCGTGGCCGTCGGCCGCCAGCCGGTCTCGGACACGCTCGACCTCGAGGAGGCCGGCGTCGAGACCGACGAGCGCGGGTTCATCGATACAGGTCCCCACGCTCGGACGAACGTCGACCACATCTTCGCCGTGGGTGACGTCGCCGGCGAACCGATGCTCGCCCACAAAGGCAGCGCGGAGGGGAAAGTCGCCGCCGAGGTAATCGCCGGCGAACCCGCGGCCCTCGATCACCAGGCCATTCCTGCGGCCGTCTTCACCGACCCCGAAATCGCTACCGTCGGGATGACCGAATCCGAGGCCGAGGACGCCGGCTTCGAGACCGTCACCGGTCAGTTCCCGTTCCGTGCTAGCGGTCGTGCGCTGACGACCGGCGACTCCGAGGGCTTCGTCAAGGTCGTCGCCGACGACGCGGACGGCTACGTCCTCGGTGCCTCGATCGTCGGCCCCGAGGCCTCGGAACTGGTCGCCGAACTCGGCCTCGCGATCGAACTCGGCGCGACCCTCGAGGACGTCGCTGCGACGGTCCATACGCATCCGACGCTCTCGGAGTCGGTAATGGAGGCCGCCGAGAACGCGCTCGGGCACGCGATTCACACGCTGAATCGGTAACACGCCGCCTCTCGAGGCTCGCTCTCGCCGTCTGCCCGACCGGTCTGCGGGTTCCGCCCGACAGTATACCGTCCTCGAGGTCGTATTCGACTCCGAGCGATGTCCGACAGCTACGAGACCCCACGGCAGCGCATGGTCGAGACCGTCGCACCCCGCGTCGACGACGACCGCGTGCTCGAGGCCCTGGAAGCGGTTCCCCGCCACGAGTTCGTTCCGCCGACCCGCCGGGAGAGCGCCTACGCCGACCGGCCCCTGCCGATCGGCGACGAACAGACGATCAGCGCGCCCCACATGGTGGCGATCATGGCCGATCTGCTCGCGGCCGATCCCGGCGACGACGTCCTCGAGATCGGCACCGGTTGTGGCTATCACGCGGCCGTCACGGCCGAGGTAGTCGGCGGCGAGAACGTCTATACGGTCGAATACAGCGAGGCGCTGGCCGAACAGGCACGAGAGACCCTCGCGGCCCTGGGGTACGACGGCATCTCGATTCGCGTCGGCGACGGCCGCGAGGGGTGGCCCGAGAACGCGTCCTACGACGCCGCCTATGCCACCTGTGCGATAGCCTCGATTCCCGATCACGTCGTCGACCAGCTCCGCGCTGGCGGCCAGCTACTCGCGCCGATCGGGACGGCTCGCCAGACGCTCGTCACCGCCATCAAAAGGCCGGACGGCTCCCTCGAGCGGACCGAACACGGCGGCGTTCGGTTCGTCCGAATGCGCGGGTAATCGTCCCTCGCGCGAGACGCCAGCGGGAGCCGATCGCGCAAGCGCGCCATTGATAACGGCCGCCGCGATAGCTGGCGTATGGACCTCGCGGTACTGCGAGCGGATATGGTCGACGGCCTCGAGTCCCCGCCCAGAGATATCCTCGCGGACGAGGCTGTCGCGATCTCGATGCGTGACGTGCCACGCCACGCCTTCGTCGACGACGAGCGGACCGCCTACGCGGACCGTGCACACGAAGCCCTCGGAACCCGCGTGCTGGCGCCGCGGACGGTCGCCCGCCTCCTCCAGGCGCTGGCCCTCGAAGACGACGACACGGTGTTGATCGTCGGCGCTGGCGTCGGCTACACGGCTGCCGTCGCGGCCGAAATCGTTGGCGAGACGAACGTCCACGCCGTCGACATCTCCCGCCCGCTGGTCGTCGAAGCCCGTGGAAACCTCTCCGAATCGGGCTACGACGGCGTCCTCGTCGACTGCCGCGACGGCGCGAACGGATTTCCGGAATACGCGCCTTTCGACCGCATTCTGCTCGAGGCAGCCGCCGTCGAGCCGCCGCGGGCGCTGCTCGAGCAACTCGCCGAGGACGGGCGACTGGTGTTTCCACGTGGCACGCACCAACAGCGACTCGAGGCGGTTTCGGCCGACGGCGAGATCGAGCAGTTCGACGCCGTGTCCCTCGACCCGCTGCTGGTCGAGGGGGAACAGTCGGGGGCCGTCGAGCGGAATCGAACCGCACGCGAGGATCACGAGCGGGCCCAGCGGCGCGCGGAGTCTCGCCGCGGCTGGGAACAAGACTGGATCGAGTGGGAGGAGGCGATCGGGGGCCAGTCCCGGCGAGGCCGATCACGCTAGGGTCGTGTCTCTGCGTTGCTCTCTCCGGAAATCGAGGATGCGTCTGCGTGTGTCGAGCAACGGCCGGTTCCGTTAGCGTACGGAAAGGGGGTGGGGGAAAGGGGGTGGCGACAGTCTGCTTGGTATCGCCACCTCGGTGTAGGAACCGGCGGGGGTTAAAAATGACTTCTAACTGTTTACCGTCTTTCGAACTACACCACTAATTGATTAGTACGTGTTCGACTACTGCCGGTAGCGAATAGCCGTCGGAAACGGCCATCGGCTCGAGCCGTGTGCAGTGTCGTTCGATAACGGGATGTTCGTGCCCCAACCGCTGTCGGCCTCCGTGGGGACGGCACTGCCGCAGAACCTCGCTCCGATATTTCAGCGACCGGTTCAGTCGAAGACCATCGTGACGAATTTCCGCTCGGCCGCGCGCAAGTGGTAGTGATACGTCGGCGGTGAGACGCCGAGTGCGTCCGCCAGCTCCTCACCGGTGCTCTCCCGTGGCCACTCGAAGAAGCCGCTGTAGTGGGCTGCTTGCAACGCTTCGAACTGTTTGTCGGTAAGCTCCTCCGCGAGCGCACTATCGAGTCTGTGTCCCGTCCGCGTCTTCGTCGTCTCTCGTTTGGCGACGAGCTCCGTTTCGGGATACGCCGCCCTGAGCGCCTCGATCAGTGACCGGGTTTCGACGCCCTGTGGCAGTTCGAGGGTAAGCGTCGATACACCGTCGGTGGCCGTCGCGTCCCGTATCTGTACGTCGTAGGTCCGTAACACGTCGAGAAACGGCGTCGACGGGACCGTCAGTTCGAACAGCGTTTCGTCGTCACCCTCGGAAATCACCGACAGGGTCTCGATCGAGGCCCACTCCGTTTCGAGGTCGGCGAGCGGGGCCGTCGCCGGCGCGTTGACGAACAGGAGGACGTCCGTCCCGCGATCGATGACGCCCTCGATCGTTATCGGGGCCGCTTCCGGGACCTGTTCGGAGAGTCGGTTGAGCAGTAGTCGTGAGTCCGCCACGGCGAGTTCGAGTTCGAGTCGGCTGTCGGACAGCATCGCCCGCGTTCGCTCGACCGACTGGATCGCGTGCCCGATCATGTCCCCGAGTTCGGCGAGGACCGCACGCTCGCTCTCCCCGACCGAATCGGCACCCCCGACGTGAACCAGCAACACGCCGTATCGTCGTTCGTCGGCGAGCAGCGGCACCCCGAGTACCGTCTGATAGCCGTAGGTCAGCGCCTCCTTGCGCCGGGTCGTCCAGCCGTCGGCCTCGAGGACGTCAGGGACCGTCCGTAGCTGTCCCGTCTCGAGGGTCTCACGGACCAGCGAGAGTTCGGGTGCGCGGTCCCCGTCCGCACGAACCGTGTCGATGTAGGCCGTATCGATCCCGGACCAGGCCGACGGCGCGGGCGGTTCGTCGTCGGTCGCGGCGATCCAGGCGAACCGATATCGATCCGTCTCGGCGAGACGGTCACACACCGTTTCTTCGATCGCCGCCCGTGTCGAGGCTTGCGCGATGCCGTGGGTAATCTCGCGAACGATCTCGTTCGTGTGATTGAGCCGCGTCAGTTCCTCGTTTTGCTGGGTGAGCGTCCGGTCGTGGTCACGGAGCAACTGCTCGCGTTCGGCTCGATCCAGCGCGGCTTCGGTGTTGGCTGCCAGAATGTGCAACAGCTCGATCATCGTCTCGTCGAATCCGTCGACGTCCTCACGGCCGGCGACCAGTACTCCGTGAGTCCCGAGCGGAACGATCAGCTCGCTTTGGCTCACCGTCTCCGAACTGTCGATGCCGTCCTCGCGCGCGAGGTCCTCGTAGTAGGCGCTCTCGCCGTCCGAGAACACCTCCCAGACCAGCCCCTCTCCACGCCCGAAAACGTCGTCCGGTGCCCCTAACTCGGTCGATCGTCGTACCGACGCGACGCGTTCGAGATTCCCGGCCGTCGGCTCGAACGCGTAGGCCGCGGCGACCGCGACGTCGGCGATCTTTCCCGCCGTCTCGACCGCTGACCGGTAGATCCCGTCTTTCGTCTCCGCCCGCATGAGTTCGCGCGTCGTCTCGTGTAACGTCGTCAGCGTCCGCTCGTAGCGTCGCTCGCTCTCCCGAAGCTCCGTTTCCGTCCGGTACTGCTCGACGGCGTTCGTGATCTGGTTTGCCAGCAACGCGTACTGCTCGTTTCCGGTTTCCTTCTGGAGATACTGCGTCACGCCCGCCGCGATCGCCTCGCTGGCGATCTCCTCCGACCCCCGCCCGGTAAAGAGCACGAAGGGGAGATCCGGATCGTCCGCACGAACGCGTTCTAACAATTCGAGTCCCGTCAGTTCCGGCATCTCGTAATCGCTGACGATACAGTCGACCTCCCGGCGCTCGAGTACCTCGAGTGCCTCCGCGCCGCCCGTCGCCGACAGGGAACCGATCGCCTCGCGCTCGCGCTCGAGCATCGTCCCGACGAGATCCGCAAAGCCGGGTTCGTTGTCGACGACGAGTACGGTGATGGGGTCCATCATGCTGAATCCTGCTGGTCGCTTGTCGACGCATTGGCGAGGGGTCCCTAAGTAATTAGCACTCGAGTTCGACCGTTCGGAGAGAGGAACGCCCAAGGGGCCGGTCGCCATAGCAATCGCTATGGCAACAGCTTCAGGCCGCCGGACGGACGGTCCACTCCGCTCGACGCTCGTCGCCGCCGGGCTGGCGATTTTCGGTCTGGTCGCGACGCAGTTTACGACGCTGCCAGCGCTCCTGCTCGATCCGCAGTTGATCAGGGCACCGACGGAGGCGTCGATCACCAGTCGGACGGCGTTCTTCGTCCTCAACTTCCTGGCGTTCGTCCTCGTCGGCGCGATCTACATCGCCGTCACCGATCGCGGGTGGTCGTACGTCGACGTCCGATTCCCGACGCGGCGAGGCTGGGCGTACGTCCTCGTCGGTATCGTCGCGAGCATCGCGTTCTACGTGCTCATCAGCGTGGTCATCCAACTCCTCTCGCTCCCGGCCGCGGAGAATCAGGTCGCGAGTTACATCGGCTCCGACCAGACGATGATCCTCGTCATGATCGGTATCGTCTTCTTCTTCAACGCGCCCGCCGAGGAGTTCCTCTACCGAAACATCGTCCAGAAACGACTCTACGACGCCTTTTCGCGGCTACAGGCGGTCGGTATCGCCAGTCTCATTTTCGGGCTGATCCACTGGCCCGTCTACGCCCTCCTCTCCGAGTCGCTGCTCGCGACCGCCGTCCCGGTCGCGGTCGTCGTCGGCGGTGCGGCGATCTTTGGCTCCCTCTACGCGAAGACCGACAACCTGTTGGTCCCCATCATAGCCCACGCCGTCTTCAACGGGGTCCAGTTCGGCCTGCTCTATCTGGCTCTGGAGTACGAGATCGAGACAGCCGAACCGACGACGTCGCTGCTGGTCGACCTCGTGGCGGCCGTACCGCTGTAGACCGTTCCCGGGAACCCCCCGTCGCCGCGTCCGTTCCTTTATTATTGGCCGGCGGTGAGACGGTGGTATGTCCCACGCGAAGGGCGACCGCCGCGAGCGCGAACTCGTCAACGAACTCGACGCGGCCGGGTTCGCGGTGATGCGTGCGCCCGCAAGCGGCTCCGCGACCGAGCGCGAACTCCCGGACGTGCTCGCCGGCGACGGCGAACAGTTCTACGCGATCGAGGCGAAATCGAGCGCCGGCGATCCGATCTATCTCACCGGCGAGGAGGTCGAGGCCCTGATCTTCTTCGCACAGAACTTCGGCGCGAAACCCAGAATCGGCGTTCGATTCGACCGCGAGGACTGGTACTTCTTCCATCCCGGCGACCTCCACGTCACCGACGGCGGAAACTACCGCGTCAAAAAGGAGACGGCGCTGGCGGCGGGAACCGACTTCCCCGAGTTCACCGGCCGCTCGGAGAAGGTCACCCTCGAGGAAATCGGCGACGGCGGTGACGACGGGCCCGACGAGGACGTGCTTCGCGTCCTGAACGCGGTCGAGCAGGGGATTATGGACGTCGAGGAAGCCGCGGAGCTACTCGAGTAACCTTTCTCCGGCACCGAACGGCGACTCTCTCGTCCCCTGGACAGCAGTCACGACGAGGGTCGTTCTCTCCGGCAGCGTCATACGGGCTCCGGTCGATCAGTCCCGGCTCAGCCGCGACCCGCATTCGGCTGGGCCGGGACACAGCGATAGCAGCCCGTCTCAGTCGTCGGCCGTCACCGTCTCCGAGACCGTTTCGGCGTCGACCGGCGCGTGGTGGACGATCGGTTCGAACGCCTCGAGGACGAACCGGTCGCCGCCGGTGATCCCTCGGCCGTCCCGTTCCTCGAGTTCCGTCGTGACGAACCGCCGGGCGACCATCGCCGTCCGCCCGTTCCCGTCCTCGAGATCGGACTGGGCCTCCGCGAGCAACAACGCGGCGGTAAACACCTCGAAGACGTAGTGGGAGAGTCGCTTGGCCGAGAGCTGGGCGTACTCGCCGTCGGCCTCGGCGAGTTCGGCCAGTGCTCCGAGCAGTTCCTCGTAGGCCGTCTCGACGGTCTCGGCCGCATCGGCGAGCGCGGGATGGTCGACGGCCTCGAGCCGATCTTCGACCGCGCGCATGAACGGCTCGTGGGCGTCTTCGCGCTCGAGGGCGCGGACGACGTCCAGCGAAAGGACGTTCTCGGTCCCCTCCCAGATCGGCAGCACCTGGGCGTCCCGGAGCAGGCGGTTGGTGACGAAGTCGTTGACGTAGCCGTTCCCGCCCTGGATCTCCATGGCGTAGGAGGCGGTGTCGACCGCCATTCGGCCCGTGCGGAGCTTGGCGATCGGGATCAGCAGCCGGAGCAGCCGGTAGGTGTCCTCGAGTTCGTCACTCGACTCGTCGGCGCGCCTCGCGCGTTCGCGCTCGGAGAAGAGCCGGCCGACTTCGTGAACGTAGGCCGTGGCGGCCTCGTAGTCGACGGTCATGTCGACGAGGTCCTCGCGCATCAGGGGGAACTCGTCGATGGGCTTCCCGAAGGCCTCGCGATTGGCGGCCTGCACCCGGCTCTCGAGGAGGGCCCGTCCCATAATTCCACAGGAGGCGGCGGCGTTCGACAGCCGCTCTAGGTTCAACATTTCGGTCATCTGTTTGAACCCGGCCTCCTGCTCGCCGACGAGGTACGCCTTCGTGTCCTCGAACTCGACTTCGCCGGTCGGCACGGCGATGGTGCCGAGCTTGTCCTTCAGCCGCCGGTACAACTGGTCGTTGAGCGCGTCTCCCGGCGGTGCCCCCTCGAACGCCCGCCGGTCGCCTTTCGTCATGACCCCGTCGTCGGGGTCGCCGTGGGGAACCAGGAACATCGAGAGGCCGTCGGTTCCCGCCGGCGCGTCCTCGGTCCGTGCGAGCGCGAGCGTCCCCTCGGCGTCGACGTTCGAGCAGAACCACTTCTCGCCGGTGAGTCGCCAGCAGTCGGCCGCTTCGTCGTACCTCGCCGTCGTTTCGTTTGCCCCCACGTCGCTGCCGCCCTGCTCTTCGGTGAGGAACATCGCTCCCTCGATCAGCCCGTCGTAGTCGCGACTGACGAGGCCTCGGTAGTAGGACTCGAGCTCCCCGTCGTCGAAGCGCTCGAGGACGAGCGCCGAACCGGCGGTCATCGCGACCGGACAGCCGAAGCCGGCGTCGGCGTAACACAGCAGCTGCAGGGTTGCGAGGTAGTGGCTGAACGGCATCGGCTCGTCGCGTCCCGGCGGGGCCTCGAACGCGTCGGCCACGATGCCGGCCTCGTAGACGGCCGCTTCGTTCGCGAGTTGTTCGGCAGGGTACCGAACGAAGTTCTGTACGTCCCCGTATTCGTCGTACGTCTCGAGTTCCGGCCCGTGATCGTCGACGTAATCGGCGTTGTCCGCGACGGTGTGGCCGATCAACTCGCCGAACTCCGCGAGGCGAGGTTCCGCCCACTCGAAGGTCTCGGTGTCGGTGACGCGACGCAGTTCCCGCTGGAGCGTCCGGTCGAGTTCCCAGTAATTGACGTGTCGTCCCGCCTCGAACGCGCCGTACTCGATTCCCGTTCCCATAACCCGCTAGTCGGTACCAGTCTACAAGAAAACGGGAGTTGTCAACCCGAAATACGTTGCGAGGTGTTGTAATCGTTCTCCCGGCGACGACAGGGGCTAAATCGGCGATCTACGCCGCCTCGAGGCGGGTTCGCGGAAAGACGTAGATCCTCAGCGACGAGGGGACGACGCCGTTTCGGGCCACGGTCGCGTGTGGGTAGACTGCTCCGACGACGGGGACCTCGGGATCGTAACCCTCGTTCGTCGCGTACTCGGCGACGGTACAGTCCGCCGCCCCGATTTCCACGGCGTCGGCCCGGAGCGTCGAGACGTCGACGACGGTGAGGCGGTCGCCAGTCTCCCGGTTGACGACGGTGTCGCCCGGCCGGATCGTGTGCTCGTCGCAGTACAGCGGTTCGGTCGCGTCCTCGTCGACGAAAATCGTCTCGTCGCAGTCGTGACACGAAACCGCAACCCGGCCCGGCGGCGGTGTGTGTCCCTCCGTGATCTCGATCGCGACACGGCGAACGTGCTTGCAGCGGACCTCGCGGAAGACGTAATCCGGACAGGTACATCTGCCCGCCTCGAGATCGACGAGGTAGGTGTGGTCGCTCGCGGACTCGACCTCGTAGAGGCCATCGCCCAGCGGCAACACCGACATCGGTTCGGCGCGTGCCCGGCGCGATCGCTCGGGGAGGTGTCCTGCCGTCGGTACTGGAAGCGGTGCTTTCGGTGACGCTGTTGTTTTCATGGATGCGTCGGAACTGAAATCGCTAGTCGGCTGGCTATTCGACGTCGGTAGGGTACCGAGGGTAATAACTGCCACCCCTGCGATCGCAAGCCAGACGCTCCGACTGGTGGTCACCCTCGGCCGACTCCCGCTCGAGCCCCCCTTCGAAGCGCTTTTCACCGGGCCGGCGAAAGCGATGGGACAATGATCGAGCGCGAACAGCTCATCGAAATCGTCGTCTCCGTCGGTGGCGTCTTCCTGATGCTAGCGGCCATGGTCGCCGTCGGCTCCTCTTACAGTGCCGGAAACGGGACGCTCTCACCCGAGGGTGGCCAGATGCTCATCGGAGTTATCGTCGGATTCATTCTCCTGTTGACCGTGATCGGGATCGGCCTGGCCTACACCCTGAACGATCCGGAGGACGGTCTCGAGGCTACCGACGACGACGATGCGGACACCCAGGGGACGTTTTAACTCGCCGACATGTTTTTCACGATAGGGAGTCGACAGAGCGTATGGAGAGTCCCAACGATACCGCCGAGCGCTCGTCCCGATCACGGCTCCGACGGCTGGCCGTCCCGCTCGTGTTCGGCTTGCTCTGCTCGCCACTGGTCGTTGGATTGTCGGTCGTCGTCGGCCCGACGACTGCCGCCGGTACGCTCGTGGCGCTGATCGGACTGGTGGCGTTCCTCTCGTGGCGACGACCCACACAGACGACGAGCCGAACCGAGAGCGAGACCGAGGACGAGCCCTCGACCGTCTGGAACGCGATCCCCTCCTGGCAGTACGAGGGCCGTCACGTCGAAGCCGGCGGCATCGCTCGCGGTGAACAGGAGCGGGCGCTACAGGACATCCAGCAACAGGCCGAGGAACTGTCGAACGAGCCGTCTCAGGAGTGACCGAACGAGCCGTCTCGGTTCGAACGGATCGGCTGACGGCGCGTTTTCTCAGTCGCCACTCGCCGACTGGCCGTCCTCGCCGTCCGCACCGCGCCAGTCCTCGAGTTCCTCGTCGTCGGCGTCGTCGATCCGTTGCTCGTAGTAGGCCATCGGATGTGGAATCCGCTCGCACAGATCGTCTTTGTTCACGCAATCGCCGTAGGACTGCATGGTCGCACAGGAGGGCGGCGAGTACTCCGTCGGCGAGGTTTCCCCGCTGATGTGATCGGTCTGATAGCGGGTCATCTCCTCGCCGAACGACGAGTTGACGCGGTAGAGGTCGACGATCTCGTCGGTGTCCATCCCGATACTCGTCAGGAAGGCGGTGATCGCAAAGCGGGAGTGATGGGGGAGGTGCTCACCTTTCTGAATCTGGTCGAGGAGCGCCTTCATACACGGCGGGAAGAGGTCGGGTACGACGGTGTCGATATCCTGCGTCAACTCGAGGTCCGCCAGTACCGCCCGGATCTCGGCGGCGTCGTCCTCGAGCGCGGTCGCGATCGCCGCGGGGACCTCGAAGGGGAGGCCATCCTCGATCCGTCCGCGGATCGCCTCGCGCAGGAGCGTGAGGAGTTCGGTCTCGTCGACGGGGATCTCGCCCGCCGCCAACGGTCGATTGACGAGTCGCCACTCGTCGTCCCAGAGGTCCTCGGCGAGGGGCAGGTAGGTCCCGACGTCGATCCGGTAGCCCTCCCCGTCACCCGTCTCGCGGACGGCGTCCTCGAGGTCGAACTCGGCGAGCAGGTCCGCGAGCTTCAGCCCGGTCGACTCGACGCTCTTTAGGTCGGTCTCGTCGGTCATGTCCGCGGTAAACCGCTCGTAGGCCGTCGCGGACTCGGCGCGGGCGTACTTGCGGACGAGAATCCGTTCGTCGACCATCGAGACGAGCACCCGCGCGACCGGATAGGAGAGTAACTCGATGCGGGCATCGCGGTGTGGCTCCCCCGTCTCTCCGTCTTCGAGTGCGGTAATAACGCGTTGGCGCGCGCGATCGACGACCGCCCGGTCCTGTTCGACCACGGTCGCTAAATCGACCGCCTCCGTCGCGACGGACTCGCGGGCCGCCTCGAGAAACGGGTACCGGGCGTGGAGTCGCTGCATCGGTACAACGATATTACTCCGACGGGATAAACGCGCTGATTGTCCCAATCACGTATTACCGATCCGCTCGGATCGACGGCTCGGTCGCCGACAGTAGTCGTGGCCGACACCGCCGTCTCCGCCGATCTCGGCGGCGATAATACGGTATTACCACATCTCGACAGCCGGTTCTCGAGTGCGCGCAACCGGTCCCCGGTCGGCTCGGGCTCGAGGATCGATTTCAAGGGTATCCGACTCGTCGTCTCGGCTATGCCACAGGCGACGAGAGACGGCGTGTCGATCTATTACGAGTACGAGCGAAGCGAGGGAGACGGACGCGCGCCGGTCGTGTTCGTACAGGGGCTCGGGTTCGGACGGTGGATGTGGCGCTGGCAACGCGAGGCCGTCGCCGACGAGTACGATGTCATCGCGCCGGACAACCGGGGCACGGGTCGCTCGGACGTCGGGCTCCCGCCGCTCGTTCCGCGGCTTCCGGGGCCGCTCCGTGGGCTCGTTCTCCTCAAACTGGCCGGCTACTCGATCGGCGGACTGGCTGCCGATCTCGAGGCCGTCCTCGACGACGCTGGGATCTACGACGCCCACATCGTCGGCGCGAGCATGGGCGGGATGATCGCCCAGCGCTACGCGCTCGAGTACTCCCGAACGAAGTCGCTGACGCTGTGTTGTACCACTCACGGCGGGCCCGACGCGGTCCCGGTGCCCGACGAGACCCAGGAACACATGTTCGACACGCCCGACGGGGCCAGCCAGCGGGAGACGCTCCGCCACCGGATGCGACCCGCGTTCAACGACCGGTTCACCAACCGGAACCCGCATCTGATGGATCGAATCCTCGAGTGGCGACTCGAACAGGACGCCGACGATCCGGCTCGGGAGGCCCAGGCCGCGGCCGTCCAGAACTTCGACGTCAGCGACCGCCTCGACGGAATTCGCGTGCCGACGCTGATCCTCCACGGGACGGCCGATCGGGTCGTTCCCGTCGAGAACGCGGGGCTCCTCGCGGAGAAGATCACGGACAGTCGCGTCGAACTCGTCGAGGGTGGCTCCCATCTCTTCTTCATCGAGAACGACGACGAGGTCAACGGGGAACTGGTGGCCTTTCTCGACGAACAGGACTGAGACGGTCCCCTGTACCGATGTCCCGGCGCAACCGCGATCCGCCGTGTAATTGTGCCGTCACTGGCTGATAGAAGTCAGCATGAAACGCCGCTCGAGCGAAACTCGGGTCGTTGCTCAACTCGCCGTCGTGGCGTCCCGGATCCGGATCTCACCGTCGGTCCGGACGCCGACGTCGAACGACTCGTAGGTGAACCACACCTGATGGGTGACCGCGCCTTCCATCCGCTGGGCGTGTTCGACCAGCGAGTCGAGCGCCTCCGGATCGACGGCGTCGTACAGCGGCGGGAGATCGACCGATTCCGTTCCCACGATTGCCGCCACCGCGGTGACGATCGCGTCGCTCGCCCGTTCACCAGCTTCCGGATCGAACGTCGTGACGTACCTCGTTTCGTTCGTTTCTGGGCCGTCGTCGGGAGCGTTCGGGGAGGGCATACCGCTGACTACTCTGGAGGTGCTGGTAGGTCGTCCCCTTCGTATATACTTCTTTTAATTAGGGGACGATGTCGAGACCGCCGGCTGGAGCCGTGTCGGTCCTCGAGGTGACCTGGAAGCCGCGTTCGCAACGAGCGGCGGCGGGAGCGGTGGGCCGATATATCAGGTCCCTGCTATCCGTCGGATAACGACTATCCATATCGGCAATTATGTCAACCAATGCCATATGAACGTGAACCGACGAACCCTCCTCCGAGCGACCGCGGCTGGTGGGATCACGGCCGCCGGGATGGGGATCGGGACGAACCCGGCAGCGGCGATCGAACTCGACTGCGCGCTCTCGAGGGAGTTCTTCCACGGCGACGGCGCATTCACGACGCGAGACGTGACAGTCGAGTCGTTCGACGGAACGGCGCTCGCCGCCACACTGTACGTACCGGACGCCGACGGACCCCACCCTGCCGTGCTCACGACTCACGGCTGGGGAATGAGCAGGGAGTTCCTCCGCTGTACCGCCGGCATGTACGCCGACAACGGGTACGTGGTGCTCGCGTACGATTCGCGCGGGTACGGAGGCTCCGGTGGCGAAGTCGGGGTCAACGGACCGAACGAGGTCGCCGACGTGTCGGCGCTGATCGACTGGCTCGCCGACCACGACGACGTGATCGCCGACGGCGACGATCCGTCGCTTGGGATGGACGGGGGGTCGTACGGCGGCGGCATCCAACTCCTCGCTGCCACACGAGACGACCGAATCGACGCCATCGTCCCTCGAATCGCGTGGAACGATTTCGTCACCGCCATCACGCCCAACGGTGCGATCAAATCCGGGTGGCTCACGTTGCTGGTGGGGTTTGGCTCCGCTTCCTCGCGGTTCACTGGCGATATCGGGGAGAGCATCGACTCGAATCTACAGGACTGGTACGCCGAGGCGATGGCCGAGAACGCGATCCCCGAGGCCGCACTCGAGTACTTCCAGGAGCGATCGCCGACGCGGTCCCTCGAGAGCCTCGAGACGCCGACGCTCGTCATTTCGGGCTGGAAGGACACGCTCTTCCCACCGAGCGAGGCGGTCGCCAACTACCGCGAGATCGACGACCTGGGCGTCGAGTCGCGACTCGTCATCTACGGCGGCGGTCACAACATCGACGAACTCGCTGTCACGGACGAACAACACGAGTACATGAACCGGGCGGCGCTCGACTGGATGGACCGGCACGTCCGTGGCGCGGAGACCGATGTCGTTCCGCCGGTCTCCCTCTGGGACGATCAGGCGAGTCGGTGGCGAACGTTCGACGACTTTCCGGGAACGGTCGAACGGACGGTGGTCGGCCTCGAGGGCCTCGGTGGGACGACCTCGACGATCCGCCACCGACCGTTCTGGAACGAGACGGCGAGCTACGAGATCGAGTCCGACGGCTTCCGACTCCGGGGGACGCCCGCGCTTTCCGTGTCGATCGAGGCCCACGATGCGCCGTTGCTCTGTTTCGCCAGCCTCCACCACGCCGAAGATCCGTTCTCGACCGAACAGATCGACGATCAGGTGACCGGGTTCCGCCTCGAGGAGCCGGGCACACACCGGCTCGATCTCGAGCTCGAACCGCTCCTGCGGGAGATCCCCCGCGGTGACGCGCTCGAGCTACGAATCGAGGCCAGCGATCCCTTCTACCTGGACGAACACGGGTCAGCGACCGTCCACAACGACGAATCGACGCTGACGCTGCCGATTGCCGACGGCTCGCTCTGAGCCGGGACCTGCGAGCCGTCCGAGCCCAGCGGACGCTTGCAGGCAGAAGTAAGACGGCACCGAACTCGAGGACGGCGATCGATCGTCCGAACGTGGGTCGGCGGCCGAGCCAGCGTTACTCGCTCTGGATCCGCGGCGCGAGCATGTAGGTGACCTGTCCCTGGCCCTCGCCGAAGCCGAAGTAGATCTTGACGGGGAACTCCTCGCCGAGGTCGAGCGTGACCTCGGTGTCTTTCGGGATCGCCTTGTTCATGTCCTTGAGATAGTCCAGCGAGAACAGCGAGTGAGCGGGGCCGACCTGCAGGTCGATCAGCTCCTCCTGGGTGAGTTCGAGGTGGACGTCGTCGGTGTCGCCCTCCGCGTCGACGTAGAAGTACTCCTCCGTTTCGTCGACGCCCAGTGCGATGTGATCGGAGACCATGTCGGCGGCGGTCACCGAGCGGTTGACGTCGTTCCCCTCGAGGACGACCTCCGCGGGCAGATCGAGGTCCGGAATGTCGGGCTCCTGGCGGATCGAATCGGGATCGATGAGCGCGAGCGTGTACTCGAGTCCGTCGATCTGGATGTGGAGTTTTCGGGTCTCCTCGTCGAGTTCGAGCTGGATGAGCTGGCCGGATTCGGCCATGCCAGCGATATCCTCGAGCCGCGAGAGGTCGACGCCGATCAGTCCGCCGTCCGCTTCGTAGGACTCGAACGCAGACGCATCGAGCGAGAGGTCGACCATCCCGACGTTCGCGGGGTCGACGGCCCGGATCTCCAGCCCGTCTTCCTCGAGGTGGATCTTGCACTCGTCGACCAGCACGCTCACCGAATCGAGCGCGCTGGTGAGCGTTTCGGCGCTCACGATGGCCTTGAACATATAGGTCGCCGTACGAACGGTCGACATAAAAAGCCACCCTTTACGCGCGGGCGGGCCCG
Source organism: Natrinema ejinorense (assembly GCF_002494345.1). GTDB lineage: Archaea > Halobacteriota > Halobacteria > Halobacteriales > Natrialbaceae > Natrinema > Natrinema longum. The sequence continues at coordinate 3,686,260 of NZ_NXNI01000001.1, forward strand.
GGCCGCCGGCTCCGCGGCGCGGAGCGTTTTCAGCAGGTCTTTCCGCTTCTGGCGCATATCCGAGATACGAATACGACGGCCCGTCCCGAGTGGCGGCGACGACACTCGGATCGGTTTCGTCGGCAGTCACTGGTCGGTCGTCCGGGACTGCCACCACGTGAGGATCAACTCATGGCAAAAGACCACTACTACAACAAAGCGAAGCAGGAAGGGTACCGCTCTCGAGCGGCCTACAAGCTCAAACAGCTCGACCAGCTCGAGAACGTCATCGACAGCGGCGACACCGTCGTCGACCTGGGTGCGGCTCCCGGCGGCTGGCTCGAGGTCGCCGCCGAGGAGGTCGGCCCCAACGGAAACGTCATCGGCGTCGACTTCCAGCGGATCAAGGACTTCGACGACCACGACAACGTCGAGACGCTCCGCGGGGACATGACCGAAGCCAAGACCCGCGACCGCGTCGTCGACGCCGCCGGCGGGCCCGTCGACGTGGTCGTGTCGGACATGGCACCCAACATGTCCGGCGAGTACTCGCTCGATCAGGCTCGCTCGCTGCACCTCGCGCGGCAGGCCTTCGAGACCGCACTCGAACTCCTCGACAGCGGCGGCGACTTCGTCGTGAAGATCTTCGAGGGGCCGGACGTCGACGACTTCCGGGCCGACGTCGAGGAGGAGTTCCAGTACGTCCGTGCGACGTCGCCGAAGGCAAGCCGCGACGAGTCCTCGGAAGTCTACTTCATCGGAAAGGGCCGACTCACCGCGACGGTGCGGCCGGGCGACGAACTCGAGGTCGAGATCGAAAGCGTCGGAAACGAGGGCGACGGCATCGCGTCGATCGACGGCTATCGGCTGTTCGTGCCGGGGACGGAAGAAGGCGAGACCGTCGAGGTTCGCGTCGACGACGTGAAGCCGAACTTCGGGTTCGCTCAGCGGATCGACGAGGAGTAACACTATAGTAGCAACTGTAAGTCAGTGCACACCTGATCGCACGACAGCGTTGCGATCAGTGTGTAAATCGTTTCAGTTGCTACTATACTCCTGATCCCCGAGGCGGTCGTGACGTTTGTCGATCTCGTCGAGGATATCCAGGTTTTTGCGGATCGAGGATCGGATGGCGTCGCTGCGATTGACGAACTTGCCGTCGTCGCCGACGTGGTCGTCCAAGTCGTCGAGGAGTTCCTGTGGGATTTCGACGCTGATCTTGGGCATCAGTCTGGATAGTCGTTCGCAAGCCCCCGACTTAAGCCGTCGGCTCGCGGCACCGGACTCCTAGTCGACGACGGTGGCTCCGGTGTCGTCGTCCGCGTCGGGGTCCGTTGCCGTTCCATCACCGCCACCGCCGAACAGCCGTCCGCCGGCGGTCAGGACGTAGAGGACGGCGAGGCCGATCAGGTACGTCAGCGCGATCGGGATCGAGACGATCAGCATCATGAGGATCCCCTTCGGGCTGAAGAAGGCCGCGAGGACGAAGATCCCGACGACGACCGGCCGCCAGCGCTCGAGCATCGTGCGGTAGCTGACGATGCCGCCGACGTGGAACAGCGCCATCGTGACGATGATGTTCAGCAGGAAGCCGATTCCGACGGTGGTGAAGATCACGAGCCAGAAGAAGTTCTTGATCCGGTAGGAGATGACCATCCCGTTGCGGAGCCCATCCGAGATCAGATACGAGATGATCGACGGCGCGACCCAGAAGAACCCGAGGTAGGTTCCGACGGCGAAGCCGGCGAGTAGACCGCCGCCCCAGACGACGAACGTCCGGCGGTCGCCGTAGACCAGCCCGCGCTCCTTGGCGGCCGGCCAGGCGTAGAACAGCGCCACCGGTACCACGGCGATGAGGCCGGCGAGCGCGCTCACCTTCGCCTCGAAGATGAGCACTTCGACGGGGTGCAAGGCGACGACGATGTCCAGTTCGTTGATGACCTCGGTGAGATACTCGGGGTCCTTCAATTCGCTCAGATTGATGTCTTCGTCGACGACCTCGGCGAGCAACTCCCGTGGAACTCGATCGAGGAAGAGCCTGAGGACGTCCCCGAGACCGCCCGAGTAGAGCCAGAAGAAGGTCCCGCCCATGACGACCATGAACAGCCCGACGATTCGGAACACCTTCGAGGTGAGGCTGTTGAGGATAAAGGCGATGTCGTAGGCGTAGCCGCCGATGTCGTCTTCGGTGGTCTCGTCTTCGGTGAACGGATCGAGCATCCCAGCGGCGGTGCTCGCGAAGAGGCCCCCTTCGTCGTCCGCGGCGGCCCCGCCAGTACTCGCCCCGCCCGCCGTGTCGCCGTCTCCCGCTCCGTCCTCGCCGGCCATGGACTCCTGTATCGTATCGAAGCGATTGAGGATCGCCTCGGCTTTCGCCCGGTCGTCGTCGTACATGGCCTGCCGGGAGTACTCGAGGGCCTGCTCTTCGCTCATCGTCCGGAAGACCTGCGTCGAAACGTCCTCGATGTCCTCGGCCTCGAGCGTCTCGAAATCGATGTCGTCGTGGCTGTCGGCCCGTCGAACGTCGTCCTCGCGGGGGTAGACCGGCTGCTGGAGCACGTAGATCGTGTAGCCAAGCAGGACGAGAAAGCCCACGACGGCGGCGACGACCAGGCCGACCGCGAGCTCGCCGAGGTGGCCGTGTTCGAGCGCGAACGTCTCGAGTCCGGTCGTCCCGGGTCGAAGCCGCGAGGGGAACAGCGGGTAGACCGATTCGTGGAGGTAGCCGAAGCCGCCCTGGTTGACGGCCAGCGCGATCGTGAGGGTGGCCGCGGCGAGGACGCCACCGAACTGGAGGAGGCGGCGCTTGACGTGTTCGGTCCCCGTCCCGGCGGATTTCGCTGCGCCGCGTCGCCGGACGTTGGTGACCACCTTGGCCAGTCCGAGACTGAAGACGTAGAGGATGACCATCGGGGTCGCCCACATGACCTGTGTGAACGGGTCCGGCGGCGAGAACAGGGCCCCGAAGATGACGATCCCGACGACGGCGTGTCGCCACTTGTCACGGAACGTTTCGAAGGGAATGACTTCGGTATAGGACAGCGCCCCCATCACCAGCGGGAGCTGGGCGGCGAGGCCAAAGGAGAGCGTCAACAGCGCCATGAACTCGGTGAACTCGGTGATGCCGAAGCTCGGTTTGACGCCGGCACTGACCGCGTTCCCTGCGAGGAACGCGAACGCGTACGGGAAAAAGATGCTGTAGGCGTAGACGACACCCGCCATGAACAGGGCCAGCGCCATCACCACGAAGCCTGCGATGTGGCCTTTCGAAATCGGGACGACGCTGGTATACCCCCGCCGACGGAGTGCCTTCCGTGAGAAAAAGAGCAAGGCGGGGAGCGCGACGATGATCCCCACGATCATCCCGATCTTGGCCTGGAGCAAGATCACCTCGAAGGGCGTCCGTGTGATGACATCGGTCGCCGCCGCGATATCCTGCCCCATCTGGGACTCCGTCGTCGCCTTGAGGAAGTCCCAGACGACGATCCGAAGCGCGTAGAAGGAGCCGACGAAGCCCAGGAGGAAGACGATGAACACTTTCTGGAGGTGTTGTTGGGCACCAGAGAGGAGTGCGCCGAGCGTCTCCCGGCCGCTGTTGAGGGCCCGGGCTGTATCCTCGTCGACGGCAGAACTCATTGGACGAAAGTAACTGACATCCAGTTATCAACCTTTCGAGTGGGGTATGTAGTTCGTGGGCCGATCGAACGCCCTTCTCGCTCACGACGGGGTGTTCGTAAGAAAAAGGCCTATAACCGGCGGCCTATCAGTATCCGATAGATGTCGGACGAGCCGGTGGACGACCGCGAGGTCGAGGGGCCCACGGAGCCACGCGAGGGTCCCGACGGGCGACAGCCAGCCGCTGCTGACGGAGCGACTCCCAGCCTCGAGACCGACGGCGAGGGCGTCGTCGGCGACCGGCACAGTCCCGAGCCGACCTATCCCGACTCCGACGACGATATCGGCGGCATTTCGACGCCGCCCGACGACGAGGAGATGCCCCTGGCCGACCACATCGAGGAGATGGTCCTCCGACTGGCGGTCGTCCTCCTGTTCGGCGCCGGCGGGACGGCGATCGGACTGCTGTGGGCCTCCGATGCCATCACACAGATCTGGTTTAGCGTCTTCCCGTCCGGCGGTAACGCTCCGCCACCTCACCTCTACAATCCGCTCGAGTTGTGGCTCACCCGGATCAAACTCTCGTCGCTGCTGGGGATCATGGTCGCGTTGCCGGCGTTCGTCTACGAGTGTTACCTGTTCATGCGGCCGGGGCTGTACCCCAACGAGCGCAAGTACTACCTCGCGGCCGTGCCCACGAGCGTCGTGCTGGCGGCAGGCGGGATGTTGTTCTCGTACGTGCTCGTGTTGCCGATCCTCTTCGAGTACTTCACGTACTACGCCGAGGGAAGCGCAGAGATCGCGTACGCGCTGGGTGAAACGTTCAATCTGATCATCACGCTGACCGGCTTCCTCGCGATCGTCTTCCAGATTCCGCTCTTTATCATGCTGGCGATCATGATGGGCGTGACGACCCGCCGCTGGCTCGCCCAGAAGCGGCTGTACTTCTGGGCGGCCTTCGCCGGGCTCTCCTTTATGTTCACGATCGACCCGACGATGATGGCTCCCATCCTCGTCGCCGTCACGATGATCCTGTTGTTCGAGGGGACGTTGCTGGTCCTCAAGTGGGTCGGCCGAGAGTAGACCACTCGAGTTCGCTCCCGTTCGTTCCCGTGACGGCCAGCCGTCACACACTCACACCGCGTTCGGATTCGTGGACGCTCGTTTGCTTTCCACCCGCGGAATCCATAATATAATGGCCTTATACTGTATTCATCCGTCCGGATATTAGGTACTTCCGCTCGATATCAGGAGAAAAGCCACGGTTCGTAAAAGATAATCGTTTAGTGGTTGTGTATGTTCTGCTAACCCGTGAAACTCTGAATGGTATTTCGCAAATATCTCTTCGAGGGGCGCGATTGTAAACTGCATTGCGCCATCCGTTCCGAGACGGCGAGGTGGGGGCCGTGACCGAGTTCGTCCCGACGACGTGTATGCGGTGTGCAGTCGGCTGTGGACACGTCCAGCGGACCCCCGAGCGGGGATACGGCCTCGAGACCGTCCGTGGCGATCCCAGCCATCCGGTCAACCAGGGGTTGGCGTGTCAGCGCGGCGTCAGCGAGACCGCCGAGCCGGCCGGCGAGTGGCTGACCCGGCCGCTCGTGTGCGAGGACGGCGAACTCGTCCCGACGACCTGGGAGTCGGCGCTCCAGCGCGCAGCGGAAGGGCTCGGCACCGCACTCGAGGCGGGGAACGATAGCGTCGCCGTACTGGGGAGCGGGCAGCAGACCAACGAGGCCGCCTACGCGCTGGGTAAACTCGCCCGTGGCGGCTTCGGAACCCGATACTACGACGCCAACACGACGCTGTGTATGGCCTCGGCCGTCACGGCCTACTACGACGCGTTCGGCAGCGACGCGCCGCCGCCGACCTACGACGACATTCCCGAGGCCGAAACACACGTGGTCTGGGGAGCGAACCCGGCCGCCGCCCATCCGGTTATGTTCCGCTGGATTCGGCAGTCCGCAGACGAGGACGATTCCGAGCTCGTCGTGGTCGATCCCGTCCATAGCGAGACCGCCGAGGTCGCCGACCACCACGTGCCACTCGAGCCCGGCGGCGACCTCACGCTCGCTCGAGCCGTCCTCGCCCGCGTTGTCGAGACGGACCGCGTCGACGAGGCGTTCGTCGACGGGGCGACGACCGGGTTCGAGGAACTCCGCGCGGAACTCCCCGACGCGGCGGCTGCCGCCGAGATGGCGGGCGTTTCGATGGCCGACGTCGACCGCCTCGCGGCGGCGCTCGAGGATCCGTCCGTGCTCTACTGGGGGATGGGAATCAATCAGAGCGTCAACGGGACTGCAGCCGCGGGCGCGCTGATCGATCTGTGTCTCGCGACCGGCAACCTCCGGCCGGGCTCGGGACCGTTCTCGCTGACCGGCCAGGCTAACTCGATGGGGACCCGGGTTTGCTCCTCGAAAGGGAGCTGGCCCGGTCACCGTCCCTTCGGGGATCCGGACCACCGGCGGGAGATCGCCGAGGCGTGGGACGTTCCAGTCTCGCGATTCCCCGACGATCCCGGGCCGGGACCGGTCGGTATCGTCGACGCGATCGGCGACGATGTCGATGCCGTCTACGCGGTCGCAACCAATCCCGTCGCTGGTATGCCCGACGCCACCCACGTCCGCGACAAACTCGAGGACTCGTTTCTCGTCGTCCAGGACGCCTTCCGGAGCGAGACGGTCGAGTACGCCGACGTCGTCTTGCCCGCCGCGACGTGGGGCGAGTCCGAGGGAACGACGACCAACATGGAACGGACCGTCTCCCGCGTCCGGGCGGCGACGAAGACGCCGTCGGGCGTCCGGACGGACCTCGAATTGATCGACCAGCTGGCCGATCGCCTCCGTCCGGAGCTGTTCGACGACCGACTCGAGCCCGAGGCAGCCTTCGACGAGTTCGTCGCGCTGACGGCCGGCACCCCTGCCGATCTCTCGGGGATCAGTTACGACCGCCTCGAGGCCGAAACCGCGGTTCGCTGGCCGGCACCGGAACCCGACGTGTCGGGCGGCTACCGGTACTACGAGGCCGACGGCAACGACCCGGCGGACGACGGGGACGAATCCGCCCCCGAGCCGGTCGACGAATCGTGGTCGTTCCACACCCCCTCGGGCCGCGCGCGGTTCTCGTCCGGCGAGGCCCGGCCGCTTCCGGAGCCGACGGACGAATCGTACCCGTTTACGCTGACGACCGCGCGCCGCCCGGACGCGTACAACACCGGGGTTCGAACCCGTGAGGACGAGCCGCCGACGGCTCGGGTCAGCCCGGCGACGGCGGCTGCCTTCGCGGACGAACTCGAGACGATGGCCGACGGGGACGAGGGGCAGTACGCCCGCGTCGTCTCCCGTCGGGCGTCGGTCGCGGCCCGCGTCGAGGTCGACGAGGCGATCCCCGACGGGGTCGTCTGGCTGCCGATCCACCACCCCGACGTCAACGATCTCACGCTCCCCGATGCCGATCCGCGCTCGAACGAACCCAACTTCAAACAGTGCGCGGTGCGCCTCGAACCACCCCGCGACCGGGACGTCAGGGCAGTCGCGGAAGCGGGTGCCTGAGACGGTTTACCGGCCCGATTAACCGGTGGGACCGCAGGGCGGTCCCGGTCCCACCGACACTGACGGACAGGAGACCGTATGAGCATCCATGACCGCGACATCGCTCCCCGAACCGGCGAGCGTCGGCACACTCGAGAGACGTGGTTCCTGAAGCGAGGTGTCGTGGCCGCGAGTTCCGTCGTCGGCATCACTGCGGCGATTCTGGCTCGACGCATCCCGCTCGTGATCGGTCTCGACGGCGGGTCGTCTCGGACTCGAGTAGCTCCGACGTCGAAGACGCCTGCTCCGACTGACGATCGGACCCGTCCGCGTTTCTCCCGCTGTTGTGTCCATTCGGCGAGTTCCGGTTCGCCAGCGGTCGTCGTCGCGATGGTACGTCCGTTTTCGAACGTCCCGCACGGCATCGTCCGTCACCAAATCGGAGATCGTTCTGGCACAACGCGGCATCGAACCGCGTCGATCGCGTTTGGAATCACCAATTCTCCACCCCGTCCACTCGTGATATACGTCCTAATACAGACAATATGTCATTGGATATTCTACGCCCGCTACCGTATCCGGAGTAAAATACAATATTTGTAAACGATTACTGTTATATAATTTAGGAACATGTGGATAGAATGTGAATTACGACATGTTTGGAGCAGTAACTCGAAAATTCGAGTCCGATCGTTCGGTCTGTGGGGTGGTTCCCGATGGCGCATAAGAAAGAGGCACTCAAGGAGGGCTGTTACGGCGACGAGGTCCGCGACCACATCCTCGAGTTCGCGGAAAACGGCGGCTACGAGGCGATTCCCGAGGACGAACGCGAAACGTGGTTCACCCGGTTCAAGTTCTGGGGACTGTTTCACCAGCGCGACGGGCAGGAATCGTATTTCATGATGCGGTTGACCAACGCCAGCGGTATCTTGGAGCCCGACCAACTGCGGACGATCGGTGAGGTCGCACGTGACTACGCGACGGGACCCGTCGCAAACCCCGAGTTCGGCAACGGCTGGATCGACCTGACGACCCGCCAGTCCGTCCAACTACACTGGCTCAAACTCGAGGACGTCCCGGAGATCTGGGAGAAACTCGAGTCGGTCGGCGTCCATTCTCGCTCTGCGGGCGGCGACACGATGCGCAACATCTCGGGCTGTCCGCTCCACGGGAAGGCCGAGGAGTTCGTCGAGGCTGGCCCCCTGCTCGAGCGCTTCGAGGAGGAACTCCGGAAGGACGACGCGCTGGCGAACATGCCCCGGAAGTTCAATATCAGCGCATCGGGCTGTACGGTCGGCTGCGCGCAGGATTCGATCAACGACATCGGGTTCGAGCCGGCGACCAAGGAGATCGAGGGGGAGGAAGTCCGCGGGTTCAACGTCCGCGTCGGCGGCGGCCTCGGCGGCCGCCAGCCCCGCGCCGCAACGCCGCTCGATATCTTCGTCCGCCCCGAGAACGCCTACGAGGTCGGCCGCGGCTTCGTCGAACTCTACCACGATTACGGCGACCGGCAGAACCGCTCGAAGAACCGCGCGCGGTTCTTCGCCGAGGACTGGGGCATGGAGAAAATCCGCGAGACGCTCCAGGACGAGTACGTCGAGTTCGAAATGCACACGGCGGGCGAGGACTTCCGGGGGGAGTACACCTACAACGCCGGGAAACCCGTCGAGGCTGGCCAGCACGACCACGTCGGGGTCGGCGACCAGAAAGACGGGCAGCACTACGTCGGCCTGAGCGTCCCCGTCGGTCGCCTGCCCGCCGAGGACGCGATCGAACTGGCCGACCTCGCGGACGAGTACGGCTCCGGCGAGGTCCGGTTGACCCGCCGCCAGAACCCCGTCATCGTCGACGTCGCCGACGACGACCTCGAGAGCTTGCTCGCGGAACCACTGCTCTCCGAGTACCCCGCCGAACCCAGCCCGTTCGAGCGCGGCGCGATGGCCTGTACCGGCACCGAGTTCTGTTCAATCGCGCTGACAGAAACGAAGGGGCGGATGGCTCGCATGCTGCGCTGGTTCAACGAGAACGTCGAACTGCCCGACGACGTCGGCAAGATCAAGATACACTACTCCGGGTGCACTGCGGACTGCGGACAGGCGATGACCGCCGACATCGGCCTGCAAGGAATGCGCGCCCGCAAGGACGGCGAGATGGTCGAAGCGTTCGACATCGGCGTCGGCGGCGGCGTCGGCGAGGACCCCTCGTTCATCGACTGGGTCCAACAGCGCGTCCCGGCCGACGAAGCCCCCGGCGCGATCCGGAACCTCCTCCAGGCCTACGCTGCCCACTGCGACGACGGGCAGACGTTCCGCCAGTGGGTCGATGCGACCGGTACCGAACAGCTCGTCGAGTTCTGCGAACCCCAGGAGACCGACTTCGAGGCACCGTACATGGCCGACGCCAAACAGTCGTGGTACCCCTTCGCAGAGGGCGAGTCCGCGCCGACCCCGACGGCCGAGGAGTCGGCGGCACCGTCGGACGACTAACCGTTACTCGAGCAGCGCCGCGACCATCTCGGAGACGACCGCCATCTCGTCGTCGTTGATCCCGTGGCCCATCCCCTCGTAGAGGCGCTTCGTTACGTCGGCGTTCATCGACTCGAGGACGTCGGCGGTGTCGTGAACCCGCTCTTCTGGAATGTGGGGATCCGCGTCGCTACACCCGAGGAAGACCGGCGTCCCCTCGAGATCGCCGGGATACTCGTCGTCGAGTTCCTCGCCGATGAGGCCGCCGCTCAATGCGGCCAGCCCGCCGTAGCGTCGCGGGTTTCGGGCGAGGTACTCGCTGGCCAGACAGGCGCCCTGTGAGAAGCCGATCAGCATGATCCGCTCGGTCGGGACCCCGGCCCGGTTGGCCCGGCCGATCGCGTCGCCGATGGCCCGTAGCCCCGACGACCGGCCGGGCTCGTTTCGCTCGACGGGCGCGAGAAACGAGTTGGGATACCAGGTCTGGCGGGCCGCCTGCGGGGCGAGAACCGCCACGCCGTCCCGACGGAACTCCTCGGCCATCTGAACCATTCCGCGGGCGGTCGCACCGCGACCGTGGGTGCACACGAGCGCCGCCTCGGCGTCCGCGAGATCGGTCCCGCCCGTGACGAGTTGTTGGTCCTGATGTGGGCCGTCCACGCGGTCGTCCGCGCTCATTCGACACCACCGACGCCGGCGCTGGCGTCGGGGAGATCGTGTTCGACGAGTTCGAGGCCCAGCGCCTCGATCGCACCGCGGAGGTGTTCGTCTTTGGCGTACTCGGCACCGTCCGCCTCGCGGAGTTCCTGGGCCTTGGCGAGCACGTCGCCGCGGCGGTCGTCGGGTACCTCGTACTTGTCCGTCGAGAGTTCGATCACGAGGCCGTTGTTGTCCGTGGTGTAGATCGAGTGGAAGATTCCCCGATCGAAGACGTTGTACTGGTGGCCCGCGTCCTCGAGTGCCTGCATGGTGTCCTCGTAGTCGTCGGGATCGACGCTGAAACAGAGGTGGTGGACGGCACCGGTCCCGCCGCGCTGGCCCCGCTGGTTCGACGGGCGGTCGTCGCTGACGAAGAACGTCAGGATGCGACCGTCGCCCGTGTCGAAGAAGAGGTGCGTCTGTGAGGGGTCGTCGAGGTTCGGCTGGCGAAGGACCAGCGGCATTCCGAGGAGGTCCTGATAGAACTCGATCGTGTCTGCTTCGTTGCTCCCCCAGATGGTGATGTGGTCGGTCCCCGTCGTATGGACGGGGCTGTCGGGTCGCTCTGCTGTAACTGGGTTCTGTGATTCGTTAGGCATCGTACTGGATTCCGTGGGGTCGGTTGGGTCGGTCGATTCGGCGGAGTCGGGTGACGCTGTGGGTTCGGTTGAGGGGGTTACTCCGCGACCAGGTCTCCGAAGACGCGCTCGGCGTCCGCGGGCACGTCGAAGTCGTGGTAGTGTTCGCCACGGACGGTCGTCAGGATGTTGAGTCCCGCGGCGGCTCCGTCGCCGACGGAAATCGCGGCCTGCCACTCCTCGGGGCGGACCATCGCGCCGGTCGCATAGACGCCCTCGACGCTCGTCTCCGTGTCGACGCCGACGTCGACGACGTCTTCGTCGGTGAAGTCACAGCCCACGTCCTCGGCGAGTTCGCGGTTCGCACCCGTCGCGAGCACGACGAAGTCCGCCTCGTACTCGCCGTCTTCGGTCTCGACTGCGAAGCCATCGCCGGCCTCGCTGACCGCGGTCACTTCCTCGCCCTGTCGCCGATCGACGCCGAAGTCGTCGACCTGCTGGCGGGCCGTCGCCATGAACTCGCTGCCGCCGACCGAGCCGATTCCGAGGTAGTTGAACAGGTGGGCCTTGTGCATCCACGTCCTGTCCGTATCGAAGACGGTCGTCTCGAGGCCGTTCTTCGCGGTGAAGAGGGCCGCACTCAGTCCGGCGGGGCCGCCGCCGACAACGATCACTGTCGCATCGTCCGCAGTCGGTTCGTCGCTCATGTAGTTACATACTGTCACCACAGGAATATCAACCCACTAGCAACCCTGGAGCCACCACGTGACATCAGTGTTAGCCGTCCGGACGGCACAGCGATCAGTCCGCGAGCAGTCGTTCTCGATGGCTGTAGGTGACTCGTGATTCCGTCGACACCTCACGGGGCCCGCTGGCATCGCTGGTGGACTACAGTCACTGAAACGATTGACGCACTGATCGCACCGCTGTCGTGCGATCAGGTGTGCAATGACTTTCAGCTACCGTAGGGAGTCGGCGAGCGATCAGCCGGGCGTCGTGCTGGCAGCGCCGCGTGCCGATTCCCTCGAGATAGCGGTACCCGAATGGGTGGGGTCGTCGCGGTTCGCCATCCACTTCCCGGCACACCTCGGCAGCGGCTGATAAATATCACCCTATCGAAAAGTCACACGCGTCGGCAGCGGGACGATGATCGTCGTGTGGCGATGATCAGGTATTCCCGTATCCCCTGTGGTGGTCTCGATTGGATCTGCCGACACTATATTTTACTTCATATCTGTATTTAATCTATCGAACTGATCGATGTCCCTCACGTCCGTTCGTCGCAGAATCACGGGCACGATGGGATTTGAACCCACGACCGTCGGATTAGAAGTCCGACGCTCTTTCCGGACTGAGCTACGTGCCCTCGAGTCCGAATCCACGACGGAACGGTATAAGCAGTTGGGATTTCCGATCGCGGTCGATCGCTCTCTTCGGACCACGGTCGAACGACGAAGCACCACTCCACGCGATCCGGTGAGTCGCCCGAAAAGGGAGAAGCATCCCTGAAACGACATGACGCCGACGCCGTTAGTGACCGACGTTAGAACTCGACCTCCGAATCGTCGCCGCTCTCGTTTTCGGTGTCCGACTCGTTGTGCTCGTGGTCGCCCGTTTCGGTGTCGGTCTCGGTACCGGACTCATTGCCATCGGATTCGTTGTCCACCCCGTCGCCCTCGGATTCGTTCCCGAGCTCACCGTCCTCGGACTCGGTGTTCGTGTTCGCATCGGAATCGAGGCCGTCGGAACCGTCGCTCGCTCCGTCGTCGCTCGAGGTTTCGTCACTGGTTTCGCCGTCGTCCATACAACCCGCGACTGCAGCGAGCAGCCCAGCGCCGACTCCGGCGGTGAATCGACGCCTGTTGACGATTGGATCTGTCATGGTACGGCGCTTGTCCCTGTAACGGACATCCATATAATGCCCAATTTCCGTTTCGTCGATCAGTCGGAGTTCAACTGACTTATCGAGAATTCGGATGGTTGAGTGAGCTGTTACCGTCGAGTTCGTCGTTTCCATGTGAGATAACGGACCGATATCGCATTCATAAGTCGTCCCGATTCGAGCAGGGGGGATCGAACTGACCGCGTCTCGAGGAGCACAGCGAGCCGGGATGCAAGCGGGAAATACCGGTGCTAAAACCGTTGCAGGGCAACAACGGTGAGGGGGCCCACGTCGAACGGAGCCGCCAGTGTAGACCGTGTGGCGAACACAGCGTTTATGCACGCCTCGCCGGTACGTTGAGTCAATGCACGTCATCGGAACGGTGGGACTCCCCGGAAGCGGCAAGGGCGAGGCCGCGACCGTCGCACGCGAGGACGGGATCCCGGTGGTGACGATGGGCGACGTCGTCCGCCAGGAGACGGCCGACCGCGGGCTCGACCCCGCGACGGATCATGGCACGGTCGCGCAGGCGCTGCGCGAGGAGAACGGTCCGACGGCGATCGCCGAACGATCGTTGCCGATGATCGAGGACCGCCTCGAGCAACACGACACGGTGTTGGTCGACGGCATCCGGTCGGGGACCGAGGTCGACGTCTTCGAGGCGGCGTTCGACGACGCGTTCACGCTCGTCAGTATCGAGGCCCCCTTCGAGGTCCGTGTCGAGCGGATCGACGAACGCGGCCGGGACGCGAGCGAGGCCGAGGGCGGCGAAGGGCTCAGAGAGCGCGACGAGCGCGAACGCGGGTTCGGAATGGACGACGCCATGGCGCGAGCGGACGTCGTCGTCGAGAACACGGACTCGCTCGAGGCGTTCCACGAACGGATCCGATCGATCATCGGGGAAACCGACGACGTGAACCGTGCCCGGGCGGAATCGAAATCATGAGCGAGATCTACCGCGTCGACGTCGAAATCACGGCACCGGTCTACGACACTGAGGTCACGGATCGCGTGATCGACGCCGTGGCCAACGTCTTTCCGACCGCCGACCTCGAGGAATCGTTCGGCGAAGTCAGGGGCGAGGCCCACGCGCTCGATCACTTCTCGGAGCTGTTGCACCGACAGGAGATCCTCGATACCGCCCGCGGCGAGTTCTTCGCCAACCGCGAGGGCGACACCTTCACCTTCGCGCTGAAGAAACAGGCGGCCTTCGAGGACTACGTGAACTTCTCGGTCGGCAAACCGGACGAACTCGGCGAGATCGCCGTTCGCGTCCGCGTCGAAGAGCCCAGCCTCGAGGAGTACGTCGATCACATCGCGCCGCCGACGGAGGACGGGCGGCCGGTCGACGCCTGACCGTCCCGTCGGTTCGTCGGACCGTCGACGGCGGAGTCGTGGGCTAGTCCTCACACGGAAGCCGTTGCTCTCGGGTTCGTTCATCACTCTCCAGGTCGCCGTGTGCGGTTCGTCCGTCTCCGTTTTGATTTCGCGGACCGATGCTCCGAGGTCGGGACGGAGACGAGAAATCGAGATTCCGTCCGCAGATCGCCCGTTCTCGAGACGATTCACAGCGGGCGATGGGAGTGGTCCCCCAACGACTGATGGGCATCGACAACGTAGGGCTGTCGAATGCACGACACGATACCCGTCACCGAAATCATGATCGAAGACGTCGTCACCGCTTCGCCGGACACGACCGTGACCGAGGCGGCGACGGTGCTCCGCGACGAGAGCGTCAGTTCCGTACTCGTCGTTCGAGACGGCGACCCGGTCGGTATCGTCACTGAAGGCGACTTCGCGACACACCTCTGTGACCGACGGGACCTCGGCCACCACGAGCTGTCGGCGGTCATGTCGACGCCCCTGACGACGATCGAACCGACGGCGTCGATCGTCGACGCCGTGGAACTGTGTCGGTCGGCGGACGTCGAACACCTGCCGGTCGTCTCGAGCGACGAACGGACGACCGAGGCCGACGAGAGCGCGACTGCGACGGTGCGACGGAGCTGCTCGGCATCGTCACGACGATCGAACTCTCTTACTACGTTCCACAACTCGCCCACCGTCCCACGGAGCCGCGCGAGCAACCACCCCGGAGACGGGTACGGTCCGATACCCTCTACGAGCGCGACGACTGGGAGTTCGAGTACCGTGGCGAGGACGAGTCGACCGTCTCGGTCGGCGATAGCGCTCGCTTCTCGAAATCCGTCTCCGAAGACGACGTCGAGGCGTTCGCAGCGGTGACCGGCGACACCAACCGGGTCCACCTCGATGGGGCTTACGCCGCCGAAACCCGCTTTGGCGAACGAATCGTCCACGGCGTCCTCGCGAACGGGTTGATCAGCGCGGCGCTCGCGCGACTCCCGGGACTGACGATCTACCTCTCACAGGAGAGTAGCTTCCGTGCACCGCTCGCGATCGGCGAGCGGGTCAGCGCCGTCTGTGAGGTGGTCGAGGATCTCGGCGGGGAGAAATACCGGATCGAGACGACCGTGTCGGACGGCGACGGTACCGTGGTCCTCGAGGGGGATGCGGTCGTCCTCGTCGACCCCCTGCCGCCGATGGCGGCCCGGGAGGAAGCGACAACGACCCCGTAGTTGGGCCAGTTTATTCGGTACACTCCCCGACCGCATCGAGGGCGGCTTCGCCGTCGTCCTGACGGCGTTTGGCAGCGAGCGGATCGTCGGCGGCCACAGCGGCCGCCTCGCCGAACTCCCCGGCAGCCCGCCGCAGGTGACGCGTCTGGCAGTCCGCCGTCTCGACGTAGCCGGTCACTCCCTCGGGTGCGGTCTCCCTCCCGGTCTCGAGGTCCTCGCGGGCGCCCGAAAACGTCGATTCGGCGGTCTCGAACGCCGTCCGCGCCTCCTCGTATGCTCGGTCTTCCATGTGCGCTCGCCCCCGCTCGAGCGCGCCGTACCCCTCCTCGTCGAGCGTCGCGTCGTATGCCCCGGCGAGAGCCTCGAAGGACGTCACCACGTCGCCGAGCGTCGCCGCCCCCTCCTCGAGGTCGGCGAGATCGACGTTGGCCAACTCGTCGAGTCGGTCGCCATCGAGGCCCTGAATGGTCGTATCCGCCTCGTCCCACCGCCCGTGAGCCTCGGCGAGTTCGGCGTGGCGATCACCGACGGTCTCGTTCGCTTCCTCGATGTCGTCTTCCGTTTCGAGTGCGGTCGTTACGGTGTCGATATCGTCGGTGAGCCCCTCGTCGGTGACGGTGATCGTGACCGCGACCAGCCCCTCGAGGGCGTCCGCGTACGAGCGCAGCGTCTCGACGTCACGCTGACGATCCCCGCTCAGTTCGGATTCGGCGGTCTCGAGGTAATCACGCGCCGCCGAGAGATCGGCCTGGGGGCCCTCGGGATCGAACTCGACCTCGCCGGGGTTCTCGAGGCCCTCCACCTCGTCCAGCGACTGGGCGGTCGCGTTCAGTCTGCCGGCGGCGCGGTCGAGCGCGCGTTCCCCGGTTCGACTGCCGGCGTCGCCCTCGTCGGTTTCGGGGGACTCGCCGTCGCCGTCGAGACAGCCGGCAGCTGTCGCGAGCACTCCGGCGGTCGACCCGGCTCGAACGAGATACTGTCGACGGTTCATTCCTACTCGAGGGTACGTCTAGAAGTGTATTAACGTAGTGTTGCCGTGACCGTCCCCGATAGCGAACGACGGAGCGAAAACGAGCGTCGGTCGCCGTTCGTGACGATCGGTCTGATTGCGGGCGCGACGTTAGCCGAACGGTCCCATACCGCCCATGCCGCCGCCACCGCCACCGCCGCCCTGTTGCATCTGTTGCATCATGCGTTGCATCTCCTGTTCGGAGCCCATCCCCTGGAACTGCTTGATCGTGCGTTCCATCATCTTGTACTGCTGGAGTAGCTGCCGGACCTGTTCTTCGTCGGTTCCCGAGCCACGGGCGATCCGTTCGATCTGGCTCGCGCCGATGGCCTTCGGATACTCCTTTTCGGCCTCGGTCATCGAATCCATGATCACCGAGAACGTGCGCATCCGCTCCTGTGTGACGTCCATCGCGTCGTCGGGGAGCTGATCCTTGATCCCGCCCCCGAGGCCGGGGATCATGTCCATCACCTGATCGAGGGGCCCCATGTTGTTCATCGCCTCCATCTGCTTTTGCATGTCGTTGAGGGTGAACTGCCCCTGGAGCATGTCCTCGGGGTCCCAGTCGTCTTCCTCGATCTCCGTCTGCTCCATCGCGCGCTCGACGCGTTCGGCGAGCTGGCTGAGATCGCCCATGCCGAGCAGCCGCGAGATGAAGCCGTCGGGCTCGAACCGCTCGACGTCCTGGACCTCCTCGCCGGTCCCGAGGAAAGCGATCGAGGAGTCGGTCTGGTCGACGGCGGTCAGCGCACCGCCACCTTTCGCCGTCCCGTCGAGTTTCGTGATGACGACACCGTCGATCCCGATCGACTCGTCGAACTGCTGGGCCTGGTCTTTCGCACCCTGGCCGATCGCGGCGTCCAAGACGAGCAGGGACGTATCAGGGTCGACGACGCCCTCGATCTGCTCGATCTCGTCGATCAGGTCGTCCTCCAGGGCGTGGCGACCCGCCGTGTCCACGATGTGGACGTCGGCCTCGCTCGTCTCCTCGAGTCCCTTCCGGGCGATTTCGACGGGGTCCTCGCTGTCGGGATTCCCGTAGAAGTCGACCTCCGCGCGCTCGGCCATCTCCTTGGCCTGATCGTACGCGCCGGGTCGGAATGTGTCCGTCTGGATGACCGCCGGGCGAAGCCCCTTCGTCGAGAACCACCAGGCCATCTTCGCGGCCGAGGTGGTTTTACCGGATCCCTGCAGCCCCGCCAGCAGGATCGTCTGTTCTTCGAGGGGCAACTCGGTCGAGTCGCCGATGAGATCGACCAGTTCCTCGTAGACGATGCGGAGGACGAAGTCCCGCGCGGGGGTGCCGGCGGGGGGTTCCTCTTCGAGGGCCCGCTCTTTGATGTTGTCCGACAGCTCCATCACGAGCGAGACGTCGACGTCGGCGGAGAGCAACGATCGCTGGATCTCCTTGACGATCTCCTCGATGTCTTCTTCGCTGAGTCGCGACTTCCCGCGGAGCTTGTCGAGGGTGCCCCGCAGAGAACTCCCGAGATCGTCGAGTACCATTTGCTCGGTCTACGGGGCGACGGCGTTAAAGGTTTTATCTATAGGTACCTCTGGCAGTCACTGCACACCCGATCGCACGACAGCGGTGCGATCAGTGCGTCAAATCGTTTCAGTGGCACCTCTCGTCGCCAGTCCGTCGAGTTGCCTCGAGGGTCCTGACGGTGTGCGAGCGGGAGCGAATTCCGACTCGAGTCATACCGGAACCGGGGCGCGACCGGGGTGGAAGTCGAGACGGAGCCACCCCTACCCTGCTGTGGGCGGTGCACGGCTGCACCCCTCTTCAGCGGGGAAAACGTCACCCGAGAATCCGTTTGCGTTCCGCCGGCGTGAGCTCGACGGGGCCGACGGCGACGGCGGTACAGTGTTCACACTCGAAGGCCCCGTCGCCGCTGTCGTAGGTGTGGATCGGTTTCCCGAGCAGGAAGAAGGCGTCGCGCTGCTTGCGCGTGATGACGGCGTCGGCGGTCTCACCGCAGTTGGGACACCACTCTTTCCCCGAGGCCGGTTCCTGGTAGGTCACCTTGTGACGGCCGAACAGGTTCCCCTCGTATGCCTCCGCTTCGGTCTGCTCGACGAGCGCCTCCGGCGGGAGCGGATCCGACTCGAGGTCGTTGTCGTAGCCGCTCTCGGCACCCGTGGTCGCCGTGACGTACGGGCCGACGCTGACGCGGTTGTCGCGGCCGACGAAGTAGACCGTCACGTCGACGGCCTGCCCCTCGATGCGGACCTCGTTCCCCCAACCCGCGACGTAGAGGGTGAGGTCGTGTCGTGCGTCGGTCACGGTCAGTTCGTTCTTCGCGCCCCTGATCGAGACGCCGTCGCGGGGATCGCGGACGTCTCGAGTCTGTCGCCACCCCGAGACCGAGACTCCGTAGTCCTCCGGCGATCGAGTGGGTGCGGCCGCGTCGTCGTAGAAGACCTGCTCGGCACCGATCGTCGAGAGCGTCTCGGCCGCCCCGTGTTCGACGAAGACGTCTTCGGCCCCGGTGACGTGAACGTCGCCGTCGACGCCGTCGACGTAGCCGTCGTCGAGATCGCCGGTCAACACCGTCCGCGCGTCGTCCGAATCGGCGGGTTCGTCACCGGCCGGGACGTCCGTGAAGACGTACTCCGGATCGTGGATCGTGAGCCGCCCCGAGACGCTCTCGGCGCTCACGTAGACGTCTTCGGCACCGCGGAGTTCGACGGGTGCGGTCTCGCCCTCACCGACGCGTACGTCGCCCGAGAGCTCCCGCCGCACCGCGTTCTCGTTTCCGGTCATCCTACGCTCGAGCTACTCAGTCAGTTCACTTCAACGGTTCGGAGGGTGGATGAAGACGAGACACATAAAATCATAAAACGTTTTGTGGGAGAACGCTCACGGGAGCGTATGAACCGACGGCGTCTCCTCCGCACGTCCGGACGCGGACTGGCGATCGCGGTTGGCGGACTCGCCGGCTGTCTGGGAAGTGACGACGAAACCCCACCGCCACGCGAAGCCGTGGTGTTCGACGACGTTTCGATCACGGACGGAGCGATGGAAATCGACCTCGTCTCGGAGCCGAAAGTCGAATCCCGAGACGGGACCGTCGACGCCGCGGCCGTCGGCTCGCTCGTCCCGGTCGGCACTGCTCGTGCAGGCTCGCGGTCGTCGAGTTCGCGCCCGAGCGGCTCGACCGGTCGTGGCAGTGGCGGTCACTCGTCGGCTCCCAAAGGCCGCCACGGCTGGGCCATCTACGGCGGGACTTCCGGGCACCACTGGCGCGACGACCACGAGGACGACATCCGGATGTATCGCGCAAGCGTCGCCGCCCTCGGCGTCGCCTACATGGGCTCGAACACGAAGTACCAGGCGATGTCCCCGGGCCCGGATCCGGCCGACTGGGAGAAGGAGTGGTCCGATCCGGAGCCGGGAACGACGGTGGAAGCCGATCTGGCCGCCATCGCGTCGGAGCCCCGCTCCGAATCGACATCGAGTGTGGCGAACGAATCCGTGTCGACCACGGCGAACGAATCGGCGTCGGATCCGGCCTCGAGCGCGAGGGAAGGGTGGTACCGCGTCGGCACGCGCCTCGAGTCCCCCGACGGCGATACCGACTTCGAGTGGCAAGCGGCGGACTTCAGACTCGAGCGGGCGAGCGATGGGCTGGCCGTCGACGAGGCCTGGCACGTTCGTCCCCGGGTGTAGTCGCCGCGCTCGCGACTCGAGTGCGATGAGAGTGCTGTGACGTTCGATCGAGGGGTGTTCAGTGTATGGCCGAGGATGGAACGACTAACGGGACCGAGACGAGTGGGTCCGAGTCAACCGACGGTGCGGGGAGCGGTCGGTCCGATTCAGTCCAACCGGAGCCGTCGGCGCGAGCACGCGGACGACCCGAGGGGGGAGTGTCGTCCCGGCACTTCGTTACCGATCGGCGGGTGGCGCTGTCGGTGACGTTCGTCGTCGCCTTCTGTTCGATCGCCTACGAGCTCGTCTACTCGGAGTTGCTCACGGTGTTTTTCGGCGGAACCGTCCTGCGGTACTCGATCACGATCGGGCTCTACATGTTTTCGCTGGGGATCGGATCGGTCCTCTCGGCACAACTCGGTGAGCCCGAATCGAACTTCTTCCGGACCGAGGTCTACCTCGCGATCGCGGGACCGGCGGGGGCGCTGGCGATCGTCGCGATCAACTCGCTGCCCCCGATCGACGTTCCCGGCGCGGGACCGACGATCCTCGTACTCTCGCACGTTCCGATCCTCGTCGTGGGCGTGCTTTCGGGGTTCGAGGTGCCGCTGTTGACCGATCTCGTCGAGAACCGCGAGGAGACGGTCTTCGCGTCGCTCGGGCGGCTCTACCCGCGACGGATCGTCCGCGGGATCCTCGGCGCGTTCTTTACGATCGACGAACCCGACGACCGGTCCTTCTCCGAGGTCCTCGGTGTCGACTACCTCGGGAGCCTCGCTGGCACGGTCGTCTACGCGCTGGTGTTGTACCCTCGATACGGACTCGTCGTGAGCGTCTTCGCGCTTGGTCTGTTGAACGCACTCGCCGCGCTGGGCTTTGCCGCCTGGACGTTCTCGAATGCGGCCCGCACGCTCTCGCGACCGACCGTCGGACAGTGGCGCGCCGTCGTCCTCGTCGGCGTCCTCCTGACCGGCACCTATGGGGGGCTCGTCGCGCATCCGAACGCGGTCGACCGGGCGGTGACGACGACCTACCTCGAGCGGACCATCGAGCGGGAGTACCCCCCGGGCGTGTCAGACGTCGAGACGCGCAGCTACGACACAACGCCCTACCAGACGGTGCTCACCTACGAACGCGACGTTCAGGGGCATACCGGCACGGAGACGTGCCTCCACCTCGATCGGGCGATCCAGTTCTGTGATCGCTGGGTCGACTCCTATCACAGCGGGCTCGTCGACATCCCGATGACGACGTTCGACGACCCGTCCTCGGTCGACGTATTGCTCATCGGCGGCGGCGACTACATCGCCGTCGATCACCTCCGCCAGTACGACGTGTCGGTCGATCAGGTCGACATCGACGGCGAGTTCCTCGAGATGGCCCGGGAGCGGGAGTTCTTCCGGCAGTACAACGACGACGCCTACGAGTACGACCGCTTGAACACGACGACTCAGGACGCCTTCACGTACCTCCAGGAGAGCGACGAGACGTACGACCTCGTCCTCCTCGACGTGCCGGGTGTCCGAAGTGACGAGACGATGTCGCTGTACTCGACGGAGTTTTACACGCTGCTCCGCGAGCACCTCAGCGACGACGGCCTCGTCGTCTCCTGGGTCTACACGAGCGGCGACCACCCGACCCACAGCAAGGTCTACGCCAACACGGTTCGAGCGGCGGGCTTCGACCAGTATCTCCCCTACTACGTCTACGACGACCTCGACGGCGACGGGGGGCTCGAGCCCGGCGAGCGCTTCTACGTGCTTTCGGACGGTCCGACGCCGACGCCCGACCTCGAGCGCGCCGAGAGCGACTACGTCCACGCAAACGCCGAGACGTTCGGGGAGTGGCAGTGGCGATCGCTTCCCGAGTACCGGGGCGTCGAACCGAACAGCGTCTTGCACCCGAACTACGACATCATCGTCGACTGATCATGCCCAGAGAAACCCTCCAGTTCGTGCACGCCGACCGCCCGCCGGCGACCGACGACGTTCGCGTCTTCGACTCGCTGACGCGACGGTTCCTGGGAACCGAGTTTACCTTCCGAATCATCGGGAGCTCACACTACGTCAGCGCCCCGGAGTACGGATTCTACGAGCTCTCGACCTGTGAGTCGGTCTCGACAGCGGATCGCGGGGCGACGACGGTTCCGCTCGAGCCCGACCGGTCGTCGCGGCGGCTCACCTTCGAGAACGACGCGATACAGTGCGTGACGGAGATCGAACACCGGCCGCTGTCGGCGTTTCCCCGCACCCGGTATCGCTCTCGTCCCCGATCGTTCGATCTCGCGTACGCCTTCGACGGACCCCCGGAGGCCGTCACGACGATCGAGATCGACGCGAACGGCTACGAGACCTATCATACCTATCCCGAATACGACCTCGCGTTGTACACCCGAACGGTCTTCGCGACGGAACGAGACTCGTCGGCGCTCGACTCCGCCGCTCCCCGCCCGACGTCGGCGGGCGACCTGAACGACACCCACCCATCGATGAGTGACATTCACACGGATGACTAATGAATCAGAATCGAACGACGGAACGGGGACCGACGGCGAACGTCCCGTCGCCAGCGCTGGCAGCGACCCGCTAACGGAGTCGGATTCGCGTCTCGCGGCAGAGACGTCCGTGGACGTCGACCCCTCGATATTGCACCTCTCGCCCGCCCAGCGGGAGGCTCGAGGGATCTCCGACGACGAGGTTCGTGAGAAGTTTCGCTCGGTCCTCGTCTACGGGACCGACGCCCAGAAAGAGCTCGGTGACGTCACGCTGCCCGAGATCTCGTTGGATCGGACGACCCTGACGAGCGTCGACCGGCACCCGATCGATCTCAGCGGCGCGACCATCGAGGGGCTCTCCCTCGAGCACACGCGGGTGACGCTGCCGATCGTCCTCGACGGGGCGACGATCGGATCGCTTCGCCTGCAAGAGGCCCACCTCGAGGCGCCGCTGTCGTGTTCGGACGCGACGATTACCGGTCCCGCGAGTTGCTTCGAGGCGAAGTTCGACGACGACGTCGCCTTCGACGGGACGACCTTCGAGGGGCCCCTCGACTGCGACGAGGCGACCTTCCGCGACGACGTCCGGTTCGACGGCGCGACGTTCGACGAGGAGGTGACCTTCCGCGCGGCCGAGTGTCACGGCGACTCGAATCACCTCGAGGACAACACGACGTTTTCGGGGGCGACGTTCCGTGCGAGCGCGACCTTCCGGGAGACCGAGTTCGGCTTCACGCGGTTCGATGCCGTCGACTTCCGGGCGGAGGCGGTCTTCCAGGAGGCGACGTTCACCGGCGACGCCGAGTTTCGGGAGACCGCTTTCGGCGCGCTCGCGGACTTCGACGAGGTCCGGTTCGGGGGCGACACCGCCTTCGACGACGTCGCGTTCCACGGCCGAGCGGACTTCCGCGGGGCGACGTTTTCCGGCGGCGCTCGCGCGCTGGTCGACGACGCCAGTTTTGCGAACGCGACCTTCGGCGACGACGTTACGTACCGCCACGCGTCGTTTCGGTTCGTCACGTTCGCGGGGGCCGATTTCGAGGGGATCGCGCACTTCGAGTCGGCGGCGTTCGACGGCGACGCGGACTTCCCCGACGCGTCGTTCGACGGCGAGGTCGACTTCGACGAAGCCCGGTTCCGGGAGGACGCCGACTTCTCGAACGCTCGGTTCGACGGCCCCTGCGTGTTTCGCGGCTGCGAGTTCACCGGCGGCGCGAATCACCTCAAGGACGACGTCTCCTTCGAGGATGCCCGATTCGCCGACGACGTCGACTTCCACGACGCCGAGATCACGTCCGCGAACTTCGTCGGGACCGCGTTCGGCGGGACGATCGACTTCAGCCGCTGTGTCGTCTCCGAACGGATCGACTTCGAGGCACACGGAACCGACGCCGACGCGTTCGTCGACTTCACTCGCGGCAAGATCCGCAGCGGCCGAATCGTCCAGCCCGCCGAGGGCTGGGTGCGATACGACCTGACGCTCGCGAGCGTCGGGGACGTCGATCTCGAGGCCGAGCGAACGCGGGACCGCCGCCAACTCCTCGATTACTTCCGGTTCTGCCGGACGGAGTTCGACGAGTTCGACGGACACACGTTCGACTTCAGCGGCCACCGCGAGTACCTCGACCGAAACAGCTGGTCCATCCACGACTTCGACGAGCCGCCAGCGGACGCGGTCGACCGGGAGTACGCCCTCGCGATGACGCCGGAAGTGATCGAAACGACGTATCTCAAAGCCAAACAGAGCGCGAGCGCGAACGGCGACATGAAAACCGCCGGCGAGTTCCGCGTCAAACGGCAGCGCTACAGCCGTCGGAAGAACCTCGAGACCGTCCGCGATTCCGAGGAGGGAATTTGGACCCGGACCAAGAACCTCGGGCGGGCCGCGGAGAACTTCTTCCTCGGGGTCACCTGCGGGCACGGCATGCGACCGATGCGGATCGGCATCATGTTCGCCATCGCGCCGATGGCGTTCGCGATCCCCTACCTGTTCGACGGGCCGCTGTTCGAAACGGGAGCGGAGGGCGTCTACGAAACCATCTACTTCAGCTACATCAGCTACACGACGATCGGCTACGGCGACATCGGGCCGATCGGTCCGGTCGCCCGGTTTCTCGCCGGCTCCGAAGCCTACCTCAGTACGATCCTCGCGGCCCTGCTCGTCTACGCGCTGGTCAAACGATCCGAACTCTGATCGGGCGCGGCCGAGACCGCGTCGATGCGTATTTTACTCGACCGGGAGAAGACCCACGTATGAGTTCCGACGCAGACGTCGACCCCTCCGACTACGAGGGGCTCGAGGACGCGGACGTGACCATGCGAGTCAACGATCACGGCCTCCACATCGCCGACGACGAGGAAACCGGCGTCTCGAGCCAGGGACAGACGCCCGAAGATGCCCTCGAAAACCTCGCGGCGGCCGTCCGGTCGTATCGGGAAGCGACGGCCGACGATACCGGAGACGACTGGCTTTAGGCGGCCGGCGTGACGGCGGGTGGCGGGTACGGCCATTCGAACTGCAGGCGCTCGTTTTAGGCGTCCGTCCCTCGTCGGAATCGGTATGGAACGCTACGATCTCGTCGTGCTCGGGGGCGGTTCGGGCAGTCAGGTCGCGACCGCGGCCGCCGAGCAGGGTCTCGAGGCGGCCGTCGTCGAGCCCGGCCCGCTCGGCGGGGCTTGCATTACCCGCGGCTGTGTGCCCTCGAAGGCGCTCATCCATCGGGCTGACGTGGTCACGGACGTCCGGAGCGCCGACGAATTCGGCGTCGACGCACGATTGAACGGCGTCGACTACGGCGAAATCACGGCCTCGATTCACGAAACCGTCTTCGAGAAGGCAGACGCACAGGAATCCACCCTCCGAAACAGCGAGACCGTGACGCTCTATCGCGGCGAGGGACGGTTCGTCGACGATCGAACGATCGAAATCGAGCCGAACGCTGCGGAAGACGAACCGCAGGAAATCAGCGCCGACACCGTCGTCGTCGCCGTCGGCGGTCGACCGATGGTCCCGCCGATCGAGGGGCTCGAGGGCGTCGACTTCCACACGAGCGACGACGTGCTCTTTCTCGCGGAGCGGCCCGACGAACTCGTGATCGTCGGCGGTGGGTATATCGGGGTCGAGTTGGGCTATTTCTTCGGCGCACTCGGGACCGAGGTGTCGATCGTCGGTCGCAGCGACCGGCTGATTCCCGGCGAGGACGGCGACGTCAGTGCGGTCGTCACGGATTCGATGGGGGCCTACTGCGACGTCTACACCGGCCACGAAGCCACGGCGGTGAGTCAGGACGACGGGACGGTCGTCGTGACTGCGGAACCGAGCGACGACGGTGACGCGGTCGAACTCACCGCCGACGAACTCCTGGTGGCGACTGGCCGACGACCGAATACGGACACGCTCGACCTCGAGACCGCGGGTGTCGAGACCGACGAGACGGGGTACGTCGAGACCGACGGGCATCTCGAGACGACCGCCGAGGGCGTCTGGGCGCTGGGCGACGTCCTCAGCGACCAGCCGTTCAAGCACACGGCCGACTACGAGGCCGGTATCGTAACGGAAAACGTCCTCGACGACGCCGGTCGGACGGTCGACTACGGGGCGATGCCCCACGCGATCTTCACCGAACCGCAGGTCGCCAGCGTCGGCCGGACGGAAGCCGAGCTCGCGGCCGACGGCCGCGAGTACGAGACCGTAACCGTTCCCTACGACGCCGCGCCGATGGGGATGATCCTCGAGGCCGACGACGGATTCGTGAAGGCGCTCGCCGGACCGAACGGCGAAATTCTGGGCTGTCACGTCGTCGGCCCGCAGG
Source organism: Natrinema ejinorense (assembly GCF_002494345.1). Classification (GTDB taxonomy): domain Archaea; phylum Halobacteriota; class Halobacteria; order Halobacteriales; family Natrialbaceae; genus Natrinema; species Natrinema longum. The sequence goes on from NZ_NXNI01000001.1 coordinate 3,712,572, forward strand.
CGTCGACGCTGATTCACGAGGTCGTCGTCGCGATGGACGGCGGCGGCACCGTCGCGGACGTCGCCGACCCGGTCCACGTCCATCCCGCGCTGAACGAGGTCGTCTACGCGGCGTTCGACGACCTTTCGGACGCGAAGTACTCGACGGCGCCCGATTGGCGAGACGTGAACGGACGGGACTGAAGGTATCACTGGCGATCAGCACGGACGGCGGATCGAGCGATTTCGGACCCGCGGAAAAATACCGCGCAGGGGAGTGAACGTGCGCCGCTCCCTATTCCACGATGAACCCGCTTGCCAGCTCCAAGACCTCCGATTTGGAGCGTGGATCGTCGAACGGCTCGGGGAATCCGACCTCGCCGTTGAGTTCCCGGAGGAACGAGGCGTGTCGCGCTTCGACGCTGTGGATGCTGAGCGCCGGCGGAACGAGTTCGAACGTATCGATATACGGCGCCGCACCGGCGTACGCCGAGACGCCGATATCCTCGAGGGTGGCAGCGGTGGCGATGAACTCCGCGGGATCCTGAACGGCCGTCCCGAAGTCGAACTCCGGACTCTGAACCGGTTGGCCACCCAGCGTTTCCACCGTTTGCCTGAGGACTTCCGCGTGGGTTATTTCGTGGTCGCGAACGATGCGGAGTCGGTTGACGACCCTGTCTTGAATCGGTCCCCACCCCTCGAACTGCTGTTCGAAGGCCGCTTCGTCGATGTTCTGGATCCCGCGAGTGTAGAACGTCGCCTCGAGGTACTCGAGGGTGAGCGCGTAATTGAGGATCTCGACGTCGCTCCCGAATTCGTCGGGGACCGCGTCGGGCGGTGTATCCGCCGGCTGATCCTGTGCCGATTCGTCGGCCGTTTCGTCGTGGTCTCCGTCTTCGGACGCCGCTGCAGTGCCGACAGCGCCTGTCGTCAGCGCTCCGGCGAGGCCGCCGAGGACGGGTCGTCGACCGAGGTCGAATCGATCTGAATTGTCGTTGGTCATGCGTGGGAGGTACCGGATCGAACAACCAGGAACCGATGTTAAATATCGCGCAATCGTTTCCGCGTCCAACGTACGCTTCCGGCAGACTCCCTTGGGATCATAACAGAGGACATCGCCGACACGGTCATTATTAGTTGAAAACTATCGATTCGGTATCGACGAAACCCATCCGTTCGCAGGTATTGCGTGAGCGGACGTACTGCGGCTACAAGGGGTTCAGTCGTCCTCGGTCGCCGAAACCGGTCCCGTTTCGATCTCGCCGTCGTTGGCGAGCCACTCCGTGAGACTGCCCTCGTAGAAGCGGACGTTCTCGTAGCCGAGCGCTTTCAGCACGACGTAGGTGTGGCTGATCCGTCGCGCGGTGTTACAGTAGAGGACGATCTCTCGATCCCGCGTGATGCCGTGATCGGCCAGCAGCGCCTCGAGTTCCGCTTTTGGCTTCAACCGACGCGTCTCGTCGTCGACGACCTCGCGCCAGTCGAACCGCACCGCACCGGGGAGTCGGGCTTCTTCGAACTCGTCACGTTCGCGCGTGTCGACGAGGGCGGCGTCGCGCTCGAGGGCGTCCGCGACGGCGTCGTAGCTCACGAGCGGGCTCTCCTCGGGCGCGAGCGGGTCGGGTTCGTAGTCCGTCGGCTCGACCTCGGGAGTCTCGCTGGTCGTCTCGTACTCCCGATTCCAGGCGCTGTAGTCGCCATCGAGCAGGCGTACGTCCTCGTGGCCGTACTCGAGGGCGGTGAGCACGAAGCGGGCGGCGAAGACGCCGTGGGTGTCGTCGTAGACGACGATCGTGTCGTCGGGGCTGATACCCGCGTCGCCGAGCAGTTCCGCGAAGGCCTCGGCACCGGGCAGCGTCCCGCGGTCGACGTCGCTCTCGTCGCGGTAGCTGTCGAAGGGAACGTTCACTGCACCGGGCAGGTGACCGATCCCGTCGAACTCCCAGGCGTCCCTGACGTCGACGATGCGTACGGTGGGATCGTCCAGACGCGATGCGAGCCAGTCGGGGGAAACGACGACGGAGTCGTCCATTACGCCGACGTTCGGAACGGAGACCCGAGTACGCACCGGTTTCGGGTCGATTTCGGCTTCCGGGACAGTGGCAACTCTTGCTTGTTTTTAGTGGGGGTGCTGACCTGTTCCGATTCGCACATATCGATGATCCCTCGAAAGCGGCGATAGCAGCGCCTGTCCCGACGGGTACGAGAACCGGCGCTGTGAGAATCGGCAAATATTCCCGAAAGAGTCGACTGGTGTCCGAATTGACCGGTTAAGAAGTCCCTTTGTGTGTCGCCATCGTGGGAACGGGTATGGCAACCGACTACGCCAACGACGTACTCGTCACGGCCGACTGGGTCGCTGACCGACTCGACGACTTCCAGGACGACGACTCCGACCACCGACTGGTCGAGGTCGACGTCGACACGGAAGCGTACGAAGACGCCCACGCGCCCGGCGCGATCGGGTTCAACTGGGAGACCCAGCTTCAGGACCAGACCCAGCGAGACATCCTCGAGAAGGAGGACTTCGAGGAACTCCTCGGCAGCCACGGCATCAGCGAGGACGACACGGTCGTCCTCTACGGTGACAACTCCAACTGGTTCGCCGCCTACACCTACTGGCAGTTCAAGTACTACGGTCACGACGAGGTCTATCTGCTCGACGGCGGCCGCGAATACTGGCTCGAGAACGACTACCCGACCACGGACGAGGAGCCGGACTTCTCGGCAACCGAGTACGACGCCGCCGGTCCGCGCGAGAGCATCCGCGCCTACCGAGAGGACGTCGAGAACGCGATCGACCGCGGCGTCCCGCTGGTCGACGTTCGCTCGCCCGAGGAGTTCTCCGGCGAGATCCTCGCACCCTCCGGCCTGCAGGAGACCGCACAGCGCGGGGGCCACATCCCCGGCGCGAAGAACATCTCGTGGGCCGCCGTGACCAACGACGACGGCACCTTCAAGGACTACGACGAACTCGAGGAGCTCTACGCCGAGGAAGACATCGACGGCGACGAGACGACCGTCGCCTACTGCCGCATCGGCGAGCGCTCCTCCGTCGCCTGGTTCGCGCTTCACGAACTGCTCGGCTACGAGGACACCGTCAACTACGACGGCTCCTGGACCGAGTGGGGCAACCTCGTCAACGCACCGATCGAGACCGGTAGCGGCGAGTAAGCGTAGTCGCGCGAACGGGCCGCGCTCGTTCGTGACGAACACCACACCGTCTCCGAAGCCGACGATTTTTCGAGTCGACCACCGAGCCAGCGAGCGGCGTCGCTCCTCTCCCGCCGTCCCAACTCCCGTCCGACCAGTCGCGGGACGGATCGCTCGCCCGACCGGATTACTCCTCGTGGATGTGATTCGACGCGATATCGCCCGGGGTCACGACTTCGAGGTCGCCGGCCGATTCGCGGTCGGCGAGAGCGGCGACCGTCTCCTCGAACGCCGATCGCGATTCGCCGGTGAGGTCCCCGTACGTAAGCGTCGTGATGGTCCGGAACTGGGCCGTCCGATCGAGCAACTGCGTCGCCTCGTCGGCCGACGGGCTGACCGCCCGCGGCGCGAGTGCGGGGTTCGACAGGTTTCCGTGGCCGGCGTAGCCGCCGACGAAGCCGATGTCGTGGTGCTCCTCGACGGCCGCCATCGTCGTCCCGTCGTACCGGTTGAGCGGGTACGCGAAGTAGCTCGCACCGTCCTCGAAGCCGTTGTCCTCGAGCCATTCGATTGCTCCCTGGATCTGGTCTTGCTGGGACGACTCGCTCTCGCCGGCGAGATCGCTCGCGGACATGCCCTGGCTGCCGATCGTCCAGCCGTCGCTCTGGAGGGTCTCGAGTTGGCTGCGACTGAGGTAGCCGCTCCCGCCGACGTAGTCGGTGGGAACGAACACCGTCGCGGGGAGGTCGTGTTCGGACAGCGTCGAGCGGGCGCGGGTGTAAACGGACTCGGCACCGCCGTCGAACTGGAGGAGGACCTTGCCCGTCTCCGGTCGAGAGACGAAGTGGAGGTCGTCGACCCAGACCGTCACGGACCGCCCTTCGCCCGCCCACGCGGAGATCTTGACGTGCTCGATCGCGCTCAGGTCGGGATCGCCGTCGGTGTCGAACACACTGAAATCGTGGCGTGCAAACGGGAGTCCCGGGACGGTGGTACACTGGAGGAGCAGCCGGTTGCCGTCGGTATCGGTGAGCTGAATGATCGGATCGACGTCGTCCTCAGTCATGAACGCCACCGCGGGGAACTCGTTGGAGAGGTCCCGAACCGAGTCGAACCGCCGTTTGATCATGACCCGATCCTCGCGCATCCCGGCTTCCATTCGACCGGACTGCTCGCCGACGTACGTTCGGTTCTCGTCGAGTTCGAGCGAGCCGTCCATTACCTCCCACATCGAAAGGTCGTCGAACTGATCGAACGACCCGGGTTCTTCGTCGATCGTATCCGAGCCATCGGACTCGTTCCCGTCCGTTTCGTTTGGATCGTCCGAGGTGTCAGAACCACTCAGCGCGGAACAGCCACCGAGCGTCGCCGCGGCAGCCGTCACCAGATACGCTCGTCGTTTCATTTCGCTCGTGGACAGTCCCGGAGTGGTAATTGTTATGCCGTCGTTGGAGTTCGCTTTTCGAACAGTAACAGGTGAATACCGGCCGGCGTCGCGACCTCGATCGGACATCGAGGCGAGCGCCGTCACGATAAACATAACCCGGCCCCGTCCGAATGCGTTCCCATGACCGATCCGGAGACGTTCGTCGAAACCGTCAGCGAGGAAAACCAGACCGCCCTTTCACGACTCGGCTCCTCGAAGTCGCTGTACGCCGAGACCGGCGGCGAGATCGACACCGAACCCGTCCTCGAGGCCACCGCCGACGCCGAGTACGCCGCCTGGCAGACGTTCCTCGAGTGGGCCGACGACGAGGCTGACGAGGGGGCCCGCGCGGCCTTCGAGACGACGGCCGAGGAGGAACAGGACCATTACGAGACCGTCGACGACAAACTCGCCGACGACGAGTACGAGCCGACCGAGACGCCCCAGCTCCACGAGTACCTCCGCGACCGAGAGGACACCGTCTCCCGCGTCGGCGCGCTCGTCGGCCGCATCCTCGCGAGCCAGCGCTCGAAGGATCAGGTCGTCGGCTACTTCGTCGGCGACGCCGACCCCCAGACCGCCAGCCTGTTCCGCGGCTTCGGCGAGGACTTAGACGACCAACTCGAGCGCGCGACGACCCTCCTCGAGACGGTCTGTGAGGACGACGAGGACTGGGACCGCGCCGAGGAGGCCGCGACGGGCGCGATCCAGGCCGCCTACGACGAGTACGTCGAGACGCTCGAAGGGATGGGCGCGAACCCCAAACCGGTCTGCTAACGAGCGAACAGCGCCCCGATTCCGCGTTCGAACCCCCTCATGGAACTCGTCGGCAGTACAGCTACAGGAGCCACCGCTCACTCCACTCCGACTGACAATGGCGTGATAGCGCGTGCTGAGTGATGGGTGGTAGTGCGTGCTGAGTGACGGGTGGTAGTGCGTGCTGAGCGACGAGCGGTGGCGCGTGCTGAGCGACGGGTCGCCGATGGCGACCCGTTGCTCGAACGCACGCGAGGGATGAGCGAGTACTACGAGCGAATCGGCTGGGGAGGACGTGGCGGTTCCCTGTCGCCACGCGAGCAGGACGCTCGTCGGTGGTTCACCGCCGGATCTGCCTGCCTCCGTTCACGGATCGGCGTCACGGCTCGAGGACTGTCGGGTCCGTCCTCGCCATCCTCCTGGACCGCGAAAAACAACGGTTCCGGAACCCCTAGACGCCCTCGAGCGTCGACCGGAACTCCGTGATCGCCTCGAGGGCGTCCTCGAGGTGATCGGCGACGTCGCCGCCCTCGTCGTCCGCGATGTCGTTCAGAATGTGTTCGTGGCGCGCGAGCTGTCCGTGGTCCGGCCCGTGGTCGGCCGTGGCGTAGTCCTCGAACTTCGCTGCCTGATTCTGTAGTCGTTCCCGTGCCTCGTCGTCGGACGCGGCCCCTGCCGCGTCTCCGATCGACTCGGCCGCGTTCTCGAGTTCCTCTCGAGCCATGGCTGACGCTTCTCCCGGCGGTATTAAAACGGTTTCAGTACGTTCCGAGTCGCTGGAAGTACCGGGGCGTCGACTGGACTTTCAGCCAGTCCCGTCTCAGAGGGCCTGTTCGATCCGATCCCCGAGCGAGAGCTCCTCGACGGCGTCGCCGGTGACTCCGTAGACGGCATCGTGGAAGTTCGTCCGGTAGCTCCCCGGCCCCGCGTACTCGAGGTCGGCGGCCCGTTCGCCGGCGATACCGAAGGCGAGTGCGCCGTGGACGGCAGCTTCGTGAGCCTCCTCGAGTGCGCCACAGAACGTCCCGACGGTCGCACCGAGCATGCAGCCGGTCCCGACGACCTCGCCGAGCATCTCGTGGCCCGCGGCCACTCTGACCGCGCCGTCGGCGTCCGCGACGACGTCCTCGACGCCCGAGGCGACGACGATCGCGCCGGTCGACTCGGCGACCGAACGGGCCGTCTTCTTGATTTGCCCGTAGTCACCGATCGACTCGACGCCTTTGACCTCCGCCTCGACGCCCGCGAGCGCACTGATCTCGCCGTAGTTGCCCTTGATCGCGGCGAACTCGACCTCCGAGAGGAGGCTTTCCGCGACCGCGTCGCGCGAGGGCGTCGAGCCGACGCCGACGGGGTCGAGAACGACCGGAATCCCACGCTCGTTGGCCGTCTGGCCGGCCTCGTGCATGGCTTCGACGCGGCCGTCGGGTACCTGCCCGATGTTGATCACGACCGCACGCGCGGCCGCGGCCATCTCGCCGGCATCCCCGAACGAATCGGCCATCACCGGCAGCCCACCCCAGTGGAGGGTCAGGTTCGCCACGTCGTTGATCGTCACCGTGTTCGTCAGGTGCTGGACGAGCGGCTCCGTCTCCCGGATCGTCCGAACCGATTCCGCGAGGTCCGCGGCGGCGATGTCAGTAACGCTCATTCCCCTCGTCCTCCGCGACCGACTTCCTTTGTCGTTTCGACGGCGGCAGCAAGCGATTCCGTCGCGGCTCGTGGATCCGACGCCGTCGTGATCTCGCTGATTACGGCTACCCCGGCTGCGCCCGCTGTAACGACGGGTGCGGCGGTGTCGGCCGTGATCCCGCCGATCCCGTGGATCGGAACCGAGACCGCGTCGGCGATCTCGGCGATCCGATCCGGACCGATCCCGTCTTTGGTTTCGTCGACGTCCTTCGAGGACGTCCCGTAGACGGCCCCGACGCCGAGGTAGTCCGCGCCGTGGGCTTCCGCCTCCCGAGCGTCCGCGACCGTCGACGCCGAACAACCGACGATCGCGTCCGGCCCGAGCAGGTCACGAACGGCCGACACCGGAAGATCCGACTGCCCGACGTGGACCCCGTCGGCATCGATCGCCCGGGCGAGATCGATCCGATCGTTGACGATCAGGTCGACGCCCGCCGCCGCCGTGCGTTCGCGCAACTCGAGGCCGAGTTCGTACCGCGATCGGGCGGTCGTCTCCTTCTCGCGGAGTTGGACGGCGTCGATACCGCCGTCGATAGCCGCGTCGACGATCTCGAGTGTCGATCGGTCGCCCGACAGCGACGCCTGCGTGACCAGGTAGACCCGCCAATTCGAGGGATTCACGGCCGAAACCAGTGGGTAATATCACTAAGTGGCTTCGATCGAGACGCCACACGACCGGACGGGGAGCCGAGAAGCGGTGGAAAAACGGATCGTTCTTTCGAGCGGGATTACAGTTCGCGAGCTCGCTCGGCCCCAAAGAGGGTCGGGCCCATCCGTTGCCTCCGACTGTACTCCTGTGGTATCCACTGACAATCACTGCACACCTGACCGCATGACAGTGTCGTGGTTCGTGTGTCACTCGTTGCAGTGGCTACTATCCCGGGAACGAGTTCTAGAGCGGCCCGAACGGGCCGCGAGGCGACCACTGAGATAGCGTCGGTAGTCCCGTCTCACCGTCCTGCGCTCGAGTCCGTGCCCTTATTGGTATTTAGTCACATTGTTATCTACTAGTCCATCTATATTCTCTACACCACAGATTTATATGGAGGATCGTGGTTGATATGTATATGATGAAACAAGACGCACGAACGACCGATCGACTCAGCCACGTCCCCGCAGAGCTCGGCTCCGCACAGAGCAAGCTCGTCTACCTCACGCTCGAGGCAACCGGCGGGGCGACGGCGACGGATCTCACCGAACTCCTGAACATGCAGAAACTGTCCGTTCTGAGCGTGCTGTCCTCGCTCGAGGGCGAGGATCTGATCGAGCAAAGCGAGTCCGAGTACGTCATCGCCAACTGAGGGCCCGCTCAATCCCGCCCGACGCGGTGCTTCGAAGCCTTTATCCGCGCGGTGGGCCTCCGTTCTCGTAAGTAATCACAACCATGTCAGACAAGCCTGCCTCCATGTACCGGGAGATCAGTAAGCCGGCCTACACGCGCCGCGAGTACATTACTGGCATCCCGGGTTCGAAGATCGCACAGCACAAGATGGGCGACGCCCAGGCGAACGCCGAGGACTACCCCGTCCAGATCAGCCTCATTACGGAAGAAGAGGTCCAGATCCGTCACGGTTCGCTCGAGGCCTCCCGCCTCTCGGCCAACCGGCACATGCTGAAAAACGCCGGCGAGAACAACTACAAGATGGTCCTGCGAAAGTTCCCCCACCACGTCATCCGGGAGAACAAGCAGGCGACGGGCGCGGGTGCAGACCGTGTTTCCGACGGGATGCGTCAGGCGTTCGGGAAGATCGTCGGCACCGCCGCTCGCATCGACGCCGGCGAGCGTATCTTCACCATCTGGTGTGACGTCGACGACGCCGAGTTCGCCAAGGACGCGCTTCGACGCTCCTACAACAAGATCTCGCCGCCGTGCCGCGTCGTCGTCGAGCGCGGCGAAGAACAGCTGATCGCCTAGAAACCACCTTTTACTCTGCGCTCGTTTCGCGCCGGGAGCGGCGATGCCGCTCCACGGTGCGTTGTCGCTCGGTAAAAGCTGGACCAAAAGCACTCCTCCTTCCGTTCCCTCGTTCCTGATCGTCACTCGGTCACATCAGTCGTCGGCCCGCTCGTTCGTGCCTTCGGCACTCACTCGCGGTCGGTTCGGTCAACCGCCTGCCTTTCCCCGGATCGTGCGTCTCTCGCATCTGCTCGAGACGCACTCCCGGCCACGGAACATTCGGATACGTAAGCGGTCCGCACGTCTCCGTGCTGCATGCCGGATCACGCCGGCATCAGTTTGTTTGGTGGCCAATCAGACGAAAAGAATAACGTGGGTTCGCTATGGCATATTACGTATGGATCGCCGAGGAGTCCTCGCCGCCGGGGGAAGTCTGCTCGCGACGTCGGCCGCAGGATGTACCGCGTTCGAGTCCGAACCCGACGACGAAGCCCCGCCGGAACTGGTCGTCGAAGACGTTCGAGTTCCGGCGGTCGAGCACGTCGACGGCGACGTCGTTCCGCCCGTCGAGTCGATCGACGCGGACTCGGACCACGAGTTCGCCGCGACGTTCGAAAACGCCGGCGACGACGGCGAGGCCGCGATTTCGCTGTACCTCCTCGAGGCGGACGACACCGACGGGGACGTCCTCACGGCCGGCGCTCCCGCTCGCGTGACCGTCGTCCACTTCGCGGCGGGCGAACGGCGCGATGTCGTCGTCGACGACGTTTCGTCCGAGGGGTACGACGCCTACTTCCTCGAGGCGCAGATCGGGAGCGTCGAGGCGGACGTCCGAAACGACGGCGAGGACGGGCTCGTCGAGGTCGCGCTTACGTCACCGGACGGCGAATCGACGGACGACCGGCGGACGCTCGAACTGGACGCTGACGCGACCGAGACCGTCTCGTTCGACGGGCCGTTCATGCGGGAAGCGTACGATGTGCGAGCGAAGGCGGCCGACGAGTAGCGCCGGTGGTCGAGCCCTCCTCGTTTCGGTCCCGTTTTTCCACTAGCCACGAGACACCTTTTTCCCCATCTCCTCCCGAGTACCGCGTATGATCGATCTCGCGGTCGCGAACGACCAGGAGACGTTCGAGCGGATGGGGGAGCCGCTGGCCGAGCGGGGGATAGCGGTTCATCACGTACCCGTGCGCGAGCGCACGATTCCGCTCGATGAACCGCCGTGGGGGCCCGACGAGTACGACGTCGGCTTCGTCTATCCCGGCCGTCTCATGGAAGGCGGGGTCGCGGATGCCCTGCTCGAGATTCCGTGGCTCAACGACCACGAAGCGGTGTTGACCTCGCGCAACAAGGCCGAGGTGCTGGCACGACTCGAGCGGGCCGATCTGCCGGTCCCGAAGTCGGTCTACGTCTCGAACGACGTCGGCGAGACCGAACTTGTCGACGTCTTCGAGCGGTTCGAGCCGCCCGTCGTGGTCAAGCCCAACTCGACGACGCGGGGGGTGGGGGTCGCGAAGGCTCACGATCTGGATTCCTTTCTGGGGATCTGTGACTACCTCTCGCTGGTCCACGACTACCGGGCGACCGGCGACCAGTCCTTTCTCGTCCAGGAGTATCTCCCGAACGCGACCGATTATCGGGTGATGATACTCGAGGGCGAGTACGTCGGCGCGGTCGAGCGCAGATTGCCCGACGAGGCGGTGAGCGAGGGCCAGTGGAAGCACAACGTCCACCGCGGCGCGGACGCGACCGGCGTCGACCTCCCCGACGCGTGGCGCGAGCTCGCCGAATCGGTCGCTGCCGAACTCGAGATCCCGTTTCTGGGCGTGGACGTACTCGAGACGGACGACCGGCTAGTGGTCAACGAGACGAACGCGCGACCGACGATCGACGAGGAAACGAAGTACGAACCGGACTTTTACGACCGACTTGCGGCCGCGACCCGCACCGTTGGGGACTGAGACGGTCTGTTGTACCCTTCTACCGGCGCAACCACAGGGCAGTTCGCGGTTGCGTCGGCACTGACGTCCAGTTGTCCGTATGAGAAGACCGAAAACGAATCGGTTCGACCGCGACTGTCCGATTACTCGAGACTGATATCGGAGGACTGTTCGGCCCGATCGAAGACGACTTCGAGGACGCCGTTGTTGTAGGTCGCCGATGCGCTGTGTTCGTTGACGCGGGTCGGCAGCGAGACGCGTTCGTCGTACTGGCGGTGGTCGCTCTCCGCGGAAATCGTCAGGGTATCGCCGTCGCACTCGAGTTCGATGTTGTCCTTTTCGACGCCAGGGAGGTCGGCGACAACGCGGACCTCGTCGTCGGTCTCGTGGATGTCGACGTGGGTGTCCATGCCGAACCCGTTATCGACCGCACTCGAGGAGTTGAAATCGACGTTGGCATCGGCTCCGTTCATCATCTCGTTCATCATTCGTTCGATCTCGCGAAACAGGTCGTCGAAGGGTTCGTCGCGGTCGTCTCGGCGCATGGACGGGTGTAGGGTGGCGGGTGGGAAAAACTTTCTGTCGCTGCTATACGACCGGGAGCCGATCGTCGGCCGGCGTGGGGATCGTCGTCCGGGACAGTCACTCGCTCGAGTCGACTCGAGCGAGAGAGACGGAAGCGCGTCTAGAACCCGATCCCGAGCGTCTCGTTGGTCGTTTCGATGCTTTCCTCGGCGTCGGCAGCGCCGGTCACGGCACGAACGGCATCGACGTTCTCCGGGACGACGTCGCTCTCCTGGTGAATGCCCTGGAACAGGTAACAGTCCCGGCCGACGGTCGAGACGGATTCCTCCCAGATGCAGTTCTCCCAGATGTCGCCGCGCGGTCGGCCCGCGTCCAGCGCGTACTCCTTGAGTTTGCCGCTGCCGTCGATGTCCATCCGCTCGGGGATCAGGAACAGGCGCGACTCGTCGGCGAACAGTTCGCGGACGTCGGCCGCGTCGACTTCCTCCTCCAACGTGACGTTGAGGCTGTGCATGTGCATCAGCGTCGCGGGCACCTTCATGCCGAGCGTATCGATATCGAGATCGGTGAAGATGGTCTCGACGTCGGGACCGTGGTGGGAGGGAATCGTCACCGGATTCGGGAGGATGTCGTTGATCGGCCCACGCGAGGTCTGGCCGGGGTCGCCACCGCGACGGACGAGCGTCGCGCGGACCTTCTCGACGCCGTAGGCCTCCCGGAGCGGTGCGATGACGCGAGAGAGTCCGGTCGTGTTACAGGAGACGACGCGCACGTGGTCTGCGTCGACGGCGTCCTCGAAGTTCGAGCGCGCGTTGAAGCTCACGTCGGTGAGGTCGGCGTCCTCGCCGCCCTGATAGAGCGCGGGCGTGTCGTACTCCTCGTAGAGTTCCTTGTTCTGCGCGCCGATCCCCGACGGCGTGGCGTCGACGACGACGTCCGCGTCGGCCACCAGGTCCTCGACCGGCCCCGCGATCTCGAGGCCGGCCTCGGCGAACAGTTCCTCGCGTTCTTCGACGGCCGCATAGAGGGCAAAGCCCTTCTCGATCGCTGTTTCGGCCTCGAAGTTCGGCCGCGTCTTCGCAACTCCCAGTACCTCCATGTCGGGCTGTTGCCGGACGGCGTCCGCGACGCGCTTGCCGATCGTGCCGTAGCCGTTGATGGCGACCTGTAGCATATACTCGGGAGTGAACCACCGAGCGGGATAATCGTTTCGAGCCCTCGCAGCCGATTGTTACTCGGATCGGAGTTCAGGTCGCTCTCGAGACCGATCGCGGTATTCGTTCGTCCCTTCACTCGAGCGGGTTCCCTGCTTCGAGGCCGGCCGAGAACCCCTCCGCGGGACCGAAGGCAAGACATATCGGCTCGCTCACCACACACGCACGTATGGTAGCACTTCGAGACGCGGCCGAGACAGCGGTTCGTCAGTGTCTGGGTCTGGAGGCGGGAGAGTCGTGTGCGGTCGTTACCGACGACGAGCGCGAACCCATCGGGGAGGCGATCTACGAGGTGGCGACCGAGATCACCGACGACGCCGTGCTCGTCCGCTATCCGCCGGGGGAGACCCACGGTAGCGAGCCGCCGGCACCGGTTGCAGCTGCGATGGCCGGGGCCGACGTGGTGCTCGCGCCGACGACCAAGAGCCTGAGCCACACTCGGGCCCGAACCGAAGCCAACGAGGCGGGCGCGCGGGTTGCGACGCTGCCCGGCATCACCGAGGACGTCTTCACGACCGGCCTCGACGCCGATTACGAGTCCATCGCGGCCCACTGCGAAGCGGTCCGCGAGCAGGTCGCCGACGCCGACGAGATTCGCGTCATCACCGACGCTGGAACTGATATTACCTTCGACGTTGGCGGACGGGACTGGTTCTCGGACACCGGTATCGTCCACGAACCCGGTCAAATGTCGAACCTCCCGGCCGGCGAGGTATTCATCAGTCCCACGACCGCGGACGGAACGTTCGTCGTCGACGGGACGATGCGTCCCCACGGGCTGCTCGAGGAGGGCCACCGGCTCACGTTCGAGGTCGAGGACGGCCTCGTCACGCACATTTCCGACGACGAGATCCGCGAAACGGTCGAGAACGCTGCCGAAGCGGTCGGGGACGCCGCGTACAACCTCGCGGAACTCGGTATCGGGACGAACGTGGCGGTCACCGAACTCGTCGGCTCGGTCCTCCTCGACGAGAAGGCCGGTGGTACCGTCCACATCGCGATCGGCGACAACGCGGGCATCGGCGGCGAGACGGAAGCGCCGATCCACCTCGACGGGATCGTTCGGGAGCCGACCGTCCTCGCCGACGGCGATCCCGTCGAACTTCCCCAGCCGGACGGTTCCTGATCGGTTGGGAGCGCCCGAAGGTTCGGCTCCGTTTTGTGTCTATCTCGAGGGGAAATTCCGTCTGTGTCGATCGATTAAATCTTCACCGTATGTGTGGGAACCTAGTGGTTTCAAGTGGTGATAGTGTGAGTTCGGACCGATGAGCGGAACGAAGGGATACGACATTCGGGGGATAGAGCTCACGGACGACCGATACACTGTCGAGCAGGGACTCGTTCGGAACAAGTACAAAGCGCTCGACGTCGACGGGAACGTCGTTCTCAGGGGCAAACAGAAGATGCTCAAGATGAAAGAGGAGTTTCCGTTCGTCGACGCCGACGGCAACGAGGTGTTCACGGTGAAAGCCGGCGGCATCATCGATGTCGCAGGGAACTACGTGCTTTCAGACGCCGAGACCGGCGAGAATCTCGTTATTCTGGATAACGACTACTCGCTGCTTCAGGACACCTGGAAGATTCGCGATGCGACCACGGAGGCGAAACTGGCCGAAATCAACTCCCGTGGTGCGATGGTGACGCTGGCCCGGAACATCGTTCCGTTCGGCGGCTGGATCCCGCACAAGTACGAAATCACGGATCAAGAGGGCGCTCACGTCGGCTCCATCGACGGGCAGTTCTCGCTGCGGGACCGCTACGAGATCACCATCGACGACGCCAGCACCGTCCCGAAAGAGCCCATCGTTGCAGCGGCGATGGTCATCGACGCGATTCAGGGGAACTAGTGGCGGTCCACGCCTGCAGTCGACGGTTGGAACGAGACTAGTGTTCTCTTCCGTGTCGGCTATAGGGACGAACTGATTTCCAGGGCGTTCGACCCAGCAGTCGTTATCTGACCGGGAGTAGGACGGGTTCAATCGGCTTTTAGGTGCGTAGCGTGTACAGGGGGTATGAGCGAACTACCGGATCGGGTTCCGACGCCCTGTCCTTCGTGCTCGCCGGACCTCGAGACGGTCCACGAGGTACTCACGGACGGCGGCGGTACCCTCACCGTTCGATGCAGCGAGTGTAGTCACGTCCACAAGATCCACCCCGAACGCGAGAGCGAAGTCACGCTCGACGTCGTCGTCTCCCAGGGCGGGGAATCGTTCACGGCGAACGTCACCACGCCCGAGGACGAGACCATCGAGGTCGGCGACGAGTTCATCCTCGAGACCGAGGAAGTCCTCTCGACGGTTCGCGTGACGAGTCTCGAACTCGGCGGGCAAAAACGAGTCGAGGAAGCGTCTGCCGACGAGGTCGAGACCGTCTGGACCCGCGAGGTCGACAACGTCGGGGTCAACGTGACCGTCCATCCACAGGACGGGTCACGGGAGGACAGCCGGAGCATCACGGTCCACGTTCCCGGCGACTACGAGTTCGAGGTCGGTGCCGTCGACTCCTTCGGCGACGACGAGTTCGAGATCGACGCCTTCGTCGTCCGCGGCGACGCCGACGGCTACCGACGGGATCGCTTCGATATGGAGGGGGATGCTGCCTTCGCGAAGGACATCAAGCGCGTCTACGCCTACGACGAACAGAGCAGCGCCTGGTCCGCCTGGTAATTTTCTCGGCTACACGCGGCGGGGTCCTCACAGGCCTGTACGCCTTCGAACCTGACGGCACCTAGACCCACTCTTTCCCGCGTACACGCGTCCGTGCTGTTCGTGTCGATTCACCCTCGAGGCAGCCGTTCGAAAGACGGTGACACTGACCGCTTACTGAACGTACAGCGAATATGCGATCACGAGGAAGCCGGCCAAAACGAGCAGACTTTCGAGTAAAATTCCCGTTATGAGGAGGACGTCGAGCAGTTCGTACAACATACCGGCGAGTACTAACCCGAGCGTGACCAGACCGAAGCCGGCCGCGAGATAGCCCAGTGATCGCTGTCGGGTTCGACGATACGCCTTGAACGCGAAATACGTGATAAACCCACCCACCACGAGCACGAGGGTCTTGACGATCGTCAGCGCGAGTGTCATCCCCGTCGGACCGGCTGGAAGCGCGTTCATGTTTCCTTTCGTACCTCCGACCACAGCTCTGCGAGCCGTTCGTCGGCAGTCCGGGCCGGCCGCTCGATCTGGACAGACAGCGATCGGTCCTCGTCTAACCCGAGCGTAATCTCGTCGAACGCGACCGAGTACTTGCTCGCGTGATGCCCGTCCTGTCGAATCTCCGTCGACTCCTCGAGCAGCGTCGCTTCGGTCAACAACTCGAGTTTACGGTACAGCGTCGACTGGGGGATCTCACACTGCTTCGATAGCTCGGCAGCAGTCATGGGTTCCTCGAGATTGCGAATAATCTCACGGCAGTCGGGATCGTCCAACGCAGCGCAGATCTCCTCCGCGGACGTCGTCGACTCCGAAGCGAACGGGTCCCGGACCATTCGTGTTCCCCTTACGACGCACATGGTTTATCGGCATCGATGCGTCTCCCGTCGCTCTCACTCGTCTAACACGAAGCCTTCTTGCGCGTGCGCGCTCGAGTGCGACACCACGCGGGTATCATCCGGCTCGACCGTACCTTCGAGGGTGGGATGACCGGCCGACCTCCGCCCGCGTAACATTCTCTCGCCGCCGAGCCGAATCGCTCGAGCAGCGGCTGCGTTTATTACTGTCATCGCGACGATTATCTCGTGGAAAACCGTGCCATGGTATCGGGTTCCGATACGAGTCTCGTTCGACGGCCTTATATGTGAACCGGGCATTCGATTGTAATGCGAACGACGTGGCGCACCCGCCACGTTCCCTCCGGCCGCAACCCGGCACGGAGGTAGGCATCACATCCGCTCTCGGACAATCCGTCGGTTCGATCCGACGGCCTTATCCGTACTCGAGGGCTCCACTATGGATGTGTTCGTGGCCGGAGAAACCGTCCACGACGATCCGGAGCCCTTATACGTGCCTGGGCGTTCAGTTGTGATCGTACATCCCGCCGCCGGATGCGGTTTTCGGCGCGGGATCGATCCGACGCCCTTATATGTACGAGGGCATTCGGATGTGAACACGAAGAACGTGTGATCGACGGGACGTTCAACTCGTTCCGTCATCCCGGATGGATCGAACCCAAAGGGGTTATGTACCCCGGACGGCGTACGATTACATCCGCAAGAGATGAGGATTCCACCCCTGCGGTCCGCCGTACAGATGGGATCTGATGTTAGCCTTGGTAGTTCGGTGACGCCCGATCGGTCGGCGATCGTTGTGTCATCGAACGTGGACCCATTATGTGTGAGTGTGTACTAACATTCACCGCCAACAGACCCTCCCCTCACGGGGAGTAATATAGCATTCCGGTTGATCCTGCCGGAGGTCATTGCTATTGGAGTCCGATTTAGCCATGCTAGTTGCACGAGTTTAGACTCGTAGCAGATAGCTCAGTAACACGTGGCCAAACTACCCTATAGATGGCGATAACCTCGGGAAACTGAGGCTAATAGCCAATACGGTTCGACGCCTGGAGTGGCGTGAACCGGAAACGTTCAGGCGCTATAGGATGTGGCTGCGGCCGATTAGGTAGACGGTGGGGTAACGGCCCACCGTGCCCATAATCGGTACGGGTTGTGAGAGCAAGAGCCCGGAGACGGTATCTGAGACAAGATACCGGGCCCTACGGGGCGCAGCAGGCGCGAAACCTTTACACTGCACGCGAGTGCGATAAGGGGACTCCGAGTGCGAGGGCATATAGTCCTCGCTTTTTGCGACCGTAAGGTGGTCGCAGAATAAGTGCTGGGCAAGACCGGTGCCAGCCGCCGCGGTAATACCGGCAGCACGAGTGATGACCGCTATTATTGGGCCTAAAGCGTCCGTAGCTGGCCACGCAAGTTCGTCGGGAAATCTGCGCGCTTAACGCGCAGGCGTCCGGTGAAAACTGTGTGGCTTGGGACCGGAAGATCCAGAGGGTACGTCCGGGGTAGGAGTGAAATCCCGTAATCCTGGACGGACCACCGGTGGCGAAAGCGCTCTGGAAAGACGGATCCGACGGTGAGGGACGAAAGCTCGGGTCACGAACCGGATTAGATACCCGGGTAGTCCGAGCTGTAAACGATGTCTGCTAGGTGTGACACAGGCTACGAGCCTGTGTTGTGCCGTAGGGAAGCCGTGAAGCAGACCGCCTGGGAAGTACGTCCGCAAGGATGAAACTTAAAGGAATTGGCGGGGGAGCACTACAACCGGAGGAGCCTGCGGTTTAATTGGACTCAACGCCGGACATCTCACCAGCATCGACAATGTGCAGTGAAGGTCAGATTGATGATCTTACTGGAGCCATTGAGAGGAGGTGCATGGCCGCCGTCAGCTCGTACCGTGAGGCGTCCTGTTAAGTCAGGCAACGAGCGAGACCCACGTCCCTAATTGCCAGCAACACCCTTGTGGTGGTTGGGTACATTAGGGAGACTGCCAGTGCCAAACTGGAGGAAGGAATGGGCAACGGTAGGTCAGTATGCCCCGAATGTGCTGGGCGACACGCGGGCTACAATGGCCAAGACAGTGGGATGCAACCCCGAAAGGGGACGCTAATCTCCGAAACTTGGTCGTAGTTCGGATTGAGGGCTGAAACTCGCCCTCATGAAGCTGGATTCGGTAGTAATCGCGCCTCAGAAGGGCGCGGTGAATACGTCCCTGCTCCTTGCACACACCGCCCGTCAAAGCACCCGAGTGGGGTCCGGATGAGGCCGACGGAACGTCGGTCGAATCTGGGCTCCGCAAGGGGGCTTAAGTCGTAACAAGGTAGCCGTAGGGGAATCTGCGGCTGGATCACCTCCACAGACCGGGACTGGGGCGTCGCCCCAGCCCACCTTTGCAGTCCGCGTTCGATCGACCAGCGTCTGGCCGATCGGGCACCTTTGAACTACCAAGGTTAACGCTTTACATTCCTGTCGCGCCTGACGGCGCGACGGGAGTGGGCCCATAGCTCAGTGGTAGAGTGCCTCCTTTGCAAGGAGGATGCCCAGGGTTCGAATCCCTGTGGGTCCATGTCTCGGAGGCCGATCGAATCGTGCCCCTTAAGTGGGGCAAACGACTTCGATCTAATCCGAACAACGAACCGATGCACCACCTCGTGTAAACGCGGGTGGGAAGGGTTAATGCATGCCGCGTCTACGGCATGCAGATGAGACCGTGTGTACGTGTAGTCCAGGCGTCCACTGGACCCGTTCCCGGGTCACTACGTGGTCGTAACTTCTGGTTACGACTGCCGATCCGATGAACGTGGCTACTGTGCCAGCTGGTGGATCGCTCGGCTTGAGAGCTGATGAAGGACGTGCCAAGCTGCGATAAGCCTGAGGGAGCCGCACGGAGGCGAAGAACTCAGGATCTCCGAATGGGAATCCCCACCGCAATTGCTTCGCGCAATGGGGAACGTCGAGAATTGAAACATCTTAGTATCGACAGGAAAAGAAAGCAAACGCGATGTCGTTAGTAATGGCGAATAAACGCGACACAGTCCAAACCGAAGCCCTTACGGGCAATGTGGTGTTCGGACTGACGATCACTTCCCGAACTGCGACGCGAAGTCTCTTGGAATAGAGCACGAAACAGGGTGACAGTCCCGTATCGTCGAGTAGTACGGAACGAGTCAGTTCCAGAGTACCGGGGGTTGGATATCCCTCGTGAATATCGCGGGCATCGACCGCGAAGACTAAACACTCCTCAAGACCGATAGCGAACAAGTAGCGTGAGCGAACGCTGAAAAGCACCCCACGAAGGGAGGTGCAATAGGGCGTGAAATCAGTTGGCGATGGAGCGACAGGGCACACAAGGTCCCGGACAAAACGAACGAGGCGCGAGCCTCCAGTAGGAAGTTTGGGAAGCCGGTGTTCTGTCGTACGTTTTGAAAAACGAACCAGGGAGTGTGCCTGTTTGACGAGTCTAACTCGATTATCGAGGAAGGCGTAGGGAAACCGACATGGCCGCAGCACTTTGTGCGAGGGCCGCCGTGTTCAAGCGCGGGGAGTCAAACGGGCACGACCCGAAACCGGACGATCTACGCAAGGGCAAGATGAAGCGTGCCGAAAGGCACGTGGAAGTCTGTTAGAGTTGGTGTCCTACAATACCCTCTCGTGACCTTTGTGTAGGGGTGAAAGGCCCATCGAGTCCGGAAACAGCTGGTTCCAACCGAAACATGTCGAAGCATGACCTCTGCCGAGGTAGTTCGTGGGGTAGAGCGACGGATTGGGGGACCGCACTCCGAGAGGAGTGCGCCCCCCTGTCCAACTCCGAACCTACGAACGCCGTTTGACGCAGGGAGTCCGGTGCACGGGGTAAGCCTGTGTACCGTGAGGGAGACAACCCAGAGCTGGGTTAAGGTCCCCAAGTGTAGACTAAGTGCGATCGAAGGTGGTCTCAAGCCCTAGACAGCCGGGAGGTGAGCTTAGAAGCAGCTACCCTCTAAGAAAAGCGTAACAGCTTACCGGCCGAGGTTTGAGGCGCCCAAAATGATCGGGGCTCAAGTCTACCACCGAGACCTAGCAGTGCGGCTCACACCGCAATCTTGTAGGTTGGCGTTCTGTTCGGGTGGAAGCACGGGTGAGAACTCGTGTGGACCGTTCAGTAACGAAAATCCTGGTCATAGTAGCAGCGTTAGTCGGGTTAGAACCCCGACGGCCGAACGAGTAAGGGTTCCTCAGCAATGCTGATCAGCTGAGGGTTAGCCGGTCCTAAGTCTGCCCGTAAGTCGAAGCAGACAACAGGGAAATAGGTTAATATTCCTATGCCAGTGTGCACTCAAAGCTGACGCTTTGGGGCCGCCTGAGCCGGGCTTTCGCCCGGTCGAACTGTCGAAGAGCGTGGAAGCCGTAATGGCACGAAGCGTTCGAATGGCAGGATCGCGCAAGTCAGGTCTACCCAGAGCCCGTGAAAAAGCGAGCACACTGTCCGTACCGAGATCCGACACAGGTACTCATGGCGGCGAAAGCCAAGGTCTGTCGGGATCAACCGACGTTAGGGAATTCGGCAAGTTAGTCCCGTACGTTCGCAATAAGGGATGCCTGCCTCGCGAAGAGGCAGGTCGCAGTGACTCGGGCGCTCCGACTGTCTAGTAACAACATAGGTGACCGCAAATCCGCAAGGACTCGTACGGTCACTGAATCCTGCCCAGTGCAGGTATCTGAACACCCCGTACAAGGGGACGAAGGACCTGTTAACGGCGGGGGTAACTATGACCCTCTTAAGGTAGCGTAGTACCTTGCCGCTTCAGTAGCGGCTTGCATGAATGGATCAACGAGAGCGCCACTGTCCCAACGTTGGGCCCGGTGAACTGTACGTTCCAGTGCGGAGTCTGGAGACCCCCAAGGGGAAGCGAAGACCCTATAGAGCTTTACTGCAGGCTGTCACTGAGACGTGGTCGCCATTGTGCAGCATAGGTAGGAGGCATTACACAGGTACCCGCGCTAGCGGGCCACCGAGCCAGCATTGAAATACTACCCGATGGTGACTGCGACTCTCACTCCTGGCGGAGGACACTGGTAGCCGGGCAGTTTGACTGGGGCGGTACGCGCCTGAAAAGATATCGGGCGCGCCCCAAGATTTCCTCATCCGCGTCGGAGACGCGGAAAAGAGCGCAAGAGCATATGGAAGTCTGACAGTGTCCGGCACAACGACGGACGCTGACGCGAAAGCGTGGTCTAGCGAACCAATTAGGCTGCTTGATGCGGCCAATTGCTGACAGAAAAGCTACCTTAGGGATAACAGAGTCGTCACCCGCAAGAGCACATATCGACCGGGTGGCTTGCTACCTCGATGTCGGTTCCCTCCATCCTGCCCGTGCAGAAGCGGGCAAGGGTGAGGTTGTTCGCCTATTAAAGGAGGTCGTGAGCTGGGTTTAGACCGTCGTGAGACAGGTCGGCTGCTATCTATTGGGGGTGTTACGGTATCTGACGGGAACGATCGTATAGTACGAGAGGAACTACGATTGGGTGCCACTCGTGTACCAGCTGTCCGGAAGGGCACGTGCTGGGCAGCGACGCACCACGGGGTAAGAGCTGAACGCATCTAAGCTCGAAACCCACCTGAAAAAGAGATACCATTGAGATCACTCGTAGAAGACGAGTTCGATAGACTCGGGGTGTACGCACCAAGGCAACGAGGTGTTGAGCCCGCGAGCACTAACTGATCAAGCCACACATTCATACTACATCGCATTGGATCCGTGACGCGAGAACGGGTCCGGACGCAAACTGGACTACACGTATACTACGGTCTTGGACACACCGACCGATATTGGAATGACGACGGTTCGATTCCGTTGATCGGCGTTACGGCGGCCACAGCGGCGAGGTACCTCCCGTACCCATCCCGAACACGGAAGATAAGCTCGCCTGCGTTACGGTGAGTACTGGAGTGGGCGACCCTCTGGGAAACTCGTTTCGCCGCCACCACTCATATCGACCAATACGGTCGACCGATCGTGGTCTGACGGCGGTTCGATTCCGCCGATCGGCATTACAGCGGCCACAGTGGCGAGGTACCTCCCGTACCCATCCCGAACACGGAAGATAAGCTCGCCTACGTTTCGGTGAGTACTGGAGTGGGCGACCCTCTGGGAAATTCGATTCGCCGCTTCCATTCATTTCAACCCACACAGCAACTGCTGTGTGGGTTTTCGTATTTGTTTCGAGACAGCGACACACCGGTTGCTACTACGAGGTCTTCAAGAGGTAAAATAACCGCAACCGGATCGGTCTATACTAACTGGATGACGTTTCCGTTCGAAGTCACGTGGAGATCTCGTCCAAGCTTGTACCCCTGATTGGTTGCCAGATCGACGTATCCCGAAAAGCCGCTCATGTTCTGGTGGGCTGGGATGACGTGCTCGGGTTGCAGTGCATCGAGCATCTCGTAGTGGCCCTCCTGACAGAGGTGACCGGAGACGTGGACATCGTCGTAGATCCGCGCTCCCTGCATGCGGAGTAGCTTTTCGGCCTGGTAGCGCTGGCCCTCGTTGGTCGGTTCCGGAATGACGCGAGCGGAGAAGACGACCTTGTCACCGTCCTCGAGTTCGTAGGGCGTTTCGCCACGACCCATCCGTGTGAGCGTTGCTCGAGGCTCACCTTGATGGCCGGTGACGACGGGGAGGAAGTTCTCTTTCCCTTCGTTCATGATTCGCTCGAAGGTCTGTTCGATGGATTGACGGTAGCCGACCATTTCGACGTCGGAGGGGAAGTCGACCCCGATCTGTTTTGCGGTACCGGAGTAGGTTTCCATCGAGCGGCCGAGGAGGATCGGTGTACGATCGATATCGCGAGCGAATTCGATCAGCGATTTCACGCGGGCGATGTGACTTGAGAAGGTGGTGGCGACGATGCCGCCGTCGTAGTCCTCCATGCTGTAGAGGACGTCCCGGAGGTGTTCGCGGGCGACGTTTTCGGACGGCGTTCGGCCCTTCTTGTTGGCGTTGGTACAGTCCTCGATGTAACAGAGGACGCCCTCTCCCTCGCGGCCGATCTCGCGGAAGCGCTCCATATCGATCGGGTCGCCGATGACGGGCGTGTGGTCCATCCGTTTGTCGAGTCCGTAGACGACCGCGCCTTCGGGCGTGTGGAGGACCGGGTTGATTGCCTGGATAATCGAGTGGGTGACGTTGACGAACTCGAGTTCGACTGCGCCGGAGTCGCCGATCGACATCGTTTCGCCGGCGTCCATCGCGACGAGCTCGTTTTCGGTATTGAACTTCCCCTCCTCCTCGAGTTCGCCCTTGACCAGTTCGAGGGTGAACGGCGTCGCGACGATGGGTGCGTCGTATCGGTGTGCGAGTTTGCTGATCGCACCGATGTGGTCGAGGTGGCCGTGAGTGGGGACGATCGCTTTGACGTCACCTTCGAGGTCGCTCATGACCCGGTCGTCGGGAATGGCTCCCATATCGATCAGGTCGAGGCTGTGCATGCCTTCGGTTCGGATGTTGTCGTGGATCAGGACCTTCGACAGGTTCAGTCCCATGTCGAAGATCACGATGTCGTCACCGGCGCGGACAGCCGTCATCTGTCGGCCGACTTCCTCGTAACCGCCAATCGTTGCAATTTCAATTTCCATAGCTGGGGCCGATCATAGCAGTCCTGTGGACAGTGTGTAGCCAGAACGGCTACTGGGGGGCATCTCGAAACGTGAGTACGTATCGATCACGTTGTGGGTGTGCCCTTCCACGCGTTGACTGCAGGAATGTGCCGGAAACTGTGCCGGAGTCGATTCTGCAGCAGGCGTGGGGCTCCACTCGTCCGAATCGAACGGGGAGTCCCAACTGCGCCACGGACGGCGCCTATTTCGGTTAGTAGAATAACGACTCTCCCGACGTAAGTAGTTCTGGGTTTCACGGAGAGCGATGGCCACACGGCGAGCGGATCGGTCGGCAGTGGTACCGATCGGCCTGGCGGAACCCGGTATTCCGCGATCGGCGTTCAGTACCGTCGATCAGTCGTCGCTGGGTGCTGGTGCAGCACCATCGTCGGCACTGACGCCCGTGCCCGGCCCGATATCGATTCCGAGGTCGTCGAGTTTCTCGTCTGGGACGACGCCGTCGACCCAGCCGCGGTGCTCGTAGTACTCCGCCTTCATCTCGTCGAGTTCGCAGTACTCTCCCTCGCTGGCACCCTGGCCGCGGATGCCGTCCTCGAGGAACCGCGCTGGCAGCGAGTCGTCAGCCCCGTCGAAGCCGTTGAGGTTGTTGTAGTATCGCTCGAGGTTGTAGACGCGTTCGCCGGCCTCGAGGAGCTCTTCCTCGGTGACGTCGCGGCCGGTCATGCCGTTGTACTGCAGGACGTACTCCTCGATGCCTTCGGCGAAGGCGTTGAACTTGCAGATGTCGAACGAGTCGCTGATGGCGTGGAGGTCCTGGAACTGGGCGGTGAGTTCGCCCTTGCCCTCGTACTCGTAGGGGTCGACCTTCTCGGGAACGCCGAGGATTTCCGCGGCGGGCGTGTACCCACGCAGGTGACAGGCACCGCGGTTCGAAGTGGCGTAGCCGATGCCCATGCCTTTCATACAGCGCGGGTCGTAGGCGGCGATCGTCTGGCCTTTGACCGCAAGCGAGTTCTCGTGGGCGTCTTTCCGGTCGGCGACCCGGCGTGGCCCCTCGGCCAGCAGATCCGCGAACTCGTCCTCGCGGCGGGCGATCCGCTCGATCATGTCGATCATCGTCTCGGTGTCGCCCCACTCGAGTTCGCCGACGCCCTCGAGTTTGCCCTCCTCGGTCATCTCCATGGCCATCGCCATCATGTTGCCCGCGTCGATGGTGTCGAGGCCCATGTCGTTACAGCGCTCGAGCATGAGGGCGATCTTGTCGCGGTCGGTGTGGCCGGAGTTGGGGCCGAGGGCGTAGGCCGATTCGTACTCGTAGGACTCGGTCCGGACGTTCATCTCCTCGCCTTTGTGCATCGCCGTCACTTCGACTTCCTTCTTGCAGGCGACCGGACAGGAGTGACAGGTCGGCTCGTCGACGAGGATGTTCTCGCGGACGTTCTCACCGGAGACGCGCTCGGCGTCGATGTCGACGCCTTCGGCCTCGCGCATGCTCTTCGTCGACGTGTATTTCCCGTTCTTCGTCGGGAGGCCGTCCATCTCTTCGCCGATGTTCATCAGGACGTTCGTGCCGTACATCGAGAGTCCGCCCTCGTTGGGTGCGGTGACCTCCGACTCCGTGATGGCCTGCATCGCCTGCTGGTGCCCCTCCTTGAATGTCTCCGGATCGGCCGGCTTCGGCATCTTCGTCGTGGATTTGACGACGACCGCTTTGAGGTTCTTCGACCCCATCACACAGCCGGTCCCGCCCCGGCCGGAGGCGCGATCGTCCTCGTTCATGATGCAGGCGTATTTGACCCCGTTCTCGCCGCCGGGGCCGATCCCCATGATGCTGAGATTCTTCCCGTAGGAGCCCTCGACTTCGTTTTCGATCGCGTCCCGCGTCTCGTGAAAGCCGTTCCCCCAGAGGTGGGATGCGTCCCGAAGTTCGACCTCGCCGTCCTCGACGACGGCGTAGACCGGGTCGTCGGCCTGCCCTTCGAAGCAGAGGCCGTCGAAGCCAGCCCACTTGAGTCGGGCTCCCGACCAGCCGCCGTGGTGGCTGTCGGTGACGGTGCCGGTCAACGGCGACTTCGTACAGACGGCGATCCGGCCGCTCATGGTGACCTGTGTGCCCGACAGCGGCCCGTTCATGAACGCGAGCAGGTTGTCGGGTTCGAGCGGATCGACGTCCGGCCCCTGGTCGAAAACGTACTTTACCCCCAGCCCCCGCGCACCGATATACTTCTTCGCGTCCTCGTCGTCGATCGACTCGTAGGCGACCTCCCCATCCGAGAGATCGATGCGGGCGACCCTGTCTTGAAATCCGCCGAGTTCAGTCATGGTAAACGCTCGTTCTTATCTACGACCTCCAGGCTGTTAGTCGTTCCCAACCCCACGTAACCGAAACCGGTTGTACGAGCGGCGCTCCGGTCACTCGAAATACCGCGGGATGAGACGGCAGTTAATTCTGGGGTACCTCCGGCTGAGTCCGGCAAGAACTGCAAAAGCGTAACCGTCATCGCTCACGCCGACCCGTCGGCCACGTCCCGTCGTCCACTGGTCAATGTCGTCCCCAGCATGGCACTCCACGACCGTACTCCGGACGGTGCCGGCTACAGGAGGAGTGCGACCACCGCGAGGATGATAAAGATCAACACGAAGATCCGCGCGATCTCCATCGAGATACCGGCGACGCCACGGGCACCCACGGCAGCGGCAACGATTGCGAGGACGAAAAAGATGATCGCCCAGTACAGAAGTCCGCCGCCGGCCTGAAGCGGAGTTGCGAGCGTGAGCATACCGAATCGCTCCCACAACGAGATATATAAACACCGGTGACCGTCCGAAACCGTTCCCGTGGCTAAGCCGTGACTACAGGTCTCGACCCGTGAACGTCGTCGAGCGACGGATCAGGCGTCCCCCAGGAATGCCTGACACAGTTTCGCCTCGGCCGTCCGCAGGTGCTCGTGGAAGGTCGGCCGCGAGACGCCCATCGACTGGGCGAGCTCCTCACCGGTCGTCGGTCGGGGCCACTCGAAGTAGCCGCCGAGATAGGCTCGCTGTAACGCGCCGAACTGGCGGTCGGTCAGCGCCGCTTCGAGGCGAGCGGCGAACTCCTGGCGGGTTTCGGGGTCGCGCTCGCGCTGCCGGAACGAGAGGACGTCGGTTCCCGCGTACCGATCTTCGATCGCCTCGACGACCGAGCGAACGTCCGCCGAGCGGGGGATCTCCAGGGTGATGCGCGCTCGGCCGCTCTCGCTCTCGATGGCTTCCGTGCGGACGCCGCGCTCGGAGAGCCAGCCGACGAAGTCGTCGGCACCGGTCAGTTCGATCAGACACTCCTCGTCGCGCTCGACGACGATGCTGCAGTCGACGTCGGACAGTCCGTCGACGGCAGCGACGATCTCGTCGGCGCTCGCGCCGGTGACGGTAAACAGCGACGCCGTCTCGTCGCCGGTTCGGTGGACCGAGCGGCGGTACTCCAGCCGACAGTCGGCGTCGGCCGAAAGCGCAACCGGTGGTAGGGTGCGATCCGTCAGGTCGAGTTCGACGGCGACGACCGCGTCCGTTGCGAGCATTCGGCTCGTTTCACGGGCGTTGACTCCGCTGGCGACAGCGCGGGCGAGCGCGGAGAGGATGACGGTCTCCCGGTCGTCGACTGGACGGCTGCGATCCATACAGACCGTCAACACGCCGTACTCGATCCCGTTGTACGACAGCGGAAACGCAGCGTGAGTCGTCCCCTCGACCGTTTCGACGGTGCGGTCGTTCGTCGACAGCGTCCGTGCGACCGGGTGATCCCCGTCGGCCGGCAGCCCCTCGGGTGAGACGCCCGCGCTCGAGCGGACGTCTATCGCGCCGGTCGCAGGGTTGTGTTCGCCGATCCAGGCGCCCTCGTAGGCCTCTTCGGCGGCGATCCGGGCACAGACTTCGGCCTCGAGTTCCGAACGGTCGGTGGAGCCGGCGACGACGGAGGTGACGTCCTGGATCAACCCTTCGACGCGGTCGAGGATGTACTCGAGTTCATCGGTCCGTTGCTCGAGGGCGATTTCGGCTTCCTTGCGTGCGGTAACCTCGTTCTGGAACCCGACGTAGTTGGTCACGCGACCGTCTTCGTCCCGAACGGGGGCGATCGTCACCTCGTTCCAGAATTCGGTGCCGTCCTTGCGGTAGTTCTTGAGTTCGACGGTAACCGGCCGATCCTCGTCGATTGCCGCTGCCATCTCGGCGATGGCCTCCTCCTCGGAGTCCGGTCCCTGCAGGAACCGACAGTTCCGGCCCACGACCTCGTCGAAGTCGTAGCCGGTCATCTCCTCGTAGGCGGCGTTGACGTACACGAGCGGATTGTCCTCGAGGTCCGGGTCGGAAATAGTGATCCCGACGGGTGCCTCCTCGAGCGCGCGATCTTTGACTAGCCGATCGCTTACGCTCGTCGGTGCGGGCGACTCGTCGGTATCGCTCCCGGAACCGGCCACGCCGCCATCGAACGTGATCGTTGCGCCGTTTGCCCCCCGATGAATCCGGACGCGTCCGCCGTCGTCGAAGTCGACCTGCCGGGCGGTACCGACCGTCGTTTCGTCGATCATCGTGTGGAGCCGGTCCCAGTGCGTGCCGAGTGCGGTTGCCGCATCCCGATCAGCGTCGCCGAGTTCGAACGCGTCCTGGGCGGCTTCGTTCGCGTACGTGATCGTCCCCCCGGAAACCGCCACGACCGGATCGACGACGTGCTCGAGGGCCCGGACCGCCCCCGAAGCGTCCCCGATGGTGCCACCACGTTTCGTGTCGACATCGTCCATGGTTGTTCCTACGGACGGCTGCCTAAGAACGGTTATGATTGGACGACAGGTACCCGTCGACGAGCAGGCTAGAGTGTTATATAGTATCATGGTGTATAATAACACATGTCAGTGCAGAGATCACCGTTCGAGCGACTTCGAGAGAAGTTCGACGACTCGGAGCTTCGCTGCCCGGCGTGTGGGTACGTCGACACGGACGGCGGTTGGCGCGTCACTGCATCGGGCAGTCGGGTCCGATACCAGTTCGTCTGCCCGACCTGCGATGCCGTCGAGACGAGGGAACTCCGCCTCAAGTGATCATCCGGGGTAACCGATGTCTCCGCCCGCCATGGGCCAGGCGTTCGAGGAGCGGACGCGACGTTGATTTCCCCATCAACGATCGATTCAACGCTCGTAAACTCTTTTTTCCCGAGAAAACACGTTCTTGAGGACGCACAATCTCGTAACAGTCGGCCCGTTTTAGCCCGACAACGGCTGTACGTCGGCCCGTATGGTTTCACAATCGCGAACACTCGGTGTCGCGTTCGTCGCGCTGTTGGTCGTTCTCGCGGGGGGTCCCGCCCTCGTCGGTGGCGCGACCACGGCCGCGGACGACGACGCCGGAGACATGAGCGACACGAGCGCAACGCTCGAGAACGTACAGGTCGGCACGCTCGAACTCGAGAACGTGACGATCGAGAACGCGACGATCGACGAACTCACCGTCCAGCAACTGGAGGGACAGGGCGGTGAGGAGCTCCGACAGCAACTAAACGAGAGCGAATCCAACGGGGGCAATCAGTCCGCAGGGAACGAATCCGCGGGCGACCAAGCCTCCGGAGTACTGCTGTCGGATGTTTCCCTCGAGACGCTAGCACTCGAGAACGTTTCCATCGAGGAACTCGAGGATGGGAACGGCATGACCGGTGGCAACGAAACCGCCGCCGAAGGCGAGGACGCTGGCGAAAACGAGTCGTCGACCGCCGGCGTCGCCCAGCTGGTCGAAGCCGAGTCCGACAACCTCACCGTCCAGAACATGACGATCGAGTCGATGACGACCGATCGGCTGACGATCAACGATCTGACCGTCGAAGACGACGGCGGGGGAGTCCTCTCCGGCATCTCCGACTTCATCGGCGGGCTGTTCGGCGGCGACGGTGACGGCGGCGGCACGAACGAAACCGCCGGTCAGAACGCCAGCATGCAGGAGGTCGAGGAGCTAACCGTCGAACAGTTCGACGTCGACGAGATCACGGTCGAGTCGATGACGATCGGCAGCCTCGAGAGTCAGGGAGACGGTGCCCAGACGGCCGAAAACGAGACCGAGAACGAAACCCTGACGACCGAAAACGAGACCCAGACGACCACGGGCGAGACGATTCCGTTGCTCTCGGCTGGGTCGATGACGATCGACAACGTTTCTGCCGACACCGTTACGATCGGTGAATCCGAGGACATCCAGGAACTGCCCCGGCCATCGCCAGGTAACGAAACGGCGAACGAACCGATGAATGAAACGGCGAACGAAACGGCGAACGAAACGGCGAACGAAACGGCGAACGAAACGATGAACGAAACGGCGAACAAAAACGAAACGACGGCGCTCGGCTGACCGAGACGAGTGGGGCGTTTCAACGATCCGTCTCTAGTAGCCACTGAAAGTCACTGCAGACCTGACTGCGTGACGGCGTTGCGGTCAGTGTGTCACTCGTTTCAGTGGCTACTATAGCCGCCGTCCGAGCCGCTCGACTCCTCGAAC
Source organism: Natrinema ejinorense (assembly GCF_002494345.1). Taxonomy (GTDB): domain Archaea; phylum Halobacteriota; class Halobacteria; order Halobacteriales; family Natrialbaceae; genus Natrinema; species Natrinema longum. The sequence continues at coordinate 3,742,780 of NZ_NXNI01000001.1, forward strand.
AACCGATAGTACGAGAGGGCGAGGACCGTCCGGCCGTCGCGGATCTCGCCGTCGGCCACCGCGTCGGTCAGGTCCGCGAGCGAGCGCTCGGTCACCCGAATGCTCTCGTTGTGATCGAGTTGCTGTTCGGCGGTCGGCCGGCAGCCACGAGCGACGAAGAAATGCAAGACGGCGTCGGCGATCCCGTTTGCCGGCTCGACGGTCACCAGTGGCTCGAGTTCGTCGGCTTCGTAACCGGTCTCCTCGGCGAGTTCCCGGCGTGCCGAGGCCTCGAGATCCTCGTCGTCCGGTTCGACCCCGCCGACGGGGAGCCCGCGGCTGATCCGTGAGACGGCTTGTCGCCATTCCTCGATACAGACGACGGTTCCGTCGGGCGTAAACGGTAGGATACAGACGCTCGCGGGCTCCGAGAGGTAGTCGAACTCCGATTCGGTCCCATCGGGGAGTCGAACGGACTCGTTAACGACGTCGAATCCCGGACAGGTGTAGGCTACTCGGCGCCCGCCGGTCTCCCAGGCGAGTGGGTCGGTTGGCATAGCGGTCGGTACGGGGGTGAACGTCAAAAACGCCGCGTCATACACGGTCTCGAGCGTGGATTCCGTCGGCACTCTCGGAAACACGACCGCTCGTCCGTTCTCACACGTCGACTGCCGTGGGACGCCACCGGCCGTCTCCTATGCGGTGCGTTCCGGTTGCGAGGTGCCCGTACCAGCCCTATAACAAAGCCACGGCGTAGTGAAGGTCGTCATTCAGAGGGTGATCCATGGATCAGCTAACTGGCTTCCAGCGTGACTTGTTGTACGTGATCGCAGGGAAAGACCGGCCGTCAGGGCAGGACATTCTCGACGACATCAATAGCTATATCGACCAGCCGGTCACCCACGGTCGGCTGTATCCGAACCTCGACACGCTCGTCGAGAAAGAATTCGTCGAGAAGGGCGCGCTCGATCGGCGGACGAACTACTACGCGCTGACGCCGAAAGGCCGACGCGCGCTGCAGCGCCGCCAGAAGTGGGTCGACCAGTACGTCGACGTCTGACTTCTGGCCCTGTTCTCTCGCGCGTCGTTCACCGGGCTCCCGTCGCCGCCGGTCGAGATCGTACCGAGAACGCCTCGCAGCTGTCATCAGCGGACATCGTCGAGATCGACGACGGCCTCGAAATCCACGGTCAGCCAGGCGTTTAGTTTCTCCTCGGTTGTTCCGTTGTGGGGGACGAACGTACAGCGATCGTTGCCGGACTCGTAGCGAACGACGATGGCATCGAACGCCGCCGGGTCCGCCGGGTCGTTCCCGTCGGTGCCGGCGATACGGTCGTGGACGGTTCCATCGTCAGTTCTGTTCGGAGGGCCGTTCATAGGTGGTCCAGGCGAGCGCCGTCGCCACCTTCCCGTAGGCACAGACGGTACAAAACGGCTGCTAGTTCCGATATAGAACGCTCCCCTCCGGTGGGTACCGATCCGGATCCCCCTCGAGCCATCGAGTCGGGGCCGTAACGGAGTCGGACGGGGTACTAAACGGTCGAAACGACACCGTACACTCCCCGAGTCGGTGACAGCGATCCGTGTTCGCCGTCTCTGGGAACCGGTACACCGAGTTACACACCGCTGGCAGCCCGCAGCTATGGACTAGTCGTCGAACTCGATCGTCTCGAGGTCGGCCTCGAGGTCCTCGACGTACTCGTTGAACGCAGCGACGAACGCGGGGACGTCCTCGGCGAGCCGTCGAACCTCGGGGGCCGGTGGCGGGCCGTACTGCGAAAGAAGGTAGATCCCGTCGGAGCCGCCGACTCGCAGGTAGGAGGCGACGTCACCGTCCCACTTCAGCTCCCAGCGGGTCCCCGAAACCGTCGTCGCGTAGGTGCCGTACTCGCCGTCGTACCGGTGCAGCTGGCTCGCGATCGCGTTGCCGACGTCGCGGATGCGGTCGACGATCCGATCCCGTTCGGCGACCAGTTCGGCCGTCGATTCGACCGCGGGGAACTCGTCGGTGACGCCCTCGAGGACTCCGTCGAACGACCGGACGTACTCGTTGTAGGCCGCGACGAACGCCCCGTAGTCGTCCAGTGCCCGTTCGAGCGCGTCGGGTTCGGGTGGCTGTTTGCTCGAGACGACGTACGTCTCCGACCCGGATTTCGGGTCGAACTTGAGATACTGGACGTCGCCGCCCTCGTACTTGAGCGTCCAGCTCCCGCCGTCGGTACTGAACGTTTCCTGTCCGTAGTCGCCGCCCTGCAAGACGGCGAGTTCCCGCGCGATCTCGCCGGCGTGTGTCCGGACGCGAGCGGCCAACTCGTCTCGCCGCTGTGCGATCACGTCCGTTCCTTCGATGTCCGCCTCGAGTCCGTCGGTCATTGTCCACGAGAGGGACTGACCGCCAGTAACGGTTGTGAATCGAAATTACCGCGTCGGTAGAGACGGACGAGTGCGTGACGACGAACGGATGGGGCCCCTACCGGTGTCAGGAACGCCGAAATACGCGTCGCGGACGGCTTCACTGACCAGCACGATGTGGCCCACCAGCGCCTCGCCCTCGCCTCGAGTCGTGAGCGAACAGCCGTGAGTGGCCGATCGAATCACTCGGATTCGTTGGTTTCGTTGGTCTCGTTCATTCCGGTCTCGTTAGTCGCGTTCGTTCCGGTTTCGTTGGTCTCGTTCATTCCGGTCTCGTTGGTCTCGTTTTCCATATCCTGACCGTTGCCGGTCCCCTCTTCGGCTTCGGTTTCGTTGTCTTCTTCGGTCCCACCGTTTCCGCCGCCCGGACCGCCACAGCCGGCAATGAGGGCGGTCGAGACCGCTGTCCCTGTTAGCGTCAGCATTCGCCTGCGAGTCGACGGCTCCTGTGCAGTCATACTGGTGGAGTCGCAGCCGATGTGCATAAGCTGTCAGCCGACATATGCGTGGTCGACGAGGCGTTCGGCACTATCGGCGGTCGCTGTCCCTCGATCGGCCGAGACCGCATCGTCTCCGTTTCCGTACGATCGTAGTCAGCAGTCTAGTAGCAACTGAAAGTCATTGCACACCTGATCGCACGACAGCGTTGCGATCTGTGTGTGAATCGTTTCAGTTGCTACTATCGTTTGGCAGTAGATACATCAATGGGGCTAGTGAACGATGGACATGGCATCGATACCCGAAGAGTTCCACGACCTGTTCGAAAAGAAGACGTTCGCCCACGTCGCGACGTTAACCGAGGAGGGGCTCCCCCACGTTACGCCGGTATGGATCGACTACGACGCCGACGAGAACCGGCTCCTTGTCAACACCGAACGCGGCCGCCAGAAGGAGCGAAACGCTCAGCACAACTCCGGCGTCGGCGTCAGTATGACCGACCCGGACGACCCCTATCGGCATCTCTCGGTGATCGGGGAAGTCGACGAGATAACGACCGCGGGTGCTCGAGCACATATCGACGAACTTGCCCTGCGATACATGGATACCGAGGAGTATCCGAACCCGATCGAGACGGAACGCGTCCTGCTGCGAATTCGGCCGGACCGCGTATTGTGACGCGGAGCGTCCACCCGGCGAAACGGCTCGAGCGCCGTTCCTATCGGATTTCTTGGAGGGGGACGATTAATGGACAGCGGTGTGGTCGGGACGCCCATGCAGACGGCATCCGACCTGCTCGTTAGCTGTCTCGAGGCCGAAGGCGTCGACCGCGTCTTCGGGGTTCCGGGCGAGGAGATCGAGGACCTGCTGTTCTCGTTGCGCGACTCCTCGATTCGGTTCGTTCCGACGCGCCACGAACAGGGAGCCGCGTTCATGGCCGACGTTCACGGCCGCCTCACTGGGGAGGCGGGCGTCTGCTGCTCGACGCTCGGTCCCGGCGCGACGAACCTCATAACTGGCGTCGCCGACGCCCAACTCGACAAGAGTCCGGTCGTCGCGATCACCGGCCAGGGGAGTCGGGAGCGACTGCACAAGGAGAGCCACCAGGCCCTGGATATCGTCGACGTCTTCGAGCCGCTCGTCGCGTGGAACTCCCAGATCGCCGAGCCCGAGATCACGCCCGAATCGGTGCGAAAAGCGTTCAAGACCGCCGAATACGAGAAACCGGGCGCGACTCACCTCGAGTTCCCCGAAGACGTCGCGAGCGAGGCCGTCGACGCCGACCCGATCCCGACTCGCGATCCGGTTCGGCGACCGGATCCGGACGCGGAGTCGGCCCGCCGGGCGGCGCGGCTGATCGAGGCCGCCGACCGCCCGATCGTCCTCGCGGGCAACGGCGCGGTACGGACTCGCACGTCGGAGCACATCCGCGCCATCGTCGATCGCGTCGGGATTCCGGTCGTCGAGACGTACATGGGAAAGGGCTCGATCTCCGACCGCGAGCCGGCCTCGCTGATGACGCTCGATTCGGGGCCCGAAGGCGAGGCCGAACTGGCGATCGAACGGGCCGACTGCGTCGTCGCCGTCGGCTACGATATCGCCGAACACGATCCCGCGGGCTGGAACCCCGACCTCGAGAAGACGATCGTCCACGTCGATTACGAACCCGCAGAGGTGTATCGACACTACAACCCGGACGTGGAGATCGTCGCCGACGTGGGCGCGGCGCTTTCCGCCATCGACGAGCGCCTGCCCGACGAGGCGTGTTCGCTGTGGTGTGGCGACCTCCACGACCGGCTGCTCGAGGCAGTGACCGAGGCCCCGGCGGCGGACGATCCGGTGACGGTGAGAAACGCGTTGCCGCTGTTGCGCGAGACGATGGCCGACTCGGACGTCCTCGTTTCGGACGTAGGCAGTCACAAGATGGCGATCGCCCAGTCGTTTCCGACCTACGAGCCGAATACGTGCGTGATCTCGAACGGCCTGGCGAGCATGGGAATCGCCGTTCCGGGCGCGCTCGCGGCCGATCTGGCGGTCGATTCGAACGTGGTCGCTGGGACCGGCGACGGCGGTTTCATGATGAACGCGGCGGAACTCGAGACCGCGACGCGGCTGTCGTGTGGCTTCACGACCGTCGTCTTCGACGACGAGGATTACGGACTGATCTCCGAGAAGCAACGCGAGCATCGCGGCGAGCACGTCGGCACGGCGTTGACGACGCCCGATCTGGTGACGTTCGCCGAGAGCTTCGGCATCGAGGCCTATCGCCCCGACACGTGGGCCGAGATCGAGGCGGCGTTCGCCGAGGCCGTGCCCTCCGACGAGTTGGCGGTGATCCACGTCCGACTCGAGTGATCGATCGCTCGACCGTTCGGGATCCCGAACCGAAGCCGGCCCCATCGGCGCCCGAGGGCGAAGCGACTCGCGTTCCGAACCCGATAGCCTGGGCACGAACGTTACAGTCCTGGCCGATGCAGAGGTATAGAACGGCGTCGACGGCAGCGACATCGACGCTCCGATCGCGGGTTCGACGGATAGATGCAGCGCTCACCGACGTACCGCACCAACCGCGGCCTGTTCTCGACGCGCTACCTCGAGGAACGGCTGCCCGAGACGAACGCCTGGGACGCGGTCGACGAGGGCGAGCTTCGGGCGGCCTACGACGACCTCAGAACTCGATTGGCGGAGACGGAGGGGGCGTCGGCTCGAAGCGACGCCGCGCGAACCGAGCGGTTCGTCCGATCGGTGTTTCGGACCCTCGAAATCCCGTTTGCAGTCGACGAGGGCTCCGATCGAACCGATCCGCGGCCCGACTACGGTTTCTTCCGCTCCGCGTCGGCGGCCCGCGCCGCGTCCGGTCGACGGCAGTCCGGCGGCGAGTTGTATGCGGATGCGGTTGCCGTCGCTCACTCGACGCGATGGGGACGCCCGCTCGGTGGACACGCGAGCGGCGAGTGGACGCGCGCGTTCGATCCCAGCCATCGGCTCTCCGCGTCGTTCCGGGAGACGGCCACCGAGTGGGCCCTGCTCACCAACGGGAAACGGTGGCGGCTCTATCACGCGTCGACGGGCAGCCGGTTGGATGCCTACTACGAGATCGACCTTCCGACGCTCCTGGAAACGGGCGATCTCGAGGCGTTCAGGTATTTCTACTGTTTCTTTCGCCACGAGGCGTTTCTCGAGGCTCCCGACGGCGAGTCGTTTCTCGACGCGGCGGTCCGCGAGAGCGACGCGTTCGCACGCGAGCTCGTCGCGGCTCTCGAGGAAAACGCCGCCGAGGCGCTCGCGGTGCTCGCCGAGGGGTTCCGCCGGCACCCCGACAACGATCTCGGCGAGAGCGACCTCGAATCGCTTTTCGAGGGGGCGCTCGTCTACCTGTATCGTCTGTTGATCGTCCAGTACGCCGAGGCGACCGGCCACGAACCGTTCGAAGCGACCGACGCGAGTGGTGAGCGATCGGGACGCCACAGCGCGCTCGAGCAGGTGATCGCCACGGACCGTGACGACGGCACCTCGACTGACGGTGACTGCCAGCGCGCGCTCCAGTCGCGTCTGGACGACCTGTTTCGAACTATCGGTTCGGGGGCCCGATCGCGTGAGGGGTCCGAGACGGCACTCTCCCCGCCGGCATATCCGGGCTGGCTGTTCCGCACTGCTCCCAGCGCGGATGACAGACAGGAACTGCGATTCCTCGCGACCCATTCGATCGGTGATGCCGCCCTCGAGCGGGTCGTCGAGTTGCTCACCCGACGGCCGGCTCCGGCCGGCGAGGGAACGACGACCATCGACTACGCCTCGCTCGATGGACGCCACCTCGGGAGCCTCTACGAGCGGTTGCTCGAGTACGAACTCGCCCTCGCCGGGGAGTCGCTGACGCTCGAGGCAGCGGAGTACGGAGCCACCGGGGTCGCCGCGAGCGTCGAAGCGGGCGAGGTGTACGTGACGACTGGCAGCGGCGACCGGAAGGCGACGGGGTCGTACTACACGCCCGAGCACGTCGTCTCCTACGTCGTCGAGCGGACGCTCGAGCCCCTCGTCGACGACGTCCGCGAGGAGACGCGGGCACGGGACGCTCCGGGCGAGCCCGGGTTCGCCGCGGCGTTTACCGACCGGCTCCTCGAGGTAACCGTGCTCGATCCGACGATGGGGACGGGCCACTTCCTGACACACGCCGTCGAGTTCCTCGCTCGGGAGCTCGTCGCCGCACACGCGACGCGGGCGGATCGTGAGGCCGTCGCCGACGAACGCGACGTTCACTGGGCGCGCCGAGCGGTCGCCTCGCGGTGTGTCTACGGCGTCGACTGTGATCCGCTGGCGGTCGAACTGGCGCGGACGTCGCTGTGGCTGCGGACGCGTGGCGCTGGTGGCTCCCTCGAGTCACTCCAGCGCCACTTGCAGACCGGGAACGCGCTCGTGGGAACCAGCCCCGATCGCGAGATCCCGCGTCCCGATCGCGAGCGGCCGGACGGCTGCGACAGCACGGCGATGGCGGGGGATTCGCCGGCGGGCGACGCGTGGAACCGGCGTCGAGACCGGCTCGAGGCGACGGCGAACGTCCGGACGGCACGCGAGTTCGGGCTGGACGGCGTTCCGGACGACGCCGTCGAACGGGTAGCGTCCGCGGTCGACGACGACGAGGCGTGGACCCGGCTCGCTGGCACGGGGTGGTTCCAAACGGCGCAGTCGTGGGCCGACATCGAACGGTGTTTTCACTGGCCGCTGGCGTTCCCGGAGGTGTGTGATGACGGCGGCGGGGCCGAAATCGGCGGAAGCGGGTTCGACGCGATCGTCGGGAATCCGCCGTGGGTCGCCACGGCGGGTCGGAGCGACACGAGCGCGAGCATGGGGACGGAGCTTCGATCCTATCTCGCCAGTACGTTCGAGGCCACCGAGAACCAGTTCGACCTCGCCGTCGCGTTCTACGAGCAGGCGATCCGGCAGTCCCACGACGGCCGCGTCGGCATCGTCGTCCCCGATTCGATCCTCACCCGCGAGGGGAACGAACCGATTCGGGAGTTCGTCCTCGAGAACGCGTCGCTGTCGCGAATCGTCCGGATCGGGACCGCGTTCCCGGACGCCGAAACGGGGGCGGTCGTCTGCATCAGCGGCGACGACGACGGCGGGGTCCGCTGTGCGGATGCGAGCGATCGGACGATGCTGGCGTCGCTTTCGTACACCGTGATTCCCGAGCGGGTTTTCGAACAGCGTGGTTCGACCCGGTTTCTGCTCTCCCTCGACGAGGAGGCGCGATCGATCCTGGAAACGGTCGACCGACGACCGCCGCTCGCGGCGTTCGCGACGGTTTCGCGGGGCGAAGAGAGTAGCAAGCGGGCCCCACATCTGTCCTCGAGTCAGCAGCGATCGGGGGACAGTCGGCCGATCGCACCCGGGAGCGCGGTGTGTCGCTACGGGATCGACGCGGACGACCTCCGCTATATCCGAGCGGCCGACGTCGCGAAAGACGAGGGGCAGTATCGCGGTCCGAAACTCGTCTTCAGACAGACCAGCGATTCGCTCGTCGGGACCTACGACGCGACCGACCTGGTCACGATCAAGTCGGCGTACACCATCCACACCGGATCGGGCTCGAGCGACGAACTCAAACACGTGCTCGGCGTGCTGAACTCGCCGCTGTTGAACTTCTATCACCACTACACGCACGCCGCGTACCGATCCGTCTTCCCCCAGATCAACCAGTCGACGTTCGAAGCGTTTCCCATCGCGATCGAGGAGGGGCCGGATCCGGCACTCGTCGAGGCAGTCGACGACCGACTCGAGCGGACGGCCGAGCGATCGGCGATCTCGCGGAACGTCCTCGACTATCTGGGACAGTACGAAGATGGCGCGTCACTGGGGTCCCTCTCGGGTTGTCGCCCCGTCGCGGGCGTCGGGGCGACCAAACTCGCCGCCACGACCACGGAGTGGGCCGATCTTCGACTCGGAACGATCGACGTGACAGCGGAGGGTCGGTCGATCGCGCTGTCGGCGAGCGTTCGATACAAACCCGACGAACGCGGTCTCGATACCGATCAGTGGGGGTACACGGAGACCGAGCCGATTCCGGCGCTCGAACTCGGTGGCAACGACGCCGAACGGCGATTGCTCGTCGAGAGCTTCCTCCCCGCTGCCGTCGACAGGGCTCGTGGGTTCGCCGGGTTCAGAAAACCCGCGACCAAAACGATCTCGCCACTCGAGCGCCTCGAGGCGGTGAGACTCCCTCGCCTCGAGGACGTCGTGGACGGGCTACGCGCGTTCGGAGGGCGCCGCGCCCGCGCCCGACGACTGGACGAGCGGATCGCGGAACTCGATCGTCGGATCGCCGATCGGGTGTTCGATCTCTACGGGATCGCCCCCGAGAGCCGGGAACGGATTCGCCGCGAATTCGGGGGTCGCTGACTCCGGAACGGGCTGGGTCACGGTCGTCGACCGGCACGGACGGAAGGATTCTTCACCGGGTACACTTATACAGGGGGTATGCCCGAAACAGGATCGGTCGTGGCCACAGCACCGGCGAGTTCGCAAACGGATCGTGATACCCCGTGACCGACGATGCGGTGGCGGAGCTGGATCGACGAACGGTCCTCAGTGCGGTCGCCGGACTCGGTGGGGTCGCCGTTGCCGGCTGTTCGGCGTTCGAGCGGGAGACCGACGGGCAGACGACCCAGGTCGACGCGGACAGGGCTCGAGCGTTAGCGACGCGGTTCGCCCCGTCGTTCTATTTCGATACCCACGAGCCGTGGTTTCCGACGGATCCACGACCGTATAGCAGCGAACGCGACGGCGAGACGGTGGTCACTGGATTCGACGCCTTCGACGGCTACCACGAACGGTACAGTGATGGCGAGCCGCCGAACCCGACGGTGTTCTATCACGCCGTCGAGTACGAGGAGTCGCCGCTGGCAGTCGTCCAGTTCTGGTGTTACTCGGCGTTCGATCAGTTCACGACCAATTTCCACTGGCACGACTGGGAGGTACTTCACGTCTTCGTCGATACGGAGACCGAGGGGCCCCAACTGTACGTCGCCAGCTCCCACTCCCGAACCGTTCCCAACAACGAGTTTCTGGATCCCGAGCCCGACATGACGCCCCGAATCCTCTCGGAACTGGGCTCGCACTCGAGTGCGCTTTCGGTCAACGACGTAGCCGACCGCTTCCAGCGGGTCGCCGTCGAGGACCTGCTCGCAGACATCACGAACACGGCTCTCGAGGGGATCGAGGACCTCGCCGATATCCCGCTGGCCTACGGGCTGCCACGCGACGAGGGATCGACGCTTCCCTATCTCGTCCCGGAGTACGAGGGCCAACCGATATACGATCACGAGAAGTTGCCGTCCGTCACCCGCGAGTCGCTGATCACCGACGAGCTAACCGTCCGTTCGTTCGACGCACTGACGTCACCGCCGACTGATCTCCCGGCGCGGGAAACTGGACTCGTCTTCCAGCACCGTGATCGGACGGGCGAGGCCGACATCGAGTACGAGCTGGTTCCGAGCGCCGATCTCGAGCATATCACGGCGTTTACCGGGCCACAGTTGAGCTTCGAGTTCTCGGTTCCGGATCAGGTCGAAGACGCCCTCGCTGGCCATCTCACGACGACGGGGACGCCGTGGAGCCAGCCTCGCTACGAGAACCCGGCGGCGGACATCTCCGTCCCGACCCATCGAACGGCCCTGGCCGATCGGTACGATGCCATCGGCGAGGCCGCACCGATCAACACCGTCGTCAGCCGCGTTACGGAAACGATCACGGCCGAGGACGCACCAGCCGACGAAGGCCTGACCACGACCGACACGAGCCTCGAGGCGGTCGCCCTGCTCGAAAGCGATCCCGAGGCGGTCCCGACGTTCGGCGGCGTCGCCGTCGTACAGGGTGTTCCGGCCGGTGACCATCGACTGACGGTCAACAGTGCCGGTCGCGCGCCACACAGCGAGCGAGTCTCCGTTTCGGCGGCCGGAACCACGACGGTTGCCGGCGTCGACGGCGAGATCCCGCTGGTCGCTCGCGACCGGGCGACGAAACTCGAGGTCGGCGACGAGACGGCGGCGACCGATCTCGCGGCGGTGGCCGTCGAAGACGATTTCGCCGGGCGACTGTACGAGTCGTCGGTCGACGGGAGCGACGCCGTTTACGTTCACGACGGCGGAGCCTACACGACCGAGGTTCGGGACGGCGACGACGCCATCGGGGCCTATCGGGTCAACCCGGATCCCGGGGCCAAAGGGGCGGTTCGCATCGAGCGGCCGGAGACCGGGAAAGCCTCGCTCGCCGAGTTCGTGGTGGACGTCGCCGAGGAGACCAGGGCGGCGGTCGCGGCCCTCGGCGACGACGAAGCGGGTGGCAGTGGTCCGACCGACGATGACGACACAGCGGACGATGCCACCGACGAAAGCCGTGGCTCCTCGAACGCCGTCACCGGACTCGAGCGCGCTCTCGCGGCCGTGGTCGACGCTGCACGGCGAGCCGCCGAACGCGCACGCGATGGGGACCGAGGCAACGCCGACAGACAACTCGAGACCGTACTCGAGCGACTCGAGCGCGTGTCGGAGCGACTCGCCGAGGCCCGTGACGAGGTGCCCGAGTCGCTCTCGAACGCATCAGAGAACCGACTCGAGCAAGCGACACGCCGTTCCGAACAGGCGAAGGAAGCCACGAAACTCTAACGAGTCTCACTGGCGAGCGCAGTCCTCGAGACCGACGATCCGCAGACCGCCGTCTACGAGAACTCGATCGTTGGCTACGCGTAACCCTGGGTACTTTCCCCATGGGTGTCGTTGACACAGTACATCGAGTGGATCAATTTCAGTGACACGATCGAACGACGATAGAGAGAAGGCGGCCGGTATTTGTAACAACTGCGGTGAACTCTTCACGGTGTGGGCCCAGCAGGACGGGAGTATCCGACCGGTGAGCCCCCACAACGCCTGTTCGTGTGAGGCCCCGTCTCCACGGGTCGTCGACGAGAACGAAATCTTCGACGACGAGGTCTCCGGAGGGGAGGAGAGGAGGGATTCCGGCACTTGATCCAGTCGTCTCGTTCGATCCGAGTCGGGAACCGGACTGGCTCGGCCCAGAATCCCGGCAGCTAATTGGACACTCTCAGTGGGAATGCCTGTCCGTGACGGGCGATCGGCTGATCGAGACTGTACTCCCGAGTTCTCGTGTTACGACGTGGGAACAGCGGGCCGGCGCAGATGGCGAACAGATGTGAGACGGTCGCGCTCACCACGTTCGCGCGCTGCGACTCGCGTGTGCGACTCTTTGTGGCTACAGTTTCCACGCACCGCAGACTCGTCGCTCCGTTCGTCGTCGTAAAATGCGGGAGAAAGTGGGCCGGCGCAGATTCGAACTGCGGTTACGGCCACCCGAAGGCCGAAGGATACCAAGCTACCCCACCGGCCCGCATGTCGAGTGTACGCGTCCGGTCGTTTAACGCTTCCGAAACCCACCGTCGGACCGCCCGAGGGGACGCCGATCCCTCGAGCCCAATCCCCCGGAAACACCCTCAAAACCGCTCGTAGCCGTCCGTATCGAGATAGTGGTGGACGACCGTGATCGCCTGATCCGCGTGCAGTAATTCGGGTCCGAGTCGAAGCCGCCGGTCGGCGAACGCCTCGAGGACCGTCGTTTCGTCGTCGCTGAAGTCACGGTGATCCGACAACACGAAGATCGGATCTGCGAGTGCGTCTTTCCCCACGTCGACGACCGCCTCGCCGTCCTCGTGGAGCTGGACGATCGGCCCGTCGTCGGCGATTGCCTCGAGTGTGGCCTCGAACCCGCGACGGTAGAGTTCGATCCCGGGGCTGGGTTCGGCGGGCAGTGCACCGATCGCGTCGTCGCGGTGCTCGAGGGCCGTGCGAACGAGCGCGGCGGTGCTTCGCTCGTCGGGATTGAGTCGCCGGAGGTCGCTCCCGTCGAAGGTGATCGTGAACTCGTCCTGGACGATCAGGTGGACGCGAACGGCCTCGCGGATCCCATGAGAGGTGACGAACGACGCGGTGATCGACCGGCAGAGGGCGTCGAGACGGCCGGCACCGCCTGCGAGGTCGTCGAGCGAGAAGTTCCCGTCGGTGGGCACGTCGTGACCGATGAGTACGAACTGGCGCATAGGGACGCAACGGCGACGGTCGGAATAGCTCCCACGATTCGTCTCGAGCGGCTTCGACGCGTATAGTCCACGCTATATTGGGTGGAACTGTAAATACTATCTGTGCTTAAAGTGCAGGGCGTCGCGGCCGTCGATGGGTGCTCGAGGAGCGACCGGGGACGGCCCTACGAGCAGGTCGAGACGGACGCGATGATCGACCTGTTCGAACACGCTGTCGCGAACGATCGAGACATCGATTTCGAGTTCACGGTCGACGACTATACGGTCGTCGTCACGAGTGAGGGGACCGTCCCTGTCCCCGATGGCTCGTCCGGCACCGAACTCCGGTCGAGTGAGCGATCGAGGTCAAACGTTCGGTCGGCGCTCGAGGACGACCCGGGCTAGCCCGAGTCCGGGCGCACCGTCGCGGTACCAGCTCACGACGGCGACGGCAAAGAGACCGAACTGGACCCACTCGTAGGTACCCATCGCGTAGTAGTGGAGGATCGCATCGAAAATGCCGGCCACGGGGTCTTCGGGTGGCTGTTCGAGGATCGGCCACAGGAGATACGACGCGCTCGCGAACTCCCCCGAGAGGACGCCGGGTGGCACGTCCGCGCAGAGATGCGAGCAGTAGCCGGCGAGAAATGCCATGCCAACCGCACGGCGCTCGAGTCGACCCGCGATGGCGCGGACGAGCGGAACGAGGACGGCGACGACGAGAAGCGAGTGTGAGAGGGTTCGACCGCCGGGCAAGAGCCCGAAATTCCACGCGAGGGGTTTGTCGATCAGGTCGGGCGTCTGTGAGCCGATCGCGAGCGCGATCGTCGGGATGGCACGCGGGGGGCTATCGAATCGGCGATGGGTCACAGCCGTGTACAGGAGATAGGCGACGGCGAGGTGTCCCCAGGGCCACATCCTGCGGGCGTACAGCGGAGACGGACATAGGCGCTTCGACTCGAACGTCGGTGGCCACTGCATAGGCATGGCCAACCGTTTCCCCCGTCTCCCGTATGCAGTGACTACATGGCAAAATCAGAGCCCTCGCAGTCGGGCGGCGACCGACGGTTGCTCGCGATGCTCGAGGGGCGGTCCTGTCACCACTGTTCGGAGGGCGAACTCGAGCGGGCAAGCTACAAGGACAACAGGGCGGTCATCTGTGACAGCTGTGGGACGCCACGGGTACAGCTCTGGTCGGTCCCGCTCGATTAGCGCTCGAACGCATCGATCCAGCCCTCACTACTGCGAACGGCACACCAGTCGCTGTGGGCGTCGTAACAGCGCGAATCCATTGACTTGCCACAGCGACACCAGTGTTGTGCGTCGCCGGGAACGGATCGGTGACAGAGCGGACAGCGCGTTTTCATGTGGGTCGATACCACGGGACTGTACGTAGTGCTTTTCTGCGCACAACTGACCAGTTCCGGAGTGGACCGGAACCGGCTCACCGTGATCGCGATCCCGAGTAGTCGTGGCCGACGACGAGAGCGAGCGCGTGAAGCGCCAGCAGACCGACGAACAGCGACAGGCGACTGATCGAGTCGATTCCGGTGAGAATCACGGGGAGATAGACGACCGGCAACAGGGTTCCGATCCAGAATCCGGCGGCGGTGACGGAGTAGTGCAGACGCATCGTCGGACCTATCGCATTGACTGGAGGTCGACGAACGAGTCGTCGTGGGCCGTGATCCAGTTGGTCATCAGTTCGTCCTCGCTAGCCCCATGCGGGAAAATCGCACACTCGTCGGGAGCGTTGTCGTTTTCGATCGTCACGTGATCGAGCTGGACAGTCGGTTCCTCGCTATCTGGCAGGTGAACGTCGGCATCGGTCATGGGGTATCAGGCGACGGATACTCGCGCCGGACACTGCTACCGGAGCCGATACCATTGTTATCGAGATGCTAATCCAACGATCCGGGGCGATAGGCCCCGGTTCCGTGCCGATTGCAGTCGGTCAACCGCACGAGCGAGACCGTGACGAGAACTGACGTGTACGAGCGTGCTACGAACCGAACCGGGCGGAAATCGCTCCGAACGAGACGGCGTAACGACACGTTTCGACCGATTATCTCGATATTGCCGGCCTGGAATCAAGCGTCAGTTCGCGTGTGATCGTCTCCCCGTCCCGTCGCAGACGAATCGTGACCGTGTCTCCGGGACTGGTCTCGAGTGCGAGATACGTCGCGAGTGCGTGATGGTCGGGGATCGGGTGCCCGTCCATCGCGAGGACGACGTCGCCGCCGACGGGGAGCGATTCGCCGCGTCGCTGGACGGTTCCTGTGGACGGCTGCAAGACACCGTCCGCACCGGAGCCGTCGACGACGTCCGTGACGATGACCCCTGTCGCCGCCTCGAGGTCGTTTGCTTCGGCGACGAGGCGGTCGACGGGTCTGTGTTCGATCCCCATATCGGAGTGGTCGTACGAGCCGGTCTCGACGAGCGCCGGGATCACGCGTTCGGCGAGCGCCGCCGAGATCGCGAAGCCGATGTTGTCGCCGCCGCCGGAGTTGATCACCCCGACGACGTCGCCCTCGAGGTCGACGAGCGGACCGCCGCTGTTGCCGGGATTGACGGCGGCGTCGGTCTGGACGACGTTCGGGTAGGCGAACTGCCGCTCGGGGAAGTCCAGCGTCCGGTCGACGCCACTGACGATTCCGGTCGACATCGTCCCCTCGAGCCCGTAGGGGTTGCCGACGGCGGCGACCTGCTGCCCGACGACGGGCCGTCGGTCGGTCAGGGAGAGCGGCGTCACCCCGTCGGGAACGTGGTCGACCTCGAGGACGGCCAGATCGCTGTGATAGTCGCGACCGGCGAGCGTGGTGCTCGTCCAGTCGCCGGTGATGTACTGGAGGTCGGCCACCTCGCCGTCGGCGATGACGTGGTCGTTGGTGACGACGTGACGCTCGTCGTAGAGAAATCCCGACCCCTGCCCACGCCCCTCCGCGCCGGTAGCAGGGTCCTCGATACCGAACACGCGGACCTGGGTGACCGTTTCGATAATCGCGTTGTAGAGGTCCGTAAAGGCGGATCCCGCCGCGAGGTTCTCTCGGTCGATCGTATAGGACGAGTCACCCTCGATCGAACTGTCGACTCGGGGCTCGGCACAGCCGGCGACTGCACCGGCGAGCCCGGCGCTCGCGGCCGCGAGAAACGAGCGCCGACCCAGTCGGGAATCGTGCATGGTCGGGGGATAGGATCGAATCCATTTGAATCTCCGGACTCGGAGACGAGTCCGTGACCGTGCAGGCGACTGCTCGGCGGGAGGGCGTTCTCTCCCCGATCTCACAGCGGTCGCCGTGGCTACGCTCGCCCGCGTCCGAGGTATCCCGGTCGGCGGGTCCGGACAGCGACGGCCGCCCCGGCGAAGGGAAAACGTGTTACCCGCGGCTCCCCCACTCTCGAGACATGATCACGGAAGACGCCCGCGCGTTGCTGGCGACCGGAGCCGTCTGTGACTCCTGTCTCGGGCGGCCCTTCGCCGAGCGGAGTTTCGGGCTGACCAACGCCGAACGCGGTCGGGCGCTACGGACGACGGTCGCGCTGGCCGACGACGAGGACTTCGAGCCCACCGATCCCGCGGATTGCTGGGTCTGTGAGGGGTATTGTGGCACGTTCGACGCCATCGCCGAGACGATCGTCGAGGCCCTCGAGGGCGTCGACTTCGCCACCTATCAGGTCGGCACACGGGTGCCGCCGCTGGTCGAGGAGAACGAGCGACTCTTCCGGGAGGACGCCGGCCTCGAGCCCGATGTCGGCGAGTCGATCAAGCGCGAAATGAACCGCGAAGTGGGACGACGCGTCGGTGCGAAAACGGACACCGAGGTCGACTTCGATCGGCCCGACGTCCTCGCCGTCGTCGATCTCGAGGGGTTCGATCCGCGCGAAACCCTCGAGTCGGGAACCGTCACGAGCCACGCGGTCGACGTCCAGATCAACCCCGCGTTCGTCTACGGCCGGTATCGCAAACTCGAGCGCGACATCCCACAGACGGAGTGGCCCTGTCGGGAGTGTGGCGGCAGCGGGATCCAACTGGGCGACGGCGGCGAGGAGCCCTGCGAGTACTGCGGCGGCTCCGGGTATCTGTACGACACGAGCGTCGAACAGGTCGTTCGCCCCCACGTCGTCGCGGCCATGAACGGCGACGAGGGCACCTTCCACGGCGCGGGACGGGAGGACGTCGACGCCCGCATGCTCGAGGGCGGCCGGCCGTTCGTCCTCGAGGTGAAACGACCGAAGACGCGCGATCCCGATCCCGAAACGCTCGAGCGCGAGATCAACGAGGCCGCCGACGGGGCAGTCGAGGTCTCGGGGCTCCGGCTGGCGACCTACGAGATGGTCGAGCGCGTCAAGGAACACGACGCGAGCAAACAGTACCGGGCCGACGTCGAGTTCGCGGCGCCGGTCGACGAAGACGCCCTCGAGACGGCGCTCGCCGAACTCGAGGGGACGACCGTCGATCAGTACACCCCCGAACGAGTCGACCACCGGCGAGCCGGACTGACCCGCGAGCGGACGGTGTACGGGATCGGCGCCGATCTCCGCTCGCCGACCGAGGCCGAAGTCCGGATCCACGGTGAAGGCGGCCTCTACGTGAAGGAACTCGTCAGCAGCGACGACGGCCGGACCGAGCCGAGCCTGGCGGGCGTCCTCGAGACCGAGGCCGAAGTGACGGCACTGGACGTGACCGCCGTCGAAGGCGAAGACGAGCCGTTCGAACGCGAGGAGTACTTCCTGGACGAGCCACGCGACGACGGCGAGACGGCATCGGGAGACGCCTGAGACGGTTTCGCTGTCACTGGTTCCCGGCCTACCCCACCGCGGGTCGCGGCTGAGCCGGCACTGACCGACAGGAGTCCGTCTGAAACCCCCCGGTTCGGCCACGCGGCCTGCGCCGTCTCGCGCCTACGGTTCGGCGAGTTCGTCGACGACCGAGTCCTCGAGGTGGCGTTTGAGAACGCGGAAATCCGCCGCTCGCTTCCGACCCACCACCGCAGTCAGTTCCTCGAACGTGATTTCGTCGTCGTAGTATGCGGCAGCGACCTCCTGCTCGAGCGCGCCGTCACGGACGCGTTCGAGGTAGTCTTCGAGCGCAGCGACGAGGAGCCCGGACCGGCTCGCTCCGAGCGCAGTCGAGAGAACGCCCGCCGGCTCGAGGAGTCGAGTCGGGACATCGAGTTCGATTGCTTCCGTCTCCGAATTCACGACACGCCGTTTCGCGCCCACGGATAAATATCGTGTGACACGTCCGGGACCGACAACGCAACGGTTTAGCACGCGGCGACGGATCCACGGAGTATGCCATTCGGCGTCGACGAAGCCGGCAAGGGCCCAGCCCTGGGATCGATGTTCGCCGCGGCCGTCTTCCTCGAGGACCCGGCCGACCTCCCCGACGGAATCAGGGATTCGAAACGACTCACGCCCGATCGACGCGACGAACTGGCGGCGATCCTGCGGGACGACGATGGGATCGCGGTCGGCGTCGCCGAAGTCACGCCGGCGCGGATCGACGACCCCGAGACGGACATGAACTCGCTTGCGGTCGCAGCCCACGGGGAGGCGATCGAGGACGCCCTCGCGGAGTTCGAACGGGACGTCGCCACGAACGATCCGATAACGGGACTCTGTGACGCCTGCGACACCGACGCCGACCGGTTCGCACGCCGGGTCGCGGCGGCCTGCTCGCTCGAGTCGATCGCCGTCGACGCGCGTCACGGTGCCGACGACGAGTCGCCGCTGGTCGGCGCGGCGAGTATCGTCGCCAAGGTCGAACGCGACGCACACGTCGCCGCCCTCGCCGACGAGTACGGGGAGATCGGCAGCGGCTATCCGGGCGATTCGACCACCCGCGAGTTCCTCGCGGCGTACGTCGACGAACACCGCGAACTCCCACCGTTCGCACGCGAATCGTGGTCGACCTGCGAAGACGCGCTCGCCGCGGCCGAACAGACCGGCCTCGAGCAGTTTTAGCGTCTGTCGTCCCCGTCGCGTCCCCGATGGAGCGCGCTGACGATGCGTAGCGCTCAAGACGCTCGCTGGCCTTGACGAAACCAGTGGTACGAGAGGTGGCTGCAGCGCTGTTCGTCGATCCGTTCGCCGCGATGAACGCGATCGGACTCGTCGCGTTCGCGCTGGTCGGGGCGACCAAGGCGATCCGCGAGGAGTTCGACCTGTTCGGCGTCACCGTCGTCGGACTCGTCACGGCGTTCGCCGGCGGCGCGACGCGAGACATCCTCGTCAATCGGGTGCCACTAGCGCTGCAGTCGCCGGTCGAGATCGCCCTCGGATTGGCCGGCGTGGCGCTGGCGATCGGCGTGAGCGTCGCCGTCGATTCGGCTGACGATCATCCGATTACGCTGCTCTCCGACGCCGTCGGACTCGCCGCGTTCGCCACGGCCGGTGCTATCGTCGCGACCGACGTCGGCGTCTCGGGGTTTGGCGTCGTCACGATCGCAACGATCAACGCCGTCGGCGGCGGTGCGTTCGCGGACATCCTGCTGGACCGATCGCCGTTCATTCTGCTCGAGGACTTCTATGCGAGTTGTGCAGTACTCGGCGGTGGGACCTACTGGGTGGTCGTCCTCCTGGGAGCCTCCGGGAGCGTCGCCGCGGCGATCTGTGCAGCGGTGACGGTCGGAACGCGCATCGCCGCCGTCACCTACGGCTGGCGGCTTCCGACGGCACAGGTGCTTCGGACGAGCGCGTGATCGACGACCGAGAGCGGTTCCCGTTTCAGTTCGCACGCCAGAGCGCGTAGACGTAGCAGCCGACCCCGAGAAAGACCAGCAGCGACGAGAGCGCGTTGAGGGCTGCCGACCGCGTGACGACGGCACCGAAGGTGAACACGCCGCCGGCGACGAGACAGCCCGCAGCCACGGCCAGCACCGATCGCGGTTCGCGACGCTGACCGTACAGCATCGCTCCCACGGCGATCGCGATGACGCCGAAGCCCAGTTCCGCAACGGTCGCCGCCAGCGGATCGTTCGTGATCGTGGCGTAGGCTATCACGACGAAGTAGCCGACGATCAGGGCAGTGATCGCTCGAGAGCGCGCCGTCGATCCGGCAGTCACGTCCATGACTCGATCAATCGGCTCCCATGCTTTAGCCTTCGAGGGTTTCGGCCCACTCGAGACCGATCCCTTCGTGGACGACGAACTCGAGGGCGTTGACGAGGTAGTGAGCGACGACGACGACCAGCAGGCTCCCGGTGACGATGAAGACGACCGCGAGGACGAACCCGAGGAGGCCGGTGACGACGATCCCGATCGAGCCCTGCATGCCGTGGCCGAGCGCGAACGCGATCGACGAGCCGACCGCGAGCAGCCACGGCGAGAGGCCGAAGCCGGCGGCGGGGACGCCGATCAGCGCCGCCCGAAAGAGAAACTCCTCGAAGACGGCGATGATCGGGAGGACGCCGCCCAACAGGAGCAGCCAGTCGCCGGTCGAATCGGGCGCTAAGAGCTCCCGCAGGTCCTCGTCGTGATCGAAGCCGAGGTGGGTCGCCGCCGCCGCGGCGAGTTCGTTCCCGACGTAGACGACGACGCCGACCGCGATCCCCCAGCGCAGTCCCGTCTCGAGGGCCGATACGGAGGCGTCGATCCCCAGCGCCGACGGCGGAATCGCCGTGTAGACCGCCGCGCCGAGTAACACGAGCGCGAACAGGCCCTGCGAGAAGGCCACGTTCGCCAGGACCATCCCGGTCGACAGCGAGTCCGGATCGACGTCCCGATCGAGCCGTCCCCGTCGATCGTCACCGAGAGCGGCGGTGGGGCCCTCCCTCGAGCCGTCGGAGGCAGTCGCGGGGTTGCGGTTGCTCTCGTCATCGGGGGTGTTAGTGCTGTTCGTGCGCTCATCACCGGTACCGTTCGTGCGGTGCGCTGGGTCGAGGGTCGACGACTGCTCCGCTGGCCGGACGGCTCGGTCGGACTCCCGGTTTTCAGGGACGGATCCGTCCCCGTCGGCATCGGCTGGTGGTTCGTGAGGTCGGGGGCTCGAGTCGGTGGGTGTGGCGTCGGAATCGGTCTCGAACGACGCGTCAGCCCGGGCCTCGGGCTCGTCGCTGGGGGCCGCGGGGCCGTCGCTAAACGCCGATTGGGTCAGATGCGATAAAACGAGCAGCACTACGAGGACGACGCCCGTAATCCCGACGAACGTCGCCCACTGGGGCATTTACTGTGGGCTGGGGTTCGAGCCGCCGGCGGAGCCGACGGTGCCCTGGTCGAACGCCGTCCCGGTGATCGACTTGAGCCGATCGACCAGCGAGTCCTTCTTGGGTTCGCCCATCAGGGCGACGTCGAGGACTTCGCTGATGTTCGCACAGGGGATGATCTCGATCATCTCCTCGTACTCCTCTTCGATCATCACGTCCTGCTTGTTCGCTTCAGGGATGATGACCTTGGTACAGCCGGCCTTGGCGGCGGCTTCGATCTTGTGGGTGACCCCGCCGACCGGCAACACGTCGCCCCGAACCGACAGCGAGCCGGTCATGGCGACCGACTGGTCGACCGGGATGTTCTCGAGGGCACTGATGACGGCGGTCGCCACCGTGATGGAGGCGGAGTCGCCGTCGACGCCCTGTTGCCCGGCCTGGACGAACTGGATGTGGATGTCCTTCTCCGAGAGATCGACGTCGGAGAACTTCTTGATGATCGCGGAGACGTTCTGGACCGATTCCTCGGCCATCTCCTGGAGTTTGCCGGTCGCGATCACTTGACCGCCACCCTGTGCGGGGGCGATTTCGGCCATGACCGGGAGCATGATACCCGAGTCCTCGCCCATGACCGCGAGGCCGTTGACGCGGCCCTCGACGCCGCCTTCGTTGACCTGCAGTTCGTAGTCCTTGCGGCGCTCGATGTAGTCGTCGGCGAGTTGCTGTTCGATCGAGCGCGAGCGTCGCTTGGCCTGCAAGACGTCGTCCCGGGTGGTGTACTCCTTGTCCTCGGCGCGGGCGATGTCGCCGGCGACGCGGACCAGCCCACCGAGGCTGCGGAACAACAGCGTGAGGTGGTTCTTCCGGCCCGAACGGCGCTTGGCCTCGAGGATGACTTCCTCGACGGCGTCGTCGGTGAAGTGTGGCAGGCGGCCGTCGCGTTCGACCTCCTGGGCGATGAAGCGGGCGTACTTGCGCCGCATCTCGGGGGTGTCCTCGATGGTGTCGTCCATGTAGACCTCGTAGCCGTACCCTTTGATCCGGTTGCGGAGCGCGGGGTGCATGTTCTCCATGGCGTCGAGGTTCCCGGCAGCGACCATGATGAAGTCACAGGGGACGGGTTCGGTCTGGACCATCGCGCCCGAGGAGCGCTCGGACTGGCCCGTGATGGCGAACTCGCCTTCCTGGATGGCCGTCATCAGCTTCTGCTGGGTGCGGATGTCGAGCGTGTTGATCTCGTCGACGAACAGCACGCCCTTGTTGGACTTGTGGATCGACCCCGGCTCGACGCGGTCGTGACTCGGGGTCTCCATGCCGCCGGACTGGAAGGGGTCGTGACGGACGTCGCCCAGCAGTGCACCGGCGTGGGCACCGGTCGCGTCCTCGAAGGGCGCGACGCGCTGATCGCCGTTGTTGACGATCATGTTGGGCACCATCGCGTCCGAGCCACGACTGGTGTAGCGGAAGATCAGCCAGATGATCCCTGCCGCGAGGACGCCGAGCAGAATGCTGGCGGGGCTGAGGATCGCGTAGCCGATGACGACCGCGATGATGATCCACATCAGGATCGAGCGCATCTGGTTGCGCTTGCGGGCCTCCTCCTTGTGGGCGTCGATGATCTGTTCGCCTTTCCCGGCGGGAACGGTGCGAACCTTCGGCTCGTTGCCGTCGTCGGGGTTGTGGTAGACTAAAACGTCCTGGAGATCCTCCTTGGGAAGCAGCTGACTCATCGCCTTCGCCAGCATCGACTTGCCGGTCCCCGGCGAGCCGATCATCATGACGTGTCGGCGCTGCTTGGCTGCTTTAATGATGATATCTCGTGCCTCGTCCTGGCCGATGACCTGATCGACGAGCCGATCGGGGACCTCGATGTCCTCGGTCGAATCGATCTTCAGACCGCCCAGAAGGTCGTCCTCGGCGATCTCCTCGTCGACCTCGACGCCGGGATCGACCTCGACCGTGCTCCCGAGGTCCTCGACGGTCTCGATGTCGTCGTCCTCGTCGTCGGACGGCGTCTCGAATTCGTCGATCGGGTCGTCCTCGTCGGAGGCCGGATCGAAGTCCTCGATCGGGTCGTCGACGTCGTTGTGGCGGTCACCGTCCTCCTCGAGCGGCGACCGGTCTCCCTGACGCTCGGGCTCGTTCTCGTCGGGGCGAGCGTCCGAAGCGTCTTCGGGAGGGTCGTCAACGTTCGTATCGTTACTCATAGAACTCTGTTCAGTACCTGATTCGAAGGGATTGGGACTGATATACTTTCTCCATGCGGAGGATGGTGTCAGTTGCGGATACCGGGGGGAACAGCGGCCGTGGATGGGAATCAGCGCACAACACCGATCTCTTTAATACGATGTTACTATAATTGGAATATTCTGTTGAGTGATCAGTCTCGATCGAACACTGTCGGTGAGGGGTGGTAACTGATTATGTCCAGACACGAACGATGCGTCGACACCGCGACTCCTCGGAAACTCGCCACGCTTAAGCGCTGTGCCCGTACAGTGTCCGGCATGACTCGGGGGTTCTATATCGGTCGGTTTCAGCCCTTTCACAATGGCCACCGGAGCATGGTCGAACAGATCGCCGCGGACGTCGACGAACTCGTCCTCGGAATCGGCAGCGCCGACGACTCGCATACCGTTCGGAACCCGTTTACCGCGGGCGAACGGATCATGATGATCACGAAATCGCTCGTCGATTACGATCTCGTCACGTACGCGGTCCCGATCGAGGACCTCGAGCGAAACTCGGTGTGGGTGAGCCACGTCCAGAGCATGAGTCCCGACTTCGACGTCGCCTACTCGAACAACCCGCTGGTGATCCAACTCTTTCGTGAGGCCGATATCGACATCCGCCAGTCGCCGATGTTCAACCGCGAGGTCCTCGAGGGGTCGGAGGTCCGCGAGCGGATGATCAACGATGGCGACTGGGAGTCGCTCGTCCCCGATGCCGTCGTCGAGGTCGTCGACGAGATCGACGGCCTCGAGCGCATCCAGATGGTCAGCGACTCGGACTCGAACGGGGAGTAGCGGTCCATCCTCGGCGACGCCGAGGCGTATCGATTTTCACCGATCGTCTCGTAGGGCGATCATGATCACCCTCGCGTCCGATTTCGGCACGCCGTATCCGGCGGCGATGAAGGGCGTCTTGTTGCAGCGAACGGACGCCAGATTGGTCGACGTCGCACACGATTTCCCCCGGCAAGACGTCCGGACGGCCGCGTTCTGGCTTCGAGAGGTTTTGCCGTACTTCCCGCCTGCGACCCATCTCGTCGTCGTCGATCCCGGCGTCGGAACCGACCGGAAGGGCATCGTTCTCCGTGCCGGTGGGCACCTGCTCGTGGGCCCGGACAACGGCGTTTTGCTCCCTGCGGCTCGGCGGCTCGCGGGCGGGGCGGATCGACTCGACACGTTCGTGATCGACGAGCGGACGCTCGGCCCCGTCGAACCGACGACGGCCGTGGAATCCGTCCGCGAGTCGGCGACGGATCGGCCACCGGCGAGTAACACGTTCCACGGACGGGACGTCTTCGCACCCGCCGCCGCCGGCGTTCACGAGGCCGATATCGACGCACTCGAGTCCCTCGAGTGGCTCGAGTCGGGATCAGTGGGCGTCGATCTCGAGCTTCCCCGAGCCGTCATCGAGAACGAGCGAGTGACGGGCGAGGTGGTGGTGGTCGACGGCTTCGGCAACGTCGTCACGAACGTTCCGGGTTCGTATCTCGACGGACGAGAACGGGTCGTCGCGAACGGGGCCATCGTTCCGGTGGGCGAGACGTTCGCAGCCGTCCCCGTCGGAGACCGACTCGCGACCGTCGGGAGCCACGGCTCCGTCGAACTCGACGTCAATCAGGGGCGTGGCGACGAGGCCTTCGGCCTCGCGCCCGGCGATCGGGTCGTCCTCGAGCCCGCCAGCCCGTCCCCCAACTGACTCGGGCCGGTCGGGTCCGTCACCTCTCGGCCGGGACGACGGATCGCCGCGTCGGATCGATCTCGATTTCGCCGTCCGCACGCACCGTCACGGCACACTGTGAGAACCGAAAGGAGATCGACCCGTCACCGACGCGGGACTCGTCACCGCGCCAGTGAACGAAGAGCGCGTTCAGCGCGTCCGGTTCGACGCATTCCGAGAGCGCCTCGAGGTCGTCGGGTTCGACCCCCAGTACCGACGAGACGGTCATGAGGAGTGCCGTGCTCACCGGTTCGTAGGCGCCGTCGTCACACCACGTGTGGTAGGTACCACGGTCGTCGTCGTAGTAGACCGTGCGACCGTTGGTGTCGGCGATCGGCGTCAGTGTCTCTCGCGGAGCGGTTCCGGACATAATACATCTGACTACAATGTGTTAACACTTAACAGTGATGGCTAGTCGATATGGCCGCTGCTGGGGGATTTGGGTTCCCGTCGACAAAAAGGCGGTATTCGGGATCGATGCCGCGAACAGCGACGTTATTCGGCGGCGATGACGTCGTCGATGCGGGCGATCATCGTGGCGGCTTCGGTCGCGCTCTCGATGGCT
The DNA here is from genome assembly GCF_002494345.1 of Natrinema ejinorense. Classification (GTDB taxonomy): domain Archaea; phylum Halobacteriota; class Halobacteria; order Halobacteriales; family Natrialbaceae; genus Natrinema; species Natrinema longum. The sequence goes on from NZ_NXNI01000001.1 coordinate 3,768,353, forward strand.
TCGCGTTTGACGTCGGCAGGATCGACGACGCCGTACTCGAAGGGATCGTCGATCGTGACCTCGTCGCCCTTGGTGATCAGGCCGGCCCGGCCCTCGGACTCGTGGGCGGCACGAAGGTCCACGAGCACGTCGATGGGATCGCGGCCGGTGTTGGCCGCGAGCGTCCGTGGGACGATGTCGACCGCGTCGGCGAAGGCCGTCACGGCGAGCTGTTTGCGACCCTCGATACCGGCGGCCTCCTCGCGGATCTTGTCGGCGATCGCGATCTCGGTCGCGCCGGCACCGGGAACGACCTCGCCGGACTCGAGTGCGGTCGCGACGACGTCGAGTGCGTCACCGATAGCGCGCTCGAGTTCGTCGACGACGTGTTCGGTGCCCCCGCGGACGAAGACGGTGACCGTCTCGGCGGCCGCACCGCCTTCGACGAACGCGAGATCGTCGCCGCCGAAGGATTCGGTGTGGATCCGGTCGGCCGAGCCGAAGTCGGATTCCTCGAGATCGTCGAGGTCACCGACGCGGCGTGCGCCGGTCGCGGCGGCGACCTGTCGGGCGTCGCTGTCGCCCAGTCCCTCGAAGACGAGGATCCCCTCGTTGGCGAGGGCGTTGGCGACGCGGTCGGCGACGTCTTCGGTCGTGAAGACGACGTCGGCCCCGCTGTCGGCGACGGTCTCGGCGTAGCCCTGTAGTTCGCCCTCCTCGGCGTCGATCGCGGCGTTGAGCTGGTCGATCGAGTCGATGGCGTACTCGGCGTCGACGTCGCCCGTCTGGATGTCGAGTTCGACGTCCAGGATGGCGATCGACGCGTCTTCGACCTCGCTTGGCATGCCGTCGTGGGCGGGCTCTTCGTCGACGATGATGCCGGGGACGAGTTCGGTCGCGTTCGAGGAGGCGCCGACCTCCGTGTGGACGGTGACGTTGTCGCGTGCGACGCCCTCGTCAGTGTCGACGTGCTGGATCGCGTCGACGACCGTCTCGGCCAGCGTCTCGGCCGTGAGTCCGCCGGTGCCCTTGCCGGTCATGCTCGACTCGGCGACCTGGCGGAGAATTTCGTCGTCGACGTCGGCCTCGTCGACCTGCTCGGCGATCGCCTCGAGGGCGATCTCGCTGGCTTCGTGGTAGCCCTCGACGATCGTCGTCGCGTGGACGTCCTGCTCGATGAGGTCCTCGGCCTCGCCGAGCAGGTTGCCGGCGAGCACCGCTGCGGTCGTCGTTCCGTCGCCGACCTCCTCCTCCTGGGTGTCGGCGACCTCGACGATCATCTGGGCGGCGGGATGCTCGATGTCCATCTCGTTGAGGATGGTCGCCCCGTCGTTCGTGATGACGACGTCCCCGCCGGAGTCGACGAGCATCTTGTCCATGCCGCGGGGGCCGAGTGTCGTCCGTACCGACTCGGCGACTGCCTTGCCGGCCATGATGTTGGACGACTGCGCGTCCCGACCCTGCGTTCGTTGACTGTCCTCGCTCATAATGAACATGGGCTGCCCACCCATGCGTCGCTGTTGTGCCATCGTTGATCCTCACTAACCATGTCGTCAGCACTTCTATATAATTCTTTCCCTCCTACCGCCGCTCCGTCTTGCGATTGTCCGTGTGAACTATCACCAGGCTGGTGGTCGACGGGGCCAGTAGGGAAATATGGGTTGACGCGAAATGACCCAGTGGATGCTGGAACTGGAACACCGATTTCGCGTCGTCGACGTCTCGGTGCGGTTGTCGCCGGTCGACGACAGCGACACCTCCCGCGGACTGACGATCACGCCGGACCGCCTCGAGCGGGAGATGCATCAGGCGGGCATCACCAGATCCATCGTCTTTCCGCCGTCACGAGCGGGGACGAGTTACGTCGCGCCGAACAACGGCGTCGCCAGACGCAGCGTCGACCGTCCGTTCGTCGCCTTCGCACGGATCAACGGTACCCAGACGCCAGGCCGGAACGCGACCGGACGCCTCCGGAACGCCGTTCGCCAGCGAACGGACCACCACACCTCTCCCAGCGACATCGAAAAGTACGCCTACGACGATCGGTTTCACGGATTCGTCCTCGACCCCACCGTCGACGGCTATCCCGACGACGACGTCCTCGCCGCCCTCGAGGACGTCGACCTGCCGGTGATCGTCCGCGGCGGCGTCGACGCGCCACCCGAAACGCTCGCGTCGCTGTTGCTCGGCCGCTCGTTCCCCGTCGTCGTCGGCCGCTTCGGCGGCCATCCGCTGAGCCAGCCGCTGATGAACGAGATGATCGACCTCCTCGGGGAGTACGACGACTGCTACCTCGAGACGAGTTTCGTCCGTTACCGCGAGCAACTCGAGCGGGCGCTCTTCGAACACCCCGATCGCGTCTTTTTCGGGAGCGGCGCGCCCGCCTGCCATCCCAACGTCGCAGTCATGGAGATCCTCACGCTCGACGTCTCGGGGGATCTGCTCCGCCGCGCCTTCTCCAAGAACGCCTGTCGCGTGATCGACGTGCTCACCCCCGATTCGGGGCCGTAGGGCTCCGTCGATCGGGACGGGGTCTCGAGGCGTTCGATTCGGATGTCGAACGCGTCCGCGACACCGGTATCGCGTCTCCGTTCGGAATCGATTCGGATACTACCGGACGACCAGCACCCGCAGATCGTTCAGGTTCGTCCCGGTCGGCCCCGTGAGTAGGAGGGCATCTCGGGACGCGAGATACGGATAAACGTCGTTTTCCGCGAGGGCCACGCGAGCGTCGTCGGGGTCCGCGACGGTCGTCCCGTCGACGAGCGCGCCGGCCGCGTCGGTCGTGCCGTCGATCCCGTCGGTGTCGACCGCGGCGACAGTGATCTCGCCCCCGTTCTCGGGTTTGCCTCGGTTAGTGTCCCCGGTCCCGTTGTTCTCACTGCCCTCGTTCTCGAGTGCGAGCGCCGCGCTCGTCGCGAACTCCTGGTTGGGACCGCCCGCCCCGTCGCCCCGGACCGTCACCGTCGTCTCGCCCCCCGAGAGGATCACGGCCGGCGGCGAGATCGGCGTGCCCGTCGCCAGCGCCTCCTCGGCGACGGCGACGTGTGTCGTGGCCGCCTCGCGGGCCTCACCCCGAACGCGCGAGGAGAGCACGAGCGTCTCGTAGCCCCGGCCGGCTGCCGTTTCGCGTGCCGCCTCGAGGACGGTCATGCCATCGGCGACGACGTGGTTCGAGACGGTGTCGAACGCGGGATCGCCGGGGCTTGGCGTCTCGGCGATCTCGCCGGCCGTGCCGCGCTCGAGGCGGTCGACGACGGCGTCGGGCGCGTCGATCCCGTACCGCTCGAGGACCACGAGGGCGTCCTCGAACGTCGATTCGTCGGGCGCGACGGGTCCGCTGGCGATCACGCTCAGGTCGTTCCCGACAACGTCGCTCAGGATCACCGAGGCGACCGTCCCGGGGGCGAGTCGGCGCGCCAGTTGGCCCCCCTTCAGCGCGGAGAGGTGCTTGCGGACCGCGTTGATCTCGTGGATGTCGGCCCCGCTGGCGAGCAAGCCGTCCGTGGTCGACTGGAGGTCCGCGAGCGACACTCCACTCGCGGGCGCGGGCATGAGTGCGCTGCCGCCGCCGGTGATCACCGCGAGGACGAGCGTGTCCTCGTCGACGGCATCGGCCGTCTCGAGCAGTTCGCGCGCGGCGTCGACACCCCGTTCGCTCGGCACCGGGTGGTCGCCCTCCCGAACGGTCACGTGATCGGTCTCGACGGGGTCGTCCGTGACGACGACGCCTCGATCGATCCGGTCGCCCAGGATTCCCTCGAGCGCGACGGCGACGTGTGCCCCCGCGTTGCCGCCGCCGAGGACGACGATCTCCTCGTACTCGCGGCGGTCGTACGCTACGTCGCCGACGCGGAGGGTGTCGCCCTCGAGCGCCACGGCTTCGCGAACGACCGTTCGCGGATGGCCCGCCTCGATTCCGGTTTCGAGGCATTCGAGTGCGAGTCCGCGGGCTTCGCTCGATGCGAGGCGATCCCGGTCCTCGATCATACTCGAGTGGACTACCGGGACCGAGTAAAACTCGCGGATTCGGGACGTGATTCGGTACGAACGGGCTCTTCGAGCAACCGGCTCTCTGCACGGGTTTGGCTGCCGATCCGCTCGTCGACGCCCGTTCGGTGGGATCGATGATCTTTTGAGCGACGGCCGTCTTCCGTCGGGCATGGCAAGTTTCACTGTCGTTGTCGGCGACCCCGATTCGGGGTTGGCCCATCAGCTCGAGGCGGAAGAACAGGACGCGAACCGCTTTATCGGCAAGTCGATCGGCGAGGAGGTCGACGGCGGTGCCGTCGGACTCGACGGCTATACGCTCGAGATCACCGGCGGCTCCGACGAGGCGGGTCGCCCGCTCACCGACGAGGTCGCGGGGCCGAACCTGAAGGAAGTGCTGATGAAAGAAGAGCAAACGGGCTACAAGCCGTCCCGAGACGGCGAACGCCGTCGAATCACCGTCCGCGGCCGTGAAGTATCGGCTGCCGTCGCGCAGATCAACGCCTCGATCGTCGACCGCGGCAGCACCGACGTCGACGAACTGCTCAGCGACGACGGCGACGAGTAAGTCGCGTCGACATCCCTCCGATTCGTTTTCAATGACTGACAGAATTGCGAGTGACCATCCCTCGGTGGAAACGGTCCGATCGACGTGTACGGAGACGGCCACGGGCGTCAAACTCGAGGTCCCGGCCGACGATCGCTCGGCGTTTCCGACCGACGAGGTCGTCCGGATCGTCCTCGAGGGGACGGAACTGTTCGCGCGGGTCGAACGAGCGCTGACGGGCGAGGACCTGGCGATTCCGGGGATCTACGACACCCCGGATCTGGCCCGCGATCCCAGCGGCGGCACCGATCGACTCGCCGAGTGGACCGCGACACAGGAGGTCCCGGCGGGCGGGTCGGTGCTGATCGACGTCGTCGAACCGGAGTTTCTCTACGGCGTTCGCGCGCCCGGCGAGACGACCTACTACGACGCCTACGAACCGCCAAGCGGGAGCCTGAGTGAGATCGCGAAGGACCTCGAGGACCGGTAAGTTCGCCGTCCCCTGGTTCCGACAGCGACGGTGGTGATAGCCGGGCGCACCCGTGTACGGGATTCGGCGACACGATCGCGTTCGTCTCGCGGAACGGGACGCGAATACTGTCCTTTTTCCACTTCGAGCGCGAATCCGACTCCATGAGTGACCCACGTGCGGAGTTTCTCGCGGGCGAGCGGCTCGACGATGTCGCGTTGTTTCTGGCCGATTCCTACGTCTCGGACGAGCGACTCGAGCAGTTCGGCGACCGCGTCGACGACGGCACGCTGATCGTGGTCGACGGCGAGCGCGGGCGCAACGCCTTCCAGGCGGCGACCGGAACCGGTGCGATGGAGTTCGCCAAGTCCGCGATGAGCAACGAAGGCGAGATCGCCGAGGATCTCACGGGCGGGCAGTGTCCGGCTGCCGGCGACGGGGGCCCCCACACGACCCAGTTCGTCTTCGCCTTCGCCGAGGGACGGAACGAGGAGGTCGGCGGGATCTACGCCGACGGTGCCGTCGTTCACGCGTATGCCCAGTGCACCTGCGGGACGGCGTTCTCGGACCGGTGGAACGTCACCGAAGTGGCGACACAGTAAGCAGCCGTTCGAACACTGCACCGAGAACGCCGCCGTTTCGCGAGCGATGACTCTCCCCCCGGCTGATACCGTCACCTGTCGGCCGTCCGCTTTTGGACGAGACTCGCGTACCCATACGGAATGAGTTCGACCGAAACCCCGTACGAGACCGGGCGCGGGTTCGGTCTCTCGAGTCGCGAAGCGCGCGTGATCGGCGGCGCGAGCGTCCTGATGGCGATCAACGTCGCGGTGATGTACGCCGTCGCGGTGACGCCGCTCGCGTCGGTCAACGACTATCTGTTCGCGTTTCCGATCGTCGGTGTGATCGCCTACGGCGCGGCGATCATGGCCGGCCAGCTGGTCGCCGAGCGAGGCGTCGACCGTGGTGATATGGCGATCGCGTTCGTCGGGATGGTACTCTTGCAGTTGGCCTTCGGGGTCTTCGGAGCCGGCGTGTTGCGGTTCGTGCCGCGGGAGTCCCAGCCGACGATCCTCGCCGTAACGGCGGTCGTCGTCGCCGCAATGACAGCCCTGATCTCGGCGTACGTCTACGCCCGTTCGAAGACGTTCGAGCACTGGGGGTCTTACGCCAACTACGCGTTCATCGGTGGGATCATCGCCATCGCGATCGGGACGTTCGTCGCCCCGGTGTTACTCGTCGGCTTCGTCCTCGTCTTTCTGGGCTTTCTGCTCCGGCTGGGCTGGGAGATCTGGAAGGTCCGCGACCAGCGCAGCGCCTCGGTGGCGCTCCAGACGATCGGCGTCTACATCGCCGTCGCGGGCGTCTTCGTTCACGTCCTCCAGCTCGTGATGCGGTACTTCGCGTCTCGAGGGTAAGCGACGTTTCGGACCCGCAGTAGCGGAATCGTGGTGTCAAGCAGACGTGTTGACGTGAGTGTCCTGCTATCGTGGCAACACGGAGGGGCCACAACCCTCCCCAACCGATTCGCTCGGTCATCCTTCCCTCGCTCATCCAGCGGAAGACGCGTCGCGTCTTCCGAGCAGTCGCTCGTTCCATCTGCTCACGGGTGCTTTGCACCCGTTCGCGTGGTATGCGGGACCGTTGGTCACGCACTACTCGCGACGACCCCGGACAGTGTCGTCTCCCGTCCTCATATCGTTCGGCCGGCCCGCTCACGGCTCGCTTCGCTCACCGTTCGTGCTCGAGGCGTTCCCGTCGGTCGCGCCTCGCCGACAGCGCGCGCCACCGCATACCGGTCGGTCAGCACGGAGTAATACGCCGTGGCACCGCTCCCGTTAGCCAGAGAAAAATCAGTACGGACGCTTTTCGAACCGGTCAGTCCTCGCTTTCGTCGCCCTCGACGTCCTCGTCCGCGACGACCTCGCGGAACCCGTCGAGGATGACCTGCTTCGTCACCGCGCCGCGGGTCGTCCAGTGGTTCGCGTAGTCGAGCATGTCGTCGTAGATGTCGGGTTTACAACCCGCGGCTTTCGGGTGGCCGCCGCCGTTGACCTTCCCCGCGACCTCGTGGCACCGTTCGAACGCGTCGGTGCCCCGAATCGAGGCCGAGCCGGCAGGTTTGACGATGACCGACGCGTCGGCACCTTGCTCGCGCATCGCTTCGGCGACCTCGTTTTGCGAACAACGACCGTAGGTGATACCGACCGTGTAGCCGCCGATCTCGCGCAGTTCCGCCCGGCCGACCGCCTGCTCGATGAGCGCCTCCTTCTCGACGCGGCGCTCGGCGATGTAGTCGGTGACCCACTCGGGGAGGTCGACGCCGTACTCGCGGACGACCTCGACGTACTCCGCGGGGTCGGTCCAGTAGGCGTAGTCCGCTAGATCGTCGCTGCGGGGATCCTCCCGGAGCCAGAGGTCGTGATCCCGCGTCACCGCCGCGAGTTCCTCGTACATGGGTCCAAACTCGTACTCGAGCGAGCGGTAGACGACGTCGGCGCTGCACTCCTCCTCGGAGTCGCCGACGACGAGGTCGACGCCCGCGTCGCGAACCGCCGCCGCGACGTCGTCGCCCCACTGGTGGTGATCGTACCAGGCGATCCCGTCGGCGGTCGCGAGCGCCGCGTCGAGTTCGTCCTCGACGTACTCGTAGCGGTCCGGCGCGAGGTCGCAGACGAAGACGTCGATTCCCGCGTCGCCGTACTCGGCGACGCGGGCCAGCGCGTCCTCAACGTCGTGGGGACTCGCGGGAACGAGCGCGACGTTGTGTGGCGTCGGCTCGGGCTCTTCGAGGGGTTCGTCGCCCTCGTCCGGGCCGGCGGCTGGCTCCTCGTCGTTGGGCTCCGGGACGTTCTGGACGTCGTCGTAGGCCGCTCGAATCAGCGCGACGCAGGCCAGGCCGTCGGCGTCGGGATCCGCGATGACCGCGGCCTCGGCACCCTCGAGTGCGGCTTCGGTCTGCTGGTCCTCGAGGTCCTCCTCGAGCGTATCGGGAAGGAAGAAGCCGGTCCCCGGCAGCACTGACTTCCGAGCGAGCGACAGCTCGTCGCTCCGGATGAGTTCGTCGTACATGGTACGTGCTGGGTGACCGGCGGGGAAGTAATCGCCGGTATCGCGAGCCGATCGCGACCGGCGGTCGTACGGACTCCTGTCCGTCAGCGACGGCGTCCCCACGAACCGCCCCGTGGTTGCGCCGACACGTCGGTACAGGGGACCGTCTCAGGCGTCGGCAGCGACCGCGTCCTCGCCGTCGCCTGCAGTCTCGAGTTGCCGGACCGTCAGGACGGGGACGGGCGACGTGCGGACGATCCGTTCGGCGACGCTGCCGAGCAGGAGCCGGTTCTCGCCGTGGCGGCCCCGGGTCCCGGTCGCGACGACATCGGCGTCGACCTCGCGGGCGTACTCACAGATTTCGACGGCGGGTCGGCCTTCGCGGGTCGCAGTCGTCACGTCCCCGTCCGCCCGTTCCGCGACGGTAGCCAGCGCGGCGTCGGCGGTCGTCTCGAGGGCGGTGCGGAGTTCGTCCCGGAGCTGCTGGGGTGAGGCGTCGACCTCGCTGGCGTCGATCACCGAGAGCGCGTGGACCTCGGCGTCGAACCGGGCGGCGAGATCGAGCGCGACGTCGACGGCCCGTTTCACGCTGTCGGACCCGTCGGTAGCAACGACGACCGTATCGAACATGGCAGTGGATTGCGCGTGCGGTCGCTTATACTGTTCTGTTCGGAAGCGGAGCGAACGGGTCTCCACTCGCGCCGGGAAGGGGGCTTTTTTGTCACGGGCCACCCACTGCCGCGTATGGACGCCAGCGAGCCGTTTACCGTCGACACCGTCCTCGCACCGGTCGACGGAAGCGACGAGTCCGCCACCGCCGTCGAATACGCCGTCGCCGTCGCCGACCGCTACGACGCCTCCGTGCACGCGCTTTTCGTTCTCGGGCGTGGCGTCGTACGCGGGTTAGACGCCGGCATGGTCGACGAAACCGCCATCGCCGAGAACACACAGGACTTTTTCGACGACATCGGCAAGATCGCCGCCGATGCGGGCGTCTCGCTCACCACTTCCGTCGACGACGGCTTCTCGCAGACGCGGAAGACGCGCCACCCCGGCAACGTCGTCCTCGACACTGCCGACGAGATCGACGCCGACTTCATCGTCCTCCCCAGGGAACCCGTCACTCGAGCCGAAGCGGAGGTCCTCGAGAAGGCCGCCGAGTACGTCCTCTCGTACGCGAGTCAGCCCGTGCTGTCGGTCTGATCGCTCAGCGAGTCCCGCCGTCTCACCCCGTCCCGAGTCGAATCGCCATCTCCTGTTCGAAGCTTTCGGTCCCGGTCGATTCGAAGCCGACCCGTTCGTAGAGGGCGATCGCGGGGTTGTTCCAGCGTTCGACGGTCAGCCACACCCGCCTGATCCCGAGCTCGGCAGCGTGGCCCAGCAGGTTCTCGAGCAGCGTCGTCCCGATACCGGCCTGCTGGTAGGCCTGGAGGACGAAGATCGCGAGCTCCCACTCGATGTCCGCGTCGTGGCCGATCGCGGACGGATCGTCGGTGTCGGGAACGAGCATCGCGTGGGCGACCACGTCGCCGTCGTGGCGGGCGACGACGTTGATGCTGTCGTCGCCGATCGTCTCGAGCCAGTTGCGGATGCGCTCCTCGCCGGTCGGCGGAATTCCCTGTGCGCGGTCGGTCGGATCGAACTCGGTGTACATCTCGACGACGTCTCCGAGCGTCTCGTCGGTGAACGCCGACGGCGCTTGGATCTCGATCGATCGCCCCTCTCGATCCTCGATCGTCGTCGGCGGTGCGGGGAACGGACCGGACGGTTCGTCGGGATACTGACGCGATCCAGCCATCGTTATCGCACCAGCTTGACCGTCGTCGGTGCGTTCAACAGGACGAACTCGGTGATCGGGCCGAGCTGAATCTTCCCCATCGGGCTCAGGGTACCGCCGCCGATCACCAGCTGGTCGAACTCGCCTTGCTCGGCGTAATTGACCAGCGCGCTTCCGGGATCTCCCTCGAGTTTCTCGACCTCGACGTCGGTAATGTCTGCCTCCTCGAGCCGATCGAGGGCCTGTTGATACATCGCTTCCTGTGAGCGCTTCGACTCCGGCTTGTCGACGACGACGATGGTAAGCTCGTCACCGACCTCGCGCGTCCGCTCGATGGTCCGTCGGAGCGTCTTCACCGACTCGTCGCTGCCGCCCAGACCCAGCAACACGTTCATACCCGTGACTGTGAGCCGATACACGAAAACGGTTGTGCCGATTTCCGGGTTCGAACCCCCGTTTCCGTCCCCGCGGGTGGAACGCAATTGCATACGTTGCGCGTGACGACGCTGTTAAGAACGTGTAGTGAATAGGTCCACGGAATGAGTGATGCGGCGCTCGATGTCGTGGAGTTTCTGCTCACGACGAGCGTGTATTCGGACGACCGGACGCTAGACGAGAACGATCTCCCGCCGGCGTTCCGCCGGGTCTACTGGACCGGTGGCGTCGACGACGAAAGCGGAGGCGATGACGAGAGCGGCGGGAGTTCCCGCAAACCCGCCGGAATCAGTCGCCCGCTGTCGGTCACGACCACGACCGCGCGGGAGGCAACCGGCGTCGACCGCCCGTGGGAGGCCGTCGCCGATTTGATGTTCACCGAGCGCGACGAGTTCTCGGGCACGATCACCCTCGCCCAGCAAGACATGGCCGAGGAGTGGTTCGCCGAGCGCGTCGACGAGGACCGACTGCTCGAGAACCCGACGCTGGCGAAACACTTCGCGACCCACGAGGCCTACGAGTTCGACGTCTCCCACGAGGAGGCCCGCGAGCGCAACCGGCCGATTCAGGCCGACCGCGTCTGGATCGACGGCCTGCTCAACGAGTACTTCGACGAGGAGGACGACGAGGAGATGCTCGACCTCGTGGAAGTCCGCGCGCCCGAGGAGGTCGATATGTCTCTCGACGACCTCGTGCTCACGGAGGACCAGCAAAACGAACTCAACAAGATCTCGAAGGCGATCGAACACCGGGATTATCTCGCCGATATCGGCCTGCGAGAGATCGGGAAACTGCTGTTCGTCGGCCCGCCGGGAACCGGGAAGACGTCCACGGCACAGGCGCTGGCACAGGACATGGACCTCCCCTTCGTCGAGGTCAAACTCTCGATGATCACGAGCCAGTACCTGGGCGAAACGGCGAAGAACGTCGACAAGACGTTCGAAGTCGCGAAGCGACTGTCGCCCTGTATCCTCTTTATCGACGAGTTCGACTTCGTCGCCAAGACCCGTCGGAGCGACGAACACGCCGCGCTCAAGCGTGCGGTCAATACCCTCCTCAAGAGCATCGACAACATCTCGCTCATCGAGGACGACGTCTTGCTCATCGGGGCGACCAACCACCCCGACCAGCTAGACGACGCTGCCTGGCGGCGCTTCGACGAGATCATCAACTTCCCCAAACCCGACCACGGCATGCGGGCGGACATCCTCGGGCTCATCACGCGGACGATGGATATCGACGAGTTCGACCCACAGCTCATCGCCGAGGTCACCGAGGGACTGACCGGCAGCGACCTTCGGATGGTGCTTCGGGAAGCAGTGCTCGAGGCCTTAACCGAGGATCGGACGACGCTCACCCAGGAGGACCTCCTCGATGCCGTCGAGGAGTTCGAGGAGCGGGATACGCTGAAGAACATGGACATGATGGGGGGCGACCACGACGCGCTCGTCGCCGGCGGCGACCTCGACAAGGCCAGCGACGGCGGTCACTCCCACGATCACGACCACGACCACGACCACGACCACGATCACTGATACGGTCGCCTGTCCGTCAGTGCCGCTGGGACCGGGACCGCCCTGCAGTCCCACCGGGAGAGCGGGACAGCAAACCGTATGAACCGTTCGACGAGGGACCACGTCTCGTCCGTCCGACAGCATCCTTTTCCACCCGCCGCCCGTTGCGGAACGTATGCCAGACGACCGGAACGTGTACGGCACCGAACTCGAGCCCTGCAGCACCGACCCACCCACGGGCTATCTGCGGGACGGCTGCTGTCGCCGGGTCGAGTCCGATCGGGGCCGACACGAACTCTGTGCCGTGATGACCGAGGAGTTTTTGCGGTTCAGCCGAGCGCAGGGCAACGATCTCACTACACCCAGACCGGAGTTCGAGTTCCCGGGTCTCGAGCCCGGCGACCGGTGGTGTCTCTGTCTCCCTCGGTGGGTGGAAGCGGCGGAGGCCGACTGCGCGCCGCCGGTCGTCCTCGAGGCGACTCACGAGGCGGTCTTACGCGACGTCGAGCCGGATCTCCTTCGGGAGCACGAGTACGACGGGCGCGTCGCCGAGGATTCCGAGACGGAATAGGGACCGACACAGTCCGCGGGGAATACCCTTTATGCGACGGCTGTCAATCACCCCGTATGAGCGAAAGCACACCAGGGGGGAACGCGGCGGATGCGTTCGCCAGCCGGGCGCGGACCGAACACGGCGAGTCGATCCGGGAACTCGTCGTCTTCGGCGACGCCGTTCGGGGTGACGACCGCGGCGTGCACGCGTCCATGGAGGTATTGCTCGTCCTCGAGGAGGACGACGAGGAGATCGAGCGACGGCTCGAGGCACTCGCCGAGACCGTCGGGCTCGAGCACGGCGTCGTCTTCTCGGTCCACGTCCTCCCCGCCGATCGGTTCGAATCGCAATCGGACCACCCGTTCATCCGAACGGCACTCGAGGAAGGGCACTCGTATGTGTAGGCGGCGACGAGTCGGCGGTTCGGGGTCCCGGCGATCGCTCGCTCTTCGCTCCCCGACCGCTCTCGGAGGGGCGACGTAAGGATGCGGGTGAGCCTACTCGGGACCGGCGACACGACGGGGACGCCGACCGTCGGCTGCGACTGTGACACCTGTACCGCCGCACGCGAGCGCGGCGTCGAGCGCACGCGGTTCTCGGTCCACGTCGAGAACGAGCGGACCGAGGAGTCGCTGTTGATCGACTTCAGTCCCGATTTCCGGTACCAGTTCCTCCGCGACGAGGTCCCGTTGCCCGACGCAGCCGTCATCACGCACGTCCACTTCGATCACCTCGACGGCCTGGGCAACGTCTTTCGCGTGCTCGATTCCCTCGAGGTCTACGCGGCCGACGAGACCGATCCTCAGACGGGAAAGAGCGTCGCGGGGACGGTCCGTGACGATTATCACTATCTCGACCCACTCACCGTCGTTCCGACGACGCCACTGGAGACGGTCCGGATCTGCGGGCTCGACGTGACGCTGGTGCCCGTCGACCACCCGCCGCTGGTCTGTTACGGACTCGCTGTCGAGGATCCGGTGACGGGCGCGAAACTGTCGCTCACGGGCGATACGAGCTACGACGTTCCCGAGGAGTCCCGCGCGGTGCTGGCCGACGCGGATCTCCTGCTTGCGGACGGAATCGTCCCGGCGAGCCTCTGCGAGTATCACCCCCTCGGCGGCCGCCACGAGGACGCCGACGGCGTCCCCCGGACGTTCGGTACGAAACACATGACTCGAGAGGGCGCGCTCGGGCTGGCAGCGGAACTGAACGCCGAGCAGACGCGGCTGGTTCATCTCGCACACTTTTACCCTGCCGACGAGGCGTTCGAGGAGCCACTGGCGATCGACGGCGAGCAGTACGTGCTATAGATTCACGGTTTCCGTTCGAGCGGTCGAGATTGGCGGCGCTCGTACGGTCTACTGTCCGTCAGTGCCGGTGGGACCGGGACCGTACTGTGGTCCCACCGGGCAATCGGGACGGCAAACCGTCTCAGCCGAACCGATCGAGTCCCGACTGTCGTCGCCGCTTTCCGCTCGGCTCGGCCTCCCACGCGGTTCGGCGATCGCGCTCGGCCTCGAGGTCGACTCGAGACTCGGACGCCGACGTCGGTTGGTATCCCGGACACGAGGACCCACACTCCGAGCCGGCGTCGACCACTCGGGCCTTCCACTCGCAGTAGGGAAGCGTCGCACCGCTGGCGTCGTCCGGGCGGCAGGCCATACAGGCGGGGACGTCGTACGTTCGCCACCCCTTGCCGTAGGCCCGTTCGGCGATCCGTCGGCGGGTGCGAGCCTTCGCCTCGGGGGAGACGACCTCGATTTCGGTGCGGCCGGGGTGGGACTCGAGTGGCTCGATGCCGGGCTCGTCGACGGCCAACGGCGTCGGCTCGCGGAGCACCTCGATCTCGAGGGAGCCGCCCGCGTCCGCCCCGTCGCGGTGAACTCGCCAGACGCCGACTGCGTCGGGGATCCGGTTCAGGTGGGCGCGCGTCACGTAACTCTCGGTCGCGAGGACGACCTCGTCGACCAGTCCGAGACTGACGTCCGTTCGCAACTGGGCCTCGAGGTCCCCCGGGCGGCCGAGGTCGGGTTTGTTCTCGATCCCGAGGAGTCGGTCGTACCAGTCGGGGTAGCGGGCGACCTGTCGGACGTACTCGCGGCTCCTGGTCGTGGTCGCGCCGTGGTCGCGTTCGAAGAAGCCGATCTCGACGGCCCGCTCCGTCGCGCTGCGGGCGCGCTCGGGGTGGCAGTCGAAGGCGTCCTTCCAGTAGCGGGCCCGTCCGGTGCCGACGGCCGAATCGATGGCCGCGTCGGGGATCGACTCGCTCGTGATCGCGACGCGGTCGGCGAATTCGGGGCCGGGTTCGACGCGGATGACATCGAGGATCCGCCCCCCTGGATCGGCGACGCTCCCGCCGAGTTGGCGCGCGACGATCCCCTCCTCGCGCTCCTCCAGGCGGGCGCACAGTTCGAGTTCGAACGCGAACTCCGACACGGTCGTGATGAGGGTCGGCGGCGAAATAAGTCGTCGGGTCCGGTCGTCCTCGAGACGACCGGCGGACGCGCGATATCGCGGGTGAACGCCGATCGTGAGCGACCGCCCGGGATCGGCTCGAGGGAAAAACACTATTCGCTGGCAGGAGTGGGAGAGACCATGAGCGGAGAACGGTCGGCGGCCGCGGTCTTCGGGCTCCTCTCCGACGAGACGCGGATCGACGTGCTTCGGGAGATCGCCATCGCCCAGGCCGAGCGCCCACACAGCGCCGGCCCGGCGGAGCTCTCCTTCTCGACGATCTACGAGCGGGTCGACATCGACAACACGTCGAAGCTCTCCTACCACCTCGGCGAACTCGAGGGGCTGTTTCTGCGAAAGGGCGACGACGGCTACTCGCTGACACACGCCGGCGAACGGATCGTCCGGCTACTCTTGTCGGCAAACTACGGCGAGCCGGGGGGAGTCGGCGGGACGGCTGTCCGGGGATCGTGTCTGCTCTGTGGGGCGGCGTCCCTCGAAGCGTCCCTCGACAACCAGTTCCTGAAGATCGGCTGTCGCGACTGCGGGCGCGACATCGCGGGCTACGAGGTCACGCCGGCACAGGTCCGCGAGCGGTCCGCTTCGGCCGTCATCGACGCGCTCACCCATCGAATGGGGGCCCACTACCGGCAGGTTCGGGGCGGCGTCTGTCCGTCGTGTGCCGGGCGCGTGTCTCTCGAGGTGGTCGAGGCCGGCGAACCCGACGCCGATCCGTTCCACGCGATCGATCGGTGTGAGGAGTGTCTCCGATCGTACTCCGCCCCGTTGACGCTCCGATCGGCCTACCACCCCGAATCGGTCGCGTTCTGCTGGGAGCGGGGCGTCGACGTGCTCTCGAGCGCGCCCTGGGAACTGCTTGGCTACGTCTCCGGGGGCCAGTGGTCGGGCACGCGTACCGCGACGGAGCCCGACGAATACGAGGTCGTCTACCGCCTCGAGGGGGACGAGCTTCGACTCGAGCTCGCGTCGGACCTGTCGGTCACGCGGACCGAGCGCGTGCGCCGCGAATCGGTCCGCGATCGCCGGTCCTGACGATCATCCAGCACCTGGGTTTCGAACCCGGCGTCGACGGCCGAGCCGGGCGGAGTCGATTCAGCCGCTCACGAATCCGAACGCGGATTCGGCTGTGAGCCTCCCCGAGGCGCGACCCTGAGCCCGACGCACTGTCACGTGCCGATAGTTCCCATACGGTTTCGCCGAGCGAAGGGATAGCTCGCAACCTTTATCAGTCGCACAGGGGAATCACTACCCAAGATTACTCATCGTCTTATGGTAGGAAATCGACAACCGGAGGTGAACATCGGGCTCGTCGGTCACGTCGACCACGGCAAGACGACGCTGGTGCAAGCCCTCAGCGGCTCGTGGACGGACCAGCACAGCGAGGAGATGAAACGCGGTATCTCGATCAGGCTCGGCTACGCCGACGCCACGTTCCGCCACTGCGAGGGGCTCGAGGAACCCGAGTGTTACACCGTCGAGGAGGAGTGTCCGGACGGGTCGGAAAGCGAGCCGCTGCGGACCGTCTCGTTCGTCGACGCCCCAGGGCACGAGACCCTGATGGCGACGATGCTTTCGGGCGCGTCCCTGATGGACGGTGCCGTGTTGGTAGTCAGTGCCAACGAACCCGTTCCACAGCCCCAGACCGAGGAGCATCTGATGGCGCTGGATATCATCGGCATCGAGAACATCGTCATCGCACAGAACAAGGTCGACCTCGTCGACCCCGAGACGGCTCGGAACAACTACGAGCAGATCAAGGAGTTCGTCGAGGGAACGGTCGCGGAGGACGCCCCCATCGTCCCCGTCTCCGCGGGCCAGGAGGTCAATCTCGACTTGCTCATCCAGGCCATCGAGGAGGAGATCCCCACCCCGGATCGGGATCCCGACGCCGATCCCCGGATGCACGTCGCCCGCAGTTTCGACATCAACAAACCCGGGACGACCGCGAAAGACCTCGCCGGTGGCGTCCTCGGCGGGAGTCTCGTACAGGGCGAGCTCGAGGTCGGCGACGATATCGAGATCCGGCCCGGTCGCGAGGTCGAGGAGGGCGGACAGTCCGAGTACGTCCCCATCGAAACGACCATTCGCTCGCTCCAGGCCGGCGGCGAAGCCGCCGATACCGTCACGCCGGGCGGACTGCTCGGTGTCGGGACCGGACTCGACCCCTCGCTCACAAAGGGGGACGCGCTGGCAGGCCGGATGGCCGGCCCGCCGGGGACGCTCCCGCCGACGTGGAACGAGTTCACCATGGACGTCGACCTGCTCGAGCGGGTCGTCGGCGCGGAAAGCGGCGAGACGGTCGACGAGATCAGCACCGGCGAGCCGCTGATGATGACCGTCGGGACGGCGACGACCGTCGGCTCGGTTACCAGCGCCCGAAGCGGCGAGTGCGAGGTCCGACTCAAACGCCCCGTCGCCGCCGATCCGGGGACGAAAATCGCGATCAACCGCCGCATCGGTGCGCGCTGGCGGCTGATCGGGCTGGGAACGCTCACGGACTAAGGCGATGAGCACGCGGACGCAGGTCGCACTCGATACGAGCGCGCTCATGATGCCGGTCGAACTCGACGTTCGGCTGTTCGAAGAACTCGAGCGGCTCCTGGACTCGTTCGAGCCGACGATTCCCCAGGCCGTTCTCGAGGAACTCCGGCGGCTCTCGGAGAAGGGCGGTCAGGAGGGAACGGCCGCGACCGTCGGCCACGATCTGGCGACCGAACGCTGTCTCGTCGTCGATACGGAGGCGTCGTACGCCGACGACGCGCTGGTCGAACTCGCCCGCGAGGGGACCGTCGACTACGTCGTCACGAACGATCGTCCGCTGCGCGACCGGGTGCTCGAAGCGAACAGACCGGTAATTGCATTACGCGGGAGAAACAAGTTAGCGATCACTCAACCATAGATGTACAAACGGGTTAGACTGAAGGACACGGTAGAAGTACCGCCGGAAGAACTCGGCGACGTATCGCCGGATCGAGTCAAGCGACTGCTCCAGGACAAACTCGAGGGGCGGATGGACGAAGAGGTCGGCAGCGTCGTCTCCGTCACCGAGGTGCACGATATCGGCCAGGGGACGGTGTTACCGAACCGGCCTGGCGTCTACTACGAGGCCGAATTCGACGCCGTCACGTTCGATCCGCAGATGCAGGAAGTCGTCGACGGCACCGTCGTCGAGGTCGTCGAGTTCGGTGCCTTCGTCGGGATCGGCCCCGTCGACGGCCTCTTGCACGTCTCGCAGATCAGCGACGAATACCTCGCCTTCGACGGCGAGAACCAGCGCCTCGCCTCGAACGAGTCCGCACGTTCACTTGGCGTCGACGACGCCGTCCGGGCTCGCATCGTCACCAAGAGCATCGACGAACGCAACCCCCGTGACTCGAAGATCGGGCTCACCGCCAAACAGCCCGGCCTCGGGAAACACGGCTGGCTCGAGGAAGAGCGAGAGAAACGCGAAGCGACCGCAGGTGAATAACCATGGCATCCGACCGTCTCGTCTGTCGTGAGTGTCACCGGGTCAACGAACCCGATAACGAAACCTGTGACGCCTGCAACTCCTCCTCGCTGACCGAGGACTGGGCGGGCTACGTCATCATCGCCCATCCCGAGGAAAGCGAGATCGCGACGGAGATGCAGATCACCGAACCGGGCGCGTACGCCCTGAAAGTTCGCTGATTCACGTGACCCGCGACGACGACCAGCGTTCGGCGTCCGCCGACGGCGACGATCAGCTACTGGTTTTGCCCGACGAACTCCGCGACGAACTCAAAGAGCCGATGGGCCCGATCGAGACGGACGCGGATCGGCTCCTCGAGGCCGTCGATGGACCCCTGATCGCTGTCGGCGACGTCGTCACGTATCACCTCCTGCAGGCGGGCCGTCGACCCGACGTCGCACTCGTCGACGGCCGGACCAAACGCAGCGCCGTCGACGAGGAGATCCGCGAGGCGGTCACGTCCGGCGCGAGCATCGAAGTTCGGAATCCGCCTGCGGAACTCTCCGCGCCCGTCGTTCGGGCACTTCGCCGGGCGCTCTCGACTGCGGAACCGACCACCGTTCTGGTCGACGGGGAAGAAGATCTCGTCGCCCTGCCGGCGATCGCCGCCGCACCCGAGGGTGCGAGCGTCGTCTACGGCCAGCCCGACGAGGGGATGGTTCACGTCGTCGTCACCGACGACGACCGAACGGCGATGCGCGAACTCCTGGAGCGTTTCGAGGGCGACACCGAGCGATTCTGGACGTTACTGGACGGCTAACCCGAATTTACGAGTCACTGTCGTTTCGACGGTCGTCGGAACGGCGGCGGGATCGCCCCCGGTCGATCACGGCCCGGTACCGATAGGGAGCCGCTCGGGCGGGATCGCGCCAAGATTATTTAAACACCGTTGCATAGTTGGAATAATCTTTATATAGTACGTTGGATAGACAGTACCTGTGACAAATGAAACACGACGGATGAGAACGTGCCGGGACGATCGAATCGCGTCGTAGTGGCCCGGCTCGGATCGATCGGTCACGAGGTGCACAACGGAGTGTCGAACTCGAAGCGCGAAACACCCTCTCAGCAGACGGAACAGAGGACTATGGTCATCACAAATACACCTGATCCTGGCAGTCAGCAACGGAACTCCAACACGGTTCGAGACGGTCGAGCGAGGACGAACAAAGTACTGACGATACTGGACCGAACGGCAATCGTCGCTATCCCGCCAAGGACGGGCGACCGAGACCGTCCCCGATTCGAACCATGAGATACGTTCGACTCGAACTATCGACACCGGCCGGTGCCGTCCACCCGGTTGGTCGGGGGCTGGCGACCGAATCGGATCTCGAGCGGGACGAACTGGTTTACCTCGATTCGTTTCCGGATGGGACCGGGATTCTCCTGTACCGACTCCGCGCTGACGCCGAGCACCTCCGATCACACATCGGGGAGCACCCGCTCGTCCTCGAGTGGGATCTCTTCGAGGGAACAGGGGCAGACGTCTACTGTTACCTGTCCGTCGACTCCGGCGAACCGGCCTCGACGCTCATGTCCCTCGTCGGTCAGGATGGGCTGATCGTCGAGACGCCGATCGAGTTCACCAGTTCCGATTCGCTTCGCCTCACCGTCGCAGGAAAAGAGGAGATGATCCAGCACGCGTATCAGTCGATTCCCGAGCAGTTCGATTGTGTCATCATCAAGACCGGCGAGTACGACCCGACGTGCAAGTGGTCGATCCTCGATTTGACGACGCGTCAGCAGGAGGTGCTTCGAACGGCAGTCGACATCGGGTATTACGACGTTCCAAAACAGGCGACACATCAAGACATCGCGAACGAACTCGGCTGTGCGACGAGCACCGTCGACGAACACCTCCGGAAAGCGGAATCCGGGGTCTTTTCGTCGTTGCTAGGCTAGGGAATCGACGACGCCACGACACCACGAGCGGATCCTCGTCGGAACGGCGTCGGCGAAACCCGACGGACCGTCGGTCGCGGCGTCGGCGGGAACCCACGCGATACAGAGCGAGCCGCCGACCATCCCGAGGAACGTCCCGATTCCGAGCCCACCGAGCGCGCCGAAGATCGAGACGATCGCAAACGCGATCCCGACCGCGCCGAAATACGTCGCGTACTGCGGATAGGCAAGCGAGAGGAGACCGGAGACCAGAACGGGTACAGCAAGAACCAGCCCGACGAAGACGACGTAGTTCCGCACCATCGCGAATCGGATCACGAGATCGAGCGGCACAGCGGCGATGACGAGGCCGGCTAGCGTGAGTACGATCCCGCCCCAGAACGGTCGCTCGCGCCGCCAGTCGGCAAACCGACTGCGTCGGTCGTCGATCATTCGTCGGTTACCCCGTTGCGTTGTGTTCTTCCTGACAGTCGATCACTGGTGGGGTGGTGTCCGTCTCCTCGGGATTTGCCACCATCGCGACGTCGAGCTCCTCCAGTGAGAGCTGGGTAATATACTGGTTTTCCGTCTGGATCGCCCCGTCTTCGATCACGATATCCGGCGATGAGATCCGCATCCGGTCTTCTCCCTCCTCGTATTCGACGACCTGGTCTTCCTCGAACCTGATATCGCCCTCGAGATGCGTAAACCGCTGATTGAGACCCTCGAACTCCACGTGTTCGGCCTCTATCGACACTCTGAACGTATCGTCCGTGACGGGCATCTCGAGGTCTTTGAACAGGTGGAGTCCCTCGATCGTTCCGCTCTGGATGCGCGTCTCGCTGACGGGATAGCGCTCACAGCCTTCGTGGCTCTCCATCGTCGAGTACTGTTCGAACCCGTCGCCCCGGAGTTCGTCGAACGCGACCGTGAATCCGCCGACACCCGTCGCCGGGACGGCGACGCCGGCACCGACGGATGCTACCCCGGCGAGGAAACCGATCAGGACCACGTTTGCGACGAGGAATACGACGACGAATCGCTTGCGATCGATTGGCACGGTTGCGGGGACATTCCCCATATGTATAAGTATAAATTTGTTCGTGTATAGACGGTCATATAAACGGACCCCGCCGTCCGGATGGAAGGAAGCAACGCGTTGAGCCGGCCAGGCGGTGACGTTCCCACCGATCGATACTGCCAGTGTCACCGCTGTGGGGTCGAACGATTCCCCACCGATCCGGTCGGCGGAGTTGCGTATCGATCGTCCCCGTCACGGCTCGAGTCGTCGACCGGCGACTGCCACCTCAGTGGCGACGGCGGCCGTTACTGGGGGTCCGACGCGAGGCTCCGTCTCGGACGGTTCGGCAGCCGATGTGTTCGTCTCGGTCTCGGTTTCCCCCGTTCCGTCCGAATTTCGGACGCCGTCGGTGGTCGAATTCGCTCGCGGCTCGTCGATCGCATCCGTCGTATTTTCGTCGCCGGAATCAGTACCGTTCGCGGTCGTTTCGTCGGGATCGGTTGCCGTAGTTGTCTCGTTCGAATCGGTCGCGTTCGCAGTCGGATCGTTCGATTCGTTCGCCGACCCCTCGGTTCCGTTCTCCGCCGCAGCGGTTTCGGCGTCGTCGGGCGCGGAGAGACCGAAGTGTTCCTCGAGCTCGGGGATGATTCTCTCTCCGACGGGTGACTGCCGTAACAGGTACACGAGCTGGTCCCACGGCAGGGTGATGATCATCCGGTCGGCCGTCCCGTGTCCGAACTCGATATCGGTCCACGGGCCCCGAAGCGTCGTCTCTTCGAACTCGACGTCGTCGAGGGTGATGGTCATCGTTTCGTTCGCCATCGACACTCTGTCGAAACACGTTCTCGCCGAGTGGATCTGCCCGGAGCCGATCTCTATCATGCCCGCCTCGGCGGTGGTGCCGTTACCGGTCGACGATACGACCGCCGACTCCGTGGTGAGGTTCGTCGCGTCCTGCTCGTAGGCGTTCATCGAGATGTTCTCGAGCTCCGTCGAAAAATCGAGACAGAACGGTTCAGGGGGTCCCTGCTCCTGCGCGACGGACGCGTTCGCTATCGATCCCGACTGCGAGGGACTGGCGTATACCCCTGCAGGAAGGCTCGCAGCGACGACGATACCGAGACAGAGGGTCAGGAGAGCGGATCGACTGATCATGTTCGAGTATGGTGTTTGCTAACAGAATGTCAGTCGTGTCAATATCTATTGCCGAGGGTATGTCCGGGATTTTATCCGAGACAGTCGTTCGACACCGAATTCGAGTCGGAACCCAGGACGGTCCCTCGGTCGATGTCGCCGCAAAAGCGTCGGGGCCGACGATACCGAGACAGAATTCGTCTCCGGACGTGAGTTCGAACACCGGCCCGGTGCAGGACACCGTTGCCCGTCGTCGCTGCGGATCGATCCACACGCAACGCCGCGCGCCGCGTCCTCAGTTGACGACCGTGTGCTCGAGCGTCCCGATCCCCTCGATTTCGAGTGCGACGGTGTCGCCGGCCTCGAGCCACTGGCCCAGTTCCAATCCACAGCCCTCGCCGACGGTACCGCTGCCGATGACGTCGCCGGGGTGGAGGGTCTCGGACTGGGAAATATGCTCGATGATCTCGGCGAAGGAGTGGTACATCTCGTCGACGGTACCCTCCGACCAGACCTCGCCGTCGATCCGGGCGGTCATCGGTGCGGCGAGGACGTCGATGTCCTCGCGGGGGACGACGTAGGGTCCGAGCCCGTTCGCGAAGTCCTTGCCCTTCGCGGGACCGAGCCGCCCCTCCATCTCCTCGCCCTGGATGTCGCGGGCGCTGAAGTCGTTGAAGACGGTGTAGCCGGCGATGTGTTCCGCGGCCTCCTCGGCGGGGATGTCCCGGCCGCGCCTCCCGATGACGGCCGCGATCTCGAGTTCGTAGTCCATGATCTCCGAGTAGTCGGGCCACTGGATCGTCTCGCCGGGCGCGACCACGCTGTCGGCGTTGCCCTTGTAGTAGACCGGCAGGTCGTACCAGACGTCCGCGATCTCGCCGTCCATACTGTTCTGAACGTGTTCCTCGATGGCCATACAGTCCCGCATGGAGTTGGGCCGTGGCAGCGGCGCGCACAGCCGGTACTCGCCGGGTTCGTACCGAAGCTTCGCGCCGCCGGGCCCGCGTTCGGCGTCCGTCTCGGCCGCGTACTCGAGGGCCTCGCGTGCATCCGCGATCGCCCGGTCGCCCCGCTCGAGGAAAGCGATCATCTCCGGCGGGACGTGGGCCCGGGCGAGGTCGGCCGGCGCGGGTTCGCCCTCGGCCTCGAGAGCCGCGCCGTAGGCGGCGGTGAGGTCCACGAGGGTCGCGTCGCCCGCGCCAGCGTCGTCGGATTCGGTCGACTCGTCGACGGCTCCGATCCGTTCGACGGGACCGATCGGGGTGTCGACTTCGAAGGTGGCGAGTTTCATGTGCTACTCCCACCTGTTTCGTCGCCAGCAATAAAGGCAACCGGCCGCACCCATCCCGCGCTCCCGTCTTCGATCGAAATCGGGAACGCGACCAGCGGGATGTCGGTCTCGCGGGGCAGCGCGTCGAGGTTCGCCATCTTCTCGATCTGGCAGTACTCGACCTCCCGGCCCGCGACGTGGGCCGGCCACAACTCGTCTTCCTCGCCCGACTCGAGGTAGCGTTCGGCCATCGTGGCGAAGGGCTTGTCGAAGCCGTAGGCGTCCGTGCCGATCACCTTCACCCCTCGCTCGACGAGGAAT
The DNA here is from genome assembly GCF_002494345.1 of Natrinema ejinorense. Classification (GTDB taxonomy): domain Archaea; phylum Halobacteriota; class Halobacteria; order Halobacteriales; family Natrialbaceae; genus Natrinema; species Natrinema longum. The sequence continues at coordinate 3,792,263 of NZ_NXNI01000001.1, forward strand.
TTCGTCCCCTCGGCGCTCATGCCGGGGAACTGCGTGAGATAGTCGGGCTGGCCCCACAACTCGTCCGCCCCGGTCTGAATCAGGACGATCTCGCCCGGCGAGAGTTCGTGAGCCAGTTCGTCGAGAGCGTCCTCGAGGTCGGCAGCCGAGATCTCCTCGCCGGGATCCATCCACCGGAAATCGAGCACGACCGCGTTCCCGCGACACCACTCGAGGGGAATCTCGTCGATCGTCTTCGCCGGCTCGCCGTCGACCTCGGGCCCGTAGTGCCAGGGCGCGTCCATGTGGGTACCCGCGTGGGGGATCACCTCGAGGTCCTCCCACGCGAGCCCCATTCGGTCGGGGAAGTCCTCGGGCTCGACGTCGTACCCCTGTTCCTGAAGGGTCTCGGCGAGCCGCGCGGCCCCCGCCTCGTGGTCGAACGCGTCGATCTTCGGCGGCGTGGGCTCGCTCGCGACGCCGTCCTCGAGTCCGATACTCAGGTCGATCAGCGTGGCATCGTCGGCTGTCACCAAGCCTCGCATAGTGGCCACGATTCGAGGGAGCCATGTAAGCGTGACTGCACCGGCCGTCCGCGATTTCGCGCCGTTTCGAGCGGTCGGCCATATCGAACCGGTACCGAGAAACGCAATCGGTATCCGATTCGTGGCAACGTTCTGAACTATGAGCGAACCGGTTGATTCGTGGGTCGTGTTGCTAACTGCGGGAATGGCGCTTACCGTCGTCGGCACGCTGGCAATGGACTCGGTCGCGTGGTTCGTCCAGTACGCCGTCCTTGGACTGGGACTTCTCCTCTCGATCTTCGCAGCGGTTCGAGCGGCCGCGAGTTTCCCGTCCAACTGAACCCCGACGCCACCGACGGCGGGCCGCATCCGACACCGTTCTCGAACGCGTCTCGAGAACCTATTTATCGTCCGCCGTGAACGTGACGAGCATGTACGATTTCGTCGTCGTCGGCGTCGGCCCACCGGGGGCGCGCTTCGCCCGCCGGGCCGCCGAGGAGGGCTACGACGTGCTCGCCCTCGAGAAGGGGCAGATCGGGGACCCGCTGGCCTGTTCGGGCCACGTGAGTACGGACATCTGGAACTTCACCGGCGAGGGTGCCCGGGAGGAACTCTTTCAGAACGAGATCTACGGCGCGCGATTCCACGTCGGCGGCCCCGACAGCGACGCCTATCGCTTCTACAAGCGCGAGGTCGCCTCGAACGTCATCGATCGCGTGGGACTGGACCGCCACCTCGCGGCGCTGGCTCGCGAGGCCGGCGCGGACGTCCGGGAGGAACATACGGTCACGGGTGTCACTGAACACCGCGACCGCGTCGACGTCGTCGCCAGCGGTCCCGACGGCACCGTCGAGTTCGAGGCGAAGATGCTCGCCGGCTGTGACGGGCCGCGCTCGAGAGTTCGGGACGAACTCGAGCTTCCCCAGCCCGAGGAACTGCTCCACGGCGTGCTCGCCTTTTCCGAGGAGGACGACCACGAGGATTTCGTCGACGTTCACCTCACGCCGCCGACGTTCTTCGCGTGGCGGATCCCCCGCGGCGAGGCCGGCGTCGAGTACGGGCTCGCGGCTCCCCCCGGCGTACAGGTGACCAAACACTTCGAAGAACTGATCGACGGCTACGAGATCGACGTCTCCCACCGCTGCTCGGGGGCGATCCCGATCGGCCCGCCGGACCGGGTGACGACCCGTCGGGCCTTCCTCATCGGCGACGCGGCCGCCCAGACCAAGCCCTTCACCGGCGGCGGCATTCTCTACGGGATGACCAGCGCCGACCACGCAGCCCGCGAGATCGATCCGGACCGTCCGACCACGCTCGCGGCCTACGAACGCGCCTGGCGGGACGACCTGACGCGCGAGCAGGAACTCGGCCAGTGGATTCGACGCGCCTACTCGCTGCCCGAGCCGATCCAGCGGATCGGGCTGCGAGCGCTGTCGGGGGAAATCGGCGTCCACATGGACCGACCGACGTCGCTGGTCTCGCCGACCCACCTGAAAGCGATGGTCTCGCGGCTGCGCGGGTAGGGTCCTCGAAGGCTCCACACTGGGGAGTCGGAATGCCAATCTCGAGTGCCGGAGCCGACAGACCGAAGGCGTCGGTCACGCAACGGGGGAGCGATGACGGGCCAGCAGTGGCGGGCGACAGCGCTCGCGTTCGTCGCCGGGGCGCTCGAGCGGATCGGTATCATCGACGGGGAGCGCTTTCGCCCGACGATGGAACTGGCCTGGCCCCGGATCGTCACCGGCTTTGCGATCATGTCCGAGCAGACGGCCGACCTCGCGATGGTCGGGGCCGCCGTCGGGACGGCCGGCACGGCGGGGCTGGCCTTCGCGCTCGGGTACTGGCAGATCGTGACGCTGCTCGGCCTCGGGGTGGCAGGCGGGACGGTCACGCTCGTCTCGCAGAACTACGGCGGCGAGGCGACCGATCGCGCGTCGCTGGCCGTGACCCAGAGCGTCGTACTCGCGACCGCACTCGCGCTCCCGATCATGGGTCTCTTTCTCGCCGTCCCCGACCCCTTGATCGGGCTGCTCGGTGCCGGTCCGGACGCGCTCCGTCACGGCAGCGTGTACCTCGTCTACGTCGCACCGGCCGTAGTCTTCGAACTCCTCAATCTCATCGCCAGTCGCACCTACACCGGCGTCGGCGACACGTTCACCGAAATGGTCGCCCGCGCCGGCGGCGCGGCTCTCAACGTCGTCCTCAGCGGTGCGCTTATCTTCGGCTTCGGGCTGGGCGCTGCCGGGGCGGCGATCGGGACGACCCTCGCGAGCGGGTTCGTGACGCTCGTCCTCGCGTGGGGGATGCTCGGCCGGACGTACGGACGGCTCGGCATGGAGCCGAGCCCCGTCCCGATCGCCCGAGACGGGCCGTGGCTCGAGCCGACGCTGTTGTATCAGTTGATCGAGATTTCGCTGCCGGAGATCGGTCGCCGGCTCGCACAGGGAGCGGTCGTCTTCCCGCTGCTGTGGATCGCTGCCTCCTTCGGCCCCGTCGTCGTCACCGCACTCGAGGTCGGCCGACGGGTGCGGGCTCTGATCAACAGCGTCAACTGGGGGCTGTCGCTGGCCTCGAGTTCGCTCGTCGGGCAGCACCTCGGTGCGGGCGATGAGGACGAGGCGGGCGCGTACGGCGCGGCGATCATCCGGCTCTCGGCCGTCCTCTACACGGGCGTGACCGTTCTGGTCGTCGTCTTCGCGCGGCCGATCGCGGGGGTGTTCGTCGCCGGCTCCGCGGAGATCGTACAGGCCGCCGTCTTCGTCGCCGTGGGTGCCGTCAGTTCGATCGGGTACGGAATCGACGGGGCCGCCGCGGGAGCCCTGTTGGGCGCGGGTGACACGCGCTGGCCGTTCGTCGCCTCCCTGCTCGGTCGCTACGCCTTCGCCCTCCCGGCAGCCGCGCTCGGGCTGGTCACGCCGCTCGGGGTCGGCGGCCTCTATCTGGCGCTCTTCCTCGAGACGGCCGTGCCGGGCGGCATCAATTACTGGCTGTTCCGAAACGGCCGATGGAAGGCCGTGAGTCGGCGGTATCGGCCGTCCACGGAGCCGGGCTAACTCCACCCGAGCCGGGCGGATCCGAGCCGGCATACCCCCGGCCAAGGACTATACCCTCCGCCGGTGTCCGTTTCCGCGCATTATGAGCGAAACTGCTAAAGTCATCAAACTGGTCGGCAACTCGACCGAATCCTGAGAAGACGCCGCACAGAGCGCGCTCGACGACGCCGACGAGACGCTCGAGGGGATCACCGGAATCGAAATCGAGTCCCAGACGGCGGACGTTCAGGACGGGCAGATCGAGGCGTACACGACGACGATCCACGTCTCGTTCGGACTCCAGCGCTGACGGGACCTCGAGACGGGCACTGTCTAGTTCTGGATCACCTCGACTGGCGCTTTTCCATCGAGAGCTTGATGCGGTCTTTGGTGGTTGTAGTAATGCACGAACTGTTCAAGCCACTCTCGGACGCTTGACCGACTGCCCACCCATGAATTATGGAACCGGTCGATGCGCATTTTGAGGGTATGAAACCACTTTTCGATGAGGTTTCGGTCGGTATAGTTGACCCGACCGCTCAGTCCGACTCGGGAAAGGGCAGTCCGATAGCCAAATTGATCGACGAGAAACTCAGCCTCGGAGAGATCATGTTTCTCGCGGAGTTTCTGCAGAAACGCAGCCGCCGAATCGGTGCCATGTCGACTAAACAACGCAACGTCGAGAATTACTTTTGTCTCGATGTCTATTGCAGCATACAACCAAGACCACTCGCCGTTGATCTTGACAGCAGTTTCGTCGACAGCGACCCGCGACGGCGTCGCCGTCGGCGGGTCGCATCCACTGTCAGACAGCCGATGAACCCAGTTCCAAACCGCTCCGTGAGAACGTTCAACGCCTAATTCAGCGAGAATCGTTGTTGTCTCCCGAAGCGAACAACCAGTCTGGTGGAGGCGGACGGCGAACGCCCTGACGGGCGTCGCCGTCCGCTCGTTCTCCCAAGATTCTTCTAAATCCGTCGCATAGCTCTCGCTGAGCAGGTCTGCGAGCATCTTAGCCAATTCACTCAACGACCTGCTCATTTCTCAAACTGACGCAACTAGACAGTGCCTCGAGACGGATCGTATCGCCGTTCTTCCACTACAGGCGGTTCGAAACGCGAGTCACTCCGGTCCCCGGTCGTCCTCGTCGCGGACCGAACGGCGGATGGAGTCGGTAAAACGGGGGTCACGTGGTCGAGGCGGGCTCCGATTCGAGCAGCGGGATCCCGTTCGCTTCGAGGAAGCCGAACAGTCGAACGAAGGCGAGACCGAGGGCGATCGCACCGACGGCCGCGAGCGCGATCACTGCGACGTCATCGGGCGCTCCCATCGATACCGCCAGCAGCGATGTGGTGAGCGAGAGGAGCGTGATGGTCGTCACCAACTGTAGCGTCGACTGACTCAGCGCGAACCATGTCGACCGAGAGACGTACCGATCCCGTTTTCGAGCGTAAACCATACGAAATAGTCACTCATCTAACAGTATAACTCTTTCCCAGCACTGTACTCGTGGACCGACTCGTCTCCTCCCGTTCGGCGTCGCCGCCGCTCTCTTCGGCGACGACGTACTGGACTTCGACGACCAGCGATTCGCTGCTGTGGGGTCTGATCTCCGCGTAGAGGCGGTCGGCCAGCCCCGGCTCCGTACCGGGATTCCGTCCGGAGACCGTTACGACGACCCGGTCGACCGACTGGATCGGGTAGTCGCCGTCGAGTTCGACCGCGACCTCGTCGCTCTCGAGGCCGTCGTACTGTGGCTCCGCGAGTACCGTCTCGACCTCGTCTTCGGCGGCCGACCGGAGTTCGGTGGTGTGGAAGTCAAGCAGGGTCACGCCGGCCAGCGGCGCGGTAAGCACCAGCAGACCGATCCCGAAGATTGCCGCGTACGTGTACGTCGGCGTCCGGGTCGGCGACACCTCGAACAGCCCCTGCGGGCGGTAGCCGGCGATCCACAGCGTCGCCAGCGCGGCGAGGTTGATCGACAGGAGGTTGACGATCACGAGGACGCCGGCACCGATCGCCGCACCGGACATCCCCCACGCGACCGTGATGCCGACCGCGGCTGAGGGCGGAATCAGTGCCGCGGCGATCATCACGCCGACGATGGCCTCCGAAAAGCCCCGCGTGAGACTCAGGATACCGGCGATCCCCGCCCCCAGCGCGACCGCGAGCGAGAACAGGTTCGGCGCGACCCGTTCCTCGAGTTCGGTGGCGGCGACGATGTCGACCCCGGCGGGCTCGAGGCCGGCCAGCCGCGCGAGCATCGCGAGGACGATCGAGGCGACGACGACCATCGCCACGCCGGCGATCTGGTAGGTGAAGCCGGTCCGTTTGAGTCGGTCGTCGCCGGTCACGATGCCGATGTTGGCGGCGAGTGCGGGTCCCAAAAGCGGCGCGATGACCATCGCCCCGATCACCACCGCGGGGGAATCGGCCAGCAGTCCGGCGGTGGCCACGACGGCGCTGATCAGCAACATGACGGTATAGATTGCGAACGGGGGCGTGAGTTCGTCGGCCTTCGTGCGCAACACCTGTCTCGAGGTGCGCGACTCCGTCTGCCCGCCGCGACTGTATCGCTCTCGGAGCGTCGCGAACCCCTCGGAAATGACCGTCTCGGCGTTGATGACGACGACGCTGGCCTCCTCCCCGATCCCGGCCCGCTTTAGCCGATCGAGGAGCGGTTCGACCGCCTGTGTCGGGACCGGAAACCGGACGACCGCGGCGTACCCCCTCCCGCTGGTTTCGTCGCTGACGACGTACTCGATCCCTTCCGACTCGAGGATGTCGAGAACGGCTCGTCGCTTCCCCTCCTGTACCGCAATCTCCAGGTAGCGCATACTGGGGCCACATTCGAGTCGGGGTTAGTAGTCGGGGCAGCAGTGGACGGGTGGCGGGGCAGCAGTGGACGAGCGTCCGTCAGCCGTCGGTGCCGAGTATTCCGCAGGCGATCGCCTCGGGCTCGACCAGTTCCTCCCCGTCGACGGCGTCGGGATGCAACAGGAGGATCGTGTCGTCGGGCATCTCGGCTTCGACTCGGATCCGCCGGCCGAGGACGTCCTCGAGTTCGTCGACGTCGTCGATGTCGAACTCCCGTTCGCAGAGCAGTTCGGCGTTGGCCCGCGAGAGGACGAAGACGAGCGCGCCCGGCTCGAGGTGTTCGCTTTCGGCGGTCTCGAGCAGGGTCGCGAGGGCATTCGAGGAGACGCGCTCGAGCGAGCGGATCGTCACCCGTTCGGTGTCCGAACCCGGCGCTTGCTGTGACTGCGTGCGGACGCGAGCGGTCAGCTCCGCGAAGTCGGTTTCGGGGTCGAGACGCGGTGGCATACGCCGTCTCGGCCGCCGTTCGTCTTGACACTGTGGCCGGCCAGTTCCGGCGTTCGAGGACACCGCGGCCCCGAGCACGGATCCTCGAGCAGCCCGCAGGCGGTATCAGCGAATCCGACAGTCAGTCCCGGTGTAACAGCGGTTTTTACGCACCGCCGGTGTACGAAGCCCGATGTCGACGATAGCCGACCTCCGGCTGCCGGCGGCCGAGACCGCCCTGGCGACGGCGTTCGAACGCGCACCCGCGGCCACGTTCGAACTCGAGTCCTCGGTGTCGAAGACGCGCCCCTCGCTGTGGGTTTCCGGTGTCGATCCCGAGACGGCCGGGACGGCGTTCGAGGCCGATCCCTCGGTCGAGGAGGCCGAACTCCTCGTCGAAACGGGATCGCGGCTGCTCTACGACGTGACCTTCGCGGAGGGTGCCGGAACGAACCGACTCTGGGACGACCTGCTCGCGGACGGCGGCTCGCTGCTCGAGGCACGGGCGAGCGACGGCTGGTGGCAGATGACGGTTCGGTACCGCGACCGCGACCGGCTCTGTGACGCCTACGATCGGCTGGTCGATCGCGGGATCAACGCCGACCTCCGACGCGTGACGGACGTGACCGACGTCGAGGGCCACGAGACGCGCCTGACGCCCGAACAGCAGGAAGCCCTCGAAGCGGCGCTGGAGTACGGCTACTTCGAGATCCCACGCGGGATTTCGATGGAGGAACTGGCCGAGGAGCTGGGGATCTCTCACCAGGCGCTCTCCGAGCGGTTCCGCCGGGCCTACGAGACGCTGGTCGACGCCGAGCTACAGCCCACGGGAGAGGACACGGAGCGGACTGACGGACGCATCGGCCAGTAATCACCCACACAACGGGTGGAAACGTGGCACAATCGTTATTTGATTGGCTTGCGTTCGGCCGAACATGGCTGCGCTACTTTCCGACGAGGAAATCGAGGACCGGCTCCCCGACGAGTGGGAACGGGGGGACGACGAGATCGTCCGGGTCTACGAGTTCGACGACTACCTTCGCGGCGTCAACTTCGCTCAGATGGTCGGTGAGATCGCCGAAGCCCAGTTCCACCACCCCGAGATCGTCATCCGGTATGCCGGCGTCGAGATTCGGCTGACATCCCACGAGGAAGGCGGGATTACCGAGAGCGATATCGAGATGGCGGAGCTGATCGAGTCCGAGCGCGACCACTGAGCCCGCCCGGCCAGACGAGCACCCGATGGACGCCCGTTACGTCTTCCGCGTTCGGCTCCGCCTCGAGCCCGCCCGGGAGGAGGTCTCCCTCGAGCCGAGCAGCGCCGAGACGACGGTCACGCTCTTTCGCGAGGCACCGGAGCCGGGCACGGAAGGGTGGCTCTTCTTCCGGAATACGCTCTGGCGTGGCGAGGTGGCCGACCAACCGTACGCCCGCCGACTCGCCGCGGAGTGGCTCGGCGTTCCAGCACGGCGTATCGAGGACGTCGACTTCCGCGAACTCCAGGCCGACGAGGAGTACGTCGACGCGCTGAAACGGGAAATCGCCGCCGACCTCGAGCCGTTCAACGCCGACACCGTCTCGGCGGTGCTCTCGAAGTATCTGGGCTCGAGCGTCCACGTCCGCTCACCCTGATCGCTGACCCGTCCGATCGTGGTCCGCTGTCCTCCGCTCGAGGTCGCCCTGACGGATCACGTCTCCGCGCCGGGTCACGGATCGGGGTCGTTCCCCTCTTCGGGACTGGACCAGGAACTGCCGTCTCGAGCGGACCGTCCCGTCACAGTAGTATAAGGAGATTATATTCATTAGATGTGTAATACTGTCGATTGGTATCATGCAACTGCCCCACCTTTATGTATTCGCTTGTGGCCGCCTTCTATGATGTCTTTGAGCAACCCGCAATTTGTGATCCCGGACGAGATCGCGTCACCGCAGACTAAACTCGTATACATGTCCCTCCTTGTCGCCGACGAGCCGAAAGCGACTGACCTCCAGGGGCTGTTGGGACTCTCGAAGCTCACGCTCTTTGCCGTTCTCGAATCGCTCACTGCGAACGAACTCGTCCGGCGAACGGAGGCTGGCTATGTCGTCCGGTGATCCGACGGCTCTCTCGGTCGTCGAGACGGCCCTGCAGCGGGAAATCCGGGTGGACTGCTACGTCCGGTCTCCCCTCTCGACGGCCGTTGCCTCCCGAATCACGACCCTCGTCGAACGGCTTCGGACGCTCAGCGAACGGGGGGTCGTCGCAGACGTACGGGTCGATCAGTGGCCAATGAACGGCTCGGTTGCGGACGAATCTCGGGGCACGCGGGACGAACTCGTCGACGCCTTCGAACGGTGGGCCGCCCAGCACGGCTACTCGCTCGAGCCGGCGTTCCGTCGTCGGATAACGCCGCCCTCACCGCTTGGTCTCGATGACGAACCGCGCGATCGGACGCGCGTTCCGCTGGTGGCACTGGCGTTCTACGAGGCGGATACCGACGCGGAGAGGCTCCGGGGGGTCGTGCCGTGTACGGACGAGTCACATCCCGACGACGGACGGACGTATACCGTCGACCAGTGGCTCACTGCGGTCGAACGAACGCTCCTCGACACGGCACCGAACGAGCCAGGAACCGGGCAGACCACGCCGCTGGAAGGGCAATGAGTCACGGCATTCGAGTGGAACCGGTTCGCGAACGGTTCTGGACCGTCGCTGAAAGGAACGAGCCCGCTGTCGAACCACCGTCTCTTCTGCGACACTCGAGTCTCCCGCCGCGACACCGTCGGTGAACTCACTCGACGTCGTCGTGGGTCAACAACGGTCGCGTTCGCTCGTCTGCAGGCGGCTCGTAGGTAACGACCTCGAGGAGGTTGCCGTCGGGGTCGAGGAAATAGAACCCTTCGAACGCTCCCCAGTCGTAGGGCCCCTGTTTCGGGAACTGTCCGTCGAGGTCGTCGATCAGCGACTCGTAGCTGTCACGGTCGGTTTCGAACGCGAGGTGGGCTTTGTCGAGTGGATGGTCGATCCCGCCCTCGTCCCAGTTCTCGGCTCGGCCCGTCTGGGCTAGCGTCACGACCGTCTCGCCGGCCCGCAACATCGCGTGCTCGCCCCGGAAATCCGCGGGCGGCCTGAGCAATTCGAGGTCGAGGGTCTCGCGGTAGAAGTCATAGCAGGGCTCGAGCCTGTCGACGTCGACGTTGAGATGATCGACGGCGTCCATGCGGGCCGATACCACGGGGGGCTACAAGAGCGTATCCGTTCCAGCAGTGTGAGTCGCCTCGAGCCGTGCCGGTCGTCGTCCGTGAGTACTGGCTCTGTGACCGTCGTCGACGTGCTCGACCCCGTCAGGACCGATCGTCGCTCGCTGGGATTCGTCGCCACTCCGGTTCCCCTCGAGGGGGTGCGTGGACTCCGATGCCGGTCGCGGCTTCGCGGCTCCGGTTTTCCGCACCGTGGCGCTCGTTGGGCCGGAACGCGTAGGCGTCGCCGGCCGTAAGGGTGTACTCTTCGCCCTCGACGATCGCAGTGAGTTCTCCCTCGAGGACGAAGCCGATCTGCTCGTTGTCGTGGCTGTGCACCGGCAGCGTCGCCCCCGGTTCGATCCGCCAGCAGACCATGCTCGCCCGCGCTCCCGTCGGCAGCTCCGCGAGGGAGACCCCGTCGGCGACCGCCTCGAACTCAGCCTGGGTTGCCGATACTTGTCTCATGGTAGTCCCCACTCCCCACGGCTGCACTGATAAACGTACCATGGAAACGTTTTAAGCCACTCTTCGGTGTGGGGTGTTCCATGTTAGCAAGCGAGCCGGTCCGACTGTTCCACCTCCCGTTCTCGTTTCTGCTGCCACAGACGGTGGCGGCCGACCGGGGCTATTTCCGCGAGGCGGGGCTCGACGTCGACCTGGTCGAGCGAGACAGGCGCGACGTCGAGGTCAAGTACGTTCCGGCGGGGGAGACGCTGACCGGGGAGTACGACGTCGACCTCTATCCCGTCTGCAAGTGGGAGAGCATCCGTCGGACGTGGACGATGGGCGACGGACGCATCGTCGCGACGGGTACCTTCGCGACCCTCCCGTACACGGTCTTCACGCGTCCCGATTCCGACGTCGAGACGCCGGCCGACCTCGCCGGCGTTCCGGTCGGGGTCAACCGACGAACCGGACAGGAGTACACCGCCCGGAAGGCCCTCGAGGAACACGTCCCCGCCGACGAGATCGATCTCGTCGGCTGTGGGATGCCGACCGATCGACTGGCGGCACTCCACGAGGGTCGCGTCGACGCCGTGACGCTCATCGACCCCCACAGCACCCTCGCCGACCATCTCGGTTACCGGCGGCTCCTCGAGTACGACAACCACATGGGGATCGTCGGCGGCGACGACGTCGACCGCGAGCTACTCGAGGCGTTCCTGCGGGCCTACGGCCGTGCGGTCGACGATATCAACGCCGATCCCGACGCGTTCCGGGAGACGTATCTGGCGATGCTCGAGGCCGATGCGGCGGTCGCACCGGATCTGTTCGACGACGTCGACATGGACGCCGTCCGCGAGGGGATCGTCGTTCCGCGATACGAGGTCCCCGAGCCGGTCGATCGCGCGGCGCTCGACGACCACCTCGAGTGGATGCAAGAGCGCGGACTGCTCGACGAGAACGCCGCGGTCGACGACATCGTCGCACCGCTGTGACCCACATCGAACCACCGACCACCAACCCATGACCGACATCGACATCAGTTCACAGCAGGCCGCGATCGACGAATTCCAGGGCGAACCCGGCGACCAGCCCGTGGTGCGCGCACGGTTCGAGCACAACGGCAGTCCGCGGTACATGCTCTATACGATCAAGCGGTTCGGGTTCGACCACGACCACGGGTTTCACCTCGACCTGCAACTCGTCTCGGACGAACTCGACGAGGGCCGCGAAACCGTCGAGGCGAAACTCCAGACGGGCGACGCCGACCTGATCGACATCGACTACATCTCGGCGGCCCGGGAGCGTGCGGGGGGTGCGCCGATCGTCGCCGTCCACCCCTACGGTCAGACGGTCGGCGGTCTGGTCACGCCGGCCGAGTCGCCGGTCGCGGGGCTCGCGGACCTGTCGGGCCACCGGATCGGCGTCGTCAGACGCCTCGACAAGAACTGGATCCTCGTCCGGGCGGCCTGCCGGAAATTCCACGGCTTCGATCCCGACGAGACGGCGACGGCGGTCGAAGCCGGCTCGAAGGTCGAGCTCACGCGGCTGCTCGAGGACGGCGAGGTCGAGGGGATCTGCCAGTTCTGGCAGCTCGTTCCGGCGATCGTCGAGACCGGACCCTACCGTGAGGTAATGCCGATGTCGCGGCTCGTCGACCGCCTCGCGGCGAGCGACGGCGAGGGGCCGATCCCCGTCTCGACGTTCCTGACGAGCGAGGCGTATCTGGCCGACCACCCCGATGGGATTCGCGGGTTCCGGGGCGCGTTTCGGGACGCCGTCGACCGCCTCCAGCGCGACGATGCGCTCTGGGAAACGATCGGCGAGGAACTCATGTACGAAGACGACCCCGCGGTCGTCCGCGCCGTTCGCGATCGGTGGCGCGAGATGGTCGTCCCCGACTGGGACGACTCGACCGTCGAGGGGATGGAGCGACTGTTCGACGAACTCCGGGCGGTCGTCGGCCCGGACGCGCTCGGTGTCGACGAGCTTCCCGAGGGGCTGTTCCGGACCGACCTCGAGGCGGAGGGCCGTCCGTGATGGAACCCCTCTCCTTTCAGCTCAACTGGGAGCCAAACGGGTTCCAGTCGCCGTACTTCCTGGCCCGCGAGGCGGGGTTCTACCGCGAGGAAGGCCTCGAGGTCGAGTTCCTCGAGGGCCACGGCTCGCCGTACGCGGTCGAACGCGCCGCCCGCGGCGGGGCCGATATCGCGCTCGCCGGCGCGAGCGCCGTGCTGGCGAAACAAAGCGAGGGCGTCGAGCCCCTCGCCGTCGCGGCGGTGACACAGAAGACGCCGGCGGCGGTCTACACCCTGCGAGACGTGTTCGGGGAGCCCCTCACCGAGCCCGAGCAACTCGCGGGCCGGACCGTCGCCCCCTCCGCGACGAAGACGCGGATCCTCGCCGCGCAGTTGCTCGAGAACGCGGGAGTCCGCGACGAGGTCGAACTCCTGTCAGTCGATCCGCACACGCACCACCGCGTCCAGCACAAGGTCCTCGACGGGACGGTCGACGCGGCGGTCGGGGTCGTCACGAACGGGATCGAACTCGGGCGGGAACACGGCCGGACGCCCGACGAACTGCCGATCGGTGAGTTCCTGGACATCTACGGCATGACGCTCGTCACCGGCCCCGCGTTCGCCGACGAGCAGCCCGAGACCGTCCGCTCGTTCCTCCGGGCGACCGCCCGCGGCTGGGCCGTCGCGACCCGCGATCCCGAGCGTGCCGTCGACGCACTCGTCGACCGCAACGCCACCCTCGAGCGGAGGCGGGCGATCGAGCAACTGAAATTCGAAACCGCGGCCCACCGGTTGCAGTTCACGCCGCATGTGGGGGAACACGGCTGGGGCACACAGGAGCGGGCCCGCTGGCGGCGACTCGGCGAGACGTTAGCGGAGACGGCGCTGCTCGAGGGGTCGATCGATCCGGACGCCGCGTGGACGGACGAGTACCGGCCGGACGACGACCCGATCGTCGCGGAGTACGCCGACCGGGCGCAGTTGCGGGTGGACTGAACGCGACGACCGTGGCCTCCCGCCGTCCCGGCCGAATCGGTCGATAAGCATTTAGTCGAGAAACACATATATCGGCGTCCGATGGATCTCGAGCGCGACTACGACTTCTGGCTCCTCGATCTCGACGGCACCCTCGTCGACGTCGAGTGGTCCTACACTCGCGAGGTGTTCGATCGGGTCGGCGACCGACTCGGCCGGGAGTTCACCGATCGAGAGGCCGACATCATCTGGAACGGCCTGACCGGGTCTCGAGATCACCAGCTTCGAGAATGGGGCGTCGATCCGACCGCGTTCTGGGAGGCGTTCCACGAGGAGGAGGACCCGCTGGTGCGAGCCGAGCAGACGTACCTCCACGAGGATGCCGCGTTCGTCGCCGACCTCGAGGTACCGGTCGGACTGGTCACCCACTGTCAGGAGTTCCTCGCCGAGCCCGTCCTCGACACCGTGGGAATCCGCGACTGGTTCGACGCGCAACTCTGCTGTACCGAGGAGACCGGGTGGAAACCCGATCCGACGCCAGTCCAGTCGGTCATGTCCGAGCTCGGCGTCGCTCACAACGGCCACCAGGGTGTGCTCGCGGGCGACGGTGCAAACGACGTCGGTGCGGCCTGGAACGCCGGCCTCGACGCGATTCACGTCGAACGGGTCGGCCACGAGCGACGAGGGCAGTGCGTACTCGGCGACTATCGCGTCCGCTCGTTCGACGAACTGTCCTGATCGTCCGCCGGCAAACGACGATTCGGAACCCGCTGCCGTTCTGACCGCGTGCGACGAATTCCTACCGATCTCGACAGCACGGCTCGCACGATTCTGTCTCGCTTACCGTCGGTTGTTACCGGCACGGCTACCAGTACCGTGGTTTCCGTTCCCTCTGGTTCCGTTACCGTGGTTTCTGTCACCGCGATCTCTGCCACCGCGATTTCTGTTACCGTGGTTTCTGTCACCGCGATCTCTGCCACCGCGATTTCTGTTACCGTGGTTTCTGTCACCGCGATCTCTGTCACCGCGGTCCCCGTCACCGCGATTTCCGTTGAAGAACAGCTTCACCGTCTCGTCCTCGTCGGCGGGAACGTGCACGAGGACGGCGTCGGCCGCTTCGCTGTAGGTGAACGTCTCGGGCGTCTCCTCGACCGTCTCGGCGTCGCTGACTGCCTCGTACTTTTTTGAGGCCGCTTGCACCTTCCGCGGTGCGTCCGACCGGTCGAGTTTCAATAGATACGACGAGACCTGCGAGTCCGCGTAGTTTCGGACGACCGCCTCGCGCTCGAAGCTGACGACACCGCCGGATGTGGCCGAGACGGTAAAGTCAGTCACGTTGTACGCACCGTCCCGGTAGGATCGACTCTCACCGTCGTCCTCGTAGAAGGAGTACGACGCTTCCCCGTCGACGTACGTATCGAGGACGAGCGTCGTCAGCGGCTGTTCGCCGGTGTACTGCTGGACCTCCCGCATCGGGATGATGGTGTCGTTCCGAACGAAGACCGGGATGTGTTCGAGCGGGGCATCGACTGTGAGCGTCTGCCCGCCATCGTACTCCTCGCCGGTCCAGTAGTCGATCCACTGCTCCCCCTCCGGCAGGTAGGCCTCGCGGGAGGTCGCGCCTTCCTCGAGCACCGGTGCGACCATCATGTCGTCGCCGAACATGAACTGGTCGGCGATATCGTGGGTTCGCTCGTCGTCCTGGAAGTGGACCACCAGCGGCTGCTGGACCGGCTTTCCGGTCTCGGTCGCGTCCCGGAACTCGTTGTAGAGGTACGGGAGCAGCCGGTAGCGCAGTCGAAGGTACTTCTTGCTAATCGCCTCGACCTCGTCACCGAACGTCCAGGGGTGTTGGTTCCGCGGTTCCCCGTCGTCGACCTTGGTGTGGCTGTCCGCGTGATTCCGGCAGTAGGGGACGAACGCTCCGAGTTCCATCCAGCGGGCGAACAGTTCCGGGTCGGGTCGGCCGACGAAGCCGCCGATGTCGTGGCCGACGAACGCCAGTCCGGACAATCCCAGGTTCAGGTGCATCGGAATCGACTTCCGCAGGTGTTTCCACGAGCTTACGTTGTCTCCGGTCCAGAGCGCCGCGTAGCGCTGTCCCCCTGCGTAGAGGTTCCGGTTCAACAGGAACGGCCGCTCGTCGGGCTTGTAGACGTCGTAGGATTCGTGGGCCGCTCTGGCCATGTCGAAGCCGTACATGTTGTGATACTCCTCGTGGAGCATCGTGTCGTCGCCCGTCCCGTGGACGTTGTCGACCGGCATCGTCCAGTCGTACTTCTCGTTCTCCTGGAACACCGCCGGTTCGGCCATGTCGTTTTTGATCCCGTCGATGCCGGCGTCGAACAGCGCGTCGTGTTGTCGGGCCCACCACGAGCGGACCTCCGGCCGTGAGAAATCAGGCCAGACCGTCTCGTCCGGCCAGACCCTCCCGACGAAGGTCTCGCCGTCGGCGTTTTTCACCCAGTAGTCGTTTTCCGTCCCCTCGATGTAGACATCGTACCGAGTGTGGTCGTTCGGGATATCGGTCGTCGCGAGGGAGACGCCGTCCTCTTGGGTGCCGGTGTCGGGCGTCTCCGCGTAGGGCGTGTCACCGGCTGAATCGTCGTCGGAGTCGTCGCCGTCGGACGTATCGCCGCCGGAGTCACCGTCGTACTGGCTCTCGTCCGGAGCCGAATCATCGGGCGTGGGATCGTACGATTCCGCCGCGGCGACGCCGGGGTCGTTGACGGCGACCGTTCTGATCCCCGGGACCGACTCGACCCGCTGGAGCGCATCGAGGTAGTCGTCGTCCCAGGTGAAGACGCGATACTCGTTCATGTAGTCGATGTCGAAGTGCATCGCATCCAGGGGAATCCCCTTCTCGCGGTAGGTTTCGGCGGTCTCGACGATCTCGTCTGGGGTGTACTCCCACTTGCTCTGGTGGAGGCCGAGCCCCCACTTCGGCGGCAGTTCCATCGTCCCGGTCAGTTCCGTGTACCGCTCGAGGACCCCCTCGATTTCGGGGCCGTACGCGAAATAGTAGGTCAACTGACCGCCGTCGGCGAGGAAGTAGTAGTAGTCGTCCGATTCGGTCGCCATCTCGAATACGGAGTGATACGGGTCGTCGAAGAAGATCCCGTAGGCGCCGACGTCTTTCACGCCGACGAAGAACGGAATCGACGTGTAGACGTAGTCGTTGTCCGCACCGTAGGCGTACTGGTCCGTGTTCCAGTGCTCGAGTTTCTCGCCCCGTTTGTTGAGTTCGTTGCCGGGCTGTTCGCCGAACCCGTAGAAGGCCTCGTCCTCGTCGGTTTTCTTGTAGGCGTACGGTTTGCCGTCCTCGTAGCCCGGTGATCCCTTATCCAGATAGTCTTCGTTGATGACGGTTCCGTCTTCGTCGCGGAACGCGACGCCGAAGAGTCCGTTGTTGATCTCGACGGTGATCGTCTCCGTCTCGAGAGCGATCCGGTCTTCGGTCTCGTCGACACTGAAACTCGGCGTCTCCCATTCCGCTCTCCCCGCTGCAATACCGCGGGACTCGTACTCCTCCTCGCCGGGTTCGACGATCGAGACCCGCGCCATATCGTCGGCGAACAGGCGGACGTATCCCTCGTACTCGCCGAGGTCGACTTTCACCCCATCCTCGAGGACATCGTAATCTCGAACGAACAACGTCTGGAGGTCGTCATCGTCGAGTTCCGGTTCGTGATGGATTTTCGAGTCGTAATGATCGGCCAGTGCAGTGGAAGATGCGAGTGCACTGCCTGCCAGCAACGTGGCCGATGCTTGCAAGAGCGTCCGTCGGGCTGTGAGCCGAGGTGGCCTATCAGTCATCTACGCAGAAATTAACTACGATGTGTATTAAAAATTTTCTGATTCCGAGTACTGTGATGAAAATATACAATGATTGAATCGGGAACCGATTGAAAAATAGACTTGCGAGTGGGCGATTGGTCCGACCCCCTGGTCTCTCGCTCGCCGGTCGGCGGTCTGGGGCCGTTTACGATCGCCGACTGGCCTGTTTTCGTGACCCGCGTCTGCATTCACGCTTTCTTACCGTTTTTTCGACAGGAAAGCTTATGCTGGGATGCTGGGCTTATCCAAGCATGACACGCGATACATCGGTGCAGAACCGAACCGATGCGGCTGCAAACGAACGTCAACTCCCGAACCTCGTGACGATCGTCGGACGCGGGGTTCCCTCGAACTACGAGGTCGCCGTCGACGGCGACCTCGAGTCCCTCGCGGACGACCCCGCGGCCGAGGGTCCGGTCGTCGCCGGGAGCGTCGCCGAGGGTCCGGTCGTCGCCGGGAGCGTCGCCGAGGGTGCGATCGACGTCGGCGTCCGACGATTCCGTTTTTCCGGGGAGATGGCGAACGTCCGCCTCGTCGACTGGAACGGCACCGAAGCGGCCGACTCCGCGAGCGTCCCGACGGTCCACGTGGAGTACGGCGCACCGACCCGATAACGCGACCTCGAGACGGCCGAGTGAGAGGGGAGGGGGTTCTGGGGGTGCCGTCGGATCGATTCCGGGACACAACACGCCGGCAGCGCTCGGTACTGAAACGGACTCCTGTCGGTCAGCTCGGGCCCACCCCACAGCGGGTCGCGGATGTACCGGCACTCAGTGACAGCAGACCGTCTGCGCCGCTGGACGCTCGAGCGGAACCGAAACGAAAATCCATTCGGGGGTGACCCCTCGTTAGTCGTCGTCCGTCGCGCCGATTCCCGTGTCAGCACTTGCGGTGACGACCGACGGTGGTGCGAGCGGGCCGTCGTCCGAATCGAACTCCGGATTGAACAGTTGCAACGCGGTATGGATCGTACTCCAGTCGTCTTCGGCCGCCGCCTCGCGGAGGCTCTTGGTCGGCGGTGCGAGCAACTGGTTGACCAGCGCGTCGGCCATCGCTTCGACGACCTCGCGCTGGTCGTCGGTCACTTCGCCCTCGAGGTGTGAGAGCGCTGTCTCGACCTCGCGGTCCTTGATCCGCTCGGCGGATTCGTACATCGCCGCGATCGCTTCGTCGGCGCGAGCGCGTTTGTACTGGTCACAGAGCAGGTCGAACTCGGCGTCGATCATCGACTCGACCTCGCGGGCGGCGTCGGCCCGCTGTTCGCGGGTCTCCGCGGTGATCGACTCGAGATCGTCTAGATCGAACACCCGTACCGTGGGGAGGGCGTCGGCCGCCGGTTCGACGTCTCGTGGCTGGCCGAGATCGACGACGACCTGTTCGGGGTCGGTTTCGTCGGTCCCGGTATCGCCGTCGAGGTGGTGTGTCCCGAGCACTGGCTCCTCGCTGCCGGTCGCCGCGACGATGATATCGGCACGGCTCGTGGCGGTCTCGAGCGCCTCGAGCGGGACGGCCGCGGCGTCGGTCTCGTCCTCGATGTCGTCGACGAGGTGTTCGGCGTGGGCGACGGTTCGATTGGCGACGACGAGTTCGTCGACGCCGGCGGCCCCGAGGCTCCGGGCCGCGAGTTGCCCCATCTCGCCGGCCCCGACGACCAGCGCGGTCGCCCCCTCGAGGTCGAGTTCCTCGGCGGCGCGTCGCGTCGCGGCCGAACCAAGCGAGACGACACCTTCGTTGATCGCGGTTTCGGTGCGGGCACGCTCGCCGACGTGGATCGCCTTCGTGACGGCGGCCTCGAGCATCGAGCCGATGCCTCCGGCGTCGCGAGCGTCCTCGTAGGCGGTTCGTACCTGGCCGATGATCTGGTCTTCGCCGAGGATCACCGACTCGAGGCCGGCAGCGACTCGGAGCAGGTGCCGGAGACTCTCGTCGTGGGCGGTCGTCACGACGGCATCGTCGTCGACCGCGGCGAAAAACTCCGCGAGCGCGGCCCGGCCGACGGCGTGGTCGGCACCGACGACGTATGCCTCTACCCGGTTGCACGTCGAGAGGACGTACGCTTCGTCGATATCGGGAACGGTCAGGAGTTCCCGGACGGCGGCTCCCTGACTCTCCGGGCTTGCGGCGGCTAGCTCGTCGACGCCGCCGCTCTTGTGGGTCACCCGTCCGGCAGTCACGACCCCTGTCGACATCACGGCCGATCACCCCCAGTTGCCAGTTCTTCGCCGAGCACGTCCTCGATCACTTGCGGACAGTTGGAAGTACCCGTACGTAAAGCTGTCCAAACATCCGGAGAATTGACGACATCCGTCACGATCTCTCGTCGCCGGTCCGCTGGCACGTCCCGTGCCTTGAGTTGCTCGCGGACCCCGCTACAGACCCGCGCCATCTCGCCGGCTCCCTCGAGCGTCTCCTCGAGTTCCTGGCGGAGGTGCTTGCTCAGTGCGGGTGCCCGGCCGCCGGTCGCGATCGCGACGGTCACCGGCTCCTCGCGGACGGTCGCGGGAACGACGACGCTGCCGGGTTCGCGCGCCCCCGAGCGATCCGCCCGGTTGACGAGGATCCCCCGATCGTGGGCCGCGTCGACGACGGCCTCGTTGATCGCCGCGTCGTCCGTCGCGGCGACGACCAACGCAGGTGCGGTTCGCTCGAGCCACGCCGGAACGTCGTCGGCGTCGGGGGCGGCCCGGATCAGCTCGGCATCGCCGAAGTCGCGATCGGCGAACGCCGGACTGACGACGAGCACCCGCGCTTCGCGGGCGAACCGTCGCGCTTTCCGGGCACCGACCGGTCCGCCGCCGACGACGAGCACGGTCGCGTTCGTGAAATCGTGCAAGAGTGGAATCATGTGGGGAATCTGTGCCGTTCGGCCGGCGTTATCGCTCTCTGGTGTTCGCGTCGGCACGCTCTTCCATCCGAATCCCGGTTTTCTTCAATATTTGCGTCGAAAACAGGGTGTCCCAGTCGTCGTCGGTCACGTCCCAGTACTCGCTCATGGTTTCACGGACCTGCTCGATGCGCCGTCGACTTTCCGCCTCGCTGCGGCCGTGGGTCATCGCAAAGAAGTTGTACGGCCAGACGCTCTCGTGGCGCGGCCGCCGGTAACAGTGTGTCACGAACGGCAGCGAGGCGACTTCGGGACCGACCTCGGGAACGACGTCGTCGGGCACGTTCCAGACCGTCATCCCGTTTTCCGTGTAGCCCAGCGCGTAGTGGTTCGGAACGACACCGATCCGTCGGATCTTCCCCTCGCGTTCGAACCGTTTGACGGTCTCGAGTACCCACTCGACGTCGGCTCCGATCGAATCGGCCACGTCCGCGTAGGGCGTCTCGGTGAGTGGCACCCCGTCCTGTACCTCGAGGACGAGATCGCGTTCGGCCGGCGACAGCGTGGGTTCGTCGGTCGGTGTCACGTCGGGGCCGAGATCGGTACAGTCGATCCCGGCGGCCGCGACGTCACCGTCGCCGTCGAGGGGGCCGTCGACGTAGAACTTGGCTTCGACGCGGAACTCCCGTCGTTTCGGGAGGTTGTACGTCTCCTGGCCCGTTTCGTCCTCGATCTCGGCGAGGACGTCCTCGACGCGATCCTCGTCGGCGACGCTCACGACGAACCAGACGTTCAGGTGGGGATGCGCTCGCTCGTAGTTGTGCGCGACCTCGCGGTGGTCGTTGACCAGGTCGACGATCTCGTCGAACCGCTCCTCGGGGGCGTGCATGGCGACGAGCGTCGCTGCGCCGCCGATCTCCTGGGCGTTGACGAGCGGCCCGAACCGCGATAGCGTGCCCCGTTCGTCGAGGTCTCGGATCGTCTCGAGTAGTTCCGTCGCGTCGATGTCGACCCCGCGGTCGCACATTGCGGCGGCGGCGTCTTCGAACGGTCGCGGTACGACGGGGAAGCCGCCCTGAAAGGCGTTGATAACCGCCCGCTCGCGCTCGGTGAGGTCGACGTCCGTGCTCATAGACGGCTATCGGGACTACCGAAGTATAAGGAAATCGGAGCCCGGGGACGACGTTCGGTCTGCAGATTCGCCGTCGTCTCGGCGACACGAAAACGGCGATAGGCGAGGGGGCTTCAAGCGCAACACCAGCTACGCGCTCAACGGAGTAACGGCCGGCGGATTACTCGGACGTGCCCCACTCGGCGGCGTGCTTCGGGCGGCTGGATACCGATTCGACCTCGAGGTCCCCGTCGAAGCTATCGAGCGCTTCGACGTAGGCCTCGGCGCTGGCAGCCGTCGACAGGTAGGGGATCTCCTCCTCGACGGCCATCTCGAGGGTGTCGCGGTCGCGGCTGACGACGAAGTCGACCTCGTTCTCGCGGATCGCCTGTGGCACGTCGTCGAAGTCAGCCACCTCGAAGTGATTTTCGAAGCCGTCGACGTCGAGGTCGACGACGGCGGTTCCCTCGCTGACGGCGTTGTCGGCGGCCTGCTGGGCCTTCCAGTAGGCCGTGCCGAAGTCGCTCGCCGTGCCCATGACCTCGCCCGTGGACTTCATCTCCGGACCGAGACGCGGGTCCGAGCCCGGCAGGCGGTCGAAGGGGAGGACGACCTCCTTGATCGAGGTGTGGTCGGGGATCTGCTCGTCGGCCTCGAGACTGGCCAGCGTCTCGCCGGCCATGACCTGCGCTGCCAGCTTGGCGATCGGGACGCCGGTCGCCTTGGAGACGAAGGGGACGGTACGCGAGGAGCGCGGGTTGGCCTCGAGCACGTAGACCTCGCCGTCCCTGACTGCGAGCTGCACGTTCAGCAGGCCCTTGGTCTTCAGCGCCTCGGCGATGTCCTCGGTGACCTCGCGGACGCGCTCTAAAGTCGCTTCGTCCAGTGAACGCGGCGGGATCATACACGCGGAGTCGCCCGAGTGGACGCCCGCGCTCTCGACGTGTTCCATGACGCCGCCGATGATGACGCTGCGGCCGTCGGAGACCGCGTCCACGTCGAGCTCGATCGCGTCCTCGAGGAAGTCGTCGACGAGGATCGGCTTGTCGGGGGCGACGCGGACGGCCTCCTCGATGTAGGTCTCGAGTTCCGCGTCGTCGTAGACGACCTGCATCGCGCGACCGCCCAGCACGTAGGAGGGGCGGACGAGGACGGGGTAGCCGATGTCGTGGGCGAGCTCGAGGGCCTCCTCCTCGGAGAAGGCCGTCCCGCCGTCGGGCTGGGAGATCTCGAGTTCGTCCATCAGGGCGTTGAACCGGTCGCGGTCCTCCGCTAAGTCCATCGCCTCGACGGAGGTGCCCATGACCTCACAGTCCAGGCCGCGGCGCTTGAGTTCGTCCTCGAGGGGTTCGCCGATGTTGACGGAGGTCTGGCCGCCGAACTGGACCATCACGCCGTCGGCACCGGTCGCCTCGGCGACGTCGGCGACTTCCTCCGCCGTGATCGGCTCGAAGAAGAGCCCGTCGGAGGTGTCGTAGTCGGTCGACACCGTTTCGGGATTGTTGTTCACGACGTAGGCGTCGATGCCGAGTTCGCGCAGCGCACGGACCGCGTGGACCGAACAGTAGTCGAACTCGACGCCCTGTCCGATTCGGATCGGGCCGCCGCCGACGACGATCACGCTCTCGATGTCGCGGTCGACCTCGAGTTCGCCCGCGGCCGCGTCGCCGAGCAGCGGACCGGACTCGAACTCCGACTTGCGCGCGGAGTAGTAGTACGGCGTCTCGGCCTCGAACTCGCCCGCACAGGTGTCGACCTGCTTGTAGGTGCGACCCGGGACCTCGGTTTCGACGGTGTCGACGTCCGCGCCGGCGCTCGCGGCGATCGTCGCGTTGGTGTGTCCGGCGATCGCGGCCTCGGTGAAGTCGCCCTCCTGTGCGGCGAGCGTCGAGTCGGCGATGCGCTTGAAGCGCTCGGTGTACCACTCGAAGATGCCCGTCAGCTCCTGGACCTCGTCGACGGTGTAGCCGCGTTCGAAGGCCTCGAACATCGCGTAGGGGCGATCCGGCGACGGACGCGCGAGGTAGTGCTCCTCGAGTTCCTCGTCGCTAACCTCGGCCCAGTCGACGTCGGGTTCGTACTCGCTCGAGCGAAGGGCCTTGAGCAGCGACTCCTCGAAGGTGCGGCCGATGGCCATCGCCTCGCCGGTCGACTTCATCGCCGTCGTCAGCTCGAAGTCGACGTCGTCGAACTTGTCCTTGGGCCACCGGGGCACCTTCGTGACGACGTAGTCGATCGCGGGCTCGAAGGCGGCAGTGGTCTCGCCCGTGATTTCGTTCGTGATCTCGTGGAGGCGCTTGCCGAGCGCGACCTTCGCGGTCACGCGGGCGATCGGATACCCGGTTGCCTTGGAGGCCAGCGCGGAGGAGCGGGAGACGCGCGGGTTGACCTCGACGACGCGGTACTCGCCGCCGGGCGTGCCGTCGTCGCGCCACGCGAACTGGATGTTGCAGCCGCCCTGAATGCCGAGTTCGCGGATGACGTCGAGCGCGGCGGTGCGCATCTCCTGGTGGCCCTCGTCGGGGACGATCTGGGAGGGCGTGACGACCGTCGACTCGCCCGTGTGGATCCCCATCGGGTCGATGTTCTCCATGTTACAGATGATGATACACGAGTCGTCGGCGTCGCGCATCACTTCGTACTCGTACTCGACCCAGCCGGCGATGGACTCGGTGATGAGCACCTCGCTGTTGCGAGAGAGGCGCAGTCCCTTGCGGACGCGGCGGAGGAGTTCGTCCATCTCGTGGACGACGCCGGAGCCGCTACCCCCGAGGGTATAGGTCGTGCGGGCGATGACCGGCAGTCCGCCGACCTCGTCGACGGCGGCCTGTACACGTTCTTTCAGGCCCTCCTCGGTCATGTCGGCGACCGACTCGCCGTCCTCGAGCGAGATGGTGGTCGACGCGGGGACCGGCTGCCCGATCTTCTCCATGCGCTGGCGGAAGAGGTCGCGGTCCTCGGTCGCGTAGATCGTATCCAGGGGCGTGCCCATGATGTCGACGTCGTACTCCTCGAGGACGCCCTCCTCGGCGAGTTCGGCGGTGACGTTCAGCCCGGTCTGCCCACCCAGGCCGGCGATGACGCCGTCGGGATTCTCCTTGCGGATGATCTCGGCGATGGCGTCGGTCGTGATCGGCTCGATGTAGACCTCGTCGGCCATCTCCGGATCCGTCATGATCGTCGCGGGGTTCGAGTTGACGAGCACGACGCGAGCCCCCTCCTCCTGGAGGGCTCGGCAGGCCTGTGCACCCGAGTAGTCGAATTCAGCGGCCTGGCCGATCTGGATCGGACCGCTCCCGATCAACAGGATCGTGCGTCCGTCCCCCGTCTCGCCGTCTGTGGCGGTGTCCGTACTCATTTGTCTTGTCCAATCGGAGTTCGCACATCGTAATAAGCCCCACGATACAGTACGAATCTCGAAACGGCTTTTCGAAATTCGAACTCGAGACGGGGCGGTCGCCCGATACGTCCCGATATCACACAGCAACGACCGATCTCTCCCGGCTGGGTGTGAAGCTCACTCACTCTCTCGAGTCCCCCAGCAGGTCATCGAGAGCCGCGCCGTCACGAGACGGGGGCGTCACACGACGCTCGAGGCAGAGACGCACTTATCGGTTCGGACGACGTATCGACTATCGTATGCCAGAAGAAGTTCTGTTCAAATCCGAAAGCAGCCAGCCCAGAGCCGACATCGCGTCGTATCTCCGCACGGTCGCCGACAGACTCGAGAGCGGGGACGCGATTACGCTGAAAACGGGCACCGACTCGATATCGCTGAACCCACCGGCGAGTCCGACGTTCGAGGTCAAAGCCGAACGCGAGGGGCCGACGGACGGTCCCGGCGAACTGAGCGTCGAGTTCGAACTCGAGTGGGACGAAAACGCCGAGACCGAAGACGGCGGGAGTGGTCCCCTAGAAATCGAGTAGGCCCGACGAGGATCGCCTGCTCGTCCTCTTCGAGCACGTGTTCCGACACCGTCGGGGGCGTCGGAAGCGATGTCACGATCATGATCGAGGCGACCGACGGCGGGTTCGCGATCGTCTTCGAAGTCGTCGAAGCCCACGGCTGGCGGATCACCGTCAGCGAGAGCGACGCGGGTGGACTCCGATTCGAGATCTCGACGGCAGACGAGGACGGTTCGGTCGTCACGGTGACTCCAGTACAAGACCGACAGTAACGCAGGACGCCGGTACGACGACGCTTACTGACGCGCTTCCGTCTCGGGTTCGAAGAGAGCGGTGAGCGTTCGACCGAGTTCGGTATGGGAGAGACGGTAGTAGATGAACGGGCCACAGAGGGCCAGCAGGGTGCCGAGCTGGGCCCATCCGAGCCGGGTCTTCGGGAGTTCCTTGCCCGTCGTCCGGGCCATCGACTGCGGGAAGACCGCGGGATACTGCGACTGCAGTTGCGGTGCGATCAGCCACTTGAAACACGCAATAACCACGAACATGAGCAGGAACGTCTCGACCACGAAGCGCTGGAACGCCCGGTTCCCAAGCAGTTCCATCTGGTCCGGCGTCGACATGGCCGACGGTTGGAACTACCAGTCGGTAAATAGTTCGGCCACCCTCGATACCCGGGGCAGCGCCGAGTAGAGCCGTCAGATCGGCTGATCGTGTTCGCTCTCGAAGTCCCGCTCTCGCCGGTATTGCTCGACGAACTCCGCGACGTCGAACTCGAGCATCTGGGACTCGAACTCGGTGACTGCGGTGTCGTCGTCGGCGTGACTGATCGCGTGTTCCATCAGTTCGACGACGAGTTCGACGACGACCTCGTGGAGCCGGCGGGCGTCGAACGCGGTCATCCACAGCAGGGTGTAGCCGACGGCACCGTCGTCGCTCGCGTCGTGGACGACAACGTCGTCGGGGAATTCCTCGAGAACGACACCCAGCAGGTGGGGCGTGCCGAACTCCTCGAACTCGTCGTCCGTCTCGATCGTCTCCTGGAGGACGGCGACGAGCGATTCGGGGAAAAAGCGCGAGGGCGGGTGGACGTCCGTCACGACGGCGTGGACGTCACCGCAGGGACAACTGTACTCGCGCATCCCGAGATCGATCTCGTGGGGGTCGACGGTCTCCCCGCAGGGTAACTCGAGGCCGTCGACAGCCGAACCCGGACCGCGGGGGTCTGCCATTGGCCCTCCTTCGTAAGCGGCGGGCATAAGCGCGACGACTCGGCGTATCGGTCGGCAGCAAGGGAGGGGACGACGGCGATCGTGAGCGCGTCAGAGATCGGCCGCGCTGAACCGATAGGAGCCGACGACGAACGGGACGACGAGCCACAGGAGCAAGACGACGATGCCGACCTCGGGGCTCGCGTAGAACGGCTCGGCCGCGTCGGCCGGGACCTGGATGCCGGCCCCCGACTGGGTCGGGTCGGCACCGGCCACGTCAGCGAGATCGGGCAACAGCGCGACGATCGTCGAGAGGTACGCCGAGGACGGCGACAGCTGCATGACGGGAAACACCCAGTCTGGAATCGTCGACGGGAGCGAGAACCCCTCGACGACGTAGAGGATCCCCATCGGGATGACGTCCCACAGCAGTTCGAAGACGACGAAGAACCCGAGCGCCAGCGTCGTCGCACGCGAGGTCGACCCCGTCGTCGCCGAGATGCCGACGACGATCGACGCGTAGATGGCTGTAAACGCCAGCGTGACGAGCACGAACACCAGGAGCGCGGCGGCGTCGAGGGAACCGAGCAACGCGGAGCCGAAGCCGAGCCCGACGACGAGTCCGACGCCGAGCCCGAACGCGAGGACGGCGGCCCGTCCGACGACCTTCCCGGCGAAGACCTGCCCTCGGGTAGTCGGTAAGGAGAGCAACAGCTTGATGCTCCCGAGTTCGCGCTCGCCGGCGAGGGACTTGTAGCAGACGACGATCGCCGCCAGCGGCACGAAGAGTCCGGTGAGCCCGATCGTGAAGAAAACCAGGCCGCCGAACGTCGCTTCCGTCGCCGACCCTAACAGCGCGGGCGCTTCGACGTACGCGTAGGTGGAGACGAGCGAGAGCACGGCGAAGACGGCGACGAGCGCCCACAGGGCGCGCGACTGGATGGCGTCACGGAAGTCCTTCTTCGCGACGGCAAGCCAGGTCATGCCTCTCCCTCCTGTCCCTCGTTGGTGTAGCGGACGAACAGATCCTCCAGGGACGACTCGACGACCGAGAAGTCCTGGACGGGGGCCACCTCGTCGATGGCGTGCAGGACGGCGAACTTCGAGACGCCGTCGACCGTCACCCGCAGGCGACCGTCGTCGATCGCCACGCCCCCGACGCCTTCGAGCGGTTTGACGCGCTCGAGGACGTCCGCGTCGAGTTCCGCGACGTAGACGTACAGCGTTTCGCCGGTCTCCGACGAATCCCGGAGCCCGTCGATCGTATCGACGGCGACGAGTCGGCCGCGATCGATGATCGCCACGCGATCACAGACCGCCTCGACCTGCTCCATGATGTGACTCGAGAAGAAGACGGTCGTCCCGCGGTCGTTCTCCTCGCGGATGATCTCGCGCATCTCGCGAGCACCGTTGGGGTCGAGCCCGGTCGAGGGTTCGTCGAGGACGAGCAGGTCGGGGTCGCCCACCAGCGCCATGGCCAACACCATCCGCTGGCGCATCCCCTTCGAATACCCGCCGGCCTTCCGGTCGGCGGCATCGGCGATACGGACCCGCTCGAGCAGCGCGTCGGGATCGTCGTCGACGCCTTTCATTTCGATGGCGAACTCGACGTGCTGGCGGCCGGTGAGTCGGTCGTAGACGTGGTAGGCGTCCGGCAGGACACCGGTCCGAGCGCGCACGGCCAGCCCCTCCGACTGGGCGTCGTGGCCCAGCACGGTCGCGGTCCCGCTGGTCGGGCGGATGAAATCCAGGAGTATATCGATCGTGGTCGACTTCCCCGCGCCGTTGGGGCCCAGAAAGCCGAAGATTTCCCCCGCTTCGACGGTCAGATCCAGCCCATCGACCGCGACGACGTCGCCGAACCGTTTCGTCAGCCCCTCGAGTTCAATCGCCGCCATGGTCGCCCCTCTGAGCCGGCGTCGCGTCGTACACTGTCGATAAGACGGTCTGCATACTCACTCATACTCCGCAGGCAGTATAAGTATTGTCGTATGCCCTACATATTGACAACGGCCCTACTCAAATACGTTTGAGACGGCTAATCAGCAGGTCCGGTCCGACTCGCCGTCGATTCGGCCGACGGTGACCGCAAACGAGTCGTCTATCCGTAAGGACATCGTCTCGTCATCGAGTGTGAGTTCGAACGACGCCACGAGCGGCTCGACGCTGGTGACGTCCGTCGTGATCGTCCCCATGACGACGAATTCGAAGAACTCCCAGAGGGGCGTGTCAAGCAGCGAGATTCCATGGGCCCAGAAGAAGCCGATGGCCGCGGGATGAAACGCCGCCGACACTTCGAGCGGGATGGTAACGGTAAACCAACACTCCCGACACGTGTGCTCGAGCGCGTACCACGGATCCGCGTCGGTTTCGTGGGAGACCGTCGCGACAGCGGTGTCGATGGGGCCGTAACACTCCGGGCAGACGCCACCCCGGACCAAGACGTACGTACTCCAGATTCGGTGACCGACGCTGTCGACGATTTCGGTTGCCGACCGATTCCGCGTCTGACTCCGGGACAGGAGATCGACCAACAGGGTCGATTCGCACGATCGACACCGGACGACGAACCGATCCTTCTCGACCGTCGCAACGAGCGACGGAGTCTCGCAAACGACGCAGACGCCGGCCAGTTCGACCGCGGCGAACGAGTGGGCGCTCTCGTAGACGCCGGCGCGGACCGTCCGGACGATCTTGGCACCGCTGTCGGTCAATCGGTAGCCCGTCGGTGTCTCCGCGACGAACGGGCCGACGAGTCGGTCGAGATGATAGGAAAACTGGGAGGTGCTGTCGACATCGATCGCCTCGTACAACTCGGTAAACGACAGGGTCAGCCACTGTTCCTGTCGGTCCCGTTGTGCGTTCGCGAGCGCAAGCAGAATTTCGAGGCGCGTGCGGTTTCCGAGTGCACCGATCGCATCCACGGTGTCCTGGTCGATGTCGGGGTCGTCTGCTGGATTCATCGGGTGTGTTCTTCGGTCGGTGGCCGAGTTCGGAGCGGGACCGCGACGGACACCTCGAGAAGACGCGATACAGCAACCGGAGGCGAACTATCGCGGGCGCTCGTCAGGACGGTCTCAGGGCCAGTCGTCGCGGACCTGCTCTGCGTCGTCGTCCTCGTCGTCGGCCGTCGTCGCCAGGATCCAGTCGGCCGCGTCGGCCGCGTCTTCGACGGCGAGATACTCCCAGTCGACCGAGTCTGCGAGCTCTTCGTCCTCGTCGCTGGCACCGATGTAGACGTAGCGATCGGTGTCGAACTGGTCTTTGACGCCCTCGAGGCTCTCGGCTTTCCCGCGTGGGCCGGAGAAGAAGTCCTGTCGGATGCGGTTCTTCCGGGTGAAGTTCGTCACCACGTAGGTCGGTTTCTCGGAGACGACGCCGATGTACTCGGTCCAGCCTCTGGCGTCTTCGAACACGCGTTCGGGCGAGGCGAGCTCTTTGAGCGCCTCGAGTTCGAACGCCAGTGTCATGTCGCTGTCGCCGTTCATGCGCTATCGAAGGCGCGCACGCGGGAAAACGACTTCGATACGAGCGCTCAGTGAGGCCGACAGGGCCGGTGGCGTGGAAACTCAGACCGGTTCGACGCGGTAGTAGTCCGTCGCGACGATCACTTCGCCCGGCTCGAGTTCCGTTTCGGCGACCGAGACGGTCCGATCCGCCGCAGCGGCACGATAGACGGCGGCCAGTGTCTCCGAATCGAGTTGATCGATGTGACGAACCGTCGCATCCGCACCGACCGACTCGACGGGTTCGAGTCGGACCTCGACGGCCTCGAGTTGTACTGATCGACTGCGGTGTTCACTGGCTGCCATGTACATTGTTACCAAATAACTTGATAGGACTTAATAGTTCCGCTCGTCATCCCACCGACGTCGCGTTCGGGTGACATTCCTGCCGGCTGGTCGTTCGATTCGGTGGCCCGACCCGCTGGGGCACTCGAGAGTACGGGTGCCGACCGACGGGCCGATCGCCGGCGAGACACTGCGTCTCCTGGAGAACGGACACGGCTGTCCGTGGGGCTTGCTGGCCGCTTTCGGCGAACCAACGCACTGACGGAGATCGATCGAGGAAAAACTGATTTCGAACTGCGGTACCGGACGCCGGTTACTGTTCCTGTGGCGCGGCGAGGTCGTCGAGGTCGACGGTCTGCTCGAGGAGGACGTCGGCCTGATCGGCGACGATGCGCTGTTCACGCATCAGCTGCTTGAACTTGCTCTGTGGCGAGAGGTCGCCGATGAGGACGCCGCCGACGATCCTGCCGTCTTTGAACGCGATGCGTCGCCACTCGGTGTCGCTGTAGCGGCGCTCGGCGTGTTCGTCGCCGAGCGTCGGGTGGCCAAAGGAAAGGAACGGGAAGTCGAAGTGCGTAATCGAGTACGAAGAGACCCACTGGAACGCTTCGGCTTCCTCGTCGGCGGCCATGTTGACCGCGGCGACGCGACCCTGTTCTTTGGCGGACCCCCACGAACCGTTCTGGCCCTGTTCGCCCAACAGGACGTCGTAGAAGCGGGTGAGATCGCCCGCGGCGTAGACGTCATCGACGTTGGTCTGCATGTATTCGTCGACGACGATCCCGTTGTCCTGTTCGATGCCGGCTCCACGGAGGAATTCGGTGTTGAAGTTCAGTCCGATAGCGACCCCCGCGAAGTCACACTCGAAGCGATCGCCGTTGGGGTCGACCGCGGCCGTGACGTGTCCCTCGTCGTCGACCTCGAAGCGATCGACTCCGCTATCGAAGACGGGCTCGACGCCGACCTCTCGCATCCCCTCGTGCATGATCTCCGCGCCGTCGCTCGAGAGCGCGTATCGCCACCACCGGTCGCCACGCATCAGGTAGTTGGCGTCGATCCCCTGTGCGCCACAGACCGCCGCGAAGTCGATGCCCAGGAGGCCGGCACCGACGATGACGCCGGTGTCGGATCGCTCCGCGTGCTCGCGAATCCCGCGAGCGTCCTGAAACGTCCAGAAGTGGTGGATGCCGTCGGCGTCGCTGTTCTCGACGGGCAGTTGTGTCGGCGTCCCACCGGTCGCGACGAGCAGTTTGTCGTACGGAATCTCGCCGCTTTCGTGGGTATTGACCACCTTCGCGTCGGTATCGACGCTCGTAACGTAGGTGTTCAACGAAAGCTCGATGTTGCGGTCCTCGTACCACTCTTCCTCGTGGATCGAGATGGGGGCTTCAGGGAGCTTTCCTTTCGCGTGTTCCTTGATGAGGATCCGATTGTACAGTGGCTCCCCCTCATCGGTGATGACGGTAATCTTCGCGTCCGGGTCTTCCTCCCGGAGGGTCTCGGCAGCCGAGCTACCCGAGATCCCGTCACCGATGATGACGTACTGAGTCATATCCCGAACGTTCGTAATGCGGGTTAAAGTGGGTTGCTATCTCGTCTATTTTGCTGGACTGGCTGATAGCACACAACGAACGTACACTGAACGCCGAATATGTTCACTCGAGTGTATCGATCGCCGGTCTTTCGACACCGTTTCTCGAGAGAGGGAGGTTTGCCGCTATCTCGGACGACTGCCCACCCCCTCGCGGACCGCATCGAGACGACGACGGGATTCACAGTACAACATTGTTGTCCGAATCGTTCTTCCCTCTTTGCGCCCAAGTCCCGGTCATGAAACTCCGCCAAAACGCGAAACACTTCGCCTATCGGAAGGCCCTCGAGACGCCGGGCGTCCGATCGGTCGCCAACGCAGGACTGGTCAGACTCCACACCAAGATCTTTGCCGGGAAGGCCGATCCCGCCCACGCCGAAGAACGGAAAGCCCACCTCGACGGACTCTTCGACGCGACGATGGACGCCTACCTGCGAGCGCTTCAGGAGGGCTATTCGGAGGCCGAGGCCCGCGAGATAACCCACATCCAGGCCAACTTCGATTTCTACAACCACGGCTGGACCGAGATGATGGAGTTCCCTGCCGACGAACTCGAGGCCCATTACGACCGCTACGGGGACTTCTTCGACCGGTGGGACGTTACGATCGCCGAGCCACTCGGTCAGTTCGCGCCGCCGGAGGGCCTCCCCGAAGCACCGTCGACGCCCGAGAAACTCGATTCGCCCGAACACCCCCACGCAGAGGGCGGATTCGCCGACGACGTCTACGTCGAGACCGAGGACGGCGAACTCGTCGTCGGCGGCAGGGACGAACCCGACGACATCGATGTCTCGACGGTCGTCAGCGCGGACGACGACGCCTGATTGCCCGGTCGAGCGCGTGCTGTCGCCGCGTCGACGTCGCTGGAATCGCGTGTCGGAGTCACGAGAACCGCAGGCGAACGCCCGACCGGAGTCGCCCGCGTTCGTTCAGCGTCGGCGTCCGTCGGAAACCGGGACGGTAACGCGACTGTGATACTGTCCCTCGTCGACGTGTTCTCGCGGTGAATGCGACGGCGACGCTCCCTCGCGCTGACCTCGTCACTCCGTCTGGCCGGCTGTGTCACGTTGGACGCGTTCGATTCGTCGCCGACGGGTCGGAGTTCGCCGAGGGAGCCCGAGATTTCGACTCGAACGCTCGCTATCGTCGAGCGCGCGGCATCACCTCGCTGTTCTTCCACCGTCTCGAGGCGATCCTGCCGCCGACGCTCGAGGGCGAGTACCTATCTCACTTCTGAGGGGATGGAGAACCGTCGGACGCTGGTTTCCAAGCGGCTAAGTGTGCAGAGCCTTCGAGTACAGGCACCGATTCACACATGGCGCTGAACGCCAACGACCGTTCGATCGCCGGGTTCACCATGGCCGGACACGCGCTCGTCCACTGGTTCGAGACGTCGATTCCGATCTTTCTGGTCGTCTGGCTCGCCGAGTTCGACATCGGCGTTGCACTGTTTGGCATCGTCGTCGCACTCGGCTACGCCCCGTTCGGGCTGGGCGCGCTCCCCGGCGGGATCCTCGCGGACCGGTATGGGACCAAGCGGCTCGTTCTGGTCTGTCTCGCCGGGATGTCGCTTTCCTTTCTGGTCCTCTCGCTTGCGACGTCGATCTACACCATCGCCGTCGGGCTGATCCTGTGGGGGGTCGCGGCCAGCGTCTACCACCCCGCCGGTCTCGCACTCATCAGCACCGGCGTCGAGGATCGCGGGACCGTCTTCGCCTGGCACGGCATCGCCGGCAACGCCGGCATCGCGCTCGGCCCGTTCGTCGCCGCGACCCTCCTGATCTTCCTCGAGTGGTCGCTCGTCGCAGCGGTGCTCGCGGTTCCGGGCGTCGTCGCAGTCCTCTATGGATTGAGCGCGACGTTCGATCCGACGGCAGCGGTCGCGGACGACGCCGAGGCGGGACCCGACGAGGCGCTGTCGCTGTCGGACCTCTTCGGAAACACGCGAACGCTGTTCGCGAGCGCGTTCGCCGTCGTCTTCGTCCTCGTCACCTTCGAAGGACTCTACTACCGGGGAATGCTGACCTATCTGCCGGAGATCCTCCACGCGCTCCCGGCGATTTCGGGGCTGGCGTTGCCGGCGGGGCTCGAGGGGATCGAGCCGGCGGACTACATCTACGTCGGCCTGCTGGTCGTCGGGATGGCAGGTCAGTACGCCGGCGGAAAACTGACGGGCCGCGTCCGGCCGGCGCGCGGGCTCGCAGGACTCTTCGTCGTCCTCGCAGCGCTCGCGCTCCTGTTTATTCCGGTGACTGCAACGGGGGGCGGGCTCGGCCCGATCGTCGTGCTCTGTGGCGTGCTCGGCTTCTTCCTCTTTGCCATCCAGCCGTTCTACCAGAACGCGGTCGCGGTTTACACGCCGCCGGACGCCCGCGGCCTCTCCTATGGCTACACCTATCTCGCCGAGTTCGGCTTCGGCTCGGCGAGCATCGCTCTCGGCGGCTTCATGCTCGGCGAACTCTCCCGAACGGCGTTTTTCGTCCTGATCGCCGGCTTCGCGGTCGGTGGGGGACTCCTCGCGGGCGTCCTGCTGGTCGGGAGCGGGCGATTCGTACCGACGGAGGGGGCGCTCGAGGCCGACGACTGATCCCCGTCGAACGGAATCGCGGGCGAACTGATTCGGCGTCCGAAGCAAAACGCCTCATACGGTTTGCCGTCCCGATTTCCCGGTGAGACCGCAGGGCGGTCCCGGTCCCAGCGGCACTGACGGACAGTCGACCGTATCAGAGCCAGGGCGGTGCGATGTAGTCCGCGGTCGCCTGCGCTTCGGGCCAGATGATTTCTTGTACACCGGTGCCGTCGTCGTCTTCCTGCCACTGGAGGTAGACCGGGTCGGGGTCCGAAGCGTTGTATCTGAGATCGTGCGGGAAGTCGTGATCGGAGCCGTAGAACTCGATGGTACCGGCAGCACCGGTGAAACTGAACTCCTCGAGAACCGGGACGAGTTCCGTCGAATCGACCGTGCCGCTCTCCTCGACGGCGTTGGCGAACAGGGTGACTGCGTCGTACGCGTGATACCCCGTATAGACGGGGCTCTCCCCATCGTACTGGTTTTCGTACAGTTCGATGAACGCCTGTGTCTCGGACCGTGTACTCTGTTTTGAGGCGCTGTTTTGCATGACGCCATACTCACAGGCACCGTCGACTAGCTCGTAGTACGACGGGAGCTGCATCGGAACGTGGATACCGCCGAACGCGAACGGCTGTGGTTCGGATCGGTCCCGCGGATTGGACCAGTCCGAGAGCGCGCTGTTCCCGGTGTGTGCCGTCGTGATGAAGGCCGCGTCGGCCTCCGCATCCGCGACCTCGCTGTAGATCTCCGAGAAGTCGTCGGTCGCTGCCGGATATCGCCGTTCCATGGCGACATCGATATCCATCTCCGGGAGTCGTTCCTGATAGACCTCCCACGGCTTTTCGGTCCAGTCGTAGTCCTCCGCCAGGACGGCGATGGAGTTCCAGCCGATATCGCTGGCCATGTCGTCCAGGAAGTCCATCTGCATCCGGCCGAGGTCGTAGTCGTTGTTCGGTCCCACGCGGAAGTGGTACTTGTAGTCCTCGTACTGGTTTTTCACCAGTTCACTCGCCGCCGTGGTCGCGGCACCGGAGGTCAGGTGGAGGGTCTCTTGTTTGGCGATATCGTCTATGATGTTCATCAGCACTTCGCTGGCGAAGACGCCGACCGTCACGTCCACGTCCTCCTCGAGGGTGAGTCGCTGGTACTCGCGACGCCCCTCGAGTGGACTCTCGTTCGTGTCGCCGACGATCAGTTCGATATCCCTCCCGTCGATCCTATCGTTGTTCTGAAGTTCCTTGACTGCGACTTCCGCTCCGCGTACGATCGATTGACCGATCGCGTCCCTTTCCGGATTCGGCGCTAGAACGCCGATCTTGATCGGCTCCGGACCGTCGCTGCTCCCGCCGTTCATGCCAGCCATCTCCAGACAGCCCGCAAATGAAACCCCCGCGACGCCACCGGCCCCCGTTTTGAGGAGCGTCCGTCGGTCGAGCCCGCTCGGTCGCCCGTCGGCGCTCGAGGGGAGTTTCGGTTCACCACTGCGCCGGTTACGTTCAGTCATTCTTTACTGTCTCTGTTTCTGGCATT
Organism: Natrinema ejinorense; assembly: GCF_002494345.1. Taxonomy (GTDB): domain Archaea; phylum Halobacteriota; class Halobacteria; order Halobacteriales; family Natrialbaceae; genus Natrinema; species Natrinema longum. The sequence goes on from NZ_NXNI01000001.1 coordinate 3,828,130, forward strand.
CTTAATCGTTTCGGCCAGATGATACTGGATGGAAGGAAAGAAGCCAGATTCCGGACGGGCTGTTAACCCTCCGTGCAAATTTAAACTCCAATTCAATTTACTACCGTTTTATCGCAATCGACCGCGCCGATTTAATTCTGTCAACGCGTCTCAATATAAATCGCTATCGCTCTGTCAATCTATCCGCACACCGGATGATATCTCTCCATTGGTATTGGGTAGTCGGACGAACGTCCGTCGGATGATCACTGTGTAATATGTGAAGAAATTATTAATTTTATATCGTGTGCCTCGATATATGTCATAGTGGTTGACTAATGCTGATATATGTGGAATATCTGGTATCGCGATCCGATTATCAGCTTCGATAACTGTGGCTGACAATTTATGTAGTGACGAAAGCACCCGTTTCCTATCCATGGATTTCGCGCGACGATTGGTGCCAAAAGCTATCCGACGTAGATACGCGGTCAAGTTCGCGATCGCGTTGCTCGTTCTCGGGCTCTCGGTCGGGCTGATCGGATACGGTGCAACGGCGGCAATCTCGGATCAGGCGGAGGATCGAGTTCAAAGCGATCAGACGGCTGCGGTTCAACAGGAGGCACAGAGTCTGCAGATGTGGAACGAACAGAACGAACACACCGTGGGGATGCTCGCCCGGTCGGACGTCGTCGCGAGTGACGACCCCGAGGCGATCCAGGCCCGCTTCCTCGACTGGGAGGAACATCTAGATGCCGATACGTTCGATATCTCTTACGTCAACCGGGATACCCAGACGGTAACCGCGAGTACCAACGACGCGTTCCGCAACCAGCCGGCCAGCAGCATTGACAACGTTCCCGAAGAGGCCTACTCGACGGCTGATCAGGGTGTCATGTGGGTTTCGGACGCCTACCTCACTCAGGATCAGTTCGGACAGAATACGACCGTCGTCACCTACGTCCAACTCTCGTCGGAAAACGAGGATCGAGCGATCGTCTACACCGCTAACCTCGAGGCCTACGCCAACCAGCTACAGGACGAGGAGGGTGTGACGACGATGGTCCTCGGCGGTGACGACGAGGTCATGCTCGACAACACCGACGACTACGCCGAGGGCCACGATTCGGTCGGCCTCGCATACGGTGGCGATAGCGAGTCCATCACGTCCGCCCGGACCGTCGGTGCGAACACCCAGGAAGTATCGGGTTCCTCGTTTGCGTTCGACAACGACTACTACAGTTTCCAAAGCGATAGCGACTACGTCACGAGTGCCGCTCCGGTGTTCGGTACCGACTGGGTCATCGTCAGACACGAGCCCGCCGACCAGGCGCTCGGGTACGTCAACAACGTCACCCAGTATGGGATCTACGCGACGATCCTCGGCATCGTCATGATCGGCGCGGTCGGTGCCGTTCTCGGTCGGAACACCGCCGTTTCGATCGACCGCCTCACGGACAAGGCAAGCGAGATGGAGAAAGGGAACCTCGAGGTCGACCTCGAGACCAAACGGATCGACAACATCGGCCGACTGTACGACGGCTTCGACTCGATGCGCGTCGCCTTGCGCGAGCAGATCGAGGAAGCGGAAGCCGCCCGCGAGGAGGCCGAGCGCGAACGCGAACGCGTCCAGCAGATCAACGACCATCTCCAGGAGAAGGCCGCCGAGTACTGTGCGGTCATGGGCGATGCCGCCGACGGCGACCTCACCGCCCGCGCGGACGCCGAAAGCGACAACGAGCAGATGCAACAGATCGGGGAGGACTTCAACGAGATGCTCGACGAGATCGAGCAGACTATCGCCGAGCTCAACCGGTTCGCGACCGACGTCGCGACCGCCTCCGAGCAGGTGACCGCCTCGAGCGAAGAAGTCCGGTCGGCCTCCCAGCAGGTCACGGAGTCCATTCAGGAGATTTCCGACGGTGCGGACCGACAGAACGAGTCGCTCCAGTCGGTCAACCAGGAGATGAGCGGTCTCTCGACGACGACCGAGGAGATCGCCGCCTCCTCGAACGAGGTGGCCGACATCGCCGAACGGACCGTCGACACCGGGAAAGAAGGGCAGGAGGCCGCGCAGGCGGCGATCACTGCCATGGATGAAATCGAGGGCGAAGCCGGCGACGCTGTCGCCGAGATGCGCCGGCTCGAGGAGGAGGTTCAGCAGATCGACGAACTCATCAATACGATTTCCGAGATCGCTCGCCAGACGAACATGCTGGCGCTGAACGCCAACATCGAGGCTTCCCGATCCGCGGGCGGCAGCGACGACGAAGGGTTCTCCGTCGTCGCAAAGGAGGTCAAGGCACTCTCCGAGGACGTCGCCGAGGCGGCCGACGAAGCCGAAGACCGGCTCGAAGCGATCCGCGAACGGACCGAGCGCTCCGCCGCCGAGGTCGAAGGAACGAGCGCCGACATCGAAGACGCGACCCACCAGGTTCAGGAGGCAGTCGACGCGCTCCAGGAGATCGCCGACCTCGCCCAGGAGACCAACGTCGGCGTTCAGGAAATCTCCGCAGCGACCGAAGAGCAGGCCGCATCGACGCAGGAAGTCGTCGCGATGGTCGACGACGCGGCGACGATCTCCGAGGAGACGACCTCGGAGGCCGAGAACGTCGCCGCGGCGGCCGAAGAGCAGACCACTGCGCTGACCGAAGTCACGAAGTCGGCCTCGAGCCTCTCCGAACAGGCCTCCCAGCTTTCCGAAGCGCTCGACCGGTTCGACACTGACGTCGACAGCACGGCAGTCGACTTCGAGTCGAGTTTCGACGTGGACGCGGAGCTGGACGACCCCGAGTTGGGCGTCGATGACGCGACCGACGACGAACCGGGTGACGAGGATCGTGGCATCACCTTCGACGCCGACGCGGAAAGCGGACAGGACGACGCCGAGGGGACGCTGACGTTCGACGACGGTGCAGCCGAGGAGACACTCGATCTCGACGTGGATTCGGACGCGGACACCACCGACCGATCGACGGCCGCGACGCCCGAGGAGGGCTCGTCGCTCGACGGACTCGAGGACGAGACGCCGGCCGAGACCCCCGAAGATCGCGAACCCGGTGACGAGCCAGCGGTCGACGGGGACACCGACGAGATCGGTGCCGAAGAGATCCTCGGGATCGAGGACCCGGATGACGACGGCGACGACGGTGGATTCGGTGCAGCGGCCGAATCGACGGATCCGATCGGCGGCGAATCGCCGGCGTCGGACTCGGAAGACGCGGAGGAGCCGTTTGCGGCCGAGCCGCCGGAATCGGACTCGGAAGACGCGGGCGATCCGCTTGCAGTCGAACCGCCGGAGTCGGACTCGGAAGACGCGGGCGATCCGCTTGCAGTCGAACCGCCGGAGTCGGACTCGGAAGACGCGGGCGATCCGCTTGCAGTCGACTCGCCGGAGTCGGCGGAACCGGCGGATCCGCTTGCGGCCGACGAGACGACGGACGAATCCGAATCCGTCGACGACTCGGCGGACGGCGACCTCGAGACGGATGACGAGGACGACGACAGTGAGTCCGAGAGCGACGACGTGTTCACCTTCGGGGCGACCGACGACGAGACGTAGGCCCCTGTCCAGTTCGACCGTACGGTCGGCCGTTCGAGCGGTGCCACGCTCGGATCGATTCGACTTTCTGACCGCACCGTCGGTGGTCGGTCTCGTTCGCTACCTTTTTGACTGCCGTCTCGGAAGGAATCGGCATGCTCACCGTGCGGGCACCTGCGACGAGTGCGAACCTCGGGAGTGGCTTCGATGTCTTCGGCGTTGCTCTCGGGACGCCCGCCGACGTGATCAGGGTCGAACGCGCCCCGGAAACGACGATTACGGTTACCGGCGCTGGCAGCGAGTACATCCCGGAAGACCCCGAAAAGAACACCGTCGGTGCGGTTGCGAAGGCGTTGGACGCCCCCGCTCGTATCCGGATCGACAAGGGCGTCCGGCCGTCCTCGGGGCTGGGATCGTCGGCAGCGAGCGCCGCCGGCGCTGCCGTGGCACTGAACGCGCTCTACGACCGCGGGCGGTCCCGTCGGGAACTCGTCCCCGTCGCCGCCGAAGGCGAGGCGCTCGTCTCCGGTGAGGCCCACGCCGACAACGTCGCCCCCGCGCTGTTAGGCGGGTTCACTATCGTCACCGACGACGGCGTCACGCAGGTCGATGCCGCCGTCCCCGTCGTCGCCTGTCTTCCCGAAATCTCCGTGTCCACGCGCGATGCACGCGGCGTCGTCCCTGATTCGGCTTCCATGGACGAAGTCGTCGACACCGTCGGCAGCGCCGCCACGCTGACTGTCGGCATGACGCGAGACGATCCCGCCCTCGTCGGGAGCGGAATGCACGACGACATCGTCACGCCCGAACGGACCAAACTGATCGACGGCTACGAGTCGGTTCGCGAGGCCGCCCTCGAGGCGGGCGCGACCGGCGTGACGGTCAGCGGTGCCGGCCCGGGGATCCTCGCGGTCTGTCGCCGCCGGGATCAGCGGGCGATCGCCTCGGCGATGGTCGACGCTTTCGACGTGGCCGGCGTTGAGAGTCGTGCGTATCAGACCGCGATCGGCGAGGGTACGACGCTGTATCGCGACGGCTCGTAATCACGAATGGGAACGCGAACTGACGCCGTGCTCGCGGCGCTCGCACTCGCCGCGTTCGTGGGCCTCGCCGTCCTCGCCGACGTATCGCTGTCCCCGTTTTTCCTGCTCGTCGGCGGTATCGCGACGATCGCGTTCGAACTGCTCGCCACTCGAGAGTACGACACCGTCCGGCGGTACTGGGACCGACGGACCGTCCAGATCGGGTCGCTCGTGGCGGCGATCGGCGGTGCCGCCGTCGGGACTCGAATCGCGCCTGTGGTGATACTATCGCTGTGTTGTGGCGCGACCATAACGTATCTCGCCGTTCTCGCGCTCGTCCGAGCGGGCATCGTTCCGCCGCTCCGGCGGTGGTGGTAGTCGGTTCGCCGTGTCGGCCGCGGTGGGAGCGACGGCTCACTCCGTTCGGCCGGCAGTCTTCCAGCGACGACTGTAGATCCGCGGGAGGGCATCGATCTTTGCGTGTCGAACGCTCGTCGGGACGGTCGACACTCTCGTCGAGACGCTGGCCGGTAACGGACCGTAGGGCACCGACGAGACCGCAGTCGGGTTGTTCGAGACCGGTTTCCGACCAGCGTAGCCGGGGCCGCGCTGTGTCGACTCGTACAGGTCCTCGAACTTCGAGTGGCCGTCGATAACGCCCTTTCGAGCCGCTTTCGCGCCTTCTTTCGCCTCTTGCTGAAGCGCCGCGTTCGTCGCATCCGGTTTCACCTCGTCGGCGAACTTCCTGATCTCGGCTGCCGCCTCGGAGTCACCGGACGACCCGAACGCGTCGGGACCGAGGACGTCCTCGAGTTCGGACTTGAGTTGTCGCAACTCCCGCAGAAAGTCGACGAGATCGACGGCGTTCCAGAGCCCGCGGAGGTGGATGACGTCCCGGATCGCGCTGAGATCCAGCGCCAGATCCGGATCGTGTTCACGGATCGCGTTCGGGACTCCGTCCAGCTTGACGAGGTCCGGCAGCGCCGACACCTCGACGGCGTCCGGGAGTCTTTCGAAATCGATCGTCTCGAGGAGGTCGTCGACTTCCTCGACGACATCCAGGAGTTCTGCTATCGTCGCCCTCGTCTCGTCCGATCCGTCGGGTGTGGCTTCCTGGAGCAACCGTTCGGTTCCCGCCGTAATTCGGGCCAGGAGTTGCTCGACGCTGGTCGAGGACGATGTCTGACTCATATAGTCGGGACGCAGTAGACGCACAAAACGGGCGTGCTTGCCAATCAGTCGCATTCTGGAGCGTCGGAAAACGGAACTGGGTCCTCCGTCAGCTAGACGCCGCGACCCTGCATCTTCTCTTCCTCGGGGAGGTCGACGTTCGCGTCGCCTTTCATGCTCTTACCGAGGTTCTTCGAGATCTCCGCGAGCGTCTCGGGGTCGTCCCAGTTGTTCGTCGCCTGGACGATCGCGTCGGCCATTTCGGGCGGGTTCTCCGCGCCGAAGATCCCGCTGCCCACGAAGATGCCGTCACACTCGTGGTGCATCATGAGCGCCGCGTCGGCGGGCGTCGCGATCCCGCCGGCGGCGAAGTTCACGACGGGAAGACGGCCCATCTCGGCGGTCTCGTGGACGAGTTCCGCGGGTGCCTCGATCTCGCGGGCGAACGCCTCGCGTTCCTCGTGGCTCATTCCCTCGAGCTTTCGGATCGCACCCTTGATCGTCCGCTGGTGGTGGACGGCCTGGTTGACGTCGCCGGTGCCGGCCTCGCCTTTCGTCCGGATCATCGCCGCTCCCTCGTCGATCCGGCGCAGCGCCTCGCCGAGGTCGCGTGCGCCACAGACGAACGGCGCGGTAAAGTCGCGCTTGTCGATGTGGTAGGCGTCGTCGGCGGGGGTCAGCACCTCCGATTCGTCGATCATGTCGACCCCGACGGCCTCGAGGATCTGGGCTTCCTTCGTGTGTCCGATTCGGGATTTCCCCATGACTGGGATCGAAACGGAGCCGACGATGTCCTCGACGTCGGCGGGGTCGGCCATCCGAGCGACGCCGCCACGCTTGCGGATGTCCGCCGGGACCGCTTCCAGCGCCATGACCGCGACGGCACCGGCGTCCTCGGCGATTCGGGCCTGCTCCTCGTTGACGACGTCCATGATGACGCCGCCTTTCTGCATCCGTGCGAACCCGCGTTTGACGAGATCGGTCCCGCGCCGTAGTTCCTCGAGATCGGTGTTATCGGCCATATGCCGCGTTAGGAGTCACCGCACTTACGCGTGTTCTTTGGGGACGATTCGGCCGCAGGAGCCGAAATCGTTCGGCAGTTGCGTTCACGGTTCACGACTGGGTTCGCCCAATCTGCTCGCGTCGCTTCGCTATCCGCTCACCCGTGGACAATCGCGCCCGGATCGCCGAGCCGTACACCCGTGTGAGCGGCCGTTGCCACGGTCCGAGTTCACGTGCCAGCTCCGACGCCACCTCGAGCCCCGTCGCGTCTCCTCCCCACCGCCTACGTGGGCGGGTACGGGTCGCGACCGCAAGCCAACCGCTACTGTTTTGCAGGCTCCGTCCGTCGCGCCGGACAATGACCGCGTCGACTCTGCTGTCCAATCGCCAGCGACCCGACGACGAGTCGCTCCCGGCCTATCTCGCACCAGTGCCGACGATACTCGAGGACCTCGGCCTGCGGTTCGCGTGGCTCGTCGTGGCGATCAACCTCGCAGGGACGGCCTTCGGGTTCTGGTACTACTCGGGGCAGTTCGCGGGGACGGCGGCCGCGCTGTGGCCCTGGGTACCGGATAGCCCGCTCGCGACGCTGTTTATCGCGCTGGCGATCTCCGCCTGGAAGCTCGGTCGGGAACAGCCGTGGCTCACCGCGCTGGCCTTCTTCGGAAACGTCGTCCTGGGGCTTTGGACCCCGTATACGCTGCTCGTATTCGCCGACTCGTACGCGTATCTCCACCCGCTGATGTATCAGTTCCTCTTCTGGAGCCACCTCGCGATGGTCGTCCAGGCGTTCGTCCTCTACCGGATCAGCGACTTCCCGGTGTGGGCCGTCGCCGTCGCCGCGGTCTGGTACTGGAGCAACCTCGTCGTCGACTACTTCGTCCCGATCGTCGGGGAGCCCCACCACACGATCATCCCCGTCGCGCGGGAGACGAGCGTGTTCCTCGAGGCCGACGCACTCGGCGTGATCGCCGCGGGTGAAGTTACGTTCGTCCTCCTGGCGCTGTTTCTCGCGCTCGCGACCCGGGTCAAAAAGTGTGAATCGGCCCGGAGTCACCCGTAGCTGCCGATTCGGGCAGCGTCGGGTGTGTTCTACAGGTCGTCGACGTACGTGAGTTCGAGGTACGGGTCCAGCGAGCGGGCTGCGGTCCGCCGTTCGACCGTCCCGGCGTCTTCGTCGTAGCGCAGGACTCCCGTGTCGATCAGCTTTCGCAAGTGGTTGTGGTGGAACTCGACGGCGATCCGTTCGAGTCCGTCCTGATCGGCATCCTCTCGATCGGCGATCCGGTCGATGAGGTCCACGAGGCTGACTGCTCCCACGTTCCGGGAGAGGTAGTACAACGCGTATCGGCGTCGTTCCTCGAGTAGAAGCTCGAAGATCGTGTTCAGGGCCACGGGCGGATCGATGTCCACGGGGTTCGCGTCCGAGATATTTGTCGTCATAGTGCGCTGTACTCGGCTGATACGGCGGCGATCTACCCGTCGGCTCGTAGCGACTGTCGCAGAGTACGGCTCACGATTGGCCGATAGTGGCATAACTGTTCCGTTACAACCGGTATTTTCGGACGGATTTCCAGACAGTCTGGTAGAATTGAGCGGGTCCGATCGCCGACACGCCGAACGGACACGGGAGACCGGCGCGCGGCATCGTTGCCCGGTGGTTCGGGGTCGATCACGCCGACACCGTGAGTCGGCGGTCCACACTCGGAGACGGGACGGCGGGCGCTACTCGAGGATGAGAACCGCCGACTCGGTTTCGATCATCTCGCCCGCGCCCGAGTAGGTCCGCGCGAGTTCGACTTCGAAGAGGTCGTCTTCGAGCTCCTCGCCGGCGACTCTCAGAACGTCCTCGTCGTCGTCGATCTCGTACTCGCCGCTCTCGATGCCGGCGTCGATCTCGCCGACCTTCGACCCGAATTTCGGGCCGAGCGTCGAGTAGTCGAGGTCGATTTCGGCGACCTCGGTCGTGATCTCCGGCGGTTCCGCGAGTACCGTGAGTTCGTCGACGTGCATCACGTTCTGGATCGCGTTCTCGAAGCCTTCGATGGAGCCGTAGACGGCCACGGACTCGAGATCGGCGTTCAGCGGCAACTGGTGTTCGCTCTTGTAGCGACGCAGCGCGGAGATGACCTCCATGGCCGTCTCGCCGGCCTCGAGGTCGGCCTCGTAGCCCTGCGGGACGGGCCACTCGCGGGTGTGGATGCTCTCGAAGTCGCCGTCACTGTCTCGCGGCTCGCTTCCCTCGCCGTTCGACGTATCCGAGGCGCTACGCGCCTCGCTGTCCGCGTAGACGGCCTGCCAGACCTCCTCCGTCGCGTGGGGCAGGAACGGCGCCCACAGCTCGAGGAACGTTCGGTGAGCCGTCCGCAGCGCGTACTGCGTCGACGGGTTGTCCTCGCGCGTCTTGGCGATCTCGAGGTAGTCGTCACAGAAGGTGTTCCAGAAGAAGGTCCGCAGCCGATCGCGGGCCTTCGCGAACTCGTAGTCCTCGAGGTGGGCCGTGAGGTCGTCGACGGCGTCGTCTAGCTCCGCGAGGAGCCAGCGGTCGATCGCCTCGAGGTCGGCGGGCTCGTCCGGGTGGGCGGGCGCGAGCGTGTCGACGAGCTTCGAGGCGTTCCAGAGTTTCCGCAGGAGCTTCTCGCCTGCCGTCAGGTCCTTCTCCTGGTAGGGGAAGTCGTCGCCGACGGCGGCGCTTGCCGCCCAGAACCGGACGGCGTCGACGGGATATTCGGACAGGACTTCGTCGGGTTCGACGACGTTGCCCCGCGATTTGGACATCTTCTCGCGGTTCTCGTCGAGGACGTGGCCGTTGATCATCGTCGCGTCGAAGGGTACCTCGCCGGTGTGCTCGTAGCACTTGACGATGGTGTGGAACAGCCAGAACGAGATGATGTCGTGGCCCTGCGGGCGGAGGTCGAAGGGGTAGAGCTCGGGGTTGTCCATCGTGAACGCCTCGGCGTCGGCGTCCCAGTCCCAACCCGCATTGATCAGCGGCGTCAGCGAGGAGGTCGCCCACGTGTCGAAGACGTCCTCTTCGGCCTCGAACTCGTCGTGGCCGCATTCGGGACAGGCATCGACTGGGGGCTCGTCGCTCAGCGGATCGACCGGCAGGTCCTCCCGCTTGGCCATGATCGGATGGTCGCAGTCCCCGCAATACCAGACCGGGAACGGGATCCCCGAGTCGCGCTGGCGCGAGATCAGCCAGTCCCACTCGAGGCCCTCGATCCAGTGTTCGTACCTGGTGAACATCTTCTCGGGGTACCAGTCCATCTCGCGGCCGGCCTCGAGGTACTCCTCCTTGTGATCTAAGATTTCGACGTACCACTGCTTGGAGACGCGGTACTCGACGGCGGTGTCGCAGCGTTCGTGGACCTGCACGGCGTGGGTGATCTCCCAGCGGTCGCGCAGGGAGCCCTCGTCGTCGAGATCCTCGACGATGGCGTCGCGGGCGTCTTCGGTGGACATGCCCTCGTATTCGCCCGCGAGATCGGTCATCGTCGCGGATTCGTCGATCGCGACGCGCAGGGGCAGGTCGTGGGCCTGGTACCACTCGATGTCGTTCTGGTCGCCGAACGTACAACACATCACGACGCCGCTGCCTTTCTCCATGTCGACGCGCTCGTCCTCGATGATCGGCACCTCGTGGCCGAAGAGGGGAATGCGAGCGGTTTCGCCGACGAGATCCTGATTGTCCTCGTCGTCGGGGTGGACGAAGACGGAGACGCAGGCCGGGATGAGTTCCGGTCGGGTCGTGGAGATGACGAACTCCTCGCGGGGCGCATCGTCACCGACGAGTTCGAACGCGATGTCGTTGAAGTGCGAGCCGCGCTCGTCGTCTTCCATCTCGACCTGCGAGATGGCCGTCTCGCAGTCGGGACACCAGATCGCGGGTGCCTTCTTGCGGTACTCACGTCCCTTCTCGTAGAGGTCGAGGAAGGACAGTTGGGAGATCCGCTGGACGCGGGGCTCGATCGTCTTGTAGGTGTTCGACCAGTCGATCGAGGTCCCGAGGTTCTGCATCTTCTCCGTGAATTCGGCCTCGTACTCCGCACAGACCTCGCGGCAGAGTTCCTGAAACTCCCGACGCTCGTAGTCCTGGTGGCGGATGTCCAGTTCCGATTCGGTCAACCGTTCGCTCGCGATCCCGTTGTCGTCGTAGCCAAACGGAAAGAGCACGTCGCCGTCGTGCATTCGCTGGAATCGCGCGGCGAAATCCTGCAAGGTCGAACCATAGAGGTGGCCCATATGCAGGCTCCCCGAGACCGTCGGTGGCGGCGTGTCGATCGCGTAGACCGTGTTCGGGTCCCGCTCTTCTTCGGCCTCGTACGCGTAGACATCCTCGTCGATCCAGCGCCGTTGCCAGCGGGTTTCGACCGATTCCGGGTCGTAGCCGCCCTCGAGGGAGGGTTCGTCTTCTCGCTCGGGCGTGTCCATGCTCATGCTCTCACCGCCCGTCGTGGGCGCCGTCGGTACGTCGTCGAACTGTCTGATTGGATCTCGTCCATAGAGCGGTCGTTGCTCGGTGAATGCTGGTCGGCGACAATACATCCGTCGAAACGGGGTGGGGAAATGGGGGGCTACGGAGCCCCTACGAAAACGGTGGCGCGTGGACCCGAGAACGCCGTGGGAGCGACGGAATCGCCCATATCTACTGCTTGCCTCGGGAACCGTGTTAGGTGTTTCGTCGTCGGGGCAGAGCGACCGTCGTTACACTTCGAGGACGGTGGTCTCGTTCGAGGCCCCGGCCGTGAGCACCCTCTCGAGGCCGGGTAGCGCCTGAAAGTAGCTCCCAACCGGTCTCTTTCCAGGACATCGTGATCGCCCCTTCTTGGCGGGTGCCAGCACCGTGGCCATCGGGGGTGCGTTCGATCGCTCTTCGAGGTCTTCGACCGAGTGGACGTCGTCGTTGGTATCCGGGCAGATGGATTCAAAAGATCCTCGCGTGTCCGGTGTCTCTCCGTGCGTCGCAGTCGCGGTCGGAACGAGACACCTGCCGATAATCGATGCGACGGCGACCGGCCGGTAGCCAAACGTGGCGTTCCCGGTGTGGATCCGACTGGCCGGTCGACTCCTGTCCGCCCGTCGGGTCGGGAACCGCTCCCGACTTTCCGGTCTCCGGCCGTGAAATGTCGTATTACTCGGTCGAAATATCGTATTTCTACCGAACGAGCCGCCGACACTCTCCATATCCGAACCGTCTGTCTCACCTGTGAATTACCGTCGAAACACGTGACTACCAGTATTGAGGGAGATTATGCGGTCTATAGTAAATACCGTTCTGTGGATACGGGTTGTTGATGTCGACGGACCAATCCGCGAAGTGGACGCCAATGTCGTCCAGAGAGCAAACGAGCGCCCCTCGATGTGTCAACTGTGGCAACCAGGTCACTCGCCAGTTCGCTCGTGTCTTCGGCGACAACCGCGACGTCGTCCACGCCTGCCCCGACTGCGCGACGTACCGTGAGATGAAGACGTCCGATTTCATCCCCAAAGACGCGAGATAGCGTCCCGATCGGCTCCCTCGAGCGAGTTCCGCCCCCGCCTCTCCCTGCGTCGTCCCGAATCAGGACGGGGCTGCCCACCCTCCTCAGTCCGCTGTCATCGTCTCGGTCACGAGTTGCCGTGCAGTCTCGAACAGCGCCGCCGTGTCGGACGCCGACCGCGCCTCCGCAGTGGCCCGGATCAGCGGTTGCGTCCCGCTCGCACGGAGCAGGAACCAGCCGTCCTCGGTCGAGACCCTGACGCCGTCGAGCGTGTCGATGTCCTCGTATCGTTCGCGGACCCGGTCGGTCACGGCCGCCATCACCGCCGTTTTGTCCGCGACTTCGATCGACGTTCGCCGGATCGGATACGACTCGATGGCTGCGACGAGTTCGGACAGCGGCCCCCGCTGGTCGACCAGTTCGACCAGCTTGCAGGCCGCCAGCGGACCGTCCGGACAGCGCGTCTCGTCGGGCCAGATCCAGGCCCCGCTCGGTTCGCCACCGAAGACGACGTCGGGTTCCGTCGTCCGTTCCGCGACGTACACGTCCCCGACTCGCGTGCGGGTCAGCGAGGCATCGACTCCCGCCAGCGCGTCTTCGACGGCGAGACTGGTATCGACGGGGACGGCGACGCGGTCTCCCGCGCCGGCTGCCTCTCGAGCGAACAGCGCGAGTAACGCGTCTTTCGGCACGAAGGACCCGGTTTCATCGACCGCCAGCATCCGATCGGCGTCGCCGTCGTGGGCGATCCCCACCTCGGCGTCCGTCTCCGCGACCAGGGTCGACAGCGTCTCGAGGCTCTCCTCGGTCGGCTCGCTGGCCCGCCCGGGGAAGGAGCCGTCTTCCTGGCCGTTCAAGGTGCGGACGCGACAGCCCAGCTCGTCGAGTACCGACGCCGTCACGCCGCCGGCACCGTTGCCGAGATCGACGATGACGCTCGGCGATCGCTCGAGGGCGACGGCGTTCCGGAGCGTGCCGGCGTGGTGATCGCGGACGCCCTCACGGTGGGAGCGATCGCCGACGCCGTCCCACGCGACCAGGTCGTAGTCGTCCTCGCGGAGCCGTCGTTCGATCGCCGCCCGCTGGTCGGGACCGAACGCCTTCCCCGACGGGTTCCAGAGCTTGATCCCGTTGTCTTCCGCGGGGTTGTGCGAGGCCGTCACCACCACTCCCGCGTCGGCCTCGAGGTGGGCGATCGCTCGAGCGACCGTCGGCGTCGCCTCGACGCCGACCGTGACGACCTCCGCCCCGCACTCACACAGTCCCGCGCCGACCGCGTCGACGAGCATCGAGCCGCTCTCGCGCACGTCACGCCCGACGACGACCCTGTCGTACCCTTCCGAGGCGACCGCTCGGCCGACCGACAGTGCCAGCGTTGCCGTCACCTCGTCTCCGATCCGCCCGCGAATGCCGCTGGTTCCGAACATATCCGCTTCTCCGGGAGCCATTGCCTTACTATGCACGGGTTACTGCCCGCGCGTTTGCGGAGTCCCCCACCCGGCGTCGCCGCGGCGGCGTCGATTCGAGACGCGGTCGCGAACACGACTCGCGCTCCATCCGCCGACTACCCCCGGCCGCTGGTCGGTAGGTCCTCCCTGTCGTATTGAACTGTCAGTACCGTATATACGATGCACTGGCGTACGCTCGAGTGAGAATGCGACCGCCTCAGCTTCCTTCGGAGGAACCGTCCGCAGTTCGTGCTCGAGCATCGGATTTCGAGACGTCGGCTGCCCAGTGGACGACCCGAGACGCATGAGTGCAACCGAATCGGACGCCGAGACCGGCGACGGAACCGCCGTCGATGGGCCGCTTTCCGAACTCCCACCGAGTGCGAAACTCGTCTACAAGGTCCTCGAGTACGAGGCGCCGCTGACCCAGGAGGGGATCGCGGCCGAATCCCGCCTTTGCTCACGGACCGTCCGCTACGCGTTGGGGAAACTCGAGGCCGAGGGGCTGGTGACCAGTCGCGTCTGTCTCGAGGACGCCCGCCAGTCGAACTACCGGATCGACGGCTGAGACGGGCTCCCGTCCCGATGTACCGGTGTAACCGCAAGCCGGTTCGCGGTTACACCGTCAATGGCGTACAGCGAACCGTCCGACGGAGAGCTATCGAGTTTCCGTCACCATCCTCGAGGGGACTCGATCCCTTCGGCGCGCTCCCATGAGGGACGCGGGGGCGCGATGGAATGTTATATGCATTCCACGCTTGAATCCAGTATGACTACAAACCGAGCGGCCGAGGACACCGATCGGACGGACGATTCGGAATTCGACGTGTCTTATCCGATCGTACTCGCCCAGGCATCCCTCGCGGGACTCCTCGTCTGCATGTCGTTGGGATGGATGCTCCTGACGACGAACGCCGTCCTCGATTCACAGCGGACGTTCACGGCGTTCTTCTGGGCCCTGCCGGCCATCTTCGGGGTCGCCGGGGTCCTCCTGTTCATCACCATCCTGTCCCGGGCAGCTACCAACGGCTGAAGCCGTTGGCTTGGCGGTGGATCTTCGAGGCCGTCGCCCCGGCGGTCACATGGTCACGACTACGGGTGGGGTCCCCACGACGGACGGCACATCCCTGCGCAACAGGGAGGTCACGCTGCGTGGAATGAGTCCCGGAAAAGGGTCGCACGCGGGAACATCTCGCAACGGTCGTGTCGCCTCATGGAACGGGATGAGCGTTCGTGGACGCAGCTCGAGGTCCGACCGCGAAGCCGGCAGCCGCCGCTGGTTCGACCCCACGGCTCCCGTTCGGAAGTCGTACTGACGCAGGCGCTACCGGTGTTTCTGGTACCGATCGACCAGCAGGTCGATCCCGAACGAGCCGGCGGTGACCTCGTAGTGAGTCTCGAGGCGGGGATTGAACTTCGCCTTGTAGCGGTTGATGCTCGGAACGCCGGCCCCGACGAGGTCGTAGGCCGCGATCCCGTTCTCGAGGCCGTCGCGCATTACCTGCCAGTCGAGGACGTCGTTGATCGCGACGTCGACGTCGACGTCCGGTTTGACGCCGCCCTGCCATCGATACCGCGTTCGATCCGATTCGACGACCAGGATACCGCCGAGGAACTCGCCGTCGAGCCGACAGACGTACGGCCGGATCGCGCCGTCGGGGAGCGTTTCGTACAGCGACCGCGCGAACTCGGCTCCCAGTCGGAACGGCCGGTTCTGGTTCGCGTATCGCTGTCGGACCTGCTCGACGATGCGTTCGACGTCGTCGGCGTCGCCCTCCTCGATGACGGCCCTCGTGTCGTCGGCGTTCCTGATGTTGCTTCGCGCGTCGCTGCTGAATCGGTCCAACAGCTCCGATTCGGTCCCATCGAGATCGACCACGTACGTGTATCTCGGTTCGACGTCGTATTCGTTCCAGACGAACGGCCGGATGTCGTCGAACTCGCCGGTGACGAACTTGCAATACAGCGGGGAGATCTCCTCGTCGATCCACCCGAGACAGCCCTCGAGGAAGCGTTTCGTCCGGCGATCGGCCTTTCGCTGTTTGAGTTTCGCGACGTTCAGCAGCGCAGGGCCGAGGTACCCCACCCACGAGTGGGGGGCCGGGGAGAACGCCCCGGTGACCGGACCCTTGGCGTACTCGAAGACCGGAAAGATCCCCACCGGCTCCTGGCCTTTGAAGCCGGCGAGCAGGGACAGCGCGGAGTCAGTATCCGCGGCCTGCAACCGGAGGGCGTCGGCCCGGAAAAACGGATTCGATCCGTCCGCTCGGTCGACGTAGCGGTTCCACTCGTCGGCGTCGGTTTCGGGATCGAGGGTACGTATCTCGACACTCATAGATAGCCCAGATCGGACAGCCGATCTTCGACGGTACCGTCGTCAGTTGCCGTGATCGGGGCCGGATCGTACGCCGGATACGATCGCTCTCCGCTCCCCTCGACGGCCGGGAGCGGTGTCCCGTCCATCGCGGCGTCGACCGGCACGTCGAACAGCGAACAGATCGTCGGCGCGACGTCGAATATCGTCGCTCCCTCGAGGTCGACCTCGTGGTCGAACGCGGTCCCGGCGGCGGCGACGACGCCGGTTCGCTTGTGATTCCACGACTCCATTGGCTCGCCGAACTGTGAGTTCCCGAGGTCGGCCGCGATCGCGTTGTCGAATCCTCGCGGGACCGTCAGCACGTCCGGTGCCGCCTCGACGTGTGGCCCCTCGAAGTACGTCTCCCGTGGCTCGACGGCCTCGAACATCGGCTCGCCGTCGGGCGTTCGAACGCTCGAGAGCGCCTCGATGAGGTCCTCGCGGACGCTCTCGTAGGCCCCGGCCGGGACCTGTCCGTCGGGTTCGCGACCCTCGAGATTGATGCGGACGCCGAGTTCGCTCTTCGAACGGACGTACGCTCGCGACTCGGGGAAGTCGACCTGTTCGCTCGCCGCCCGGATCATCTCGTTGGGGACCCGTTTCCCGATCGGTTCCTTCAGTCCGACGCGGTCGAGCGCGCTCGCGACCCGTTGTGTCGTGAGTCCGACTTTCGCGGCGACGTTCATCGCCCGCTCGATCGGCCCCGGCTCGTGATCGCTGGCCTCGGAACCCTCGAGGAGGTCGTTCTCCCAGGATGTCGACCAGTTGGGCATCCCCTCGCCGCCGCTTTTCGCGCGGACGTCGCCCCGCTCCCGGAGGAACTCGTTGACGCGGAACTCGTCGCCGGTCACCTTCCCCATGCCGTGGTCGCTGACGACCAGGACGTTGTCGGGCTCGGTCCGCTCGAGGGTCGCCTCGAGCTGTCGATCGACCTCGCGGTAGACCGCTTCGATCGCCCGCTTGTCCCCCGGTCGTTCGTGGAACACCGAGTCGGTCTGCTGGAACTGGAGAAAGCCGAAGTCGGGATCGAACCGTCGGCTGAGATAACGAAACGCCCGGCCCCGGAGTTCGACCGTCCGTTCGTACCCCTCGATCGACCGGTCCGGTGTCGGAGCGCTCTGTGGATAGAGCCAGTAGTCGCCGCCGCAGGCGAGTTTCACGTCCTCGAGGATCCCCGCCGGGTGACAGTCCGGCTCCTCGGGGGCGGTCAGTCCGGGAATCAACGCGCCGTCGAACGCCCGCGGGGGGTGGGTGACGGGGACGTTGACGACGACGCTCGAGAAGCCGTGCTCGCTCAACAGCTCCCAGATCGGTCGTGCACGGACGTGCGTCGCGTTGACGACGTCCCAGTCGTAGCCGTCGAACGAGAGGAAATCGTAGACGCCGTGTTTGCCCGGATTCTTTCCGGTGTACAGCGACGGCCAGGCGCTGGCCGTCCACGGCGGGATTTGGGATTCGAGCCCCCCGGCAGTCCCGCGATCGAACAGCCCCTCGAGGGTCGGAACGTCGCCCGACTCGAACAACGGCTCGAGCACCGGCCGACAGCCAGCGTCCACCCCGATGACGAGCAGACGGAGGTCGTCTCCGTCGGTCGAACCTGCCATAGCCGCGTTGTTCGTCCGTTCGTGCTTTGTTATGCGACCGCTGGCGGAGTGTATGCTCGTACTGGCGGCTGTACGCTCGGAATAGCGGCTCGGATATCGTGACTGTCTGTCCCCGTCGACGGGTGTATGCCTCGATTGTTCGACGGCTCCGGTCTGTACTCTCCCTATCACTAAATCCCCGCCCGTGGCCGTCGTACGTCCATGATCGGTTCTACTGCGACCGACTCGTTTGGTTCCACGCGCCGGCTCCAGGGCCGCCCCGGTCGGTGCTCCCGACCTCGAGCCCACAGTCCAGTCGTGGACTGGGACCGACCGTTCCGTGCCTCGATATGATCAGTACAGTCCCCTCCCTGTTCGATCGGTCGCTCTCGCGTTCAGGGACGGGAATCGACGCGTTCGTCGACCGACACGCCGACGAGGCCGTGGCGATCGAGTACGGATCTGGAAAGGTCGCGCTCCGGGACGGCCTCGCCGGAGTGGTCGAACCCGGCGAGAACGTCCTCGTCCCGGCCTATCTCTCGCCCGCCGTCGTCGAGCCGTTCCACGAACTCGGGCTCGAATCTCGGTTCTACGCCATGCAGGACACGCTCGCACCGGATGGTGCGGATCTCGAGGCCCGGATCGACGACGACACCGTCGCCGTCATGTCGGTCAACTACTTCGGGTTTCCACAGCCCGACCTCGAGCTGATCGCGTCGCTGGCCGACACCTACGACCTGTACCACATCGACGACAACGCACATTCACCGCTCAGCGTCCACGAGGGTCGGCTCCTCGGGACCAGCGGCGATCTCGGCATTACGTCGTTGCGGAAACTGCTCCCGGTTCCTGACGGTGCGTTGCTCTACTGCACCGACGGGACGGTCACGGCCGAGTGTTCCCCGTCGTCGCTGGCCGGCCGGTCGGACCGGTTCACCGCCAGAGACTGGCGATTCGTCGCTACGTCGGCCGCCGGAGCCGTCCTCGAGCGGAGCCCGGCGCTCTACCGATCCGTCGAACGGGCCGTCTCCGACGGCGACGGCTCGTCGGCCGCCGAGCCCGGCGACCGATACGAGGCCGCAAAAGTTCCGATGTCGAAGCTGTCGACGCTCGTCATCGATACTGCCGATCCGGCGGCGATCCGGACCGCTCGCCGGGAGAACTACCTCGCGTGGAAACGAGTACTGAGCGCCCGTGACGACGTGACGATGTACTACGAACGGCTGCCAGCGGGGATCAGTCCGTACGGGGTCCCAATCCGGGCGAGCGAGCCGGCGTCGTTCCTCGCGGAACTCGAGGACTGTGGCGTCGTGGGGGCCCACACTTGGCCGACGCTCCGCCGGCGCGTGCGCGAGGACGAGACCTACGAGATCGCGAGGACGCTCGCGGCGGAACTCGTCGTGCTCCCCGTCCACCAGGGCATCGAACCGTCGGCGATCGAGCGGGTCGGGACTCGACTTCGGCGGTAGGAGCGGCCTCACTCGGTCGGCGTCGTGGCCGCCAGTTCCTCGCGAAGGGCCTCGCTCAGCGCGTACGTCCGTTCGCCCGACCGCTCGAGTAGCCCCGCCGTTCGGAGTTCCGAAAGCAGACTCTGGACCGCGACTCGCGATCGATCCACCTGACCGGCGATGGGTGCCGTCTCGAGGGGGCCGTCCCGGACGAAGACGGCCAGGATTTCCTCGGCCGTTTCGGCCGAACACTGCGATCCCTCGCACGCGCGGGTGATCCGCTCGTCGATCCACGAGTGCTCGAGTAACTCCGAGAGATCACGCTCTTCGTCCGCGACGACGAATCCCGACTCCTCGGTTGTCTCCGTCTCCGAACCCTGTTCCTCGTCGACGGACGTGTAGCCGAACTCGACGGCGTCACCGCCGGCCTGGACGATCGACGTCTCACCGTCGCCGCCGTCGCCCCGCCCCGTCGCGCCATCGTCCTCCTCGTCGCTCTCGCGGTCGCGGACGATCTCTCGCAACTGCGTGGCTTCGGTTCGGAGCCGATCGACTTCCGCCTCTCGGCCCGCGAGCTGGTCCTCGAGGCGCTCGATGCGGTCGTCGCGAGCCGCGAGCTCCGCCTCGAGTTCGTCTCGCTCGGCCTCGAGATCGGCGATCTCCTCGTGGAGCCGGCGCAGGTCCTCGTCGGACCCAGGGAGCTGTGACTGGATCGTGTCGGTGTTCTGCAAGGCGTCGGCCATCTGTCTGGCCGCACTCGAGACGTCCCGCGCGGAGGAGAGTTCGTCCTCCAAGGTCTCGATCCGGGTCTCCTTTTTCTCGAGTTCGGCCTCGAGTTCGTTGATCCGGTCCTGTTCGCGCTCCTTGCGCTCGGAGATGTCCTGCAGGTCGCCGACCAGCGCGTCCGAGACGGACTTGAGTTCGGGGCGCTCGAAGTCGTCGAGGCCGGGCGTCGCGCCGGCATCGAAGGTCCGTTTCCGGCGGAACTGGACCTTCCGGACGTCGACCTCGGTCCAGTCGGTCTGGACGAACGCCTGGCCGTCGTCGAGGTCGGAGACGAGTTCCTTGTACTCGGTGTCGATGATCCGCCCGACGACCTTCGTATCGTTGTCCCAGGTCAGTCGATGCCAGACGAGCCAGTTCGCTTGCGTGATGAAGTCCTTCTTGACGTCGGCCGGCCGCTGGCTGATTCCCAAGATCCCAAGCCCGTGTTTGCGACCGCGCTTGCTGATCTTGATCAGCAGCTTGCCGGTCTCGCCGACACCGCCACCTTCCGGAATGTACTCGTGGACCTCCTCGACGACCAGCAGGAACGGCTTCTTGAGCTTCTTCTCCTTGACGAACAGCTGGCGGGCGATCTTCCGGAGGAGTTCGTCGGCCACCTCCTCGTCGAGATAGCCCGAGACGTCGAGGATGACGGGGACGTTCTCCTCGAGTGCGAGCGTGGCCATCTGTTCGGCGTGTTCGGGCCCGATCTGGATGTCACACTCCTCGTCGGCCCCCGCGTGCAGCATCTCGTACTCCTCTTTGAGCCCGTAGTACTCGCCGTCCGTATCGACGATGAGGAGTGGATAGCCGGCCTCGAGCAGCTCCTCGGCGACGACCGACGCGGTGTTTGACTTCCCCGAGCCGGACTTGCCGGTCGCGAACCCCCGACCGGTCAGGATCTCGATGACGGGGAGCTTGAGATCGGCACCGTCGGCCGTCCGCCCGACGCGGATCTGTCGCTGCCTCGAGTCGTCGCTCACCGACCGATCACCCTGCTCGCGCGCGAGTCGTTCATGCTATCTGTACAGTCCGAACACGCGACCTTGAATATTGGCCCCGCGTTCGTCACTCGCCCTCGCGCTCGACCGTCTGCTCGCGGATCGTCATCCCCTTGCGGCCCAGATGTTGGAGCTGTTTCCGGGCGAAGTCCTCCTCGCGCGTGCCCCGCGTCGCGAGGACGTAGACGAGCGCGCCGCCCGCGGGCCGCATCGTTCGACCGGCTCGCTGGGTTCCCTGCCGTCGGGAGCCACCCAGTCCCGAGGCGACGATCGCCAGATCGGCCGTCGGCAGGTCGATCCCCTCGTCGCCGACCCGCGAGACGAGCAACAGCGCCCGCTCGTCGCGGCGGAACTCCTCGAGCAGCCGCCGGCGCTCGTGGTGGGGCGTCTCGCCGCTGAGGAAGGGAACCTCGAGGGCCTCGGAGAGCTCGCGGCCCTGCTCTAAGTAGTCGACGAAGACGATCGCCTTCGAGTCGGGGTGGGCCGACAGCAGATATCGAACCTCATCGATCTTCCCCCGGTTTCGTGCGGCGATCCGGTACTTCTCTCGGCCGTCGGCCGAGCCGTAGGCGTTGGCCTGTTCGTCGTCACCCCACGGCACGTAGCGGATCTCGAGTTCGGGCTCGGCGACGAAGCCGGCCTCGAACAGGGCGTCCCAGTCGGTCCCGATCGGCGGGCCGACCAGGGTGAAGATCTCGGTCTGGCGGTCGTCCTCCCGGATCGGACTCGCGGAAAGGCCGAGGCGGTGTTTCGACTGGAGATGCGTACTCCGTCGGTAGACGTCCGAGGGGACGTGTTGGCACTCGTCGAAGATCACGAGCCCCCACTCGCGGTCGTCGAACAGCGATCGGTGGCGGTCCATCCCCGCGATCTGGTAGGTGGCGATCGTCACGGGCCGGACCTCCTTCCGGCCACCGTGGTACTGGCCGATCTGGCTCGCCTCGAGCGAGGTGTACTCCACGATGGCGTCGGCCCACTGCTGTGCGAGGTCGCGACTCGGGACCAACACGAGGGTCTCGCCGTCGACGTGGGCCATCGCACCCATCGCAGCGACGGTCTTGCCGCTGCCCGGCGGGCCGACGAAGACCCCTTCCCCGGCGTCGGCGAAGCGATCGACCCAGGTCCGTTGGTAGTCCCGGAGGCGTCCCTCGAGATCGATCGGCAACTCCTCGCCGGACTCGAGTTCGCGGTGGTCCTGGACGGGATAGCCGGCCTCGTAGAGGATGCGCTTGATCGCGGCCTCCGACCCCTCCCGGACCCAGTCTTCGGTCTCCGAGATCGGCGCGTGGACGTGTTCCTCGTCGAGTTTCTGCCGGGCGACGTTGCCCATGATCTCCGGACTCTGGGCCTCGAGGACGGTGTATCCCTCCTCGTGAGTCACGAGCCGGAACTGGTGGGATCGCTCCCACTGGCTGTGGACCCACTCCTCGAGCGCGTCGGAGCGTTGCCCCAGCGCCTGTCGCATCGTTCGCGCGAGGTCCTCGAAGGAATCGTGGGGCGTCCCCCAGACGTCGGCCGGTCGAACGACGTAGCGATACCCCTGTTCGCCGTTCGCGTCGGCGAGATGGGCGAACTGGGAGAGCTGTGCGCGGGTAAACTGGTCGGGCCGATCCACGACGATTTCTCGGCGCTTCGGGAAGACGACCACCCGTTCGCGATCGGTCAGATCCTCGAGTTCGCTCGGGTACCAGACGACCGGATCGGTCGAGACCGAGAGCCGCTCGAGGTCGCCCCGGTCGGCGAGGTCCTCGAGGCGTTCGCTGGCGGCCTCGTGGGGGACCTCAAGCGCGCGGGAGACGGCTGCGGCGGTCAGTACGGGCCGTCCCGCCTGCTGGCTGGCGTCGTGAAAGTCGGCGATGGTAAACTCGTCGGTCGGAGACTCGGGGTCGTCATCCCGCGACTCGATATCGTCATCGCGGTCACTCGAGGACAGTTCGTCGGTCACTGCCCCCTCGTAGCGGCGGGGCAAGTAAACCGATTACGCTCGCCTCCCGAAGGGAGCGTGCTGAGCCGGGGAACGAAGCGAAACGGGCCGTCAGAAGTCGTGGTCGGGGTCGTCTTCGACCTTCCGTTTCATCGATTCGCGGCGGGACTTGGCGTCCCGGCCGGTCGCCTCGAGCAGGAAGTCGTTTTTCGCGTCGACGGCGTCGCCCGCGTCCTCGAGTTCGTCGGGCCCGAGTTCGGTGGGGTCGCGTTCGTGGAACTCGACCGCGAGTTTGTCCTTCTTCCCGGAGTACTCGACGGCTCCGACGATGATCTTCTCGAAGACGGCGTTGTCGGGCTCGGCGACGACGAAGAGGTCACTGCCCTTGAACTCCTGGGTGCCGGTGATGGGGCCGAAGTAGTCCTCGACGGTCGCCTCCATATCGGGGATTCGTTCCTCGAGATATTCACCGCGACGCATCTTGTACTCCTTCATGGATTGGAGAAACACGGCGGAGTGTTTACCTCTTTTCATAGCCGACGTTTCGGGCGCCTGATGGGTACTCGAGCGCGGAGACAGTCGATCCGCTATCCGTGGCGGGAGTGGATCGGACCGAACGGTGTCCATCGGATCGTCCGTTCGGATCGACGCCTCGGGAAAAGAACCCGTGTGAGCGGGGATCGTCGTCGGCCGCCCGTCCTACCGTCGCTCGCGCTCGCTGAGATAGCCTTTCCGACAGTCGGGACAGATGTCGCCGGTACGCAGGGACCCCCGATCGCCAGCGGCGACGAACTCACACCGCGGACAGTAGAACTCCGTCGGGACGTCCTCGTCGGGCGTCGCGTCGCTCTCGGCCGGTGCCGGCACGGAGTCGGCGCGTTCGATGCCGGTGCCGTGATCGGCCGCGGGGTCGGCATCGGCGTCGGCAGCGGCGCGATCGTCGGTCGGGGGGTCGGCCGTCACCGATCGGGCGTCGGCTTCCCCCGCGGCCGCTCCGTCGCCGTCTGCGCCGTCGGCTCCGATACGTGCTGCGTCGTCGCTTTCGAGGACGACGGCATCGTCGTCGATCGCAGCCGGATCGGGATCGTCGTCGGGAACCGTCTCATCGTCGGCCGGGTCGTCCGGCCAGGTGGCTGGCTCGGAATCCGCGTCGACCGGTGGGCCGACGTCGTCCGAATCGGGCCACTCGCCGTGGTCGCGGTCCCGAGCGACCGACGGCTCGTCGTCCTCGAGGATCTCACCGTCGTCGGTGACCGGATCGCCGTTCTCGTCGGTCGGAAGCTCGAACTCGTCGTCGTCGGTCGATGTCGCGGTAGTCGCCGCGTCCGCCGCCGTGTCTTGTGGCTCGGGCTCGGGAGCGGTCCGCTCGGCGGCACCGGCGTCGACGAACTCGGTATCGACGACCTCGGCGTCCGTCGTCTCCGCGTCGGACTCGAGTGGTGGTTCGGGCGGTTCGGCATCGGGTTCGTCGGGGAGCGAGTCGTCCGTCCCTATGGTGAGGCTGGTCACTTCGGTGTTCTCGCTGATGACGTTTCGCTCGCCACACCGGGTACACTCCTCGTACTCCTGGACGGTAACGACGACCTCGCTGCCCCGTTCTTCGCGCTCGCGTTCGACGTCTGGATCGCCGAAGTCGTGTCCGAGCAGCGAACATCGAAGGGCCATTGTCCCACCGTACCGACCCAGCCCATAAAAAACGTACTGCCTGGTACCCGGGGTTTCGTGACAGCCACTCGAGCCGAACGGGGCCGCTCGTTCCCTGCGACGCGTTCGTTCTCGTCTCGAGCCCGTGGACGGAACGACAAACGTCAAATCCCAGGTGGTCGAATAGGAACGTAGATGAGAGCAAAGCGGGAGTACCGGAACCGGGAGGGGACGGAGGTGGCGGTACTCGACGCGCTGGTCGACCGCGTCGACGACGGGATGACCGTCTTCGAACTCCGCGCGGCCGTCGAGGTGGACATCGACGAACTCGAGGAGGCCCTGTCGACGCTCAAAGACGACGACCTGATCGTCGTCGAATCGGGATCGGAGACGGTGATCAAGCCCGCCGATCGCGTGGTTCCCGACGCGCCGACCGACGAGGACGAGGAGCAGTCGATCGGGGACTGGCTCCGCGAGCGGATTCCTTTCTGAATCGAAACGCCTGATACGCTCAGGCCCCAGGGAGTATGCATGAGCGTCATCGAGTCGATCCACGAGGATCACGGGGCCACGTTCGGCGAACGCGCCGACCGCCGGATCGTCGAACACTACGGTCGGCCGGAGCGAACCCATCGGGCGGTCCGCAACGGCGTCGGCCTGCTCGAACTGGCCTACGGCGTGATCGTCGTGGAGGGCGACGACCGCGTCGAGTACGTGGATAACGTGGTCTCGAACCGCGTCCCAGCGGAAGACGGGCAGGGCTGTTACGCGCTCGTGCTCGACCCCCAGGGTGGGATCGAGGTGGAACTCTACGTCTACAACGCGGGCGAGCGCCTCCTGCTCTTTACCCAGCCCGAGACCGCCGAACCCCTCGCCGAGGAGTGGGCCGAGAAGGTGTTCATTCAGGACGTCGACATCCGCGTCGCAACCGACGACTTCGCCGTCTTCGGTATCCACGGTCCCCAGGCGACCGAAAAGATCGCGAGCGTCCTCAACGGTGCCGGGTCGCCGGACGAGCGCTACTCGTTCGTCCGCGGAACGATGGGTGACGAGGGCGTCTCCGTCATCCGAACCGACGCGCTCACCGGCGAGGAAAGCTACGAAGTGATCTGTGCCGCCGACGACGCCGCGGCCGTCCACGACACGCTGCTCAATCAGGGGCTCAACGCCGCTCCCTTCGGCTATCGAACCGTCGAGAGCCTCGCGCTCGAGGCCGGCTCGGCGCTCTTTCACACCGAGCTCGAGGGGACGCTGCCCAACGTGCTCGGCCTGCGCACGGCGCTCGACTTCGAGAAGGGGTGTTACGTCGGTCAGGAAGTCGTCTCCCGCGTCGAGAACCGCGGCCAGCCCAGTCGACGCCTCGTCGGGCTGACCCTCGAGGGCGAGGCGGTCCCCGAATCGGGCGCTGCGGTCTTCGACGGCGACGCGTCGGTCGGCGAGGTGACCCGAGCGGGAGAGAGCCCGATGCTCGGAGCCGTTATCGCGCTCGCGATCGTCGACTACGATCTGGAAAGCGACGAGTTGACGGTCCGAGTCGACGGCGACGAGGTGGCCGCGACCCGCACCGAACTGCCGTTCGTCGAGGGATCGGATCGATCGGCGCGCCTCCCCGTCTACCAGTAGCCGGACACGGCCGCGGCTTCGGTCGTCTCGCTTCGTGTTGAGCCGTGTGGACGGCTGCCGTAGAACGTAGCGCGCAGCTATGTGTTTCCGCTCTTTCTGCGGTTCGCGTCCGACGGAACCGAGAACCCCTCTCTGACACTCCGAGTCGGAGGCGATTCCCGATCAGATCCCCGGATCTTCGATCTGTGGCAAGCCCGCGGTCACCAGTCGGCGAAGGAGTACCACGACCCCGTTCTCGAGGCCCTGGGCGAAGACCGCCTGCTCTTTCGCTCTCCCGTCGGAGGCGCTCGGATAGTACGAGCCGATCAGGAGCGTCTCGCGGTCGACGAGCAGGATTCGGCTGATCGCGACTTCGCCTTCGCTTTCGAACCCGGTGAGCCACTCGAGGCCGGTCTCGAACACGTGCGTCGTCGCGACTTCCGTCCCGAGTTGCTCCGTAATCGCGTCGGTCTGTCCGCCCAGCACGAGCGAGAGGTCTCGAGTCACCGCCGAGCGCAAGCCGTCGAACAGCGCCTCGGAGAGGATGTCTTCGTCGACGACGAGCAATGCGATTTCGGATTCGGCTCCGTCGATGAGGTCGATCGTTCGTGACTCGATCGCCTCGTGACCGGTCAGCGACCAGACTTCTTGGAGCTGATCGTCCTGTTCGACGTTCTGTACCTCCGTGTTCTCGAGGTACGTCTGGAGCGTCTCGATCCGGTCGTTGTACTTCTGACGCAGGGTCTGTGTCGCCTCGTCGATACTGACGGCGCGGTACACCTGTGGGCTCGTGTGTTGTACTTCGACCAATCCCTGTGACTCGAGGACACGGATCGCGTCGTATACCCTCGTTCGTGGGACCTCGGATATTTCGTGTATCTCCTTTGCCGTTCCACTGGGCAGTCTGTTCAACGCTATAAAACAGCGCGCTTCGTACTCCTGTAGCCCGAGGTCCTGCAACAGGCTAATCGCTTCCGTTGTAGTGTCGTCCTTTGTCATGGCCCAACCACGAATTCGGATATCCGAACACGCGAAATAGAGCGCGCGGATGGATAAGGATTCGTGTCTTCCCCGGCCGTTAGCGCCCGTGTTTTTACGGAAATATCCGTCGTGATAGCCCGTTCACTCGAATTATCACACAAGCTACTTGGGGGCACGGTTGATATGGGTGAGTGGCGAGTCCTGTTAGGCCCAACCACGCGGGACTCGCCAAGACGTTTTCACTGACAGATCGGCAACAGAGACGTGTCTCGTCCGGTGTTTCAGTTTCGCCGGAACGGAACTCGAACTCACTGCGTTCCAAGCCTGGGTTCTGGCCCGCTGTAGTAGCCACTGCGAGTCAATGCACACCTGATCGTACGACAGCGGTGCGAGCAGTGTGTCAATCGGTTCGGTGACGACTAAAGGTGCAGTTGTTGCTAGAGCAGTCACGGAACGGTACCGAACACGCGCTCACGGACTGACGGCAGGCGAGCCACTACCTGCCGCCCGCGAGCGGTGGTCAGACGAACTCGAGGGTCGCTTCGGGCCGTTGACCGCGTAAGCGCTCCAGAACCGGTCTGATATCGGCGAACCGATCCCCCGGTTCGACGGCGCTCGTGTGCCGGTTCCAGTCGATGAAGCCGTAGTCGTCCAGTTTGGGGAGATGAACGTAATACCACTCGATATCGCTAGCCTGTCGGGTATCGGTCCTGTCCGGCGGTGCGTCGATGTGAACCGGTGTTTCGTTTTGCGAGTTCTGGTCGATGAGTTCGAACAGGATTCGTCGACGATGTTCGTTCGCTAGCGCTTCGAATAACGAATCGTATATCTGATCCATTTCCATGCTGATATAGGACCGTCCACTCCTTGAAGACGGTCCATTTTCATGCTCGGGCGAGTTTTGATTAACCGAGTGAACGGCCCGCCATCGGTCGGGACGCGATCGCGAGGTCCCGGCGGTCGCTCGCGACCCTACGGTCAGAGCTACTGTTATATGGACCGAACACAACGGTCAATCCATGTCAGGAGACGTCCTCGAACGCGACCTCTTCGATCGGGAGCCCGACGATCGGATCCAGGTGCTCGACGCCGACGGGACCGTCGTTGCGCCGGAGCTAGAGCCCACTCTCGCGGCGGAGACGCTGCGATCGATGTACCGCGATATGCGGTTTTCCCGGCGGTTCGACGAACGAATGATCAGCCTCCAGCGACAGGGCCGCATGGGAACGTATTCGTCGCTGGCGGGACAGGAGGGGTCCCAGATCGGGTCGACGTACGCGCTGGCCGACGACGACCTGCTTTCCTTTCAGTACCGCGAACACGGTGCCCTGGTCGCGCGGGGGCTCCCCTGGGAGTACCTGCTGTACTGGATGGGCCACGAGGACGGCAACGCCGCGCTGGCGGATATCGACGTCTTCCCGCTGAACATCTCGATCGCCAGCCACCTCCCACACGCGGTGGGCTGGTCGTGGGCGGCGAAACTGAACGGCGACGACCGCGTGAGCGTCGTCCACTTCGGCGACGGCTCGACGTCGGAAGGGGACTTCCACGAGGCGATGAACTTCGCGGGCGTGTTCGACACCCCGAACATCTTCTTCTGTAACAACAATCAGTGGGCCATCTCGATCCCCCGCGAACAGCAAACCGCGAGTGCCACGATCGCACAGAAGGCACACGCCTACGGCTTCGAGGGCGTCCAGGTCGACGGAATGGACCCGCTGGCGACCTACGTCGTCACGGCGGCCGCTCGAGAGAAGGCCCTCGAGGCCGACGGCGACCGGCCGCGACCGACGCTGATCGAAGCGGTCCAGTATCGCTACGGCGCACACACGACGGCGGACGACCCGAGCGCCTACCGGGAGGACGAGGAGGTCGAACAGTGGCGCGAACGGGACCCGATCGACCGGTTCGAGGCCTACCTGCGAACCGAGGGTGTCCTCGACGACGACCGGATCGACGCGATCGACACCGAAATCGAGGAGACGCTCGCGACGCTCGTCGACCGCGCCGAAGGCGTCGCTGTCGATCCCAGCGAGATGTTCGAGTACGCCTACGCGGAGCCAACCCCGCGACTCGAGGCACAACGCGACGCCCTCGCGGACCTGCGGGAACGCCACGGCGACAGCGCATTACTCGAAGACGAGTAAGCGCCCCCGCGAGTATATAAAACCGGCAGTGGGACAGGCGAAGGGCGATGTGGCCCCCGCAGTGACCTGCAGTCGAAATGCAACTCGAGCAGTCGTCCGGGAGGGCGACCTGGAGCGGCACGGTGCCGAGTGCGGTCGACGCGCGGGTGGTGGGACTCGTCGTCGTGACGGCGGCCCTCGCGGCCTCGATAAACGTTCCCTACGGCGGATTGCCGATGGCTGCTGGGGCGTTTGCGCTGCTGGCAGGCGGTGGCGTCGCCTGCCACCTGTTCGGTGAACGGAAACTTCGCCGACTCACCGACGACCTCGTCGAGCGCTGGGACGCGGCGGGCGGGGAGATCGAAGCCGTCACGCGTTCGTCCACCGGCATGCAGACGGAGTGGCGCGTGCACACGCCCGACGGCGAGATCGTCATCGGCGGGATCGCACTGGTGCCGATCGCTCGGCTCTCCGTCGAGTGGCAGGGTGTCGGCGATACGATGGCTGCCGACGAAGCGGCGGCGAACATCGACCGCGTCGCCGAGAGCCTCTACCGGGAGATATTCGAGTTCACGTCGTAATCGATCACTCGAACAGTTCCTCGTGGCGGTCCGCCAGATCCGTGTACGCTCCCGAGGAGAACTCGTCGAGGATTTCCGTCGCATCGATTCCCGTCTTCTCGAGTGGCGTGATCTCCGCCGGAACGCCGCGGACGAACGACTCCGGTGGGATCGCGTACTCGTCCGGGACGACGGTTCCCGCGGCGACGATGCTCTCGCTGCCGACGGTGACGTCGGAGTTGATCGTCGCGTTGAACCCGACTAGCGCCCGTTCTTCGACGGTCGTCTCGTTGAGCACGGCCCCGTGTCCGACCATGACCTCGTCGCCGAGTCGCGAGGCGTGAATCGTCGCGTTGTCGCCGACGTGAGTTTCCCGTCCGATTCGGACGGGACCGATATCGCCACGGAGGACGACCCCCGGCCAGACGCTCGCGTCCGCGTCGATCTCGACGTCACCGACGAGCGTTGCGTCCCGGCTTACCCGTGCCGCGTCGTCGATCGTCGGTCGGTCTCCCTCGAATGCGTAGCTTCTGCTGTCGACCATACATAGCCGATCCACGATCGCGCGCATAATACTGCACCACGACTATCCTGACAGTCACCGTCGATCGGACGGACGTCGACACGAAATCGACGCCGGCTCCGTCGACTCGAGGGAGGGGCATACCATTGAACACCATTCAATGGTCTGCAAGCCCACTATTTATCCCGTGTCGAGTCGAACGACTAGTCGAACATGAGCCAGTCAGAATCCCCGATTCGAGCGATGTTCGACGCACAGCGAACCGCCGTCAAACAGAGCCAGCAGCTATTCAAGCAGGGTATGGCCACCCAGCGAAACGCCGACACGATGGCTCTCACCGGCCTGAAAGGCCAGAAGTCCCTCCAGCGCCAGCAACTCGAGATCGCACAGGCGGCGACCCACGGGTATCTCAGCGCGACGGCAGCGATGCTGCCCAGCGACGACGCTCCCGAGGTCCACCGGACGATCGACGAGGCGTTCGGCCAGTTGGAAACGACTCACACCGAGTTCTACGACGCTCTCGAGCGCGAACTGGAGCGAGACGTCGACTCCGCCAACGAGCTCTCCGAGGAGTTCGTCGACGCGCTCGACGAGCAGACCGACCAGCTCCTCGAGATGACGCGGTCCGTCGAGGACCAGACGGTCCAGAACGTCGACGAGCTCTCGGGGCAACTCCGCGAGCAACTCGAGCGGACCCAGGAGCTTCAGGACCGGCTCGAAGACAAACTCGAGGACCAGACCAGCGACGTCGAGGAACTGCTCGAACGACAGGCCGAACAGATCGAGCAGTTCCAGCAGCAACTCGAAGCACAGACCGAGTCGATGATCCAGGAGATTCCGGTGCAGGGAACCGACGAGCCACACACGAAGATCGAGACCGATCCGGAGCACACGCTCGAGTCCGTCGAGGGTATCGACGCGGACACCCGCGAACGGCTCTCGGAGGCCGGCATCGCGACGATCGACGACCTCACGCGTGCCGGCCCCGAGTCCGTCGCAGAAGCCGCCGACATCTCGGAGAGTCAGGCCGAAGAGTGGATCGAGCAGGCCGAGGCCTGAGGGGGACCGGGACCGTCGGCTTCCCGTAACTCCTTCCAGTCGGTCGTAGCCGAGCGAACGGCCGGCGATCGCTCACGACTGGATTTTCGCCACGATTTCGCGGGCTTGCTCTCTCGCTTTTTCCTCGCCGACGTGCTTGTCGATCAGGACGCTGGTGACCTCCCACTCGTCTTCGCCCTCGAGTTTCCCGGTGCGAACCTCGCTCCCCTCGGAGACGGATCGTGCCGGCTGCTCCGCCCAGTCGGGCGTTCGGATCTCGTCGTACCGATCGAGGTCGCGAAACCGGACGTGGATGTAGTCGCCGTCCGTTTCGACGCTGTCGATATCGGGCGTATCAACCATACTCGCTTCTCCGACGCCAGTCTGCCTAAATCTCGGCCCTGAACGTGCCCGGATCGACCGTTTCACACCCATCGACCAGACACCCGCTCGGCCACAGCGAAGCGGCAGTATTCGGCGTGAATACGCCGGCCGAAACGGTTACGTGCCGATCACACTCGAACTGCAGTTCGGGTGGTCTCGAGCTTTTGGCCGGCAGTATATCCGAATCGAACCCCTCTGTGGTCCCATGCTCGTCCTCGGCGACGCCCACGCGTCCGACCCCGACCACTGTGAAACGCTGCTCGAGCTCTACCGGGCCCTCGAGCCCGATCGGGTGCTCCAGCTCGGCGACCTCGAGCGATACGACCTGCCGGCACCGACGTGGTTCGTCGCGGGAAACAACGAGGACTTCGACGTGATCGAAGCGTTGCGCGCGGGCGACGATACCGTCGAAACGCACAACGTCTCCCTCCTCGCGAGCACGGCGGCGACGGTCGACGGGCTCCGCGTTGCGGGCCTCTCGGGGAACTTCGCTCCCACGAGGTACGGCCGATCGCGGGCCGACCTCGCGGGCGAGCGCCGCCGCCACTTCACGCACGAAGACGTCGAACGAGCGGCCAAACTCGAGGACATCGATGTCTTCCTCACGCACGAGGCCCCGAACGGCTTGCTGTCCTACGGCTACGATCCCGGCTGCGAGTACGTCGACGACCTGCTCGAGACGATCTCCCCCGAACTCTGTCTGGTCGGCCACCACCACCGCCACCGGGAGGCCGTGATCGCGGGGACCAGGGTCGTCAGTCTCGCCCCAGCCTGGGAGCGATACTACACGCTCGAGCCCGAAACGCTGGCGCTCGAGGGCCACGAACACGATCTGTCCGTGGGTGATTAGAGAGAAGGGAAGAAAACGAACCGACGCCGACGGCGGTCGCTATTGCCTCATACGGTTTGCTGTCCCGATATCCCGGTGGGACCGCAGGGCGGTCCCGGTGCCACCGGCACCGACGGACAGGAGACCGTCTCAGAACGTCTCGAGGTAGCGGTCGAGTTCCCAGTCGGAGACGTCGACGAGGTAGTCCTCGAACTCCTGGCGCTTGGCCTCGACGAACTTGGAGCTGACGTGGTCGCCGAGTGCGTTGTAGATCGCGTCGTCCTCCTCGAGCGCGTCGACGGCTGCGCCGAGGTTCGACGGCAGGGTGTCGATGCCGTACTCGTCGCGCTTTGCCTCGTCGAACTCGTAGATGTTCTCCCGAACCGGGTCCGGACACTCGAGGTCCTGTTCGATCCCGTCGAGACCGGCGTGGATCATGACGGCGAGCGCGAGGTAGGGGTTACAGGACGGGTCCGGCGAGCGCAGTTCGACGCGCGACGCTGCAGGCGTACGTGCTGCCGGCTTGCGGATCAGCGCCGAGCGGTTGCGGTCCGACCAGGCGACGTAGACCGGCGCTTCGTAGCCGGGCACGAGCCGCTTGTAGCTGTTGACCGTCGGGTTCGCGATCGCCGTGATCGCCGGCGCGTGCTCGAGGATACCGGCGGTGAAGGCGTGGGCCTCCTCGCTCAGGTTGAACTCGTCGTCCTCGTCGTGGAACGCGTTCTCGCCGTCCTCGGTGAACAGGGAGAGGTGCGTGTGCATCCCCGAGCCGTTGATGCGCGGGATCGGTTTGGGCATGAACGTCGCGTGCAGGTCGTGTTGGGCGGCGATCGCGCGGACGACGGTGCGGAAGGTTCCGACGTTGTCGGCCGTCGTCAGGGCGTCGTCGTAGGTGAAGTTGATCTCGTGTTGGCCCTCGGCGACCTCGTGGTGGCTCGCCTCGACCTCGAAGCCCATGCTCTCGAGGCCGTAGATGATGTCGCGGCGAACGTCGCTCGCGAGGTCTTTCGGTGCGAGGTCGAAGTAGCCGCCGGCGTCGTTGGTCTTGGTCGTCGCTCGCCCCTCCTCGTCCTCTTCGAAGAGGAAGAACTCCGGTTCGGGGGCGGCGTTGACCGTATAGCCCATCTCGTTGGCCCGGTCCAGCGCGTTCTTGAGGACGCGGCGCGGGTCACCCTCGAAGGGCTCGCCCGTGGAGGTGTCGTAGACGTCACAGATCATTCGGGCGGCGGCGCTTTCCTCCTTCTGGCGCCACGGGAGAATCGCGAAGGTGTCCGGATCGGGCTTGAGCCGCATGTCCGATTCCTGAATGCGAACGAAGCCCTCGATAGAAGAACCGTCGAAGTAGATTCCCTCGGTAAAGGCCTTCTCGGCCTGTCGCGCCGGCACGGAGACGTTCTTGACCGTCCCCAGAATGTCGGTAAACTGCAGTCGGAGGAAGTCGACGTCCTCCTCCTCGATCTCGTCCAGTACCGCCTGTTCGGTCTCAGTAAGGTTGCCGCTTGTCATCTTTCTCGTCGTCGTATTCTCGGAACCAGCCTACTAAAACACTACTGTTCCGAGCAAATCTTCGGTCTCTCCCACCAAACTGTATATTCGTAAAGTTCTAAAGGGGCGAGTGAGTGAATTGATGTATGACGTACGAAAATCTCGATGCAAAGCTAGTGAATGCACTTCTCGGCGACGGGCGAGCGAGCCTGCGAAGCCTCGCCGAGGATCTCGACGTTTCCGTCACGACCGTCTCGAATCACCTCTCGGATCTCGAGGAGCAGGGCGTGATCGACGGCTACACGCCGAAGGTCGATTACGATGCGGTCGGCTACGACGTGACCGCGGTCATTCAACTCCAGGTCGAAGGCAACGCCCTGCCCGACGTCACCGACACGCTGCGCGACCACCGCCAGATGACCAGCGTCTACGAAGTCACCGGCGACTACGACGTGATCGCCATCGGCAAGTTCGAAGACACCGACGGGATGAACGACCAGATCAAACAACTGCTGACCGATCCCGACATCAAAGCCTCGAACACCAGCGTCGTCCTCAACGCCGTCAGCGAGAACGAACAGTTCGAACTCGCGGTCGACGACGAGGAGTAATCGAACGGCCCCTTTCTGACGGGACACCATCTCGAGTAGTGGCGACTCCGCGTCATCTGTCGACACGCTACCAGCCACTCGAGCAAATGTCGGCGAGCGAGCGGTTCGAAGAACCCGAGCGACGCCGTTCACCGAACGCTTCGCGTTCGGGCCGACGAGCGACCAAAGCGCGGCGCTTCGCGCCGCGGGATGGCGAACGGCGCTAGCCGTGAGCCCGGGAGCGAGGAGTGCTTTTATACTAAATTTTGCCGAGGGCCGCCGAAGGCGGCCCGCAGAGCAAAATTTAGGCCTACATCATGCCGCCCATGCCGCCGCCCATGCCGCCCATGCCGCCGGGCGCGCCGCCGGGGCCGCCTTCCTCGTCGTCGCCCTTGTCGGTCGACAGGTCACCGGCGGAGATGATGTCGTCGATTTTGAGCACGAGGTTGGCCGCTTCGGCGGCGGAGGTGACGGCCTGTTCCTTGGCGTGGGCCGGTTCGACGACGCCGGCCTCGAAGGTGTCCTCGACGTCGCCCGAGAAGACGTTCAGACCGGCCGTGATCTGGCCGTCGTCGTGGGCCGCACGCAGGTCGACGAGCGTGTCGATCGAGTCCAGTCCCGCGTTCCCGGCGAGGACGCGCGGGACGAGTTCGAGTGAGTCGGCGAAGGCCTCGACGGCCAGCTGCTCGCGGCCGGAGACGGAGTCGGCGTAGTCGCGCAGGCGGCTGGCGAGTTCGACCTCGATCGCACCGCCGCCGGCCAGCACGCGGCCGTCGGAGACGGTCTGTGCGACGACGTCGAGCGCGTCGTTGACGCCGCGCTCGAGTTCGTCGACGACGTGGTCGGTCGAGCCCCGAAGCAGGAGCGTGACGCCGTGGGCGTCCTCGCCCTCGACGTAGAACAGTTCGTCTTCCTCGTCGCGGGTGACGTCACCGAAGCCGAGGTCCTCCTCGGTTGCGCTCTCGAGGTCGGAGACGATCGACGCGCCGACGACCTCCTGGAGGAACTCGAGGTCGGACTTCTTGGCGCGGCGGACTGCGAGGATGCCTTCCTTGGCGAGGTAGTGCTGGGCGAGGTCGTCGATACCTTTCTGGCAGAAGACGACGTCCGCGCCGAGGTCGGCGATCGTATCGACCTTCTCGCGGAGCTGTTTCTCCTCGCGGTCGAGGAACTTCTGGAGCTGATCGGGGTCGGTGACGGAGACTTCGGTGTCGACGTCGGTCTCCTCGACCTCGATGGCCTCGTTGAGCAGCAGGATGTCGGCGTCTTCCGCCGAGCGGGGCATGTTGTCGTGGGTGGGGTCTTTGTCGATGATGCCCCCTTCGAGGAGGTCGGATTCGCCGGCGCTGCGGCCGGTCTGGGTCTCGATGTTGAGGAACTCGAGGTCGACGACGTTGTCGCCGTTCTCGTCTTCCACGGTGACCTGACGGATGGCTTCGACGATCAACTGGGAGAGATGCTCCTTGTTGACCTCGGTCCCCTTGCCGGTCATCGAGGTTTCCGCCGTTTTGCGCAGCAGTTCTTCGTCGTCGGTGTCGATGTCGGTCGCGATGTCGTCGATCTCCTCGCGGGCCTGCTCGCTTGCGAGGTGGAAGCCCTTGATGATCGCCGTGGGGTGGATGTCCTGTTCGAGGAGGTCCTCGGCGTTCTTGAGGAGTTCGCCGGCGATCGCGACGGCCGTCGTGGTGCCGTCGCCCGCTTCGTCCTCCTGAGTCTCGGCGACCTCGATGATCATCTCGGCCGTCGGGTTGTCGATGTCCATCTCCTTGAGGATGGTGACGCCGTCGTTGGTGATCGTCACCGATCCCATGGAGTCGACGAGCATCTTGTCCATGCCCTTCGGTCCGAGCGTGGAGCGAACGGCTTCAGCGACCGCACGGGCGGCGCTGATGTTGTAATCCTGCGCGTCCTTGTCCTTGACGCGCTGGGAGTCCTCGCTCATTACGATCATCGGCTGGCCCTGCTGCATTCGCTGACTCATAGTCGAGCGGATGATTGATTGTGCTTCTACATAAAAGTTTCCAAACATCGACAGACCATAGCGGGTGTACGTCGGTCGGTGCGAAACAAAAAATCGGCATAGTGCGCGCCAATCACGACGGTTTCCGTTCGTTCAATCCGATCGTCAATCGTTCCCAGTCGATCGGCGATACGGTGCTTTTATATTAGTGGGTGTGGCGAACGGTCGGCCGACGCGATCGAGCCGTGTCTCGTCAGCGGCGGTCGGTTTCAGTTCGATAATCGTCTGTTTGTTCGGCTGAAACTGGCCTCGTCGCGGTAGTATATTGTTACTGACTCGGATTCGAGTAAACCCAACAGAAGGGTTATGCCGGTAGTCGCGTATTACCATTCGAGCAATGGACGAGCCACCGTCCGTCACCGAATCGTTCGACGATCCCCGAATCACACCGCAGTTCTGCCGTCGACTCTCCGGCGAGACCGGCGACCTCGTTCTCCTCGGCGTCGTCCACGACCACCCCGCAAGCGTCGCACGCGTCGAACGCGTCCTCGAGTACGTCGAGCCGGAAACGCTCGCACTCGAATTGCCACCCGTCGCGATGCCGCTGTACCGCGTCTATGCACACAACGCCGATGCCGACGACTCGCCATCGCCGCGGTTCGGTGGCGAGATGAGTGCGGCGATCCGTGCCGTACCCGACGCCGACCCGGTCGGCATCGACGCGCCGAACTGGTCGTTCCTTCGGCGACTCGTGGGACGGCTGGTCGCCGACCGCGCCGCGCCGGCGACGGCCCGACGCGTCCTCTCGAGCGTCGGTGGCGCGACCCGCGAGGCCCTCGCGTGCCGAGTCGCCGCGACGCTGACTCACGCGACGTCGATGACTGTCGTCCCCGGGGATCGGGTCGAGTATGACTGTGAGCCAGACGACCCCCCGGCCCAGCAGGCCGCCCACGAACGGTCTCACGTCGCCGGCGTGCAGGCGCTTCTCGGGAGCATCGACACGGACGGGTCGGCGATCGCCTACCGAGACGAGACGCGCGAGGAGTGTATGATCGAGCGCCTCGAGACCGTTCGGTCGGCTCCCGGCGACGTCGTCGCCGTCGTGGGTGTCGACCACCTCGAGCGACTCGAAACGGAACTCTCGGCGTGAGGATCGGTTTTCTCCGGAGACTGCTACCGTCGCGTCGGCGGTTCGATGAGGATTTCGCCGTCACCGCTGACGCTTACGTGGTGTCCGTTGACGACGAACGAAAGCGTCCCGCCGGCTCGTGGTGTGCCGTCGTGGCGCGGTCGAAAGAGTTCGTCCAGAGCGCCCGGATCGACGGTATCGTACAGCGAGACGCGGCTGTCGGTCACGTCGACGCCCATGCAGTCGGCCAGCGCGTGGATGACGGTCGTACTGAGTGTTGCCGGCCCGGTTGGGTCGTGCGTCGCGCGATACAGGGGCTGAGAGCGAGACTGCGAGGTGGCGGGGGTGTATCCGTTCATCACTGTTCGTCGTCTCTCACTCTCACCTTGGTGACCAAAAGCGTAACCGTTGATTACTGGATAGATTGTCGCATTTGGCCGCTATACTGGCACGTATCGGTGAAAGTCTCCGTATGAAGAACGAACCGACGGTGGGGAGACCGTGGTATTCGTGGAGCGGTTCCGGACGGGAAACTCACAGCGGTTCGGCCTCCCGCCGATCCGCTCGAGTCCGTCACCGACGTAACCCCGAGATACAGTTCCAGCAGTACGTAAACGTCTGGTCGGCCTCGTTTCGTGCGCCACAATGGGGACACCGGGTCGTCTTCCCGTCGAACTCGGGTTCGCGGTCGTCGTCGACCCGGTCGACGTCGCCGAAATCGTCGCCCCGACGGGGGTACCGATCCGGCCCGGGTGCAGACTGCATTCGCGTCCGATTCGGGTCGGCGAGCGACGGCGTGCGTTCGCTCTCCTCGTCGCCGCGTCGAACGTACAGGTAGTACAGTAACAGATGAAGCAGGGCGAACAACACGACGTAACCGATGAGCCAGCCCCAGAGCTCCATCGTCGTGTGGTACGTTCTCGAGGCACTTGGATATTCCCCGATTTCAGCGAGAATGGGAGTTCAGGCTCGGTGAGTGTTCGGTTACTCGATGTCGTAGAGATCGGTCGAGAGATAGCGTTCGCCGGTATCCGGGAGGACGACGACGGTCAGTTCGTCGGGGTTGTCGGCCGCGTAGTCGGCGGCCGCAGCTAGCGCCGCACCCGAGGAGATCCCGACCAACAGCCCCTCGCTCCGACCCAGCTTTCGGGCTGCGTCTTTGGCCTCGGACGCCTCGACCGCGCGGACCTCGTCGACGAGTTCGGTCCGGAGGATGTCGGGGACGAAGCCGGGGCCGATCCCTTGAATGTCGTGGCCTGCGGAACTCAGTTCCGAGAGAGTCGGCGATTCGGCCGGTTCGACCGCGACCGACGTGAGTTCGGTCTTCCCCCTGTCTGTTTTCAGATGCTCCGAGACGCCGGTAATCGTCCCACCGGTGCCGACACCCGCGACGACCGCGTCGACCGCGCCGTCGGTGGCCGCCCAGATTTCCGGCCCCGTCGTCTCCCGGTGAGCCGCGGGATTGGCTTCGTTCTCGAACTGTCGAGCCATGATCGCGTCCTCGCGGTCGGCGACGATCTCCTCGGCGCGCTCGTTCGCTCCCGTCATCCCGTCCTCGGCGGGAGTGAGTTCGAGGTCGGCCCCCAGTGCTCGCAGGAGCTGCCGTCGCTCGGTGGACATCGAAGACGGCATCGTCAGCACGCAGTCGTACCCGCGGGCGGCCGAAACCGCCGCCAGGCCGATACCCGTATTGCCACTGGTCGATTCCACGACGGTGCCGCCGGGCTCGAGCGCGCCGGCTCGTTCGGCGGCGTCGATGATCGCCCGCGCGATCCGATCCTTGACGGAGTACGGGTTCTGTGCCTCGATCTTCCCGACGCAGTTGTCGGCGAACGCGTCCAGCCGTAACAGCGGCGTTTCGCCGATCAGTTCGCCGACGGTCTCGGCGGCGTCAATATCGCTTGCGGATTCGACAGTCCGTCCCATTAGTCTCCGTAACCGAGACAGTCCCGGTAGCAGTTGCCCCGAACGTCTTCGGAGCCACCAGTACCCGAAGCTCAAACCGTCCTTTGAGCTAGGGGCGACCTTTTTTCCGTCCCCTACTCATCACTCTCCTATGGATCGACGACAGTTCCTTGCGGCCTCGAGCATCGGACTCGCAGCGACGATGGCGGGCTGTACCGGCGGCCAACTCGATACCGACGATCCCGGCGCGGCGGACGATCCCGGATCGGAATCGGATGCGAGCGAGAGTGACGGCAACATAACGGTGGGTGCCAGCGGCGAGGTCGAAACGGAGCCCGATCGGGCGATCGTTACCGTCGGGGTGGAGGCGACCGGCGAAACCGCCAGCGACGTGACCGACGAACTCGCGACCGGAGCCGAACAGCTCCGGGCGGCGTTCGACGACCTCGATATCCCCGAGGAAAACGTCGAGGAAGGCCGCTACCGGGTCCATCCGGCGCACGGACGCGATGCCCAGGGGTTCGAGGGTGCCCACTCGTTCGAGGTGACGCTCGCCGACATCGACCGCGTCGGCGACGTCATCGACGCGGCGATCGACGCCGGTGCCGACAATATCGGCCGAGTGAACTTTACGCTCCAGGAAGACACGCGGTCGGCCCTTCGAGAGGACGCGATCGACGCTGCACTCGAGAACGCCGACGAGGAGGCCGCCCACATCGCCGACAATCGCGGGGTCGACCTCGCGGGGACGACGTCAGTCACGACCGGCGACGTCCGGGTAAACCCCGTTCGCGTCGAGACCTACGCCAGCGCGGGTGCGGCTGACGACGCGGCGACGTCGACGGAGATCGATGCCGATCCCGTGAGTGTGAGCGCGAGCGTCACTGTCACGTACGCGTTCGCCGAGTGACTGCCGACGACCGAATTCACCGCGAGCGGTTCTTTTGGTCCGCCGCTAACCGAACGACTTTTGAATTGTTAGGCTAGCCTAAAACGTATGAAACCGACGCGGCAGTTCGATCGAAGTCGGCGTGCGTTCGTGGCGACGGGGATCGCGGCGGGGAGCGGGGCGCTGGCCGGCTGTCTCGGCGGCGACTCCGGCCCGGAGAGCAGTCGAGACTCGTATACGGTGTCGATGGCCCCGATGGGCGAGATTCCGTTCGACGCCGTCCCCGAGAACGCCTTCGTCAGCTTCACGCAGTACGCCGACATGGCGGTCGCGCTTGGCCACGGCGATACGGTACGGACGCTGTTCGCCCCGGAGATGTCGGGGACGACGATGAACGGGTTCTACGAGCGCCTCGAGGGCGTCTCCTTCGATTGGAAGGGGCTGACGAACCCACTCCAG
Organism: Natrinema ejinorense; assembly: GCF_002494345.1. Lineage (GTDB taxonomy): Archaea > Halobacteriota > Halobacteria > Halobacteriales > Natrialbaceae > Natrinema > Natrinema longum. The sequence goes on from NZ_NXNI01000001.1 coordinate 3,868,956, forward strand.
GGGGGCGTGACGAAAGAGCAACTCTACAGCGCGGAGAGCGACGTCCACTTCCTCGATCCGTCGTACGTGTTGACGACCCAGCCCGATTGGGACGAATCCGACATCGAGGAGATCGCCGACACGGTCGGCCCGTGGGTCGGCAGCTACCACAGCGGCGTTCACAGCGACCCGGCCGAGACTTACGCCGACAGTTACGAGTACTACACGCTCTGGGAACTGTTCGAGAACGTGGCAGCCGTCTTCCGGGAACGGAACCGGTACGAGGCGCTCGCCGAAGTCTACGACGAAACCCGATCGCAGATCGAGTCGGCCCTCCCGCCCGAACACGAGCGACCGACGGTTGCACGGGTCACGCTGGATGCCGACAACGGCGTTTTCTACGCCTATCACCTCAACACGCCCGGCTTCTGGCAGGCGGAGACGCGACCGCTGGGGGCTCGCGACGCACTCGCCGACGTAGCGTGGTCGGGCGACTGGGGCGAGATCAGCTACGAGACCATGCTCGAGGCCGATCCGGACGTCATCCTCCACCTCTGGGGCATCACCTCGCGGTATGCCATCGGGGACATCCGCGCCCAGCTGGCAGCCGATGCGGCCGGCAGCGAGTTGACTGCGGTCCGGAACGACCGGGTCTTCGCCAGCGGGATGCGATACCAGGGGCCGCTGATGAACCTGTTCCAGCTCGAGATGACGGCCAAACAGCTCTATCCCGAGCAGTTCGGCGAGTGGCCCGGCTCCCAACCTGGCGAGCCGTATCCGTCGATTCCGACGGCCGAGCAGCTGTTCGATCGGCAACGCGTCGCGACGATCGTTACCGACGGTGTCGAGTGAGCGTCGCTGTCGACGGTATCGGGTCGACTCAGACCCGGTGTCGGTTCGACGGCAGTAACGTGTGGAACGGGACGGCGGCGGCGGTACCGCGTGGAACGGAGCGACACCGGCAGCGAGAACGACGACTGCCGGCGCTCGTTTCGGAGTCAACACTGTCCCGTTTTTGATACGCCGTCAAAACAGACGCCCCCGCGGAAACGAGCCGTGTCGGCCCGACTCGAGTCGTCGACGACGGAAGCCATATGCTTGAAATAGGTGGCGTATCTGGTAGTCGTATCGACAACACAAGCGACAGAAGAACCTCATGCCTCGGCACCCACGACAGCGGTACGAAGCGATCTGTGAAGCGTCACCGGATGCGATCGTCCTCGTCGATTCCGACGGTCGAATCACCTACGCGAACGCACGGGTTACCGATCTGTTCGGCTACGAACCGGCGGAGCTCGTCGGTGAACCGGTCGAAATCCTCGTTCCCGAAGCCGCTCGAGACCAGCACATAGCCAAGCGGGACGCGTACACCGACGCCCCCGAGATCCGCCCGATGGGTGCGGACCTGGATCTCTCGGGTCGGCGGAAGGACGGATCGGCGGTCCCGATCGACATCATGTTGAGCCCGATCGAGACCGACGGCCACCGCGAGTTCATGGCCGCCATCCGGGACATCAGCGAGCAGGAGGCGCTCCGGGCGAAGTATCGGACGATCCTCGCGGCCGTGCCGGACGCAGTCATCGTCGCGGACGCGGCGACGGGCGAGATCATCGAGGTCAACGACCACGTCACGGATCTGCTGGGCTACGCTCCCGAGGAACTCCTCGGACGGCCACAGACGATCCTCCATCCGACGGGAGCGGAAGACCGCTATCGGGAACTCTTCGACGAGTACATGGTGAACGAGAACCAAATCCTGGGCCAGCGACCGGACGGCTCCGATCTCTACGTCGAAACGAAGACCGGCCGCCACGTTCCCGTCGAAATCAACGCCCACGTTTTCGAACTCCAAGAGCGACGACTGGTCGCCGGCGTCTTCCGCGAGTTAACGACCCGCAAGGAGTACGGGCGGCAACTCCGGACGCTTCACGCGGTGACGCGGGAGTTGATGGATGCAACCGACTGCGAGGAGATCGCCCGTCTCGTCGCCGATGCAGCGCGGACGATCCTCGGATACGAGCACAACGTCGTCCGACTCGTCGCCGACGAAACGCGATTACAGCCGGTCGCAGTGACCGAGAAAGCGGAAACTGAGATGGGCGACCGGCCGGACTACCCGATCACCGGCCCCGCACCGGTCAGTCGCGCGTACGACAACGGCGACTCGCTCCGATACGACGACGTTCGGTCCCTGGATGACGGCTACGATCGCGGCGAGGCACGATCCGCGATGTATCTCCCGCTAGGCGAGTACGGCGTGATCAGTATCGTCGACCCCGCAGTCGGCGCGTTCGACGAGTCCGACGAGGAACTCGCGTCCATTCTGTCGCTCAACGCCGAAATCGCACTCAAACGGATCCTCTACCAGCGGGATCTCGAGCGACAGAACGAACGTCTCGACGAGTTCGCGAGCGTCCTCGCCCACGACCTCAGGAACCCGCTCAACGTCGCGCAGGGATTGCTCGATACCGTTCGAGAGGCGGATACGAGCGAGGAACTCGACGAGATCGAGACCGTCCTCGATCGGATGGCCGGGATCGTCGACGACGTGTTGACCATGGTCCGGAGCGGCTACGACGTCGACGGCGTCGAGGCGCTCGAGTTCGCATCGACCGTCGGCGCGTGCTGGGACGCCGTCGCGACCGAGACTGCATCGGTCCGGGTCGAGTCCAACGGGTTCATCTATGCCGACTCGAGCCGGATCCGGAACCTGTTCGAGAACCTGTTTCGAAACGCCGTGGACCACGCCGGCGAGGGGGTCACGGTGACTGCCGGCGTCTTCGAAGGCGGGTTTTACATTGCTGACGACGGTCCCGGCATCCCCCCGACCGAGCGCGACCGCGTGCTGGAACCAGGGTGGACGACGACGGAAGGCGGCACGGGACTCGGACTGAACATCGTTCGCGAGATCGCAGGGGCCCACGAGTGGGACGTTTCCGTCACCGCGAGTACGGCCGGCGGTGCGCGCTTCGATTTCACCGGCGTTCGAACCGCCATCTCCGACGACCCGTTCGACGGGTAAGCGTCGCTTCCCCGGTGGTCTGTGCCCGATTCCCTCGGGGCTCACGGCGGGGTCGGCCCGACCCGGAACGGCTTTTTCGCCTCGCCCGTCAGCTAGACGTATGTTTACCGGGATCGTCGAAGAAGCCGGCGAGATCGTCGCCCGAGAGCGCACCGAGGACGGCCTCCGGCTCCGCGTCGGCGCCGACGAGGTCGCGACGGGACTCGAGTACGGCCAGAGCGTCAGCGTCAGCGGCGCGTGTCTCACCGTCGAGGAGTACGAGCCGGGCGAGTGGTTCGAGGTCTTTCTGGCGACCGAGACCGTCGAACGGACCTATCTCGGCGGGCTCGACGAGGGCGAGACGGTCAATCTCGAGCGAGCGATGCCGGCCGACGGCCGGTTCGACGGCCACGTCGTCCAGGGCCACGTCGACGCGGTCGCGACCGTCCGGAACGTCGAATCGGTCGACGAGGACTGGTTCTTCGAATTCGACCTTCCCGAGGGGTACGACCGCTACGTCGTCGAAAAGGGATCGATCACGCTCGACGGCATCAGTCTGACCGTCGCGGAGTTCGACGCCGCGAACGGCCGGGTGACCGTCGCGATCATTCCGACGACCTACCGACTGACGACGCTCTCGGAGAAAGCACCCGGCGACCCGATTCACCTCGAGGTCGACGTGCTCGCGAAGTACGTCGAGCGGTTGCTCGAGGCGCGCTTCGAGGAGTGACGTGGACGCGCTGTACGACGACAGTGGCAACCGGGGGCTGGTCCGGACGGTCAGCGCTGTGGCGGTTCGAACTCCGTCAGTTCCGCCCGGCTGTCGCGGTCCACATCGGAGACGATGGTCTGATACGTTCGACGGTAGCGCGCGAGCTTGCGGTAGAGGTAGTAGCCGATCGTGGCGTCGTAGACGATCACGTAGCCGACGAACGCGAGTCCGGGCGCGATCGGCAGGATCTCCGTGAGCAGGCCGGGAACGATGCCGACCGTCACGTTGTACGTGCCGTGGACGAAGGCGGCGACGAGCAGACCCTTGAGGACGATCGGGCCGGCGTACTCGCGGTTGAACTTCGCCAGCCCGAGGTAGTAACCCGCGATCGCCGAGTAGATGACGTGACCGGGGCCGGCCAGCGCTCGAACCGCCGTGATGCCGCTGACGGTCACGAGCAGCCCCGCCTCCGGTTCCGATTCTCCCACGACGCGGCCGATGTAGATCGCGTTCTCGATGGCCGCAAAGCCAAGCCCCGCGACGGCACCGTAGACCGCCCCGTCGATGACCGCGTTGAAGCTGTCGCTTCGATAGGCGAACACCTGCACGGCGAGTAGCTTGACCAGCTCTTCGATGGGCCCGACGATCAGGTAAAAGTAGAGCAGGGTCGCGAGGAAGCCGGCACCGAAGATCAGCTGTGCAACGGAGTTGACGACCGCTGCGAACGTCGCGAACAGGATCGCCAGCAGAAAGGTCACGACGACCAAGGAGAGGGGTTCGTTCGTCGTGATGTCGGCGTACCAGACGTAGGCCGCGAGCAACCCGGCGGGAACGACCGAGAGCGCGAAGAAGAGTCCGACGAACGGTTCCTCGAGGACGAGCGCGGCCGGTGAGATCAACAACACGAGTGTGATCACGATCGCGATCAGCAGGACGATCCCTCGAAGCCCGTAGCTGACCGCGTTGTAAAGCGTGTACGCGAACAGATCGAGAATCGATCGCGGCTCCCACGTCGAGACGTCCTGGAGGTCCGTCGGCTCGCCGTTTCGGTCCGTGGCTCGTTCGACCGGGTCGCGCCTACGCTGCATGGCGGCGTATACACCCGCCGGCCCGGTATAGGTTCGGCAACCGGCGACTCGACGATCACCGCGACGCACCGACTCGGAATTATCAAAGGCCTCCCGTCCCAACCGGCGTGTATGCACTTCGACCAGCGAACCCAGCGGGCGCTTCGCGATGTCGGCCTCGAGACCGACGACCTCCGGACGGCCTCGGAGGCGGTCGTCGAGGCCGTCGCCGAGGACGCGGCGCTCCTCGAGGCCTTCTTCGACGAGCACGACACCGTCTACTCCGACATGGAGCTGGCGCATTCGAGCGCCGACTATCCGGCACACGACGTCGACTACGCGGACATTCCGACCCACGCCGACGAGATGCGCGGCTGGCTCCGGTTCGAGAGCTGGGGCGTCCCCGTCGAGGACGGTCGGATCCTGGACGACGGCTCCGTCGAGTTGCGCCTCGGGCCGACGATCGACGACCGGGTGCGGTTCGCCGCCGACCGCGACCGCCTCCGATGACGAGGGCTCGCGTCCGCGGGATCTACACGACCGCGGTTACCCAGCTGCTGAGCGAGGCCGGCTACGAGGTCGTCCAGGCCTCCGAACCGATCCGGGAGCGCTTCGAGCAGTCGTTCGAGCCCGCGCCGGCCGACGTCTCGGTCGAGACGACGCGCGACCGGCAGGGCGTCGAGCTCTCGGGCGATCCCGACGCGGTCGAGACCGTCGCGGACGAACTCGCGGCGCTCGCCATCGACGCGTTCCGCTGGACCGACGAGGCGTCCCGCGGCGCGGTCTTCGACGCCGAGGTACTCGAGGGCGGTGGCGGCAGCGGCGCGGTCGTCGACCTCGGCGACGGCCGGCGCGGCTTTCTGAACTACGACGACGCCGACGGCTACGTCGACGCCGGGAATCGATACCGGGTCCAGGTCCACGAACCCGCACCGCCGTGGGAGGACGACCGGCCGCTCGTAGTGCCCACGCTCGAGGTCGGGGGCGGGCTCTGTACGCTCTCCCGTGACCGAACCGGTGTTTCGGCGTCGCTGCGCGGCGAGCGCGCGGAGGAGTTGGTCGGCATGACCGAGTTGCTCGCCGTCGAGATTCCGGAGGGCTGGGGCCTGCGCTGGCAACACGCCGCGGCCGACGCCGACCTCGAGGCGATGGGAACGGCCCTCGAGGACGCCGCGAACCGGGCACGGGCGCTCGAGGCTGCGCTCGCCGATGCGCCCGCGGAGCCCGGCGAGCCAGGACTCCTCGCCGCACCGCGTGGGACCGAGTGGCTCTGGTTCGGTCGCGAGTCGCGGCTCGCGCTGGACGGGGTCCGGCGTCGGGTGGAGACGACGATGCCGGGCCATCACCGGACGAAAGCGGCCGATCGAGCCGCGAGCGCGGCGGTCGACTTCGCGGAGGCGGTCTGTGGCTCCCTCGGGGACGATCCGAGCGCCGACGGCGGCGAGTTCCCCTTCGCCGCGGTCGCTCGCCAGTTCGGCCCCACGAGGGGCGATCGCCTCGAGATCGGCCACGGCAAGCCCGACGGGCGATGCATCTCGCTGGGTCGCGGCGAGGTCACCGACTGGGAGCCCGAGGGGAAGCTCACGCTCGAGCGCTCGATGCGCGGCGGGGGCAGCTACGACGCGCTCGGCGTTCCCAAGGAGTCGGGCGACGTCGCCGTGACGAAGTTCAGGGAAGGGCGATGGTGGTATCCGACGACGTACAAAGACGCGAGCGGCGCGGCGAAGGGAACGTACGTCAACGTCTGTACGCCGGTCGAACTCTTTCCGGACTGTGCGCGCTACGTGGACCTCTACGTCGACGTGATTCGGGGAGCCGACGGGACGGTCGAGATCGTGGATGCGGACGAACTCGAGGCGGCCGTCGACGACGGACTGGTTTCCGAGGCGCTCTCGGAAAAGGCGATGGACGTCGCGGAGGCCGTCCAGCGAGCGCTCTCGACGTAGCGTCGAGTACTGCTATGGACGTTCATCTTCGAGCGCCTCGACTCGTTGCTCGAGCGCCCGAACCCGTTCGTCGTCGTTGCGCCTTCTATCGAGGAACGTGACGATCGCAACGATGACGATGATCGGAACAGCGAGGAAGAAGACGGCCAGTAACAGCAGTATCAGCAGTTCCGGACCGCCAATCCCGCCAGGGATACCGACAGTGATCACGGATCCTGTCACGCAACGATAGCGTATATATGTTGATATGTTCGCACTTCCCGTCGGACGCGACCGTGATCGAGCACGCCGCTCGAAGATTCAGTCCGAGGCGCTCGCGACTTCATCCACGCCGCTGGCGCTCGGAAGCACGCCGACGTAATCGTCCAGGTCGAGCGCGAACGTCCCTGTACGCTGGGGCCGGACCCAGCGAAACTCGAACTCGGCACCGTGTTCGCCCCCGCCGTCGGTGACAGTGTGCGTCCACCGGTCGCGTGGCTCGTGGACCGTCGCGTGGAAGAAGTGGCGCACGTAGCGCTTTGGCGGCTCCTCGCGTCGCGTCCAGACATCGGTCGTCAGGTGTCGCGTTCCGTTCAGCGTCCCGAGTCCGCTCTCCTCGAGGACCTCCCTGAACAGCGCTTCTCTTGGTGATTCGCCGTCCTCGAGCGTTCCCTTGGGGATCTGTAGGCCGTCGTGTCCCGGTCCCTCGAAGACCAGTAACTCGTCCGTGTCGCGGGTGATGTACGCACACGCCTTCTGGACGTACGTGACATCGGTCATGCTACATGCAAACACTGTTCTCCCATAAAAGTCTATCATCGAGGATCTTCTAGGGGATTAAGGGAGTTGTATGTCCGGGAATCGTGGCAAAAATGCGACGATCGGTGTACTCAGTCGGAAGCGATAGCCGGTTCCGCCTCTCCGACGGGTTCCTCGCCGTCGAGATAGGTGAACAACGTCGCGAGCGCCGGCCCGGAGATGTTGTGCCAGACGCTAAAGAGCGCCGGGATCAACGCGGCGCTCGGGCTGAAGTGAGCCGTCGCGAGGGCGACGGCCAGTCCGCTGTTTTGCAGGCCGACTTCGAACGCACACGCCCGCGCCCGATCTTCGGCCATGTTCGCCGCGTGCCCGACAGCGTACCCGGCTCCCAGCCCGAGGCCGTTGTGCAGCACGACCGCGAGGAAGACGAGGACGCTCGCGCCGAGTATCGTCTCGACGCTGAGTCCCACGACCGCCGCGACGATGGCGACGATCGCGACCACGCTGATCGCGGGGAAGATCGAGAGCCCCGCCTGTGCGACCGCCGGGGCGTACTCGTCGAGTACGTAGCGCAACACCAGGCCGCCGATGACCGGGAGCAAGACGACCTGCACGATCGAGGACGCCATCTCGGCGAACGTGACCGTGATCGACTCGCCCGCGAGCAGGACGATCCACGCGGGCATCACTACCGGCGCGGCGATCGTCGTCAGCGACGTGATCGACACCGACAGCGCGACGTCGCCGCGACCGAGGTAGGTCATCACGTTCGACGCGGTGCCGCCCGGCGCTGCGCCGACGAGGATCAGCCCGATGCCGATCTCCGCGGGCAGTCCGAGCACGACGACGAGGGCGTAGGCGATCGTCGGCATCAGAATCCATTGCCCCATCGCCCCGATGAAAACGTCCCGCGGCCGCTCGAGGATCCGGCGGAAATCCGCCGGGGTCAGCGTCAGCCCCATCCCGAGCATGATGATCCCCAGAAGCGGCGTAATATACGGTGCGATCGGCGTGAACGTCTCGGGCGAATAAAGTGCCAGTGGGAAAACAATTAGTACCCAGACGACGAAATATTTACTCGTCAGCGAGCCTATTTTCTCCAGGTAGCGTTGCCAGCTCATCGAATTCTCACCGTCTCGAGGATCATGCTCGACCGTCTGTGGGACTGATATTTCAATACTACGACTTCCGTGGCCCGCTGTCGGTTTTCGCTCGATCGACTGGAGACGTCGACCACGGCGTGACTCGTTCTCTCGGGTTCGCGACGCTCTCCGACCCGCCTCGAGTGTCCGTCGATCGACCTGGGATCAGGTCGCGAAGTTGTCCTCGGCCACGGACCGTCCGCAAACGGGACAGCCGTTCGCCAGCGTTGCCTCGCGCATCGGGTCGGTTACTTGGATCTCTCGGCGACAGTCCGGGCAGGTGAATTCGTACGGTCTCATGGGTCTCGGTGGGGATGCTCCAGTTGATTCATTGCTCTCGTTCGGGATAGGGAGACGACCCAGATATGGAGGGCCCTATTTACCATGCGGTGGCAACGTCCCCGTTTCACTCCCCGAGTACCGATTTCAGGAGCGTGGCTTCGGCCTTCCGGAGGTGTTCGGCGGCCGTACTCGGCGCACAGTCGATCGCGTTCGCGACGGCCTCGTGACCGGCGTCCCGAGGGATCTCGTAGTAGCCGAGATCGACCGCCGTCTCGATCGCCTCGCGCTGGCGGTCGCTCAGCCGGGACTCGGTGATCCCGGGCGCTGTCTCCATCCCGCCGATTTCGGTGACCGTCACCGCGATCGGATCCGGGATCCGTTCAATCGCCGTCTGAATCGCTCCCGACGGCCCGACGACCGAGTACGAGACGGTGCCGTCGGCCGCGTACTCGACCGGTGGGATTACGACAACGGGGCTTCCAGTGGCGAGTTCGAACACCCCTCGGAGCGGTTCGGTCATCGCGTCCCTGATGTAGGTGTAGAAGGCCTCGTCGCCCGCCGGCGCGATTTCGGACGCCAACACGTGGGGAATCGCTTCGATCGCTGCGTCGAACCGCTCCCGATCGCCCTCGACGTAGTGCATGATGCCGAGTTCGTCCCCGGCGAAGTTCCACTGCAACGCCCTCGAGCGGCCGACGTACGGTGCGTTGACCAGGACGTCGTATACCGGATGGATCTCGGCCTCGCGACCGTTCGCGTCGAGCGATATCCGGACGTGTTTCATACGGTGAGTGTTTGTCTCCAACGCTTAAACCCCACAGACGGATCCGGCACCGGTGATTCGGCGCTCGAGGACGAATCGACGCTACCCATGACCTGTCGGACGCTTCTCACGGGTGCGACCGGAACGCTCGGGACGGCGTTGCGTCCTCGATTGCGCGATGCGGGCCACGACGTGCGGGCGGCGAGTCGCTCGCCGCCGTCCGACGACGGCGCGTGGGTCGCGATGAACCTGGCCGACGGAACGGGTATCCGCGAAGCCATCGCAGACGTCGACGTCGTCGTCCACGCGGCGACCGCTGCGACCGGCGATAGCGAGGCAGTGGACGTCCGCGGTACCGAACGATTGCTCGAGGCGGCCGCCGACGTCGGGGTCTCGAACGTCGTGTACGTCTCTATCGTCGGCGTCGATGCGATTCCCTACTCGTACTACCGGCACAAGGTCGCGGCCGAACGAGCCGTCGAGACGAGTTCCGTCCCGTCGACTATCGTCCGGGCAACGCAGTTCCACTCGTTCGTCTTCGATCTCCTCGAGTCGGTCGCTCGCCTGCCGGTCTGGCCGCTCCCGACGGCGTTCCGGCTCCAGCCGATCCACGTCGGCGAAGCGGCGGACACGATCGCCGAGTACGCGACGCCCGAACCGGCCGGTCGCGTGCCCGACGTCGGCGGTCCCGAGGTCCGGACCGTCGGCGAACTCGCGCGGACCTATCGCGACGCAAAGGGGTTGAGCCGCCCTCTCGTCCGCCTCCCGCTTCCCGGAGAGATCGCTGCCGGGTTTCGATCCGGCGACGGAACCTGCCCGGACCGAACGGTCGGGACGGTGACCTGGCGCGAGTGGGTCAGGGCACGCTGTGACTGACCACCGATCGTCCTCCCCGCCGGGAGCCACTCACCAGAGGTTCGCAACGACGAACGCGACCTGCACGAGCACCACCTGGGTCACCAGGACACACAGATCGTAGATCCCACGGGCGTCGGCCTCGTCGAACACGTCGGCGCGCTCGAGGCCGGCCCCGAGCGCCCTGGGTCCGAGACGCGTCGCCGCCGCGAGTACCGGAACGCCGAATGCCGGTGAGCGTGTTCCCGCTGGCGGCGGTGTGGCGATCGTTCCCCGGAACACGGATCGGGACTGCTCGAAGCGGCATGCTCAATCGTTATGCCTTGCGAAGTGTTACCAACACCGTATGAGCACGTTAAACGAAGAGATGGCCGACGTCCGGTCGGACGTCGACGACGTGCGAGGCCAACTCAGAGAGGACGTTCCGGCGTTCTTCGAGTTCGACGTCGCCGTCGGAAACATCACGTACAACGCCAACAGCAATAGCGTCTCGGTCACGGTCGAGCCGAGCTCTCGAGCCCGAGAACAGCTCTCGAACGAACTGGGCGGCGTGGCCGTGAAAACGGACGGGATGCTGGAGTTCGAGTTCAGGCTGAGCGAATCGGAGTCGGAGTAATCCGGCCGCCGACGGCCCCCCTCGAGCCCGCCCCGATCAGTCGGCCGCGAGCTTGTCCAGTCCGGCGGATTCGATGTCCTCGCCCCCGACCGACGAGCGGAGCGCGTCCATCCCGTCGTCGCGGTCGATGTCGAAGTCGGCTTCGTACAGCTCCGCGACGCGCGTCAGCTCCTCGTCGGTGAGCTTCGGCACGTCGCTGGCCGCGGCCCACTCGTCGATGTCGTCCGTGGTGCGGAACGTCGGCGTCACGGTCGCGACGGGATCGTGGCTCAGGAGCCACGCGATCGACGCCTGGCCCATGGTTCGCTCGCCGTCTCGCTCGAGGAATCGCAACTGCTCGAGTTTCTCCCAGCCGGTCTCGTACCACTCCTCGGGGCGGAAGCCTCGATGGTCGCCCTCGCCGAGTTCGGTCTCGGGGGTGACCTGCTCGTTGAGGATGCCCGACGAGTGGGGCACGCGGGGGATCAGACTCGTCGCGGAGCCCGTTCGCTCGATCGTCTCGAGGAAGTGGTTCCCCACCTCCTGTTCGAGTACGTTCCAGACCAGCTGGACGGAGTCGAACTCCTCTTCGATCGCCAGGTCACCCTCGGCGAGCCACCCGATCGAGGGACCCAGCGCGAGGCCGACGGCCTCGATCTTGCCCTCCTCCTCGAGTTCGTCGAGCAGTTCGAGCACGTCGGGGGTGATTTCCTCGACGTCGGCGTTGTGGAGCTGGAGCAGGTCGACCGACTCGAGCCCGAGCCGATCGAGGCTCTTGTCGACGGCGTCCCGGAGGTACTCCGGATCCATCTCCTTGGGGAGTTCGCCGTGGCCGGCCTGTGGGTTGTTGTAGAAGTCGTAGCCGACCTTGGTCGCGACGGTGACGTCCTCGCGGACGTCGGAGAGCGCCCGTCCGACCAGTTCCTCGCTGCGGCCGTGGCCGTAGACGTCGCCCGTATCGACGTACGTGATCCCCTGCTCGACGGCATACTGCAGCATCTCGATGGCGTCTTCTTCCGAGCGGTCGCCCCACCAGTCGGTGCCGACGGTCCACGCGCCGAAACCGACCTCGCTGACCTCGACTCCGGAGTCGCCGAGTTCGCTGTATTGCATACCAACCCCTTCGTAGTGGGGGAACTTAGGGTGAACGGAACGCTCGAGTACCCGATCCGACCGCGTCGAACGGGTTCGGGCCCACTGGTCGGCCTCGAGCCGAACCGCTCTTGGGCAACGGATGACAAGACTCCCCATGGCCGAATCCCGCCCTCGAGGCTCGAGCCGACACCTGTTGGCGGTCCTCGTCGTCGTCGTCCTGCTCGGATACCTCGCCGTGTGGCTGTTCGAGTTTCCCAGCGATCGCCTCACGATCGGCGCTGTCGTGGGGGGTGCCTTGCTGGTGATCGGCGCGCTCGTGTTGCCCGCCGTGCTCCTCTCAGAGTGGCAGTCCAGCGAGAGGTGATCCCGGATACGGGAGTCGGTTCCCAGTCCAACCGAACAGGTTCCCCACACGACAGCAGGTCCGGCAACCCGGAACGCACAACCGAACCCCTATCAACTCGGCGGGCAATACCACGGGTATGACAAAGCGGTACGTGTCGCTCCCCGAGGAGGCGGAAGCGGGGATGCGCGAGTTCATCGACGAGGTCGATCGACGGCTCTCGAGCGACGAGGATACCTGCTCGGTCGTCGAGGACGTCCTGATCGATCTCTCGGGAGACCGCGAGGCATACGAGCGCTGGCAGCGCGGCGAGTCGGTTTCGGCGGCCGAACGCGTCCGCCTGCAGAGTTACGATCCCTGCAATACGACCCTCGAGAGCGAATACTACGCCGAGAAAGACGAGGAGCAGTTCCGCCGCTCGAAACACCTCCAGTGGCTCTGGCGACAGTTCGATAGCCTGCCGATCGCGGACAACGTCGAGTTCGCCCTGCGATTCAGGCGGATGCTCGCCGACCACCTCTTCGAGGAGTGTGGCGACGACTGCCGGTTCTTCAAGGGGATCTCGTTTACCTACGGCCACAACATCACGATCGGCGACAACACCGTCGTCCACGACGACGTCCACCTCGACGACCGCGGGAAACTCACCATCGGCGACCGCGTCTCGATCTCCGACGGCGTCCACATTTACAGCCACGATCACGACGTCGTCGACCAGACCGAGGTCCGCAACTACCACACCATCGTCGAGGACGACGTCCGCCTCACCTACGACGCGATGGTTCGTGCCGGCTGCAAGGTCGGCGAAAACGCCATCGTCGGCGCACGCGGCATCGTTCAACACGACATCCCCGCCCACCACATCGCGCTCGGGATGCCCGCGAAAAGCGTCAAGATCAAGCCCGGCTGGGAGGACGTCGCCACGCCGATCGACGACGCCGGGACCAACCGACAGGAGGAGCGCCACCTCGAGTACGACCTGCCCGACGACCTCGTGGTCTTCGACGAGTTTCAGCGCGACATACAACGGCCCGAGTAGGGCCGCGACTGCGGTCTCTTTTGGGTGGCTCACCGGCGACGACGGTGCTGTGGGGCGATCCTCGAGTGGAGGCCGCAGTCGAAGGCCCCCTGCCCATCGCCGTTCCGCTACTGCGTTGGCGTGGTGAACCGAATGCCCGTTTGTACTACTTGTGGAAATAACGTTTCGTACGATTTCGCCCGCGCTCACGGTGAGAACGGGACTGTCGACTGGTGTCCACGCTGTCGGCAGAATCAGTAGTCGTCCGTCGTCGATCGACGCTGTACTGGCAGAGCGGTACTCGATCAGGAGTGTCGTCCGGACGAACGGCGAAACGCCCTACTTGTCGGTCAGTAGCCGTCGCAGGATGTCACCGTAGGCGGGCCGGGTGATGAGAACGCCGATAAACACGCCGAGGATGGTGATGATCGCGAATCCCTTGAGGTCACCGAGGCTCAGGACCGCCAGCGGTGAGAGGGCAACGACGGTCGTCGCCGCGGCGGCACCGATGACCCAGAACGCCTTGCGGAACCGCGATTGGAAGACCCGGACGGAGCTGACGTCCCCTTCGTCCATCACCTCGTCGGCGATGATCACGAGGTCGTCGACCCCGGTCCCGACGACGGCGATGAACCCGGCGACGTGGGAGAGGTCAAGCGGCATGCGTATCAGCGCCGCGAACCCGAGCAGGATCACCACCTCCGCCATCGCCGTGACGATCATCGGCAAGGCGACGCGCGTGTCCGTGTATCGGGAGTAGACGACGCCACTGACGGTGATCACCGAGAGCAGTCCGATCAGCAAGGAGTACTGCTTGAACTGTTCGGCGTGACTGGCATCGATCGAGTAGACCTGATTGTCCTCCATGTCGAGTGGGGCGGGCAGACTCCCCGCGCGGAGGTTGAGCGAGAGCGATTGTGCTCGCTCCTGATCCGGTGCGCCCATCTGGAAGGTCGGATCGTTCGCCCACTCGCCGTTTCGCATGGAGGTTGCGAGTCCGGGTCCGGGCTGACCGGGACCACCATCACCCATACTGTGGGCGTCGATGACCTCCCCGTCGACGACGGTGAGGAGACAGTATTGTTCACCGTCGTGGTTGAAGTCGATGGTTTCGCCATCGCCACGGAGACTACACCGGCCGACACCCTCACTCGTGAACCCGAAATCGTTCATTTTCTGTTGGAATTCCCGTGCCTCGTCCTCCTTGACTTGTACAGGAACGTAATAGCCGGATCCACCCTGGTTTTGCTCTGGTGGATCGATATTCGCTAATTGGTCACGAGTTAGCACCGTCTCGTTCGTCTGAGTGCCGTTCTCGGTCGGGTAGTAGGCCTGCACCTCGACGACGCCGCGCTCGGAGAGGAGACTCCGGAGCTCGCTGGCACCCATGTTGGGTACCTCGACGACGATGTAGTGCTCTCCGTTCGGTGTCGACGACTGATACGCCGTCCCGCCGGAGAGACCCGCTGCGTTAATTTTCGTCTGGATCGTCTCGATAATATCGTCACGGGTCCCTTGGGTAACACCGTCACGGATACCGTCCTCGGAGGCGTCGACGTTCGCCGACTGCAGGGCTCTGGCGAACTCCGCTTCGGTCACATTCTTGGAGAACACCTCTGCGGAAAGGGTTCCGTCCTCCTGAGCTTCGACGTTAGTGTCGGCGGGATCGAGGTCGAGTTCGTCCTGTAACGTCGACTCGATCTCGTCGCGCCGATCTTCGTCGACCTGCCCGTTGTCGCTGACTGCGTCAGGCGCGATGCCCTCGGCGGTCATACCGACGACCGGGACCCTGATTCGGGTCCCGCCCTCGAGTCCGAGGCCGAACTCGAGGTTGGTCGGACTGCTCTCGACGCTCTCGTTTCCGCCGAGGCTGTCGTCTGCGACGATGCCGCCGGGGATGAAGAGCGCGACGACGGCAAAGCCGATGAACAGGGCGAGCAGGAGGACGCGCCAGTTGTCCTTGATCGCGCTCATGACCGCACCCCCTCGAACTTGTACCAGCGAAGTAAGCTCAGATTCAACATGTAGGTGTTCAGCAGGTCGGCTGCGAGGCCGACGAACAGGATGAGACCGATCGATGCCAGCAGGTCGATGCCGAAGATGGACGCGGAGATCCACATGACGAGCATCGCGGCCATCGACGTGACCGTCATCGTGACACCGGTCCGCATCGCGCGGTGGGTGCTCTCGTAGAAGTCACCGCTCCGACGCAGAACGTGGTTGTTCAACAGGATATCGGAGTCGACCGAGTACCCGATGAGCATCAGCAAGCCCGCGACCGTCCCCAGAGAGAGCGGGATCCCGGCGAGGCGCATGAACGCGAGCGGGATCACGAGGTCGGAAAACGCCGAGAGAACGATCGCGATCGACGGGACGAACGTCCGAAAGAGGATGAACGCGATCGCGCTCATCCCGACGAACGCGACGACGACCCCGATCATGGCCGTCTGTTGGCTCCCCTCGCCGAAACTCGCCGAGGTCGACAACACCGACCGGACGATCTCGGCGTCGCCGTCTTGCTCGAGGTTCGCCTCGGCCTGATCGCTCAGGGACTGTGCGTCAGTCTCGGAGAAGCGGACGATATACTGGTTGGCACCCGCCGTTCCGGTCACGGATTCGGGCGTCTCCTCGAACGCCGCCGAAATCTCGCCTTCCGGCGTCGTCGTCTGGACGGTTAGTTCCGATCCACCGGTGAAGTCCATTCCCAACGGAACCGGCGAGCCGTATACGAGAAACGAGCCGCTGAGAACGAGCAGTGCAACTGCGAGAACCGCGAGCGGAACCGCCGCGAGCTGGCGGTTGCTGTACCGGGTGTAATCGATCTCCGGTACGTCGAAATACGCCATATACCCGACCACTTGTCTCCCCCCGAAGTAAGCTTTCTCAATTCCGACCGCGCGGTCCGTCGATCAGTCCGGCAGGTAGCGCACGCTCACGACGCCGTCGTCGGCCGACCGACGCACTTCCACGCGAACGGCCTCGAGCCGGGCCGCTCGAGCGATCGTCTCCTCGTCCGCGAGGACGTCCCGGGCCGCGGGTTCGGCCTCCCCCTCGGGGACGCTGAACACGTGGATTTCGCCGGTCCCGGCCCGCTCCTCTCGAACGAGATCGCCGACGTCGCTCTCTGCGGCTAGCTCTTTCTCGTGGGTGGTCGGCTCGAGGTCGCTGTCGACCAGTTCGATCGTGCGTCTGTCGTCGACGTCGATCACCTCCCAGGTGATCTCCATGGGTGGCTCGGGCGCGACGGTCGCTTCGAGGACATCGTGGACCTCGAGGCCGGGGTTCGACCCGAGGGTGTGGACCTGTGCGGTTTCGACGTCGCGGACGACCGCCGACTCGCTCTCGGCGTGTGTAACGACGAAGGTTCCGGTCTTTTCGGTCATGGGGGGTCGTAGCGGGCGAATCGCTTTCCGAGTTTCGGCTTCCGATAGATATCGAGAGTCGGCTTTCGACGGGAATAGCCGCCCAGCCGGTGTACGAACTGATCGCTGGCCTCTCAGACACCCAAACTGTTATACCAACAGTCACCACAAATTTCTAACATGAATGTGAACACTCGGCGCATCGTCACCGAGGAACTCTGGCGAAGCGTCGTCTGGGCGGGTCTCGGACTGGTCGGATGGGCGATTATCGTTTCCGAGTTCGCGTGGGTAGACGGGACGTTGGTCACTGTATTTGGATTGCCGATCCTTACATGGGCCGTCCTAACCGGCGGTATGATCGGAATCCGCCTCCGAACGGAGGGCGAACTTCAGGTACAGTCTCAGGCCGGTATCGTCCTGTCCGTGATCGTTGGGATACTCCTCGGCGGTGTGGCTGCCATCTTCTTGGTCACACGATGGTACTCGGCCCTCTCGGTGGGTTCGATCTATGTGGTTACAGCGGTCGCGACAGCGCTGTGGTCGTGGTACGCCGTCCTCCCGGAGTTTGAAACGAGCCCGACCGCCTGAGTCGATCCCTCGCTTTTCCGCCCGTACTGAGCACGCGAGACACTCGAGCAGGCACGCACTCTCCCACCACCATCGCGTCGCGATGCCGTCACGGAACGTCTTTAGCCCAGGCGGTCGCCTGCTGAGACATGAACGTCGATATCGGTAACGCACTCGCGTCCGTCGCGTCGCCGGGCGTCTCGAGGGAGTCCCTCGAGCGCTTGGACGAGCAGGTGGCGGTTGCCCACGAGCGGATCGAACGCGGGATGGCGAACGAAGAACACGGCTACGAGGCGCTGAACCTCCCCCACCGAACCGATCCGGACGCGATCCGAGCCGCGGTGGAGCCGGTCGCCGATGCCGAGGCCCTGCTCACAGTCGGCATCGGCGGCAGTTCGCTCGGCGCGGCGACGATCACGAACGCGCTCGACTCGGAAACCGAGACCGTCTTCCTCGACAACGTCGACCCCGAGTGGGTCTCGAGTCGGCTCGCCGGAGTGTCCCTCGAGAACGCGGCGATCAACGTGGTGTCCCGATCGGGGACGACGGCGGAGACGCTGGCGAACTTCCTCGTCGTCCGCGAGGCGTTCGAGTCGGCCGGCGTCGACTGGACCGAGCGAACGATCGTCACGACCGGCGAATCGGGCCCGCTTCGCGACCTCGCGGCGCGGCACGGGCTGCCGTCGCTGATGGTTCCCGACGGTGTTCCGGGTCGCTTCTCCGCGCTGTCGGCGGTCGGCATGGTCGCCGCGGCCGTCTGCGGACACGACCTCGAGGCCCTGATCGCGGGCGCGGCCGCCGAGCGCGAGACGCTGACGGGCTCGCTGTTCGACTGTCCTGCCTACGCCTACGGCGCGACGACCTACGCGCTGGATCAGCGCGGGGCGGGGGTCAACGCCGTGATGCCCTACGCGGAGTCCCTGGAGACCGCCGCGGAGTGGTTCGCCCAGCTGTGGGCCGAGAGCCTGGGAAAAGACGACCTCGGACAGACGCCCGTGCGGGCACTCGGCGTCACCGACCAACACTCGCAGCTCCAGCTCTATCGTGCGGGCCCGCGGGACAAACTCGTCAGCTTCGTCACGACACGGGAGCGTCCGGACCGATCGATCCCGGCGACCGACGTCGAGGAGTTGGCGTATCTGGGCGACGCGACGCTGGGCGAACTGCTCGAGGCGGAGTTCGAAGCCACGGAAGCCAGCCTCGCGGCCGCCGGCCGACCGAACGTCCGCGTCGAACTCGAGGCCGTCGACGAGTACGAACTCGGCGGCCTGCTCTACGGGATGGAAGCCGCCTGCGTGCTCGCGGGCGAACTCTACGGCGTCAATACCTTCGAGCAGCCGGCCGTCGAGTGGGCGAAGAAAGCGACTCGCGGGCTGCTCGGCGGTGGCGAGTTCGAAGAGGCCGATGCTGTCGCCGAAAAAACCGAGCTTCGGGTAGAGCGATAACCGCCGGGTCGATCGCTCGCCGGCGACCGGCTGTCCTTCCCGAGCCGGAACGTCGAGTTGCGGTGCGCATATGAATCCGCACACGAATACGTACGTATGACCGAGACCGCACGGGCCGACGAGGCCGGCCCGATCGCCTCCAACGTCGTTCCAGGGATCGGGACCGTCCTGGCCGGAATCACGATGGTCGCACTGCTCGTCCCCGTTCGCCGCGGCGTCGACGACCCGATCGTCCTCGCCGGTGTCGGCTTCGCCCTCGCGGCGGTCCTCACGTTTCTGGTTCGACGCCACGCCGGGCTCGAGCGGCGGATCGGGGGGCCGATCGCCGCCGCCTCGAGCGTTCTGGTCGTGTTGCTCGCCGGCTACGCGCTGAATCAGGGGGTTACCGCGCCCGCCGCTTTGCCGACGGGATCGGTGTCGATACCGGTCGTCTTCGTCGCGTTCGTCACGGCGGGGCTGGCCGCTGCGATGGGGGTTGCCGACTACTACGGAATCACCCCGACGGGACTCAAGCGCCGGAGCTTGCAGGTCGTGTCACTGTCTGCCGTCGGGATCGCAGGACTGCTCGCGACACCGGTCGTGATTGCGATCCTCGCGATTCCGATCGTCCCGCTTCTCGAGCCGCTCTCGACGTTCGAAGAAGCCGTCTTCACCCAGGTGTCGATGGCTATCGGTGCGATGCTCGTCACCGCGGGCTACCTCGCCATGACCGACCGTGACCTGTCCTTTATCGACCTCCGACGACCCACGCTGCGGGAACTGGGCTGGATACTCGGCGGATTGTTCGTCCTCTTCGGGGCACTCTTTGCAATCTCCACGCTCATGCAATCGGCCGGCGTCGAGAGCGCCGATCACTCGACGACCCAGCGAGCTCAGGACAACCCTGAACTGATGCTGATACTGGCTCCCCTCGCGATTTTGATTATCGGTCCGTTCGAGGAACTGCTCTACCGGAACGTGATTCAGAAGTCCCTGTACGAGACGTTCTCGCGACCCGGGGCCGTCGCCGTGGCCAGCGTGATCTTCGCTGCAGTACACGTCCTCGCGTACGCCACTGCCGGTATCGGTGCCGTGATTGCCAGTTTGGGGACGATATTCGGGCTCTCGATCGTCCTCGGAACGATCTACGAACGAACGGACAACCTCCTCGTACCGGCACTGATCCACGGGGTGTACAACGCAGTGACGTTCGTGAGCCTGTATTTCACCTACGGCTGACCGAGAGACCGAGTCGCCGACGGCGACAGGATCGAACGGCCGACCGCGACCGAGCGCGATCGTGGGTTACGACGGATTCTTTCGGGCAAGCGCCGATCCGCAGATCGGGCATCGATCCTTCTCCTCGTCGAACTCCCGACCACAGCCCTGACACTGGAACCGCCAGTGGCGCTGTTCGTCGATGCCCTCCCGAGCGATCACCTCGACGTCGACGTTGAGTTTCTCCGAGACGTTTTGCATCGCGTAGTCGTCGGTCACCAGAACGCCGTCGAGTTCGAAACTCGCCGCGACGAGCCGAACGTCGGTATCCGAGAGCACCTCGAGGTCGCCGGATTCGCGCGCGGCCCGCTCGACCTTTTCGGTGGTGTCGTCGTTGGGAATGTGGATGTGCATCCCGGAGCCTTCCATCGCGTCGTAGCGATAGGCGCTCTCGTCCTCGAGTTCTTCGCGGACGAGCGGGATCGTTGCAGTCTGTTCTGTCGTGTGAAAGTCGTGGATAAAAGCGGAGGAGTCGAGAACGTACATACCGTTAGCGCTGGACGACGATGTAGTCTTTCACCGCTTGAACGCGGTTGACGGGAACGAGAAAGCGACCGGCGTCGTCGAGATCGAAGTCGACCCCGCGCCGAGGCAGCTCCTCGTCGGGCTCGATAACGAGGTCGTGGAGCTTGCCGGATTTCAGATCCATCGTGATGTTGTAGAGCAGTCCAAGCTCGGTGCCGTCGGACCCCATGACGGACTTCCCCGAGAGGTTTTCAGCGAGTATATCGCTCATGTATGCCCGTACTTACTAATCGGTATTAAACAATGGGGGACCGCGCGCAACGGCGTCGGAATCGGGCGGCGGTCGGCGACGAGCGGATCGTCGCGCGATCCGGCCGACCGAACGGCGATGGCACGCTGCTCGAGTCTAAGCCGGCGATCCCTCCCATGTCCGGAGCGCCGATCGGTGGCGGGCGTGACCGCGGCTCGCGTCGCGGCCTCCGGAACGCGGATGACGATGGGTTTAACTACGGCGCTACGGAGGTTTTAGGTAAGACCTTCTCGGGTGGTTCACCATGTCGGATACGGATACACGCGACCCCACATCTCTCAGAACGCCGATCGTCGCCGTCCTCGGACACGTCGATCACGGCAAGACAAGTCTCCTCGATAAGATCCGCGGCTCCGCGGTCATCGAGGGCGAAGCAGGCGCGATCACCCAGCACATCGGCGCGACCGCCGTCCCGCTGGACATCATCTCCACGATCGCGGGCGATCTCGTCGACCCGGACGACTTCGACCTCCCCGGCCTCCTCTTTATCGACACGCCGGGGCACCACTCCTTTACGACGCTCCGGTCCCGCGGGGGCGCGCTGGCCGACATCGCCATTCTCGTCGTCGACGTCAACGACGGCTTCCAGCCCCAGACGCTCGAGGCCTTGGACATCCTCCGGCGTTCGGAAACCCCCTTTATCGTCGCGGCGAACAAGATCGACACCGTTCCGGGCTGGAACGCCAACGAGGATTCCCCGATCAACGACACCTACGAGGCCCAGTCGGATCGCGTGCGCGAGCGCCTCGACGAGAGCCTCTACGAGATCATCGGAAACCTCTCCGACGAGGGCTTCTCCGCGGACCTCTACTGGCGGGTCCAGAACTTCCAGCGTAACGTCGGCGTCGTCCCCGTCTCGGCGATGACCGGCGAGGGCGTCCCCGACCTCCTGACCGTCATGATGGGGCTCTCCCAGCGCTACATGAAAGAGGAGATGGAGATCGACGTCGCCGGTCCCGGGGTCGGCACCGTCCTCGAGGTCAAAGAGGAGAAAGGGTTCGGGACGACGATCGATACGGTGCTGTACGACGGGACGATCCGTTCGGACGATCGGATCGTCGTCGGCGGACAGAACGAGCCGATCGTCACCGAGGTGCGCGCGTTGCTCCAGCCGCGGCCGCTCGCGGAAATCCGGACCGAGAGCCGGTTCGAGAAGGTCGACGAAGTGTCGGCCGCGTCCGGGATCAAGGTCGCCGCCCCCGAACTCGCAGATGCGATGGCCGGCGCGCCGGTCCGGGTCGTCCGCGACCGTGACATCGACGAGGTCGTCGCGGAGGTCCAGGCCGAACTCGCGGACATCGCCGTCGACACCGCCGAAGAGGGCGTCGTCGTCAAAGCCGACACCCTCGGGAGCCTCGAGGCGATGGCCGACGCCTTGGACGACGCGGAGGTGCCGATCGTCCGCGCGGAGGTCGGCGACGTTGCACCGCGGGACGTCTCGGTCGCCTCGACGGCCGAGGACGGCAAGCAAAAGGCAATTCTCGGATTCAACGTCGACGTCCTCGACGACGCCGAACAGCGCGCGGAGATCGAGGACGTGACGATCTTTACCGACGAGGTCATCTACCAACTCATCGAGGAGTACGAGGAGTACGTCGAGGGGATCGAGCAGGCCCAGCAGGACACCATCCTCGACAACATCACCCGGCCCGCCCGCTTTCGCATCCTGCCGGATCACACCTTCCGCCAGAACGACCCCGCGGTCGTCGGCGTCGAGGTGAATTCGGGAACGATCCAGAACAACGCGAACGTCGTCAAGTTCGAGGGCAACGACCCCGACCGGGTCGGCCAGGTCAAGGGCATTCAGGAGCAAGGCGAGGACGTCGACGAGGCCCGCGCGGGCAACCGCGTCTCCGTCGCCATCGACGGCCCGACCGTCGGCCGCCAGATCGAGGAGGACGACGAACTCTGGATCGAGATCCCGGAGAAACACGCGAAGATCCTCGAGCAGGAACTGGCCAGCGAGATTCCCGGCGACGAACTCGAGGCGCTGAACATGTACCTCGACAAGCAGCGTAGCCGGGATCCCTTCTGGGGCAAATAATATTCACTTGACCGACATTATTTTGTGATATCGAGCGGGAACGGGTGATATGGTTTCCCGTGAAAACAAAGTGGTCGGTGGATTCGTCGTCGTCGCTTTCGTCCTCGCGTACGGAGGCTTCTGGGTAACCGATCTCCCATCGGAAATTCTGCTGGGGGTACTCCTCTTCGTCGGTGTCGTCGCACCGATGGTCGTCAACAACTATCTCGATAGCCGGAAATCTACCTGACTGAACGACCTGTCGTGTACACTTCGTTCCAGCGTTCGCTTCTGGGGCGAGTAGCGGACGGGTTTCGGCCTCGGGGTCGCTCGCAGCGCTCGTTCACCCCTCAGTCCGCTCGAGGCGAACCCGCGCCCCACCCTCGAGATCGGCCAGCGCCACCGTCTCGTCGATGCGCGCGACGACGGTCACGGGCGCGGCGGCGCGCGGTTCGCCGTCCTCGCTGGCCGGCGTCTCGCCCCAGAAGAGACACAGTTTCTTCCCGGCCGGCCAGTAGGCGATCGCGCCCTCGGGGACGGCCGCGCTGGCGTTTTCCGGCGGCGCGTCGAGCGCGAGATCGAAATAGAGTTCCTCGCCCCAGCGGATCGCGTCGCCGGCGACCGGCAGTGCGTCCTCGAGCGCGGCTCGCGTTTCGGGTGCATCGTCGGTCCACGTGGCCTCGAGTTCGCGGCCGTCGACGGTAACGCGCAGATCGGTCATAGATGCGTCCACGAACAGCGGCCACTTCTCGGTGGCGGTCGCCAGTTCTCTCGACTCGAGTCGGAGGCCCCCGGCGACTTCCACTGGAAGCATTAACACGCTGCTCGTGGTGAACCCGGTATGCTCGTCCAGCTCCGCCAGTACAAACACGAGGAGGTCCAGTTCGACGACAACAGGACGACCGGTGAGTCCCAGACCGAAGACACGGTCAACCCGGATGCCGAAGGATACTTCGGCAAAGACATGGCCGACCTCGACGTCGAGACGTGGGATACCGTCGAGTACGAGGGTGATCCGATTCAGCGCCGTTCGCTCACGCTCGATGGGGTCACAGCCGTCTCGGTGCCACAGGACCCGATCGACGAGGGGGACCCCGCCCTCCCCGGACGGACCGTCCAGGTGCGGATGGAGGGCGGCATCGAATCCCTCGAGCAGGCCGCGATCGTCGAAGTGCAAGACGAGAACCCACAGGGATCGACGGCCGAGTGAACGGTGGCACCGCCGGCGAGGAGTGACAATCTCTGTCGGAGGCGGTGCGGTCCCGAAATCGTTTTCAAGCGGTCGCGCGCACACTCGGTATGCCGACGGAATCGGACACTCATTATGACCCCTCGCTGGGGAACAAGTTCATCTTCGTCACCGGCGGCGTCATGTCGGGGCTCGGCAAGGGGATCACGGCCGCGAGCACCGGCCGGCTCCTCAAAAACGCCGGGTTCGACGTCACCGCGGTGAAGATCGACCCGTACCTGAACGTCGACGCGGGGACGATGAATCCCTACCAGCACGGGGAGGTCTACGTCCTCGAGGATGGCGGCGAGGTCGACCTCGATCTCGGGAACTACGAACGGTTCCTCGACATCGACATGACCTCGGATCACAACATCACGACGGGGAAGACCTATCAGCACGTCATCGAGAAGGAACGCGCGGGGGACTACCTGGGCAAGACGGTCCAGATCATTCCACACATCACTGACGACATCAAGCGGCGCATCCGCGAGGCCGCGGAAGGGACCGACGTCTGTATCATCGAAGTCGGCGGTACCGTCGGGGACATCGAGGGGATGCCCTACCTCGAGGCCCTGCGCCAGTTCGCCCACGAGGAACCCGAGGAGAACGTCCTCTTTACCCACGTGACCCTCGTCCCGTACTCGAAAAACGGCGAGCAAAAGACCAAGCCGACCCAGCACTCGGTCAAGGAAGTCCGGTCGATCGGCCTCCAGCCCGACGTGATCGTCGGCCGCTGTGAGGATCGGCTCGACCCCGAAACCAAGGAGAAGATCGCGCTGTTCTGTGACATTCCCACGGAAGCGGTGTTCTCGAACCCCGACGTCGAGGACGTCTATCACGTTCCCCTGATGGTCGAAGACGAAGGGCTCGACCAGTACGTCCTCGAGCACTTCGGGCTCGACGACGAGGCGCTCCCGGAGGGCGAGCGGGCGAACGACTGGCGTGAGATCGTCACCACCGAGAAGGAAGGGACGGTCGACATCGCGCTGGTCGGGAAGTACGACCTCGAGGACGCGTACATGTCGATCCACGAGTCGCTGAAACACGCCGGCTTCGAGGTCGGCGTGGACGTCGACGTCCACTGGGTGGCCGCCGACGAACTGAGCAAGGGCCACGACGGCCAACTCGAGGGAATGGACGGAGTCATCGTCCCCGGCGGGTTCGGAATGCGTGGCTCCGAGGGCAAGATCCGGGCGGTCCAGTACGCCCGCGAGAACGACGTCCCCTTCCTGGGCCTGTGTCTGGGCTTCCAGATGGCCGTCGTCGAGTACGCCCGGAACGTGCTCGGTCTCGAGGGGGCCCACTCCGCCGAGATGGAGGCGGACACGCCCCATCCCGTCATCGACATCCTGCCCGAACAGTACGAGGTCGAGGACATGGGCGGCACGATGCGACTCGGCGAGCACACGACCGTCATCGAACCCGAGACGCTGGCCTACGACCTCTACGGCGACACGTCCTGCTCGGAACGACATCGCCACCGCTACGAGGTCAACCCCGAGTACTTCGACCGCTTCGAGGACGAACCCCTCGTCTTCTCCGGTACCGCGGGCAACCGGATGGAGATCCTCGAGCTCGACGACCACCCGTTTTTCCTCGGCACGCAGTTTCACCCCGAGTACACGTCCCGACCGGGGCAGCCGAGTCCACCCTTCCTCGGGCTGGTCGAGGCCGTCCTCGAGGAACCCGATGCCGAGAGTGAGAGCGAACCCGACGATGCCGACGCCGAAACGGAGGTAACCCACTGATGGTAGATACCGAGACGTTCGTCCCCGACGCAGTCGCAGAGATCGACGAGAAAATCGGCGATGCGAACGCCGTCATCGCGCTGTCGGGCGGCGTCGACTCCTCGACGGCCGCCGCGCTGGCCTACGAGGCGATCGGCGACCAGCTCACGCCCGTCTACGTCGACACCGGGCTGATGCGGAAAGGCGAGACCGAGGAGATCCGCGAGACCTTCGGCTACATGGACAGTCTCCGGATCGTGGAGGCACAGGACCGCTTCCTCGACGCACTGGAAGGCGTCACCGATCCCGAGGAGAAGCGCCACATCATCGGCGAACAGTTCATCCGGGAGTTCGAGACGGTCGCCACGGACGTCGACGCCGACTATCTCGTGCAGGGGACGATCTACCCCGACCGCATCGAGAGCGAGGGAACGATCAAGTCCCACCACAACGTCGGCGGCCTCCCCGAGGTCGTCGACTTCGAGGGTATCGTCGAACCCATGCGCGACCTCTACAAGGACGAGGTCCGCGAGGTCGCACGCGAACTCGGCCTCGAGGAGATCATCTCCGAGCGCATGCCGTTCCCCGGTCCCGGCCTCGCCGTGCGGATCATCGGCGAGATCACCGCGGAGAAACTCGAGGTGGCCCGCGAGGCCAACCACGTCGTCGAGGAGGAACTCGAAGAATACGAGCCCTGGCAGGCGCTTGCTGCCGTCATCGGGAAGGCGACGGGTGTCAAGGGTGACAATCGGGTCCACGGCTGGGTCGTCTCCGTCCGCTCGGTCGAGTCACGCGACGGGATGACTGCCCGCGCCCAGGAGATCGACTGGGACACCCTCCAGCGCATCCAGTCCCGAATTACGGGGTCCCACGAGAACGTCGCCCGCGTCGTTTACGACGTAACCCACAAACCGCCCGCGACCATCGAGTACGAATGAGTTCCACGACGACCGCGGTCGTCGCCGGCCCCGACGACGACGGCATCGGCGCTGCACTCGAGGGCGAGGGTGTCGACGTGACCCGGCTCGATGGCGTCATCTCTCGACCCCAACTCGAAGAGGCGGGCGTCGTCGGGGTCGACCTGTACGTCCTGACCGACGTGGGACAGGCGACCACCATCCCGATCGTCTGTGATCTGAACGACGACGTGCGGACCGTCGTCTACGCGCGACGAACGGTCCCCGAGTTCGTCAAGGGGCAACTCGATATCGCGATCGATCCACAGTTGATGGATGCACACGTCGTCGCCGACGAACTGGTCGAGTGAGACGCTCCGGTGTCGCCGGGTCCCGGCGCACCCGCGACTCGCTGTGGCGCTGGGCCGCCACTGACTGACAGGCGTCCGTACGACAGCGTCGATCCGGTCTCCGGACGCAGTTTTTTCGGGACCGGAGTCGGCTATGAAGCCAGTATAAACTTTTTCGAGCCGGAATTCGGGCGGCTGAACTCGCGTTGAATTCGGCGTAATTCGGCGTAAAATCGGTATACCATCACCCCCGTTCAAGTGGTATCGGCCATCACGTCGTGATGGAGGTCGACGGGCAGATCCCACCGATGGCATCCACCGCCTTCCCGCGACTTCCAGCAATCCCACCACAGCACCCTTCCCCACCACTGCCAATCGATTCTCGCTGACGCGAGCCGCTCACCCACCCGGCTCGTGTCGCTTTTGGGAATCTGGCGTTCGGAACGCGGCGGGTTCCGCCGCGTTCCGGGGATGGACACCCTTTCATTGCTACGACTGGGTAGACCGACGTCCAGCGAATCGACCCCGGGATCGTTCCGATTTCGAGTCCGGAGCGCCGCGAGCGAGAGGAGCCACTGGAACGATTGACTCCGCAACGCTGTCGTGCGAGTCGGTGTGCAGTGACGTTCAGTTGCTACGAGACGTTCCCTCGGAACCCGTCGAGAACGGGGATTTCCTCGAGTCGCTCGTCGGCGAGCAGGTCCCAGTCGATCCCCGTCGGCTGGTCGCTCCCCTCGGGTCGGATCACCCGATCGGGCGTGACGACGAGATCCATCGCGACGTCGTGGTCCCCCATCGCGACGCGCTCGTCGATCAATTGCCGTTCGTGGATCGTCGTCGCCACCGGCGTGGACGCGTCGACGAGTCCGAGCTCTCGGAGCACGGCGTACTCGAGGTCGCTGTAGCCCTCGCCCTTGCCGATCCGGCCGCCGTCGTCGGTCGTGTGGCGATCGTCGCTCCCCGTCCGTGCGGACTCCGGCTCCGCGCTGACGGCGACGCTCCCGGAGACGATCAGATCGACGCGGTCGACCTCGTCGGGCCCCACCTGTTCGCCGTGCTCCGAGGAACCGGAGACGGTCGTCGCGGCGTCGTAGTCCTCGAGTGCCGCGGGATCGAGTTTCAGGAAACACTTCTCGTCTCGCAGTCGCGGCACCGCCATGTAGACCGTCTTCCCCTCGCGGAGCGCGCGCCGTCGGACGGGGAGTTGCGGCGCGTCGGGATTGGCCTTGATCGTCGTCGCGTCCGTCCACTCCGGTTGCTCGGCCAGCCGATCGGCTGCGTCGTCCGCCCCGGCGAAGTTCGGAATCCGGCCGTGGGGTGGAAACGGAAACCGGGCCTCGCCGCTCTCCTCGAGGTCGTCCCAGACGCGCTCGCGGATGGACTCCTTATCGGTGCCGTGGTCCCCTCGATCGTCGTCGGCGGCCCCCACGTCAGGCACCTCCGTCGGTCGCGTCGACTTCGGTTGGGTCTCCGGCCGCGGCGTCCGGGTCGTTTTCGGCGTCGTCGTCGGCCGCAGCGTCCAGGTCGTCCTCGGCATTGTCGTCGTCCTCGGTGTCCGGCTCGTCCTCCCGGAGACAGTCGATGATCTCGGGCGCTTCCGACAGGACGATCTCCTCGAGTGCGAGGCGGACCGCATCGGCGTTGCCGGGCAGACAGAAGACCGGCGTTTCGTCGGCGATGCCGGCAAGCGTCCGCGCGGTCACGGCGCTCGTCCCCACCCGGTCGTAGGCCAACACGGTGAAGAGTTCGCTGAAGGTCGCCAGCTCCTTGTCGAGTAACGGGGC
This sequence comes from Natrinema ejinorense, assembly GCF_002494345.1. Lineage (GTDB taxonomy): Archaea > Halobacteriota > Halobacteria > Halobacteriales > Natrialbaceae > Natrinema > Natrinema longum. The sequence goes on from NZ_NXNI01000001.1 coordinate 3,897,909, forward strand.
GACGGCCTCGATGGCGACGTCGGTCGATTCGACGCCCGTCGCGCCGGCCGTGAGCACGACGTGGACGTCGTTGCGGTCGATCAATCGCGAGACGATCGACTGGACGGTATCGTGATCCGGGCCGACGTGTTCTCGCACCGTGACTTCGTTGCCGTCGGCCTCGAGGATCTCGGTGAGTGCCTCCCCGGGTTCGTCGGTCTCGAGGCTTCGATCCGAGGCGATCGTGAGGACACCGGTACAGAGCGTCCCGTCGCTATCGTCGGACGTCTCGTCCGCAGCCGTTTCCGTCATACCTCGTCTTCGGGAGGGAGTGGGTAAAGTACTGGGCGAAGAGGGGGCACGCCGCGTCGGGTTGCCAAACTGTTATGCATCGGCTTTCCGTTGCCTGCGTGTATGAAGGCAGTCCAATTCGCGGAACACGGCGACACGGACGTCATCGAGTACGGCGACTATCCCGACCCCGAAATCGATCGGGACGAGGTACTGGTCGACATCAAGGCGGCCGCCCTCAACCACCTGGACATCTGGACCCGGCGGGGAATGCCGGGGATCGACCTCGAGATGCCCCACATTCCGGGCAGCGACGGGGCCGGCGTCGTCGAGGACGTCGGCGAGGACGTCAGCCGCTTCGAGGAGGGCGACCACGTCGCGCTCTCGGCCGGCGTCGGCGACCTGCGGATGGACGACCCGACGCTCGACCCGCGCTTTCACATCATCGGCGAACACGTCACCGGCGTCCACTCCGAATACGCCGCGATCCCCGAGGACAACCTGATTCCCGTTCCCGACCACGTCGACTGGACGGTCGCCGGCTCGAGTTCGCTGGTCTTCCAGACCGCGTGGCGGATGCTCATCGAACGGGCCGACCTCGAAGCCGGCGAGTCGGTGCTCGTGTTGGGGGCCAGCGGCGGGGTCGGCCACGCTGCCCTCCAGATCGCCGACTACGCGGGCGCGGAGGTCTACGCGACCGGCAGTACGGCGGAGAAGCTCGACTACGCCGAGGAACACGGCGCGGACCACGTCTGTAACTACGAAGAGGAGGACTTCGCGGACTGGGTCCTCTCGGAGACGGGTGGTCGCGGCGTCGACATCGTCGTCGAACACGTCGGCGCGCCCACCTGGCAGAACTCGCTGAAGAGCCTGACCAAGGGCGGGCGACTCGTCACCTGTGGCGGTACCGGCGGCGGCAATCCCGAGACGGACATTCCGCGTATCTTCTGGAATCAGCTCCAGATCATTGGCTCGACGATGGCCACGCCCGATCAAGTCGACGACGTGTTGGAACTCGTCTGGGACGGGACGTTCGAGCCCGCGATCCGCGAGGAACTGCCGATGAGCGAAACCGCACGCGCCCACGAGATCATCGAGAACCGGGAAGGGTTCGGCAAAGTCGTCGTCCGACCGGACAGCGAACTCTAGACCACCCCGTCGACGCTTCCCGACCGCCCCGATCCGGTGGAACGTCAGGGTGGCCAACCGTGAGGGCTTTCACTCTGCGGTCGAACGATCCGATAGTGACCTCGAGCGACGACGGCGGCTACGTCCACGATCCTGCGGCGTTCGATGCCGGCGCGGACGACGAACAGGGGACCGATTCGTCGGCCGACGACGGAGACGGCGCCGATCCGCCCCATCCAGCGACGATCGACCGGGAGTTCGACTGGCGCGGCTGGATCCTCGTCGGTGTCCTGGTCTTCGCATTTCTCGTCGCCCCGATGGCGATCTATCTCTTCCCGCCGAGTGCGGAGGGGTATCGCTTCGCGTTGCTGATTCTCCCGCTCGCACCCGCGATCTTGCTCGCGATCACGGCCGTCTGGGCGACGACGCGGCCCTGAGCCGGGCCGACCGCGTGGCTGCTCGAGGGCGTTCGTCCCGTTCGTCTAATAAATCTACCAGCGAGTGTCTCCAGCGCTCGAGCGCTGGCGGCCGTTATGCCGGCGTCTCTTGGATCTCCTCGAGTCGTTCGAGGACGGCCGATCCGTGATCGACGTCCCGGTCGGGTGTCTCCTCGTGGTCGACGTACGTGGCGAGTTCCGCATAGATGCGATCGGCCTGCAGGCCGGTGAATCGTTCCGTGTCGCCGTCGGTCTCGAGTATCTCGATGACCTCGAGTACCCACTCGGGTGGTCGTTCGTCCGCGTCGAGGGCCTCGTCGAGGCGGGTCGACAGGACGTGGTGGACGACCCATTGCTCGTCTCTGGAGAGCGGGACTTCGTACGTCTCGGTTGTCGGTGGTGAGGAGCTCATTTCGTCGGACGGGACCGGGGTGGTCCTCGACCGAAGCTACGAACACCGTCCTAATAAGCCTTGTCACAGTGTGGCATAGTTGCTGGGAACTCGCCGGGCCAGCGGCGGGGTCGGCCACCCGGCGTCTCGAGCGGGAGTCGCCGGTCCGTCGCTCCGAACGGTCACGCTGGCGATCAAAAGCTACTAACAGAATCGGATCCACCACTCAGGTAGGAGCCGACGGTGATTGATTTCGCGACGGTATCCGGCAAGATCGCGACCGGACGCATCGGCTATACGCTCTCGCAACTCGTCCCCGCCACGCCGATCTGGGAGCGTGAGTGGGACGTCTGTTGCGTCCTCGACGGCTGTCGCCTCGATCTCATGCGTGAGGTCGCGAGGGCCGGCCATCCGGCGCTGCCCGACGCCGACGGGGTCGATTCGCTGTGGTCGGTCGGGTCCCAGTCCGCCGAGTGGATGGACCGAACGTTCGCCCCGCAGTACCGCGAGGAGATGGCCCGGACCGCCTACGTCACCGGCAACCCCTTCTCCTCCCAGCCCTGCGAGCACATTCTCGTCACCTCCGACGAGGTCCTCCCGCTCGAGGCCGACGACTTCGGCGTCTTCCACGAGGCCTGGCGGGAGGAGTGGGTCGACGACGACATCTCGACGATCCCGCCCGACCCGCTGACCGACGCCGCGATCGCGATCTGGCGCAACCGGGCGGAGCTGGGCGTCGACCGCGTACTGATTCATTACATGCAACCCCACGCCCCCTTCCGGTCGCAACCGGGCTGGTTCTTCGGCTCGGCCGACATCGAACACTGGGGGCAGTTCACCGACGGGGACGACGAGGAGGAGATCGACCTCGCGGACCTCGAGCCGGAGGAACGCGAGGCACTGGAGGCGCTGGCCGAGGCCGAAGCCGAGGAAGACGACGACACGGACTCGATGAACGACCCCTGGATCAAACTTCGGAACGGCGAACTCTCCTACGACGCGGTCTGGGCGGCCTACCGGGACAACCTCGAGTGGGTGCTCGACGACGTCGCGCGACTCCTCGCGAACTGCGACGGACGGGTCGCGATGACCAGCGATCACGGCAACGCCATCGGCGAGTTCGGCGTCTGGTCGCACCCGCCCGGAACGCCAGTTCCCGCCCTGCGCCGGGTGCCCTGGGCGGTCAGCGAGGGGCAGGATCGCGGGACGTGCGATCCCGCCCTTCCGGATGGACTCCGCGACGACGACCCGGCCAGCGCGAACGAACCCGCGGTCGAATCGCGCCTCGAGGCGCTGGGTTACCGATGACGACCCCCCTTCGCGACGCGATTTACGCCGTTCGGAAAGCTCGGTTGGGGCTCGAGCGCCGTCGACTCGACTACGGCCGGGAGACGCGCGAGCGGGCCGAGCGGCTGGCCGACGTGCTCCCGGCGTCGGCCGCCGAACTGCGGGCGTACGAGCAGGAATACGACGACCTCGAGTGGTTCCACGAGAGCTACGCCGACCGGGTCGCCGAGATCCACGAGGCCGGCGTCGCCACCGACACGACCCACTGGCGCGATGGGGTGACGCTCTACGTCGTCTGTCGCGCACTCGCGGTCGAGACGGTCGTCGAGACCGGCGTGCTCTTCGGGTCGTTCGACGCGCACATCCTCGCCGCACTGTCCGAGAACGGCGGCGGGACGCTCTACGCGGTGGATCTCCCCGGCGGACCGCCCGGCCCCTTCGAGTACGGCCACCTGATCCCGGATCGCTGTCGGGACCACTGGGAGCTTCGCGAGGGCGACGCACGCGAGGTACTCCCGGAGCTACTCGAGACCGTCGGCCCCGTCGACCTCTTTCTGCACGACTCGGACCACCGGTTGCCCCACATGCGATTCGAGTACGAGACGGCGCTCGCTCACCTCACGCCGGGGGGCGTGCTCGCGAGCCACGACGTTCGTCTCTCGAGGCTGTTCGATCGATTTACCGAGGCCAACGGCCTTCGATCGTGCGTCGTCTGTGATACCGGCATCGGGCGGCTCCCGTCCTCGAGCGCTCGGCCGGACTCGAGCCGGTCGTGACGGGGCCGCCGATTCCGGGACCGACCGGAGACCTTACTCGACGACGACTGCGCCTTTCATTCCCTGTTCTCGGTGGGGCTCACAGACGTAGAGGTACGTCCCCGTCTCCTCGAACTGGTGTTCGAAGGTGATGCCCTCCTCGTCCGTGATTTCGGTCTCGAAGACGGGTTCGTCCGCGCCGGTCGCGCCCTCGATCTCGAGTTCTTCCTCGTCTTCGGGCACGTGGACGACGTTGTGACTGCCGCCCTCGCCGGTCCACTCCCAGACGACCGTCGCGTCCTGGTCGATGCGGATCGCGGGCGGATCGAACTGGAGGCCGTCGTCCCCGGCCCCGACGTCGACCGTGACCTCGTCCTCCCCGGTGAGGTCCTCGGTTTCCTCGTAGTCGTCGACGTCGTCGAACCAGTCGCCGTAGTCCGGTTCCTCGTCGTCCTGTGCGCTCACGGTGGCACCGAGCCCGCCGAGTGCGAGGCTCGAGCCGATCGCTTTGATCGTCGTTCGCCGATCGAGTAGCCGCATACGTAGCTCGTGGTTGGCCGGTGAGTAAACTCGAGTCCTTACCCTTGCAACGGGCGGGGTCGATCGACCTATAGTAGCAACTGACAGTCATTGCACACCTGATCGCACGACAGCGTTGCGATCAGTGTGTAAATCGTTTCAGTTGCTACTATAGTTCGGACCAAACCGGCAGGTCGTATCGGTTCATCGGAGAGCGATGATCGGCCAAGCGCTCGATCGGCCTGAGAGAGACACACGACGAGATACGACTCGTATGGATATTCGTGACGCGAATTCTATCGACGTGCAACGTCGGTGGGCTGGGGAACACGTCTCGTTCAGCTATTCGATGAGTTCAGTGACGCTATCGACAGGTGAATAATACCCGTTCTTTTCGACTCACGTCGTATGCCAGGATTCTGCTTCTGCTACAGATATTTCTTCGTTCTCGATCCCACGAATAAGGATCCCGAGCGACCCGGTACACGGAACATCGACCGTTTCTGCTGCCGATCGAGCTTCCATGTCATCCGTCGCTAGTGCCCATCCGTGATCTCGTGCGTAGGCGAGAGCGTGCCGTTCGCCGTAGTCTAATTTCTGGATTTGCTGGATCGATCGGTCCTGAACGCTCCCTACCGGAATCGTCTCCGTCTGGCCGCTCCCAGTCAAATATCGGAGCGCCTCCTCGAGATAGGGACGACCCTGTTTACTCCCCCGTTCGAGTTCCTCTTTCACAGCAGCTACTGACAGCGGGTGAGCGAACGTAGCGGTGAGGAATCCGACAGAATCCGATGCAGCGTAGTTCGACAGGACGGTCGTATCTAACACAACTCCCTCGATCGAATCACTACTGTCGGAGTCGTCCGTCATTCGATTCGGCGGGCAACATCGATTTCGTCGTCGATGTCTTGTCGAGTCGCTGGCCCATGTCGGGGAACGACATCGGCCTCCAGCAAGATGTCACGAAATTCCCCCGGATCTATTCCCAACCGGTCTGCACCTTCCGTAACGGTGAGTTCGCCGAGAACGTGCAACCCAACGACAGTAGCGACCTCTTCGTCGTCGAAGGTCTGAGAGGGGGACATCGTATTCTTCACTAGATGGAGTACGACTATAACAGTTGTTCTGCCAGATCAGGGACTTCCCTCGAGGGAGGACGCCGTCCCGTTTCCCAGGATCTGACGGCCGTCGTGCGAGCGGGTGTGCAGTGACGTTCAGTCGCCACTCGAGTCCTCGTCTCGAGTCCCACTCGACCGATCGGCCCCCTCCCCTCGAGTGGTCCCCTCCGTTATCGCGTCGTGGTCGGGTCGTCGCTCGCGGAGGACGGCGAGCCGGTCGGCGCGCTGGACGAGCAGCGCGCGCCCGGCACCCGTGAGGCGATAGGCGTGGACGGAGCCCGGGAAGCCATCGCGCGTCGTGACGAGGTCGCGATCGACGAGCGCGCGCAGGCTCGACTCGAGTCGGCCGGGGCTGACCCTCGGATACCAGCGCTCGATGGTCTCCGCGATCCCCCAGGGATAGCAGGGGTAGCCCTCGTGTTCGCGGCGGGCGACGGCCTCGAGACAGTCGCGCTGGAAGCCGGTGAGTTTGGCCCACGCGCGCCGGTCGTCCGTGGTATTTGGGGGCGATGCGTCTGCTCGAGCGGGACGTTCAAGATCCCGCGAATCGTCGTCTGACATGGCTTTCGGCAGGGTACGGAAGCCACGCGGGCCGGTGGTAGGGCACCGGGTCCGCATTTTCGAGGACCGATGTGGGTAGTCGTGGGTCCGTCTGGCCTCCGTTGCTCTGATTAACGGACGGAGAGGACTTATAATTGACCCTATATGGGATCAAATAGAACTCGTATAATCCCATTCAACTGCATGCCACCTGCAGTTATGATAGGAAAGCGTGACTTCCGACTGAATGCGCCCGCTGGTTTCGTGGATGACGAAGTCTGATCCCGCGATTCTCGAAATTTTCGAGGAAGCGGGGATCGCTATTCCCCCAGCGGTTGCAGAATACAATTTGGAGGGCGTTTCAAAATCTACGATCAAAAGACGCCTTCCTGTTTTAGTGGATCACGATCTACTGGAAAAAGTAGACGACGATCGAGGCTATTACCGAATTACGGATCGAGGTCGCGCCTATCTCGAGGGGGAACTGGAAAGTGACGACCTCGAACCATCGTAACGAACTCGTACCCACGATACCTGAAATCCTGTCTTTTCGACTCGCTGAATAACCTATTTCGGACCAAAATCAGCGGAACACGCTGGCTGCTCGAGAAAACTAATAGGCCAACCGGTGGATGGATTCGATATATACACATAACGAATAGCGGTTTGTGTGCATATTCGGGGATCGGATTCTGTCGACATGCAACCCCTTAGGCGGGGACGGTCCAAGGAGCGATGCTATAATTCTTGGCTCTGTTGAAATGGCGGTGTTCAGATAAGGATGAAGGATGAGGCGGTTCGTTTTCTGAGTGATCTATGCCCGAAAACGACCGCCTCAACGGTTGTTTAGACGAGATCAACTTAGAGTTTGTTGAACGAGAAGCGACACCGCGATTGCTGATGAAGCTCAGTATTCAACTGCACCTCGCTGGACTTTCGCTTTCGAATACTGTCTCTGTTCTTGAGGTATTCGGTGTCAAACGCGCTCGGTCTACTGTTCACAATTGGGTACACAAGGCCGATCTACAGCCCGAATCTGGCCGGTGTCCGGATCACGTTGCGGTTGACGAGACCGTGATCCGACTGAACGATGAGCAGTATTGGCTGTACGCCGCAATCGATCCAGAGACAAACGAATTGCTCCATACAAAGCTTGAACCGACAACAACGAAGGTTCTCGCTCATTCGTTTCTTACGGAACTATCCGAGAAACACAACGTCTCTGACGCCGTGTTTCTCGTTGATGGGTCGCACTCGTTACAAGATGCATGTCAGCGCCACGGCTTCGATTTCAGATACGAAAAGCATGGAAATCGAAATGCTGTTGAACGTGTCTTTAGAGAGATAAAACGACGAACACTCTGCTTCTCAAACTGCTTCAGCAACGCCGAAGCAGAAACTGCCGACGACTGGCTCAGATCGTTCAGCTTCGCATGGAATCAGCTTATCTGAACACTACCGTTGAAATCCTCACAGGGTTACAGGCTCGACAGCTAGTGTAAGTGAATGCAGGCCCTCCCAAAGTCACGATTGCTCCAGTTCGTTGAGCAGGCAGTCCACTTGGCCCGACGAACTGTCGCTCACTACTCCTCGAAGTTCTCGAAACGACGCTACACACTCCACCAGCACATCGTTCTACTCTGTCTCAAAGTTCGGAAGAACACGACGTATCGGGCGCTTCTCGACGAACTCATCGAGATGCCCCGCATTCGGAGAGCCATCAACTTGGACGAACTCCCGTCACCCTCAACGTTGTGCAAAGCGTTCAACCGACTCGATATGGCTGTCTGGCGTGTTCTGCTTAACCTCTCGGTCACGCTTCTCCCGACTAACGGTATCGTTGGGATCGACGCTTCAGGGTTTGACCGGAGTCACGCCTCGAAACACTACACGAAGCGAACGAAGCTAACGATTCAGCAGTTGAAGGTGACTCTTCTGGTGGACACGAGGTCGAACGCGATTATCGACGTACACGTAACGACGACACGAAAGCACGACTCAAAGATTGCACCGTCGCTCATCAAGCGGAATACCGGGGACGTAGCGGTTCTCCTTGGCGACAAGGGATACGACGACCAGAAGGTTCGCGCAGTAGCCTGTGAGACCGGTGTTCGACCGCTCATCAAGCACCGCGAGTTTTCGTCGCTCCACAAGGCGTGGAATGCTCGACTGGATGCTGATCTCTATGGTCAGCGTAGTCAGAACGAGACTGTGAACTCCCGACTCAAACGCAAGTACGGTGCGTTCGTCCGGTCACGGCACTGGTGGAAACAGTTTCGAGAACTCGCTATCACCTGCGTTGTTCACAATATCGACCGATCATTCTAACCGGTAGATACAGGCAAACCACCAAACAAGACTCCCGTAACACACCTACGTGGGCGATCGCCCCAACTTATCACGAACCCAAACGCTTCCACCCGGACTGGCGCTGCAAGCATGGGTCGGCCAGCGTGAGGTCCGTAGACTCGTCCGGGACTCGTCCAGCAATGGGCGAGTCCCCGACGAGTGCCTGCGCGTTACGACCCCAGCTGGGACCCGGGTTACGACAGCGTAACGACCTCGCGTCGTTCCTCGACGCCACTCCAGCGGGTCGTTCAGGGCGCGACCCAACACATCCCTTTATTGTTGGATTGCCTGTACGAGGTTGGTTCCGAGTAGATAGATGAGATAGGCGAGTATGCCGTATGAGAGGAAAAAGGAGACTTGTTGGAACCATCTGGCGGGTTGGTTCTCGAGGCTGTTTATTAGTATCATTGCTGCTAAGGCAGCTAGAATGATAAATCGTCTGTCGTCTTTTTCCATGTTTGGGTTCGATTATTGCAGCGTAAAAATGGTGTTGGAATCGTGCGTGCTGTCCAGCGGTTCTTCGACAGTTCAACTGATGTATTTTCAGGTGTTGTCTGGGATTTCTTTCAGAGCATCTTTATTCCAAGAATCAGCTTCAACTGGAATAGTGATGTCAACGGAGCTAGCATTTTTTGAAATGCTAGTGTTGAATATCGGGTCGAATTGGGAGACGTTGCCGATCGACCAGGTGTGTTCGAACCGCGTCTGGACGTTTGCGGGGCCGTCTGCCTGACGTTCGATTTCGATATTTGCATGGCCGTACTGTCGCTGGGGCCAGTACACGCTGACGCCGGTGGATTCCTGTGCGTGGTCGAAGATTCGGAATCCGATGCCGTTGTTGTAGTCACCGATGAGTGGGCCGTTGGACACCTCCATGTAGTCGACGTATTTTCCGCCTTCGAGGGTGTGGCCGTCGGTGTGGGTGACGGTCCCTGACGGCATGTCGTACTCGTGCGTGACTTCGTAGTCGAGGGAGTTGGGATCGTATTTGAAGTGGGAGTCGTCCCAGGCAAGAATCAGTGCGTCCGTGGGTTCGGGGCCATCGAAATCTGAGTTTCGGGTGAGGTTCCAGCCCGTACTGAGGTGCCAGACGCCATCGGTATAGGTTTCGTACAGGAGGGTGCTGATCTTGTTCGATTCGGGGTTGGTGAAGAAGTCTTGGGTTGAGATGCCATCTTCGTCGTTGGTTGAGTCTGCTGCGCTGGGGTCGTCGGAGATTGGGACGGAGTGTTCGGCGTGTTTGTGCGGGATGCCGGCGTCTTCGAGGATTTCAACTGCTTTGGAGGTCTCCTGTTTTTGGAAGAGGGTTTTTGCCTTTTCTCGTGGGTCGTCGGTGGTGGTTGCGGTTGCGAGACCGGTGGTCGCTGTGGTGCTGAGGGAGAGGGCGGACAGTTTCAGAGCGGTTCGTCTCGTCAAGTACCGCCCGGAATTACCATCGGCCATGAAAATAGTAATTGTGAACTGAGGAACTAAAACATTGTGGAATTACTTTCCATTTGTTAAATAGAAACACACAGAGAATCACCCCAATGATGTCTGTAGAACCTCCGAAACACCTAAACAGGACCATACATACCGCACCCTACTCAATAATTGACAGAGCGAGCCTTCCCTCTGGATGGCGGGCCTCAGTCCGGAACCCACCGATTCCTTGTTTTGGGAACGACGCCATATCTGGCGGTCGAGTTCACTGTCGACGAATCCCATTAGTTCGCACGCCTACCTCACAGCAGTTTCATCAGATGAGATGTCTAACGAATAGGATTTCAACAGAGCCTAATTCTTCTAAGACTCCGTATTATCTGTCTCAACAGTTATGGCCAACTCTGTGGATAGATTTTCAGAGGAATGCTCTAATAGCTCATTGATTGTCTGAAGGCACCGTTCAATTTCGGACTCTAACTCATTTGGTGTCTTGTTTAGTGCCTCTACAGGATCTCCGTGTATCAGCTGATTTCTAAATTTTCGGAGGTGAACCATTTCACTTTTCAGCCCTTCGTCAATAATTCCCGTACGCAAAAGTAATTCTTCTCGGACAGTTTGGTTTAGATCTCTCTCTAAGAGATCCTGAGTCTTATTCGATTCCTTAAATTCATCAACAATCATATGGTCTCTGAGAAGTTCTGCTGAATACTCTTGCATCATTTCCGACGCGATAGAAAACAGGAGTATTAACTTATCAGAACTAGTCTGAATGTTTCTAGCTTTTTGAGCCACAGCCCCTGCATCGTCACCGAGATCGTCAGAGATCATAGATATCTCGTCTTCAAATTCTGTGACTTCTTTGTAGGCGTCGGCAGCGACTTTTATAAGACGTAGTCGTGAGAGTGTACCTCTTGTCGCGTCCTTATCTTCTATATTTATTTCTTCAAACGATTCAGCATCATCCAAGATAATATCCAAAATCAAACTGAATTCGATCCGTTCTGCTTCTTCAGGCTCAATGGTTTGCTCATCGAGTTCATTACTCATTGGTCAAAGACTGTGTTTTAGCCTAAAGAACATTCATGTCTGAATTCCCTCTCTAAGCAGGCTCGGTAAATTTTCACTAGCGCGGCGCACAGAGCGCGTGCCGCGCAATTGCCCTTTCCCCTCAGGGGTACTACTCCAGTTGAGACAGTGATTCTGAATGGACCTTCCTTGAAATATTGTAGAACCGATTCATTAACTCAAGATATTCCTCACTCTTTTCCACCGTAAGTGGGTCCATCTCAGTTCGAGGAGGTAGATTAAATTGATCTATATCCCACGCCACATTTTGAAGATTCCTTAGGTCATTTATCAATTCATCAGTAGCAAGCCCCGGTCTATTGATGTTGAATTGCCTGATTTCATTATCTGGAAGACGACCCTTGCAGCGTGTCGCGTTAGTATACGGGATTTCATCGCCCTTTTCGTAATCTTGAACATATTGTTCATATGACCGTATCGCCCTATCGGTTAATGAAACAACTTCATGATGGAATTCTCTCTTGTCCGTCTGGTTTTGAGACCGGCTTTCAAGCAGGAAGTCAACAATTTTGGGGGCAATACCGCCGATAATCGCTGCTGAAGCCGCAATGACCGATTCTGATGGCATGATATACACTCAGATAGATTGCCAATAAAAGCATGGAATACGACCCCCGTTTCATGTGATTCAACTGGAGGACTGCTGTGCGGAGGTGGGACGGGGCACTGTAATTTTTTGGTACTGTCCCCTTGGGGACACAGCTATCGATCCGCTACGATGATCTCGTCAGAATCGTCCTCGTCTTCGAGTTGTAGAATCGCCTCTTCGACTTCCTCCTGCGTCGCTTCGTCCATTGGCTATCCCCTTACCAAGTATCTCGGAGGCAGACTCCGTAAAGTAGTCTCAGCGCATTCACACTGAGAAAATGCGCCCCTTCCTCAGAGCCGCCGCTCGGTCCGGTTCCGACGGTCCCAGCACTCTCGAGCACTACAGTTCACTCCCTTTCCGGCAGGGGATCAGTAAACAGATCCGCGGCCGGCGACACCCCCGACAGCGCGTCCGCGGCCAGCACCGCCGCCCCGCCCGTCCACGTCGGCCGCTCGCCCGGCCAGAACTCCTCGTCCTCGAACTGATACCCCGTCCAGAAGACCCCCTCGTCGTCGGTCCACTGGAAGAGCCACTCGTAGATCTCACGCGCGCGTTCTGCCTCGCCGACCGCGGCCAGCGACACGACCAGTTCGCAGGATTCCGCGACGGTCACCCAGGGCTCGTCCGCCACGCAGCGACAGCCCAGTCCCGCCTCGAGGTAGCGATCCATCCCCGCCTCGAGGCGCTGTCGCGCCGGGTCGCCGCCCAGCACGCCACAGAGGACGGGATAGAACCAGTCCATCGCGTAGCGGGACTTGCTCTCCCACGTGCGATCGAAGCGGTCGGGCCGCTCGCGGATCGCGGCACCGAGGTCGGCGCGGGCCGCGAGCCAGCGCTCGCGAGCGTCGGTGTGGCCCAGTTCCGCGGCGATCGCCGCCCCGCAGGCCAGGCTCTTGTAGATCGAGGCACAGCCGGCGACGAGGGCGTCCTCGTAGACCTCGCCGTCCGCGCCGACGGTCCAGTAGATCTCGCCGGTCGCGGCCTGCTGGGCGCAGGCGAATTCGAGGGCGTCGCGGACGGTCGGCCAGAGCGTCTCGAGGAACGCCCGCTCGCCGGTACACAGGTAGTGGTGCCAGACGCCGACCGCGACGTAGGCGCTGCGGTGGGTCTCCTTGCGGGGTTCGTCGCCGGCGTGTGCGCCGTCGCCCGCCTCGGCCTCGCCGTAGGTCGCCCACAGCGATCCGTCCTCGTGCTGGGCGTCGGCGATCCACCGGTAGGCCCGACGGGCGGCCTCGTGGCGCTCGGCGACCGACAGCCCCATCGCGCTCTCGACGTGATCCCAGGGATCGGCGGGGCCGTCGGGATACCAGGGGATGAGCCCGTCCGATCGCTGGACGCGTTCGATGTAGTCGACTGCGGGCGCGAGCTCCCAGTCGGCGAGCGACCGTCCCGAGGCGACGTTGCTCACGCCGCCCCCTCCAGCTGGAAGTAGTAGACGACGCTCTTCCCGACGACAGGATCGAGCGCCCGCTCGAGCAGCCGGACCGGGCGGGGGGATTCCAGCACGTCCCACTCCAAAAACCGGTCGTAGGCCCGCAAGGGCAGCGGCGGGTCGCCCCGCTCGTCGCGGTCCCACCAGAGACACTTCAGCCACCAGTAGGGCGCGTGCAGGGCGTGGGCGAAGTGGCCGTCGACCCGCCGGAACCCGCGGTGTTCGATGGCGGCCTGTAACTCCTCGCGGTCGAAAATACGGACGTGACCGCCCTCGACCTCGTGGTACTCGTCGGAGAGCGCCCAACAGACCCGCTCGGGGCCGGCTCGAGGCACGCTCACCGCGAGCGTGCCCCCTGGCGCACAGACACGCCGGAGTTCGTCGATGGCGGCCTCGTAGTCGGGGATGTGCTCTAAGACCTCGGTACAGCAGACGACGTCGAACGCGCCGTCCTCGAAGGGGAGCCTGAGCGCGTCCCCCGACAGGAAGGTCACCGGCACGTCCGTCTCGCCGGCGATGTACTCCTCGTAGTCCGCCTGGGCCGCGTGCAGGCTCTCCCGTTCGAGGTCGAGCCCGACGACTTCGGCGACGTTCTCGAGGGCGGCGGCGTGGACGTGACGGCCCTCGCCACAACCGACGTCGAGGACGCGCAGACTCGGCGTCAGGGTCATCCGGTCGAAATCGATCGTCTCCATCTTATCCCACCTGTGACTGCGTTTCGATCGCGTTGCGGTACGTTCGGACCGTCTCGCGGGCGGCCCGATCCCAGTCGAACTCCTCGACGATGCGTTCGCGGCCCTGCTCGCCGAGGCGCTGACGGCGCTGCTCGTCCGTGAGCAGTTCCCGAATCCCCTCGGCTAACGCGTCGGGTTCGCCCGGTTCGACGAGTACCCCCGCGTCGCCGACCACTTCGGGGAGCGCGCCGCCGGTGGTGGCGACGACCGGAACGCCACAGGCCAGTGCCTCGCCGGCGGGGAGGCCGAAGCCCTCGTACAGCGACGGGACGACCGCCACGTCGGCGGTGCCGTAGAGCTCGATCATCCGCTCGTAGCTGATCTCGCTGTGGGTTTCGATCGCCTCCTCGATCCCGAGTTTCGAGACGAGTCGGGCACAGTCGCCGCCCTCGTCGAACTCCCCGACGACGACGAGTTCGGCGTCGACGTCTCCCCGAACGGTCGCGAAGGCCTCGAGCAGGTGTCGTGTTCCTTTCAGCGGGACGTCGGCGCTGACGGTCGTCATCACGCGCGGGCGGTCGTGCGTGCGCTCGCGGGGTTCGAACAGTTCGGTGTCGATCCCGTTGTAGACGACACGAACCGACTCGGGGTCGGCCCCGAAGTCGGTGACAGTGCGGTGTCTGGCCGATTCGGAGACGGTCAGGATGTGTGGGAGCTCCTGGACGACCTCGCGTTGCATCCGGAGGAAGCGATACCAGCGACGGATCAGCAGGCGTTCCCCCCAGCTATCGGCCGCGGCGAGGTCGGCCTCGCGGTCGACGGTGATCGGATGGTGGACGGTCGCCACGACCGGGTGGCCCCGCTCGCGGAGCGTGTTGAGGCCGTGACACAGCGACTGATTGTCGTGGACGACGTCGTACGACGGCTCCTGCTCCTCGAAGTAGTCGACGACCCGGCGGCCGAAGGCGTAGGGATCCGGAAAGCCACCGGTGAGCGCGCTGAGCCACTCGTAGAGCGCGAGGGGGTCGCCGAGATAGGCGGGCTCGAACTGTCCGAGCCTGTCGAGTTCGTCGACGATGTTCTCGCCGGGGAGTTTCACCAGTCCGACGTCGTCGTCGAGTTCGGGGTAGGGTTTCCCCGAGATCACGTCGACGGAGTGGCCGCGGGCGGTCAGCGCCCGACTCAGATATTTCACGTAGACGCCCTGTCCGCCGGAATACGGGTTCGATCGATAACTGAGGAGACAGATATCGAGGGACTCGTCGGCGACCCGCCCCGTCCCGGGCGTGGGCTCCGATTCCGCCGTCGCCCCCGCGGCGGTCGATCCGTCCGCCGACGCGGACGACGCGATCGTACTCCCCCGGAGAAGCCGTCTGAGCGTGCCAGTGACCATCGCAGTCTATCCTGCATGTGTGAGCACTCCCCTATAAACCTCCCGTTCGTGTACTGTTTTCCGGCGGCGTTCGGTCTCGAGCGGAGGCCATGCGCCGATCGGGCTCGGGCACCGGCGTCGCCCTCCGTGGGCTCGAGTGCTCAGTCGCGGTCGGGTCCGTCGTGGTTTCGCGGCGGCTCCCTCGATGTGGTGTTTGCCCCCGGCTCCGGCCGGTGTCGGTCGGTTCGGCCGTCGAGTCTCACCGGACGTCCCGTCGCATCGCGATCTCGAACCACGGACAGAGCCGAAGCTGGCGGTACCACTCCGGATTGGAGTGCAGTCGCTCGTAGGGGACCCACATCAGCCCGGCGACCTCCTCCTCGTTGGGGTCGAGGCTGCGGTCCGTCAGCGTCAGTTGCAAGACGGCACAGACCTCGTGTTCGACGCCCGCGTTCTCGAAGTAGCGTTTGTACTCGAAGCGATCCGTTAGCTCCAGGTCGTCGTACTGATCGGGGGTGATCCCCAGTTCCTCCTCGAGTCGCTGGCGGGTCGCTTCCTCCTGGCTCTGTCCCTCGACGGGGTGGGAGGCGACGGTGCCGTCCCAGTACGTTCCCCAGAGACGTTTGTCCGGCGCTCGCTGGGCGAGGAGAACGTTCCCCTCGCCGTCGAAGACCAGCGACGTGAAGGCCCGATGGCGGATTCCCTCGCCGGTATGGGCGTCGAGTCGGTTGACGAGTTCGAGTTCGGTGTCGTCGGCGTCGACGGCGATCACGTCCTGTCCGGCGTTCTCGTGTTGGAGGTCCTCCTCCGGCGTGCTCATAGTCGTACACTCACGACGACTCTTGAAACCAGTATCGTCTCGTCCCGACGGTTTCGAATCGATACAGTCCGTCTATCCGCGCGTCTCGAGGGGCCACCGCTTCCCGTCGTCCGGATCCGGTCGATAGCCATCGCCGACGGCGATGGTGAGCGTCGCCGGCTCCGTCCCGAGGTGGATCGTTTCGGTCTCGAGCATCTCGCCGTCGAGGCTGTACTCGATGGCGTCGGCGTGGCTCTCGATCACCAGCGACGACGCCCGACGGCGGACGATGTGCGTGCTTTTCTGGCCGAACAGGCCCTCGAGGGCCGCGCCGCCGAGCAGATCGGTCGTCGCCGCGTCCTCGATGATCGTCACCTCGAGGAGGCCGTCTTCGACGTTTGCCTGTGCGGTTCGCGCCCCGGTAAAGCGCCGACAGTTCCCGACGAGGACGAACAGCGCCTCGCCCTCCCAGGCCCGCGCCCGCTCGCCGTTGAGTCCCGTCGCGGTCTCCACTCGCAGCGGGAGCGAGTCGAACTCGCCGACCGTCTCGAGGGTGGTTTTCACGTAGGCGAGCACGCCCAGCTCCGCCTTGCTCTCGGTGGTCGTCTCGCTGCTCGCCTCGGCGGTGATCCCGCCGACACAGGAGTTGACGAACACCCGACCGTTCGCCGTGCCGACGTCGATCTCCCGCCGGCGGCCGTCCTCGACGACGGTAAAGGCGTGCTCGAGGCCCTCGATTCCGACGTTCGCGGCGAAGTTGTTCCCCGTCCCCGCGGGGACGACGGCGACGGCGGTCGTCTCGAGGGCCTCCGCGTCGGCGATGCCGTTGACGACGGCGTTGAGCGTGCCGTCGCCGCCGGCCGCGGCGACGAGATCCGCGCTCGGGGCGGCCTCGCGGGCGAAGCGCTTCGCGTCGCCGCTCTCCTCGGTCGTCCGGACCTCGAACCCGTGTTCGGTCGCGAGGCCGACGACCTCGTCGACGTGATCCCCGCCCCCGCTGACGGGGTTGAGAACGAGAACGCGGCCGCTCGTCTCGTGAGATGGCATACTGCAGCCCATGCCGGCCGCATCCAAAAGGATCTGGCCGGCGTTTGCCCCGGTATGTATACGGTCGATCTCCACGCGCACACGCGATTCTTCCACGGTCGGCGCTCGCTTGGCGACCGGTTCGATCCGCTGGGCGTTCGCTTGCTCGCCGGGATGGCCAAGCGCCGCGGCCTCGACGGCGTCGCGACGACGAACCACGATTACTACACGGCGTTCGATCCCTCCCCCGCGGTCGCGACGCTGCCGGGGATCGAGATCACGACCGACCGCGGCCACGTCCTCGTCGTCGGCCCCGATCCCCCGGCGGCGACGAAACCCGGCGCGCTCTCCCCCGAGGAGGCGGTCGCGCTGGCACACGACCGGGACTGCGCCGCCATCGTCGCCCACCCGTTTCGGAACAGTACGGTGCGAGAACTCGAGGAGGTCCCCTTCGACGCGATCGAGGTCAACGGCAAACACCCCCGCTCGCAGCCGCTCGTGGAGGAACTGGCCGCCGAGCGGGACCTGCCGCTGGTCGGCGGCAGCGACGCCCACTACCCCTTCGAGGTGGGCCGGGCGTACACGGTCGTCGAAGCGGACCGGCTCACGCCCGAGTCGATCGTCGACGCGATCCGCAACGGCCGAGTGAGCGCACGGGTCGCCCGGTCCGGCTTCGACCGCCTGCTCCGTCGGGCCTACCGAGCGATCCACGAGCGCAAACACGTGATCGACGCGATCGAACGGCCGACGCCGGGTGTCGGGACGCCGCCAGGTGAAGAAGAGTCCGACTGAGAGATGTCGATCAGTCTCCCTGTGATCTCAGTCTACTGATGTCGAACTATCCTATGGTCGCACTTAATCAGTAATCAACACGAATACTAGAGTACCTAGTTCCCAGATCCTCTGGTTGATAAAACCTCTCTGCCGGCATGAAATTGGTTTGTGTAATACCTCCCTTAAGTCCGTTAAATGCTACCTCCATTCGAACACCAATTTCTATGTCACCTGATTCAATATCCGTAGTCATTTCATAATCCAAGTATGACTTGTCTCCTATGACACCATCATTAGGACCAAACTCCTCGTCCACATCACCGCTATTTGTGAGATATGGTATTTCAGCTATACCTGTATCGACATCCATCAATAATGTTGATTCTTCGCCTGAATCATCTCTTATGAACCCTTCTGCTGTTACAGAACCTCCCATTCCAACAGTCGAAATCACTCCCATGATACTCCCATCATATTTTATTGTAGCATTAGAAATGTCCTCATCAACTGATTTCTCTTCATAAACTTCTGCTGTAGCACTAGCGTCTACTGTTAAGTATGTACTTTGCTGTGCGACACCACATCTATTGTCACTAGTTTTATAATTTGCACCGACGGTGTTAATAACTGGGATCCCTTGGTCAAGGTCTTCTGTACCATCGTCTGAAGTACCAATATGCCATGATCCACTGTTTAGAGATATTGGGCTTGAATCCTGAGTAGGACCCTCGTTAGCAATGTATTCTTCTTCTTTTTCTGATGTTTTTCTTTCGAATTCATTCAATGAAAAATCCTTCTGATATTTTTCTCCATCTACTTTATTAATTAATGTGGCTGATCCTGAGGGGGAGTGTGAATCGTTCACAGACATAGCGGACAGTTCTTGTTTTTCATCAAATTTAAGTATAGTCTCCGTACGTGTACTATATTCGTCCTCGAAATGGAGGTGTTGATGGAATTTCACCATGTCCATTTCGTAATCCTGATCGAATGCAGAATAACGTTTTCCAGTAGTGTCAACGATGACTTCGTCTTCGTCATTCAAGAAATATCCACGTCCGATACGAAGCGTCCCGTGTTTCTCGATTAACTTCTTAATATGTTCTTGAGGATCTAATTCAGATCCGTTTTTTGATTTAGCAGAAGCTGTTCCTACCATTGTAGTACTGACTGTAACTATTCCTTTTATCGCGTCCCTTCGTGTTGGGAATCTATCTGATTCCATTCCATCTTCTACTCATGGGGTTATAGTATAAATAACTAATTATTCTATACTAAATTTTATTTGAGCCATAATTTATATAATATCCTGCTTAGGAGCCATTATAAAAGCGACCACATAGTATTCCTGAAATAGACTACTACCAATAGATAGCTAACAATAAGAACGCCAGTAATACTGAAGATGCCAATTATGGCGGAAGGATTCCCATTCATCGTTTGTGTATATTCGTTTAGGATTCCGGAAACGACTGATATCGCGAGAATCACAGCCCACATAACCATAATCGCGTAGCCAAGTTCGTCAAGGTGCGACGTTCTTGTCGCGTGTATAAGGAGAAGGAATCCACTGCCAACCGGAAGAGCAATTAAAACGTTAGTTGTGGACGATACAAAAACATAGCTAGCAAGACTAATTCCAGCACTATAAACAATAACCGTAAGTATGATACGAACCCAATACCGTACACCCATAATTAAATGAATGCTATAGGTATATTTCAATGTTTCCCTTTATAATAATTATTATATTAATGAATAGAATGTTATATAATAAATTTAACTACCCATTCTTATAGCTCTTGGTCACTATTCGCAAATAAACGACCGATATCATCGACTATCTACTTTCATACATGCTCTAGAAAGAGTTTTCCGCGCATACGAGACTGCCTACGGTTATCGTCCCGATCGATATCGAACTGCTCGCTAAAGCGTTCATCGGACCACTTTTCGAGCTGGCATATGCCTTCCAGCACGTGACCGTCGACCAGCGGCCGACCGGCCGGTTGGGAGCACTCGACTGACGTGTTCGACCGATCGTCCTAGCCGAGTTCCTCGTCCAGAATCAGCCGCGTCTTCGTGCTCACGACCTCCTCCTGATCGCGGGCCTTCGTGATCAGATCGTTGACCCCGCGCGTGTCCGCGGCGTCGACCACGAGGACGACGTCCTGTTCGCCCGAGACCATCCAGACGAAGTCGACCTCGTCCCACTCGGCCATCCGCTCGGAGACCGCCTTGGTGTCGACGTCGACCGCGACGCTGATCTCGAGCATCGCCTGCACGTTGCCGGTCCGGGTCGAGATGGTAAAGCGCTCGATGACGTCGTCGTCCATCATGCGCTCGACGCGGTTGCGGACGGTTCCCTCGCTCGTGCCGACCTCGTCGGCGATCTCGGTGTACGGCGTGCGGGCGTCTCGCCGGAGAATATCGAGGATCTGTCGGTCCAGGTCGTCCATGGAGATGCGTACCTACGTCGAACTCGCATTTACCGATTACGAAAATCGTAACTGAGCTTCGAAGACAACACTTATGATGGTCCATCCGATACGTAGATCGTAATGACGGAAGCCTACGTCGCACTGGAAGGCGGTCACGTACTCGAGGGGCGTGGTCGTGCGCCAGGAACGGCTCGCGGCGAAATCGTGTTTACAACAGCGTATACGGGCTACGAAGAGAGTCTGACTGATCCCTCTTACGAGGAACAGATCCTGACCTTCTCGTACCCCCTGATCGGTAACTACGGCGTCCGCGAGGAGCGGTTCGAGGACGACCGCGTCCACCCGCGTGGCGTCGTCGCGAAGGAACTCACCGAAGACGTCGTCGACTGGCTCGCAAGCGAGGGCGTCCCGGCCGTCGACCACCTCGACACGCGCGAGATCGTCACCGACATCCGCGACGGCGGCGCCATGAAGTGTGGCATCGCCGTCGGTGAGGACGTCACCGAAGAAGACGCGCTGGCCGAGCTCGAGCAGTGCAAGGCCATGAGCGATCACACCGACATCGGCGCACAGGTCAGCGTCGACGAGCCGGTCGCCCACGGCGCGGACAACGACGGCGAGACGGTCGCCCTGATCGACTGCGGCGCGAAGGGCTCGATCATCAGTTCGCTGCTCGAGCGTGACGCGACCGTCCACGTGTTCCCCTACGACGCCGACGTCGCCGATGTCGAGGCCGTCGACCCCGATCTCCTGTTCATCTCGAACGGTCCCGGCGACCCGGTCAACTTCGAGGGGGCCATCACGCTCGTCGAGGAATTCGTCGAGGACACGCCCGTGGCCGGCATCTGTCTCGGCCAGCAGATCGTCGCCGAGGCGCTGGGCGGCTCGACCGAGAAGATGACCTTCGGTCACCGCGGCGTCAACCAGCCGGTCCTCGACCTCGAGTCGGGGCAGGTCGTCATGACCACCCAGAACCACGGCTACACCGTCGCCGACCCCGGCGAGCACCTCGAGGTCACGCAGATCAACGTCAACGACGACACGCCCGAAGGGATCGACGGCATCGAGTACGACGTGCTCACCCGTCAGTACCACCCCGAAGCGAACCCCGGCCCCGAAGACACCCTCGACTTCTTCGACGACGTGCTCGCTATGGCTTCCGAGCGAGCGGACACGCGAGCGGTTCCCGCCGACGACTGACCGTCCGGTGGCTCCGTCGCTTCTCCACGATTTCCGCCACGCAGTGGCGACTCTCCGCCGACGTGGCTCGGCGACCGAGCCACGGGACGGCGACGAAGCCGTGTGCACGATCCGAGCCGCTATCGCGTCGTGAGCCCCGGTCGAAGCGCCTCGGCTCGAGGGTCGCTGTGACCGAACGGGCGCTCGAGGAAACGTGGACTCCGACTGTCGGGCATCGATCGGACGACCCGGCGATCGCACACGTCGCCGTGTTTTTAGCCGGTGGCCCGCTATCTGGAGCCAATGAGCGGCATTATCGACACGATCAAACTCGCGGGAACGCTCGTCCTCGCGCTTCCCGCCGCGATCGCCGGGCTCGAACTCCTGCTCGTTCGGGACCAAACGGCCGTCGGCGTGGCGCTTCTGGGACTCGCGATCGGCCTCGTGGCCGTCCAACACTGGCTGACGATGCCCACTGACATTCCCGAACTGCTGGTCAAGCGAGTCGTCGGAACGGTCACGAAAGAGCCCGACACCGAACCCGACGACGAACGGTAGCGACGGGTCGATCGCTCGCCGAGCGTTATCGCCTTCTCGAGTGGCACCCACCACTCGAACGACGCAGTTGGAGACGCTGTATCCGTCCGTCTGGCCGACAGTATCGTCCAACGGTCGACACTCCACGCCCCGCAACCCGCGGCGGCGGTCACTCCAGGAGCGCCGTCGGCTCGAGCGATTGCGACGGCGCGGCGAGCCAGTCGGGGCGCTCGCCCTCGCCGTGGACTGCGAGCACGTCGGCGATCCGAATCCGACTCTCCGCACCGACCTGTCCGGCCACGTCGAGTCGAACCACGCTCCCCGGGCCGACGTCGTCACCGCCGTCGATCGGCCGTTCGAGGGGTTCGAGCCCGACACCGGACACCCGCGTTTCGATCGCGTCGTCCTCGCCGAACCCGAACGAGCGTACCTCCGCCTCGAGGTCGGCTGCGACGGCGGTCACCGATTCCGGTCCGGCGGTCAACATCGATCGCGCGGAGCGAAACGACTGCGTGACGCCGACGTGGACCCGCCGCTCGCGGCCGCCGTCGCTGTCGACGACGAGCGTCCGAACCAGCCCGCCGTAGTAGCCGGTCGGCCCGCGCGGCGCAGCCTCGAGAACGATCGGCTCGCCCGGTCGGAGCGGTTCATCGGGATCGGTTCCGTCCCTCGAGTCGGGATTGACGATAGTGTTCCCGACCGGAAACGCACCCGCGCGCACGATCGCCTCGTCGATGGCGGTCCGCAACCGGGTGGTCGTCAACGGTTCGGCGTCGGTACTCGGCTCGCCGCCGGCCGCGAGCAGCCCGTCGGCGACCGTCGCATCCGCCAGTAGCGACGCCGCTCGGCGGATCCCGGCGGCGGCGGCTCGCTGGGCGGCCGCGATCGCCGTCCGCTCGCCGTCCGTCTTCGTCGTTCGCGCCCGCTCGAGGGCGTTCGTCGACGCCAATTCGACGCCCGCCCCCTCGAGATAGAGAGCGGCGTCGTGGGGCACTCGCGGTGGCGTCAGTACCGTCCCCTCGAGTCCGCGATCCGCGAGCGTCGTTGCGAGTCGCCGGGCGGGGTGCCCGCTCGCGTCGTCGCCCGCCGACCGGACGAGCCACTCGTCGTCGTCACCGACGTACGCGATCGCGGTGAGATCAGTGGGAGGCGTCGGGCAGACGTACCGGATTCCAGGATCGCGAGCAGTGCCGACGTGGACGACGGCCGTGGCGTCGCGGTCCGCGAGTACCGTCGAGAAGACGTCGGCCGCGTGGTCGCGGCGCTCGCGGCCGACGTCGGGGCGATCACCGATCCGGCCGCCAGCCGTGGCGTCGCGGTCGGTCCGACCGGTCACGGCGCTTCGGCTTCCGCCTCGAGCTCGTCCGCGTCCGCCTCGATGGGTTCCTGAGCCTGCTCGATCAGCTCCTCGAGCGTCGAGTCGGTTAGCCGATTCTGCAACAGGACGTCGATTGGGAGCGTCGGCGCGCCGTCGACGAGGTTCTCGAGCAAGACGAGGCGTTCGCGGGCGCGGGACATACCGACGTAGAAGACGCGGCGTTCGTTGTCCGTCAGCACGGGCACGGGCGAGGTGGTCTTGGTGAACTCCTCGCAGCCGGGGACCGCCTCGGGATCGTCGACGGTGGCAACCATCTGTTCGACGACCTTTTCGGTGAGATCGGTGCCGACGAACACGTGGTCCGCCTCGCGGCCCTTCGCGGAGTGGATCGTACCGACGCGGACGCGGTCGGTGTCCATTCCCTTGTACTCGCCGATCCCGAAGTACGAGCGGACGCTCTTCTTCTGGAAGTTGGTGACTTTCCGGAGCATGTCGGCCGCCGAGGCGGGATCGGGCATGAACGGCGCGTGGTCGACGATGACCTCGCTGGGGATCATGAGTTGCTCCAGGTCGTCGATGCCGGCCTCCTCCTGGCGCTCGTCGATCTCGTCGAAGAGGGCGTCGCGATCGTTGGTACCGAACGCCGACTCCTGGAGCATGTCGGCGAGTCGGCGGGCCTGCAGGCCGGTGACGTCCTCACCCGCGTCGATCGCCTCGACGGCGCGGACGTACTGGGTGAGCCGATCGGTCCACATCCGCTGGTCAGTCAGCGAGGTAAAGGGGACGCCCTCGGTGATGAACTCATCGATGAACTGGAACATCTGGTAGCGGGCCCGGAACAGCACCATGATCGTGCCATCGCCCTCGACGAGCGTGCGCCGAACCATCCGGACGACGTCGAGCATCGAGCCGTTCGTGCGCGCCTCGACGGCACCGCCTTCGGTACGTGGCTTGAGGTCCTTGTCCTGGCGGTGATCGATGTGACGGATCTCCTTGTTGACCGCGTTGAGCACGTTCGAGGGCAGCCGATAGGAGTTGGGAAGGATGACGTCCTCGTCGACCTCCTCCTCGAGGAGCAATGCGGGGTCGGCACCCTGCCAGGAGTAGACGACCTGGTCGTCGTCGCCGGCGATCAGGACCTGCTCCATGTGGGGTTTCCACTCCTCGTAGACGTCGTACTGCAGCGTGGTGATGTCCTGAAACTCGTCGATCACCAGGTAGTCGACGTTCGGCAGCAAGGATCGCTGTTTGACCCGCTCGAGCATGTCGGCGAAGCCGATCTTGCCGTGTTCGCCCTTGTAGGACCGCCAGGCCCGGATCGTCTCGGGAACGTCGATTCGGTCGTCGTCGCTGGGCCAGGTCGGGGTGTACTTGTTCCCCTCCTGGGCGTTGGGGTCGATCTCGGGCGGGAGACGGACTTCCTCTTCGTCCCACTGGAAGGGGACGTCGTACCAGTCCGACACCTCACGGCTGGTCCGCTGGAGCCACTGGCTCGTCGCGATGACCTTGTTGCCGATCGTCGTCGATCGAGCGGTTCGGCGGCCGGCACCCGAATACTCGTCCTCGTACTCGATGCCGTACTCCTCGCAGAACTCCTCTTTGTCCGACTCGCCGATAACGTCGCTCCGAGAGAGATCGAGCAGCTCGTAGGCCTTCGCGTGCATCGTACAGACGTTTCCCTGCAGCGCACGCGGGCTCTCGTCGAGCCGGTCTGCGAGACGCTCCCGAACCTCCTGTGCTGCCGCTCGCGTATACGAGACGACGAGAATATCCCGGAACGTAACGCCCTCCTGCTCGAGAATGTCCTCGACGTGGTCGAGAAGGGCAGTCGTCTTGCCGCTTCCCGGACCACCGAACAGGCGGGTGACCGTCGTGTCCGTCGTAGTCATTGTAGCTGTACAGGAGCGCGATACCTATAAGTGACGTGGGTTTTCTTCGACAGGAACTGACGCTCAGGGATCGCGGGGAGAGCGGGCGTCTCGGACGTCGGCGCCGTCGCGGATCTTGTCCTGACAGTCCGGACACACGCGGGGGTCGTCGACACCGCGGGGGGTGAAGACGCGGGCGTACGTCTCGGTGACGAACGCGCCGCAGTTCTGGCATTCCGGCATTGGTATTCCCACTGCGATGTGATCGATAAAAGGTTATAATCCTGTCGAATTATCGGTGATAAAAATACGGGATAGTTACGCAGCGGCCGCCGTCGCTCGTCGCCACTGGAGGGTTACGGCGCCGGCTGCCACCCACAGACGGTACAGGAACTCGCGGACGTATCGTGGAGGCCGCCACATTCGGGGCACTGCTTCTTGTTATACTCCTGCTCCCACCCTACTCGTTCGACCGAGTGACCGCGATCGGACAGGAATTGATCGATGACGTCGTCACCGGCATCAGTGGGTGAGGTTGCCATAGGTGTGTGAAGGCACACCACGTTATTAAATCGTTGGGTCGCTGAAGATGCTGCCACCTCCGCGAGACCACACGTTGTTGCCCCGCCTACGGCGGGGAATATCCACGGTGCCATCGATCGACAGCGAACGCCACACATCCCACGAGTTCGAGCCATCGCTCTCTCGCGGAGACGACCCCGACCCGCGAACTTTTCTCGCTCTCGGCCCAACGGCTCAGTATGAGCGACCTGCGCCTCGACGCAACGCAACTCGATCGCTACTCGAGACACGTCATCATGGACGAGATCGGTCCGGACGGCCAACAGCGGTTGCTCGAGAGCGCCGTCCTGGTCGTCGGCGCGGGCGGCCTCGGCTCGCCGGCGATCCAGTATCTCGCCGCCGCGGGGGTCGGCCGGCTGGGGATCGTCGACGACGACGTCGTCGAGCGCTCGAACCTGCAACGACAGATCGTCCACGGCGACGCCGACGTCGGCCGACCGAAAGTCGAGAGCGCCGCCGACTACGTGACGGCACTGAACCCCGACATCGACGTCGAGACCCACGAGATCCGCGTTACCGCCGACACGGTCGACGACCTCGTCGCGGAGTACGACGTCGTCCTGGACGCCAGCGACAACTTCGCGACCCGCTACCTGCTCAACGACCACTGCGTCCTCACTGAGACGCCGCTGTTCCACGGCGCGATCTACCGCTTCGAGGGCCAGATCACCTCCTTCACGAACGAGCGCGGCGGCGACGAGCGGCGACCGTGCTACCGGTGTCTCTTCCCCGAAGCCCCCGAACCCGGCACCGTCCCCGACTGTGCCACAACGGGCGTCCTCGGCGTCCTCCCCGGCACCGTCGGCTGCATCCAGGCCACGGAGGTCGTCAAGTACCTGCTCGGGAAGGGCGATCTCCTCGAGGGTCGCCTCCTGCTGTACGACGCGATGGGCATGAGTTTCGAGGAAGTGCCGGTCCAGCCGAACCCGGCGTGTCCGGTCTGTGGCGACGACCCCGAGATCGAGTCCGTCTCGGACGTGGCCTACGAGGGGACCTGCGAAATTTCGGCCGACTGAGCGGCGGGTCGCTCTACGTGCCGACGTACCGACGCCTGTGGGCGAGGTAGACCGCCGCCGAGACCCAGAGCGCGACGACGAACCCGTACACGCCGTCCCCCGACGGGTTCGCCGACTCCAGCACCGTCGCGAGCAGGTAGACGACGACGTAGGCGGCCAGCGGCACGCCGACGTACGTCCAGTAGTTGGGATTCCACTCGCGTCCCGTCTCGCGGAGGGTGACCGCGTCCTCGAAGAGCGCGACGGCCACGAAGACGGCGAACGGGATCAGCACGAGCAACGCCAGCGCCGAGAGAACGAACACGGCACCGTTCTCGGGACCGACGGCGAACACGGAGAGCAGGACCGCCGGCGCGAAGACGAGGTACGCGGCGACCCACCGCCACCAGCCGGAGACGTCGCCGTCCGCATCGGAATCCGCCCGGGAACGGGCCCTGTCTCGAGTCCGATCGACTCGCGTGACCAGCCAGTCGCCGACGGCCGCGCCGACGCCGCCGCCGAGCCCGAAGAGCGCGACGAGAAACGGGACGACGATCGGGAGCGCGACGGCAGCGACCGCCCTCTGCCAGCCCGAAAGCGTCCACGCGAGTTCGGCCGTGTAAGCGATCTCCCAGCCGATCGCCGGCGCGGAGCCGACGGCGCCGGCGACCACACCAGCCCGGCGGCTCACGGACGGTCGTTTGCCGTATCGAACGGCCTCGAGCAGACCGATGTCCCCGTCCTCGGCCGAGCGGTCGGCGTAGTGGAGGCCAGCGAGCAAGCCGGCGACGACGACGGCTTCGCCCGAAAACGACATCGGCGCGGACTCCCACGAGAGGGCGACGGTGAACGGAATCGACGCGAGACCGAGGAGGACCGCCGTTCGGAACCGCTCGTCGGACAGGTCCGCGAGGGTGTTGCGAAGCGGGGGCATTGTAGTTAGCCGACTGTCAGATACAGCGACTATTCAAAGTACTCCTCGAGTCGACGCGCGATCCGGGCCCAGGGGCGGGAACCGGCTTCGCCGTCACCCGCTCGAGACGGTGCGTCCGAGCCTCGAGCGAACGACGGCGGGCAGTCGCACCGCGCCGGCGACGGCGAGACAGGAAGCGAACGCGGTGGTCCCCAGTTTGCCACCCGCCCCGGAGAGGGACGGCGCGACCGCGAGATAGACGAGGCCACAGAGGCAGCCGGCGGCGGCGACCTGGACCGTGGTCGCCAGTCGCTCGTCGCCCGACATTCCGACGAACGAAGCACAGAACGCGACCGCGGCCAGCGTCGACCCGAGTGCCGGGAAAAGCGGGGGGAGCGCGACGCCGGCGACGAGTCCGATCACGGCGGAGGCGACGACGGAACTGGCCCCGCCGTGGGTCCGAAGCGCGACGGTCGCGACCGCCGCGACGCCGGCGACGGCGACCACCGGCAGGGCGAGTCGCGGCTCGAGCGCGCTGGCGGC
Source organism: Natrinema ejinorense (assembly GCF_002494345.1). Classification (GTDB taxonomy): domain Archaea; phylum Halobacteriota; class Halobacteria; order Halobacteriales; family Natrialbaceae; genus Natrinema; species Natrinema longum. The sequence goes on from NZ_NXNI01000001.1 coordinate 3,926,256, forward strand.
GGCGTAGTCGACGTCGAGCAAGGCGACCGTCACGATGCAGCCAAAGAGCGCGATCGTCCCGTACTTACCACCGAAGCCGTCGAACGAGCCGGCCGTCGCGACGAACGCGAGGCCGGCGATCACCCCGGCGATCGCGACCCCCTCGAGCGACGGGAACACGGCCGGCGAGGCCATCCCGACGAACGTCCCGCAGTAGGCCGGGCCGTCGATTCGGGGGAGCCAGATGCCGACGAGCAAACCGACGGCGGCGGCGGCCAGGACCGGGCCGAGGCCGGCGTGAACGCTCAGGGCGTCGGTGACGACTGCCGCGACTGCGACCGCGACCGCGTCGACGGCGTCGTCTCGTGTGAGTCCACTCCTGTCGAGCCTCGAGAGCTGCCGTCGCTCCGTCGCGGCGACGACGGTTCCGGTGAGCCCGACACCGAGCGGGATGCCAACCGCACCGACGTGGAGTTCGGGCGGCGCACGGACGGCACCGAGGAACAACGTGGCCGGCGTCACCAGCAACGCGAGGTAGCCGATGACTCGAATCGAACCGTACACATCCGAACTCTCCCAAGGGAATCCGAGAGGGTTACGGTTCGGAGAACCTAGCGCCGGCTGTCAGATCGCGGGCGTGACAGGTCGACGGGCCGACACTCGAGGCCCTAGCTCCGTAACAGCCCGCCGTCGATGGGCACCTCTGTGCCGTTGACGAAACTCGCCCGCGGGCTCGAGAGGAAGGCGACGACGTCGCCGAGTTCTCGGGGGTCGCCGATGCGATCCATCGGGATTTCGCTCGCCATCGCCGTCAGCCCGTCCTCGTAGTCGTCGTAGGTCCCACGCTCGACGCCAGCCTCGATGAGTTCCTCGATCCGGGGCGTTTCGATCGTCCCTGGCAGGACCGCGTTGGCCCGGATGTCGGGTGCGAACTCCCGAGACACCGTCTTGACGAGCCCGATCACGCCCCGCCGCACCGAGTTCGAGAGCAGCAAGCCGTCCGCGACCTCCCGGACCGTTCGAGAGGTGATGCAGGTGATCGTTCCGTACTCGGACTCCAGTAAGTGCTCGTGGGCCGCCTCGATCGTCCAGACGACGCTCATCACCAGCAGGTCGTAGGCCTGGTACCAGTCCTGCTCGTCGGTCTCGAGAAACGTCGTACTCGGCGGTCCTCCCGAGGAGGTGACGACGTGATCGAGGCCGCCGAACGCCTCAACCGTCTCGCGAACGAGCCCCGACACGTCGTCGGGATCGGTGAGATCAGCCTGGACGGCCAGAACGTCGCCCGTCGCCGTCCCCGCGAGCTCCTCGCGGGCCGCCTCGAGACGCGTCTCGTCCCGACCACAGATCGCGACGTTTGCGCCCTCCTCGGCGAGTGCCCGTGCGCTCGCGAATCCGAGGCCGCTCGAGGCGGCGGTCACCAGTGCGCTGTTGCCGTCGAGTTCGAAGTCCATACCGGCATCGATGGCGGCGGCGTACAAATCTCTCTGGGAACCGGTATCGAACTCACTCCTGGTGCCGAACGCGAACCATCCCCTCCGACGTGACCCCGACGATCAGCGGGGTCGACACCTGCCGGCCGGTGACGGCCGCCCCCGCGGCGTCGCTGACGATCTTCATCAGGTCCGGCGCGGTGTGATCGACCTTGACGCCGGCCTCGTCGCAGGCCTCGTATACCATCTGTGGAACGTCGTAGAGATCGGTTTCGGCCGGGACGCGAACCCGAACTGGTGCACGAAGCGCTTCGGCGAACGCGACCGTCTCGCGGGCTTTCGCGACGTTCTCGCGGGCACTCGATTCGATCGAGGAGACGTTCGCCCGCGAGGTTCCCAGCGCCGCGGCGATATCCGCCTGTGAGATGTCGCGTTCGCGCAGTGCGAGCACCTGTGCCTGCCGGTAGGTCAACACGCTCGTCTCGGGATCGAACCCGATCTCCGCGAGGAGTTCCTCGATGTCGTCGATCACGGCGACTCGCCTCGCTTGCGGTTACAGGCTCGCGTCTGCATACGACCATCTAGCCGTCGGCGGGATCAAAGCTTCCACGGTCCCGGCACCGCCGCTATCGGAGCCCCTGACAGTCTGTGCACACCTGATCGCACGACTGCGTTGCGATCAGCGCGTCAATCGTTTCAGGGGTACCTATAGTAACCCGGTCGAGGGCGATTGCTCGAGTGACGGCGCTCAGTACTCGAGTTCCCAGCGCTCCCCGTCGGTCGCGGCCAGTTCGTCCGACACGCCGTCGGCGAGGCGATACTCGGTGTCCTCGCGGACGACGGTGCCCGCCCGCTCGAGGTGTTCCAGGTGCGCGTAGGACTCGCCGGGACCGTGGAGGATGTGGATGCCCTCCAGGTCGCCGAACAGGTCGGCGCTGACCGTCCAGGTGTCGCAGGGCCCCTTCCGATCGAGGGCGTCGAGGACTCGCCAGGAGCGCTCCTCGTGGTGGTCGATGATGTGCCTGGCGCGATCGGCGGGGTCGTCGATCGGATCGCGATGGCCCGGCCACGCGCGGTCGTAGTCGGCGTCGACGATCCCCTGGAGCGCGCGGAGGTACTTCGCGAGTGGCTGCTCGACGCGAACGTCGGCCCCGCCGACGTTGGGCGTGTAGACGGGCAGCAACGCGTCCCCGGAGAAAACCGCCCGCCCGCCGTCGAGGTCCGCCTCGAACATGCTGAGGCCGGCGGCGTGGCCGGACGTGTGGACGACCTCGAGTTCGGTGTCGTCGAACGAGAAGGTATCGCCGTCCTCGAACGCCGTCACGGTCGGCGTCTCGACCGTCGTCTCGCCGTCGGCCATGTGCTCGAGCAGGACCTCCTGCTTCGGCTCGGGCATCCCCCACTCCGCGAAGTATCGCTTCTGTCGATCGTACATCTCGTCCCAGGCGTCTTCGTCGCCCTCCACGAGCGCCGCGTCGTCGGCGTGGACGTACACCTCGGCACCGCTCTCGGCCTGAATCTCGCCGGCCAGTCCACAGTGATCGTGGTGCCAGTGGGTGAGGAAGATCCGGTCGACGTCGTCGAAGCCGAGTCGGCGGTCGGCGAGGGCGGCCTCGAGTTGCTCTCGCGTCGTCGCCATCCAGTCGCCGGTATCGATCAGTACCGTCTCCGAACCGTCCGAAAAGAGGTAGGCGTTGTTGTCCCCCTCGAACGCCGAGTTCGACAGCGAAATGCGTTCCATGAGGATCGATCCAACAGGAATCGAGAAAACGTTATGTGAAGCGGAACGTCGCGAACGGATGACCGCGGCCCGATCGTGCCCACCATACGTCGCCGTTCGTGCGACTGCGACGCGGCCGACGGGGCGATCTCACTGCATGGGTGACAGCGCGAACCCGACGAAGAAACCGGCTGCGCGAACTGTCCACTCGAGGGCGTCTTTACGAGCCCCAGAAGTTGTCACGGCTCCCGAGCCGCTCACGTTCGGGGCCGCCGTCGCCGTCGTCCGCATCGGTTTCGTCAGCGGCGACGTCGCCGTCCGTCCCGTCCGTTTCGTCCGTGTCCTCGGTCTCGCCGTCGGGAGTCATCGGCAGGAGTTCCAGTTCCTCGGCACGGGCGTGATTGCTGTGGACCCGTGTAATCTCGACTCGTGCACGAGCCTCCGGCAGGACGCCGTCGACCATGACGATAAACCCGTCGTCGGTTCGGCCGACACCGGCACCGCTTTCGTGCATGTCGACGACGTCGATGACGACCTCTTCACCCGGCTTGACCGGCTGTGTCTTGAGGTCTTCGATCGGCTGGTTGTAGTGGTTACACCACTCCTTGCCACCCCGGTCACCGTAGTGTTGACATCCCATTCCCGAGATCCGTTCCGAGAAGATCGGGCAGTCATCTGCGAGTGGACAGTCTGCCATGGTCGACACTACCAGCGGTGGCGTTAAACCGTTTCCGTCTTTGCGTTCGTGACCGCGTTCGAGTGAAATGCTGGTAGTCCACGTTGAACGAACCGACAGCAAGTCTAATCTCCGAGCGACGATTTGTGAATTCTGGAAACTGAACGCCTTCCACGCGACGGGCGGTTTCGAAAAGATTTACGGTATGGGCGTAGCAGTGACAGACGATGAAAATTCTCGTTACGGTCAAAGAGGTGGCGACCGTCGAAGACGAGTTCGAGATCGACGGAACCGAGATCGCGGATCAGTATCTCGGTGCCGATTTGAACGAGTGGGACGATTACGCGATCGAAGAGGCCGTCCAGCTCCAGGAAGGCGGCATCGCCGACGAGGTCGTCGCGGTCACCATCGGTCCGGAAGACTGTGAACAGACCATCCGTCAGGCCCTCGCGAAGGGTGCCGACCGCGCCGTCCGCGTCTGGGACGACGCGCTGGAGGACGTCGACCTCCTCGACGTCAACGCCAAGACGGAGATCCTCAGCGCCGTTATCGAGGAGGAAGACCCCGACCTCGTGCTCTCGGGCGTGCAGGCCGGCGACGACAGCTTCGCCGCGACCGGCGTCTCCGTCGCGGAGAACATCGGCTTCCAGTGGGGAGCCGTCGTCAACCACCTCGAGCACGACCTCGAGGACGGCATCGCGTCCGTGCGACGCGAACTCGAGGGCGGCGTCGAGGAGCTGACGAACATCGATCTTCCCGCCGTATTGACGATCCAGACGGGGATCAACGAGCCCCGCTACGCCAGCCTCCGTGGCATCCGGCAGGCACAGCAGAAACCGATGGACGTCCAGACGCTGGCCGACATCGGCGTCGACGAGAGCACCATCGAAACCGAACTCGAGCTGACGGACATGTACGAGCCCGAAAGTGAAAGCGACGCGACGTTCTGGGAGGGCAGCGCCGAGGAGACGGCCTCGGAGCTGGGTGAACTGCTCCGTGACAAGGGGGTGGCACAATGACGGACGTCCTCGCAGTCGCGGACCACCGACGTGGCGAACTGCGCGACGTCAGCTACGAGATCATCACCGCCGGTCGCCAGCTCGCCGACGAAACCGGCGGCGACCTCCACCTCGCCGTTATCAGCGGCACCGTCGACGACTTCGCCGACAAACTCAACCGCGAGGGCGTCGACGCGATCCACACCGTCTCCCACGGCGAGGAGTTCAACCACGATGTCTACACGCAGGCGATCACGCAGCTCTACGACGAGCTCGCCCCGCAGTACGTGCTGACGCCCAACAGCGTCAACGGGCTCGACTACGCGCCCGCGATCGCCAATCAACTCGATCTCCCGGTCGTCACCGACACGATCGGCCTCGACAACGACGGCGAGACGCTCGTCGCGACCCGCGAGATGTACGGTGGCAAGGTCGAGACGACGAACGAACTCGAGGGCGACGCCGTCGTCACCATCCGCGGTGCCGAGTGGCCCGCCGCTGAGGGAACCGGCGACGCCGCGATCGAGGCCTTCGACGCGGACATCGACGAAGACGCGATCGGGTCGACTGTCAACGGCTTCGAAGAAGTCGGCGGCGGCGACGTCGACATCAGCGAGGCCGACCTGCTGGTCTCGGTCGGCCGCGGGATCGAAGAAGAGGAGAACCTCGATCTGATCCGCGACCTTGCGGACACGCTCGGCGCGACACTGTCCTCGTCCCGTCCGATCGTCGACAACGGCTGGCTGCCCAAGAACCGGCAGGTCGGCCAGTCCGGAAAGGTCGTCACGCCCGACGTCTACATCGCTATCGGGATCTCCGGTGCAGTACAACACGTCGCCGGGATGAAAGGCTCCGATACGATCGTCGCGATCAACACGGACCCCAACGCGCCGATCATGGACATCGCCGACTACGCGATCGTCGACGACCTCTTCGACGTCGTGCCGGAACTCATCGAGGAGTTCGACGAATAAGCGGTTTTTCGGTCCAAATTTTTGCGCGAGCGGTCGCGAACTGAGCGAGCGACTCGAGCGGAAAAAGGTGGTCGCACGTCGTGTCGGACCGCATCGAGGAGTTCGACGGGGAAGCGATAGCATCCGGCCGAACGGAATCGCGGCGCGTAGCGCCGCGGTGAAACGAGTGGCCGTTTCGATGGGATTGCAGTTGCGGTGGTGCACGCCGACTTTCTGCGACGCGTCCTCGGTGTCGGGCGGTCCACGCCACACGATCAGTTCCCGGTCGAGAGTGTCACCGTCGACTACTGGCGGCGATCCCGGTTTCTCGACCGGTGATATCGCCGTTCTATTGATAGCCAGCTAACTGTTCGGATCTTGCAGACAGTATAGTTATATGGTATGAGTTGGATTCGGAGATATGCCCGGACAATCGAATCGACGAACGCTGCTGTCTGGTCTCTGTACCGCTGGTCTCGGCGGTCTTGCCGGCTGTCTCAGTTCGGTACCCGGACTCGACTCGAACGATGCCGAGTCCGGGACCGACGTTGGTGGTACCGACCGGACGCTCAAACTCGGTATCATGCAACCGCTGAGCGGCAATCTCGAGTCGCTCGGGAAACCGATTCGAGACGCCGCAGAACTCCCGATCAAACAAGTACGAGACGACGTATCGCTCGACATCGATTACACTGTCGTCGACACGGAAACGTCCCCGTCCGCGGGCGTTCAAGGCGCTTCCACGCTCGCCAACGAGGAGTACCCGATGGTCAACGGTCCGGCGGCGGCCGACGTGACGCTACAGGCGACACAGCAGGTACTCATTCCGTACCGGACCGTCTGCTGTTCGCCCAGCGCGACGTCGCCGACGATCACGTCGCTCAACGACGCCGGTCTCGTCTTCCGGACCGCACTGTCGGACCGGCTGCAGGCGATCGTTCTGGCTCAGGAGGCGGCGAACGACCTCGGCCACGACAACGCCGCGATCCTCTACGAGAACAACGACTACGGCTGGCAGTTGGGCCAGGCGTTCACGCGATCGTTCCAGCGCACACACGGCGGCACGGTCACGTCACAGGTCCCGCTGAAAGGCGACTCGAACTCCTACGACGCGGCCATCGAGCGGGCCAGGACGGACGATCCCGACCTGTTGCTCGTGATCGGCTATCCGGAGACCGGCGGCCAGGTACTCACTGACCTCGGTGCCGACGCCCCGGAAGACATCCTCGTTACCGACGGGATGCAAGATGGGGCCCTCCACGACGAGATCGATTACTCGCTCGACGGCATCCGCGGCACCGCGCCGCTGGTCAACGGGCCGGGTAACCAGACGTTCACGGAGCTATTCGAGGGCGAGTACGACACCGAACCGAGCATCTTCACGCCCCATTCGTACGACGCGAGCGCCGTCTTGCTGCTCGCGAACGCCTACGCTGGGCAAAACGACGGCCAAGCGATCGGCAGCGCCATGCCGGTTGTCACGACCGGAGACGGGAAGGAGATCACCCCGAACAACCTCGCGGAGGGAATCGAACTCGCGGCCGAGGGCGATGCCGTCACGTATCAGGGGGCGTCCGGCTCGGTTAACTTCGACCAGAACGGCGACGTGACCGACGGCGTCATCCAGTACTGGGAGTTCGACGAAAGTGCTTCCGGCGGAATCGCCGAAATAGACCGGGTGAGTCCATAATGGTGTCGCTCGCATCGCTGGTGCCGTCGTTCATCAGGCGGCGGTACCTCCTGAAGTTCGTGGTCTCGATCCTGGCGGTCGTGCTCGTGATCGGGAGCGTCGGGGCGGTCAGCTACGTCCAGATCGACCAGACGGTCCGGACCGACTCGAACGAACAGCTCGAATCGACCGCCGAAACGCATGCGGATACGATCAGTAACTGGGTCGAGTCGATGCGCGTCCAGACCCGGACGGCGTCCGATTCGTCGGTCCTTCGGGAGGGCGATCCGCAGGCAGTCCAGGGCAAACTCGTCGAAGAGCAGGCCCGGATGGACGTCGACGTCCGTGCGATCCACTACGTCGACACCGAGAACAACGAGATCGTCACGAGCACGAACGCGGCTTACCGCGGCGAATCGTTCGCCGATCTGGAGGAACCGTGGGCCACGGACGGCTTCGAGGACAACCTCGGACTCGACGAGTCCGTCTGGCACTCCCAGTCGGCCTACAAGTCGCCGAGCCTCGAGGATCAGGTGATGGCCTTCGCCAGTCCGGTCACCGACCGCGACGATCGGGCCGTCGTCATCATCGGCACCCTCGAGTATCAGGTCGACCAACTCCACGAGGAGAACACGTCCGCCTCGACGGCCATCATCGGCGGCGACGGCGCGACAGTCTTCAAGGCCGAGTCGGCGTCGCTCGACGCTGACGCGGCCGACAGCGATGCGGTCGAGGCTGCCCTCGGCGGCCGGATGACTCGTACCCAGGACGATGATGTCGTCCGGGCGTACGTCCCCGTGGGCAACACTCAGTGGGTCGCCGTCACGAGCGTCCCGGCGGAGCAAGCCTACGGCGTCGCGAACGATGTCGAGACCAACGTCATCACGATGGTGCTTGCGAGTCTGATCGCCCTCGGAGTCATCGGCGGCGTCCTCGGACGGCAGACCGTCGTCCCGCTGACTCGGCTCCGCGACCGGACGGCCGAGATGGAAGAAGGCAACCTCGACGTCGATCTCGAGACGAACCGTGTCGACGAGATCGGCCGGCTGTACGATGGCTTCGACAGCATGCGCACCTCGTTGCGAAACCAGATCGAGGCGGCCGAGGTCGCCCGTGAGGAGGCGGAAGCGGCCCGCGAGCAGACCGAATCGATGAATCGCCACCTCGAGATGAAAGCCGAGGAGTTCAGCAGCGTGATGGACGAGTGTGCCGACGGTGATCTAACCCAGCGGCTCGACCCCGAGAGCGAGAGCGAGGCGATGACCGATATCGCGGTCGCGTTCAACGAGATGCTCGTGGAACTCGAGGAGACGACGGCCAACGTCAAGGCCTTCGCCGACGAGGTGGCGGCGGCCAGCGAACAGGTGACTGCCAGCTCCGAGGAGGTTCGTTCGGCGTCACAGCAGGTTTCCGAGTCGATTCAGTCGATTTCGGACGGTGCGGACCGCCAGAACCAGAACCTGCAGTCGGTTAACCAAGAGATGAGTGACCTGTCGACGACGACTGAGGAGATCGCGGCCTCCTCGAACAACGTCGCCGACCTCGCGGAGCAGACGGCCGAAACTGGACGACTCGGTCGCCAAGCGGCACAGGAAGCGATCGACGGGATGCACGTGATCGAATCGGAGTCGACCGATGCCGTCGATGCGATCCAGGACCTCGAAGAGGAGATGGCACAGGTCGACGAACTCGTCGAGTTCATCTCCGACGTCGCCCGCGAGACGAACATGCTCGCCCTGAACGCGAACATCGAAGCCTCGCGGGGCGACAGCGGCGAGGACGGCTCCGGGTTCGGTGCCGTCGCTACGCAGGTCAAGGAGTTGGCCGCGGACACGAAATCGACCGCCGAGGACATCGAACAGCGGTTAGAGCGGATCGACGAACAGACGACGGAAACGGCGACCGAGGTCCAGCGCACCGCAGAGCGGATCTCGGAGCACGTCGGCTCCGTCGAAAACGCTGCGGAGGCGCTCGACGAGATCTCCCACTACGCCGATCGGACCAACGACGGCGTCCAGGAGATTTCCGCGGCGACCGAGGAACAAGCGGCCTCGACGCAGGAGGTCGTCGCCATGGTCTCGTCGGCGACGAACATCTCCGAAGCGACCGCGGCCGAATCCCAGCGCGTCGCGGCGGCTGCCGAAGAGCAAACCTCCGCCCTTTCGGAGGTGTCGGAGAGTGCGAGTTCACTCACCGATCAGGCGGCACACCTGAGCGAGACGCTCGATCACTTCGAAACCGACCGAGCGGAAGACGTCTCCGTCGAGGGGTACGAATCCGACCACGAGATGTCCTTCGAGTTCGAGGAAACGAACATCGACGGCGACGACATGGTTGAGAACCGTGATGGAAATCCCGATGCGGTGGCCAAGAGTATAACCGAGTCCGAACCGGACGACCGAGCATCGACGGAGGCCACGAGGGGCGTGACCGACGCGGGAGACGGAAACGATGCCGACGAAGACGGGGCGGCCGAGACGGGAATCGAGTCCGAGTCGGAGGCCGACGACACGGACGCTGACGGGTCGTCGGACGACGAATTCACCTTCACTCAGTTCGACGACGAGTAAGACCGAGTCGACGGTCGAACCGTCACGTACTTTTCACCGCCGTCCTAAGCGCGGGTGATGGAACTGCTGGAGCGCCGACGGGCGCTGATCGAGGAGCGTCTCGTCGAGGTAGTCGAGGGGGTCGAACCCGAGACGCTCAGCGACGAAGTGCGCCACGTTGCGCTCTCGGGCGGGAAGCGCGTCCGACCGATGGTGACGCTATTGGCCTGTGAGACCGTCGGCGGACGGGCCGAGGACGCAGTCGAGTTCGGCGTCGGGATCGAACTCGTTCACGCGGCCTCGCTGGTCGTCGACGACATCATCGACCGCTCGGAGCTGCGACGCGGGACGACCAGCGCCTGGGCCGAGTTCGGTCATGGCCCGGCGATCATCACCAGCGATGGGCTGCTCGGAGAGGCGTTCGCCCTGTTTTCGGCCGACCCGAACGCGACCCGCGTCGTCGCCGAAGCGATGGTCGAACTCGGCATCGGCGAGGCGACCGAACTGTCCGCCGAGCCGACCAACGAGGAAGAGTACATGACCCTGGCACGCCGCAAGACCGGGGCGCTGTTCCGGGCGGCGGCGGAACTCGGGGCGATCGCTGCCGACTCCGATCCCGTCACCGTCGAGGCACTGGGCGAGTACGCCGAACGAGTCGGTATCGCCTTCCAGATCAGAGACGACGTGCTCGATGCCGTCGCCGATCCCGAGGAACTGGGCAAACCGACCGGCAACGACGCAGCACTCGAGCGCCCGTCGGTCGTCCAGGTGACGGATCTCACGCCCGAGGAAGCCAACGCTCACGCCCGGCGGGAGGCCGATCGAGCGATCGACGCCCTGGATCGAGTCGAAGTCGCCGATCCCGAGGCCCGACAGTATTTGCTCGATCTCGCGGAATTCGTCGTCGAGCGCGAGCGATAAGCGGCGACTCGCTCCGACACCGGCGAGCACCGCCGTTGGGTTCGCGGAGATCGGGTCCAGGTCAGACGCGTTCGGCCCGCGTCCCCTCTTCGCGGTCCGGATCGTCGAACCACGATTCTGCGACGGCGAAGGTAAGCGTGCTCATAATTCCGAGCAGCGTCCCTGCCGTCAGTGCCGTCGCGAGATAGGTGATGCCCACCTCCTCGAGGAAGAACGCACTCACCGCATAGAGGACGATCGCGATCGAGACTACGTAGAAGGGGGCGTTGAGGTATCGCCACTCAAGCGAGCCGGCGATGTATTCGTCGGTGATCTGTCCGAGGCTGGTCGTCAGCCCCGCCGCGGCCAGCCAGAGGATCGAGCCGTTGACCAGTGCGGCGAGCATGACGGGAACCTCGAGGTCGCCGGCGGTCGATCGTTGGACTCCCTCGAGCGTGTCGACCCCGCTGACGCCGCCGAGGACGAACAGCGCCGCGGCGACGACGTACGCCAGCAGCGTCGTTCGGCCGGCGTACAGCGAGCGGCGGGCGCGTTCGACGGCGGTGTCCAGCCGGTCGCCGAGGCCGAGCCCGCGCGAGATGAGATAGAACCCAAGCAGCGCGGACGTCATTCCCAGTACGAACCCCGGCATGTCCAGGACGGTCCCGATCAGCGCGAGCGGATAGATCAATAGGAGAATACCGAGGGGGATGAGGACCGTCCCGCGCGTCTCGGGGTCGTCTAACACCTGCTTGATCGTGTAGTACATCGACTCGAGATCCTGTGCCTGCCGGACGACGACCCGCCGAACGCCGTCGATGGGGACACGCGAACGGATGATCGGGATGACGGACTCGTCCTGTGCGCCGTCCGTGACGACGAGGGTCGTGACGTCTTCCGCGGTCGAGAGACTCGCGAGGACGGTGTCGACTTCGTCGCCGACTTCCCGGTTGGCGCTGACGTCGCCCTGATCGTTACCGGTGACGACGGCGACTTCGACGTTCTCGTCGCGGTCGGCGAGGTCGTCGTAGACGTGCAATCCCTGAAAGATGACGTTGACGTCGGAGTCCTCCGGATCCGCGGTGGCGAGTGCGACCGCTGCCTCCTCGACTGGAGCGCGGCCGATAACCGGCGTCGAGAAACCGGTCTTCCGGCCGAGATCGTCGTCGAGATCGACACAGAGGACCAACAGCATCGGGTCGTAGTTGTACGCCGCGGTATTTTTCTCTTCTGGGACGCCGAAACGGCGTCGATAGCAGTCGAAATCAGCCGGAGCCGTCCCTCCCGGCGTCGGATTCGTCGGGTATCGATCCGACGTCGGCGTCGGACGTCGTCACGTTCGTGATCTCGAACCGAGCACCGCCGGCCGATCCGTTCCGAGCCGTGACCGACCAGCCGTGAGCCTCGGCGATTTCCGTGACGATCGCCAGCCCGAAGCCGGTCCCGTCCGGCTTCGTCGTATAGCCGAACTCGAACACCGAGTCCGTATCGGCCGGCAGTCCCACGCCCGTGTCCTCGACGTAGAACCCACGTCGGCTCGTCTCGTCGCCGGTCGAGTCCCCATCAGCCGCGAGCGACCCGACGGTGACGACCAGCGGCTCCGTCTCGCCGGTGCCGGCCTCGTCGGTTCCATGCTTGACCGAATTTCGGAACAGGTTCTCGAACAGCGTCCGAAGTCGAGCGTCGTCGCCGTACACTCGCATCTCGCCGTCGATCTCGAGACGGGCACCACCGGTATCGACGGTCGACCACGCGTCGCGAGCCACGCCGGCAAGCGGGAGCCATTCCCGCTCGCCGATCGTTTTGCCCTGCCGGGCCAACTGCAACAGCCCGTCGACGAGTTCCCCCATCCGCGACAGCGACCACTGCAGTTCGTCGACGTGTCGACTGTCCAGTTGCTCGTCGAGGGGGTCGAGATGCCCCTGTGCGACGTTCAGCGGGTTTCGGAGGTCGTGGCTGACGAGGCTGGCGAACTGTTCGAGCCGGTCGTTCTGGCGCTCGAGTTCGCGTCGGTAGCGTTCCTGTTGGGTGATATCGCGGAACGCGTGGACGGTTCCGGCGAACTCGCCGTCCTCGAGCGGGAGCAATTTCGTATGGACATCGTAGATCCGTTCGTCGCCGTCGGGTCGGCGAAAGCGGACGTTGTACGTGGCTTTCTCGTCGTCGGTGTCCGCGGAGAGGAGCTGACGGACGGCCTCGATGTACTGATCGATCGTCGACTCGCGATAGTATCCGCGTTCGATGAGCGTCGGAAACGCCATCCCCAGGAGTTCGTCTTTGGTCTCCTCGAATTTGGACAGATACTCGTCGTTCAACCAGACGATAGTCGCGTCCGCATCGAGTACGAACAGCCCGAACGGTGCGGTCTCGAGGATCGTCTCGTCCCGGTAGCGTTCGCGGCGTCGTTCCTCGTGGCGTGTGAGTTTCCGAACGATGCCGATGGAGCCGGCGGGCTCGTCGTCGATATCCAGCGGTGCGACGCTCATCTCGCCGTCCCGTCGTCCATCCCCGGTTTCGAACGTCCACTCGAAGCGCGATCTCTCCGGGGGCGCTGCTGTGGTCTCTGGGTCCGACACATCGCTTGCACCTGCGGCCGTTTCGTCGGTGAGAAACGTCCCGATGGTCGACCCGAGCAGTCGATCTCGGTCGTACCCCAGCCAGTCGACCGCCGCGTCGTTTACCATCGTAATCGTCCCGTTCCGATCGAAGAGACAGATCGGGTCGGCAGCGTTCTCGACGACCGACCGGTACCGCTCGAGTTGCCGATCGATCTCCGCTCGACGGTCTTCCACACGGCGTTTCTCGACGGCGTTCTCGATTCGATGTGCGAGGACCGTATACTGGGCGGTGGCAGTCTCCTTTCGCAGGTAGTCGGTCACGCCGGCATCGATCGCCTTGCGTGCGATCTCCGCCGGATCAGCGCCCGTAACTAGGAGAAACGGGACGTCCGGATCGCGGTCACGGACGGCCTGGAAGAACTCGAGTCCGTTCATTCCGGGCATCTCGTAGTCGCTGATGAGACAGTCGACATCGACGTCGTCGAGGATCGCAAGCCCCGCACGCCCGCTGTCAGCGGTCGTTACGTCGAACTCGTCGTTCGTTCGCTCGAGGGCGGTCGCGAGGAAGTCGCGAACGCTCGGATCGTCGTCGACACACAGGACGTGGATCCTCGCTGACATCGGCTGTTCTCCCTTCCATCCCCATCGTATAATAACATGTGGCTAGAAACGAGGCGTCGACACGCTCCAGTCCACTGCAGTTTCGCACGGCTTTTGAGGCTCGGGTGGCTACGTTCCGTCGAATGATCTCGAAGGGCTGTGAGCAGTGTGCGAAAGGTGGCAAGATGGTGCTGTTCGTCTATGGCTACTGCGACCAGCGCGACTGCTTTTACTGCCCGCTCGGGGAGAACCGCAAGAACGTCACCGACGTCTACGCTAACGAGCGACTCGTCGAAGCGGACGAGGACGTGCTCACCGAGGCCCACCGAATGGACGCGCTGGGCACGTCGATCACCGGCGGCGAGCCCCAGGAGGCGCTCGGCCGGACCTGTCACTACCTCGAGTTGCTCAAAGACGAGTTCGGCGAGGATCACCACACCCACCTCTATACCGGTATCACCGGCGGCCGCGAGAACATGCGGCGACTCTCCGAGGCCGGCTTGGACGAGATTCGGTTCCATCCGCCGTACGAACAGTGGGGGGACCTCCACGGGACCGAGTGGGAGGAGATCCTCTACATCGCCCGCGAAGAAGGGCTCACCCCCGCGTTCGAGATTCCAGGCATCCGCCCCGAGACGGAGTTCCTCGAACTCATCGACGAGGGCGCAGCCGAGTTCTGTAACGTCAACGAGTTCGAGATGAGCGACGGGAACTACCGACGGATGCAAGAACAAGGGTTCGAACTCAAGGAAGACCACATGAGCGCCGTCGACGGCTCCCGCGAAGAGATCCTCGAGGTGATGGGCGACCACGAGAAGGTCTACTTCTGTACGTCCGTATTCAAGGACGCTGCCCAGCATCGTCGCCGCCTCAAACGCATGGCCCGCAACATCCGCCGCGAGTTCGACGACGTCACCGACGACGGCACGCTCGTCTACGGCAAGACCCACGCCGACCCCGCGGAGTTCGAAGCCCTGGGCGTCCCCGAGGAGTTCTACACCGTCAAACCCGACCACGTCGAGGTCGCCTGGTGGCTCTTAGAGGAGATGATCGAGGACGGCGACCTCGACGACGGCGAAATCGTCGAGCAGTATCCGACCTACGACGGACAGGTCGTCGAGCGGACGCCGTTAGCGTGAGTACCGCGAGCGAGCGAAGCGAGTGAGCGGTTTTTTGGTGGAGATTTTTCGAGGAGGGTGAACGCAGTGAACCCGACGAGAAAAAGGTCCACGTGGCAGGTCGTCGAGCGGACGCCGCTGGCATAAAGACCGCGAGCGAACGCGGTGAGCGAGCGGCTTTTTGATGGTGATTTTTGGAGGTGGGTGAGCGAAGCGAACCCGACGAGAAAAAAGGTCCACGTGGCAGGTCGTCGAGCGGACGCCGCTAGCGGAGGACCGCGAGCGAACTGGGATTCGCATCGATTGTGCACGCTATAACGATCGTCCCACAGCGTGCAACCCCCCGAATATGGCCGTCTCGAGACTATCGTGTCCCGTTCATCGCCGAGCGAGTCGGTGCCACTTATCCGGGTTGTAATAATGGCGGGTGTCCCGAAATGGGCGGCTACGATGAAATCCCGAACCATAGCAGTCGTCGCGGTTGCACTGCTCGTCGCCCTCTCCGGGTGCAGTGCTCTCGGTGGATCGCAGGCGGATGACCAAGCGACCGAGTCCGATTCGGAGCCATTGAACGAAACCCAGTCGGAATCGAACGGTTCCGACGACACAGAAACCGACACTAGCGACGACATCGAATCGAACGGAACTGCGAACGACACGGACGACGGAGACGACACTGCTGATGCGGAGTGGTCCCCGCCCGAGGAACCGAACCGTCCGATAGAAGACGAACGCGAGGATCGAATCGAATCCGTCGAGTTCGTCGACAAAGAACCCGTAGCGAGTGGTGACGGCTACTCGAACTTCAACCTCGAGGTCGTTGCCAACACCAGCATGGAGGACGTCGATCCGCCGGAACACGGTGACGTGGAGGGTGAACCGTACTTCTTCGTCAAGATCAACGAGGACGAGCAGAAGCTACTCGAGCGAACGGATGAGGTTCGCATGGAAGAGAACGGGACGTTCCACATCGACGTTCGGCCGGCCGGTATCGAAGAGTTCGGTGCGGGCTCGTTGACCGTCGAGGTTTTCCTGATGGACGAGGACAAAGACTGGGACGACATCTACGACTCCGTCGGCAGGGACATCCAGTACAACCCGGACGCGGACGACTCGTCCAGCACCGAGGACGGGTCGGAGACCAGCGAGAACTGAGCCTGCCGGCGGATCGACCGTCCCGGACCGAGACGATCACTCCACCTCGGTCGGATCGACGCCCGGCAGCGTGATGAGGTTTTCCCGGCCGATCCGGAGCTTCTCGATCTCGTCGTCGTCGTCCATCTTCGAGAGGAGTTGTGAGACCTTGGCGTTCGACCAGCCGGTCTCCGTGACGATGGACGCCTGTTTCATCCGACCGCCGTTTCGTTTGAGCAATCGAAGGACGCGTTCCTCGTCGCTTAACAGTTCGGGATCGATTTCGTCGTCAACCGGTTCCTCGAACTCGAGGTGGGTGCCCGATCCGCCGTCGGTATCGGCGGCTGCGGGCGAGTCGACCGCCGCGTTGGCGACCGGTTCGGCGCCCCCATCGCCGTGGGTCGTGGTCCCATCGGAACCGTTCCCGTCACGTTCGCGGGGATCGAGTCGCTTCAACAGCCCGAGTGGCCCGGTGGTTGCGAGCGACGCCAGCGGATCGGTCGCCCCCTCCCGGTCGTCGTCGGTCTTTCGCCTCGCGAGGACGTAGCCGCCAGCCCCGATGAGGGCGACGACTCCGAGCAGCGCAGCGATCAGCACGGTCGTATTCGAGTTCGGCGAATTCGGGCCAGCTCCCTGAAGGAGCGTCATCTCGAGCCCGTCCTCCTCGAAGTGATAGGGCCCGTTCCAGACGAGCGAGCCGTTTTCGGTCCCTGTCGGCGCGTCGACGAAGCCGTAGTTCTCCGGGGGTTCGATGACGAGCCGTTGCCAGCTCGCTAACGACTCGAACAGGAGTCCCTCGGTCGTCTGGAAGCTGTCGCCGACGCGAATCCGATCCCCGTCGACGGTTCCGAAATTCGTCCAGGTGAACGAATACGAAAGGATACCGACCCGGACATCGTCGCCGTTTGTGGCCGGTTCGTCGTCGGTATCGAGGGGTTCGATTCGTGCCCCGTCCCAGCCGGCGTTCTCGATGTCCATCTCGCGGCTGTTCGACTCGGCGACGCGGCTCGCGTACCGGTCGAACACTCGCGGATCGTACTGTGGGTCTCGCTGGCCCGCCATGACCGCGTCGGCGTAGTCGTGGAAGGTTTCGGCCTCGGAGTCGTCGGTCACGAGGAACCGGCTTTCGATATACCATTCGGCATCGCCATCGTCGGTGATTCGAACCCGGATCACCTGCCGCGTCTCGGGGCTCTCGAGGGGCGACGAGGACGATTGGAGGGCCGATACCGACTCTGGCTGCTCGAGGGCTAAGGCTGGGAAGGGAGACGTCGGCGGGGACCGCTCACCAGTCGTCGACGCAGGCGCCGACGGTGTGGCGGCGGCCACTGCCCCCAGACCGGACGTAGCGAGGAGGACTGTGAGGGCGAGTGCGGCGGCGGTGGACATCCGCATGTGTACCAATTGGGTGGTTTCCACGGGGAAAAAACACTTTCCATCGATAATAAACTCCTTCTGACGCGGCTGAACGGCGTAATACGTCGTAACCGGGTCTGTAACGGGCGTCTCCGTGCCTGACCGATAGACGACCAGTTTTTGTATCAGGAGGCCATACGGTGTGGCGATGAACAACGCGACGCCTGCCCTCCTCGCGTTCCTCCTCGTCCTCTCGCTGCCTGCGATGACCGTCGTCGCAGCGGCCCCTAGCGGCGAGCGCCTCGACGGATCGGCGGCGACCCTCCAGCAGGAACTCCCGGATCGAACGGCCCCGGTCGAGGCCGAGAACACGACCAACCGTCTCCCCTTGACCGGTGACGTCAGAAGCGAGTACACCGACTACGGGAGCGGCCTCGGGCTGGTTTTCGCGAATGCCGACGACGAACTCAGGCTCGACTACGAGCAGTACACGCTCGTCGACGACGAGTTCGACGATGCAACCACTGAGCAGCAAGCAGCGATGGTCCAGCAGGCCTACGAGCGTATCAACGAACGGGCCGACGAACTCGAGCAACGCGAGCGCGAGGCGGTACGAGCATACGCAGCCGGCGAGCAATCGACGAACGAACTCCTCCAGACGTTGCTGCGAAACCACAAGGAGGCGGCGATGCTGGCCGATACCCTTCGGGAACTCGAGGGACGAGCAAACCAGGTCTCCGGGTATTCGCTGCCGGCTGACTACTCCGACTACAAGACCCTGGAGTACCATCGAACGCCGCTCCGAGAGAACCTCGAAGCACTCACCGATCGGCCGACACGCGGGAGCGGACTCGACGTGACCGTCTCGGCTTCACAGACGGGGTACAGCCTCGCGATGGTAGACGGGGACCGATACCTCGTCGAAACGGCCAGATTCGATAATCGCGACCAAACTGGCTCGAACCAGCTCGACCACAGCGACGCGTACAATCACGCGGAGGACCTCTACCCATGGGCCTCCAGCGACGACGGGCCCCACTTCCAGGAAAACAGTCCTGATCACTACTGGGCGGAGCCGAAGCTTGATCAGGGCCGGCTCGATTTCTACTTCAATACCCAGACCGGAAACGTCTATCGCGAGACACAGGAACTGACCACACAATCGCTCCCCGTAACGGACGAGACGACGCGGTCCAATGACGGGCTCGAGCTGTCGATCAACGAGACGCCGCCGGCGGAGAACGTTAACAGTCCGATCGAGGTGACGGTGACCGACCAGGCGACCGGCGAACCCGAGCAGGCAACCATCATCATTGACGGGATCGAAATCGGGAAAACCGGCGAGGACGGGTCGCTGTGGATCGTTCCAACCCTCGGCCAATCAGAGCTGACGGCACGGACTGCAAACGGGACCGTCAACGCGACGATCACGTCCTAATTCGGTGTGTCCGGACGGAGTCACGATTCGGCTTCGACCCGGGAACGTGTTTTTCCACGTCTGGGTTGACTGTCATTTATACGCGAAGGAGCGGCCAGAGCGATGCGTGATCCCAAAGCGGTTCCGTCCCCGACGACGCTCCACTTCGAGCGCGCCACGCGCGGTGAGCCCGCTCGTCGGCGTCCTCGCGTTGCTCGCAATTACCGTCTGCCTGGCGACGGTGGTCGCGGTCGGCGTCGGCGCATGGTCACTCGAGGCTCCCGGTCCGACGGCGACGTTCGAACTCTCGGCCGACGGCGACCGCTCCTCGATCACGATCGAGCACGTCGCCGGTGATCCCGTCGACGTCGAGGCACTCTCGGTGACGATCGCGATAAACGGGACGGAACTCACCGAACAGCCGCCCGTCCCGTTCGTCGGCGCGAGCGGGTTCAATGGCTCACCCGAGGGCCCGTTCAATCGGGAGGCCGATCCGGAGTGGACGGCGGGAGAACGGGCCGGCGTGTCCGTCGCCGAGACGAACTCTCCGACGCTCGAGACGGACGATTCGATCACCGTCTCGCTCGACGTCGACGGCCGCCGGATCGCCGAACTCGAGACGACGGTCCGATGAGGTCCGCTCGGCCCCGGGGCGTCACTCGGGTGCGCGTCCGATCGTCGTGATCGCGACGTCGGGGTCGTAGGACGGACCCATGAACGCGTGTTTCACGTCCTCGAAACCGGCGGTTTTGAACATCTCGTCGGCCTCGTACTCGTCGTAAAAGAGCATGATCGAGTCGGCCAGCAGCTGGCTGATGACGTTGTCGGGATAGTTCGGGCCGACGACGAGCACCTGGCCGCCGGGTTTGAGCACGCGACGGAATTCCCGCAGCGCGAGGATCGGGGTCGGCCAGTACTCGATCGAACCCGACGACCAGACGACGTCGAACGTGTCCGTCGCAAACGGCAGCCGTTCGGCATCGCCGCGGTGGAAGTGAACCGGCGGCGCGCGTTTGCCGAACTTCTCGTAGGCCTGTTCGAGTTGGTGTTCGCTCTGGTCGAGCGCGTAGACCTCGTCGACGTGCTCGAGCAGCCCTTCGGTGGCGAAGCCGGTGCCACAGCCGACGTCGAGGACCGTCATGTCGTCCTCGATGTCGAGCAACGAAAGCGCCGCGGTGCGCATGTCCTCGGTCCAGATGAACGGGTTCACCTGATCGTAGACCCGTGAGAGGTACTTATAGAACAGTCGAGCACGGGCCTTGTTCTCGAGAAGTCCCATTAGTGAGGGGTTTCGATCGGATCGGCATATGTCTGCCGTTCCCGACGCTGTGAAGGCGAAGTAAAACGTGATTATCGTCCGTTCGGGCTCGGATCGCGCTGAGTCACTTTCGCAACTACCATATACGCGCTCTGGCAAACGTCCGACTGCTTAGAATATGCCGAGGCCAGAGGTTCTCGAACGAATTAAGTCGGCGGAGGAAGAGGCCGACGAGATCGTCGCATTGGCAGACAACGACCGCGACGAGCGGATAGCCGAGGCCCGGGAACGTGCCGAGGAGATTCGCACGGAAGCGGAACAGGAGGCCAGGGAGCTCAAAGAGCGCCGCCTGGAGGAGGCTCGCGAGGAGATCGATGCGGAGTGCGAGCAGGTCCTCGAAGCAGGCGAACAGGAGCGTGAGGAACTCGCCGAGCGCGCCCGGAAACGGGTCGGCGACGTGACCGACCACGTCGTCGACCTGTTCCAGGAGGACGTCCATGCTCAGACCTGAGCGTATGAGCAAGGTCTCGGTGACCGGTTCCAGGCGCGTCATGCCCACGGTCATCGAGGCGGTCCACGAGCTGAGTCTCGTCCACCTCTCGGACTACGACGGCTCCTGGGACGGATTCGACAACGGCGACCCGATGACGGGTGCCGACGACGCATCCGAGAAGCTGGTGACCGTCCGCGCCCTCGAGAGTACCCTCGAGCTATCGGCCGACGAGGCCGATCCGGGGACGCTCGAGGAGGGCTGGGAAGCCCGGCTCGAGGAGATCCGAACGCGGATCAACGACCTCGACGACCGCCGCGTGGAGATCAACGACGAACTGCGGCAGGTCGACGAGAAGATCGACCGCGTGGCACCCTTTGCGGAACTCGGTATCGACCTCGACCTGCTGTCGGGGTACGAGACGGTCGACGTGCTCGTCGGCGAGGGCCCCCTCGAGGAAGTCGAGGCTGCCGTCGACGCGTCCGACGACGTTCGGGCGTTCGAGACGTTCACCGGTGGCGACGTCGTGGCTATCGTGGCCGCGCCCGCCGAGGGAGCCGACGAGGAGCCGATCGACGACGCCCTGGTCGGCGTCGAGTTCACCCGCTACGAGGTGCCCGACACCGAACAGAGTCCCGAGGACTACGTCGCGGACCTCGAGAGCCGGAAGCGGGACCTCGAGTCCCAACTCGAAGAGATCGACGCGGAGCTCGCGGAGATCAAACAGGAGGAAGCGGCCTTCCTCCTGCGAGTCGAGGAGGAACTGACGATCGAGGTCCAGCAGGCGGAAGCGCCGCTGCAGTTCGCGACGACGGACCACGCGTTCGTCGCCGAAGGCTGGCTTCCCTCCGAGGAGTACGACCGACTCGTCGCCACGCTGAACGACGCGGTCGGCGACAGTGTCGAAACCGAAGAACTCGTCAGAGCCGATTACAACGACGAGGGGTATCCGACGCGGACGGAAGACGTCGACCACGGCGGCTCCGGCGGTGCCGAGGAGACGACCGAGGAGGAAAAGCGGGAGGCCGCGACGCAGGAGGCGATCGCCGACGGCGGTACGACCGCTGCCAGCGGCGATGTCGTGACGATGGTCGACGAACCGCCGGTCATTCAGGACAACACCGGCCCCGCGAAGCCCTTCGAGTTCCTGTTGCGGCTGATCGACCGGCCCAAGTACAGCGAACTCGACCCGACGATCGTCCTGCTGTTGACGTTCCCGGCGTTCTACGGCTTCATGCTGGGCGACCTCGGCTACGGGATGATCTACACAACCGCCGGCTTCCTCATGTACAGCCGGTTCGACGAGGACATCATCCGAAGTCTGGGTGCGATCGGCATGTGGGCCGGCGGGTTCACGATGCTGTTCGGCGTCCTCTACGGCGAGTTCTTCGGGATGCACTTCCTGGGAGACATCGTCTTTGGCGGGAGTCCGCCGTTGCACAAGGGACTGCAGCCCGTGTACGCGAACTACGGAACGACGTGGCTGATGGTGAGCGTCCTGATCGGACTGGCCCACCTTACCCTCGGGTACGCCTTCGGCTTCTTCAACGATCTCGATCACGGCGTCGGCGATGCGTTCCTCGAGAACGGCTCGTGGGCGCTGCTCATGATCGGCGTCTGGGTCTGGATCTTCAGTCGCCACGGTGAGAGCGTCAAGCCGGAGTTCCTGTTCACCTCGTTCGGGAACGGCTCCGAGGCGGCGTTCGAACTCGGATTCACCGGCTTCGCCACCGAAATCGGGATGTACGTCGGACTCCCGCTCATCGCGATCGGGTTCGTGACGATGGTCTACGGCGAAGTCAAACACTACGGCGTCCTCGGCATCATCATCGGCGGGCTCGAGAGCTTCAACGTCCTCGGAGACGTGCTCTCGTACCTGCGGATCGCGGCGGTCATCCTGGCGAAGGCGGGCATGGCGTTCGTCGTCAACATGCTCTTCTTCGGGGTGTACGTCGTCGAGACCGATCACGGCGCGGAGTGGCACTTCGGTACCAGCCACGCACCCCAGCACATGCTCGAACAGGGGACCTACCACGGTCACGAAGTGTCCGAGGTCATGTTCGGCGGCCTGCTCCACGGCGGTCTCGTGATGGCCATCCTCGGCGTGGTCATCCTCGTCGTGGGTCACATCGTCGTCCTCCTGCTCGGCATTACGAGCGCCGGCCTGCAGGGGATCCGTCTCGAGTACGTCGAGTTCTTCAATCGGTTCTACGAGGGCGGTGGCCGGAAGTTCGAACCCTTCGGTGGGATTCGATCCGACGACGACTGACGTCGCCGGCCACCACGCCACGGACTCGTTCCGCGTGGCAATCGGGCACGCATTCCGGGACCTTCATCGAAAGGGTAATACCTCTGGATACCGAGTATTAACGGCTACGCCGGTGAAATCGGCGGTTTAGTTTGGGAAGTTTTAAGAACACGCTGGGGAGTAGTACCACCTGTCCGGTTGCAAAACCACGAGGAAACTCAATCATGACAATCGAAACTCTACCCGAGGTCGCATTTGCACTGAACAGTTTCGCAGAGAACGTCGTACTGCAGCAGGGTGGCGGTGGCCCGATGCTCGAGCAGGGAGGGGCTGCGGCGATCGGTATCGGTCTCGCAGCTATCGGCGCGGGCTATGCGGAGCGAGCGATCGGTGCGTCGGTCGTCGGGGCACTCGCCGAGGACTCCATCTCGCCGGGTATCGGGATTCTCCTGACGGTCCTGCCCGAGACGCTCGTGATCTTCGCACTGGTCGCGCTCTTCGTCTAAAGCGTCCCCATCGAACTTTCTTACAATGAGTCTGGACACAGTCGTTGAGGACATTCGAGAAGAGGCTCACGCGCGTGCGGAGGACATCCGCAGTGAGGGCGAAACGCGCGCCGAAGAGATCGAGTCAGCCGCCCGAGAGGACGCCGACGAGATCATCGCCGACGCCGAAGC
The DNA here is from genome assembly GCF_002494345.1 of Natrinema ejinorense. GTDB lineage: Archaea > Halobacteriota > Halobacteria > Halobacteriales > Natrialbaceae > Natrinema > Natrinema longum. The sequence goes on from NZ_NXNI01000001.1 coordinate 3,949,989, forward strand.
CGAGGTCGAGAGCGAGATCGAGCAGTTGCGCGAACAGCGACTCTCCAGCGCGAAGCTGGAGGCGAAACAGAAACGACTGGAGGCACGCCGCGACGCCCTCGCGGAGGTCCGCGACGCGGTCGAGGACGAACTCGCCGCTCTCGAGGGAGACACCCGCGAAGCGCTCACTCGTGACCTGCTCGAGGCGGCGACGGTCGAATTCGACGAGGGCGACGACGTCAACGTCTACGGCCGCAGCGACGACGAAGAGGTGCTCGAATCGATCCTCGAGGAGTACGACGGCTACCAGTACGCCGGCGGGTACGACTGTCTCGGCGGCGTCGTCGTCGAGAGCGACCAGTCCCGTGTCCGCGTCAACAACACGTTCGACTCGGTGCTCGAGGACGTATGGGAAGACAATCTCCAGGAAATCAGCAACAGACTCTTCGAGCAATGAGTACGGGTGCCTCGAATCCGGAGTACGTGAACGCTCGCGTTCGCTCGCGTCGAGCGGCGATGTTGTCCGACGAGGATTACCGAAAGCTGATCCGGATGGGGCCGAGCGAGATCGCACGGTTCATGGAGGAGACGGAGTACGAGCGCGAGATCAACGAGCTCGGAACGCGGTTCTCGGGCGTCGACCTGATCGAGTACGCGCTCAACCGCAACCTCGCGAAGCACTTCGACGACTTGCTCGAGTGGTCGGAGGGGAAACTCTACGACCGCATCGTTCGGTACCTCCGGAAGTTCGACGTCTGGAACCTGAAGACGATCATCCGTGGCATCTACACGGATACCGACCCCGAGGATATTCGGACGGACCTCATTCGCGCTGGCGAACTCGATGACGGGACGATCGATCGGCTCGTCGAGGTCGACTCGATCGAGGACGTCATCGAACTGCTCGATGGGACGATCTTCGCCGAGCAGCTCGAAGTCGCATTCGAGGAGTACGAAGAGAGCGGCGCGCTCGTCCCCCTCGAGAACGCGCTCGATCGGGCGTTCTACGAGAACTTGCTCGCGGATCTCGGTCGGCCCCAGGAGGGGCCGGAAGCGAAGTACGTCGAGTTCCTCGAGGCCGAGATCGACTTCCGGAACGCCCGGAACGCGTTGCGTCTCGCGCGAAGCGGTTCGGATCTCGATCCCGCGGCCTACTACATCGAGGGTGGCGTGTTGTTCGACGAGTCGGATCTGAACCGGTTGGTCGGTGACTACGACGCCCTCGTCGATCACATCGCCGAGAACAAACGCTACGGCGACCGCCTCTCGGGGGCGCTCGACCGACTGCGGGATGCTGACAGCCTTATACAGTTCGAGCACGCACTTGACGCTGCGTTGCTCGAGTACGCGGACCTGCTTTCGAGCGTGTATCCGACCTCGATCTCACCCGTTCTGTCGTTCGTTCTCGGGAAGGAACGCGAGGTCGAGAACATCCGCGCCATCGCGCGGGGTCGCGAGGTCGGACTCGACGAAACCGAGATCGAAGAGGAGCTGGTGATCCTATGAGCCAGGAAATCGCAGTCGTTGGCAGTCCGGAGTTTACGACCGGCTTCCGCCTCGCTGGCGTCCGTCGGTTCGAGAACGTCCCGGACGACGAGAAGGACGAACGGCTGGACGACGCTGCAACGACAGCCCTCGAAGACGAGGGCGTCGGGATCGTCGTCATGCACGACGACGACCTCGAGCACCTGTCGCGAAACGTTCGCCAGGAAGTCGAGACGAGCGTCGAGCCGGTCGTCGTCACGATCGGCAGCGGTACGGGAGGCGGCGGGCTGCGCGACCAGATCAAACGCGCGATCGGGATCGACCTGATGGACGAGGACGAAGACAGCTAAACTATGAGCCAGGCAGAAGAAATCGAATCCGTCGACGAAGACGGTGTAATCGAAAGCGTGAGCGGTCCCGTCGTGACCGCCACGGACCTCGACGCCCGGATGAACGACGTCGTCTACGTCGGCGACGAAGGGCTGATGGGCGAGGTCATCGAGATCGAAGGGAACCTGACCACGATTCAGGTGTACGAGGAAACTTCCGGCGTCGGCCCGGGCGAACCCGTCCAGAACACGGGCGAGCCCCTGAGCGTCGACCTCGGACCCGGCATGCTGGACTCCATTTACGACGGCGTCCAGCGGCCACTCGACGTCCTCGAGGAGAAGATGGGGACGGCCTTTTTGGACCGCGGGGTCGACGCCCCGGGGATCGACCTCGAGAAGCAGTGGGAGTTCTCCCCCGAGGTCGAAACGGGCGATACCGTCGAACCCGGCGACGTCGTCGGGATCGTCGAGGAGACCGTCACCATCGACCACAAGGTCATGGTGCCGCCGGACTACGAGGGCGGCGAGGTCACGGCCATCGAGGCCGGCGAGTTCACCGTCGAGGAGACGGTCGTCGAACTCGACAACGGCGAGGAGATCCAGATGCACCAGGAGTGGCCGGTTCGGGAAGCCCGGCCCGCCGGTGACAAGGAGACGCCGACCGAGCCGCTGGTGACGGGCCAGCGCGTCCAGGACGGCCTCTTCCCGCTCGCGAAGGGCGGGACGGCGGCGATTCCCGGACCCTTTGGCTCCGGGAAGACCGTCACCCAGCAGCAACTCGCCAAGTGGTCCGACGCGGACATCGTCGTTTACATTGGCTGTGGCGAGCGCGGCAACGAGATGACCGAGGTCATCGAGGACTTCCCGGAACTGCCGGACCCACAGACCGGGAACCCGCTGATGGCCCGGACCTGCCTCATCGCCAACACGTCGAACATGCCCGTCGCAGCCCGCGAGTCCTGTATTTACACGGGCATCACGATCGCGGAGTACTACCGCGACATGGGCTACGACGTCGCGCTGATGGCCGACTCCACCTCGCGGTGGGCCGAGGCCATGCGGGAGATTTCGAGTCGACTCGAGGAGATGCCCGGCGAAGAGGGCTACCCCGCGTACCTGGCGGCCGCACTCTCCGAGTTCTACGAGCGCGCCGGCAAGTTCCAGCTGATCAACGGCGGCGAAGGGTCGATTTCGGTCGTCGGGGCAGTCTCGCCGCCGGGCGGTGACTTCTCCGAGCCGGTCACCCAGAACACGCTGCGTATCGTCAAGACGTTCTGGGCGCTGGACGCCGACCTCGCGGAGCGTCGGCACTTCCCCTCGATCAACTGGAACGAGTCCTACTCGCTGTACAAGGACCAGCTCGACCCGTGGTGGGAGAGCAACGTCGCCGGCGACTGGGCGGAGACCCGCCAGTGGGCAGTCGACGTACTCGACGAGGAGGACGAACTCCAAGAGATCGTCCAACTCGTCGGCAAGGACGCGCTGCCGGAGGACCAGCAGCTGACCCTCGAGGTCGCACGCTACCTGCGTGAGGCGTGGCTCCAGCAAAACGCGCTCCACGACGTCGACACCTACTGCGAACCCGAGAAGACCTACCGGATGCTCGGTGCGATCCAGACGTTCAACGACGAGGCCTTCGAGGCACTCGACGCCGGTGTGCCACCCGAGGAGATCACGGACGTCGACGCTGCGCCACAGCTCAACCGGATGGGCACGGCCGAGGAGTGGGAGGAGTTCATCGACGAGATCGAGAACGACCTCAAAGAACAACTACGAGCACTGTACTAACGATGAAAGAGTACCAGACTATCACGGAAATCAGCGGTCCGCTGGTGTTCGCCGAGGTCGACGAGCCGGTCGGTTACGACGAGATCGTCGAGATCGAGACCGAAGACGGGCGAACGCTGCGCGGCCAGGTGCTGGAATCGAGCGAAGGGATCGTCTCGATCCAGGTGTTCGAAGGCACGGGCGGGATCGACCGCAACGCCTCCGTTCGCTTCCTGGGCGAGACGATGAAAATGCCGGTCACCGAGGACCTGCTCGGACGGGTGCTCGACGGCTCCGGGAACCCGATCGACGGCGGTCCGGAGATCGTCCCCGACAAGCGCCAAGACATCGTCGGGAAAGCGATCAACCCCTACTCGCGGGAGTACCCAGAGGAGTTCATCCAGACCGGCGTCTCTGCCATCGACGGCATGAACACGCTGGTTCGGGGGCAGAAGCTCCCGATCTTCTCCGGCTCGGGGCTTCCACACAACGAACTTGCACTCCAGATCGCCCGCCAGGCGACCGTCCCCGAAGAGGACGAGTCCGGCGAGGGCTCGGAGTTCGCAGTCATCTTCGGTGCGATGGGAATCACCGCCGAGGAGGCAAACGAGTTCATGGACGACTTCGAGCGCACCGGCGCGCTCGAGCGCTCGGTCGTCTTCATGAACCTCGCGGACGACCCCGCAGTCGAGCGGCAGGTCACCCCGCGACTCGCGCTCACCACGGCCGAGTACCTGGCCTTCGAGAAGGACTACCACGTCCTCGTCATCCTGACGGACATGACCAACTACTGTGAGGCACTGCGCGAGATCGGTGCCGCACGCGAGGAGGTCCCGGGTCGCCGTGGCTACCCCGGATACATGTACACCGACCTGGCACAGCTCTACGAGCGCGCCGGTCGTATCGAGGGCAAGGATGGGTCGGTCACGCAGATCCCGATCCTGACGATGCCCGGCGACGACGACACGCACCCGATTCCCGACCTGACCGGCTACATTACCGAGGGTCAGATCATGATGGATCGCGACCTCAACAGTCAGGGGATCGAGCCGCCGGTCAACGTCCTGCCCAGCCTCTCGCGGCTGATGGACGACGGGATCGGCGAGGGCCTGACCCGCGAAGACCACGGCGACGTCTCCGACCAGATGTACGCCGCCTACGCGGAGGGTGAGGACCTGCGCGACCTCGTGAACATCGTCGGTCGCGAAGCGCTCTCCGAGCGGGACAACAAGTTCCTCGACTTCGCCGACCGCTTCGAGGAGGAGTTCGTCCAGCAGGGGTACGACACCAACCGCTCGATCGACGACACGCTCGAGGTCGGCTGGGACCTGCTCTCGGACCTCCCCAAAGAGGCGCTCAACCGCATCGACGAGGACCTCATCGACGAGCACTACCGCGAGGACGAGACGGCCGAAGCCGTGCAGGCGGACTGATCGTCGCAGGTCCGCTGCGACGCGACGCTTTTTGCCGTTGGATCGGGACGCTTCCGACTCGAGTAGTCGCTCGTCTCCGAGCGGCTTCGATACTCCTTCGACCGCTATCGGACGGCTAAACCGTCTGAGGACGGCGAACCGTGACTAGTTCCACGACGGAATCCTCGGGCTCGATCCGGCGAAACGCACCTACCCTGTTTGGCGTTTCATTATTGTCGGCTGTTACCTAGACCCACAGACATGGCACCACCAGGTGCTGAGTCGATATGGCTGTGGATCGGTACGCTCGGGATGACCCTCGGGATGGTGTACTTCATCGCCAGCGGCTGGAACCTGCGGGATCCCGAGCAGGAACTGTTCTACGTCATCACGATCTTCATCACCGCCATCGCGGCGGCGTCGTACTTCGCGATGGCGACCGGCTTCGGCCTGACGGAGATCGAGGTGGCGGGAGAGACCCTCGACATCTACTGGGCCAGATACGCCGACTGGCTGTTCACGACGCCGTTGTTGTTACTCGACCTGGCGCTGCTCGCCAGAGCCGATCGGAACACGATATACACCCTCGTCGGGCTGGACGTGTTCATGATCGCCACCGGGCTGGGCGGTGCGTTAGCGACGGCGGCCGTCGTCTTCCGGCTCACGTGGTGGGGTATCAGCACTGCGGCGCTGTTGTTCTTGCTGTACTTCCTGGTGCGATCGCTGGACGAACTCTCCGGAGGCCTTCCGGCGGAAGTCTCCACCCTGGTGAACCGACTCCAGAACCTGCTGATCGTGTTGTGGATCGCGTACCCGGTCGTGTGGCTCGTCGGGACCGAGGGACTCGGTATCCTCCCGCTGTACTGGGAGACCGCGGCGTTCATGATGCTCGACCTCTCCGCGAAGGTCGGATTCGGATTCGTGTTGCTCCGGAGCCACTCGGTGCTCGACGCTGCGACCGACATCTCGCGTGCGCGGGCGACGGCTCCGTAAGTCCCACCAGCGATCCCCGCTCGAGACTCACACGACGTGACCGCCACCGCGACCATCCGACGCCGGCCCGTCGGAACGGGTGGTCCCGAACCAAACATGTCTCCAACCCACCCCGCCACGGACGCCGAATTCCGGGCCACGAACCTCTTTAGCGCTCACGGGCTAGTACCGGACGAGTTGGTGATCCCACGGTGGCAGTAGATCGATTCGCCGGCTTCTCGTCGGCCAGCCGCCGGCGTCTCCGAACGGCTCTCCTGGTCCCCTCGTGGGTCGTCGTCGCCGTGCTCGTCGTCACAGTCGCCGCGGGAGCGACGATCCCACCCGGAGTACAGTACGTCCCGCTCGCGCTGAGCGTCGTCGTCTTCGGGCTGCCACACGGGGCCGTCGATCACCTCGCCGTCGCCCGCGCTCGAGGCACGACCCCGACCCGGCGAGGCGTACTCGCCGTGGGGGCCCTCTACCTCCTGCTGGGCGGTGCCTACGCCGCTCTCTGGTTTTTCGCTCCCGTTTTCGCAGCCGTCGCGTTCATCGCGATGACGTGGTTCCACTGGGGGCAAGGGGACCTCCACGCTGCAGTGACGTTCGCCGGGGGCGACCACCTCGAGACGCGCGTTCAGCGCGTCCTGTTCGTGGTCGTCCGCGGCGGCCTGCCGATGCTGGTCCCGCTGCTCGGCTTTCCGGAGACGTATCGGCGCGTCCTGACGGCGTTCGTCGCGCTGTTCGGCGAGGGGTCGCTGGGCAGTTGGGAACAGCTCTTCGAACCGAGGGTGCGGCTCGTACTCGGGGGCGGATTCCTCGCGCTGACGATCGTGACCCTGACGCTGGGTCGTCTCCGCGCCGGCGCGAACGACCGCGGGTGGCGGATCGATGCTGCCGAGACAGTCCTCCTGTGGATCTACTTCCTGACGGTGCCGCCGTTGCTCGCCGTGGGGACGTACTTCCCGCTGTGGCACGCGATCCGACACGTCGCGCGACTCCTGTTGGTCGACGACGACGCGGCCGACGCGCTCCGGTCCGGTCGGTGGCTCCCCGCACTCGGTCGGTTCGCGCGGGACGCCGCCCCGCTGTCCGCCCTGTCGGTCGTGTTGCTTGCCGGATTCGCCGTCGCCGTCCCGGGCGATCCCCGATCCGACCTCGGCATCGCGGCGTTGTATCTCGTCTTCGTCGCCGTGTTGACTCTCCCCCACATCGTCGTCGTCTCGGCGATGGATCGAGCCGAAGGCGTGTGGCGGCCCGGCAAGCCGGGGCGGTAGCGTCGGGTCGACGGCGGCGGCCACAGGAACTGTCAGGTAATGTAACAAATCGAAACAACCGTATACCTCGTTGATTAATTGTGGTATGTATGCACAAACCATTGCTCGTCCCGGAGTTCTTAGACCGGGCACGAACGCACTACGGCGACGACGAGGCGGTGGTCGCCACCACGGGCGAACGGTTCACGTACGACGAACTCGGCGAGCGAGCCGACCGATTTTCCGCGGCGCTGCAGGAGCGAGGGATCGAGAAGGGCGATCGGGTCGCCGTCCTCGACCCGAACACGCACTATCACCTCGAGGCGGCCTACGGGATCATGCAACTCGGGGCGGTTCACACCCCGCTGAACTACCGGCTCACGCCCGACGACTTCGAGTACATCCTGTCGGACGCGGGCGTCGACGCCATCTACGCCGACTACGACTTCGCCGACAGGATCGAGGAGATCCGCGACGAGGTACCGACGGAGACGTTCGTCACGAACGACGCGGATGCCGTGGACGGCGATTGGGAATCGTTTGACGCGGTACTCGAGGACGCGGGCACCGACTACGAGCGCCCCGAGATGGCCGAGGACGAGATCATCACGATCAACTACACCTCGGGAACGACGGGCGATCCGAAGGGGGTCTGCCGAACGCATCGCTGCGAGACGATCCACGCCTACTTGCTGGTCGGCCATCAGGAGATCGCGGACGACGACGTCTACCTGTGGACGCTGCCGATGTTCCACGCGAACGGCTGGGGCCACATCTTCGCGGTGACGGGAATCGGCGCGAAACACGTCTGCACGCGCGGTATCGACGCCGGGGAGATCTTCGAGACCGTGCGATCCGAGGACGTCTCGTACATGTGCGGTGCGCCGACGGTGTTGAACATGCTGATCGACCACTACGAAGAGCACGAGCCGGAGACGACCGGCGAGCGGGACGTGCGGCTCGCGACCGCGGGCAGTGCGCCGCCGGAGGCGACCATCCGGACCGTCGAGGACGAGTTCGGCTGGTACCTGAAACACGTCTACGGGGCGACCGAGACCGGGCCGCTGATCACGACCTCCGACGCGCGCCGACACTTCGCGGACGACAGCGACGACCGATTCCGGATCAAGAAACGGCAGGGATTGGCCTATCTCGGAACGGAAATCCGCGTCGTCGACGAGGACGGCGCGGACGTTCCCCACGACGACGAAACCCTCGGCGAGGTCGTCGTCCGTGGCAACCAGATCATGGAGAAGTACTGGGAGAAACCCGAGGCGACCGAGGAGGCCTTCACCGACCGACTCGAGGGATACTACCACACCGGCGACCTCGCGACGATCGACGAGAACGGCATGATCGCGATTCAAGACCGGAAGAAGGACATCATCATTTCGGGCGGGGAGAACATCTCGAGTATCGAACTCGAGGACACCCTGTTCGACCACCCCGAGGTGTCGGACGTGGCGGTGATTCCAGCGCCCAGCGACGAGTGGGGTGAGACGCCGAAGGCGTTCGTCGTCCCGGACAGCGGTGATCCGGCCGATCCGGACGTGACGGCACGCGACCTCGAGGCCTTCACGCGGGAGAACCTCGCGGGGTACAAGACCGTCCACCGGGTCGAGTTCGTCGAGGAATTGCCGACGACCGCGACGGGCAAAGTGCAGAAATACGAACTCCGTCAGGAGGAGTGGGAGGACGAAGAACGAATGGTCGGACAGGGGTAAGCCGAACCCGAGAAGCGGACCGCTCTCCTAACAGCTCGATCGAGTCGTTCGAAAGTGTCGCCGAGCGATATGTTCCGCTCCGAGACACTATATAGGATCATATTTCTAACATAGCAACGGCTTAGTGTCTCTTGTCGGCTTGCGTATCTATGTCCGAGTCGACAGGGACGACGCGGCGATCGGTGCTTGCGAGTGGCGTGACTGCGAGTACGCTCTCGGTTGCAGGGTGTCTGGGCGATTTCGTCGGTGGGAGCGGCGGCCAGACCTACACGGTCGGTCACGGCGAGTACGAAACGGAGGTCGACGCCGCGGCGTTCCCCGAGGAGCTACAGATCTACTGCGTCCAGACCGGGTGGTCGAACTGGGGGGCCGTCATGGAAGCCTTCGAAGAGGAGTATGGCATCCCACTCTACGACGCGCAGGGATCGTCGGGCGAGGCCCTCGAGGACATGCGAGCCAACGCGCAGAACCCGACCCACTCGGCGTACAACGGCGGCTACTCCTTTGGCCTCGAGGCGATGAACGACGAGTTGACGACCGAGTACAAGCCGGCGAACTGGGACGTGGTCCCCGACGATCTGAAGACCGACAACGGCCACGTGACCGCGACGCGGCAGATGACGACCGCGGTGACCTACCGGGCGGACGTCTACGAGGAGCGGGGGTTGGACGCCCCCGAAACGTGGGAGGACCTGAAACATCCCGACATCGCGAAGGACCTGGCCTTTACGCCGCCACACACCGCCAACGGACAGGCCTCCGCGCTATCGGTCAACCGGGCCTACGGCGGCGATCTGGACGATCTCGATCCGGTCATCGAGTACCACGAGGCGATCGCCGAGCACGGCGCGGACTTCCGACGCAACGTCGAGGGACCGATGACTGCGGGCGAGATCTCGACGGTCATCGAGTACGACTACACCGGGCTGAACCTCAAGTACAACAACGAGGAGTTCGACGAGGACCAGATCGAGGTCGCGATCCTCGAGGGGCCCGAGGGGGAACCGGGCGCGATGAACGTCCCCTACGGCTACGCCCTGTTGCGAAACGCGCCAAATCCCGAGGCGGCGAAGCTGTTCATGGACTACGTCCTGACCGAGGACTGCCAGAAGCTGTTCTTCGACGCCTACGTCCGTCCGATCCGGGCGAACGAACTCGACCAGCCCGACGAGTTCCCGGACCAGTCGTCCTACGAGGCGGCGGGATTCACGATCGATCAGGAGGAACTCGTCTCGAAGCAAGCCGACATTCAAGAAACGCTCGTCGACCGAACCCCGCTACAGGGAGCCCAGTGAGAGCACGGTATGTCTCTTCGGCAATCGATGTCGGCGTCGGTCCGTCGAGTCGCGACGCTTGCCGTCGCGACTGCCCGCCCGACGACCGAACGCGACCGCGAACGCCGGCGGATCGCGATCATGTGTCTGCCCTTCTTCGTCCTCGCGATAGTTGCGGGGTTCGTCCCGCTCGCGATGCTGGCACGGATCAGCCTCGCCGAGGACACGATCTGGATGACGGGCTGGTCGCTCGAGGCCTGGCGAACCCTCGCGACGACCGCCGAGTACCGGGGGGTCGCCTGGAACACGCTGTGGTTCGTCGGGCTGGCGACGCTGGTCAGCGTCGCACTCGGCGTGGCCGTCACCCACGTCCTCGAGAAGTACGACCTCCCCGCCGAGCGGGCCGTCGTCGCGGCGGTCTCGTTCCCGATCGCGCTGCCGGGGATCATCGTCGCGTATCTGATCGTCGTCCTCCTGGGCCGACAGGGGCTGATGACGAACGCCGTGGCGGTCGCGACGGGGCAGAGCGCGCTCGATCTGGCGAGTGCGACCGCAATCAGCGGACTGTTCCTCGGCTACGTCTACTCGCTGCTGCCGCGAGCGACGATGGTGCTTCGTGGGACCTACGCCGAGGTCAACACGCAGGCCGAGGAAGCGGCCCGCGCACTCGGTGCGAGCCGCTGGGAGACGTTCTATCACGTGACGCTCCCCGAAATTCGACCGGGAATCGTCGCGGCGGCGATCCTCACGTTCCGTTCCGGGCTCGCGATCTTCGGGACCGTCCTGATCCTGCAGAGTCACCGCGTGATCACGCTCCAGATACACGAGGAGACGAGCGTCGGCTCGTACCAGCCCGACGTCGCGGCCGCGATCGGGCTCGTCTACGTCGTCTTCATCGTCGCGTTCACGTTCGTCGGGCTGCGGTTCGTCGAGAACGACACGGTGGGGATCTGAGATGACCGACCCTATCGAGCCGACGACCGCGGCCGACGACTCGAGCGTGGGGACCGGGGCTGACCGACCGGAGACACGCTCCGATGGCGGTACTGTCACCGCCGACGCGTCCGCGGAGTGGTCGCGGTCAGGATCCGCGCTGTCGACCATGCTCGGTCGACCGATCCTCGTCGGCGTCGTCTCGATCGTCGTCGCGTTCCTGACCGTCCCCGTCGTCGTCACGTTCGTCTCCTCGTTCGCTCAGTCGGCGACGGGCGTCGTCCCGCGGGGATTCGTCACCCTCGAGCACTGGCGACAGGTGCTTGGCTTCGGTGACTACGGCGTCCGGACGAACGCGATTCCGGGCCTCGCGTTCAGTCTCGCCATCGCGACCGGTGGGATGCTCTTGAACGTAGTGATCGGGGTCCCCATCGCGTACGCGCTCGCGCGGTACGAGTTTTTCGCACGGGACTGGGTGAACACGGTCGCGATCCTGCCGCTCGTTCCGGGGCTGATCCTCGGCATCGCCTTCGTCCAGACCTACCCCGAGTTCGGCCGTTCGGCGTTCGGGTTGATCGCGGGCTATTGCCTGCTCAAATCGCCGTACATGGTCCTGACAGTACAGAGTTCGTTCCAGTCGATGGACCTCGTCCGCCTCGAGGAGAGCGCCCGGTCGTTGGGCGCATCGTGGCCCCGGACGTTCCTGACGATCGTCGTACCACACGCTAAGCGGGGGATCGTGGCGGGCTCGATTATCACCTGGACGCTCGCGGCCGCGGAGTTCAACTTCACGTACATGGTCGCGAGCGGGAGCCCGGACCCGTTCGCGATCTTCCTCTATCGGAACATCTCGAACGCGACCCATCTGCAGTCCGCGGCGGCCGTCTCGGTGTATTTCCTGATCGTCGTCGCCGCGATCCTCGTCTTGCAGTGGCTTGGCAGTAGTGGATTCACGACCGTACGACAACGATGAGACTGATACACACGCTCACTGGCGGCTCGGAACCGGCATCGATCGATCGCGGACGACACCGCGCTCGAACTGGCTCCACGGACCGGGGTGGTCGTTCGTGAGCCGGATCACCCTCGAGTCGCTGACCAAGGCCTACGGCGACGAGGTCGCCGTCGACGGGATCGACTTGACGATCCGCGACGGGGAGATACTCGGCATCGTCGGTCCGTCGGGCTGCGGGAAGACGACGACGTTGCGAACCATCGCGGGCTTCGAGACGCCGAGCGACGGGCGAGTGCTGTTCGACGGCGTCGACGTCACCCACGTCCCGCCGGAGGAACGCAACGTCGGGCTGGTCTTCCAGTCCTACGCCCTGTTCGACACCATGACCGTCCGCGAGAACGTCGCCTTCGGGCCGAAGATGCAGGGCGTCCCGAAGGCCGAGCGCCGCGAGCGGGCCGACGAACTGCTCGCCATGCTCGACATCGCCGAGCTGGCCGACCGCGACCCGACGACTCTCTCGGGGGGCCAACAACAGCGGGTCGGCCTCGCACGGGCGCTCGCGATCGAACCCCGCGTCCTCCTGCTCGACGAACCGATGACGGGGCTGGACGCGGAACTCAAGACGCGCCTGCGCGAGGAAGTCGGCGACCTGCTGGCCGACCTCGAGGTCACCGCCCTCTACGTCACGCACGATCAGGAGGAGGCCATGGCGATGTGCGACCGGATCGCCGTCCTCGCGGAGGGGACCGTCGAACAGGTGGGGACGCCCGCGGAGATCTACCGCCGTCCCGCGAACACTTTCGTCGCGAACTTCGTCGGGAGTTCGACCCTGCTCGAGGGGACGGCGACGAACGGGCACGTCGATCTCGGGTTCGCGCAACTCCCGGTCACAGCCCGAACGGACGGCGACGTGACGGTCGCGGTCCGCCCCGAGGCGTTCGAGGTCGGGTCGGGACCGATCCACGCCGAAGTCGCCGACGCGACCTATCTCGGCGATCGGACCCACCTCTCGGCGACGCTCCCGGACGAGACGACCGTGACGCTACGCGCCGATGGGATCGACGACTATCGAGCCGGCGACTCCCTGGCGCTCTCGATCGACGAGGATCGGGTTCACGTCCTCGAGTCGGGATAGCGGCGTCGACGCGTAGCGACGGTCGCGGCGAGAACGCCCGGGCTACGTCCGTCGATCGCCCCACCCGTCGCGGTCGTCGGCGGCGGAACGGTCCGTGCCGTCAGTCGAGCGTGCCGTATCGCGGCCGCCGCGCTCCTTCGCGATCCGTTCCGCCTCCGCGCGGTCGACCACCGTCGGGTCCGACGTTTCCCGACTGATCGCCAGCCAGAGGACGAGCGGAACCGCCAGGGACGCGAGGACGACGAGGATACCGAGAGCGGCGGACATGGCGTGGCGTTCACTCGTGGAGCCGTGCACAAAGATTTTGTGAACTGACACGAAACCGTCGACTATGAGAGACGACGATCGCGGCTGTCCGAAGTGCGACCACACGGAGACGGAGATCGACGAGATCGCGACGACCGGGGGCGGGCTCTCGAAGATGTTCGACATCCAAAACCGCCGTTTTCACGTCGTGAGCTGTACGAACTGCGGCTATTCGGAACTCTACAAGGGACAGTCGTCGGGAGACATGATCGACCTGTTTCTCGGGTAGGAACCCGTCCCCGAGCGCGACTCGCGACGCCGATTTCCCCACGTTGAGCGCGAGCAGTGCGCGGAAAACTGTAAACAGTTATCCGACTGGGGCCGCTATCCCCCCACAAGATGGCCAACGACGTCAAGCCCACCCGCAAGAACTTGATGGCGATCGAGGATCGCATCGAGCTCTCCGAGCGGGGCCACGGCACCCTCGAGAAGAAACGCGACGGGCTGATCATGGAGTTCATGGACATCCTGGACAAGGCACAGGACGTCCGTGGCGACCTCGCACAGGACTACGAGGACGCCCAGAAGAAGATCAACATGGCCCGCGCGATGGAAGGTGACGTCGCGGTTCGCGGTGCCGCGGCGGCGCTGCAGGAACACCCCGAGATCACCACCGAGTCCAAGAACATCATGGGCGTCGTCGTCCCACAGATCGAGTCCTCGCGGGTCTCCAAGAGCCTCGATCAGCGCGGCTACGGGATCATGGGCACCTCCGCCCGCATCGACGAGGCCGCCGAAGCCTACGAGGACCTCTTGGAGAGCATCATCCTCGCCGCCGAGGTCGAGACGGCGATGAAAAAGATGCTCCGCGAGATCGAGACCACCAAGCGACGCGTCAACGCCCTCGAGTTCAAGCTCCTGCCGGAGCTCTACGACAACCAGGAGTACATCGAGCAGAAACTCGAGGAACAGGAGCGCGAGGAGACGTTCCGCCTGAAGAAGATCAAGGAGAAGAAAGAGGCCGAAGAGAAGGCAGAGCGAGAGGCCGAGGCGGCCGCCGCCGAAGAAGCGGAAGCAAAACAGGACGAACTCGAAGACGTGCAGCCGGATACGGCCGCGCAGTCGCCCGCGGCGAACCAGTAAGGCGCACCGACCGCCTTCCCGCCCTCGATCCGATATTCACCCGCGTTCTCGATCCCGATGACCTGTCCCGACTGCGGCACGGCTGTCGTTTCGTTTTCAGTTCCGGACGAGTACCGCGCTGACGCGCCGTCGGAGGCCGCTGTCGTTTCGTTCTGTCCGCGCTGTCTGCGCCTCGAGCCAACGCCGGACGCGACGCTCGACGCGGCCGGAAACGGAGCCGTGGATCGCGAGCCCGACTTTTTGCGCGTCAGCGACGCCTTCCCCACTACCCCCGAGCGTGCGATCCCGCTTGCGCTCGCGGTCGGTCTGTGTTCGTCGCTCGCGACGAACCGCGCCGCGATCGAACCCCTGCTCGAGGCGGTCGAACGAGCCGGGACGGATCCGTTGCTCGTCCTCGATCGGCTCAGTGCCGATCCGTCGGTCGAGCCAGCGATCGATCTCGAACGGCGGAGCCACCAGCTCGAACAGCTACTGTATTGATTACTTCCCGGTCGGCCGCACGTTGTTGCTGACGGCCTGTTTCACCTGCAGGGCGGCGCTGGCGGCCAGCCCGCGGGCGACTTCGTCGCGTTCGTCGGCGGTGATGACCTCTTCGGCGGCCGCCTCCTCCAGGTCGGGCGTAAAGCCGGCACTGACGGCGTGGCCGACCGGCGGGCGGACCGCGACGGTGACCTGTGGCCCGGTCATCCCGCTCGAGACGTCTGCGTCGACGACGTACTCGCTGGGAAGGAACTCGCGGGTTCGGGCGGCGATCCGCGAGACGTCGCGGTGGAGCAGTCGTTTCTGCGTACTCGAGAGGTCCGGAACGTCCGCCGCTGCACGCTGCCCAGCACCAGTCTCGCCCGGTAGCCCTGCGTACGGCGTATTTCCGTTCATGAGAAGTGTGTACCCGTAGCAATGTGCCGCCGGTTCAAAAGGGTTCGCCTTCAGTCAATCCGAGAGGATCGGCTCGCTCTCGCCGTAGACCGCGAGTACGACCGCCGTCGTGTGTGCTCCCGACTCGGCCTGTTGGCTCTCGACGGCGACCGCCGAATCGCCAAACTCCCACTCGCGCAGGTCCTGTCCCGCGGCCAGTCCCTCGCGGACCCGGCGTTCGACGGTCTCGTGATCCATCTCGCCCGCGGTTTCGTAGAACAGCCCCGGGCCGTCGTCGACCGACTGGGTCCACGCGAGCGCGGCGCTTACGCGGCCGGGACCGGCGGTGGTGGCTCGAGCCTCGACGACGGTCAGGCGCTCGCCGGCGGGGCCGAGATCGGGCGCGGTGCCGACGGCTTCGACGGGGGTCTCAGCGGGGATCATCGAGGAAACCGAGACGAGGTTGTAGTTCTCGATGCCGGCCTCCGCGAGCGCGGCATCGTAGGAGGCCATCGCCGTGGGAGCCGATGCCGACCCCCAGACGACTCGAATCGTGCTCATATTGGTTTTTAGGGGCGAACAGCGTAAGGCGTTGCGATCTCGTGACCTGTGTATTGTTTGGATCGAATACCAATTTTATTCCGGTATAATATGCAGTAATTCACACCCCTACCCCATCATCTACACCATCTTATGTCCAAATATCAAATGTAATCTGTAATTGTAGGATATTCGTTATGGTTATAGCAGACAAACACAATGATATTTGATGTTTTTGCAGCATATTTGGACGACCATATCATTATTTTAATTTTACTCTATAAGATGAATTTATATGTATGTCCACGGCATTGTTATATGAAGAATGAAAGGCTTCAATCGCAGAACGTTGATCAAACGAAGCGTTGGCACAGTTATTGGAACAACAGTCGTTTCTGGGTCGTCAGTAGCGGCCGAGTCGAACTCAAGCGATGAGAAGGGAGAGGATGAGACAATTCATGGCAACATGAAGGTGACCGATTCCGACCTCTCAAAAGCAGAATTCAGAGAAAAGAGAAGTAACAACTCCGGGTTCTCGGTGCAAGCAACTGCTCCAGATCATGATGTGGATTCCGAAATGATCTGGGTAGACGCCATGACAGGTGAGATTGACTTGTCCAACGCTATCCGGAACGATGGAAAGGTTGAGACGGGACTTCGAGTATACCGAGCTCCTGAGAAGATTAATGATAGTTATATTTATATGGTCCTCATGGATCTTCAGTGGAAGCCAGACTCCGGAGTCGGAGATCATCCATGGCTGAAAGATCAGAGCATGAAATTTGAGACGGACGATTACGACATAATCTTCCGTGACGCCGATCCATTAGGTGAATTGTATAAACGTGAGCGAGGATACGACGTTTCTGTAGGAGCTACGCTTCCGTCCGGGGCTGGCGTCTCCCTTGGGAGTACAGTATACGTGAAAGACGGTATCCAACACTGTAATCGAGATCTAGATCAAGGTGGACATTACGAGATGGTGTTTGATGGAGACGATCATCAGGCGTACGATCCACTTACGTCGGTATCTGTAGTAGATATTCAAGCAGATGAGAAGTTCACTGGATCGTCAGATATTACAAGCAATTTTGACTGGGATGCAGAGGCACATTCCAATATGGACGCAACGAGGAACGACTAAGACTATAACCATTCACGCCAATTTTTATAACTGAGTGAAATGAAACGTAGAGCATACCTAGCGGGAACACTCCCCCTTTTGACGGCCGGATGCACGTCGCTCGCCGAAATGAACGACTCCGGTCCGGCGTTCGTCCAGACAGACGAGTGGCCCACTGATGGATATGACTTGGCACGAACGAGTGTGAGTCCGCAGTCCGACCCAGTTTCGCTCTCGTCGGGTCAGCGCTGGTCGGTCGAGATCGGCAGCGAGATACGGTCCACGCCGATCGTCGTCGATGGACGGGTGTACGTCCACGATAGGGGCGCGGGGAAAACCGCTTGCCTCGATGAACACACCGGAGAAGTGCTGTGGAAGCGATCGACCGGCGGGAGAGACCATCTCGCAGCGCCGGCAGTCGACGGCGGGCGCGTGTACCTGAACGGACGCGGCGAGCGGACGGCACTCGCGCTGGATGCAGAGACGGGCGATACGGAGTGGACGTTCCCGACCACGCACGGGTCCCGTTCGATCGCGTGTGTCGACGGAACCGTCTTCGTCGGCAGCGACGACGAGGGGGCGGCGCTCATCGCACTCGAGGCCGAGACCGGGCGGGAGCAGTGGTCGGTCGACGTCGGGAGCGAACTCTTCGGGCCGCCGGCGATCGTCGACGGAACCGTCTACGCCGGTTCGACGAACAGCCGCGTACTCGCGCTGGATGCCGATGACGGCACGGAACGCTGGCAGTTCGATGCGAGCGGAGGCGTCGTCGCAGCCCCGACCGTTCGCGACGGCACCGTCTACGTCGGCACCCAGAGCGGTATCGTCCACGCACTCGATCGGGAAACCGGGACGGAAGAGTGGAACAGCGGAGCCGGCGAGCTGGGCATGCTGTACCCGTCACCGGCGGTCGACGACGACCTACTGGTCGTCGGAACGTGGAACACGGGCGAGGTTCGAGCGTTCGAGCCGCACTCGGGACGAGAACGGTGGCGGGCGGACGATCTCAAGCAGATCGTGTACGTGACATCTCCGGTCATCGCCGGCGATCGCGTCTACTTCGGGTCCGATGACGGACTGCACGCCATCGATCGCGACACGGGCGAGCACCGCGAGAAGTTGCAGGCGGATGCCGCGGGTGGAATGCAATCGTCACCTGCGGTCGTCAACGACACGGTATACGTCGGCGACAACGAGGGCACCGTCCACGCGGTCTCGAAAACGGAGTAGGCGAACGGCGACAGTCAGAGCAGAATTCGATTCGACGGGAAACTCGGTCCGGCTTTCGTTACTGATAGAAGTAACCGGCCGAGGAGATCACGTCGCTCGAGTCGTCTTTCTCGATCTTCTCTAAGGCCTCGGTGAAGTCCTGATGGGAGACTTCGTTGCGGTCGTTGCGGATGGCGAACATGCCGGCTTCGGTGGCGAGGCTCTCGATTTCGGCCCCGGAGTAGCCGTCGGTGTCGTCGGCGAGGTCGGCGAAGTCGACGCCGTCGGCGACGTTCATCGTGCGGGTGTGGATCTGCAGGATCTGTTCGCGGCCGTCGCGGTCGGGTTCGGGGACTTCGATGAGGCGGTCGAACCGGCCGGGCCGGAGGATCGCGCGGTCGAGCATGTCGAAGCGGTTGGTTGCGGCGATGATGCGGACCTCGCCGCGGGCCTCGAAGCCGTCCATTTCGCTCAGGAGTTGCATCATGGTTCGCTGGACCTCGGCGTCGCCGGAGGTCTTGGATTCGGTGCGCCGCGAAGCGATGGCGTCGATCTCGTCAATGAAGATGATGGCGGGCTGGCGCTCGCGAGCCATCTCGAAGAGGTCGCGGACGAGCCGCGAGCCCTCGCCGATGAACTTGCGGACGAGTTCCGAGCCGGCCATCTTGATGAAGGTGGCGTCGGTCTCGTTGGCGACGGCTTTGGCGAGCATCGTCTTGCCCGTCCCCGGCGGCCCGTAGAGGAGGACGCCGCTCGGTGGGTCGATCCCGACCTCGTCGAACAGTTCGGGCTCGGCGAGGGGCTGCTCGACGGCTTCGCGGACTTCCCGGACCTGCTCGTCGATGCCGCCGATGTCGGCGTAGGTGACCGCCGGCTTCGCGGTGATCTCCATCGACTGGGCGCGTGCGTCGGTCTCGGTGTTGAGGATCGTCTGGATCGCAAAGGAGTCGTTGACCGCGACCCGATCGCCGGGTTCGATGCGGTCGCCGATACGCGAGGAGACGTCGGTGAGCACCTCCTGGTTGTTCCCGTGTTGTTTGACGATGACCTGGTCGTCGAGGACGTCCTCGACCGTCGCGATGTACAGCGACGAACTCTTCAGCGTCTCGTTTTCGCGTTCGACGCGGTCGACCTTCTCCCGGAGGCGCTCGCGGCGGTCCTCGGCGTCGTCGAGCTGTTCGGACAGCTGGTCGTTGACGTCGACGAGGTCCTCGTAGTGCCCGCGGAGCGCCTCGAGCCGCTCGTCGTCGGGGAGATCTGAGTCGATATCGCGGTGAGGTCGGTCTGGAATAGACGGGCTTCGAGACATCCTGATATACCCCGATAGGATTCCGACAGTAAATGTGCCTTTGGGTCCCGGAGGGATTTCGCCCGGACACGATCACGCGCCGCGAGACTGTCGGCTGCACGTCCCGTTTGGACGGATCGCCGGTACGGGGCGCTCGAACGGACGATCAGGCCAGCAGCGACTCGAATTCCTCGAGTCGGTCGCCGTAGGTCTCGAGAGCGCGATCGATCGGTTCCGAACTGCTCATGTCGACGCCGGCGATCCGGAGCAGTTCGAGCGGGTACTCCCGGGAGCCCCGGCGGAGGAACTCGAGGTAGTCGTCGGCGGCGGACTGGCCGTCCTCGAGGATGGTGTCGACGATCGCGAGCGCCGCCGAAATGCCGGTCGCGTACTGGTAGACGTAGAACGCCCGGTAGAAGTGCGGGATCCGCATCCACTCGCGGGCGATGCGGTCGTCGATCGCGGCGGGTTCGTAGTAGTCCGCCTTGAGCCCGCGGTAGAGCTCGTCGAGGCGGTCTGCAGTGAGGGGCTCGCCGTCCTCCTCGAGCCGGTGGGCTTCGTGTTCGAACTCCGCGAAGAGGGTCTGACGGTAGAGCGTCGAGCGCACGCGCTCGAGGAATTCGTTGAGGACGTGTTTCCGGAACTGTGGATCGTCGACGGTTTCCAGCAGGTGGTTGGTCAACAGCGCCTCGTTGACCGTGCTGGCGACCTCGGCGACGAAGATCTCGTAGCTCGAGTAGACGAACGGCTGTTCGTCTTTCGTGAGTTCGGAGTGCATCGAGTGGCCGAGTTCGTGGGCCAGCGTGTACATCGAGGAGATGTCCTGCTGGTAGTTCAGGAGGATGAACGGCTGGGTATCGTAGGTGCCCCCGGAGTACGCCCCCGACTGTTTGCCCTCGTTCTCGTAGACGTCGATCCACTGGGAGTCCAGTCCCTCGGCGACGCGGGACTGGTAGTCCTCGCCCAGCGGAGCCAGCGCGTCGACGACGTACTCGGTCGCCTGGTCGTACTCGAGGTCGGGCCCCTCATCGCCGGTCAGGGGCATGTAGAGGTCCCACATCCGTAGCTCCTCGACCTCCAGGGCCCGCTGTTTGAGGTCGGCGTGGTGGTGGAGCTTGTCGATGTTGTCGTGGACGGTTTCGACGAGCGTATCGTAGACGTCGACGGGGACGTTGGGACCGTCGAGGGCGGCCTCGCGTGCAGTGTCGTAATTGCGCGCTCGAGCGGTCTTGACGTCGGCTTTGACGCTGTTTTTGTAGCTGGCCGCGACGGTGTTGCGCACCGATTCCCACTCGTCGAAGTAGCCCTCGTAGACGCGCCGTCGGAAGTCCCGATCGGGGCGCTTGAGCAGGTTGGTGAAGTTGCTCTGGGTGATCTCGACGGCCTCGCCCTCGGGATCCTCGACGGTGGGAAACGCCATGTCCGCGTTCGAGAGCATGTTGTACACTTCACCCGTCGCGCCGGTCACCTCGCTCAGGTCCGCCAGCAGCGCTTCGACCTCGGCCGAGCGCGTGTGGGGTTTCATCCGGAGCACGTCGTCGACGTAGTGGTCGTAGGTCTCGAGGCCCGACTCCTCGTCGACCATCGCGTCGAACTCCTCGAGGGTCAGCTCCTGGAGTTCGGGCTCGATAAAGGAGGCGGCGGATTGGGCGTCGGCCGCCAGCGACTGCGATCGGGCGGTCAGCGCCTGGTACTCCTGGTTCGTCGTGTCCTCGTCGCGACGCATCCGGGCGTAGGCGGCGACCGTCGACACCTCCCGCATGATCTCGTCGCGCAACTCGAGGGTCTCGAGGAGGGACTCGGCGTCGTCGGTGACGGTTCCTTCGTAGGCCTCGAGTTCGTCGATGCGCTCGGCGACGGCCTCGTAGGCGGCTTCCCAGTCGTCGTCGGTCGCATAGATGCTCTCGAGGTCCCACGTATACTGCTCGTCGACCTCCGAGCGTTCGGGTACGGAACTCATAGACACGCGTTCGAAGCGGTGTCGGTAAAGCGTGTCGGACCCCTTCAGGGGCCGGAAAGACGATGGTTCACCCTCCCGGTCGTGCCGCGGGTTCGCGACGGGGACCGGCGAGCGGCAGAACGAACGGCTTTTCACTCCGATTTCCCGAATCGCCAGTATGAACCGGCTCCTCGAGTCGTTAGACGACGCACCGATCATCGACAAGGACGGATACGAGTACCTCGTCCACCCGATCAGCAACGGGGTTCCACAGCTCGATCCCGCCCTGTTGCGGGAGGTCGTTGTCGAGGTGATGCGGACCGCGGACCTCGACGTGGACAAGATCGTCGCGCCGGAGGCGATGGGCATCCACCTCGCGACCGCGCTTTCCCTGCAGGCCGACGTTCCGCTGGTCGTTATTCGAAAGCGGGCCTACGGGCTCGAGGGGGAGGTCTCCCTGCATCAGGAGACGGGGTACTCGGAGTCGGAGATGTACATCAACGACGTCGAAGCGGGGGACCGGGTCGTGATCGTCGACGACATGCTCTCGACCGGCGGCACGTTGGCTGCGATCTGTGACGCGCTCGACGGCATCGGAGCCGAAATCGTCGACATCGTCGTCGTGTTGCGCAAGGTCGGCGAGTCGGCGCTCGACGACACGGAATACGAGGCGACGAGCCTCGTCGACATCACGGTCGAGGACGGCGAGGTGACCGTCCACTCGGCGCATCGGTAGACGTGCCGAGGACCGGCGGCGGCCAACGGTCCGTCTCGAGCCGGTAGCTCGACGGGGGCAAGACGCTCCCGTGTATTCGGCACAGGGTATGCATCTATGTGCACATATGGGGCACCTAACTCGCCCATTTGAGCGTGTTTGCGAATCTTTTTGTACACCCATCTGCAACCTGGCGGCCATACAATGTCGACGGAACCGGACGGCGGCATCGAACTCGAGTACGGTCTGGACGACAAACCGCCGTTACCGAAATCGATTCTGCTCGGCCTACAACACGTCGCGGTGATGATCGTCCCGGCGACGGCAGTGGCCTATGCCGTCGGGACCAGCGTCGGTCTCGACGGCGACACGGCCTACCTCGTCCAAATGGTCCTGCTGTTCTCGGGGCTGGCGACGATGGTACAGGCGTACACCGTCGGGCCCGTCGGCGCGCGCCTGCCGATCGTCATGGGCTCGAGTTTCACGTTCGTGGGCGCGTCGATCTCGATCGGCGCGGACTACGGGATGGCCGCCGTCTTCGGCGCGATCCTCGTGACGGGATTCGTCGTCGAGGGACTGATCGGCTGGCAGTTCAAACGCATCAAACCCTTCTTCCCGCCGCTGGTGACCGGACTCGTCGTCGTCATCATTGGCCTCTACCTCGTGCCCGTCGCGATGGACTACGCTGCCGGCGGTGTCGGCGCGTCGGACTTCGGTGCCTTGCACCACATCGGACTCGCCGCGGTCGTGCTGGCGATCGCCGTCGGCCTCAACATGTTCACGCGCGGCGTCACGCGACTGCTGTCCGTGCTCGTCGCGATCGGCGTCGGGTACGCGGCCGCCATCGCCCTCACGTTCACCACCGGTCTCGAACTCGTCGACTTCTCGACCGTCGGCGACGCCGCCTGGATCGCGCTGCCGTCGCCCACCCGCTTCGGCTTCGAGTTCGAACCGATCGCGATCGCCACCTTCGCCGTCCTCTTTCTCGTCTCCTCGATGGAGACCGTCGGCGACATGTCCGGCGTCACGGCCGCCGAGGGACGCAATCCGACGAACGAGGAGTTCCGCGGCGGGCTGTTCAACGACGGGCTGCTGAGTTCGATCGGTGCCGTCTTCGGCGCGTTCCCGATCACCTCCTTCTCTCAGAACGTCGGCATCGTCAACTTCACCGGCGTGATGAGCCGTCACGTCGTCGGCATCGGCGGCGTCTTCCTCGCCGTCCTCGGGCTGAGCCCGAAGGTCGGCGCCGCCGTCACGACGATCCCCAGCGCGGTCTTCGGCGGCGCTGTCCTGCTGATGGCCGGGATGGTCGCCGCGAGCGGGTTCCGACTGATCGTCACGCACGTGGATCTCGATCGTCGGAACACGGTCATCGTCGCCGTCTCGCTCGGCCTCGGGCTCGGCGTCGCGACGACGCCCGAAGCCCTCGCGGGACTCCCGAGTGGCGCGGAACTGTTCTTCGGACAGTCGGTCATCGTGACCGCGCTGTCGGCGCTGGCGCTCAACACGTTCGTCCCCGGTGCGGGGAGCCCGCTGTTCGACGCCCCGTCGACCGATTCGGAATCTGGCGCGGAGTCCGCTGACGCCGCGCCCGTCGGCTCCGGCGACGACTGAGCCACACGCCGGCGTGACGGCGTGCTTGCGACGACCGGGGACGGCTCGAATGCGAGCGGGCAACGAACGCCCTCGAACCGGTTCGATAACGAGATCGTTCGGTCTACGAACTGTTCTCGATGGATCGGTTCCGAAACGGAAACGATGCGACCGATTTCACGGCCAGGGGTACTCGAGGCCGATAGTACTCACTGAACGTCATTGCACACTTGATCGTCCGACGGCGTTGCGATCGGTGTGTAAATCGTTTCGGTGACTACTTAGCTTTCGGCGTCGACCGCCGTCCGAACGACGCGGGCGAAGCCGAGCGTGGCGAGGAACGTTCCGACGAGGACTAGCAAGACGAACAGGACGACGCCCAGGGCGGATGCACCGACCTCGGGATGGGTTCGCAGCGGCGACGTGAGACGGAGTCCGAAGAAGATCACGAGCACGCCCGCAGCGACACGGATCGACGCGCGCCAGTAGGCACCGTACTCCTCGGGGGACAGTTCCATGCGCCGACGTGTGTCCGTGGCCGTAAAAAACGCTCCTACACGGATGGCAGACTGCGGGCACGGTGGCTGCCTCGAGCCGAGTCGTCCCGCTGTCAGCGCATCCCGTCGGCCACCTCTCGGGCGACCCGCGCTCCCGTTTGGCGATCGATCCGGCAGCGATCGAACACCGCTCGAGCGCTCGCGGCCGCGGCGTCGTCGATCTCGAACGCGAGTTCGGGGTAGGCCACGTCGGTCAGGACGAGCGGCTCCGGCGGGGCGGGTGCGATCCCTTCGTGGCCGGGCAATGGATCGGGCTCGAGGACGCGGTCGACCTTCGCCAGCGTCGACTCGCCGGTCCCGATCTCACGAGCCAGCGAGACGAGTCGCCGAACGAGTTCTCGAGCGAAGCCGCCCGCGCTGACGGTGACGAGGAGGTAGTCGCCGTCCCGGTTCGCCGCGAGGGTCAGCGACCGCTCGGTGTTGTGGTCGTCGGGCGTCAGATTGTGAACGTCGTGGCTCCCGGAAAGCGCCTCACAGGCCGCGTGGAAACGGTCGTCGTCGACGGCGGGGTCGACCGGCTCGCGGTCCGAAGCGGACACACCCTCACCAGCGGGCGGCGCGTACAGATGGTACGTGTACTCCCTGTGGCTCGCGTGGTGGGTCGCGTGGAACTCCGCCGGCACGTCGGCGGCCGCCCACGCCCGGATGTCGGCCGGGAGGTCGGCGTTCAACGCCCGCGGCGCGAGCCAGTCGGGTGCCTCGAGTGCGATCGTCTGTGCGAGCGCGGAGACGCCGGCGTCGGTGCGGCCGGCGGCGGCGTAGCCGGTTGGTTTGTCGGCGGCAGGGTCGAGGACGTCGAGTGCGCGGAGCGCGTCGAAGATCGCATCCTCGACGGTGGCGACGTCGGGCTGGCGCTGGTAGCCGTGGTATTCCGTCCCGTCGTAGGCGATCCTGAACGCGCGGGGAGTCATCGGTTCTCGAGTCGATCCAGCGGGGCCAGGCTGTTATACCGTTCGCTGTTCAGTGGACGATTTCGCTATCGCGGAGGAGCGCTCGTTCCGTTCGGTCCGCTTCCGGGCCCGCATCGACGAGGGTCGGCTCGTCGACCGGTTCCGAAAACCGATCGGGGTCGGGTTCGACGCGCTCGAGCATCGCAGAGAACACCGACCCGCGCCGGCCGCTGGCCGAGACAACGCCGCCGTATTTGCGGTCTTCGAACGCTGTTTCCTCGGGATCGGGGAACTCCTCGCGGATGATCTCCGCGGTCTCTCGGATGTAGTCTGCCGCCTGTTGCTGTGAGTACAGACTCTCCTCGTAGTAGGTCTCGGCGTACTCCTCGTCCAGTTCGTCGGACGAGTGTGCCGGCGACTCGTATTGGACGGACTTCCTCGTCGTGTAGCCGCTGGCAAACCGGATGTTCATGGTGAAACTGTCGGGATAGCGCAGGATGAGCGGAGCGAACAGCATGTCCGTAATAGTGGCCCGCTGTTGGGCCCGCCACGCCCCCTCGAAGTAGTACGCGGCGAGCGCACCGATCCGATCGTCACGCTCTCCCCGGTTGTACGCCATCGCAGCCTCTTCGTAGTCGTTGCCCGCGATCCGTCGAAGACGCCGCTCGAAGGTCTCGGCGATCCGATCGAGCTCGGCTTCGTAGGCGTCCAGAACCGACACTGTGGGGTCAGCGAGGTGTTCGGCCTTCCGCTCTCGAGCGGCCGCCACGGTCATCATGTTCTCGTGGAACACCCGCTCGGCGTCCATATCGGGAAGCGGAATTCGGACCGCTCGCTGGTGCAGAACCCTCGTGTCGCCGTTGAATCGGGTCTGCGTCCCGTCCATGGGATTGCTTTCGTGAAACAGTGGTATAACCGATTAGGCCGATCGAGCTGAATGTTCGGATTTGTTATGGTAATTTCGGCGTCGTGGGCCAGTCCGTCCGGCTCGGGACGATCGACGGCGGACCGAGGAATTTAGGGTCCCGTGGCTCGCTCCTACTCGGTATGATCCTCTCCGATGCGGATATCCTCGAGCGTCTCGAGGCCGGCGACCTCGTCGTCGACCCTCTCGACGACCCGGAACTACAGATCCAGCCCGCGAGCGTCGACCTCCGGTTAGGTCGGGAGTTCCTCGAGTTTCAGCGGACGAATATCTCCTGTATTCATCCCGATTCGGAGCAGGAGATCGACGAGTACATCACCGAAACCGTCGTCGACGAGGGGGACGACTTCATTCTCCATCCCGGTGACTTCGTGCTTGGCACGACCTACGAGCGCGTCGAAATCCCGGCGGATCTGATCGCCCACGTCGAGGGCCGTTCGTCGCTGGGGCGGCTCGCCGTGGTCGTGCATGCGACCGCAGGACTGTGCGACCCCGGCTATCGGGGACAGATCACCCTCGAGCTATCGAACCTCGGCTCCGCCCCGGTCGCGCTCACGCCCGGTATGCGTATCTCCCAGCTCACGTTTACCGAGCTCAAGACGCCGGCGGAGCGGCCCTACGGCAGCGATCGGGGCTCGAAGTACCAGGATCAGGACGGCCCGCAGGCCTCCCGCATCGGCAGCGACGACGAGTTCGGTGGCGACCAGCTCGAGCGCGACGGCTGAACCCCTGGCAGGCGATTCGTGAAGATCGTCTCGGCCCCCGTCCGAAGCCGTCCGCGTTCCGCTCGCGAGGCGATCATCGTCGATGCTGCTATCGACGGGGCCCCCATCGGGAACTCCGTGCGCTGTGCGTCGTCGTGTGTCGGCGGGCGGTATAAGGCCGCCCTCGTGGTACTTGCCTGTGACTATGACTGCGACAGGTGAGAGCGGCGTCGACGTCGCCGGTCCGTCCGACGCACAGTCGATCGTGTTCGTCCACGGCGCGATATTCACGCGGAAGATGTGGCTCCCCCAACAGCGCGAGTTCTCCGACGAGTATCACACCGTCGCCCCCGATTTGCCGGGACACGGCACCCGCGCCGGCAAGCCGTTTCGGATGGAGCCCGCGGTCGACGTTCTCGAGGATACCGTCGCGAGACGGACCGACGGATCGGCGGTGTTCGTCGGGCTCTCGCTGGGTGGCTACGTGGCGACGGAGTACGCCTACCGCCACCCCGATCAGGTTGACGGGCTGGTGTTGTCGGGGAGTAGCGTGAATCCGACGGGGACGATGGAACTCGGAACGCGGCTCACCGGTGGCGTCGCGCGGTTGCTGACGAAACCCGATTTCGGGAAACGCGCGATCGAGAAACTGGCAACGCGCTGGGTTCGGAAACGTGACCTGCCGCCGGACGTCGAACGGGAGATCATCGAGGCCGGCTTCTATCCGAAACAGTTCGGCGACGCGGGACCCGACATCGCCGGCGAGGATTTTCGGGCGAAGCTCTCGACCTATCCCGGCTCGACGCTGATCCTCAACGGCGAGAACGACAAATTCATGCGCCGCGGGGAAGCGGCTCACGCCGCTGTCGCACAGGACGGTCGCGTCGAGGTCCTCGCCGGCGTCGGTCACATTTGTAATCTCCATCGACCGGCGACGTACACGGACCGAGTACGACGGTTCGTCCACCAAACCGTTCCCACACGACAGTAGGGCGACGAACACGTAAGACGACAGCAGGGCGATGCACACGCGAGACGACGGGAGGACGACTCGAGTACGGCGGGGATCGCCGGTCCGGGAGCAACGAACGGGGTCACCGAGGAGTGATTCCGAGCGGGAGCCGAGAACGGGAACGAGAGGCGGGCGGAATGGTCGAGTGGGGCGGGGGCCAGACGCCTCCTCAGGAGCGTCGGTCGCCGATCAGGTTCCGGAGGCGGCCGGGGATTCCGAGCAGGGAGATGCCGAATCCAAACAGGACCATCAGCACGTAGACGCCGAGCGTCGAGGTCCAGACGACCAGCATCGAGAGGATCGCCCAGGGACCCTCGAGGAAGTAGAACGCGGCGATCGACATCGCCGTTCCGTACAGCAAGACGAGGTATGGGCCCCAGTCCTGTGCGTGGCCGCGCCGAACCCGTCGTCGGACGTAGCGTTTGAGCTCGCCCTCGAGGGACTCTTTTCGAACGGTCCTGTCCTCGACGTCGTCTTCGAAGGCGTCCACGCGGTCGCGCAGCCGCTCGATCTCCTCGCGGAGGACTTCCGCGTCGCCGGCGCGATCCCGGGTCCGGGCGCTGGCCCGCCGTCTCTCCCCAGCGTCGCTCGCGCGGTCCTCCGTGGCTCCCTCGTCGGCACCCGTAGCGTCGTCGGTCATCGCTTCTGTGGAAATCTGTCGGTGTCCGGGACTTTGTAGCTGCCGATCCACTTCACGGTCGACGAGGACGGCGTTGAGGATTGCGCCGAAGACCAGGATGATCGAACCGACGTACAGCCAGACCAGGACGAGGAACACGGCACCGAGCGCACCGTAGATCGCGTAGCTTGTTGCCAGGCTGGTATACAGCGAGAACCCCTGACCCAGCGCGTACCAGCCGACGGCGGCGACGATCGTTCCGGGAGCTGCCTCGCGAAGCCCGACGTTCGCGTCGGGAAAGACGACGTACAGCGGCAGGAACGTCGCGACCAGGCCGAGAACGACGAACAGTTGGCCGACGACCAACACGCCGAATCCGGGAACGAACCGGAGCACGAGCTCGAGGACACCGACGACGACGAGTCCCAGCGTGATGCCGATGGAGACGATCGTCGCATCCCAGACGGTATCGAGGAGCGACTTCTCCCCCGCAGTGCCGTACACTTGCGAGAAGGCTCGATCGAGGCCCCGAAGGACGCGGCTCGACCCCCACAACAGCCCGAGGATGCCGGCGATGGTCGCTCCCTGCCGACCGGTATCGTCGACGAGCGTCTCGGCGAGTAGCTCCTGGGCCGTCGGCGTCAGGATGTCGCTGGCTGCTGCCGTGAGCCGCGCTGCGAGCGCCTCCCCGCCGATCGACGCGGCGATTCCCAGCGCGAGCAACATGAGTGGTACGAGCGAGATGAACCCGTAGAACGCGACGCCGGCCGCAAGCAGCGTCAGCTGTTCGGTCCGCGCGAGCCGAAGCGCTGCTCCGGTCAGCTCGAGTCCCCGTCTGTGATCGATCACGGGCGACCCTTCCACGCCGGCCGGTATATCTAATCCCGTCGGATGGAACCACAACGAACGCTTACGCTGTGACGGCCGCGGGTCGCACCGACCCGGACCCCACCCCAGCGCTGTATCCGTCGGTTTCGATCGCCGAGCCGTTGATCCGGTCAGTATCGATCGACGGCCGCAGTTCGGTCCGTTCGTGGCCGTTCCGCTCCGGGACAGTATCCTTTTCCAACATTCCGTCGATGGGTTCGTATGGACCAGCGACGCTGTCCGGACTGTGGCGTGACGATGGAATCGGTCCCCGTTCGCGACACCGAGGGCATGAGCCTGTCCATCGCGACCGGGAAACGCGACGGGCTGCTGGGGAAGATCGGCCTGAAAAACACGACGAAACTGCAGGGCGTCTGCTGCCCCGAGTGCGGGCTCGTCCGCCTCTACGCCGACGTCGAGTAACTCGATTAGCCGAGATTCGACGCAGTCGCCGCGCGGATCTCGCCGACGCTCGCGTCCGTCTTGAACGTCGTCCCGCCGTAGTGGGCTCGCGAGGCCGCGTGCCCCGCCTCGCGGAGATCGGCCAGGAACTCGTCCATCGCGTTCGCGGGCAGCCCCCAGTTGCGACAGAGCTTGTGCTGGTCGTAGTGGGTCGGCTCGTCGAGTTCCGCCGCGAGCGTGTCACAGAGTTCCCGTGCCTCCGGTGCGGTGTCGAACGTATAGGGGATTTCGTCCCGGACAGCGCCGACGAACGCCGGGTCCTGGACGGGCCCGAGCCACACGGGGCCGGCGGTGAGCATCCGATTGCCGTCGCAGTGGGGGCACGTCTCGAGCGGATCGGCGATCAGCCCGGAATCGGCCTCGCGGTAGAGACAGTCTTCGCAGTGGTAGAGATAGCCTAGCTCGTCGATCGCGGCGTCGGCCGACGTGGGCTTGTTGGTCAGTTCGAGGTAGGTCCGAACGTAGTGGCTGGTCGCGTGGGTCAGGATCGGTTCGACGCCGACGTCGAAGCGAGCGGCGCTTCGGGCGAGCGCAGAGACGAGGATCCGAACGCCCATCTCGGCGTGGTAGTCGGTATTCTGGGGGATCGCGGAATACGAGCGAACGCCGCTGTTGAAGTGTGCCCCACACATGGGTGCGGTGTCCGTCGCGGTCACACAGACGAGGTCGCGACAGTTCGCGAATGCGGCGTCGGCGAACGGCATCGGCGTCCCGTAGGGGTCGAGATCGATCACGTCGAAGGGCTCGTCGTGCATGAGGGCGCTGACGTTGCGGTGCTCGACCGTCGCCTCGCAGTCGTTTCGCGCGAGGTTCGATCGTGCGAGTTCGACCGCTTCCTCGTCGACGTCACAGCAGGTGACGTCCCAGCCGTCGGCGGCGGCCCGAACGCCGCGGACGCCGCTTGCAGTCATCGCGTCCAGATACGATGTGGCCCGCTCCTCGCGCTCGCGATAGGCCCGCAGCGTCGCGATCGTCAGATCCCGATTCAGCTCCTGTCGCGGGTTGTAGAAGACCGACTCCTCGATCCCCTCCGTCTGTTCGCCGGGGACCTCGAGTTCGACCCCGCCCTCGGTGACGCGCATACGCCCTCTCGTCGGTAGCGGGCGAAAAACCGTGTGGTCTCGGACGGGTGCCCGACGGGCGACGTCGACGACGACCGTGTGGGGCTCACTCGACGCGGGCACTGACCGCCGGCAGCGTCACCGAGAACGTCGAGCCGTCGCCCGGCACGGACTCGACCCGGATCTGGCCGCCGTGGCGCTCGGCGATCCGTTTACACAGCGCGAGGCCGATCCCGGTCCCGTCGTGCTCCTCGCGGCTGTGGAGTCGCTGAAACACCTCGAAGACTCGATCCTGGTCGTCGGGATCGATGCCGATCCCTTCGTCGGCGACGGACACCGTCCAGTTCGACCCGTTTCGCTCGGCGGTGACGTGAACGTGTGGGGGGTCGTCGCCGCTGTACTCGATCGCGTTGCTCACCAGGTTTTGAAACAGCTGTCGGAGTTGATTCTCGTCGCCCTCGACGCGGGGTAACGCCGCCGTCTCCAGCGTCGCGTCGCTTTCGGCGAGTGGCACTTCGAGATCCTTCCTGACGGCCGCAAAGACGGTCTCGAGGTCGACCGGTTCGAACGAATCGCCCTGCGTCCCGACGCGGGAGTACTCGAGGAGCGCGTCGATCATCTCGCGCATGCGCTGGGCGCCGTCGACGGCGTAGCCGATGAACTCCCGGCCGTCCCTATCGAGGTCGTTCCCGTACCGATTCTCGATCAGCGTGAGGTAGCTCGTCACCATTCGAAGGGGCTCCTGTAAGTCGTGGGAGGCCGCGTAGGCGAACTGCTCGAGGCGTTCGTTCGAGGACGCGAGCTCGCCGTTGGCGTCCTCGAGTTGCCGTCTAATTCGCTGTAGCTCTCGATTACGTCGGTCGAGTTCGCGGGCTCGCGTTTTGGCGAACGCGTCGCTGATCCCGACGCCAAAGCCCGCGACGCTCCCGAACGCCGAGAGAACGAGCGCCGCTCGAAACGGATCGGTCACGCTCTCCGCGGGCTCGAGTTGGTAGAGGGCGAGCACGCCGAGCAACACCCCGAGTCCGCCGAGACACCAGTGGACGATCGTCGGATAGAACTCGGGAAGAACGTCCGCCCGGGGCAATCGATAGCTGCCGTACAGGAGCACCAAGCCGGGAACGCCGATGAAACTCGCGACGAGGGCGACGCTCGAAACGGGACTGCCTGCGGTCAGCCGTTCGAACGCCCATCCGAGCGCGAGCAGAACGTAAAGCGCCCCGATCGCCCCGATTGTACCTCTCCCCCTGAGCGGGGACCTGACCCGGTGGCAGTGGCTCATCAGCGCTACTCGGTATCGGATCTATTTTCGCGTTCCGCCAGCGATCAGGTACCGCGGATTTCGATCGTTCCGTCACGTCACCCGACCGACCTAGCAGCACGACGCTCGAGCAGAACACAACCAAACCGATTTTACAGTTCGGCGCACAGTCACGGACGTGTCGGAGGCCAACCCCGTCGAGCGATGGCAAGCGGCTCTCGAGGAAGCCGGCGAACTCACGCCCGAGATCGTCGGCGACATTTCCGAGATTCACGGTGACCGCGGGGTTCGGGCCATCGAAGCGGTCGGCGAAAACCGCGTGAAATCCTATCGGGATTTCACGATCGTCGTCGGGTACGACGACGAGTACATCGTCGAAGACGGCGGCTGTACCTGCAAGGACAGCGAGTACAACCTCGACGCCGACGATCCGACCGAGCGCTGCTGGCACTCGCTTGCCGTCGCGATCGCTCGTCGGGTGGGTCACGTCGACTACCACGACATGTGGTACTCCGAGGTCCGCGAACTGCTGTAATCCGGTTTCGCTCGTCGCCCGCGAACTCGATGACTGGCGTTACGCTGTTCGGATCGAGCGCCGCTACTCGGACTCGTTACAGGCAGCGATGATGACCTCCGGCTCGTCGATCAGCCGGTTTTCCATGTAGTTGCCCTTCCCCTTGCCGGCCCACTTGCGCTCCTGTTCGATGATCGAGAGGAACTCGAGTTCCGAGAGAATGTCCCGAACCCGGCGCAGTTTCAGGTGTTCGGAGCCATCACGGTCACAGAGCCGTTTGTAGAGGTCGTAGGCCTCGTTGGTCGTTACCGGCGCGTCGTCGCCTTTCTTCTGTTGGGTCGACAGCGCCATCGCCTCGAGGACGAGTTTCGCGTGACTGGGACTCTTGGAGATCAGTTCGGCCAATCGGCTGGTTTCCTCGCGCTCGTGGGCCTGGTCGACGCAGGACTCGGTGACCGTCTCGAGGTCGTTCTCCTCGGCGATCTCGCCGGCGAATCGGAGGATGTCGATCGCCTTCCGCGCGTCGCCGTGTTCGCGGGCCGCGAGTGCGGCCACGCGTGGGACGACGCCGTCCTCGAGGACGCCCTCGTGGAACGCGTCCGACCGCGAGCGCAGGATCTCCCGGATCTGGGTCGCGTCGTACGGCGAGAAGACGTACTCCCGCTCACAGAGGCTCGATTTGATTCGCTCGTCCAGCGAGTCCTTGTAGCGGACCTTGTTCGAGATACCGATGACGCCGACCGTACTCTCGGTGAGTTTGCCGGATTCGACGGCCCGCGAGAGCTGCATCAGGATGTCGTCGTCCTCGATCTTGTCGACTTCGTCGAGGATGATCAGCGCGACGTCGTGACGGGTGTCGACGATGTGCCACAGTCGGCGGTAGTATTCGGCCGTGCTCAGCCCCGAGTGGGGGATCGAGACGTCCGTCTCGGACTGCTCGTTGAGTTGGTGCCCGGCCGACTGGACGGCCTGCGTTTCGGTCGATTCCTGCAGGCAGTCGATGTAGGCGACGCCGATCGAGACCTCGTTGCCCTTCGCCCGTTCGATGGCCTGATTCGTGATGAACTTCGAACACAGCGATTTTCCGGTTCCCGTCTTCCCGTAGACGAGAACGTTGTTCGGCGTGTTCCCCCGCGTCGCGGGTTTGATCGCGTTCGCGAGATTCGTCAGTTCGGCCTCGCGGCCGATAATCCGATCGCCGTCCGGAAGGTGTGAAACCTGCAGCAACTCCTTGTTCCGAAAGATCTCGTTCTCGCTGCCGAAGTAATCCATCGAATCCGACATTCGGATAGCGAGGACAAGTCGCGACGACTACTTAACCGTTCCGAACCGGAGTGCCGCTGTATACACGGAGCTCGTCCGCTTGCGTTCCTGAGATGGGCGAAAAACACCCCGGAGTGCCGCTGTATAGGTGAAAATCCACCCCTCGGTTCCGCTGTATAGGCGTCCCGGTCGCCCATCGTCACTCGTCGGGGCGGCGCAGGCGCGCCGGGATTCACGGCGTCCCCCGGAAACCCCGGAGTGCCGCTGTATAGACGGAACTGCACTCCGCAGTGCCGCTGTATAGTCGCCTCGATTCCGTATTTCGCTCGTCGGACCCCGGAGTGCCGCTGTATGGTGGTCGGTCGCACGAAGGACGGACGCCACCTGTCCGGCGGGATCCGTGGGGTAGCTGCCCGTTCCGGCCGGCGGGAGTCGAGTTCGGGCTGCGGGACGATACCGTAGTTCCGCTGTATCGAATAAAAAGCGTTTCTATCGACCGTGTGCCGGCCGGTTTCCACCCCTCGGTGCCGCTGTATGTGGGGACACACACCCCACAGTGCCGCTGTAACGACCCGATCGTGTGTCGACTCGAAGCGGTGCTCGAGAGGGAGGCGCGCGGCCCAATCGATGGGCTCTGACGGGATGGGCTCTGACGGCGCGGCCCGATCGATAGTCCGGGATGGAGGCAGCACCCGAACGGACCGAATCAGCGCTAAGACGGACCACAGGACACCCGAAAGCCAGACGCATAGCACACCCGAGAGCTAAACGCGTCGTTCTTCTCGAGCGGGGAAAGGCGTCCAATACCATCCGGACGATCCGTCCAATACTATCAATGGACGGTAACGCAGAACGGGTATATAGGAGTGGTGTTTCCGTTTGGCGCCACTATCGTGACCGGCAACATTTCAGAAGCTGCGATCGACGATTCCGGCGATTCACCGATGGACAAGCCATCTGCCGGCTGCATACAGCGGCACCGAGGGGTGTGTCTCCACGAGGTCGTCTTCCGGACCCGTGTCTCCAGGGAGTCGTCTCGAATCGTCGCTGACGCTGTGTGGACGGGCTCGGTTCTGTGGACGAGACCGAGTCCGCAGACGTGATCGGTTCGCCGGACCAGAGAACAGCGCCTCGAGGCGATATCGAAACCAAGGCGTTCGAATCAAAACCCAGACGCTCGAAACCCGTGTTCTCGAGCCCCGACTACTCCTCGGCGCAGATCTCGACGAAGTTCCGGAGGATTTGCAACCCGGTCTCGCCGCTCTTTTCGGGGTGGAACTGCGTGCCGAAGACGGTCCCCTCGTCGTTGGCCACGATCGACGGGAACTCGCGTCCGTAGTCGGTCGTCGCGACCGTTGCGGCCTCGTCGTCTGGGGCGGCGTAGTAGGAGTGGACGAAGTAGGCGTAGTTTCCGTCGACACCCTCTACGAGCGGGTGCTCGCGCTGGACCTCGAGTTCGTTCCAGCCCATGTGTGGCACCTTCTGCCCCTCGGCGAACCGGACGTTGGTTCCGGGGATCAGATCCAGCCCCTGAACGGCGGACTCGCCGTCGGTTTCCCCTTCCTCGCTGGTCGTCAGCAGCATCTGCATACCCAGACAGATGCCAAAGAGGGGTGTGCCGCTGTCGGCGACCGCGAGGAGGTCCTCGCGGAGCGGATCGGCGTTCTCGACGCCTTCCCGAAACGCGCCGACGCCCGGCAGGACCACGCCGTCGGCCGCGGCGAACGAAGCAGGATCGTCGGTGATCTCGACGTCGGCACCCGCACGCTCGAGGCCGCGGGTGACGCTGCGGAGGTTCCCGAGTCCGTAGTCGACGATGACGACGGAGGCGAGAGCTTCCTCCTGTGGAGACGAAACGGTGCTCATACGCGTACTCGGTGAGCCGCGTTGAAGTGAATTACCATTCGGGCAACCGCCTATTACTCTCACGTCGAGTACTCGCCACTCGAGGGGTCGATCGATCCGCGTTCGCCGTCGTGACCGCCGTTGCCATCGCCGTCGACGGACTGCCGACGGCGATACACGTAGTAGCTGATTCCCGGCACCGAGGCGAGATACGGAACCGCCAGAAACGCGCCGCCGAAGTGAACGACGCCGAGTACGGCCGCGAGCCACGGATTCGGATTCCACGCCGGATGATCGCGGAGCGCGAGCGCGTCCATGGCCAGCGCCACCGCTACCACCGCCGCGATCAGGTACGCGACCCAGCCGGTGAGGACCGTCGCGGCGAACGCTCCGATCGCTAGCAGCGGGGATTCGGCCTGCGCTGCCACGGTAAACAGGCTCACCGTCGCGTACGTGACGACCAACAACAGCGGCGGAATCGGGAACAGGTAGACGCCGTACCGCCACGACGGATTCGAGGCCGGAGGGGAGTCCGAAGCGGGGGACATACCCGAAATGACCGCCTGTGTGAAAATAACAGTTTTGCCGGTACGCCCTCCATCGAGAGCCGGATCGAACTCGAGAGGCGCGCTCAGAAGCCGTCGAGCCGCGATTGGCCCCCCTCGCTGTCCGCGACACCCGCGAGCTCGGCCGCCCGCTGGAGCGCGTTCTCGAACGTCTCCTCCTGACTGCGGTCGTACAGCGTCGCCGCCGGGTGGACACAGATCAGGAGTCGCCGCGGCGTGCCGTCGATTCGTACCTCTTCGAGGCTGCCCGCCTCTTTGGTGACTGCGACCGAGCGCTCGAGGAGATGCTCGCTCGGAACCTTGCCCAGCGTCACGATCACTTCCGGCTCAAGGCGGGCGATCTCCCGCTCGAGGTAGCCTCGACAGTTCGCGAGTTCGTCTTTGTTCGGATCGCGGTTCTCCGGAGGGCGACAGCGCACGCAGTTGGTGATGCGGATGTCGCCGCGCTCGAGGCCGACGTCCCGGAGCCCGTCGTCCAGAACGGTGCCGCTGCGGCCGACGAACGGCTCGCCCTGCTCGTCCTCGTTGGCTCCGGGCCCTTCGCCGACGAACAACAGGTCGGCGTCGTCCGGTCCGGCACCGTTGACGATCCGGCTTCGAGAGTCGACGAGCGCCGGACAGCGCGTACACTCCGTGACACAGAGATCCTCCATCTCTCCCATACAGGTGGCTCAGTCGGTCGCCTCCTACGTCTTTCGGGACGCAGCCGCCGGTCGTGATCTCCCGGCCGGTTCCCATCGAGACCGACGTGACGAATTCCCATCGAGACCGACGTGACGAATTCCCATCGAGACCGGCGCGACGAATACAGTAATGCTCCGGTATAGAATCCAGTAAGGTCTATATCCGATCGGTCGAGCAACTACGGCCGCGACGGCCGGCCTCCGGTAGTCGAGCTTCGCGGTCGGGTTCGCGACACGGATCGCTCTCGCGCCGGTTCACTCGAACGAACGGGCGTACGAATCGGCCGCTCGAGCCGCCATCTTCGCGACCCGGATCGGCTCCGGACGGCCGCCGTCGGGCGTGAACGCCCGGACGACGTCGTCGGCTTCGGCGGCCTCGAGGCCGACCTGCCTGACGTAGACGGTCTCGTCGCCGACCGACAGTTCGCGCCGGTCGGGCAGCGCTCGGTAGGTCGCGAGCCGTGCCTCGAGTTCGGGGCCGGAAAACGCGTCCCGGAGGCCGGCCTCGAGGCCGTCGCTGGCCTCGAAGGTGACGGCGATGACGGGCCGCTCGATTGCCGCTCGAATGCGCGAAAGCGCGAGGAGGTTGTACCACGCGGGGGCGACGGCGCCGAGCAGGACGTACCGGGCGTCCGGACGGTCGAGTCCGTCGATCAGATCGATGACGGCGTCGGTTCCGTCGGTCCCACCGACGCGACAGGAACCGTACGCGAGGCCGTCGCAGACGCGGTCGGCGCGAACGATGGCCCCGGCCAGCGTGCTCTGCCGGCCACGATCGGCATCGCCCCGATACGATTCGGCGACGCCCAGCGCCCGCACCCCGTTTTTCATCCGCTAGTCGTTCTCGTCTTTGATCTCCTTGAGCCGATCGAGCAGTTCGTCGCTGGACGCACCGTTTTCGAACTCGATGGTTCCGTTGTGGCTGTTCTCTCCCGACTGAACCGCGTCGTCGTCGTCAAAATCAGCGTCGACTTCCTGTTGCTCGGATTCGTCGTAGCTCCCGAATCCCATACGGTGTAACCTACGGGATTCCGATTGAAAAATTCCGCGGTTACCAGTTTATTAGGGTTTTCCAACCAGCCATCCCGTTCGGGAGCGCCTCTGGAACGGATCGTTCGACGATTTATCATAACATATCCGCCAATAACGTAGCCGCCAGACAGTGTCGGACGATATCGCCGTCCCGTCGTCGAGGATACCCTTTTTCTCGTCGGTCCTCGAGGGGACCGTTTTTGCCGCCCGCCGTCCACTGTCAGCGT